>NZ_CM183914.1:0-3747500 GCF_059552575.1 Photobacterium sp. HL06
GTGGCGGACAATCCGGGCGCAGCCTATAACCCGTTATTTTTATACGGTGGTACAGGCCTGGGTAAAACCCACCTGTTACATGCTGTTGGTAATGCGATTGCGGATCGCAAGCCAAATGCCCGGGTGGTCTATATGCACTCGGAGCGTTTTGTTCAGGATATGGTCAAAGCCCTGCAGAACAATGCTATCGAAGAGTTCAAGCGTTATTACCGCAGTGTCGACGCGCTACTGATCGATGATATTCAGTTCTTTGCCAACAAAGAGCGCTCGCAAGAAGAGTTTTTCCATACCTTCAATGCGCTGCTCGAAGGCAACCAGCAAATCATCCTGACCTCTGACCGTTATCCTCGTGAAATTAACGGTGTTGAAGATCGTCTGAAATCGCGTTTTGGCTGGGGCCTGACGGTGGCGATTGAACCCCCCGAGCTGGAAACCCGGGTCGCGATCCTGATGAAAAAAGCTGAAAATCATCATATCCGCCTGGCCGATGAAGTGGCATTTTTCATTGCCAAGCGCCTGCGCTCCAATGTCCGCGAACTGGAAGGGGCATTGAACCGCGTAATTGCCAATGCCAACTTTACCGGACGGGCTATCACCATTGATTTCGTTCGTGAAGCCTTGCGTGATTTACTGGCATTGCAGGAAAAGCTGGTCACCATTGATAATATTCAGAAGACGGTGGCCGAATACTATAAAATAAAGATGGCTGATATGCTGTCGAAACGTCGTTCCCGCTCTGTGGCTCGCCCGCGTCAGATGGCCATGGCCCTGTCGAAGGAACTGACCAACCACAGTCTGCCGGAAATCGGCGATGCGTTTGGTGGCCGCGACCATACAACGGTGCTTCATGCCTGCCGTAAAATCGAGCAGCTGCGTGAAGAGAGCCACGATATAAAAGAAGATTACTCAAACCTAATTAGAACACTGTCGTCCTGATATGAAATTTACAGTCGAACGCGAACATTTATTAAAACCGCTGCAGCAGGTCTCTGGTGCACTAGGCGGTCGTCCTTCTTTACCTATTTTAGGTAATATTCTGTTGCAGGTAGAAGAAGGCTGCCTGTCGATGACAGGTACCGATTTAGAAGTTGAGCTGGTTGCCAAGCTAGCATTGGAAGCCGATTTTGAGCCGGGGGCCGTGACAGTTCCGTCGCGTAAGTTTCTCGACATTTGCCGTGGCCTGCCTGACAGTGCCAATATTGTGGTCACGCTTGAAGGTGACCGGGTGATTATTCGCTCTGGCCGTAGCCGTTATTCGTTGTCGACGCTGCCAGCTGCTGATTTTCCTAATATCGATGACTGGCAGAGCGAGGTTGAACTCACGTTGCCACAGGGGCGAATGCGCCAGCTGATCGACAGTACCCAGTTTTCGATGGCTCATCAGGATGTCCGTTACTACCTCAATGGTATGTTGTTTGAGACCGAAGGCAAGCACCTACGTTCAGTCGCGACCGATGGTCACCGAATGGCGGTATGTGCCATTGAGCTTGAGCAGGATCTACCATCCAAGCAGATCATTGTACCGCGTAAAGGGGTGCTGGAGCTGGTTCGCCTGCTCGATACACCTGATGCAACGGTTGATATTCAGATTGGTAACTCAAACCTGCGTGCAGTGGTGAATAACTTTGTCTTTACCTCTAAGTTAGTTGATGGCCGCTTTCCTGACTACCGTCGGGTGATGCCGCAAAACAGTACCAAGTTTGTAGAAGCCAGCTGTGATGAACTGCGCAAGGCTTTCTCACGTGCGGCCATTTTATCGAATGAAAAATTCCGAGGTGTTCGGGTCAACCTGTCTAATGGCGAAATGCGAATTACCGCGAATAACCCGGAGCAGGAAGAAGCCGAAGAGTTTCTTGATGTTGACTACCAGGGTGAAGACCTGGAAATTGGCTTCAATGTTAGCTACGTGCTCGATGTGCTTAATACCCTTAAGTGTGAACAGGTTCGCTGGTCTCTGACCGATGCCAATGCCAGTGCGTTGGTTGAAGAGAGCGCCAGTGACGAAGCTATGTATGTCGTGATGCCAATCAGACTATAAGACATGGCACTTACTCGTCTTATTGTTAAAGACTTTCGAAATATTGAAGCTTGCGACTTATCATTGTCGACAAGCTTTAATTTTCTTGTCGGCGCCAATGGTAGTGGCAAAACCAGCGTGCTTGAGGCGGTGCATTACCTCGGGCACGGACGATCGTTTCGCAGCCACTTGACAGGCAGGGTGATCCGCCATGAGCAGCAAGAGCTATTTGTCCATGGCCGGGTGCAAACCGAAGCCAATCTGGAACTTCCCCTAGGGATCAACAAAAAGCGCGACGGGACGACCGAAGTCAAGATCGGTGGCGAAAGTGGGCAGAAGCTGGCGCAGCTGGCACAAGTGTTACCGCTACAGCTGATCACCCCGGAAGGTTTCGAGCTGTTGATTGGTGGGCCGAAGTACCGCCGGTCATTCATTGACTGGGGCGTTTTTCATGTCGAACCGAAGTTTTATCATGCCTGGAGCCGAGTGAAACGGCTGACCAAGCAGCGCAATGCGCTGTTGAAAACGGCCCAAAGCTATCGAGAGCTGAGCTACTGGGATCAAGAGTTGGCTGTGCTGGCTGAAGACATCAGCGAGTGGCGCAGCCAGTATCTGGAAGCCGTCAAGCGAAAAGCCGCAGAGATCTGCCAGGGCTTTTTGCCTGAGTATGACATTCAGCTGGGGTATTACCGCGGCTGGGAAAAAGACACACCGTATGCCGAGCTGCTTAAGCGTAATTTTGAGCGTGATTGCCAGCTTGGCTATACCGCAAGCGGCCCGCATAAGGCCGACTTACGGATCAAAGTTGCCGGCACGCCCGTCGAGGATGTTCTGTCCCGTGGACAGCTGAAACTGATGGTTTGTGCCTTGCGCTTGGCGCAGGGGCTGCACCTGACGGAGGCGACTGGCAAACAGTGTATTTATTTAATTGATGATTTTGCTTCCGAGCTGGATAGCCATAGGCGTGCGCTCCTTGCGCAACGGTTAAAGGAAACCAACGCCCAGGTTTTCATCAGTGCCATTAGCCGTGACCAAATTGCGGAAATGCATGATGAAAATGGCAAGATGTTTCATGTGGAACACGGTAAAATAACCGCAGGATAATTTAAGCGAGAGTAACTCAATGTCCAACAATTACGATTCATCAAGCATTAAGGTGCTTAAAGGCCTTGATGCGGTACGTAAGCGCCCAGGGATGTACATTGGCGACACCGATGACGGTACTGGTTTGCACCACATGGTGTTTGAGGTCGTCGATAACTCTATCGATGAAGCTCTTGCTGGCCATTGTGAAGACATTATTATCACTATCCATGAAGATAATTCTGTTTCGGTTAGCGATGACGGACGTGGTATACCAACGGATATGCATCCAGAGGAAGGTGTTTCTGCCGCTGAAGTGATCATGACGGTACTGCATGCTGGCGGTAAGTTTGATGATAATTCATATAAAGTCTCTGGCGGCCTTCACGGCGTAGGTGTTTCAGTGGTTAACGCCTTATCGGAAAAGGTAGAGCTAACGATTCATCGTCACGGTTCTATTCATCACCAAATCTATCATCACGGTGAACCAGAGGCACCACTGGCTGTTATCGGTGAGACTGACAGAACCGGTACCCGTATTCGCTTCTGGCCAAGCGAAGAGACGTTCACCAATGTTGTCTTTCATTATGAAATCTTGGCTAAGCGTCTTCGTGAGCTGTCTTTCCTTAACTCAGGAGTCTCAATCAAGCTGATTGACGAGCGTGAAGAAGGCAAACAAGACCACTTCATGTATGAAGGTGGTATTAAAGCCTTTGTTGAGCACTTGAATCGCAATAAAACACCGATTCACCCGAAAGTATTCCACTTTGATTTTGAACGTGAAGATGGGATTGCCGTCGAAGTGGCAATGCAGTGGAATGATGGCTTCCAGGAAAACATCTACTGTTTTACCAATAACATTCCACAACGTGATGGTGGTAGTCACCTGGCTGGTTTCCGTGGTGCGTTGACGCGTACATTGAATACCTTTATGGATAAAGAGGGTTATTCGAAGAAAGAGAAAACGGCGACTTCAGGTGATGATGCCCGTGAAGGCCTAACGGCAGTGGTTTCGGTTAAAGTGCCTGATCCTAAGTTCTCAAGCCAGACCAAAGATAAACTGGTATCGAGTGAGGTTAAGCCGGCGGTAGAATCTGCGATGGGTGAAAAGCTCAGCGAATTCCTGTTGGAAAACCCAAGCGATGCAAAAACGGTTTGTAGCAAGATTATCGATGCCTCTCGTGCCCGTGAAGCGGCGCGTAAAGCTCGCGAGATGACACGCCGTAAAGGTGCATTAGATTTAGCGGGTCTGCCGGGTAAGCTAGCAGACTGCCAGGAAAAAGATCCAGCCCTTTCCGAACTCTACATTGTGGAAGGGGACTCTGCTGGCGGATCAGCCAAGCAGGGTCGTAACCGTAAGAACCAGGCTATTTTGCCGCTTAAAGGTAAAATCCTTAACGTAGAAAAAGCCCGTTTTGATAAAATGCTATCCTCTCAGGAAGTGGCAACCCTGATCACAGCGATGGGTTGTGGTATCGGCCGCGATGAATATAACCCGGATAAACTGCGTTATCACAACATCATTATCATGACCGATGCCGACGTCGATGGCTCGCACATTCGTACGCTGCTGTTGACCTTCTTCTACCGGCAGATGCCAGAATTGATCGAGCGTGGTCATATCTACATTGCCCAGCCTCCACTGTATAAAGTGAAGAAAGGTAAGCAAGAGCAGTACATCAAAGATGATGAAGATATGAACCAGTACCAGGTTGCACTGGCGTTGGATAATGCTGCACTGTTTGCTGCAGAAGGCGCTCCTGCTATTTCTGGCCTGGCGCTTGAAGAGTTGGTGAAGCAATTTAATGGTGCCAACAAGCTGGTGGATCGCATGAGCCGCCGCTACCCGACACTGCTACTGAATGAATTTATTTATCAGCCTCGTCTAACTATCGAGATGCTAAATGAGCAGGCAGACGTAGAAGCTTGGACGAAATCTTTGGTTGCTGCACTGAACGAGAAACAATCTGGTGAAAGCCAGTACAACTTCGAAGTGAGCCGCGATGAAGAAAATAATACATGGCTACCGAAGGTTGTCGTTCGCACGCACGGTGTGGATCATGAATATGCATTGAGCTTTGATTTGCTGAACTCTAAAGAATATAGCAAACTAGCTGATCTATCTGAAGCATTGCAAAGCCTGCTAGATGACACTGCCTATGTGCAGCGTGGCGAGCGTAAGCAACCGGTGAGCAGCTTCAATGAAGCGCTTGACTGGCTGATCAAAGAGTCACGCCGTGGCCTGTCGCTACAGCGATACAAAGGTCTGGGAGAGATGAACCCTGAGCAGCTGTGGGAAACCACCATGGATCCTGAGTCACGTCGTATGATGCAGGTGACTATTAACGATGCTGTTGCCGCTGATGAGCTGTTTACAACACTGATGGGTGATCAGGTAGAGCCACGTCGTAACTTCATTGAAGAGAATGCTCTGAACGCGAACTTGGATGTGTAGTTTTTACTGACCTTCACTTTATTCCAAACGCCGCTTTTCGCGGCGTTTTTTATGGTTATCATTTGACGGGAAATCGTGGCTATCAACAAAGAAAGCGGTACTCGCTGTGTATGCTTGTATTGCAATCATGATAGACAGTATCGAATTACAGGAAGGGAGAGCTGCCGCCATTATGCCCATAACTGGCGGAGAATAAATATTTAGAAAAAAAATGGCTTGGAGACTTGGAAAGTAAATACCCCATCCCTATATCTATTAATGAAGCGCATGGTGCCAAATATTGGGCCAGCAACTGGTTTGTCCTATAGAGGAAAACCACTTCAACCATTCAATTATCAATATGTTTATTGCTTCTAAAGAAGGATAGTTTATATGCGCAACTTAGATTTCACTCCTCTATACCGCTCTGCTATTGGCTTTGACCGTCTGTTCAACCAGATGGAGAAAAACGTCAGCAATACTAATGCGGGTTACCCTCCGTACAATATTGAGCAGCAAGACGAGAACCATTACCGGATCACTATGGCTGTTGCCGGGTTTGCTGAAGCGCAGCTTGATATTACCCAACAGCAAAACAAGTTGATTGTTCGCGGCACCCGTGAAGAGACTCAAGATGAACGCCAATATCTCTATCAAGGTATTGCTGAGCGTGACTTTGAACGTAAGTTCCAGTTAGCCGACTATGTCAAAGTCATTGGTGCAGGTATGGAAAATGGACTGCTCCATATTGATCTTGAACGAGAGATCCCGGAAGAGCAGAAGCCTCGTAAAATTGCGATAAATGGCCGTCGTTTACTGGAAAACGAATAACATTACGCGAATGCCCATTATATAGAGAGTGAAAGGTCAGCCAGGTGCTGGCCTTTTTTATTAGCTATTATTTGCTGTATGGTCCAGGAACAATAATCCAATTATTCTCGACGTGAAACCGCTAAGGTTACTAGGGCTGTTTCACGTGGAACAGGGTATCTGATTTGATTTTAAAAGCAGAGATTGTTATGCCGATGAAGACCCGATATATCACTACTGATCTGGATATTTTCTCGAAACAAGACTTGTCAGAATTAGCTGCATTTCTTCAGGATCATACCTGCATTCTTCATTGTGGTTGGCGAGATGAAGGGCAGTTCCACTTATGCTTGGAGCCTAATACTGACGATGACTCCCTACTCGAAGCTGATTTAGACAACCTACTGGATGCTGTAGAGCAGTTACCAGATACGCTTAAGCTACTGTGGAATTCAGCGAGTGAGGTAGACTTTAACCTTGGTATCGAGACTGGGGACTGTCACGGTCATAACCTTAAAGTGCCTGCCAAATTTCTGCAGCGTATCGCAAAGCTAAATGGCACTTTGAGCGTAACGACTTATCCAGCTGAATAGCGTTTGAAGCAGCCCTGATGTGTCATTATGGGGAAGTAGTGACGAGTATGTGTATGTGACTGTTAAGGTGAATGAATGACGGTAGGTAAAGTCGTTGATTGTATCTAACCAATAGATTCGAGGTGGTTAAGGCGACTAGAGACAAAAAGAGCTGCCAATACGGCAGCTCTACAACAAAGAAATGAATCTAGGACTATTTGCCCAGATAGGCCTTGTTAACTTCTTCAGCAATGATGGCAATACCGCGCTGCATATCTTCATCGGCCTGGACATAGTTCATCCGTAGGCATTCATGACCATGGCTCCAGTCATCTTCTAATCCAATAAAGAAGTACTCTCCTGGGACAATCAGGACACCGCGAGCTTTGAGCCGCTGGTATAGCTCCATGGTCGTGATTGGCAGATCTTTGAACCATAACCATAAGAACATCGCACCTTCTGGTTTGTGGATCCTGAAGCGTTCATCCGTAATGGCTGACTGTAACAGTTCAACAGCATGCTGAGATTTGCGCTGGTAGAATGGCTTGATGACTTGCTCACTCAGGCGTAGTAGATCCTGATTCTCGATCATTTTGTTGGCGATTGCTGGACCAACACTGCCTGGGGCTAGGCTGAGTACGCCATTCATATTGGTAAGCGCAGTGGTAATTTCTTCGCTGGCCACCACAATGCCGCAGCGAACGCCGGGTAACCCGAGTTTGGATAGGCTCATGCACAGAATGGTATTTTCATTCCAGAACGGCGTGACATCCTCGAAAATGATATCCGGGAAAGGCATGCCGTAAGCGTTATCGATGATCAGTGGGATATTGTGTTCACGGGCCAATTCATCAAGGTGCTTGATCTCTTCATCCGTTAGGACATTGCCCGTTGGATTGGTCGGGCGAGAGGCACAGATGGCACCAATACTGTTATCGACAGTCAGCTCTTTGAAGTCAATGTAGTACTTGAATAGGCCGTTTTCGAGCAAGGTAATTTCTGGGCGGTAGGAGATAAACATATCTTCACTAAGGCCTGAATCGCCATAGCCAATGTATTCAGGAGCCAAAGGCAGCAGGATTTTTTTCTGGCTGCCATCGCTGAACTCACCGGCTAGCAGGTTGAACAAATTAAAAAATGCGCTTTGGCTACCATTGGTCAGTGAAATATTACTAGCGCTGATATCCCAGCCGTAGGTTTCGCGCAACAGCTTGGCGAGGGCACTGATAAAGGTATTTTTGCCTTGCGGGCCATCATAGTTGGTCAGGGCTGCAGCCAGCTCACCTGTCGCGACCATCTGACCGCTGAGCTGGTTAAAGTACTCGACCATTTCTGGAATTTGGGCAGGATTGCCGCCACCGAGCATGATGGCGTCAGGGTTACGCAAGCCGTCGTTTAAATCGTCCATTAGCTGGGTGATACCAGAATAACGGGCAAACTTGTCTCCGAATGTAGAAAACTCCATGTTTACTTCCGACCTCAGTCTATTGTTCTTATCTTTGGCGATATTGTTACTGTATAGGTTATGTACAGATTTCAACATACCTCATTGTGCTGATAAGGGAAAGGGCAAGACACTATCGGTTAGCTGGTTGGATGTTCCATGTGAAACATTAGCAGTAAGTTCATTCGCCTTGTGGTTCTATGTTGCCATCAAATACCCATTATTTTTATATGTCCTGTGAGATGAATTCTTGGCCGTAAAGCGAATAGAGTGGGCCCTGAGGATATGAGGTGTCGGTGTTTCACGTGAAACGTAATAAGGGGAGGGCGAATGAGAATGGACGGTGCCTAAATCGCCAGATATAAAAAACCCCATGTGTGAACATGGGGTTTTGTCAGAGCGAGTTTGGTTACTTCTGAAGTAGCGAAATATCGGCGACTTTCAGGAACTCGTTACGTAGCAGGTTCAGCATGGTTAGACGGTTCACTTTTAGCTTCTCGTCATCAGCCATTACCATCACGTTATCGAAGAAAGCATCGACGGCTTCACGCAATGTTGCCAGCTCCGATAGTGCTTGCTGGTAGTTGCCTTCGGCAAATACCGGTGCCAGCTCCGTCAGCTTCGCTTCGACTTTTTCAGCCAGCGCTTTTTCTGCATCTTCAGCCAGTAGGCTGCTGTCGATCGCCGATGGTAGTTCGCCATCGAATTTCGCCAGGATATTACCAACACGCTTGTTTGCAGCTGCTAGAGATTCTGCCGCTTCCAGTGAACGGAAGTGGGTTACCGCTTTAACACGCTTATCGAAGTCTGCTGGTTGTGTAGGGCGGCGAGCGAGCACTGCCTGGATTGCATCAACGTTATGGCCTTCATCTTGATACCAAGCGCGGAAGCGGCCTAGCATGAAGTCAATCACATCGGCTTCAACATTATGGTTAGTGATCTTGTGACCAAATAGCTCTTTAGCTTTGGTGATCAAATCAACCAGATCCAGGTTATAGCCTTTTTCTACCATGATACGCAGGGCACCAAGCGCGGCACGGCGAAGTGCGAACGGGTCATTCGCGCCTTTCGGGTGCTGACCAATACCAAAGATACCAACCAATGTATCGATTTTATCTGCCAGGGCAACCGCGGCTGCAACGTCAGATTTTGGTAGTTCATCACCAGCGAAACGCGGCATGTATTGCTCGTTTAGCGCGACTGCAACATCTTCATGTTCACCGTCAAGGCGTGCGTAGTGCATGCCCATCACACCCTGAGTGTCGGTAAACTCAAAGACCATCGATGTCATCAGGTCGCACTTAGATAGCAGGCCAGCGCGCTCAGCATGCTCGACGTCGGTTCCGATCAGGTTCGCGATAAAGCCAGACATTGCCGTGATACGGTCGGTCTTGTCACGCAGTGTCCCCAGTTGCTTCTGGAACAGTACGGTTTCAAGCTCTGGCAGACGCTCAATGAGAGGGCGCTTGCGGTCGGTGTTGAAGAAGAACTCGGCATCTGCCAGACGAGGGCGAACCACTTTTTCGTTACCTTCGATGATCTGACGTGGGTCTTTCGACACAATGTTAGAAACAAAGATAAACTTAGGAACCAGGTTGCCTTGTGCGTCATACACAGGGAAATACTTCTGATCACCCTTCATGGTATAAACCAGTGCTTCTGAAGGAACGTTCAGGAAGTCTTCTTCGAATGACGCGGTTAGTACAACGGGCCATTCAACCAGCGACGTGACTTCTTCTACCAGTTCATCTTCAAGATCAGCAATGCCACCAACTTCATCAGCGGCTTTTTTAGCATCGGCAAGAATAATGGCTTTACGAGCTTCGTAATCAGCCATGACCTTGCCGCGCTCTTCAAGAATGGCTGGGTACTGGTCTGCGTTATCAATAGTGAACTCTGCTTCACCCATGAAGCGGTGTCCGCGGATCGTACGGGCAGAATCCGCACCTAGAATATTACCCGCGATCAGCTCATCACCCAGTAACATGGTCAGGGTTTTAACTGGACGGATAAATTGGGTGTCGTAGTCACCCCAGCGCATTGGTTTAGGGATTGGAAGCTTAGCTAGTGCTGCTGCTGCCAGATCGCGAAGAAGCACTTGGGCTGGTTGGCCTTTGACTTCTTGCTTGTACAGAAGCCATTCGCCTTTGTCTGTTTTCAAACGTTCAGCTTGTTCAACGCTAATGCCGTTACCACGTGCCCAGCCTTGAGCCGCTTTGGTCGGGTTGCCTTCAGCATCAAATGCTGAGGCGATAGCCGGACCGCGCTTTTCTACTACTTTGTCGGCTTGGCCTTCTGCCAGTGACGCCACTTTCAGTGCCAGGCGACGAGGGGCGGCAAACCATTTGATGCCCTGGTGGGCAAGATTGGCCGCGTTAAGCTCTGCTTCAAAATTTGCAGCAAAGGCTTCGGCAAGGGTACGCAGGGCTTTTGGAGGAAGCTCTTCGGTACCCAATTCAATAAGGAAATTCTTTTCGGTCATGCGATACCCTTACTTGTCTTTTTTGCACATAGGGAAGCCAAGAGCTTCGCGAGATGCGTAATAAGCTTCTGCAACTTGCTTAGTCAGGTTGCGGATACGCAAGATGTAACGCTGACGCTCGGTAACCGAGATCGCTTTACGTGCATCAAGTAGGTTAAAGGCATGGCCAGCTTTTAGGATACGCTCATAAGCTGGTAGTGGCAGTGGGTTTTCCAGCTCTAGGAGATCCTTACACTCTTTCTCGCACTGATCGAAGAAAGTGAATAGGAAGTCAACGTCTGCGTATTCAAAGTTGTAGGTTGATTGCTCAACTTCGTTCTGGTGGAAAATGTCACCGTAGGTCACTTTGCCTAGTGGGCCGTCGGTCCAAACCAGATCGTATACGGAATCAACGTTCTGGATATACATTGCCAGACGTTCAATACCATAAGTGATTTCACCAGTTACTGGTTTACACTCAAGACCACCAACCTGCTGGAAGTAAGTAAACTGCGTTACTTCCATGCCGTTTAGCCATACTTCCCAGCCTAGACCCCAGGCACCCAGTGTTGGGTTTTCCCAGTTGTCTTCTACAAAACGGATGTCGTGTACTTGAGTATCAATGCCAAGTACTTCAAGAGAGCCAAGATACAGCTCCTGAATATTGTCAGGTGAAGGCTTAAGCATCACTTGGAATTGATAGTAATGTTGTAGACGGTTAGGGTTTTCACCGTAGCGACCGTCAGTTGGGCGGCGAGATGGTTGTACATACGCTGCTGCAATAGGCTCTGGACCTAGAGCGCGGAGACAGGTCATCGGGTGAGAGGTACCTGCACCAACTTCCATGTCCAAAGGTTGTACAATGGTACAACCCTGCTGGCCCCAGTAATCCTGCAGCGCGAGGATCATGCCCTGAAAGGTTTTAATATCGTATTTCTGCATTGTCAGCTTCGCGAGATTAGTGGATTAAAAGTAATTTGAATAACAATCCAGTATACCTTGCATGGCATTTTCCGAGTAGAGCCATTGCATGTTTTTTGGTCATCTTTGATTAATTTGCTTAAATTAGTTGGCGGATCAGGTAGGGTCTATGCGGGATAATGATAATTTTACATTGTTCTGATGTACGGGTTATCTCTCTCTATACAATAGTCGGGTTCCTGTCTGTAGCCGTATGCTATACAGTTTATGGGCCGATACAATCACATCGATATTAAATCGAGAACATATGGACAAAATAATGGACTTCAATTTTTCTCTAGCATCCGGTAAGTGGGTGCGTCATGTTATTTTTGCAACAGCGACGGCTGTGGTCGCGTCAGGCTGCACCACTGTGAATCCGTATTCTGGTGAAGATCAGACTGCCAAGGCAACAAGTGGTGCTCTGATTGGTGCAGTGGCAGGGGCTGCAATTGGTATGGCGTCATCGAGTAAGAGTGACCGAGGCAAAGGTGCGTTGATAGGCGCAGCATCAGGGGCAGCCCTTGGTGGTGGTGTTGGCTATTACATGGACGTGCAGGAGGCAGAACTCCGCCAGCAATTGCAATCGACCGGGATCAGTGTGACCCGCGATGGTGACAACATTGTCTTGAATATGCCTAATGAAATTACCTTTGGTGTCGATCAGACTGATCTTAGCTCCCGTGCAATGAAGGCGTTGTATAATGTGGCTTTGGTGGCGAAAGAATACGATCAGACCATGCTGAATGTATATGGCTTTACGGATAGCTCAGGTAAAGAATCGTACAATATGCGCCTGTCTCAGGTACGTGCGAGTGAAGTCAGCAACTACCTGATCCGCGAAGGTGTGATGGCTAATCGTGTCATTACCAAGGGGATGGGAGAAGCGCATCCGGTGGCTTCAAACAGTACTAAGCAGGGCCGTGCGGAAAACCGCCGGGTTGAAATTGTGTTGACACCTGCTTCATAACACGGCTTTTCTTTTGAGTTGTTAGCCTTATCTGGCTAGCAACTCCCTATCTCTTATTCTTTCCCTCTCGTTGACTTTGGCTTGATCCGCTTGGGCTAACTGGTTATGATTTCCGCTCCTTTGGGGAGTAGCCTCTCGATCTATCGAGATAATCGTCAACATAATTGAAGCAAAATCTTCATGGCGGTTATGACTCACACTAATCCTACTAGTGAGTTTGGCGAGACCATAGGCAAACCAGCATGAACCGGGGTGGGGCATGTGTGTTTGTCCGTGGTAGTTAAACAGAATCCTCGCCCCAATGAGCATGTCGTGAGTGTTTTAGCTGTTTCCATTACTACTGTTGCCCTAGCCGAAATCGGGGATAAAACCCAGTTGTTATCGCTATTGTTAGCGAGCCGTTATCGTAAACCTGTACCTATCATTTTGGCCATTTTCCTGGCTACCATCGCTAACCACGCCCTGGCAGCTTGGCTCGGTGTCGTTGTGGCTGATTACTTAACGCCAGAAGTATTGAAATGGGTGCTGGTGGTCAGTTTTATACTCATGGCCGGTTGGATCCTGATCCCCGATAAACTCGATGACGATGAGAAGATCTCCAATCGTGGGCCGTTTGTTGCTAGCTTTATCGCTTTCTTTATTGCTGAAATTGGTGATAAAACCCAGGTAGCGACCACCATGCTGGGAGCGAAATACCATGACGCGCTTCTGATGGTTGTATTGGGAACCACTATCGGGATGCTACTGGCGAATGTGCCTGTTGTGTTGATTGGTAAGTTGTCGGCCGACCGCATGCCGCTAGGGCTGATCCGCAAGGTGACTGCTACGGTGTTCGCCGGATTGGCTGTGGCTGCTGTGCTGGGGTTATAACCTATTAATAAGGGTGTTTCACGTGGAACACCCAGAAAGCCTCCTACATGAAGGCTAGGTGACAGCTGGTTGAACTGTGACTTTGGCTACAGTGTGCAACTGGATGCCATGCTATGGTGAAATCAGCTACGATAAGCTGCAGTAGGAGGGGGTATGAACCGTTATCTTGCTATTTCTCCACAAAGCCAGTTCTGGCTATTCAACGTTGCTTTGGCTCTAAATATCTTGGGAATGGTCCTCACGGATATGTGGCTGCCAATGGTCGTCGGAGCAATTGTCACGACTTACCTGTCAGTCGATGCCCTGGTACGGCTGCGTTATGTGATCCCGATGAAAAAAGAGATCCGAGAGTTACGGCACGAACTGGAAAAGGCGCACAAGGCAATGCGCGACAACTACCAATAGTAGAAGGCTGGGTCGTCAACGCTACTCGTTAGAACCATTAATAAGCAAAAGGCAGCTCACTGAGCTGCCTTTTTTAATTGGTGCCTTTTTGGATCAGATACCGGTATGGAAGCTGATCGGTGTCGGCGGCAAGTAGGGTGTGATCCATAAAGCGACAAAAGCTGGGAATATCCCGGGTTGTCGATGGATCATCGGCCGTGACCAGGAGCGTATCCCCTTCGGCCATTTTTCGGACTGTCTTACGTACCATCATCACCGGCTCAGGGCAGCGCAGTCCCTGTGCTTCTAAGTTGTGAGTCGGGTTTTCAAAAATAGCTGTCATAACATATACGTGTAGTTTCGAAGTCTCTGATCATACTTATGAGTAAGAATTAATCAATAAGGCTTGGCAAAACAAAATAAAACGTGTAACTTATTTAACAAGTCATTAACGTTTATCTTCTGAAGGATTAGGAGGAAATATGTTGACTCAAATGGATCGTTTAACCATTTACTGTGTGCTGTGCTTCATTACATTTTGTTCTTTGGTACTGCGCAGCCCTAATGATACAAGTATTTTCGCGTTGGGTGGCTTGATTGCTGCCGCGCTCGGCCTCTGGTTCGAACTCACCAACTCACCAGAGCTCGAAGAGGAAGAAAGCTAACATTGCACATCTACTACACTCCCCCAGTTTTCTTGGGCTTCCCCGCTTTTATAGCGGGATTTTTTTTATCTGGCGTTTCATAATAACCCGTCCTAGTGTTGTGGTTATCTGAATAAATAAGGCCTGATATGGAGCTGGAAGAAGTCTACCGTCGTGATTTGAATTTGCTGGTCGCGCTGAAAGTGCTGCTTGAGGAAGGCAGTGTCAGCCGGGCGGCGGTTAGGTTGAATTTAAGCCAGTCTGCAATGAGCCGAGTATTGGGGCGCTTACGTGACTTGTTAGGTGATCCACTCTTCACGCGCCAAGGGCAGCGGCTACTGCCGACACAGCGAGCCTTGGAATTGAGTGAGTTGCTCAATGAGCCCCTTGAAGCCATGAGGATTTTATTGACGCCGAGTGATTTTAAGCCGGCATTGTGCGAGCAGCACTTTGTTATCGCAACAACTGACTATGCGATGCAGACAATCTTGCCATTTGCCCTGCCGCGGATTTATGAAGAAGCGCCCAATATATCGCTAGAGTTCCCCCCGTTGCAGCATGATCATTTATTGAGCCAGCTAACAACCGATGGGTGCGATATGGCGATATGTCGCCCAATAGGACCTATCGAACCATTGTGCCGCGATCACCTTGGTGTCGTCAGTGTGTTCTGTATGTTATCTAAGCATCATCCCTTAGCTGATCAAGAGCTCACGCTAGATGATTACCTGACTTTTCCCCATGCGATCATTGCGATTAGTGATGGGGTGAAATCTTTGATAGATGAAGCTCTGCGGGGCTATCGCCAGCGCAAGATGGTACTACGGGCATACCACTTGGAGGCCGCTTTAGCTATCGTGGATAAAATGCCGCTGATCATCACAGTGCCGGCAGATTTAGCTTATCTGGTTGCGGAAAAACATAATTTGGTCATTAAATCATTGCCGTTTGAGTTCAAGCCGTTTGACTACTCACTGATTTGGCATCCACGCTGTGAGCATTCTGCATCACAGATCTGGTTGCGGAAGTTGCTTCAGGAGGAATGCGGTAAACTGATCGATAAGAGGATCTACGATATGGGCTTGTTGTAATACCAATCGTGGCGCAATAAAAAGGCCAGCGAGAAGCTGGCCAAAAGTCATTTCTTATTTTGCAGCGGGTTATAGTTTGATCACGACACGGCCTGTGATCTGGCCGTTAGTAATGGCCTCTGCACATTCTTTAACACCTTCGAGATCAACTTCGCGACAAGCCTGTTCATAGTAACTGGCTGGAAGAAGTTCAGTTAGGCGTTGCCATGCCTGCTGGCGCTTTTCAAATGGGCAGGCTACAGAATCAACACCTTGTAGCCTTACATTACGCAGAATGAAAGGCATGACTGTTGTTGGAAGGTCGAAACCGCCAGCGAGTCCACAGGCAGCAACGGCACTGTTGTAGTCCATTTGTGCCAAGACTTTTGCCAGCACTTTGCTACCCACAGTATCGATAGCACCTGCCCAAACTTGTTTTTCCAGCGGACGAGCTGGCTCTTCAAATTCACTGCGTTCGATAATACGTGCGGCACCGAGTTGTGTTAGCAACTCGCCATTGGCTTCGGCACGGCCTGTTACTGCAGCGACTTGATAACCTAATTGAGCCAGAAGTGTTACGGCGACAGAGCCTACGCCACCACTTGCACCGGTTACCAGTACTTCACCCGATTCAGGTTTAACACCTGCATCAACCAGTGCCTGTACACATAGCATGGCAGTCAGGCCTGCAGTACCAACCATCATTGCTTGTTTACCGTTTAGACTGGCCGGAAGAGGTACTAACCAGTCTGCTTTGAGGCGAGCTTTTTCTGCCATGCCGCCCCAGTGGCCTTCACCAACTCCCCAACCAGTTAACACCACTCTGTCGCCTGCCTGGTAGCGTTCGTCGCTTGACTCAGTTACGGTACCGGTAAGGTCAATCCCTGGCACCATAGGAAACTGACGGACAATCCTGCCTTTACCTGTGATAGCCAAACCATCTTTGTAGTTCAGGGAAGAGTAATCAACATCGACTAACACATCACCTTCTGGTAGCTGTGATTCTTCAATTTGCTGAATACTAGCGATAGTTTTTTTCTCTTCTTGGTTTAGAACCAGTGCCTTAAACATAGCGATGCTCCGAGTTTAATAAAAGGGGCGTTGATGGATTATGAGTGTAGTCCTGTTAAGACTATGAACAAAATGAAACTTTATCATCTTATCTATGCTTGCAGCGCATAGATGAAATTCAGGACTGGGGTAACTATTGAGGCTATAAGGAAAAGCCCGCAGCTGCGGGCTTTAATCTGGAGAGGGTTACTCGACTCGTTCAAAGATTGTGGCAATGCCTTGGCCAAGGCCAATACACATGGTTGCCAGGCCAAACTCCACGTCCTGGTGCTCCATCAGGTTGATCAATGTGGTTGAGATCCGCGAGCCTGAGCAGCCCAGCGGGTGACCCAGGGCGATGGCACCGCCATTGAGGTTAACTTTCTCATCGACTTTATCCAGTAGGCCTAGGTCTTTGGCACAAGGCAGGGACTGGGCTGCAAAAGCTTCATTGAGTTCAACCATACCGATATCGTCCATGGTAAGGCCTGCTCGTTTCAGTGCCTTCTGTGTAGCGGGTACCGGGCCATACCCCATGATGGATGGATCGCAGCCAGCTACCGCCATTGATTTCACCCGGGCACGAATCGTTAGGCCAAGCGCTTTGGCCTTCTCTTCGCTCATGACCAACATTGCAGAGGCACCATCTGACAATGCCGATGATGTGCCTGCAGTGACTGTCCCGTTGGCAGGATCAAAGACTGGCCGGAGCCCGGAGAGGGCTTCAACTGTTGTTTCCGGACGGATGACTTCATCATAGTCAAAGAGCTTCAGCGCACCATTTTCATCATGGCCTTCGGTGGGCAGAATTTCATTCTTGAAGCGACCTTCAATGGTTGCCGCCTGGGCTCGCTGGTGGGAGCGGGCAGCAAACTCATCCTGCATTTCCCGGCTGATCCCATGCATACGCCCGAGCATTTCGGCCGTCAGGCCCATCATGCCAGCCGCTTTGGCAACAGACTTTGATAATCCTGGATGGAAATCAACGCCATGGTTCATCGGGACATGGCCCATGTGCTCGACCCCACCAATCAGGCAGGTATCGGCATCGCCAACCATGATCGTACGAGCGGCATCATGCAAAGCCTGCATCGACGAACCACATAAACGGTTTACCGTGGTGGCAGCGACGGTATGGGGGATACCAGCCAGCAGTGCGGCATTGCGGGCCACATTAAAGCCTTGTTCTAGGGTTTGCTGGACACAGCCCCAGTAGATATCTTCAATAGCAGCCGGATCAACCTGTGGATTGCGGGCCAGTAGCCCCTGCATCAGGTGGGCGGAGAGATCTTCTGCCCTGACATTTCTGAACGCACCGCCTTTAGATCGCCCCATCGGGGTACGGATACAATCAACAATTACGACATTATTCATTTTCTGTTCCTCATCCTTAAGCCGTTCTTAAGCATTGCTCTGTGCGTTGTAGTAGGTTTCGCCTTGGGCGGCTTTTTCTCGTAATCCTTCAGGAACCTGATAGACCGCGCCAAGGTGGGCATATTGATCGGCCATCGCAACATAATCAGCCAGGCCCAGGGTATCCAGGTAGCGGAAGACACCGCCGCGGAATGGAGGGAAGCCAAGGCCATATACCAATGCCATATCGGCTTCGGCTGGGCTGGCGATAATGCCTTCTTCCAGGCAGCGGACGACTTCGTTGATCATTGGTACCATCATCCGGGCAATGATCTCTTCACTGCTATAGTCCGTTGCTGTTCCTGAAACTGGAGTGAGCAGATCGGCAACATCCGGGTCGATGTTTTTCTTTGGTTTACCTTTGCGGTCAACTGAATAGGCAAAGAAACCCTTGCCGTTCTTCTGCCCGAAGCGCTTAGCGTCGAACATCACATCGACAGCATCCTTGTAGTCTTTGCCCATACGCTCAGGGAAGCCTTCAGCCATTACTGCCTGGGCATGGTGGGCAGTATCGATCCCGACCACATCCAGTAAGTAAGCTGGCCCCATCGGCCAACCGAACTGTTTCTCCATGATCTTGTCGACCTTGGTGAAGTCGGCTCCGTCACGTAGCAGCATGCTAAAGCCTGCAAAGTAAGGGAATAGAACACGGTTGACGAAAAAACCAGGGCAGTCATTAACGACGATTGGAGACTTACCCATTTTGGCCGCATAGGCAACGACACGGGAGATCGTCTCTTCTGAGGTCTTTTCACCACGGATAATTTCTACCAGCGGCATCCGGTGAACCGGGTTAAAGAAGTGCATGCCACAGAAGTTTTCCGGGCGCTTGAGTGATTGTGCGAGCAAGTCAATCGGAATGGTCGAGGTATTGGAGGTGATCACCGTCTCGGCTCCGACTTTATCTTCGACTTCGGCCAGTACCGCTGCTTTGATTTTCGGGTTTTCTACTACGGCTTCGACCACGACATCGCTATCTTCTATACCGGTATAGTGCAGGCTAGGGTGAATGGCTGATAAAACCTTGGCCATTTTCAGGCCATCAATTCGGCCGCGTTCCAGTTGTTTATTCAGCAGTTTTGAAGCTTCAGACATTCCAAGCTCCAGCGAAGGATCGGCGATATCTTTCATCATGACCGGAACACCTTTTAGCGCCGACTGGTAGGCAATACCTCCCCCCATGATCCCGGCACCCAGTACGGCTGCTTTGTGAGTGGCTTGTCCTTCCTTAGCCGCTTTTTTTGCTTTGCTCTTGAGCAGCTGATCACTGAGGAAAATACCAACAAGTGCCTGGGCAACATCGGTTTTAGCTAGTTTGATAAAGTGTTTTTTTTCGACTGCCAGTGCTTCATCGCGAGAGAGGCGGGCAGCTTCCTCGATAGTGATCACCGAGGTAATCGGAGCCGGATAGTGAGGGCCGGCGATTTGGCTGACCATCCCTTTAGCCATTGTAAAACTCATCGCTGCTTCGATTTTGTTGAGTTTCAACGGGGCTTTTTTCTGCGCGCGGCGGCTCTGCCAGTCAAGTTTGCCGGCAATGGCATCCTTAATCATGGCAACGGCTGCGTTTTTAAGTGTTTCGGGTGCAACGACAGCATCGACCAGGCCTAATTTCAGTGCATCCTGAGCTTTTTTGTCTTTGCCTGCGGTAATAATTTCCATTGCCGAGTCAGCACCAATAAGGCGGGGCAGACGAACTGTTCCGCCAAAGCCGGGCATAATTCCAAGCTTGGTTTCTGGTAGTCCGATGCGAGCGGTATTGTCAGCAAGACGGAAGTCGGTGGCGAGAACACATTCACAGCCACCACCCAGGGCGTGGCCATTGATAGCGGAAAGCGTTGGTACGGGTAGATCTTCTAATTTGTTGAAGATGTCGTTGGCATGGGCAAGCCATTGCGACAACTCTTCGGCAGGTTTGGCGAATAAGCCAAGAAACTCTGTGATATCAGCACCGACAACAAATGCATCTTTACTTGAAGTCAGCAACAGGCCTTTCAGGTCGCTTTGCTGATAAAGTGCATTTAGGGCTTCGTTGAAGCTTTCCAGGGTTTTTAAATCGAATTTATTGATTGCGCCTGGAGCGTTGAGGTTGAGTTCCGCGATGCCATCGTCCAGATAGCTGACGGATAGGGTTTCACCTTGGTAAATCATGTTCTATCTCCGTGAATTCCGGTTCTGTGCCGAATTAGATTTAACTGGTTTGACCTGTAGCCAGGTTAAAGATTAGTCTGAACCTGTTATGCAACGATTACAACACCTATTTTAAACAAATGTTTAACTTTTGCTATATGTTCGTTAACTTGTTTTTTGTGCTATGTAACTTTATCTATATTAATCATGCGCTTAAATTATTTTGTTTTTTATGATTGCCTGAAAAAGACTGTTGGCTGTTATTGAATTGTTAAGAGTGACGAAGTGGCTCTTGGCGGGTAAGTCTGTTGCATACTCGTTGTCGCAACGGCAGGCTCTTGCGTATGTAAAGGAAGCATTAACCCCTTCACTATTATGTCAGTCTTCATGGATCATAGAATTGGACTCGTTGTTGTGCCTGTTGTGATATCCTTCGCTCTTATTTTCCTGATTTTGTTTGTGGCTTTTTAATGACAGCAACTGAACCCTATTTTGTGCCAGCAGCGGAAGCCAGTTTTGAAGAAGAGATCAAAAAGAGTCGCTTCATCACTTACTTGGCCCATACGCCGAACGTTGAATCGGCAAAAGCATTTGTTCAGCACATCAAAAGTATACACAGTGATGCTCGTCATAATTGCTGGGCATTTGTTGCTGGTCGCCCTTCCGATTCAATGAAATGGGGTTTTAGTGACGATGGCGAACCGTCTGGCACGGCCGGTAAACCGATATTGGCGCAGTTAACGGGATCGGGTGTTGGTGAAATTACAGCTGTAGTCACTCGTTACTCGGGAGGGATCAAATTAGGTACCGGAGGCCTGGTTAAAGCATATGGCGGTGGTGTTCAGCAGGCGTTAACTGTGTTGCAAACCAAAGAAAAAGTAATAACTTCGGAACTTAACCTGCACTGTGAGTATAATCAGGTTTCACTAGTCGAGTCGTTGCTTGCCGAGTATGCAGGGATTCAGCTTCGTGCTGATTATGGGAACCAGGTTGAGATGACTGTGGAGATTGATAGCCGGTTTGTGGGGGAGTTTATCGCTAAGCTAACCAATCGCAGTGGTGGTCGTATCGTACCGGTATCCAGTTCCAATTAATCATACGAATAATCATAACTACAGGATGAGAGCCGGGCAAGGCTATGCAATTTCGTTCCATCATCAGAATTGTCGGGCTATTGCTCGCGCTATTTAGTGTCACTATGCTGGCACCTGCATTGATTGCGTTGATTTATCGCGATGGTGCGGGTTTTCCCTTTGTGGTCACCTTCTTTCTCCTTTTCGCTGGTGGCGCCATGCTATGGCTGCCAAACCGGCATTATCGCCGGGAGCTGAAAGCCAGAGACGGCTTTTTGATTGTTGTCCTGTTCTGGACCGTTATCGGTAGTGCTGGTGCGGTACCGTTTATTTTAGCCAAGACACCGGATTTATCTGTCACAGACTCTTTCTTTGAAGCCTTTTCCGCATTGACGACAACCGGGGCGACAGTAATTGTTGGGCTGGATGAGTTGCCAAAAGCGATACTTTTCTACCGCCAGTTACTGCAATGGTTTGGCGGCATGGGGATCATTGTATTAGCGGTTGCGATTCTTCCGGTCTTGGGGATTGGTGGTATGCAGCTATACCGGGCAGAGATCCCTGGGCCTGTTAAAGATAGTAAAATGACACCAAGAATAGCCGAAACAGCCAAAACCTTATGGTATATCTACCTGGCATTAACGATCGGTTGTGCGGTGGCATTTTGGATGGCAGGCATGACGGTATTTGATGCTATCTCCCACAGTTTTTCCACTGTGGCGATCGGCGGTTTTTCTACCCATGATGCCAGTATGGGTTATTTCAATAGCTCGACGATAAATATGATCACTGTGGTGTTCTTGTTGATCTCGGCCTGTAACTTTTCGCTTCACTTTGCAGCCTTTGCCAACGGCGGTATCCATTTACGTACCTATTGGCGAGATCCAGAATTCAGGGCGTTTCTGGCAACTCAGTTTATCCTGTTTCTGATTTGCTTTAGCCTGCTGTTCAAGCATCAGTCGTATGACTCGCTGCATGAGGCATTTGACCAGGCACTGTTTCAGACGGTATCCATCTCTACGACGGCTGGCTTTACCACAACGAGCTTCTCTGAATGGCCGCTGTTTTTGCCGGTGTTATTACTTTTTTCCTCATTCGTGGGTGGCTGCGCAGGTTCAACTGGTGGCGGGATAAAAGTTATTCGTATGTTGCTTCTGCTGCTTCAAGGGGTGCGTGAACTGAAACGATTGGTTCACCCAAGGGCGATTTATACCATTAAGGTGGGTAATAAAGCGCTGCCGCAGCGTGTTGTGGATGCGGTATGGGGCTTCTTTTCGGCTTATGCCCTTGTCTTTGTTATCTGTATGCTGGGGCTTATTGCCACCGGGTTAGATGAGTTAACCGCTTTTTCTGCTGTTGCAGCGACTTTAAATAACCTCGGGCCTGGCTTGGGCGAGGTAGCTGTACACTTTGGTGAGATTAATGACCCTGCGAAATGGGTATTAGTTATCTCAATGCTATTTGGTCGTCTGGAAGTGTTCACTTTATTAGTGTTGTTTACACCGACATTCTGGCGTAACTAAGGAGAGAGTGTGGAAAAGGTTTTACTTCTTCATTCAAGTAGTGATGGGCAGACAATAAAAATTCTGCAATATATAGAGGAACAGCTGGGTGATAACTGCCAGTGTGAGCTTAAAGATCTCAATCAGCTGCCTGAATTAGATTTTAGCTGTTACCAGCGGGTATTGATTGGTGCATCGATTCGTTATGGTCACCTCAATAAGAAGCTGTATGAGTTTATTAACCTTAACCAAAAAGCGCTAGAGCAACATAAGGTTGGTTTCTTCTGCGTTAACCTCACAGCTCGTAAAGAAGGTAAGAATACCCCTGAAACCAGTGCTTATATGAAGACGTTTCTTAAGAAGTCAGCTTGGCAGCCAAAATTACAAGCTGTATTCGCTGGGGCGTTACGTTACCCAAGGTATAGCTGGTTTGATCGAGTGATGATTCAGTTCATTATGCGTCTGACTGGAGGAGAGACTGATCCGACCAAAGAGGTAGAATATACCGATTGGGATAAGGTTTCTCAGTTTGCGCGTCAGTTTCAGCAGTTTTAAGTTTGATTTATCGCACTCTTGTCTGTTTTTTGCTCGCTTGGCGGCGTTTGATGGGAAATATTGAAAATACTCCTTGCGCAAGGGGATTAACGCCCTATAATGCCGCCTCACCGATACGGAGAGCGGCATCCACTAAGGGGTTAGCTACTAATCGGTAGGGCGATTAAGCCAAAGGGAATTAAGTTGATAAAAGTGTTTGACACGCCAGCTTAGTTCGTTAAAATGGCCGTCCACTTCAGTAAAGGCGTGAAGCGCTTGAAAGTGTAACTTTTAACTGAAGTTTGTTCTTTAACAATTTGACCATGCAATCTGTGTGGGCACTCGTGAAAAAGTTAAGTCAAAAGATTTATCAATGAGCTGAGTGACCAATACAAAATAACTAAGGTTATTTTGGCACAGTCAATTCATTACCATTCTCTTCTCTATATGAAAAGAATAATGGTAATAGCTTTAAAATTACTTTCTTGCTTCGGTAAGAAACAGTTTTGAAGTCAGTATTCATTGAGCCGTTCCGAAAGGAACAACAAAACTTTAATTGAAGAGTTTGATCATGGCTCAGATTGAACGCTGGCGGCAGGCCTAACACATGCAAGTCGAGCGGCAGCGACAACATTGACCCTTCGGGGGATTTGTTGGGCGGCGAGCGGCGGACGGGTGAGTAATGCCTGGGAATATGCCTTAGTGTGGGGGATAACTATTGGAAACGATAGCTAATACCGCATAATGCCTACGGGCCAAAGAGGGGGACCTTCGGGCCTCTCGCGCTAAGATTAGCCCAGGTGGGATTAGCTTGTTGGTGGGGTAACGGCTCACCAAGGCAACGATCCCTAGCTGGTCTGAGAGGATGATCAGCCACACTGGAACTGAGACACGGTCCAGACTCCTACGGGAGGCAGCAGTGGGGAATATTGCACAATGGGGGAAACCCTGATGCAGCCATGCCGCGTGTATGAAGAAGGCCTTCGGGTTGTAAAGTACTTTCAGTCGTGAGGAAGGGTGTGTAGTTAATAGCTGCATGCCTTGACGTTAGCGACAGAAGAAGCACCGGCTAACTCCGTGCCAGCAGCCGCGGTAATACGGAGGGTGCGAGCGTTAATCGGAATTACTGGGCGTAAAGCGCATGCAGGCGGTCTGTTAAGCAAGATGTGAAAGCCCGGGGCTCAACCTCGGAACAGCATTTTGAACTGGCAGACTAGAGTCTTGTAGAGGGGGGTAGAATTTCAGGTGTAGCGGTGAAATGCGTAGAGATCTGAAGGAATACCGGTGGCGAAGGCGGCCCCCTGGACAAAGACTGACGCTCAGATGCGAAAGCGTGGGGAGCAAACAGGATTAGATACCCTGGTAGTCCACGCCGTAAACGATGTCTACTTGGAGGTTGTGGCCTTGAGCCGTGGCTTTCGGAGCTAACGCGTTAAGTAGACCGCCTGGGGAGTACGGTCGCAAGATTAAAACTCAAATGAATTGACGGGGGCCCGCACAAGCGGTGGAGCATGTGGTTTAATTCGATGCAACGCGAAGAACCTTACCTACTCTTGACATCCAGAGAAGTTACCAGAGATGGTTTCGTGCCTTCGGGAACTCTGAGACAGGTGCTGCATGGCTGTCGTCAGCTCGTGTTGTGAAATGTTGGGTTAAGTCCCGCAACGAGCGCAACCCCTATCCTTGTTTGCCAGCGCGTAATGGCGGGAACTCCAGGGAGACTGCCGGTGATAAACCGGAGGAAGGTGGGGACGACGTCAAGTCATCATGGCCCTTACGAGTAGGGCTACACACGTGCTACAATGGCGTATACAGAGGGCTGCCAACCAGCGATGGTGAGCGAATCCCACAAAGTACGTCGTAGTCCGGATTGGAGTCTGCAACTCGACTCCATGAAGTCGGAATCGCTAGTAATCGTAGATCAGAATGCTACGGTGAATACGTTCCCGGGCCTTGTACACACCGCCCGTCACACCATGGGAGTGGGCTGCACCAGAAGTAGATAGCTTAACCTTCGGGAGGGCGTTTACCACGGTGTGGTTCATGACTGGGGTGAAGTCGTAACAAGGTAGCCCTAGGGGAACCTGGGGCTGGATCACCTCCTTACCTAAAGACTTGCTGTTTTATGCAGTGTCCACACAGATTGCTTGGTCGAAATGTAAAAGAGCGCTAGCGTTGCCCAACAACGTTAGCAAGAAACACTTAGTCCCGTTCGTCTAGAGGCCTAGGACACCGCCCTTTCACGGCGGTAACAGGGGTTCGACTCCCCTACGGGACGCCAAGGGTCGTTAGCTCAGTTGGTAGAGCAGTTGACTTTTAATCAATTGGTCGCAGGTTCGAATCCTGCACGACCCACCATTCTTTCTCACGAAGGAATTAAAACTATCGTGGGCGATTAGCTCAGTTGGGAGAGCACCTCCCTTACAAGGAGGGGGTCACTGGTTCGAGCCCGGTATCGCCCACCACTCTTTAAGCACATTTTTTGAAAAAGAAGTGAGTGTATTTAAAAAGTGGATATCGAAACCTATTTGTTTAGGTAGAGAAGTACACATGCTCTTTAACAATCTGGAAAGCTGACTAGTAAATTCAATTTTTACAATTGAATTAAAATGTTTCATCGAGAGATGAAACGAGTTCTCAAGCAAACACATTCAAGTGTCTTGTGTAGAGTCCGGCGAAAAACCATTATCTCCTTATCAGAGATAGAAACCTTGGTTGTTTGAACATACGCTTTTGTCTTCACTTTTTTGAAAAGTGAAAATAAAAAACTCCTTGGGGTTGTATGGTTAAGTGACTAAGCGTACACGGTGGATGCCTTGGCAGTCAGAGGCGATGAAGGACGTATTAACTTGCGATAAGCCCAGTTTAGGCAGTAAAAGCCACCTGAGACTGGGATTTCCGAATGGGGAAACCCACTGGCATAAGCCAGTATCGCTACGTGAATACATAGCGTAGCGAGGCGAACCGGGGGAACTGAAACATCTAAGTACCCCGAGGAACAGAAATCAACCGAGATTCCGGCAGTAGCGGCGAGCGAAACCGGATTAGCCCTTAAGCTAGTTGAGCGTTAGGCGAATGTGCTGGAAAGCACAGCAGTAAAGGGTGATAGCCCCGTAGCCGACAGCGCGCTCTTAGTGAAATCGAGTAGGACGGGACACGTGATATCCTGTCTGAACATGGGGGGACCATCCTCCAAGGCTAAATACTCCTGACTGACCGATAGTGAACCAGTACCGTGAGGGAAAGGCGAAAAGAACCCCTGTGAGGGGAGTGAAATAGAACCTGAAACCGTGTACGTACAAGCAGTAGGAGCACCTTCGTGGTGTGACTGCGTACCTTTTGTATAATGGGTCAGCGACTTAATTTTAGTAGCAAGGTTAACCGTATAGGGGAGCCGTAGGGAAACCGAGTCTTAACTGGGCGCATAAGTTGCTAGGATTAGACCCGAAACCAGGTGATCTAGCCATGGGCAGGTTGAAGGTGAGGTAACACTTACTGGAGGACCGAACCGACTAATGTTGAAAAATTAGCGGATGACTTGTGGCTAGGGGTGAAAGGCCAATCAAACCTGGAGATAGCTGGTTCTCCCCGAAAGCTATTTAGGTAGCGCCTCGGACGAATACTACTGGGGGTAGAGCACTGTTAAGGCTAGGGGGTCATCCCGACTTACCAACCCTTTGCAAACTCCGAATACCAGTAAGTACTATCCGGGAGACACACGGCGGGTGCTAACGTCCGTCGTGGAGAGGGAAACAACCCAGACCGCCAGCTAAGGTCCCAAAGTTATAGCTAAGTGGGAAACGATGTGGGAAGGCTCAGACAGCCAGGATGTTGGCTTAGAAGCAGCCATCATTTAAAGAAAGCGTAATAGCTCACTGGTCGAGTCGGCCTGCGCGGAAGATTTAACGGGGCTAAGCTATACACCGAAGCTGCGGCAATGCAGTTTACTGCATTGGGTAGGGGAGCGTTCTGTAAGCCGTTGAAGGTGAATCGTAAGGTTTGCTGGAGGTATCAGAAGTGCGAATGCTGACATGAGTAACGATAAAGGGAGTGAAAAACTCCCTCGCCGGAAGATCAAGGGTTCCTGTCCAACGTTAATCGGGGCAGGGTAAGTCGACCCCTAAGGCGAGGCCGAAAGGCGTAGTCGATGGGAAACAGGTTAATATTCCTGTACTGCTTATAACTGCGATGGGGGGACGGAGAAGGCTAGGTGGGCCAGGCGACGGTTGTCCTGGTTCAAGGGTGTAGGCTGATGGTTTAGGTAAATCCGGACCATCTTAAGGCTGAGACCCGATGTCGAGCCGCTACGGCGGTGAAGTCATTGATGCCATGCTTCCGGGAAAAGCCTCTAAGCGATAGGTTGTAAGCAATCGTACCCCAAACCGACACAGGTGATCAGGTAGAGAATACCAAGGCGCTTGAGAGAACTCGGGTGAAGGAACTAGGCAAAATGGTACCGTAACTTCGGGAGAAGGTACGCTCCTGGCGGTGAAGTCCCTTGCGGATGGAGCTACTGGGAGTCGCAGATACCAGGTGGCTGCAACTGTTTATTAAAAACACAGCACTGTGCAAAATCGAAAGATGACGTATACGGTGTGACGCCTGCCCGGTGCCGGAAGGTTAATTGATGGGGTTAGACTTCGGTCGAAGCTCTTGATCGAAGCCCCGGTAAACGGCGGCCGTAACTATAACGGTCCTAAGGTAGCGAAATTCCTTGTCGGGTAAGTTCCGACCTGCACGAATGGCGTAATGATGGCCACGCTGTCTCCACCCGAGACTCAGTGAAATTGAAATCGCAGTGAAGATGCTGTGTACCCGCGGCTAGACGGAAAGACCCCGTGAACCTTTACTACAGCTTGGCACTGAACATTGACCCTACATGTGTAGGATAGGTGGGAGGCTTTGAAACCATGTCGCTAGATATGGTGGAGCCGTCCTTGAAATACCACCCTTGTAGTGTTGATGTTCTAACGTCGCCCCCTTATCGGGGGTGCGGACAGTGCCTGGTGGGTAGTTTGACTGGGGCGGTCTCCTCCCAAAGAGTAACGGAGGAGCACGAAGGTGGGCTAATCACGGTCGGACATCGTGAGGTTAGTGCAATGGCATAAGCCCGCTTGACTGCGAGAATGACAATTCGAGCAGGTGCGAAAGCAGGTCATAGTGATCCGGTGGTTCTGAATGGAAGGGCCATCGCTCAACGGATAAAAGGTACTCCGGGGATAACAGGCTGATACCGCCCAAGAGTTCATATCGACGGCGGTGTTTGGCACCTCGATGTCGGCTCATCACATCCTGGGGCTGAAGTCGGTCCCAAGGGTATGGCTGTTCGCCATTTAAAGTGGTACGCGAGCTGGGTTTAGAACGTCGTGAGACAGTTCGGTCCCTATCTGCCGTGGGCGTTGGATGATTGAAGGGGGCTGCTCCTAGTACGAGAGGACCGGAGTGGACGAACCTCTGGTGTTCGGGTTGTCACGCCAGTGGCATTGCCCGGTAGCTAAGTTCGGAATCGATAAGCGCTGAAAGCATCTAAGCGCGAAGCGAGCCCTGAGATGAGTCATCCCTGATACTTTAAGTATCCTAAAGGGTTGTTGGAGACTACGACGTAGATAGGCAGGGTGTGTAAGTGCTGCGAGGCATTGAGCTAACCTGTACTAATTGCCCGTGAGGCTTAACCATACAACACCCAAGGGGTTTTTGGACTCCACGAAGCACTTGAATGGTGCTGAGAACAACTAGTTAACTTTCCCAGATTGCTATTTATCGCCTTTGGGCGGTGAATAAAACAGAATTTGCTTGGCGACCATAGCATTATGGACCCACCTGATCCCATGCCGAACTCAGTAGTGAAACGTAATAGCGCCGATGGTAGTGTGGGGTCTCCCCATGTGAGAGTAGGACATCGCCAGGCTCCAAATTTTGATTTCACTTTTTTAAAAGTGAATGACAGAAAACGAGAGCCCGTTGGCAACAACGGGCTTTTATTTCGCTCTTACCGAACCCGGTGTGAGCGGAGTCAATATAAGGTTTTTGCTCTTTAATCGAATGATTAAAAAGATGAAAATTTTATCTTGACTTAAAAACAGAGAAGCGTATTATACGCGTCCTGACTTGCTGAAGCGCAACGCGCCAAGGCATTGAAAGTCAACGTTCTTTAACAATTTGACCATGCAATCTGTGTGGGCACTCGTGAAAAAGTTAAGTCGAAAGATTTATCAATGAACTGAGTGACCAATACAAATACTTTTTCTCTTTATAAGAGAGGGGTTATTTGGCACAGTCAATTCGAGCTTCTAGGAACTAGCTTCTAGTCACTAGGAACTCAATCAGTATTCATTGAGCCGTTCCGAAAGGAACAACAAAACTTTAATTGAAGAGTTTGATCATGGCTCAGATTGAACGCTGGCGGCAGGCCTAACACATGCAAGTCGAGCGGCAGCGACTTAGCTGAACCTTCGGGGGACGCTAAGGGCGGCGAGCGGCGGACGGGTGAGTAATGCCTGGGAATATGCCTTAGTGTGGGGGATAACTATTGGAAACGATAGCTAATACCGCATAATGCCTACGGGCCAAAGAGGGGGACCTTCGGGCCTCTCGCGCTAAGATTAGCCCAGGTGGGATTAGCTTGTTGGTGGGGTAACGGCTCACCAAGGCAACGATCCCTAGCTGGTCTGAGAGGATGATCAGCCACACTGGAACTGAGACACGGTCCAGACTCCTACGGGAGGCAGCAGTGGGGAATATTGCACAATGGGGGAAACCCTGATGCAGCCATGCCGCGTGTATGAAGAAGGCCTTCGGGTTGTAAAGTACTTTCAGTCGTGAGGAAGGGTGTGTAGTTAATAGCTGCATGCCTTGACGTTAGCGACAGAAGAAGCACCGGCTAACTCCGTGCCAGCAGCCGCGGTAATACGGAGGGTGCGAGCGTTAATCGGAATTACTGGGCGTAAAGCGCATGCAGGCGGTCTGTTAAGCAAGATGTGAAAGCCCGGGGCTCAACCTCGGAACAGCATTTTGAACTGGCAGACTAGAGTCTTGTAGAGGGGGGTAGAATTTCAGGTGTAGCGGTGAAATGCGTAGAGATCTGAAGGAATACCGGTGGCGAAGGCGGCCCCCTGGACAAAGACTGACGCTCAGATGCGAAAGCGTGGGGAGCAAACAGGATTAGATACCCTGGTAGTCCACGCCGTAAACGATGTCTACTTGGAGGTTGTGGCCTTGAGCCGTGGCTTTCGGAGCTAACGCGTTAAGTAGACCGCCTGGGGAGTACGGTCGCAAGATTAAAACTCAAATGAATTGACGGGGGCCCGCACAAGCGGTGGAGCATGTGGTTTAATTCGATGCAACGCGAAGAACCTTACCTACTCTTGACATCCAGAGAAGTTACCAGAGATGGTTTCGTGCCTTCGGGAACTCTGAGACAGGTGCTGCATGGCTGTCGTCAGCTCGTGTTGTGAAATGTTGGGTTAAGTCCCGCAACGAGCGCAACCCCTATCCTTGTTTGCCAGCGCGTAATGGCGGGAACTCCAGGGAGACTGCCGGTGATAAACCGGAGGAAGGTGGGGACGACGTCAAGTCATCATGGCCCTTACGAGTAGGGCTACACACGTGCTACAATGGCGTATACAGAGGGCTGCCAACCAGCGATGGTGAGCGAATCCCACAAAGTACGTCGTAGTCCGGATTGGAGTCTGCAACTCGACTCCATGAAGTCGGAATCGCTAGTAATCGTAGATCAGAATGCTACGGTGAATACGTTCCCGGGCCTTGTACACACCGCCCGTCACACCATGGGAGTGGGCTGCACCAGAAGTAGATAGCTTAACCTTCGGGAGGGCGTTTACCACGGTGTGGTTCATGACTGGGGTGAAGTCGTAACAAGGTAGCCCTAGGGGAACCTGGGGCTGGATCACCTCCTTACCTAAAGACTTGCTGTTTTATGCAGTGTCCACACAGATTGCCTGGTTAAAATGTAAAAGAACGTGAAAAGACTTGGGTCTGTAGCTCAGGTGGTTAGAGCGCACCCCTGATAAGGGTGAGGTCGGTGGTTCAAGTCCACTCAGACCCACCACTTTCTTCCCAAAGAAAGTGTGTGACAGTCTTTTTAATACGTTGGGGCTATAGCTCAGCTGGGAGAGCGCCTGCCTTGCACGCAGGAGGTCTGCGGTTCGATCCCGCATAGCTCCACCACTCTTTAAACGTACTTCTCTTGAAAGACAGAGATATATAGTACTTTTAAAAAGTGGACACCTTTTCGAAGGTCAACACATGTTCTTTAACAATCTGGAAAGCTGACTAGTAAATTCAATTTTTACAATTGAATTAAAATGTTCTTCTTTATGAAGAACGAGTTCTCAAGCAAACACATTCAAGTGTCTTGTGTAGAGTCCGGCGAAAAACCAATTCTCTCCTTATCAGAGAGATAAACCTTGGTTGTTTGAACATACGCTTTTGTCTTCACTTTTTTGAAAAGTGAAAATAAAAAACTCCTTGGGGTTGTATGGTTAAGTGACTAAGCGTACACGGTGGATGCCTTGGCAGTCAGAGGCGATGAAGGACGTATTAACTTGCGATAAGCCCAGTTTAGGCAGTAAAAGCCACCTGAGACTGGGATTTCCGAATGGGGAAACCCACTGGCATAAGCCAGTATCGCTACGTGAATACATAGCGTAGCGAGGCGAACCGGGGGAACTGAAACATCTAAGTACCCCGAGGAACAGAAATCAACCGAGATTCCGGCAGTAGCGGCGAGCGAAACCGGATTAGCCCTTAAGCTAGTTGAGCGTTAGGCGAATGTGCTGGAAAGCACAGCAGTAAAGGGTGATAGCCCCGTAGCCGACAGCGCGCTCTTAGTGAAATCGAGTAGGACGGGACACGTGATATCCTGTCTGAACATGGGGGGACCATCCTCCAAGGCTAAATACTCCTGACTGACCGATAGTGAACCAGTACCGTGAGGGAAAGGCGAAAAGAACCCCTGTGAGGGGAGTGAAATAGAACCTGAAACCGTGTACGTACAAGCAGTAGGAGCACCTTCGTGGTGTGACTGCGTACCTTTTGTATAATGGGTCAGCGACTTAATTTTAGTAGCAAGGTTAACCGTATAGGGGAGCCGTAGGGAAACCGAGTCTTAACTGGGCGTACAGTTGCTAGGATTAGACCCGAAACCAGGTGATCTAGCCATGGGCAGGTTGAAGGTGAGGTAACACTTACTGGAGGACCGAACCGACTAATGTTGAAAAATTAGCGGATGACTTGTGGCTAGGGGTGAAAGGCCAATCAAACCTGGAGATAGCTGGTTCTCCCCGAAAGCTATTTAGGTAGCGCCTCGGACGAATACTACTGGGGGTAGAGCACTGTTAAGGCTAGGGGGTCATCCCGACTTACCAACCCTTTGCAAACTCCGAATACCAGTAAGTACTATCCGGGAGACACACGGCGGGTGCTAACGTCCGTCGTGGAGAGGGAAACAACCCAGACCGCCAGCTAAGGTCCCAAAGTTATAGCTAAGTGGGAAACGATGTGGGAAGGCTCAGACAGCCAGGATGTTGGCTTAGAAGCAGCCATCATTTAAAGAAAGCGTAATAGCTCACTGGTCGAGTCGGCCTGCGCGGAAGATTTAACGGGGCTAAGCTATACACCGAAGCTGCGGCAATGCAGTTTACTGCATTGGGTAGGGGAGCGTTCTGTAAGCCGTTGAAGGTGAATCGTAAGGTTTGCTGGAGGTATCAGAAGTGCGAATGCTGACATGAGTAACGATAAAGGGAGTGAAAAACTCCCTCGCCGGAAGATCAAGGGTTCCTGTCCAACGTTAATCGGGGCAGGGTAAGTCGACCCCTAAGGCGAGGCCGAAAGGCGTAGTCGATGGGAAACAGGTTAATATTCCTGTACTGCTTATAACTGCGATGGGGGGACGGAGAAGGCTAGGTGGGCCAGGCGACGGTTGTCCTGGTTCAAGGGTGTAGGCTGATGGTTTAGGTAAATCCGGACCATCTTAAGGCTGAGACCCGATGTCGAGTCACTACGGTGATGAAGTCATTGATGCCATGCTTCCGGGAAAAGCCTCTAAGCGATAGGTTGTAAGCAATCGTACCCCAAACCGACACAGGTGATCAGGTAGAGAATACCAAGGCGCTTGAGAGAACTCGGGTGAAGGAACTAGGCAAAATGGTACCGTAACTTCGGGAGAAGGTACGCTCCTGGCGGTGAAGTCCCTTGCGGATGGAGCTACTGGGAGTCGCAGATACCAGGTGGCTGCAACTGTTTATTAAAAACACAGCACTGTGCAAAATCGAAAGATGACGTATACGGTGTGACGCCTGCCCGGTGCCGGAAGGTTAATTGATGGGGTTAGACTTCGGTCGAAGCTCTTGATCGAAGCCCCGGTAAACGGCGGCCGTAACTATAACGGTCCTAAGGTAGCGAAATTCCTTGTCGGGTAAGTTCCGACCTGCACGAATGGCGTAATGATGGCCACGCTGTCTCCACCCGAGACTCAGTGAAATTGAAATCGCAGTGAAGATGCTGTGTACCCGCGGCTAGACGGAAAGACCCCGTGAACCTTTACTACAGCTTGGCACTGAACATTGACCCTACATGTGTAGGATAGGTGGGAGGCTTTGAAACCATGTCGCTAGATATGGTGGAGCCGTCCTTGAAATACCACCCTTGTAGTGTTGATGTTCTAACGTCGCCCCCTTATCGGGGGTGCGGACAGTGCCTGGTGGGTAGTTTGACTGGGGCGGTCTCCTCCCAAAGAGTAACGGAGGAGCACGAAGGTGGGCTAATCACGGTCGGACATCGTGAGGTTAGTGCAATGGCATAAGCCCGCTTGACTGCGAGAATGACAATTCGAGCAGGTGCGAAAGCAGGTCATAGTGATCCGGTGGTTCTGAATGGAAGGGCCATCGCTCAACGGATAAAAGGTACTCCGGGGATAACAGGCTGATACCGCCCAAGAGTTCATATCGACGGCGGTGTTTGGCACCTCGATGTCGGCTCATCACATCCTGGGGCTGAAGTCGGTCCCAAGGGTATGGCTGTTCGCCATTTAAAGTGGTACGCGAGCTGGGTTTAGAACGTCGTGAGACAGTTCGGTCCCTATCTGCCGTGGGCGTTGGATGATTGAAGGGGGCTGCTCCTAGTACGAGAGGACCGGAGTGGACGAACCTCTGGTGTTCGGGTTGTCACGCCAGTGGCATTGCCCGGTAGCTAAGTTCGGAATCGATAAGCGCTGAAAGCATCTAAGCGCGAAGCGAGCCCTGAGATGAGTCATCCCTGATACTTTAAGTATCCTAAAGGGTTGTTGGAGACTACGACGTAGATAGGCAGGGTGTGTAAGTGCTGCGAGGCATTGAGCTAACCTGTACTAATTGCCCGTGAGGCTTAACCATACAACACCCAAGGGGTTTTTCACTGAAATCGTTCCCGGAATGCCGGACCAAGACGATTATCAGTATTGCCTACATCCATGTAGGTATGGACTCCACGAAGCACTTGAATGGTGCTGAGAACAACTAGTTAACTTTCCCAGATTGCTATTTATCGCCTTTGGGCGGTGAATAAAACAGAATTTGCTTGGCGACCATAGCATTATGGACCCACCTGATCCCATGCCGAACTCAGTAGTGAAACGTAATAGCGCCGATGGTAGTGTGGGGTCTCCCCATGTGAGAGTAGGACATCGCCAGGCTTTAATTTTGACTGACCTCGTCAGAGGTGAGTCACCATAAGATTTTAAGTGAAAACTTAGAATATTATGTTGACTTTCAAAGTGGAAAGCGTATTATACGCCTCCTGCTTCAGCGTTAAACGCTTGAAAGCAAAGCTCTTTAACAATTTGACCATGCAATCTGTGTGGGCACTCGTGAAAAAGTTAAGTCGAAAGATTTATCAATGAACTGAGTGACCAAAACGATAGAAATATCGGCACAGTCAATTCGAGCTTCTAGGAACTAGCTTCTAGTCACTAGGAACTCAATCAGTATTCATTGAGCCGTTTCGAAAGAAACAACAAAACTTTAATTGAAGAGTTTGATCATGGCTCAGATTGAACGCTGGCGGCAGGCCTAACACATGCAAGTCGAGCGGCAGCGACAACATTGACCCTTCGGGGGATTTGTTGGGCGGCGAGCGGCGGACGGGTGAGTAATGCCTGGGAATATGCCTTAGTGTGGGGGATAACTATTGGAAACGATAGCTAATACCGCATAATGCCTACGGGCCAAAGAGGGGGACCTTCGGGCCTCTCGCGCTAAGATTAGCCCAGGTGGGATTAGCTTGTTGGTGGGGTAACGGCTCACCAAGGCAACGATCCCTAGCTGGTCTGAGAGGATGATCAGCCACACTGGAACTGAGACACGGTCCAGACTCCTACGGGAGGCAGCAGTGGGGAATATTGCACAATGGGGGAAACCCTGATGCAGCCATGCCGCGTGTATGAAGAAGGCCTTCGGGTTGTAAAGTACTTTCAGTCGTGAGGAAGGGTGTGTAGTTAATAGCTGCATGCCTTGACGTTAGCGACAGAAGAAGCACCGGCTAACTCCGTGCCAGCAGCCGCGGTAATACGGAGGGTGCGAGCGTTAATCGGAATTACTGGGCGTAAAGCGCATGCAGGCGGTCTGTTAAGCAAGATGTGAAAGCCCGGGGCTCAACCTCGGAACAGCATTTTGAACTGGCAGACTAGAGTCTTGTAGAGGGGGGTAGAATTTCAGGTGTAGCGGTGAAATGCGTAGAGATCTGAAGGAATACCGGTGGCGAAGGCGGCCCCCTGGACAAAGACTGACGCTCAGATGCGAAAGCGTGGGGAGCAAACAGGATTAGATACCCTGGTAGTCCACGCCGTAAACGATGTCTACTTGGAGGTTGTGGCCTTGAGCCGTGGCTTTCGGAGCTAACGCGTTAAGTAGACCGCCTGGGGAGTACGGTCGCAAGATTAAAACTCAAATGAATTGACGGGGGCCCGCACAAGCGGTGGAGCATGTGGTTTAATTCGATGCAACGCGAAGAACCTTACCTACTCTTGACATCCAGAGAAGTTACCAGAGATGGTTTCGTGCCTTCGGGAACTCTGAGACAGGTGCTGCATGGCTGTCGTCAGCTCGTGTTGTGAAATGTTGGGTTAAGTCCCGCAACGAGCGCAACCCCTATCCTTGTTTGCCAGCGCGTAATGGCGGGAACTCCAGGGAGACTGCCGGTGATAAACCGGAGGAAGGTGGGGACGACGTCAAGTCATCATGGCCCTTACGAGTAGGGCTACACACGTGCTACAATGGCGTATACAGAGGGCTGCCAACCAGCGATGGTGAGCGAATCCCACAAAGTACGTCGTAGTCCGGATTGGAGTCTGCAACTCGACTCCATGAAGTCGGAATCGCTAGTAATCGTAGATCAGAATGCTACGGTGAATACGTTCCCGGGCCTTGTACACACCGCCCGTCACACCATGGGAGTGGGCTGCACCAGAAGTAGATAGCTTAACCTTCGGGAGGGCGTTTACCACGGTGTGGTTCATGACTGGGGTGAAGTCGTAACAAGGTAGCCCTAGGGGAACCTGGGGCTGGATCACCTCCTTACCTAAAGACTTGCTGTTTTATGCAGTGTCCACACAGATTGCTTGGTTAAAATGTAAAAGAACAGCGAAAGCGCTAATGAATGACTCCGGTTATTGATTAACGCTTTTTGCGTTATGCTCTTTAACAATCTGGAAAGCTGACTAGTAAATTCAATTTTTACAATTGAATTAAAATGTTTCATCGAGAGATGAAACGAGTTCTCAAGCAAACACATTCAAGTGTCTTGTGTAGAGTCCGGCGAAAAACCAATGTCTCCCTGCTCTTTCATGTAGAGAAGGAGAGACACAAACCTTGGTTGTTGACCATACGCTTTTGTCTTCACTTTTTTGAAAAGTGAAAATAAAAAACTCCTTGGGGTTGTATGGTTAAGTGACTAAGCGTACACGGTGGATGCCTTGGCAGTCAGAGGCGATGAAGGACGTATTAACTTGCGATAAGCCCAGTTTAGGCAGTAAAAGCCACCTGAGACTGGGATTTCCGAATGGGGAAACCCACTGGCATAAGCCAGTATCGCTACGTGAATACATAGCGTAGCGAGGCGAACCGGGGGAACTGAAACATCTAAGTACCCCGAGGAACAGAAATCAACCGAGATTCCGGCAGTAGCGGCGAGCGAAACCGGATTAGCCCTTAAGCTAGTTGAGCGTTAGGCGAATGTGCTGGAAAGCACAGCAGTAAAGGGTGATAGCCCCGTAGCCGACAGCGCGCTCTTAGTGAAATCGAGTAGGACGGGACACGTGATATCCTGTCTGAACATGGGGGGACCATCCTCCAAGGCTAAATACTCCTGACTGACCGATAGTGAACCAGTACCGTGAGGGAAAGGCGAAAAGAACCCCTGTGAGGGGAGTGAAATAGAACCTGAAACCGTGTACGTACAAGCAGTAGGAGCACCTTCGTGGTGTGACTGCGTACCTTTTGTATAATGGGTCAGCGACTTAATTTTAGTAGCAAGGTTAACCGTATAGGGGAGCCGTAGGGAAACCGAGTCTTAACTGGGCGTACAGTTGCTAGGATTAGACCCGAAACCAGGTGATCTAGCCATGGGCAGGTTGAAGGTGAGGTAACACTTACTGGAGGACCGAACCGACTAATGTTGAAAAATTAGCGGATGACTTGTGGCTAGGGGTGAAAGGCCAATCAAACCTGGAGATAGCTGGTTCTCCCCGAAAGCTATTTAGGTAGCGCCTCGGACGAATACTACTGGGGGTAGAGCACTGTTAAGGCTAGGGGGTCATCCCGACTTACCAACCCTTTGCAAACTCCGAATACCAGTAAGTACTATCCGGGAGACACACGGCGGGTGCTAACGTCCGTCGTGGAGAGGGAAACAACCCAGACCGCCAGCTAAGGTCCCAAAGTTATAGCTAAGTGGGAAACGATGTGGGAAGGCTCAGACAGCCAGGATGTTGGCTTAGAAGCAGCCATCATTTAAAGAAAGCGTAATAGCTCACTGGTCGAGTCGGCCTGCGCGGAAGATTTAACGGGGCTAAGCTATACACCGAAGCTGCGGCAATGCAGTTTACTGCATTGGGTAGGGGAGCGTTCTGTAAGCCGTTGAAGGTGAATCGTAAGGTTTGCTGGAGGTATCAGAAGTGCGAATGCTGACATGAGTAACGATAAAGGGAGTGAAAAACTCCCTCGCCGGAAGATCAAGGGTTCCTGTCCAACGTTAATCGGGGCAGGGTAAGTCGACCCCTAAGGCGAGGCCGAAAGGCGTAGTCGATGGGAAACAGGTTAATATTCCTGTACTGCTTATAACTGCGATGGGGGGACGGAGAAGGCTAGGTGGGCCAGGCGACGGTTGTCCTGGTTCAAGGGTGTAGGCTGATGGTTTAGGTAAATCCGGACCATCTTAAGGCTGAGACCCGATGTCGAGCCGCTACGGCGGTGAAGTCATTGATGCCATGCTTCCGGGAAAAGCCTCTAAGCGATAGGTTGTAAGCAATCGTACCCCAAACCGACACAGGTGATCAGGTAGAGAATACCAAGGCGCTTGAGAGAACTCGGGTGAAGGAACTAGGCAAAATGGTACCGTAACTTCGGGAGAAGGTACGCTCCTGGCGGTGAAGTCCCTTGCGGATGGAGCTACTGGGAGTCGCAGATACCAGGTGGCTGCAACTGTTTATTAAAAACACAGCACTGTGCAAAATCGAAAGATGACGTATACGGTGTGACGCCTGCCCGGTGCCGGAAGGTTAATTGATGGGGTTAGACTTCGGTCGAAGCTCTTGATCGAAGCCCCGGTAAACGGCGGCCGTAACTATAACGGTCCTAAGGTAGCGAAATTCCTTGTCGGGTAAGTTCCGACCTGCACGAATGGCGTAATGATGGCCACGCTGTCTCCACCCGAGACTCAGTGAAATTGAAATCGCAGTGAAGATGCTGTGTACCCGCGGCTAGACGGAAAGACCCCGTGAACCTTTACTACAGCTTGGCACTGAACATTGACCCTACATGTGTAGGATAGGTGGGAGGCTTTGAAACCATGTCGCTAGATATGGTGGAGCCGTCCTTGAAATACCACCCTTGTAGTGTTGATGTTCTAACGTCGCCCCCTTATCGGGGGTGCGGACAGTGCCTGGTGGGTAGTTTGACTGGGGCGGTCTCCTCCCAAAGAGTAACGGAGGAGCACGAAGGTGGGCTAATCACGGTCGGACATCGTGAGGTTAGTGCAATGGCATAAGCCCGCTTGACTGCGAGAATGACAATTCGAGCAGGTGCGAAAGCAGGTCATAGTGATCCGGTGGTTCTGAATGGAAGGGCCATCGCTCAACGGATAAAAGGTACTCCGGGGATAACAGGCTGATACCGCCCAAGAGTTCATATCGACGGCGGTGTTTGGCACCTCGATGTCGGCTCATCACATCCTGGGGCTGAAGTCGGTCCCAAGGGTATGGCTGTTCGCCATTTAAAGTGGTACGCGAGCTGGGTTTAGAACGTCGTGAGACAGTTCGGTCCCTATCTGCCGTGGGCGTTGGATGATTGAAGGGGGCTGCTCCTAGTACGAGAGGACCGGAGTGGACGAACCTCTGGTGTTCGGGTTGTCACGCCAGTGGCATTGCCCGGTAGCTAAGTTCGGAATCGATAAGCGCTGAAAGCATCTAAGCGCGAAGCGAGCCCTGAGATGAGTCATCCCTGATACTATAAGTATCCTAAAGGGTTGTTGGAGACTACGACGTAGATAGGCAGGGTGTGTAAGTGCTGCGAGGCATTGAGCTAACCTGTACTAATTGCCCGTGAGGCTTAACCATACAACACCCAAGGGGTTTTTCACTGAAATCGTTCCCGGAATGCCGGACCAAGACGATTATCAGTATTGCCTACATCCATGTAGGTATGGACTCCACGAAGCACTTGAATGGTGCTGAGAACAGCTAGTTAACTTTCCCAGATTGCTATTTATCGCCTTTGGGCGGTAGATAAAACAGAATTTGCTTGGCGACCATAGCATTATGGACCCACCTGATCCCATGCCGAACTCAGTAGTGAAACGTAATAGCGCCGATGGTAGTGTGGGGTCTCCCCATGTGAGAGTAGGACATCGCCAGGCTTTAACATAGGTTTTCATCTTTTTAAAAAAAGATGAAAGCAAAAACAAATAAAGCAGCGACCATCAGACTTTATTTGTTGCTCAGAATTGAGTGGAGCGGTAGTTCAGTTGGTTAGAATACCGGCCTGTCACGCCGGGGGTCGCGGGTTCGAGTCCCGTCCGCTCCGCCACTTATTAAGAAGCCCAGTCGAAAGACTGGGCTTTTTTACGTCTAAAGGTTTTGTTCGCCCTGCGGTCGAATAGACCAGTTGAGTACCTGCTTACTATTTTCCTATGGATGGTGTGGAAAAAGCTCAAGTAAGGCGGAAAGCAAAGGTTCCTGCTCTCGGCTACGTTTACAACAGAGTCCTAACTGCATTGGGGCGATACTTTCTTGATGATGGCGTCGTACTTTGTCTCCCACCGGGCTGTTGCTAATCACCACATCGGGGGCAATACCGATCCCACAACCTAATGCCACCATACTGACAATCGCTTCATGCCCTCCGACCTGGGCGTAAATACTCGGTTTTACTTTCTTCGCTTTAAGCCATTTGTCGGCTCGCTCCCTCGCTGTACCTGATTCAGGCAAAATAAAAGGAAGCTGACTCCATTCAGGTGTGTCAGTAAGGTATCGCTGTAATCCCGGAGGGGGAATTAGAGGGCTAATGACAGACATGGTTACCTTATCAAGCTCAAGGTAAGTTAACTTACCTGAGAGTCCTTCTGGCTTGGTCGCAATGGCGATATCTGCCTCGTCCTGCAATACTTTATCAACTGCCTGGGCGGGATCACCGGTGATGAGCTGAATTTCGATTTGCGGATAGAGCTGACGAAACTCATTGAGAATGGCGGGAAGGTGACTATAGCTTGCTGTTACTGAGCAGAAAAGCTTGAGCTTTCCTTGCAGTTGCTGTTTTTGATCATTGAGCTGGGTCTTGAGTTCTAGCCAACTTGAGACGATTTGTGCTGCGACAGGCAATAGCTTTTTCCCCGCAGAAGTTAACTCTACACTGCGGTTGTCACGAATAAATAATATTTGCCCGGTATCGTCTTCCAGGCGCTGAATTATGCGGCTAAGCGCCGATGGGCTGATATGCATCGCCTGTGCAGTTTGGCTAAAGCTTTTGGAATCACATAGATGCAGGAATAGTTGCAGGTTCTTGATGTTCATCGTCCATGTTGCACTTTTTGCAATGAGTTATTGTGAATATATCACTTTGCGCAACAAAGTACCTGTTCTACTATCAGGTTATTCGACAGGAAGATGTCGACCCAAGGATAAGAATTCACGGAGTTTGTAGTTATGGCTAATTATTTCAATACCCTAAACCTACGCCAGCAGTTAGATCAGCTAGGCCGTTGTCGTTTTATGGATCGTGCTGAGTTCGCAACAGAAGCCGATTACCTAAAAGGCAAGAAAGTGGTTATCGTTGGTTGTGGTGCACAGGGCCTGAACCAAGGTTTGAATATGCGTGATTCAGGTCTTGATGTTGCTTATGCGCTACGTCAGGCTGCGATTGATGAGCAGCGTCAGTCGTACAAGAACGCTAAGGAAAATGGTTTTGAAGTCGATAGCTACGAAAAACTGATTCCACAAGCTGATCTTGTGGTTAACCTAACACCAGACAAGCAGCACTCCAATGTAGTTGAAACTGTGATGCCGTTAATGAAGCAAGATGCCGCTCTGGGTTATTCACATGGCTTTAATATCGTTGAAGAGGGTATGCAGGTTCGTGATGATCTGACTGTTGTGATGGTAGCCCCTAAGTGCCCGGGTACTGAAGTGCGTGAAGAGTACAAGCGTGGTTTTGGTGTTCCGACTCTTATTGCTGTTCACCCAGAAAATGACCCTAAAGGCGAAGGCCTGGATATTGCTAAAGCTTGGGCAGCTGCAACAGGTGGCCATCGTGCCGGTGTACTTGAATCTTCATTTGTGGCTGAAGTGAAGTCAGATCTAATGGGTGAGCAGACTATCCTGTGTGGCATGCTACAGGCTGGTTCTATTGTTTGTTACGAGAAAATGGTTGCTGAAGGTATCGAACCAGCCTATGCAGGCAAGCTACTGCAGTTTGGCTGGGAAACAATCACTGAAGCACTGAAGTTCGGCGGCGTTACCCATATGATGGATCGTTTGTCTAACCCAGCCAAAGTGAAAGCGTTTGAGCTGTCTGAAGAGCTTAAAGATCTGATGCGCCCACTGTACAACAAGCATATGGATGACATCATTACTGGCCATTTCTCTAGCACTATGATGGCTGACTGGGCGAATGACGATGTGAACTTACTGGGTTGGCGTGCCGAAACTGCTGAAACTGCCTTTGAAAACTACCCTGACTCAGATCTTCAGATTGAAGAGCAGGAGTACTTTGATAACGGTATCCTAATGGTTGCGATGGTTCGCGCCGGTGTTGAGCTGGCATTTGAAGCGATGACAGCTTCTGGCATCATTGAAGAGTCTGCTTATTATGAGTCTCTGCATGAGCTGCCGCTTATCGCGAACACTATCGCCCGTAAGCGCTTGTATGAGATGAACGTTGTTATTTCCGATACAGCAGAATACGGTAACTACCTGTTTGCTAATGTAGCTACTCCGCTACTGCGTGAAAAGTTCATGCCATCAGTAGGCACTGACGTAATTGGTAAAGGTTTGGGTGAAACAAGCAACCAGGTTGATAACCAGAAGTTGATTGATGTTAATGAGGCTGTTCGCAGCCACCCTGTTGAATGGGTTGGCCAGGAGCTACGCGGCTACATGACAGACATGAAGCGCATCGCAGTAGGTGGTTAATACCTCTGAATTATAAAAAAGCCCGGCTCATGCCGGGCTTTTTGTTGCTTGTTCAGCGGCGGTTGCTGATCATGCTTCGTTATCTTTTGGGCTTTCAGCCAGCTTGCTTTCTAGCTCGCTCATTTTCTGTTCCAGCTCAGTAAGCTTCTGGCGGGTACGCAGTAGTACCTGGGTTTGTACGTCAAACTCTTCGCGGCTAACCACATCAAGTTTACCAAGCTGCGCCTGAATGACCTGACGAACTTTCTGTTCTACATCGTTACCTAGCTCTTTTACTGGCTGAGGCATAGACTCATGGATCTGCTTGGCGACCTGCTCAAGCTTTTTTGGATCAAACATAGCTGAGTTAACTCCGTAACGGCTTTTATCTGTTGCCGTTATTTTATTCAAATCTACGCGGGTTGTCGTCGGTGAATCGGAAATAAAAAAAGGCCGCACGAGGCGGCCTTGATATTTGCTAGGTTTACTTAGCAGTCACGAGCCTTCAAAGCGTTGCGTGCTTCGTCAGCCCGCTTCAGCTTTTCCAGATCTTTGTCCTCGACAAAGATTGGCAGTGGCTTGTGGATACTTGCCAGGTAAGTGTAGATCACGGGCAGTACGAACAGGGTAAAGAGCGTACCGATTGCCAAGCCCGATACAATAACAATACCGATACTAAAGCGCTGAGCGGCACCTGCTCCCGTTGCATAGAGCAGTGGGATCAGACCGGCGATCATCGCTGCCGTTGTCATCAGGATAGGACGCAGACGTACCTTCGCGGCTTCCATAACAGCAGCCATGCGATCTTTCTGGTGATGGAGCTGTTCTTCTTTAGCAACTTCACAAATCAAGATACCGTGTTTGGTGATCAAACCAATCAGGGTGATCAGGCCGACCTGCGAATAGATGTTCATCGAAGCGGCACCCCAGGACAGGGCGATCAGTGCACCACAGATAGCCAGTGGTACAGATACCAGGATAACCAGCGGGTCGCGCAATGATTCAAACTGAATAGCCAGAACCAGGAAGATGATGGCCAATGCCAGGGCAAAGGTCATGTACAGGGCATTACCTTCGGTAACGAACTGACGCGCCTCACCCATGAAGTCATACTGGTAACCTGACGGTAGTTCGCCAGCTGCATCATTCTGGAACCAGTTAATTGCTGTGCCCATAGCAGTGCCAGGTGCAGGAACCGCACCAATCGTTGCAGAGTTTAGCTGGTTGAAGTGAGGCAGTGCACGTGGCTCTGCGACCACATCAATGGTGATCAAACTGCCCAGTGGGATCGCTCTGCCATCGGCAGCCCGCACGTAGTAGCCCTTGATCGATTCTGGATTTAGGCGGTACTTACGTTCTACCTGAGGGATCACCTCGTAAGAGCGGCCGTTGAGGTCGATACGGTTAACATAACCGTCGGCCATCATAGTACTCAGGGTGATACCGATATCCTGCATGGTCACGCCATAAGCACCGGCTTTGTCTTTATCGATGTTGATCTTCATGGTTGCCGAGTCGTAGTTCAAATCAAGATCTGAATAGACGAACATCGGGTTGGATTTCACATCGGTCAAAATATCAGTCGCAACCTGGAACAGGCTTTCAAACTGGTTTGGCGTGGTGATAACAAACTGGATCGGCAAACCTGAACCAGCACCTGGAAGTTCTGGCATCTGGAATGCCGTGACGGCCATTTCAGGAACGTCCTGAACCAAACCTGTTACCCGCTTAACCACCTCGGCCTGGCTGGCTTCACGCTCACTCCATGGCACCATGGATGCAATACCAAATGCCTGGTTGGAGCTCGGTACCCCTGAGAATACCTGGGCATAAGCCACTTCAGGCTGCTCGGTCAGGATCTGGTTGACCTTGGCCATGGTGTTTTCAATGTAATCCAGGTTGGCATTAGATGGCGCTGTGCCCATCATCATCAATACGCCTTTATCTTCTGCAGGTGCCAGTTCACTTGGAATGAACTTAAACAGCATTGGCAGGGTACCGAATACGATGATAGCAAAGACGATAACTACCGGGCGCATCTTCATGATACCGCCGAGCATTTTCTCGTAGCGGTTGGTCATGCGATCCAGGAAGTTATGGACCGATGATTCAAACTTGCTTGGCTTTTCGTTGGCCTTCAGCATTTTTGAACACATCATTGGCGACAGGGTTAATGCCACGATACCAGATACAAATACGGCTCCGGCCAGAGTCAGGGCAAACTCCTTGAACAGCGAGCCGGTGATCCCGCCCATCATTGCAATCGGCGCATATACCGCACCGAGGGTCAGGGTCATAGCGATAACCGGAACTGCAATTTCACGGGTACCAATGATTGCAGCACGGAATGGCGATTCGCCTAGCTTGAGGTGGCGGTCGACATTTTCCAATACCACGATCGCATCGTCGACGACCAGGCCGATAGCCAGAACCATTGCCAACAGTGTCATCAGGTTCCAGGAGAAACCAAAACCCTGCATGACCATGGCAACACCAATCAGCGATAGCGGAATGGTAACAATCGGAATGATAACCGCACGGAACGAGCCCAGGAACAAGGTGATCACCACCAATACAATCAGGGCCGCTTCAGCGATAGTCTTGATAACCTCGTTGATAGACTCGTTGATCGCAATGGTTGAGTCATACATCACGTTCATTTTGATGTTTTCTGGCATGTTACGTTTTAGCTCAGGTAACAGCTCGAGCACATCGGCAGCGATGTTGATTGGGTTGGCGCTAGGTGCGGCGTTGATGGCAGCAACAACGGCTTCTTCACCGTTTGCCGACGCGCGGTAGACATCATGGCTCTTTTCAAGGGTGACTTTGGCAATATCACCCAGGCGGATCACCTGGCCTTCCTTGGTCGAAACAACCAGCTTCTCCAGATCATCAGTGTTAGATACCTGGGTGTCGGCCGTACCGTTGTACAGCACAAACTCACCAACCGCCTGACCCGTTGCTGACTGGTAGTTGTTGGCATTCAAGACGTTCATCACATCGGTTGCAGTCAGGTTATATGCCGCCATTTTGGCCGGATCCAACCAGACTCGCAGGGCATATTTCATCCCGCCGTAAAGATCGACTTTAGAGACACCGTTAACCGTGAAGAACTGCGGGTTGATCACGCGCTCAAGGTAGTCGGTGATCTGGCTAGATGCCAGCTCGTCACTGGTAAAGCCGATATACATTACCGCTGTTGTTGAACCGGTCGACATCGTTACCGTCGGGTCTTCAGACTCTTTTGGCAGCTGAGAACGCACCGAGTTGGTTTTGGCCAGAATATCAGCCAGCGCCGCATTCGGGTCGGTATTGAGCTTCATGGTCACCGTAATGGTGGATGAACCCAGTACCGATGACGAGGTCATGAAATCAATATTATCAGCCTGGGCAATGGCCTGTTCCAGTGGCTGGGTGATAAACCCCTGGATCAGATCGGCACTTGCCCCGTAATAGCTGGTTGACACCGTTACCACGGTGTTGGTCATGTCGGGGTATTCTCGCACCTGCATCTTGAAGATAGCTTGCAGGCCGAGCAAGGCAATCAGAAAGCTGATTGATACCGCCAGGACAGGACGTTTAATAAAAACATCAGTAAAACGCATTAATCCTCCGGATTACAGCATTGGTGTTTCTGTTGGCACCTTGAGTGCACTGCTTTCAACAATGCGCACTTTAGCGTCATTACTCAGACGAACCTGGCCTGATGTGACAACTGTGTCACCGGCATTTACACCTTCCAGGATATGTACGGCTTCGCCTTTGCGCTCACCGGTTTTAACCACCGACTGGCGAACACGCAGATCACCCTTGTCGTCTTTGCTGACTATATAGACGTTATCACCGTATAGCGTGAAGGTGATGGCTGTCTGTGGCAGAGCGATTTGGTTTTCCATTGTCGGCAGAATGATGTGTGCACGGGCAAACATACCGCTACGAAGCTGTCCTTCGTTATTTGGAATATCTGCCTGAACTTGAACTAAGCCACTTTGGTAGTTCACGGCAGGCTCGATAGCACTGATCTTGCCGCTGAACGGTGTTTCAGGGTAAGCGTCAACAAAGATTTCAACGTCCTGGCCAAGGTGGATGTCTGAGATGTCGGTTTGCGGAACTGTGAAGCGCAACTTCATCAGAGTGGTATCTTCAAGGCGAACAATGTCATCGCTTGGCTGGATGTATTGGCCAAGGAACACATTACGCAGGCCGACAACGCCATCAAATGGTGCTTTGATAGTGCGGCGGTCAATGGTTGCTTTTAGGCTTTCAATGTCTGCTGACAGCGAGAAGTAAGATGCCTCTGCATCATCATAGGCTTCTTTGGAAATAGAGCCTTTTTTGTATAGTCCCTGGTAGCGGACATACTTGGCTTTGGCTGCCGGAAGGCGTACCTCGGCACTTTTCAGGTTGGCGATTTCTACATCAGAATCAAGTTTCACCAGTGGCTGGTCTTTTTTCACCGCGGCCCCTGATTCAAAATCAATCTTGGCGATCACCCCAGATACTTCTGTCGTAATCGTGACCCCCTGATTTGGCTCGATGAAGCCAATAGCTTCAATAGCCGGGATCCAGTTACTCGGCTGAGTATCTAGCACCGTTACAGGGAACTCAGGTTCAGGCATGTTAGCCATGTATTCTGCTATTCCTTTTTGTTTCATCAGATTGAAACCAATCACGCTGCCGAACAGCAGTAGCGCAAGGAATAGCATCACTATCCATTTTTTCATTTTATGGTGTGCTCCGGAATTGCTAATGTTAATGCTGTGTAATGGCATCCCAACAGGCTTCGATCGCGGCCTCTAGGGCAGCGTCGTTGACGTTGAAGACACCGTTAACATGTTTACGAGCCAAGCAAGCGCTTGGCTCAAGGCTTAAAACACTTAAAATTTCATTATCGAGTTGTTTGAACAGGCCGTTGGCTTTCCCTTCATCAAACAGCTGGTTGACCTTGGCAAAGAGTGTTTGTTCCAGCTGGTATTGCTCATGACCGTTACGGCGAGGCAAGTTTTCGAACTGGCCGCGGTTGATCAGCGGTGCATCTTCTTGATTTGCCATCTCCCAGATATTGAGCCACATAGTACGAAAGCGTTCTTTCAGCGGCATGTCATCAGACACGTTCTGAGTAATTTTGTTCGCCACATGGCTTAAAATATGGTCGTGAAGCTGATGAAGGAGATCATCCTTGTCTTCAAAGTAGCGATAAATGGTCCCCGCTGCGACGCCAGCCTCCTTGGCAACCATCTGCATGGAAATACCGTGAAAGCCATACATCGCCAGCAACTTTTCTGTTGCTTGCAAGATGCGTTTTTTTTTATCACTCATAGGGGTCACAAATGTAAAATAAGATGATGAATGAATGTTCATTCATTATTTTAAAGAGCAAAGTTATTTGTGCAAGCATTTTCTTAAGAGAGGAGGGTTGCGACGATGAATATTCGAGGGTGAATAGACAAGCGACAATAACTCGCTACAATGCGCCTTGCTGACCTCTAGATGATCAAAGACGACACAGGATACGCTGATGAAACTGAACCCAAGGCAAACTGAAGCTGTAAATTATGTAGCAGGGCCATGTTTAGTACTGGCTGGTGCTGGCTCGGGAAAAACCCGGGTGATCACCAACAAGATCGCGTATCTGGTTCAGCACTGTGACTATAAAGCCCGTAATATTGCGGCACTGACGTTTACCAACAAGGCGGCTCGGGAAATGAAAGAGCGTGTTGGGCAAACGTTAGGGCGTCAGGAGGCCAAAGGGTTGATGGTGTCGACCTTCCATACCCTGGGCCTGAACATTGTCCGCCGGGAGTATAAGGTGTTGGGCCTGAAGGCCAGCTTTTCCCTGTTTGATGATCAAGATCAGATGGCGCTGCTCAAAGAGCTGACTGAGGCTGAAATTGACGGCGACAAAGATTTGCTTAAACAGCTGCAGTCGACAATTTCCAACTGGAAGAATGACATGTTGTCGCCGGGCGAGGCGGTGGCGTACGCCAAGACAGAAAGGGATCAGCTGTTTGCCCACTGCTATGATATGTACCAGAAGCAGATGAAGGCCTACAACGCGCTGGATTTTGATGACTTGATCCTGATGCCGGTATTGTTACTGCGAGATAACCAGGAGGTCCGCCAGCGCTGGCAGAACCGAATTCGTTACTTGCTGGTGGATGAGTACCAAGATACCAACACCAGCCAGTACCTGTTTGTGAAGTTGCTAGTGGGCGAGCGCTCGCGCTTTACTGTGGTTGGTGATGATGATCAGTCAATATACTCCTGGCGTGGCGCCCAGCCTGAAAACCTTGGCCTGCTGAATAAAGATTTTCCGTCATTGAGGGTGATTAAGCTGGAGCAGAACTATCGTTCAACCAGCCGTATTTTGCGTACTGCCAATATTTTGATTGCCAATAATCCCCACTTATTTGAGAAGGCCCTGTTTTCAGAGATCCCCGATGGGGAAATGCTTAAGGTGATCACAGCCAAAAACGAAGAGCATGAGGCCGAGAAAGTGGTGGGGGAGCTGATTGCTCACCGCTTCCTCAATAATACCGGCTATAAAGACTATGCGATTTTGTATCGTGGTAACCATCAGTCACGGTTGTTTGAAAAAGCCCTGATGCAAAACCGGATCCCCTACAAAATCTCAGGTGGGACGTCCTTCTTCTCACGGGCAGAAATCAAAGACATCATGGCGTATCTGCGTTTATTGACCAATCTGGATGACGACAATGCCTTTCTACGTATTGTGAACACCCCGCGCCGGGAAATTGGTCCGGTAACGCTGGAAAAGCTGGGCACCTATGCCAACATGCGAGGAAAAAGCCTGTTTGCTGCCAGTTTTGAGCTAGGGCTGGAACAGCACCTTAGCGGGCGTGGTTTGGAGTCGTTACAACGCTTTACCCGCTGGGTAGTGGAATTGTCCGATAACGCCGAACGTGGCGATACGGTAGCAGCGGTTCGTCAGTTGGTGCGCGACATTAACTATGAAGATTGGTTGTACGAAAGCTCGCCGAGCCCGAAGGCTGCCGAGATGCGAATGAAGAACGTGTCGGATCTCTACAGTTGGATCACCGCTGACTTGGAAGGGGATAACTATGATCAGGAAGAGAAGACCCTGAAAGAAGTTGTACAGCGGTTGACACTGCGTGACATGATGGAGCGTGGTGAAGACGATGATGATGCCGATCAAGTACAGCTGATGACGCTGCATGCTTCAAAAGGCCTCGAATTTCCTTATGTTTATCTAATTGGTACTGAGGAAGGCATTTTGCCGCACCAGACCAGTATTGATGAGGACAATGTTGAGGAAGAACGCCGTTTGGCTTATGTCGGTATTACCCGCGCCCAGAAAGAGCTGACCTTTACCCTATGCAAAGAGCGTCGTCAGTTCGGCGAGTTGCTGAAACCGGAGCCAAGCCGTTTTTTATATGAACTCCCTCAGGATGATTTGGAGTGGGAGGCAGACAAGAAGCCGGTGACCCAACAGGAGCGAATGCAGAAAGGGCAGGCGCATATTGCCAACATCCGATCACTGTTCAAAAAATAGGCGCCAGATGCTAGACACGTGTTCCTAGTTCCTGGGAAAAGCGGGAGAGAGCCGCTGTTAACCTGTACAAGTAAAATGGTTTAAAAAAGGGTTGATGCCAATGCATCAACCCTTTTTTTTACTTTTTACTCGTTTAAAGCCCTTCAATCATATGGTTGATAGCTGCAACGATTTCGTCATCGCTACAATCCATACATGACCCTTTCGCTGGCATGGCGTTGAAGCCATTAATTGCGTGATCAGCCAGAACATCGCTGCCCTGGGCGATACGAGGGGCCCAGTCGCCGGCATCGCCTTTCTTCGGTGCATCCATGATCCCTGAGCCGTGACAGGCAACACAGAAAGTGCCGTAGACGGTATCGCCGCTTCGCGGGCCAGCTGCAACCGCAGATGCGGCAGGGGCATCACCCTCTAAGTAGACTGAGCCTACAGGTTGAATACGTTCTGCAATAGCTTCGTCTGACATATCAGCGGCCATGGCAGAGCCGGCAAAGGTCATTGCTGCTACTGCGGCTACCATTAGTTGTCGAAGAGATAATTCCATTGAGCTCACCTTACACTTCCAGATTTTTATGTGCGATTGCCACAGTCGTATTGCATGAGTTGTTGTTAGTCGTACTGTTGAGACAAGGCAGTGATTATTTACAGATTGTTTAAAATGTAACAACCACGTGATTATATCTCCTAAATTTACTGCGATAAACCGGGTGGCTGTGTTTGTATGATACGAATCAACAGTTATTTGTTTATATTTAAAGCGAACGAGAAAAAAAACAAAAAAAAGACTAGACGAGGGACTGTGTGATCCGTAATATTCACCTCCGCCGATAGGGCAAGGCGCCCGTAGCTCAGCTGGATAGAGCGTTGGCCTCCGGAGCCAAAGGTCGAAGGTTCGAATCCTTTCGGGCGCGCCATTCCGGTTTGAAATATTGGCAGAAAAAATAGTGGTGGCTATAGCTCAGTTGGTAGAGCCCTGGATTGTGATTCCGGTGGTCGCGAGTTCGAATCTCGTTAGCCACCCCATTATTTGGTAACTTCGGTTTCCAGTTTTGATGTATTTCGAAACGAAACGTTCTTATAATAGAACATTGTCGGTGAATAGCGCAGCTTGGTAGCGCATCTGGTTTGGGACCAGAGGGTCGGGGGTTCGAATCCCTCTTCACCGACCACTATTTCAATAATCGCATTAGCGATTATATAAAAAGTTAGTGGTGGCTATAGCTCAGTTGGTAGAGCCCTGGATTGTGATTCCGGTGGTCGCGAGTTCGAATCTCGTTAGCCACCCCATTAACTCGGTAACCTAGTTTACTAAGTAGATAAGGTTTCCCATTTTGATTATTCAAAATAAAACATTGTCGGTGAATAGCGCAGCTTGGTAGCGCATCTGGTTTGGGACCAGAGGGTCGGGGGTTCGAATCCCTCTTCACCGACCACTACATGAAACCCTAGCTTTCGAGCTAGGGTTTTTTTATACCTGTATTTTACTGTTTGATAATGGAATGCATTGGGCCGGGTACGGAAGGCCGCCCCGTTCGAATCCCTCTTCACCGACCACTTTAAGAAGGCCTGCTCAATGAGCAGGTTTTTTTCGTTTATCCCCTCTGAAACCATCACCTCAGCGTTTGCTCAAAATACACACTTCTATGCTTTATAGGCCTTGCCGCAAAGCGCAGTGTGATCTGCTGTATATTTTATTGATTGGTAGTTGTCTGTCTTACAAACCACTCTACATGCCACTTATACCACCAGTAAAAACAATTTTACTGGTGTTTTGTTTATTGGTTGTTAATGGTGGGGTTTTTTCGTGTGAGTTTTTATTCATCATGCGCTCTGCCTATGTAATAGCTTATAACCATAGCTTCAGCGTGATATGCTGATAAACAAAGCACTCTTCGGCTTCTTGATTATCACTCTTCTCGTGCTATGTTTGCTTTTGAGCTACTCTTTAGTGACTATTTATTCGATAATTATTCATTTCTGCAGTTTTTTAGCTTGTTTTGTTGATTTTCTGTGAAATTTTTGCCAAATTGACTGCTGAACATATATTCAGCAATTTGTGCTGGAAATGAAGGGATTCAATTTTTCAGACAGGGCAGAACGCTGCCGAGCAGTTGGGGTCTGGTAATGGCATTATTAGAAGTTAAAAATCTCCGAATAGAATATCCATCTCGTCATGGAGTCCATGCTGCCGTGAAATCACTGTCGTTCTCGATTGAGCGCGGTGAAATTGTCGGTGTGGTCGGAGAATCAGGTGCAGGTAAATCGACAGTGGGAAACGCTGTGATTGATCTGCTGAGTCCGCCGGGGCAAATCGCCAGTGGTGATGTTTATCTCGACGGTGAAAAAATTTCAGGGCTTTCCCCTGAACAGATGCGGCAAGTTCGCGGGTCAAAAATCGGTTTTATTTTTCAGGACCCGATGACCTCGCTAAATCCTCTGTTTACCGTTGAGCAGCAGCTGACAGAAACGATTGTGACCAATCTGCAGGTCAGTAAGGAAGAAGCGTATAGCCGAGCATTGAGCTTGATGGAGCAGGTGGGGATCCCTCAACCTGAGTTGCGGATCAAACAGTATCCCCATCAGTTTTCCGGCGGTATGCGCCAGCGTGTGGTTATTGCCATCGCACTGGCCGGTGAGCCTGATCTGATCATTGCCGATGAGCCGACAACAGCACTGGATGTCTCGATACAGGATCAAATCCTTAATCTTATTCGTGAGCTCTGTGTTAAGAAGAACGTTGGTTGTATGTTGGTTACCCACGATATGGGGGTGGTATCCAATGTCACTGACCGCGTTGCGGTAATGTATCGCGGGGATCTGGTTGAAATCGGCGCGACGGAGCAGGTACTTGGCCGCCCGAACCATCCTTACACCCAGAGCCTGATTTCTGCAGTACCGCGTTCTGATGTCAAGCTGAAGCGATTCCCGCTGGTCAGTTACATCGAAGAAGCGCAGGAAATGAGCCAGCTGGATGTCAAAAACCACTGGCTAGGCCAGAGTGAAGATCAGCGCAGCTATCGTGGTGCCTTGCTGCAGGTTGAAAATGTCAATTTGCGCTTTATCACTAAAAATTCTTTCTTTGAAAGCCGCCGTGAGTATGTGCAGGCATCCAATAATGTCAGCTTTGAAATCTTCGAAGGTGAGACTTTTGGTCTGGTGGGTGAATCCGGTTCAGGGAAGTCGACGATTGCTCGAGTGATTGCTGGATTGTATCCGCCGAACTCCGGCAAGGTCGTATTTGAAGGTATCGATCTTACTGCATTGAAGAGTGAGGCTGAGCGCCGCCCGCTGCGCCGTCAGATGCAGATGGTGTTCCAGAACCCTTATTCATCAATGAACCCTCGGATGAAGATCTCGGACATTATTGCCGAGCCAATTCGCTTCCACAAGCTGACTGAAAATGAAGCCCAGACTCGCCAGATTGTGAACGACTTGCTGGACCACGTTGGTCTTGGCCGAGCTGCCGGGGTGAAGTACCCGCATGAATTTTCTGGGGGGCAGCGCCAACGTATCTCTATCGCCCGGGCCCTAGCGACCCGTCCGCGTCTGTTGATTTGCGATGAACCGACTTCGGCACTGGATGTTTCGGTACAGGCACAAATCCTGAACCTGCTAAAAGATCTGCAGGACGAACTGAATCTCACGATGTTATTTATCAGTCACGATTTGCCGGTGATCCGCCAGATGTGTGACCGTATTGGTGTGATGCAAATGGGAACACTGCTGGAAGTCTCGCCTACCGAGCAACTGTTTACTGCACCACAGCATGAGTACAGCAAACAACTTATCTCGCTGATGCCTGAATTTAAGGGCATGAGTCAGGAAGGATTGAAGTTAGCTTAACCTCTGCTACCACCGCCAGAGGTGCGGTGGCAGGGGCTGGTATAAAGAAGAACCTATAACAAGCAAACACAACGACAAGGGAGTTCGCTCCCCGCATAAAGGAGCTATGCAATGAAAACCATCAAGAGCAAGCTGGCAGTCGCTTTAATGGCCGCAGGTCTGAGTTTTAGCGCAGCAGCAGCTGACATCAAAGTAGCCTACAATGCTGACCCTGTTTCACTGGATCCGCATGAGCAACTTTCCGGTGGTACGCTGCAATTGTCCCACATGGTCTTTGATCCACTGGTACGTTTTACCCAGGATATGGATTTCGAGCCACGTCTGGCTGAAAGCTGGAAGCGTATTGACGACACGACTTTTCGCTTCGAACTTCGCAAAGGCGTGAAGTTCCATTCTGGTAACGCAATGACTGCGGATGACGTTGTGTGGACGTTCAATCGCCTGAAGAGCTCGCCAGACTTCAAAGCGATCTTTGAACCGTATACAGAGCTGAAGAAAGTTGACGACTACACTGTCGATCTGATCTCTACCGGTCCTTATCCGCTGGTACTGCAAACTGCGACTTATATCTTCCCAATGGATAGCAAGTTCTATAGCGGCAAAACAGAAGACGGTAAAGATAAAGCTGAGCTGGTTAAGCACGGTAACTCTTATGCCTCAACCCATCTTTCAGGTACCGGCCCGTTCATCGTTACAGCGCGTGAGCAGGGCGTAAAAGTTGATTTTGAACGCTTCGACGGTTACTGGGATACGGCATCGAAAGGTAACGTTGATAAGTTAACGCTGGTTCCAATCAAAGAAGATGCCACTCGGGTTGCGGCACTGCTTTCTGGTGGTGTTGACATGATCCACCCTGTTGCTCCTAACGACCATAAGCGAGTTAAGAGCGCGGAAGGTATCGATTTGGTGACCCTGCCTGGTACTCGTATTATTACCTTCCAGATGAACCAGAACAGCAACGAAGCGTTGAAAGATGTACGTGTACGTCAGGCGATTGTTCACGCCATCAACAACGAAGGTATCGTGAAGAAAATCATGAAGGGCTTTGCGACCGCTGCGGGCCAGCAAGGACCATCAGGTTATGCAGGTTATGATGAGGCACTAGTGCCGCGTTATGATTTGAAAAAAGCCAAAGAGTTAATGAAAGAAGCGGGTTATGAGAAAGGCTTTAAGTTAACTATGATGGCACCGAACAACCGCTATGTGAACGATGCCAAAGTGGCTCAAGCGGCTGCGGCGATGATGTCAAAAATTGGCATTAAGGTCGATCTGAAAACCCTGCCTAAAGCGCAGTACTGGCCTGAGTTTGACCTGTGTTCTGCTGACATGATGATGATTGGCTGGCACTCGGATACCGAAGATTCAGCAAACTTCTCTGAGTTTTTGACCATGAGCCGTAATGAAGAGACCGGTAAAGGTCAGTACAACTGTGGTCATTACTCAAACGCAGAAGTCGACAAATTAGTAGAAGCTTCAAATGTGGAAACTGATCCAGCGAAGCGTGCCCAGATGCTGCAGAAAGTTGAAGCAACGTTATATAACGAGGCAGCGTTTGTACCGCTACATTGGCAGAGTGAAGCATGGGGTGCTAAATCAAATGTGCATGCAGCAGGCATCGTTAACCCGATGGTAATGCCATACTTCGGTGATCTTGTTGTCGACTAACTGCTTGAGATAAGAAGTTAAGTCACCAAGAAATACAGCAATAGAAAGTAAGCTTAGTGCCGGAAAGGGTTTTCCGGCACTGATTTTAAGGATGATAGAAGGGGCAAGGAATGTTTACGTTTCTGGTCAAGCGCCTGTTTCAGGCACTGATAGTGATGTTTGTGATCAGTCTGGTGGCATTTGCCATCCAGGATAACCTTGGCGACCCATTGCGCGAGCTGGTGGGGCAGTCTGTATCAGAAGCTGAACGTCAACAATTACGCGATGACTTAGGTCTTAACGACCCGTTTATTACCAAATACAGCCGTTTCCTCGGCAATGCCGTCCAAGGGGATTTAGGAACATCGTATTCCTTTAAACGCCCGGCTGTCGATGTGATCTTGGATAAGCTGCCAGCGACCCTTGAGCTGGTTTTTGGGGCAACACTTATTATTATTGCAGTTGCCATCCCATTGGGGGTTTATACCGCGATTCACCCCAATAGCCTATTTACTAAAACCGTGATGGCTTTAAGTAGTATCGGGATCTCAATTCCGGTATTTCTGACCGCTATCATGCTGATGTATATCTTTTCCATTGAACTTGGCTGGCTGCCTTCCTATGGCCGTGGCGAAACCCTGAACTTGTTGGGGTGGAAATCTGGCTTTTTCACGCTGGATGGCCTTAAGCACCTTGTTCTGCCTTGCATTGCACTGTCTTCGATTATGATGCCGCTTTTTATTCGTCTCGTTCGCTCCGAAATGCTAGAAGCGCTAAGTTCAGAATACATTAAGTTTGCCAAAGCTAAAGGTTTGGCAATGAACAAGATTTATTATCAACACGCGCTGAAAAACACCATGCTACCTGTGTTGACAGTGGGTGGGGTGCAAATTGGTACCATGGTGGCATACACCATTTTAACTGAAACCGTCTTCCAGTGGCCGGGAACAGGGTTGTTGTTCCTTGATGCGATTAACCGTGTTGATACACCGCTGATCACCGCTTACGTTATTTTCGTTGGTTTAATCTTTGTAGTAACCAATACCATCGTTGACCTGCTTTATGGCTTGGTTAACCCAACTGTCAATCTGACTGGCAAGGGAGCGTAAGTCATGAATACTACGACAGCAGTAACGCCAAGCCGTTGGGAGCGGTTTAAAAATTCAGACATCGTGTACTACTTCCTGAAAGATAAAGTCGCGATGTTCAGTTTTGCACTCTTCCTTACCTTTGTGACCGCCTCGGTGTTTGCGCCGTTAATTGCACCCACTAATCCCTATGATTTGTCTTTGATAGATATTATGGATTCAGAGCTGCCGCCAGCATGGATGGAGGAGGGCGATAGCCGCTTCCTGCTGGGCACTGATGACCAGGGGCGTGATATTTTCTCGACCATTCTTTATGGTTCGCGCTTATCCCTGACGATTGGTTTGTTAGCGGTGGGTCTGCAGTTGATCCTCGGGGTGACAATCGGTTTGAGTGCTGGTTACTTCGGCGGTCGTATCGACAGCTTCTTGATGCGTTTTGCTGATGTACAGCTGTCTTTCTCGACCATGATGGTGGCGATTATCGTATCGGCGATATTCCGCACTGCATTGGGGGCCGAGATGTTTGCTCAGTATGCGGTGGTGATGTTGGTGATCATTATCGGTGTGGCAGAATGGCCGCAGTATGCGCGAACGGTGCGTGCGTCGGTACTGGCCGAGAAGAAGAAAGAGTATGTCGAAGCGGCGCGTGTTATGGGCTTTAAGGCACCTCGCATCATGTTCCGCCATATTCTACCGAACTGTTTGTCACCGATTTTGGTTATCTCTACGGTGCAGGTGGCGAATGCGATCATGTCTGAAGCCGCGCTTTCTTTCCTCGGACTAGGGCTACCGGTTGACCAGCCATCGCTAGGCTCTCTGATCAGCATTGGCTTTAACTATATCTTCTCGGGCTCATGGTGGATCACGGCCTTCCCTGGCCTGGTGCTGGTTACTTTAGTGCTAGTGATTAACCTGTTGGGTGACTGGTTACGAGATGTCTTTAATCCTAAGATTTATAAGGGATAAAGATAGCATTATTGAAAAAGCGGCCAGTTGGCCGCTTTTTTTGTGGCTGTAAAACCACCGCAGATAGCCAGCTATCTTCAAATATTGCGATGTGTCATTTTTTGCTATTTAAAATCAATCACTTGTTTTATTTAATGCAACTGTTAGCAGTATAATGCTGCTCTTTAGTTTCAATAAGTAGCAGGGTCGCTGATGATGAGCTAATTCGCAGTAGGATGGCGAATCACAGGCGACGTAATAATTGAGAATAATAATGAAAAAGTCACTAGCAACACTATTATGCCTGTCGACATCAGCTGCCATGGCCGCTGATGTTGCCGATTCGAACAAGGATGACAGCAAGAATGGCTATTCGTATTTTACTGTCGGGGTGGAGTCGGTTAATTATCAAGAACGATTTAGTAGCAAGGGTGAAAATTATGAGTCAGATGCAACCGCGCTGAGCCCGGTGATCAATACCGGTAGCCTCACTCAGGTTAACGAGACATTCGATTTTTCGATTGATGCTCTGGCAACATTTTCGCCGGGTAGTGTGGATGAAGAGTGGTCCAACAGCAATGGGGTTTATCAGCGTAACAAGTTTGAGTACATCAAGGCGTCAACAAATGTACTGTTGCATTATAAGATGACACCGGAGTGGCGCTTGGTCGCTGGTCCATCGATGACCTACCAAACCTACAAGCGTTATCAGAACCAGAATGAAAATGCCATCTACTACGGTACTTGGGAAGAAAGTTCGACAGACATCTTTATCGATGCCGGTATTGCGTATGACAGTGGTTCACTGTATGCAGATAGCCCGTGGCACTCCTATTTCCGCCTGGTGGCTGGCGTGCCACTGTGGAGTGAGACAACCAACACCGCGATTGACGGCGTGACCTTCAATGATTTTGGTTTCCGTACCAGTCTTGATGGCGGGATCAGCTACCGGGTAATGAAAGGGATCCACCTTGGTTGGTTTGTGATGGCAGGCTACGAGAAGCGCTTCGAGGAAGGGCCGACGTTCTGGCGCTACGATGACGATGGCCGCAAGCAAATGGCGACACTGCCTGAAGCCGAGACCATGAGCTTGAGTACTGGCTTGCAGGTGTTGTGGAACTTGTAAGCGAGAACTTTTGTTTCATCATAAAGAAAAAGGCGACCGCATGGTCGCCTTTGTTGTTTTACAGTAACCCGATATTACTGAATTGGTTCCATGCGGCTGTCACTCGTATGGCCTGTAGACCAGTGCAGCTTCTCGCGGTGCAAGATGCCGTCATTCTCAGAATACTGCCAGCTTACACTGTATTTTAATTCTTCTGTTGGACAGCTATCAAAGTCAGTCGGGGTATCGGTATCACAGAAGTTGTAAGTACCGTTTAGCTCGGCAACGGTACAGGTATGGCCTTCTTCAATCAGACAAGGCAGGTCATTAGGGTACTCGCTCCAGGCAAATTCTTCATCACCATAGGTTGCGCCATTTTCAGTGTAAGAGACCTTTGTTGCGTGAGCGATACCATCTTCTGTGTAGTAGTCTGTCCAGCTAGTACCGATAAAGGGAACTTCGGTATTGAGGCTAGCTTCAACAGCTGCCTTTGCGTCTTCTTCTTTGTAGTAGAGAGTCGCGGTGAAGATGCAGTTTTCATCATCAGGTGTAGCATCGCATGACGGAGCTCTGTCGACCTCGACACCGGCTTCTGCGAACTTTATCTCAGTACCGCCGTCAGTCCAGATAGTGTAGGACTCATCGACAGGTTCGTCTTCTGCCCATCCCTGGAACAGCTGGTGGCCGTTGGCCTGGTAGGCGGTAAACGAGGAGGTGATAGGCATTGCATCGCTCCAGCCTTTGGCTGGGCTGTACGCCCACTCCTGCTCTGTGACCTCGTTATTTGTTTCACGGTACAATTGGATGACTGAACCATAGCCTCCGTCTACTTCTGTGATGAAAATACCGGCTTCATCGATGATCAGGGATGCTTGTGGTTCAATGGTATCGTTACGGTCAACATAGGTATTGATGATAAACTCTTCGCTGACCGTCCCTTCATTCGGATTGGCAAATATCACCACGGATTCACCCGGTTTGATATCGGCTTGGCCTAAGTAGTCGAAGTCGATAGCACATGCGGTACCGTTATCGGCACTGAATGCGACGCCTTGGTTATCCTGACTGCTGAGATTATACATTTCGTCGGCGAACTTGCTATTTAGCAGGTGGAACTTGTAGGCCATGTTGCTACCGAAGCGGTAGCTTGGGTTGCCCATCGGATCTTTATTGCCGTCTTTTTCAAAACCAAGGCTCTCACAGTTGGTCGTCAGGTACAGGTCAACATCCAGGTCATCCATTTCATACTGCTGGGCAGCACGGCTCTTGCTTGCTGCGTCGGCTTCGGTTAGTTTCCCGTTGACAATCACCTCGGTTGTTGGCTGCTGCCAGTAAGCCTCGGCACTTTGCTTGCCGATATAGAAAGTGGCTGGCTCGTTCTGAGTTTCGTTTGTCAGTGCCAGCCCCGTCGCAGCCTTGGTGATGCTGGCTTTCGGTGATACTGCATACAGGTAAACACGAGGCATCTCTGCATCGTTCGAACGATCTTCTCTCAGCATCAGGGTCGCCGGGCTTTCGTTATCAAGGGTTAGCTTGATGTTGTCGCCGTCGAGCTCCCAAGTACCGCTTTGAGTCTGGATAGTGTCTTCAGCAGGGCATTCGCCGTTGACCGAATTGGCTTCCAATACCTTGTTATCTGCGGTCAGACGGATAGCCCAGCAATCAGGCTTGGCGGTATAACTATCACCGCCCTGGTTGATCCACTCGGCATTAAAACGATACAGGTTCTTATCGACGATAATATCGCTCAGCGGGTTATTGGTGGCCGGCTTCTCAGTGATAGATAGCTTAACGGCTGCACTAGCCTGATTATTGTCATCATCACGAGCGGTAATAGTGACGGTAAAATCACCCGGAACCTGAGGTGTGCCGGTAATGTTGACTTCTGGATACTGGACATCATAGTTCAGGCTGGTATTGCCATCGGTGAAGGTGTAGGTGAGCGTATCGCCATCTTCATCTGTGAATAGATCGGCAATATTCAGCCAAACACTACCTACATCTTGTCCTTCCTGAAGCGCTAGGCCATCGATGTTTTCCTGTAGTTGTGCTAGACGAACCGTGTCAACGACTGGTTTGGTGTCAAAAACCTTAACCTCAAACTGTATCAAGGTTGTGACTGTGCCAACTTCTTTGTCTGCGGCATCGAGATCCGTCGCTGCAAGCTCAAGATGGTAATCTCCTGCCGGTGTTTTAGAGCCACCTTCCATCGCTGTTAGTTGAATGGTGTTTTCAACAGTAAGTTCTGCGTGGATGCCTTGATCCAGTAGGTAATCGTAGCTTGCCTGTGTTATTGAAACCTTTGGTGCTGTGGTTTGGTCGGCATCCGTGAATAGACCGACAACCGTTTCGGTGCCAAAGAAAGCGAAGTTTTTTCCGGCGATCATCTCTGCTTTGGTAAGTTCAGCGGCAAGCGGGGCAAGTACTGCGGAATCAACCACTGCTTGGTGGTTAACAACCGGCTTTTCTACCACAACGTTGTCATTAGCATCTTTTTCGACTGGAACAACAGGCTTGTAGTTCGGGTTATCTAGCTGCTCTTGGGTTGCATCGTTAACGGCACCAACTGCTTCTGTGACGACTTTCTCGGTAACCTCATCAAGGTCAATACTCTCATCGGTTTGGTGGTGAGTTTCGGTGAGGATCTGTGCAGTCTTGTGCAGCTTGCTGGCCAGCTGTTTCTCTTCTACTGAGCCTGCGTTAGCCTTGGTATCGATATAATCTGCGTACAGGTCGATCTCAAGGCTGGTATCACCTTCTTTCAAGTCGGTAAGCATTGCCTGGACAGTGGCTTCTGCCGTTGCTTGGTCGACGCCTTTTTTCATTTCGGCGACAACTAAATCAGTAATCGGCGTTGCAATGGCGCTGCCTGCTGGGGCACGGAATACCACGTTTTTGCCCATCGCCTGCAGCGGTTGGTCCATATCGACGGTGTAGATCCCCGGCTCAACCTTAAAGTTACTGTAGTCTTTGTAAGGTTCTAGGATTTTTACGACGATAGGATTTGCCTTGATCGCTTCTTCGACTGTTTTGTCGACTTTGATGTCCAGTTTACCTTCGGAGTCGGTCAGCACTAGCTTGCCGTCGATATCTTTGATCACTTCATCGGCGTCACAGCTACCGTTGTTATTTTTGTCCGAGCAGACAAGGGCATTTTTCAGATAACCATCAATGGTGGTGATCACGACGCCGCCAACAACTGGCCCTGTAATTGGAGGTACGCCTTCATTACCACCAGGCTTGCTGGTGCCGCCACTGTCACCCCCTCCACAGCCAGATAAAGTGAGTGCCGTCGCCAAAGACGCTGCTAATACTGAGTATTTAAAGTGCATTATTATTTCCTTTTTAATGCATGCTGATGCGCTGTTGAAAATATTGTTGGTGTTTTATGTGTTGATAGTTTTATAAACACGCGCGCATATATAGCGAATGTCACCTTATGATCAAGATCTCATTTTTGTGTCTGTGAAGTTGGGCATGATTTTTCTTTCAAGTAGGGAGTGTTGATGCTTTTAGGGGATATTTTGAGGGTTATTGCTAATAAAGTATTGATTGCAAAGTGGTTAGAGTAATTGCATTAATATGCATGGAGAGCTGGGGAGAGGGTTCGTACCTATATAAAAAAAACCAGCTGACGGGCAGCTGGCTTTTCGATTTTTCTGAATAGTTATGGGTTAAAAGAACAAATGTCCCATTAACGCAATAACAGGTAGCGTCACGACAGTACGCAGGATGAAGATCATAAATAGTTCCCACGGCTTGACCGGGATTTTACTACCGATCAGTAGGGCACCGATTTCTGACATGTAGATCAGCTGGGTGACTGACATAGCTGCAATCACAAAGCGGGTTAGATCGCTTTCAATACCTGATGCCAGAATTGACGGCAGGAACATATCGGCAAAACCTACCACAATCGTTTCTGATGCGGCGGCAGCTTCAGGGATCTGCAACAGCTCCAGGAATGGAATAAACGGCTGGCCCAGAATGCTAAATACCGGAGTGTGCTCGGCAATGACTAAGGCCACCGTACCAATTGCCATGACGACAGGCAGGACACCAAAAATCATATCGACGGCATTCTTCACGCCTTCAGCAACAACGCTACGTAGGCTTTTCACTTCACTGGCTTTGCTTAACGCTTGCTCAAGGCCAAAACCTACCACTGTTTTGCCTGCAGGAACGGCTTCGTAGTCATTGGTAAGGTCGGTGCCATCGATGTAGTGGTCTTTTTTCCAAGAAAGCGGTGGCAGGCGCGGAACGATCACTGCGGCTGCCAGGCCAGCCAGGCAGACGGTCAGGTAGAAGGGTGCAAACATATGCTCCAGGTTCACCTGAGCGATAACCACGAGGCTGAAAGTGATAGAAACGGCAGTAAAGGTGGTACCAATCACCGCGGCTTCACGCTCAGTATAGATTTTGCTTTCGTACTGCTTGCTGGTCATCAGGACACCGACACTACCATCGCCGAGCCATGAGGCGATACAGTTAACGGCAGAGCGGCCAGGCAGGTTAAACAGCGGGCGCATGATCCGGGTAAACAAGGCACCGACAAACTCCAGCAGACCGAAGTTCAGCAGTAGGGGTAGCAGCAACCCGGCAAACAGGAATACGGAGAACAGCACCGGAAGTAAATCATTGAGCACCAGGCCGCCTGTCGCGCCATCATGGATCATCTTCGGACCGATACCGAAGAATGTCATCACCACAAAAACAGCGCCCATTAGCTGGACAATAAACCACACTAGGCTTGGGTTTAGCAGCCCATTCAAAAAGCTGTTTTCGGTGATCGCACGAGGCTTGATAAGCTTGGTGAAAATGGAAGCTATGGCGGTGAGTGAGATCACAAATGTGACGACAGCTGTCAGCATGCCATCAAACAGTGACTGAACCGATTTGGCCAGCACGGCAATAGGGATCGTGAGGGTATCTTGGTATTCGATAGGTGCCATGAATAGAAACACACCTAGCAGAGAGGGAAGAAGAAACATCAGCCAGTTGGCTTTGTTACCCGATGATGTTGATATTGCCTGATCCTGCATACTCGACCTTTAACTCGCTGTTTTGATTGGGAGTAAATAACTGCTCTTATTCCGGTCGGAATAAATATTCACTGATCATCCATAATCAGGTGGTGAAAGATTACATTTTTTATCTCAATAATGGAATAGTTCACGGTGTTTTCTGTGTTTTTATTCACTTTATGCTAAGTAATGCTAAATAGATAGCGATGTATTTTTAATCGATGGGTCTTCGTCTGCCATAAATGTGACTGCAACCTTAACTTGATGAATTTTTAGCGAAGTGCCGATTGGGGTCATTGTTTGGCTAGTTGAACAACTTATAATGGGAGCGAAAAGTAACTTCGATAACTTTAACTATAAGTACAGAGAACCATGACAATATCTCAAAAAGGACTTTCTTTGGCAGTCGCAGCAGCGTTGCCATTTGTTTCATTTTCTTCAGCGGCTATGTTTAACGGGGCTGATGCCCGTGGCGGTGCGATGGGCGGGACAGGCGTTGCCTCGGCAGAGTACCTGACGGCCAGCTTTTATAACCCGGCAATGGCAACCAACTATATCAAAGGTGATGATTTTGGCCTGATCCTGCCGATGCTTGCCGTTGGCGTGCATGATAGCGATGATCTGTATAGCGAAGTTGAAGATTTCCAGGATCTCAATGATAATCTGGGTGACAACCCGTCTCCCCAGGAGCTGGATGAGTGGCGTAACGCCTTGCGTGACTTGGACAATAAAGAAGTGGACATGGATGTGCTTGCCGGGGCTTCTGTCGCTATTCCCAACCGCTTTGTTAGCGCAAACCTGTTCTTAAAGGCCCAGATTGCCAGTATGGCAAAGGCAAATGTTGAAGAAAGCGATCTGGTTAACCCTAATCCAAATACCGAGGATCTTGACTCGACCGTACAGGGGCTGGCTGGTGGTACCGTGGATTTAGGCCTGACGTTGGCAAAAGAGTTTGCACTGCCGATCCCGGGCCAGCGTTTTTCAGTCGGTGTTTCGCCAAAATTCCAGAAGGTATTGGCACTGAACTATCTGGCGAGTGTCAGTGACTTTGATGATGATGACTTTGATATTGACGATACCGAGGAGGCAACCGCATTTAACCTTGATTTGGGTGTTGCCTATAAACCGGCTAATAACCTGACTTTTGGTCTGGCTGCGAAGAACGTGATCAAGCAGGAGCTGGATACCAATGAATCGTTTGGCACCGTAGCGACGTTCTTGGTTGAGCCTCAATATACTGCTGGTGCGGCGTTTGATAATGGCTGGTTGCTGGTTGCTGCCGATGTTGACTTGAATGAAAGACAGTTTTTCAGTGAGTCAGATTACAAAACCCAGTTTGCCCGTGTGGGGCTGGAGCTTGATGCTTGGCGCTGGGCGCAGCTTCGGGTCGGTTACAGCCATAGTATGACCGATAGCGCAGAAGATATGCTGACAGGCGGTCTCGGCCTGACTCCATTTGGTGCCGTCGGCCTGGATGTGGCAATACAATACGGTGAAGACGATCACTATGGTGTTGGGGCACAGCTAGCCTTTATGTTCTGAGTTAGCGGATACGGCTTTCTCGGGAGTGATCAAAAAGGAGGCTCAGGCCTCCTTTTTATATTGCTAAATTGCCAGGCTACACCTTAGCGCATGGTAACGAATTCTTCAGAGCCGGTCGGGTGGATCGCAACTACACTGTCGAAATCCGCCTTGGTGGCACCCATCTTCATGGCTACACCAAAACCCTGGATCATTTCATCAACGGTATAGCCAATGCCGTGTAGGCCAACCACTTTCTCGTCAGGGCCGGCACAAACCAGTTTCATCTTGCATGGCTGGCGGTGCGAGGTGACAGCGGTATACATTGCCGTAAAGCCAGATTTATAGACTTTCACGTTTTCTTCGCCGTACTCGGCAATTGCTTCTGGCTCAGTCAGGCCAATGGTGCCAATTGGCGGGTGGCTGAAGACCACGGTCGGGACCAGTTTGTAATCCATTTTGGCTTCGGTCTTGCCGTTGAACAGGCGCTCAGACAGCTGGCGACCGGCTTTTACTGCCACTGGTGTCAGCTCAATACCGCCTTCCATGATATCGCCGACACAGTAGATGCCTTTGACGTTGGTCTGCTGGTATTTATCAACCTTGATGTAGCCGCGGCCGTTGGTTTCAACGCCCGTCGCCGCCAGGTTGATTTTGTCGGTAGTCGGGTTACGGCCGATAGCCCAGATCAGAACATCGGTATTGTGGGATTCACCGTTTTCAAAGTGAAGGGTGACTGAGCCGTCTGCTTCTTTTACCACTTCTTTGGGTATCGAGTGGGTGTGCAGGGTCGGGCCTTCTGCATCCATCACCTCAACCAGGGTGTCGATGATGATTGGGTCAAAGCTGCGCAGTGGGGATTCCTTGCGGACGAACAGGTGAGTATCGGTACCCAGGGCACTCAGTACGCCGGCAATTTCGACGGCAATGTAGCCCGCACCAATGACGGCACTGCGCTTAGGTTGCTCGTTCAGCTCAAAAAAGCCGTTAGAGTCGATACCGTGCTCGGCACCCGGTACGTTTGGAATAGTGGGTTCGCCGCCGACGGCAATAAGAATGTGATCGGCTGTGTAGTGCTCGCCGTCTACTTCGACAGTTTTTTCATCAACGAACTTGGCGAAGCCGTTGATCACTTCAATCTTGTTATTGCCCAGTACGTTATCGTACGCGGCATGAATGCGGCTGATATACGCTTCGCGGTTTTCTACCAGTTTGCTCCAGTCGAATTTTTTGACATCGACGTCGAAGCCGTAATCTTTGGCATAAAGGTGCATGGCTTCAGCAACCTGTGCGCCATGCCACATGACTTTCTTCGGCACACAGCCGACGTTTACACAGGTACCGCCTAGTGCTTTGGCTTCGATCAGAGCGACCTTGGCGCCATGCATTGCTGCGCGGTTTGCTGATGCAATGCCGCCGCTGCCGCCACCGATACAAATGTAATCAAAATGCTTTGCCATGACTTTCTCCGCTTAATTCTACGATTTATTAGCTGAACCTAGTGTAATAAAGAACGTTGAGAGTTACGAGAGCTGGGGATCGAGAAAGTCGAGTGGTGGGGGAATAACTTATCAAGGGCAAGAATAAGGCGGGCTTATGCCCGCCTGCAAACGCAGCGTGGTCCGGAATACCGGGATTATTCCGGCACTATCCATTCGACCTTGTGGAAGCCGCGGCTTGGGGCAATAGCCTGCTGCAGCCAAGGCAGAATCGCCTTCATCTGGCTTTCCAGCTTCCATGGCGGGTTGATGACAATCATGCCGGATGCCGTCATGCCCCGCTCGGTGGTATCGGGCTCTACGCCCAATTCTATTTGCAGGATTTTGCGAATACCCAGTTTTTCTAGCCCTTTTAGCATTTTGTCGATGTTCTCGCGATACACCACCGGGTACCAGATAGCATAAGTACCGGTTGCCCAGCGCTTGTAGCTTTCTGCGATGGCGTTGACCACATCCATGTACTCATGTTTGAGCTCATAAGGGGGATCGATCAGTACCACCCCACGGCGCTCTTTCGGTGGCAGGCTGCCTTTTAAACGCAGGAAGGCATCTTCCTTGTAGATTTTCACCTGGCGATCGCTGCGAAATTCTTGCAACAGCAACGGGAAGTCAGCCGGATGCAGCTCGGTCAGCACCATGCGGTCTTGTTCGCGTAGCTGGGCCCGGGCAACACGTGGTGATCCCGGGTAGTAGCGTAAGTCATCACTGTTATTCAGCGCTTTGATCGCATCAATATACGCGCTGATTTCAGCGGGAATATCATCACGAGACCACAGGCGGGCAATGCCTTGCTTGAATTCGCCGGTTTTCTCGCTACGTTCATCCTGCAGATCGTAGCGGCCGACACCCGAGTGGGTATCGTGATAGACAAATGGCTTATCCTTTTGCTTCAGGGCATCAAGGATCAAGCTTTGTACAATATGTTTGACCACATCGGCATGGTTGCCGGCATGGAAACTGTGGCGATAACTCAGCATGAATGAGGTCTCTACAGGTAGTAAGTCATGGGGTAGGGGGCATATTATGGCGGATTGTCGGCGAATATCCAGAAAGCAGTCAGAACTTTAGTCATACAGGGTGTTAATTACACGTTAAAATGAAAGGATGAGTGAGATCATAAACCGCGACTAAGGGATTGAATTTATACGCCAGAAGACACATCTAATAAGGGATAGAAGAATTAAGGATTAGCGCATGTCGAACCCACTACTAACCATGACGGATCTGCCTCCGTTCTCTCAGGTTACACCCGAACACATAAAACCAGCCGTTGAGCAGGCCATCGCTGACTGCCGTGCCAACGTGGAAGCCGTAATGGCCAACGATGCTGCGCCAAGCTGGGAGACAATTTGCGCCCCGCTGGCAGAGACCGACGATCGCCTGAGCCGGATTTGGTCGCCAGTTGGCCATTTGAATGCGGTGAAAAACAGCAATGAGCTGCGCGAAGCGTATGAAAGCTGCCTGCCAATTCTGTCAGACTACGGAACCTGGGTTGGCCAGCACAAAGGCCTTTACGAAGCCTACAAAGCCATTAAGGCGGATGACAGTTTCAGCCAGTTGACCCAGGCGCAGCAAAAATCAATCACCGATGCACTGAAAGATTTTGAGCTGTCCGGTATCGGCTTGGCGGCCGCTGATCAGCACCGCTATGGAGAGATCAGCAAGCGCTTGTCAGAGCTGGCATCGACCTTCAGCAACCATGTGCTCGATGCCACTATGGGCTGGTCCAAGCTGGTTACCGACAAGGCCGATCTCGGCGGCTTGCCGGAATCTGCTCTTCAGGCAGCGCAAGCGGCGGCAGAGGCGAAATCGCAGCAAGGCTATCTCTTTACTTTGGAAATTCCGTCTTATCTGCCGGTGATGACCTATTGTGAGAACCGCGAGCTACGCCAGGAAATGTATGAAGCTTTTGTCACCCGCGCTTCTGATCGTGGCCCGAATGCGGGTAAGTGGGATAACACAGATATTATTTCAGAGAAGCTAAAGCTGAGCCATGAGCTGGCCCGCCTGCTGGGCTTTAATTCCTACAGCGAGAAATCCCTGGCGACCAAAATGGCTGAAACGCCGGATCAGGTACTGGGCTTTTTGAATGATCTAGCCTTACGCGCCAAGCCGCAGGGAGAGCGTGAAGTTGCTGAGCTGCGTGATTATGCCGCCTCAGAGTTCGGTGCCACTGATCTGGCACCTTGGGATTTTGCCTTCTATGCCGAGAAGCTGAAGCAGCACCGCTACAGTATTTCTGACGAGCAGCTGCGTCCGTATTTTCCTGAGCAAAAAGTGGTTGCCGGGCTGTTTGAGGTACTGAAACGTGTGTTCGGTATGGACGTGAAGCCGCGTGACGGGGTGGATGTCTGGGACGATAGCGTGAGCTTCTACGATATCTTCGATGCCGCGGGCGAATTGCGCGGCAGTTTTTATCTCGATCTCTATGCCCGTGAGCACAAGCGAGGCGGTGCCTGGATGGATGAGTGTATGGTGCGCCGTACCTGCACCGACGGCAGCTTGCAAAAACCAGTGGCCTACCTGACTTGTAACTTCAACAAACCAATTGGTGACAAGCCAGCCTTGTTTACCCATGATGAAGTCGTGACCTTGTTCCATGAGACCGGCCACGGTATTCACCATATGCTGACCCAGGTCGATGCCCCTGCCGTTTCTGGCATTAACGGTGTGCCATGGGATGCGGTTGAGCTACCGAGCCAGTTCCTGGAAAACTGGTGCTGGGAAGAAGAGGCCCTGGCGTTTATCTCTGGTCACTATGAGAGTGGTGAAGCCCTGCCAAAAGAGATGCTGGATAAAATGCTGGAAGCGAAGAATTTCCATTCGGCGATGGGGATCTTGCGCCAGCTGGAGTTTGGCCTGTTCGATTTTACCCTGTACACCAACTACGATCCGGAAGTGGGTGCCCAGGTGCTTGATACCCTGTTTGATATCAAGTCTCGGGTATCGGTCGTGCCAAGCCCTGAGTGGGGCCGTTTCCCTCACAGCTTCAGCCATATTTTTGCAGGTGGCTACAGTGCGGGCTACTACAGCTACCTGTGGGCAGAGGTATTATCGGCTGATGCCTATTCGCGGTTTGAGGAAGAGGGGATTTTCAACACCAAGACCGGTGCCGATTTCCTTGATTGCATTTTAGAGCGCGGTGGTAGCGAGGAGCCGATGGCGTTGTTCAAGCGCTTCCGTGGCCGTGAGCCTAAGATCGATGCATTGCTACGTCATTCCGGCATCACCGGCTAACTTTGCAGATTAGGCTGGTTATTTCACCCCATTGCGGCATCGGACGTGCTCATTGATGGTTATCAACTCCACGCGGCCTCTTTGCACTGAGGTGAAATTCCAGCGCTGAACCAGCAAAGTGGCTATTGCCAATTAATGAATATAAAAAAGGCTCCCTAGGGAGCCTTTTTTGATCGAACGGGTATTGCAAAGAGCGGTGTTACTCGCTCTCTTCTATGACCAGGGGCCAGCCCATATCCGTCTGGCGGATCGCTTCTTGCTGCAACTCGGCCTGGGTCAGCGGATTGGCATTAAGCCAAAGCGCAGGCAGGGTTAAGGTCAGCTTGTTGTCATCAACCGCCAGTGTAAACGGCGGCTGGTGGTTATGGTCACGGCGGTGACACAGGATCACGGCCAGGCGCAGCAGGCGTAAAATGCGCGCTGCACTATGGGCCGAGAGCGCGTGCTGTTCCGGCAGGCTGGTTAGCTGCTCGCGGAAGCGGCGCAGCAGTTCGGCGATCAGGTGCTTTTGGGCACGGGTAAAGCCAGGTAGGTCGATGTTGTTGATCAGGTAGGCAGCGTGCTCACCACTTTTCTTGAACTCAATACTGGTGCCGATTTCATGCAAAGATGCACTTGCATGGAGCAGGTATTTTGCCTGTGGCTCTAATTGCCACATTGGCTCACAACTGTCTAATAGTGACATCGCCGTATGGGTAACGGCTTCGGCATGCTCGGCATCAAGCTGAAAGCGGGCCTGCAGGCTCATCAGGGTACGCTCACGTACATCGTGATGGCGCATTTGGCTCATCATCTCGTAAACCATACCTTCGCGCAGGGCGCCACCGGCCAGGGTCATCGACTGGATATTCAGTGACTCGAAGATAGCGATAAGGATCGACAGGCCGCTCGGGAAGACCAAGGCCCGTTCCAGGGTTAGCCCTTCGATATCAAGGTCCTCCAGGCGTTCATATTGCATGGCCTGGCGCTGCATGCGTTTGAGTTTCTGCAAGGTGATGATTTCATCCATCCCCTGTGCCAGCATGATTTCCTGCAGTGCCTGAACGGTACCACTGGCACCGACGCAGGTTTCCCAGCCTAGCGTGTGGTAGGGCTTGACAATAGGCTCGATCGCACGCTTCGCTGCATTGATTGCCGCTTCAAAGTTCTCTGCCGTTAGGTAACGATCCTTGAAGTAACGCTCCAGCCAGGTGACACAGCCGATCTTCAGGCTAGTCAGGGCACTGGCATCAAAGCCTTCGCCGATAATGACCTCGGTACTGGCACCGCCGATATCGACCACCAAGCGTTTGCCGCACCCACCGGAGGTGTGGGCCACACCTTGATAGATGATTCTGGCTTCTTCTTCGCCAGGAATGATCTCGACACTATGGCCAAGGATATCCTTGGCTTTAGAAAGAAAAGTATCTGCATTAACTGCTGTACGCAGCGCTGCGGTTCCGACAATCCGGATTTTGTCGGCGGGGATATCTTGTAGCCTTTCTGCAAACAGGCTCAGGCAGTCCCATCCGCGTTGCATGGCTTCTTCACTCAGCTCGTTCTGGCTGTTGAGGCCTGCCGCGAGGCGGACTTTCCGCTTGATTTTGGCCAGTGTCTGCACACTGCCGGCGACTTCCCGCACAATCCACATATGAAAGCTGTTAGAACCTAAATCAATCGCGGCGTACAGAGGTGATACTGTTCTTTCCATAAGCATATCTTATTGTTGTTTTTGTTGCTGCGGGCGGCGGCGGTTGTTGTTGCGCTGACGCGACTGACCCTGACGTGATGAATTGCTGCGGCGGTTTCCGCCCTGGCGCGGAGCGCGTGGGATGCTTACCGGGGCAGGCAGATCGTCCAGCAGGGCTTCTCCATCGTACTTAGACAGTGGAATAGCGTGCTCGATATAGGTTTCGATAGCCGGTAGGTTGATAGCATATTGCTCACAGGCAAAGCTAATCGAGTGGCCACTGGCACCAGCGCGGCCAGTACGGCCAATACGGTGAACGTAGTCTTCCGCATCGTCAGGCAGATCGTAGTTGAATACGTGGGTAACCTGAGGAATATGAAGGCCTCGGGCAGCAACGTCGGTAGCAACCAGAATATCGACTTCACCCTGGGTGAACTGTTCCAAAATACGAACACGTTTTTTCTGTGGCACATCGCCAGTTAGTAAGCCTACGCGGTGTTTGTCTGCCGCTAGGTGGGCCCAAATATCTTCACAGCGGTGCTTGGTATTGGCAAAAATGATCGCACGATCAGGCCATTCTTCTTCAATCAGGGTTTGCAGCAGACGCATTTTGTCCTGGTTGGATGGGTAGAACAGCTCTTCCTGGATACGGTGGCCAGTTTTCTGCTCTGGCTCAACAATCACACTTTCTGGGTTGTTCATGTGCTCGAAAGCCAGCTCTTTCACGCGGTATGACAATGTCGCCGAGAACAGCATGTTCAGGCGTGCTTTTGGCATAGGCATACGGCGGAACAAGAAGCGGATATCTTTGATGAAGCCTAGATCGAACATACGGTCAGCTTCGTCGAGTACCACAACCTGAATTGAGTTCAGATCGATAACACGCTGCTTATAGAAGTCGATAATACGGCCACAGGTGCCGATCAGGATATCAACACCGGCTTCCAGTGTTTTTTGTTGTTTCTCATAGGCTTCACCGCCGTACGCGAGGCCAGCCTTAAGGCCTGTGCTTTCGAGCAGCGGTTTGGCATCATTGTAAATCTGGATTGCCAGTTCGCGTGTAGGTGCCATAATGATGGCACGAGGGTGGTTAGTTTTGCGCTCCTCCGATGCTGGATTGAGTAGCAAATAGTTAAAAGTCGCCGTCAGGAAGGCCAGGGTTTTCCCTGTGCCTGTTTGAGCCTGACCTGCAATGTCTCGGCCGGTGAGCAATACCGGCAATGCCAACGCCTGGATAGGTGTACAATTGTGGAAACCTTTAGCTTCCAGTCCTTGTAAAACCTTAGGGTCTAAACCCAGGTCGGCAAATTTCTGCTCTGTGATGTGAGTCGTCTTCATTCGTATAGAATATCAGCTTAGGGTTGCAATACGAAACGGATTCCATTCAAATAGGGCATCGATTTGCTGGTTAAAATAAAATCAGCCAAGAAAATCAACCATTGGAGTGGAAGATGAGCGACAAGATTGTGCAGCTGACAGACGCAAGTTTTGATAACGACGTGATTAGCGCTGCGGGCCCTGTATTAGTCGATTTTTGGGCTGAATGGTGTGGTCCTTGTAAAATGATTGCCCCAATTCTTGACGAAATCGCGGACGAGTACGAAGGCAAGCTGACGATCGGCAAACTGAATATCGATCAGAATTCAGCGACTCCGCCTAAATTCGGCATCCGTGGTATTCCAACACTGCTGCTATTTAAAGACGGCGGTGTGGCAGCTACTAAAGTAGGTGCACTATCTAAGAGCCAGCTTAAAGAGTTCCTGGACGCGAACCTTTAAGACACCTCTTACCCGAACCGTGCGCAATTTCTCAGTTGTGCATGGTTTGACTTCCGACTATGCTAGACGGATGAGATGTTTAGTGCTAACTTATTGCACGTAAATTGTTCATTTGTTCATTCCTTGACCTGCCCCATTGGTCAACGCTATCTCAACTAACATAGAACCCCGATTTTGACTGACAAGAAACCCACCACTATGAATCTTACAGAACTGAAAAACCAACCTATCCCTAAGTTGGTTGCGCTTGGCGAAAGCTTAGGATTAGAAAACCTAGCGCGTTTGAGAAAACAAGACATTATCTTTTCTATTCTCAAGCAGCATGCGAAAAGTGGTGAGGACATTTTTGGCGATGGTGTTCTAGAGATCCTTCAAGATGGCTTCGGCTTCCTTCGCTCTGCAGACAGCTCTTACCTTGCCGGCCCTGACGACATCTACGTATCTCCTAGCCAAATCCGCCGATTCAACCTACGTACTGGTGATACCATTGCCGGGAAGATCCGTCCTCCGAAAGATGGCGAGCGCTATTTTGCTCTGCTGAAAGTTAACGAAGTTAACCATGATAAGCCGGACAATGCTCGCAACAAGATCCTGTTTGAAAACCTGACCCCGCTGCATGCTAATGACCGCATGCGTATGGAGCGTGGTAACGGTTCGACCGAAGATATCACAGCACGTGTTCTGGATTTGGCATCACCAATTGGTAAAGGCCAACGTGGTCTGATCGTGGCACCGCCGAAAGCGGGTAAAACCATGCTGCTGCAAAACATTGCACAGAGCATTGCCTACAACCACCCTGAGTGTGAGTTGATGGTATTGCTGATCGACGAACGTCCGGAAGAAGTGACCGAGATGCAGCGCCTGGTTAAAGGTGAAGTAATTGCATCGACGTTCGATGAGCCAGCTTCTCGTCACGTACAAGTCGCTGAGATGGTTATCGAGAAAGCGAAGCGTCTGGTTGAGCACAAGAAAGATGTGGTTATCCTGCTTGATTCCATCACCCGTCTGGCTCGTGCCTACAACACTGTCGTACCATCATCAGGTAAGGTACTGACTGGTGGTGTGGATGCCAACGCCCTGCATCGTCCTAAGCGTTTCTTCGGTGCGGCACGTAATGTTGAGGAAGGCGGCAGCCTGACAATCATTGCTACGGCACTGGTTGATACCGGTTCGAAAATGGACGAAGTTATCTACGAAGAGTTCAAGGGTACAGGTAACATGGAACTGCACCTATCTCGTAAGATTGCCGAGAAGCGAGTTTTCCCTGCGATTGACTTCAACCGTTCAGGTACCCGTCGTGAAGAGCTATTGGCGAAAGCGGACGAGCTACAGAAGATGTGGATCCTGCGCAAAATCGTTCATCCAATGAGCGAAACCGACAGCATGGAATTCTTGATCGACAAACTGTCGATGACTAAAACCAATAACGAGTTCTTTGACGCAATGCGCCGTCAGAAGTAATTATTTAGCTGCCTAACTCACAGTTTTCTGAAACGCCACCTAGTGTGGCGTTTTTTATTGGACAGAGATCCTGCATAATCCTATCAAACAGTATTCGATTACATTTCAGAGTGGATGGCGATCACTGTATTGAGGTACTGTAGGCGCTGGATTTGCGGCTGATTGTGAACCAGGAAGGTGAGCAGGCTGCAGCGCGTAGGATTGAATGCGTTCTTCACCGTAAGGAGGTGACATGCGACAAGGATGGTGCATGCTGTTGTTACTTCTGGCTGGTGGCCTAAAGCCGGCCATGGCCGTTGAAGTCTCTGAACAACAGGTGAGACAGGCTGCCGCCTCTACCCAGGTGCAAGCCCGGGTGATAGCACTGACAATCCTCTATGATCGGAGTGATTTCAGGGCTCTTGAGTTTAACCTTTCCCAATTGACGCTGTTGCAGCAGGAAGCGGTTCGCGCCCAGTTGGTTCAGCATGCTGTCGAGAGCGGCGAACTTGATCAGGCAAAAGCAAACTGGCTGCAGGCGCAGGCTGAGCGCAGACCTGCTTTTACTGTGGTTGAGCAGGGGGATGGCTACCAGGTAACCCAATCAGCATTCCACTACGGCGCCCAGGCCCGTGGCCTGGTGATGCAGTGGCAGCAACTATTGCTGGCCCGGGAGATGGCTGCGCAGGCCGAGGCGGGGGAGTTGGTACTCTCTAGCTGGCTGGCGGGAGATCTGCGTACCCAAACTATCCGCCGGGATATCTTCCTCAAGCAATTGCCGCAGCTCTCTAAGCATGCTGTAGCGCAACTTGTGACCCAGTTTAGCTCTGACACCAAACTGATGTGGTTGCCAGATAATGGTGTGATCGCCCATTTGGCAGCAGCGTCGGGTGATGAGCAAATGTACCACCTGCTATGGCGGCGGCGTACCGATCAATACAGCCTGGCCGAACTGAACCGATTGGCAGCCTTGGCGCCGACACCAAACGCTGTTGAGCAGCTAATGGCTGCGACCATTAACCCGTCTCTGAAATCCCAGGCGTATAAAGTCCTCATTACCCTCAAACCATTGCCAACTGCGGCACAAGAGTTTCTGGCTGAGAAGCTAGACGAAGTCGATGATGGCCAGATGGTGGCGTTCGAGCTGGCGCAGCAGGGATATGTGCAATGGCTGGAGCAACTCGCTACCGATAGCCGAAACCAGGTGCTCCAGAACAACTTCAAAGCGGCGATGGCTAAATTACCCTGATAGCCAGGCTTGGTTGATTTTCCAGTGTGTTCACGTTAACAACTCGTTATAATGTCGCCAATTTAATGGCAGATCCCGGCTCGTGAGGTTATCAGGCCGGGATTTGGCGCGTTTAGGATAGTGGGTAACAACGAGCCTATGAAATTCAAGGATCTGCGAGACTTTATTGAGTATCTGGAACAAGAAGGCCAGCTTAAGCGAATTAAGCGGCCTGTCGATCCGGATCAGGAAATCACAGAAATTTGTGACCGTACACTACGTGCTGGCGGTCCGGCGTTGCTGTTTGAAAATCCGATTGGTTACGACATGCCGGTACTGGCTAACTTGTTCGGCACTCCTGAACGGGTAGCAATGGGCATGGGGCGCCAGGATGTCAAAGAGCTACGTGAAGTCGGCGAGTTACTGGCCTACCTGAAAGAGCCCGAGCCGCCACGCGGATTCCGTGATGCCATCGATAAAATCCCGGTGTTTAAGCAGGTTTTGAATATGCCGGCCAAACGGCTGCGCAAAGCGCCTTGCCAACAAGTTGTGTGGGAAGGCGATGAGGTCGATCTGGATAAAATTCCGGTAATGAGCTGCTGGCCGGGTGATGTCGCACCGCTGCTTACCTGGGGGCTGACGGTTACCAAGGGGCCGAACAAGAAGCGCCAGAACCTGGGTATTTACCGCCAGCAAAAGCTGGGCAAAAACAAGATCATCATGCGCTGGCTTGCTCACCGTGGTGGCGCATTGGATCTGCGTGATTGGATGGAAAGCCATCCTGGTGAACCCTTTCCGGTTTCCGTGGCATTTGGTGCCGATCCTGCCACTATTTTAGGCGCTGTGACCCCGGTTCCAGATACCCTGTCGGAATATGCTTTTGCCGGTTTGCTGCGTGGCAGCAAAACCGAAGTCGTAAAAAGTATCAGCAACGAGCTGGATGTACCGGCCAGTGCGGAAATTGTCCTGGAAGGGTATATCGATCCTGAAGAGTTTGCTGATGAAGGCCCTTATGGCGACCATACCGGCTATTACAACGAGGTCGAGAGCCACCATGTGTTTACCATTACACACATCACGATGCGTAAAGACCCGATTTACCACAGCACCTACACCGGACGTCCGCCAGATGAGCCTGCCGTACTAGGGGTGGCGCTGAACGAAGTGTTTGTGCCTATCTTGCAAAAGCAGTTCCCGGAAATTGTTGATTTCTATCTGCCGCCGGAAGGGTGTTCTTACCGGATGGCGGTCGTCACCATGAAGAAGCAGTACCCGGGTCACGCCAAGCGGGTGATGCTGGGGGTCTGGTCCTTCCTGCGCCAGTTCATGTACACCAAGTTCGTGGTCGTCTGCGACGATGATGTCAACGCACGGGACTGGAACAGTGTTATTCAGGCAATGACAACCAGAATGGATCCGGTTCGTGATACGGTGATGATAGAGAACACACCTATCGACTCACTCGATTTTGCGTCTCCTGTGGTTGGCCTTGGCTCAAAAATGGGACTGGATGTCACCATTAAGTGGGAGGCTGAAACGGCTAACACTCCGAGCGAAAACAGCCAGACCAATCCATCTTTCGATATTGAAGCGGGCACCAGCAGCTTACTCAAGCAATTTCCAGAGATTGTCGACTTCTATTTACCGCCGGAAGCGGATGCCAATAGAATGGCTATCGTGAGTATCAAAAAAGATGCCGCAGGCCAAGCCCCGCGGGTGATGGATGGCGTCTGGTCGTTCCTGAGCCAGTTTACTGATGCCAAGTTTGTCATTGTCTGTGACGATGATGTCAATGTACGCGACTGGAACGATGTTATTTGGGCAATTACGACCCGAATGGATCCGAGCCGTGATACCCAGCTGATCGCCAATACCCCGATTGAACTAGTGGATTTTGCTTCTCCTGTGGTTGGCCACGGCTCAAAAATGGGACTGGATGCAACCAATAAGTGGCAGGGTGAAACTGATCGCGAATGGGGAACTCCAATTAGCAAAGATCCCAACATTGTTGCCAAGGTCGATGCTACCTGGGACGAGCTGGGAATTTTAGATTAAACAACCAACATAGCAGGGCCGGGTAACAGGGGTTATCCGGCTCTATGAGTAACCGATATGCACCAAGTACGCCTATTGCCTCATGATATTACGTTTGCTGCTGATGAGCAGGAAACGGTGTTGCAGGCAGCGCTCAACGCAGGCGTCGCTTTTCCTAACCGATGTCAGGTCGGGGCATGTGCCATGTGTCTGTGTCGCAAGCTATCTGGCGAGATAAGTTACCAGCTTGAGCCTATGCTTACTGAGAAAGAGCAAGCCGAAGGTTGGATCTTTACCTGTCAGGCCACAGCCAAAAGTGACTTGGTATTAGAGTTAGACTAGAGGAAGACAATGTCTATTAAATGTGAAGTAAAGTCAGTTGAATCGCTCGCGTGTAATACCTACCGTATTCTGCTTCAGCCAGAGCAACTATTAGAATTTAAAGCTGGCCAGTACCTGCTGGCGGTGATGGGCGAAAAAGATAAGCGTCCGTTTTCGATTGCCAGTAGCCCTTGCCGTGAAGGTGAGCTGGAGCTGCATATCGGCGCGGCCGAGCATAATCCGTATGCCATCGAAGTGGTTAATGCGATGAAAGCAGCACTTGAAGACGGTCAGCCGTTTGAGATTGAGGCCCCCCATGGCGATGCCTGGGTCCGCGAAGATAGCGACAAGCCATTGCTGATGATTGCTGGGGGAACCGGGTTCTCTTACGTGCGTAGTATTTTGGATAACTGTCTGAGCCGCGGCGTGAGCCAGCCAATTTTCGTCTATTGGGGCGGCCGAGACGCCTGTCAGCTGTATGCCAATGATGAGCTGCAGGCACTGGCAAAGCAGCACAGTAACCTGACCTACGTGCCGGTAGTGGAAACTGCGCCGGAAGGCTGGCAGGGTAAAACCGGTAATGTCTTAGAAGCGGTGAGCAACGATTTTATCAGCCTGTCGGCTTACGATATTTACCTGTGCGGCCGCTTTGAAATGGCAGGCGCGGCACGCGAGCAGTTTACGGCTGAAAAAGGTGCCGAGCGCGAGCGGATGTTTGCTGATGCGTTTGCGTTTATCTAATCGCGCGCAACGCGCACGATTAGAGGAAGCGTAGGGGGGCGCTTTGCTTCGGGAAGCGGGAAGGAGCTGCTCTTTCCCGCTTCCCGTAACCCTTTACGCTTCTTTCTGTTAAGCTCTTGCCAGCTCGACTTTTCGCTTCACCCACGTCTCGTTAATCCACAGCGATGCCATGATGATCACCCCGCCGATGACCAGGCGCAGGTAGTCGACGTCGCGGTTCCAGATCAAGATATTGACAATCAAACCGGCTGGAACCAGGGCATTGTTCATGATGGCCAGTGCACCGGCGTTCACCAGCGTAGCTCCTTTATTCCAGATGAAATAGCCAAGGCCGGAGGCGATTGTGCCGAGGTAGATCAGAATGCCCCACTGGGTGTTGGTGGTTGGTAGCTTGTCGAGGTTACCAAACAGCAGGAACATTGGCAGGGCGACGCAGATGGCACCGAGGTAGAACAGGCCGAAGACGGTATGCTGCGGCAAATCGGTGTTTTCCTGCTCCATGATCCGCTTGTAGCCGACCTGGCCGATGGCAAAACACAGGTTTGCCCCCTGGACGATAAAAAAGCCGATAATGAAGTTTTCGTTGATCCCTTCAAACTTGATGACGGCGGCGCCTAATACCGCAATAGCAGCGGTGAGCAGGTACCAGGCGGAGAATTGTCTATGTAGCAGATCGTAGATCAGGGTGACATAAATCGGAGTGAAAATGGTAAAGAGCAGGACTTCCGGCACGCTCAGGTAGAGGAATGACTGGTAATAAAAGCAGTACATCAGCCCGAGCTGGAAGGCGCCGACGACCATCAGCTTGATAGCGAGTTTCGGGTGCAGGTGTTGTTTGCGCAGAAAAGGCAGGAATACCAATGCCGCGAGGGCCACTCGGGTCAATACTGAAAACCAGGCATCGACCTGGCCAGCTAGGTAAACACCGATCAGACTGAAGGAGAACGCCCATAGCAGGGTGATAGCAGATAAATATCCCATATGAATGAATAACTAGGTTCCATTGAATAATGGGGATAGTGTAACTGATACCGTTGGGATGAAATATGGTCAATTGGTGTGGGTATTGGCAAGGTAGCAATCACGGCAAGTGATCGCCCCCCGATTATATAGCCCACAAAGAGTACACAGCGGACAAAAAGCTTACTTTAGCGGGACCATTAGCAGATCGACCGGGGTATGGTTAATAAGCTGTTTGGCTGAAGAGAGGATTTTGCTCCAGAAATCCTGGTGGTGGCCGCATACCACCAGCTCTACGTCGATATCATTGATGGCATGGCAGATTTCGTCGCTGAGATCGCCACTGCCGACCAAGGTATGCGAAACCGGGTAGTTGGCCTTGGCTGCCAGTGACTGCAGCTGTTTTTGTGCATCATCGGCCATGCGGTGCTGGGCTTCGGAAAGGTTAATATCGATCAGCCCGGTATAGAGCTCGGCATAGTTCACATCAATATGGATAAGGGATAGTTTTGCATTGAGCGATTTGGCCAATTGGGCAGCTTTGCTAACCAGCGTGTAGCTGTCATCAGAGAGATCAATTGCGACCAGAATGTGTTTGTAAGCCATACTTTGCACTCCTTATCATATGTTTTTGCCCATGCTAGCACCGAGTATAACGGAATAATATCGCTCAGATCGCATCCTGATAGGCTTGGGAGCACTGTGATGGTGATAAATGAATTTCTTTGAGTTGCATTCTCAATTTTGCATTGTGACAATGGGTTATCGGCGATTTCATACTGATCGGTGAGATTGGTATAAACTAGAATAGATAGGAGTAGTGCGATGTTAGCTCATGCAATGGTTGAAAAATTGAACGAGCAAATCAACTTGGAGTTCTTTTCTTCTAACCTCTACCTGCAAATGAGTGCGTGGTGTGAAGACAAAGGCTTTGAAGGTGCAGCTGAGTTTCTGCGTGCCCACGCTGTCGAAGAAATGGAACACATGCAGCGCCTATTCACTTACGTGAGTGAAACCGGTGCGATGCCAATCCTGGGTGTGATAGAGGCGCCTAAGCACGAATTCTCATCGCTGGGTGATGTTTTCCGCGAAACCTATGAGCACGAGCAGCTAATTACTGACAAAATTAACAAACTGGCTCATGTCGCGTTTACCACTCAGGACTACTCTACCTTTAACTTCTTGCAGTGGTATGTTGCAGAACAACACGAAGAAGAAAAACTGTTTAAAGGTATTTTGGATAAGATTGAGCTGGTGGGTGAAGACGGTAAAGCACTGTTCTTCATCGATAAAGATCTTGCCGCGATGGCAAAAGCTGAGTCTTCATCGGTAATGGATACACAGGCTGGCTAATGATGGCTGAGGGCGTGCCTGCCACGCCCTTGAATCACCCGGCCAGCATCTGAGTAAAGTTGTTCGGGGGTTATTATGATCAGTGGTGATGCACTTATATTCGCTCTCTTTTTGGTCGCTGTCGTTAATATTTCTCGCTATATCAGTACACTACGTACGTTACTGGCGGTGATGCGCGAGTGCGATCCTCTTCTCTACCAACAGGTTGACGGTCGGGGCTTTTTCTCATCCCAAGGCAACGTCACCAAGCAAATTCGCTTGTTTCATTATATTCGCAGCCAGCAATACCAGAATCACCATGATCCGGTATTCATGGAAAAATGCGTTAAAGTCCGCAAGTTGTTTGTCTTGGCAAGCACGTATCTGATGGTCTTTTTTATTTCGATCTTTGTGGTGGCTTATCTCGGTATATAGCGGTGGCGCTATCACATGATTTGGGCTGAGTGACCGCGTCAGATCACCAGAACAGAAAATGCCATGATCGCAGGGGTAAAAGGACCATAGCGACTAATGCGGGCTCAAAACCTTCCACTGGTTTGTACTGGAGGTGGGCGGTGCTGTGATCTTTTCCTTTCCAATCATGATGCTATATCTACCGCCATTTTCTGTGGCAACGAGGACGTTCCCGCGCTTAGTAACGATAACGGATTCAATTTGGTATTCAGCATCGGGGTAGGTAGAATAGCCCCCGGTTTTGAGGGATGCAGGCAGCTTGGCTCTGGCATCCCTTTTTCATTGCTCTGCAAAAATAGCATAGTGAAATAACAGGTTAGTAAAGACGGTACTGAAATGGCAGACAAGTTTGATGTGGTGATTATAGGTGCAGGCGCGGCAGGGCTGATGTGCGCGGCAGAAGCCGGCAAGCGTGGCCGCTCGGTGCTGGTGGTTGATCATGGTAAAAAGCCAGGACGGAAAATCCTGATCTCCGGCGGCGGCCGCTGTAACTTTACCAATTATGATGTTGCTGCCAATAATTACGTCTGCCGTAATCCTCACTTTGTGAAATCGGCGCTGTCGCAATATACCCAGTGGGATTTTATTGCCATGGTTGCCAAACACGACATTGCCTATGAAGAGCGCGATCACGGCCAGTTATTTTGCGAAGAATCTGCCAAAGATATTGTCAGTATGCTATTGGCAGAGTGCGATCAGCCAACAATAGCCCAGCGCTACCGCTGTGATGTTCATCATATCAGCAAGACTGAAACAGGTTTTAGCCTTAAGCTCAACACCGATATGGTTGAGTGTGAATCTCTGGTGATCGCGACCGGCGGCCTGTCGATGCCGAAGCTAGGCGCCACACCGTTTGGTTATCAGGTCGCAGAGCAGTTCGGCCTCAAGATGGTGCCGACCACTGCAGGGTTGGTTCCCTTTACCCTGCACAAAGAAGAAAAAGAGGCCTATGCCGAGCTGTCGGGCATTGCGATCCCGGCAGTTGTCGAGGCTGAAGATGGTACTACGTTCAAAGAAAACTTATTGTTTACCCACCGCGGCTTGTCTGGCCCGGTGATCCTGCAAATTTCCTCTTACTGGACCCCGGGCCAGAAGGTGACGGTTGATTTGTTGCCGGATCTTGAGCTTGCTGAGACGCTTGCGGCCATGCGAGAAAAGCACCCGAACCAGAGTGTGAAGAACTCACTGTCACGTCTGTTGCCCAAGCGCCTGATTGAAGTCTTGATTGAGCGTGGTGATATCCAGGACAAGCCGCTCAAACAGCTTAATCCCAAAGATATTGCTGCGATGGCAGCCTATTTCCATCAGTGGCAAATTGCACCCAACGGTACCGAGGGTTACCGCACTGCCGAAGTTACTCTCGGTGGGGTTGATACTGACGAGCTGTCATCAAAGACCATGGAGGCCAAAAAGATACCGGGGCTGTATTTTGTCGGTGAGGTAATGGATGTTAGCGGTTGGCTCGGTGGCTACAACTTCCAGTGGGCCTGGAGCTCGGGCTTTGTTGCCGGACAGTATGCTTGATCAGCAATGATAAAAAATACGAAACGGCGCACTGCGCCGTTTTTAATATCTATACCTGTAATATTACTGCCTGTAATGTCGCTTGTGGTTTGCGGCTTGTTACGCTGCACTTGCCTTTTATTAACGCATGAGAAACATCTGCGTGCTTTTGGTAAATTTCATAGAAAAACCTCTGGTTAGATCACAGAAAATCCCTATAATCCGCTGGCTTTTTAATCTAGACAAGAAAACTCGGAGTTAGCCGGAAATGAAAAAAACAGCGATGAAAGCCGTTGCGATGACAATCCTTGCGACATCACTGACAGGTTGTATCGGTCAGATGGGAACGTCTCAGTTGGTAACCAAAGCTAACCTGAGCGCTGTGGATAACCGCTATGGCCGTGCTGGCCTGTTTGTTCTGATGAGCCCGGTTTATGGCCTTGCCGCCACCGCTGACCTGTTCATCTTCAATACGATTGAGTTCTGGACGGGTAAAAACCCGATCACTGGTAAGTCACCGGCAGTCGCTGATCAGCCTGTTGATGCGATCTTCAAAGTGAACGGTAGCCTGGACAAGTCAATGACCTCTGCCCCTCTGGCTAGCGTTCAGCACAGCAATATTGAAGCTGCAAGCTTGCGTCAGCTGGATGAAAAAACGCTGGAAATGAATGTTGCTTACCGCAATGGTGACAACGCTGTACTGCGTGGCGAGAAAAACGGCGAAGAAGTGAACTTCTTCCTAGACGGTGAATTCGTTGCAGCCGTGAGTATTGATGAGCTAAACCAGTACGCACGTAACCAGGCATAACGGCTGGGCTGGCAGGTGAATACAAAAACGGGAGCATGGCTCCCGTTTTTGATTTCTGTATTTCGCGTAACGCTTATTACGGCACTGATTTACTGTCGCCGATTGGCGACAGACCCTGCCATAAAATCTGAAATGCCCCTTCCTGATAGGCCGGTAGGGTGGCTAACTCCGGCCGTTCGGCAAACAGGTTGGCTGTCGCTAGGTAATGGCTGTGGCAGAAATTGACCACCAGATCTACTGGCAGTGCGGCAAGCTGGTGCTGCTCTTGTGCCTCGTTTAGCAACTCAATCAAAAAAGCCATCGAGGTGGCCATTAATTCCTGGTGCAGCCCGATCCCGAATTGTGGGTCATGGGCGATTTGCTGCATGAACTGCAGCTTCTCTGGATTTCGCTGAGCCCATTGCAGGGCTTGTTGCCAAAAGTGACGAACCTGGCACTGAAGTGCTTCCTCATGTTGGTGAAGCTGCATGGCTTGGCCAAGCTCGGTTTTTATGTCGCGGTAGAGGGTAACAACCAAGTCCTGTTTGCTGGCAAAGTGGTGGAATAGGGTGCCTGTTGCGACGTTGGCCTGTTTGGCAATACTGGCTGTTGACGTCGCCTGGATGCCATGTTGGACAAATAAGCTCAGGGCGGTGTCGAGAATTGCCTGTTTTTTGGTGCTGGTCATAACAAGGTGCTTACTGTCTGTGGCTGGAAAGGGTAATCCCCGACCTCCTGTCTGGAGTGCCGGGAAGGTCGCTTGGAATTAGCGTAGGAAAAATGCCAGCATCAGCTTCTGTATCCAACCGCCATAGGGCGGGGTTGCAAGCGTGGTTGTGGTGAGCTTGCCGCGGCTGAGTACTGTCTTGGCCTTGGAAAAGCTCAAGAATCCTTCCTTGCCATGGTAGTGCCCCATCCCTGACGGGCCTATGCCACCGAATGGCGCATCATCGGCGCCGACGTGCACTATGGAATCATTAATACATATTCCGCCGGAATGGGTTGTGGTTTTGACCTGCTGCTGCAACTCGGGATTTAGGCTCATCAGGTAGAGTGCCAGCGGGCGTGGGCGCTGGCGGATGTAGTCCAGTGCCTGGTCGATTTGCTGGTAGGGGATCACCGGCAGCAAGGGCCCGAAGATTTCTTCCTGCATCAAAGTCATGTCATCGGTAGTGTTGAGAACTAAATGGGTGATCATCCGGTGCTGCTGGTCATCGCGGGCCTGGGTATGACAGGGGATCACCTTGGCGCCTTTTTCCCTGGCATCATCTAGCCATGCACTCAGGCGGTCATACTGGCGAGTGTTCACTACTGAGGTGAAATCGTTGCTGGCGACGCCCTGAGGATACATTTTGCCAAATTGCTTTTGGTACTCGGCAACAAAATCATCCACTTTCTCTTCAGGTACCAGAACATAGTCAGGGGCAACGCAGATCTGCCCGGCGTTCAAGCTTTTGCCGTAAACCATCCGTTCAACGGCCATGCCCAGCGGCATGTCAGGGGCGATCAGGGCCGGTGTCTTGCCACCCAGCTCCAGGGTGACAGGGGTCAGGTTGTCGGCCGCAGCGCGCATGACATGGCGTCCGACAGTGGTAGAGCCGGTAAACAGCAGGTGATCAAACGGTAGGGCAGTAAAAGCGGCTGCGGTATCGGCCTCGCCTTCGAAGACGGCGACTTCATCGTGGCTAAAGGTTTCTGACAGTAGTTCACGTAACACCGAATTGGTACGGGGGGTGAACTCGCTGAGCTTGATCATTGCGCGATTTCCGGCCGCTATTGCTGTGATCAGCGGGCCAAGGCTTAGCATCACCGGAAAATTCCACGGCACCACGATGCCGACTACGCCCAGCGGCTGATAAATCACTTCAACCTTGGCCGGAGCCAGCATCAGCCCGGAATGGCGGCGGGATGGTTTCATCCACTTTTTCAAGTGTTTGATCGTGTAGTTGAGGTTCATCACGCAGGGCAGGATATCGGCCATCAGGGTATCGTGCGGGCTGCGCTGGCCATAGTCCTGGCCAAGCGCGTTACATAATGGCTCTTTGGCGCTGAGCAAGGCGCTTTTCAGTGCTTTCAGTTTATCGAGGCGCTGTTGGAGAGACGGCATGGGCTCGGCCATGAACCGGGCCTGTTGTGACTGCAAGGTTTTTTCCATTACGGCGCTATCTAAGCGCTGAGTGTTAATCTCTTCTATTGCTGTCATTGCCTCTCTCCTTTGGGGGCCTGCCGTTTATTAAGACGTTGACCAGCCAACCGACTAGTCAGTCGGTTTTAGTATAGTTGATAATTTCATAATCTGGGGTGTTCCAGCCCTCTGATGGACTGGCGAGGTTTAAGGCTGCCTGGCATGACCGCTTTTATCTGCATGAAAAGTGCTGATAAACTCTTGAAAGTATAGGTTTAGCTGAGTGGCTTGAGCGGGTTCGCCTAATAATTCCAGCAGGGCAATGCCGGCTTCACAGGTGCAGAGGTTACCTGCTTGCTGGTTGCGGCGCAGCTGATAGGCAGATGTTGACGCTGGGGTGAGGCTCAGGCGGGGCAGCTGCGCCAGCCAGGCGCTTTTACGAACCATCTTTCGCGCTTCCTGCCAGGTAGCATCAAGCAGAATGAACAGGGGCTGTTTACCATCGGCAGCGGGTTGATAGTGGGAAGCCGGGTGCTGCTCATCACTGGGAAATAATAGCCATGGCTGATAATGGGGGCTGCTGAGCTGTTCCAGCAATGTCGCGGGAGGGTTGACCCTATCCCAGGTATAGCGCTGGCAATGGGGCAGCGTACGCAGCATCAGCTCGCCGGTATTGGTGTCCTTGCCGAGCTCTTTGGGGTGGGTGAGCAGAATAAAATGGGCATCACAGCTTAGTTGGGGTTCGGTATCGCAGATGCAATTATGCACAAAGCCGCAGCGGGGACAGGACATAATGGGGTCTCGTGGTTGTTCTATTGGCTGGCAGGGAGTGTGACACATCCCTGCCAGAGAGGGCAATCCAGTGCGGGATGGTGCGGTTATTGCTTTTTCAGGTTCAGGCCATCGCCACCTAGGCTGTAGGTCTGGCCGTTGACCGTCTCCTCTTTGGCCGTGATCTGATTGCCATCAAAGGCAAATACCCGTGTGCTGATCAGGCGCCTGCCTTGGTGTTTGGCCATCACTACCTGTACTGCATTTTCCCCGGCCTGTTGCCAGAACCCCGTTTCATTCAGGCTTGGCTCGCCGGAAGGATAGTCATAGCGGGTGGTGGCCGAGTGATCCGGGTGCAAGGTGACGGTTGTTGTCAGCACCGGAGAGCCGTTAATGTATGACGTCCCTTGGTAACGGCCTGCCCAGTTAAGGGTAATATCGGTGGCACCGAGTGTTGCGCAGCCTTGATACTCTCGGCCTTGCCATTTCAGGCTGGCCTGCCAGCCAAACAGGGAGTCGCTCATGGTGTCGTTGCACTGGCCTTTTGCCAGTTCAAGTGTGAAGTCTTCGCCCTGGTAGCGCTGCTTGCCAGCCTGGATGTGCTTATTGGTGATCGCTTGTTGCTGGCGCTGTTGTCCGGGGCGGATCAGACTGGCTTTATCACCATCAACTTCGACCACCCAGCCGGGCTCATGGCCAAAAGCACGGGTGGTATGGGGGAGCTGGTGGCAGCCGCTGATCATTTCGGCCGAGATCAGGTTAATTTGTTTGACGTTGAAGCGGCCGTCATAGTCGGCCGCAAAGCCTTCGGCAGGGGCGGGTTCAAGAGAGCCAATAAATTCGCCATACATTGGCTCGTAGCCCGGACGGGTGATTTGGGCCAGCGACTGGCGGTCGGCGAGTGGGGTATTGAGCCAATATTGCTGGGTGCTGCCACAAGGCTGAATACTGCTAGACTCATGGCCAAGAACCACGGTGCCCCGCAGCATAAATGCCTGTACTTTGCCCTGTTCGGCAGCCATGGTTGGAGCGCTGTCGGCTTGGGTTACCTCAACAGGAGAAGACGTCGTCGAGGGCGATGGAGCGGAGCAGCCCGCCAGAAGCATCAATAGGGCAGATGCAGGTAAAGCCTGTTGCAAGTGTGTCATTCGGTTCCCCCGGTATGTTAGGTTGAGAAGCTGTAAAGTCATTATTCCGCCCGCTAAGACTTACAGAGTTATAGCGTAGCTTGGCAACAATAACGAGAACGATATGGCCAATTGGTTATTTAAAACAGAGCCAGATACATTTTCGATAGACACCCTGAAACAGCAAAAAGTTTCCTGCTGGGAAGGTGTTCGCAACTATCAGGCCCGTAATATGATGCGGGACGAGATTAAAATCGGCGATCAGATCTTTATCTATCATTCTTCCTGCAAGGATGTCGGGGTCGTCGGGATTGCAACAGTGGTAAAAGAGGCGTATCCAGATCACTTTCAGTTTGATCCCCAAGGGCCGTATTTTGACCCGAAGTCTGATCCTGATAACCCTCGATGGGTGATGGTCGATATTGAATACCAGCGCCACCTGCGTCTGGTGTCGCTCAAGCGGCTCAAGGCTAATCCGGCATTGGCAGAGATGCCCTTAGTCAAACGGGGCAACCGCCTGAGTATTATGCCGGTGACTGATGGGCAGTGGCAGGAAATACTACAGATGACAGGTCAGTTTTAGGACTATTCTAGAATAGTTCTAGGCCTTTTATGGATATGGAAACAGGCAGCCTTGGGCTGCCTGTTTTTGTTCCTGCTGGTACTAGAGCAGGGTGTCAGCGAGGTAATGGGCGACAGCTTCATCACTGCAGGCACCAATCACGCTATTGTCCGGAAGGGCTTGTTTCACTTTGTCATGCGCCGTGCCCATGATCAGCCCTTTGCCAGCCATGCTTAGCATTTCGACATCGTTCATACCGTCACCGAAGGCCAGGCAGTCTTTCAGCCCGTAGCCTTTTTCTTTTGCCACGGCTTCAAGGGCATGGCCTTTCGATACGTTCGCATCCATCACTTCCAGGCACCATGGGGTCGAAAAAGCAATGTTTGCCTGTTGGCCAAATGCGTCATTGAAACGCTGTTCCCATTCCACCAGCTTGTCGTGGTCCCGGTCATCGCGGATAAAGAAAACCTTGGCTACGCCCTCTAGCGGCGGGTTGTCGACATCAAATAGCTGGTAGCTAAATGCCTCGTGGAAATCTTTCAGGGACAGGTCTTCGGCACTCAGCAGCCAGTCGTCATGACGGTAAATATGAATTTTCAGCTCAGGATCTTGTTTTGCCATCGCAATAATACCGCTGATCACTTCAGGCTGGACATCCTGTTGGAAAATGACCTCGCCCTGGCAGTTGTGAACACGGGCGCCGTTGGAGGTGATCATGTAAGCCGGGATCCCCAGGTGCTCACGCATGCCTGCGACATCGATATGGTGGCGGCCCGTTGCAAAGATGAAATCTTTTCCCTGTTGGTGAAGCTGGTTGAGGACATCTTTGGTGAAAGGGGCGATTTTGTGGTCGGGGGTTAGCAGGGTACCGTCCAGATCTGAAGCAACTATCTTATACATGGAAAATCTCGGCTCTAGGAACAGGGAACCCTTAACCTTGAAGGCTAAGGGGGAATAGGATGAATATTAAACCAGTTTGATGGCGAGAAAAGAGGTTAATCTAACACTCTTCCTTTTCCGCTTTCTTGAAGTGGTTGATGGTGGCCGCCAGCACGGGATGACGGTATTTGTCGACTTCAAACAGGAGTTCGTGGCGGGCCCCTTCGATCACGGTTAACTGGCAGGAACGCTTTGCCTGCTGCATGGCCTGGCAAAACAGGTTGTGCGCCTGGTTATCGACAATATGGTCGGCACTCCCCTGGAGCAGGAGGATTGGTGTGGTGATCTCGGGTGCCAGGTTGATACACCGCTTGGCGGCGGCGATGCCCTGCCACACCCAGCGTGCACTTGGGCCGCCGATTTTTAGTTCAGGCTTTTGTTCATACAGGTCGCGGAACCACTGGTAGCGGATCTGGCTCTGGCACAATGGGTTGTCGGCAAATGGTTTTGGGTAGTAGGGCACTTGCCCTGGCGCATAGTCGGGCTGGCGCTGCAGCTGTTCAACGACACGGGCCAGTGGGGAGGCGATCGGCTTCATCCAGTTGTTGATGTTAATCCCGTGCATCGGGGCGCTGAGTACTGCACTGTCAATCAGGGAGGGGTGCTGAGCCATAAACAAGCTGCCGATGGTGCCACCCATAGAGTGGGCCAGCATGAAATGTTGCTGATATCCTTTCGGGGCTATCACTGTATCAAAGAACGTTTTGAGATCGCTGACATAGTCGTCAAAATCTTCGATGTGGCCAAGCTCGCTGTCTTCGGCCAGTCGGTCCGACACCCCCTGGCCACGGTGATCCAGGGCAAAGATATCGTAGCCCTGCTGCACCAAGTCATAAAACAGCTCCTGGTATTTCCAGTAACTTTCGATCCGGCCGTTAACCACGATGATGGCTTTGTCATGGTTAAACCCAGTTAGGCTGACCCAGCCGACATTGAGCTGATCGACGCCCAGAAACATGCCTTCCAAACGGTGTTGCCACAACTCGGCAACGGGGCCTGCCATGGTATCGCAGAACTGAGATTCCCTGGAAAAATGGAAGTAGTGTGGTGGTTGGACAGTCATAGCATTTCTCAGCGTAATGAAAAGGATATAAATTGCTTGTGTGCGGTCAGTCGCAATGACTGATGACAAAATCTACGTTCAGTATAACGTAAAGTGATCACATCACTATTAGTGAGTGTGAGTTGCTTTAGTGATTGAACTACTGTTAACTTGTAGCCGCTTTAGGCGTAGAGGCGACTAAAGCCCCCTTGCTAATTGACGATTAATTGCGGGCACGATAGAGATTTTCACTAAATGAGGGAGAGTTGGAGTGAGTATCGAAGTATGGCTGGCCTACCTGGCGACAGCGGTCGTATTTAGTTTGGCCCCGGGCTCGGGGACGGTTAACTCAATCAGCAATGGTATGGTCTATGGCTGGCGTAAGTCATTGGCTTCCATTCTAGGACTGCAGGCCGGGCTGGCTTTTCATATTATGCTGGTAGGTGTTGGCCTTGGTGCGATTGTGGCCAAGTCTGCCACGGCATTCATGCTCATTAAGTGGGTCGGGGTTATTTACCTGGTCTGGCTTGGCATTCAAAAGTGGCGGGAGAAGGCCACGGTGGATGTCACGGTAAGCTCCACACAGGTTTCTGCCTGGCAACTGTTTCGCCAGGCTGTGATGGTTAACCTGACCAACCCCAAAACCATCGTGTTCCTTGTTGCCCTGTTTCCCCAATTCCTTAACCCGGCGGAGCCGCAATTACTGCAGCTGACTGTGCTGGGGATCACGACTCTGGTGATTGATACCATTGTGATGTTGTTTTATGTCACCTTGGCGTCAAAGCTAACCGTATATATTCGTTCTGCCAAGGTGATGGGCGGATTAAACCGCTTGTTTGGTTCCATGTTTGTTGGCTGTGGTGCGTTGCTCGCGACCGCCAAGGCATGATTATGCAGTAATTAGGTTGTTGACTGTTATAATCAACGTAGACATTTTATTTATATTTCAAACCATTAAGGAACCACGCAGGCATCATGTACTCTTACGTCGCACGCCAGCCTATTTTTAACCGCCAGCAACGTACTGTTGGGTACGAGCTGCTGTTTCGTGACGGTGAAAGTAATGCCTTTCCTGTCATCGAAGCGAATAAAGCGACGTGCCGATTATTGGTTGAAAACTATATGGCGGTAGGCGATAACCCAGCAACTGCCGGCCAGCGAACCTTTATTAACTTCCCCCATGAAAGCCTGATCCGCCTGCTTCCGATGCTATTGCCGAAAAGAAAGGTAGTCATTGAAGTGCTCGAGACCTGTACGCCGGATGAAGAGCTGTTTGTCGCCATCAAATACCTCAATCGCCAAGGCTACGTGATTGCGCTGGATGATTTCGAAATGGAACCGCAGTGGCAGCGTTTTTTGCCCTATGTACATATTATCAAGCTGGATCTGATGAAAGTCGGTATCGAGCAGGCGTGTGAATATGTGCTCCAGAATCGTGCGCGTAAGCTGAAGTTCTTGGCCGAGAAAGTGGAAACTCACCAAGACTTTGCTTTAGCCTATGAAGCTGGTTTTCAGTTCTTCCAGGGCTATTATTTCAGCAAACCTGAACTGCTGAAAAATCGCCAGGTAGAGCCGGAAAAACTCACCACGATCCGCTTGTTACAAGAAATTTGCCGTGATGAGGTGGATTTCAACCGGGTGGAGAAAATCATAGTCAGCGATGTGTCGCTGTCCTATTTGCTATTGCGTTATGTTAATGCGGCTGCCCACCGTGCAATTGAGCCGATCAGCTCATTCAAACAGGCACTGGTATACCTTGGTGAAGAAAAAATTAAAATGTTTGTCAGTGCAGTCGCCACGGCCCATGCCGCGATCGATAAGCCGAGAGAGCTTTACTCCCTGTCGTTACAGCGAGCCAGAATGTGTGAGATGCTGGCTGCCAGCAGTCGCTTGCCGATTGTGAAGGATAAGGCTTTTCTTACCGGGATGTTTTCTTTGCTTGATGCCCTGTTGGATAATTCGCTGGAGCAGATACTGGTTGTGCTACCGCTGGAGCCGGAAGTTCAGGATGCCTTACTCAACCACCATGGTGAATTGGGGCAGATGCTTGCCCTGCTCGATGCCTACGATCAGGCTGATTGGGTACAGATCAGCGCTTATTGCCAGGCCCTGGGGATCAAGGAAGAGATGGTCGCTAAAAGTTATCAGCATGCGCTGAAGTGGTCATCGCAGTACATGAACGCTTCACCGGCCTCTGGTTCCTCGACGACCTGATAGTTGTGCCAGATGAACCTTTTTTGAAGAGGCGGTGACAAGGCTTATTTGTCACCGCCTTTTTGTTTACACTGGCTTTTTGGACTAGACCAAATTCATGTCTCAGGAGATTGGAAGTCAGTGTCTGTTTTTGCGCTTGTGCTGGTCGTGCTCTCTGCCATTATTCATGCCAGCTGGAACCTGCTGGGGAAATCCCGGACACCAACCCCTGCGTTTTTCTGTGTGGCCAGTATCGGTGCCGGGATTCTGTTGCTCCCGGTGATGGCCGTTGTGCTGGCTAGGCAGCCGATACTGCCGGTTTCATTTTGGCTGTTGTTGCTTGCCAGTGGCTTTTGCCAAATGGTGTATATGGCTAGCCTGGCTCGTGCTTATCAGCAAGCTGATGTCGGCGTGGTTTATCCGATCGCCCGTGCACTGCCGGTGCTGATGGTCGCCACCGTCAGTAGCTTACTTGGCCAGCCACTGCCGGCTTCGGCATGGTCAGGGATGGTCTTGGTAACACTTGGTTGCCTGATGGTGCCCATCGTTTGTTTTCGACGTTGGCACTGGCGGGCTTATCGGCAAGACGGGTGCCTGTGGGCATTACTGGCGGCAATTGGGACGGCAGGTTATTCAGTATTGGATAATCATGCGCTGGCAGTCATGACGGAGAGTGCTCAGGGCACGCTTTCGCCATCGCTGGTGGCGTTCGGCTATCTGGGCATGCAGTTTATTGTCACTGGGTTTTGGCTACTGCTGTGGTGCTGCAACGGATTGGGATGCCAGCAGCTGAGGTATGGCTGGCAGGATAAAGGTGCCGCTTTGCTGACCGGCGTTATGATGGGCGGGACTTATGGCCTGGTGCTACTGGCAATGACGCTGACCGACAATGTCAGTTATGTGGTTGCCCTGCGCCAGTTGAGTATTCCTATTGGGGTTGGACTGGGTATCTGGTTATTACGCGAGCCCGCACACAGACCGAGGCTGGTCGGGGCGGGGCTGGTTTGCCTTGGGCTGGTGGCCGTGTCGCTACGTTAAATAGCAGGGACTAGGACCTTCCCCCTGCATACTGACTCAACACCTTCACCGCTGCGGTCAAAGCCGGGTTAAGGGTTTTATTCGACGGGTAACAGAGCCCCAACCGGCGGAACATCCGCGGTCCGTCTAACGGGACGGTGACCAGCTGGTTCGCGGTTTCCAGTACCCCGGTCGGTAGAAAAGAGATCCCCAGCCCCGCCTGCACCAGGTGCATTACCTGGGTTTTGTGTTCGGCTTTGGCAACCAGGTTAACGGCCAGGCCATCACAGGCCAAAAGGCCTATGGTCTGCTGATGTGCTTCACAGGGTGGGCACTCAATAAAGTCATGCTGGTGGAGCTGCTCAGGCGGCACTTTTTCCAGAGCGGCCAGCGGGTGATCCGGCTGCATGCACAGCACATAGTCTTCGTCCCAGAGTGGCAGGAAAATTTCATCTTCTGCCTTGAACATATCTAATGTCAGGCGGGCATCTGCAGGGGCGTCATGATCGACCAGCTCCAATAACAGGTTGGGAATATGCTGTTTGAGCTGTGCCAATACCTTGGCAAGTTGCGCTTGGCTCAGATCCGGAAAGTTGGCCAGTTTCAGCGGTAGGCACTCGGTACGCTGCTGAAAGAGCTGTGGCAGGCGGTTGATATCTCCAAGCAGCCGGATTGCTAGAGGGTAGAGGTAGTGGGCCTCATCGGTGAGATCGACCCCCTTCTTATGGCGTACAAACAGCGGGGTGTTGAGCTCGGTCTCCAGCTGTTTGATGGCATTGGAAATGGAAGGCTGTGAGACAAAGCAACGCTCGGCGGCGAGCGTAATGTTCTTCTCTTCGTAAACTGCAACAAAAAAGCGTAGCAGGCGTAAATCCATAAGGGGAAACTCGTTTGGGATCAGGCAATCATGATAACAAACAGCATAGCGGCTGGCGGGATAAAAACAAAAGCCGGGAATCATCCCGGCTTGTTGGTTGAGGCGAGTACTTAGCCTCCGATATTGTAGAAGGTGGCAGCACCTGGGCCGACAGGGATCCCCAAGATGAAGACCCAGACGTAGAACATGATGCTCCAGCCGAACACAAACACAATGGAGTATGGCAGCATGGTTGAAATCAGCGTACCTAGGCCAAGGTTCTTCTGGTAACGGGTAGCTACCGCCAGGATCATACCGAAGTAGCTCATCATCGGGGTGATGATGTTGGTAACAGAATCACCGATACGGTAAGCCGCCTGGATCGTTTCCGGTGCGTAGCCGACCAACATCAGCATCGGAACGAAAATTGGTGCGGTAACCGCCCACTGGGCTGAGGCCGAACCGATCATCAGGTTGATGAAACCACACATCAGAATAAAGGCGAAGAACAGCATAGGGCCTGTCAGGCCGATGGATTGCAGGAAGTCAGCGCCGGCAACCGCAAATACCTGGCCGAAGTTGGTCCATTTGAAGAAAGCAACAAACTGGGCGGCGAAGAAGACTAGCACGATGTACATTCCCATCGAGGCCATTGACTTCGACATCGCATCAATCACATCGCGGTCATTCTTCATGGTGCCGACGACCTTGCCGTAGGCAAAACCCGGAATAGCAAAGAACACGAAGATGAAGGCCACGATCCCTTTCAGGAACGGCGAGCCTGCGATCAGTCCGGTGTCTGGGTGGCGCAGGATCCCGTTTTCCGGCACGATAGTGAGTGCCAGCAGCGCAGCAACACCTAGTGCGGCCAGCCCTGCCGCCTTCAGGCCTTTTTTCTCAAGCTCGGTCAGCTTGCCCATCTTGTCTTTGCCCAGATCTTCGCTGGCTTCTTCCGAGTTGTATTTCCCCAGTTTTGGCTCAACGATTTTCTCGGTGACGAATGCACCCATAATGGTGATGGCAAACGTCGAGGCAAACATGAAGTACCAGTTGACCTCTGGCCCTACCGAGTAGTTTGGATCAATCATCTGGGCGGCGGTCTGGGTGATGCCTGATAGCAGCGGGTCAACGGTGCCCAGCAGCAGGTTGGCACTGTAACCACCGGAAACTCCGGCAAATGCGGCAGCAAGACCGGCGAGAGGATGGCGGCCCAGCGAGTGGAACAGCATTGCGGCCAGTGGTACTAGTACCACATAACCCAGCTCTGATGCGGTGTTGGAAATGATACCGGCAAAAACGACAACGAGTGTCACCATGCGGCGGGAAGCGCCCATGACAAGGCCACGCATCGCCGAAGACAGCATGCCAGAGTGTTCGGCAATCGCGACACCCAGCATGGCGACCAGTACAGTACCCAGAGGGGCAAAACCGGTGAAGTTGGTCACTAGGTTGGCTACAATTTTCTGCAAGCCTTCAGCATTGAGCAGGCTGACTACATGGATCATGCCATCGGTAGCACGGCCTGCTGCCCCCTCTGGACGGGGATCGGCAACGGCGACGTCAAAGAAGCCGGCAATACCGGATGCCACCAAGATGGCAAGGCAGAAGAGGGCAAATAGGGTGATTGGGTGGGGCAGTAGGTTGCCGAGCCATTCAACGGTATCAAGAAAACGGGTGAACAGGGTTTTCTTCGGTTGGTGTTGTGTTTGCTGTGAAGCAGATGAGTGCATCACGACCTCCATTTATCGTTTTAATCCCATCAATGGGTACATCTCTTGTCGGGAGGGAGGTTACGTCATTGTTAATGCCTCAAACAAAATATAATTGTGTCAAAATGTTTCACTTGTTTCTATTGTGTCTGTCTGGTGTTGGTTTTTTGGTTGATTGTTTTGTTGTGCCTATGTTTTGGTCAATGGTGATTTTGTCTGGTTATGATGCTGGTTGATTATTGCCCGGTCGTGGGCTGGATAACAGGTATTAGGGAACAGTGAGTTAGCGAAACTAGCGTAATAATTTCGTGTTCCAGCTCACAAAATTTGTTTTCATACAATGAATAAAGCTTTACTGGTAACTTTTTGATAACAACCAACCGTGATCAAGAGAAGTGAAATGTGGCCGTTGAATGGTCTATCCATAGCTAATTCTTATGGTAAACAGAAAAAATGGATATTTTTCACGACCATGCTAGCCAGATATAGTAGCGCCATCAACTTAACGGCGCCGTTGATGATATCTCTTATATCTATTAGCAAAGGGTTTAATTATGTCTAAGTCTCTTATTGTGATCACAGGTGCAAGTTCAGGCATTGGTGAAGCAACGGCACGTAAACTGTCCGCAGAAGGACATCCGCTACTGCTGCTGGCTCGCCGTGTTGAACGCCTGGAAGCACTGCAGCTACCGAATACACTGTGCCGCCAGGTGGATGTGACTGATGCCAAGGCATTTGCAGCCGCAATTAAGGATGCAGAAGCACAGTTCGGCCCGGTGGATTGCCTGATCAACAATGCCGGTGTGATGCTGCTGGGACTGGTCCATGAACAAGACCCGGCCGAATGGAAAACTATGTTTGATGTCAATGTGATGGGGCTGCTCAATGGTATCCATGTGGTACTGGCAGAGATGAAGGCGCGCCAGCACGGCACCGTCATTAACATCAGCTCGGTTGCTGGCCGTAAGACATTCCCGAGCCATGCCGCATACTGCGGTACGAAGTTTGCTGTTCATGCGATCACCGAAAATATCCGCGAAGAAGTGGCCGATGACAATGTCCGCTTTATTACCATTGCCCCGGGTGCGGTAGAAACAGAATTGCTAAGCCACACGACCAGTGATGAGATCAAGGCCGGTTATGAAGAGTGGAAAGAGGGCATGGGCGGTGTGATTGCACCGGAAGACATTGCCAATGCAATCAGCTTTGCCTATCAACAGCCACAGAACCTGTGTATTCGCGAGATTGTTCTGGCAGCCACGCGTCAACAACCATAATGTCAGCATTGGGTTAGTTATCGCCTAAAGCCAGAGTAAGTTCAGGTACTTACTCTGGCTTGCTGCTATATTAAGAACAGGATTGGAGAGCAGGCCTTGGTCGCTCCCCCTTGCTAGGGCAAATGCTGGGCTGTTGTTAATGGGAGGCTGACGGGTGAGGCAAAAGGTTGTCTTTTTTGATTTACTGCGCTGCATAGCGGCTATTGCCGTTGTCGTTATCCACGTCCTCGGCCCTTATCGTGACCAGCTGGGAGTCATATCTGACAGCGCTTGGATCACCGCCACCAGTTTTAATAGTTTTAGTCGTTGGGCTGTGCCGGTATTTATCATGATCACCGGGGCTTTGATGCTCACCGATACCCGTGAGTTTGATGCTAAATACTATGTAAAAAGACGGCTCGGTAAGGTATTGGTTCCCTTTCTGGTATGGTCCGTATTTTATGCCGTCTTATCTGGGCTGACGGCGGCGGGTTACAATGCGGGTACTGCACTAGAAACGCTGATAGCGCTGCCCGAGCATGAAACCTATTACCATCTTGGCTTCTTTTACTACTTCCTTCCTTTGTACTTTGTGGTGCCTTTCTTTCGCTATTATGTCCAGCGTACCGATCGTGTAGGGGCGATAGGGCTTACTTGTGTCTGGCTGGTGCTGACAACCTTGTTCCTGTTTAAAGTCGATGGCTTATGGAGCCATCGGCTGATTTTGTATAGCGGGTACTTACTTTTAGGCTACTGCCTGTTTCAATATCAATGGCCTGTATTGAAATGGCTGTCGGTACTGGGTATCACAGGGTTGCTGCTGACGGATTATATGGTTGTCAGTAACAGTTTTGCGGCGGGGGAATATACCGTTGGACGCTGGATGTCCTACAAAACAATCAATACTGTTCTCATTGCAGCGATGATTTTTGCACTGTGCCAGCATGTTGGCGAGCGTTTGAGTCCGGCCTGGCTGGCGCGGGCTGCCTTCATGAGCCGTTACAGCCTCGGTATTTATCTACTGCACCCGATATTCTTATGGCCGGTACGTGAATATGATCTGTATTTTGCTCACCCGATCATCATGATCCCGTTCTGGACCCTGATTTGTACCGGGCTGGCGCTAACGGCCAGCTGGCTGTTGGTAAAGAGCGCGAAGACTGCGTGGTTGGTTCCTTAGGCAGAAACGTGCCCGCAGTCGCTTGCCGGGACGGACAGTTAATCGCGCTGTAGGGCGAAGTGGAGAAAAGAGAGTCCCTTATAGGTCATGGTGCCGCGATCACCTGGATTCAGCGCATGGTAATAATGTACGCCAACCATGAATTCGCGCTTCGGGCCGCCTTTGGTTGGTTGAACATAAACCCAGTACTCTTTGTTATCTTCACCTGGCTGGGCACCAATGACAGCAGTACTTTGTTTATCCAGGATTTCTACATCAATTTTTCGCTCGGGAGCATTTTCTCCCTGCATATGGCGGCGATAAAAGCGGATAAAATAAAAAATAGACACAGTAAACAGAACGACAACTGCCAGTGCAATCCATATTGGCATTAATGAACTCCTTGATTATCCAGATAATCTGATGAGATCTATTATTATGGAATGTTGCTGCTGACAGTACATCCTCATGAATAAATCGTGAACCCTACGGGGTTTTGCCCGTGGTAAAAGGAGTTGGTATACCCTGAGGCAATAGCCTTGCTCATATTTCGTCAATTGGGAAGCCCGGGTAAATCAGTGTCAGCAGGCTTTGCATGTGTATTAAGTCACGGTAAGGTAAATATATAGTGAGTAGAAAGGAGATCGGCGTATGGCCAATATCGAATTAGTCGTGACGCGTTCAAGACGGATTGAGCACTTGCTTCGCCAGCACTACCATGCTGAAGGCAAAGGTTTACACCAGCTTATCACTAGCTGTGAAGAACGCCTGCCCCATGAGATCATTCCTAAGCTCCGCTTTGTTGCGTCGGTGCGAAATAAAACGGTTCATGAAGAGGGCTACCGACTGGATGACAAGCCGGGCTTTTTGGCAGCCTGCCGGGATTGTGAAGATGAGCTGACACCGCGTAGCGGGCGTTTTGTCTGGACCGTAGCAGCCATGGTGGTGTTAGGTTTTACCGCTTTGGCTATCTGGTTTTACTCTGAGCATTGGCATCGTATCAATTTAACCCCTTAGCCGTCTTAGAGTTGTTATAAACGTAAGCCCGTATTTTCTAGCCCGACACAGGGCCCCTACCCACAAACTTTCATCTGTTAAGACGAAAAAAGGTGCCATTAGGCACCTTTTTTTTGAATTTTTTATTTTGCTTAGTAGATAACAGGCAGCGTCATTAAACCGACAACCACTGCGATCATCATAAGCCCTTGTTTTTGAGATGTTGTGAACATAGGTAGGATCCTCGTGTTGCTGCTGATTATGTCTTGATGATTAGAATAGCACTGTTTTTGTTGTTTAGGCAAGTTTGATTGCTATTTTACTGCTGAAGTGGCAGTTATGTTGGCTGTAAATGGCCTTTTTGTGCTAAAGAAACTGTGTTTTTCGGTTGGTTTAAATAATAATCTCTTTGTCTTTCTGTTGTATCTTCTATTTTAACTTATTGTTTTTAAGTGTTTTATTTTTGTTGTCTGACGCTGGCTGTGTGGTTGTTTTTGGTTTTGTTCTTTTTGTTGATCAAAAGTGGCTTGTGATCTTCTATGGTGTGTTTTCAGGTCTTGTCGCTTTGGTTGTAGGTTGGGTGAGAGCATCGTGAGTCGAATTATTAGATAATTATGCTATTGGTTTGTATGGTTAGGTTTTGAAGGTTTAGTTTTAAAACACAGGTCGCCTTGGCCAATATATTTTTGCTTTTCTTTATGTGATTGACGGTAACATGTTGATATTAAATTGTTATTGGTGTTGGCTTGAAAGTTGAATTGATCAAAATAGGGACATGTAAGGCATGATTTAGTTGTCTTGATTTAATATTCATTATCTTGATGTATGGCAATCGTTTGCTTTGGGGGTTTTGTTATTATACGTCTTATGTCACAAGGCTTGTTCGGCGGTTGCGATGAGCTTTTGCCGATATCTAAAGCTTGCTGCTCTAGGTGGCTATGTCTTAGCGTTTTTATAAGCGGGGTCTAGTTCTGGTGGATCCCTGCTAGACAATCCTGATTGGGTTTCTAAACTGTCCCTGCTTATAACTATAATTATACCGGTGATGTTATGTGGGTTTGGTTAGCCATATCTTTATCTGCTCTATTACATATTACAGCTGCGTACCATGGCCCGAAGTGGCAGTACTATTTTTTTAAGCCGTTTACCATGGTGCTTTTGCTGTTATTAGCTTGGCAAAGTGGACTCGAAAGCGTCTATCACCAAGCCATTTTTGTCGGGTTGGTGCTTTCTGTCGTCGGCGATGTTTTCCTGATGCTGCCAAAAGATAGGTTTGTACTCGGTCTGGTTAGCTTTCTTATGGCGCATATTGCCTATTCACTGGCATTTTGGAGCCAGCTTGACGGTAATATGGTGTGGTGGTTGCCGGCGATGCTGTTTGGCGGCGGGATCATCGTATTTCTGTTGCTGCTACCCTCTCTTGGCGCTTTGATTGTGCCTGTTGCTATCTATATCGCGATGATCGTTCAAATGACCTGGGCCGCAGGTGAGTTCTGGCTAACCGTGGGCTCAACCGCTGGGCTACTGGCATTTATCGGCTCACTGGTCTTTATTCTGTCTGATACTGTGCTGGCCGTGGATCGCTTCCGGGGGCCATTCAAACCCTCTATCCCGTTTATTATGTCTAGCTACTATTTGGCGCAGTCATTGTTTGTAGCAACCTTGCTGGTCTAGGGTATTGGCTCATGGTTGGTTGAAAGATTTCGCTGGTGATGAGGTCTGTGTGGGGGGAATTGCCGGGCAGACTGGTATCCGTTGATAAGGAGCAACAGATGAGTGGGCCATGGATCAAAGTGTATGATGCTGCCAATAACCTAGAGGCGCACAGTATTAAGGGTATGCTCGAGAGTGAGCATATTGAGGTACAGCTTCGGGGCGAGGGCCTGGCTTCGGCGGCAGGTGAGCTGCCAGCAGATGTACTGCAGGTGGGGATATGGGTGAGGGAAGAGCAGGCATCATCTGCCCGGAGACGCGTTGAGCAGTATGAAAACGCCGTATACTGCGACTGGCAGTGCCCTTGCTGCGCAGAGCAAAATGAAGGCCAGTTTGAGATTTGCTGGCAGTGTGGCCACGAAAAACCTTAATACATATATACCAAATGCATTTATTTGTTCTGGGTCAATCCGGACCGCGAGCAGTATGCTCTAATGGCTAGCTCTATTATTAATGACTGCGAGTAATACGATGAACCAGATCCACGCCCATGCTGTCCTGAATATGCTGCTTGCTGCCGAAACACCTTATTCAGTCAACTCGCTGAAACAAGCGATTGTTGCTGAATATGGGGAAGATGTGCTTTTTCATACCTGTAGCCTACAGGATTTAACGTTTGAGGCATTGCTTGCGTTCTTTCTTGAGCGTGGCAAAGTCGTGCAAGATGGTGATGTTATTACTGCTAACCGCGAACGTATGTGCAGTCACTAAAGATATCGCCGATATTCCATATCATAGATAAAGTGGCAAAAATATCGCCACTTTATTGTTCGTTTGTTATACTTTCGCCCTCCTAGTCAGCTTTCTGGCTGATACTGTTGTTTTTCTTAATCTTCTTACGATTAATCTCTATCTGAGGTCTGCTCTGTGGAAATAATATCTGCAGCGGTCATGTTGTTTCTGATCATGGATCCGCTGGGTAACTTGCCGGTAATGTTATCGATCTTACGGCATATTGAGCCGAAAAGGCGACGAGTTATCATGGTTCGCGAACTCCTGATTGCCTTGGTCATATTGTTGGCATTCTTGTTTGGCGGCCAGCAGATGCTCAACTTCCTGCACGTATCACCGGAGACGGTCAGTATTTCAGGCGGCATTATTCTGTTTCTGATAGAAGTCACCCCTAAAAACATAACATTCCACCGAGTGAGTGAGTGGATGGCTAGTAAAATCAATGGATTCAGAGCCACTCCAGAAATGTTATACATAACAATTTAGTATAATATTTATATTTTCTTCTCGCGGTCATCATCCCGAACCTCTTCCTCAATTCATTTCCATTATCGAAGCCTAAAATGTGTCAAGGTTACTCATGGTTACCAAAATAGGTTACCGAGGTTTACCAAGTAGAGTCTGATTGGGGAGTAAGGCAGGCGTTTTCAACGCTGCAAATGCCCCTCATAATACCGTCGTAACATGGCGGCATTTTCTTGAATATCCTGTTGGATCAAATCAATCGGGCGGCAGCTATCCAGCTCTTTATTACGAATGTTCATTATGTCGAGTTGGTACATTGAATCGCTAGAGTTGGCAGGATGGAACGGATAGAGTTGTTTGAGGGCTGCATGAATTGAGAGGAGGTCTTTGGTGACAGACTGAGGGTCGTCACAGGTTTGCAGCAGTCGCTCAGGGTCTTCGATGCCCCACCGTTCAAGCAGCTTGACCGCAGACTTGTATAAATCATCCATAACATCCCCTCCGCAACAATTTTTCTATGTCGGTTCTAGAGGTAAAAAGGGAGAAGCCAAGCCTAAGTTTAGCTCCTCCCTCTTTGGTTAGTGTCGATGACCCTAACCCCAACAAGAACAATATAGCACCGTAAAACAATATTAAACAAGTCGCATTATCACCAGTAGACTCAGGTGGGCACTTGGTTCTTAACGAAGCACCGCGCAACACCGACCAACGTCATATCTTGCGTCACACGACCATGGCGAGAATCCGTGAGCGCATACCACCGCTCGTTACGCCAAAAGAGCTGACAAACAATTCGTTCGCCCTCGTGGTCAACCAAGGCCAGACAGGCGTCATGCGGTCTCCTGTCGGTCTCAATAATCAGTAAATCCCCTTCAACAAGGTTCATTCGGCTGTAGGTCGTGTCTATCGGCCAAAATATGGTTGAAGACGGCTTTCTTATCAAATGTTCGTGGAGAGTATCACCAATAAATTTCTCTTCGTGACCTGCCGCTGGGCTTGGAAATGCTGACACCTCGCCGCCCTTAAAGAATTAATGACTGCAAATTGATCAAATTACTGGATGAGTATACAGTATGAAATAAAAGTGGCATATGGAAAAGCAAGGAGCTGTAGATGGATGTCTTAGTTTTGGACTGTGACAGTATTCGTGTCACAGACATCAGCGAAATCGTCGGAGATTCACGAGTATTGTGCTCTGCCAATACACTAACAAAACTCCCAATTGCCCATGGGGTACGCCTTGGTATCGTGTCTCCCAAAATCCCCAACGGGGCTGACTTCCTGCTGGTTTCGATGCTGACCGAGGCACTGGTAACAGCCGAGGTGGCACGGGTTGAAGCCGTGACAAAAGACAAGCCGTTGGGTCACATGTTCGAGCACATTTGTACCATGAATGACGTTAGCTGTTATATCCATAGATCTATGTCTGAGATCGGTTGCTGCTCGGTTATCTGCGAACTCGATGAGCGGCGGAACCAACACCTTAAAAACGCTATCTTCCAACTGTTCATTGTTCGCAAGCTACTGACTCTATGCGCCCTCAAGGTTCATTTCGGGGTAGCCCCTAGAGTCATCAAACGGGCAGTTCGTGAGTTGGCTAGAGAGGGGAAGGTCAAACATGAACACGGTCAACTCTGGCGGTTACAAGATTGACCGATGAGGTGGAGAGTTTGAAAATCGGCTAGAGCTGGGAAGGTCAGACACCAGAAACCACACTTTTTGGTACGAATAAAAGTAAACAATTTTCTTTGTTCGTAAAAACGACACTATGTTATTTCTTCGAACAGTTTGCCTGAGTACTTGTGTGTTCGAAGAAATGACATTACGTCATTTCTTCGAACGGGCTTACAACAAAGCCATGATCATCCAGTAAGCCTCTAACGAGCAACGGTATAGCTAAGTACAAAACTTCACGAAATACCTAATCTCATAAATTATCAACAAACACCTTTAAGACAAGCTAAAAGTTGAGAATGCCTATGTATTATTAGGGATATCAGCAAATTTGACAGGTTGCTCTAAGTCATTTCTGCCCCAAAGTGTGCTACAACCCTAAGTCCTAATTCAAACAGTCAAGTCGCTTTGACACACAAAAGCTAATTTTTTCCAAAGGAGTATTTAAATTATCAAATTGTCAATAAGTGGCTGAGTTGTAATATTTTCTTTCCGCCATTGAAATCACAGAAATAGCCCTCAAATAGTATATGGTCACTAAACAACCTACATTTTGGAGGGACTTATGAACAAGAAAACCACATCCAAAAAGGTGGCATCTAAGGCTGCCAAAACCCTTTCAGACCCTAAAGCATCAAAAATCAAGAAGTCATTAGCTGCGAGTGCAATGTCGCAAGCAGATAAAGACAAGCAAACAGGCAAGGAGATGGAAACAAGAGCCTCCGCCGTCCTCCAAAGTGACAAGTACAGCGAAGAAACCAAGGAATTTGCGGCGTCCGTCCTTTCTCAATCCAATAAAAAACGTTAGGAGTCATGCCATGACTATTTGTAATAACGCTCACAGGTAGTGGCCTTTTTTCGAATCTTTCCTTATGACCAAGGTGGTGCAGGTCGCCACAAATGCAGTGGTTGTGCTTATGAACGAGGGTATCTGGCAGGTCTAGAACGCTCAGAACAGTTAAATCTAGATATCGACTCACTACCAGAAAGCCAAGTTGGCACCGTGCGACACAAAAGCCCACATGCAGCATTTGCTATGGGTTATCAAGATGGCGTTCACGCGTCATACCGAAATCAAGACTAACAGAAGGACAATGAATGAAGGCAGACTACAGCGCTTACGACTTCGCTAAAAGCAGAGAGCGAATTGACGAAATTCTCAAAGGTGCAGACGCGGACTACAAAGATAAAAAATCAATCCCATCGCGTGATGACCTCACGTTTACCAACGGTTTCAATGTTGAATGTTCAGCCCTTTTTGTTGATATTCGAGGCTCGAAAGCTATCAACGAAAAGCACACAAAACCCGTGCTAGCAAAGATTTACAAGACGTATATCTCCGAACTTGTTGCGATACTGAAAAATCACTCCAAAGTAAATGAAATTAGCATCGAAGGCGACTGCGTTTGGGGAATATTTGATACACCATATCAGAGTGATATTAATGAACTGTTTAGCACTGGTGCCAGAGTAAGCTCACTGATTGATGTACTGAATATCAAATATCGCAAGCGAGGCTATTCGGAGCTAACCGTAGGCATAGGGATGTCTTATGGCAAGTCCCTACTAGTGAAGTCTGGATACAAAGGCAGCGGTATTAACGAAGTGGTCTGGCTTGGCAACTTAGTAAGCGAGGCAGCCGAACTTTGTGGATTCGGAAACAAATCTTGGTCTGACAATGAAATGATGGTTTCAGAACTTTTCTACAACAACCTGAATGACAGCAACAAAAAGCTACTATCTTGGTCTCAAACTAGGCAGTGCTATCACGGAAGCGTGATTAACACTTCTATGAACGAATGGGTCAAAGAGAATGGATAGCAAACCAGAGTTCATTGTTGCAGCTATTCAAGACTGTCAAGCAACGATTCGCGCTACTGATGTGAAGGTTGGCGCACTGCTTGCTGGTCTACTTCTACCATTCTCACAAATATCTCATATCTGGAAGTACCTTGAACAGCTATCAACTCTTATTGAGTGCTACGCTGTTACCTATGTCTTTTTTGCCCTCTGGTTTCTAGCGATATGCTCACTTGTGAGAACAATCTCAGCGATTGATAACCCTGCAAACCACATCGTGAATGAGAGTACATGCAAAGGCACTTTCTATGGTGGCGGGCTATATCGCTTCGGGTTTCTGGACTCACTTATAAACAGAGAAATAATCAAGGCGGACAAGGATATTGCGAACTTTGCTGCAACGTATCCCGATACGCCCGATGATATCGAGTTGGAACTGTCCTTCGAGCACATGAAGGTGATTTACATACGTGAAATCAAAATGCATCGGCTAGATTTCTCGCTCAAGATTACCGCTCTGTGGTTTATTGTGGGTATGTGTGCATTATTGTATTTAAAGTCAAACGGCTAACAATAAGCCGACCCGATTTGGTCGGCTTACATTCTTGCAGGTAAGGCTATCGAAGCAATTGCTGATTTCGCGTTAGATCTGGTTTATGAGAACTTTGCTACAGAGCTACTAAAGGATTTATTGACGATGTTCGGAAGTTGCAAGCGCGAACATGCAAACACTTAAGGTTTCAAGATACTTATTCTAATCCTCAACAAGCTCTTTAGTACAGGTACTCTAAAACGCTTCTGTCCAGCTTCGTGCCAGCCTCTTCATCTGGCACGATTATGCCCCGTCAGCTCTATGTACCTATCTGAAAGACTTTGCCACGTAAGCGAGAGCTCAGTTTCATCAACAAGTGACTGTTTTATGGAGCTAGATCCTTGACGTACTCGAAGTATCCAAAGATCCCATTCAGGAACATCTGTACTGAAATCATCAATAGCAGCATACCCATGAGGCGTTCAATTGCAGCTAATCCACGAACACCAACGATTCGTTCAAAGACTTCACCGAACATCAAAATAACTGCTGATGCACCCCATGCTAGAACTACGGCAATAGTCCAATCCAGCATCCGGCTAGGATCTTGATGCGCGATTAATATCAGCGTCGCCAAAATAGATGGCCCTGCCAGCATTGGAATTGCGAGCGGCACGATAAATGGCTCTTCACCCGCAGCTGTATGACTTTTGGGGTCATGTGAAGGAAAGATCATTTTCAGCGAAATCAGGAACAGAATTATCGCACCTGCGATAGAAATCGCTTCTCTCTTCAGAGATAGGAAATTCAGGATTGTTTCGCCTGCATACAGGAACAGGAGCATGATCGCTAATGCGATAAATAGCTCACGAATAAGAATTACACGTCTGCGTTTTTTCTCGATATGTCGCAAAATCGATGAGAAAACGGGGAGGTTCCCCATTGGATCAATTATTAAAAATAACATGACCGCAGCAGAAATTGTTTCCATATAACAAGCACTCAAAAAATAGCAGATTGAAAGGGGGGGCTACTATATCATCAAGTTAGCTATTGTTTAGTTAATTAGTTATAGTTTTTCGCTATATTAAACTGAAGTTAACTGCAAAATTGGCAGATATAACCACCTCTTTTAAAATGGTTTTATCCATAAAAATCAGAATGTTGGTTTTGAGTTGTTGATTTGAGCTTAAAAAGCGGTACTCAGCGTGGGTGAGGGGCAAAAGTTATGAAAAGTCTTAACTAGAAGCAGGAGCTGGCCTAGCAGGGGGCGCACGCATGGCTGCGCATGTAACTTTGCCCCATAAGTTGTTAAGGGCTTCGGGCGGCATTGAATCCTGACTACCTCTCAGACGTTCTTTCCGCCCTTATGTCGCTGCGCGATAAAAGCAAAGAAACACGACATAGTCTGATTGATGTGACGCTTATAAATTTTTAGTTGCGGGGGGTAATAGCTTTTGCCTCAAAGTGATGCTAGGCAGGAAGTTGACGTTTTTGCATTCTAACCCCGCATTATGTGATTGATGGCAAGGAGTTTTTGTCTTGTGCATGGAATCATATGCAGAATTTTCCCGTATATAAAGCGTTCGACACTTAGGCAAAAAAATGACTTATGAAGATATAAAAACAGTAGCTGCTTTTGGTGGGCTATTGTTAGGTATTACAAATTTGGCTATTACTATCTATGAAAAATTCCTTAAAAGGTCTTCTGTTGTAATTGAAGTTGGTACACCCAAAGTAAAATATATAGATCGTGGCTATTATGTATTTCAATTTGATGTTTGCTTAACTGCCAAAGGCAACAATCTATGGGTAAAGCATGTTTTTATTGAAAATAAAGAAAAATTTATTAGCTTCAAGGGTGCAGACGAGGGGCGCGATCTCGTTAGTAACCAATTATCTATTTATTCTGGGTTACCGAAGACTAGATTTGATTTCTTAAAGTTATCTAAAGACGAAATGACCAAGAAGGTAAAAGACGAGCTTAAAAGTGCTATACACTTCGATGATCTAAAGCTTGAAGATGGTGAGCGGAAAACTTTTACCATTGTAGGTGATTTGCAATCGGAACAATTACCGGGTGAGTTTGTTGAAATGCCATTGCAAAATTGGAGCTTCACTGTTGATAACGGTGACAGAAAGTTTAGAGAAGCTATTGAGTTTACTCCTCACTACACTACAGAAAAAGTCACTACAGAAACGCTACTTAGGCATGAAGGTTTCAAGCGTGCTTAACACATATTGCTCAAGCGGACTCAGTTACACTCTGCATTTTAGATTTGTAGTGAGTTAAGTATTTATGGTGCAATGAGGGAGCTTATGTAGTGCGGTTCGGGTTACTCAACAAGGCGCTAGTAATTTCACAGAAATTGGAGAATAAATGGACAAAACTTGGGCATCAGGTGCACTTGAATTACTTCGACATGCTGATTCACATATCCAGCTAGGTTCGGCATTTGATAGTCGAATAGCCTTTATCAGTATTGATAACTCAGTGGAGACATCAATACGTACGTTCCTTTCATTGCCTGAAAAACTTTCTGGTTATAAATTTCCTCGTAAAGAACGTGATGAAGCTGGAAACAGCTTCCCAAAAATGGTGGATTTGTTGTTTAAATATGCATCATTGAAGTTAATAGGCTTGGATGAGGGTGACATTGAGCATTATCACCGCATTCGAAATCAGCTATATCACGATGGTACAGGACTATCAGTCGATGAGCGTTACCTAAAAGCATATCGACAAATCGCAGCAGTTTTGCTTAATAACTTGTTTGACGTTGAAACTGAAAAAGTCGATAAGGCTGTGAGCTTAGATAATCTTATTCTATTGTGGAACCAACTTGAAATTGTGTTGCGTAATAAGTTCAACAAGCACTCCATATCTTATGGTCACACATTCAAATGGGAGCAACTTGAGCAGACTGGCGAGATATCATGGGAACAATTCGAACGCTTAACTAAAGTTCGCATGATTCGAAATCATCAAATTCACTCAACAACTGATAGTTTCGACAAAGAGCAGTTAGCGACAGGTATACAAATTGCTGAGTCGTTACAAGCTGAATTGATTGAAGAGCAAGTGTTCGATTATATGGTGGCCCGACCGAATGAAGCGTTCACTAACCGTGGGTTATCACATATTCTTTTAATTAATAAGCATTCTATTTTAGATGCACTTTACCTTCTTGAATCACAAGGAAAGGTTGTAAAAGGTATGGATGAAAAAAATCTAGTTTGGCAGGCAAAATAAAAAATTGATTCAATCAAGCTTGCCGTACATCTACTAATCTGCACTATATCGAATTATCCAAATAATCTAACAAGCTTCTGCCCCTTTTCTATATGGCTGCACTTATGCAGCCAACAGACGATGCAATGTTGTATTACGCCGTTCAGCTGCACTAACCCGTCGAATTGCGGCTTCGAATTGCTGTGGTGTCCCTACAATCTCGATGTATTTCTCTGCACGGGTTAGAGCGGTATAAATCCATGAACGGTCAATCATTGCGGAACCAGTGAGCGCCACAATTACCCTTGGGAACTGGCTACCCTGAGCCTTGTGTAGGCTTACCGCATAGGCTGGATGCATGATGTTAACCAGTGACTCCGTGAGTTCTATTGTGCGTCCATCATCCAGTTCCACCACACCAAATTGGGTGTCACCTCCAGTGCTGATTAAGCGTCCCATAGTGCCATTCTGAACATCTTCATCCCATTCGTTTTCAGTGAAGATGATAGGGTCGCCAACCCTGATATTTAGGTACATATGGTCGCCATACATATTGAATTCCAGCCTTTGCCCCGCAGGGTTGCACATTTCCTGACAAAGGTTGTTTATAACGTTGATACCACCATTGATTGCACTATAGGTCGCCCCTACAACTTGGCTGTTGGCTGGGTCTTCGGCGTACAGCTCCGTAATTTTCTCGTTCAACGATTCTGGCTGAGCGAAATGGAACCTGATGTTAGGGCTGGTAAATTCTGGCACTTGCCCATTACGAACCGCTAGGGTGAACTCAGGAATGCCAGTAGAGCCCTTCTGTCGCTTCACGATATTTAGCTCTGTTCCGGCAATAGAGTTCGTTTTAACAACGTCATGCAGAACAAGGCCATAGCCAATAGGTGAGAGCTGGGCTGGGTCGCCAACCAATAGGATTCGAACGTCATTGTGCAGAGCCATAACAAGCTTATACATGGTGTGTAGATCAACCATGGACGCTTCATCGATAACGATAATTGCTTGCTCATCGTCTTTGATGGTAACGTTTTTCAGGAAGCCTGCGATGGTGCTGGCATGGAAACCAGTCCCTTCCTTAATTCGTTTTGCGGCACGGCCAGCCAAAGCCATTGGGTAAATCTGGTATCCAAGCTTCTGATAGGCGCGGAGAATGACTCTAAGAACTGTGGTTTTGCCCGTACCTGCACCGCCAGTAAGCACCGAAATTGGGTTAATCAGGCTTGAGCAAATCGCTTCAGCTTGCCGTTCCAGTAGGGGGAATTGAAGGTCTTCCATGCCATGCGCTAGTGCTTCATCAAATCGGCCATCCCACTCGTTTTTACTGCCAGCCAGATGAAGGAATCGGTGTGCCACAACCTTTTCCATAACCAAAGCGGCTGTTGGGTGATAGTTGCCTTCATCATCAATGATGAAATCGCCTTTCTCATAGGACACCATTAGCGCTTCTGTCGCCAACTCTGAGCTATCGAGCACCCGATTCAGAATAGGTTTCAAGTCGCTATGAGTTGCAACCGTATGCCCTCGCTTGGTGTAGCGATAAAGAGCCTCCTCAACAGCAGCGACAAGACGTCGCGGATCGCTTTTAAATTCAGCATAAGGGTCGCCCTCATAGTCGCTTTCCTGTTTTTCACTTTCGGAAGTGCCTTCAGACTCGCTTTCTTGTTTGCTTTCCTCAGCTTTTTTGAAGATTCTCAGGGAGAGCTCATCAACCTCATCAAAGTTCATGCCAAAGGCTTGCAGGATGTATGGATTTGCTTGGACTTGCTCAATCGCTCTCTCATCGTGATATTTCATGATCTTTGAGCTTATGTATGGTGGTACGGCGTGCTCAGCAAACCAGTGGAGGTGCTTGAGATTGGAGTATTTCTTCCAAGCTTCGACCATCGTTTGGGCGGTTTTTTTGGTCAGCACCAGCTCAAGCATTTCGGTGTTGCCGTCATTGAGGGTTTGGTAGATGTCCAATTGTAACTTTTGGAACTTATTCCAGAGTCTCCTCGCGTACACATCGCCAACACCAACAAATTCCTTGTCCGAAGCTACAAATTCGACAAAGTTATCGTCAGTTTCCGGCATGGTGACACGTAGCCGCTTTGCCTGAACATCCACCTGAGTCTGGATGAAACCATTATGCTGCACCTGTCTTTCTGTTTTGGTGCCAGAAACACGCCAGTGCTGACCTATTACGGGCATCATTGGGAACAACTTGATGTCCGCCTTGACTACAATGAGTTTCTTTGTAGAGGCTCGCATAGAGCCTTTTAGCGGCATACCGCAAAAAGTGATGGTTTTGCCTTTGGTGTTCCAGATCGAGGTTATGCGAATATCGTAACGGCTGGTTTTCATCGTGGCAGCCTCCCGACGTCGGCCAGCGCTGAACCTAGGGCTTCAAAACGCTCCAATTTTCGCTCCAGTTCGGCCTTTTCTTTCTCTAAATCTACAACCCTAGCTCTTAGTTCTACGACTTCTTGTTCTACTCGGCGGAGGTGAATCCCTTGTTTATCACGCTTAATTTGAGCTTGGTCTAGCTCCTGAGGCTCACTGTCGGGGCGAGACTTTTCCACTTTAAGCGGTGGAAGCAAACCACGTTCGCGAAGCTCAGATTCCAGTTCGCCAAGCAGCTTTTTTACTGCTGGGTTTTGCTGCAATACGGACTTGGCAAAGCCACATCCTTTGGCTATTGCACTTCGTTTAAGGTTGCCCCGATATTCCATTTCACGATAATCATCATCAGTCAGAGACGCACGCCAACCCTCGAACTTATCGACGTTTTCCTTTCCAAGTTCTTGTCCATTAGCCATTATTCATCTCCATTAACATCCAATGTCTTTTCAATAGCCCGAACAAACCCCGGTTTAAAAACAGGCTTGTCGTCTGCACCGATAATTTCACCGCGCTCACCAATACTCAGTCCTTTGCGCCTTAGGTGGTTGGGGTCGATGGCTGACTTGAGAGCATTAATCTCGCTATCCGTATAGCTTGCCTTGCTAGGCAGAGCATCCAATTCAGGATTCAGGGCATTTTTACTGACCACCTGAATTGGCACTTCGGCGTTGTGCAAGTCGCTTTTCAGTTGGTTTACCTCTGCTGTCAGTGCTGTCTTCGCAGCTATCAAATCACGAACTAACCACTGTATAGTCTGGCTTTCGATGTCATTAACCCAGTCGTGTTCTTTGTTTCGAATAGCCGGAGAGACTGACTTTGCTACAGATTCGGCATAGACGTTAATCAAGTCCCGATATAGTTGCCCAGACGTATTGCGGATAGCCTGTGTGCTGGGGCCACCTTTCTTCTCAGAGTGCGCCCCGATATTTGCTACAGAGAAATTAATCTCACCAGATTGCAATTGTTCCAGACAAATATCATTTATAATCCCAAGGCTCTTTCGAGCCTTGTTGGACTTGGCTTGTTCGCAGATTGCCTCATAAGCGATTTTGGTTTGGTTATTAGGCGTATTCACGAGAACGATCCTCTAATTTATTAGCGTTTTCTAGTAGGGCTTTAACATCTTCAGATAGCGGAATTAGGTCTGAATCACTGGTATGGCCTAGAACATCCAGTGGTCGTTTACCATCAAGGACATTATTAAGCTCACCCCAGCCGCCGAGGCGAGCTAGCATGGTCTGAGTTAGGTGGTTACCTAGTGCCAACTGCTGCCTCTCATTGAGCCTGAAGAACTGAGGGGGAATGTTGTTTTCAGCTAGCATTTTGTCGAGTAGCTGGCTACGGCGGTTCACGGCACTATCGGCATTAGCAGATGTGAATATTTCTGCATTTTCACAGACTTCGGCAAGAGCTTGGTGGTGCGAAACTTCATCAACACTAATCGAAAGCTTATCGGTGTTCATAAGCATCGGTACTTTCTCGCCATTGGATACAGGTTTGTTCAGTAGCTCGATAGCGCTATTGGTTAATTGGAATGCTGACAAGAAGTCACAGGACAGCATGTCACAACGAGTTTGCTCTTGTTCAAGCAAGTTGTTGAGTCGCTTGTATTCCATTTTGACTTCGACAGGCGCTTCTTTCCCGCTCACCTCAAAGTCGTAGACCTGCTCATCCAGTCTTTCGATTTCATCGTTAATATCCAGTGTTTTGTTTAATACGTGCTGCCTTGCCTCAGCGATTTCGTTCCCCTTGGCTACCAAACCACCCATGTAAGTTGCACCTGTGACAAAGTGCCTGCATCGGAAGCAGTTTTGACGCCCCAAGTACCCAGCGGGAACAGGGTTAAAGCGAGTGAGGGTAGAGTGATTTTTTGTTTCTTCTCGCTCTTCGCCACCATCATGACAGCGAGTTCCTCCATATGGACATAGACCATAATCGAAGAACTGAATAGATGCTTTAGGCCAATCAGGGGCGTGTAGAGCTGAGTCTTCTGGGATTAGCAATTCGGCCTTGTGATTATGGATTTTGTCTTCCATAAGTAGGGCATTTTTACGGTCTTGTGACCGCTCCAAGGCCTTTTTCTCACCCGCGCCAACCTTATGAACAATGTCTGCGTGTGTGACTTTTGTGTAATGTATGGTCATGATGATTTGCGCATGACCAACTACCTTCATCAGAACGTGAAGAGGCACATCCCCATACAGCACTAGTGCAGTAATCAAGGTTACTCGCATACAGTGAGGGGTGTATTTAGAATGGTATTCTGCCCTTCTCTTCTCCGCCAGAGGGAAGGATTCATCCTGAATTTCGTATAGGATTTTCGCTAATGCATTAGCAAAAATTCCTTGATTATACGGTTGATAACTTGCTGTATTTATTGAACGGTTGCTGTTTGTTGGGTTACGGAACAGAAAACACTGAGTACCGCGCTTGGTTAACACCGCGTCGGATGGCCTTTGCTTCTTAGGGAAATGAATATCCACCCAACGTGTCGGCTCTTTTAAAGGATTGTATTGAGATTGCCAGTCTCTTAGGCGGATAAGCCATGGAATAATGCGGGTTGGAATGTAGGACGATACAAACGGTTTGCCCGTTTTGTTGGTGTTGGTGAACATACCAACTTCGTCACCCATCTTATGTAATACACCGAGGTTTGGCTTTTTTTGCATACCAGTAAGCGGATTATCGTTTTTGATCCACTCAAAATCAGGCACAAGCTGAACTTTTTCATCCAGATTGATAGATTTGAAACCTTTATTGATAAGCTTGAATTCATCGGCTTCACCAGAGTCGAGCCACAGAATTTGCTGGCCGCGAGTGGGTAGGTTAAGCAAGCAGTAAAGCGCCACAGCACGTACTGGTGACCATATTTCATAGACTGTTATCTTGCTGCGTCGCTTACCATCAATGCTTTTGGATTTTGTGCGTGTACGCCACACGCAGTTTTTGTCATCTTTGTCGATAAGGGACTCATCAACTTCATACCAGTCGGCGCTACTAAGCTCTTGAGCCACGCTCAGCTGACGAAAGTATTCACAATGGACTTGCTTGCCATTTTCCTCTACAAATTCAGGGATCAAATGCTCGCGAGCCTTAACGACGTATTCATAAGGCAAGTCCGGTTTGTTTGTTCCCGTTTTGTTATCGGTGTCAGTGTCGATATCCACGTTCATGTAAGGAATATGGTACAGACTAAAGCTCCCGACAGGGGTTCGTTCACCAGTACCTTCATCTTCGATATAGAATGACTTATCGAATACATATTTCAGAAAGCCAACAATCATATTTTTTTGGGCGTTGTTTTGCTGGCTCGCAGACAGTGAGTTTATGTAGCTCTCAATAGAGGGCACTTCATGCCTACGCTTAAAAAATGGCGCTACCATCTCATATGCATTGACTTTGTGAATAAATGGCAGGCAGTGTATTAGGAAGTGCTTAATCCGTCCTTGGGTTCCGCTAACATTGCACTTTAGCTTGCCGCAATACTCTTCAGCAAGTTCCGCCCATGTAGTTAGGCCAACATCTAAAAGAGACTGGAATGTTGCTGGCTTCCACAGGATGTCTTTCGAATTTTTATAACCATCGATCTGATCTGGATTAACCTTTAGCTTCGGGTGCTGTTTGGCATGCTCTTTGTATTGATCAAGTATTGTGATGCGATTTTCATGGCAATATTGTTTCACCTCTTCAAGTGACCAATAATTAATCTGAAGAAAATCCTTATATGATTCAAAACCATAGTAATCTGATGGGTTTGACGGCAAGCGTTTGTTACTATGGTAGTATTGGTTGTATTCTGTACGCGACCAAAGTTCTCGTTCACGACAGAACGCTCTGGCTTCCTCTAGAGTGTATTTTTCTTTAACTTCACGTCCAAAGAAGACATCCCAGCACGGGAAGTCTGGGTAATGTTTATCAGGATTAGAATGAAGCTCAGGGTCTAGTTTGTAGTACTTGCTATAGCCAGTTCTTGTTTGCTCCTGAACAGGTACAATTTTACGAGCGGCCTGAGATGCCTCCTGCCAAGTCTTGTAAAATCGCTTACATAAAAATGATGACCAATTAGGTAAGCCGTAGCATCTAACTGGATCTACTGGTAGTTTTTCATCCATTGAACGAATTGCAGCATACGCAATTTTTGTAGGTTCGGCGTTACCAATCAGCACCTTAAAACGAGTAAGTGCTTCTTTTTCTGTAGGGTAATAATTAATCTTACCCAAGAATTCAGGCCATGAGATGAAGCTGTCATAACATACGTTAGGGTTTACTGGGAGCCTCGGGTCTTCCTTGTAATGCTTGTTGTATAAGCTAATAGAAGGCTCTTTGATGCCGTGTTTATTAAACAGGGCAAACGCAGCTGTCGAGGCTTCTTCTAGTGTTTCGTATTTATCAACAGGTACTTCCTTACCCAAGAATTCAGGCCATGAGATGAAGCTGTCATAACATACGTTAGGGCTTACTGGGAGTCTCGGGTCTTCTTTGTAATACCTGTAGTATAAGCTAACAGAGGGCTCTTTAATGCCATGTTTCTTGAACAGGGCAAACGCAGCTGTCGAGGCTTCTTCCAGTGTTTCGTATTTTTTAACTGGCGCTTTTTTTCCTAAGAATTCAGGCCATGAGGTGAAGCTGTCATAAGATGCGTCAGGGGTTGATGGGAGCTTCGGGTCTTCCTTGTAATACTTCTTATATAAGCGTTTTGAAGGCTCTTTGATGCCATGTTTCTTGAACAGGGCAAACGCAGCTGCCGAGGCTTCTTCCAGTGTTTCATATTTATCAACAGGTGTTTCTTTACCCAAGAATTCAGGCCATGAGGTGAAGTTGTCATAAAATTTGGCAGGGTTTGCTGGGAGTCTTGGATCTTCCTTGTAATACTTCTTATATAAGCGCTGAGAAGGCTCTTTGATGCCATGTTCCTTGAGCAGGGCAAACGCAGCTGCCGAGGCTTCTTCCAGTGTTTCGTATTTATCAACAGGTGCTTCTTTACCCCAGAATTCAGGCCATGAGGTGAAGTTGTCATAAAATTTGGCAGGGTTTGCTGGGAGTCTTGGGTCTTCCTTGTAATACTTCCGATACAAGGCTGCTGTTGGCTTTTTACCCAGATCTTTGAACAGGGCTAACGTAGCAGCAGAGGCTTCTTCCAGTGTTTCGTATTTTTTGCTCATGCTGACTCCTTGATCGCCAGAAGCTGGGCATCTGGCGATAGTTCTTCGTGTTTTATTGCTTGTAACTTGGATCTTTCTGCTGTTGAGGCGCACGCTTTGCTTTCAGCCTCAATCATTGCTGTTCGAATATCTTCATGTGTTTTGTGACCGTAGGAGCCTTGGGACTTGATGCTCTTGTGGTGCATCATGCTCATGATGAATTGCTGACTTAGACCAAGGTCTTCCAGCTCGTCCTTAAACAGATGGCGGAGGCCGTGAGGTGTAGTGCCTTCACTCTTCCTACTGACTAACCCAACCTTTTCCACAGCTCGTTTAAGTCCGTCTTGCATTGCTTTGTAAGATAATGGTTTTCCATTCTTGAGATTGGAAAAAGCAAAGGGGTGAGATTGATTTCTAGGAGCTTGATATTTCAAATACAGCTGCCAGTAAATCATGAATATTTCAGCTGCTTGCGCATTATTGAAGTACGCAACCATGTAATATTGATCTTTGATTAAGACAGGGTTTTTCCAACCTGTGTATAGCGATTTTGGAGAGCTTGTGTCGTCTCGTGGCAGCATTGCGTACTCAGCTGCTAGGTACTGTGCTCTGGTCGCAGTTGGCTTGTTGTATTTTTTACGCCATTCGTCTGGAGCAAAGCCCTTCTCTGGGTGATGAACTTTAACTAAAGGTATTTTCTTATCTAGTTGTCTGTTGGTCAAAACAGGATCAACTGAGATATCACACACATATACATTAAGAGACTCGGAAATCCTGAGCCCACAGAAGCGCATGAGTATAAAAGCCAGTACTTTTGCCAAATCTAGGCGCTTGTGAACAGGATCGCCTGTTTTAGAGCCACGGATAGTGAAGCCCTCTTCAATTACTGCCCATGTTTTCTTTTTAGGGAATTTGTATGTCACTTCTGTAGTTTGAGGCTCCTTGTGCCTTCCGACAGACCGCACATACTCCGCTTGTTTGCTAGTTTTTGAGTTATCAAAGGTATGCTTTAGAAAGGAGTTGTTCTTTCGGTGGTGATAGGCTGCTAGGTTCAGCATTTTTTCATATGGCGTTGCCATACGGAGCGGGTTCAGCAATGCTGATTCCTCACCAGTTTCATGAAACAGCCAATCCGAGTATGCCGTAATGTATTTTATTAACTTGTTTGCTTGAGCAGCACTGCGTGGGTGCCAGCGCAGCCCTGTTGGGTCTGAGCCATCGGCTAATATCGTTCCATAGCAAACCGCATCTGAAAATGCTTCAAACATCAATCGAGGAGAGGCAAACTTTCCTTGTGTTATGTGCCAGTAGTTGAGAAGCAGAACCATGGCTTGAGCATTTTCTCTGTGCCACGTCTTCCCTTTGTGTCTCCTGCTGATCTGATAGTGCAGGAAAGTTTCCAGCAGCGCACCGTTCAAACTGATCACTCGCAATGTAATTGTTCGTAATCCATCTAGTGAGACTTTTCTATCTCTGCAAATAACGGTGAACCTGTCCATAACCATGTGTACCTAAAATATTAAATATTATATTTATGAGGGGTATCATATGTGCTCGGGTGCACAAAGTAAATACTCTAAAAAGCATTTTGAGAAGAAAAAGAGAGAAAAATGTTATACATTTTCAGGGGTATCTTTGATCGCAATTCGGATGATTTTTCCCCAGCCGGGTGGGGTAACTGGACTGGCTGCCGGGGAAGAACCGTTTATCGTGCCGATGGCGATCCCGATGATTGCCGGGCCATCCGTTCTGGCTTCTTTGCTGCTACTGTCAAACCAGGAACCGGGCCGAACCTGGGACTGGGTGCTGGCGGTATTGCTGGCATGGGGAGCATCCTTTGTGATCCTGATGTTTTACGAGGTGTTCAACCGCCTGCTGGGTGAGAAGGGCCTGAAGGCCGTCGAGCGCCTGATGGGCTTGCTGCTGATCATGATGTCGACCCAGATGTTCCTGGACGGGGTACACAACTTCTTCCAGATCGGCGCTTAAGTACCTAGATAGAATTATGCTCTTAAGTATTTGACCCGATGTTGTTGACATAAAAAAGCGAGATCAGAACCTGATCTCGCTTCTCGCTTCTCGCTTCTCGCTTCTCGCTTCTCGCTTCTCGCTTTACATCATATGTTTGCGGCGAATGTCGAGCAGGGCAAAGATACCGAAGATCAGTATCGACCATTTTTCCCAGCGGCTCATGGTGATCTTGTCACCGAAGGCACCGATGAAGATCAGCATTTGCAGGCCGTGCATCATGAGCAGGAATCCCGTCATAATATACAGTGCTATGGCAGCAACGCCTGGGAAGGGGTGGAAAATATTAACCAGCAGTACCAGCCAGACAAATCCGATAGCGGCTTTTGCCAATACAATTAGCGCTTTCATGCTTCCTCTCTTTCAAATAACCGGTAACAAACCTGACCGGCTGTTTTTTCCTTGTGTAAATGCCAGTGGGCCGGCGTCTCGGGATCACCAAGCTCTTTTTCGGCTTCAATATAGATGATTGCATGGGGAGCTAACCAGCCATTGGTTTCCAGTAGCGTGATCACATCCTGTAGCAAATTCTTACGAAATGGTGGGTCGATAAAGACGATATCGAACGGTGTTCCTGGTTTGCTGAGGAAAGCCAGGCTATCCGTATTATGGATATGTGCATTGTCGGCACCGACCGTTACCCGGTTTTTTTCCAATTGTTCGGCGGCTTTTTTGTCCAGTTCGAGCATTGTCACACTTTGTGCCCCGCGCGATAAAGCTTCAAAGCTCAGGCTGCCGCTGCCGGTAAACAGATCTAGACAGTTAGCCTCATAGAGATTTTGAGCTAACCAGTTGAAAACTGTCTCTTTTACACGATCTGTCGTGGGTCTGAGGCCTTCAACATCATGGACTGGAAGTTTACGCCCGCGCCAGCGACCACTGATGATTCTTACGAACCCTTCCCGGCGGTTATTTGGCATATTTCGCCCTGATTGTTGCCTGCGTCTCGTCATAGATTTCTTCGACCGTTTAGAAAATGATAGTATACACCTGTTTTTAGGCTGCAAATTGTACCAATCAAGCTCTAGGATTTGCCAATGGCAGAAAAAAAGAAACGCGGATTATTTTCGTGGCTGGGTTTTGGTTCTGAAGAACAAACCGAGCAAACTGAACAAAACAAAGACCACCAAGAGGTGGAAGCAGAAGCTGGCGCATCCCAAACTGAACCCACTCAAGGTGAAGTAGCAGAAGCAAAAGCGAAGGAAGAAGCCGAAGCCCTCGCGGCTGTGAAAGCAGCGGAAGAGGCCGAAGCCCTGGCGGCTGTGAAAGCAGCAGAAGAGGCCGAAGCCCTGGCGGCTGCGAAAGCGGCAGAAGAGGCCGAAGCCTTGGCGGCTGCGAAAGCGGCAGAAGAGGCCGAAGCCCTGGCGGCTGCGAAAGCAGCAGAAGAGGCCGAAGCCCTGGCGGCTGCGAAAGCGGCAGAAGAGGCTGAAGCCCAGACTGTAGCGGAAGCAGAAAGCGCAGTGCAGGAGCAGGAAAAACCGAAGAGTGAAGGCTTCTTTGCCCGCCTGATGCGTGGTCTTAAGAAGACGAAAACCAACTTCGGCTCCGGCTTCTTTGGCCTGTTTAGTGGTAAAAAAATTGACGATGATTTATTCGAGGAGCTGGAAGAACAGCTGCTGATTGCTGATGTCGGTATGGATACCACACTGAAGATCATTGAAAACCTGACCGAAAAGGCTGGTCGCAAGGATCTAAAAGATGGCGAAGCCCTGTATGGCCTGCTTAAAGATGAGCTGGGTGAAATGCTGGAGAAAGTAGAACAACCCCTTGTGGTTGATACCAGCAAGAAGCCGTATGTGATCCTGATGGTTGGTGTCAACGGGGTAGGTAAAACCACCACGATTGGCAAGTTGGCCAAGCAGTTCCAGAGTGAAGGCAAGTCAGTGATGCTGGCTGCCGGTGACACCTTCCGTGCTGCTGCGGTTGAGCAGCTGCAGGTATGGGGCGAGCGTAATAACGTTCCCGTCGTTGCCCAGCATACTGGCGCAGACAGCGCATCGGTTATTTTTGATGCGATTGAATCGGCTAAGGCGCGTAATGTCGATGTGGTGATTGCCGATACGGCAGGCCGCCTGCAGAACAAAGGCAACCTGATGGAAGAGCTGCGCAAGATTGTGCGAGTGATGAAGAAGGTTGATCCGCAGGCACCCCATGAAATTATGCTGACGGTGGATGCCGGTACGGGCCAGAATGCGATCAGCCAGGCTAAATTGTTCAGTGAAGTGGCGCCGGTATCGGGCATCACGATCACCAAGCTGGACGGAACGGCGAAAGGTGGGGTGATCTTTGCCGTGGCCGATCAGTTCAATATTCCAATCCGTTACATTGGTATCGGTGAAGGTATTGATGATTTACGTCCGTTTGCGGCCAATGAGTTTATTGAAGCGCTGTTTAGTGACGAGGAATAAATCGTGATTCGGTTTCAGCAGGTAAGTAAGGCTTACCGCGGCGGGCGCCAAGCCCTGCAAAAAGTGGATTTTCATCTGCAACAGGCAGATATGGCTTTTTTGACCGGCCATTCCGGTGCGGGTAAGAGTACCCTGCTGAAACTGATCTGTGCGATTGAACGGCCGAGTGATGGCCAGATTTTCTTTAATGGTCATGAAATTACCCGAATTGATAATAAGCAGATCCCTTTTCTGCGCCGTAATATCGGGATTATTTTTCAGGATCATAAATTGCTGATGGATCGCAGTGTTTATGACAATGTTGCGATGCCATTGCGGATAGAACTTGCTTCGGAAAATGAGATCAAGCGGCGAGTGTCTGCTGCCTTGGATAAAGTCGGCCTGCTCGATAAGGCGCGTTGCCTACCGATGCAGCTCTCTGGCGGAGAGCAGCAGCGGGTGGGGATTGCCCGGGCGGTAGTGAACAAGCCACGGTTGTTGTTGGCTGATGAGCCAACGGGAAACTTAGATGCCGCACTGTCACATCAGGTGATGAGTCTGTTTGAGGAATTCAATCGGGTGGGCGTCAGTGTCCTGATGGCCACCCATGATACGTCTTTGCTCACGACCCATGACTATCGGCGCTTCGATCTTCATCAAGGGCATTTGAGGGAGGTAGCACGACGTGGCGCGTAAGCAAACAGGTTTCTTTGCCGTGCATCAGCAGCAATGCAAGGGGGCACTGGTCGAATTGATGCGGCGTCCGCTTGGCAACTTTCTGACCTTGGCGGTACTGGCTTTTGCGCTGACGCTGCCGGCCAGTTTCTACTTGCTGGCGAAGAATGTCACGCTGGTGGCCCAGGCCTGGCAAAATCCGACGCAGCTGACACTGTACCTGGAGCATGGCACCCCTGTGGCGGCTGCCAGCCAGTTCAGTGAGCAGTTGCAATCCTGGCCTGAAATTGAGTCGGTTAATTATATCTCCCCCCAGCAGGGCCTGGCGGATTTTCGTGAGCATGCCGGTTTTGACCAGGCGCTGACCCTGCTGGATGAAAACCCGCTTCCGGCCGTGGTTGTGGTGCGTCCGGCCACTGATTGGCAGGGCAGTAACAGGGCAATACAGCTGGCTGCCAAGATCCGTACCGAGCCGAGCGTCAATGAAGTCCGGCTTGATAGTGATTGGCTGCAGCGTTTGGCGGCAATCAAAGATCTAGCGGTTACCTTGGCCTTGTTGATGTCGGGCCTGATGCTGTTTGCCGTGTTCCTTATTGTCGGTAATACCTTGCGGCTTCAGGTGCAAAATCAGAAAGATGAAATTCAGGTAATGAAGCTGGTGGGCGCGACGGATAGTTTCATACTCCGTCCTTATCTCTATACCGGTGCCTGGTATGGGTTGATTGGCGGGACTGTGGCTTGGGTATTAACGGCTATCGTCACTATACTGCTTGATGGTGCGGTCGCTAAATTGGCGTCTCTATATGACAGCGGTTTTCGCCTGGTAGGTTTACGCTGGGATGAAACACTGATTTTGCTGATGATTGCATCGTTTCTTGGCCTGCTTGCAGCACGTTTATCTGCTGGCCGCCATTTGAAAGAAATTGAACCTATCTGACGTTTTTGAATCTATAAATGATGTAAATTACGCGACTCGCTTGCAAAGGTGCCTGTTTTCTGGGCATCATTGCAGGTTCAAGCAATTTCCCATTGGTACAAAAAACACACGAGGTTTGTTGAATGGCACAAGAGATGACTTCAATGGCTCTAGTTTCCGCAGATAGCCTGGATAGTTATATCCAGAGCGTCAACAGCTACCCAATGCTGTCGGTCGAGCAGGAACGCGAGTTAGCTGAGCGTCTGCATTATGATGGTGATATTAATTCGGCAAAAGGCCTGGTTATGTCCCATTTGCGTTTTGTCGTGCATGTTGCACGTGGCTATTCAGGCTACGGCCTACCAATGGCGGATTTGGTTCAGGAAGGTAACATTGGCCTGATGAAAGCGGTGAAGCGCTTTAACCCTGAAGTAGGGGTACGTCTGGTTTCTTTTGCTGTGCACTGGATCAAGGCTGAAATTCATGAATACGTACTGCGTAACTGGCGTATCGTGAAAGTGGCGACCACCAAGGCCCAGCGTAAGCTTTTCTTTAACCTGCGTAAGTCGAAAAAACGTCTTGGCTGGTTCAATAATGCCGAAGTGGAGATGGTTGCCGAGCAGCTAGGCGTTGATCCCAGCGAGGTCCGCGAGATGGAATCGCGTCTGGCAGCGCAAGATCCGGCTTTTGAAATGCCTTCTGAAGATGACGATCGAGATAGCGGTTATACCGCACCGGTGTATTTCCTGGAAGACAAGTCGTCTGATGTTGCACTGAGCTATGAAGAGAATAACTGGGAAGCACATGCAAACAACCGGTTGTCCCTCGCTCTAGGTAGCCTGGATGAACGTAGCCAGCATATTGTGCGATCCCGTTGGTTGGATGAGCAGAAGGCGACGCTGCAGGAGCTTGCTGATCATTATGGTGTTTCTGCAGAAAGGATCCGCCAGTTGGAGAAAAATGCGATGAAGAAGCTGAAAGAAGCGGTCGGAGAGACCATTTAAAGATCCTCGCAAATTATCCACAATGAAGAATATTAGAAAACCGGCCTAGAGCCGGTTTTTTTATGCTTGTTTTCTGAGATATACCTCACGTTTGTGAGTATAGCTGTGAATTATATTCACTCTTATCCACAGCTTTTGATCGGATCCGATCTACATATAGTGGATCCAGATTTCATAAAACACATTATCAACGCTATTCACAGCTTTTTCCACAGCTGGTGGTATTTTGATCAGTGAGCGGTTTGGGGAAAGGGGAGTGTCCTTGTTATGCCTTGTCATACCTGATATTAGTGCGGATTATCCATGGTGGGCAAAGCCCTACTTTCTGTGCGAGGTTGTGAGTAACTTTGTGGGGTACAATGTGCACCAGCGAGAATTGGACTGACATCTTGTAGCGGGATCCAAAATCGGATGATCGTCACGTTTTTGTGGGCCAGCAAGATCAAGCCATTATCGCGACTTGAATAATATAGCAGGCTATCGCTGCGGGTAGCCTGATCAGATAGAGAACGAGGCAGTCATGGAACAGTTTGAGCATATTTCGGTAGAGCAGGCATACACATTATTACAACAACCTGATTCAGAAGCCGTGCTGGTAGATATCCGTGATCCGCAATCTTTTGCTTTGTCACATCCGGAGTCTGCCTTCCACTTGACCAATGATACAATGGTTGAGTTCATGGACAAGGTTGATTTCGAGCAACCTGTTGTCGTGATGTGCTATCACGGTATTAGTAGCCAGGGTGCGGCACAATACTTGATTAATCAAGGTTATGAAACCGTGTATAGTCTTGATGGTGGTTTTGAGGCCTGGCGTCGCCAGGCGTATCCTTGTATTCAACGGGCATAGGCCTTCACGGAGTAATAGATGCATCGGTTAGCCGGATTAAACAACCCCCGCCAGGCACAGGCGTTTATCGACTATATGGCTTCGCGCGGGATTGCCCTGACATTGGCTCCAGAGCCGGAAGGGATGTTTGCTATCTGGCTGAAGGACTCACAGTATTTGGTGGAAGCACAGGCAGAGCTCAATCTGTTTTTGGCCAACCCGCAAGACCGTAAGTACCAGGCGGCTTCGTGGGATGTTGCTGAGTCACGGACGGCGAAATTTTATTATAGTAGCCCGAATTTGCTGGCGATCATCAAATCACAGGCTGGACCCTTTAGCCTGTCGGTGATGGTTGTCGCTATTGCTGTCTATGGGCTCTGGCTGTTTGGATTTCAGCAGCCGGTATTCAATGTGTTCCATTTTCCGGTGATGGATGGCGATCAGTGGCAGCTATGGCGTTTCTTTTCACATGCGCTGATCCATTTCTCTACCCTGCATATTCTCTTCAACTGTCTGTGGTGGTGGATCTTGGGCGGGCAGCTTGAGCGCCATAGTGGTAGCAGTAAACTGGTACAGGTATTCCTGATCTCGGCATTGATCTCCGGCTTTGCCCAGTTCTGGCTCCATGGGCCGAATTTTGGCGGCCTGTCCGGTGTGGTCTATGCGCTGATGGGTTATATCTGGTGGATGGGCTGGCTGGCGCCACAGCGCGGTTTGTCGATCCCCAAACCTTACGTTATTTTCATGCTGGCCTGGCTGGTACTTGGCTTCGCCCAGCCGCTTGGCATGTCGATCGCCAATATGGCGCATTTGTTTGGTTTAGTCAGCGGTTGTGCCCTGGCATTACTGGATGCGAAGTTGCGTCGTTAGGTAAAGCTACTTCCTATATAAAGGTGAATTGTCGTTTATCGAAGTTCACCTAATCTGTTGATTAGCTGGCAGACTTCAAATATTTGCGTAAAAATTAGAGCAAAAGCACCATTGGTGGAAATTAAATCTTCGTTTTTGATTCTTTTCACATTTTATTATCTTCATTCGAGCAATAATTTGCATATCTTGAGCGGTATTGGTTATTTTCGCTCGCCCTATATTGCGTTTACGCAAACCATCGCTAAAACAACAACAACAACTTTTTAAGGAACATCTTATGTTTGGCATCTTTAAACCCGCCTTGCATACGGAGCGTCTGTCCGATGGCCAGATTGATCCCGTCTACAAGCGACTACGTTGGCAGCTCTTTGTTGGTATTTTCTTTGGCTATGCCGGTTACTACCTAGTACGTAAGAACTTCAGTTTGGCCATGCCTTTTCTAATTGAAGAGTATGGTTACAGCCGGGGTGATTTGGGTGTGGCTCTGGCGGCTGTGTCCATTGCTTACGGTTTGTCTAAGTTCTTGATGGGTAGCGTATCGGATCGATCGAATCCGCGGTATTTCTTGGCGGCCGGCCTGACGATGTCAGCCTTGGTGATGTTGTGCTTCGGTTTCATGCCATGGGCAACCAGTAGTATTACAGCAATGTTCATTCTGCTGTTCCTGAACGGATGGTTCCAGGGTATGGGCTGGCCGGCCTGTGGGCGGACGATGGTGCACTGGTGGTCACGCAAAGAGCGTGGTGAAATTGTATCGGTCTGGAATGTTGCCCACAACGTGGGTGGTGGCCTGATCGGTCCGATGTTCCTGCTTGGGCTTTGGGCGTTCAATGACGACTGGCGTACAGCATTTTATGTGCCAGCATTCTTCGCCTTGCTGGTAGCGGCTTTCACCCTGTTGGCAATGCGTGATACACCGCAGTCTTGTGGTCTGCCATCGATTGAAGAACATAAAGATGATTACCCTGATAACTATGATGAATCACATGAGAAGGAGATGACAGCGAAGGAAATCTTCTTCAAGTATGTCTTCAACAATAAGCTATTGTGGTTCATTGCGATTGCGAATGCCTTTGTTTACCTGATCCGTTATGGGGTATTGGACTGGGCACCGGTTTATCTGAGTGAAGTAAAAGACTTTACGGTAGATAAATCATCTTGGGCCTACTTCCTGTATGAGTGGGCGGGTATCCCTGGCACATTATTGTGTGGTTGGATGTCAGATAAGTTCTTTAAGGGGCGTCGTGCACCGGCAGGGATCTTGTTTATGGCATTGGTAACGATCGCTGTGTTGGTGTACTGGTTCAACCCGGCAGGCAACCCAATGATCGACATGATGGCACTGGTTGCGATTGGCTTCCTGATCTACGGTCCGGTTATGCTGATTGGTTTGTATGCATTGGAGTTGGCTCCTAAGAAAGCGGCAGGTACTGCTGCAGGTCTAACTGGCTTGTTCGGATACCTTGGTGGTGCAGTCGCGGCAAACGCCGTTCTGGGCTACACCGTTGACCACTTCGGCTGGGATGGCGGCTTCATGGTACTGACTTCAGCCTGTGGTTTGTCGATCTTCTTCCTGACCTTGGCGTTGATCGGTGAAAGTAAGCTGCACAAAGAAGCTATCAGTGGCAGTGTAGAGCAAAATGCGTGATTGAGATCGCCATCATTGGCATCTTGGTAACGCTCTAGGTAATATGACAAGGCTTCGCATTCGCGGAGCCTTGTTGCAACTAGGAGCAGCGTTAGTCGTGAAGCAAAGCAAACGTCACCAGGAAATCATCGATCTCGTTAAAACCCAGGGCTACGTCAGCACTGACGATCTGGTTGAGCGTTTTAATGTCAGCCCGCAAACTATTCGTCGCGATCTCAATGAGTTGGCCGCCGATAATAAAATTCGCCGTCATCACGGTGGTGCGACGATCCCGTCAAGTTCGGTGAATACCTCATACAGTACCCGTAAAGTTATGCAGCTAGCCGAAAAAGATGGTATTGCCCAGGCCATGGTGCAGCATATCCCGGATGGTGCCACACTGTTTATCGATATCGGTACCACCCCAGAAGCAGTTGCCCGTGCTTTGCTTGACCATAGCGATCTACGTGTTGTAACCAACAACCTGAATGTGGCGAGTATCTTGACTGGCAAGGATGACTTCCGGGTGATCCTGGCTGGGGGGGAAGTTCGTAATCGCGATGGCGGCATTGTCGGGGAGGCTACCCTTGATTTTATCTCCCAGTTCCGGCTGGATTTCGGCATCATGGGGATCAGTGGGATTGATCTCGATGGTTCTTTGCTGGACTTCGATTATCACGAAGTGCGGGTGAAGCAGGCTATTATCGAAAATAGCCGTTGCGTCATGCTGGGGGTCGACCATACTAAATTTGGCCGTAATGCGATGGTCAATTTGGGTGACATCAGCCAAATTGATATGTTGTTCACTGATCAGAAGCCACCTGAAGAGTTGTCTAAGCGGTTGATAGAAAACGAAATTCATACTGAAATCATTGGTTAGTCATGTGTCTGTCAAAGTGACGGACCACAGACAACCTCCTCATTCGATAGTGAAACGGGCTGCCAGAAATGGTAGCCCGTTTTTTATCATTCTTGTTACCTGCTTCATATTTATGTAACAAATCGAAAATATAAATGATGATCTTAATCAAAATCTCGACTATGATGCTCGATAACGAACATAAGTGAGCGTTTTTGAACTTTTTTGGTTTCGAATGAGGTGTGGTATGAGGGTAGCAACAACTGAAGTATTGGATCTGATTGTCGTTGGTGGCGGGATTAACGGCGCAGGTATTGCTGCTGATGCAGCAGGGCGCGGGTTGCGTGTTGGGTTGTTTGAGGCCAGTGATTTTGCCTCTGCGACCTCATCGGCCAGCTCTAAGTTGATCCACGGAGGCTTGCGCTACCTCGAACATTACGAGTTTCGTTTAGTGGGCGAGGCACTGGCCGAGCGTGAAGTGCTGTTGCGTAAAATTCCTCATATTGCCCGTCCGATGCGCTTTCGCTTGCCACATCGTCCCCATCTTCGTCCGGCCTGGATGATCCGTGCCGGTCTGTTTCTCTATGATCATTTAGGTAAGCGTACTACGCTTCCGTCTAGCCAGGGGTTGAAGTTCGGTCAGGACTCGGTGCTGATACCGGAAATCACCAAGGGATTTGAATATTCTGACTGCTGGGTCGACGATGCACGTTTGGTGGTGCTGAATGCGATGGAAGTGGCTGCCAGCGGTGGGGAAGTACGCAATCGGTGCAAGGTTGAAAAAGCAGTACAAGAGGGTGAGCTTTGGCAGGTCACCATTCGCGATATGCTGACTGGTGAAACCTTTGAGCGTAAAGCACATGCTTTGGTCAATGCCGCCGGCCCGTGGGTGAAGGCGTTTTATGATCAGAGCCTGGAAGCACCATCACCGCGCAATATTCGATTAATCAAAGGCTCGCACATAGTGGTGCCACGCGTTCATGATCAGCCTCAGGCTTACATTCTGCAAAATGAAGATAGCCGGATTGTCTTTGTGATCCCCTACCTGGATCGTTTTTCTATTATTGGTACCACAGATGTGGAATATAAGGGTGATCCGCGCGAGGTGGCGATTGATGATAATGAAATTAATTACCTGCTGGATGTTTATAACAACCACTTTGTCCAGAAGTTGCAACGTGAGGATGTGGTCTGGACCTACAGTGGCGTAAGGCCGCTCTGTGATGATGAGTCGGATTCTCCGCAGGCTATTACCCGTGACTATACGCTGGAGCTGGAGCAGGAAGGCAGCCATCCGCCGTTGCTGTCAATATTCGGTGGTAAGTTGACGACATACCGTAAGCTAGCAGAAGCGGCAATGACCAAGCTGTCACCTTTCTTCCCTCAGATGGGCAAAAGCTGGACGGCTGATTCCTACCTGCCTGGCGGGGAAGCGGATTTTGATGGCCCGCAGTTGGCAACGAGCCTGCAGCAGCAGTGTCCATGGCTGACACGATTTACTGCCGAGCGATTGGCGACCAACTATGGTACCTATGCACTAAAGCTGCTCGACGGGATCAGTGCTGAAGCAGGTATGGGGCAGCACTTTGGTGAAGGCCTCTATGCCCGCGAGCTGGACTATCTGATAGAGCATGAGTTTGTGCAGGCTGCCGAAGATGCCCTATGGCGTCGCAGCAAGCTGGGCCTGTACCTGAACCCTGATCAGCAGAAGGCGGTTGCGGACTATATCTTGGCAAAGCGTCCCGTGCAGTCTGTTGCTGCAGCCTAAACAGTCGATATCGATAAGAAAAAAGGCGCTCATTGAGCGCCTTTTTTGATCTGGGTTACTACTGATATAGGTACTTGGTAAATAGCAACTCAGTGAGAATTCTCTGGTTGGTCTCCATGATCAGCAGCTCATTGACCTTATGGAGGCAGGCCTGACGGATTTCTTCCCGGCCGGCCAGGGACTTGATCCTAGCTTCTGGCTGCTGGCCGATAATGTTAATAATCGCATCTCGGATCAGCGGGGCATGGTGCTCGACCTGTTTAATTAAATCCGGATCGGACACCATCAAGTCGACTTGTAGTCGCAGGTAACCGATTTTTTTCCCCTGGGTGATGTAGTTGGTCGTGATGTCAGGCTCAAGGGTGTAATAAGTGTACTGTGGTGCAGCCATAGCCGCATCTTCTGCTAAGGCGTAAAGCGGTGTCAGCAGGGCAGCAAAAAATAGGGTGAAGCCTAAGATTGTCGGTTTCATTATTACACTCATGGATTTACAGCCTTTTCAGACAATGAATTGCGTTCTTTCGATCGTAACGATATTCGTACCCGTTACAGCTTGCTACAATAGTGTTTCCTTATGGTAATAAATTAACCGTATTCTACCAAGCTTTTGATGACTGTTTGGTGGGGTTTATATTAGAAAGATGTCGAAATTCAAGCAGTTGTACAAACCCTTGCTGGACCGTGCCCAGTGGCAGGCACCGGAAGAGACAGCCGTTGAAGGGACAGAGTTTGGGCATTGGTTGCTTGAACCGGATTCATTGTCGCGGCGCTTTCAGCGCCATTGCGACCATTTCACGGTGTCACTGATAGAGCAGTCAAAAATTAACAAGGCGCAATTATTGGCCGATGAACGGGCATTAATTGGTGATGTCGATTGCCTGTTGCGGAAAGTGGTGCTGATGGGGGATGGGATCCCTTGGGTGTTTGCCCGTACATTGATCCCATTGTCGACGTTGACTGGTCAGGAAAGTGATCTGGAGCAACTTGGTGAGATGCCACTGGGCTTTCGGGTCTTCACTGATCGCAGTGCCCGGCGTGATGCATTGGTGGTGGCCAATGTTAGCACTGGCGAGGACCCATTGTGGGCTCGGCGCTCAAGGTTATGGATAAATGAAAAGCCTCTGCTGGTGGCGGAGCTGTTTTTGGAAGATGCCCCGGTATATGCAAAGGAGAGTCAGAGTTGGAATTGAGCAAAGCAAAAGCATATTGGCAACTCGCGCGATTTGACCGCCCAATCGGCAGCTTGCTACTGCTTTGGCCTACGCTATGGGCGTTGTTCCTTGCGGCCGATGGCTTTCCAAACCCACAGGTACTGGTGGTCTTTGTGCTCGGGGTGATCTTTATGCGTGCGGCGGGGTGCGTGATCAATGACTTTGCCGATCGTAATTTTGATGGTCATGTAAAGCGTACGGCCCAGCGTCCGATGCCGTCGGGGAAAGTTTCTGAGCGAGAAGCCCTTGGCTTGTTTGGCTTCTTGGTTCTGGTCTCGTTTTTACTGGTGCTGACCATGAATACGCTGACTATCATGCTATCGGTTGTTGGCCTGCTGCTTGCTGCCGCCTACCCGTTTATGAAGCGCTATACCCACCTGCCTCAGTTGGTACTGGGAATGGCATTTGGCTGGTCAATCCCGATGGCCTACGCGGCACAGGCCAATGAACTCCCTGCAGCGGCTTGGTTGTTGTTTGTTGCCAATATTTTGTGGACCATTGCTTATGATACCCAATATGCAATGGTTGACCGTGATGATGATTTGAACGTTGGGATCAAGTCGACGGCTATCCTGTTTGGCCGCTTTGATAAGATTATTGTCGGCTTACTTCAGCTGTCGGCCCTGGTTGTTTTGATTGCGGTAGGTGCCATGCAGGGGCTGTCTCAGATTTATTTCTGGTTCTTGCTGTTATCGGCGGCCTTGTTTGTTTACCAGCAGATGTTGATCCGCAGCCGTGAGCGCGAACCGTGCTTCAAGGCATTCCTCAACAATAACTATGTTGGGATGTTGGTATGTATCGGTATTGCTGCCAGTGTTTGCCTAGGCTGATCGTTTATTCATTGAGAAGCGCCGCAAGGCGCTTTTTTTATACCCGTTTTCCGGGATAAAAGAAGGAAAGGTTTACGGCTGGTGAGGTTTTTGACTTTCTACCACCCAAAAGCTGTACAAGCTGTTGGGCAGAATAAGAGCATTATAATGGATTGATTGTTTTTGTTATTTAACAATACCTTATGTTTTGCGGCTTGTATTGTGCAGCTTTGTGAGCAATTGAGTTACAGTAGTCAAAAAGCTGTACAAGCTGTACATGAAAGGCTTGCCTCGGAAGCGAGTTATGCTTCGCTCCGGGTGTGCTCCGCTTCGAGACGTGAGAATTCATGCTTACAATGATTTGATAAATAAAAAAGCGAGAGCCGGCTATCGACTCTCGCTTTTTCGATTTTACAATCTGCGACGCTTCACGCTTCACGCTTCACGCTTCACGCGCTTGGCTCGAGCTCTTCAACTTTATCTTCCCGGTTCATCACAGCCTGGATGGTCAGCTTGACTTCCGGTGAGACCAAAGCTGCCAGCAAGTCAGCCAGGTTTTCAACCGGGCGGGAGACTGCATGGCATTCATCGTTTAAGTAGCCTTCGTTTCGCAGGGTTTTAACCAGTGTCGCAAACACGCCCTTGTCGAAGAATTCCGGCGCATTGATACCGTGCAGGCGGCTCAGGCGCTGGGCCATCATTTGACTTTGTTGTTCCAGATCGCTCTTCATTAGCTGCGGCTCGGATCGTAGCAGTGTCAATGCGATTGTGTAGCGCTGCAGGGTTTCCGAAATAGTACGTGCCAGTAGTTGCAGCGGGCCAATGCGGGCACTATTTAGCGCAATAGATTCACCGTCACTCAGTACCAGGCGTTGGTGAACCAGCTCGGCGATCTGGGCATCGATCACTGTGCTGAGCTCTTCCTTCTCGTAGCGCAGGAATAGCTCGGCTTTGAGGAACGGGTACAGCAACTCGACTTGCTGGTGGATCGCTTCAATACTCAAGCGCTGGTGCTGGACCACAATATGGGCGATCAGCGATGGCAGGGCAAACAGGTGGATAATGTTGTTGCGATAGTAAGTCATTAAGATCGATTGCTGGCGGTCAAGGGAGACGATATCCCCCAGGCTGTCACGCTCGACAATGAATTTATCCATCTGCATCGCATGCTTAACCAAGGTGGCCGCATCTTCTTCAGGCATGGTGCACTGGCCTGAATAAGGTACGTTGCGCAGTAGTTGCAGGTAGCAGTCGATTTGTTGCTCCAGCTCTTCGCGGCTCAGAGCACGCTGACGAGCCGAGAGTAGGGCCAGAGCACATAGGGTCAGGGCGTTGGTGGCAGCAGCATCATTGATGTGGGTCATCATCTTGTTTGCCAGATCATTTACCACCGGGCTTAGCCACTGCGGGCGTTGCGGTTCAATCGGATCGATGTCCTTGTGCCACTCAGGGACAGTGTCGTTGAGGTAGTGATTTAGCGAAATTGGCTCACCAAAGTTCACATAGCCCTGACCGAGGTTGCGCAGTTTGCGCAGGGTACGCAGTACCTGGCCGACATTCTCTTTTTCTTTGCGTTTGCCGCGTAGCTCCTTGGCGTAGGTAGCGACTTCCATCACATGCTCGTAGCCGATATAGACCGGTACCAGGGTAACCGGGCGGTTCAGGCCGCGCAGCATCGCCTGAATGGTCATCGACAGCATCCCGGTTTTGGCTGGAAGCAAGCGACCGGTACGGGATCGGCCGCCTTCACTGAAGTATTCGACGGAATAGCCCTTGGCAAACAGCTCTGCCAGGTATTCGCGGAAAACCGTGGAATATAGGCGGTTGCCTTTAAAGCTACGGCGAATAAAGAAGGCACCGCCACGGCGGAAAAGAGGCCCTGCCGGGAAGAAGTTAAGGTTGATACCGGCTGCGATATGCGGGGGGACCAGGCCTTCACGATACAGAACGTAAGACAGCAGCAGGTAGTCCATGTGGCTACGGTGGCAAGGTACATAGACTATTTCGTGTCCATCCTGGGCCAGCTTACGTACGCGCTGGGCATTATGGATGTTCAGTCCCTGGTAGAGCTTATTCCATAGCCAGCCAAGAAAGCGCTCGCCGCGCTTGATCAGTGAATAGGAGAAGTCAGCCGCAATCTCTTCCATCATATCAATGGCTTCTTTGCGTACTTTCTCGATGGGAACATCTCGGCTCTGGGCTTCTTCCGCGACCACCTTTTCAATGGCCTTGGAGGCTAGCAGGCGCTTGAATAACGCCTGGCGCTCTGGCAGTTTAGGGCCGGAAGCCGCAAGCTGCTGGCGCGAGAAGTGGATTTTGGCCACGCGTGCCAGCTTGTGGGCGATAGAGTCATCGGTTCCGTGGTTATCGGCCATATAACGTAGCGAAACCGGGGTGCTCAGGCGCACCATGCAGTCTCGGCCCCGGGCTAAAATGGTGAAGAATTTTTCAGGACCATTGAGCGGACGAAGCACCGGTTTGTGGTTTTCTTCCTTGCCGGGCTTTCGGCCCCACAAAATGGCAGCTGGAATGACCTGGAGATCGAGTTCGGTATCGTGCTTATGTTGCTCGAGTAGAGCGGTGAACAGATCAAGAGACTCTTGCGGGAGCTCGCCATCTGAACCGAACACGCTTGGACCGTCGGATACATATACGTAGCGCACATATGGCTTGCCATCGATTTCCAATGGTGACAGCGGATCAGGCAGTCCCAGCTCTTGGGTACTGCTGCGCAATGTCATCAGATCGGTGTTAGAGCGAAACGGGAGAATATAGATAATCGGTCGTTCTAAATCTAGTTCCAGATCGGCGACCGGATCAGAGGGTATTGAATGGGTTTTAACCAGCAGAGAAAGCGGCAAATTCAATAGTTTTTGATAGATTTTCTGCCAACTTGACATATCTTTTACTAGCCTCGAATTCTTAATGCGAGGCAAGGATAGCAGAAAATGCGTGTGGTTTTGCAGCGAAATACCACATACTTGCGGTTAAATATCATTTTGAATGATATTTTGTACTAACTCATTGTTCTTGTGCTGCATATTAATTGTTCATCTAATATTTATGGGAATTTATGCTACCAATTGGTATTGGCTGGCACTTAACATCTCCAACTAATGGTATCGAACTGTGCATGCATTTGTTGCGGATGATAGGAAAATTGCTCTTTTCGTAAACAATTGTCTTTTCAACTTTGTTAACACTGGATATACTCACAGTGAACTGTATAAAAAGACAGGGTGAATCATGAAGCCGTTAACGCCGCGCCAACAAGAAGTCTTTGATTTGATCAAAGCAAAAATTGAAGATTCTGGAATGCCGCCAACACGTGCTGAAATAGCCCGTGAACTAGGATTCCGATCCGCCAATGCTGCCGAAGAGCACCTCAAAGCATTGGCACGTAAAGAAGTGATTGAGATTATTCCGGGAGCCTCCCGCGGGATCCGCCTGCTTATCAATGATGATGCAGGCGATCAAGGTTTGCCGTTGATTGGTCAGGTGGCTGCCGGTGAGCCGATCCTGGCTCAGGAGCATGTCGAGACTCACTATGAAGTGGATCCGGCACTGTTTAAGCCTCGTGCTGATTTCCTGCTCCGGGTCAATGGCATGAGTATGAAAGATATCGGTATCATGGATGGTGATTTACTGGCTGTCCATAAAACCCAGGATGTCCACAATGGCCAGGTGGTCGTTGCCCGTGTTGAGGATGATGTCACCGTGAAGCGCCTTGAGAAAAAAGGCTCTCAGGTGTTGCTGCATGCGGAAAATGAAGAGTTTGCCCCTATTGTGGTTGACTTGAACCATCAGCACTTATCGATTGAAGGTATTGCCGTCGGTGTGATCCGCAACGCCGACTGGATGTAATCTCTGGTTCGTCGGTGGCTAAGCCGATAGGCCCCCACCTTTGTAGCCTTGCAAAAGGTCTGTACATTTTTTGTGTGGAATGTTTTGCAAAAGTTAATGATAGTCATTATCATCTCATCATGATCAGATGGAGGTGATAATGACCAATTCTTCCCGCTACCACATACCTACAGCCTTGCTGCAGCCTTTATGGCTGCGTAGTCGCGAGAGCCTGGAGGATGATGGCCTGATCTATGATCCCGTTGCTGCCGCTGCATGCAGCCAGTGCTACCTCAAGCCTGACTGTTTGTCGGGCAATGTGACAGAGCGCCAGTTGCTCCATGCAACCTTGACCCTGCAGTGTGATCGCCAAGTCCAGCAATTTTTACGCCGCCACCCTAACGGTTGGATCATCAATGTCGGTGCCGGCCTCGATACCCGCTTTTATCGCCTCGATAATGGCCGCTGCCGCTGGTTCGAGCTTGATACCGATGAAAACCTACTGTGGCGAGAACGCCTGTTTCACCGTAGCGAGCGCTATACGATGCGATCTGGCTCGGTGACTGATCTATCCTGGCTCAAGTCGCTACCGGTGATGACCAATGCGCCGGTACTGCTGCTGTGTGATCAGGCTCTGCTGCAATGCAATAGCAGTGAGCTGGCCCATTTCATCCAGCGTATTGGTTGCCACTTTAGCCAGATTGAGGCGTGCCTGGTGATTGCTGGCGATCGCTGCGGCTCGGCGATCGCAACCAAAATGGGGGCAGGCGATTACCGTCACGGCTATAAAGATCCGGTACAGCAGGTGTTGAACTGGTTACCCTGGGCCGAGTTGGTTAGCAGCCACAGCCCATTAGATCATCACTGTACCCGTTGGCATACCTGGCAGCGTTGGATTGCCAAAATTCCCAGTTTAAAATATCGTCTAACGCCGGTGCTTGTGCATATCCGGCTGTAGTTTCCCTGCGCCCCTGTTTTTACTCCTTACCTTTATTAGTTCTCCAGCCTTAATGTTCCTTTAAGGTGTTTCTTTTTTTCTGGTCAATTTATTGCTCATTTTTTCGATCCTGTCCTAAGTTAAATGTAAATAAAGTGTTAATCGCGCTAGCACTAATTTGCTCATGATTAGAGGGAAAGGTGCTTATATTGACCTGCTCTTGAAGTAAATCAGGAAGACGGAAAGGAGGGATCCGGGTGAAGAATCGCCAATTGATCTGGGGAGTGCTGGTTGCGGCTTTGACGCTGCCTGTGGCTGCCGAAACGGAAACAATGCGCTTGAACATGACGGAGGGAGTCACTGACGTCAGCCAGCGTGTATTTGATCTTCATATGACCATTCTCTATATCTGCGTCGTGATCGGCATTGTGGTATTTGGGGTAATGTTTTGGGCCATTATTCATCATCGCAAATCCAAAGGGGCTGTGGCGGCCTCCTTCCATGAAAGTACCAAGGTCGAGATCCTCTGGACCATTATTCCCTTCGTTATTCTTATTCTGATGGCAATTCCGGCCACCAATACACTGCTGGCAATGGAAGATTCCTCAGAATCTGACATCACGATTCAGATCACCGGTTCGCAGTGGAAATGGCATTACAGCTATTTTGACGAAGATGTTGAGTTTTATTCACATTTGGCGACAACAACAGCTCAAATCGAAAACCGACGTGATAAACGTGACAATTATTTGCTGGAAGTAGACAGGCCCCTGGTATTACCGATCGGGCAGAAGGTGCGCTTTTTGATCACTTCGCAGGATGTGATCCATTCTTGGTGGGTGCCGGATTTTGCAGTCAAGAAAGATGCCAACCCGGGCTTTATCAATGAGGCCTGGACCCGGATAGACAAACCAGGCATTTACCGTGGACAGTGTGCTGAACTGTGCGGCAAGGATCATGGTTTTATGCCAATCGTGGTGATTGCCAAGCCACAGGCAGAGTACGACCAGTGGCTACAGGCGACCAAGGTTACCCAGCAGCAAGCCTACGAAGAAGAGCAACGCCTGCTGGCGATGCAGATGTCGATGGATGAGCTAATGGAGTTGGGCGAGCAGGTATACAACACGCGCTGTGCGATGTGTCATCAGGTGAATGGCCAGGGTATACCGGGAGCCTTTCCGGCATTGGCTGGGATAGGGGTATCGATTGAGCCGGCGAAGAAGCTCGAACATATCAGTGTCGTGGTGCATGGCCGGAATGGGACTGCTATGCAGGCGTTTGGTCCCCAGCTTAGCCTGAAACAGCTGGCGGCGGTGATTACTTATGAGCGCAATGCCTGGGGAAATAATACGGGTGAAACGGTTCAGGCGGCAGAAGTGCAGGCTGTTCTCGATGGTGAAGAGCTTTAAGGGAGATTGGGATAATGACGGATATGCTGCGTGAACAGGCTGAGATCGAAGAAACCCGGGCTAAAAAAAACCAGGCTAAAAAAATCCAGACTGAAGAAGTCCAGGTTCATCACGACGATCACCAGAGTGGGCTAAAACGCTGGCTGTTTACGACTAACCATAAAGACATCGGCTCGCTGTACCTGATGTTTAGCTTCGCCATGTTCTTGGTGGGTGGGGCGATGGCCATGGTGATCCGCGCCGAGTTGTTTCAACCGGGACTGCAGCTGGTCGATCCTAACTTTTTCAACCAGATGACGACTGTTCATGGCCTGATCATGGTTTTTGGTGCGGTTATGCCAGCCTTTACCGGTTTGGCTAACTGGATGATCCCGATGATGATTGGGGCGCCGGATATGGCACTGCCACGGATGAACAACTGGAGCTTCTGGATCCTGCCTTTTGCCTTTACCCTCCTGCTGGCCTCGCTGTTTATGGAAGGTGGCGGTCCTAATTTTGGTTGGACTTTTTATGCGCCGCTATCGACGACATTCAGCCCGGCAAGCACTGGCCTGTTCGTATTCTCGATCCATATCATGGGGATCAGCTCTATCATGGGGGCAATCAATGTGATTGTGACCATCGTTAACCTCCGTGCGCCGGGGATGACTTACATGAAGATGCCGCTATTTGCCTGGACCTGGCTGATCACTGCGTTTCTGCTGATCGCCGTGATGCCGGTACTGGCCGGGGCGGTGACCATGGTGCTGACCGACAAGTATTTCGGTACCAGTTTCTTTGATGCCGCAGGCGGCGGGGATCCGGTGATGTTCCAGCATATCTTCTGGTTTTTCGGTCACCCGGAAGTCTACATCATGATTTTGCCGAGTTTCGGTATTATTTCGGCGATTGTCCCTGCATTTTCCCGCAAGAAGCTGTTTGGTTATAGCTCAATGGTGTATGCCACGGCCTCGATTGCCGGTTTGAGCTTTTTGGTGTGGGCACACCATATGTTTACCACCGGCATGCCGGTCGCCGCTGAGCTGTTCTTTATGTACTGCACCATGCTGATCTCGGTACCGACCGGGGTCAAGGTGTTCAACTGGGTGGCGACCATGTGGCGCGGCTCGCTGACGTTTGAAGTGCCGATGTTGTTTGCCATTGCCTTTATTGTGCTGTTTACCATCGGCGGGTTTTCCGGCCTGATGCTGGCGATCACCCCGGCGGACTTCCAGTACCACGATACCTATTTTGTGGTGGCCCATTTCCACTATGTGCTGGTATCGGGCGCTATTTTCTCGATTATGGCGGCAGCGTATTACTGGCTGCCTAAATGGACCGGATATATGTTCGATGAAAAGCTGGCGAAATGGCATTTTTGGTGCTCGATTGTTTCGGTCAATATCCTGTTCTTCCCGATGCATTTCCTCGGCCTGGCTGGAATGCCGCGCCGGATCCCTGACTATGCCTTGCAGTTTGCGGACATTAATGCCGTGGTGAGTATCGGGGGTTTTTTGTTCGGCCTGTCTCAGTTGATCTTCTTGTGGGTGGTGATCAAATGTGTCCGCGGTGGCAAGAAGGCAGCGGCCAAGCCATGGGACGGGGCTGAAGGACTGGAGTGGACGGTGGCCTCGCCGGCACCCCATCATACTTTCTCTACCCCACCGAAGATTGATTAGGAGGCAGTCTTATGAGCAAGCCGTCTGAGCCGTTGCAGGCAAAACGCGACAAGCAACGTTCGCTTTGGTCCCTAGTCGGGCTGGCAGTGGCTATGTTTGGCTTTGCCTTTGCACTTGTCCCTCTCTATGACGTGTTCTGCGATATTACCGGCATTAACGGTAAGACTGCAGATACGCCAACGGTTAGCAGCCAGAACATCGATACCCAGCGTCAGGTGACGGTTGAGTTTGTTGCTTATATTAACCCGGGAATGAAGTGGACCTTTGAGCCGGAGGTACGGCGGGTTGTCGTGCATCCCGGCCAAACCCAGACCATCAACTATGCGGCGCGTAACCTGACTCGCAGTGCAAGCGTTGGCCAGGCTGTTCCTTCGGTCTCCCCGGGACTCGGTGCCCGCTACTTTAACAAAATTGAATGCTTTTGCTTTAACCGTCAGCCGCTGGAGGCAGGGGAGTCGGCACAGCTGCCCCTTGTGTTCTATGTGGATCCGGAACTGCCGGAAGATATTAACACCCTGACGTTGGCATACACCTTATATAACGCCCAGCCGCCTGCCACGGCACAAACGCAATGAGGTTGAAAGATGGCGAATCCATACACTGAACATGATCAATCGATAAAAGTGCCGCATGAGCATTATTATGTGCCGGAAGCTAGTATCTGGCCCATTGTCGGCGCCATTGCCCTGTTTCTGATCGCCCTTGGCGCAGGTGCCACGGTAGGCGAGCTATTTAACGGACAGGGACCATGGATTTTATTATCCGGTGTCGGCCTGCTGCTGCTGATGCTGATTGGCTGGTTCCGGGATGTCATTCAAGAATCGATGAGCGGGCTTTACAGCCGTCAGATGGACCGCTCATTCAAGCAAGGCATGAGCTGGTTTATTTTTTCGGAAGTGATGTTCTTTGCCGCTTTTTTCGGGGCCTTGTTTTACGCCCGTATGATTGCCATTCCCTGGCTCGGTGGGGCTGGAAACAATGCCATGACCCATGCGGTGCTGTGGCCGGAATTTATTGCCCAGTGGCCGTTGGTGATGACACCGGGCGGAACGGAAACCCAGGCCATGGGAGCATTGGGGCTGCCGCTATACAACACCATGATCCTGCTGATCTCTTCGGTAACGGTCCATATTGCCCATACGGCCCTAGAGCAGAACAACCGGCCACGGCTCACACTGTTTTTGTTACTGACCGTCTTGCTGGGTTCATTGTTTGTGTATCTTCAAGGGGTTGAGTACATCCACGCTTATCAGGATATGGGGCTGACACTGGATTCCGGTATTTACGGCAATACTTTTTACCTGCTTACCGGTTTTCACGGCCTGCATGTGACCTTGGGAACCTTGATTCTGTTTATTGTCTGGTTGCGGGTATTAAGAGGGCACTTCTCGCCTGAGAAGCATTTTGCCTTTCAGGCCGGAGCCTGGTATTGGCACTTTGTCGATGTTGTGTGGCTCGGGCTGTTTGTCTTCGTCTATATACTCTGAGAAGCGAGAAGCGAGAAGCGAGAAGCGAGAAGCAAGGGGAATAAGGCCGATGTTCTTTCTCCGTCTCCCCTCATCTTAGCGTTCAGTATGGCCTTGGATTCGGGGTGATGTAACCGCTGGCTACTGCGATCAGCAGTAGGACGAAGACGATAACGGAAATCAGGACTCGTCGGCCGAGGTAGCGGGTCATGGGTTGACTGCTCTGGCCTTTGAGCATCGCGGGCAGGGCACGGAACAGGTTCAAGATAATAAAGATCAGCAGGCAGACAATAAGGGCTTTTAGCAGCATAGGCACTCCAACAGATCACAGGTGAGCATGCGAAGGATCGGTTTCATACTTTTTACTGTGGCGGTACTGGTGACATTGGTCAAGCTTGGCCTGTGGCAAATGTCGCGAGCACAGGATAAAGAGATGCTGAATTCGGCGCTAAAGTACCGCAGCGAGCAGATGTATTACAGTTTGGCCAGCTTACCCAGTGATCCACGCTGGTACAGCCTAACCTTGCATGGTGAGTTTGATCATAGCAAGGCGGTGCTGCTGGATAACCAGCTCTACCGTGGTCGGCCGGGCTATCACGTGCTGTACCCGTTTTCGGCTGATAAGGGCTGGGTGCTGGTTAACCTCGGTTGGATCGCGGCGCCTGATTACCGGGACCAAACGCCCGTGTTGCCTGAACACCATGGGGAGTTGCGGATTTCAGGGGTGATAGCTCCTCCTTCATTACTGCTGGAGCTGAGTTCAGTGCCGCTGGGCTCTGATTGGCCGCTACGAGTACAGAACCTACATATCGACAAGTTGAGCGAGAAAATGGCACTGCCGCTTAGGCCATGGGTGTTGCAGATAAACCCTGAAAACCCGGTTGCCTTGCAACAAACATGGACACCGGTTGTTGTGGGACCCCAGAAACATTATGCCTATGCAGCGCAGTGGTTTTTGATGGCAGTCGCAATAAGTGGGCTAGCGGTTTGGTGGTTGAAACGGAGCAAGGTATGAAGATACACGGAACGTTGTTGTTGCTACTCAGTGCGTTTTTGTTGCCTGTGGTGCTGGCCAAGCTAGTACTGGATTTGAACTGGTATCAGGGAGGTGTGACCAACCGCGGCGAGTTGCTGTCCACCCCCTTGGCATCTGATTGGCTTAGTCAAAATGGTAAGTGGCAGCTGGTGTACCTGATGCCGGATGAGTGCGATGAGCTGTGTGTTGGTGCTCTGTTTAACCTTCGCCAGATCCCACAGGCTGTCGGTGCTGAGCAGGATAGAGTGGGCAGTGTACTGCTGGTCGCGGAGGCTGATTTTCCCCGTTTGTCGGCTGAGGCCGACAAGCAGGTACAGGGTGTGGAGCAGAGACTTGTGCCGGCGCATGTGGTGGAGCAGCTACGAACATTGGAATATGGCGCCAAGGCGATTTATATCGCCGATCCCCTAGGCAATGTCATGATGGCCTATCCTTTAGTCAAAGGACAAACCGCCATTCTCGCTCAGGGCAAGGATGTACTGCGTGATCTGAAGCGGCTGTTGAAAGTGTCTAAAATTGGCTAAGGAGGGCCTATGCGGTTGTTTAGCTTCAAATACCTTGTTTACCTAACCTTTCTGCTATCCCTCTGTGTGATTGCTCTCGGTGCCTATACCCGGCTGACGGAAGCTGGACTTGGCTGCCCGGACTGGCCCGGGTGTTATGGTTTTGCCACCGTACCGCAAACCAGTGAGCAACAGCTCCAGGCGCAGGCTATGTTTCCCGATAGCCCGGTTGAAGCAGACAAAGCGTGGAATGAAATGTTCCATCGCTATGCCGCTGGTACGTTGGGGGGGCTCATTGCCATCATCAACTTGGTTGCCTGGCGCCGCAGGAATACCCCGCGGGGCCTACCCGCTTTGCTGCTAGGGACGGTAGTTTTTCAGGCCGTGCTCGGAATGTGGACTGTCACCATGGCCCTGATGCCCGTGGTGGTGATGGGGCACTTGTTGGGGGGCTTTACCACCGCAGCCCTGTTGCTCCTGCTTGCGTTGAGGGTACGCCGCCGTGAAGCCCGTATTGTCAGTCAGATTTACCGGCCATCCTCTTCCCATTCATTGTCAGGTGCCTCATTGCTGGCCGCCGCTGCATTGGCTGTCACGGTAGGGCAGGTGGCGCTGGGTGGCTGGACAGCCGCAAACTACGCTGCTGCTGTTTGTACCCAGTTACCTATTTGCGAAGTGGACTGGCAGCAGCATTTTGAGTTGTCAGCATTTAATCCGATCCAGCCTGAGCATGATAGCTATCAATATGGGGTCCTGAATTTTCCTCAGCGGGTGTCTATCCATGTTGCCCACCGGCTGGGTGCGGCTATCACGACCTTGGTGCTGCTGGTACTGATATGGCGGCTATGGCAGTCCGCGGTACTGCGGCGTTTGGCGGTGGCGGTGGGTGGCGTACTCCTTATCCAGCTGTCGTTGGGGATCACCAATATTGTGGCCAGTTTGCCACTCATGGTGGCGGTTGGGCATAACCTGGTAGGCGCGGTGTTGCTACTAACATTGGTTGCCACAAACTATCACATCTACAGTTGCCGGACGCCGTTACGGAGTCAATGGAATAGTGCAAGGGAGGGCTGAAATCATGGCTAAATTACAGGTGGCTGGTAATGCCAGCATCAGAACAGCCAACTATCGCCAGCGGGTCTGGCAGGATTACCTGACCATGACCAAACCCAAGGTGGTGGCGATGTTACTGCTGACCGCCTTGGTCGGTATGTGCCTGGCCGTTCCGGGTATTCCGCCAGTAAAGGCGGTGGTGCTCGGGCTTGCCGGGATCGGGTTACAGTCAGCCGCCGCGGCCGCATTTAACCATGTGCTGGATCGCCGTTTTGATGCCCAAATGGCGCGAACCCATCATCGCCCGCTCGCCAAGGGACGGGTGGCAACCTACAAGGCCGTGATATTTGCATCAGCCCTGATGGTGGTCGGTTTTGTTTTGCTGTGGCAACTGAATGCACTGACAGCATGGCTGACCTTCGCTAGCTTGGTGGGGTATGCCGTGGTCTACACGGTGTGGCTGAAACATGCCACACCGCAGAATATCGTGATTGGCGGCCTGGCAGGGGCTGCGCCGCCGTTGCTCGGCTGGACAGCCGTTACCGGCCAGTTTGAACCGCATGCCCTGCTGCTGGTGATGCTGGTATTTACCTGGACACCACCGCATTTTTGGGCCTTGGCGATCCATCGCCGGGATGATTATGCCAAGGCTGGGATCCCGATGTTGCCTGTGACCCATGGGATAGAATTTACCAAAACCATGGTATTGCTCTATACCGTCATGTTGGCACTGGTTGGCCTGCTACCCTGGCTCACCGGAATGAGCGGCGGGCTATATCTGGTTGGAAGCGGCTTGCTGAACCTCGGCTTTATCGGTTATGCCGTCAAGTTGAAGTTTGCCGATGTTCCCGGCCATGCATGGGCCACGTTTAAATACTCAATTTGGCACTTGCTGGCCTTGTTCGTGGTATTGCTTGTCGATCACTGGCTGCTGGCTTGGTGGTGAGTAGACGTTCGGGCAACCTCTTTTAGCCAATTATCCAGTTAACGCTTTTGCTGGCTTTTGTCACCGCCAGCAAGTCGCTACACTGTGGACCTTTATTGATTGTTATTTCGGCCCCCGGATTTCGGAGGCCGATTTGGTTGAGGTCTATCGTGCTCGCAGCGTTAAGGGATGTTTCGTTACATCGCCAGGTTTTTGCCCTGGCGCTTCCAATGGTGTTATCCAATATTACGGTACCCTTGCTGGGGCTGGTGGATGCGGCGGTGATCGGCCATCTTGAGTATGCCTGGTATTTAGGCGGCGTTGCCGTGGGCGGCACTATGATCAACGTGACCTTCTGGCTGCTCGGCTTTTTGCGTATGGCGACCACTGGTTTGAGCGCGCAGGCCTATGGGGCCTGTGACAAAGATGCCCAGGCCGGGGTGTTTGTGCAGGGAATTGCACTTGCCTGGCTGCTGGCCCTGCTGCTGATTGTGTTTCACCAGCCGGTGGCCGAAATGATTTTCCATTTCAGCAGTGCCAGCGCTGAGGTGAAAACCTATGCCGAGCAGTATTTCTCGATCCGGATCTGGGGGGCGCCGGCTGCCTTGGCTAACCTGGTGATCATGGGATGGTTGCTCGGTACCCAAAATGCCAAATTGCCTATGTGGCTGCTGATCGTCACCAACCTGGTAAACATCGGTTTGGATATGCTTTTTGTTCTGGGCTTCGGCTGGAAGGTGCAAGGCGCCGCGGCGGCCTCGGTACTGGCCGAATACAGCGGCTTGGTACTGGGGCTATGGTTTGTTTCTCGCCAGTGGATCGCCCAGGCCTTGCCGGCGTTAAGGGATAAAATAGGCTCTGTGCGCCATGGGATGGGACGGCTGTTGAAGCTGAACCGCGATATATTCCTACGCAGCTTGTGCCTGCAGCTGGCCTTTGCCTTTATGACGTTCCAGGGGGCGACATTGGGTGATAATGTGGTGGCTGCCAATGCGGTGCTGATGAGCTTTCTGATGCTGGTGTCTTACGCAATGGATGGTTTTGCCTATGCGATGGAAGCCATGGTGGGCAAAGCCATTGGGGCTCGGAGCCGTGAAGAGCTGGGACGCTCTTTGGTCGGCACCACTTTCTGGAGCCTGGTGATATCGCTATTTATTACGCTGGCCTTTACCCTGTTTGGCCTTGATATTATTGGCCTGATCTCGAATATCCCCGAAGTACAGCAGGAGGCTGCACAGTATTTGCCGTGGCTGGCTGCCGTTCCTTTAGTCTCGATGTGGTGTTTTCTGCTGGATGGTATTTTCATTGGTGCCACTCGGGGCAGGGAAATGCGTAACAGTATGTTTGCGGCGATTTGCAGTTTCTTTGTGGTTTGGTGGCTGTTGGCGAGTTTTGGCAACCATGCGCTATGGGGAGCGATGCTCGGCTTTATGGCGATGCGGGGGATCGGGCTGGCGGTGATATTTGCCTACCAATGGCAAAAAAATATTTTTCTGGAACCTGCCAGTGCAAACAACTAGTTAGATTTTCTCAACGTGAGTTGGTTATTTTTGCATCAAAAAAAGGCTACACATCAACCATGCTATTTGTTTAAATGCGTTCAGTTATTGAACAGGTAGTACAAATGAAACAAGCAGTAATTGGCTTCATATTGGCCGTGATGACGCTGGGCTGGGGAACTTCCGCACTGGCAAGTATGCAAGGAAAATCGCTAAAGGTAACGGCAACGGCCTATAACTCGGTTCGGGCTCAGACCAACAACAACCCCAATATTGCGGCTTGGGGCGATCGCCTGAAGCCGGGTATGAAGGTGATTGCAGTTTCCCGAGATCTGCTGAAGATGGGGATCACCCATGGTACCAAGGTCAAAATCTCTGGCCTGCCCGGTGAATATGTAGTGCTGGATAAAATGAACAAGCGCTGGAGTCGCAAGATTGATATCTATATGGGTAAAGATATCCAGGCGGCCAAGAATTGGGGCCGCCGCGCGGTCACCATTACGGTTATCGACTCTTAAGTGCGAGCTTAAAATTAAAGAAAGCCAGCCTCAACCGGGCTGGCTTTTTTATGTCGCTTGGTTTTACTTGAAAGTGCAAGGGAATAATGATCCTAGGTTCTTGGAAGTGCAGGCCCTAGGTTTCTAGGAAGAACAAGAGCTTGACTCTTCCGCGAGGCTCTCGAATCCTGCAGGACCCAGGACCCAGGACCCAGGACCCAGGACCCAGGACCCAGGACCCAGGACCCAGGACCCAGGACCCAGGACCCAGAATACAAAAAGCGAGAGCCTTGGCTCTCGCTTTTTCGCTTTGCGATGTTTCACGCTTAGTAGTAAGAGTGCTCACCACGGGCGTGCTCGGTTACATCGCGTACCCCGGTCAGTTCACCGGTGAACTGGGCCAGCAGCTCTTTTTCGATCCCTTCTTTCAGGGTGACATCTACCATTGAACAGCCGTTACAACCACCGCCAAACTGGAGGATCGCGACACCGTCTTCAGTAATTTCAGCCAAAGAGACATGGCCGCCGTGGCCAGCCAGCTGTGGGTTAACCTGAGTTTGGATAACGTAGTCAACACGCTCCATTAGCGATGCATCGTCAGACACCTTGCGTACTTTGGCGTTCGGTGCTTTTAATGTTAGCTGAGAACCCATTTTGTCTGTTACAAAATCGATTTCTGCATCATCCAGGAAAGGAAGGCTTAGCTCATCAACAAACGCAGAAAATAGCTCAAGCTTAATTTCAGTATCGCTTGCTTCAACCGCTTCCGGCGGGCAGTAGGACACGCCGCACTCTGCGTTTTGAGTACCAGGGTTAACCACGAATACTCGGATGTTGGTGCCTTCCGGCTGTTGAGCAAGAAGTTTGCCGAAATGCTGTTGAGCATTTTCAGAAATAGTAATCATAGACACGACGTAATACCTGACTTATTTAGTAAGATTAATTCTATTCTACTCTTAGACGCACTTTGTATCACCCCCTAATCGCTGTGGCTATGATTTCATCACAGTTCTGCCACCGTTTTGCGCTTTTTCTGTGATCATTTCATCGCCGGGGTATAGCAGAGGCAGTAAATATCAACTTGCTTAACTCCTTGTTTTAGGAGGAGGTTGGTCAGTTCGGCCACGGTACTGCCTGTTGTCACGACATCATCGACGATGGCAACATGGTCGGGTAGCTGCTTTGCTTTAAGTATAAATGCCTGGTGAAGGTTTTTCTTGCGTTCTCCCTTGCTCAGCTGGCGCTGAGCTTGGGTGTGGCGGGTTCGCTGCAATGCTCTGGGCAGACACTGGCTACCCGTTTCTCTGGCAACCGCCTGGGCCAATAACGTGCTTTGGTTGAAACTACGAGTGAACTTGCGTATCGGATGCAGAGGAACAGGAAGGATACATGGTGCCGGGTGGGTAATTTGCTGGGCGAGAAGGCGCCCGAGCGGCTCGGCAAGCCAGAACTTACCGTTGAACTTGAGCTGGTGGACCAGTTGGCGCAAGGGAAAACCATATTCCCCGAGCCGGTAAAATTGCTGCCAGGGTGGGGGGGCTGATAGGCAACTGCCGCACTGGCTGGTTGGTGTGAGGGTTGTGGCCCCACAGCGTGAGCAATAAGGGGGCTGGGGAAAGCGGGCCATACAGTGCTGGCACCAGACTTTTTCATGGCGGCGCAGTGGCAAGTGACACAGCTGGCATTGCTGGTTGGTCCATTGAAAGATTGATCTTAGCGGTAAAGGGGATAACATCCTTACCATCCTGTCGGGCTGGTGATAGCCTGGTTCTGTGGTTTAAAGAAGGAAGTGTAAATGACAGCCAAGCTACACTGGCAAACTGAAGGCCAAGGTTCGGATCTGGTTCTCATTCATGGCTGGGGAATGAACGGGGCGGTCTGGCAGCAACTCCTGCCATTGTTGACACAGCATTACCGTGTTCATTTAGTGGATTTACCCGGCTATGGTCACAGTCGCGAGTTACCGGCTGAAAATATCGAAGAGATGGCACATCGATTGCTTAAATATTCACCAGAACCTGCAATTTGGTTGGGCTGGTCCTTGGGAGGGCTGGTGGCAACACAGGCTGCCCTACAGGCACCTGATCGGGTAAACAAGCTGGTGACGGTTGCCAGCTCCCCGCGCTTTGCAGCAGAAAACACATGGCGAGGTATTCAACCTCAGGTTCTGGATGATTTTCAGTGTCAACTGAGTGATAACTTTCAGCTGACGGTTGAGCGTTTTATGGCGCTCCAGGCTATGGGTAGCCCGACGGCACGCCAGGATATCAAGCTGTTGAAGCAGGCGGTGCTATCACGTCCCCAGCCAAACCCAGAGGCGCTGGCGGTTGGACTGAAGTTGCTGGCTGACGTCGATTTGCGGGATCAGCTGGCCCAGATCACCCAGCCCTGGTTGCGTTTGTATGGTCGTCTTGATGGTCTGGTGCCGGTGAAAGTTGCCGCCGCGCTGGATAAACTGGCTCCGCAGTCTGAGCGGCAGGTGTTTGCCGCGGCATCGCATGCTCCGTTCATCTCGCATCCAGAGGAGTTTGTGAAGGCATTGCGTGCTTTTATCGAGCAGCCTTAACGGAATACTGGTCATGTGTGGCGAATTGGTAACATTTTCTTAAACTTTTCGAAAATGGTGCCGATATCAATCAAATGGAGTTGCTCTGTGACAGAGAGAGGCCATAATGACAGTAGGAAGTGTTGCGAATACAACTGCTTATTCGCCAGCGACGCTAAAAGCGTCAGCTGCAGCTTCAGCCAAGGCTGATGAAGGGAATCAGACGGCTGATCAAACCCGTTCCGTGAAAACCGGCGAAAGCACCGTGTCGCTCTCCGAGGAGGCGAAACGTATGCAGGCGGCAGACGCGGGCAAACAGAAAACAGAGGCTGATGGTACGGCCCAATCGACGAAGCTCGCCGAGTCGTTTGCCTATGGCGCGTTAGGGATGGACCACCCTGATGAAGTGAAGCAAAATACCGATGATTTCTATACCGCAGGGCAAGTGTTGTCAGCCTTGGGGACGGTAGCGACGGTAGTGCTAGCAATTGCCTGATTGACCCCATCAGCTGATGTCCGGAGAAGTGCGTCAGCATGATAGTTTCCCCCGTACAGGCAGGAGCACCGACGGTAGCTCCTTCAGTGAACCCGCCAACCGAACAGGTCGCGCGGGATAATCGCGTACGTGAAAAAATTGTCCCTCCTACCCAAACCGCCGAATCTGCGCGGGAGAAACCGCTCAGTAGTGACGAGAAGCAGCTCAAGAAGCCGTCTTGGGATCCTAGCGAGCATCCTGACTATCATGATCTTCCTGTTGCCGAGAAACAGTATGGTTACCAAGAGGACTTTGAGCAGTTGGTCAAGGCGCTGTCGGCAGATAGCTATATGGCGGATGTCAGCGAGCTGGGTTATGCCATGCATATTCAGTTGCCGCGGGACTTGCTCGAGGAGCTGGAGAAAATCAGCCAGGTTGAGCGTACCAAGGGGGTCGTCGCCCACCGTTATGCGCAGGCAACGATTCCGAATCCGCCGACTGAGTATTTGGTCGTATTGTAAAAGAGGCGAGTGACGCTTCGCTCCGGGGGCGCTTCGCTTCGGGAAGCGAGGAAGAGCGGTTCTAAGGCCTTTGGAAAAGCAGGCCCAAGGACCCAAAAACAAAAAGCGAGAGTTCATGTTGACTCTCGCTTTTTAATTTTTACCATCTGCGACGCTTCACGCTTCACGCTTCACGCTTCACGCTTCACGCTTCACGCTTCACGCTTCACGCTTCACGCTTCACGCTTCACGCTTCACGCTTCACGCTTCACGCTTCACGCTTCACGCTTCACGCTTCACGCTTCACGCTTCACGCTTCACGCTTCACGCTTCACGCTTCACGCTTCACGCTTCACGCTTCACGCTTCACGCTTCACGCTTCACGCTTCACGCTTCACGCTTCACGCTTCACGCTTCACGCTTCACGCTTCACGCTTCACGCTTCACGCTTCACGCTTCACGCTTCACGCTTCACGCTTCACGCTTCACGCTTCACGCTTCTACTTCTTCTTGGCGTTGGCAAAGGCAGCGGCGAAGGCGCCGCCCATTGCACCGTTATTGCCCTGGCTGTTGTTGCCTCGGTTGCCATTGCTACGCGGCTGGCGCTGTTCCCGAGGTTGCTGACGCTGGCCTTGTGGTTTGCGGGCTGGCTTTTCTTGTCCCGGCTCGTCACTCAGGCGCATCGACATACCGATCCGCTTGCGCTGTAGGTCGACTTCCATCACCTTCACCTTGACGATATCACCGGCTTTCACCACCTCGCGCGGATCCGAGACGAACTTGTCGGACAGGGCGGAGATGTGGACCAGACCGTCTTGATGCACACCGACATCGACGAAGGCACCAAAGTTGGTGACGTTGGTGATCACCCCTTCCAGTACCATGCCCGGGATCAGGTCCTTGACCTCGTTTACCCCTTCGGCAAAGGTGGCGGTCTTGAACTCCGGACGCGGGTCGCGGCCAGGCTTGTCTAGCTCGCTAATGATGTCAGTAACGGTCGGCAGACCAAATTTTTCATCGGTATAGTCCGCTGCGTTTAGGCTGCGCAAGAAGTCTGTATTACCAATAATTGCATCCATCGGCTTGCTATTATTGGCAGCAATAGCTTTCACTACCGCATACGATTCAGGGTGAACGGCAGAGCTATCCAATGGATTTTTGCCGTTCATGATACGCAAGAAACCGGCGCACTGTTCAAAAGCCTTTGGCCCTAGACGAGCGACTTTTTTCAAGGTTGTACGGCTTTCGAAACGGCCATTCTCATCGCGGTAATCCACGACATTCTGCGCGATGGTTTTGGTTAAACCGGCGACGCGAGTCAGTAGAGCGGCTGATGCCGTATTTACATCGACACCGACGCCGTTTACACAGTCTTCCACAACCGCATCCAGACGCTTCGCCAGCATGCTTTGGCTAACATCGTGCTGGTATTGGCCAACACCGATGGCTTTAGGGTCGATTTTCACTAGCTCTGCCAGTGGATCTTGCAAGCGCCGGCCAATGGAAACCGCACCACGAATGGATACATCCAGATCAGGAAACTCGTTTGCAGCGAGTTCCGATGCCGAGTAAACGGATGCACCCGCTTCGCTCACCATCACGCTTTGAATTTTTAGATTGTTGTCTTTGAGTAACTTGGCAACAAAGGCATCTGTTTCACGTGAAGCAGTGCCGTTGCCGATCGCAATCAGATCTACTTGATGCTTCTTCAACAAAGCCAATACAGTGGATTCAGATTGAGCGACTTGCCGCTGCGGTTGGTGCGGATAAATCGTCGCGATATCAACCAGCTTACCGGTAGTATCAATCACGGCAACTTTACAGCCAGTACGTAAGCCCGGGTCAAGTGCCAGTGTCGTGCGTGGACCTGCCGGTGCGGCCATCAGCAGATCGCTAAGGTTATCGGCAAACACCTGCATGGCACCGTCTTCGGCTTTTTCACGCAGAGCGCTCATCAGCTCGGTTTCCATGTGCATCAGGATCTTGATACGCCATGCCCAGCTGATCACTTGTTTGCGCCAGGTATCTGCTGGCTGGGTGCCGAGAGTCACACCGTAGTGGTCGGCAATCATGACTTCGCAGTAAGAGCCGCGAACGCCTTCATCTTGCTGTGGGTCGGCATTGAGCGAGAGCTGCAGGAAGCCCTCGTTACGGCCACGGAACAGCGCCAGAGCACGGTGCGACGGAATATTTTTCAGTGGCTCGTTGTATTCAAAGTAGTCTTTGAATTTTGCGCCTTCCTGCTCTTTGCCATCGACAAGGCGGGATGTCAGCTCAGCGTTGTTTTGTAGCTGGCGGCGGATTTTGTCCAGCAGGGCTGCATCTTCGGCAAATCGTTCCATCAAAATGGCACGGGCGCCATCCAGTGCCGCTTTGGTATCTGCAATGCCTTTATCTGCGCTGATATATTGCGTCGCTATTGCTTCGGGATCGTTGGCTGGTTGCTGCCACAATGTATCGGCAAGGGGCTCCAGTCCAGCTTCAATGGCTATCTGGCCTTTAGTGCGACGCTTTTGTTTGTATGGCAGGTAGAGATCTTCTAAGCGCGTTTTGCTGTCGGCTGAATGAATTTCAGCTTCCAATTGAGGGGTAAGCTTTCCTTGTTCGGTGATTGCTTTGAGGATGACCTTACGGCGATCATCCAGTTCGCGCAGGTAGCCGAGGCGGGATTCCAGATTACGTAACTGGGTATCATCCAACCCGCCAGTGACTTCCTTACGGTAGCGGGCAATAAATGGCACCGTGTTACCGTCATCTAACAGAGTGACTGCTGCTGTGATTTGCTCGTTGCGAACACTCAGCTCGCTGGCAATCATCTGGTTAATAGCGTTGCTCATCCGTTGGTATCTCTTGGTTGTCGTTAACCCGCCCATTCTACGGAGGAATGGGGGAGTGGCAAGGTGTGATCTGTTAAGAGTGTGTCAGTGACCCCGTTAATCGTAGGCACTGAATGGGAAGAATGCGATGTGGTTATTGGCAGGATGGAAAAAGGGGCGTTTTATTCACGAGTTAGCGGTAATGGAGGCGCTAACCCGTGATACGGCGGGTGACTAATTACAAAGAAGGTTCTGACTCACCGGCGCCACGGCGGGAGGTATCACTCGACTCGACTAAGATTGCTCCGGCGGCTTGCTTGATCCGTTGCCAGTGTGCTTTATCGACGGCGATGCCCTGCTGCCAGGCTTGCGCCTGGGTTTCGGCCAGCCTCTGCGAAGAGATGTGGTGATCGAACTCCGTGGCAGCGGGCAATGCGATGACCTGGGTGCTGATTTCAATCTTCAAGCTATGCAGGTCTTCTGATTGCGGCGCTGGCTGGGCAGAGACAAATAACTCCGGATTGATACAGCCTTTGTTTAGCACATAGACGATGTGTTTAGGATCGTGGCCGTTGTGCCAGGTGGCTTTCACCGATAGCCCTTTGGCAGCCAGTTTAACCAGCTCGCCGAAGGCCAACCAACGGTTATGGCAGTGCTGAATATTGAGGGTGATGGCCTTTCTGTGAATCAGTTTTTCTAGTGTGTAATCAAGCAGCGTCGGCAGGTGGCATAGAATGCTACAGCCATGCAGATTGGCGGTGAGAAGGCTTGATGATGAGGCTTCGACATCAACCGGGCAATCGCGCTCTTGCTGCAGGAAATCCAGGGCCTTGACGAAATGTTCTATGCCGTTGAGACCGACCATCTCCAGATCGACCACCATGTTGGCAATCATATCGGCTTCACCGCAGCTGCGGCGCATACCAGCAAAGGCTTTACCTGTCAGTACCACCAGTTCATTGTGTGAGACTTGCATCATGCGTTGCCCTCCGGCTGTGATGTTGAGTTGGTGTCGGCAGCGGGCAATAGCGGGAATAGCCATTCACCGTCATGAATTTCATCTGTCAGGGGAGCACCCTGGAAAAAGGTGACCCGTACCCAGCGATCAGAACGCGGGTCAAATTTGGTGGCACCAAACATCGCCAGCTTGCAGCGCAGTAAATGCATCGGCAGGGCATGTTGGTTCAGCACATTCATTTGAATATCACCCATCGGGCAGTGGCCTAACGTCCAGACTCGGCGGGCGATTGAGCGAAATTGTGGCTGCTGCAGCAGAAATTCAGCCAATGTGTGATTGGCAGGTATGTCGGCCAGCGCTTGGTTTAGCTGATAAACCTGGCGGGCGATATCCAGTCCGAGCTCGCGATCTTCGCCTGGTTCTTGGCCCCTAATGCCCATCCGAGGTTCTTCTTTATCTTCCGACCGATACCAGAACCAATAGGTGTTTTCCGGCTGGGTAAAGTCGATGTCTAGTGCCCAGCGATAACGCGTGGCTAATACCCCCTGCACATCACGGATGGTAATACCGGGGGTGAGCGCTAAGTTCTCATCGGCATTCATGGTGCTCTCAAAGTGATCAACGTCATCGGGATAGAGCTCTAGCAAACAGGCAAGGGCTACTTCCTGGGTCTCGTAGCTGTAGTCTTGGTTATGTTCCAGCCATTGCCCCCAGTGCCAGTGTTGCTCCACGGCAGAGGGTAACGTGTTGATCACCGCTTCGAGTTCGCTGACAGCTTGGTGGTTCAATGCCTGTTGGTGCTCGTCAATGGTGACCACTTGCTGCAAGTGCAAACAAGCGCGCCGGAGCAGCGGGATGATCGCGTCACAACTAGCAGGGGTAAGCGGCTTCCCTGTTACAGCTGCAATCGCCTTTTCCCGCTCTGACAGCCATTGGTCAACGATGCGGGGGTGGTTGATAAGGTAAGGGGCCATGCCCAGGCCCGTTGCATTGCCCACCCCTAAATACCGCTGTAGGGGGCGTGCCAGCTGGATGGCCTGCTCGCCACCTTGCTGTTTGGCCAGGAAGTGGATCCAGTCGAGGCTGAACTGGCGCAGCATGTAGACGGCGCACATTTGCGCGCTGAAGGAGAGGTTGAAATCGTGGTTGTCCTGCAAGATCTCAAAATCGGCAATGCCAAACTTGCCGTTACCGTAAACGGCGGTGGTACGCAGGATGTAGCCGACATTGGCGAGCACCTGGCTGTCAGGTTGCTGGCCTTGGGATAGGGACTCGACCAGATGGTCAAAGACCCGGACACTCTTATTGGCACGCGCCAGCACCAGTACCTTGCTGGTGTTCCGGCCGGCTTCCTGGAGCGGCACATTGCTCTGTAGCTGGGCCAACAACGTGTCGTCAACATCACCCTGCACTAAGGCAAAGGTGACATCCCACTTTTCGGCGATAACGCGGTCATTACGTTCTTCATCGGCAATGGCATCGGAAAAGACCACCAGATGATAGTAGTGCTCTGGCGTTTGTAGACGGTAAATAGCGGTGCCAAAACCGAGTTCAGACAATGCCCAGCGATGCTGAGAAACTTGCCAGTCTTGGTTGGCCATCCGGCGGATCAGGCTTCTGACAAAGCTGATCCGCGTTTGGTGCATTGCGCCTAGCCGTTCCGGAGACATAACTGTATCCGGGTGACGTAATTGTGATTGGGTTCCAGTACAAAGATGTGCATCCATTTTGCTCACCATATTGAAGTTATTTGAGCCAGCAAGGACTCATTATTATTATGGAAGGCAGCCCGGTTGGCTGCCCGACCTTAGTAGTAAAACGTGGCTTATAAGCCTTGTTCCTTTGCCATCTTGTATGCCAGCCTCGGGGCATCCCACAATGACGGCAGCAAGATTAATGAAACGGGGACCGCGGTAATGACAATGAAGGACTGGAGCGCCGAAACGCCACCCGAGCCTAAGGAGATTAGGATTAGTGCAGTGAGTCCCATCATTACCCCCCAAAATGTACGAATGAAAGCATTAGGCTCTGTCTCGCCGCTGATCACGACACTGATGGTGTAGGTCATCGAGTCACCGGTGGTAACGATGAAGATTGTCGTCAGGATCAGAAACAGGATAGAAACAATTAACGGGAACGGCAGTTGTTGAGTAATAGCTAACAGGGCGCCCGGCAGGTTGAAGCCTTCGAAGGCTTTACTGACAGAGCCTGGGTCGGCAATTTCAAAGGCGATCCCGGAGCCGCCAACAATGGTGAACCAGAAACAAGTGATGAGCGGGGCAATAATGCTAAGGGTCATCACCAGCTGGCGAATGGTACGGCCGCGTGAAATACGGGAAATAAAGATGGCCATCATCGGACCGTAGCCCAGGAACCACCCCCAGAAGAATACTGTCCACCAGCTGAGCCAGCCTTCATCACCCCGGTAGGTGGCCATCGGGACAAAGTTGTCGAGCATTGCGCCGGCGCCTTGCAGGTAGCCGTTAATAATAAAGCCCGTCGGGCCAACCAGTAACAGGTAGGCCATTAACCCAACTGCCAGAATAATGTTCCAGCGGCTTAGGATCTGGATCCCGCGGTTTAGCCCGCTCAACGCCGACAGGGTGTAGATCGCGATGGCAAAAAGGATAATGATGAACTGGGTTGTGAAGCCATCGGGAATATCAAATAGCGAGTTCAGGGCGAAGCTGATTTGCAGACCAAGGAAACCAATGGGGCCGATTGTGCCAGCAGCAACGGCAATGATGCAGCAGGCATCGATGGTGTTGCCCACCGCCCCTTTCAGCGCGCGCTCACCCAGTAACGGATACAGTAGAGTGCGTGGTTGCAGTGGTAGCCCTTTGTCATAGTGCAGGTGCATCAAGACGATAGCTGTCAGGCTGCCGGTGATGGCCCAGGCCAGAAAACCCCAGTGCATGAACGATTGTGACAAGGCATTGATCGCAGTTTGCCACGGGCTATCAGGCACACCATACAACGGCGGCGGGCTGACATAGTGGGCAATCGGCTCGGCGGCGGCCCAGAATACCCCGCCACCTGCGAGCAGGGTACAGAGCAAAATAGCTAGCCACCGGAAACTATCCATTTCCGGATTGTCTAAATTGCCCAGCTTTACATGGCCGGTCTTGCCAGCCGCAAGGGCCAGGCCAATAAGAAAGGTCAGCAGCAACAGGATTTGCCAGTAAGGGCCGAAAAAGGTCACCGACCAGGAAAACCCGGTGTTGACGAAGGTTGAGAGCAGGGCGTTGTCATACAGGGCGAGGGCGACAAACAGGGCAATAAACCCACCGCTTAGCCATAGTACCGGGTTCTTCAGCCCCAGTTTGTCTGATGTGGTTTGCAGCCCGGTGATAGGCTGTGCTTTTGCTGTATTCATGATGTCGGACATACGATGTCTCCAGACGTTATCGGATTTGTATGGGCAAAAACATAAGGGTTAAGGCCTGCTTGAAATTATTGTTATAGGCAGTCGGTCAGTTATTGGGCTGGTACCAGGCCGTCTTGCAGGAAGCTGAACCAGTTTCCACCCATGATTTGGCTGGTTTCTGGTTCGCTGAACCCCTGTTTCAACAAGCCGTTATAGATATTTTCCATCCCTTTGGTGCCGCTAAACCAGGGCAGCGCATCAGGCCAGCCCGCATTGCTGGACGAGCCTTCGCCGTAGTCCATGGATTTTGACCAGCGCCCGTTGCGCATCCATTCCAGAACTGCCTGCGGCTGGTTCAGGCACAGGTCGCTGCCGATACCGAGGTGCTCCACCCCAATTAAGTCAGCCGTATCTGCAACCATCTGGCAGAAGCGCTCCAGTGAGCACTGGCTGCTGTCTGGCAGGTGAAACGGATAGAGGCTAAAGCCCAGCAGCCCGCCGCGGCTGGCCAATGACTTGATGACCTCGTTCGATTTGTTACGCAGGGCATCATGAGCAAAGGCCGGGTTGGCATGGCTGATACAGATTGGGCGGGCAGACAGGTCGATGGCTTCCAGGGTTGAACGCTCGGCGCTATGCGACATATCGATGATCATCCCGACCCGGTTCATCTCGGCAATGGCCTGCTTGCCAAAGCGGGTGACGCCGCTGTCTTCCTGTTCATAGCAACCCGTCGCCAACAGGCTCTGGTTGTTGTAGGTGAGCTGCATGATCAGCAGCCCCTGCTTGCGCATGACTTCGATCAGGCCGATTTCATCATCAATCGGTGAGCAGTTTTGTGCGCCAAGGAAAATCCCGACTCGCCCTGTTGCCTTGGCTTTCTCAACATCGTTCATGTCCATAATCGGCATAATGAGATCGCTGTTTTGTTCAAAGCGTAGGTTCCACTCAGCAAAGCGCGTTAATGTTTCCCGTGCTGTTTCGTGATAAACCACAGTCGCGTGAACTGCCGTAATGCCGCTTGCTTTCAATGTTTCGAAGTAAGTGCGATCCCAGTTGCAGTACTGCAAACCATCGATAATGATGCGTTCCTGATACATAGAAGCTCCTTAGTAAGGGCGCTGGTAAGTGGTTTTTACAATGGTGTAGAACTCTTTTGCGTACTGGCCTTGTTCGCGTGGACCAAAGCTAGACTGCTTGCGGCCGCCAAACGGAACATGGTAATCCGTGCCTGCTGTTGGCAAGTTCACCATCACGCAACCTGTTTGCGCTTGCTGCTTGAACAGGGCACTGGTGCGCAGGCTCTGGGTAATAATGCCGCCGGTTAGGCCGAAGCGGGTATCGTTAACCGTGGCGATGGCTTCATCCAGGTCGGCAACACGGATCACGCTCGCCATAGGGGCAAAGACCTCTTCCTGGTTAACATCCCATTGGTTCTGGGTGTCGAGAAACAGGGTCGGAGCCATGTAGTAGCCATCGTGTTCCAGGCTTAATTTTTCGCCACCAAAGGCTAATTCGGCACCGTGCTGGCGAGCTTTTTCAATCCAGTCCAAATTTGATTGAAGCTGGTTGCCATCGACCACCGGGCCCATAAAGACTCCGTCTTCAAGTGCATGACCGATTTTTAGCGTGTTCATGCGTTTGATTAACGCATCGACATAGGCATCGTGGATACTGTCGAGCACGACCAGTCGTGATGAGGCGGTACACTTCTGGCCTGCGCCTGAGAAGGATCCCATGATGGTTGCCTCAACCGCAGTTTGGATATCGGCATCATCGGCAATGACCAAGGCATTCTTGCTGCCCATCTCAAGTTGGCAGCGGACGAAGTTAGGAGCCGTTGCAGCTGCCACCTTGCGTCCGGTGTCGACAGATCCGGTGAAGCTGACGGCATTGATTTGATCAGAGTTGATTAAGGTGTTGCCGACTTCTGATCCGCTACCTAGAACGAGGTTGAAGGTGCCGGCTGGCAGGCCTTGGCGGTGGATGATTTCAGTCAGGGCAACGGCACTGGCAGGGGTAAGGTTGGCCGGCTTCCAGATCACGCTGTTGCCGAATGCCAGTGCCGGAGCGATTTTCCATGCGGCAGTGGCGGTCGGAAAATTCCAGGGTGAAATGATAGCCACCACACCGACCGCTTCCCGGCTGACTTCAACAGAGACTCCCGGACGTGTTGATTGGGCAATGTCACCCATCTGACGCAGCACTTCCGCGGCGTAGTACTGAAAGAACTGGCCGGCGCGGTAGATTTCTCCGCGGCCCTCGGCAAAGGGTTTGCCTTCTTCGCTTGAAAGCAAGGTGCCGAGTTCATCGCAGCGGGCGATCAGCTCGTCACCAATGGCTTGCAGTACTTTCTGTTTTTGCTCGAGGGGCGTTTTTTCCCACACTGGCTGCGCTGCTTTGGCGGCCTCAATGGCGTGTTGTACTTGCTGTTGGCTGGCCTGGGCAAACTCCCCTAGGTTCTGGGTAATATCCGAAGGGTTGATGTTGCTGATAGTTGTTGTGCCGGACTGCCATTCTCCGGCGATGTAGAGGGCTTTTTCTGCGTTAAATGTCATGGGACGATCCTTGAAATAATGCGTTATCTGATTCAGTTGCTCTGATAAATCGATGTTTCTGCTTATGCATCTTCGTCATTGACGGCAGCGTAAACGACAAGCTCGACGAGCATTTCTTCCCGAGCCAGGCCGGCAACAACGACGGCGGCACGGTTGGGGTATGGGGCGTTGAAATAGTCGGCGTATACATCATTGACGGTGGCCAGGTAGCTGCGATCGGTCACATAAATTAGTACCTGCAGGACAGCATCGGTTGAGACACCGGCACACTCCAGGGTGTGGACCAGGTTATCCATGGTCTGGCGGGTCTGGGCTTCGATCCCACCATCAACGACACTGCCGGATTGGTCTATTGGGATCTGGGCGGTGTACAGGGTTCCGTTGTTGACGACAGCCCACTCCAAAGGGGCTTTTGAGGCAAAAAGAGCGGTACGGACGGATTTTTTTGATGATGTGGCTGACATATCTCACCTGTAATGTAACGAGAATGTTTCAATGTGGTTAAATAGTGCACATAATAAGATGATAAATCGAATGGTTTATTTCTGACACTTGATAAGTTTTTTTTATCAAAAAGGAGCGGCGAATAGATCATGTTGTAGGTATCAAGGAGGCAAATAAGATGGATATGAAGCTACAGCAGTTGAAGCACTTTTCTTTGGTCGTTCAGGAAGGTGGCTTTCGGGCGGCTTCAACCAAGGCGAACCGCTCTCAGGCCGCGCTGTCGACGTCGGTAAAAGAGCTGGAGAAGATCCTTGGCCAGCCACTGTTTGAGTCTGGTCATAAAGCCAAGCTAACACCTTATGGCGAAGTTTGCCTGCCGAAGGTTGATCAGTTTCTCCGCCTCTACCAGGCTCTGGACAGTGACTTGCGCGCGGCTGCCATCGGTCAGCAGGGACAGGTCCGGATTGCCAGTGTGCCGTCGGTGGCCGCGAAGCTGATCCCCAAGGTGCTGGCGCTGTTCAGTGCCAGTTACCCGCAGGTGGAAGTATCTTTGGTCGATGATAATGCCGCCGGGGTGGAAGCCCGGCTGTTGGCCGGCGAGGTCGATCTGGCGCTGGGTAACTGCCTGCATGTCAATGATGAGCGAATTGACTTTACGCCATTACTGTCAGATCAGCTGGGGGTGGTGTGCTTGCATGATCACCCTATTGCCGAGTTAACTGATGGGGTCGGGTGGCGCCAGATCACGGCGTATCCGTTTATTAAAAATGGTACTTGCAAGCTGCTGGCCCCGACGCCTGCTCGGGTATTGACTGAAAGCGCGCTGTACACGGTGGAAAATATCACGTCCTTGTTCTCGGTACTGGCGCTGGGGATTGGTGTCACGACCTTGCCCAAATTGGCCTTTCCTGATGCTGACACACCGCTGGTCTGGCGGCCGTTGAACGATCCTAAAGTGGAACGGCAGATAGGTATTTTCCGCTTGCATGACCGTCATATCTCACCAGCGGCTAATGCGTTCTTTGCTCTGTGTTGCGAACAGTTGTTAGTCCGGGAGGATTAACGGCGGCTGTCGACGATCAGCGATAGCGGATGCTGTTGACGAACCACTCCTTCTTGCCTGCCGGGGTGCTGACCTCAAATTCATCGTCGACTTCTTTTTTCAGCAACGCCCGCGCCATGGGGGAGTCTATGGAGATATAGTCATTGCGACCATAGATCTCATCTGGGCCGACAATGCGAAAGCTTTTGGTTTCGCCGTCATCGTTTTCGATCTCGACCCAGGCACCGAAGAACACTTTGCCGTCTTGCTGGGGAGAGTAGTCAACCACCTGGACAATTTCGAGGCGCTTGCGCAGAAAGCGCACCCGGCGATCAATTTCTCGCAGGCGCTTTTTGTTGTACTGGTAGTCGGCATTTTCACTGCGATCGCCCAGGCTTGCAGCCCAGGTCACTTTTTTGGTGACTTCAGGGCGCTCTTCCTTCCAGAGAAAATCGAGCTCTTCTCTGAGCTTGGTGTACCCCTCGCGCGTGATTAAGTTGGTTTTCATTGCCTTGTCCTGAACCTGAATACAAACCAAATCATCTAATGCTTTGTTGATGGCGTCAATAAGTCAGATCAGGATATGGGGTGACGGTGAGCCGTTTTGGATAATTGATTGAATTTAAGGTAATTTAGTGAGTGATAAGCTTGAAGCTGGCAGATTTTTGATTTCGCTGCCGTACTATAATCAGGAATGGCCGGACATATTCGGTAACAATTTTGGCGACTTTTTAGCGGCAGAATTCAGCTTCAGGTTGGAGAGGGTCGAGTAAACTCCGTTCAGAGCTCGATAACACGATCGATGCAGGTAAGGTGAGATATGCAGGAAAATTACAAAATTCTGGTTGTTGATGATGACATGCGCCTGCGTGCGCTGTTGGAGCGCTATTTGTCGGAGCAGGGTTTCCAGGTGCGTAGCGTGGCGAACGGTGAGCAGATGGATCGCTTATTATCTCGTGAGACTTTCCACCTGATGGTGCTGGACTTGATGCTGCCGGGCGAAGATGGCCTGTCGATTTGCCGTCGGTTACGTAATGCCAACAATATGCTGCCAATCCTGATGCTGACCGCCAAAGGTGATGAAGTTGACCGTATTGTCGGCCTTGAAGTCGGTGCGGATGATTATCTGCCGAAGCCTTTCAACCCGCGTGAACTGCTGGCCCGGATCCGTGCTGTATTGCGTCGCCAGACGATTGAAGCCCCTGGTGCTCCGAGTGTTGACAGCAAAATCATTGAATTTGGTGATTTCCGCCTGAACCTAGGCACCCGTGAGATGTTCCGTGGCGAAGAGTCTATGCCGCTGACCTCCGGGGAGTTTGCCGTGCTAAAAGCCTTGGTTACCAATGCCCGTGAGCCGATGTCCCGTGATAAGCTGATGAATATGGCCCGTGGCCGGGAATACTCGGCGATGGAGCGTTCGATTGATGTGCAGATTTCCCGTCTGCGTAGAATGGTAGAAGAAGATCCGAGCCGCCCACGTTATATCCAGACGGTATGGGGGCTAGGCTACGTCTTTGTACCTGATGGCAGCGAGGCTTAAGTGAGGCAACAATGATGCGGATGTCGCCGCGCAGTACGTTCACCCGTACCTTAATTCTTCTGGCTGGCTTGCTGATCGCAAGCCAGATTTTTTCGTATCTGGCGGTACTCAATTACGCCTTGTTGCCCAGCCTACAGCAGTTCAACCGTATTCTGGCCTATGAAGTGCGGTTAATGCTCAAAGAAGATGTCGAGCTGGCTGACGGTAAAATGTTCCACCTTGATCCTCCGGTTCGCCGCCAGCTTCTGGAACAGCTGGGGGTGACGCTACACCTTGAAGGTAGCCCTGAGCTCAAGGAATACCAGCAAGCTACCCAAATAGAGTACCTCAGCGAGGAGATGAGCCGTGAGCTTGGTGCGCCAACCGAAGTGCGCCTGGTGTTGGGGGCTGACAGCTACGTGCTATGGATGAAGTGCGATGCCATGCCGGGGTACTTTATGCGGATCCCGTTGTCGGAGCTACAAGAAGAGGATTTCTCGCCGCTGTTTCACTACAGCCTGATCATTGCTTTTATGGTGATAGCCGGGGGCTGGCTGTTTATCCGGATCCAGAACCGGCCATTGGTGGCGCTAGAGCAGGCGGCATTGCAGGTGGCCCGCGGTGAGACGCCGCCGCATTTACCGGAAAGAGGTGCCTCGGAAATTCGTGCGGTTACCAAGTCGTTCAACCGGATGTCTGAAGGGATCAAGCAGCTGGAAGATGACCGGGCGCTATTGCTTGCCGGAGTGAGCCATGACTTGCGTACCCCGCTGACCCGGATCCGCCTGGCGACAGAAATGATGTCGCCGGAAGACGGTTACCTGGCAGAAAGCATGATTAAGGATACCGAGGAGTGCAACGAGATCATTAGCCAGTTCATGGACTACCTGAAATCGACCAAGAAGCAGGAAGAAGAAGATCTTGACCTGAATATTCTGTTGCAGGAAGTGGCCGAAGCCGAAGGGGGCTACGAGCGCGAGATTGAACTTGAGCTGGGTGATATTCCCGGTATCGTGCGCGCCAATGCAGTTGCAATCAAACGTTCGGTGGCTAACCTGGTGGTGAATGCGATCCGCTATGGTAACGGCTGGGTGAAGATATCCAGCGGCGTAACCGCTGATCGCAAAACGGTGTGGTATTGTATCGAAGATGACGGCCCGGGTATTGAACCTGATCAGGTTGCCAAGATGTTCCAGCCCCTGACCCGTGGTGATTCGGCCCGTGGCAGCGAAGCGGAAGGTACCGGCCTTGGCCTGGCGATTGTGAAGCGGATCATTGACCAGCATGAAGGCGGGATTATGGTGAGTAATCGTAGTGCCGGCGGCCTTAAGGTGCAGGTTAGCTTGCCGTTAGTGGTTAAGAAGCACTGACAGGTTTTGCCGATATATGCTTCGCATAGGAAGCGGGTTACGCTGCGCTCCGGGAAGCGGGAGAAAAGCGGTCCTATGGTCCTGAGGCCCTAAAACAAAAAGCGAGAGTTCATGTTGACTCTCGCTTTTTAGTTTTTACAATTTGCGACGCTTCACGCTTCACGCTTCACGCTTCACGCTTCACGCTTCACGCTTTATTTCTTCTCTTCCGGCAATACCATATTCAGGACAATCGCAGTGATACCTCCAGCCGCCATGCCTGAAGATAGGATGCTCTTGATCCATTCCGGCATGAACTGCAGGATTTCCGGTTTCTGGGCAATACCCAGGCCCATGGAGAACGACAGTGCCATGATCAGAATGGCACGACGGTCTAGCTCGCAGCGGGAAATAATACGTACGCCTGATGCGGCAATGGTACCGAACATCACGATGGTTGCCCCGCCCAGCACGGGTTCAGGGATCATCTGGACCAAGTTAGCAACTCCTGGGAACAGGCCTAGCAGCACTAGCATACCGGCAACGAAATAGCCGATATAGCGGCTGGCGACACCCGTTAGCTGGATGATGCCGTTGTTCTGGCTGAAGGTAGAGTTCGGGAAGCTGTTCAATACCGAGGCTAGCGCTGAGTTGATACCATCGGCCAGTACCCCACCTTTGATCCGCTTCATGTAAACCGGGCCAGCAACAGGTTGCTCGGAGGTTTCTGAGGTCGCCGTGATATCACCGATAGCTTCCAGTGAGGTAATGGCAAAGACGATGACCAGTGGGATCAGCAGTGACCAGTTAAAGCCCAGGCCGTATTGCATTGGCAGCGGGATTGCAATGAGATCGGTTTCTGCAGCACGTGAGGTATCGAGCATCCCGGTAAACCCGGCAAGGGCAGTACCGGCCGCCATGGCGATAACAATGGAAGAGACCCGCAGGTACGGGTTTTTCACCCGGTTGAGCAGCACGATAAGGCCAAGTACCGTACCGGCCAGCATCAGGTTGTCCAGGCTGCCGAAACTGCCGTTTTCAATGGCGGCATAGCCACCGCCCATGGATGTCAGACCGATTTGGATCAGGGTCAGGCCGATCAGGGTTACCACAATGCCGGAGACCAGCGGGGTGATAATACGCTGGGCATGCTGGAGGACACGGGAGATAAATACCTCGGTCAGCGAGGCGACCAAGATAGTGCCGAAAATCGCGGCCATCATGGTTGGGATATCAGCGCCACCTGCCTTTAGCGCCAGGCCTGCGCCAATGATAGGGCCGAGGAAGTTAAAGCTGGTTCCCTGAATGGAAAGCAGGCCGGAGCCGATCGGGCCAAAGGTACGGATCTGGATAAATGAAGCCAGGCCAGAAGCAAACAAGGACATACTGACAATAGTATTGGTATCGCTGGCGGGCAGGCCCAGTGCCTGGCAGATGATTAGCGACGGAGTGATCACAGCAACAAACATCGCCAATAAATGCTGGGTGGCAGCAAACAGGGTTTGCGGCAGTGGTGGCCTGTCTTCCAAACGATAGATCAGATCCGAATTTCGTGGTGTTTCAATGTCGCTATGCTGGCGGGTCATGGCCGTCTTTTCCTTGGGCTTACTTCTGGATCCCTTTTTAGTGCGCTGAATGGGCACTTAAGCGTGAAAGCTGGATATCTCTGTGATTGCTGTTACTCAGATCCAAGCCAACACCGGGAGAAGTGAAAGTGGGTGAAATTTGTGCGCTATTGTAATTATCTTTTTGTAAATAGCAAACGTTTGCGCTGTTTGCGTAGGATTATTTTCGCTTGAGCCAGAAATAACGGATGGGAGGGAGAAAACGTAAGGAATGTGCCAGAGGCTCGATTTTCCCTTGGCTGCCAAGATCACAGTGCGAAGTTATGTTGGCAGCCAAGCGATTGCTAACAGTCAAAAAGGTTGGATTTTTCTCCTTTCTGACTGGAATAGTGGTCAAGTGATGCCCATACGGACGGTACTGTGTCTGAATTAGGCGTTGGAGTAGTTTTCACGCTGTCCTAACCAGCGTTCAATGATGGCTTGGGCATTGTCCGGATAACGGTCGTGGACATAGCGGGCCAGCTTCTGTACTTGCGGTATTAAGTGCTGGTCACGAACCAGATCGGCGACTTTGAACTCGGCAATGCCGGTTTGCTTGGTGCCTAGCAGCTCGCCAGGCCCGCGGATTTCCAGATCGCGCTGTGCAATCACAAAGCCATCACTGCTTTCACGTAGCACGCCTAAACGCTTCTGGGCGGTTTTCGACAAGGGGGCGTGATAGAGCAGGACACAGTGGCTGGCGACACTGCCCCGGCCGACCCGGCCACGTAACTGGTGTAGCTGTGCCAGCCCCAAACGCTCGGGGTTTTCTATGATCATCAGGCTGGCATTGGGGACATCTACCCCGACCTCGATCACGGTAGTGGCAACCAGTAGATGCAGCTCACCGTCTTTGAAGCGTTTCATCACTTCTTGTTTTTCAGCAGGCTTCATCCGGCCATGGACCAGGCCGATATTGAGCTCGGGAAGCTGTGCAGTCAGTTCATCGGCGGTATCGGACGCGGCTTGTGCTTCGAGAACTTCGGACTCGTCGATCAGGGTACAGACCCAATATGCCTGGCGGCCTTCATTGAGGCAGGCACTGCGGATCCGTTCGATAATTTCTGCCCGGCGGGAGTCGGGTAGTGCCACGGTCTGGATAGGTGTTCGGCCCGGTGGCAGTTCGTCAATGACGGATGTTTCAAGATCGGCGTAAGCCGTCATTGCCAAGGTACGTGGGATTGGAGTGGCGGTCATGATCAGCTGGTGCGGGTAGCGGCCGTCGTTGGCCCCTTTTTCGCGCAGTTCCAGGCGCTGGTGGACACCAAATCGGTGTTGCTCATCGATGATGACCAAGGCCAGGTTGTTAAACACCACCTGCTCTTGGAACAGGGCATGGGTGCCGACCACCATTTTAGCTTCGCCACTTTCTATTCGTGCCAGTTCAGTGTTTCGGGCTTTGCCCTTGAGCTTGCCGGCCAGCCAGCCGACTTCGATACCCATCGGGTTGAGCCAATTGGCAAAGTTAATGGCGTGTTGCTCGGCCAGCAGCTCGGTCGGGGCCATCAGCGCTACCTGGTAGCCATGCTCAATTGCCCTCAGCGCCGCTAAGGCTGCCACTAGAGTTTTGCCTGATCCGACATCGCCCTGTACTAGCCGCATCATGGGGTGCGATTTGGCTAGATCGACCTCGATGTCTGCCACGACCCGCTGCTGGGCTCCGGTTGGGCTGAACGGCAGGCTGCCTAACAGGTTATTTTTTAATGTCTCGCAGGGAAGCAGCGGCCAGGCATCATGCTGCTGGCTTTTGCTGCGCACCGCAAGCATCGATAGGTTTTGTGCCAGTAACTCTTCGAGGATCAGCCGGTGCTGGGCCGGGTGTTTGCCCTCTTCTAGCTGGTCGAGCGATACATCTGGTGTTGGGCGGTGCATGATGTGCAGTGCCTGGGCTAGTGTCATCTGGCGGTCGTATAACCCTTCTGGCAGGAGCTCGCTAACGGCAGCTTTGTCGAGCAGGCGCAGGGCCTGGTCGGTCAGGTTGCGTAGGGTCAGCTGGCGCAGGCCGTCGGTGGTCGGATAGACCGGTGTCAGGGTTTCTTCGACACTGAGCTCGGTAGGCTCGGAAAAGACCTTGTAATCCGGATGAATGATTTCCAGCCCGAACTTGCCGCGTTTTAGCTCGCCATAGGCCTTGACCTGTTTGCCTTCACTGAGGCTGTTTTTCATTGCCGCATTGAAATTGAAAAATCGCAGGGTGGCCGAGCCGCTGTGATCGCTGATTTTCACACTCAGCATCCGGCGCTTGCCAAAACTGATACTGCTGCTCAGTACTTCACCTTGAATGGTCAGGTGCTGGCCGGGCATAGCATTGGCGATCGGCCAGATCCGGGTACGGTCTTCATAGCGGAGCGGCAGGTGAAAAAGCAGGTCCTGAACGTTGTTCAGGCCAATTTTTTCCAGCTTTTCTGCCATTTTGGCACCAACACCGGACAGTTCGGTCAGGGCTATGGTATCAAGTAGTTGTCCGCTCATCGCTATTCCTGATTGTGGCTATTTATTCGGTTTTTTCTTCGGCTCTGTGGCCTGCATGATGCTCCACCACTGATCATCAGCGGCGATTTGTCCCTGCTCATCCAGCGGCGGGTACGGTAGCCCTTTGCGGCGGGCAACTTTCGCCAGGACCGGGTGACCACGTTCGAATAGAATACGGTGAACCACTTCATCAGGCAGCTGGGTTTTCTCCAGCTCATACATGCCCGCATTCTGGCGCTGGCGCTGGGCCTCGTACAAGATCAGGGCGCTGGCGACAGAGACATTTAATGACTGTACCATACCTACCATAGGAATGATGATGTCCTGATCGGCCAGGGCGAGAGCTTCAGGGGTGATCCCATTTTTTTCGCCACCGAGGATAATCGCGGTAGGTTTGGTGTAATCCACCTCACGAAAATCAACCGCGGTGTCTGACAGGTTGGTCGCCAGTACCTGCATCCCTTGTGCTTTTAAGGTGCTGACAGCGTTGACCATGTTGTCATGGGTTTCCAGTTCAACCCAGTTACGGGCACCCGCTGAGGTATGGCTCAGTACGCGCATTCCGTCTTTGGGCCATACAGCATGGACCTTGTGTACACCTACCGCATCAGCGGTACGGATAATGGCGGAGACGTTATTGGGTTTATGCACTTCTTCCATGCATACCGTCAGATCTGGCTGGCGAGTAGCCAAGACAGACTGAATACGTTGAAAACGATCGGGAGTCATAGTGTTCTTTGTCGTTCTTTGATAAAGAAAACGCCCGAAAACGGGCGTTTATGTTCAGTACCGGAAAAGCTGGATTGGCAGGCCAGCCCTTCTCTGGTCATTAGTTCTTCTGGCGCGACACACGTACGACATTCGGCATGACCCGGATACGGCGCATGATGTTGGCCAGGTGGATACGTCCTTGGGTCGTCAGGCGCACCGTAATGGTATACAACCGACCATCTTTTTCTTCGGTTGCCAGCCCCTGGATGTTGGAGCCGGTAGACGCGATAGTATTGGTCAGATCGGCCAGTGCCCCCTGGTGGTTTTGCATATCAACCTTCAGGTTGGTCACGAATTCTTGCTCGAAGTCTTCGCTCCATTCGACCGGCATGTATTTATCCGGCTCTCTCTGATAACCGCGAATGTTGGCACATTCTTCACGGTGGATCACCAGGCCTTTACCCGGGCTGACATGGGCCATGATCGGATCACCATTGATTGGATGACAGCAGTTGGCAAAGGTCAGCAGGATACCGTCCGCACCCTGAATAGGTAGGCGGTGGGTGGTTTCCTTTACTGTTAACTCATCGACATTGCCCAATAGGCGGCGAGCCATTACTACGCTCATCAGTTCGCCGAGGCCAATGGCAGTCAGTAGATCATCAATGGTTTCGAGGCGTAAATCGGTCAGCACCTGGTGCAGGTTATCCGGATCGATTTGGTCGATGCTCAGCTCACCCAGTGCATGGTTGAGCAGGCGGCGGCCAAGGGTGATCGATTCCTCGCGGCGCATGGTTTTCAGCACCTGGCGGATTTTGGTCCGTGCGCGAGACGTCACCACATAGTTGAGCCAGGCGGCATTCGGGCGAGCACCTGGTGCACTGATAATATCAATGGTCTGGCCATTTTTCAGTGGCTTGCTCAGCGGGTAAGGCTGGCGTTCAACCCGTGCCCCGACGCAGGCATTGCCGACATCGGTATGTACGGCGTAGGCAAAATCGACCGCGGTCGCACCGACTGGTAGCTCGACAATCCGGCCTTTTGGCGTAAAGACGTAGATCTCGTCCGGGAATAGATCAGATTTCACATTTTCGATGAACTCGAATGAACTGCCCGCACTTTGCTGCAGCTCCAGCAGGCTTTGCATCCAGCGCTGGGCCTTGACCTGCGCGGTGGTGCCGCTGCTTTCCCCGTCTTTGTACGTCCAGTGTGCCGCCACCCCTTTATCAGCCATTTGATCCATATCTTCGGTACGGATCTGCACTTCAACCGGGACCCCATGCGGGCCGACCAGCGAGGTATGCAGTGACTGATAGCCGTTGGCTTTCGGGATCGCGATATAGTCTTTCATCCGGCTCGGGCGGGGCTTGTACAGGTTATGCACCTGGCCCAGGACGCGATAGCTGGTATCCAGATCTTTGACCAGTACGCGGAAGGCGTAGATGTCCATGATCGAGTGGAAACGCTGCTCCTTGTTCTTCATCTTGTTGTAGATGGAGTACAGGTTTTTTTCGCGGCCCAATACCTTGCCGTCGATCCCCGCATCGTCGAGACGTCCCTCGATTTCGGCGTGGATCTTGTTAATCATTTCTTTGCGATTGCCGCGTGCAGAGGCCACCACTTCTTTCAGTACCCGGTAGCGGTTTGGATACAGCGCCTCAAAACCTAACTCTTCCAGTTCGGTCTTGATGTTGTGGATACCGAGACGGTGGGCCAGCGGAGAGAAAATCTCCAAGGTCTCGCGGGCAATACGGCGGCGTTTGTCCGGACGCAAGGCGCCGAGGGTACGCATGTTGTGCGTGCGGTCAGCGAGCTTGATCAGAATAACGCGGATATCATGGGCCATGGCCATGATCATCTTGCGGAAGTTCTCGGCTTGCGCTTCTTTGCGGTCGCGGAACTTTAGCTTATCCAGCTTCGATACCCCGTCGACCAGCTCTGCTACCGTCGAGCCGAAACGGCTGGCGAGATCGTCTTTGGTGACCTCGGTATCTTCGATAACATCGTGGAGGAGGGCTGCCATTAGCGTCTCGTAGTCGAGGCGCATTTCCGCAAGGATGCGGGCTACGGCAATCGGATGGATAATATATGGTTCGCCGCTGGAGCGGGTCTGCCCTTCGTGGGCATCTCGCGCAACGAGATACGCCTGCCTGAGCGCCTCAATTTGAGACTCAGGCAGGTATTCGATTGCGACTTCTTTCAGGCTATCAAAAAGATACAATTCGCCCGGTTCCCTGAATTAACGGTGGTCGCCTGCAATAGCGCTAACGGCTGCTAGCTCTGCTGCTTCTTGCTCTTGAAGTTCCTGACGCTCGCGAGCATCCAGGATATCTTTAGTGATAAGGCCTTCTTCGATTTCACGAAGCGCGATCACTGTATACTTATCGTTTTCTTCCGGAACCAGTGGATCCTTACCGCCAGTTTGCATCTGACGAGCGCGGCGTGAAGCAATTTGGATCAGATCGAAACGGTTGCCAATTTTATCAACAGCGTCTTGAACGGTTACGCGTGCCATGGAGGACTCCAGTGGTTATATATAAAAGAAGGAAAATTGTACAAAAATACTTACTGTTCTGCCAGTAGGGCATTAAGCATGCTGTTATATTTAGCAGCTTGTTTGTCTTGCTTCAATCGTTCTGCACGGATAATCGATTTAAAATCCATTAAAGCAGCATCGAAATCATCATTAACGATGACATAGTCGTACTCGTTGTAATGAGAGATTTCCGAGCGTGCGTCCTGCATACGACGGGCAATCACGGCTTCGCTGTCCTGGCCACGAGCGTTCAGGCGACGCTCCAGTTCCTCTTTTGACGGAGGCAGAATGAACAGGCTCTTGGCTTGTGGCATTTGTTTGCGAATTTGACGCGCACCCTGCCAGTCGATATCCAAAAAGACATCGATGCCTTTGTTAAGCTGCTCTTCAATCCAAGGACGAGACGTACCGTAGTAGTTACCAAACACTTCGGCATGTTCAAGGAATGCACCTTGTTCTGCCAGCTCAGTAAACTCCTCGACACTAATGAAATTGTAATGAACACCGTGTTCCTCACCCGGACGCATACCGCGTGTTGTGTGGGATACGGATACTTTCATGTCATAGGTCGGATTGGTTTCAAGAAGTGCGTTAATCAAGCTTGATTTACCAGCGCCACTTGGTGCCGACACGATGTATAGAGTACCTTTGCTCATTGCCTATTTCACTCAGTGATAGAAGGGCGCGCAGATTATCATGAACTGCGAGTAATTTGAATCAGGTAGTCAAAGAATAACCAATATTATTTAGTATCGTTAATCTACTGATCGCTCTATTAAAAGTAGCATGCGGATTTTACACTAAGTCAGCAAAGTTATTTAGCATCCCCTCAAAGCTGTAAACGTCAGCCACTTTTCGGCGATTGGCCGCTCCAATTTCCTGCCATTGTTCGGGGGTGGCGAGTAGTACCTGGAGGGCTTTAGAATAACCTTCGGGGGGGCTCACAAAGCGCTGGTTTTCTAAGGAAAGCATATTTTTGATATCCCCTACGTCCGTGGAAACAACGGGTAAGCCCATAGCCATTGCCTCTAGTATGGAAATGGGCATCTGCTCGGTGTCGGACGACAGGCAGAAGATATGACCTTGAGAGAGGAACTCCCATATATCCGTGATATACCCTTGAAATTTAATGCGTTCTGTTGCGTCTTTATCATTCACATATTGCTGCAGTTCAGCCAGTAAAGGGCCGCCACCTCCGATTAATAGCTTGCCCTGAGGAACGGTTTTGATAAACGTATCGATTAGTCGTGGAATATTTTTTTCGGCCCTCAGTGTGGCGAGGGTGATCAACACGGGGCTGGCTATTTCTTCTGAGGGATCGGGAGCTGAAAACCGTGGCGGGGCAGTGGGTACACCAATGCCATTGGGGAAATACGTCAGTCGATGGGCGGGGATGTGCCAGTATCTGTGAGCAATGGCCATCAGGTTCTGGGAGGGGACGACGACCCGGGTGTTTCCTGATAATGCCAAACGGCGAAAGAGATTGCGCCGGGGCAGGGGCGCGGCTTGCTCCTCTGGCCCAAATCCATCCTCCCAGTGAATGTGTTTGCTGGTGCCTGCATAGAGGCGATTGACTAATGCCCATTCCATGGCTCCCCAGTTGTATGTCATTAACACATCGTGCCGATGGCTGTTGAGGATGCACTTGATTGCGTGAAAACGCTGGACAAGGGTGAGTGCTTTCATCTCTCCGGAAGCAATAAACTCAATATCGACCTTGGCTGTGAGTTTGCTTTTTGCCTCGGTATTGCCATCGAGGGCGATGACTGAATGGGTGTAGTCCTTATGGCGAGCATTGGCGATTTGAGCGAAACGCACCTGAGGGCCGCCAATGGAGAAGGTTGAAAACACATGCAGCAAGTGTTTGGCCATTAGGCTTTTCTCTCTGGGGAATTGTCGGCGTGCTTGTGAACCTCGATGGCACGGCGGATGAATTCAGCCCTGTCTGAGACAGGTTGCCAACCCAGTAATGCCTTTTCCTCTCTATTATCAAAGGTGGCTGTCATTGCCCGGGAACGTAAATCGCGTAACGCTGGGATGGGGAGTTGCCGGCCTGCTATACGCTTTACTACCCACTTTCCTACTTCCTGGGCATAGAGCCACTCTGTCGGCTGTGGAATATATCTAAAGGGGCGATCAAGCTGGCTGTGTAGCATCGCCACATATTCTTTGGCATTCGGCCGGACATCACCAACGATATTCAATGCTTTTCCTTTGATATCGGGGGCGGTGAGGGCTGCCACGGTGGCACTGGCTACATCTTCGACCAATACAAAGGGTAAGGCATTATTGCCCATATTCCAGCCAATAAAGTGTTGGCAGTTATTGAAGAAACCAACACCGGTGTGGTTCAGTAATCCCCCTTCACCAATGACAACGCCGGGGCGCAATAGCACGAAATCCAGGCCCGGGCACTGATTGAGCAACTGCTGATCAGCCTGTGCTTTGGCCCGTGAATATTCAGCGCGGAGCTCGGGCTGGGGATCGGGTAAGGTGGCGCTAGTGATTGTCGTTTTACCTCCGAGGTAGAGAGAGGCGATAGAGCCGACATGAACCAGGCGGTGGGTGTTATGAGCCAAGCAGGCATCCGCGATGGTTTTGGCAGAGACGACCATTGCCTCGCGAATATCCTGCCATGAGCCGCTGCCGCCGCCATGGGCCAGGTTGATGACATAGCGAGCTTTGCTCACGGCGTTGTTGACGGTTTGTTTGTCGCGGACATTCCCCCGAAGTAGGGTGATCCCAGGCTGGTGAAATAATTCAGGCAATGCATTGAGGTTACGAGCCATGACGCCGACCGTGTAGTCGGCGGCCAATAACTGCTTGACGACCTGCTTGCCGATAAAACCCGTCCCGCCAATGACCAGTACATCAAACCGTCCATTATCTTCAAAAATGGGAGCTTCAAAAATGGGACCTGTTTTAGCCTCAGGCCCGGTATGGAAGGAGGGGAATCCTTCCTCGGCCAGTGTATGGCAAAAGCCGATGATATCCCGGCCCAGCTCGGCATTATGGAGCGGTGGTCTTTTCTGAGCCAGCGACTGGTAAAAGTGTTGCATGCTGGTCAGCATAGAGAGATAAAACGGGTCTTGTGACGGCCCTAGCCCGGCAATGGCGGTCGTATAATGAATGAGCTGCCGCATTCCTTGATAGAAGGTGGCACCAGCTTGGCGTGTTGCATTAATAGCAATATCGAGCGCGGGAAGAAACCGGCTGCGGGTGTGGCAGAGAAGCTGGTTATTGATGATGTCTATATCGATAACCCCATCTTCGCCGATAATTTTTATTTGCCACACCGGAAAATCTTGCCCCATGGCAAATGAAAAGTGAAAAGGGACACTCAGTTCACCGATCACATCAAGCCGTTGTACAAATGGCAGGCGTCCAGCAAGATACCGAGGCTTGCTGCTCCGGCACCGAATAGTGCCTTGAGGTTGCCCGAGCATGGCAAAGAGTTGCGACAGCGGATGGACGGCTTGTTCGAGTAATATATTGACGGGATCGCTAAACATCCAGTGGCCAAACTGCCCGGCATCGAGCTGGCGAAGCGGCATCTCGTAGTTGAGAGTGACGGATTTTACCGGGCCGATCTTCTTTTGTTCTAATAAAGCCTGGGCCTTGATAAGGGCGGGATGAAAGATGAAGTTCTGGTTAACTGCCAGGGTGAGCCCTTGTTGCCGGGCGAGATCTGTTAACGTTTCACACTGAGCCGGTGTTTCTGCCAGCGGCTTTTCAACCAAGATATGTTTGCCATGAGCAAGCAGGGTATGTGCCAGTGAATAATGATGGTTTGGGGGAACCAGAATATGCGCCGCATCAAATTCGATAGCATTAAGCACCTCGTCGACAGCGGCGAAAGTCTGTGTGATGCCGTACTTCTGGGCGAGGGAGTGTGCTGCTTGGATATTTGGATCAACTATCGCAACAATGTCGGCTTCCTTGATATTGGCGAGTGCTCTTACATGTATATCTGAAATGAAACCTGCGCCAAATAATACGACGCGGTAGGTCTTTCTTGCTTCCATTCATCAGCTCCAAGCGTTCATCCTATGACAAGTCGGTGTGATGCGACGGTTTGTTATCAATATCGGCGCATAACCACACGGCGACAATGTTAACTATAGCAAGAGAATAGGAGGTGGTTATCCTGGCGTGCCAGTTGGTAAGAAAAGAAGAAGTAGGATGGGGGGGGAAGTAAAGCCCTGATTAACAGGGCTTGGGTGGAATATTACTCAATATTCTGGATCTGTTCGCGCATCTGCTCGATCAAGACCTTCAGCTCAACCGCTGAGGCGGTGATATCGGTGCTGATTGATTTTGACGCCAGGGTGTTCGACTCACGGTTGAATTCCTGCATCATGAAATCAAGACGGCGGCCACATGCGCCCCCTTTTTTCATGATTTTCTGGGTTTCTTTGACGTGAGAGTCAAGGCGATCCAGCTCTTCTGCCACATCGCTTTTTTGTGCCATCAGGATCAATTCCTGCTCGATGCGGTTGGCATCCAGCTCCACCTTGGCTTCTTCAAAACGGGTTGTCAGGCGCTCACGCTGCCAGTTGATGATTTCCGGCATCTGCTGGCGGACTTTGGCCGCTTCGACAGCAATCGCTTCCAGGCGCTGGTCGATCAGGGCTTTCATGTTCTCGCCTTCGCTGGCACGGGCGGCGATGAAGTCTTTGATGGCTTCGTCAAAACCGGCTAGCAAATCTTTGTTGATAGCATCCAGATCCTGCTCCGGTGCTTCCATCACGCCCGGCCAGTTCAGAACCTGAAACGGCCCGATACTGCCTTCGCCGGAGGTTTCTTTGACCCACTTGGCGGCCTTGATCACTTGCTTGGCCAGATCTTCATTGATGCTCAGCTCACTGCTTGCGGCGGTGCTGGCTTCAAAGCGTAGGTTACACTCCACCTTGCCGCGGGCCAGGCGTTTGCGGAAACGCTCGCGCAGTACAGGCTCCAAGCCTCGGAATTGCTCTGGCATACGCAGGTATGTTTCCAGATAACGCTGATTGACAGAACGAATTTCCCAAACGGCAGTGCCCCAGTCGCCTTTTACTTCACGACGGGCATAGGCGGTCATGCTATGGATCATTGGCTGATGGCCCTTTTTCTATGATGGAATGTAACTACTTATTAGGCTTACTGCCATATAGCAGGAAGCGTAATAGAAAGAAGAGGATCGTAGTTACCAGATAGCGTTGATTATACTCACCATTAATGACAAAAGAAATGAAGTGCAAGGCTGTGCTTTTCATTTCGCAGCAGGGAGGCGATAGGGATTAACGTGCACTGCGCTTGAGAACTGGCTATAATCGCCGGTTAATGTAGCCCAGCTAAAGGTAAAGCCCCGATGCGTCCAAGCGGAAGAAGCACCAGTCAAGTACGTCCGATTACGATCACTCGTAATTTCACAGCACACGCTGAAGGTTCAGTATTAGTCGAGTTTGGCGATACGAAAGTGATCTGTACAGCCAGTGTAGAAGAAAATGTACCTCGCTGGTTAAAAGGCAAAGGACAGGGTTGGGTTACGGCTGAATATGGCATGCTGCCACGTGCGACCCATTCGCGTAATCGCCGTGAAGCTGCGAGTGGCAAGCAAGGCGGTCGTACGATGGAAATCCAGCGCCTGATCGCACGTAGCCTTCGCGCTGCTGTTGATTTGGAAGCCTTGGGTGAGCAGATGATCACCGTTGACTGTGATGTTATCCAGGCCGATGGCGGAACCCGTACTGCCTCGATCACCGGTGCGATGGTCGCGTTGGTTGATGCTATCAATTATATGATTGAAAAAGGGCTGCTCAAGAAGAGCCCGTTGAAAGGTATGGTCGCTGCAGTCTCGGTCGGTATCTATAAAGGTGAGGCAATCTGCGATCTTGAGTACCTTGAAGACGCCGCCGCCGAAACTGATATGAACGTGGTGATGACCGAAGAAGGCAAGATGATCGAAATCCAAGGCACCGCCGAGGGTGAGGCCTTCAGCCATGAAGAATTACTGGCAATGCTGGCTTTAGCAAAATCCGGCATTGACGACATTGTCAGCGTTCAGAAGCGAGCGTTGGAAAGTTAATGATTGAGCGACTCTATTGAGTCGCTTTTTTTTGTCTAAATTTTGGTGAAGCTGTGGTTCGGCAAAGTTTAGAACACGTTTAAAGCACGACTATTGCAATACAAAGGAGAAACCATGAAAGCATATCAGCGTCAGTTCATCGAATTCGCCCTGGAAAAAGGTGTTCTTAAGTTTGGTGAGTTTACTCTGAAATCTGGCCGTAAAAGCCCGTATTTTTTCAATGCGGGCCTGTTCAATACAGGTCGTGATTTAGCGCGCCTTGGCCGTTTTTACGCTGAAGCTTTGGTGGATGCCGGCATTGACTATGATGTGTTGTTTGGCCCGGCGTACAAGGGGATCCCAATTGCAACAACCACCGCGGTTGCGCTGGCTGATCACCATGATGTCGATACCCCATATTGCTTCAATCGCAAAGAAGCCAAAGCTCACGGTGAAGGCGGTAATCTCGTCGGCAGCGCGCTGGAAGGCCGCATCATGCTGGTTGATGATGTGATCACCGCGGGTACGGCAATCCGTGAGTCGATGGAAATCATTAAGGCAAACGGTGCTGATTTGGCCGGTGTATTGGTTGCGATTGACCGCCAGGAAAAAGGCAAGGGTGAGTTGTCGGCGATCCAGGAAGTTGAGCGTGACTTCGGCTGCGCGGTGATTTCTATTGTTTCGTTGGGGGATGTGGTGAGCTACCTGGCAGAGCAAAAAGGGATGGAAACCCATTTGGAAGCGGTGAAAGCGTACCGTGCGGAGTATGGGGTTTAGATATAGATCCTGCGCATCGGAGGCGGGATTGCGGGTTACGCTGCGCTCCGAGATGCGGGAAAGAGCGGTTCTGTGGCCCTGAGGTGAGGCTCTATGGAAATCTCATCTCCAGGAGCATAGGACTCCTCAAAAACGAAAAAGCGAGAGCCGTTGACTCTCGCTTTTTCGTTTTCATAATTTGCGCTTCTCGCTTCTCGCTTCTCGCTTCTCGCTTCTCGCTTCTCGCTTCTCGCTTCTCGCTTCTCGCTTCTCGCTTCTCGCTTCTCGCTTCTCGCTTCTCGCTTCTCGCTTCTCGCTTCTCGCTTCCGCTCTTAACCGAGCTCTGCACTCAGCAATCGCCAGTATTCATCAAAGCTTTCGGTTGGCTTGTACTTGAAATTAGAACGTACGAAACGGTTCAGGCTGCCTTCTACCTGGCCAAGCAGCTGAGCGGCGAGGATAGTTTCATCGACAGGGAAGCCTTTACCCTCACGTAGCTTACGCTCACGGAGGATTTGGCGCAGTTGGGTTTCGATACGCTCAAACAGCTGGTTGATCCGTGCCTGGAGGCGGTCCTGCTCAAACATCAGTGCGTGGCCGGTCATGATACGGGTCAGGCCTGGGTTGCGTTCGGCAAAGCCCAAGATGAGCTGCAGCACCATGCGCAGGCGGTTGAGGGTATCTTTCTCGTCATCGAGAATACGGTTGATGCGGGTTGTGATGGAATCCTCGATGAATTCAATCAGCCCTTCGAACATCCGCGCCTTGCTTGGGAAATGGCGGTACAGGGCGGCTTCGGAAACACCAACCTGTGCAGCCAGTTTGGCGGTAGTAATGCGTTGGCTGCCCTGGGCAGACTCCAGCATTTGCGCCAGCGCTTGCAAAATTTCTTCGCGGCGATTGTTTTTTTTGTTGCCAGCCATGAATAACCGTTCCTTTTCGAAATGAGTCTGTCGCCAGACAGCTTTGAAACCCGCTTATCTTAGCGATGCAGCTGCGCTGTGAAAAGCGCTGGCTGCAGATACTGATCTCTTTATCGACAAAAAAAGCCCAACCTGAAGAGGTGAGCTTTATATTTGATCTCATTCGACTAATTCGCCATCAGTTGATGGCGAATATCCGCGCCCTAATGTCGGTGCTTCTTAGCTACGGCCTGAGTGACCGAAGCCGCCTTCGCCACGATCGCTGGCATCAAAGTCAGACACGATATTGAAGTCGGCCTGTACCACAGGAACGAAGACTAGCTGGGCAATGCGATCGCCCGGCTCAATGGTAAAGGTGCTGTGTCCGCGGTTCCAAACCGATACCATCAGCTGGCCTTGATAGTCTGAGTCGATAAGGCCGACTAGGTTGCCCAGTACGATACCGTGCTTATGGCCAAGGCCTGAACGCGGCAAAATGGTTGCTGCCAGGCTCGGATCGGCAATGTGGACTGCAAGGCCGGTGGGTACCAGGTGTGTCTGGCCTGGTTCAACGGTTAGTGCCTCATTCAGGCAAGCACGTAGATCCAGGCCTGCAGACCCTTCCGTTGCATAGGCCGGAAGCGGAAACTCGTTACCAACACGAGGGTCGAGGATTTTTAGATCAATTTTTTTCATGCTTGTTCTCTTTGTAAAGTGCAATGATTTCACTGATCAGCTGCTGTCCGAGATCCTGCTTTGACGTTAGGGGTAGCGCTTTATCACCGGCTGGCCAGAACAGGTGCAGGGCATTACTGTCGCTGTTAAATCCTTGGCCTTGCTGGGACACATCATTGGCACAGATTAAATCTAGGTTTTTACGGCTGAGTTTGCCGCGGGCATATTGTTCCAGATCCTGAGTTTCGGCGGCAAACCCGACGGTGAAAGGACGCTGCTCGGTTAGCCCTGCGACACTGGCGACGATATCCGGGTTTTTGATTAGTTTGAGAACCATTTCATCTTCGCCGGATTTTTTCTTCATTTTCTGATCAGCAACGTCTGCCGGACGAAAATCGGCCACCGCGGCACAGGAGATAAAAATATCGTGGCTGGTGGCGGCTTCCATAGCAGCCAGGTGCATTTGCTTGGCACTTTCGGTGTCGATACGGCTCACACCTGCAGGGGTTGCCAGGTTGACCGGGCCGCTGATCAGGGTGATCTGTGCGCCGCGTTTGGCGGCGGCGTCGGCGATGGCATAGCCCATTTTGCCCGAGCTGTGGTTGGTCAGGTAACGAACCGGGTCAATCGCTTCCCGGGTTGGGCCAGCAGTGATCGCAATTTTGATACCGTTCAAGTCGGCTGGCTGGAAAAAATCTTCGGCAAGGTGGACTAGCTGCATTGGCTCGAGCATCCGCCCCGGGCCGACATCACCACAGGCCTGCTCGCCGCTGGCCGGGCCCCAGATATGAAAGCCGCGGCGCTTCAGGGTCGCAAGGTTTTCTTGGGTTGCGACGTTGCTGTACATCTGCTGGTTCATTGCCGGGGCAACAACGATCGGAGAGTCTGTTGCCAGGCATAGGGTACTCAGCAGATCATTTCCCATCCCGGCACCGATGCGGGCAATCAGATCGGCAGTGGCTGGTGCGAGTAACACTAGGTCGGCCCACTTGGCTAGCTCGATGTGGCCCATTGAAGCCTCGGCTGCGGGATCGAAAAGGCTGTCAGAGACCGGGTATCCTGAGACCGCTTGCATGGTCAGCGGAGTAATAAATTCCTGGGCGGCTTTGGTCATCACCACACGAACCTCGGCACCACGCTCAATCAGACGTCGGGTAAGTTCTGCGCATTTATAAGCCGCAATACCGCCGCTGATCCCCAGAAGTATTTTTTTTCCTGCCAGTGTTTGCATTGTTCTGCCTGTCTCTGTGAACCGATTCAATCTGGCCCACAAGATAGCATCAAAGAGCATGATATTCACCGCTTGATATCAAGGTACAACTTAGAGGAGGGGAAAGTTTTTGCTGTGAAAGCAGCCAATAAATGCCAAGAACATTCTAATTCAAACAGGATTTACCCAAGATAGAATGACGTTGTCGTAGCAAACTGTTGTTACTGGTTTTATTGTCCTGACGGAGGTTGGCAGCCTCTGGTGAACAGATGAGAGAGCTCGTAGGGCTATTCAACGTGTAATGTAACTGGCGTGTTTTTTTGCGAAGGTTTTCTCATAAGCTATCGCGAGTACTTGCCTCATTGTATGCAACGTCCTCTTCTGTACCTATTACAGAAGGGGAACGTTATGTCTTTAAAGCTTTTACCACCGGCTTCCCGTCCGCGGGAAAAGCTATTATCCCATGGCCCTGAAGCGCTAACCGATGCGGAGCTGTTGGCGATTTTCCTGCGCACAGGCATCGCAGGAATGAATGCACTTGAGCTGGCGACATACCTTCTCGATGAATTCGGGTCGCTACGAGCGTTGCTGGCTGCCACCAAAGAGGACTTTTGCCAGCATAAAGGCCTGGGGCCTGCCAAATACGCCTTGCTCCAGGCGGTTCTGGCCATGAGCCACCGGCATTTTGAAGAAACATTGAAAAGGGATGATGCGTTGACCAGCCCGGCACATACACGTCGTTACCTGAGCCAGAAGTTGCGAGATAGGCATCGTGAAGCCTTCTATGTTTTATTTTTGGATAACCAGCATCGGGTGCTGGCAGGAGAGGTACTCTTTGAAGGAACAATCGACTCAGCGAGCGTTTATCCGCGGGAAGTTGTAAAAAGATCACTGGAACTTAATGCAGCCGCGCTCATTTTAGCGCATAATCACCCGTCAGGCGTAGCAGAGCCGAGTCAGGCAGACCGTCGAATTACACGAAGAATCAGCGATGCGCTGGCCTTGGTCGATATTCGCATCCTAGATCATTTTATTGTCGGTGATGGGGAAATAGTTTCTTTTGCCGAGCGGAATTGGCTATAAAACAGCCAAAATTCGATCAAAAAGTTGAGAAAGGACTGCTCGGGACTTGAGCAACTGGTTTTGACTTAGTATAATGCGCGACCTTTGATAGCTGTGGTTATATGTGAAAAGTTTTTTTTGCATTGAATTAACCATGGTAGATATCGAGCTGAAACGATTTGGAGAAGACAGTAATGTCCCGAGTATGCCAAGTAACTGGTAAGCGTCCTGTAACGGGTAACAACCGTTCACACGCACGTAATGCCACCAAGCGTCGTTTTCTGCCGAACCTGCAAACTCATCGTTTCTGGGTAGAAAGCGAAAAACGCTTCGTTAAACTACGCCTTTCTGCGAAAGGTATGCGTATCATTGATAAGAAAGGCATCGATGCCGTTCTTACAGATATGCGTACTCGCGGCGAGAACGTTTAAGAGGATTTGAACAATGGCAAAAGGCATTCGTGAGAAGATCCGTCTAGTATCATCTGCTGGTACAGGCCACTTCTACACTACCGACAAAAATAAGCGTAACATGCCAGGCAAATTTGAGATCAAGAAATTTGATCCTGTAGTTCGCAAGCACGTTATGTACAAAGAAGCTAAAATCAAGTAATTGATTTTCTCTGTTCTTTGATAAAAACCCGGCATTACGCTGGGTTTTTTTATGCCTGCAATTTGCCACTTCCCTATTTCATTTTCTTCACTATGCCGTCCTGTTTGGGCTTTGGTGTTATGATTCATAGAGAGATAGGGGTTTGGGAGCAAAGGGAGAATCATGGGGATCAAGTTGTCACGGCGTGGCTGGAACAATGTCATTATTATTGCCGTTGTCCTATTTATTGCCGTCATTCAGTTTCCAGATTTGATCAGAGCACGGCTTGAACCGGATGGTGTAGCACCGCCCCCGGCCCTGCAGTCACTGTTGCCGGAGCAGGCCGCTGTTTCACGCTTAGTCCTGCCGCAGAATGTGCTGATGCTTCAAGGAAACCAGTGGGTTGCCGATCCTCAGATAGAAGGGGCACCCCAGAAGATTGTCGAACACTGGCAGTCCATTGCCGGCACTGTCGTCGATGAAGCAATGATAGCCCAGTTGAAGCCGCAGTTGAACGCACCGAGAACGGTTGAGGTATGGCTACAGTCTGCTGAAGAGCCGATACGGGTGACTGTGTATCAGTTACCGCAATTTTGGCTGCTGAGAAGCTGGCAGGGCGTTTGGCTGGCGGTTACAGTCGATGAGTCTTATCTATTTCCAAACTGATTTTATTACGGAATTGAACCATGCCTGAATTACCCGAAGTGGAAGTCAGCAGAATGGGGATCTCCCCCCATATCGTTGGCCACAGGGTGGCCGAAATAATTATCCGCAATCCTAAGTTACGCTGGCCAGTGCCAGAAGAGATCAGGCAAATTGAAGGGCAGGTGATCCGCAAGGTCAGCCGGCGGGCAAAATACCTGTTGCTTGAAACCGATATTGGCTATGCCATTGTCCACCTTGGTATGTCAGGTAGCCTGCGTATTTTGCCGGCTTCGGTGACGCCAGAAAAGCATGATCATGTTGATTTGGTACTCTCCAGCGGGGAAGTGCTGCGTTATAACGATCCGCGACGATTTGGTGCCTGGCTGTGGCAGCAGCCATTGGGGGAAGATCATACGGTACTGAGCAAGCTAGGGCCTGAGCCGTTAAGTGATGTCTTTACCGCCGATTACTTGATTGAAAAGGCCCAGGGAAAGCGAACGGCAATCAAGCAGTTTATTATGGATAACCAGGTTGTGGTCGGTGTGGGGAATATCTACGCCAACGAATCCTTGTTTAGCGCAGGGATCCATCCCAAAAGGGCGGCAGGCAATATATCTCGGCAACGCATGACGCTTTTGGTGGCTGAAATCAAAGCGGTGCTGGCCTTTGCCATTGAGCAAGGCGGTACGACCTTGAAAGATTTTAAAAATGCCGACGGCAAGCCGGGTTATTTTGCCCAGGAGCTGCTGGTCTATGGCAAGGGCGGCGAGCCGTGTCCGCGCTGCGATACGACACTGAGCGAGATGAAAATCGGCCAGCGGGCGACGGTGTACTGCAGCACCTGTCAGACCTAGGGTTAGTATTGCTTAACCCGGGATTCAGGATCATTGATGGTCTTTTTGCTGCTGGCGTATATCGCCACCACTGGCGGAGTGATATGATCCTGCCGTTTTTGAATCATTTGCTGTGGGCCTGAGGTGGCACATTGGCTGGGGTTGTAAGCGTATTATGAAATATCTTGTTACCGGTGCGGCCGGTTTTATTGGCAGTGCAGTCACCGAGCGGTTGTGCGCACAGGGCCATGAAGTTATTGGTATCGATAATCTGAATGATTATTATGATGTCGCCCTTAAGCAGGCTCGTCTGGAGCGGATTGCCCATCCGGCATTCACTTTTATCAAGCTGGATCTGGCCGATAGGGAGGGCATTGCTGCCCTGTTTGCGGAGCAGCAGTTTGACCGGGTGATCCACCTAGCAGCCCAGGCAGGGGTGCGTTACTCCATTGATAATCCGATGGCCTATGCCGACAGTAACCTGGTGGGGCACCTGACGATACTGGAAGGCTGTCGCCACCACAACATCCAGCACCTGGTATATGCCTCTTCGAGTTCGGTATACGGCCTGAACCAGAAAATGCCGTTTGATACCGCCGACAGTGTCGACCATCCGATCTCCCTGTATGCGGCGACGAAAAAGTCCAATGAGCTGATGGCCCATACCTATTCCCACTTGTACGGCGTGCCGACTACCGGTCTGCGCTTCTTTACCGTTTACGGTCCGTGGGGACGTCCTGACATGGCGCTGTTCAAGTTCACCAAAAAGATTGTTGATGGCGAGCAAATTGATGTCTACAACAATGGCGATATGCGCCGTGACTTTACCTATATTGACGATATTGTCGAAGGTATCATCCGTATCCAGAATGTGATCCCAGAGAAAACGGCAGACTGGAGCGTTGAAGCCGGCACGCCGGCAACCAGCTCGGCACCTTACCGGGTGTACAACATCGGCCATGGCAGCCCGGTCAAGCTGATGGGGTTTATCGAGGCGATGGAAGAGGCGCTGGGTATTGAGGCGAAGAAGAACTTCATGCCGATGCAACCGGGCGATGTCTATGCAACCTACGCCGATACCCAAGACTTATTCGAGGTTACGGGTTACAAGCCTGCAGTGAAAGTGAAGGAAGGGGTAAAAGCCTTTGTCGACTGGTACCGTGAGTTTTATCAGTGTTAACTGTTTATCACTACGGATGAAAAAAGGAGGCATCAGCCTCCTTTTTTTGCCTTTCGTACCGTTATCAGCCATGAAGTTTTTTGACCAGGGCCTCTGTCACATACGGGTCGACAAACTGGCTGACATCGCCTTTGTGCAGCGCGACTTCCTTGACGATAGTCGAAGAGATAAACGAGTTTTCTTCTGCCGGGGTCAGGAAGACGGTTTCCAGCTCCGGCATCAGGCGGCGGTTCATGTTGGCCAGCTGAAACTCATATTCAAAATCCGAGACCGCACGCAAGCCCCGTACCAGGATATTGGCCTGGTATTCCTTGGCAAAATCGACAAGCAGCCCTGAAAAGCCCACTATCTCAACATTATCAAGATGCTTGGTGATGGCTCTGGCCAGTTCTACCCGTTCCTCCAGGTCAAACAGCGGCTTCTTGCTCGGGCTGTATGCAATACCCACGACGACATGGTCGAACATGGCCGCGGCGCGCTCGATGAGGTCAAGGTGGCCGTTGGTGATGGGATCAAAAGTGCCGGGATAGATTACACGGGTTGTCATAATTAATACCAATAATAGTGATGTTTTTGAGCTTGACCGAATTTAGGCTATAAGCATATCGAGTGTAGATTTAACCCTGTCGACGTCAATATCTTTCATGATATCAGTGCCTTTGACACGGGTTCCCCAAGCCAGTTCGCCAATCGGTTTGCCGTACTGTTGCTCGGCATGCTGGCTGTAGACACTCGCGACATAGTCAAGGCTGTTATACGGTCCGGTTCTTTTCGGGTTACTGTGGGCGTACAGGCCGATCACCGGGGTACCCTGGGTGGTGGCTAGGTGGGCTGGCCCGGTATCCGGAGCCAGTACCACGTTGGCCTGGCCCAGCAGGGCGGTCAGCTGTTTCAGGCTGGTCTGGCCGATCAGGTTAGTGACCGGGTGCTGGCACAGGCCTTCAATCGCTTTGCCGAGTTCGATTTCGCGCGGGGCCGGGGAGCCGCAGAGGATCACCTTCATCCCCTTGTCGGTGGCATAATCGGCAAGCTCTGCATAGCGCTCGGTCAGCCAGTTACGTTCATCCTTGCTGGCAGCCGGAGAGATCACGAGGGTGGGGGTGCCTTCGGTATATTGCTTGGCAAAGCTGATATCCTGATCTGACAATGGAATATGCCACTCGGGGCGTTCAAAGGGCACGCCGAGGTATCTGGCGAAATCGGCAAAGTTATCCAGCACATGGAAGGCATTGGTATTCGGCAGGTGCTTGTTGGTAAACAGCCACTGCCCTTCTTTGGTGCGGCTGCGGCTAAAGCCGATCCGATACTTGGCCTTGATCCCCAGTGACAGGACGCTGGCTCGCAGTGCGGCCTGCATGTGCAGCAGGGCATCGAAGCGTTGTCCTTTCAAGGCTGACCAGACAGCGCGCATGCCGGCCAAGCCGGCTTTCTTGTCGAATATGACGACTTTGATGCCGGGAAGATTGCCAACCAGCTGGGCCTCTATTTTCCCTGTGATCCAAGTGATTTCGGTTTGCGGCCAATGTTTTTGAATAGCCTGGACAACGGCAATGGCGTGGCAGACATCACCGATGGCAGATAGCCGAAGAATACATAATGATTTTGGCGGAGAAGAAAAGAGCGCCATTGCTTATACCCAGTAATGATTTGAAGATGGAATTATGCAGTTCAGGTAAGTGATTGTAAAATACTCTGTCAAATCCAGCCTGGAGTATTAGCGTGCAAGAAATCCTATCCGGCAACCAGCGTATCTGGTTCGATCCTGAATTATTGCCCGAGCAGCCTGAAGCCTGCTTCGATCCTGATTACTGGCAGCAGGCCGGGCGGGTGATTGGTTCAGCTCAGGGAAGAGGAACAACCTGGTTTGTCCGTGGCGAAAAACTGGATATGGCACTGCGCCACTACCGCCGCGGCGGGCTATTCGGCAAGCTGGTCGAAGACTCATACTGGTTCAGCGGCTGGCACAAGACCCGCTGCGCCGAAGAGATCGCCCTGCTGGACAAGCTGGTGAGGGGCGGGGTGCGGGTGCCGCGACCGGTAGCTGCCCGGGCCAGCCGTAACGGCTTGCTTTACCAGGCCGATATCCTGGTAGAAAAGATTGCCGATGCCCGTGATCTGGTCGGGATCCTGCAACAAGAAGAGCTGCCGGAAGCGATCTGGCAAGCCGTCGGGGCCATGGTGCGCAGGATGCACGATCTTCAGGTGTGTCATACCGATCTCAACAGCCACAATATCCTGCTCGATAGCCGGCAGCAGGTATGGCTGATTGACTTTGATAAATGTTATGAGCAGGCTGGCGAATCCTGGAAAGTGAACAACCTGTCCCGCCTGCAACGTTCCTTTATCAAGGAGCAGGGCAAGCGGGGGATCCGTTTCACCGAGCCATGCTGGCAGGCTTTGCTGGAAGGCTACGGCAAAGCCTAGGGCGCTTCCTGGTTAGCCAGCTGCTGATTGAGGGTTGCCAGCGTTTTGTCGACCGCTCCCTGGTTTTGTTTGACGACCTGTTGTGCTGCAGCCCCCATTTTCTGCTGCTGCTCATCATCACCAAGGAGGGAGATAAGCATCTTAGCCAACGAGTCAGGCCCGTCGCAGACCCATACCGCCCCGGCATCCGTCAGCTGCTGGGTGATATCGGCGAAATTGTAATAGCTTGGTCCGGTAATGGTCGGCTTGCCCAGTGCGGCCGGCTCGAGCATGTTGTGGCCGCCGACGGTATCGCCGAGCAGGCTGCCGCCCATAAAGGTGATGTCCGCCGCGCCCTGGAAAATCAGCATCTCACCCATGGTGTCGGCCAGGTAGATCTGGGTGTCGGTGGAAACGGCTTTGCCGCGTGTGCGGCGGACATAGCTGAAATCGTTGTCGAGACACAGCTGCTCTACCTGATTGAAGCGCTCGGGGTGGCGTGGCACCAGGATCAACAGGCTGTCAGGCAAGGCTTGCAGAACTTGGTCGAAAGCCTTCAGAACCTGCTCATCCTCTCCCTTGTGGGTGCTGGCCGCCACCCAGACCGGACGTTGAGAACCTAGCTGTTGGCGCAGGGCGCCTGCCTTGTCGCGCACTTCCTTTGATATCTGGATATCAAACTTGATTGAACCGGTGACCGTGACGCGACTGGTCGGAATACCGAGGCTTATGAAGCGGTCTGCATCATCCTGGTGCAGGCAGAGCAGGTGGTCGAGATGCCTGCCCAGTAGATTGAAAAGTGGTTGGAAGCGGTGGTAGTTGCCGGCAGAGCGGGCGGACAAGCGGGCATTCATCACCATCACCGGCACACCGGATTGATGGACAGTGGCAAGTGTATTAGGCCATAGCTCAGTTTCCATGATCAGCATTGCCGAGGGGCGGACTGCCTTGAGAAAACCGCGGACACACCAGGCAAAATCGATTGGCATATAGCGATGCTCAACCAGATCCCCGAGCTTGGCAATTTGCTCTGCGCCGGTGCTGGTCGTCGTGGTTACAACGATAGCCTGGCCTGGGTTTAGTGCTTTCAGGGCCTTGATCACCGGGATGGCGGCAATGGATTCGCCGACAGAGACCGCGTGGATCCACACGGGATGTTTTCCGCTCGTCGGCGGGGTAAAACCGAAGTGCTCTTTCCAGCGCGGGCCGAACTTGGGTTTGTTGGGCTTGCTCTTGTAGAGCGGGTACAGCAAAAGGGGCGAGAGCAGTGCAAGCAGCAGGGTGTACAGGAGGCGAATAAACATAATTTGACGTTCAGCATTAGGGGATAGCCATATTATAACGAGTTATACGATCGAGAACAGGCTGGGAAATTTCACAATCTTCAGCGTGATTCAGTTAGACTATGTGCCATCAAAGAGCACTATTGATGACGGGGGTCGTACAAGTGGGGCAGCATAGCAGACGTTATTTGATGTATATCGCCCAGAATTATTCTTATGCCATCTTGCGGCCATTGCAGAAAGCGATTTTGCAGCAAGGTGGTGAGGTTTGCTGGTTTCTTGAAGGCAAGCAAGTGAACCCGGCTTTCTTACATCCCGACGAGCAAGTATTGCATTCGGTTGAAGAAGTAAAGGCCTGGTGCCCAGACGCAGTTTTTGTTCCGGGCAATGTGGTGCCAAGTTTTATTCCTGGAATAAAAGTTGGCGTCTTCCATGGCTTTAATTCAGGCAAGCGCAATCGCCGTGGCCGGGAAGATCATTTTGAAATCCGTGGCTGTTTTGATATGTACTGTACCCAGGGGCCAGATACCACACTGCCCTTTGAGCAGCTGGCGGTAGAGCACGGCTTCTTCCGTGTAGCCCAGACCGGCTGGCCAGCTTTAGATCCGCTGTTTATTCCGATGCAGGATAATCCATACATAAGCCAAGATGATAAGCGTCCTACAGTGCTGATGTGCTCGACGTTTTCCCGTAACTTGACATGCGCGCCGATCCTTTATGAGAAAATCAGAGCATTGGCAGCAACAGGAAAGTGGCGATGGTTGGTTCAGTTCCACCCGAAAATGGCTCCCGAAGTTGTAGATAAATACAAGGGATTGCAGAGTGACAATCTCCGCTTTGTCGAGACAGACAATGTGCTGCCGCTGTTGCAGGCGGCTGATGTGATGTTGTGCGACACTTCTTCTGTATTGCTGATGTTTTTGCTGCAGCGCAAGCCGGTAGTGACTTTCTGTAACCAGTCACCAGCCAACCACCTAATCAATATCACCGAGGTTGAAGAGGTCGAAGGGGCCCTAGAACAGGCGTTGCAGCGTCCGACGGCATTGATGGACGAGGTTGAGCGCTACTGCCAGCTTATTCATCCTTACTCAGATGGGGCGTCGAGTCTCAGGGTGCTTGAGGCAACCGATAACATGATCGACAGAGGCCGGACCGGGCTGAAAAGCAAACCCCTAAACCTTTTACGTCAGTTTAAAATGCGTAAAAAAATGGGCTACTGGAAATGATGAAAGCCTTGCTTTCGAATAGATACTGATAGTTTATATTTCATTATATAATGCTTTGGAGTGAGTAAGTGAAAAAAATCAAAGTGCTAGCGATAACACACCATAACAGAAAAAATATTAACCCGATTAGACCTGAAGCCTCTCAGATTATTGGCTTTCATAACTCTGGCGATATTGATGTTACAGTGATGTGTAATCCTGACTCAACATTAATACCATTCTTTGAAAAAGAAGGTATTAATGTTATTACTGACTCATTAGATAAGAAGATCAACATATCTACAATATTGAAAATTAGAAAGTATATTATTGAAAATAAGGTAGATATTATCCACTTATATAATAATATTGCCTGTTCTAATGGCTGTTTAGCTGCGATAGGACTAGATGTTAAAGTGGTTGCTTATAGAGGGCAAACAGGCAATATAAGTAGAATAGATCCATTTAGCTATTTAACACTACTGAGTCCAAGGTTGGATAAGATTATTTGTGTTGCAAAAGCTGTTGAATATGATTTGAAAAAACATGTTTGGGGAAATAAAGATAAAGTTGTAACAGTATATAAAGGACATGATCAATCATGGTATCAAAAACAACCTGCAGATCTGTCTTTTTTAGAATTACATGAAGATAGCTTTAAAATTTCATTAGTAGCAAACCTCAGGCCAAGGAAAGGTTTGCATATATTAATGGAAGCCCTGGCATTGTTACCAAATGATATGAATATTGATGTTTTGCTTGTGGGGGCAGACCCTCAATCAGAAAAAATTCAACAGATGATTGCTCGTAGCGGTAAACCGGAAAAGATTCACGCTTTAGGCTACCGTGAGGATGCACCAGAAGTCGCAGCGGCTTCAGATCTGACCATACTTCCAACAACCAAGAGAGAGGGACTATGTCGCGCGGTGTTGGAAGCTAACTCTTACGGTATACCTTCCATTGTATCCGATACTGGGGGCAATGCCGAACTGGTAGCCGATGGAGAAACGGGAATCGTTGTTCCTCCTAGCGATGCTAAAGCACTAGCGGAGGCGATACTCAAACTCTACAATAACCGCTTGTTGTGTGAGCAATTTGGTGCGGCGGCTAAGCAGCGTGTCATTGATAAATTTAATGTAGAACAAGGCGTTGATGCCACATTGACATGTTACAAAGAGCTCCTAGATTTAGAATAAGTTACAGTATTTTCATTCAAAAGTTGGGGGACTGCTAGGTTCCCCATTTATTCTGGTTATTCAACGTTAATAATATCTATAGCGGTTATTTATAGTACTTTCTAGTTCGCTTCCTTATGCTTTTTAAAAGCTTACCTAATACCTTGTTGTATATCTGATCAGTGTTTTTGAACATATGCATGATGTAGTGCTTTTTGACTATCAATTGACGCTTAAATGTATTTTTCTTGGTTGGGTTTCTATCCATATAACTGAAATAGCGTAATAGAGACCGTTTATTTCGCTGATGATGATAAAACCCACTTTGATTTATATTATTACTATAAAATTCAAAGAACAGCGTCTTAAGATATTTTATTTTAGCAATAGATTCAATCACTTGATGCCCTACACCATAAAAGTGTAAATAATGTGTTATAGCCGGATAACGTAAAGCTATCTCTTTATCTTCAGCATTAAAAGGATCAAAAATAATGGTAAACCGGGTCAGTTCAATATCCTTAAAGTGCTTTTTTTTATCCGAGTTTGGTGGAAGTAATGGAGTAAAAAGCAAAGCTCGATCGATATTGAGCAGCGAAGAAAAGTGTGATATTCCATATGCACCCATACTTGCCCCATAACCTAGTCTTTCAGGAAATTTTTTCAGCATTAATGATATATTATGAAGGTGTTCTTTTAGCTCAGGACACAAAAACCAATGGTTTTCATTTATTGTATTAATTGCCACAACATTAATCTTTTGTTTAGCCAAAAACTTAAAACACCACGCATGCACCCCAGCATTTACTTGCTTTTTTGTGAGTAACATTCCTGCAGGGTTAAAACACACAACGACTGGCTTGTCATAGTCAAAAAAAGCGTACTCTATTAATGAGTTACTAATAACAACTCGGTCTTCATTTCCCATCGCCATATCGTCCATTTATAAACTGAAATTACCTGTTATTTTTTATATCGAGGTTTTAAAGATACTGCCTCACGCAAGAATCTCTGTGACCACTTTTTACTACTGCTGCCAAAGTTATGCGGTCCCTGGGGACCTAAATAGTGATAGAGAACCTTATCCACAAAATGTGCTTTTTCTCCCGCCATTTCTAATAACGGAGAGGTTAAGTACTTATCACTACAGCGCCTAACATATTGACCATCTTCTGTTACTAAATCTTCAAGTTTTATTTTTTTGAGCTCTAGCCAAGACCTTATACGTCCAGTGTACAAATAGAAATTAAGCGTCTTTTTAACTTCTTCAGCCGTCAAGGTTAAAGACGCAGGGTTAACTTTTTTCCATAGCGAGTATTTGAACGTTTTTAAGTGATTGGCGCGCCACTTAACATATCGATATAGATTTAGTTTTTGGATAATAAATGGGTACGCTGAGCAGTTAGCACCAAGCTTGCCATTAATAGTGTAAGAACCAAAAGTCATCCAACACTGTTTCTCATCATAGACTTTTTTAAGGTATTCTAGAGCATTCGAATCAGCAAGTGCATCATCCCCATCAATGAGTACAATAACATCATCATCATTGGGCTCAGCCAGCTTTATTGTTTCAGCAATGTTTCCCATTGAATAGAGCTTTTGGGGATGGCGAATTAAATGAAATCGCTCATCTGAACTGATATTTTCCTCAATTACTTCGCAGCTGTTATCCGTAGACAAATCGTCACCAAAATACACTTCAAAGTTGGAGTAAGTTTGTTCTTTTAATATGTCAATGTTCTTTTTAAGGTGCTCTGACATATTATACACAGCACTAATGACAATAAATTTCATCGCTATTCACACTTTTATTTATGTTATTTGTTGTTTTTGTAGCTAAATTTCCACTGAGCAGCAAGTACATACTGAAAAGATAAAAAACAAATGGGTGTGATCTTTCAAACGGCATATCAGTTAAACTTAAAGTTAGGTAAATACTAATCAACACCCAAATTAATGTCCTATTTTCTACTCCTTTCGATGAGCAAAGGGGGTAAATGACCAATAGAAGAGTAATCACAATACCAAATATTCCATATTTAGCTAAGTCATTAATCCACTGATTATGAAAATGCTTGAACTTTGCAGCTTCTTGGTTATAGGTATTTTCCTTAATCATTTGTTCCTTTATCTCTACCTGCCCAGTATCACCGACCCCAAGTAACCAGTGAGATTTTATAATTTGAACCCCAGCTTTCCACATTTGTAGACGTAATCCAATAGAGGTGTCCATCTTGTCGGATTGAATTTGTTGAAATTCCCATACGGTGCGTTCAATACGTTTCTCGATTGGGTTTTTTAGCATAACCCCAACAGATAACAGAATCAGAATCGAAGAAAAGACAACCTTAGAGTTCAACATTTTTAGGTTGAAAACACGAATAAGCAATATCACAGATCCCACACCAAATGCCAACCATGGGCCTCGTGAAACAGACAGAATTAATGGGAATAGTGCAGTAGCTGCAAGAGCTAATGAGACTAACTTAAGTGTCTTGTTTTTTTCAACTAGAGCGAAATAGATATTCGCATTTATTAAAAATGCACTAACGATCCCAACCCTTATAGGGTTAATTGTCCAGTGTCTATTAAATAAATTACCGTCAAAATATTGAATTAGTAAAAATGGAATAGTACTGGCAGATAAAAGCCAGATTAAGTTTCGAAAAGAAAACCTATCCCAGTAACTATGAGGAAGAATAGATAGATAAATTAAGCCTAAACTAATTACTCTAAATCTGCTAGAAGAGATCCCATAAGTAAAATAAGCTACAACAGCAAACACAAAATTCAAAGATATTAACCATAAGAACTTATTTTGTCTTATGTTTTTCAGGATATCCCTATAACCGACAAATGAAAGTCGGAAAATTAGAGCAAGCAATATCAATACATTAAGAATTTTGTCACCATTTGCGAATACAAACATCCCACTAAAGCACCAAAACAATGGTAGTAGTATTATTGACTCAATTATTAATTCTTTGTTTCTTTTAATCATATCTTGCATATCTAATCTTATATTTTATATGGATTTTTGCCGCCATTAGGGCGGGTTTTCAATAAGCGTAAAATCCACATGTACTGCTCAGGTCTTGTGCGAATAAAGTCCTCTAGGCAGGCATTCATCATGCGGGCATCTTGTTCCTCTGTCTCCAGCGGGAAAGGATCAAGCGGTGGTCTGACTTCAATTTCATACTGGCCTGTTTCCAGGTTATAGAGTGCCATCAGCGGGACAACCTTGGCCCGGCTGAGCTTTGCCAGCCCCGACATGGTGGCTTTGGTAGTTGCAAAAAAATCGACAAACACGCTGTGCTCCGGCCCCAGGTCCTCATCGGGCAGGTAATAGCCCAGATAACCTTCTTTGATCGAGCGGATATAAGGCTTGATCCCGCAGCTTCGCTCAAAAATTCGACCGCCGTATTGTACACGTTGCAGGTGCATTAACCAGTCTGTCAGCGAATTTTTTTGCTTCTTGGCCATACCGATCACAGGGTGACCGCGCGATGTCAGCAGCACCGCGGGGACATCAATGGCCCAGGTATGCGGGGCCAGCAGGATGGTATTGCTTCCGGATTCTGCCTGGGCCTTAAGGTGTTCTTCGCCCCGGATTACGGTATTTTGCTCCAGCCAGGTTCCCCAGTATTTGGGATGCAAAAATCCCCATTGGAACCGGGGATTGTAGGTTTGTTGATCAAGATGGTCTTTCATTTAGCGGGTGTTCACTATTGCTTGTTGAGGGTTGCCATATATTCAGCTACCCCCTCAGCCACTGACTTAAACGGCTTGTCGTACCCTGCCGCACGGACCTTGGTCAGATCCGCCTGGGTAAACGCCTGATAGCGGCCTTTCAGGTGCTCAGGGAACGGGATCTCTTCCACTTCACCTTTACCGTGGTGCTTGATCACGGCCTTGGCCACTTCACGGAACGATTCGGCATTACCGGTACCGCAGTTGAAAATACCCGAGACACTGTTTTGCCAGAACCACAAGTTCACCTGGCAGACGTCGCCAACATAAACAAAATCTCGCTTGAAGGTATCGGAGCCTTCGAATAGCTTTGGGTTATCGCCATTATTGATTTGGGTGTTGAGGTGGAAAGCCACCGAGGCCATGCTGCCTTTATGCTGCTCGCGTGGGCCGTAGACGTTGAAGTAGCGAAAGCCAGTGATTTGGGATAATGTCTCGCCATGCTCTTCGGCATCTTGCCACAGGCGGCGGACATAGTTGTCGAACTGCTGCTTGGAGTAGCCGTACACATTCAGCGCGCCTTCATACTGCTTTTCTTCGATGAAGTCATGATCGCGGCCGCCGTAGGTTGCTGCCGAAGAGGCGTATAGGAACGGGATCTGGCGCTCCAAACAATAATGCAGCAGCTCTTTCGAGTACTCATAGTTGTTCAGCATCATGTATTTGCCATCCCACTCGGTGGTGGCCGAGCATGCACCTTCATGGAAGACAGCATCGATAGGGCCGAATTCGTCACCGGCCATGATCTGGGTGATGAAGTCTTCCTTATCCATGTAATCGGCAATATCCAGATCAACCAGGTTGGCAAACTTGGTGCCGTCTTTTAGGTTATCAACCACCAGGATGTCGTTGCGGCCTTGCTCATTCAGAGCCTTTACGAGGTTGCTGCCGATCATGCCGGCGCCACCAGTTACAATAATCATGGCTATTCCAGTCTTCGATACATTGGGACAACGGCCGCATAACTGCCACCGCTATAAATATTCTTTGTGATAACATTACACTATTGCCATCGGGCGACGGAAGTGAGAAGCAAATGAAGACCCGCGACAGAATTATTCAGGCAGCACTGGAACTTTTCAACGAAAGTGGTGAGCCAAACATAACCACGAACCATATTGCCGCTCATCTGGGGATCAGCCCCGGCAACCTGTATTATCATTTTCGTAATAAAGAAGAGATTATACACAGTATTTTTGATGAATACGCCCGGGATTTAAGTATTCGTTTTCAGCCTCAGGATGAATCGAATGTAACTGCTGATAATTTATTGGGTTATCTCGATGCCGTGTTTATGCTGATGTGGCGCTATCGTTTTTTCTACGCCAATCTGCCAGATATCTTGCGCCGGGATCCTGAACTGCAGCAAAAATACCTGGCCGCCCAGGAAGAGCTGCACCAGAACATTATGGGGATGATGAACAGCTTTCGCGCCAGCGGGCTGCTTGATCTTGATGATGACGAGCTGCTCAGCCTGGCCAATACCCTGAAACTGGTGGCATCCAGCTGGATCTGCTACCAGACGACCCAGGCCGTAGGGGCAAAAATCACCAAGGCCGTTATTTATCAAGGGGTACTGCAGATGCTAAGTATTGTCCGCCCACTGGCGACGGAAAAAGGAAAAGAGCAGGTTCTGCAGCTTGAATCGCACTACTGTGAGCAGGTAACACGAGATACCTAGAGCACTATTACGGGCAGCTAAAAAGCTGCCGTCATGCATGGCTTGCTGATAATGGCTACGGGTAAAGGGAAGAAATACGTACCAGCTTTACGTTTTGTTCTGCCAGCATGGGCAGTTGCTCCTCAAGGGTAGCCAATGTCACTGGGTAGGGGTGGCCAATCGCGATGGCATAGCCATTGCGCTTGGCGCGCATTATGGCCTGTTTTAACTGCTGGCGGACAAACTGTGGGGTGCGGTAGTGATCGAGGAAGATGTGCCGGCGCAAGGCGGGGACACCCCGCTCCCGTGCCTGCCTCAGGGCCACTGACTTTGCCGTTGTCCGGCTGTCGAGAAAGTTGACCCCTTGCTCATCCAGCACTGCCATGACCCAGTCCATCGCGTCGGTATTCTGGGTCAGGGCACTCCCCATGTGATTGTTCATCGCGACGGCATTGGGCACACGGCTCAGGGCGTGGCGCAGGGTTTGCTGGAGCTCGCCCTGTGACATAGCCCCGGTGAGGGTCGTCAGTTCCAGAGGCGCCTGGCGCTGTGGCTCCATTGGCATATGAAGTAGCGTATCACGCTGCTCCTGTCTGGCCTGCTGGGCTGTTGCGAGATCAAAAGGGGTGTCCGGTAGAATGGAAATACTAATTTCTGCGGGCAGGCTAGATAGCGAAGCAGGCATGGCCTGGTAGCCAAGATCGTCAATGACAATGGCCAGCCGGGCCGCGTGGGCATTACTTAGCTGGGCCAAACTGAAGAGCAGAGAAAACCAGAGTGCATTCCATCGCATTTCAGGTGTCCTTATAGAGCTGTGCTTACCTTGTCAGCCAGCCTTTAGGGTTAATGGGGTTACCTTTACGGCGTATTTCAAAGTACAGCCCTGTGCGTTCTTGGCCGCCGCTGTCACCGACGAGGGCGATGGCATCGTTGGCCTGGACAATGTCGCCGACTTTTTTCAGCAGGGTCTGGTTGTAGCCATAAAAGCTCATATCCCCTTTGCCGTGGTCGATAACCAGCATCAGGCCGTAGCCACGTAGCCAGTCGGCAAACACGATTTTTCCTGAATATACGGCTTTGACCTGGCTCCCCGCAGGCTTGCTGATCACCATGCCCTTCCAGCGTAGCTCGCCTTGCTGGGGGGTGTCGTAATTGTGGAGGATTGATCCTTTGACCGGCCACGGTAGTTTGCCTTTGTGCCTGGCCAGCCCGTCCATCGGTGCCCGGCGTGCCGCTTCGGCTGCCGCCTTGGCTTTGGCTATCTCTTGGATCAAGCGCTTTTCGTTGGTTTTCAGCTCTGACAGATATTGGGTATCCGATTTGAGCTGGCTTTTGATGGTACGAACCGTTTTTTTACGCTGTTGCTGCTCGGCTTCCAGCTTGCTTTTTTCGGCCTTTAGCTGGGTGAGTAAGGCCTGCTGCTGCTGGCGTTGCTGAGTCAACTGGTGTTTTTTGAGTTGCAACTCTGTGGTGGTGGCTGCCAGCTCATTGAGTGTATTGGCGCGTGCTTCGCTAAGGTGCTCAGCATACACCGACATCCGATCGAGCTCGGTACTGTCTTCGCCGCTGAGCAGGGTGGCTAGCTGGCTGTTTTTGCCCTGGCGGTACTGGGTGTTCAGAAGCTCTTTGAGCATCTCCTGCTGGCCGAACTGTTGCTGTTGAAGCTGCTGCTGCTCTTTCTGGAGCCTGCTGATTGAGCTGTCGAGCTGGGTGAGCTGATTGTCTGCCTGGTGGATTTTTTTGGCCGTTGCCGCGATGCCGAGCTCTTGTTGCTTGAGCGATTTTTGCAGCGCGTTGATTTTTTTCTGCTTGCTGCCGAGCTGATCCTGCTGGCGTGAAATTTCCTGCTTCACTCCGTCAAGCTGGTTCTGGTTGGCTGCGTTTGCAGGCAGTGAAAATGCCAGGCATAACAAAGCGCCAGTGCATAATGCACTGGCGCGGAGAGTGTGGCTTAGGTGTTTGATCTTATCCCGCATGGGATTGATTATTTCAGATCAAACAGCACCTGACCAGTCATCTCTGAAGGGATTTCCATATCTGTTAGCGCCAACATCGTTGGTGCAAGATCAGACAGTTTACCGCCTTCTTTCAGGGTTAGTGACTTGTCACCCACATAGACTAGCGGCACCGGCAGGTTGGTGTGCGCTGTGTGGATGCCGCCAGTTTCAGGGTTAACCATCATCTCGGCATTACCGTGGTCGGCGGTGATCAGTAGCTGGCCATCAACTTCTTTGATCGCTTCAACTACCTGACCAATACAGCTATCCAGCGCTTCACAAGCTTGTACGGCCGCATCGTAAACACCAGTATGGCCAACCATGTCGCCATTTGGGTAGTTACAGATGATAGTATCGAACTCGCCGCCTTTGATGGCTGCAACTAGTTTTTCAGTTAGCTCTGGCGCACTCATCTCTGGCTGTAGATCGTAAGTTGCTACTTTTGGTGAAGCGACAAGCGAGCGTGTTTCGCCTTCAAATTCGCTTTCAACGCCGCCGTTGAAGAAGAAGGTCACGTGTGCGTACTTCTCTGTTTCAGAGATGCGCAGCTGTTTCTTGCCTTTTTTCGATAGCCACTCACCCAGCGTGTTTTCCAGGCTGGCAGGTGGGTAAGCGACAGCGAGGTTAATATCGGCAGCATACTGGGTTAGCATTACCACCTCTGCCAGAGCAGGAACCTGGGCGCGTTCGAAGCCGGCGAAATCCGTTTCGAATGCACGGGTGATTTGACGGGCACGGTCGGCGCGGTAGTTCATGAAGATAACCGCATCGCCATCTTCCATGGCGGCAACGTCCTGGCCTTCGGCACGGATTTCTGTTGCTTTAACAAATTCATCGTTTTCATCACGTGCATAAGCAGCGTCAAGGGCTTCAACGGCTGATGCAGATGAGAACTCCGCTTTTGCTGCTGTTAGCAGATCATAGGCAACTTCAACACGGTCCCAGTTGTTGTCACGGTCCATAGCGTAGTAGCGACCGACCAGTGAAGCAACGCGACCTTTACCTAGCTTGGCAAATAGCGCATCGAAACGCTCCAGTGATGCCTGTGCACTACGTGGCGGCGTATCACGACCGTCCAGGAAGCAGTGAAGGTAGATCTTTTCTGCGCCGCGTTTTGCTGCCATTTCAACCGCTGCTGCGATGTGATCTTCATGGCTGTGAACACCACCCGGTGACATCAGGCCCATGATGTGAACTGCTTTGCCAGCATTGATGGCTTTATCCATTGCCGCTACCAATGCTTCATTTTCAAAGAAGTCGCCGTCAGCAATTGACTTGGTGATGCGGGTCAGGTCTTGGTAGACAACCCGGCCAGCGCCGATGTTTGTGTGACCAACTTCAGAGTTACCCATCTGGCCGTCAGGCAGGCCTACATCCATGCCTGAGGCAGAAATCAGGGTATTGGCTTCATTTGCCATCAAGCCATCAATAACAGGCGTATTTGCGTTCGCAATTGCGTTGTCGGAATTGTCTTCGCGGTAACCCCAGCCATCCAGGATAACTAAAGCCAGTGGCTTCTTAGCAGACATATGCTGTCCTCTCATAAAGTTAGAAATCTGAGTATAATTTAGACCAATTACATTAAATATCTGATGAAAGATGAAATATCTAAGGTGATTGGTCTGGTTTATGTGTAATTTTACTACAACTTGTGGCAAAAACTGTAGGGCAAGATCAAACAATGCTGTAAATAGATTGTTATCTTCCTACGTGAAATATATTCATTTCTGCCCTTGAGTGTAAGCCCCGACTGAGAGTTTTTTTCTATTTCATTGAAAGGTGGACGCTAAAAACGATCGCGCAAGGCGTATACTATTATCGCCGGAATCGAGTGAGCCATGGCGCGGAATTGTTGACACCAGCTGTACAACAAAGTTGCCGCGGGTATACTCGGGTTCCTTTTTAGGTGGAGTTTGGCCCTGATTTCAGGTGTCTGGTATTCGGAAAATAGAGCGAAAGTCATGCAGCAATACATCGATTTTGTTACAAGTAATCCAATGTTATCCCTGGTATGGGTTGGTTTGGTAGTGGCGATCATTGCGTCTTATGTGAAGCAGAAGACCGCGGGCTACACGATTGTTACCCCAAATGAAGCAACAGGCATGGTGAACCGTGAAGACGGTGTATTCATCGATATCCGCAGCCGTGATGAGTACCGCCAGGGTCATATTGCGGGCGCTCTTCACATTTTGCCAAGTCAAATTAAAGAACAGAACTTTTCAGATCTTGAAAAGCATAAAACCGCCCCAATCATTGTGGTATGCAAGACAGGCCAGACAGCACAAGAGAGTGCCAATCTGTTACATAAAGCCGGTTTTGAGAATGTCAATTTGCTGAAGGATGGCCTGATTTCTTGGAATGAAGCCAACATGCCGCTTATCCGCAGCAAATCGAACAAAGGCAAGAAGTAATATCTTGCCGCTCGGATAACGCATCATTCGATAACGTTGTCCGATGCAGACCGAATTTGTGCAGCGTGTGATGATTATCATGGTTGCGAATATTTATGATCTCATGTGATGAGATTGAAAGAGAAAAAAGGACACGAAAATGGCTGAAGCAGCAAACAACGAAGCACAACAGAACTTCCAGATCCAGCGTATCTTCCTGAAAGATGTTTCTTTCGAAGCGCCAAATTCACCGGATATGTTCCAGAAAGAGTGGAACCCTGATGTGAAACTTGATCTGGATACCCAGAGCCGTGAACTAGGTGAAGGTGTTTTCGAAGTTATTCTACGTCTGACCGTTACAGTGAAGAATGCTGATGACACTGCGTTCCTGTGTGAAGTTCAGCAAGGTGGTATTTTCTCTGTTGCTGGAATGGAAGCGCCTCAGCTTGCACACTGCCTAGGTGCATTCTGCCCGAACATCCTGTTCCCATACGCACGTGAAACTATCTCGAGCCTAGTGGTTAAAGGTACGTTCCCACAGCTTAACCTGGCACCAGTTAACTTTGACGCTTTGTTCATGAACTACCTTCAGAACCAAGCGCAAGCTAACCCTGAAAACACTGAAGCTTAATTAGCTCAATGGCCGTTATGAATCAGAACGTAGATAAAGCGATCACCATGACAGTGCTGGGTGCCGGCTCTTACGGTACCTCGTTGGCAATTTCACTGGCCCGTAATGGCGCTAACGTCATTCTGTGGGGCCACGAGCCTGAGCATATGGCGCAGCTCGAAGTGGATCGGGCGAATGAGGCATTCCTGCCTGGGGTTCCGTTTCCCGACACGCTGATCGTCTCAGCGGACCTGGAAGCTGCCGTTCAGGCTTGCCAAGACTTGCTGGTGGTCGTACCAAGCCATGTGTTTGGTGAAGTCCTGTCTAATGTGAAGCCTTTCCTACGTGAAGATTCACGTATTTGCTGGGCAACCAAAGGGCTTGAGCCTGAAACAGGCCGTTTGCTGAAAGAGGTTGCCATCGAGGCCTTGGGTGAAGGTGTGCCTCTGGCAGTATTATCTGGCCCGACGTTTGCCAAAGAGCTGGCTGCGGGGATGCCAACGGCGATTGCCGTTTCTTCGCCGGATGAAACGTTTGTCCGTGAGCTGCAGGAGAAAATCCACTGTAGCAAAACGTTCCGTGTTTATAGCAACACCGATTTTATCGGTATGCAGCTGGGCGGGGCGGTGAAGAACGTGATTGCAATTGGTGCTGGTATGTCTGATGGTATTGGTTTTGGTGCCAATGCACGTACGGCGTTGATCACCCGCGGGCTTGCTGAAATGTGCCGCCTTGGCGCGGCACTGGGCGCGCAGCAGGAAACCTTTATGGGGATGGCTGGCCTGGGCGATCTGGTCTTGACATGTACCGACAACCAGTCGCGAAATCGTCGTTTTGGCTTGGCGTTGGGTCAGGGCAAAAACGTCGAGCTAGCCCAGGACGAAATTGGTCAGGTCGTTGAAGGTTATCGTAATACCAAGGAAGTGTGGGTACTTGCCCAGCGCTACGGGGTTGAGATGCCAATCACCGAGCAGATTTACCAGGTGCTTTATCAGGATAAAGATGCCCGTGAGGCTGCCAAAGATCTGCTCGCTCGTGAGAAAAAAGACGAGTGACGGCCAATCAGAGTAACAGCAGCATCTCCGGGTACTGACTAATAGTGCCTGCCGGTGAGATCTGTGCTGGATAATAATAAAACAACGCGAGCTTGCCAGCTCGCGTTGTTTTTTTTTCTGAGCGCGTTAAAGTTAAACAGATAACGATTTGATGACAAAGTAGACAGAGGGTGATGTGAGGGAATGTCAACAACATGAGGTCTGGCAGGCAATCAAGCGGGAAGCGAGAGAGCAGTCAGAACAAGAACCGATGTTAGCCAGCTTTTATCATGCAACGATTATCAAGCACGATAATTTAGCCGCTGCGCTCAGCTATATTCTGGCCAACAAGCTGGCAACGCCGTCTATGCCGGCCATGGCAGTGCGTGAAGTGATTGAGGAGGCCTTTGTCGCAGATTGTATGATCTCCGAGTCAGCTGCCTATGATATCCGTGCCGTTGTCGAGCGTGATCCGGCGATAGAGATGTACTCCATCCCTCTGTTGTACCTGAAAGGCTACCATGCCCTTCAGGGCTACCGTGTTGCTAACTGGCTGTGGAAGCAGAAGCGGATAGCGCTTGCTGTTTACCTGCAAAACCAAATTTCGGTTGCCTGCCAGGTGGATGTCCATCCGGCAGCGACGATTGGGCAGGGGATCATGTTCGACCATGCGACCGGTATTGTGATCGGCGAAACTGCTGTGGTCGAAAATGATGTCTCTATCCTGCAGGATGTAACCCTGGGCGGAACGGGTAAAGAAGGTGGTGACCGCCATCCGAAGATCCGTGAAGGGGTGATGATCGGTGCCGGTGCCAAGGTGCTGGGCAATATTGAAGTCGGCGAGGGCGCGAAAATCGGTTCCTGCTCTGTGGTGCTCAACCCGGTACCGCCGCATACCACAGTGGCCGGTGTACCCGCGAAAGTTGTCGGCCGCCCGAGCAGCGAAAAGCCAGCGATGGATATGGATCAGCAGTTCAACGGTACAGCTCAGACATTTATGGCTGGCGACGGGATTTAATCCACACTGTGTGTGGGGAGCGCTGCGCTTAGGGAAGCGGGTTACGCTTCGCTTCGAGAAGCGGGGAAGAGCGACTCATGGCTTTTTAAGGCCCAAGGACCCAACAAAAAGCGAGAGTTTGGTGACTCTCGCTTTTTAGTTTCATAATTTGCGTCGCTTCTCGCTTCTCGCTTCTCGCTTCTCGCTTCTCGCTTCTCGCTTCTCGCTTCTCGCTTCTCGCTTCTCGCTTCTCGCTTCTCGCTTCTCGCTTCTCGCTTCTCGCTTCTTGCTCTTAGATCGCCCCCTCAAACCCAAGCTGGCGCCAGGCTTCGTAGCCGATGATTGCGGCGGCATTGGATAAATTCAAGCTGCGGCTGTCCGGGTGCATTGGGATGCGCAGGCGTTGCTCTAGCGGCAGGCTTTCAATAAGCTCGGCAGGAAGGCCACGGGTTTCAGGGCCAAACAGCAAGACATCCCCTTCTTTGAACTCGGCATTGGTATGGTAGTTGGTGGTTTTGGTGGTGCAGGCAAAAATTCGGCGGTCGCCAATCGCTGCCATGAAAGCATCGAAGTCTTTATGGCGGTGTACATGGGCCAGATCGTGGTAATCCAGTCCGGCACGGCGCAGTTTCTTTTCTTCTAAATCAAAGCCGAGCGGTTCAATAAGGTGAAGGTTGGCACCGCAGTTGGCGCATAGGCGAATTATATTGCCAGTATTGGGGGCAATTTCAGGTTCGTACAGGGCGATATCAAACATTGTGTGCATGTCAGTTTGGAAGTTTGGCCATATTGTAACGAAAAAGAATGGCGATCAGACAGTGGATTGTCTGATCGCCTCGCTGGCTCATAAGCAGTTAATGAGTCAGGGGGAGGGTGATAGTGATCTGTAGCCCGCCAAGAGGGCTGCGACTGGCCTTGATCGTGCCGCTGTGCTGGCGGATAGCACTTTCTGTGATTGCCAGCCCGAGCCCTGTACCGCCGCTACTGCGATCCCTGGCGGTTGAGACGCGGTAGAACGGGCGAAAAATATCATCCAGCTCTTCGTCCGGTACTCCTTCTCCATTATCGTCAATAACAACAGCGAGCATGTGATCCTGAACGCTGAAGGTCACCTTAATCACATCGTTGCCGTATTTGATGGCATTGCGCACGACATTTTCCAGTGCACTGATCAATAGGTTGGGGTTACCACTGATAGGCCACTCACTCAACGCACTGTAACTGAAGTGTTTGTTGTTTTGCTCGGCTTCAAAACGAGCATCTTCCAGCATCTCATACCACAGGCTGCGCGCATCGGAGTGCTCTCGTAGTTCATGGCTGTTGACCTGCATCCGTGATAGTTCCAGCAATTCACCAATCATTTTCTCTAGCCGTTCAGCTTCGGTGTCGACTCTGTTCAGCTCCTTGCTTTCCCCTTGTTTGCGCTTGGCCAGTGCTGTCGCCATCCGTAGGCGGGTAAGCGGGGAGCGAAGCTCATGGGAGATGTCTGATAGCAGACGCTGCTGGCCGCTGATCATTTGGTTGATGGCCTGAACCATCTGGTTGAAGCTGGCACCGGCTTGCTTAAACTCCCTTGGCCCGGATTCCAGCTTTGGATCGGCCTCGAACTGCCCGGTTGCAACCCGTTCGGCTGCCTGTTGGAGACGGCGAGCAGGCAGGCTGATAGCCCAGGCCAGCCATAACAGCAACGGGGTGCTGACGAGCATAGTGACGAGCAGGAGCTGGAAAGGCTTATCGAGGATCTGAATGAAAAATGGCGGTGGTTTACGCCAGACCCGGCCGACATACATCAGCACTGTCTGCTGCTGGTGGGTGAGGGCAAAAGGTCCGGCCATCATCCATCGCCCGTATAGCTTTTGCCTCGGATCGCTTGGGCTGTCGGCCATGGTAATAAAGTTACGAAGGGCCTTGTTGCGGCCGTCAGGGGTAATTATTTCACCATCAGCGGTGGTGAAATAGAGCTGAAAACCCTTATGGCGGTCATGGTTAGTAAAGCGCTGCAGCCTGCTTTTTAGCGGCCCCCTATCGTGGGCGATTTTATCGGCAATACTCTGGGCCGATGCCTGAAAGCGTTGTTGCTGTTGCTCAGGAATCGTATGCTGGGCGCGGGGATCGAGGTTGGGCAGCAATACAATGGTGACGACGACAATGAGCAGTGTCAGCCAGAATATAGCGAAGATCCGGCCATACAGGCTGGAAAAACGTGGCAGCTTCATCATGCACCTCCTTGCGGCGGGAGTGGGTTCATCACCGATGCAGTTGATGGCATTATATCTCCTCGACCAGCAGGTAGCCTTTGCCGCGCAGGGTCTTGATCCTTGGTTTGCCGTCGGTGCGATCCGGTAGCTTTTTACGCAAATTCGAGACATGCATATCAATCGCACGGTCAAATTGCGCCAGGCGTTTGCCCAGTACCTCGAGACTTAGCTCATGCTTGGCAATGATTTTACCGGGATGTTGAATGAAGTAGCTCAGCAGGGCCAGCTCGGTGCCTGTCATCTCAACGGGCTGCCCTTTGCAGAACACTTCCTGCCGTCCCGGGTAGATATCGATATCTTGATAGGTCAGGCAATCTGGGGCATTTTGTGCTTCATTCCCGGCAGTTTGGGTCCGGCGCAAAATGGCACGCATACGTGCCAGCAGCTCGCGATCGCTGAACGGCTTGGGTAGGTAGTCATCGGCCCCTAGCTCCAGCCCCAGAACGCGGTCTATCTCCTCGCCTTTAGCCGTTAGCATTAGCACCGGTGTGGCATATTTTTCCCTGAGCTTGCGTAGCATTTCGGTGCCATTCATTTTGGGCATCATGACATCGAGCAAAATTAGGTCGATGCTGTCATCGACCTTGCTGAGTCCTTGCTCGCCATTATTTGCCTCTATGATGTCGAAGCCTTCCATTTCGAGAATGTCAGTGAGCAGTGAGGTTAGCTCCGTGTCGTCATCGACCAGCAGAATTTTTGCCATGATAGTTACCTTATTGTTCCAGTCCCGCAATACTCAGGCAAATACGCGACAAGGTGAATGAGATAGCCTCAGTATCGCTAAACTCGTATCCATAACCAAGTTAATGTCAGTTGGCTTTACGCAGTTTTACGTTCTTTAGACAGCAGTTTACCTTGCAGTCGTTATTCTTAACCCATACCCGCTGACGGACATTTGGAGAAGAACATCATGACTACATTCAAGAAAACACTGCTAATGGCAATTGCACTTCCTCTGGCTTTGGGTTCTGCCTCTGTGCTGGCTTTTGGCGGGGATCATAACGGCGGTGGCCACCATGGCGGCTATTACGGCGGAAAAGGTGGCTGTGGTATGCAAGATGGCCGAAAAGCCTTTCGCGAGCTGGATCTGACCGATACCCAGAAGCAGCAGATGAAAGAGATGCGCCAGGCCAACCGTGAGGCAATGAAAGGCAATTTTGCTGAAAAACATGCTGATATGCAGGCTAACCACCAGAAGATGCAATCATTGTTGCTGGCGGCCGATTTTGACGAGAGTGCTGTACGTGAACTGGCCCAGCAGATGTCTGAGCAACAAGTTGAGCGCCGGGTGGCAATGATGAAGCAGCGCCACGAGATGCTTAATATTTTGACGCCGGAGCAAAAGACCAAGCTCCAACAGCTACAGGCTGATCGCGCCGAACAGTGTGAAGCGCGCTGGGCTGAAAAAAATCAATAACCTCCTTTACTCGATAAAGCTGCGACCTCAGGTTGCGGCTTTCTTTTAGCTGTACAAAATAATAAATCGCTCAGGAAATTACTGTTCCTTACTATTTTTGTTATTAATTTTCATCATAAAAAAGCTATACTGCGGGATATTGCCCAGTGAGTGCTTATGATCAGGCGTGATTATCATGGATGAAAATGCACAGTCTCCCACGGTTATCACTCTCCCTCATGCACGACTGGTGGCTCTGATGACAGGTTATATACTTAAGGCAGGGTACAGCTTAGTGTACTGCATCAGCCTGGTCGTCAACCAGAATGCTAACAGTTTCGTTTCATATCCGCGGCCCAATTTGGCTAATTTCATGCAGCTGACCTAAGTCAGAGATGATCGTGATGTGAATCAACAAATTTTTTCATCAAAATTGTAATACTCCTACATTAGTAGGAAAGTTACAGTTTACACGAGCATAAGCCCGGCAAGTCGGCTTATGGTACCGAGAGGGGGAACCTCGGTAACTCGTGCCGGATTTGATTTTTCAATTCCCAAAGTCAGAGGGTAACCATGATTAAGAAGATTGGTGTATTGACCAGTGGTGGTGACGCACCTGGTATGAATGCGGCGGTTCGCGGTGTTGTACGTGCTGCATTGTCAGAAGGCCTAGAAGTGTATGGTGTATATGACGGCTATCAGGGCCTGCACCAGAACCGTATTGAAAAGCTGACCCGCTCAAGCGTGTCAGACGTGATCAATAAAGGCGGTACATTCTTGGGTTCAGCACGCTTTCCTGAGTTTAAAGACGAGAAAGTCCGTGCCCAGGCTATCGAGAACCTGAAAATCCACGGCATCGACGCATTGGTTGTGATCGGTGGTGATGGTTCATACATGGGTGCAAAGAAGCTGACTGAAATGGGCTACCCATGTATCGGTCTGCCAGGCACAATCGATAACGACGTTGCAGGTACTGACTACACAATCGGTTACCTAACGGCACTGAATACCGTTATTGATGCAATTGACCGCCTACGTGATACGTCATCTTCTCACCAGCGTATTTCTATCGTTGAAGTGATGGGTCGCCACTGTGGTGATCTTACCCTGATGTCTGCAATTGCAGGCGGTTGTGAATACATCATCACACCGGAAACCGGCCTGAACAAAGAAGAGTTGCTAGCGAAGATCAAAGAGGGTATCTACAAAGGTAAGAAGCACGCAATTATCGCGCTTACTGAATTGATGACCGATGCCAACGAGCTAGCTAAATACATCGAAGACGAGACCGGCCGTGAAACACGTGCGACGGTTCTGGGTCACATCCAGCGTGGTGGCCAGCCAACGGCATTTGACCGTATTTTGGCATCTCGTATGGGTGCTTTCGCCGTTGAGCTTCTTATGGAAGGCCAGGGCGGTCGTTGTGTGGGTATCCAGAATGAAAAAATGGTTCACCATGACATCATCGATGCTATCGAGAACATGAAGCGCCCAGTTCGCAAAGATCTGTATGCGCTGGCTGACAAGCTGTTCTAAATAAAAGGCTTCGCTTTGAGAAGTGAAAAAAGCGGGAGTTGTTTGACTCTCGCTTTTTTGTTTCTACAACCTGCAACGCTTCCTGTTTTTCAGATATTAAAAAGGCCACCCGAAGGTGACCTCTATCACTATCATCAATTAGGGATGATTATTTTTTTGCTTCAGCTGCTGCTTTAGCGATAGCTGCGAAGCTTGCTGCGTCTAGCGCTGCACCACCAACTAGAGCACCGTCGATGTCTGGTTGTGCGAAGTATGCTGCTGCGTTTTCTGGCTTAACAGAACCGCCGTACTGGATCACAACATTCTTAGCAACTTCTTCACTCTGCTCTGCGATGTGAGCACGGATTTCTGCGTGGATGCGCTGTGCATCTTCAGCTGTTGCTGCTTTACCTGTACCAATTGCCCAGATTGGTTCGTATGCGATGATTGCGCCATTTAGAGCTTCAACGCCTTGAGTTTTGATCACTGCGTCAAGTTGACGAGCACAAACAGCAACTGTTTCACCAGCTTCATTCTGTGCTTCAGACTCACCGATACAAAGAACAGGAGTCAGGCCGTGCTCTTTTAGGAATGCAAATTTCTTAGCCACGAACTCGTCTGACTCGTTGTGGTATTCACGACGCTCAGAGTGACCGATGATGATGTGGCTTGCACCGAAGTCTTTCAGCATTTCAGGAGAGATATCGCCTGTGAATGCACCGCTCGCGTTAACGTCAACGTTCTGGGCACCTAGGATGATTTTGCTCTCGCCTTTACCGATTAGCTGCTCAGCCAGGTCAAGATACATAACTGTTGGAGCGACTGCTACGTCAACACCTTCAACACCTTTTAGTTCAGCATCAAGGCCCTTAAGTAGGTTAGATACCATTTCCTTGCTACCGTTTAGCTTCCAGTTACCCATAACCACAGGATGGCGCATAGCTTTTCTCCAAATCAATTTGATGTAAAAAATAATACCAAAAAGCGTAATTATCTGATCCTTTCAGACAACTATGCTGTTTGGTATCCAGCCATTTTGTAAAAATATAACAGCTCGAGCTGATATTTTTACTGTCCAAAATCATTTCTGTGCTCGGTTGTACCTTTTTCATCAGCAAAAGTGAACTCTCGACTGAAAATATTTTTAAATATTTCATTTTTGCGGACGAATAAGACGAAAAAATACAGTGATCGATGGTTGAAATATAGCCTATTTGCTTGGCCTGTCAGCAAGGAATCAGGTAAGTTGGGCATGCTGTTACACAGATCTTCTGTATTTTTATCTATTAACAGCATGTCTGAATGTCATGGAGGAAATTGTGCCTAATCTTGTTATGGAATATGCCGACCCGGTTGCTGAACGTGTCAATGTACCGGGGTTGCTGGAAGATTTACATCAAACCTTATTATCATGCGGGTTGTTCGAGGCCGACTCGGTAAAATCCCGTAGTTATCCCTGCCATACCTGGCTGGTTGGCGCCGAAGGGGATCTGAATACTTTTATCCATATCGAGCTGAGCATGTTGTCTGGGCGGACTCCGGAGCAAAAGCGGGAACTGGCCAGAAGTTTAATTACAGTTCTGGAGAAGCATGCTAGTACGATCAATAGCCTGACTGTCGATATTCGCGATATGGATAGTGACAGCTTTATCAAGGTCAGTTGCTAACCCGGTATTTATCCTCTCACTCTTCCATCGCCTTGGGCGGTGTGTCTTGTTGCGGATCTGGCCGGGAGAAAGGCATGATTTTCGCCTGGTGCTCGGTTAGGGTCTCGGGGGCATTAAGCGCCTGAGCAAAGCGTTTTAGCTGCAATTGTAGCTCGGCCATCAATAAAATATTGGTATGGTTTGGGTTTTTCCCCTTAGCAATTAACTGATTGATGTGGCTCATCTGGGCGCGAAGCCGTGGTTGCATGTCGGCACCAGCATTGCTGATGATTTCTTCGCTCATTGACAGCCGCAGTGCTTCCAGCTCTTCTGGTGCCTTCTCAGCCATTAACTTAAGCTCATCAAAAGATGGTAAGGTTTGCATAACGGATCCCCTATATAGCCAGTGGCTACGTCCTTGATATTCGCTGTGGAGTATCAATGAGTTGGTATGAGTTATGCTTTTAAAGGTAGCCAGCTTGGCAGAGACAAGCTGACTCATTTATGAGATGTTGCACGAGATTGCACTGAGACAAAGTGAGTGCTGCTGTCTCGTTTGGCGGAGAGGGGAGTGCCTACCAGTAGTGCTCCATGGTGATTTGCCCCGCTTTGCGGCGCAGGTTTTTGCTAAAGCCCATCGACTCGAGCACGGCCTTCGTTTCTCTTACCATTTCCGGATTACCGCAGAGCATGATCTGGCTCTGCTCGGGGGTGAGCGGCAGGCCGATATGGCGTTCCAACATACCGTCGGCAATCGCGAGTGGAACCCGGCCGGTTAATGCGAGGGAGGCTGGTTCACGGCTAACAAAAGGCTGGACAATCAGCTGGTCAGGATAGTTGGCTTTGAGTTCGTTGATTTCAGCCTGATAGCTGAGATCAGCGGCGTAACGAACCGCATGGATCAGCACGACTTTACGGAATCGGCGCCAGACATCGGGCTCACGCAATATCGATAAATAAGGGCCAATAGCCGTCCCGGTCGCCAGCAGCCACAAATGCTCGCTGTCAGGCACCTCATTAAGGGTAAAGAAGCCATTGGCTCGCGCTGAAATGAACACGGTATCGCCGCTGTCCAGGGCATGGAGGCGCGGGGAGAGCAAACCGTCAGCGACCCGGGTGGCATAGATTTCAATATTGCTGTCGCTGGGCGGGTTCACAAAGGAGTAGGCTCGCTGGACCATTTTACCGTCAATTTCCAATCCTAGCTTGGTAAACTGCCCGGCTTTGAAGGGTTCAATGTTAGCGCGCAAGACAAGACTAAATAGGTCACTATTCCAGTGACGGTTGGTGATAACCTCTGCAGGGATCCAGTCAGCCATAATATTCTCCTATTATGATTTTTGTATTCGATAAGCGCAGCGCCTCTCTCCGGCAATAATGTGTTCATTTCTTTCTACGCGGTACTCGTTACCCAACAGACGTTGGAAAATTGAGAGCTCTGATTGGCATAATGAAGGACAGCGTTTGGCGGCATGGCAAATTGGGCAATGGTTCTCTACCATAATGAAGCCTTCACCGTCCTGGTGTAGCTGGGCCATGTAACCTTCCTGTTCCCTCAGTGTAGTCAGTATTTCCAGTTTTTCTTTTAAATCAGAGCAAGTTGCCAATGCATGCCGGTATTGTTCAAAGGTTTGATTCTCTCTGCGTTCAACCACTTGGTGAAGCCCGTCAGCACCAAATATCTCTTCTACAGAATCAAGCATTTGAATAATAAGATCACCATGTCGATCGGCAAAACGGCGGTGGCCCTTGCTGGTCAGGTTCCAGTGCCGGGTAGGACGGCCAACCTTGGCTTTGATGTCCTGGAAATCAACCAGGCCATCTTCTTCCAGTCCTTGCAGGTGCTGCCGGACTCCCATGGTTGTGAGCTTGAATTCCTCGGCTAGCACCTTGGCTGTCACGGGGCCGTCTCGCTTCATGCGATTGAGTATTTTATCTATGGTTTTCATATCAGCTGTTCTTTCCTTTATTGGTTTATTATGTAGCCAGCCAAGTAAATAAAGCAACAACTTTACAAAGTTAAGTATAAGCCATATAGGCAAGTTGGGGGGAGATAAGGCGTCGGATTGTTGAGACTGCGGCGAGAAAAAAGGCGTGCTTTACTGCACGCCTTTTACGTTGAAGCTGGGGAAAATTACAGGATATGCCCTTTGATAGCGTCATCCTTACGCGCCAGGTAGTGGGTCGACTTAATACGACGAATTGTGCGGCACTTACCTCGGATCAACAGGGTTTCTGTGGTCGCGATATCACCCTGGCGACTGATCCCATCGAGCAGATCCCCTTTGGTGATCCCGGTACCGGCAAAAATCACATTGTCGCTTTGGGCCATGTCTTCCATACGCAGTACTTTGTTTGTCTCGATACCCATCTCGCGGCAACGGTCGATTTCGACCTGGCCTAACTGGCGGTTTTCCTCACTGTCGCCTTTAACGTGATGGCGAGGCAGTAGGCGGCCGTGCATGTCGCCACCTAGGGCGCGGATGGCGGCTGCCGAGACAACCCCTTCAGGGGCACCGCCGATACAGTACATTACGTCAACTTCGCTATCTGGCATACAAGTCAGGATCGAGGCTGCGACGTCACCATCAGGGAAGGCAAAGACGCGTACGCCCATTGCCTGCATCTGTGCGATCACTTCGTCATGGCGAGGTTTCGCCAGCGTGGTGACGACTAGGGAATCAAGGGATTTGCCAAGCGCGGCGGCAATGTTTTCAAGGTTCTCAGGCAGGGACAGACTCAGGTCGATACAGCCTTTTGCTGCCGGGCCGACAACCAGTTTTTCCATATACATATCTGGCGCTTTCAGGAACGAGCCTTTTTCGCCAGCAGCCAGTACCGCCAGGGCATTATTCTGGCCCATCGCTGTCATACGGGTGCCTTCGATAGGATCGACCGCGATGTCGACGGCATCACCACCGGTTCCCACCTTCTCGCCGATATACAGCATAGGCGCTTCATCAATCTCGCCTTCACCGATAACAATTTCACCTTCAATCTCGGTCTGGTTCAGCAGGGTGCGCATTACTTCAACGGCTGCGCCATCGGCTGCGTTTTTATCGCCACGGCCAAGCCATTTGTAGCCAGCCAGGGCTGCACCTTCGGTGACACGAGAAAATGCCATTGCTAAATCGCGTTTCATGGTTACTCCAGAAAGAAAAGAAAAAAGGCTCAATAAATTCTGGCCGCGATTCTATCACAGCTTGTAGTGAAACGTTTGCGTTAATTTATTTTCGCAGAAATGGCGGAATTTAACCGGAGTTCAAGCCAATCATTGGCTAGGCCATTTGGCCGGGGTAAAAAGAAGGCCTGCATCAGCAGGCCTTCTTAAGGGGGAACAGAGAGGGTAAAGCTTAGATGTCGTCTTCTTCGACGGCCCAGCCTTTGGCACACTCAACAGCACGCTTCCAGCCCTTGTAGCGGCGTTCACGCTTCTGCTCATCTTCACTTGGGACGAAGTTACGATCCAGTACAGCCTTGTTCATCAGTTCATCGATGCTGCCCCAGAAACCAACCGCCAGGCCGGCCAGGTAGCCAGCACCCAGTGCTGTGACTTCCGTAACCACAGGGCGGTGTACTTCTGTTGCCAGAATGTCAGATTGGAACTGCATCAGGAAGTTATTGGCAACGGCGCCGCCATCAACACGCAATGAAGCTAGGTTGATGCCAGAATCTGCCTGCATCGCATCCAGTACGTCGCGAGTCTGGTAGGCCACACTTTCCAGGGTGGCACGGATGATATGATTGGAGTTAACACCACGGGTCAGGCCGACAATTGCTCCACGTGCATACGGGTCCCAATACGGTGCGCCAAGTCCGGTAAAGGCTGGTACCACATATACGCCGTTGGCACTACCTACCTTCTCAGCAAAGTATTCTGAATCTTTGGCATCATCGAGCAGTTTCACTTCATCACGCAGCCACTGAATGGATGCGCCGCCCATAAATACCGCACCTTCGAGGGCATAAGCCACATCGCCAGTTGGTCCACAGGCCAAGGTAGTTAGCAGGCCATTGTTCGAGGTAACTTTTTCCTTGCCGGTGTTCATCAGAAGGAAACAGCCGGTGCCGTAAGTGTTCTTCGCTTGACCAGGTTGGACACACATCTGGCCAAACAGTGCAGCTTGCTGATCGCCAGCAATACCAGCAATCGGAATACGCGTACCACCTTTACCGCCGATATTGGTTTGGCCGTAGACTTCTGATGATGCTTTTACTTCTGGCATCATAGAGAGTGGGATGTCCAGCGCCTTCAGCAGCTTCTCATCCCATTGCATGCTATTGATGTTAAACACCATGGTACGGGAGGCATTGGTGTAGTCAGTGACGTGTACACGTCCCTGGGTCATTTTCCAGATCAGCCAGGTATCAACAGTTCCGAACAGTAGGTTACCGGCTTCAGCTTCCTCGCGAGCGCCTTCAACGTTATCTAGGATCCATTTGATCTTGGTGCCAGAGAAGTACGGGTCAACAACCAGGCCGGTATTTTCACGAATGTATTCTTCTAAGTCTTGCTCTTTCAGGGTCTCGCAAATGCTTGCGGTACGGCGGCACTGCCAGACAATGGCGTTGTACACTGGCTTGCCGGTGTTCTTATCCCATACGATGGTGGTTTCGCGTTGGTTGGTGATACCTATACCCGCTACCTCATCAGAACGAATCCCCGCTTTAGCTAGAACCTCAACCAATGTAGAGCTTTGGGTTGCATAGATCTCTAGAGGATCATGCTCTACCCAACCTGCTTTAGGATAGATCTGAGTGAATTCGCGTTGTGACGTACAAACAATATTGGCGTCGTGATCAAGCACAACGGCACGGGAGCTGGTGGTACCCTGATCAAGTGCAACGATGTACTTTTTCTCTGTAGTCATGATGAAAATCCTTTAGTTCTAATTATAGGGTAGAGAGTCAATTAAGCTTTTGCTGTTTCACTGTCGCTAGCGTTTTCGCGCTCTTCTGCAACTGTTTCAGTGTTGCCCGGCAGGTAGGCACCGATGGCTTTCGGGTATAGCCAGCCACCGAAACAGGCACCGCAGATTGGCGCAAGGATTGGCACAATCATATAAGGAATGTCTTTACCGCCGGTCAGTGCCATGTCGCCCCAGCCAGCCATAAAGGCAAAGAATTTAGGACCGAAATCACGGGCAGGGTTCATGGCAAAGCCTGTTAGTGGACCTAGCGAGCCGCCGATTACTGCGATTAAGATACCGATAAGCAGTGGACCCATTGCGCCGCGAGGGGCACCGTTCTTATCATCAGTAAGGGCCAAAATGGCAAACATTAATACTGCTGTTATTACAAATTCAACTGCAAAGGCACCGCTGAAAGAGAGGGCTGCATGTGGGTAGGTCGAGAAGATGCCGGCAGTTGCCAGACTTGCTTCGCTGCCACGAACGATCTGGTTAGCGGCTTCAAATTCGGTGAACAGGTTGCTGTATAGTGTGTAAATTAGAGCGGCAGTACAGAATGCGCCTAGCATTTGAGCGGCAATATAAGGAGCAACTTTGCGCTTGTCAAAACCATGGAAGAGAGCCAGGGCAATGGTCACCGCAGGGTTAATGTGGGCACCGGAGACACCTGCCGTACAATAGATAGCAATTGCCACTCCCAAGCCCCACATGATGCTGATTTCCCACTGGCCGAATTCAGCACCGGTCAGTACCAGTGCGGCAACACAGCCAACACCGAAGAAAATCAACAGCCCTGTCCCTATAAACTCAGCGATACATTCGCCAAGCAGCGTATGTTGTTTCGGAGAAGTCATTTTTCAGTCCTTTTGTCTTATGTTGTAGGGGTATTATTGTTATATCTTTTATGTGTTCTTAATGTACTCGTTTTGTTCGTAATTAAAATGTTACAGAATAAAAACTGTGCGTTCGAGCATAGAATTAGTTCGAACTCGCGCGTTCGCGCAAGCGATTGCGTTTTTTTTGAACGAGATCGAGTTTTGAACTGTGCAGTGCAATCAAGTGATTATTGGTGTGTGAGTTTTTAATGTAAAGCTTTGATTTTGAGATAAAAAATCCGACCTTGAGAAGGTCGGATGTGCCAGAGGGGCAAATTCTTGGATAACTCCAAGAGAGATACGATCAAGATAAAAATTAGCATGGCAACCCTGCATTAAAATAGAGTTAGATCGCAATTCTAAGCATTCTATTGTGCTCAATGCATGTATCTCGGAGTATTTGCTTAGTTCCTCTGCATTGTGAGGAAAAAAACAGTCCCAGCAAGGCTGACAGGGATATGAAAATCGGAGTTGGCGAGGATACTGCGTGGCTTCTAGCAGGCGGTAAGCAAAATTACCATCAGATTTGTGCAAAATTCACTCATTTGTTGCAAAGCGGTGGATTTGTAGATGCTAGAAGGCGGCAGCCCCGTTAGAATAGGGGCAACAGTAATGTAAACATGCCTGTGGGATATTACCTTAACGGTTTAAGGTGAGAAGGATAGGCTGAGATCAGGTGAACAATATGTCATTAGAAATGTTGGAAAAGCTAGAAGCCAAAGTACAAATGGCTGTTGATACAATTTCCCTGTTGCAAATGGAAATTGAAGAACTAAAAGAACAAAACGATAGCCTGTCGACTGAAGCTCAGGAGCTACGTACAGGCCGTGAAGTGCTGGAACAAGATAATGAGAAGTTACGTAATGATCACCAGGCGTGGCAGGATCGTGTACGTAACCTGCTAGGTAAGATGGATCATGTAGAATAAAAAGCAGAGCCTTTTGGCTCTGTTTTTTATCTGGATGATATTGTGCCGGTTTTTACCGGGGCTACCCTGGGATCCGGCTCCAGGATCACTCGATATCGAGTGGTTCTGGTGAAAGGATGACCCCTGTGCTGTCGGCATAGATGTGGTCTTCCGGGAGGAAGGTGACACCGCCAAAATTAACGGCAACATCTACTTCACCGATACCTTGCTGATCGGCGCCTACCGGGGTTGAAGCCATCGCTTGAATGCCGATTTCCAGCTCGTCTAGCTCATCAACATGGCGTACGCAGCCGTAGACAATTAACCCTTCCCATTCATTGCTGGCAGCAAGTTGAGCGACATCGGCATCAACCAGTGCGCGCCGCAACGAGCCCCCGCCATCGATCAGTAGTACACGGCCCACACCGGACTGTTGCAGTACCTCACGGATCAGGCCGTTATCTTCAAAGCACTTAATGGTGGTTACCTGGCCGCCAAATGAGCTGCGGCCGCCATAAGAACTGAACATTGGCTCAACAACATCGACCTGGTCGAGGTAAATATCGCATAGTTCGGACGTATTATATTCCATAAGTTCGCTTCTTCTTGTGGCAATAGAAAAGGGTTGGTTCACAGCCTGCTGAGAGATGATCCGCCGTTGGCTGCCTTATAACCTGTTGAAAGTATAACCAGTCAGTAAGGCATTGCAATAATGGCCCTCACAAAGCGGGGCCAAATTAGCAAGGACCTTACTATGACGCAGCAAGTACCACGCCGGCAGCAAACAGCAGGTTGGTGAGCAGGGCACATTTTACCATTGTGGCCATCATGGGACGCAGGGCGGCACCATCAGCAGATTGGAATACCTGTTTGCCGTGCTTAAACAATAAAGGTGCACTCAGGGCAAACAGCCAGCCAAACGGGGAGTGCAGCTCTATTGCCGCAAAGAGTGCCAGGCAGAGTATGCTGCCAGCCAGCAGAAACAAGTGGTATTTGCGCCCCCAGTCAGGCCCCATACGCACGGCCAGGGTGAGCTTACCGCATGCTCGGTCATTATCAATGTCACGTAGATTGTTGATATTTAAAACACCAACGGCGAGCAGGCCGCAGGCTGTGGCGGGCAGCATAATGATAGAATCGATCTGCCCGGCTTGTAGGTAATAGGTACCGGCAACCCCGAGCCAGCCAAAGAACATCAGTACCGAAAGATCGCCCAAACCGCGGTAGCCATAGGGTTTGTTACCCACGGTATAGGCGATAGAGGCGGCAATTGCCATCAGGCCAAGCAGCATAAAGCCAAACATATCCTGAAGATTATTACAGGCGATAAAGATCAGGCTCAGCCCACTGAATATGGTCAGAATAATATTGAGGATCATAGCGTTGCGCATCGCCGCTGGCGTTACCAGGCCGGATTGAATGGCACGCTGCGGGCCAAGGCGGTGTTCGTTGTCCGTGCCTTTGACGGCATCACCATAGTCGTTGGCCAGATTTGACAGGATCTGGAGTAGGAGCGCGGTCAGCAGGGCCAGGCCTGCGACTAAAGCAGAAAAACTTCCTTGCCATCCTGCGACTGCACTACCACATACAATAGATGCGATGGCCAATGGCAAGGTTTTGGGTCTTGCAGCATCGAGCCAGATTGCGAGTGAAGATGAATTCATAGTGTGCTTATTTCGGGATCAGTCGAAGAGGTATTATGGCGTAAACACAGAGATGGGCAACTTTATCGCGATAATGTTTGTTCAAGAACAAAAAAACGGTACCCAAGGGCACCGTTTCGATAGTTGGTATAGGTTAAATTGATGACTGAGGCTTAAAGGATAAAGCGGCTCAAATCTTCATCTTCAACCAGCTCGCCGAGGCGTTCGTTGACATAAGCCTCATCAATGATCAGCTTATCGCCTGATTTCTCGGTGGCATCAAAAGAAAGCTCTTCCATCAGGCGTTCCATGACCGTGTGCAGGCGGCGGGCACCGATATTTTCGGTACGCTCGTTAACCTGCCAGGCTGCATCGGCCAGCTTGTTGATCCCGTCTTCGGTGAATTCGATATCGACAGATTCCGTTGCCATCAGCGCTTGGTACTGTTCAGTCAGCGATGCGTTCGGCTCGGTAAGAATACGCTTGAAGTCGCTGCTGGTTAGGGGTTCCAGCTCAACACGGATCGGTAGGCGGCCCTGCAATTCAGGGATCAGATCAGACGGTTTCGCTACCTGGAATGCACCTGATGCAACAAAGAGGATATGGTCAGTTTTTACCATCCCGTGCTTGGTTGATACTGTGCTGCCTTCTACCAATGGTAGCAAGTCACGCTGAACCCCTTCGCGAGACACATCAGGGCCGGATGATTCACCGCGTTTGCAGATTTTGTCGATTTCGTCGAGGAACACGATGCCGTTGTTTTCAACTGCAAAGATTGCCTGCTCTTTCAGCTCTTCCTGGTTAACCAGTTTCGCCGCTTCTTCCTCCGTTGCCGCCTTCATTGCGTCTTTGATTTTCATCTTGCGCTTTTTGGTGGTGTTGCCAGCAAGGTTTTGGAACATGCCCTGGAGCTGGTTGGTCATGTCTTCCATACCCGGAGGAGCCATGATCTCGACACCCATCTGCGGTGCTGCCACTTCGATTTCGATCTCTTTGTCGTCCAGCTTGCCTTCACGCAGTTTTTTGCGGAAAGACTGGCGAGCCGTTGAGCTGCTATCTGCTTCTTCGTTCTGGCCCCAGGCATCACGTGCCGGTGGTAGCAGAATATCTAAAATACGGTCTTCGGCCAGCTCTTCAGCGCGGAAACGGACTTTTTCCATTGCCTGCTGATGGGTCATTTTCACCGCGACATCTGTTAGATCACGGATGATGGTTTCTACTTCTTTACCGACGTAGCCCACTTCGGTGAATTTGGTCGCTTCAACCTTGATAAATGGCGCGTTTGCCAGTTTGGCCAGGCGACGGGCAATTTCAGTCTTGCCGACACCTGTTGGGCCAATCATCAGGATGTTTTTTGGGGTTACCTCAACACGCAGCTCTTCAGGAAGCTGCATGCGGCGCCAGCGGTTACGCAGGGCAATCGCCACAGCGCGCTTGGCGTTGTCTTGACCGATAATATGACGATCAAGCTCATGAACGATTTCGCGAGGAGTCATCTCAGACATTACGGCTTCCTTACTTGGTATCAAGCTCTTCGATTGTATGGTGGTGGTTGGTGAAGACGCAGATATCACCAGCAATGTTCAGTGACTTTTCCGCTATTTCACGGGCGCTAAGATCCGTGTTCTCAAGCAGGGCAGTCGCTGCGGCCTGAGCAAAGTTACCACCGGAGCCGATAGCAATCAGATCATGTTCTGGCTGCACCACATCACCGTTACCTGTGATGATCAACGAGCCGGTTTCATCGGCAACAGCCAATAGGGCCTCTAGCTTGCGTAGCATACGATCGGTACGCCAGTCTTTGGCCAGTTCCACCGCTGACTTGAGAAGGTGGCCTTGGTGCATTTCCAGCTTGCGCTCGAAACGCTCGAATAGGGTGAAGGCATCAGCCGTGCCGCCGGCAAAGCCTGCAAGAACTTTGTTGTTGTATAAACGGCGCACTTTGCGAGCGTTACCTTTCATAACGGTATTGCCCAGGGAAACCTGACCATCACCAGCGATAACGACTTTACCGTTTCGACGTACAGATACGATAGTTGTCACGGTTTTACCTCTTTGATTCTCTCCGGCCTGTGCCGGTATCGGTATTATTGTTTATCTGGGGATGAGGATTTATTTTTTCAAGGTATCACTCGCGGAAAAAGAAAAGGATGCGATTGCATCCTTTTCTTTTTCTGTGTCGTTAGCCGATGGCTCGGGACCGTAGGTTTATTCCCAGAACCAGATCGCACAAGGTTCGATACCGGCCCGGCGCAGCATGTTGCGGTCACTCTCGGCTTTGCGTTTTTGCGGATAAGGGCCAAGGATCACCCGATACCAGTTGCCTTTTTCACCCTGGCTGATCTTGATCTGGCTGGTCAGCCCCTGGAAAGCGATCATGGCCTTGCGTTGTTCGGCCTGGTCTTGGCTGCGGTAGGCACCACACTGCATCAGGTATGGGCGGCTAGGCTGCTGCTCTTGCTTGGTTTCAACCTGGACTTCCTTGTTTTCCAGCTCTTCAATATAACGCCACTTTTCTTCCGGCTTTGGCGGCAGGGATTTTTCCTGTGGCTTAACCTTAGGTTTTGGCTGTGGCTTGGGTACGGGTTTTGGTTGAACGGTTTCAGGCTCGGGAGCCGGGCTTGTTGACAGAAAAAACAGGCCATAACCGAGTGCACTGACAAGGCACAGCGCAATGAATGCCCATTTGATCGGGAAGCCACCGGTAGGTGGGGCTTTACGAGTGTTGCGAGCTGGCTTTTTGGGCGAGCGTCCGCGCTTTACATAATCTTTGGTGGCCACAGTAAGGATAAACACAACGGGAATAACAATTCTCGCTATGTTACAAAGTTGCGCTGGAGCTGACTAGTGTCGTGATCAGATCTGGAGGAAATGGTTGCACTAAATTAAGTGAATTTTGTGAGCTTATACCCAAATCATAAGCTCACTGAAAGGGGGCTTGTGGATTAATTTGCTGGTGGTGCGGCACTTTCGCGGATCACCAGCTTGGCATCGAGTAGGCGAGACCCTGACGAGATATCTTTGCCCTTGAGGATCTCAAGTAACATTAACATCGATTGGCGGCCAATTTCGTAGCGCGGCTGGGAAACCGTTGTTAGCGGTGGATCGCAGTATTCGGCAAACTGAATGTCATCGAAACCGACAATCGATATATCTTGTGGCACCCGGAAGCCTAAACGCTTGGCCTGCTGCATGGCACCGATAGCCATGACGTCGCTGTGGCTCAGCAAGGCGGTTGGCGGCTCAGGCAATGACAACAGCGCTGTTACGGCGCGGGCTCCGGCAGCAAAGGTAAAATCCCCTTTGACGGTATAGGCCGGGTTCAGCTCGACGCCGGCACGGCGAAGTGCCTGCTGGTAGCCTTGTGAGCGGAACTGGCATAGTGCTGCCGTATCCGGGCCGGAAATCTGAGCAATACGTTTGTGGCCCATCTGGGTCAGGTAGTTGACCGCTTCAAATGCTGCCGTGAGGTTGTCGATATGCACCGTTGGCAGTTCGAGTTCCGGGGCAAACTCACAGGCCATGACCATTGGCGGCAGGTTTTTTTGTTCCGGCTTGCTAACATCAAACGGCAGATCGGTACCGAGTAGCAACATACCGTCTGCCTGCTTGGTAAAGACCAGGTTGACGAATGAGTTCTCGCGGGTTTTTTGCTGCCCGCTGTCACCGAGCAGTACCAGGTAGCCATGCTCCATGGCGGCTTCCTCGATACCCCGGATGATCTCTGTAAAGTAAGGATCACAGATATCCGGCACGATAGTGACAATGGTTTTTGATTCGTTGCGACGAAGATTTCTAGCCAGTGAATTTGGGGAATAGCCAGCATCCATGACGGCTTGCTCAACCTTTTTCCGGGTTGAGGCCGACACTTTTTCCGGGTTCATCAAGGCACGGGAGACCGTGGCTGTTGAGACGCCGGCGAGCTGGGCAACATCCTTCATTGTCGCCATATTTGCAGTTCCTCTCTATATTATATTTCTCTCATAATTGCCGGAGGATCATAGCCAAACCGGGCAGATACCTATACCAGCGAGCCTATTATTGTAGGCGCTCTGCTGGGGATTAAACATGCTCAAAATAGCATAAATTACATTCAAGGTGTGACGTGTGTCGCATTGTTCATTTTAAGTTAAATCCTGTGGTTCGACATCCATCGACCACCTGACTTTTCGTGCCAGGGGGAGCAACTGGATGGCCGGTTTGGCGATCACTAGCATTCGCTGCAGGGTTTTGCGATCCGGAGCCTGGACCAGTAACTGCCAGCGATAGCGGCCAGCACGACGTGATAGCGGGGCGGGGTTGGGGCCCATGACCAGGGTATCCTGGTTATACAGCGGGCTGGATTCGAAAATGCCGCGAACTTGCTGTAAAAACTGCTCAACCTGGTCACTACTGTTTGCTTCTGCGCGGAACAGGGTCAAATAAGTGTAGGGCGGCAAAAAGGCCTGCTTGCGCTCGTTGAGGGCGCTGATGGCGAACTGATCATAACCTTTATGCAACAAAGCCTGGAGCAAGGCATGTTCAGGATGATGGGTCTGCAAGACAACCTCGCCGGGTTTGCTAGCCCTGCCTGCCCGCCCGGCTACCTGGACGAATAACTGGGCCAGGCGCTCGGATGCCCGGAAGTCATTACTGAACAGGGCACTGTCGACATCGATCAGGCTGACCAGGGTGACATCCGGGAAGTGGTGTCCCTTGGCCAGCATCTGGGTGCCGATTAGGATCTGGTATTCATTGTTTTTGATCGCTTCAAGGTAGTTTTCCAGGCTGCCTTTGCGGCGGGTACTGTCGCGGTCAATCCGCACGGTTTTGTACTCGGGGAACAGGGTCGCTAGCTGTTGTTCCAGTTGCTCGGTACCGACCCCGACGGCATTGAGCTGGGTCGAGCCGCAATTGCCGCATTGCGGCATCACCGGGCGCTGGGTAGCGCAGTGGTGACAGCGCAGTTCTCCTGATTGCTGGTGGAAGGTGTAGTAAGCATCACAGCGCTTGCATTCAGCCAGCCAGCCGCACTCGTGGCAGATGATGGCTGGTGAATAGCCGCGGCGGTTGAGAAACAGCATCACCTGGTTACCGGCTTCGAGGTGCTTGCGCATCCGGGCTATCAATGGCGCAGAGAGTCCGGCTTCAAGGTAGAGGCCTTTGACATCCAGTACCCCGTGTCGGGCCAGCTGGGCGTTGCCCGCCCGGCGGGTGAGCGTCAGGTGGTGGTATTTTCCGGTTCTGGCATTGTGCAGGCTTTCCAGTGCCGGTGTGGCCGAGCCTAGGATCACCGGGATATCTTCCCGGTTGGCCCGCATGACAGCCAGATCCCGGGCGTGGTAGCGCAGGCTGTCCTGCTGTTTGTAGGAGGCATCATGCTCTTCGTCGACAATGATGATACCGAGGTTGCGAAATGGCGTGAACAGCGCAGAACGGGTGCCAATAATGATCCCCGCCTGGTTATCGCGCCCAGCCAGCCAGGAAGACAACCGTTCGGTGTCATTGAGGCCCGAGTGGACTGTTTCCAGCGGTACATTGAAACGGCGGCGGAAGCGGTTGATGGTTTGCGGGGTCAGGCCGATCTCCGGCACCAGGATCAATGCCTGCTTACCGGCCGCCAGTACGGGCTCGAGCAGGTTAAGGTAGACTTCGGTTTTACCCGAGCCGGTCACCCCTTCGAGCAGGTAGCAGCCAAACGCCGGGTTGGCATTGATGGTAGCGACCGCCAATGCCTGCTCGTCATTGAGCTTTGGCTTTTCTTCGGTGATGGCAAAATCGCGTTGCCAGTCAACGGTACTTGGCTGTTCTTCAGTCGCTTCAATCCAGCCTTTGTCGCACAGGGTTTTCAAGGTTGCCGAACTGACTTCATCGGCCAGCAGGCTCTCGTGACTGGTCTTGCCATGACGCAAGGTGTTGAGTACCTGGGCTTGGCGCGGAGCACGGCTTAGCGAAGCCAGTGGCTGATCGCGGCCGGTTTCCGTGAGTTGCCACATTTTCAGGCTGGCAGGTGAGGCTGCACGGCCTTTGCGCAATAACGTCGGCATGGCATTGGCTAGGGTGTCGCCGAGCGGATACTGGTAATAACTACTGGCCCAGGTGAGCAGGCCAAACAATGGCGGCTGCCACAGAGGCTCGTTGTCGAGGACGGCATTGATGGCTTTAAGCTGATTGAGCGGGAAATCCGATTGATCGGTGATTGCCATAACGAGGCCGACCAACTGCTGGCGACCAAAGGGGACCCGTACCCGGCCACCGATAACGGGGGAGTGGTCAGGCTTGATCAGATAATCGAACTGTTTATCCAAGGGGACAGGAAGGGCCACTCGGGCAATGTTGGGCGTCATAACAAACCGCATAATCCGCATATACTAAGATAAGGAAGTGTACATTGCCCGGCAGCGGGCGGCAAAGCGGTGAAAAAAGGAGCGCATTGGTTGATCTGGACGACGCGATTGATTACTATACGTCGCCTAATTTATCGTATTGGCGTCAGCTTGCTGGCAGCCAGACGTTATACTGTTATTAACGCGTGTGGTGCCCGGCTTTGGATCGGGAGAGCGACACGGCCTTAGCTTTGAGGTTATCCCATGAAACAAGGTATTCACCCAGAATACACAGCAGTGAACGCTAAATGTTCTTGCGGCAACACTTTCGTATTTAACTCTACTATGGGTAAAGACATCAACCTTGATGTATGCGACAAGTGCCACCCTTTCTACACAGGTAAGCAGCGTCAGGTTAACACTGGCGGCCGTATCGACAAGTTCAACAAGCGTTTCGGTGCGCTTTCTAGCAAGTAATTGCCAGATGAATTCCGAAAAAGGGATGCGCAAGCATCCCTTTTTTTATCTGCAGGTAATGATTGATACGCTTTTCACCATTTAGCATTTTCTCCTTTATACTCTTTCCTTTCTGAACGCTTTGCGCATCAAGTAGCACGTTTCCTACCCATTTTTCTGTTGTTGGATCATAAATACGCTATACCTGAGTATTCAGGTGGGGATTTATTGGCTCGACCAGCGTTGCTGAGCTAGGATTTTGTATCGCTATAGAATATGATCTACCTCCCAATACCGTACTGAACATCATTTTCATTCAGGATCAAGACCACTATGTCTGAAGATTTTCGCCAACAAGCACTTCACTATCACGCATACCCTGTACCAGGTAAAACCGAAATTTCACTCACCAAACCGGCTAATACGGTTGAAGATCTTGCTTTGGCTTACAGCCCTGGTGTCGCAGAGCCTGTGCGAGAGATCGCGCAAAACGCTGAAAACGTTTATAAGTACACTGGTAAAGGCAACATGGTTGCCGTGATCACCAACGGTACTGCAATCCTGGGCCTAGGTAACCTTGGTCCTCTGGCTTCTAAGCCGGTTATGGAAGGTAAATCGCTACTATTCAAGCGTTTTGCCGGTTTGGACTCTATCGATATTGAAGTGAAGCACCGTTCCATTGATGAGTTTGTTGATACGGTGGCAAACATTGCTGATACGTTTGGTGGTATTAACCTGGAAGATATCAAGGCACCTGATTGTTTTGAAATTGAAAAGCGCCTGATTGAGCGTTGCGCGATCCCTGTTTTCCACGATGATCAGCATGGTACAGCCATCGTAACAGCTGCGGGAATGCTGAATGCCCTTGAGATCCAGGGTAAAGACATCAGCGAGTCGGTGATTGTCTGCCTAGGGGCTGGCGCTGCAGCTGTCGCTTGTATGGAGCTGCTGATCAAATGTGGCGCCCAGCGTGAGAAAATCTACATGCTGGACCGCAAAGGTGTGATCCATACCCGTCGTGATGACATCAATGAATATAAGCAGCTGTTTGCTAACAATACTGACAAGCGTACGCTGGAAGATGTGATCGAAGGAGCTGATATCTTTGTCGGTGTTTCAGGTCCTAACCTACTGACCCCGGAAGCGCTTGGACTAATGGCAGATAAGCCTGTGGTATTTGCCTGTTCGAACCCGGATCCTGAAATTAAGCCTGAGCTGGCCCACGCAGTACGTGATGATCTGATCATGGGTACAGGCCGTTCTGACTACCCGAACCAGGTTAACAATGTGATTTGTTTCCCGTTCATTTTCCGTGGTGCACTGGATGTTCGTGCTAGCGAAATTAATGATGACATGAAACTGGCGGCCGTTCACGCGATCCGTGAACTGGCAAAAGAGCCGGTGCCGACTGAAGTTGTGACTGCTGCGGGTGCCGACAAGTTGGAATTCGGTGCTGATTACATCATTCCGAAGCCAATGGATCCTCGCTTGCTTCCTCGTGTTGCCAAAGCGGTTGCCCAGGCGGCGGTTGATTCAGGTGTGGCACAGATTGAGATGCCTATCGGTTATATGGATGACAAATAAGCCATCGCATATTTGAGATACTGAAAAACCAGCCTCCGGGCTGGTTTTTTTATGTCTGAAAGTGGCAGGCTATAGAAAGGCGAGCTTTACTCGTTGATGTCTTCGTATTTAATGCCCATTTCTTCCATCAGCTCTTTGGCTTCTGCCGGCAGGTCATCCGGGCGATCTTTCCGGATGTCATCGTCAGTCGGCAGCGGCTGGCCGGTGTAGGCATGCAGGAATGCTTCACACAACAGTTCACTGTTGGTTGCGTGACGCAGGTTGTTAACCTGACGGCGGGTACGCTCGTCAGTCAGGATTTTGAGTACCTTTAATGGAATCGAAACGGTGATTTTCTTTACTTGTTCGTTTTTCTTACCGTGCTCCGCATATGGGCTAATGTATTCGCCATTCCACTCTGCCATTTTTTACCTTCTCAGCGATGTTGGATTCAATAAATATAATATGGGGGAATTTTAGCGGGATTTACTGCCATAAGCAAAGACATATAGACGTCTAGAAGTGTTGACGTCCCTGTTGATTGTGGTTAATGTTGGTGATTAAAAGTTATTCGAAAGCAGGGCTTGCCCCCCAGACAAGGAAAGTAATTATGAGTGACAAGAAGCTTGCCACCGTCGCCGTTCGTACCGGTATTGAATCAGATACTCAGCATAATGCTGTTGTTCCGCCTATTTATCTGACCTCGACCTATAGCTTCCCACAACTGGGTGAGCTTCCTCAATATGATTATTCACGTTCTGGCAACCCGACCCGAAATATGCTTGCTGATGCCTTGTCTGAGCTAGAAGGGGGAGCGGGCGGTGTCGTCACCAGTTGTGGTACGGCAGCCATTAACTTGTTGGCTTCCGCGCTGCTGGGGCCGGAAGATTTAGTGATTGCCCCGCATGATTGCTATGGCGGAACCTACCGCCTGTTCAACACTCGGGCAGGAAAAGGTGACTTCAGGGTCGAATTTATCGATCAGGCTGATCCGGCAACACTGGCAGCGGCCCTGGCGAAAAAGCCCAAGCTGGTGTGGGTTGAAACCCCGTCGAACCCTCTGCTCCGGGTCGTTGATGTGGCCGAATTGTGCGAAAAAGCCAAGCAAGTTGGTGCCTTGGTGGCGGTTGATAACACCTTCCTGTCGCCAATTTTGCAGCAACCGATAGCCCTGGGGGCTGATTTTGTTGTCCACTCGACCACCAAATACATCAACGGTCATTCTGATGTGGTGGGCGGGGTGCTGATTTCCCAAGATGCTGAGCAGGCCGAGAATATCGCCTGGTGGGCAAACTGTATTGGGGCGACTGGTGCACCGTTTGATGCCTACCTGACGTTGCGCGGGCTGCGTACGCTGGCTCCGCGAATGAAAATGCACGAGGAAAATAGCGCTCAGGTACTGGCCTATTTGCAGACCCAGCCATTGGTTGGCCAGATATACCACCCGAGCCAGCCCGAGCATCCCGGTCATGAGATAGCCATTAAACAGCAAAAAGGATTTGGCTCTATGCTCAGTTTTGAGCTGGCCGGCAGCTATCGCCAGCTAGAGGTGTTTGTCGCCGGATTGAGTTGTTTTTCACTGGCGGAATCCCTAGGGGGGACGGAAAGTCTGATAGCCCACCCGGCGAGTATGACCCATCGCGCGATGTCTGATGAAGCGCAGGCAGAAGCCGGGATCAAGCCGTCATTACTGCGCCTCTCGGTAGGCCTTGAAGACCCAAGCGATCTGATTGCCGATTTAGATCAGGCCTTCAATAAAGCCGCGGAGGTAACCGAATGAGCCAACCTGTTCAACGTCAGCTACATAAATTTGGTGGCAGCAGCCTGGCCGATCCTGATTGCTACCGCCGGGTGGCGGAAATATTGCAGGAACATTCCAACAGCGATGATCTGATTGTCGTTTCAGCGGCAGGCAAAACCACCAATAGCCTGATCTCCTGGGTCGAGCTGCTAGGCAAGGATGGCCGCCAGGCCCATGAAGCCCTGCAGGAACTGCGTTGTTTTCAGCAGGAGCTGATTAGCGAGCTCTTAACCGGTACAGAGGCTGATGAGCTGCAGACCCAGCTCCACCTTGAGCTCAGTGAATTGACTAAACTGGGCGAGCAAGGCCTGGATGAAGCCTCGATTGCCACTATTCTAGGGCATGGTGAACTATGGTCGGCACGCTTGTTGGCGACGTTGCTTGGGCAGCAGGCGATGCCAGCAACCTACCTCGATTCACGCGAGTTCCTCCGGGCTGAGCGAGCTGCCCAGCCAGAGGTTGACCGAGCCCTGTCTTGGCCGCTGCTAAAAGCGCAGCTGGCCCAGCACAGCCAGCATCGCATGGTGATCACTGGCTTTATGGCACGTAACCAGGTGGGTGAAACCGTGTTGCTGGGACGTAACGGTTCGGATTATTCCGCGACAGTCATTGGGGCGTTGGCAGAAGTGTCGAGGGTCACTATCTGGAGTGATGTTGCCGGGGTATACAGTGCCGATCCACGCAAAGTAGGGGATGCGTGCCTGTTGCCGCTGCTACGCCTGGACGAGGCTAGTGAGCTAGCCAGGCTGGCGGCACCAGTGCTTCATAGCCGGACCTTGCAGCCGGTCGCCCAGAGTGCGATTGACTTAACCTTGCGCTGCAGCCATCAGCCTGAATCGGGTTCGACGCGGGTTGAGCGGGTACTGGCTTCGGGCCGCGGTGCCAAGATCATTACCTCGCTTGATGATGTCTGCCTGATTGAATTGGATGTTGCACGATCCCATGATTTTGAGCCGATCCTGGGTGAACTGGAGCGGACCTTGCAGCGGGCCCAGCTACAGCCGCTGGCCCAGTGTGTCGAAACTGATAAGGGGCGTATCCAGCTGGCTTACACCGGTGAGGTGGTCAACGGTGTGCTGGCATTGCTGCAAGACAGCGGTATCACAGCAGAGCTTCGCCTTCGTGATGGTTTCGCTATCGTCGCTGCCGTTGGTGCAGGGGTTGTTAACAACCCGGTGCATTGCTATGGGTTTTATCATCAGCTTAAGAATCAGCCTGTTGAGTTTACGACCGAGTTAGAGTCGGGTTTGAGCCTGGTAGCAGTGCTGCGCAAGGTCGATACTGCTCCTTTGATTGAGCAGGTCCACCAGAGCCTGTTCCAGGCCCAGAAGCGTATCGGCCTAGTACTCTGTGGCAAAGGCAATATTGGTAGCCGTTGGCTGGAGCTGTTTGAGCGTGAAAAAGAGCAGCTGGAAAAACGCCACGGTATGAGTTTTACCTTAGTGGGAGTGGCAGACAGCAGCCGACACTGGATTGATTTTCAGGGGCTGGAGCCCACCCGGGCGCTGACGGCATTTGATGATGAGGCCGTCGACTCTGCTGAGGGGGAGCTGCTTAGTGTGTTATCTGCACACCCATATGACGATGTGGTGGTGCTGGACGTTACGGCCAGTGCCGAGCTGGCGGCAAAATACCCACAGATCGCGGAAAGTGGTTTGCATTTGATTTCGGCCAACAAGGTGGCAGGCTCTGCCTCGGGGCGGGATTATCATACGGTACAGGATGCTTTTGCCAAAAGTAGCCGTCATTGGCTGTATAACGCCACGGTCGGTGCCGGGTTGCCGGTAAACCACACCGTGCGTGACTTGCGCGAGAGTGGTGACGATATCATTGCCCTCTCGGGGATCTTCTCCGGTACGCTGTCGTGGTTATTCCAGCAGTTTGATGGCTCGCTGCCGTTTTCCCAACTTATAGAGCAAGCCTGGCAGCAGGGGCTGACAGAGCCGGATCCCCGCCAAGATCTGGATGGCAGCGATGTGATGCGCAAGCTGGTGATCCTAGCCCGAGAGTCCGGCCTGGACCTCGAGCCTGAGCAGGTCAAGGTTGAATCCCTGGTTCCTGAGGAGCTGGCGCCGCTGACACTGGATGGCTTTTTTGAGCAGGCTGACGTATTGGATGAACTGCTCAACGAGCGTTTGGCTAAAGCCCAGAAGGAAGGCAAGGTCCTACGCTATGTTGCCCGCCTCGATAAGAACGGCAAGGCGGCGGTCGGTGTTGAAGCCTTACTGCCGGAACATGCATTAGCGAACCTGTTGCCATGTGACAATATTTTTGCCATCGAAAGTCGCTGGTATCGTGATAACCCGCTAGTGATCCGGGGCCCTGGCGCGGGACGGGATGTCACGGCGGGCGCATTATTGTCTGATATTAACCGGCTGGCGGCGATGCTGTAGCGGGTGTAAATAAAGATGATGGTAATAGCTAGGCTAGATGATGTTGGTGCAAACCACTGTTACTAGAAAGTTATCCAGAGCTAATCACTAACCTAGCATGGAAAACCCGCATTTTGCGGGTTTTTGCTTATTTGGTCGATGTCGGTTAAGTTGAAGATCATGCAATATGAACTTGAGAAATATTCATGTTCACTTTGTTGACATTAAATTGGTTACAAGACATTCTGGAGACATATAGACGTCTAAACGGTTATTTAATGGCGTCACCATTTAGGGAGCAGGCCAGGGGCCGGAACAGAAAGGAATAGACTATGGGGTATTCACACGCAAGTCACTTAGATGCGCTTAACCAGAACATCGCCGATATCAATGGTGACATCAATGTTTCATTTGAATTTTTTCCGCCAAGCTCTGAGCAAATGGAACAAACCCTATGGAATTCTATTCACCGCCTGAAAACATTGCAGCCAAAGTTTGTGTCAGTGACCTACGGTGCAAACTCTGGTGAGCGGGACCGTACTCACTCGATCATCAAAGATATAAAAGATCAGACCGGCCTAGTGGCGGCACCGCACCTGACCTGTATTGATGCAACACGTGATGAGCTACGTACCATTGCCCGCGATTACTGGAACAATGGGATCCGCGATATCGTTGCATTGCGTGGCGACTTGCCTGAAAAAGGGGTGAAACCTGAGATGTATGCCGCAGACTTGGTAGAGCTGCTGCGCAAAGAGGCCGACTTTGATATTTCGGTTGCCGCATACCCGGAGGTTCATCCTGAGGCGAAAAGTGCCCAGGCCGATTTGATTAACCTAAAGCGCAAGGTCGATGCCGGGGCCTGCCGAGCAATTACCCAGTTCTTTTTTGATGTTGAAAGCTACCTGCGATTCCGCGACCGTTGTGTGGCAGCCGGGATTGATGTTGAGATCGTGCCGGGCATCTTACCTGTTTCCAACATGACCCAGGCCAAGCGCTTTGCGTTGGCGAATAACGTGAAGATCCCGGGCTGGCTTGAGAAGCAATACCAGGGGCTTGATGATGATTTGCTGAGCCGCCAGATGGTCGGTGCCAGTAATGCGATAGATATGGTGCGTGTATTGAGCCGTGAAGGCGTTAAGGACTTCCATTTCTATACCCTGAACCGCGCTGAGTTGACCTATGCGATTTGCCATACCCTAGGTGTCCGTGCCGAGGCCGGGATTCAGGGCTAAGCCAGAAGCCCTCTTGCTGTTTAAATGCCCCCCATTAAAAAAGCCGCTTAAAAGCGGCTTTTTTCGTTAAGGGGTCGCGCGGTTAGCCATTTTAGCTATTGAGCGCTACCTTGCTGTCAGCACTGTCCATATCTTTTAGCTCGACCAGTACTTCTTCTGCCCAGTCAATCCACGCCTGACGGTTGTGGATACCACGGCGAAGCGTAAGGCGATCAAGGCGGGACTGGCGATCCATGTTTTTGTAGTCGCCAAAATGAACCTTTTCCAGCTCGTGGTAATGGTTCATCAGGGTGTGAGACTCTTCGATCAGTCCTTCAAGCTGCTGTTGCATCGGCACGGAATTGTGCACACCGCAAACCAGCAGTTTGGCAGAGAACTCATCACGAATGGTTGGGTTGCGAGCAGGCTCCTGGAACCACTCAAATAGTGCCTGGCGGCCTAGATCGGTAATGGAATACACTTTACGATCCGGTTTGCCTTCCTGCGGTTCTAGCTTGCAGGTCACCTGATCATTGGTAGCCATCTTGTTTAGCTCTCGGTAAACCTGCTGGTGGCTTGCCTTCCAGAAGTAACCGATGCTGTGGGAAAATTCTTTGGTTATATCGTAACCGGTTGCATCGCGGCTGCTCAGCACGGTTAATATTACGTGTGGTAGTGACATCTCTTCTATCCGTTAAAATACTACAAATAAAAAACAATCAGACAGACGTTACCCTGCGCTCTTTGGCGTTTGTTATAATCGTCTTGTTGCAGTGCCTGATCGAGATCACGTAGCATACACATCAATGTGCTCTTTATCGACACTAGATAGTGATAATAACCACTTTGGGGAACGACCAATTGTTCATCTTGTGATGTTTGTCTATATCTTAAGGTTTCCGATGCACTGCAATATATTGTGATTCACCCATGTTCACAGTGCATGGGATAACTTTAGACTATGCGACTAGTTACATTGCGTCTCATTTTTGAGCCACTGTAATAAAAAAAGTGTGAAATGGATTGGTGGTATATCAAGTGCGATGAGAAGTAGAACGGGAAAAGAAGACCTATGTGAGGCACCAGAGCCTGAGATAGAAGAAAGGCCACCCGATGGGTGGCCTCTGGATTGATATCAGGTCTTGTGGCTGAATTAGCCGGTGTTACGCATGCCCGTTGCAATACCGGCAATAGTGACCATCAGGGCCTCTTCCAGCATTGGTGACGGCTCTTCTTGCTGGCGAGTACGATAAAGTAGCTCGGCCTGGAGCATATTCAGCGGCTCAACGTAGATGTTACGCAGGCGGATCGCTTCCGCACCCCATGGGTCCTGCTCCATCAGGTGAGCACTGTTCTCGACAGTCAGTACAGCCTTGATGTCTTGCTGTAGCTGATCGCGCAGCTGCTGGCCCATCGGCCATAGAGATTGCTCGGTCAGGCGCTGATCGTAGTACTCAGCAATGCCGATGTTGGTTTTGGTATACACCATTTCCAGCATTCCCAGGCGGGTTGAGAAGAACGGCCACTCACGACACATCTCTTCTAGCTGCTGGGTATGGCCTTTATCGATAGAAAACTGAATGGCTTCACCGGCTCCTAGCCAGGCAGGCAGTAGCAGGCGGTTTTGGCTCCAGGCAAAAATCCATGGGATAGCACGTAGGCTTTCTACGCCACCTTTTGGATTACGCTTGGCCGGACGTGATCCCAGTGGCAGTTTGCCCAGCTCCAGCTCAGGTGTTGCCGCGCGGAAGTACGGAACGAACTCTTCGTTGCCGCGTACGACATCGCGGTAGGCTTCACAGGACACTTCGGACAGGACATCCATCAATTCGCGCCAGTCTTGCTTCGGTGCCGGCGGTGGCAGCAGGTTGGCTTCCAGGATCGCACTGGCATACAGGCTCAGGCTGTTGACGGCAACTTCTGGCAGGCCAAGCTTGAAGCGGATCATTTCGCCCTGTTCGGTAACCCGCAGGCCGCCTTTCAGGCTGCGCGGCGGCTGGGACAGCAGGGCAGCATGTGCAGGTGCGCCCCCGCGGCCAATAGAGCCCCCGCGTCCGTGGAACAGCGTCAGTTCCACCCCGGCTTCCTCACAAACATCTACCAATGCTTCCATCGCACGGTACTGAGCCCAGCCAGCAGCCATGACACCGGCATCTTTGGCTGAATCGGAGTAGCCGATCATAACCATCTGGTAGTTTTGGATAAAGCCGCGGTACCAGTCGATATTCATCAGCTGTTTGATCACCGACTCGGAGTTATTGAGATCGTCCAAGGTTTCAAACAGCGGGCAGACATCCATTCTGAACGGACAGCCGGCCTCTTTTAGCAGTAAGTGAACGGCCAGGACATCAGAGGCCGTGCGTGCCATGGAAATGACATAGGCGCCTAATGCTTCGCGTGGTTGCTCGGCAATGGCTCTACAGGTGTCAATGACTTCCCGAACATCTGCAGAAGGCTGCCAGTCGCGTGGCAGTAGCGGGCGTTTTGAGGCTAGCTCGCGGACCAGGAAGGCGACTTTGTCTTGCTCGCTCCATTGCTCATAATCGCCGATGCCCAGGTAGCGAGTCAGTTCAGAGATTACGTCAGAGTGGCGGGTACTTTCCTGGCGGATATCCAGGCGGACTAGGTGCACACCGAAACACTTGATACGGCGAAGGACATCCAGCAGCAGGCCGTCAGCAATGATCCCCATGCCGCACTCGTGCAGCGACTGGTAACAGGCATAGAGCGGGTCCCAAAGCTGGTCGACATGGTCGATGATGCCAAAGTTCGGGACACTCAGCCCTTTGATCTTGGCATCCAGCACGTCACGGGTATTGGTCAACTTGGCACGCAGATCTTTGAGGATGGCACGATAAGGTTCGTGTTCATCGCCTGCCAGCTCACGAACCTGGTCGTTGCATTTGACCATCGACAGTTCACTGACCAGCTCCTGGATATCGGTCAGGTATAAATCTGCCGCTTTCCAGCGTGACAGTAGCAAGACTTCCCGAGTGATGGTCGAGGTAACAAATGGGTTGCCATCGCGGTCGCCCCCCATCCAGGAAGAGAATTTAACTGGAGAGGCATCAATTGGTAGGCCTTCGCCAAGGTGATTGGTCAGCTTTTCATCGAATTGGCGCAGGAATTCTGGTACCGCCTGCCACAGGGAATTCTCGACCACGGCGAAGCCCCACTTGGCTTCATCCAGCGGCGTTGGCCGCTGCTTACGGATCACATCGGAATGCCACGCTTGGGCGATGAGCTGCTCGAGGCGTTGCTCGACACGCAGGCGCTCACTGTGTGACAGTTCGCTCAGTTCCAGCTCTGACAGGCATTTGTTGATTTGCACCAGCTTGTGGATCATGGTGCGACGGGCGATTTCCGTCGGGTGTGCCGTTAGTACCAGTTCAATATTCAGATCGCGCACGGCCTGAATAGAGTCAAACTGGCTGATCTCGCTGTTATTTAGTTTGCCAAACAGGGTGTCGATTGAGTCCGGGCTGCAGATATGCTCTTCGCAGTGACGGGACACCGTATGGTACTGCTCGGCAATATTGGTCAGGTTCAGGAACTGACTAAAGGCACGCGCAACAGGGAGTAGCTGCTCATCAGGCAGGTTTTGCAACTCATCGATCAGTTTCTCACGATCATCCTGATTTCCTGCGCGGGCAGATTTAGATAACTTACGTATAGCTTCCACTTTATCTAGCAGTGGCTCGCCATGCGCATCTTTAATGGTATTACCCAGCAGGTGGCCGAGCATACTTACGTTACTTCTTAACGCGCTGTACTTTTCGTTCATATCGCTTCCATCTCGTAATTTTGTTACATCCAATTTGCTATCGCATTAGTGACAATCTATCCGCGATCCCACTTTCAGGTCAACTTTGATTACATTTAGCGGCAATAAATCGCAGCCACCTTGATATTTGTCATGATATGAAATTTGGCTTGTAACAAATTTTCGTAAAAATGAGTCATAAGGCACGAATTTCGTGTGCTCTTTGTGCATAGTGCTTTTACTTTCAGCAAAAGTAGAGTAATAGAATAATCTTATTATGCATTATGTTGCTTTTGACAGGGTGATCTGTCTATTTATTTCTTCCTTAATAGCAAGCGGCAGAAATAAGTCACCGAATTGCTACTTTTTTCACTCCTGCTGTTGACAGCATAGGGATTAATCGGTAAACATATAAATGCAAACAAGATGAATAAAAATTTAATTGCTCTTTTGTTCTCATATTGAAGCAGAACACCAGTCAAAAGAATAGTTAAAGACGTTAAATGTAGGAAGTTATTAACATGAACCAGGCGAACATTCACAATCTGAATACCCTCCGACGACGCTAAGTCTCATCCGCCTGGTGCGCTCGTGCACCCCATCATCTGCTGTATCTGCAGCAAAGTTTCAAATACCAAGTATTTACTACTTAAAGCATTAGAACGGAATTACTTATGTTGAACACCTTCATTATCGGTGCCAGCGGTTATACCGGCGCAGAGCTGGCGAAAATGGTGCACATCCATCCTCATCTCAATCTAGCAGGCTTATATGTGTCGGCAAACAGCCTTGACGCCAATAAGCCTGTGAGTGAATTACACGGTCAATTAAAAGGTATTGTGGATTTACCCCTGCAGCCGCTGAAAGATCCGGCCGCGGTTGCAGCACAGGCGGATATCGTCCTGTTGGCTACCGCTCATGAGGTGAGTCATGACTTGGCTACAACCTTTCTTTCTACTGGCTGTCAAGTGTTTGATTTGTCAGGGGCGTTCCGGGTGCAAGGGGATGACTTCTATACTCAGTACTATGGTTTTGAACACCAGCACCAGCAGTGGCTAAAACAAGCGGTTTATGGTTTGGCCGAATGGAATAGCAAGGCGATTAAACAAGCGCAGCTGGTGGCGGTTCCGGGCTGTTATCCGACGGCTTCGCAGCTGGCGCTAAAGCCGCTGCTGGAATCCAACCTTATCGATAAAAATCAGTGGCCTGTTATTAACGCGGTGAGCGGTGTTTCCGGTGCTGGCCGCAAAGCATCAATGGTCAACAGTTTTTGTGAAGTGAGCTTGCAGGCCTATGGGGTATTTGGCCATCGTCATCAGCCAGAAATTGCTGCTCACCTTGACTGTGACGTGATTTTTACCCCACACCTTGGCAGCTTCAAGCGTGGGATCCTGGCGACGATTACGGCGAAGCTGGCACCAGGTGTTGATGCCGAAGAAGTGGCTGGGGCCATGCAGCAAGCCTACCAGAAACAAACCGGCCAACATGCCGTCAGGTTGCTGGGCGAGCAAACGGCCAGTATCCAGAATGTTGTTAATACCTGTTTCTGTGATATTGGCTGGAAGGTACAGGGTCAGCACATTGTATTAACATCTGCGATTGACAACTTATTGAAAGGTGCCTCATCTCAAGCGATGCAGTGCATAAATATTCGGAATAATTTTCCGCAGTTAACGGCGTTGGTTTAGGAGGTATCACCATGAGTCAGGTTCCTTTAGTTATTAAGTTAGGTGGTGCTGTGCTGTCATGCACTGACACGCTGGAAAAATTGTTTAATGCAATCAGCCATTACCAGGAAAAGGCCCAGCGGCCATTGCTGCTGGTACACGGCGGTGGTTATCTGGTTGACGAGCTGATGGAAAAGCTGCAGCACGAAACCGTTAAGAAAGAGGGCCTGCGGGTCACACCGAAAGAGCATATTCCCTTTATTGCAGGGGCACTGGCCGGTACGGCAAATAAAGTATTGCAAGGTCAGGCGATTAAATCTGGTGTTGCTGCCGTTGGCTTGAGCCTGGCCGATGGTGGCTTGTGCCAAATCACCGAGCTGGATCCGGAGTTGGGTTCAGTGGGCAAAGCTGCACCGGGCAATAGTGAGCTGGTGAAGCTGATTATGGCCTCGGGTTATCTACCGATTGTGAGCTCCATTGGCCTTGATGCCGATGGCGAGCTAATGAATGTCAATGCGGATCAGGCTGCTGTTGCTGTTGCAGCGGCGCTGGATGCCGAGCTGGTATTGCTGTCGGATGTAAGCGGCGTTTTGGATGGCAAAGGGCATTTGATTGCCAGCCTGACCGAAGACGAAGCAGAAGCACTGATCACCCAGGCGGTGATCACCGATGGCATGGTCGTCAAGGTACGTGCTGCCTTTGAAGCAGCCAAAGCCTTGGGACGCCCGATTGAAGTGGCGACCTGGCGCTACCCGGACAAGCTGGAAGCCTTGTTCGATGGCCAGAGTATCGGCACCAAGTTCTCGGTATAAGCCGGGCGAAAACAGAATTAACTAAGTCAGAACACCCATTATTTTAAAACGCCTGAGCGGTATGACCGTCGAGCAGGCAATCAGGAGAGCATTATGAGTAAGGTAACTAAAGTCGTATTAGCCTATTCCGGCGGTCTGGATACATCAGCAATTATTCCATGGCTGAAAGAAAACTATGACTGTGAGGTTGTGGCGTTTGTGGCCGATGTTGGCCAGGGTGAGGCGGAGCTGGAAGGTATTGAAGAGAAAGCGTTGGCTTCTGGTGCATCATCTTGCTATATCGCTGATCTTAAGGCTGAAATGGTCGCTGACTATATCTATCCAAGCCTGAAAACCGGTGCAATTTATGAGGGTAAATACCTGCTAGGTACCTCGATGGCGCGTCCGATCATCGCCAAGGCGCAGGTTGAATGTGCACTGGAAGTCGGTGCAGACGCTGTTTGTCACGGCTGTACTGGTAAAGGTAATGACCAGGTGCGTTTTGAGAGTGCCTATGCAGCACTGGCCCCTCAGCTGACAGTTATTGCCCCTTGGCGTGAGTGGGATCTGCGTAGCCGTGAGGCACTGCTCGATTACCTGGCTGAGCGTGATATCCCATGTACGGCGTCACTGGAGAAGATTTATTCGCGTGATGCTAATGCTTGGCATATCTCAACCGAAGGCGGGGTGCTGGAAGATACCTGGAACCAGCCTAATGAGCTGTGCTGGGTATGGACCAAGGATCCTGAAGACGCCCCTGAAAAACCAGAGACAGTATCAATCCTGATTGATAAAGGTGAGATTGTGGCGGTTGATGGCGAAGCGATGTCACCGCTTAGTACGCTGACTTACCTTAATGAGAAAGGTGCCGAGCACGGTGTCGGCCGTATCGATATCGTCGAGAACCGTTTGGTTGGTATGAAGTCGCGTGGCTGCTACGAAACTCCGGGCGGCACGATCATGAACGAGGCTCTGCGTGCGGTAGAGCAGCTGGTTCTTGATAAGGAATCGTTTGAGTTCCGTGAGTCAATTGGCCTGAAAGCCTCGCACCTTATCTATGATGGCCGTTGGTTCACCCCGCTTTGCAAGTCATTGCTGGCTGCTGCCGATGAGCTTGCCCAAGATGTGAGCGGTGAAGTTGTGGTGAAGCTGTATAAAGGTCAAGCTACTGTGGTTCAGAAGCGCTCGCTAAACAGCCTGTACTCGGAAGAATTTGCTACCTTTGGTGAAGATGAGGTTTACGACCACAGCCATGCTGAAGGCTTTATCCGCCTGTACTCGCTAGCAAGCCGTATTCGTGCGTTAAACGAACAGAAGAAAAATAAATAACCCAAAGCATTGAGCAAGTCGAGTAGCGAAGCATAGGAGAAGTACCATGGCACTATGGGGCGGACGTTTTAGTCAGGCAGCTGACACACGGTTTAAGCAGTTCAACGATTCACTACGTTTTGATTACCGTTTGGCGGAGCAAGACATCGTTGGTTCTATTGCATGGTCAAAGGCACTGCGTCAGGTTAATGTTCTGACGGATGAAGAGCAGCAGCGGCTCGAGCTGGCACTGAATGAGCTGAAGCTGGCAGTAATGGAAGATCCGGAGCAGATCCTGCGCTCCGATGCCGAGGATATCCACAGCTGGGTCGAGCAACAGCTGATCAGCAAAGTGGGTGATTTAGGCAAGAAGCTGCACACCGGTCGTTCACGTAACGATCAGGTGGCAACGGATCTGAAACTATGGTGCCGCCAGCAGGGCCAGCAGTTGCTGCTGATGCTCGATAGGCTGCAGAACCAGCTGGTCTCGGTAGCTCGTGATCACCAGGGAACGGTATTGCCTGGCTATACCCACCTGCAGCGTGCTCAGCCAGTGACTTTTGCCCATTGGTGCTTAGCTTATGTAGAAATGCTAGAGCGTGACCATTCTCGCCTGCATGATGCGCTTGACCGCCTTGATACTTGCCCTCTGGGATCGGGAGCACTGGCTGGTACGGCCTATCCGATTGATCGTGAGGAGCTGGCCCATAGCCTGGGTTTCCACCGGGCAACCCGTAACAGCCTCGACTCAGTCTCGGATCGTGACCATGTAATGGAACTGCTGTCGACGGCCTCTATTTCTATGTTGCACCTGTCACGGATGGCGGAAGATTTGATCTTCTATAACTCCGGTGAATCGAACTTTATCGAATTGGCCGATACCGTGACATCGGGCTCGTCCCTGATGCCACAGAAAAAAAATCCGGATGCGCTAGAGCTGATCCGGGGTAAATGTGGTCGGGTGTACGGGGCGATGACCGGCATGATGATGACGGTGAAGGCATTGCCGCTGGCCTATAACAAAGATATGCAGGAAGACAAGGAAGGGTTGTTTGATGCCCTTGATAGCTGGCATGACTGCATGGAAATGGCTGCATTGTGCTTCGATGGGATCAAGGTTAATAAAGATCGGACGCTTGAAGCGGCGATGCAGGGCTACTCGAATGCCACTGAACTGGCTGACTACCTGGTAGCAAAAGGTATTCCGTTCCGTGAAGCGCACCATATTGTTGGGGTGGCGGTGGTTGCCGCTATCGCCAAGGGCTGCGCATTGGAAGAGTTGTCTCTGGCCGAAATGAAAGAGTTCTCCGAGGTCATTGATGAGGATGTGTATCCGATCCTGACTATCGATTCTTGCCTTGATAAGCGTTGTGCCCTCGGCGGTGTTGCGCCTAACCAGGTCGATTATGCTATCGGCCAGGCCGAGAAGCGTCTTGAGAAACGCTACTCGCCAGGGGTGAAGGTACGCGGTGCTCGCCTGACTGATCTCGATGCGATTGAAGGGATGGTTGCCTACTGGGCTGGCTTGGGTGAGAACCTGCCGCGGCTGCGTAATGAATTGGTGCGTGATATTGGTTCGTTTGCTGTGGCCGAGCACCATGGTACGGTGACAGGGTGTGCTTCGCTGTATGTCTATGACTCCGGACTGGCAGAAATTCGCTCGCTGGGTGTTGAAGCCGGCTGGCAGCAACAGGGCCAGGGAAAAGCGATTGTTGACCACTTGATTGAGAAAGCGGGTCAGATGGCGATTAAGAAAGTCTTTGTGCTGACGAGGGTGCCTGAATTTTTCATGAAGCAGGGCTTTATTCCAACCTCGAAATCGCTATTGCCAGAAAAGGTGATGAAAGATTGCGAGCGTTGTCCTCGCCAGCATGCCTGTGACGAAGTTGCTTTGGAAGTTCGCCTGGATCAAGAACAGGCGATTCCGACAGTGAACGTTGCCTAAGCGGCTAGTACTGCCTTCTTCTTAACAAAAGTCCGGTCCCTGGTATTTATCCTGGTGGCCGGATTTTTTTATGGGGATTGTTGCTGGCGTTCATGCTTTCCTGCTTTTTTTAGCCACAACACGAAAGCGACGACCCAGTGAGCGAGCAATAGCAGGCTGAATGCTGTGGCAGCAAAAAGAAGGGTAATGGACTCTACCACTGCGGGAGTGGGTAAATAGAAGTAAAACCAAGCTCCCCAGCTAGCAATGCTCAGTAATGTCAGCTGAGCCATACATTGGCGGCACCGACCGAGTTTTTGTTTGAATACTTGCGCAGTACGGCAGTGACGACAACCCATGAGGCAATCCGAATCGCTTTGAGGTGGACATGATTGTACACGAAAAAAGCCCTCCGGATGGAGGGCGAATCGGTAGTGCAGGAGAGTAAGTCTGTCGTTTATTTAGTATAGGGCCTGTAATGTCATAGCCCTGCCAGTTAACAACCTGGGCCGCAGTCCAGGCAGTGCTTGATCATTTCAGGACCAAGGTGCAGTTTGGCATTCAGATCGCGCAGCGCGGTACGGACACCTTCTTCAATCACCGGGTGATAGAAAGGCATATCCAGCATCTCTGCTACCGTCATTTTATTCTGATGTGCCCATGCCAGCAGGTGCGCTAAGTGCTCGGCATTCGGGCCAATCATTTCAGCTCCCAGGAAGCGGCCAGTACCGTGTTCGCCGTAGACGTGCAGTACGCCTTTGTTTCGCAGCATGACGCGAGAGCGGCCCTGGTTTTCAAATGACACTTCACCGGTTTCGAAACAGCCGCAGTTACCGAGGCGGGTGGTGATTTCTTTATATGTCTCGCCGACCATCGCGATTTGTGGATCAGAGAATACCGCAGCAATCTTAGAACGACGCAAGCCTGCTCGGATTTCAGGGAAGCGACCTGCATTATCACCCGCGATGCGCGCCTGGTCGGCAGCTTCGTGAAGCAATGGAATTTGGTTGCTTGCATCACCGGCAATAAAGATTGAGTTTACCGATGTTTGCATGGTGTAGTGATCCGCTACAGGTACACCACGAGCGTCTAGCTCTAAGCTGGTTTTTTCAATATCGAGCTTATCGACATTAGGACGGCGGCCTGTTGTTGCTAGCACATAATCAACGGTGATTTCTTTTAATTCACCGTCTTTACCCATGTACATGATCTCAACCATATCGCCGTTGCGCTTCATGCTCTCAACTTTCACATCGGCATCAAGGTAGAATTCTTCATTGAACGACGTGTTGGCATAAGCCATGACCTCAGGATCAGTGAGTGGGCCTACCTGACCGCCAATACCGAACATAATGACTTCAACACCTAAACGCTTCAGTGCTTGACCTAGTTCAAGGCCAATAACGCCCGGGCCAAATACCGCGACAGAGTTTGGCAGGTCATCCCATTCAAATACGTTGTCGTTAATGATCAGGCGATCACCAAGCTCATTCCAAATGGCAGGGTAAGCTGGGCGAGAACCCGTCGCGATGACAATGCGTTTTGCGGTGATTTGCGTATGCCCATCAACCACAAGCGTATTGTCATCGACAAATTTTGCGTAACCAATCATTTTGTCTTCTGCCGGGATTTCATCAACACCTTCCAAAACGAATCCGACAAAGCGATCACGTTCGCTTTTTACGCGAGCCATCACTTCGCGGCCATTGATCATGATTTCACCTTGTGGATGAACACCGAAACCTGGCGCTTTTTCGATTTGGTGAACGCTTTCTGCGGCTGCGATAAGGAGTTTTGATGGCATGCAACCAACGCGGGCACAAGTGGTGCCGAATGGGCCACCTTCAATCATCACAACACTATCTGTGTGTGCTTTTGCTGCACGGTAAGTACTAAGACCTGCCGTACCACCACCAATAACAGCGACATCAACATTCAAGGTTTTCATTTCGGTATCTCCGAGCAAAATTAAAAATGGCGGGACAAATAAGAGAGAAGGTCCCGCCAATGACTCATTGGTTGTATTTTTATGGGTTGTAACTGTCGTTACTCAGTAAGAGCGTACGACTTAACCTAAGAATGCTTCTAGCGCTTCGCTACCACCGATGTGTTCACCACCGATGAATACTTGAGGCACAGTGCTTTGACCAGATATTGCACGTAGGCTTACTGTTGTTGCATCTTTACCAAGTACCACTTCTTCATACTGAAGGCCTTTGTCGATTAGGTTCTGTTTTGCTTTTGCACAGAACGGACAACCAGGTTTCGTGAAGACGGTGATTGACTCTTGTAGCTTGTGCTCTGGTGCTACGTAGTTAAGCATTGTGTCAGCATCAGATACTTTGAACGGGTCGCCTGGTTCTTCGTTTTCAACAAACATTTTTTCAACAATGCCATTTTTAACCAGCATGCTGTAGCGCCATGAGCGAGCACCGAAACCCAGGTCTTCTTTGTCTACTAGCATGTCCATGCCTTTAGAAAACTCACCGTTACCATCAGGGATGAAAGTGATGTTTTCTGCTTCTTGGTCAGCTTTCCACGCGTTCATTACAAACGTATCGTTCACTGATACACACATAATTTCATCAACACCGTGCTCAGCAAATACTGATGCTAGCTCGTTGTAACGAGGTAGGTGGCTTGAAGAACATGTCGGTGTAAATGCGCCTGGCAGGCTGAATAGAACGACTGTTTTGTTTGCGAATAGCTCATCAGTTGTTACGTCTACCCACTGGTCACCTTGGCGAGTGTGGAAAGTAACCTGTGGTACTGCTTGGCCTTCTTTTGATGCGAACATACTGTTTACCTCAATAATTCATAGTTGTATAGGTGGTTATTTGTGTCTCAACCGGAGCTTACTCTTCACTGCTCCGTTTTGATGTGATGATTATGTCGATTTTGACTTGATAGCTCTAATCGTTTGCTGCTATGGTTTTGATAGTTATTTTCTATTAATAAGATATAGAGCCATGAACATCCGGGATCTTGAATATCTGGTGGCGCTGTCCGAGCACAAACATTTCAGAAAAGCAGCCGAAGCCTGTTTTGTCAGCCAGCCCACCCTGAGTGGGCAAATCCGTAAGCTGGAAGATGAGCTGGGGGTTTCATTGCTGGAGCGCACCAGCCGTCGGGTACTTTTTACCGATGCAGGCCTGAGCCTGGTCGCCCAGGCGCAAAAAGTGCTGTTGGAAGTCAAGGTGCTGACTGAGCTGGCAAGCCATCAAGGGGAAAGTATGGCTGGGCCACTGCATATCGGTTTTATTCCGACAGTAGGGCCTTATTTGCTGCCGCATATCATTCCACAGCTCAAGGCCTCTTTTCCGCAGCTTGAGTTGTTTCTCCATGAAGCGCAAACCCACCAGCTGGTTCAGCAACTGGAAGCGGGCAAGCTTGATTGCATCATTTTGGCTGCCGTAAAAGAAACAGAACACTTTATTGAGCTGCCACTTTATAACGAACCGATGATGCTGGCGGTCCCGGAAGAACATCCGTGGGCCAAGCTGAAAACACTGGAGATGGCCCAGTTACATGGTGAAACCCTACTGATGCTGGGAGATGGCCATTGTTTGCGGGATCAGGCTATGGGCTTTTGCTTTGCCGCCGGGGCACATGAAGATGGCAGTTTCAAAGCGACCAGCCTGGAAACTTTGCGCAATATGGTTGCGGCGGGAAGTGGGATCACGTTGTTGCCACAGCTGGCCACACCAAAGGAGAAGAGCCGGGACGGCGTGAGCTATATCAAGGCCTGCGATCCGGTGCCGACGCGCTTGATCACCCTTGCCTACCGTCCGGGCTCACCTTTGCGGGCGCGCTATGAAAAAATTGCCGAGTTGATTAACCAGCATATTGCTGACCGTTTTAGTGTGGAATAAATCTGGCGTACAGGGCGGGGTAAGTACTATTGGCCTTGCGGCCCGATACAAAAAGAGCGCCGGGAAGGCGCTCTTTTTTAAGGGGGGGATAATCAGAATAGTTCGTCAGAGCTGTCTGATTCGAAAATACCGTCAGAGGCTCCTTCGCCCACCTGCTCTGTCGGCTCGGTCCCTTTTTCAAAGTACTCGAACATCGAGGTGTAATCGTTGTGGTTGCTGAGCTTGCCGGTATCTCGATCAATGCGGACTTTCACGATATCAGACGGAAGCTGCTTGCGCTGTACGGGCACATCTTCCAGGGCTTTGTCCATGAATGATACCCAGGCCGGTTGCGCTGTTTTTGCACCGGCTTCACCGCCAGAGATCTGGTTTTTGTCCAGATTATTGTTCCAGGCTGATTTACCCAGTTCACGGCTGTGATCATCAAAACCGACCCAGGATGTTGCCACAATATTGGGACCAAAACCTGAATACCAGGCATCCTTTGAGCCATTTGTGGTACCGGTTTTACCGCCGACATCACGTCGCTTTAGTACCTGGCCGCGCCAGCCTGTGCCGTTCCAGCCGCTGCCGTGACGCCAGTCGCCGCCGCCCCAGATATTGCTCTCCAGCATCTCACGGATCAGGAAGGCATTTTGCTCGGAAATAACCTGCGGCGCATAGTGTGTTTGCTGCTGATCGCTTTCGATGGCACTGCCGGTATCACCCAGCTCCTGCTCGCTGATAGCGATATCGTTAACGACGGCACGGCTGGCGGCGATGTTATTGCCAGCCTGTTGCTGCTCACGTTGGCACTCGATGTTGCAGACCACATTAGGGTTGGCTTGATACACCAGGTTGCCATATGGGTCTTCAACACGTTCTATGAAGTAGGGTTCGACGTAATAGCCGCCGTTGGCAAAGACCGAGAAGCCTTGTGCCATTTCCAGCGGTGTCAGGCTACCTGCCCCGAGGGCAATTGCTTCAGCACGTGGTAGATCTTTGCGTTTGAAGCCAAAGCGAGTCAGATAGCTGATGGTTTCGTCCAGCCCGACGCTTTGCAGTACGCGTACGGCCATCACGTTCTTTGATTGTGCCAACCCTAGACGTAGGCGTGTTGGGCCATTGTAGGTTGGTGGTGAATTCTTAGGTCGCCATGCCGTACCCATGCTCTTGTCCCAGCGGTTGATCGGCGCGTCGTTAACCAAGGTTGCTAATGTCATGCCGTTGTCCAGCGCCGCCGAGTAAATAAACGGTTTGATACTGGATCCCACTTGGCGGATAGACTGGGTAGCGCGGTTAAACTTGCTGTGGATGAAGTTGAAGCCGCCGACCATGGCCTTAACAGACCCATTGTGCGGGGACACTGCCACAAAGGCTGTGTTGGCATCGGGTACCTGGCTTAATACCCATTGCTTACCTTTCTGCTGCACCCAGACTTGCTGGCCGGGTGACAGAATGTTGGCTGCCGTTTTAGGGGCCGGGCCCTGGCGGGTATCGGTGACGAACTTACGTGCCCATTTCATCCCGCTCCATTCGATGGTGTGCTCGCCACCTTTGGTTACTACCTGGGCTGTTTGGCCGCTGACAGCAGTAACAACGGCGGCCTGTAGCTCACCGTAGCTTGGCTGCTCGTTCAGGTGTCCGGTAATCTTGTTGATATCCCAAGCCGTTTGTTCTGTTTTCCATAGCGTTGCCACTGCGCCTCTGAATCCGTGCCGCTGATCGTAGCTGAGCAGGTTGTTGATTGCTGCCGTTTGGGCAGCTTGCTGTAGTTTAGGGTCGACGGTTGTGTAGATGCGCATTCCCGAGGTATAGGCATCTTCACCGTAACGCTCAACCATCCAGGCACGGGCACGCTCTGCAAAATACGGCGCGTTTAGCTCGATTTCCGCACCGTGGTAGCGGGCAACAATCGGTTCTGAGCGTGCCTGATCCAGCTCTGCTTGAGTAACATAGCCTTCAGCGGACATACGGCCCAGTACCACATTGCGTCGGGTGGTTGCGCGATCCACCGAATACAGAGGGTTCATGGTGGATGGGGCTTTTGGCAGGCCAGCAATGATCGCAATTTCACTCAAGGTTAGCTGGCTGACCTCTTTGCCAAAATAGACCTGTGCCGCGGCCCCGACACCGTATGAGCGGTAGCCGAGGTAGATTTTGTTCAGGTAAAGCTCAAGGATTTCTTCCTTGGTTAGCAGTTGCTCGATATGGATAGCGATAAAAATCTCTTTGATTTTTCGCATCAGCTTTTTCTCGTTGGAGAGAAAGAAATTTCGAGCCAGCTGTTGGGTAATGGTACTCGCCCCCTGCTTGGCCGAGCCGGAGGTGGCGACCACAAAGGCGGCACGGGCAATACCGATTGGGTCAATACCCGGGTGGTCGTAGTAACGGCTGTCTTCGGTCGCAATGATGGCATTGATCATTTGCGGCGGAATATCGTCGAGTGTCAGTGGAATACGTCGTTTTTCACCAAACTGCGAGATCAGTTTGCCATCAGCACTGAAGACCTGCATAGGTGTCTGTAATTCAACATTTTTTAGTGTTGCAACATCAGGGAGCTCTGGCTTCACATAAAGGTAGAAACCAAAAATTGTACTGACTCCAAGGATTATGCAAATCATTGCAAGGATAAGTAATCGCTTTATGAACTTCACTTGAGAATTCCTGTTACACCATCATTCGATCGTTCAATCTATTTCAACCAATAGTATAAAGATAACTTAAATAAAATTAACGCCATAGGTTGGTGTTTGTTTGAAAAATAATTTGCTTTTCCATTATCAGGGAGCATAGCACGGTATGTTTCGTAACCCACCAATAATTGGGATTGATATTGGCCATCATAGTGTCAAAGCGGTCGTGCTGAACCCAAAGAAAGAACAATTGGAACTGGCTGCATTTGCTGAGATCGTATTGCCTTCCTCTGTTATTAACGACCAGCATAGCGTCAATACGCCAGCCTTGTTGTCAGCAATACGTAAATTAAAAAAGAGTCTTCCGTTTAGCGCCAAAAAAGTGGCACTTGCCTTACCCGACAGTGCGGTCATCAGCAAAGTGATCCAGCTTGATACCAGCTTAAGTGATGAAGAAGCGGAGTTTGCCGTTACCCAGGCGCTCAGCGCATCATCGCCGTTTCCTGTTGAAGAGTTAAGCCTGGATTTCTTCCCCTTGTCGTCGGGCACCTTTCCAGAAGCTGCGATGACGGCACCGTTTCAGGTATTCGCGGCCCGGAAAGAGACTATCGATAGCCGGATAGAGGCGGTAAGAAAAGCAGGCCTGGCACCGAAGGTGGTGGAGTTACAGACCCATGCTTTATTGTGGTTGGCCGAGCATGCCACAGAGCAGGCCACGATGCAGGAACAATGGGGGATCGTAGATATCGGCAAGCGGCGAACCGAGTTTTGTGTAAAGCCACCAGGGGCTGCGGCCTACCATCGGGAAATTGCTTTTGGCACCGGGCAAATCAGCAAAGCTGGTTTTGTTGATAACGAGGGCCCGCAGGTGTTTACCCCTGAGCCTGAGCAGGCAGAAGCCTTTACCAAGCAGCTGGCCGATCATCTCAAGCGCCAGTTTCAGCTGTATAACTCCACGCATCCGCATTCGGCCCTGAAGGGGATCTGGTTGTGTGGCGGTGGCCAATATGTGGCACTGGAAGAATTGCTTGGTCGGCTACTGGGGATTGAAGTGCAATGGCTCAATCCTTTCCGCTACTTTCCCTGCAGCAAAAAGCTGGGTGAAATTGCCCGTAATAGTTATTTCAGCCAATACGCTGTGGCTACCGGACTGGCTCTGCGGGGGATCGGGCAATGATTGCACCGTTAAACCTGCTGCCTTGGCGTGAGGAAAAGCGGAAGCAGCATAAGCAGCGCTTTTTTGCCATTCTGGGTATCGCTGTGGTGACGGTAGCTGCCATGCAATGGTTATTGGCGAGCTATACCGAACAGCAAAAAGCGCTCCAGCAGGTCAGGAATCAGCAATTGCGACAAGAGATTGCGACGCTTGAACGTCAGTTAGCCTTTTTGCCTGCGTTGGATAGACAACGGGAAGCGCTCAATAAACGGCTTGGGGTTATTAGTGATATCCAGCAAGAACGAAACCGGGCAACGCACCTGCTGAGCCTGCTACCGGGCATTGTCCCGCAGGGCGTCTACCTCGACAGTGTTTCGATGAAATCCAATCGTATCGTGATCAATGGGATCGGTGACTCTAACGGTCGCCTGGCTATTTTGTTATCCAATGCTGAAGGTTCTCTCTGGCTAAAAGATGTCGCGATGCATTCCATTGTTGCAACAAAAGGTGACAAAGAGCAGGACCAGACGAAATTTAAGGCCTCGTTCACGATGGCGCAGCCCCTAGAGCCGCGCTCCGGTGTCGCCCGCAGTCAGTCAGGAGGGCTGTAGTGATGAGTGATTGGCAGGATTTGGAGCTGGATGAAATCATTGAATGGCCGTTAGTGCCGCAATGTGTTGTTGCGCTGCTATTGGCGCTGGTACTTGGAGGGGCGGGGTATTGGTATTGGTTGACCCCATTGCAGGAAGGGCTGGCACAGCTAAAGCAAACGGAGTCAGAACTTCGCACCCAGGTTGCCCGAAGAGCCAGCCAGGTGGCTGCCTTGCCAACCGTCAGGTTACAGGTTGATGATTTGCAAGAGCGATACCAGTACGTTATTGAGCAATTGCCTGAGGAAAAAGAGCTGGCCAGTCTATTGTCTGGTGTCAATGATATAGGGATCAGAAATGGGCTCGAATTTCAACGTATTGAGTGGGCTCCTCGGATCGATCACCCGCTGTATTATGAGCTTCCCATCAATATTGCCTTTTCTGGACGCTATGAAGACATCGGCAAGTTTGTTGAATCAGTAGCAAAGCTATCGCGTATTGTGACGCTTAACGATTTTGATTTAGTCCTGGTGCGCCAGAAACAGCAACAGGAACTTCTGTCGATGAAAGTCTCTGCCAGCACCTATCGCTTTAAAGTGCCGGCAGTAAGGGGTGGGTAAGTTGAAAAAGGTTTGGCTGACTCTCCTCACTAGCTTGCAGCTATTGGGTTGCCATGCAAATGACGATTCTATTCAACACTTTATCGAGCGGGCCCACAACGAGGCTCTGGCGCAGGTCGATCCCTTGGAAGAGCAATATGAATTTGTTGCCGATAAGTTTGTGATGACCACCCCCCGTGTCCCCTTTATTCGTCCGCGTCCGGAGCTGGCAGAGAATGGAGCTGGCACAGGCAAGGCATGCTGGCAGCCGGATATACACCGGGTAAGGGGCCCGTTGGAAACCTACCCGCTGGCACAGCTCAAAATGAAAGGGGTGATCGGGGATGGCCATTTGCTCTGGGCGATCATTGCTAGCCCAGAAGGAAAGCTGGTGAAAATCCGTGACGGGCACTACCTAGGGCTTAATCATGGCAAGGTTCAGACGGTGAGTCCGAAAACTGTCGAGCTCGAAGAAATTTTGCCTGACGGTGCAGGTTGTTGGCTGAAGAGGCCTATCACATTGGCATTAATTACCGCAGGCTCTGCAGTATAGAAGGAAAAGACAAAAAGATGAAAAGTAGCTTTCCGGCGCTCATTACAGCGCAGGCCATGTGCTTAGTTGTTCTCTGTTTGTGTGTTACATCGCTGGCTCTGCCTGTAGCGGCTGCTGTTGTGGATAACCAGATCACTCACATAGATTTTGAACGGGATCAAAAAGGGCGTGGGGTACTTAGCGTCGAGCTGGCCAAAGCCCAGTCCCTGGTTGATATGCGCAAGTCGGGCAAACAACTGGTTATCGATATTGTTGATGCCGCGATCCGTGACGATATGTTGTATCTGCTGGATGTGGCTGACTTTGCCACAGCCGTGCATGCGATTGAAACATTTCGAACGGAAACGGGAACGCGGCTGATCCTCAACATGACGGATCAATTTGCCTATGATTATACCCTTAATGGTACCCAGTTAAGCGTCATGGTTGCTGGCAATACCGACGATGCCATCGCCTCCCAGGGGGGAAAAGTCACCTATAGCGGCAAGCCGATTTCGATTAATTTCCAGGATGTCCCTGTTCGCAACGTGTTGCAGCTGATTGCAGAATATAATGACTTTAACCTGGTGGTCTCCGATACCGTACAGGGAAATGTGACACTTCGCCTCGATGACGTACCGTGGCCTCAGGTATTAGACATCATCTTGCAGGCCAAAGGCCTGGACAAGCGGGTGCAGGGATCAGTGGTACTCATTGCCCCGAAGCTGGAGCTGGCTCAGAGTGAGCAATTGGCCCTTGAAGCGAAGCAAAAAGAGCAAGAGCTGGCATCATTGCGTTCGGCGATCATTCAGGTTAATTATGCCAAAGCGACGGATCTCGCTGAATTGCTGCAGGGCAGTGCTGATGGCATTAGTATGCTCTCAGGACGGGGCTCATTGCATGTTGATGCTCGAACAAATTCCTTGATTGTGAATGACCTGGCTGAAAGTATAGAGAATGTCAGGGATATTGTTTCAGCGCTGGATATTCCGGTAGAGCAGGTCCATATCGAAGCCCGGATTGTATCGATAAACGAAAAAGATATCGATGAGATTGGGGTTCGCTGGGGGCTGCTGAGCAGCAGTGGCAATACCACGATCGGCGGATCGATTGAGAGTAACCTAAATTCAGCGGGGCTGCTGGACGGCGAGGCGACAGTGGACAACTTTCTGAATGTGAACCTGGCGGCGACTCAGGCAGGCGCGTCGAGTATTGCGTTCCAGGTTGCGAAAATGGGCGACATCTTGTTGGATCTCGAGCTGTCAGCCTTGCAGGCTGAGCGGAAAGCGGAAATCATTTCCAGCCCGCGTCTAGTGACCACCAATAAACAAATGGCCTATATTGAGCAAGGGACAGAAATTCCTTACCTGGAAGCCTCGTCGAGTGGGGCGGTATCCGTGGGCTTCAAGAAGGCAGTATTGAGCTTGATGGTAACGCCGCAGATCACACCGGACGGTAAGTTGGTGCTGGATCTGGTTGTAACCCAAGATAAACCCGGAGAAATCGTCAGTACCGGCACCGGTGAGGCTGTTGCGATTGATACCCAGCGAATTGGTACCCAGGTATTGGTGGAAAATGGGGAAACGGTCGTTCTGGGCGGGATCTACCAGCACCAAATCAATAACTCGGTGAGAAAAGTCCCTTTGCTGGGCGATTTACCGGTACTGGGTGCGCTGTTTCGCCACAAATTGGAAGAGCTGGCTAAGCGAGAGCTGCTGATTTTCGTGACCCCGAAGATAGTCCTGCAGTAAAATTGGCGTTTTGTGCGTTATTCCTGCTCGGTTGTGCAACATAAAGGAGTCGTGCTTTGTAACGGGCTGTGTAACAGCTAACTTATTGTGTTTACTACTTACTTTGCTCGTTTTTTACAAAAAATATGACTTTGTTTCTGCCCGCATCGCTGTCTCAAGGTTAATTAAATTGGTAATGAGGCGCTCTAGCTATTGCCAAATGATGTCGAGTCCTGAGATAATTTTCGGTCTTATCACGAATTAAATGTGAGGAAGTTGGCGCCTCGGGCTTATTTATCGATAGCCTGCGGGCGGTGTCGTTTTATTAACCGCGCGTAAAATTGCTAAAAATGGCTGAAAAACGAAATATTTTCCTAGTTGGCCCAATGGGTGCCGGCAAAAGCACTATTGGTAGACACCTTGCTCAGCAGCTACATATGGAATTCTTTGACTCTGATTCTGTCATTGAAGACCGTACTGGAGCCGATATCAGCTGGGTATTTGATGTTGAAGGTGAAGACGGTTTCCGTGTTCGCGAAGAGGGCGTGATCGATGACCTGACCCAGGAGCAAGGTATTGTTCTTGCGACAGGTGGTGGTTCCGTTAAAAGTAAAGATAACCGCAACCGCCTTTCTGCTCGCGGTATTGTCGTATATCTTGAAACTACCATTGAAAAACAATTAGCACGTACTCAGCGTGATAAAAAGCGTCCTCTGCTGCAAACAGATGCGCCACGTGAAGTACTTGAAGCGCTTGCTGAAGAGCGAAATCCTTTGTATGAAGAGGTTGCAGACTACGTAGTGCGAACTGACGATCAGAGCGCTAAAGTGGTTGCAAACCAAATCATCAAGATGCTTGAAGAGCGTTAACCACAAAGAGAAGCTGACCATGGAACGGATCAACGTCAATTTAGGTGACAGAAGCTACCCAATCTCAATCGGCGCCGAGTTATTTAATGACCCGGCGTTGTTTTCCTCTGCCATCAGTGCCGGTCGACGTGTTGTCGTGGTCAGTAATGAAACGGTGGCGCCGTTGTATGCCGATAAGGTGATGGCGACCATCCGCTCACTACAATGTGATGTTGCATTGTTATCATTGCCTGACGGCGAGCAATACAAAACCCTCGATACATTTAACCAGATCATGACGTTCTTGCTGGAAGGCAATTACGGCCGTGATGTGGTGATTGTTGCGCTCGGTGGTGGGGTGATTGGTGACGTAGTGGGCTTTGCTGCTGCAAGTTATCAGCGTGGTGTTGATTTTATCCAGGTACCGACCACATTGCTGTCACAGGTGGATTCTTCTGTCGGTGGTAAAACCGCAGTGAATCACCCGTTGGGAAAAAATATGGTGGGGGCTTTCTACCAACCCAAAGCGGTTGTGATTGATAACCATTGCTTGAAAACATTGCCTGAGCGCGAGTTTGCAGCTGGTATGGCTGAGGTGATCAAGTACGGTATTATTGCTGACTATGACTTTTTTGTCTGGTTAGAGCAAAATATTGAAAAATTACAGGCATTAGATAACGATGCCCTGTGCTATGCCATCGGACGCTGTTGCCAAATCAAAGCTGATGTGGTGGCTGCGGATGAGAAAGAGTCTGGTGTACGGGCATTGCTGAATTTAGGCCATACCTTTGGTCACGCCATTGAAGCTGAGATGGGTTATGGTAACTGGCTGCACGGTGAAGCCGTGTCGGCAGGTACCGTACAGGCAGCGCAGACCGCCTGCCTTCATGGCCTATTGTCACAAGATGATGTCCAGCGAATTACCCACTTGCTCGAACGGGCTAACTTGCCTGTTAAAGCCCCGGGAACGATGGACTTTGATTGTTATATGAAGCACATGATGCGGGATAAAAAAGTATTGTCAGGCCAGTTAAGGCTGGTATTGCCGACGGCTATCGGTAGTGCCGAGGTCGTTGCTGATGTACCACACGATATTCTACGTCGTGTGATCCATGCTTAACGTTGTGAATCACCATGACTCGTGACACCCCAGTCGCAATGTTGGATCTGGATAGCCAGATCCAACTCCTTTCCCGCATTCAGTTTTTAACCCGTTTTAGTTCTAACCTGATCCAGGTAACCGGCCGTGAAGGTGCGGGCAAAACCTGGTTGGCACAACGCTACCTGGAACAATGGGCAGATAGCAGCAACCAGACGCTATTGCTTTGCCATCCATCGCAGACCGACAGCCAGCACCGCTCAATTATACTCAAGCAGCTTGTTGCCAAACCTGTATTCAATGAGCAGGATCCACTGCAGCAAAGTGTCGAGCGGATGCTTGGCGGCGGCGTTGCCAACCTGCTGCTGGTGATCGATGATGCCCATTTGCTTAGTGCGACCCTTGTTGCTGAATTATGGGCATTAGTACAAATGGCACAGGCAGAGCCTGGCTGGCAGATCAATGTGCTGCTCTTTAGCCAAACAGGGCGGCTTGATAAATATTTGGGTCAGGTTTCCCATGGCCAGGGGGGGACGCCTCTTGAGCTGGAAATTACTGATTTCAGCGAACAAGAAGTACAAACTTTTGTCGAAGTGATGTTTGCCAGCGATCAGCTGGATGCAAATGGAAGACGGTCGCTCAGAGAGAGGGCGGGAGCAATGCCACCGACTCCGGGGGCGCTGGTGCAATTAGATCATACGGAGCAGACAACGATGTCAGGTTCACCGTCACGTAAATTATCCTCTTTGGCGTTATTGGCCATCTTGCTTGTTGTGGTGACAGCCGGGGTGGTGTTTTTGTTTTTCCCAGCCAGCGAGCAAGGGTCAGTAACTGTACAGGGCGATAGCCCGCCGCAGGCGACTGAAGATCGCCAGGGGCCGGTACTGTCGACAGGTCGTTTTGATGAGCAGGAGATAGAGCTGCTGCCTTTGCCGGAGCTAGAGGAAGCCATACCTCTGGTAGAGAAGCCAGTTGTTGATACGGTTAGCGATGACTCTCATCGCTTGCCTCCAGAAATGTCACTGGAAGGCCTGACAGTTGGTCGTAGCGATGATAGCCAGCGGGTTGTGGTGCCATCGGATGTGGTGGATGCGATGATATCGGAGCAGGCATTGGGGGGCAGTGGAGAACAAGCCGTTGCCGATCAGGTTGTGGTTGAGCAGGCTAGTGTCGCCCAGACGGATACCGAGCAAGCTGCTGTTGAAGAACTTCAGCCTGCGCAAGCTCTAGAACAAACCGAGAATGAACCCGCCGCTGTTGTTAGCGCACCAGCCTCCACGCCTGTGGCCGATGAATCGGTGGCGGTTACCCCTGAGGCACAACCAGATGTTCAGCCGGAAAGCACCAACCCGGGAGCGGAGTTGAAAACGATTGATCAACGCCATTATGCATTGCAGCTGGCTGCGCTCAGATCCCTGTCGGCAGCCAATAATTTTATTGCAGAGTACCAGATCGTTCAGATAGCCAGTATTTATGAAACCCGCCGTGATGGTGAGCCATGGTTTATCGTTATCACTGGCGATTACCCGGATATGCTCTCGGCACGCAGGGCTGAAACTCGGCTTCCGGAAAGGTTGCAGGTCGTTCAGCCATGGGTGAAGTCTTACGCTCAGATCCACCGTGAAATTGATCGAGTGAAATAACCACAGCTATTAGCAGATATTTACGTGAATTGGTATCAGACTCGGTGTGAAATGAGGTACAATCCGCCACCTTTCGTAGCAATATCGGTTCTGGTGGTGGTTAGCTGAATGAAAAAGCATCGTGCATTCCTTAAGTGGGCTGGAGGCAAGTACTCTCTGGTCGAGGAAATCGAGCGTCATCTGCCACCTGCGCGTAAGTTGGTCGAGCCTTTTGTCGGGGCTGGATCTGTATTCTTGAACACTGATTTTGAGCAATACCTACTGGCTGATATCAACCCGGATCTGATTAACCTTTATAATCTTCTGAAAGAACAGCCTGAGACGTACATCAAAGACGTTAAGGCCTTATTCACACCAGAGTACAACCAGAAAGGGGCGTACCTGGAAATCCGCGAGGCCTTTAACAAAACCGATGATCCCTATTTGCGATCCCTGTATTTCTTGTACATGAACCGCCATGGCTTTAATGGCCTGTGCCGCTATAACAAGAAAGGGGGGTTCAATGTCCCATTTGGCTCCTATAAGAAACCGTACTTCCCGGAAGAGGAGATGTACTTCTTTGCCGAAAAAGCCAAACGTGCCACTTTTGTTTGTGAAGGCTATCACCAGACGTTTTCCCGCGCCCGCAAGGGATGCGTGATTTACTGTGATCCTCCCTATGCACCCCTGTCGACTACTGCGAACTTTACCTCTTATGCGGGGAATGGATTTAGCCTAGATGATCAGGCTGCACTGGCTGATGTGGCAGAGAAGGCGGCGACAGAGCGAGAGATCCCAGTGCTGATATCAAACCACGATACCACCTTAACCCGTCGTCTTTATCACGGGGCTGAGTTATCCGTAGTGAAAGTAAAACGCACCATCAGTCGCAATGGCAGCGGTCGCAATAAAGTCGATGAGCTCTTGGCTTTGTTTACATCTAAAGATACACAGCCAGAAAGTTAATGTGTTGCGGTAACCGAAAGGGTTATCGTAATTAACACTGCGACAAAAAACACAATAGCAATGATCCCACCAATAATAAAAGGCAGAGGGCTGCGCTGCTTAAAGTCTATTTGACGGTTGCTCTCTGACTGCACACCGAATAATGCGGCGGCAACGCTAAGTGCGATATTACTTTTCTTTTTTTGTACGGTGGGTGGTGCTTTTCCATCTTGTTTCATCTGTTTTTCTTCCCTGTTTTACAATCATCCTTCTTTGTCTTTCAAGCATAGTCACAAAACCGAACGAGATCCGTTAAGACATCGTTAATCGGATCGGGTAGAATTGCGCCGATTTTACCGACCGTATCGTATGTATCGTATAGAGGCTGAACATGAAGGACTTTTTGATCGCTCCATCTATCCTATCTGCAGATTTCGCACGTCTTGGTGAAGATGTTGAGAAAGTATTAGCTGCAGGTGCAGATGTGGTTCATTTTGATGTGATGGATAATCACTATGTGCCAAACCTGACTTTTGGTGCGCCAATATGTAAAGCATTACGTGACTACGGCATTACAGCGCCGATTGACGTTCACCTAATGGTAAAACCGGTTGATCGTATTATCCCGGATTTTGCTAAAGCGGGTGCCACCATGATTACTTTCCACGCTGAAGCAACAGAGCACCTGGATCGTACCTTGCAGCTGATCAAGGAGCACGGTTGCCAAGCGGGTGTAGTCTTCAACCCTGCAACACCGCTTCATCACCTTGATTATGTGATGGACAAAATTGACATGATCCTATTGATGTCGGTGAATCCTGGCTTCGGTGGTCAGTCTTTCATTCCGAACACGTTAGACAAGCTACGTGAAGTACGTAAGCGCATCGAGGCTTCTGGCCGTGACATTCGCCTGGAAATTGATGGCGGCGTCAAGGTTGACAATATCCGTGAAATTGCGGAAGCGGGTGCAGATATGTTTGTGGCGGGCTCTGCGATTTTCAGCCAGCCTGACTACAAAGCGGTTATTGACGAAATGCGTGCCGAGCTGGCCAAGGTCGAGCGTTAATGGCGCACTTCAAAGGCATTAAGTTTATTGCTTTTGATCTGGACGGGACGCTGCTTGACAGCGTTCCTGATCTAGCAGAAGCGGCAGACAAGACGATGCGTGCCCTAGATCGCCCAGGAGTGTCGGTTGAGCAGGTGACAACCTGGATTGGTAACGGTGCTGATGTACTGATTGGCCGTGCTTTGAGCCGTAGCCTTGAGGTGGATCCACAGCTGGACCCGGCATTACACAAAGAAGCGCGCCAGTTGTTTGACCGCTATTACGATGCTGGCGGCCATCAGCAAAGTACACTCTACCCTGGCGTAAAAGAAACCCTTGCTGCCTTTCACCAAGCAGGTGTACCGATGGCCATCGTGACCAATAAGCCGGCCCAGTTTGTCCCGCACTTGCTAGAGCAACACGGTATCAGCGACTATTTCGTGGATGTGATCGGCGGCGATACGTTCCCGCTTAGAAAGCCAGATCCCTATGCGCTGCACTGGCTGATGGAAAAACATTGCCTGGCCGCGACTGACATGCTGATGGTGGGCGATTCCCGCAATGATATCTTGGCGGCAAAAGCAGCAACATGTTATGTTGTCGGACTGACCTATGGTTACAATTATGGTCAGCCAATTAGTGACAGTGAACCGGATATTGTACTGGATCACTTTAGTCAACTGGCAGAAGTCGTTAAACTAGACAGCTAGTACGGTCAGGTTCGTGTTTACCTGGCAATAAGTTTTGAATATTAGCCAGCGGCACTCGTGCCGCTGCTTATCTTTAGTGACATAGGAAAATCCCATCATGAGTAAACCCATTGTATTAAGTGGCGTACAGCCTTCTGGCGAATTAAGTATTGGTAACTATATGGGTGCGCTGCGTCAGTGGGAACAGATGCAGGATGATTACGATTGCCAGTACTGTGTGGTTGACCTTCATGCAATCACAGTCCGTCAGGATCCGGCAGCACTGCGTGAAGCCACCCTGGATGCACTGGCACTTTGCCTCGCTGTGGGCGTTAGCCCTGAGAAGAGCACCTTGTTTGTTCAGTCCCACGTTCCTGAGCATGCTCAGCTGGGCTGGGTGCTGAACTGCTATACCCAGATGGGTGAGCTAAACCGTATGACGCAGTTTAAAGACAAGTCTCAGCGTAATGCGGATAACATTAATGCCGGTCTGTTTAGCTACCCGGTATTGATGGCGGCAGACATTCTGCTTTATGGCGCGAACCAGGTACCTGTGGGGCACGATCAGAAGCAGCACCTAGAACTCGCTCGTGATATCGCTACGCGCTTTAATAATCTTTACGGTACTGATGACAAAACCATTTTCCAGGTACCAGAACCGTACATCCCACCAGTGGGTGCGCGTGTGATGAGCCTGCAGGATCCGTTGAAGAAGATGTCAAAATCGGATGACAATCGTAACAACGTAATTGGTCTGCTGGAAGATCCTAAGGTGATCACCAAGAAGATCAAACGTGCAGTGACAGACTCAGACGAGCCGCCACGTGTTGTATTCGATATCGAAACCAAGCCGGGCGTATCTAACTTGATGGGTATCATGTCAGGTGTAACAGGCAAAAGCCTGGAAGAGATCCAAAATGAATACGCTGACAAGATGTATGGCCACCTGAAGAAAGACACAGCCGAAGCGGTAGTGGCGATGCTTGACCCACTTCAGGCGCGTTACAAAGAGTACCGTGAAGACCGTGCATTCCTGGATCAGGTAATGAAGACGGGTGCAGAGAAAGCATCAGCACGCGCAGCAACCGTCCTGGCGAAAGTCTACGATGCCGTCGGTTTTGTGCCTCGCCCGTAATCAGTATTACGTTAGAATCTTACTCGAAACCGGCCATCTGGCCGGTTTTTTAATACCAAACTGACTAATCATCGCTTGCCTTTCTCATTTCCTATAGCAAAATAGATCGCCAAATCACCCTGGAGCTGATGTATCAATGCTGCTGATTATCGACAATTATGATTCTTTCACTTACAACCTGTATCAATACTTTTGTGAGCTGGGCGCCGAAGTGAAAGTCGTGCGTAATGACGAGATTGATATAGCAGGCATTGAAGTTTTGTCCCCTTCCCATTTGGTGATCTCGCCAGGACCATGCACCCCCAATGAAGCCGGTATTTCGCTACAGGCGATCGAACACTTTGCCGGTAAGCTGCCTATTTTGGGTGTTTGCCTTGGCCACCAGTCGATTGCCCAAGTGTTTGGCGCAAAAGTGGTGCGGGCCCGCCAGGTGATGCATGGCAAGACCTCGCCAGTGGTCCACACTGACCGCAGTGTTTTTGCTGCGCTGAATAATCCGCTGACGGTGACTCGTTACCATTCGCTGGTGGTACAGGCAGATACGCTGCCTGACTGCTTTGATGTGACCGCCTGGACCGAGCGTGATGGCAAGTTTGATGAAATCATGGGGATTGCCCATAAGAGGTTGCCTATCGAGGGGGTGCAATTTCACCCTGAAAGCATTCTGACCGAGCAGGGTCACCAGTTGCTGGCTAACTTTCTTCGTCGCTGATGCAGTGGAAAAGGATTGCAGCAGGATTTTATGCTGCATAATGTCCTAACGTAGTCATTCCTCTACTCATCATGTTGCGGGGTTTTCTCTGTTTACCGAAGAGGCTAACCCTGCAAACTGTCTTATTTCCGCGATCCTTATCACCTTTCTTAACATTTATTTATCGTTTTTTCGAAACCCCTATCAGCAATCTTATGCACTTGCTGAGTGGCTGCCTGCCTTTATTTCCTATGCGGAAAAACACTTTTATCCAATGTGCTGTTAATAAATCCCCCTCAAACCCGCATAAATATGTATTCAACAGAGAGTTAGCCAACCCAAATAAAGCATAAAAAAAATATTCTGCTATTGGAATTGGTTAATAAAATGTAAATACTATGCTTAAGACGCAATACACAGAAGGAAAGGATGATGGCAATGGAGCACAAAGTAGGACGTCAGTTGTTTGATGAGGTAATGGTACCTTGTTACTCCCCAATGCAGATCGTACCGGTGAAAGGCCAGGGTGCGCGTGTATGGGACCAGGACGACCGGGAATATATTGATTTTGCCGGTGGTATCGCAGTGAACTGCCTGGGACATTGCCATCCAGTTATGGTCAATGCGCTCAAGGAGCAGGCCGACAAGCTGTGGCATTTGAGCAATGTCATGACCAATGAACCGGCGCTGCGCCTGGCGAAAAAACTGACCGAACACAGTTTTGCCGAGAAGGTGTTCTTTGCTAACTCTGGTGCCGAGGCTAACGAGGCGGCCCTGAAACTGGCCCGCCGTTACGCGGCTGATAAATTTGGCCCGGAAAAATCCGAGATCATCTCATTCCAGCAGGGCTTCCATGGCCGAACTTTCTTCACGGTAACCGTGGGTGGCCAGGCGGCCTACTCCGATGGCTTCGGCCCGAAACCGGGTGATGTGACCCACCTGGTATACAACGACTTATCGAAGCTGGCTGAGCATATGTCAGAGCGTACTTGTGCGGTGATGATGGAGCCGTTGCAGGGCGAGGGCGGGATCATTTCACCGACCCAGGAATTTATCCAGGGCGTACGCGAGCTATGCGATAAGCACAACGCACTGCTGATCTTTGATGAAGTCCAGACCGGTAATGGCCGTACGGGTGATTTCTATGCCTACCAGGGGCTGGGCGTAACCCCGGATATCCTCAGCACCGCGAAGTCGCTGGGCGGCGGTTTCCCGATTGGTGCCATGCTAACCACCTCAGAGCTGGCGACTCACTTGAAAGTGGGCACGCACGGTTCTACCTATGGCGGTAACCCGCTGGCTTGTGCTGTAGCAGAAGCGGTGGTGGATGAAGTGACCAAGCCGGAAGTGCTGGCTGGCGTTAAACAACGTGAGCAGTGGTTCCGTGAGGCACTAGATCGTATCAATGCCAAATACCCAATTTTTGACGAAGTACGCGGCAAAGGCTTGCTGCTTGGCGCGGCTCTGAACAATGAGTGGCAGGGGCGTGCCCGTGACATCCTGCTTGCCGCTGGCGAAGAAGGCCTGATGGTCTTGGTAGCGGGAGCCAACGTGGTGCGCTTTACGCCATCACTGGTGATCGACAAGGCCGATATCGATGAAGGTATGGCGCGTCTTGAGCGTGCGATTGCCAAGCTTCACCAGTAAAGCCTATCTAAGTCTTGCAGCGACTGGCAGGAGCCTGGTCGCTGCACTTGCCTGTTTTTCTGAAAATTCGAAGGCAATAAATACACTATTTGAAAACGATTAGTTAGCGGTCCTTGCCGCTACCTGCATCAGGAGGGAGTTCGATGCTGGTTATACGTCCTATTACTGAAGCCGATTTACCAGCGCTAATGCAATGCGCTGAAGAGTCCGGTCATGGTTTTACTTCACTACCGGTCAATGAAGAGATCCTACGCAACAGGATTGAGCATTCGGTTGAAAGCTTTGCCAAAGCCGTTACCAAGCCGGGGCCGGAAGGCTACCTGATGGTGGCAGAAGATACCGAGACTGGAGAGATTGCGGGTACAACAGCAATAGAAGCCGCTATCGGGCTGGATAATCCCTTTTATACCTATCATCTGAGTACTGTTGTTCACTCATCCCGCCGCCTAGATGTTCACAACGTGGTGAAAGTGCTGACATTCGGCAATGACTACACGGGTGTAAGTGAGCTGTGTACCTTGTTCTTGCGTCCGGAGTGGCGTCAGGGGCTCAATGGTCGCCTGCTGTCGAAGTGCCGTTTTATGATGATGGCCGAACACCCGGAGCGTTTTGATACTACCGTGATCGCAGAAATGCGCGGTGTTTCCGATGAAGAAGGCCATTCACCGTTCTGGGAGTGGCTCAAAGATCATTTCTTCTCGATTGACTTTACGCTGGCCGATTACCTGACCGGGATTGGCAAGAAGGGCTTCATTGCTGATCTGATGCCGAAGCTACCGATTTATGTCAATTTGCTGAGCCCGGAAGCCCAGGCGGTAATTGGCGAGGTCCATGAGAAGACCCGTCCGGCCCTGCGCCTGCTGGAAAAAGAAGGGTTCAGCTGCCGCGGTTATGTCGATATTTTTGATGCTGGCCCAACGGTTGAGTGTGATATTCGCAATATTGAATCGGTGCGTCATTCACAGCGCTGTACGGTCGCGATTGGCGAGCCGGGCAATGGCAGAGATTGCATCATCGGTAACGCTTCGTTTGAAAACTTCCGTGCCGTCGTCGGCAAGGTAGCGCTTGATAGCGAGAACGAAGTGGCGTTGATGAGCGCCGACATGGCAGAAGCATTGCAGGTACAAAACGGTGATCAGGTTCGCCTGATTGCGCAATAACAGGACGGGAGAACATCATGACACAATGGATTGCGGGAAACTGGCAGGCAGGTAATGGCGAATCGATGCAGTCACTGAACCCCTTTAGCGGTGAGGTGATCTGGCAGGGACAAGGTGCGACTGCCGAACAGGTTGAGCAAGCGGTCGCCAGTGCCCGTCAGGCACTTCTGAGCTGGCGTAAAACTGCGCTTAGCGAGCGCCAGGCCATCGTTGAGCGTTTTGCCGAGCTGGTAAAAGAAAACAGTGAACATATCGCGCACACTATCGCTGAAGAAACCGGTAAGCCGTTGTGGGAAACCCGAACGGAAGCAGGGGCGATGGTGGGTAAAATTGCAATCTCGTTGCGTGCCTATAACGAGCGTACCGGCAATAAGCAGAAAGAAGTTGCAGGGAGCCAGGCGGTATTGCGTCACCGTCCGCTGGGTGTCATGGCGGTTTTCGGCCCTTATAACTTCCCGGGCCACCTGCCAAATGGCCATATTGTGCCTGCGCTTCTAGCGGGGAATACGGTGGTATTCAAACCGTCTGAGCTGACGCCGAAGATTGCCGAAGAAACCATGAAACTGTGGCAGCAGGCTGGCTTGCCTGACGGGGTGATTAACCTGGTGCAGGGTGCGCGTTCTACGGGCGAGGCATTGGCAGGCTCCACCGGCATTGATGGCCTGTTGTTTACCGGCAGTGCCAATACTGGCCATATCCTACACCGTCAGTTTGCTGGACAACCAGGCAAGATGCTGGCACTTGAGATGGGCGGCAACAACCCGATGGTGATCTCAAATGACTATGGCGAGCTGGAAGCAACTGTCTACACTATTATTCAGTCGGCCTTTATCAGTGCCGGCCAGCGTTGTACCTGTGCCCGCCGCCTGTACCTGCCGCAAGGTGAAAAAGGTGACGAACTGCTTAAGCGCTTGGTAGCAGCCACGGCACAGCTCAATATTGATGGGCCGTTTGCCGAGCCTCAGCCATTTATGGGGCCGCAAATATCTGAAGCGGCGGCGGATGGCATCATCCGTGCACAAGCCAACCTGGTAAGCTTTGGGGGCGAGCTGCTGCTTGAAGCCAAGCGTGGCCAGGGGGCGATTGTAACCCCGGCTATAATTGAAGTGAGCCAGATTGCAGAGCTTCCAGATGAAGAATATTTTGGTCCGCTGCTGCAGGTGGTTCGCTACCAGGATCTGGAGCAGGCGGTGACGCTGGCCAATGACACCCGGTATGGTTTGTCTGCAGGCCTGGTATCGACCAGTGATGAGGAGTGGCAGTACTTTATTGACCATATCCGTGCCGGCATCGTGAATCGTAACCGTCAGTTGACAGGTGCGAGTGGTGATGCACCGTTTGGTGGGCCAGGAGCGTCCGGTAACCTACGACCGAGTGCGTACTATGCCGCTGACTATTGCGCTTATCCAATGGCATCGATGGAAGGTGAGCAAACTGAGTTACCGGCACAGCTGTCACCGGGCATCACGCTGTAAGTACTGAATGTTGCTATTTATCTATCAATAAGGGGATTGCATCATCATGGAAAGGGTCGAACAACTGTTTAACGCGCTGTGGCAAGATTATACCCAGCGACTATGTCCATCAGCGGCTCAGGTGCATGATCTGCTGGAGGAAGGCGAGCCCCTGCTCAATGACCATATCGCCCTGCGGACATTTAATTTACCCCAGGTCGGGCTCGATCGCCTGGCCGCACCGTTTATTGCTATTGGCTATAAACCTTGTGGCAAATATCACTTCGAGGCGAAGAAGCTTTATGCCGAGCATTTTGAGCACCCTAACCCACTGGCACCGAAGGTGTTTATCAGTGAGTTAATGGTAGGGCAATTCTCGTCATTGCTGCAGCAGACGGTACGCGATTTGGTGAACCAGGTACCGGAAGCGGCGATGCACGATCCCGCTTTTCTGTACGGTGGGCGGCTATGGGATCTGGATTTTGCCACCTATGAACTCCTGGCGGCAGAAAGCGAATATGCCGGATGGCTGGCGGCTCATGGATTTGGTGCTAATCATTTCACGGTTAGCATTAATCAGCTGGAGCAGTTTACCGAAATTCACGAAGTGAACCATCTGCTGCGCCATAATGGCTTTTTAATCAACGAGTCGGGCGGAGAAGTGAAAGGTAGCCCTGAAGTAATGTTGGAGCAATCTTCAACCATGGCTGATCGGGTATCGGTAAACTTCACTGATGGCGTACGGGAAATCCCAGGTGGCTTCTATGAGTTTGCCAAACGCTATCCAATGGCGGATGGAGAGCTCTACCGGGGTTTTGTTGAGGCCTCGGCCGATAAGATTTTTGAAAGTACCAATCAATAATCCAATATCTACATAAGATCCCTATATCCACGGTAGCGACTGGTTACCGTGGATATTTTTTTAGGTCGGTATTAGTGCTGGCTATCAAGCGGTGGCACCCAGGAGGTATCATGATCCTGGTGGCGGTTTGATGGGTCAAATGATGTTTGCTGCTCCAGGTAGTGGCGCTGATCACTGAAACCGGTAAGCTCGACAGTCGTAGGTAGGGTATGTATTACGGCTGGTGGCGTCGTGCCGGCGTTGGGTGCAAAGCGTTCGATATCCATATCATTACATTCCATGTTATCCCGTTCGTATCTGATACCATTTCCTCAACCGTTGGATCAGACCGCGAGGTGAATACAATTCATATGCACAATGTAGCATTAATGAGGAGGAGTGCAAGGGGACTATCGTGACCGTGGCTGCAATTTATGTTTAAGGCCGCTGTAATTATGTCTGCCGGGTATGATGGCGAATACAAAAAAAGCCGCATAATGCGGCTTTTTATCATTTTAGCTCACTGAGCTAGAGGTTTAGCGAGTACCGTATACGACGATAGTCTTACCGTGAGCTGAAATTAGATTCTGCTCTTCCAGCATCTTCAGGATACGACCGACTGTTTCACGTGAACAGCCAACAATCTGGCCAATTTCCTGGCGAGTGATCTTAATCTGCATACCGTCAGGGTGAGTCATCGCATCAGGCTGCTTCGCAAGGTTCAGCAGTGTCTGTGCGATACGGCCTGTTACATCCAAAAATGCTAGGTCACCGACTTTCTGGCTTGTCACTTGTAGACGACTAGCCATCTGAGCTGAAAGGCGCATCAGGATGTCAGGATTTACCTGAATCAGCTGGCGGAATTTCTTGAATGAAATCTCAGCGACTTCACAAGGTGTTTTCGCGCGAACCCAAGCTGTACGCTCCTGACCTTCTTCGAACAGGCCTAGTTCACCGATGAAGTCACCTTGGTTAAGGTAAGACAGGATCATTTCCTTGCCTTCTTCATCCTTGATCAATACGGCAACAGAACCTTTGACGATGTAGTAGAGAGTTTCTGCTTTCTCACCCGCATGAATCAAAGTACTCTTTGAAGGGTATTTATGAATGTGGCAATGGGAAAGAAACCACTCTAGAGTTGGATCTGTTTGAGGTTTACCTGGAACCATATTACTAACTTCCTCTGCGTTTGTTGCCCAACAACGACATCCCTATAATTTGAGGCTGGGCCTAACAATAGAATTGTTCGCCGTCTAGGATATTCAGTCAGCCGCTGGGCTGCAAGCTCACGTGAATAATTAGTTCAGAGTTTATCTGTTTTCGGCGCGTATTTCTTGATATTGATCTATCTGAAATAGGCATTTTGTAGTCATAAGTGTGCACATGATCACACAGTTGTGAGTTAGTGCCAAATCCCCCTGTTTGAAGTAAGGAGAAAGCTATGCAATCACGAGTGAAATGGGTCGAAGAGATGACTTTTCTAGGCCAGTCAAATTCTGGCCACAGCGTCGTCATGGACGGTAATGGGGGGGAGAAAGCACCTAGCCCGATGGAAATGGTACTGATGGCGGCGGGAGGTTGCAGCTCTGTGGATGTTGTCGATGGATTAAAATCTGCCGGACAGAAGATCACAGCCTGTGAAGCCCAAATTTCTTCCGAGCGCCGCGAGCAGGCTCCGCGAATTTTCACCTCGGCCAATATTCATTTTGTGGTCACGGGCCATGAGCTTGATGACGCCCTGGTGGCAAAAGTGGTTGCGGATTCGCTGCAGAAGTACTGTTCGGTCTGCCTGATGTTGGGTGAAGGGGTGGAGATGACGCACTCTTACGAAGTTATCACTGCGTAATGACTTCGGGAAGCGTATTACACTTCGTGTAAGAGGCGAGGGCGCTTCGCTTCGAGACGCGTGGAGAAGGCTTGCCTTGGCGTCGTCAGGTGACACTTTCCGTGAAGCGTAAGCGGATAAAATCGCTCTCCAAGCTATTATTTTCTGAAAATTAAAAAGCGAGAGTTTGTTGACGCTCGCTTTTTGGTTTCTACAATCTGCGCCGCTTCCCGCTTCCCGCTTCCCGCTTCCCGCTTCCCGCTTCCCGCTTCCCGCTTCCCGCTTCCCGCTTCCCGCTTCCCGCTTCCCGCTTCCCGCTTCCCGCTTTGCTTTACCCAATCTTCCCCGTCTCGATCAGCTGCTGGAGCAGTGGTCGCATGATCAGCTCCATCGCAAAGCTCATTTTGCCGCCCGGCACGACCAGAGTATTGTGGCGCGACATAAAGGATCCCTGGATCATCGATAGAAGATAAGGAAAGTCGACGTTCTTTATCCCGCGAAAACGGATCACTACAAAGCTTTCATCCAGGCTGGGAATGGCCTTGGCGCTGAGAGGGTTTGAAGTATCAACCGTCGGCACCCGCTGGAAGTTGATATGGGTGCGTGAGAACTGCGGGGTAATGTAATTGAGGTAGTCGTCCATCGAGCGGACGATTGATTCCATTACGGCTTCGCGGGAGTGGCCACGATCACGGGTGTCCCGGACGATTTTCTGGATCCACTCTAAGTTCACAATCGGTACCATGCCGATAAGCAAATCGACATGCTGGGCGACATTGGTCTCACCGTCGACGACACCGCCATGCAGGCCTTCGTAAAATAACACATCGGTATTTTCCGGCAGCTCCTGCCATGGGGTAAAAGAGCCGGGCATCTGGTTGTAAGGGACGGCCTCGTCAAATGTATGAAGGTAACGGCGGAACTTACCACTGCCATCATCACCATATTGACGGAAAAACGTTTCCAGTAACGGAAAGTCATTAGCCTGGGGACCAAAGTAGCTAATGTGCCGGCCTTGTTCTTTGGCCTTGCGGATCTCGACATCCATCTCCGGGCGGGTAAAGCGATGAAAGCTGTCCCCTTCCAGCCAGGCGGCATTAATGCTCATCATATTGAACATTTTACGAAAAGCTTCAGAGGTGGTGGACGTACCTGCACCTGAAGACCCTGTTACTGCAATAATCGGATGTTTTGCAGACATGACAAACCCTGTCGTTAACATTAACGGAAAGAGTTATTAACAGGCTAGGGGAGGAAGGTCAAGCAGAACCCGGGCTTAGAAGCCAAAAATGATACCGCTGCCCAATATGGTCATCCATAATTATTGGCAGCGCTCGTTGTCTAAGAATCTATTTAGGCGCTTATTCAGGATCTCATCTCGTGGCGTAGCTTGATGTCGACTGATTCATGGAGTTCGGAAAAGACGATCACAGCCTCGCCGGATGCAAGCTGCTGGCGGACATGCTGCACTTTTTGCTCCATCGTCAGCTCGCTCTCACCATAGTCGGTGCCTTCTCGCAGGACAAAGTGTTCAATCAGGTTTGTCAGGGTCTCTGGGTCAATATCTTGCCAGGGAATAATCATAGCGGGTTTCTAATGTTGTGGGAGATGGGCTGATTATATTGTTAATTTAGTAAATTGTAGAGCGGTTCTATGGCCCTGAGGCTCTATGGATAAACAGTTTCGAGTAACTAGGTTCTGGTGGAGCGAAAAGAAAAATGTTTGAGCCTCAATTTTAGATCGTAAAGTGTGCCTGTAGGACCATAGGACCATAGGACCATAGGACCATAGGACCATAGGACCATAGGACCATAGGACCATAGGACCATAGGACCATAGGACCATAGGACCATAGGACCATAGGACCATAGGACCATAGGACCATAGGACCATAGGACCATAGGACCATAGGACCATAGGACCATAGGATCATAGGGTTCAAGCTTTCTTTCTACGACTCTGCGCTAGTCTCTGGCAACTTTTTCAAACCACTCCGGTACCGTCTCTTCCAGCCAAAAACGCGGATTGCGCCACGAGCCGGAGACAAAACCGACATGGCCACCAAAGGGACTCAGGTGATAGTCGATATTATCAGGCAGAGGCTGGGTCGGGATCACGGCTGAGGTCATAAACGGGTCGTCGGCGGCATGAATGATCCGCAGCCGGGCTTTGACCTGCTGAAGTTTCCCAATGCCGCTGCAGCGCTGGTAATAGTCGGCGGCATCCTTGAAGCCATGCAGAGGAGCTGTTACCTGCTCGTCAAACTGCCACAGCGAGCTGATTTGCTGTACCTGCTGTGCTGGCAGAGGCATTTCATCTGGCAGAGCATCAATTTTAAGGCTGAGGTTTCTTTTCATCGAGCCTAACAGGTATTGCTGGTAGACCCTAGAAAACCCTTGCTGGATCCGATCCGAGCATGAGGCGAGGTTTAATGGCGGGGATATCACCTGTGCCGCTTCAAGCTCTGAACATACTCCCTTTTCAGCCAGATAGTTAACCAGCATATTGCCACCGAGCGATACCCCGACGGCAAAAAACGGAGTGTCAGGATACTGCCTACGTAGCCAGTCAATGAAAAAAGCCGCATCTGAGGTTTCACCTGAATGGTAGCCGCGTGGCTGACGGTTTATTTCTCCGCTACAGCCACGAAAGTGCATCATGACACCCAGCCAGCCCTGCAGGCTGGCTGCATGTAGTAATCCGTTGGCATAAGGGCTGTGGAAGCTGCCTTCAAGGCCGTGAAACAGGATCATAATGGGTTGGTTGGCCGGATGCTCCGCGGCAGGAGCTGTCCAGGCTAAATCCAGAAAATCACCATCCGGTGTTTCAATCCGTTGTTCTATCGGCGTAAACAGAGGCTTGCGGCGAAGAAAGCGTGGCAGCAAAGTTTGTAAGTGAGCGTTACGTAGCCCGCTTGCGGGCTCAAAAGGCATCATCGGCAGCTATTCCTTCTGGCTACAGGGGAAAGTCGTTCATCGGATCTTTTTCTAGCAGCTCTGCCAATATTTGCAAGCCCTGTTCCAGCTTCTGGTGGGTAAAAGGTGCGCTAATGGCCAGCCGGACTGCCGGGGGAATGGTTGCGCCTGGTGGGGTAAACATTTCAGCCGACTTGATAATCACCCCATGTTGCTCTGCTGCCTTGACGAAATCGCTGAGGCGCCAATAGTCTGGTAGTGTCAGCCAGACATGAAAGCTGCCTGTCGTGTGCTGGACTGCAAAGCGGCCCAAATGCCGGGTGACTAGCTGTTGGCGCTGGGCGATATCATGGTGTATTTGCTGCAGCACCCGATCGGCATCGCCTTTTTGGATCAGCTCACAGGCCAATCCTGTGAGTAGCGGGCTGATCATCAGGCTGTGATTGTGCAGGGCGGTATTGAGCCGCTGCTGAAGCTTTTGCGGGACTTGGATATAACCCAGCCGTAATCCCGGTGCCAGGCATTTTGACAGCCCGCCAATGTGGATCACCTGCTCTGGGGCGAGGTTGAGCATGGGCGCCGGGCGTTGCTGCGGCAGCAGGCCATTGACATCATCTTCAACCAGTAACACTTGATGCTGGCGGCAGATAGCCAGGATCTCCTCACGGCGCTGCTCGCTCATGGTGGCTGTGGTTGGGTTCTGTAGTGTCGGGGTGCAGTAGAGCATCCGCGGCTGGTACTGGCGGCAGGCGGCTTCAAGGCTGGCCGGTATGATCCCTTCATGGTCAAGTTCAACTGGCTTGACACTGACTTGCTGCTGCCTGGCGAGGCTGAGAAACCCTGGGTAGGTGACTTGTTCAACCAGCAGGGTATCACCCTGGCGACAAAATGCAGACAGGATCAGCTGGGCGGCATGCTGCCCCCCTGAGGTGAAGTGCATGCGATCAGGATCAATATCGAGGCCTTTGCCTTGCAGCCAGCGAGCAATCACCTGGCGGTGCGTACCCAGCCCTTGCGGATCATGGTATAGCATCATCTGGTTGAGCTGCTCAGGATGACGGGACAAGCTGGCCATTGCCTGCTTCAGCATCTCCGCGCGATCAATACAGGGTGGGATATTGTGGCCAAGGTTACAGGTTTCCTCTTCCTGGGCGGAGTAGTTATATACCCAGCTAGGAGTATCGTGCTGGCAGACAAAAGTCCCGGCTCCGACTCGCGCTTCTACCAGCTCCCGCCGCTCAGCCTCGGCATAGGCCCGGGTAACAGTACCGACAGTCACCTTGAGTTGGTCCGCCAGGGCGCGATGGGTCGGCAGCTTGTGCCCGGCTGGCAGTTTTCCCGATGCGATATGTTGCTCAATGGCATCGGCGATCTGGCGGTAAAGTGGTTCACCTTTGTGAGTGTCGGTTGAAGGTGTCAGTACAATGTTCATGATTGTCATGGTGACAATAAACCTTTTGATCTGGATAAATCCTGCTGTTAGGGTTCATTTTGTACGATTTAGCAGGCTTGATCAATGTGAATCGCCAATTGTACCGATACAATTTGATAGGGAGGCGTTTGAGAACAATGTGGGAATGGCAATTTATCATTTCATTGGCTGCGTTTGCGGCAACCATGACAGGGACGCCGGGGCCGAATAATTTGATGGTGACGGCATCGGGGGCCAATTTTGGTTACTGGCGGACATTGCCCCATATGATGGGGATTGGCACGGGCCTGGTCTCTATGATTGTGCTGGTGGCGGCAGGACTCGGGGTCATGTTCACCCGTTTTCCATTCCTGCATGAGCTGCTGCGTTGGGTCGGCAGTGCTTACCTGTTGTATTTGGCCTGGAAGATCGCCTCGGCCAGCTCTGCTATCCGCACCGATCAACAAAACAGTCGGCCAATGACGTTTTGGGCTGCGGCAATGTTCCAGTATGTGAATCCGAAAGCATGGATGATGTCGGTGACGGCAATCAGTACCTTCACGGTTGCGGGGGAACTATATTGGCAATCTGCGGCGCTCGTTGCCGGGATCTTTTTTGTGGTGTGTTTTCCGAGTGTTTCAATATGGGCTAGCTTTGGCACCTTGATTGGCCGCTGGTTGCATAGTGCCAAAGCTCGCAGGGTGTTTAATTCGGTAATGGGAACGCTGACGGCTGGCTGCGTGGTGATGATCTGGTAGTGCCTGTTATGGCAGGGCTTGAAGCTGGGGCAAGAGTGTTGATGCACCGAGCTGTTGGCAATAACGGGCAAGGTTGCCATTTGTAGCTGGCTCGGGGCTAGGGTATGTGAAGTGATTGAGCTGTTCGATCAGATCATGCTGCTGGCTTTTTTCCAGCTCCAGTTCGAAAGCCAATAGCTGTTGGTACCCGGCTTGATCCAGCTGTGGTTTTAACTGCTTACGCATAGTGCGATATTGCTGCAACCGGGTATCGCTAGATCTGAGCCCGGTAACTAGTGCATTGATCTTTGGATCAGCCAGGCTGATATGCTGCGTATCCAGCCAATGCAGCAATAGGGCAAGATTCACGTTGCCCTGGTAATCATTCTGCAGAGCCAAACAGGCTGGTTGGACGCCAGCCCGAGCATAGTGGCTCAGGCTGAACTGCCAATAGTCCTGCTTGCTTAGTTGCAAGGAACGAGGTGTTGGTATTAGCTGCCGCTATTGAGTTGGCTTTCCATTTCTTCCAGCTCTTCCTGCAGCTCCATCCATTCCATTTCCACCTCTTCAAGCGATGATTTTGCATCTCCCTGGCGTTTTAGCTGCTCGTTCAGGCGCACTTTGTTTTCTGCTTCATAGATCGCAGGTTCAGACAGCTGCGTCTCTGCATCCGCGACCTCTGCGGACAGCTTTTCCATCTGTTTGTCCAGCTTGTCGATTTTCTTACGCAGTGGTGCAGTTTGTTTGCGAAACTCTGCTTCTAGTCGTTTCTGCTCTTTGCGCGATGCTGCGCTGTTGTCCTTGGTTGTTTCTGGTTTGCTGTCCTGTAATTCGCGACGTTCGTTTCGCTGTTGCTCGGTCAGCCACTTGTGGTAGTCATTAAGATCACCGTCAAATGGCATTACGTGGCGATCGTGCACTAGGTACAAATCGTCAGTTGTCGCCCGCAGCAGGTAGCGGTCGTGGCTGACAATGACCATCGCGCCTTCATACGATTGCAGGGCGAGCGTCAGGGCTTGGCGCATATCCAAATCAAGGTGGTTGGTCGGTTCATCAAGCAGTAGCAGGTTAGGGCGCTGCCAGACAATCAGAGCCAGTACCAGGCGGGCTTTTTCACCACCGGAAAACGGGCCGACTTTATCGAGGGCCTTGTCACCAAGGAAACCGAAGCTGCCCAGATAATCACGGAGTTGTTGTTCGGTTGCCTGCGGGGCAATACGCGCCAAGTGTTGTACCGGCGTATCATCAAGACGCAGGGTTTCCAGCTGATGCTGGGCAAAGTAGCCAATCTTAACGCCTTGCGAGTAGGTCAGATCACCCGCTTGTGCTGGCAGCTCGCCGGACAGCAGCTTGATAAGGGTCGATTTACCGGCACCGTTGCGGCCTAACAGGCCAATCCGGCTCCCCGGGACAAGGTTAAGGCGGATTTTCTCTAGGATCAGGTTGTCACCGTAACCAGCCGCGACCTGATCCATCATCATGATGGGATTAGGCAGGGCAGACGGTTCTCTGAACTCGAAACTAAACGGGTTATCGAATTGGGCCGGTAGCACCTTTTCCATTCGCTCCAGCGCCTTGATCCGGCTTTGTGCCTGGCGTGCCTTGCTAGCCTTGTAACGGAAGCGGTCAATATACGACTGCATATGTGACATCTGCTTTTGTTGCTTCTGGTACATGGCCTGCTGCAGGACAAGCTTTTCCGCCCGTTGGTTTTCAAACGATGAATAGTTACCGGTGTAGCTGTTCAGGGTCTGATTCTCGATATGGATGATGCGGCTGACGACCGGGTCAAGGAAGTCACGGTCATGGGAGATCAGAACCAGCGTACCGCGGTAGTTCTGTAGCCATTTTTCCAGCCACATCACGGCATCCAGATCCAGGTGGTTGGTTGGTTCATCGAGTAGCAGCAGATCAGAGCGGCATAGCAGGGCCTGGGCGAGGTTCAAACGCATTCGCCAGCCACCCGAGAACTGGGTGAGGTTCCATTGCATTTGTTCTTGCGAGAACCCCAGGCCATCGAGTAGCTCTGCCGCGCGGGCATTGATGCTGTACCCGCCAATGGTATCCAGCTTGCCGTGGAGCTCGGCAACTTTGGTGCCGTTGTTCGCCTCTTCAGCGGCAGCTAAATCATGTTCTAGCTGACGGTACTCACGATCACCGTCGATAACATATTCAATGGCACGGCGCTCCAGCGCTGGTGTCTCCTGCGCAACCCAGGCGAGCTCCCAGTTGGCTGGGAACTGGCAGGTACCTGCGTCTACGCTCAATTCACCTTTTAGTAATGCAAATAAGGTAGATTTACCACAACCGTTCTTGCCCACAAGGCCGACTTTGTCGCCGGGGTGAATGGTGGCAGTGGCGTTATCGAGAAGGGCTTTACCGCCTCGTAAAAGCTGAATGTCCGAAAAGGTAATCATCGACAGTGTCGGGGTAGCCCCGCTCCGCAAAATAAAGTACACGAAATGAGCGGCAGTCTATACCAAACGGCCACTGACTGCTAACTCGATGATTATGGCCGGGCTATATTGAGAACGATATGATTATGAATGTAGATTCAGGCGATCCGCTTGAGTAACAATTATGTATGATGTGTATAGAGATAATGATAGACGTTGCGCCTGAAGGAATAATCCGCAGGAAGCTGTAAGGGAAACTATGACCATACCAGGACGGCCAAAAATTTTGGTGATTTATGCCCATCCGGATCCCCAGGAGTCGGTGGCTAATCGCGAGATGCTAAAGGGGATCGATAATCTTGAGCATGTGACAGTACATGACTTATATGCCGCTTACCCTGATTTTTTTATCGATATTAATCATGAGCGGGATCTACTCCGCCAGCATGACATTATTGTCTTTCAACATCCCCTCTATATGTATTCCTGCCCCGCTTTACTCAAAGAATGGATGGACGTGATATTGAGCAAGGGCTTTGCCCATGGTGACGGAATCGAGACCAAAGGCAAGTACTGGCGCTCGGTGATCACCACAGGCGGAGCCGCTGAGGCCTATACACCGGACGGCTATAACCGCTGTAGCATCGCTGACATTTTAAAGCCCTTCGCACTGTCTGCAGATTTATGCCAGATGGAATGGCTAGAGCCGCTAGTATTGCACTGGGCCAGGCGGATCCCGGCGCAGGAGCTTGAGCAACATGTTCAAGACTACCGTCACTGGTTGATCGCCCCGCTTGGTAGCGGCAAGGAGGCTGAATATGGCCAGTGATGTACTGTCAGTCAGTGTGGTATTTCTCGCCGCGGCAGTCGTCGCGGTGCCAATTGCCCAGCGGCTGGGGCTGGGCTCGGTACTGGGTTACCTGTTGGCGGGGATTGCCATTGGCCCGTGGGGGCTTCGCCTGATCTCTGATGTTGATGCTATTTTGCATTTTTCCGAGTTCGGGGTTGTTCTGCTGCTGTTCTTGATCGGGCTTGAGCTCAATCCCAAGAAACTGTGGCAGATGCGCAAGCCTATCCTTGGGCTGGGTGGTGGCCAGGTGGTGGTGACTAGTGCGGTTATTGCGGCTATCGTCATGGCCTGCCGCTCGTTTTTGCCTGAGATCAGCTGGCGGGATGCTGTTGTGGTCGGTATGGGGCTGGCGCTGTCTTCCACGGCCATCGCACTGCGGGTTATCGAAGAGCAGAATCTCGACGGTAGCGAAACGGGGCAGTCGGGTTTTGCCGTGTTGCTGTTTCAGGATATTGCGGTGATCCCGATGCTGGCAGTACTACCAGTATTGGCGGGAGGTGGCGGCGGCAGCTGGCTTGATTTCGCCTGGATGATCGGCGGTATTTTGGCGTTGCTGGTTGGTGGGCATTTCCTCCTTCGGCCATTGTTTCGCTGGGTGGTGGTGAGCGGGGTGCGTGAGCTATTCAATGTCGCTGCGTTGCTTCTGGTGATTGGTATTGCCCTAGGCATGCAGTCGCTAGGTTTATCGATGGCATTAGGTACTTTCCTGGCCGGCGTGCTGCTGGCAGAAAGTGAGTATCGCCATGAGCTGGAAATTGCTATTGAGCCGTTTAAGGGATTATTGCTGGGGCTGTTTTTTATCTCGGTGGGTATGGCCGTCAATCTCGGGTTGTTGCTGGAATACCCGTTGCAGATCCTGGCTGCTGTTTTTGCGCTGATCAGTGTTAAAGGGCTGTTGTTATATGGCTTGGCACGTTTATTTGGGATCCGGGCTAAATCTCGCAGCCAGATGGCTGCAATCCTCAGTCAGGGCGGTGAGTTTGCCTTTGTTTTGTTTACCGCGGCATTGGGGGAAGGATTGCTGGGGGCTCAATTGTCGGCGTTTTTGTTGGTGGTGGTCAGTCTATCGATGATGACGACCCCATTGCTCTTATTGTTGCAGGCTAAATGGTTTGCCCGCACGTTTAAGGCCGAGGAGGAAGAGCTTGAGAGCGATGTGATTGACCGTGAGCCCCGGGTGATCATTACTGGTTTCGGTCGTTTCGGCCAGGTTGTTGGTCGGTTGTTATTTGCCAATAAGATCCGGGTGACAGTATTGGAGCGAGATCCGAGCCAGATCCAGTTTCTGCGTAAGTTTGGCTATAAAGTGTATTACGGCGATGCGACTCAGCTCGATTTGCTTCGGGCGGCGGGTGCCGACAAAGCTGAAGCCATTATTATCTGTACCGATGAGCCCGATGAGGTGATGGAAGTGGTTGCCCTGTGCCAGCAGTATTTTCCTAAGCTTAAAGTGCTGGCGCGTGCAAGAAGCCGGGTTGAAGCACATCAATTACTTAGTCACGGTGTTGATAACTTCTCGCGGGAAACTTTTGCTGGGGCCCTTGATTTAGGCCGTCAGGCCCTCATATCTTTGGGTATGCACCCGTATAAAGCCAAGCGGGCTGAAGCACACTTTCGTAAACTCGATACTACAGCCTTGCAGGATTTGTTGCCGCAGCATTCTGAGGATGTTCATCTGGCATCACGATCGAAAGAAGCCCGTAAAGAGCTGGAAGAAATTTTTGACCGTGAAATGCGTGGTGAGCGTGAACGGCATAATGGTTGGGACTAGTCCGAGGTTGTTATGAATGCATGTCATAACAACCCGTTGTAAGGGAATGGGTAGAATGGCAAAGAAACGATTTATTGCCGGTGCCGTGTGTCCGGAATGTAAAAAACAAGACACGCTGCGCTGGTGGCAAGAAAACGACGTTGAGATGGTTGAGTGTGTGGAATGTCACCACACCGACCGCCGCGTTCCGCAGGCTGTAGCGGAAAGTGAACAGCTTTCGCAGCAGACCAAACAGCAAGTGATAGGGATCTTTAAACCCCAATAGCGAGCAGATATTGGCATCAAGGTGCCTTTATCCGTTATGATGCAGGGGCAGATTTATATTGAGTACCGTTTCATCGTGATTTGAGCCTGCAGCCCAGTCACGATGAAACGGTACTATCTACATATCGGAGTAAACATGAAAGTCGCTAAAGACATCGTAGTAAGCCTAGCTTATCAAGTGAAAACTGAAGAAGGCGTGGTTGTTGATCAGTCAACAGCTGAAGCACCACTAGATTACCTTCACGGTCACAACAACTTGATTGTTGGTCTGGAGAAAGCACTAGAAGGTCGCGAAGCGGGCGAAAAATTTGAAGTGACTGTTGCTCCTGAAGATGCATACGGTGAGCACGTAGAAGAAATGGTTCAGCGTGTGCCTGCTGACGTATTCCAGGGTGTTGATGAAATCACTGTGGGTATGCGCTTCCTGGCAGATACTGACCAGGGTCCAATTCCTGTTGAAGTAACAGAAGTCGACGGTGACCACGTGGTTGTTGATGGTAACCACATGCTAGCGGGTCAGACCCTGACATTTAACGCTGAAGTTGTAGCGGTACGTGCGGCAACAGAAGAAGAAATCGCTCACGGTCACATCCATCAGGGTGGCGGCTGTTGTGGTGGCGGTAGCTGCGGCGACCACGACCATGAGCACGAGCATAAAGAAGAAGGCGGTTGCGGTGAAGGCGGCTGTGGCTGTTCTCACTAAGAAGCTCTCTTCTTAAGAACTGATAAAAACGGGAAGCCTAGGCTTCCCGTTTTTTTGCTTTGCAAAAGGCTTCGCCTTGGAAGCGTATTTACACTTCGTGTAAGAGGCGTGGGTGCTTCCTGCTTCCGCCGAAGGCTCTAATAATGCGGCGGCGGTGTCTCTTCAGATTCATCGGCCATATTCGATGTCTGCATTCCTTTCACTTTACCAACCATAAATTTCAGCTGTACTCGCATCTCGTCGATTAAAAACTGCTGTGCGGTCAGCGCCTGGTTCAAATCATCAATAGTCTGTTCCTGGAAGGCCTGCTTCATCTCCAGCTCGTCAATTTGAGCCTGTAATTTCTCAATGTCAGTCATAGGGCGAATTCGTCCGGTGTTAATCTGTGGTCCAAGCCTGGGCAATGCCGGCGGATGTGCCGGATATAACCTGTCCGTCAGGAGTAATGGCGACATCATACACCACTGCTGCCGGTGGTCGAGTATCTTGTTGCGGGGCCGCTTCCCAGCGGCCGAGGTTGTCGCCGGTCGCTGTATCCCATAATTCAATGCGTCTTGCCGGAGTACCTGTTGCCAGCTGGCTGCCATCATCGGAGAAGCGGGCGCTGGATAAATTTTGCTGGCGCAGGCGAACAGCCAGCGCGGCTTGTTTCTCACCGCTGCTGAGATCCCAGATAAAGGCGTCGTTGCCGCCGTCTGCGGTTAAGGCCAGCTTACCGTCTCGTTGCAGGGCCACTCGGCTGATCCGCGAAGTATGTTCAAATTGATAGATGATCTGACCGTTGCGGGTATCCCACAGATAGGCGAAATAGTCATTGCCGCCAGATAGGGCAAATTGACCGTTAGCCGAAAGTGCCACTGAATTAACTTTTTCTTGGTGGGCAAGGAACTCTAGTCGACGTCCGCTGCCCAAGTCGATGTAAAGGGCTTTACCGTTCGATAATCCCAGCAAGATGTGCTGGCCGTTACTGGCGATATCGACATCACGGATGACCCCGTCCGAGATAGACCAAAGGCCATCTGATTGACCCCATGCGAGATCCCAAACTGCAAAATTTTGTGCTGTTGCGGTAATGGCGTAGCGACTGTTGTCAGAAATTTTACTGGTGAGAACGGTATTGTGATGTGGGTCTTGAGAACCAAAATCAGCTAACTTTTTGTTTTGCTGTAAGTCCCAGAGCACGATACCTTGTTGAGTTGAGTGCAAAATAGCAAAACGGCCGTCTCGGCTAAGGCTAAAACTGGTTGCGCCCTCGGGAGCGATATCCCAGCGTTTGGCCTCTGAGCCCGAAAAAAAGCAGCCCGTCAGGGTAATCAGTGCCAAAATAATGCTAATGACTTGTATTTTTTTGTGCATTAAGGTCTGGTTCCGGTTTGTTTTGCTAATAGATTGAGTGAGAACAATCGTATTAAGTCACTGATTAAAAAATAGGATTAGCAGTGACTTAATACGATTGATATTAGTATATTGATATAGCGAGCTTTTCACAGTAATGCTGAATAGCCGATTATAAAAATGAGGCATTCCCTCATCGATTGATGGAGAAATACATGAAACCTGTTCTAAAGATGTCTGTTTTGGCTGCGACAATCCTACTAGCGGTAGGCTGCCAAGATGAAAAAGCGGCTGAAGCAAAACCTGCAGAACCTGCAAAGGTAGAGCAGGTTGCATCTGATGCAGCCGCGCCAGCTGCGTTTGCCTCTGAAGATGAGAAAGCGGCATATGCAATTGGTGCGTCACTGGCACAATATCTGTCGGCGAACCTGGAACAGCAAAAAGAGCTAGGTTTGGATCTGGATCGTGAACAGGTGCTGGCTGGCGTCAGCGATGTGTTTGCTGGCAAGAGCCGCCTGACACCTGAAGAAACGCAGCAGGCGCTTCAGGCACTGGACAAGCGTGTGTCTGACATGGTGGCGGAACAAGCGAACGCAGAAGCTGAGAAAAACATCAAAGCGGGCGAAGAATATCGTGCTGAATTTGAAAAACAAGCCGGTGTCGTGAAGACAGATTCTGGCCTATTGTACCAGGTGGAGACCCAGGGTGAAGGCGACAAGCCAGCCGCCACTGATACCGTTAAGGTTCACTACAAAGGTATGCTAACCGATGGCACCGAGTTTGATAGCTCTTACAAGCGTAACCAACCGGCAACGTTCCCGCTAAACCAGGTGATCCCAGGCTGGACAGAAGGTGTTCAGTTGATGCCTGTCGGCTCTAAGTTCAAGTTCGTTATTCCGCCAGAGTTGGCATACGGCTCACAGGCTAACCCAAGCATCCCGGCAAACTCTACCTTGGTGTTTGAAGTTGAGCTGCTTGATATTGTCAAAGCACAGCAGCCAGCGGAAGAAGTGACACAGTAATTGATCGCTGATGACGGCTTTTGGGTACCTATAAGCCTGTCAATGACTACATAACCCGGCATCTGCCGGGTTTTTTCTATTTAAATTGCGATTGCGCCAGCCAGATAAATGTTCAGGCAGGTGTCAATATTCTGATAAACTTGCAAGCAAGATTTGAATTAATACCCATTGTATTTATTTTCATTATTCCAAGTGGTGGTGAAACTAAATAAATAGGGTTTAGCAAGGAAAATATGACAAGTGGTATCTACAGATAACTTTGGCCCAGAAGTCATGGTTGAAAGTGACTTAATTGAGCCGCGTGCATTCAGCGAACATGATTACATCATCCTGCGTTCCTATGAGGCTGTGGTTGATGGATTGGCTGCGCTGATTGGTCCTTTTTGTGAAATCGTGCTGCATTCATTAGCGGATCTGAATACATCGGCCATTAAAATCGCCAACGGTGAAAATACCGGACGTAAGGTCGGCTCGCCGATCACCGATCTGGCCCTGCGTATGCTGCGTGATATTGAAGGCTCGGAACGTAACTTTTCCCGCGCTTACTTTACCCGTGCCAAGGGTGGCGATCTGATGAAGTCGATCACTATTGCGATCCGCAATGGCGAGGATCGGGTGATTGGCCTGCTCTGTATCAACATCAACCTGGATGCACCTTTCTCCCAGATCCTGCAATCGTTTATGCCGACCGATGAGGCCAAGCAGGCAGCGTCGACTGTCAACTTTGCCAGTGACGTTGATGAGCTGGTGGATCAGACCGTTGAACGTACGATCGAAGAGATCAATGCTGATAAGAATGTTTCGAATAATGCCAAGAATCGCCAGATCGTGATGGAGCTGTACGATAAGGGTATTTTTGATATTAAGGATGCTATCAACCGGGTGGCAGAGCGGCTGAACATTTCCAAGCACACAGTTTATCTCTATATTCGCCAACGCAAGACCGAGGACGGCGAAAAATGACCTTGAATTATGTGCTGGTGGTTGATGGTCCGGCATATGGTACGCAGGCTGCCCGTTCGGCTTTTCAGTTTGCCGAGGCGCTGATTGAACAGGGGCACCAGTTGTCACGCGTGTTCTTTTACCAGGACGGTGTCCATAATGGTTCGGCGCTGTTGGCCCCGGCCTCCGATGAGTTTGACCTAGTAGCAGGCTGGCAGCAACTGGCGCAAGCCAATCAGGTTGAACTGCAGACCTGCGTTGCCGCGGCACTGCGCCGTGGGGTGGTCAGCGAGCAAGAAGCACAGCAAAACCAACTGCCGGGCCATAATCTGGCTCAGGGGTTCGAGCAGGCAGGGCTTGGCGGCCTTGCTGAGGCCATGTTAACCGCTGATCGCGTTATTCAGTTTTAAGCCCTTATCACTCAAGAGAGTCCAATGAAATCGCTAGGCTTTGTATTTCACAGCGCACCGCATGGCACCAGTAGTGGGCGGGAAGGGCTGGATGCCATATTGGCCACCTCGGCCTATAGTGAAGATCTTCATGTATTTTTTATCGGTGACGGTGTTTTTCAACTATTGAAAAACCAGCAACCTGAGCAGGTGCTGTGCCGCGATTATATTGCCACCTTTAAAATGCTTGAACTTTATGACATTGAAAATATCTATGTCTGCCAACACTCATTAATAGAGCGTAACATTGATAGCAATGAGATCGTGATTGCGGCTGAATTGCTCAGTCAGTGCGATATTACTGTCAAACTACATCAGTGTCAGCGTATTCTAAGTTTCTGAGGCCGTTATGCTCCATATCATCTCAACATCCCCTTTTCACACCCAAGCCCTACAACGTTGTCTACGCTATATAAGCCCGGACGACGAAATTTTGCTGATTCAGGATGCGGTATTTGCCGGAATTGAAAAAAATATCTGGTGTGAGGCAATAAAAAAATCAGGTGTAAAAATATATTTACTGGAAGCCGATCTCATTGCCAGAGGGTTATTGTTAAAAGCTGACATCTCTTGCAAAGTTGTTGATTATAAAGAGTTTGTACTCCTGACGGTTAAGCATGAAACTCAGATGAAATGGGCGTAAACTTCTTAATAACGCTGTATGATATTCTGGTTTTTCTCACTGTTTAAGAAATGATCACCTGATTGATTGTTGTATATATCTTGACACCTAAATGTGCGATGAATAAAATTTCGCGTCCTCCTGTTGTTGGGAGGCGGATTTTTCACATTTACGAAAGTAATTTTCAGGAGCTATTTAATGGCAACTATTAACCAGTTGGTACGCAAGCCACGTGAAAAGCAAGTTGTTAAAAGCAACGTGCCTGCACTAGAAGCGTGTCCACAGAAGCGTGGTGTATGTACTCGCGTATATACTACTACTCCTAAAAAACCGAACTCCGCACTACGTAAAGTATGTCGTGTTCGTCTAACTAACGGCTTTGAAGTTACTTCATACATCGGCGGTGAAGGTCACAACCTTCAGGAGCACTCAGTTGTTCTTATCCGTGGTGGTCGTGTTAAAGATTTACCAGGTGTGCGTTACCACACCGTTCGTGGTGCACTTGACTGTGCAGGCGTTAACGACCGTAAGAAAGGTCGTTCTAAGTACGGTGTTAAGCGTCCTAAGTCTTAATGGATTCCGTTAAGTAAGGCCAAACATTTAAATTATTTTAATTTTGAAGAAACTGAAAAGTTTTGGATAACCTGAAGAAGACAACGGAGATACATCCATGCCACGTCGTCGCGTAATCGGTCAGCGTAAGATCCTTCCAGATCCAAAGTTCAAATCTGAGCTGCTGGCAAAATTCGTTAACATCCTAATGGTTGACGGTAAAAAATCTACTGCAGAAAAAATTGTTTACACTGCACTAGAAACTATGGCTGAGCGTTCTGGTGAAGAACACCTATCAGTATTCGAAAAAGCTCTTGAAAATGTACGCCCTGCGGTAGAGGTTAAATCTCGCCGTGTTGGTGGTTCAACTTACCAGGTGCCTGTAGAAGTACGTCCAGTACGTCGTAACGCACTAGCTATGCGTTGGTTGGTTGAAGCTGCGCGTAAGCGTGGTGAAAAATCTATGGCTCAGCGTCTAGCAGGTGAAATGCTTGATGCGGCTGACAACAAAGGTTCTGCTGTTAAGAAACGTGAAGACGTTCACCGTATGGCAGACGCGAACAAAGCGTTCGCACATTACCGCTGGTAATAACGACTGGGCGCAGCAAGCAATGCTTGCTGCGCCTAAACCATACTCTAAGGTTAACCTTAGTAAGAGGATACAGCCGTGGCTCGTAAAACGCCTATCGAGCGCTACCGTAACATCGGTATCTGTGCTCATGTTGACGCCGGTAAGACAACAACTACCGAGCGTATTCTGTTTTATACAGGCCTATCTCACAAAATTGGTGAGGTTCACGACGGCGCTGCAACCATGGACTGGATGGAGCAGGAGCAGGAACGTGGTATCACTATCACATCTGCTGCTACTACGACATTTTGGCGTGGTATGGAAGCTCAGTTTCCAGAGCACCGCATTAACATCATTGACACCCCAGGACACGTTGACTTCACTATCGAAGTAGAACGTTCTTTGCGTGTACTTGATGGTGCAGTTGTAGTTTTCTGTGGTTCTTCGGGTGTTGAGCCTCAGTCTGAGACTGTATGGCGTCAGGCCGATAAATACGAAGTTCCGCGTATGGTTTTCGTCAACAAGATGGACCGAGCTGGTGCTGACTTCCTACGGGTAGTTGATCAGATCAAGAATCGTCTTGGTGCGAATCCAGTGCCAATCCAGCTTAATATTGGTGCTGAAGAAGAATTTAAAGGTGTCGTTGACCTCATCAAGATGAAGACCATCAACTGGTCGGAAGAAGATCAGGGTACAACGTTCACTTATGAAAACATTCCAGCAGACATGCAAGACCTTGCTGATGAATGGCGCATGAACTTAGTTGAATCAGCTGCTGAGGCATCTGAAGAGCTAATGGATAAATACCTTGAAGAAGGTGAACTGTCTGAAGAAGATATCAAGGCAGGTCTACGTCAGCGTACATTAAACAACGAAATCGTACTTGCGACTTGTGGTTCTGCATTCAAGAACAAAGGTGTTCAGGCAGTACTAGATGCCGTTATCGATTACCTACCATCTCCGACGGAAGTGAAAGCTATTCGTGGTGAAGATGAGCTAGGTAATAGTGTTGAGCGTCACTCATGCGATGAAGAACCATTTTCAGCGCTAGCGTTCAAGATCGCAACCGACCCATTCGTTGGTAACCTGACATTCATGCGCGTTTACTCGGGTGTTGTGAACTCTGGTGATTCAGTCTACAACTCTGTTAAAGAGAAGCGTGAACGTTTCGGTCGTATCGTACAGATGCACGCGAACAAACGTGAAGAGGTCAAAGAAATTCGCGCCGGTGATATCGCCGCTGCGATTGGTCTCAAGAACGTCACTACTGGTGACACGCTATGCGATCAAGATAACAAAGTAATTCTTGAACGTATGGAATTCCCGGAACCAGTAATTCAGATCGCGGTAGAGCCACGTTCTCAAGCTGATCAGGAAAAAATGGGTATCGCACTAGGTAAACTAGCTGCTGAAGATCCATCTTTCCGTGTAGAAACCGATAATGAGTCTGGCCAGACACTAATCTCTGGTATGGGTGAGCTTCACCTAGACATCATCGTTGACCGTATGAAGCGTGAATTCAGCGTGGAATGTAACGTGGGTAAACCTCAGGTTGCATACCGTGAAACCATTCGTGGTGCCACTGAAGTTGAAGGCAAGTTCGTACGTCAATCGGGTGGGCGCGGTCAGTACGGTCACGTATGGCTTAAGATCGAGCCGTCGGAGCCTGGTGAAGGCTTCGTCTTCGTTGATGATATTGTGGGCGGTGTCGTACCGAAAGAATATATTGGTGCGGTATCTAAGGGCGTTGAAGAGCAGATGAACAATGGTGTGCTTGCTGGTTACCCAGTAATGGACGTCAAGGCGACTCTGTATGATGGCTCTTACCATGATGTTGATTCCAACGAAATGGCGTTTAAGATCGCAGGTTCAATGGCATTCAGGAAAGGTGCGCTAGATGCGAACCCAGTTATTCTTGAGCCAATGATGAAAGTTGAAGTAACAACACCAGAAGATTGGATGGGTGATGTTGTTGGTGACCTTAACCGTCGCCGCGGCATGATCGAAGGTATGGATGACGGACCAGCAGGTCTGAAAATTATCCGTGCTCAAATACCGCTTTCTGAGATGTTCGGTTACGCAACGGATCTTCGTTCTGCTACTCAAGGTCGAGCTTCTTATTCTATGGAATTCAGCGACTACGCTGAAGTGCCAAAGAATGTTGCTGACCGAATTATTGCAGCACGCTCTTAATTTGAATATTGCGTCAGCTGCCGTTGACGCATAAAATACAAACTTCGGACGCGTCCCCTAACCTAGTAGGGGGCGTATCTTAACTAGGAAGGAACACGATTGTGTCTAAAGAAAAATTTGAACGCGTAAAACCGCACGTTAACGTTGGTACAATTGGCCACGTCGATCACGGTAAAACAACTCTAACTGCTGCTATCTGTACTACACTTGCAAAAGTGTACGGTGGTCAAGCTAAAGACTTCGCATCTATCGATAACGCTCCAGAAGAGCGCGAGCGTGGTATCACAATCTCTACTTCTCACGTAGAGTACGATACTCCAACTCGTCACTACGCACACGTTGACTGCCCAGGACACGCCGATTACGTTAAAAACATGATCACTGGTGCTGCGCAGATGGATGGTGGTATCCTAGTTGTTGCTGCAACTGATGGCCCTATGCCACAGACGCGTGAGCACATCCTTCTTGGTCGCCAGGTTGGTATCCCTTACATCATCGTATTCATGAACAAATGTGACATGGTTGATGATGAAGAGCTACTAGAACTAGTAGAAATGGAAGTTCGTGAACTTCTTTCTGAGTACGAATTCCCAGGTGATGACTGCCCAGTAATCATGGGTTCTGCTCTAGGCGCTCTAAACGGCGAGAAAGAGTGGGAAGACAAGATTGTTGAACTAGCTGAAGCTCTAGATAACTACATCCCAGAGCCAGAGCGTGCAATCGATCTACCATTCATCCTTCCTATCGAAGATGTATTCTCAATCCAGGGCCGTGGTACTGTTGTAACTGGTCGTGTTGAGCAAGGTATCATCACTGTAGGTGACGAAGTTGCTATCGTAGGTATCAAAGACACTACTACTACTACTTGTACTGGTGTTGAGATGTTCCGTAAGCTTCTTGACGAAGGCCGTGCTGGTGAGAACGTTGGTGTTCTTCTACGTGGTACTAAGCGTGACGAAGTTGAGCGTGGTCAGGTTCTTGCTAAGCCAGGTTCAATCACTCCACACACTACTTTCACTTCAGAAATCTATGTTCTTTCTAAAGATGAAGGCGGTCGTCACACTCCTTTCTTCAAAGGTTACCGTCCACAGTTCTACTTCCGTACAACTGACGTAACTGGTACTATCGAGCTACCAGAAGGCGTTGAAATGGTAATGCCTGGTGATAACATCTCTATGACTGTTACACTAATCTGCCCAATCGCAATGGACGAAGGTCTACGCTTCGCTATCCGTGAAGGTGGCCGTACAGTTGGTGCTGGTGTTGTTGCTACAATCGTTGCTTAATTTTAAGTAACCATTGAACAACTGATAAAAGGGAGCTTAGGCTCCCTTTTTTGTGCCTGCCATTTTTAGAATGAAGTAAATCACTGCTTTATAGTGCCTTGTTAGGTGGACATTGCTGTGTATATATTTTTAAAAGGGTATTCCTCTATAGCTAATAACAGATCTATCTAAAAGCGGTGCAGTTTTACGTGGTAATGGAAACCATTCTCGTTTATATTGCTTCAATCAACTTTGAAAGATGGAATTGAAATGTACGTTTGCCTATGCCACGGGATTTCCGACAAGAAAATAATGAAGCTGACACAGGAACACGGGATCACTGATGTTCGTGGTATTCGCCAAATTACCCCACTTGGCTCGCAATGTGGCAAATGTATCAGAAGTGCTAAGGAAGTCATCGAAGAGACCGTCGCGGTTACCACCCTTAAAAAAGCCAGTTAGTTTCCTTATTGGCTGGTATCCCAATTTCAATAACTCTTGATAATCCCACTCTGTTTGCTACTCATCTGTCACGACGGTAAAGATGAGTATCATAAGCTCGGACAGGAGAGGGCAGTTAACGCTGAAGATAACAAGGTGGCACCCTCTTTCGCTTGACACGAGTACGCTTATATTAAAATAGTTCACGCTTCACGCTTCACGCTTCACGCTTCACGCTTCACGCTTCACGCTTCACGCTTCACGCTTCGACGCTTCTCGCATATGATTATTTTTCCAACAGGGGTTGCGCTTAAAAGTGTGATCTGTATAATGCACCGCACTGTCTCATTGAAGACGGTTGTGAACCAATAAGCACCGAGGAAAAAATCGTTATTAATAACGGTTTTACAATGTACACTCTGACTTATGTTCGCAGTCATTAGATTGACTGACAATGTATCCAAACGGGATACTACGTTCACATAAATCAATCGGCATTCCCTCGTCTTATCGAGTGTGAGTGGCGATATTGTTTGTGTAATTTTTTATTTGGAGCTCTGTCTCATGCAGAACCAACGTATTCGTATCCGCCTAAAGGCGTTCGATCACCGTTTGATCGACCAGTCTACTGCGGAAATCGTTGAAACAGCTAAGCGTACTGGCGCGCAGGTTAAGGGTCCAATCCCACTACCTACTCGCAAAGAGCGTTTCACTGTTCTTATTTCTCCACACGTTAATAAGGACGCACGTGACCAGTACGAAATCCGTACTCACAAGCGCCTTATCGACATCGTTGAGCCAACAGACAAAACTGTTGATGCTCTTATGCGTCTAGATCTAGCTGCTGGCGTTGACGTCCAGATCAGCCTAGGTTAAGGGGAGATAAGAGAATGATTGGTCTAATCGGTCGTAAAGTGGGCATGACCCGCGTATTTACCGAAGATGGCGTTTCTATCCCAGTAACTGTGGTTGAAGTTGAAGCAAACCGCGTTTCTCAGGTTAAATCTGTAGAAACTGACGGCTACAACGCAATCCAGGTAACTACTGGTACAAAGAAAGCTAACCGTGTTTCTAAGCCAGAAGCTGGCCACTTTGCGAAAGCAGGTGTTGAAGCGGGTCGCGGTCTTTGGGAATTCCGTCTAGAAAACAATGAAGAGTTTGCTGTTGGCGCTGAGCTAAACGTTGAACTTTTCAATGACATCAAAAAAGTAGACGTTACTGGTACATCTAAGGGTAAAGGCTTCCAGGGTGGCGTTAAGCGCTGGAACTTCCGCACTCAAGATATGACCCATGGTAACTCCTTGTCTCACCGTGCACCGGGTTCAATTGGCCAATGTCAAACTCCAGGTCGCGTATTTAAAGGCAAGAAAATGGCTGGTCACATGGGTGCTGAGCGTGTAACAACTCAGAACCTAGAGATCGTACGTGTTGACGCTGAGCGCAATCTGCTTCTTATTAAAGGTGCAGTACCAGGTGCTACAGGTGGCAACGTGATCGTAAAACCAGCTGTTAAAGCGTAACGTCAAGGAGTTAGTAATGGAATTGGTAGTCAAAGGCGCTGATGCGCTAACTGTCTCCGAAACTACTTTTGGGCGTGATTTCAACGAAGCGCTAGTACATCAGGTAGTTGTTGCATACGCAGCAGGTGCTCGTCAAGGTACTCGTGCTCAGAAAACTCGTTCTGACGTTTCTGGTGGTGGTGCTAAACCATGGCGCCAGAAAGGTACAGGTCGCGCTCGTGCAGGTACAATTCGTAGCCCACTATGGCGTACAGGTGGTGTAACTTTTGCTGCTCGTCCTCAGGACCACAGCCAAAAAGTTAACAAAAAAATGTACCGCGGTGCTATGAAGAGCATTCTTTCTGAGCTAGTTCGTCAAGAGCGTCTAATCGTTGTTGATAACTTCTCTGTAGAAGCACCAAAAACTAAAGAGCTAGTAGCTAAGCTGAAAGAGCTTGAGCTTACTGATGCTCTAATCGTAACTGGCGATTTAGATGAAAATCTATTCCTTGCAGCACGTAACCTATACAAAGTAGACGTACGTGATGCAGCGGCAATCGACCCAGTTAGCTTGATTGCTTTCGATAAAGTTGTGATGACTGCTGCTGCAGTTAAGCAGGTTGAGGAGATGCTAGCATGATCACTGAAGAGCGTATTTTAAAAGTTCTACGTGCTCCGCACATCTCTGAAAAAGCGACCATGGCTGCTGAAAACGGTAACACTATCGTATTCAAAGTAGCGATGACAGCAACAAAGAAAGAGATCAAAGCAGCAGTTGAAAAACTGTTCGAGGTTGAAGTTAAGTCTGTAAATACTCTTGTAGCCAAGGGTAAGACCAAGCGTCAAGGTATGCGTGAAGGCCGTCGTAGCGACTGGAAAAAAGCGTATGTTATCTTGAAAGAAGGTCAAGACATCGACTTCGCTGGTAGTGCAGAGTAAGGCTAGGAGCAAAGAAGAATGGCTATTGTAAAATGTAAGCCGACTTCCCCAGGTCGTCGCCACGTAGTAAAAGTGGTTAACTCTGACCTGCATAAGGGTAAGCCGTACGCACCACTACTAGAGAAAAAATCTAAGTCAGGTGGTCGTAACAATAACGGTCGTATCACAGTACGTCACATCGGTGGTGGTAACAAGCAACACTACCGCATGATCGATTTCAAACGTACTAAAGATGGCATCCCAGCGAAAGTTGAGCGTCTTGAATACGATCCAAACCGTAGCGCAAACATTGCTCTAGTTCTGTACGCAGACGGTGAGCGCCGCTACATCATTGCACCTAAAGGTCTTCAGGCGGGTGATACCATCCAGTCTGGCGCAGATGCTGCTATCAAAGTTGGTAACACACTACCAATGCGCAACATCCCAGTAGGTTCAACAGTACACTGTGTTGAACTTAAGCCTGGTAAAGGTGCTCAGCTGGCTCGTTCAGCTGGTGCATACGCTCAGATCATTGCACGTGCAGGCACTTATGTGACTCTACGTCTACGTTCTGGTGAAATGCGTAAAGTTCTTGCTGAAGGTCGTGCGACTCTAGGTGAAGTTGGTAATGCAGAACACATGCTACGTGAGCTAGGTAAAGCTGGTGCTTCACGCTGGCGCGGTGTTCGTCCAACTGTACGTGGTGTTGTAATGAACCCAGTAGATCACCCACACGGTGGTGGTGAAGGTCGTACATCAGGCGGTCGTCACCCAGTTACACCTTGGGGTGTTCCTACTAAGGGTTACAAGACTCGTAAGAACAAGCGTACCGACAAGTACATCGTACGTCGTCGTAACAAGTAATTATAAAGAGGATACGCCATGCCACGTTCTCTCAAGAAAGGTCCATTTATTGACCTACACTTGCTGAAGAAGGTAGAGAAAGCGTTGGAAAGCGGTGACAAAAAGCCTGTTAAGACTTGGTCCCGTCGCTCAATGATCATCCCTCAGATGATCGGTTTGACCATCGCTGTCCATAATGGTCGTCAGCACGTTCCTGTTTTCGTTTCTGAAGAAATGATCGGTCACAAGCTAGGCGAATTTGCACCAACACGTACTTATCGCGGCCACGCTGCAGATAAGAAAGCTAAGAAGCGCTAAGGAGTAAGTAATGGAAGCTATCGCTAAACATCGCTTTGCTCGCATTTCGCCGCAGAAAGCTCGTTTGGTTGCAGATCAACTGCGCGGTAAGCCAGTTGCTCAAGCTCTAGAAATTCTTCAATTCAGCAACAAGAAAGCTGCTGAGCTGATCAAGAAAGTTCTAGATTCTGCTATCGCTAACGCAGAACACAACGAAGGCGCAGACATTGATGATCTTAATGTCGCTAAAATCTTCGTTGACGAAGGTCCTACCATGAAGCGTATTATGCCTCGTGCTAAAGGCCGTGCCGATCGCATCTTGAAGCGTTCTAGCCACATCACTGTTGTTGTAGCAGACCGCTAAGAGATTAGGAGAGAAAGCAATGGGTCAGAAAGTACATCCTAATGGTATTCGTCTAGGCATCGTTAAGCCTTGGAATACCACTTGGTTTGCTAACAGCCAAGAGTTCGCTGACAACCTAGACGGCGACTTCAAGGTACGTCAGTTCCTTACTAAAGAACTGAAAAAAGCGTCTCTATCACGCATCGTTATCGAGCGTCCTGCTAAGAGCATCCGTGTGACTATTCACACTGCTCGTCCAGGCGTAGTAATCGGTAAGAAAGGTGAAGACGTTGAGAAACTACGCGCTCGCGTTGCTAAGATCGCTGGTGTTCCAGCTCAGATCAACATCGCTGAAGTACGTAAGCCAGAGCTAGACGGTCAACTAGTTGCAGATAGCATCGCTTCTCAGCTAGAACGTCGTGTTATGTTCCGTCGCGCTATGAAGCGTGCAGTTCAGAACGCTATGCGTCTTGGCGCTAAAGGTATCAAGGTTCAAGTAGGTGGTCGTCTAGGCGGCGCTGAAATCGCACGTTCAGAGTGGTACCGTGAAGGTCGTGTACCTCTACACACTCTTCGTGCTGACATTGATTACGCAACTTCTTCGGCTCACACCCAATACGGTGTAATCGGCGTTAAAGTTTGGATCTTCAAAGGTGAAGTTCTAGGCGGTATGCCAATTGAAGAGCCTAAGGCTGACAAGCCTAAGAAGCAGCGCAAAAGCCGTAAATAAGGAGTTTATTGATGCTGCAACCTAAACGCACTAAATTCCGCAAGACTTTCAAAGGTCGTAACCGCGGTTTAGCGAACGGTACTGATGTAAGCTTTGGTTCTTTTGGTCTTAAAGCAGTTGGCCGTGGCCGTTTGACTGCTCGCCAGATCGAAGCAGCTCGTCGTGCTATGACTCGTCATATCAAACGTCAGGGCCAAGTTTGGATTCGTGTATTCCCAGACAAACCTATCACATCTAAGCCTCTTGAAGTTCGTCAAGGTAAAGGTAAAGGTAACGTAGAGTACTGGGTTGCACAGATTCAACCAGGTAAGGTTCTTTATGAGATGGATGGTATTCCTGAAGAACTAGCGCGTGAAGCATTTAACCTTGCTGCACGTAAGCTACCAATCAAGACTACATTCGTAACTAAGGCGGTGATGTGATGAACGCACAAGATCTGCGCGCTAAAAGCGTTGAAGAACTGAATGCTGAGCTTGTGAACCTGCTACGTGAACAGTTCAACCTGCGCATGCAGGCTGCTACTGGTCAACTACAGCAGACTCACACTCTGAAAGCAGTACGTCGCGATATCGCACGTGTTAAAACCGTTCTGACTGAGAAGGCTGGCGCATAATGAGCGAACAAATTCGTACTCAGCTTGGTCGTGTTGTTAGCGACAAAGGCGACAAGTCTATTGTTGTTGCAATCGAGCGTAAAGTGAAGCACCCGATCTACGGTAAGTACATCACTCGCACGACTAAACTTCACGCACATGACGAAAACAACGAGTGTGGCCTAGGCGACACAGTTGAAATTCGTGAGTGTCGTCCACTGTCTAAGACTAAGTCTTGGACACTGGTACGCGTAGTTGAAAAAGCTCGCGTTTAAGCGAACTTAGCAACTTACTAATACAGCGGCCCTGGAAATATTTAGGGCCGTTTATTTTTTGTCTACCCATCGGTCGAAAATGGTGTTATTATTCGCCGCCTTTGAAAGAAAAGGTCTTCCGACCCGAGATGGGTCCAGACGTTTAAAATAAGCGGAGCACTAACATGATCCAAATGCAAAGTACGCTTGACGCAGCCGATAACTCCGGCGCTCGTCGCGTAATGTGTATTAAGGTTCTGGGTGGTTCTCACCGCCGTTACGCACACATCGGTGATATCATCAAGATTACTGTGAAAGAAGCAATTCCTCGCGGTAAAGTTAAGAAAGGTGATGTTCTGAAGGCGGTGGTTGTTCGCACCCGTAAAGGCGTTCGTCGCCCAGACGGCTCTGTCATTCGCTTCGACCGTAATGCTTGTGTATTGTTGAACGACACTACAGAGCAACCAATCGGTACTCGTATCTTTGGCCCAGTGACGCGTGAACTTCGTAATGCGAAATTCATGAAAATCGTTTCACTAGCGCCAGAAGTACTGTAAGGAGTAAAAAATGGCAGCTAAAATCCGTCGCAATGACGAAGTTATCGTTCTTACCGGTAAAGATAAAGGTAAGAAAGGTAAAGTAACTAAGGTTCTAGCAACCGGTAAAGTTATCGTTGAAGGTATCAACCTTGTTAAAAAACACCAGAAGCCGGTTCCGGCAATGGGTGTACAGGGTGGCATCGTTGAACAAGAAGCAGCTATTGATGTTTCTAACGTTGCAATCTTCAATGCTGAAACTGGTAAAGCGGACCGTGTAGGCTTCCGATTTGAAGACGACAAAAAAGTTCGTTTCTTTAAATCTAATAGCGTAACGATCAAGTAACTTTGGAGTAGTACACTATGGCGAAACTGCATGATTACTACAAAGAGACTCTAGTAAAAGAACTTGCTGAAAAGTTTGAATACCAGAGTATCATGCAAGTCCCAAGGATCGAAAAAATCACACTTAACATGGGTGTGGGTGAAGCGATCAACGACAAGAAGCTTCTAGAGAATGCTGCTGCTGACATGACTGCTATCGCAGGTCAGAAGCCGCTTATCACTGTAGCACGCAAGTCTGTTGCTGGCTTTAAGATCCGTGAGGGCTACCCTATTGGCTGTAAAGTAACCCTGCGTGGCGAGCGCATGTGGGATTTCTTCGAGCGTCTAATTTCAATTGCTGTTCCTCGTATTCGTGATTTTCGTGGTCTAAACCCGAAATCATTCGATGGACGTGGTAACTACAGCATGGGCGTTCGTGAGCAGATCATCTTCCCAGAAATCGATTACGATAAAGTAGATCGTGTACGTGGTCTTGATATCACTATCACAACATCTGCGAAATCTGACGAAGAAGCTCACGCTCTACTATCTGCTTTTAACTTCCCATTCCGTAAGTAAAAGTAAGGGTTACATATGGCTAAAGAATCAATGAAGGCACGCGAAGCTAAACGTGCCAAGCTTGCAGTTAAGTTCGCTGAAAAGCGTGCAGCACTTAAAGCTCTAATTAGTGACGTGAATGCGTCTGAAGAAGATCGCTGGAATGCAGTGCTTAAACTTCAGTCACTACCACGTGATTCTGCGAAGTCTCGTCAGCGTAACCGCTGTTGTCAGACTGGACGTCCACACGGCTACCTACGTAAATTCGGTCTAAGCCGTATCAAGGTTCGTGAAGCTTGCATGAAAGGCGAGATTCCGGGTCTGCGTAAGGCTAGCTGGTAATTAGTTGCCAATTTAGAATCACGGAGTATTGACTTATGAGCATGCAAGATCCGATTTCGGATATGCTGACCCGTCTTCGTAACGGTCAGGCAGCGAAAAAAGTTGCTGTTAAAATGCCATCTTCTAAGCAGAAAGTTGCAATCGCAGCGCTTCTAAAAGAAGAAGGTTTCGTGGCTGACTACACTGTTATCGGTGAAGTTAAGCCAGAGCTAGAAGTTACTCTTAAGTACTTCGAAGCGAACCCAGTTATCGAGCAAATCCAACGTGTATCACGTCCTGGTCTGCGCATCTACAAGAAAAAAGATGCTCTACCATCAGTGATGGGTGGCCTTGGTATTGCTGTTGTATCCACTTCCAAGGGTCTTATGACCGACCGCGCTGCTCGCAAAGCGGGTCTTGGCGGTGAGATTATCTGCTACGTAGCATAATAGGAGTAGGAAATGTCTCGTGTTGCAAAAGCACCTGTAGTTATTCCTGCCGGCGTAGAAGTTAAACTCAACGGTCAGGAAATCACTGTTAAAGGCGGTAAAGGCGAACTAGTTCGCGTTATCAACGAAGCAGTTGTATTGTCCCAGGAAGAAAACACCATCACTTTCGGTCCACGCGAAGGCGTTGCTAACGCTTGGGCACAAGCAGGTACTGCTCGTGCACTAGTGAACAACATGGTTGTTGGTGTTACTGAAGGCTTTACTAAGAAGCTTACTCTTAAAGGTGTTGGTTACCGTGCGAACGTTGCTGGTTCGACTGTTAACCTAACCCTAGGCTTCTCGCACCCAGTTGCGCATGAACTACCAGCCGGTGTCAAAGCTGAATGCCCATCACAAACTGAAATCGTACTAACTGGTACTGATAAGCAGGTGATTGGTCAAGTAGCGGCAGATATCCGCGCTTACCGTAGCCCTGAACCTTATAAAGGTAAAGGTGTTCGTTACGCCGACGAAGTCGTGCGTACTAAAGAAGCTAAGAAGAAGTAAGGTAACACTATGGATAAGAAAGCATCTCGTATCCGTCGTGCGACCCGAGCACGTCGTAAGATTGCTGAACTGGGCGCAACTCGCCTAGTTGTACACCGTACTCCACGTCACGTGTACGCTCAGGTAATCGCACCAAATGGCTCTGAGGTTATCGCTGCCGCTTCTACCGTAGAAAAAGCGATTCGCGAGCAGGTTAAGAGTACTGGTAACAAAGACGCTGCTGCAGCTGTAGGTAAAGCTATTGCTGAGCGCGCGATTGAAAAAGGCATCTCTAACGTTGCATTCGATCGTTCTGGTTTCCAATACCACGGCCGTGTAGCTGCACTAGCAGAAGCTGCTCGTGAAGCTGGTCTGAAATTCTAAGGTAGGCGGAAGATGGCTAACGAAAAAACACAATCAGATTTGAATGAAAAGCTGATCGCTGTTAACCGTGTATCTAAGACGGTTAAAGGCGGACGCATTTTCAGCTTTACTGCACTAACAGTAGTTGGTGACGGTAACGGTCGCATCGGTTTTGGTTACGGTAAGGCACGTGAAGTTCCTGCTGCAATCCAGAAAGCGATGGAAAAAGCACGTCGTAACATGGTTACTGTTGCGCTAAACGACGGTACTCTACACCACGCTGTTAAAGGCCGCCACACTGGTTCTAAAGTGTACATGCAGCCTGCATCAGAAGGTACTGGTATCATCGCCGGTGGTGCAATGCGTGCAGTGCTAGAAGTTGCGGGTATCCGTAACGTACTAGCTAAAGCATACGGCTCTACAAACCCAATCAACGTTGTTCGCGCAACAATTGATGGTTTGAGTGGCATGAACTCTCCAGAAATGATCGCAGCTAAGCGTGGTCTTTCTGTTAAAGAAATTCTGGAGTGATCGACATGGCTAAGACTATTAAAGTAACACAGACAAAGAGCTCTATCGGTCGTTTACCGAAGCATAAAGCATCTTTGCGTGGCCTAGGCCTTCGTCGCATCAACCACACTGTTGAACTTGAAGATACTGCTTGCGTACGCGGCATGATCGCTAAAGTTTACTACATGGTTAAAGTAGAGGAGTAATCAGAATGCGTTTGAATACTCTATCGCCAGCTGCAGGTTCTAAGCCTTCAGCTAAGCGCGTGGGCCGTGGTATCGGTTCCGGTCTGGGTAAAACTTGTGGCCGTGGTCACAAAGGTCAGAAATCACGTTCAGGTGGTTCTGTACGTCCAGGCTTCGAAGGCGGTCAGATGCCTTTGAAACAGCGTCTACCAAAATTCGGTTTTACTTCTCGTAAGAGCTTGGTAACAGCTGAAGTTCGTCTAGCTGAGCTAGCGAAAGTTGAAGGTGACGTAGTAAGTCTTGAAACTCTAAAGGCTGCGAATGTAATCACTAAGGACATTAAGTTCGTGAAAGTTGTACTTTCTGGTGAGATCGCTCGCAACGTTACAGTTAAAGGCGTACGCGTGACTAAAGGCGCTAAAGCTGCAATCGAAGCTGCAGGCGGTAAAATCGAGGAATAATTAACTCGAGGATGAGGTACAGATGGCTAAACAACCAGGACAAGATTTTCGTAGTGCACAAGGTGGCCTAGCAGAGCTTAAGACTCGCCTGCTATTCGTATTAGGTGCTATCTTAATTTTCCGAGCGGGCTCTTTTGTGCCTATTCCTGGTATTGACGCTGCTGTACTTGCCGATCTGTTCGAACAGCAAAAGGGTACCGTCATTGAACTGTTTAACATGTTCTCTGGCGGTGCACTTGAGCGTGCTTCCATCTTGGCACTGGGTATTATGCCGTATATTTCGGCCTCTATTATTATCCAGTTGCTAACGGTTGTTCATCCGGCATTAGCCGAGTTGAAAAAGGAAGGGGAGTCTGGCCGTCGCAAGATTAGTCAGTACACCCGTTACGGCACGCTTGTGTTGGCAACCTTCCAAGCAATTGGTATTGCAACGGGGTTACCAAGTATGATCCCTGGCCTGGTTCTTAATCCAGGTCTAGGATTTTACTTTGTCGCGGTAGTGAGTTTGGTTACCGGTACCATGTTCTTAATGTGGTTAGGTGAACAAGTTACTGAGCGTGGCATTGGTAACGGCATTTCGGTAATTATCTTTACCGGTATCGTTGCTGGTTTGCCGCCAGCTATTGGACAGACTGTAGAGCAAGCACGTCAAGGTGAATTGCACGTACTTCTTTTACTGTTAATTGCAGTTATTTCTTTCGCTGTGATTTATTTTGTAGTGTTCATGGAGCGTGGTCAGCGTCGTATCGTCGTTAACTATGCCAAGCGTCAACAGGGCCGTCGTGTCTTTGCCGCACAGAGCACTCACCTGCCGTTGAAAATCAACATGGCAGGGGTTATTCCAGCGATTTTTGCATCAAGTATTATTCTGTTTCCGGGTACGCTGGCTCAGTGGTTCGGTCAGAATGAAAACCTAGGCTGGCTAAGTGATGTTTCACTGGCACTAAGCCCAGGACAGCCACTTTATGTGATACTTTTTGCTGCTGCGATTATTTTCTTCTGTTTCTTCTATACCGCGTTGGTGTTTAACCCTCGCGAGACAGCTGATAACTTGAAGAAGTCTGGTGCGTTCGTACCTGGTATTCGCCCGGGTGAGCAGACCGCGAAATATATAGATAAAGTGATGACACGCCTAACCCTTGCGGGAGCGTTGTATATAACCTTTATCTGTCTGATCCCCGAGTTTATGATGATTGCATGGAATGTCCGCTTCTATTTCGGCGGTACATCGCTACTGATTGTAGTTGTAGTTATTATGGACTTCATGGCTCAAGTTCAGACACATCTGATGTCTCAACAATATGAGTCTGTTTTGAAAAAGGCTAATCTTAAAGGCTCAGGCCGCTAAGACTGGTTATCCATTTACGGAGTTTAGCAATGAAAGTTCGTGCTTCCGTTAAGAAAATCTGCCGCAACTGTAAAGTTATCAAGCGCAACGGTGTTGTGCGTGTAATTTGCGTTGAGCCAAAGCATAAACAACGCCAAGGTTAATAAGCAGAAATATTTCTTGCAAATTGAAGGTAGGTTGGCTAAATTAGCCAACCAATCTTTTGTGTGTGCAAAAGAATTGTTCCACCGCTGCGTATCCTAAACGGGCTCTGCAGCGGTTATTCTTGTAAAGTACTAGGAGTGAATAGTGGCCCGTATTGCAGGCATTAACATTCCTGATCAGAAACATTCTGTAATCGCTCTAACAGCGATCTACGGCATCGGTAAAACCCGCTCTCAAGCTATTCTAGCTGAAGTAGGTATTGCTGAAGATGTTAAGATCAGTGAACTGACTGAAGAGCAGATCGATCTACTGCGTGATGGTGTAGCTAAGTACACTGTAGAAGGTGATCTACGTCGTGAAGTATCCATGAACATCAAGCGTCTTATGGACCTTGGTTGTTACCGTGGCCTTCGTCATCGTCGCAGTCTACCACTACGTGGACAGCGTACTAAAACCAACGCTCGTACCCGTAAGGGTCCGCGCAAGCCGATCAAAAAATAATCGGATAAGGTAGAGTACAATGGCAAAACAACCAACTCGCGCTCGTAAGCGCGTACGCAAGCAAGTAGCTGATGGCGTTGCGCATATTCATGCTTCTTTCAATAACACAATCGTAACCATTACTGACCGTCAAGGTAACGCTCTATCTTGGGCTACTGCAGGTGGTTCTGGTTTCCGTGGTTCTCGTAAATCTACTCCGTTCGCTGCACAGGTTGCTGCTGAGCGTTGTGGTGAAATGGCCAAAGAATATGGCGTTAAGAACCTGGAAGTTATGGTTAAGGGCCCTGGTCCTGGTCGTGAGTCTACAATCCGCGCTCTAAACGCAGCGGGTTTCCGTATCACTAACATTGTTGATGCGACTCCGATCCCTCATAACGGTTGTCGTCCACCTAAGAAACGTCGCGTATAACGTTTCTAGGAATATTGGAGAAAGAACATGGCAAGATATTTGGGTCCTAAGCTGAAGCTTAGCCGTCGCGAAGGTACTGACTTATTTCTTAAGTCAGGTGTACGCGCGATTGATACCAAGTGTAAAATCGATAACGCACCGGGCATGCATGGTGCGCGTCGCGGTCGTCTATCTGATTACGGCGTTCAGCTTCGTGAGAAGCAGAAAGTTCGTCGTACATATGGCGTACTAGAAAAACAATTCCGTAACTACTACAAAGATGCTGCTCGCCTTAAAGGCAACACAGGTGAAAACCTGCTTCAGCTTCTTGAAGGTCGTCTAGATAACGTAGTTTACCGCATGGGCTTTGGTGCAACTCGCGCTGAATCACGTCAGCTGGTAAGCCACAAAGCGATCCTAGTTAACGGTACAGTCGTAAACGTTCCTTCTTTCAAGGTAGCGGCAAACGACGTTGTTAGCATTCGTGAGAAAGCTAAGAACCAAGCACGCATTAAAGCAGCTCTAGAAGTTGCTACTCAGCGTGAACTACCGACTTGGGTCGAAGTAGACAGCAGCAAACTAGAAGGTACTTTCAAGCGCCTTCCAGAACGTTCTGATTTGTCTGCCGACATCAACGAACACCTGATCGTCGAGCTTTACTCTAAGTAAAGCTATAGTTAAGAGAGGACACAATGCAGGGTTCTGTAACAGAATTTCTTAAGCCGCGTCTTGTTGATATTGAACAAGTTAATACGACGCACGCAAAAGTAACTCTTGAGCCACTAGAGCGCGGTTTCGGCCACACTCTAGGTAACGCTCTACGTCGTATTTTATTGTCTTCAATGCCGGGTTGTGCCGTAACTGAAGTTGAGATCGACGGTGTGTTACACGAGTACAGCACCAAAGAAGGAGTACAGGAAGATGTTCTTGAGATCCTTCTAAACCTTAAAGGTCTAGCCGTTAAGGTTGAGGGTAAAGACGAAGTTATCCTTACTCTGAACAAATCTGGTGCAGGCCCTGTTGTTGCAGGTGACATCACCCACGACGGTGATGTTGAGATTGCGAACCCAGAACACGTAATCTGCCATCTAACTGATGACCATGCTGACATCAGCATGCGCATCAAGGTAGAACGTGGTCGTGGCTATGTACCAGCGTCTGCTCGTATTCACACAGAAGAAGATGAGCGCCCAATTGGTCGTCTGCTAGTTGATGCAACTTTCAGCCCAGTTGACCGTATCGCATACGCAGTAGAGGCAGCACGTGTTGAACAACGTACTGACCTAGACAAGCTTGTTATCGATATGGAGACAAACGGTACGCTTGATCCTGAGGAAGCTATTCGCCGCGCAGCAACAATTCTTGCTGAGCAGCTGGATGCATTCGTAGATCTACGTGATGTACGAGTTCCTGAAGAGAAAGAAGAGAAGCCGGAGTTCGATCCGATCCTACTGCGTCCTGTAGACGATCTTGAACTAACTGTTCGCTCTGCTAACTGTTTGAAAGCAGAAGCGATCCATTACATCGGTGATCTTGTTCAGCGCACTGAGGTTGAGCTTCTTAAAACGCCAAACCTTGGTAAGAAGTCTTTGACAGAAATCAAAGACGTACTGGCATCACGTGGTCTGTCTCTAGGTATGCGCCTAGAAAACTGGCCGCCAGCATCAATCGCTGAAGATTAATAGTTACTGATATCTAGTTAGAAGGATTAGGTCATGCGCCATCGTAAGAGTGGTCGTCAACTCAACCGCAACAGCAGTCATCGCAAAGCGATGTTCAGCAACATGGCTAGCTCTCTGGTACGTCACGAACTTATCAAGACTACCTTGCCTAAGGCAAAAGAGCTACGTCGCGTAATTGAGCCATTGATTACCCTAGCTAAGACAGACAGTGTTGCTAACCGTCGTCTTGCATTCGCACGTACTCGTGATAACGAAGTTGTTGCGAAACTATTTAACGAATTAGGTCCACGTTTTGCTCAACGTCCGGGCGGTTACACTCGCATTATGAAATGCGGTTTCCGTACTGGCGATAAAGCCCCTATGGCTTACATTGAGCTAGTAGATCGTCCTGAAACTCAGGAAGCTGCTGAATAAGCACTAGCACGTTAAATTAAAAGAGGCCGAGTCTTAGACTCGGCTTTTTTTTTGCATAATTTTTACCATCTACAGCGTGGGAGGGTTATGTATGGTTTTCTTATTGGTCGACAGTTCTGGTTTTGGTGGTATAGAAAGCCATGTCCAGCAACTGGCGTTGCTCATCCAACAGCAAAATGTTGCTGTTGAAGTTGTCTTTATCCGCCGTTATCCCGCCCACCCCCAATATGCCTCATTAACACAACATCAGATCCCTTTCCGTTTTTTATCAGATAGCTCCAGCTATGAATTCTTTCATGCGCTTACCCACAGGGATGTTATCCATGCTCATGGTTACAAGGCATCACTGATTGCCAGGCTGTATCGCTTGCTTGCTCCTTACCATCTAGTGACGAGCTTTCATGCCGGTGAGGCGGTTTCAGGCAGACTTGCGATCTATGAGGGATTAAACCGTTTTACCAGTTTCCTTTCTCGTAACATTGCCGTTAGCCAGCGGATCCAGAACACCATCCCTTTCAACTGCGAATTGCTCCGCAATTTCATTTCTGCCCTTCCTCGTATTCACCAAAGGCAGCGTCATGCTATGTTGCAGGTTGGGTTTGTCGGGCGGTTGAGCCTTGAGAAAGGCATTGATCGGTTTGCCCTGTTGAGTCGGCATCACCCTAGCTGTCAGTTTCATGTCTTTGGTCATGGGGGGCTCGCGTCAATCATAGAGGAACAGCCCACTATTAATTGGCACGGCGCTGTTGATTCAATGAGCGGGTATTGGTCGCAGTTGGATTTACTTGTCCTTAGCTCCCGGGCAGAAGGATTGCCGATGGCGGCACTTGAAGCTATGGCTCATGGCGTGCCGGTTATCGCGACCAATGTGGGGGAGCTAGAAAGCCTATTGCCATCGAGAAGCCTCGTTGCTGAGCCTCAGTGGGAGCTGCTTTCTGTGTTAATCGATGATCTTGATCTTGCCGGAGATGTTGCCTGGCAACAACTGTCACAGTCTTCACAGCATCGTGTGGCTAGCCATTTTTGTGCCGACAGCCGATGGCCTCAGTTGGCTGAGATATACCAGCTAAATCGCTATATTTCTTCATGAACGCCATGCAGTATCGTGACTACACTGCAGTCATCTGTAGGGGTTTGCGGGGTGCGTTGCCATAAATAGTGGTGCCGCTGATGTGGAGCTAAGGCCCGAATCTTGCGAAGCTCGTATTCTGGCCATTGCCCTTCATAGAACCCGTCGCTATAACAGTGAAGGCTGTCTCCTTCTGAAAGTTGAACTTGCCTGTATGTAACTTCTAGATCCTCGAATAACCCCAGTAAGCCCATCCCTGCCTCGATAACCTGATATTCACGATTGAACAAAATGGGGTTTGGCATCCCCGCATTATAGATGGTTAGCTTGTTATCGGCCGAGAGGTGTAAAATGATAATACAAATCAGGTTGCTCGTTTCGCTGGTTTGGTAGAGGTAGCTATTGAGTGACGCGCAGAGTTGCCGTGGTGAAATTTCAGAGTTGTACAACAGGCCGATGATAAAACCGAAGCATACCGAACCATTAACTTTTGCGGCCAGCCCATGTCCCATCTGATCACCGAGAATGATCAGCTGTGAACCATCTGCTAGCTGCCGCTGCATCACAAAATCCCCACCGATTTGAGGTTGCTGGTTGATGAGTAGCTGCAGTGGAGCGGGTAGCGGCTGAATAGCCGTATGGCTGGTGTTAGGGGTGAGCTGCTGCTGTAGCTGGGTTTCGAAGGAAGTGGTTAAGTGATTGTGGCGCTCAAGCACACGGTCTAAGACGCTTAACAGGTGGGGCTTGGTGATAGGCTTTGCCAAGAAGTCATCGATACCTGACTGTGCGGCGGTACTGAGTGTATTGTTCATTGTGTCACCAGACAGAAAAATGAACGGTAGCATTTGGTGGCGTCCTATCGCCGCCACCTCGTTGCGAAAGTCAAAGCCATTAATTTCCGGCATATGTAAATCGGCAAGAGCTAAATCACAGTGGTTGTTGGTGAGCCAAAGCAGTGCTTCACTGGCCTGGCTGAACAGGGCGAGTTGATAATCCTGCTCAAGGAAACTGGCCAGTAAAGCCAGTTGGCTGTGGCTATCATCGACAATGACGATTTGGCGCTGCTGTTTTTGTTTGGGGAGCCGAAAGCATATTTGGTTGTATTCTTGATGGCTTTGGTACTCAAAATTGGGGAAAGTCGCCTGGATCAGAGCGAGTCCCATTCCATTTTCAATCACGCTATCTGGCAGCTCTACAGCTTCCAGCCGCGCCTTCAGTTCAGCCCAGGCAGACCCGTCATCTTTGATTATAAAATAATGGTGCTGCCCTGATTTTCCGTAGCTGATAGTGACGTTGTTTGCTACCTCAGCTTGGTGATCAAGCAGGTTCGTGCAGTACTCGCTGCAAACCAGTTTGATATTCTGGATCAGTTCTGGGGTGAGGTTCAGAGCCTTGCCTTTGTCTGCCAAGACACTGCGGATAGGTTTCAGGTTGCCATAGCTAAGCGTAAACTGGCGTTGAAAAAGGGTCTGAATCATCTATTGATACTTTCCTAGCAGCAGTGGGTTATGCTCCAGATAGCGGATCAAGCTGCGTTTGATCCGATTGGGGAACCAGCGGGCCTTGCCGTTGAGTACCCGAATAATTTCCTGGGCGAGGGAAGGGTTATGCTTGTCATTGATCAGTGTTCCAAGTAAGTGGATACCGCCTTGCTCCAGCTTTTTCATGCTGGTTAGCAATTCGCTTTCCGTGGTTTGTGCCGCGGCAAGGCAGAGAATGGAAGCGTCACTATGATGACTGATTGCAGTGATAGGCAAGTTTTGCCAGTTGGCTGTGCTAATTGTACCGATATCACAGACGATATAGTGATAGTCCTTTTTCCAGCGCTCTATTGCGCTGGCGAGTATTTGCGGTTGGCGAAGATCGAGAATAGTACGCTGGCTGCTGGGCTGGGGCAAAATATCGAGCTGGGGAGCAAGATGGATTAATGCTTCTGGCTCTCCCGTTCCATCGCTATGCCATGGACTGGCAGGGTAGCCTTGCCCGGATCCGGACAGATCAAGATCGATCAACAATACTTTGTTCTGGTCCTCGGCACAGCGTCTGGCCAGCCACTGACATTGGGTTGATGTTCCACACCCTGAACTGGCACCCGCCAAGGTAATGACCCGGGCATCCAGTTGATGGATCTTGTGGAAAAGCTGGTCGAACTCCACACTTAGCCATGGCTTCATAGTGCTGCTCCTAGGGCGATGAGGGTGAACAGCCCCAGAACGTCACGCAGCCCCTGTCGCCATTGTTCACCGATAGAGTCACTTCTATTGGGGACGTAAACCGTATCGCCGGGGCGAAGTAGGGGGAGCGGGTAGTTACCAGGGTCGATAACATAGTCTCGCAGATTGAAGGTTTGTGCCTGATCACCACAGCAGGAAGTATTCACGATCATGATCCGCTCGATATAGGCCTCGTCAGATGGACCTCCTGCTTCGGCCAGAAGATCAAGGATACTCATCTGGTTATTGAAGGTATAGCGGCCGGGTTTGTTGACCGATCCCATCAGTCTTACCACTCGCTCGGCGGGGTTATCCAGCCAGTTGCCTTCTTGCTTGGGGAGGTAGATGACATCTCCTGGCACGACTACAGGCAGTAGGCTTTCATCTCCGGTTTGAAAGTACAAAGACAGGTTGAGTTTGGTGACTTTGGCATGACTGCCACTTCGGTGGCTGATCCGGATCTGGCGAAGATCGGCATTACCATTGGGGCCGTCTGCAGCCGAAAGGATATCAAGGAAACCGAGTTCGCGGTTGAAGGCATAGCGACCCGGTGCCCCGACTTGACCGAAGACATAAATAGAGTCATCGGCGGACTGGCGGATCCAGCTGGATTTGTTGTCCGTAGGATCGTGGGGCAGCTCGTCGATAATGATCGTGTCGCCGGCTTCAAGCCGGGGTAACTGGGTAAAGCTGCCGCCCTCGTTGATAAAATTATCCAGATCGAAATAGATCACATTGTCCGATATTACCTGGTTTTCCCGCAGCAAGCGGATATTACTGAGATTGGCCTGCTGCTTGGGGCCACCGGCATGGGCTAGGACATCGAGAAAACCCATGCTGTCATTCCACTCGAAGCGGCCGGGATTGTTGACCGCTCCGATGATCTTGATGGCACGCTCATTGGTTACCTTGAGCCAGGACTTTTCGTTGAAGTCGATTTTTTCCGGGATGAAAATGACATCGCCAGGCTGGATAGGGGGGAGCGGGTACTGGCTGGGCTTGCGGGTGTACTCGACGAGGTTAATGCTGACCGGGGCCTTAATATTACTGAGCAGCTTGATATGTGTGGTATCAGCAAAGCGGGTTGGCCCGCCAGCATTGGCAAGTACATCGATAAAGCCGGTACCGGGAGAGCTTTCATACGCGCCGGGTGCCTTGACTTCCCCCATAACATAGACGGTTCGTGAGGTGGTATTGATGTCTTCGACTTCGATCGGTGCAAAAATTGTCGTGCCCGGCTTGATTGGAGGTAGATCGCTGGTATCTCCGGTATCAAGGTAGGCTTTTAGGTCAAACTGATAAGGAACACTGTCTGTTATTACCCGTATTTTGGTGACATCGGCGTAGCGGGTAACACCATCAGCTCGCATTAGGGCATCCACAACGGTCATATCCGGTTTGAAACTAAAGGTGCCGGGATTACGCAGCTCACCGAAAATGGTGATCCCTTGCTCTTCGTCAGCATCACCACCTTCGCGTAGCGAGGCGGCATCAAACTTGACCTCGATATTGCCGAGCAGGGGAGAGGTGGGAACAAAAATGGTATCACCGCTTTTAAGGGCCGGGAGCAGAGAGGGCTCACCGGAGTCAAGGTATGACTTGTAATTGAAAACCTGCGTGTTGTCATTTCGGATGAGCCTGAACTGATCCAGCTGTGCCCCGGGCCTTGCTCCTCCGGCTGCAGCGACAGCCATTTGGATGTTGCTGCCGGGTTTGAGCGAGACCATGCCAGGTTGCTCAACATAACCGAGCACGCGGATCCGGATCAGGTGCTCCATGATACTGAGCTCGAATTCATCCAGGTTTCGGTAGACAGCACTCAACCTTCTCCTGATCCGCTGCTCGGCTTCTTCGACGGTTAACCCAGCTACGGTGATCAGCCCAACCTCAGGAAGCCGGAGCTGTCCCTGATCATCAATGGTAAAGGGAGTGTCAAAAGCGCTCTCACCGGGTAGCTGCAGGTAAATGCGATCACCGGGGGTCAGGGTTGTTCCCCATGCCGGAGCGATGATGAACAGAAGCAGCAACAGCGGTAAGCGTTTTCTCATAGCGACTCCCGAACTGCATGCCAATCTTGCAGCGAGTAAACGCGGTGCATTGAGCGGGTATGGTGTTCGACAAGTACTTTTGCATTCACCTTTCGGTTACTGAGCCGCTGGGTGCGAGAGCGGGGATCTTCGATTGATTTCTCTTCTCCTGCGCTAAAGATGGTTACCTGGTTGGCATCTACGCCTTGTTCGATCAAATAACGTCGCACAGCCTCAGCGCGCCTCATGCCTAGCTGGTAGTTGCTTTGGTTAGTGCCGATGGTGTCGGTATGGCCTGTAAGTTGGAGATGCCAATGGCTCTGGCGCTTTAATATTGAAGCAGCACGGCGTAGTGCTTGCTGGTAATCGGGCAATAGTTTGGCGCGATTAAACGCAAACTGGTTGTCTATTCGCATTAGCAGCAGAAATTTATCCCTGAGCTCTATTTCTGAGTAACGGGGATTGAGGCACTGGGTGTGGTATTCCAGCCAGTCCATTTGGCGCTGGATCTTGCCAAACTGGGTTTGGTATTCCAGCAGGGTAATATCGGCGTCATCGCTGAATCCGGCTTTTGCCTCCTGACGGGCTTTGCTGTACAGATTTTCCAGCTGTTGGTACTGACCGGGAAGACAGATTTTTGCTCCCCGGGTAGCCAAGAGTTGTAGCTCGAAATCATGGTGTTCCAGCTCCAGCCATTGATCCATGTCCGGCGGGGTGTAGGGATTCTCGCTGGAGGTAGGCCAGGTTGTACAGCCACTGATCGTCAGGATCAGAAATAGGCTCGGCAGTTTGTCCATAGTATTACAACTCCGCAGAAGTGATCAGTGGGATCACCTTGTCTATCCGTAACATTTGCATCAGCTGTCGTGGCTGTCCGTTGACATTGAGTAGGCGTAATTTTTTGCCTCTGCTTTTCAATCGTTTGTATAAGAAAACAATGGCACCTATTCCGCAGGAGTCAATAAATTGTATTTGTGTCATGTCGAGTACCAACTCGTCTTCTTCAGTTTGGCTCAACGACTCAAATTCCGGCTCCATTTCTCTGGCGATATGGGCATCAAACTCATCATGTATCGGTAATGTGATTACAGCTCCTGTTATTGCTTGCATACTAACCTCTCGTCTGGAAATAATCTGAACCTGTTAGTAAGCAATACAAGTGATATGCCAACTTATTGCCCGCGTTTGGATACCATGATGTAAACAGTTTTGAAAATGATATAGAGATCCATTCTAAGCCATTGAAATGGAGAGCCTAACGCCACTGCGTAAGCATGGTCCCAAGCGATCTTGTTTTTCACGTCATCAAGGCAGCTATCATAGCCCTGGTTCACCTGTGCCAGGCCGGTTATTCCAGGGCGCAACCCTGCCGTCCTTTCCAGGTAAAACGGCAATGCATTTTGCAAATCGCCACACATTTCAGGACGCTCAGGTCTCGGGCCGATTAAAGACATATCCCCCCTTAATACATTGATAAATTGGGGAAGTTCATCCAACCGGGTTGCTCGCAGGAAGCGACCGATACGAGTGATACGAGGATCATTCTGGGTTGCCCATACGGCACCTGATTGGGTTTCGGCATTATGGGTCATGGTGCGGAACTTAATGACTTTAAATAGCTCAGCCTTGTCTTCGGTGATCCGGCCAACCCTTAGCTGGTGGTAGAAGGCCGGTCCAGGTGAGTCGAGCTTGATAAGGATTGCCAGCAGGGGCCAAAGTGGCAGAGTAAGAAGAAAACCCGTCATGCTGAGAATGATATCGCTGCTGCGTTTCAGAAGCTGTGTTGACTGGGTTTGGTAATTCGACAAAGGAGGCCGATGGCGCCAGCCCTGACGGAACTGGCCGCCTAGGTAGCGGAGCATACCGAGTAGTGAAGAGAAATATCCCCCAATAAAATAGTGCAGCTTATCTGTTGGGCGGCTATGGATACCGGCAAGGGGAAGCAGAGCCGATAGGTAGACGAAGCATTGCAGTGCTAATAACCCTTTGGCCAATAACACACCTTGTAAGGCCATGAGAGAACTCAGCGCTAAATAGGCCAATAAAATAAAGGGCATGACCGTTCGCAATCCCTTGCCCGAGCTAAATAACCAACGTGCCCTGTGATGACGGCTTTTGAGGAGAAAGCGGCAGCGTATGAGTTGCTGCAGGTTGCCGGCACCTATACGCTGGCGGCGCTGGTGGTTGTGCTGGTTGTTGGTCGGGGTGAGTTCGACGCTGTTTATACTCTGATTGAAAAAGACATTATAGCCTTGCTTGATCACCATCATCGGTAGCATGAAGTCATCATTGATGGTGTCTTCCGGAAGAGGCGCAAACAGTTGAGAGCGCATGATGTAAAAAGCACCATTGCCTCCCATGACATTACCAAGGCGTGATTCGGCATAACGGATGTTATTCTGCCATTGCCAGTACTGCTCTTCACCCGGGGTCGCTTCAGCCAACAGGTAGCAACAGGTCATCGCACCGGTTTGCGTGTCATGAAAACTTGCCGCGGCCTGCTTTAATGCATCAATGGAGATCAATGCCGACACATCACTTAAGGCGATGAGCTCTGCCTGCGGTTTAGCGAGCGCCATCAGCTGGTTGATTCGGGCGAGTTTGCCATGGTTATTGGCTTCCTCAATTGTGTGTAGCTGGATCCCCGCGGCTTTAAATTTGTCTTGCCAGGCTTCGATTATCTTTGCGGTCTTATCGGTACAGCCATCACAGCAAATCCATATGGAAAGTTGCTCAGGCGGGTAATCGAGCATCAGGAGGTTGGCCAGTTTGGCTTCTATGCATTGCTCTTCGTTATGAGCCGGCATTACCAGGGCGATTGAAGGGAACTGCCTATTCCTTTCACTTGTTAGAGGATCGCCTGCTGACTTGTGGTTAGCTGAACTAGCGCTGGGGGTATCAGGGCTGCGGCGTCGACCAAACCAGATCATCATGCTGGTGTAGATCACATGGTGATAGACGATGAGCAGGGTAAGAAATACTAATAAAATCCATTCGAACACCATCGTTATCTCCCTCTATTTTAATGTGCCAATGATTCATACGTTGCTGCCATCACCCGAACATCAGCCAAGTCGCGAATGTATTGCACATTGTGCTCACAATGGACTGCAGCGTTACGTAGGCCTTTTGTTATTGCCCTGGCAAGTGGCTTCGGTTGGTCAGGTTCGAGCAGTTGCCCGCTCTGTGGACAAAGCAGATCCGGTATGCCTCCAACCGCCGTTGCTACGACGGTTTTGCCACAGGCCTGGGCTTCAAGAAGCGCCAGGGGTAACCCCTCCTGGCGGGAGGGCATACAAAAAATATCAATGGCCCGGTAAAAGTTACGCATATTGGCGCAGTGTCCGAGCCAGTGAATACGATGGGAGATATCAAGCTGTTTGGCTTTTTCAAGCAATGATGGTTGTTCCGGGCCGCCGCCCGCGATGGCAAGCTGGTGGTCGATAGGAAGGTGAACCAGTGCCTTGAGCATGGTGTCGATGCCCTTTTCCGGCACTAACCGGCCAGCACAACCAATGATGATTTTATCTGTTGGAAGTTGTAGGAATTGCCTGGCGAGTTGCTGGCTGCCGGGAGAAAAGTGTTGAGTATCGATACCATTGATGATGACATGATTGGCTTTGATCCCGTAGTGTTCCAGTTGCTGGGCGACCCGAGGGGCATCGGCTATTAATTGAATATTGGTACCTTTTAACAGCCAGCGAGTAATAAGACGCTGTTTGGCACTTTGCAAATGCCAACTATCATGCTCAGTCTGGATATGGGTGAGGGAAAGTCCGATGGTAGCAAGCCGAGAATACAGTAATGGACCAAGGTGGTGGGAATGAACAACCTTGGCTTGGAGCTGTTTGATGAGCTGTCGCAATTTGAAAACAGTGTTGAGATCTCGGCCTTGTGCTTTGTTGAGAAAGAACAGGCGAGAGGCCAAGGGCTGTAATTCTGGCCAGGCAGCCATTGCCGACGTTTTGTCACCTTCCAAGGCTACTACGTATACCTCATGGTTCGGGGAGGCAAACCGCAGTAAATTGAGTACCAGTCTTTCAATACCACCGGGGCTTAGGTGTTGGACAACTTGTAGCGTGACATGCTTCATAATGAACTCCCTGGGAAGTTTGGGACCCGGGTGAGTACCGGTACCTGGGTGAGTCGGTTGATTTGTGTGGTTTGATACAGCCGGGTATCTAATAGCTGTACCGCGCAGGCCAGAGACAAGCCGAGTCCGAGTCCTGCACCAATGCCGAGGAGGAAATTGAGCCACCATGGCCAGTTAAGAGGGCGATGAGGCTTGACTGGGCGATCGATAATCTTCAGCTTGTCTGGCTCTTCGAAACGGCCGAGTTGACCGGTGACTTTTGCCATCTCATAACGTTCCAGAAGCTGGTTGTAGATCCTGGATTTGACGTCATAGTTACGTTGCAGGATCTTGAGCTGCTTCTCTAAGGTGGCGAACTCTGCTCTTTTGCTTTGTAGTTGGGTTGCTTGTGCCCGTAGCAGTTTCAACTCTTCAGCCAGGGATTGGATTTGGCTTTCAGCATGTTGAAGTTTTTCAAATTGGCTGAGCAATATTGGCTGGGTGTTGTTGTCACGGTTTTGAGTGTTGTTTGCGACTCGTTGCCACAGCTGGCTTACTTCCTGGGCACTGAGAGATTGCTGCTCGTCAACGAGCCGTGAGCGTTCTTGCTTCAGGCGGCCCAATTGACGTAACACGGCTTTGACGGAAGAGTGACGGTCGGTATAGCTGGCTCGCAGAATGGCCAGCTCAGCTTCGGCTTTGATAATTTCTTCTTCTAACATACCGACGACCGGGTTGGTGCTTGCGAGGCGCTGAAAGAAATTATCGCGTTGATTTTTAGCATGTAACAGCTCTAATTCTGTTTCCTGAATGAGTGAATTCAGCCGTGCATCATTTTGGACTTTAATACCCTGTAGTTGGGGTAGGTTATCGGCATGCTCTGCTTTGAATAAGGCGAGATCGCTTTCTGCTTGTTCAAGATCTTGCTGGGTTGATTCGAGTTGTTTCTGGAGGAACATTTCAGAGCCATCTATCGAGGCCCGTCCAGGTGCGCGTAGCTTATCAAGAAAAATTTCAGCCACTTTGTTCAAAATAATCGGCATTTCATCTGGCGTTGGCCAGTTTAGCCCGAGCTGAACTAAATCATTGCCAACTAAGGTAACAGTGAGGCTGCGGTTTAAACTGCCAATGACACCTTCAACTTGGGCTCTGCTAGCCGCGGGCGCCAGTTTCAGCTCGACAGCAACTTGTTCCAATACCGAGTGGCTATGGAGCAATACCCGTAGTGCCTTAATGCGCTGTTTTAGGTTCATTGAAATGGAGAGATCTTCAAGAAACGGGTTCAGCATGGCGGCTTCCTGAACCAAAATGGTGGTTTGGGCATAATATCGCTTGGCTTTAACGAAGCTGCCTGCTGTCATTAGCAATGGCATGACAAGTACCGGGATCAGGATCAGGTATCTGTGATTCCACATGGCATGGAGCAAGGGATAAAGCTTTGCAAATAACTTATGCCGCATGACTACTGCCTTTTAAGGATCAGTGTATCGGCCGTTTGTTTAGGCGCATATTCCAGCCGTAATGGGATCTCCCTGGCGTTTGAAATTTGGCTGACAGCCTGGCTACGCTTTTGCCCGTGCATAAGAGCCTTGAAAGGGTCATCTAGATCTGCCGGTGCCACAAAGGCTGTTAGCTGGTGGTATGGGTTGCTATCGAGAAAATCAGCGATCTTTCTGTTTTGCTCTGCAGTCAGCGAGATTTGCTCCGGGCTGAAAAATAAAGTGAGCTCTTGAGGGAGGTGACTCGTACTGGTACAGCCCCAAAAAAAGAGGCAGCTGATTAGACAAATAATCCTTTTCATCTAGTTACCCTTTTTGTAAGTCGGAATATAAGAGTAGTAGCAAAAAAGATGCCTAGAGTTAGATAAATTGTAATTAGCCGTCTGTTTATTTGGACACTAATCTTTCTTTAACCAGTGTGACCACTGTCTTGGCACGGTTACTCCAGCTTTCGTTGGCAACACGGGTACTTGTTTGGTGGGCATAAACTTGGCGAGCATTGATACTAAGCTGGCAGTTATGATCGATAGCATTCAGCCATTCTTGTAGAGTAGTGGCAGTGGTTACCCATGGTCGATAGGGTTGAACGGCTGGAAAGTCCGAGCTAATTACCGGGCAGCCAGCTGCCAGATACTCCCTTAATTTTAGCGGGTTGCAGGCCCGAATTTGCTCATTGTCCTTGAAGGGCAAAATAGCCATTGTCCAGTGTTGCAGATAACCGGCCAGCTGGTGGTGAGGCTTGGCGGGTAGCAGGTGGATGTTGTGATTATGACCGAGCAGGGAAATATCAATATCAACAGGCCCTACGAGGTAGAAGTTGATATCGGGGCGGGTGTTAGCCAGCTGGTATAACAGATCCTGGTCGAGCCAATTATTCAGGCTACCGTAAAAGCCAACACTGGGCCGGGAGGTCTCGATGTCAACAGGGCAGGGCATAGGGTTTGCAAATTGCGATATTGCAACCCCATGGGGAAGTAGCCAGGTTTTATCTGTCGGAAATTTTTGTTGTAAAGCCGGGCTGCAGGCCAGAATGATGTCAGCTCTGTCGATGAGCCGCTGCTCTGCTTGAGCCACATAGTGGTGATCAACGCCGGCGAGAGCGGAAAAATCATCACCGCAGTAATAGATCACCAGATCGCTGTCGCAAATATCCAAGTAGTCTACGGCACTAGGCAAGGCTGCCCAGATGATCCGGGGGCTCTTTTTACGCCTGAGCTGCTGGCTGAGAATGACGTTATTGAGTTTTTGAATGAGTGAGTGTTGGGCTAACGGCCATACCAAGGGCTTGATGATTGCGGTAGGTGTTTGGGGAATATCATGTTCCTTGGTTACAGCCGACACTAATGCCGAGCGATGACATAAACTAGACTGCAGCTTTTCTTTGACTCTGTTGATATCACGCCAGGTTAATTTTGGCTGACGCAACCCGATTGAATTAATCCAGATCACTTCATAACTGTCCATCAAGGCTGTCAAAATATGCTGGCTGCTCGATGGGTGACGGCCCCAGTCTTCACCAAAGACGAGAAATTCCATATCAGTACTCCAGTGTTTTGATGACGCGAGCCGGATTCCCGCCTGCGAGAACGCCCGGTGGAATATCTTTGGTAACGACACTTCCGGCAGCCACGACACTGCCAGCACCTATGGTGACACCGGCCATTACCATTACTCCGGTACCGAGCCAAACATCATTGCATAGATGAATATCCCCGATTTGCTGTTCGGTATCGGGTTTGCCGATAGCGCGGGCATGTGGATCCATGGGATGGCCGGGAAAACCTGCCAGGAAGACTTTACCGGCGAGACGGACATTATCATCAAGCTGAATTTTAGTCCCGACAGCTAAGGTGTTCTGCCAACCGATGTCGACGTTGTTGCCGACAATTAATTGAGGGGGGTGTGCCCCCCATACCCTTCCACATAACGTCGAGACACCAGAGAGGCGGCATTGCTCTCCCAGGCTGATTTTTAGCTCGCCTAGTACTTGTGGCATACCGCAATCTAGCTGCAATTGACGGGGACTTTGTTCAAGCCGGGAAATGAACATTGGGGTGAAATAACACTTTTGCAAAATGCAATGAATGGTGTTTTTGGTTGCAAGGTGCAGGTGGTAAAGCAAGGTGTGTAGGACGGGAATACAAGGCAGGTAGCTTGCTCGAGCTCTTTGCAGTAGTGACTTGAGGGAAATAATCTGGTTTGGGTTGAGGTGTTGTTTAATGAGGGTGCGCATGTTTTTCCTCCTGGATGAGCGTTAACCTATCTAAGGCCAGCAGTAGGCCTATTAGGATGTAGAGAGGCCAGGTTGTTCCTTGGGTTAAAAAGGTGCCACTGACGCAAAATGACAACATGCCAAGCCAGAGCCCTTGGGCTAGCGGTTTCATCTCATGATTTTCCAGCCGTTTTAGTAGCCGGTAACTGACTTTCAGGGCACCAATAACCATAAGCAGAAACAGTACCAACCCGGCAAAGCCCATTTCAGCCGTGATTTGCAGCCAGGTACTGTGTACGGCATGGTTCTTACCGTCCCAGTGTGGTGAATAGAAATAGTAGTTGTAATAAAAGTTATTCAGTCCCACACCAGTAAATGGGTTGGATATCGCCATATTGATAGCTGCTTGCCAGGCATATATCCGTCCCATTGCTGATTCGTCGACCCCCGACTCGGCTGCCCCGCCAGAGGCCCGATCGCTGATCCCGGCAAATAAAACCAAAGCAATCAGTCCAATACTGCTGAAAATAATAGGCATGACGATAGAACGGCTCTTTAATAAGGTCAGCGCGAAGATCCCGCTCGAAATCCCCAGTAAGCCGCCCCTGCTTTGGGTTGCCAGCACACTCATGAGCAGAATTAGCAGAATGATTGCCGTGAGCACTCGTTGCCACATATGGCCATGAAAGGTGTAGGCCAGGGCAAAAGAGACCGGAAACTGAAGAACCAGCGCCAGATCGTTAGGATCGCCCAGCATAGAGCCAATATTTCGGCCGATGGTTACCCGTGTGCCTTCCACAAGGCCGATACCATTGGCTTTGTTGTAAAGCGCCAGCAACCCGATACATAGACCGCTTAGCAGTAGAAGGACAGGGATGACTTTTAGCTGGGAGAGCTTGGTCGGTAACCAGCTAATGGCAAAAACCATGATGAAAATTTTGATGAAGTTGCCGTTGAAGTTGGCAAAGGCCTCGCCACGGTTGCTGGCCATCAGGCAGGAGAGCAGTACCCATACACTGAATATCACTAGTTGGGTGTGCAGGTTTTGCCATGTGATAGTTTCGCGTTTGAGCCACAATTGCCACCCTAGTCCGGCTAGGCTCGCCAGGGCAAGAAGCTGTGGAATCCGAAAGGGCATCAGAAGAGGGAAGGCTTCGTGGATCCTAAAATAAGAAAAGATGATAAAGCCAACGCAGACTAAAAAAGCCTGACTGATAACAAAAGGTAGCGCAAATAAGACGCCAACAAGTAGCACCAAGTTACCTTGCTGAAACCAGGCAAGGTAGATCAGGAAAGTACTGGTGAAAGCAAGAAACAGCTGATTGCGTCGGCTCATGGCAATTTATATTCCAGAAAAACAGGTCTGTGCTTTTTCAGCCACGGCCAGCCGACTTGTACGATCAGCATGAAGATCAGGAGTGCTTCATAGAAGGGCATGTTCCAGTTGTGGACGATTAAGAGGATCGTAATTAAGGCGTAGCTGAACAGTAATCGACGCATTGGATAGGGAAGTGCTAACCGGCGTTGGCTCCAGATGTAAAATAGGCACAACCGGATGACCTGTAAAAGAATGCCTCCCCAAAGTAATGCATATAATCCCAGGTTTGGTAATACCAAGAACAATAGGGTGAGGGAAAGGACGGCGCTGATCAGGCTGATGATCATAACACTCTGCCCCTTTTTTTGCTGGTAACAGCCCATATTGAGCAGTGTACTGGCATGCTTGAACATCAGCATCACACCTAGCAGAGGAATGATATTAGCGCTGGCCTGGAAATCTTGAGGTAACCAGTAGGTAAGAAAAATAGGGCCGATAGTGATCACGCCAGCCGTGACAAGGCAGCCAAGCTGACAGCCAGTGACACTGATCAGGGCAGCTTGTTGGCGCTGTTCGCCTGTGCTGACCAAGGCAAACCGTTTGGGAAACCACCAAAGCGAAAAAGGCTCAAGTAGTAAACTGGCTGCCATTGCCCATTGTATGGCGATTGCATAAGGTGCAAGCTCTGTCAGGCTCAGGGAATGGGCGATAGCCCAGCGCTCAGCACCGAGAGTAATAAACCCCAGCATGCCTGAAAAGGTAATCGCAAAACCATAACGTAGCATTAATTGCTGGTGGCTGGGCTTGGGTGAGGGAAATACCTTGCACAGCAGTAGTAACTGGAGGCTCTGGGCGACAAGGCCAGCAAGCATGATGCCGGTGATCCCCATTGATGGTGCGAGTAAGAAAATCCCCCCACCTTGAACTACGGCAAACAAGACTTGGGCAGAAACAAATAATCCTGCACGATTGTTAAGCCGGAGTATTGCGAATGGAACGGTGCAAAGGGTATTGATAAATAGAGTGATGATCAGGCAGCGTAGGGCTAGCAGCGGTGGTTGTCCAGGAAGAAGCTGGTGGATTAAGGGGGCAACGATAAGGGCAAGTATGGTCAGCGTGCCGCCAAATGCCAAAATCAACCAGAGTGCACCGCTAACAATATCCTGCTGGTTATGTTGTGCGTCATGAGCAAAACGATAGATAGCGTCAGTCAGTCCGAGGGCTAGAAAGAGTGAGACAAAAATTGCAAATGTCACCAGCACATCGAGGCGGCCATATTCTTCGGTGCCCAGCCACTGAGTAACAAAGGGCTGTAACATCAAACCAACGAGTTTGCTGAGGATCAGGCCTATCGCATACGTAGCTATGGTGGAGAGCGATTTCATAGCGCCTCCACTTTCTCTGATAACAAGTTCGCTTGCCGTGAGGCTGTGAATAGGGTCATCACTCGGTTGAAAGCATATGCTCGTTGCAAATTCAGATCAGCAAGACTGCGAGTGAGGTGGTATTGCATCGCTGTAGCCAGGCTGTGAGGATCGTCCATTGGAACTTGAAAACCGCTTTCTCTATCTAGGATCTCACAACAACCTGACAAATTACTGGTGATCACGGGAAGCCCTAGGGCCATGGCCTCCTTTATAACCAAAGGGCCGGTATCTTTGTCCCCGTTAGGAGCAACAGTAAACGGTACAACGAGAGCTTTATAATTGCAGGCATGTTGGTGGTACCAACTTGTTTCCCGACTGCCAAAGAAGGTCACCAGGTGGCTTAGCCCCAGCTCACTGACCCTCTGTTTTAGTGCAGGAAGAAGAGGGCCATCTCCCACAATATCTAAGGTTGCTTCTGGCGTTAGTTGGTTGAGGGCCGTTAAAACGGTATCGAGCCCCTTTTTTTCAACCAATCGACCAATAAAAAGGAAGTCTTTATGAGGTCGCCAAGGCTGAGTGAGAGGGGAGTAGTCGGGTTCATGGACGCCACAAGGAATATGATAAACCGGCTTCACCGTTGCAAGTTGCAGTTCGTTTTGCATCTCTTTAGTCACGGCGCAGATAAAGTCAGCAGCCTGCAATTTACACGGTAGATCTTGTGGAGCGGAATAGATATCTGCACCATGGCCAACAAAAGAGACAGGAATATTCAGTATTCTTGCTGCGACAATCGCCGTCGCTGCACTGTGCCAGGCAAAATGGGCATGGAGGTGTTCACAGCGATCTTTTTCTGCCAGGTATGCCAGCTGTAGCCCTTGACGCAATAGCGATAGATAGCCAAAGCCTTGTTGCTTGCTAATGAAAGAATGGCAGCGATAGGCATTCCATACATTGCGAAGCGGGTACTTGGGTGCATCCGATAGGTAAGTGCAGTGCTTTTTTAAGTAAGCATCTGCAGGTTGGAACTGTTCATTGGCGCTGAAGGCATAGGGTTTTACTTTGTGGCCAAGAGCCATCATGGCTCGCATTTCAACGCCAACAAATGTCTCTGACAGTGTTGGAAAACTAGGAATGACATAACCAATCTGTTTCATCCTATCGCCCTCTCTCTTACTTCGGTAAATAGTGTTGCTAATACCACCTACCTTCCAATTTTGGTGCCAATGTTGAGACCAATACTGGTTGGCTTAGGGCTTGCATAGGCTCAGAGCTTATTAGGTAGGTTCTTTAGATTTAAGGAGAGTTAACATGGAACAGACGCCAAGTATTAGTGTAGTGATCCCGAATTATAATTGTCTTTCTACCCTGCCACGGGCCATTGATAGTATCCGGAACCAAGCTTGTAAAACCGAAATAATTGTCGTTGATGATGGTTCAAACGATGGTTCTCGTGAGTGGTTAGAACGGCAGGGCGATATCAAGGTGATATTCACGCAGCGAGCGGGTGCGTCAAATGCCAGAAATTTAGCAATTCAGCATTGTAGTCATGAGCTCATTGCATTTTTGGATGCTGATGACTATTGGTTGGAAGGGAAGTTGTCTCGCCAGTTAGCTTTGCACATTATGCATCCTGAAGTGGTACTTAGCTTTAGTGACTATATGCATATATCTCAATCTGGTGAAGCGATCATTGAGTGCTTTAACTTTTGGCCGCGATTTAAAAAGATCATGGAAGAGCAGCATCAGTTAAGTGTATTTACGAATTTCACACCGACGATCTTTGCTGAGAATATAGTAGGTACCAGTACGGTCATGGTTAAGAAACCTTCTTTAATTATGGCTGGGGGGTTTGATCCAACGCTACAGTCAGCATCCGATTGGGATTTGTGGTTGAAAGTGGCGCAGCAAGGTTCGATAGGGGTCCTAAATAGGCCGCTTTGCCACTACACCTCAGACAGGGAAGGCGCCATTAGCCGAGATCAGGAAAAGCGGCTTTATGCAATGAGGCAAATTTTAAATAAACACGCGAGTGCTGTTAAAACACAGCCATTGGCGCTCATGGCTGGATACTTACGATGGATAACGGGTAAAGCCGAGTGTAACCGGATCCAAAAAGCCTACCTATCGGCGATGCTTCAGGAGCTTTTCGTTTTTTGTTTTCAGCCACAATGGTGCCGGGTTAAAGCCGCTGGTGGAGATATATTAAGGTTATTGTCGTTAAAGCAAGCAAAGATGCATTAGTTGGGTGTTTATTGTTCGGGCGTTTGCTTTTTTTATATTTTTGCTTGCCAACCTGAAACAACGCCCTATAATGCCGCCTCACCGACACGGAGAGCTGCTTCTAGCAAGGAGTAAGCATCTAATCGGAAGGATGAAAAAACTAGGAAATGAGTTGTAAAAAGTGTTTGACACGACAACTTGATTCGTTAGAATGACCGTCCTCTTCAATGAGAGAGCGAAACACTGAAAAGTGATTGCTTTCCACATTGAAGGATTGTTCTTTAACAATTTGACCATGCAATCTGTGTGGGCACTCGTGAAAAAGTTAAGTCGAAAGATTTATCAATGAACTGAGTGACCAAGAGCTAGAAATAGTTCGATTGCTTTTTTGTTTCACTTTTTATTAGAAAGTGAAAATAAGAAAGCGGCACAGTCAATTCGAGTTCTCGTTACTAGCTTCTAGTAATGGCAACTCAATCAGTATTCATTGAGCCGTTCCGGAAGGAACAACAAAACTTTAATTGAAGAGTTTGATCATGGCTCAGATTGAACGCTGGCGGCAGGCCTAACACATGCAAGTCGAGCGGCAGCGACAACATTGAACCTTCGGGGAATTTGTTGGGCGGCGAGCGGCGGACGGGTGAGTAATGCCTGGGAATATGCCTTAGTGTGGGGGATAACTATTGGAAACGATAGCTAATACCGCATAATGTCTACGGGCCAAAGAGGGGGACCTTCGGGCCTCTCGCGCTAAGATTAGCCCAGGTGGGATTAGCTTGTTGGTGGGGTAATGGCTCACCAAGGCGACGATCCCTAGCTGGTCTGAGAGGATGATCAGCCACACTGGAACTGAGACACGGTCCAGACTCCTACGGGAGGCAGCAGTGGGGAATATTGCACAATGGGGGAAACCCTGATGCAGCCATGCCGCGTGTATGAAGAAGGCCTTCGGGTTGTAAAGTACTTTCAGTCGTGAGGAAGGGTGTGTAGTTAATAGCTGCATGCCTTGACGTTAGCGACAGAAGAAGCACCGGCTAACTCCGTGCCAGCAGCCGCGGTAATACGGAGGGTGCGAGCGTTAATCGGAATTACTGGGCGTAAAGCGCATGCAGGCGGTCTGTTAAGCAAGATGTGAAAGCCCGGGGCTCAACCTCGGAACAGCATTTTGAACTGGCAGACTAGAGTCTTGTAGAGGGGGGTAGAATTTCAGGTGTAGCGGTGAAATGCGTAGAGATCTGAAGGAATACCGGTGGCGAAGGCGGCCCCCTGGACAAAGACTGACGCTCAGATGCGAAAGCGTGGGGAGCAAACAGGATTAGATACCCTGGTAGTCCACGCCGTAAACGATGTCTACTTGGAGGTTGTGGCCTTGAGCCGTGGCTTTCGGAGCTAACGCGTTAAGTAGACCGCCTGGGGAGTACGGTCGCAAGATTAAAACTCAAATGAATTGACGGGGGCCCGCACAAGCGGTGGAGCATGTGGTTTAATTCGATGCAACGCGAAGAACCTTACCTACTCTTGACATCCAGAGAAGTTACCAGAGATGGTTTCGTGCCTTCGGGAACTCTGAGACAGGTGCTGCATGGCTGTCGTCAGCTCGTGTTGTGAAATGTTGGGTTAAGTCCCGCAACGAGCGCAACCCCTATCCTTGTTTGCCAGCGCGTAATGGCGGGAACTCCAGGGAGACTGCCGGTGATAAACCGGAGGAAGGTGGGGACGACGTCAAGTCATCATGGCCCTTACGAGTAGGGCTACACACGTGCTACAATGGCGTATACAGAGGGCTGCCAACCAGCGATGGTGAGCGAATCCCACAAAGTACGTCGTAGTCCGGATTGGAGTCTGCAACTCGACTCCATGAAGTCGGAATCGCTAGTAATCGTAGATCAGAATGCTACGGTGAATACGTTCCCGGGCCTTGTACACACCGCCCGTCACACCATGGGAGTGGGCTGCACCAGAAGTAGATAGCTTAACCTTCGGGAGGGCGTTTACCACGGTGTGGTTCATGACTGGGGTGAAGTCGTAACAAGGTAGCCCTAGGGGAACCTGGGGCTGGATCACCTCCTTACCTAAAGACTTGCTGTTTTATGCAGTGTCCACACAGATTGCCTGGTTAAAATGTAAAAGAACGTGAAAAGACTTGGGTCTGTAGCTCAGGTGGTTAGAGCGCACCCCTGATAAGGGTGAGGTCGGTGGTTCAAGTCCACTCAGACCCACCACTTTCTTCCCAAAGAAAGTGTGTGACAGTCTTTTTAATACGTTGGGGCTATAGCTCAGCTGGGAGAGCGCCTGCCTTGCACGCAGGAGGTCTGCGGTTCGATCCCGCATAGCTCCACCACTCTTTAAACGTACTTCTCTTGAAAGACAGAGATATATAGTACTTTTAAAAAGTGGACACCTTTTCGAAGGTCAACACATGTTCTTTAACAATCTGGAAAGCTGACTAGTAAATTCAATTTTTACAATTGAATTAAAATGTTCTTCTTTATGAAGAACGAGTTCTCAAGCAAACACATTCAAGTGTCTTGTGTAGAGTCCGGCGAAAAACCAATGTCTCCCTGCTCTTTCATGTAGAGAAGGAGAGACACAAACCTTGGTTGTTTGAACATACGAAACCTCTTGGGGTTGTATGGTTAAGTGACTAAGCGTACACGGTGGATGCCTTGGCAGTCAGAGGCGATGAAGGACGTATTAACTTGCGATAAGCCCAGTTTAGGCAGTAAAAGCCACTTGAGACTGGGATTTCCGAATGGGGAAACCCACTGGCATAAGCCAGTATCGCTACGTGAATACATAGCGTAGCGAGGCGAACCGGGGGAACTGAAACATCTAAGTACCCCGAGGAACAGAAATCAACCGAGATTCCGGCAGTAGCGGCGAGCGAAACCGGATTAGCCCTTAAGCTAGTTGCATGTTAGGCGAATGTGCTGGAAAGCACAGCAGTAAAGGGTGATAGCCCCGTAGCCGACAGCGCGCTTTTAGTGAAATCGAGTAGGACGGGACACGTGATATCCTGTCTGAACATGGGGGGACCATCCTCCAAGGCTAAATACTCCTGACTGACCGATAGTGAACCAGTACCGTGAGGGAAAGGCGAAAAGAACCCCTGTGAGGGGAGTGAAATAGAACCTGAAACCGTGTACGTACAAGCAGTAGGAGCACCTTCGTGGTGTGACTGCGTACCTTTTGTATAATGGGTCAGCGACTTAATTTTAGTAGCAAGGTTAACCGTATAGGGGAGCCGTAGGGAAACCGAGTCTTAACTGGGCGCATAAGTTGCTAGGATTAGACCCGAAACCAGGTGATCTAGCCATGGGCAGGTTGAAGGTGAGGTAACACTTACTGGAGGACCGAACCGACTAATGTTGAAAAATTAGCGGATGACTTGTGGCTAGGGGTGAAAGGCCAATCAAACCTGGAGATAGCTGGTTCTCCCCGAAAGCTATTTAGGTAGCGCCTCGGACGAATACTACTGGGGGTAGAGCACTGTTAAGGCTAGGGGGTCATCCCGACTTACCAACCCTTTGCAAACTCCGAATACCAGTAAGTACTATCCGGGAGACACACGGCGGGTGCTAACGTCCGTCGTGGAGAGGGAAACAACCCAGACCGCCAGCTAAGGTCCCAAAGTTATAGCTAAGTGGGAAACGATGTGGGAAGGCTCAGACAGCCAGGATGTTGGCTTAGAAGCAGCCATCATTTAAAGAAAGCGTAATAGCTCACTGGTCGAGTCGGCCTGCGCGGAAGATTTAACGGGGCTAAGCTATACACCGAAGCTGCGGCAATGCAGTTTACTGCATTGGGTAGGGGAGCGTTCTGTAAGCCGTTGAAGGTGAATCGTAAGGTTTGCTGGAGGTATCAGAAGTGCGAATGCTGACATGAGTAACGATAAAGGGAGTGAAAAACTCCCTCGCCGGAAGATCAAGGGTTCCTGTCCAACGTTAATCGGGGCAGGGTAAGTCGACCCCTAAGGCGAGGCCGAAAGGCGTAGTCGATGGGAAACAGGTTAATATTCCTGTACTGCTTATAACTGCGATGGGGGGACGGAGAAGGCTAGGTGGGCCAGGCGACGGTTGTCCTGGTTCAAGGGTGTAGGCTGTATTCTTAGGTAAATCCGGGAATACTTAAGGCTGAGACCCGATGTCGAGTCACTACGGTGATGAAGTCATTGATGCCATGCTTCCGGGAAAAGCCTCTAAGCGATAGGTTGTAAGCAATCGTACCCCAAACCGACACAGGTGATCAGGTAGAGAATACCAAGGCGCTTGAGAGAACTCGGGTGAAGGAACTAGGCAAAATGGTACCGTAACTTCGGGAGAAGGTACGCTCCTGGCGGTGAAGTCCCTTGCGGATGGAGCTACTGGGAGTCGCAGATACCAGGTGGCTGCAACTGTTTATTAAAAACACAGCACTGTGCAAAATCGAAAGATGACGTATACGGTGTGACGCCTGCCCGGTGCCGGAAGGTTAATTGATGGGGTTAGACTTCGGTCGAAGCTCTTGATCGAAGCCCCGGTAAACGGCGGCCGTAACTATAACGGTCCTAAGGTAGCGAAATTCCTTGTCGGGTAAGTTCCGACCTGCACGAATGGCGTAATGATGGCCACGCTGTCTCCACCCGAGACTCAGTGAAATTGAAATCGCAGTGAAGATGCTGTGTACCCGCGGCTAGACGGAAAGACCCCGTGAACCTTTACTACAGCTTGGCACTGAACATTGACCCTACATGTGTAGGATAGGTGGGAGGCTTTGAAACCATGTCGCTAGATATGGTGGAGCCGTCCTTGAAATACCACCCTTGTAGTGTTGATGTTCTAACGTCGCCCCCTTATCGGGGGTGCGGACAGTGCCTGGTGGGTAGTTTGACTGGGGCGGTCTCCTCCCAAAGAGTAACGGAGGAGCACGAAGGTGGGCTAATCACGGTCGGACATCGTGAGGTTAGTGCAATGGCATAAGCCCGCTTGACTGCGAGAATGACAATTCGAGCAGGTGCGAAAGCAGGTCATAGTGATCCGGTGGTTCTGAATGGAAGGGCCATCGCTCAACGGATAAAAGGTACTCCGGGGATAACAGGCTGATACCGCCCAAGAGTTCATATCGACGGCGGTGTTTGGCACCTCGATGTCGGCTCATCACATCCTGGGGCTGAAGTCGGTCCCAAGGGTATGGCTGTTCGCCATTTAAAGTGGTACGCGAGCTGGGTTTAGAACGTCGTGAGACAGTTCGGTCCCTATCTGCCGTGGGCGTTGGATGATTGAAGGGGGCTGCTCCTAGTACGAGAGGACCGGAGTGGACGAACCTCTGGTGTTCGGGTTGTCACGCCAGTGGCATTGCCCGGTAGCTAAGTTCGGAATCGATAAGCGCTGAAAGCATCTAAGCGCGAAGCGAGCCCTGAGATGAGTCATCCCTGATACTATAAGTATCCTAAAGGGTTGTTGGAGACTACGACGTAGATAGGCAGGGTGTGTAAGTGCTGCGAGGCATTGAGCTAACCTGTACTAATTGCCCGTGAGGCTTAACCATACAACACCCAAGGGGTTTTTCACTGAAATCGTTCCCGGAATGCCGGACCAAGACGATTATCAGTATTGCCTACATCCATGTAGGTATGGACTCCACGAAGCACTTGAATGGTGCTGAGAACAACTAGTTAACTTTCCCAGATTGCTATTTATCGCCTTTGGGCGGTGAATAAAACAGAATTTGCTTGGCGACCATAGCATTATGGACCCACCTGATCCCATGCCGAACTCAGTAGTGAAACGTAATAGCGCCGATGGTAGTGTGGGGTCTCCCCATGTGAGAGTAGGACATCGCCAGGCTCCTAATTTTGATTTCACTTTTTTAAAAGTGGATGACAGAAAACGAGAGCCCGTTGGCAACAACGGGCTTTTATTTCGCTCTTACCGAACACGGTGTGAGCGGAGTCAATATAAGGTTTTTGCTCTTTAATCGAATGATTAAAAAGATGAAAATTTTATCTTGACTTAAAAACAGAGAAGCGTATTATACGCGTCCTGACTTGCTGAAGCGCAACGCGCCAAGGCATTGAAAGTCAACGTTCTTTAACAATTTGACCATGCAATCTGTGTGGGCACTCGTGAAAAAGTTAAGTCGAAAGATTTATCAATGAACTGAGTGACCAATACAAATAACTACGGTTATTTGGCACAGTCAATTCATTACCATTCTCTTCTCTATATGAAAAGAATAATGGTAATAGCTTTAAAATTACTTTCTTGCTTCGGTAAGAAACAGTTTTGAAGTCAGTATTCATTGAGCCGTTCCGAAAGGAACAACAAAACTTTAATTGAAGAGTTTGATCATGGCTCAGATTGAACGCTGGCGGCAGGCCTAACACATGCAAGTCGAGCGGCAGCGACTTAGCTGAACCTTCGGGGGACGCTAAGGGCGGCGAGCGGCGGACGGGTGAGTAATGCCTGGGAATATGCCTTAGTGTGGGGGATAACTATTGGAAACGATAGCTAATACCGCATAATGCCTACGGGCCAAAGAGGGGGACCTTCGGGCCTCTCGCGCTAAGATTAGCCCAGGTGGGATTAGCTTGTTGGTGGGGTAACGGCTCACCAAGGCAACGATCCCTAGCTGGTCTGAGAGGATGATCAGCCACACTGGAACTGAGACACGGTCCAGACTCCTACGGGAGGCAGCAGTGGGGAATATTGCACAATGGGGGAAACCCTGATGCAGCCATGCCGCGTGTATGAAGAAGGCCTTCGGGTTGTAAAGTACTTTCAGTCGTGAGGAAGGGTGTGTAGTTAATAGCTGCATGCCTTGACGTTAGCGACAGAAGAAGCACCGGCTAACTCCGTGCCAGCAGCCGCGGTAATACGGAGGGTGCGAGCGTTAATCGGAATTACTGGGCGTAAAGCGCATGCAGGCGGTCTGTTAAGCAAGATGTGAAAGCCCGGGGCTCAACCTCGGAACAGCATTTTGAACTGGCAGACTAGAGTCTTGTAGAGGGGGGTAGAATTTCAGGTGTAGCGGTGAAATGCGTAGAGATCTGAAGGAATACCGGTGGCGAAGGCGGCCCCCTGGACAAAGACTGACGCTCAGATGCGAAAGCGTGGGGAGCAAACAGGATTAGATACCCTGGTAGTCCACGCCGTAAACGATGTCTACTTGGAGGTTGTGGCCTTGAGCCGTGGCTTTCGGAGCTAACGCGTTAAGTAGACCGCCTGGGGAGTACGGTCGCAAGATTAAAACTCAAATGAATTGACGGGGGCCCGCACAAGCGGTGGAGCATGTGGTTTAATTCGATGCAACGCGAAGAACCTTACCTACTCTTGACATCCAGAGAAGTTACCAGAGATGGTTTCGTGCCTTCGGGAACTCTGAGACAGGTGCTGCATGGCTGTCGTCAGCTCGTGTTGTGAAATGTTGGGTTAAGTCCCGCAACGAGCGCAACCCCTATCCTTGTTTGCCAGCGCGTAATGGCGGGAACTCCAGGGAGACTGCCGGTGATAAACCGGAGGAAGGTGGGGACGACGTCAAGTCATCATGGCCCTTACGAGTAGGGCTACACACGTGCTACAATGGCGTATACAGAGGGCTGCCAACCAGCGATGGTGAGCGAATCCCACAAAGTACGTCGTAGTCCGGATTGGAGTCTGCAACTCGACTCCATGAAGTCGGAATCGCTAGTAATCGTAGATCAGAATGCTACGGTGAATACGTTCCCGGGCCTTGTACACACCGCCCGTCACACCATGGGAGTGGGCTGCACCAGAAGTAGATAGCTTAACCTTCGGGAGGGCGTTTACCACGGTGTGGTTCATGACTGGGGTGAAGTCGTAACAAGGTAGCCCTAGGGGAACCTGGGGCTGGATCACCTCCTTACCTAAAGACTTGCTGTTTTATGCAGTGTCCACACAGATTGCTTGGTCGAAATGTAGAGAGCATTCAAGTTGCCCAACAACTTGGATAGAAACACTTAGTCCCGTTCGTCTAGAGGCCTAGGACACCGCCCTTTCACGGCGGTAACAGGGGTTCGACTCCCCTACGGGACGCCAAGGGTCGTTAGCTCAGTTGGTAGAGCAGTTGACTTTTAATCAATTGGTCGCAGGTTCGAATCCTGCACGACCCACCATTTCCTCCTTCGGAAATGTAAAACTACGGAGGGCGATTAGCTCAGTTGGGAGAGCACCTCCCTTACAAGGAGGGGGTCACTGGTTCGAGCCCGGTATCGCCCACCACTCTTTCTTTTAGAAAGAACTCAGAAATACCCTCGATGGGGCTATAGCTCAGCTGGGAGAGCGCCTGCCTTGCACGCAGGAGGTCTGCGGTTCGATCCCGCATAGCTCCACCACTCTTTAAGCGCATTTCTTGAAAAAGAAGTGAGTGTGTTTAAAAAGTGGATATCGAAACCTATTTATTTAGGTAGAGAAGTACACATGCTCTTTAACAATCTGGAAAGCTGACTAGTAAATTCAATTTTTACAATTGAATTAAAATGTTTCATCGAGAGATGAAACGAGTTCTCAAGCAAACACATTTAAGTGTCTTGTGTAGAGTCCGGCGAAAAACCAATGTCTCCCTGCTCTTTCATGTAGAGAAGGAGAGACACAAACCTTGGTTGTTTGAACATACAGACCTCTTGGGGTTGTATGGTTAAGTGACTAAGCGTACACGGTGGATGCCTTGGCAGTCAGAGGCGATGAAGGACGTATTAACTTGCGATAAGCCCAGTTTAGGCAGTAAAAGCCACCTGAGACTGGGATTTCCGAATGGGGAAACCCACTGGCATAAGCCAGTATCGCTACGTGAATACATAGCGTAGCGAGGCGAACCGGGGGAACTGAAACATCTAAGTACCCCGAGGAACAGAAATCAACCGAGATTCCGGCAGTAGCGGCGAGCGAAACCGGATTAGCCCTTAAGCTAGTTGAGCGTTAGGCGAATGTGCTGGAAAGCACAGCAGTAAAGGGTGATAGCCCCGTAGCCGACAGCGCGCTCTTAGTGAAATCGAGTAGGACGGGACACGTGATATCCTGTCTGAACATGGGGGGACCATCCTCCAAGGCTAAATACTCCTGACTGACCGATAGTGAACCAGTACCGTGAGGGAAAGGCGAAAAGAACCCCTGTGAGGGGAGTGAAATAGAACCTGAAACCGTGTACGTACAAGCAGTAGGAGCACCTTCGTGGTGTGACTGCGTACCTTTTGTATAATGGGTCAGCGACTTAATTTTAGTAGCAAGGTTAACCGTATAGGGGAGCCGTAGGGAAACCGAGTCTTAACTGGGCGTACAGTTGCTAGGATTAGACCCGAAACCAGGTGATCTAGCCATGGGCAGGTTGAAGGTGAGGTAACACTTACTGGAGGACCGAACCGACTAATGTTGAAAAATTAGCGGATGACTTGTGGCTAGGGGTGAAAGGCCAATCAAACCTGGAGATAGCTGGTTCTCCCCGAAAGCTATTTAGGTAGCGCCTCGGACGAATACTACTGGGGGTAGAGCACTGTTAAGGCTAGGGGGTCATCCCGACTTACCAACCCTTTGCAAACTCCGAATACCAGTAAGTACTATCCGGGAGACACACGGCGGGTGCTAACGTCCGTCGTGGAGAGGGAAACAACCCAGACCGCCAGCTAAGGTCCCAAAGTTATAGCTAAGTGGGAAACGATGTGGGAAGGCTCAGACAGCCAGGATGTTGGCTTAGAAGCAGCCATCATTTAAAGAAAGCGTAATAGCTCACTGGTCGAGTCGGCCTGCGCGGAAGATTTAACGGGGCTAAGCTATACACCGAAGCTGCGGCAATGCAGTTTACTGCATTGGGTAGGGGAGCGTTCTGTAAGCCGTTGAAGGTGAATCGTAAGGTTTGCTGGAGGTATCAGAAGTGCGAATGCTGACATGAGTAACGATAAAGGGAGTGAAAAACTCCCTCGCCGGAAGATCAAGGGTTCCTGTCCAACGTTAATCGGGGCAGGGTAAGTCGACCCCTAAGGCGAGGCCGAAAGGCGTAGTCGATGGGAAACAGGTTAATATTCCTGTACTGCTTATAACTGCGATGGGGGGACGGAGAAGGCTAGGTGGGCCAGGCGACGGTTGTCCTGGTTCAAGGGTGTAGGCTGATGGTTTAGGTAAATCCGGACCATCTTAAGGCTGAGACCCGATGTCGAGTCACTACGGTGATGAAGTCATTGATGCCATGCTTCCGGGAAAAGCCTCTAAGCGATAGGTTGTAAGCAATCGTACCCCAAACCGACACAGGTGATCAGGTAGAGAATACCAAGGCGCTTGAGAGAACTCGGGTGAAGGAACTAGGCAAAATGGTACCGTAACTTCGGGAGAAGGTACGCTCCTGGCGGTGAAGTCCCTTGCGGATGGAGCTACTGGGAGTCGCAGATACCAGGTGGCTGCAACTGTTTATTAAAAACACAGCACTGTGCAAAATCGAAAGATGACGTATACGGTGTGACGCCTGCCCGGTGCCGGAAGGTTAATTGATGGGGTTAGACTTCGGTCGAAGCTCTTGATCGAAGCCCCGGTAAACGGCGGCCGTAACTATAACGGTCCTAAGGTAGCGAAATTCCTTGTCGGGTAAGTTCCGACCTGCACGAATGGCGTAATGATGGCCACGCTGTCTCCACCCGAGACTCAGTGAAATTGAAATCGCAGTGAAGATGCTGTGTACCCGCGGCTAGACGGAAAGACCCCGTGAACCTTTACTACAGCTTGGCACTGAACATTGACCCTACATGTGTAGGATAGGTGGGAGGCTTTGAAACCATGTCGCTAGATATGGTGGAGCCGTCCTTGAAATACCACCCTTGTAGTGTTGATGTTCTAACGTCGCCCCCTTATCGGGGGTGCGGACAGTGCCTGGTGGGTAGTTTGACTGGGGCGGTCTCCTCCCAAAGAGTAACGGAGGAGCACGAAGGTGGGCTAATCACGGTCGGACATCGTGAGGTTAGTGCAATGGCATAAGCCCGCTTGACTGCGAGAATGACAATTCGAGCAGGTGCGAAAGCAGGTCATAGTGATCCGGTGGTTCTGAATGGAAGGGCCATCGCTCAACGGATAAAAGGTACTCCGGGGATAACAGGCTGATACCGCCCAAGAGTTCATATCGACGGCGGTGTTTGGCACCTCGATGTCGGCTCATCACATCCTGGGGCTGAAGTCGGTCCCAAGGGTATGGCTGTTCGCCATTTAAAGTGGTACGCGAGCTGGGTTTAGAACGTCGTGAGACAGTTCGGTCCCTATCTGCCGTGGGCGTTGGATGATTGAAGGGGGCTGCTCCTAGTACGAGAGGACCGGAGTGGACGAACCTCTGGTGTTCGGGTTGTCACGCCAGTGGCATTGCCCGGTAGCTAAGTTCGGAATCGATAAGCGCTGAAAGCATCTAAGCGCGAAGCGAGCCCTGAGATGAGTCATCCCTGATACTATAAGTATCCTAAAGGGTTGTTGGAGACTACGACGTAGATAGGCAGGGTGTGTAAGTGCTGCGAGGCATTGAGCTAACCTGTACTAATTGCCCGTGAGGCTTAACCATACAACACCCAAGGGGTTTTTCACTGAAATCGTTCCCGGAATGCCGGACCAAGACGATTATCAGTATTGCCTACATCCATGTAGGTATGGACTCCACGAAGCACTTGAATGGTGCTGAGAACAACTAGTTAACTTTCCCAGATTGCTATTTATCGCCTTTGGGCGGTGAATAAAACAGAATTTGCTTGGCGACCATAGCATTATGGACCCACCTGATCCCATGCCGAACTCAGTAGTGAAACGTAATAGCGCCGATGGTAGTGTGGGGTCTCCCCATGTGAGAGTAGGACATCGCCAGGCTTTAATTTCGACTGACCTCGTCAGAGGTGAGTCACCATAAGGTTTTAAGTGAAAACTTAGAATATTATGTTGACTTTCAAAGTGGAAAGCGTATTATACGCCTCCTGCTTCAGCGTTAAACGCTTGAAAGCAAAGCTCTTTAACAATTTGACCATGCAATCTGTGTGGGCACTCGTGAAAAAGTTAAGTCAAAAGATTTATCAATGAACTGAGTGACCAAGAGCTAGAAATAGTTCGATTGCTTTTTTGTTTCACTTTTTATTAAAAAGTGAAAGTAAGAAAGCGGCACAGTCAATTCGAGTTCTCGTTACTAGCTTCTAGTAATGGAAACTCAATCAGTATTCATTGAGCCGGTCGAAAGACCAAAAAAACTTTAATTGAAGAGTTTGATCATGGCTCAGATTGAACGCTGGCGGCAGGCCTAACACATGCAAGTCGAGCGGCAGCGACAACATTGACCCTTCGGGGGATTTGTTGGGCGGCGAGCGGCGGACGGGTGAGTAATGCCTGGGAATATGCCTTAGTGTGGGGGATAACTATTGGAAACGATAGCTAATACCGCATAATGCCTACGGGCCAAAGAGGGGGACCTTCGGGCCTCTCGCGCTAAGATTAGCCCAGGTGGGATTAGCTTGTTGGTGGGGTAACGGCTCACCAAGGCAACGATCCCTAGCTGGTCTGAGAGGATGATCAGCCACACTGGAACTGAGACACGGTCCAGACTCCTACGGGAGGCAGCAGTGGGGAATATTGCACAATGGGGGAAACCCTGATGCAGCCATGCCGCGTGTATGAAGAAGGCCTTCGGGTTGTAAAGTACTTTCAGTCGTGAGGAAGGGTGTGTAGTTAATAGCTGCATGCCTTGACGTTAGCGACAGAAGAAGCACCGGCTAACTCCGTGCCAGCAGCCGCGGTAATACGGAGGGTGCGAGCGTTAATCGGAATTACTGGGCGTAAAGCGCATGCAGGCGGTCTGTTAAGCAAGATGTGAAAGCCCGGGGCTCAACCTCGGAACAGCATTTTGAACTGGCAGACTAGAGTCTTGTAGAGGGGGGTAGAATTTCAGGTGTAGCGGTGAAATGCGTAGAGATCTGAAGGAATACCGGTGGCGAAGGCGGCCCCCTGGACAAAGACTGACGCTCAGATGCGAAAGCGTGGGGAGCAAACAGGATTAGATACCCTGGTAGTCCACGCCGTAAACGATGTCTACTTGGAGGTTGTGGCCTTGAGCCGTGGCTTTCGGAGCTAACGCGTTAAGTAGACCGCCTGGGGAGTACGGTCGCAAGATTAAAACTCAAATGAATTGACGGGGGCCCGCACAAGCGGTGGAGCATGTGGTTTAATTCGATGCAACGCGAAGAACCTTACCTACTCTTGACATCCAGAGAAGTTACCAGAGATGGTTTCGTGCCTTCGGGAACTCTGAGACAGGTGCTGCATGGCTGTCGTCAGCTCGTGTTGTGAAATGTTGGGTTAAGTCCCGCAACGAGCGCAACCCCTATCCTTGTTTGCCAGCGCGTAATGGCGGGAACTCCAGGGAGACTGCCGGTGATAAACCGGAGGAAGGTGGGGACGACGTCAAGTCATCATGGCCCTTACGAGTAGGGCTACACACGTGCTACAATGGCGTATACAGAGGGCTGCCAACCAGCGATGGTGAGCGAATCCCACAAAGTACGTCGTAGTCCGGATTGGAGTCTGCAACTCGACTCCATGAAGTCGGAATCGCTAGTAATCGTAGATCAGAATGCTACGGTGAATACGTTCCCGGGCCTTGTACACACCGCCCGTCACACCATGGGAGTGGGCTGCACCAGAAGTAGATAGCTTAACCTTCGGGAGGGCGTTTACCACGGTGTGGTTCATGACTGGGGTGAAGTCGTAACAAGGTAGCCCTAGGGGAACCTGGGGCTGGATCACCTCCTTACCTAAAGACTTACTGTTTTATGCAGTGTCCACACAGATTGCTTGGTCGAAATGTAGAGAGCATTCAAGTTGCCCAACAACTTGGATAGAAACACTTAGTCCCGTTCGTCTAGAGGCCTAGGACACCGCCCTTTCACGGCGGTAACAGGGGTTCGACTCCCCTACGGGACGCCAAGGGTCGTTAGCTCAGTTGGTAGAGCAGTTGACTTTTAATCAATTGGTCGCAGGTTCGAATCCTGCACGACCCACCATTTCCTCCTTCGGAAATGTAAAACTACGGAGGGCGATTAGCTCAGTTGGGAGAGCACCTCCCTTACAAGGAGGGGGTCACTGGTTCGAGCCCGGTATCGCCCACCACTCTTTCTTTTAGAAAGAACTCAGAAATACCCTCGATGGGGCTATAGCTCAGCTGGGAGAGCGCCTGCCTTGCACGCAGGAGGTCTGCGGTTCGATCCCGCATAGCTCCACCACTCTTTAAGCGCATTTCTTGAAAAAGAAGTGAGTGTGTTTAAAAAGTGGATATCGAAACCTATTTATTTAGGTAGAGAAGTACACATGCTCTTTAACAATCTGGAAAGCTGACTAGTAAATTCAATTTTTGCAATTGAATTAAAATGTTTCATCGAGAGATGAAACGAGTTCTCAAGCAAACACATTTAAGTGTCTTGTGTAGAGTCCGGCGAAAAACCAATGTCTCCCTGCTCTTTCATGTAGAGAAGGAGAGACACAAACCTTGGTTGTTTGAACATACAGACCTCTTGGGGTTGTATGGTTAAGTGACTAAGCGTACACGGTGGATGCCTTGGCAGTCAGAGGCGATGAAGGACGTATTAACTTGCGATAAGCCCAGTTTAGGCAGTAAAAGCCACTTGAGACTGGGATTTCCGAATGGGGAAACCCACTGGCATAAGCCAGTATCGCTACGTGAATACATAGCGTAGCGAGGCGAACCGGGGGAACTGAAACATCTAAGTACCCCGAGGAATAGAAATCAACCGAGATTCCGGCAGTAGCGGCGAGCGAAACCGGATTAGCCCTTAAGCTAGTTGCATGTTAGGCGAATGTGCTGGAAAGCACAGCAGTAAAGGGTGATAGCCCCGTAGCCGACAGCGCGCTTTTAGTGAAATCGAGTAGGACGGGACACGTGATATCCTGTCTGAACATGGGGGGACCATCCTCCAAGGCTAAATACTCCTGACTGACCGATAGTGAACCAGTACCGTGAGGGAAAGGCGAAAAGAACCCCTGTGAGGGGAGTGAAATAGAACCTGAAACCGTGTACGTACAAGCAGTAGGAGCACCTTCGTGGTGTGACTGCGTACCTTTTGTATAATGGGTCAGCGACTTAATTTTAGTAGCAAGGTTAACCGTATAGGGGAGCCGTAGGGAAACCGAGTCTTAACTGGGCGTACAGTTGCTAGGATTAGACCCGAAACCAGGTGATCTAGCCATGGGCAGGTTGAAGGTGAGGTAACACTTACTGGAGGACCGAACCGACTAATGTTGAAAAATTAGCGGATGACTTGTGGCTAGGGGTGAAAGGCCAATCAAACCTGGAGATAGCTGGTTCTCCCCGAAAGCTATTTAGGTAGCGCCTCGGACGAATACTACTGGGGGTAGAGCACTGTTAAGGCTAGGGGGTCATCCCGACTTACCAACCCTTTGCAAACTCCGAATACCAGTAAGTACTATCCGGGAGACACACGGCGGGTGCTAACGTCCGTCGTGGAGAGGGAAACAACCCAGACCGCCAGCTAAGGTCCCAAAGTTATAGCTAAGTGGGAAACGATGTGGGAAGGCTCAGACAGCCAGGATGTTGGCTTAGAAGCAGCCATCATTTAAAGAAAGCGTAATAGCTCACTGGTCGAGTCGGCCTGCGCGGAAGATTTAACGGGGCTAAGCTATACACCGAAGCTGCGGCAATGCAGTTTACTGCATTGGGTAGGGGAGCGTTCTGTAAGCCGTTGAAGGTGAATCGTAAGGTTTGCTGGAGGTATCAGAAGTGCGAATGCTGACATGAGTAACGATAAAGGGAGTGAAAAACTCCCTCGCCGGAAGATCAAGGGTTCCTGTCCAACGTTAATCGGGGCAGGGTAAGTCGACCCCTAAGGCGAGGCCGAAAGGCGTAGTCGATGGGAAACAGGTTAATATTCCTGTACTGCTTATAACTGCGATGGGGGGACGGAGAAGGCTAGGTGGGCCAGGCGACGGTTGTCCTGGTTCAAGGGTGTAGGCTGTATTCTTAGGTAAATCCGGGAATACTTAAGGCTGAGACCCGATGTCGAGTCACTACGGTGATGAAGTCATTGATGCCATGCTTCCGGGAAAAGCCTCTAAGCGATAGGTTGTAAGCAATCGTACCCCAAACCGACACAGGTGATCAGGTAGAGAATACCAAGGCGCTTGAGAGAACTCGGGTGAAGGAACTAGGCAAAATGGTACCGTAACTTCGGGAGAAGGTACGCTCCTGGCGGTGAAGTCCCTTGCGGATGGAGCTACTGGGAGTCGCAGATACCAGGTGGCTGCAACTGTTTATTAAAAACACAGCACTGTGCAAAATCGAAAGATGACGTATACGGTGTGACGCCTGCCCGGTGCCGGAAGGTTAATTGATGGGGTTAGACTTCGGTCGAAGCTCTTGATCGAAGCCCCGGTAAACGGCGGCCGTAACTATAACGGTCCTAAGGTAGCGAAATTCCTTGTCGGGTAAGTTCCGACCTGCACGAATGGCGTAATGATGGCCACGCTGTCTCCACCCGAGACTCAGTGAAATTGAAATCGCAGTGAAGATGCTGTGTACCCGCGGCTAGACGGAAAGACCCCGTGAACCTTTACTACAGCTTGGCACTGAACATTGACCCTACATGTGTAGGATAGGTGGGAGGCTTTGAAACCATGTCGCTAGATATGGTGGAGCCGTCCTTGAAATACCACCCTTGTAGTGTTGATGTTCTAACGTCGCCCCCTTATCGGGGGTGCGGACAGTGCCTGGTGGGTAGTTTGACTGGGGCGGTCTCCTCCCAAAGAGTAACGGAGGAGCACGAAGGTGGGCTAATCACGGTCGGACATCGTGAGGTTAGTGCAATGGCATAAGCCCGCTTGACTGCGAGAATGACAATTCGAGCAGGTGCGAAAGCAGGTCATAGTGATCCGGTGGTTCTGAATGGAAGGGCCATCGCTCAACGGATAAAAGGTACTCCGGGGATAACAGGCTGATACCGCCCAAGAGTTCATATCGACGGCGGTGTTTGGCACCTCGATGTCGGCTCATCACATCCTGGGGCTGAAGTCGGTCCCAAGGGTATGGCTGTTCGCCATTTAAAGTGGTACGCGAGCTGGGTTTAGAACGTCGTGAGACAGTTCGGTCCCTATCTGCCGTGGGCGTTGGATGATTGAAGGGGGCTGCTCCTAGTACGAGAGGACCGGAGTGGACGAACCTCTGGTGTTCGGGTTGTTACGCCAGTAGCATTGCCCGGTAGCTAAGTTCGGAATCGATAAGCGCTGAAAGCATCTAAGCGCGAAGCGAGCCCTGAGATGAGTCATCCCTGATACTTTAAGTATCCTAAAGGGTTGTTGGAGACTACGACGTAGATAGGCAGGGTGTGTAAGTGCTGCGAGGCATTGAGCTAACCTGTACTAATTGCCCGTGAGGCTTAACCATACAACACCCAAGGGGTTTTTTGGACTCCACGAACGCTTGAATGTAAGCGCGAGAACACTAGTTAACTTTCCCAGATTGCTATTTATCGCCTTTGGGCGGTGAATAAAACAGAATTTGCTTGGCGACCATAGCATTATGGACCCACCTGATCCCATGCCGAACTCAGTAGTGAAACGTAATAGCGCCGATGGTAGTGTGGGGTCTCCCCATGTGAGAGTAGGACATCGCCAGGCTCCAAATTTTGAAATTTGCTCCAAAAGCAGGTTTCGACGCAGAATTGCGTGCTGGTATAGCTCAGTTGGTAGAGCGCACCCTTGGTAAGGGTGAGGTCCCCAGTTCAAATCTGGGTACTAGCACCACTAATTTGTTCAGCGACAATAGCATAATGGTCCCACCTGATCCCATGCCGAACTCAGAAGTGAAACATTGTAGCGCCGATGGTAGTGTGGGGTCTCCCCATGTGAGAGTAGGTCATTGCTGAACTTCCTTTCAAAACCCAGCCTATGGCTGGGTTTTCTCGTTTCTGGCGTTTAAAATATCTTTATTAATTTTTCTCATCTTCTATCCATTATCTACAATTCTTTTAATACTCTTTCCCTTGCACCTTAGACTAAATTTATATAGTTTTATTTAGAAATCTGGACGTCTAAACATCTTAATGCAATTGTTCGCCTGATGGTGATAGCCTTAAAGAAGATAGTTTCGTTCGGTATAACGTTTAAGGAGTAAACCAAAATGCCGATTAAAATTCCTGACCAATTACCAGCAACAGATATCTTGCGCAGCGAGAATATCTTTGTGATGTCGGAAGCTCGCGCAGCGAGTCAGGAAATACGTCCACTGAAAGTATTGCTGTTGAACCTGATGCCGAAGAAAATTGAGACGGAAACTCAGTTTTTGCGCCTACTGTCAAACAGCCCTCTGCAGGTTGATGTGGAGCTATTACGGATAGATAATCGCCCAACCAAAAACACACCGACAGAACATTTAGATACGTTTTACCGTCAGTTTGAGATGGTCAAAGATCGTAACTATGATGGCCTGATTGTAACGGGAGCGCCTCTGGGGCTCGTACAGTTTGAGGATGTCCTTTACTGGGAGGAGATCCAGACAATTATGAACTGGGCTAAGGAGCATGTGACATCAACGATGTTCGTATGCTGGGCTGCTCAGGCAGGTTTGAAGTTGTTGTATGATTTACCAAAGCGTACTCGAAGAGAAAAGCTATCAGGGATCTATTTCCATCAAACGCATGATTGCCATCATCCAATGCTCCGTGGCTTTGATGACTCATTTTTAGCTCCGCATTCTCGATATGCTGACTTTTCACCTGAGTACCTGGCTGAGCATACCGATCTCGATATTTTGGCGACATCTGAGCAGGCTGGGGTCTATTTGGCGACAACGAAAGATAAGCGAAATGTTTTCGTCACTGGTCACCCCGAATATGATGTTAATACCCTGCACAACGAGTACTTGCGTGATTTAGGAGAAGGGATGGAGCCGAGTATTCCGGTGAATTACTATCCGGGGGATGACCCACAGAATCCACCAGTCGCTAGCTGGCGTAGCCATGGTCATTTGCTATTTTCTAATTGGCTCAACTACTGTGTTTATCAGCAAACGCCATATGATTTGGCCCACTTCTCGGAAGCAAACTTTACCAAAGATGATTGATTGCTTAAAAGAAGATAAAAAAAGACCTGCAACGCAGGTCTTTTTCGTTTCAGGTCTATTGGTTTTCTGCTTCCCACACTTTGGCTTTGTGGATGAGAGGGGTAATGGTTGAACCTTGGATTAGAATCGAAAATACGACGACAGCGTAGGTCATCACCAGAATGACTTCTCGGACATCAATGCTCTTTTCAGGAATAACGGTAATGCCTGCCGGTATTGCCATTGCCATCGCTAAGGCAAGGCCGCCCCGAAGTCCGCCCCAGGTTAGAATTTTCACCGAGTGCGGGTTATAGTCACGGTAACGCTCGAAGCCCATATATGACAGCTTGATACTTAAAAAACGGCTGAGCAGCACCAATGGGACCGCTGTGACCATCAGAACCCAGTCTTCCTGATGAAAGCTGAACTGTAGCATACTCATACCAATAAGCAGGAAAAGCACGCCATTGAGGAATTCGTCGACGAGCTCCCAGAAGTGATCGAGGTGATCTTCACTTTCTTTGGAAAAGCCGATATAGCGGGTCCAGTTACCAATCATGATTCCGGAAACCACCATGGCAAGTGGTCCAGATACATGGATAACATCCGCGAAGACATAGCCTGCAGTTGGAATACCTAAGGTCAGTAGTAGCTCCATCGAATGATCATCGGTGGAGCTGATCAGGTAATGGAATAACAGGCCAAGGACAAAGCCATAGGCTATTCCCCCAACCGCTTCCTGCAAGAACAGCTGGCCAACCCCTAATACTGTAGGCGCTTCGCCGCCGAAGGCGATGGTGAACAAGGTGACGAAAATAACGAGTCCAAAACCATCGTTAAACAGTGATTCACCTTCAATTTGGGTCGAGATACGTCGCGGAGCATCGAGTTTTTTGACGATAGCCAATACAGCGATTGGGTCGGTAGGAGAAATCAGCGAACCAAAGATCAGGCAGTAGATCAGATCAAGCTGAATACCGAGGAGCTGACAGATCCCCCATAATGCAAAGCCAATGAAGAAAGTTGAAAAAAGGGTCGCCGCCAAGGCCAGTACCGTGATTTCCCACTTTTGATCTTCGAGATTGGGCAATTTTATCCCCAACCCGCCGGCGAACAGCAAGAAACCTAGGATCCCTTTTAGCAGAAAACTCTCAAAGTTAATTTCGCCAAGTTGCTCGGCTGCGATATCTTCAAGGTGGAACCAGCCATTTTGACCTGCGATAACAATGCCCAGTGACAATACCAATGCACCGGCAGTGATGGCGATAGTTGTCTGCATTTTTCCTATTTTGCTGTTTATAAATGCAATTACCATTGCAGCGGCAGCAAGGAAGCAGAGGGTGCTATAGACCGACATGCGTCAACCTCAATGTGGTTAAGAGTAAAGAGTGAAATTGTGACAAAATATAAATCCATCACGTGATGATAGCTATAGAAAACTTTCCTAGATTCTGCCTTTGTTTTGGTGTCGAAAACAACTTTAGACGTCTAGATTTCCATATGGACTGTGGTAGGATGTTATTCAGCTGTAAAATTAGAGAAGGGAAGTAGTGTGGTGTTAAAGGGCAAGGAATTATTACAGAAGCGATTAGAGCAGCAGATCCTGATCATTGATGGTGGCATGGGTACCATGATCCAGGGCTATAAGCTGGAAGAAGATGATTATCGTGGAGCACGGTTTGCAGATTGGCATTCCGATCTTAAAGGTAACAATGATTTATTGGTACTGACACAACCCCAATTGATCAAAGATATTCATGCTGCGTACTTAGAGGCTGGTGCGGATATTCTGGAAACGAACACCTTTAACGCGACCACGATTGCCATGGCTGACTATGATATGGAAAGCCTGAGCGCAGAAATTAACCTTGAAGCTGCTCGCCTAGCCCGCCAGGCTGCTGATGAATGGACGGCAAAAACACCCGAAAAACCCCGCTTTGTTGCCGGGGTACTTGGCCCGACCAACCGAACATGTTCTATCTCTCCGGATGTTAATGATCCTGGCTTTCGAAATGTCACTTTTGATCAATTGGTTGAAGCCTACTCTGAGTCTACCCGTGCTCTTATCGAGGGGGGATCTGATTTAATCCTGATCGAAACCATTTTCGATACCCTGAACGCAAAAGCCTGTTCGTTTGCTGTTGAAAGTGTCTTTGAAGAGTTGGGTATTGAGTTACCAGTGATGATCTCCGGTACCATTACCGATGCATCCGGACGTACGTTATCAGGCCAGACGACCGAGGCTTTCTACAACTCACTACGCCATGTTAAGCCTATTTCATTTGGTTTGAACTGTGCCTTGGGCCCTGATGAGCTGCGTCAGTATGTTGAAGAGTTATCACGAATTTCTGAGTGCGCCGTTTCTGCTCACCCGAATGCCGGCCTGCCAAATGCTTTTGGTGAATATGATCTCAGCCCTGAAGATATGGCTGCACATATCAAAGAGTGGGCGCAAAGTGGTTTCCTGAACTTAGTCGGTGGGTGCTGTGGGACAACCCCTGAGCATATCCGTCAAATGGCCGAAGTGACTCGTGATGTGACCCCTCGTCAATTACCCGAAATTACTACTGCTTGTCGTCTCTCTGGGCTAGAGCCGTTAACCATTGAAGCTGATAGTTTATTTATCAATGTCGGTGAACGTACCAATGTTACTGGTTCAGCTCGTTTCAAACGCTTAATTAAAGAAGAGTTGTATGATGAAGCGTTAGAAGTGGCTCGTCAGCAAGTAGAAGCTGGTGCACAGATCATTGATATCAATATGGATGAAGGCATGCTGGATGCGGAAGCGGCAATGGTTCGTTTCCTCAACTTATGTGCAACTGAACCTGAGATTTCGAAAGTCCCTATCATGGTCGATTCTTCGAAATGGGAAGTCATTGAAGCGGGTTTGAAATGTGTCCAGGGCAAACCGATTGTTAATTCCATCTCGCTCAAAGAAGGCAAAGAAAAGTTTGTTGCCCAGGCTAAGCTGCTTCGCCGCTATGGTGCGGCTGTCATAGTGATGGCATTTGACGAAGTTGGCCAGGCAGACACCCGAGAGCGAAAAATTGAAATCTGTACCAACGCCTACCGTGTATTGGTCGATGAAGTGGGCTTTCCGCCTGAAGATATTATTTTCGATCCAAATATCTTTGCGGTTGCAACGGGTATAGAAGAGCACAATAACTACGCTGTCGACTTTATCGAAGCCGTTGGTGATATCAAGCGTACTTTGCCGCATGCCATGGTCTCAGGCGGTGTATCCAATGTTTCTTTCTCGTTCCGGGGAAATAACCCGGTGCGGGAGGCGATCCATGCCGTGTTCCTGTACCACTGTTTTAAGAACGGCATGGACATGGGGATTGTGAATGCCGGCCAGCTGGCAATTTATGATGACTTGCCGGATGAGCTGCGCGAAGCTGTCGAAGATGTGGTTCTTAACCGTCGAGATGACAGTACTGAGCGTTTACTGGATATTGCGGGGAAATACCGTGACAGTGGTGCGGTGGAAGATGATCGCAGTGCACAAGAATGGCGTGGCTGGGATGTCGAAAAACGCCTTTCACATGCGTTGGTCAAAGGTATAACGGAATTTATTGTCGAAGACACGGAAGAAGCTCGCCAAAATGCAAGCAAGCCACTTGAAGTGATTGAAGGCCCGTTGATGAACGGGATGAATATCGTTGGTGATTTGTTCGGTGAAGGCAAGATGTTCCTGCCGCAGGTAGTGAAATCAGCGCGCGTCATGAAACAGGCTGTTGCTTATCTTGAACCGTATATTAATGCTGAGAAACAGGCCGGTAGCTCGAACGGCAAGATTTTGATGGCGACAGTAAAAGGCGATGTTCACGATATTGGGAAGAATATTGTCGGTGTCGTACTGCAGTGTAATAACTACGAAATCATTGATCTTGGCGTGATGGTATCTTGCGATAAGATCCTCAAAGTTGCGAAAGAGGAGAATGTCGACATTATTGGCCTGAGCGGCCTGATCACTCCATCGCTTGATGAGATGGTACATGTGGCGAAAGAGATGGAACGCCAAGGCTTTGATTTACCATTGCTTATAGGGGGGGCGACCACCTCTAAAGCACATACAGCTGTGAAGATTGAAGAAAATTACCACGCGCCGGTAGTCTATGTTTCGAATGCTTCTCGTGCCGTTGGGGTATGTTCTGCTTTGCTCTCTGATGAACAGCGGCCAAAGTTTGTTGAACGTTTAGAGAAAGAGTACGAGGTTGTGCGGGATCAGTATGCCCGTAAAAAACCACGTACCGCCCCGATCACCTTGGAAGAAGCCCGAGCCAACAAAGTGGATATCGATTGGGAGGCCTATCAGCCACCCGTTCCGGCAAAAGGCGGGATCCACACGTTTAATGATTTCCCAGTATCTAGATTACGCAAGTATATCGACTGGACGCCTTTCTTTATGACCTGGTCGCTCAGTGGTAAATACCCAACCATCTTACGCCATGAAGTGGTGGGAGAAGAAGCGCAGCGCCTATTTGATGATGCTAATAAGCTGTTGGATGAGATTGAGCAAAGCGGCATGATTAAGGCCAATGGTGTCTGTGGATTGTTCCCGGCCAACAATATCGGTGATGATATTGAGGTTTACACCGATGAGTCTCGTACTGAGGTGCTGACGACCTTGCGTGGTTTGCGCCAGCAGACGAACAAACCCAAGGGGCCAAACTACTGCCTGTCGGATTATATTGCGCCGAAAGAGAGCAAAAAGGCTGACTGGATTGGTGCTTTCGCTGTCACTGGCGGGATCGGAGAATATGACATAGCTGCTCAGTTTAAGGCTAAGGGCGATGATTACAACGCCATTATGATCCAGGCGGTAGCTGATCGCTTGGCTGAAGCATTTGCTGAGTGTATGCACAAAATGGTGCGTAAGGAAATCTGGGGTTATGCGGCTGATGAAGATCTGAATAATGACGATCTGATCCGCGAGAAGTATCAAGGTATTCGTCCTGCGCCGGGCTATCCGGCTTGTCCTGAACATACCGAGAAGGACGAGATCTGGAAGTTGCTGGATGCCGAGGCAAATACGGGTATGACCCTGACAGAGAGTTTTGCAATGTGGCCGGGAGCGGCGGTATCGGGCTGGTATTTCTCCCATCCGGAATCTCGCTACTTTGCGGTGGCACAGATCCAAGCCGATCAGCGTGATAGCTATGCTGAGCGTAAAGGCTGGGATCTGGTTGAAGCAGAAAAGTGGCTGGGGCCTAACCTTTAAATTCAGAGTTATACCAATCGGGATAAGTAAGTGTTCAGATAATTGCGCAGGAAAAATCACCTAAGGCAAGGAAGAATTTGCAGTAACTAGTGGTTCTAATTACAAAAATTCTGACGTAGTAATAGGTGATTTTAACCAGCAAGAATGATCAAGTACTTATGCTGATTGGTATTAGCCATTAAGATGAGAAGGGCGCCGCAAGGCGCCCTTTTACTGTTATTACAATCCAGGTTCGGTTGAGTTACTCAAGAATTTTGCGGTGCAGTGTTTTCACCACAGATTTTGCATCTTGCTCCTTAACGAGGAAACACAGGTTGTGCGGGCTGGCACCGTAGCAAATCATGCGTAGGTTATAGTCATCCAGCGCCCCAAAGATCTGTCTTGCTGAACCCTTGGTACTGCTCATCTGGTTACCAATAAGAGCAACGAGGCATAGGCCTTGTTCAACCTCAACACGGCATAGCTTGCTGAGCTCTTCGACGGCTTTTTCGGGTAGTGTAGGCGCGCCGCCTCCCGTATCGGTTTGATCCAGGGTGAGTGAGACACTGACTTCTGAGGTAGTGATCAGGTCCACTGAAATTTTATGCTCGGCAAGGATGCGAAACACTTCGGCTAAGAAACCATAGGCATGGAACATATTCAGGCTGGTTAGCGTGACCATAGTCTGGTTGCAGCGCAGGGCCAGTGCACGGAATAGTGGGGCCTTATTGACGCTTTCACGGATCCATGTTCCACCTTGCTCCGGTGCTTTTGATGAGCCGATAAACACCGGGATCTGCTGGCGAACAGCCGGAACCAATGTTGAAGGGTGTAGGATCTTTGCCCCGAAGTTTGCCATTTCAGAGGCTTCGCTGAAACTGATCTCTTTAATGGGCTTAGCCGCCGGGGTAATGCGGGGATCGGTGGTGTACATGCCGGGTACATCCGTCCAGATTTCCAGCGTTGCGGCATCTGTTGCTTCAGCCACCAGTGCGGCACTGTAGTCACTGCCGCCACGTCCCAGTGTAGTGGTCGTCCCTTCGCTATCCGAGCCAATGAAACCCTGCGAGACCACCACCTGCTTCTCCAATAGTGGCTGTAGTTGCGTGGCTGCCAGCTGGCGGATCACCTCTGGCTGAGGGATCGCTTTACCAAATTGGCTGTCGGTACGCATAATGTCACGAATATCGAAACGGACGGTATCGACGCCCATTTCGTTGAGGATCTGAGTAAACAGGTGGGTTGATAGTAGCTCACCATGAGAAACTAGCTGGTCGGTCAGTTGCGCGCTAGGCTGTATTGCCGCTTGTTCAGCCAGGGTTGAGACTGAGTCTAGCAAGCTACCTATCGCAGAGGTCACGGTTTCAGGCGATTTCAGCTCACTGATGACACCATGGTGTATTTCTTTCAGGCGAGTCAGAAGCTGTTGGCGAAGGGCTGCATCATTGACGCCGTTGGCCAGCTCGACAAGCAGGTTGGTAACACCAGAGCAGGCACTGATCAAAACGATACGGGCGGCTGGGTTGTGTTTGATGATGGCGGCACTACGGCTCATTGCAGTAAAATCTGCAACGCTGGTTCCACCAAACTTAGCGACAGTCAGGGCTGTGGCATTATTAACTACAGGGCTCAAAGTAAGTCTCCCAATAACAGTAAAATTATAACGAAGAATAGGGAATTTACTCGGGAGGATATTCCCGACATCCAATTGTCAGGAGAGCAGGTAGGCGAGACGTATTGATAGCGCTACAACCAGAAGCTCCCCACCTTTCAAAAGAGAAAGGTGACAGCCAGAAGGATTCAACCTTCATAGCCGATACTACTGGCCCCCTGTCCAGCAGTATCTCGGCGTTACTCCCCCTCTCTATGCTGCTTAGGGGTGGGGCCCCGCAACCATAGATACCTGGGTAACGCTCCTCTTCTATTTTTACCTGATGGTATTCCAATCATCAGGATGAACAAAAAACGATCTCTATTGAAGCGAATTTGTTACTTGCTTGTCAATGGGAACATGAGAATTTATGCAAAGAAATTGCAATAAATACGACGGGCTATTTATATGCTTGGTTACGTTGCTTGGTTACATTGCTTGCTTCGAAACGAAATTCCTTTAATACTGGTTAACTGCGTGAAGACCAAACGGTACGCTTTTGTGTTCCAGGCAAGCGTACCGCTGGGAGCAACATTCTCGCCCTACCACAGCACTTCAGGGAATCACCGAACTCTTACTAAAGGGAGATACAATAATGACAATCGGTAGCTTTTATCCTCCACAACGAACACTAATGGGCCCTGGGCCGTCAGATATTTACCCGCAGGTTCTACAGGCCTTAAGCCGTCCGACGATTGGCCACCTAGACCCGTTGTTTATAGGCATGATGGATGAGCTGAAGCAGTTGCTGCAGTATGCCTTCCAAACACAAAATACGTTCACGATTGCGGTATCGGCACCGGGCAGTGCCGGTATGGAAGCTTGTTTTGTTAACCTGGTAGAGCCGGGTGACAAAGTGATAGTCTGTCGCAATGGCGTGTTCGGCGATCGTATGCGTGAAAATGTCGAGCGTTGTGGCGGTGAAGCCGTGATGGTAGATAACGCATGGGGCGAGCCCGTTGATCCGCAATTGGTTGAACAGGCACTAGAGGCGAACCCAGATGCAAAAATTGTCGCTTTCGTGCACGCAGAAACCTCTACTGGGGCATTGAGTGATGCCGAGGCGATTGCCAAGCTTGCACGCCAGCATGACTGCCTGACTATTGTTGATGCTGTAACGTCATTGGGTGGTGTCCCTCTGCTGGTGGATGAGTGGCAGCTCGATGCCGTGTATTCAGGTAGCCAGAAGTGCCTGTCGTGTGTACCAGGCCTGTCGCCGTTGACATTCTCACAGCGTGCCGTAGATAAAATCCAAAGCCGTAAGAGCCAGGTGCAGAGCTGGTTCCTCGATCAAAGCTTGGTCTTGGGTTATTGGAGTGGTGAAGGTAAGCGGAGCTACCACCATACAGCCCCGGTCAATAGCTTGTATGCCTTGCACGAAGCGCTCGTTTTGCTAAAAAATGAAGGCTTGGAAAATGCATGGCAGCGCCATAAGGATGTTCACCTAGAGTTGCGTGAGGGGCTGGAGAAGCTGGGCATTGAGTTCGTGGTGGATGAAGCTCACCGCCTGCCACAGTTAAATGCCGTGCATATTCCTGATGGTGTTGATGATGCACTCGTGCGTAAAACATTGCTTGAACGCTATAACCTAGAGATCGGTGCCGGCCTTGGTTCGCTTGCCGGAAAGGCATGGCGGATTGGCCTGATGGGCTATGCGGCAAGAAGTGAAAATGTCGCCCTGTGCCTAAAGGCACTGGAAACGACATTAAAATAATGGTGAAAAAAAAACGGCTACCTCGGTAGCCGTTTTTGCAGGTGCCGTTAACTGGGTGAGCCTGAAGTCTCTGCACTATGGTTGGGGTCTTCGGCGATAGAGTCAGGTTTAATTAAAACCGGGATTGCCTCGCTGGAGGTAAAGTCGTTGCCAGGGAACAAATATTTGGCCTCCTGCCTGATTTGTTCAGCCTGGCTCTGGTTACCAAGGAACAGGTAGGCTGCAATCAAGTTTTGGTATAGGGCAGGACGCGGCCAGTTCACGGCTTTTTTAGTGGCCCATTGAATATACTCATTGACCAGATCCGGGTTGCTAGATGCCGCGCCAAGTTGGAGCTGCGTGACGTGCAAATCCCATTCAAAACGATTTTTCCAGGCCCAAGGGTTATTGACCTTCAGCAGGTAGTCGACATTGGTAGGTCGGGTCGTTTCATATTTTGTCAGCAAATAGCCGGAGTACAAGGTGGTTGCCATATAGCTAGCTGTGGCTATCGGTAGCAGCAGGACCAAAAAGCGGATAGTCAGTACATAGTTTGCTTTGAGCTTGTAGTATTTGGCTGTTAGGTTATCGACCCAGTAAATCAAAATAATGAAAATCGCCCAGTGCACCAGTGAATGGTAAAACGGGTATTCCAACTGGGTATGCAAGGTGATTGGGAAAAACAAGCCAACCAGTGCCAGCTGGGTGCCCTCCCGTGCTTTCTTTATTCTGGCAAATACAGCAACAGCGGCTAGCAACAGGGCAAGGAGCGGAACGATACCGCCTTCGGAAGCCCAGTAAAGCAGTTCATTGTGCGGATGGTCGAGCGCTGCAAGGCCATAATGTTGCTCTGGATCAGCTTGGTGCCATTGTGCTGTTTGGGTAATGAAAGAGGACTCAAATGTTCCGTAGCCATAGCCTGTTAACGGCTGTTTTAAGAACATGTTAAAGGCTTGCGGAATATGGATGGAACGTGCACTTTCCAGGCTGAGTTTATTATCTGACGGTGCCCAGCCGCTATTGCTGCTCAGGTTCCAAGACACACTCAGGCCAAGTACAACCATCAATAGCCACATCCGCCATTGCGCCTTGGCTGCAAAGCGGCGCAGGTACGGGATCATCAGCCCGGTACCTACCACGGCACCCAGCCAACCGGTGCGGGAGCTGAGAACAACCAACATAGGAATAGTGACAACAGGGGTCAGAAGCAGAACCAGTTGCAGCCATGACCATTTTCCTCGGTACATCGGGATCCGTGTCAGTAAATAAGCTGACAAGACCAAGCCGGTAGCCAAAAAGCTGGCCATGACATTGGGTTGCTGGAAGATACCGTAAGGACGGTTTTCTACGGTGTCATAACCAATGGCATTGCCGGGCTCTAAGACTAAAAACTGGCACCAACCGAATAGGGCCTGGATCCAAACCGCAGCCAGGATCATCCACAGCATACGCTGGCGTTGCTTTTGACTGAATGAGAACTGCTGGAGGCTGATAAAAAATAACAGTCCGGCCCACAGGCCTAATAGTCGGTTGATCACTTCGGAACCAACAGCATTGGGGTACAAGGCAGGAATAGTCAGCAGCGTACAGCATGCAAAGAGGATCAGTGTCAGGCGTGAATAGCGCCAGGTCTTCTGGCGGCAGATCTCCAACAAACCGAAGGCAATGGCAAAGCTGAACGGGATCCAGCTAGTGGTATTGAATGACAGCTCCAGCCCAGAGCCTCCCGGGTTATGCTGGAAGTAATGCATGGCAAGTATAAAAAGCACACCCAATGAGGCCAAAAAGGGCCTAACCATGGGCTTGCTGACTTGCTGCTCTGCCAGTCTGGTACCTTGTACATGTAACACTGTCATTGCTATTCCGTGCCTGTTTAGCGGATCGTCTGATAATAAACAGGCTGATTGATACCAGCCTGAATCTTATTTGTCACCTTATTTAGCCTTTCTTAACCTAAGGTAGGCAGTAGCGGCTTGAGGAAACGCGCCGTATGCGAGCCATCAACCATCGCGACTTGTTCTGGCGTACCTGTTGCGACAATCTCACCACCACCATTCCCCCCTTCCGGGCCGAGGTCAATGATCCAGTCTGCTGTTTTGATCACATCAAGGTTATGCTCAATAACAACGATAGTATTGCCATGGTCGCGCAAGCGGTGCAGCACCGACAGCAGTTGCTGAATATCATGGAAGTGCAGGCCCGTGGTCGGCTCGTCCAGAATATACAGGGTCTTTCCGGTATCGCGCTTAGAGAGCTCGCGGGCAAGCTTCACCCGTTGTGCTTCACCGCCAGAGAGTGTGGTCGCAGCCTGGCCCAGTCGGATATACGATAAGCCGACATCAATCAATGTCTGCAATTTTCTCGCAATTGCGGGAACCGGATCAAAATATTCCCTTGCATCTTCAACGGTTAACTCCAGAACTTCGTCAATGCTCTTGCCTTTGTAGCGGATCTCCAGGGTTTCACGGTTATAGCGCTTACCTTTGCATGAGTCACAAGGGACATAGACATCCGGTAGGAAGTGCATTTCGACCTTGATCACCCCATCACCTTGGCAGGCTTCACAGCGTCCGCCTTTCACATTGAAGCTGAAGCGGCCGGGTTTATAACCGCGGGCACGGGATTCCTGGGTGCCAGCGAATAGCTCGCGGATTGGGGTAAAGATCCCGGTATAGGTCGCAGGGTTTGAGCGCGGGGTACGGCCGATCGGGCTCTGATCGATATCGATCACTTTGTCGCAATGTTCCAGATCCTGGATCTCGCGGTACGGGGCAGCGTCACCGGAGGTTGCACCGTTAAGCTGGTGGTGGGCAATGCGGAAGAAGGTATCGTTGATCAGAGTCGACTTGCCTGAGCCGGACACGCCGGTAATACAGGTAAACAAACCAACTGGAATTTCAGCATCGACATTTTTCAGGTTGTTGCCTGTCGCGCCTAGCAACTTAACGGTTTTCTCTGGATTAAACTCAATACGTTGCTCTGGTACCGCAATCGACTTAGCGCCGCTGAGGTATTGGCCTGTCAATGATTCCGGTGCATCAAGGATATCATTCAGCAAACCTTCGGCAATCACCTTACCACCGTGGACTCCGGCTCCTGGGCCGATATCAATGACATGGTCAGCGGTGCGGATGGCATCTTCATCATGTTCAACCACGATCACGGTGTTACCGAGATCGCGCAGGTGGGTCAGGGTTTTGAGCAGGCGTTCGTTATCACGCTGGTGGAGGCCGATCGACGGTTCATCAAGTACATACATGACCCCAACCAGGCCGGCACCAATCTGACTGGCCAGACGAATACGCTGTGCCTCGCCACCTGACAGGGTTTCTGCGCTGCGCGACAGATTAAGGTAGTTCAGGCCGACATTAACCAGGAAGTTAAGGCGATCACCGATTTCTTTCAGAATTTTATCCGCGATTTGAGCACGTTGGCCAACCAGTGAAAGCTGGTTGAAGAACTCTACGGCTTCAATGATGCTCATTTCGCTGATCTGCGGTAGTGTCGTATCGGCGATGAAGACATTACGGGCTTCAAGGCGTAGGCGCGAGCCGTTGCAGCAGCTACATGGCTTGGTCGAGACAAATTTAATCAGCTCTTCGCGTACCGAATTAGATTCTGTTTCACGGTAGCGGCGCTCCATGTTATTGAGGATCCCCTCAAACGGATGACGGCGTACCGTGATATCACCACGGTCATTGATGTATTTGAATTCAATCTCTTTTTTTCCTGAACCACTTAAGACCAGGTTTTGGATTTTCTTCGGTAGTTCGTTAAATGGCGTTTCGACATCAAAGGCAAAGTGTTCAGCCATCGATTTGAGCATCTGGAAGTAATAGAAGTTTCGCTTGTCCCAGCCGCGGATAGCACCGCCAGAGAGGCTAAGCTCATCATTCTGTACCACGCGGTCAGGGTCAAAATATTGCTGGACACCCAGGCCATCACAGGTGCCGCAGGCACCGGCAGGGTTGTTGAACGAGAACAACCGGGGTTCCAGTTCCTGCATGCTGTATCCGCAGTGCGGACAGGCAAAGTTGGCCGAAAATACGATTTCGTCCATCTCGCCTTCAGTCATTGGGCTGATCACGACCGTGCCACCGGATAGCTCTAGTGCCGTTTCAAATGATTCTGCCAAACGCTGCTGGAGATCATCGCGTACCTTAAAGCGGTCAACAACAACTTCAATGGTGTGCTTTTTATGGAGCTCCAATGTCGGTGGATCGGAGAGATCACAAACCTCGCCATCGATACGCGCCCGGATATATCCTTGTGCTGCCAGGTTAGCCAGCGTTTTAACATGCTCCCCTTTACGCTCTTTGACGATAGGAGCCAGCAACATCATTTTGCTGCCTTCCGGCAGTTCAAGGACTTTATCGACCATCTGGCTGACTGTCTGGGCGGCTAGCTCAACATCGTGGGTCGGACAGCGTGGCTCGCCAACCCGGGCATAGAGCAGGCGCAGGTAGTCATACACTTCGGTAATGGTACCGACGGTAGATCGCGGGTTATGCGATGTGGATTTTTGCTCGATCGAAATAGCAGGTGACAGCCCTTCAATATGGTCAACATCCGGCTTTTCCATCAAAGATAGGAACTGGCGGGCATAGGCCGACAATGATTCAACATAACGGCGTTGACCTTCGGCATACAGGGTGTCGAAGGCAAGCGAGGACTTGCCTGAGCCAGACAGGCCGGTGATCACAATCAGCTTGTCGCGGGGAATAGAGAGGCTGATATTTTTAAGGTTATGGGTCCGGGCACCCCTGACTTCGATCTTATCCATAGTATGCGAGCTTTATGACTGACAAATTGGTCAGCATTATCGCATAGCCAGGAAAAGCTTGAAAGCATAAGCTGTATAAAGATACAGTATAATGTGTATTTGTTGAGCATCGCAGTGCCTTTTATGCTCAACAAATAACGACTACAAGGAGTTTCTGATTGTGGATCAGTCACTCATCGTGAATGAGCAAAAATTGCGTCAGATAACACAGTCTGGGCTCTATGCCTAAACCGTGTCAGCATGATAAACTGCGCGATTAAGTATAAACTTTGACTAAGCGGCTATTGGTGATCTGATAGTACGCAAACAGATTTGGAGTTAAGTATGGCCAGTCGTGGCGTAAATAAGGTTATCTTAGTCGGTAACTTAGGTAATGACCCAGAAATCCGTTATATGCCAAGTGGTGGTGCAGTAGCCAATCTTACCATTGCTACCTCTGAATCATGGCGTGATAAAGCAACGGGCGAGCAGCGTGAAAAAACTGAATGGCACCGTGTTGCGCTATTTGGCAAGCTGGCTGAAGTTGCGGGTGAATACCTGCGTAAAGGCTCACAGGTATACATCGAAGGTCAATTGCAGACCCGTAAATGGCAAGACCAGAACGGCCAAGATCGCTACACAACTGAAGTTGTGGTTCAAGGCTTTAACGGTGTCATGCAAATGCTTGGTGGCCGTCAGGGCGGTGGTCAGGGAATGGGTGCACCAATGGGTGGCCAACAACAGCAGCAAGGTAACTGGGGTCAACCTCAACAGCCTGCAGCCGCGCCACAGCAGAACTTTGCGCCTCAACAGCAGCAACAATCTGCACCACAGCAGCAGGCTCCTCAGCAGCCACAGCAGCAGTACAATGAGCCACCAATGGATTTCGACGATGACATTCCGTTTTAATTAACGAATGTTCATGAAATATCAGAGAAAAAAGCAGCGCTGGTCGCTGCTTTTTTATTGCCTATTTATCTTAGTATGAGTGCTATACCGGGTTGGCTTTTTCTTTGATGAAATCAATAAACAATTTGGTTTTGACATGGTTATAGTCAAGCTTCGGGTAGTAGGCATAAGCTGAACTGACGGGTTGTTTTAGCTCGGGCAGAACCGGAACCAACAGGCCTTTGCTGAGCTCTCTTTTGACCATTTTCTCACCGGTAAGGATAAGGCCCATACCGGCAACCGCTGCTGCCACCAGGGCTTCGGGGTTTTGGGTGGTAAAGTTGCCGCGCAGGCGCAAGCGCAGGTTATCTTCAAAAACATGCTCTTGTTCATGGCCGTGGGTGCCGAACAACAAGCAGTTGTGTTGAGTCAGCTGCTCAGGGGTTTCGATTTGTGGCTTGTCTTCCAGGTAACCGGGAGAGGCATAAAAACTTGGTTGGAAGTTAAATAGCCGAGTTGCAATATAGCTAGATGAGTTGAAATCAGTGAGCTCCCGGCTGATGAACACATCCAGATTAAGATCGGGAAGTTGGCCCGGTGTCACGGTGTGGAGTTCCACCTGGATATTGGGGTAGGTTTCAATGAATTCGGCCAAATAGTGGACCAGTAATCGGCTGCCGGTTGCCAGCGGCGCTCCGATCCGTAAAATGCCGCTCACCTCGCCATAGGTTGAGGTCGTTTCAGCTAACATCTGGTGCCAGTCTTCCAGCAGCCGTGCACTACGTTGGTAGAACAGTTTACCGGCGTCGGTCACTGTCAGGCTACGGGTTGTCCGTTTGAGTAACTGCACCCCTAATTGCTTTTCTAACCATGAGAGGCGCTTTGACAGGGCTGAACTTGAGGTGTTGAGCTTCGTTGCTGCCTGAGCCAGAGAGCCCTGATCGACAACCGTGACGAAGCTGGTGGTACACGTGATCCAATCCATATATTTCTATTACCCTCAGGCTGTTACTGAAACCAGTAAGGTGATAATAACAAACAGGGCGATGATCTGATCGATAGGCAACGAAAAGATTTGGGATCTGTTTGGCCTTAATTAACAAATTGTTAAATTGTCGACTTGAGTACTAACACAACAGCTTGGCTGAGTGATATTTTGCAAACTTGGCCATTGTGCTCTATTGCTTAGATTGGCTCGGCGACGAGTCAGTGTGGACTACATTCATTTAGCTAAAATTGGATCCTTATGAGAAAAGCCTCAGGGATGAGACTAACCAACCGCTTGGTTGCCTTTGTTACGCTCATCGTTATTTGTGCCATCTTTGTTATTTTCATCGGCGGAGCTGTCAGTTTTCGTAAGCTGGGGCAAGATTACCTGACCCATTATCTTGATGGCGTTGTTGAGGTGATTGACCTGGAGCTAGCGGATCCACAAGGGGCACAGTCTTTATCTCGATGGCTACCTAAGCTACTGAAAGCCAGTAATGTTGTTGAGCTGGAGGTGGGAAGCTCGGCGGGGGTTATTTATGCCTTCAAAGGGCTTCAACCCGTTAATGACCCGAACATTTTGCACCAGAGCCACTATACACTGAGCCATAACCCTGGTTTCTATATTAATTTAAAATCGATCCCGCCCTATACGGAGTTTACTTATTCAATCGGTGCGATGTCATCGATCAGTATTGCCATTGTGATCATTATTATGGGGCTGGTATGGGGCGTGAACTGGTTGCGCCAGCAGCTCTACGGCTCAGAGCTGCTTGAGCATCGCGGGCGGCTGATCCTCGCCGGAAAAGTCGATGACAATGCGGTGGGAGATGAACAAGAGTGGCCGGCCACGGCCAGCCTGGCGCTGGATCAGATGATTGCCGAGCTCAAAGATGCCCGCCAGGAGCGAAGCCGCTTTGATACCTTTATTCGTACCCATACCTTTCTTGACCAACTGACCGGGGCAGCTAACCGGGTGCTGTTTGACAGCCGTCTGCAGTCGATGGTGCAGGATCAGGAAACGCATGGTGCGGTGATCCTGATCCGAATTTCAGACTGGGACGAGCTACTGGCAAACAAAGGCAAAGATATTGCCGATGAGCTGATCCAAGATGTCGGCATGATCCTGTCTAACCAGATCCAGCGTTATCCTGACACGGTGCTTTCTCGCTATTTCGATGCCGAATTTGCCATCCTGCTATCCCAGCAATCGGCCAAAGAGGTCAAACAATTTACCAGCCAGCTACTAAAAGCGCTGGAAAGGCTGGTACCTGCGACGCCATTACAGCCTGATAACTGGTGCCATATTGGTGTGACATTCTGCTCCAGCGGTGAACGTCGTGGCCGGATCATGGATGAGGCAGATATGGCACTGCGCAGCGCCCAGCTTCAGGGTACCAACAGTTGGTATGCCTTCCAAAAGGAACAGCAGTACGAAGATGCTCGTGGCAGTGTACGCTGGCGTACCCTGTTGGATGCGGTGTTTAACAGTGGTGGTCCGATCCTTTACCAGCAACCAGTCTTAGCGCTGGATGATGAAACGATTATTCATCGCGAGTTGCTGGCACGTATCAAGGATGAAAATGGCGTGCTGATTAAAGCTTCTCGCTTTTTGGCTGCCGTTGAACAGGTCGGGTTTAGTGCCCGGATGGATAAACAGGTCATCACCCAGGCGCTTCAGCAGTTAAAAGGCCGTCCTGTGAATGGCTCGCTGTCGGTAAATATCAGTGTTGAGTCGCTACTGGAGAAAGAGTTTGTGCGTTGGTTGCGTGACGAACTGCTGCAAACACCACGTACGGTACTGAACCGCCTGTCATTTGAAATTGCAGAAGGTGGGCTGGTGAAACACCTCGATGCGATGCGCCCAGTAGTACGGATGATTATTGGCCTGGGCTGTAAACTGGGTGTCGACCAGGCTGGCCGAACTATTGTTAGTACTCACTATATCAAGGATATTAAGGCCGACTACATCAAGCTGCACCGCGGCCTGGTCCGTGAAATCAACCAACGCCAAGAAAATCAGCTGTTTGTTAGAAGTATGCTGGGAGCCTGTGCTGATACCGATGCCCAGGTCATTGCGGTTGGGGTAGAAAATGAAAAGGAATGGCGGGTGTTAAAGCAGCTGGGGGTCCAAGGGGGACAGGGACGATATTTTGCTCCTGAGATTTCCTTGCTGAATGATTCAGAAGAAAAAAATAAAATAGGCAAATCTTTCTTTAGAAAATAACGTCGATAAGCAAAAAAACACTGTGTTCTTCATAAAACCCCGTTATAATGGTCAAATTATTGACGGCAGCTAGTTGTTAGCGTTTTCCAGTTGCAAAACCTGTATGTTTTGTGAGCGGCGCTGGGGTTTTATGAAGTCTAAGTTTTTGTTTGTTAATCGCTTTAAGAAGAAAAGCTGCAACAAGTCCGCCAGTCTGGCAATTTTTACTGATTCCATCACACTTGTTTATAGATCCGACTCGGGATGGGTGGCGGATGACGTTGCCATTTCGACCGTTGGTGAATGGGCCGGGGGAATAAAATCCCTGCTCGATAAGCACCAGCTGGGCGGTTGTACACTACGCCTGGTGCTTGGTCATGGCTTATACCAGAGCATGCTTATCGAGAAGCCTTCGCTGCCTCGTGAAGAATATCCGACAGCACTGCCATTTCTGGTCAAAGAATTGGTTAATGAGTCGCCGCTTGAATTAGTTGCGGATGGCTTTCCTGCACCTTTAAAAGACCGTTTGCAGGTTATTGTTACTAACCGAAAGCAGGTTGAGCAACTGATCCGGATCTGTGCTGATGCCGGATGCGAGCTGCTGTCTATTTCTGCCGAGGAAGTGGTATGGGGGCAGCTAACGGCTTCCTCTCTTAGCCAGCTTGTTTTGCACCGGCGCCGCAATGCCAGCCTGCAGCTAACAGCATTCAAGCAGCAGAAAATGTGTTTTCAGCGCCAGTTACGTGGCTTTCCGACGCCTTTGCTTGATGAGCAAACACCAGGAGAGATCGGTAATAGCCTGCAGCTTGATAGTTTGGCTCTTGAGCTGCAACGCTCGCTGGACTTCCTCAGCGCCCAGCTGCGGGATACGCCTATCACCCAGCTACTGATTTCCTGTGATGATGACGATGACAGCAGCTTGGCGGCTGAACTGAGCCAGCGCCTTAATGTTTCCGTTGCTGCTGTGACACCAGAAGATCCGGCGCTAGCTAATAATGGCGCTCGTATCGCCCAGGCCGCTCTGGCTGAACCTGAGAGTGCCGGCATTAATCTTTATAGTGATGCCTTAAAGCCGAAAACCCAATTACTGACGTTGCAGAATGTCGTGCTTAGCTGGGTACTGGCGGTGGTTGTAATGGGCTCGATGGCAGGCTGGTACAGCTGGCAGAACTATCAGAAGCAGCAGCAGCTGGCGGCTGAGAAAAGCCGCCTTGAGAGCAAAAAAACAGAACTTGAACGGGCCAAGGCATCCTTGGCTAAGCATATGCCAAGCTCATTGAAGCTAGAGTTGGCAGGCGACCTAGAGCAGCACCTAGCGGCCAAACAGGCCACATTGAAAGCGATTGAGATGCATGACGATAGCCTGAAGGTGGGCTATGCCGGTATGTTGCAGCAATTGTCGGATGCGGCAAGCGGGGATATTTCCCTCAGCCGTATTCGGGTAACGGGCAAGCAATTGGACTTAGAAGGGCTGGCCCGTAGTCCAGAGTCGGTGCCTAGCTGGATACAGGCATTTAAAAATTACCCTGATCTGTCTGACCGCCGCTTTCAGTTAATGTCCCTGGGGCGCAATAAACAAAATATTGTAACGTTTAAGTTGCTGGCTGAACGTAACTCCGCCATACCGGTGAGCTCTGCACTTTCCGCGAAAGAGGATAAATCATGAATGGTTGGCAGAAGCTCAGCGATCAGTTTGATTTGCTGACCCGTCGCGAGAAATGGCTGATCCTGATCTCAGGTTGGATTGCCCTATTGTTTGTTGGCTTTATGGTATTTATCGAACCGCAAATGAAAGCGCTGACATCGGCCAAGCGACAAGTCGTGTCTGTGGTCAATGAGATCACCAGCAGCAGCAATCAGATCACCCTGATAGATCGCAAACTAAAGGCTGATCCGAACCAAGATGTTGAGCGCAAGATTGGCGGGCTTGAACAGGAAAATTCAGCACTCGACCAAGAGCTACAGGGGCGGGTGGCTAGTCTGGTGACACCTATGCAGATGTCGGGGCTGATGGAGCAAGTGCTGCAGCGCTCAGAACGGCTGAAGCTGGTTTCGCTTGAATCACAGTCTCCGGTACAGCTGATAAACGGTGAAGATGAAGGGTATTACATTCATCCGGTTCGCCTAACATTGCGTGGGCGCTATTTTGATGTCGTCAGTTATTTGAGCCAGCTTGAAGCATTACCAGTGAAATACTACTGGCGCAGCCTGAGCTACCAGGTTGATAAATACCCTTGGGCCGATATTCAGTTGGATGTTTATACATTAGGTGAGAGTAAGGATTTTATTGGTGGTTAAGTCAGGTTTTATTGCGGTTGCCATGCTGGGCGTACTGGCCAGCGTTGCCCAGGCCAGCCAGGATCCGACGGCGCCATTAGGTTGGCAGGCACCGACTAAAAAGCACACGACGACGAGAGTCCGCCTTCCTCAACTACAGGGCATTGTTTGTGATGAGCTCAGTGCCTGTACGGTAATTTTGAATAATGTGCCCGTTGAGCGCGGGGGACGAGTCAGCGGCTATACCCTAACCGACATTCAGGATGATCATGTCACAGTTACACGCGGCGGTAAGAAATGGCGTTTGGAGCTATTTGCCGACATTGTGAAAACAAATTAATGAATGAAGTGGTTAACATGCGTGGATTAATTGTCGCGGTCATCATGGTGTCTTTGGTTGGTTGTTCAACCAATATGGGGCACCGGGATCCTGTTGAAGTCAAAGGGGCGCTGAATGAGGCGGCCAACGAAGCCAATAGCCGGCCACTGGCTGATTTGCCGTCGGCTGTAAGCTCTGATCTGATGCCAGTGTTGGATGGCAGTGATTATGTATCCAATACCGCGCTGGAAAAGCGTTTTCGGGTTAATGCCCGGAATGTGGATGCCCGTACTTTCTTCGGTAGCCTGGTGAAAGGTACGCCTTTCAATATGGTTATCCACCCTGAGGTCAAAGGGCGCATTTCCCTGACCCTGCGTGACGTGACCTTGGATGAGGTATTGGAGGTCGTATCCGATATTTACGGCTACAACACCACCCGCAAGGGCAATATTATCCAGATATTCCCGGCGACACTACGCACTGAAGTGATCCCGGTTGATTACCTGCAGCTAAAACGCCGTGGTGTGTCGCTGACTTCGCTAACAACCGGCTCGATCACGAGCAGCGACTCGGGCTCGTCTAGCAGTAGTAGTGATAGCAGCAATAATGACAGTAGCTCGGGCAATAGCAAAAACAGTTCAAGCACTGCCACGGGTGGTACTACGATTGAAACAACCACTGAAAGTGATTTCTGGCAGCAGCTGGAAAAAGCCGTCCAGGCGATGATTGGTAACGGGCAGGGACGTAGCATTGTCGTTTCGCCACAGGCCAGCCTGATTTCAGTACGTGCTTTCCCCAATGAGCTGCGTGAAGTGAAAGAATTCCTTGGCGTTTCGCAGCAGCGCCTGAAACGCCAGGTGGTGCTTGAAGCGAAAATCATGGAAGTGACCCTGAGCGATGGTTACCAGCAGGGGATCAACTGGAAAAATATCACCAAGAGTATTGGCGGCACCGATATTGTATTTGGCCGAACTAGCGTCAGTGAGACATTGCCGGGCAGCGATCCGATTGCGGCCCTGCTTGGCGGCCAAACCAATGTCACTATCTCCGACGGTAACTTTGAGGCCGTACTGAGCTTTTTAGATACCCAGGGTGACTTGAACGTACTGTCCAGCCCTCGTGTCACCGCGGCTAACAACCAGAAAGCCGTGATTAAAGTCGGTGGGGATCAGTATTTTGTCACTGACATCTCCGGTGGTGAAGTGAACAGCGATGGCGGTACGGCATCGCCAGATATTGAACTGACGCCATTTTTCTCCGGTATTTCACTTGATGTGACACCGCAAATTGATGATGAAGGTGGTGTGCTGCTGCATGTCCATCCGGCCGTTGTTGATGTGGTGACAGAGGTTAAAGCCATTGAGCTGGGCGAAACCTTCGGTACCTACAAGCTGCCATTGGCAAAAAGCTCGGTACGTGAATCGGACTCGGTGATCCATGCCCGTACGGGTGATGTGGTGGTGATTGGCGGCCTGATGAAATCGGCGACCAGTGATCAGGTATCGAAAGTGCCATTGTTGGGTGATATCCCAATGCTGGGCCACTTGTTCCGTAACGTTAACCAGATCCAGACCAAAACCGAGCTGGTGATCTTACTAAAACCAACCGTAGTCAGCGAACAGACCTGGCAGAAGGAAATTGAGCGTTCCCGGGCCTTGGTGACCGAATGGTTCCCTGAAGAGGGATAAGCCATGTACCAGTCGCATTTTGGTTTTGGTGAGCTACCTTTTTCACTGACGCCGAACACAATGTTATTTCACGCACTGCCGCCGCATCTGGAAGCAATCCAGACTACCTTAGCGGCATTGGAAATGGGTGAAGGCATTATCCAGATCTCTGGTGAGGTCGGTACGGGCAAAACACTGGTGTGCCGGATGTTGATTAATCAGCTGCCAGCACACTTCGAGCTGGCCTACCTGCCGACACCGGCGGCCAGTGGCCATGAACTACGGCTTGCCCTGGCCAGAGAGCTGAATATTCAGGCCGAGGGTGACAATACCACCCTGACTGCGCAGCTTCAGCAAGCATTGATTGCGCGTAAAGCGCAAGGAAAGTCAGTAGTAGTACTGCTCGATGAAGCGCAGGCACTACCCGACGATGCGCTGGAAGTGATCCGGCTGCTCGGTAATTTGGAAACAGAACACGAGAAACTGCTACACATCGTCTTACTAGGCCAGCCTGAGCTCGATCAGCGGCTGGGCCAGCACCATATGCGCCAGTTTCAGCAACGGATCACGTTCCGGGCTAACCTGCGCCCGTTGGATCTGGCAGAGACTATTTCCTATATCGAATTTCGCCTGGGCAGCGCTGGCTGCGAGCGAGTCTTGTTCGAACTTAGTCAGTACCGTGAAATTTGGAAAGCCAGCCAGGGAATACCTCGGCTTATCAACCAGCTTTGTCATAAAGCATTTATCGCAGCATGTAGCAGCAACACTCAATTAGTAGGTCGCAAAGAAGTCTTGATGGCAATTAAAGATACATTAGGGGCACGCCAGCCCAAGTGGACATACCCAGTACTGTGGGGATGGCAGTAGCATGAGTGAGATTAATAAAAAGCTCAATGCATTGAGCCAGAACAATGCTAGCCATTCACCAACGGCAATGCCGCTGAAGGCAGTAAAGGTGAAACCTGTACCGAAGAATAATGGGCCGCTGTGGATGGTTGCTGGCGTATGTATAGCGGTAATGGCGGGTGGTGCTGGATGGTGGTTTGGCTCTCAAAGCCAGGCAACGAGCCCGGCAGAAGCACCATTGCCTGTGGCGAAGGCTGCGGTTAAGCCAGAGCGAGAACCTGAACCCGAGCCAAAACTGCAACCTCAACGAGAGGCCTCAGCTTCGGAGATAGCGCCAGCAGGCTCGCGGTCTGAGGTTGTAAAACCTTTACCAACCCCGGAAGTAAAACCGTTATCAGCCAAGCCTGTTATCAAGCCAATAGCGCCGCCAAAAACGGAGGCTAAACAGCTGCCCGTCAAGGTGGTCAAGGTGAAAGAGGCGCCAAAGGTTGTATCTAAGCCTAAAGCGGCCGAAGAAAAAATACCATCGGCAAACGTTGTAGCGAGCCAGCCTGTTGAATTCCCTGAAGAAGAACAGGCTGAAGGACTCATGATTGAAACCGTTGAGCTTGATGCCGGGCAGCTTGCCAATGTCGAGTACAAGAAGGCACAAAAAGCCCTGAAGTCTGGCGATAGCCGCAAAGCGATTGGCTACCTTGAGAAAGCGCTGAAGTACCAGCCGGAATGGATCAAGGCAAGGCAGAAACTGTCGGCCCTGTATTACGGGCGGGGAGATAACCGTAAGGCGATTGCTACCCTGCAAGAGGGATTAGCCCTGGACGGTGAACAGCCGGATCTGCGTCTGACCATGGCCAAGCTGCTGGTTAATGAGTCGCAGCAACAGGCTGCCCTTAATGTGTTGAGCCGCCTGCCCGAGCAAAGCCACAGTGGTTACCTGGCCATGCGCGGGGCTCTGGCCCAACAGCTCAAGAATAATGAACTGGCAATGAGCAGCTATAGGCAGCTGGTAAAAGAGCAGCCTTATGACGGCCGCTGGTGGATGGGGCTAGGTATTGCCCTGGAGCGTAGCGAAGCGCTCGAAAAAGCTCGCGATGCTTATAAGCAGGCATTGCTGATGGGGCGGGTTTCCCAGCAGTCACAGCAGTTTATCCAACAGCGCCTGGCGGTGCTTGACGCTCGGGAGGGCTAGGCACTATGCAGATCCGGTTAAGAAAGCGTCTTGGTGACTTGCTGGTTGAAGAAGGCATTGTTGCACAGGAACAACTCGAGCAGGCGCTGGGCAAGCAACAGACAACAGGCCGTAAGCTGGGTGATACCCTGATCAGTATGGGGTTTCTGAGTGAGCAGCAGATGCTGTCATTCTTGTCCCGCCAGCTAGATATTCCACTGGTGGATCTTACCCGGGTCTCGGTTGATGTCGAGTCGGTTTCCCAGCTCTCTGAAGTCCATGCCCGTCGCCTGCGCGCACTGGTCATTGGTTCCCGTGGTGATACCGTGCGGGTCGCCATGAGTGATCCGGCAGACTTAGCAGCTCAGGAAGCCGTCTATGATCAGCTGGCCCAGTACCGTGTCGAGCTGGTGATTGCCCCTGAGCGCCAGTTGATTGCCGCTTTTGACCGTTATTACCGCCGGACCCAGGAAATTGTCTCGTTCGCCGAGCAGCTTCAGGCCGAGCACCAGGGTGGATCGGACTATAGCTTTGGGTTTGACGACTCTGAAAACGAAGAAGTCACGGTCGTCAAACTGATCAACTCCTTGTTTGAAGATGCGATTCAGGTTGGCGCTTCCGATATCCATATCGAGCCGGATACCGATGTGCTGCGTATTCGCCAGCGTATTGATGGCGTACTGCATGAGACCCTGCTCAATGAAGCCAGTGTGTCATCAGCCTTGGTATTGCGCCTGAAGCTAATGAGCGGGCTCGATATTTCTGAAAAGCGCCTGCCGCAAGATGGCCGTTTCAACGTCAAGGTACGCGGCCATTCGGTTGATGTCCGTGTCTCGACCATGCCAGTTCAGCACGGGGAATCCGTGGTGATGCGTTTGCTTGACCAGTCGGCGGGGATCCTGAGCTTAGAAGAGATCGGCATGCCTGCTGATCTGCTGCAGCGTTTTCGCCGCCAGCTCAAGCGCCCGCATGGGATGATCCTGGTTACCGGCCCGACAGGCTCCGGTAAAACCACCACTTTGTACGGTGCATTGAGCGAGCTAAACAAGCCGGGCAAAAAGCTGATCACTGCCGAAGATCCGGTGGAATACCGCTTGCCCCGTGTTAACCAGGTGCAGGTAAACAGCAAAATTGGCCTGACATTCTCGTCAATCCTGCGAACCTTCTTGCGTCAGGATCCCGATATCATTCTGGTCGGTGAAATGCGCGATCAGGAAACCGTGGAAATTGGCCTGCGTTCGGCGCTGACCGGCCACCTGGTGCTGTCGACTTTGCATACTAACGATGCCATCGACAGTGCATTGCGGATGATGGATATGGAAGCGCCGGGCTACCTGGTTGCCAGTGCGGTGCGTGCGGTATTGGCGCAGCGGTTGGTTCGCCGGGTGTGCAGCGATTGTGTTGAAAGCGATGATCTTGATGGCGCAACACAGCAGTGGCTAAAGGCGCGTTTCCCGCACTACCAGCATTATGATTTCCATCGTGGCAGGGGCTGCCAGAGCTGTAACTTTACCGGGTACAAAGGACGGGTCGGGGTGTTCGAGCTGCTCGAGATGGATCAGCCGATGATGGATGCGCTGCGGGCCAATAATGCGGTGCTATTTAGCCAAATCGCAAGAATATCAGAAGGCTACAAGCCGCTGATTGAGTCAGCGATGGAGCTGGCACTTGAAGGCCGTACCAGCCTGGAAGAAGTATTGCTGCTGGGCGAAGGTGATGTTAATGGCAGTCAAGTGCTGTGATCTCGCGGTAGGAGTGAGTTATGCCGGTATTTAACTATCGTGGCCGTAGCAGCCAGGGCGATCTCAAACGCGGGCAAATCGAAGCTGCCAGCCAAGATGCGGCCGCCGATCTGCTGATGCGCCAGGGGATCATCCCGCTGGAAATCCGCCAGGGAAAAGCCAAGGGGCAGGGGCTTGATCTGCAGTCACTGTTCAAAAGCCGTATTCCTATGGAGGTGCTGGTGATTTTTTGTCGCCAGCTTTACAGCCTGACCAAGGCTGGGGTGCCACTATTGCGGGCGATCAAAGGCCTGAGCCAGAGTGCCGCCCATCCATTGATGCAAGAAACCCTGGAGTCGGTATCAGACGAGCTGACCAACGGCCGCCCGTTATCGGTGGCAATGAAACAGCACCCGCGGGTATTTGAAGAGCTGTTCGTCTCGATGATCCATGTCGGTGAAAATACCGGCCGGCTGGATGACTCATTGCTGCAGCTAGCCAGCTATTACGAGCAGGAGATGGAAACCCGCCGCCGGATAAAATCGGCAATGCGATATCCGACCTTCGTGCTGTCTGCCATCATGCTTGCCATGGTGGTACTGAACGTCAAGGTGATCCCGCAGTTTACCTCGATGTTTAGCCGCTTTGGGGTGGACTTGCCTCTGCCGACCAGGATTTTGATCGCTATGTCTAACTTTTTTGTTAGCTACTGGCCGCTGATGCTCGGTGGCCTGGTTGTCAGCTGGATCTGCCTCAATGTTTGGCGCCAGACAGCGCAAGGCAATGAGAAGTGGGATCGTTGGCGTCTAAAACTGCCAATCGTCGGCGACATTGTTAATCGGGCGCAGCTATCGCGCTTCTCACGAACCTTCTCGCTGATGATCCGTGCTGGGGTGCCGCTCAACCAGGCGATCCAGATGGCGGCAGAAGCCCTGGGTAACCGCTTCCTGGAAAATCGCCTCATTGAAATGAAAAACGGCATTGAGGGCGGTAACACGATAGCCAGTACCGCCAGCCAGTCAGGGGTGTTTACGCCGTTGGTGCTGCAGATGATCGCGGTGGGTGAAGAAACGGGCCAGGTCGATAATCTATTGCTCGAGGTTTCTGATTTTTATGACCGCGAAGTGGATTATGATCTCAAGACCCTGACGGCACGCATTGAGCCGATCTTGCTGTTTATCGTGGCAATCATGGTGTTGATCCTGGCACTGGGTATTTTCCTTCCAATGTGGAGTCTGCTTGATGTGGCTAGAGGCGTTTAACCAGCTGCAGAAAAAGCGTGTCTATTACTTTATTCGCTTAGTGGTCATTTTTTCTATTATTACTGCTTTGGTCATTCAATGGCATCAAGTGAACGAAAAGGCCGAACAAACACAACTAAGAATGTTAGTTCATACCCTGACTAAAAGTGCTACTACGCTACGCCAAGAGTGGGAGTTGAGTAATAAGCCCGAGCAATCAATCAAGGATGGGCTTAGTTATTCTTTCACCCGTTCTGGATGGCCGATTATTGTTGAAAACAACCAACTAAATTGTAAAAAAATATGGGGTTTATTGTCGTCACGGTTAAGGCCTGTATCATACATTGATTTGGTGAATAAAAGTGAATTTAAATCAATGGATTACGGTTTGTGTTTTTATCAAATTAGTGACGGAAAGTGGCTGGCATTATTTTATGAAAATGAGACAATACGGATCGATGGTTTTTTGACGCGTCCCCGATAGCGGTGACGGTGATTTGACAAAAAGGGTTACATCAAAATGAAAAAACAAGCAGGTTTCTCCCTGGTTGAGTTGGTGATTGTGATCATCGTTGTTGGTCTGCTGGCAGTGGCAGCCCTACCACGGTTTATCAACGTTACCGATGAAGCAAAAAAAGCGTCTATTGAAGGCGTCGCGGGTGGCTTTGCGACAGCGGTGCTATCAGCACGCGCGCAATGGGAAGCTGAAGGGCGACCAACAACAAGCGGTGGCGATCACAAGGTTAACTACGATGGCGATATTTTTATGCTTTCGGTTGCCAACGGTAGCACTGTAAGAGACGGCTATCCTATCCGTTTTGGAGAAAAGAATAATGCAAGCATTGGTGAAATCAGCAATGCGACTTGCAAGGGGTTGTTTGATAATTTGATGCAGAATCCGCCTCAAATTACGGATAAAGAGAACAGCGTTAATTCCGATGATTTTCAGTATTTAGCTAAGGTTTCTCAAAACGGAAATAACAAAGAGTGTACTTATTATCAGCTTGCTTCAGCTAAGAGTAACAGTACAGGTACAAATATTGACCCAGATAGTGGCCATTATTTCAGTTACAAACCAGCCAAAGGCCAGGTTGAAGTACATTTAGTTAACTAATTAATAAATATATAAATAGGAGAAAGTTATGAAACGTCAAGGCGGCTTTACGCTAATTGAAATGGTTGTGGTCATTGTTATTCTGGGTATTCTGGCCGTAACAGCGGCGCCACGCTTTTTGAACCTGCAGGACGATGCGCGTAATTCAGCATTGCAAGGTCTGAAAGGTGCGATTGATGGTGCTGGCGGTATTGTATTCGGAAAGGCTGCTATCGACGGCCTTGAGCGAGTAGATGCAGCAGAAGCCGGTGAAGGTAAAAAGCCAGAGGCTGGTGATGTTAAGATTACCTTTGGTTATCCGACAGCAACATCTGAAGGTATTGGTAAAGCATTCGTATCGGATGATTGGGATGCCATTACAACGAATGAGAATCTTGCCGTTACCGGTGATGCACTAAAAGAAGGTGAAATTGCCTATACCTTTAAAGGTCGTGCAACTGCAGGCTGTTATGTTCTGTATAAGCAGGCTGACGAAACAACTGAAGCTAAAACGGAAGTTGTAGTGGGCAATGGCTGTAATAATGAATAAGTCTTTTTAAATTAGAGCTCTTCGGAGCTCTATTTAATAAAGGTGTTATTTTTCTACGCCTTTATTAAATAGATCCAACCCATTCCAATTCATATATTCTCAGGGTGAACTATGCCCATCACTCAACGTGGTTTTACCTTAATTGAAGTTATCGTGGTGATAATGCTGGTGGGCATTATCAGTGTCACTGCTGCTTCGAAGATCATGGGGCGCAGCAGTTTCGACGCCCATCTAAATCGTGACCAGGCTATTTCTATTGCTAGGCAAGTGCAAGTTATGGCGATGAATCATCCGATTGCTTCAGCTACTGATGCCAATGCCAATGCCATTTGCTATTCCCTGCAAATATCACCGGGCTATTTGGGCAGCCCGAACTGCAATACCGTGTTGTCGGGAATGGCACCTGCGCTAACTGCGGCTGATAATAACCTGAGCTTATCCACCGAAGGGCTGGATGTCGAAAGCCTGCATTTCGATATGCTCGGCCAGCCGTTTTATTTCAGCGGAACGGGAGAGAAGGAAGAGCGTGTATATGTTTGCCAAAGCAGCTCAGGTTGTAAGGTTATCTTCAGCACCGGAGCCGATGAGAAAACCGCCATGTGTATTAATCAGGAAGGCTACATTTATGCAGGCTGCTAAGTTTCCGCGCGCAAAACAAGGCACTAGGCAAGCTGGCTTTACCTTGATTGAAGGCATTATCACTATTGTGATTCTAGGTATTGCGATGGTAACCCTGACCAGCTTCCTGTTTCCCCAGGTAGAGCGCTCTGCCGTGCCCCATTACCAGGCTCGGTCGGCCGCTATTGGCAATGCTTTTCTCAATGAGATCCTGTCCCGTAAATTTGATGAGCACTCTGATCCAAACAATGACAGCAGACTACGTTGTGGCGAAGAAGGAGCCCAGGCTTGTACCCAACCGAATAAGACCAATAAAAGTTGGCCCGAGGACAAGCTGCAAGAATACATTACTGTCATTGATCCAATTGATGATTCTCGGGTAAAGCGCCTAGATGTGGCCGTTGCCAACGATGTCGATGATTTTCACGGCTGTTGGGGGGAGCGTAAATTATGCCGGGAGCGCTATGGCAGTACCGATTACCCGTGGCGCGGGCTTATTGAGAATTTGATTGAACCCGATAGCGAGCAAACAGATAAGTATTTCAATATGACGGTGATAGTTGATGTGGCCTATGGCAGCCCTGACGGAGAACTTGTAAGCCGCAACCTGCACAAACGCATTGAAACCTTGGTCAACGCCAACCGTTATGGCGAATATAAGTTTGTTGCCTACCGGAGTAATTACTGATGCTCCCTCAAAATTATGCTTCGAAGGGCTTCACCTTGCTGGAAATGGTGATTGCGCTGGTTATCCTCGGGATCATCTCGCTGGCTATCGGTAGCTATTTGCAGCTGGGGGCTCAGGGATATACCAGTACAATCCAGCGTGAGCAAACCCAGGGCCTGGCCCGTTTTGCCATTGAAAAAATGACCCGGGAAATTCGGCATGCGGCGCCCAACAGTGTCAGGGCTGAAGTGATTGCTAACAATCGCTGTCTTTCATTTTACCCGGTTCGGCTATCAGGTTTTTACCTGGATAAGCCAAGCGGTAACTCTATGGGTTTTATTGCAACTGGGGCAGAAGAGCGCTGGAAGGCCATCACTGTTGATGATGGTATGGCGATGGCGGTTGGTTTTGGCTCTCAGCAGCAATATAACGCCAAAAATCCTATTCAAGTTATTACTGAAGCAGATGATGTGTTGCTTGCCACCTTGGCTAGAAGCATTACCACCGCATCGCCTGCCTCCCGTCTCTATGCCTATAGCGAGAAAGTCAGCTATTGCCAGCAAGGCGATAAACTGTATCGGCTGGTCGATGATGCACTGCCTTCGATGCAGAATGCCATTGCGGAGAATATCGTAGGCGCTGAGTTTACCTCGGAGGGGGCCGGTATCAACAGTAACGGTATGGTACATATTTCCCTATCAGCAAAGAGCTCAAATAGTGACGAAGTAACCACTTACAACCACAGTGTGCAGGTGTTGAATGTCTTATAGAAAACAACGTGGTAGCGCACTAATAACCTCAATCTTTGTGATCACCGTGATGGCAGCTTTCGCCGCTGCAATGATCCGGGTGGATTGGTCGAACCAAGAAACGACCTCGCGTGAAGTCTTTGCCACCCGGGCCTGGTTTGCGGCCCATTCGGGCAATGAGTATCTACTGAGCAAACTGTTTCCGCTTGGAGTGGAAAAATCTGATCCGGCTGTGTGTTCAGAGCCAAAGCGCGATCTTAAGAAATACACGTTAGATGCAAAGCTGTTCCAGTGCCAGGAAGTAACAGTAATTTGCACCCGCCATAAGTATGGCTCTAGTACGCCAGCTTCATATAAATATCAGTTAGAAAGTACGGCAACTTGCGGGACCGGAAAATTCAAAACAACCCGCGTTCAGGAAATATGGGCGAAGGATTTAAATAATGACTAAAGCAATACCTATTTCTTTGCTGTTGATTTCATTTTTATTTAGTACACATAGCATGGCTTCACCTCAGTTTGAGTTTGGTAAGCTGAACTATGACAATTGCCTAAATCAAGTCTGTGAAATTAAATTTGATACTGAATTTGATTCTAAACCATATGTTTTTGTTATGCCGACTATTGGAACCGGAGACAATGGTAAAGGGGATTGGCGAAGTGCCCCATCCGCAATCCGTATTATGGATGTGGGATTGAAGAAAGCAACGTTTAGGCAGTTTGCTGCACCGTATAGCAAATTAGCGTCTGATAGTTATAAAGAGCCACTGCTTAAACAAATCAAACCTAAGCCAATGACAGAATTTCACTATTTAGCGATAGAGAAAGGCACGATCAAACTTCCTAACGGAGGGAAAATAGTTGCAGGAGATATTTCAACCAACGAGTATGTTTGGGGGCGGGTGAACTGGCAGAAAATAAAGTCTGGTTGGGATAATGAATTTAATACACATTTGCCAGAAATTGGATATGGACTGCATTTTGATAAAACGCCAGGAATTCTGACCCAGATTCAAACGACAAATAATAAATATCAAGATGGGAAAGATCATTACTATAAAGCCGGTGAGCCTGTTTGGCTGACATCGTTAGGGTGGGATGTTGAAGGCCGTAAACATAGCAAAATGCGTTTGGCTCTGGATATTTCCGAGGTTCATAGGCCGACTAAATATAAGAAAGGCAGGCAGAGTAACCATAGGAATATACCTGTACCTAAAATGAAAGAAACCGTTGCTTATATCGCTGCTGAAGGTAGCGGTTTTATTAGTGGCAAGAAGTTCTGGATGGGGAGTATTCAAACTAAAAATACACACAAAGATCCTGATAACGGTAATGCAGAGCTAGGCAATAGCGTTCAAGACAGGCTTGTAAAGCCAGTCACGATTGCCTGTCAACATAATGACTTGGAGTTTGTCGAAGATTTTCCTTCGGCACCTGTTATTTTGGTAGGAAAGAACTCCCGCTCAGGTCCCAACGGTGGTTGGATCCGCCGCTGTAAGCTAAATAAAGACAGAGTGACCGTTCAGGTAGAAGAAGACTTTGACCAAGACAGCGAACGCAAACACGCCTCTGAGCTAGCAGGTGTGTTTATTTTTGAAGGTAGCAAGCAGGGAGCATATTGTGATGTATTCCCGGGCCCAGCCCAGACATGGAAGAACAATTCGAGTGAAAAGCTAATTATTAGCAATCATGCCCAAATAAAAGGCACCCGTAGTATCGGTGGCAAGCGGGTTGTCGGTTTTGCCAATTTGAGCGGGCAGGGTTTGCCTACCGGGTGTGATGACAAGCGATGTAATACGGAGCATGGACTGATGGTTGACAGGGCTGAGCTGGGAACTTTTGTCAAGCTTCCTTCGGCCGGTACTGATGTCATGCAAGACACAACATTTACCCAGGGCTCTCACGGTATCCTTGGCCCTGTTTTTGTCAAAAAAGGAGCTACGCTGAGACTGACATCAGGGGAATACTGGAATGACAGTATGGATATCAATGGCAATGTATTTATTCCAAAAGGAGAAAAAGTTGTCATTCATACCAAGGCGATTGCTTTGAACAACAACAGCCGATTTGGGGTGGCAGAGGGCTCTGCTGTCGATAATCTGGTGATTTATGTTCATGATGAGCCGGTAGGCGGTAGGATCCACCCTCAGGTGATGTTAAGTAATAATTCGAAGTTTCGTGGCCTGATTTATAGTGAGAGGAATGTTGACCTGAGTAATGGCGTTGAGTATTTCGGTGCAATCACAGCCAAAGATCTTCACCTCCATAACAATTCATTGATTAATGGTGAAAGTGCCTGCTTCTCGCCGATAGAAGATTATGATATTGAGGTGACGCCGAAAGCTGACTTTTCATTAACCTGCGATTTGCAGGAGATCGAATTTACGATCACTAATGATGGCAGTGTAGCTGATAGTTTCGATGGTAAAGTACGAATCACCACAGATCTGACAAAACGAGGGCAGGCTAAATGGTTCACAAGCAGCAATGGTAGCGGTCAAGGGTATGATGCCAGTGTTGCGTATGAGGCAACACCCGTCGCTGGTAAGGTGAAGCTTTGGCTAAAAAGTGACTATGTCGGCAAGGTAGCCGTCAGGGGGGAGATCCTTGATGACGATGCAGATCCGGCGAGTGCCAGTTTCAGCTTTGCACCATTTAAGTTTGAAATTGCTAACAGCGCGCTAAAAGTGGTGGCGGGTAAGCCGCGTGATATCACGATTACCGCCAAGTCATGCCGCAATGAGAATCGCACCGATGTGGCCGTAGGATACACTGGCAAGCGTACCCTCAACCTGTCAACGGCTTATATCGCACCTGCTCATGGCAATAAGTCTCATGGTGTTGAGCTGGCCAAGTGCCAGCCTGAAAATGGTGTCCTTAATTCACAATGTAAGCCAATAGCGGATAAAGACTGGCAGGACAGTAAAATTACTCTGAACTTTGACAAGGGGGTAGCCCGGTCGGTACTGCGCTATCTAGAGGCAGGGATGATTGATCTGAACTTTCATGATCCGGAATGCACGCTAGATAAGGGCTGTGAGCTCTTACCAAAAGGTTATCGCCAAGCGAAATCTAGCTTGGGTGACTGGGAACGCCTGGAAGGTAAGCAATCGGTGTGGTCACGGCCATACACTTTTGCCCTGTGCCAGTCTGGAGTCAGCAATATTGAAAGTGCGTCAGGCAAGTCAGATCGCGGAGTTGGTTTTGTTGCTGCAGGTAGTGAGTTCAAGACCCTAGTCAAACCGGTTATCTGGCACAACGGTGATCCTGTTGCTGCCTCTGGCAAGCAACCTGATGTTGATAGTTCTGGGATGTGCAGTCGGACAGTGACACGGAACTTTTATCATAACCAGGGACCAGCAGCTGTGGTTGCTTTGTCCCATAAACTAGAGACGCCGGATAAAAAAGGAGCGGTAGCAGGAGAGCTTGGAGGAACATTGAGTCAGGCCCATAGTGCTATTGGTAATGCTCCATTTTCTCTGTACTGGAGTGAAGCGGGGAGTATCATGCTTGCGGCTGATACTTCCAGTAACTACCTGGGGATGGATATTAATCAAGGCTACCGCCCGGTAGGCCGTTTCTACCCTAAGTATCTCAAACTTGCCTCAGACAGTATTGATTACCCACTGGGACAAAGCGGTTTTGTCTATATGGATCAGAACTTGAATTTCGATTTCATCGTTGAGGCGCAAAACGCAGCGAAAAATCCGACCAAGAACTATGGCTTCTTTGCAGATAAGTACAAGACAGGTTTAGAGTTGATGGTGGTCGATAACACCAAGCCAGAAACCGTTGTCAATTCACTTGCAAAGAGAGTGGAATACTTCTCTCGAAAAGGTGTTCCCTATACCTGGTCATGGTCGGGAGCTGCTTGGAATAAAGGTGGAGATAAGCAGGCAAATACGGCACAGATGAGCATTAGCGAACCGAATTTTACCTTTGTCCGTAATTACTATAACAACACTAACCGGAGCAGTGCGACGCGGTATAGCCGTGAAGACGGGCCTTTTGACTCGGATAATACCCGGATGGGGCTGTTTATTAAGAACAACGCTGATCCGCTAGATTGGGATTACACCAGCTATAGCGGTGAGAGCAAGCTAAAGCAGGTTGAAACGGCTGAAACCCATATTGGTCAGGTTTGGCAATCCAAGCCGGATATTCGCTATGGCCGGATGGTGATGGAGGATGCTGCGGGCCCTGCTGATAGCAACATTGTGATCCCTTTACGTGTCGAATTCTGGAGCGGCATCGAGTTCGTGGTCAACAACGAGGATTCGGTATCCGAGTATGACGGGCGATATTCCTGCAAGCAGATCATCACGAATTCGGCAGATAAGCTTGAGCAGGGAGAAAGCAGCAATTCTTACACCCAAGGTCGCGGGGAAGTACGTAATGGCGATACCCAGTCAGGCCAGTTTGTGGCTGTTCCCCACCTGCGGGAAGGCAAGCCTGTCGAGGGCTACCGTGAGCAGGTCCGTTTTTGGCAACGGTTGACCGCCAATAAGCCCAATAACATTAAACAAGTGAATAAGGCGATCAGTTGTATCGGTAGCCACTCAAGTCAGCCTTGGCTGTTGTACAACTGGCGCCAGCTTGGTGACGAAAACCCGTCTGCCGTCGTCACCTTCGGTGCCTACCGCGGTAACGACCGCATCATTTACCGTGGTGAAAAGGGCATTAATACATTGCTCAATTAAATAAAATGCGGATCTGTGGCAGGTTTGACAAAGCTTACCTTGTCTCGATCCTTGCCCCTTGATACATTTAGCACAATTTAACGAATTTGTAAGCTTGCAGGAATTAGCCGAAGACTATGTTTAAAAAACTTCGTGGCATGTTTTCTAATGACCTGTCTATTGACCTGGGTACTGCCAACACCCTTATTTATGTCAAAGGACAGGGCATCGTACTCGATGAACCATCAGTAGTAGCTATTCGCCAGGATCGTGCGGGAGCAACCAAAAGTGTTGCCGCCGTCGGTCATGACGCAAAACAGATGCTAGGTCGTACTCCCGGTAATATCGCCGCTATCCGTCCGATGAAAGACGGTGTGATTGCCGATTTTTACGTGACTGAAAAAATGCTGCAGCATTTTATCAAGCAGGTGCATGACAACAGCATCCTGCGTCCTAGCCCACGCGTGCTGGTGGCGGTTCCTTGTGGCTCTACCCAGGTTGAGCGTCGTGCGATCCGTGAATCGGCACAGGGTGCAGGTGCCCGCGAAGTGTACCTAATTGATGAGCCAATGGCGGCTGCGATCGGTGCGGGTATGCCAGTATCGGAAGCGACAGGTTCGATGGTGATCGATATCGGTGGTGGTACTACTGAGGTCGCTGTGATCTCGCTTAACGGTGTGGTTTACTCCTCATCGGTACGTATCGGTGGTGACCGCTTTGATGAAGCTGTTATTAACTACGTACGCCGTAACTACGGCAGCCTGATCGGTGAAGCAACCGCAGAGCGCATCAAGCATGAAATCGGCTCGGCTTACCCGGGTGACGAAGTGCGTGAGATCGAAGTGCGCGGCCGTAACCTAGCTGAAGGTGTGCCTCGTAGCTTTACCCTGAACTCCAATGAAATTCTAGAAGCATTGCAAGAGCCACTAACCGGTATCGTTTCGGCGGTGATGGTTGCGCTTGAGCAGTGTCCACCAGAGCTGGCGTCTGATATCTCAGAGCGCGGCATGGTACTGACCGGTGGTGGTGCGCTATTGCGTGATCTTGACCGCCTGCTAACAGAAGAAACCGGTATCCCAGTGGTTGTCGCTGAAGATCCGCTAACGTGTGTTGCACGTGGTGGTGGTAAGGCACTGGAAATGATCGATATGCACGGCGGCGATCTATTCAGCGAAGAATAATAATGCCATGTCTGGCAATTGATAAAACAGGTTATAGCGTTAGATGAAACCTATATTTGGCAGAGGCCCCTCTCTGCAGTTACGCCTGTTTCTTGCCATATTACTGTCGGTTAGCCTGATGCTGGCCGACAGCCGCCTAGATGCCTTCGCCAATGTACGTTATTTGCTGAACACAGCAATTGCGCCTCTTCAATATGCTGCTAACTTGCCCCGCGATATGTTAGATGGTATGTCGGGCCAGTTGAGCTCACATCAGCGTTTGTTGGCAGAGAATAAAGCACTTAAGCGTGATTTATTGGTAAAGCAGAGCGATGTGCTGCTGCTCGACCAGTTGAAGCAGGAAAACCAGCGTTTACGCGAGCTGTTAGGCTCACCGTTTGTCCGTGACGAGAAGAAGTTGATCGCAGAAGTGATGGCGGTGGATTCGGATCCTTACAGCCATCAGGTGATGATTGACAAGGGGCGGGTCGACGGTGTGTACGAAGGCCAGCCGGTGATCAATGAAAAAGGGATCGTCGGCCAGGTATCTTATGTCGGTGCCCATAACAGCCGCGTGCTGTTATTGATTGATCCCACCCATGCGATCCCGATCCAGGTTGTCCGCAATGATATTCGGGTCATCGCTTCGGGCAGTGGCCAGATAGATCAGGTCCAGCTTGAGCATGTGCCGAGCAGTACCGATATTGAAGTCGGGGATCTACTGGTCTCCTCCGGCCTGGGCGGCCGATTCCCCGAAGGGTATCCTATCGGGCACGTAACCGAGTTTTCGTTTGATAACAAACGACCTTTTGCACAAATTAAAGCTAAGCCGACAGTACAGTTTGATCGCTTGCGCTATCTGCTGTTGGTCTGGCCGACACCACGGGAAACGCTGATGCTAGGGGAGGCCGATAGTGGCAACTAGTCGACCGAACGGCCGTTTGCTGATCTGGCTGTCTTTTATCGTGGCGCTGATTTTACAGGCCGCGCCATGGCCTGGCGAGCTAGAGCTATTCAGGCCTTCATGGGTGTTGCTGGTGGCATTTTACTGGGTGTTGGCATTGCCTCACCGGATAAATGTCGGAACAGCATTGCTCCTGGGGCTGCTGTGGGATCTGATGCTGGGTTCGACCCTCGGGGTACGCGGCCTGATGATGTCAGTTCTGTGTTATGTCGTCGCCCTGAATTTTCAGGTGCTACGTAACTTATCACTGTGGCAGCAGGCGATACTGGTCGCTTTGCTGACGCTGGCCGGTAAGCTGATCGAGTTTTGGGCTGAATACCTGGTATCAGTGATCACCTTTGAGCCACAACGGTTATGGGCTGTGCTGCTTAACTTACTATTGTGGCCATGGCTGTTTTTACTGCTGCGGCGAATGCGTCGCAAGTTCTCAATTCGTTAAATAATTTTTCAAACAAGGTCTATTCGGTGTTAGGTTGTGAAGCATGACATCGAATGGATCTTTTTGATATTTAAGTAAATGGTATAGATCATGTCTACGTTGCAACTGTATCTGGCATCGGGATCTCCCCGCCGCAAAGAGTTACTGGCTCAGCTGGGTTACCGCTTTGAACGGGTGGTTGTGGATGTTGAGGAGTGTCATCAGCCTGGTGAGGGCCCGGCGGAGTATGTTCAGCGCCTGTCACAAGACAAGGCTCTGGCCGGGGTAAAAGAAACCGATGGCCAGACGCCGGTACTGGGTTCAGATACTATTGTTGTAGTAGATGATGAAATCTTGGAAAAACCTGAAGACTTTGCCGATGCCAAGCGCATGCTGACACTGCTGTCAGGCCGCCAGCACCAGGTGATGACAGCAGTCACATTGGCAACGGCAACACGCAAAGAAACCCGCCTGGTTGTAACGAACGTCTGGTTCAAGACTTTGTCTGATAAAGAAATAGAAGCATACTGGCAAAGTGGTGAGCCGCAGGATAAAGCGGGCAGCTATGGGATCCAGGGGATCGGCGGCAAATTTATCGAGCGCATCGATGGCAGTTATTACGCTGTGGTGGGGTTACCGTTAATGGAAACCGACATCATGGTTCAAGACTTTTTAAGTTTATCAATTTAGAGGCAACCATGAGCACAGAGCTGCTGATTAACGTGACGCCAAGTGAAACGCGCGTTGCAATGATTGAAGGAGGGACCCTTCAGGAAGTACATATAGAACGAGAATCAAAACGCGGTATTGTCGGCAATATTTATAAAGGCCGGGTGAGCCGGGTATTGCCGGGTATGCAGGCTGCGTTTGTCGATATCGGTTTGGATAAAGCCGCATTTCTGCATGCGTCCGATATTGTGCCGCACACTGAATGTGTGGCTGAAAATGAAAAACAACAGTTTCAGGTTCGGGATATTTCCGAGCTGGTCCGCCAGGGACAGGATCTGGTGGTTCAGGTAGTCAAAGATCCCCTGGGAACCAAGGGTGCCCGCCTGACAACCGATGTTACCTTGCCGTCGCGTTACCTGGTCTTTATGCCGGGGGCCGGCCATGTGGGTGTTTCCCAGCGTATTGAAAGTGAAAATGAGCGCGAGCGCCTGAAGAAGGTCGTGAACAAATACTGTGACGATCTGGGTGGCTTTATTATCCGTACTGCTGCCGAAGGGGCGACGGCGGAAGAACTGGCGCAAGATGCCGCATTTCTGAAACACCTATGGCGTAAAGTGTTGGATCGCCGTGCCAAGCACAAGCCAAAGTCGATGCTATATGGCGAGCTCGGCCTGGCGCAGCGTATTCTTCGTGACTTTGTTGGCACGGAACTGGACTGTATCCAGGTTGATTCGCGCCTTGGTTTTGAAAAGCTCAAAGAGTTCACCGATGAATTCGTTCCTGAGCTGAGCGAGAAACTTGAATATTACGCCGGCGAGCAGCCTATATTTGATTTATACGATACAGAGAGTGAAATTCAGCGCTCGCTGGATCGCAAGGTCGAGCTTAAATCCGGTGGTTACCTGATCATTGATCAGACGGAAGCCATGACCACCGTCGATATTAATACCGGGGCGTTTGTTGGCCGCCGTAACCTGGAAGAAACTATCTTCAACACCAATATTGAGGCTACCAAGGCGATTGCGCGTCAACTTCGGTTACGAAATCTCGGTGGGATCATTATTATCGATTTTATCGATATGGCATTGGAAGATCACCAGCGCCGCGTATTGCTCGCTCTGGAGCAGGCGCTCTCTTATGATCGGGTAAAAACCAATATCAATGGCTTTACTCAGCTAGGCCTGGTTGAGATGACGCGTAAGCGGACCCGTGAAAGTATCGAGCACGTTCTGTGTGGTACTTGCCCGACTTGTGAAGGGCGCGGTACGGTGAAAACAGTTGAAAGTGTTTGCTACGAGATCCTGCGTGAAATTACCCGGGTGAACCGTGCCTACGATGCTGACCGATTTGCGGTATATGTCTCGCCTGCGGTGGCGGAAGCCTTGGCGGGTGATGAATACCACGCCTTGGCAGAGCTGGAAGTATTTATTGGTAAGCAGGTGAAAATTAAAGCTGAGCCATTATATATCCAGGAACAATTTGACGTTGTAATGATGTAATTACCCATGCGAGGCTATTGAGTGACAACAGTTCCAGTTCGTCTGGCACGTGGATTAATGTGGCTGGTGCTGACTATGTTGGTACTGGCCGCAATTGCGATTAGTGGTCTGCGTTTTTTCCTTCCCCAGCTAAACGAATATCGCGAGCCTATCCGTCAGTGGGCATCTGAACAGGCTGAAATGCGCCTGGAAATTGCCCATGTCGAAGGGCGCTGGCGTAACCTAGGACCATCCCTGGTCTTGCAGGGTGTAGAGGTAGCGGCAACCGATGATCCGGCCTCGATTGTCCAGGTCGGTGATGTTGAGATGCAGCTTGATGTGCTGCGCTCGGCGTTTGAGGTACGGCCGGTATTCAAAGATATACGTATCAATCAGCTAAGCCTTGACCTGACCCGCCTTCCTGGTTCTGTTTTCAGCCAGGATACCCTAGTGCAACCAACGGCAGAAGATAGTAGCCAAGCTTCCACCGTGGCACGGCTGGAAGCGTTATTTTTTGTTCAGTTAGGAAAGTTTTCCCTGAAGAACTCTGATATCACCTTGTTGTCTCCGGCCGGACATAAGCAACGTATCGATATCAAAGAATTAAAATGGGATGGGACAGGTGGCCAGCACCTGGCTGAAGGGGTGATCAGCGTTGCTGATACTCACTTCAGCCAGATGCGAGTGATTGCTAACTTATCGGCCAAACGCTCGTTGCCTGAACTGTCTGGCAGCATCTATGTCCAGAGCCAAAACCTATCGGTTACCCCATGGCTGAATAAGCAGCTGCTGGGCGGTGCCGATATAACGGGCAGTAATATTAATGCCGAAATCTGGCTAAATTTACAAAGCGGTAAATTGGTCAAAAGTCTGGCTAAGCTCGATGATAGCTACCTGCGCTGGCGCCAGGGCGAAGAAAAGCATGAGTTCCGGATCCGTCAGGGGCTGGTGGGGCTAACCCCGCAAGCTCTGGCAGAAGGAAAAACAGGCTGGCGGATTGATAGTGACCAGATAACTTTGCAAACCGACAAGCTGCTTTGGCCTGCCTTTGATATTGCCGCGCAATGGGAACCAGAGCGCTGGCAGGTTGCATTGAGCCATCTTCCTCTGGAGCATCTACTTCCATTCACTAGTTTCTTGCCGAAGGACAATGCAGCAGCCGACGTTCTATCGACATTGCAGCCTTCAGGCCAGCTACAGGATATTCGTGTAGCCGCCAATGGCGATCAGCCACCTCGATTTTCTGCCAGCCTAAAACAGTTTGGCATGAAACAGTGGGAGCTGCTGCCTGAGGTACATAAGCTTAATGCCCGACTATCCGGTAGCCTGAATTCCGGCAAAGCCATATTGGATCTTGAAGATGACATTTTGCCGTATGGCAATGTATTTCAGGCGCCATTGCAGCTCGCCAAAGGTGAAGTCACCGCTTACTGGCAAGTCGGTGAAGAGGGATGGAGATTGTGGAGCGATCAGCTGGCCGTGTCGACGCCGCATTTAACCGCAGATGGTCAGTTCAGGTTGGACTTTCCGGCCGATGCACCGTCATGGCTGTCATTTTACGGTGAAGCCTCGGTGAGTAATGCGGGTGAAGCCTGGCGTTATTTACCGACACTGGCGTTGGGACGTGAGTTGACCGATTTCCTGTCGACGGCGATTCGAGGCGGCAAGGCCGATCATGCGCAGTTGTTATGGTACGGCGAGCTTTCTGATTTTCCTTACAGCAAGCATGATGGGATTTTTCAAGTTGATGTGCCCCTTAGAGAGGGGCGCTTTAGCTTTGATACGGCGTGGCCTGTACTTACCGACCTTAAATTGGACCTGCTGTTTGAAAATGATTTCATGTATCTCGATGCGAGCCATGCAAAAACGATGGGGGCAACGGCCTCCCGGGTGACTGGTGATGCCGAGCTGAGTCCTGACGGGCACTTGAAGCTGGCCCTTGATGTCGGTGCAGAAGGCCAACAGATCCGTGATTATATGCTGGCGACACCATTGGTTGATTCCGTTGGTGCTGCATTGACGACCGTTCAGGTCAGTGGCCCGGTGACATCACGTTTCAAGCTGGATATTCCTTTTGATGGCAGCGAGGTACGAGCCTGGGGTTCGGCTCAGCTGGAAAAAAACCAGATCGCCATTGAGGCTCCCCCGATCCAGCTAGAGCAAGTCAGTGGTAGTCTGGGTTTTGATAATGATGTCATTAAAGCTAATGATATTCAGGGCATGTTGCTGGCACAACCTGTTAGTTTTGGTTTTGATGGTAAGAGTGTCGAGACGGGCTATCAAGTCGGGATCCAGCTGGGAGGAGACTGGGAGATCGCAGCTTTGCAGCAGCAGATCCAGGATCCTTTATTAGCACATGTGTCTGGTCGTAGCCCTTGGCAGGCAGCAGTCGGGGTGAGTTTGCATGATACTGGCTTTAATTATGATGTTGACCTGTTGGCCGATCTTTCTGCAGTAAATAGCAAGTTGCCTTATCCGCTCCACCTGTCACCAGGTACTAAACAACAGGCTAAAGTGATGGCCGCAGGTAATGCCGAATCACTTACAGCGACAGTAGCAGTGCCAGATGCCAGCTACCAGGCAACGATCAACTTGGTGCCGGAGCGGCTGAAAATTGAGGCGAGCGAGTTGCTGGTTGGGGGCGGAAAATTACGCTCTTTGGCTGTGGGCAACCATACCTTGCGGATCAACAGTGATAGCCTGGATGCTGACCGCTGGATTGAGCTGGCAGGTGAAATTGATGATAAGGCCGCCGAGTTGGCAGATTCCGGTCAGCCTGTTGTGATGCCGGAAATCCCGTTACCGACCCGGGTAAACGGCCGGATAAAGAGGCTGAAACTGGCGACGCTGAACTGGAATGAGGTTGATCTGGCGGTTCGCAAACAACCTGCGCAGTGGCATATGATCTTGGGAAGCCGTGAAGCCACTGGTGAGGCTTTCTGGCCAGACGGTGCGCCATTGAAGATAGTGCTGGAAAAAATGCACTTGAATCTGCCGGGGCTTGAGAGTGTTGAAGAAGTATTACCACGTAAAAAATATGTTCCACAGAGTGATATTCCACCAGCAACCGATTTTGACCGTAGTATGATGGCCAATATACCGGAAATGGATCTGCAGCTTGAGGATGCCTGGTTACAGGGGTACCGTCTGGGTAAGGTGACAGGTAAGTTGCGCCGGGAAGGGCCGATGCTGGAGTTGCAAAACTTTCTGATTGACTCCGGAACAACCTCCTTAAGCCTAGATGGCCACTGGATGCTAGATGATGATCAGAATGAAACACAAATTGCCTTCGATATCGAAGGTGAAAACAGTTCTGATTTGATGGGGCGATTTGGTGTTTCCGGAGGGATCCAGGGGGCAGAGTTCAGCAGCTATGCGTCGATTCAGTGGCAGGGCTCACCTTGGACGATGCACCGTGAAACTTTGAGCGGCGAAGTGAAAACAGAAACTGGCAAGGGCGTGATCAGTGAAGTCGGTGGTGCAGGGCGCTTGCTTGGGCTATTTAGTATCGATTCGATTGTGCGCAAAATGCAGCTCGATTTCTCCGGTATTTTTGATGACGGTTTGGCATTCGATTACATCAAGGGCTCCGGAACCATTGAGAATGGCCAGTTTGAGAGTGACGACATTAAGATGAAGGCGCTGGCGGGCGATATGTTTATTACCGGAAGTGCTAACCTTGTAAATGAAACGGTTGATGCGAATGTGAAGTTTCTTCCTGATTTTACATCCGGTATACCGGTATTGACCGCTTTTGCTGTGGCGCCGCAAACTGCGATTTTGGTATTTGCCATTTCAACGGCGCTATCACCGGTACTGGATGTATTCACCCAGATCAACTACGTGGTGAAAGGGCCGATTGATTCTCCGACGGTCACCGAGAAATCTCGCTTTACGGGTGAGTACACTTTGCCTGAAAAGCTAAAAGAATAAGAGCACCTGCTTTAATGAATATGGAATGGCGGTCTTTGTCAGAAAAAGGAAGTAAATGATGGCAATAGTGGGCGTTGTACAAATGAATTCAGGTGCCGATCCTGAAGAGAATTTACGGCAACTGAAAAAAAAGCTCAAAGGGCTGCAGTTGCAAGGGGCGAAGCTAGTTGTGACGCCAGAGAATTGTCTGGTGTTTGGTTCCCGTTTAGATTATCAGCGCCATGCTGAGCCTCTGGGAGAGGGGCCTTTACAGGCTGAATTATCAGCGTTTACACGGCAGCTAGGGATTTGGCTGCTGATCGGTTCGATGCCGATCCGCCAGCCTGACGGGGCTATCACCACAACAGCCTTGCTGTTCGATGATAACGGCCAATGCCTGGCGCATTACGATAAATTGCATATGTTTGATGTTGAAATAGAAGATCAGCATCATAGTTACCGTGAATCTGATACGTTCCAGCCAGGGCGTGATATTAAAGTGGTGCCAACACCCTTTGGCAACATCGGGTTATCAATCTGCTATGATATCCGCTTCCCACAGCTGTATACGGCTTTAAGAGAGCAGGGTGCTGATATTATTGTGGTTCCGGCGGCATTTACCAAAGTGACCGGTAAGGCTCACTGGGATGTATTATTACGTGCTCGTGCGGTGGAAACGCAGTGCTGGATTGTGGCTGCAGCCCAGTGGGGCGAGCATAATGAAGGCCGGGAAACCTGGGGACACTCAATGATAATTGATCCCTGGGGCCAGGTGGTTGCCTGCCAGCAGCAGGGAACCGGTGTACTGACGGCCGATCTGGATTTAAATTTAAGCCAGACCATAAGAACAAATATGCCTTTGCTGAAACACGCCCGGTTAGGTGTGCACCAGCGATAGGTATCTTACAAGAGCAAAGTGAATGACTCTGGAAACTGTAGAAAACACCATGCTGACCCAGTCAGGCTTGGGACGAGATGAATTAAGTCAAACTCTGGGGCTGATTGCGGCTCGGGATGTGGATTATGCCGATATTTACTTTCAGTCTTGTTGGCATGAGTCGTTAGTACTTGAAGACAGCATAATCAAAGATGGCTCGTTCAACATTGACCGTGGTGTGGGTGTTCGGGCAGTTGCTGGTGAAAAAACCGGCTTTGCCTATTCTGATCAGATCAACCAGCTGGCATTGACCCAGAGTGCAAAAGCGGCTCGTGGTATTGTCCGTGGTGGTGGAAACGGCAAAGTGCAGGCATTTAGCCCTGTTACGGCTTCAGGGATCTATGCACCAATTGATCCATTAGGGAGTTTTGACAAGCATCAGAAAATTGCATTGCTTGAAGAAATTGACCGTTACATCCGAACCAAAGAGCCGTTGGCGAAGGAAGTGTCTGTCAGCATCAATGGCGTGTATGAGCAGATACTGGTTGCCGCGCTAGATGGTACCTATGCGGCTGATATCCGCCCGTTGGTGCGTTTGTCTATCAGTGTACTGATAGAAAAAGGCGATAAGCGCGAGCACGGTAGTGCCGGTGGTGGTGGACGCTATGGTTATGAATATTTTCTCAATGAAGAAAACGGCAAGTCCATTGCGTTAAATTATGCCGATGAGGCAATCCGTCAGGCTTTGGTGAATATTGATGCCGATGCGGCGCCTGCGGGCACTATGCCTGTTGTACTCGGTGCGGGCTGGCCAGGGGTCTTGCTGCATGAAGCGGTTGGCCATGGCTTGGAAGGTGACTTCAACCGCAAGGGCTCATCAATGTTTGCTGGCCACATGGGCGAGCAGGTAACCTCACCCCTGTGCACCATTGTTGATGACGGCACATTGGTTGATCGTCGGGGTTCTCTCAATATCGATGATGAAGGTACACCCGGCCAATATAATGTACTGGTCGAAGGCGGTAAGCTTAAAGGTTATATGCAAGACAAGCTGAATGCGCGTTTGATGGGTGTAGCCCCGACGGGGAACGGCCGTCGCGAGTCCTATGCTCACCTGCCGATGCCACGTATGACCAATACTTACATGTTACCTGGGCAGCATACGCCGGAAGAGATCATTGCTAGCGTGAAGCAAGGGATCTACGCCCCTAACTTTGGTGGTGGTCAGGTCGATATTACCTCGGGTAAGTTTGTGTTCTCGGCCTCGGAAGCGTACCTGATCGAGAACGGCAAAGTGACGCGGCCAATTAAGGGAGCGACCTTGATCGGTAGTGGTATTGAAGCGATGCAGCAAGTATCGATGGTGGGTAATGATCTCGATATCGATCGCGGTGTCGGGGTATGTGGTAAAGCCGGCCAGAGTGTACCTGTTGGTGTTGGCCAGCCAACGCTGAAGGTTGATTCAATGACCGTCGGTGGAACGCAGTAACCGGGCCTGAGCCTAGCCGATATAAAAATGCCAGCAATGAGATTGCTGGCATTTTTTTAGTGCGCTTTTAAGCGGGGTTATACCAATCAGCATAAGTACTTGATCATTCTTGCTGGTTAAAATCACCTATTACTACATCAGAATTTTTGTAATTAGAACCACTAGTTACTGCAAATTCTTCCTTGCCTTAGGTGATTTTTCCTGCGCAATTATCTGAACATTTACTTATCCCGATTGGTATTAGTCTTCCAGGTACAGCTCTTTGAGGTATTGGAAGATCTCGCGGTACGCTTTCGCTGGCTTGTTTTGCGTTTTTTCTTTGTTCGCTTGGCGAACAAGCTGGCGCAGGCGCTGACGGTCAGCATCTGGGTGATCCACCAGAATGGCATTGATCATACTGTCGCCATTTTCGATCAGTTTGTCGCGCTTAAGCTCCAGCTTTTTCAGGGCAACAGTCGCCTGTGAGTGCTTGTTACGCAGCATATCCAGTGCGGCCTGGATTGGCTCAAGCTCAACTTGGCGCATTAGCTTACCAATTCGTTGTAACTGACGGCGGCGGGCTTCATTTTTAAAGCGCTGTGCGTCACGAATGGCATCCATCAGCTCTTCATCAAGCGGAATTTTTGCCAGCGCATTAGGCTTGAGCTCAACAAGCTCCTCACCAATTTTTTGCAGGGCTTCCATGTCGCGTTTCATCTCGGACTTGCTTACCCAGATGATTTCTTCTTCCTCTTCCCAAGGGGCTTTTTGGTTTTTACGGCTCATAACTGGCTCACTAAAGAAGGTAATGGCTCTATTTTATCAGTTTAATCATGATTTGGGGCGCAAATTCCACAGTGGCGGTGTTATCCTATAAGTAATACTAAATAGAGCACGTATCAGCGTTGGTTGGTGTGCTGCTAATCATAATCATGATCCCCATTTCATTAGTCACCTGTCAGAGTCAGATAGCTTTGGGTAACTTAATGAAATGGGTATCATTTCCTGAGAAAGTGAAGGTATGGACGTAAGAGAACAGGTTGCGCAGCAGCGCGTAGAGCTGGAAGTTGCGGTCGCAAAAGCATTAGAGCTGGCGGGCAAGCAGGCTGACGCTGCCGAAGTTGCTATTAATAAAACCACGGGTATTAGCGTATCCACACGTATGTGTGACGTTGAGAATGTGGAGTTTAATAGCGATGGAGCATTGGGGATCACTGTCTATCGTGGTCAGCGTAAAGGCAGTGCCTCTACCTCTGATCTGAGTGAGAATGCAATTGCCCAGACTGTTGCTGCGGCACTCGATATTGCCCGCTATACCTCAGAAGACCCGTTTGCAGGCCCAGGCCCTAAAGAGCTGATGGCCAAAGATATTCCGGATCTGGACTTGTTCCATCCCGATGAGCCTGAGCCGGATCATGCTGCCGCTATTGCCATCCAGGCTGAGCAGGCAGCGCTAGATTTCGATCCGCGTATCAAGCAGAGCGACGGTGCTAGCTATGACAGCCACTATGGTATCCGTGTCTATGGTAATAGCCATGGCATGTTGGCCAGCTATGCCTCAAGCCGCCACAGTACCAGCTGCTGTGTGATTGCCGAAGGTAAAAACGGCGAAATGGAACGTGATTACAGCTATACAACCGCGCGTCGTGCTTGTGACTTATGGACCCCTGAGCGAGTGGGCCAGCATGCTGCTGAGCGTACGGTTGGCCGTATTGACCCACAAAAGCTGTCGACCCGTGAGGCTCCGATTATGTTTGCCGCTGATGTGGCTACTGGGCTATTTGGGCATTTGGTGATGGCGATCAGCGGCTCTAACTTGTACCGCAAGTCGTCTTTCCTGCTGGATAAGCTAGATGAGCAGATCTTTCCTGAATGGATGAATATCAGTGAGCGTCCGCATATTCTCCGTGGCATGGCAAGTACACCTTTCGACAGTGAAGGCCTTGCTACCCATGATCGTGAAATTATCCAGGACGGTATCTTGCAGACTTACCTGATGACCAGCTACGCCGCGCGTAAGCTGGGCCGTCAGCCAACCGGGCATGCTGGTGGTATTCATAACTGGCTAGTTAAGTCGACGGGCGAAGACTACACCCAGATGCTGAAGAAAATGGATCGAGGCCTGTTGGTGACCGAGCTGATGGGTCAGGGAGTCAACATTGTTACTGGTGACTACTCCCGCGGTGCGGCGGGTTTCTGGGTGGAAAATGGCGAGATCCAGTTTCCGGTCAGTGAAGTGACCATTGCCGGTAACCTCAAAGACATGATGCAACATATTGTTGCGATTGGTACTGATACCGAAACCCGTAGCCAGATCCAGACCGGCTCTATGCTGCTCGATACGATGAAGATAGCGGGAGAGTAAAGAACTTATATGCTTTGCATAGGAAGCGTTTTACACTTCGTGTAAGAGGCGAGTACGCTTCGCTTCGGGAAGCGGGAATAAAAAGCGAGAGCTGTTGACTCTCGCTTTTTTGATTCTACAATCTGCGACGCTTCACGCTTCACGCTTCACGCTTCACGCTTCACGCTTCACGCTTCACGCTTCACGCTTCACGCTTCACGCTTCACGCTTCACGCTTCACGCTTCACGCTTCACGCTTCACGCTTCACGCTTCCTTTATACCAAAAATATTGTCGCCAGCCCCAAAAACACCGACAGGCCGATAATATCGGTAATGGTGGTTAGCGCCATTCCGCCCGCCAAGGCCGGGTCGATATTGAGTTTTTTCAGTAGGATAGGAATGCACACCCCGGCAATACCTGCGACCAGCAAGTTGGTCATCATGGCGCCGGCAATGATCACCCCGAGGATCAGGTTTCCTTTCCACACGACGACGACACCGCCAATAATTGCCGCCCAGAGAATGCCGTTGATCAAGCCGACCCGGGCCTCTTTGCTGAGCAGCCAGCGGGTGTTGGTTTCACCGATATGGCCGACAGCCAGGCCACGGATCACCAGGGCAACGGTCTGGTTGCCTGCGACCCCGCCCATTGATGGGACAATGGTCATTAGGATCGCAATCGCCGCCATTTTATCTAGGGTTTCTTCAAACATATTTGATACTGAAGCTGCAGCTAGTGCAGCCAGCACATTAACGCCTAGCCAAATACTCCGGCGTCGGGCCGATTTCATGACAGGAGCGAAGGTGTCCTCGTCATCATCCATACCCGCCATACTCATCATTGAGTGTTCGGCATCTTCACGGATAATATCGACGACGTCATCAATGGTGATACGGCCAACAAGCTGGTTGTTGGTATCAACGACCGGGGCAGAGAGCCAGTTGCGTCGTTCAAAGAGGTTGGCGACCTCACTGTCATCCATATCCACAGCGATAGCTTCATCCGCATCATCCATGACTTCCTGGATGGCGGTATCCGGCTGGGTGGTGATCAAGGTAGAGAGTGACAAATGCCCAATCAGCAGGTCATTTTGATCAACCACGTACAGGGCATCTGTCGCTTCGGGTAGCTCGCCTTTCATTCGCAAGTAACGCAGCACCACATCTGCGGTGACATCACCCCGGATAGTGATAAAGTCGGTGCTCATCATCCCGCCAGCCGTTTCTTCCGGGTAGGCCAGGGCTTTTTCTACCCGGTGGCGGTCTGTCGCATCCATCTGCGCCAGTACTTCCTGGTATTTATCATCAGGCAGGCTACGCAGTACATAGGCAACATCATCGGTTTCCATTCCCTCGGTCACGGCGGCCAGTTTTTCTGGCTCCATTTGCGAGACAATACCGTCTTTTACATCTTCCGACAGTTCATCGAGGATCTCACCTTGCTCTTCCGGATCGGTTAACTGCCATAATACCTGGCGCTCTTTAGGCGGCGAGGCTTCCAACAGGTGTGCGATGTCCTCCGGCTCCATATCCTGAAGCATTCGGCGGACATGGACAAACATGCCATTTTCAAGCGCTTGGTTGACTTCTTGCAGCGTCTGATGGGTCTTATCTTGTTCTAGTACATCCGCCATTGGTCGTGGTACCCCAAATTACTCTGATGCCGGCCGCGATACCCTGAACTGGTGAGTGAGGTGAACAGGGGAAATGCCGAGAAGGCATTGCTGACTGTTTAGCTTGATCTGCTTAGTTGGGTATGGCAGCGCAATAAGCTGAATTTTAACGCAATAGTGCAGTGGTTGTCTCACCAGATCTGAGAGGAAATAAAGATTTAATCTGCTTGAGGAATAGCTGTGGTGGCATGAAAGGAATGATTATGGTCCGGTTTTGCGGAAATTAACCCATAATCATTCTTTTTGGCCGCTTGATTGGCGAAGTTATGCTGAATGAGGCTGTTAGTTTTCTTCGTCAAAGCCCGCTTCAATTAGCTCAGAGACCGCAGATAGTGCCGCTTCGGCATCATTGCCATTGGCACTGACACAGATTTCCTGGCCTTGGGCCGATTCCAGCATCAATAGTCCCATTACGCTATCAGCAGTGGCACTTTTCTCGTCATTGCTGATAGTGATGGTTGCTTCGAAGCTTTGGGCCAATTCAACCAGCTTGATGGCGGCACGGGCGTGCAAGCCAAGGCGGTTCTTGATAAATAGCTGACGGCTTAAGGCGGTCATGAGCTTGCTTCCAGTGTACGGTGACGCACCTGGATCTGGTGGCCTTCACTGCGAAAATGCTCTGCTAGCTGCTGGGCTACGTATACGGAGCGATGCTGGCCACCAGTACAGCCAATAGCTACCGTCAGGTAGCTACGGTTATTTTTTTCCAGCATCGGTAGCCAGGTCTCAATAAAATTTCTGATCTGGTAGATCAGCTGGTTCACTTCATGGTGGCCTGAGAGAAACTCTTTGACGCCCTGATCCAGGCCGGTCAGAGGTTTTAGCTCGGGTACCCAGTGAGGGTTTGGCAAGAAACGGACATCAAAAACATAGTCGGCATCCGTGGGTAATCCGTGTTTGAAACCGAAGGATTCAAATACCATGACCAGCTCGCGTGCATCGCGGCCCAATACCCGGGAACGTACCGTTTCACTTAGATCGTGAATAGACTTATTGGTGGTATCAATCACCAGGTCGGCATGCTCTTTCAGTTCAGCTAGGCGGCTACTTTCCGACTGGATTGCTTGCTCCAGGCTCATGTTATCGCGTGATAACGGGTGCAGGCGGCGGGTTTCGCTGTAGCGCTTCACCAGCTCTTTGTCATCGGCATCAAGGAAAATCACGTTTACATCGAGCGTTTCACTGAGTGAATCCAGTGTTCTTCGGATCTCCTCAGGTTCATTAGGCATATTGCGAACATCGATGCTAACCGCGATATCTTGCTGGTTACTTTCGACTGTTTTGACAAACTGCGGCAGCAGGTTAACCGGTAGATTATCAACACAGTAATAGCCCAGATCTTCCAATACCCGCAGGGCAATGGATTTTCCTGAACCAGAACGTCCGCTTACGACCATTAACATCATGGCTTGTATACCTTAAATAACGGGAGTGGGGAGATGAGCATTATGCATCACAGGTTAGGATTTGATAAAGCTCTTCATCGCTTTTTGCGGTGCGTAGCTGTTTGCAGACTTGTTTGTTGCTCAGCTTTTCCGCCATGCAGGACAGGGTTTTAAGATGCTCCTTACATTGCGCATCAGGGACGAGCAGGGCAAAGAGAAGATCGACAGGCTGGTTATCAATGGCATCAAATTGGATCGGATCCATACACTGGATCAGTACAGCAATAGCCTGATCACTGTTATTGATCCGCCCGTGGGGAATGGCGATACCATTGCCAATACCGGTACTTCCCATTTTTTCGCGGCTGAGCATACACTCAAATAGCGGCTGGGGATTCTGGTCTAGGTGTTCAGCAGCAATCTCGCTGATGATCTCTAGGGCGCGTTTTTTGCTGGAGCAGTGAACTGCACTCTTGGTGCAGTCCAGGCTCAATACATTACTCAGTTGCATGATCAGTGGCTATTGAGTTTATCTTTGTGTTTGTTTAATTGACGAACCAGTTTATCAGTTAATGCATCAATAGCGGCATACATATTTTCAGAATCCGCTTTCGCGTGGATTTCTCCCGCGTTAATGTGCAAGGTCGCTTCGGCCACCTGCTGTAATTTTTCAACGTTCAGAATCACATGGACATTATTAATCTTATCAAAAAAGCGCTCCAGCTTATCGAACTTGGTCGTTACGTAATCACGTAGAGACGGGGTAATTTCGACATGGTGCCCTGTGAGATTAATTTGCATAGACATCTTCCTTCTGTTGGCGTCTGGTTAGAGCAGACGTTTTCGCTGATTAGACGGCGGGATACCCAGCGATTCACGGTATTTGGCGATGGTTCGCCGTGCCACCATGATGCCTTGATCCGCCAGTAATGTCGCAATTTTACTGTCACTTAGTGGCTTCGCCTGATTTTCAGCGGCAACCAGTTTCTTCACCAGTGCCCGGATAGCGGTCGAAGAGCACTCTCCGCCATTATCCGTACTAACGTGACTTGAGAAGAAATATTTCAATTCAAAGATACCACGTGGGGTGTGCATGTATTTTTGCGTTGTCACACGTGAAATCGTTGATTCATGCATGTCCACTGCCAGTGCAATATCGTTGAGCACCATAGGTTTCATGGCTTCTTCGCCATATTCAAAGAAATCCTGCTGGTGTTCAACAATGCAGCGGGCGACTTTCAGCAGCGTTTCATTGCGGCTTTCCAGACTCTTGATCAGCCATTTGGCATCCTGCAGGTGAGAGCGGATGAACTGGCTGTCAGCACTGTTGCGGGTGTTTTTGCTTAATGCAGCGTACTGCTGGTTGACCCGGATCCGCGGTACGCTATCGGGGTTGATGGTCACCACCCATTTGCCGTGATCTTTAAATACCGAGACATCCGGTACGACATACTCCGTTTCAGAGCTGACTACGCGGTTGCCCGGGCGAGGCTCCAGGCTGTGGATCAACTGCATCACCGCCTTCAACTCTGGCTCTTTGAGCTTGGTTTCGCGCATCAGCTGGCGGTAGTCCCGGTTGGCGAGCAAATCAATGTGCTGATTAAGCAGGATTTTGGCCTCAGCCAGCCAAGGGGTATCTTCCGGATAGGTAGCCAGCTGAAGTAGTAAGCATTCTTGCAGGTTACGAGAGGCAACGCCAAGCGGGTCGAATTGCTGTACGCGTTTTAGTACCGCTTCAACCTCATCCAGCTCGACCTCGTCATCGCCCATGCTTTCCAGTATTTCGTCGGCTGAACAGGTGAGATAGCCTTTCTCATCGGTGGCATCAATAATGGCGGTGGCGATGGTCAAATCGGTATCGCTAAAGGGCGTTAGCTGAACCTGCCACATCAAGTAATCTTGCAGGCTTTCAGTGGTTTCACCCTGATAGACGGGCATGTCGTCATCGATAGCAATGCCCGTACTGCCGGTACCTGCACTGTAAACATCATCCCAGGTGGTATCAACTGGGAGCTCTTCTGGCATCTCGCGCTGTTCAATGGCCTCAGAGGTATCGATAGGTTCTGGATCGTTACCTGACTCACTTTCCTGGGCAGAAACCTCATTGCTGCCTTGGCCGTCGGTTTTATTTTCTTCAGCACTAGGAGCCGCTTCATTGAGGTTCTCATCCAGCTCCAACAGCGGGTTAGCGTCCAGTGCTTCTTGAATTTCTTGCTGAAGGTCCAAGGTGGATAATTGCAACAGGCGAATGGCTTGCTGCAACTGTGGCGTCATTGCCAGTTGTTGACCTAGTTTGAGCTGGAGCGAGGTTTTCATATATGTGTATGTACCTTGTTGTTATCTTTGTCATGGTGCCAAGCACTGCTTAAACATCGGCAGTCGTCGAGCGTTTACGGGCTGGCTCCTGGTACGTCCTTATTTTAACTATAGACGGAACTGGTCACCCAGATAGACTCGTTTTACATGCTCATCATTGAGAACATCACTTGGGCTGCCGTGGGCAATGAGTTGCCCCTGGCTAACAATGTAAGCATGTTCACAGACATCGAGCGTCTCTCTGACATTATGATCGGTGATCAGGACACCAAGCCCACGATCGCGTAAATGTTCGATGATCTTTTTGATGTCGATCACAGATATTGGATCGACCCCGGCAAAAGGTTCATCAAGCAAAATGAATTTTGGATTGGCGGCGAGTGCCCGGGCGATTTCGACCCGGCGACGTTCTCCCCCTGATAATGCCATGCCTAAACTGCTACGAATGTGCTGAATGTTGAATTCATCCAATAATTCTTCCAGTTTATCTTGCCGCTCGGCTTTGCTGAGTTCCTTTCGGGTTTGCAATACCGCCATCAGGTTATCGTGAACGCTGAGCTTGCGGAATATAGAGGCTTCCTGCGGTAGGTAGCCGATCCCCATTCTCGAGCGGTTGTGCATCGGCTGCAGGCTGATGTCGTTTCCGTCGATGGTGATTGTACCTTCATCCCGGGCAACCAAGCCTACGATCATATAGAAAGAGGTGGTTTTGCCCGCGCCATTTGGGCCCAGCAAGCCGACGATTTTGCCTGAATGGACTTCGAGGCTGACGTCTGAAACGACTTTACGGCCGTTATAGCTTTTCGCCAAGTGTTCTGCTTTTAACGTTGCCATAATTGTCGCTTACTTCTTATTACTATTAAGCTGGTTCGGTTGCAAAATCGTGGTGACACGCTTCTTCTTGCCACTTTCTGCCACGAGTTTTTGCTCATCAATCTTGTAGCTGATGACCTTGCCCTGAATTTCACTGCCTTCCTGGATCAAGATGGCCTCATCGGTCATCTTCAGAAACTCTGTCGACGTTTCATAGCGCATTTTCAGTGCGGCACCATCGATAGGTTTACCGTCATCCATTATTTGGTGGAAGGTGGCTGGCTTGCCATAGGCATCGATGGTTTCCTTGCCTTCCGTATGTCCCCGGGTAACGACAACTTTATCGGCACGGATATCAATGCTGCCCTGGCGCAAGATCACGTTACCGCTAAAGGTCACAATATTCTTTTGAATATCGAGCTCTTGGTTATCTGAATCGATATATATCGGCTGCTCTGTATCGTTACTTAATGCCCAGCTAGATGCACTGATACAAAGGCAGAGCAGGGTACTAATTTTGTAAAGCTTCATATCTACCTTTTACATTCTTTAATAAGGTCGCCACGCTGCGGTCCATATTGCCCTTCATACCCGTGCCTTCATTTTGGAAGGCGCTGCCGGTGATGAGCACATGGTCGGGGGTGTCAAAATCTTTGCTGATCAGGTCAAGCCTCAGGCTTTCAGTTTGGATCACTTTGACTGCTGACTCTGGCAAGAGGTTAAAAATTCGGACATTGCCGTTCATTTGCAGAACCTGATTTTTATCTAACCTGGCGGTGTTCGAGCTGATACGCCACTCGGTTTCGGTACCGTCACGGTATACCCATAAGACGGGCTCGACAAAGTCGGTATCGCCACTTTTACTGAAGTGCTCCAGGTAGTCCGAATCTATCTGGTAGCTACGCAAACCTGACTCGTTAAACGAGGTGTTGACGACGGCATTGCCGGTAAATAACGGCTTTTCTGCGTCCGGTTCCACTTGAATATCTTCCTGCCAATAGTTGTCTAGCAGGTAGTAGCCAGTCCATGCACAAACGAACAGTAGCAATGCATAGAGTAGCTTCTGTAAGGTCATATACTTAAGCCTTTATGTTTATCTAATTCACCTTTGGCTTCAAGGATCAGGTCGCATACCTCGCGTACTGCGCCGTATCCACCTTGAATTTTAGTGACAAAGTCAGCACGGCGGGCCAGCAGGGGATGGCCGTCTGCGACACAGACTGACAGCCCGACTTTTTCCATTACCGGCCAGTCAATCAAATCGTCACCAATATAGGCGGTATGCTCTGGTGCGATACCAAGGTTCTTCTCGATATCGGCATAAGCGGCCAGCTTGTTGTCCTGCCCTTGGTAGACATGCTTGATGCCCAGTGCCGACATACGGTTTTCCACGATAGCCGACTTGCGGCCGGTAATGATTGCAATCTCAACACCGGCTGCCATCAATGACTTGATGCCATACCCATCACGGGTATGAAAGGTCTTTAGTTCTTCACCGTCATTACCCATGTAAATACGGCCATCGGAGAAGACGCCATCGACATCGCAGATCAGCAGTCGGATATTTTTTGCCTGCTGATACACCGTTTGACACACTGGTCCATAAATAGTTTCGATTTGCATTACATGACTCCGGCTTTTAGTAGGTCGTGCATGTTAAGGGCGCCCACCAGGCGTTCGTCTTCCGTGACCAGCAAGCCGTTGATCTTACGGTCTTCCATGAGCTTTAATCCTTCCGCAGCCAGTAACTGGGGCGAAATGGTAGCCGGGTCACGGGTCATTACCTCACCGATGGCCGTGTTGTGGATATCAACACGGTTGTCCAGCAGGCGACGCAAGTCACCGTCGGTAAAGATCCCGCTGAGCTTTTGCTTGCTATCAACGATGGCTGTCATGCCCAGCCCTTTGCGAGAGACTTCCAGCAGGGCATCTTTGATTGTGGCCTGTTCAGTCACAATCGGCAGCATCTCACCGGAGTGCATCACATCAGCAATACGCATAAGCAGCTTGCGCCCAAGCGCGCCGCCAGGATGGGACAGAGCAAAGTCATCGGCGGTAAAACCGCGGGCTTCCATTAGGGCAATAGCCAGTGCATCCCCCATAGCCAGTGTTGCCGTGGTACTGGACGTCGGTGCCAAATTCAGCGGGCAGGCTTCCTGGGCGACAGTGATCTGAAGATGGGTTTGAGCCAGTTTGGCCATGCTCGATTCCGGTTTACCCGTCATACTGATCAGCGGGATCCCCAGGCGCTTAATCACCGGCAGCAGGGTCAGAATTTCTGAGGCTTCGCCAGAGTTTGAAATTGCGAGCACCACATCGCCTTTTTTGATCATACCCAGGTCGCCATGGCTGGCTTCTCCCGGGTGAACAAAGAAAGAAGGGGTACCGGTACTGGCCAGGGTAGCGGCAATTTTATTGCCAATATGGCCTGATTTTCCCATTCCCATCACAATGACCTTGCCGGTACAACTGGCGATGAGACTGCAGGCTTCACTGAAACTGCCATTGATATACTGGGTCAGTTTCTGCAGGGCTTCTGCTTCAATTTCAATAACTTTGCGGCCAAAATTGCAATAATCAAACGTATTAGACATGGTTTAGGTCTCCGTTAAGCCGCTAGATTATAAAACAGATAGCCTTGATAGGCGACAAAGCAACAAATCAAGAATCCACCTTCTACTCGGTTGATTCTGCGACGCTTTCCAAGCGCCATCAAAAGCAGTAAGACAGAGATGCCAAGCATGACATAATAATCACGGCCCATCGCCAGCGGGCTAAGCACTGAAGGGTTGAGCAGGCCTGGGATCCCCATAACGGCAAGGATATTGAAGACGTTGGAGCCGATAATGTTACCGACAGCCATATCGTCTTCACCTTTATAGATACTGGCGATAGAGGCGGCCAGTTCCGGTAGGCTGGTGCCGATCGCGATAATTGTCAGGCCAATGACCAGGTCGCTCATACCGAAGAACTTGGCGATAGTGACCGCTGAATCAACCAGCATGCTAGCTGCATAGGGAAGCAGTACCAGTCCGACAACAACCCAAACCAGGGCCGCTTTGTTGCTGACACCATCGGGGATTTCTGATTCTTGTTCCTCGGCCAGTGGGTCGCCGGACTCTTTGGCAGAGCGGCTGATTTTCAGCATCACAAGCAGGAACATTACAAACAAGACCACCAGCAGAACGCCTTCAAGGAAACCCAAGTGGCTGTCCCATAACAGAGCGCCTGCGATAAGCGTTACGACCATCATCAAGGGTAATTCGCGGCGGATAATGCCCGAGCTGATCGCCAGCGGCTTTAGCAGGGCGGTGAGGCCGAGGATAAGCGCGATATTGGCAATGTTCGAACCCAGGACATTACCGACAGCCGTATCGGTTTTACCATCGAGAGCGGCTGTGGCTGAAACCATCATTTCTGGGGCGGATGAGCCCATTGCAAGAATTGTCATACCGATGACTAATGGTGCAACACCGAGATTTTTTGCCAGTGCAGCGGCACCAAAAACAAGTCGATCTGCACTCCATACCAGTAAAGCCAAACCAATACAGAGCAACACAATGGCTTCGAGCATTCTTATCCCTTTTGTCGTAAATCTTTAGATAGTAGTTAGGAGGGCAATTTTGACGGTTCGCTGACTAAAAAGAAAGGAAAAGCCGTGACTAATTGAGCGGAGCGAGAAGTTATTGTGATGCCTTGTTCCTTTCTTCACTCAAAATGCCCAGGGGGAAGGCGTTGCATTGTGCCTGATGATGTGGCTGGCAATGACGAAAATCAATATGTTGGACACGTATAATGAACTCATGGGCGGACTGCGGCTCTAATCGTTCTGCATTCTTGGAAATTGATAGCTGAATAAAGGCTGAAATTACACAGATCTTACAGTTCTCGTCTTGAGTTGGTTGGATAATGTACCTATGATCGATGCTTAGCGGTTAAATTATTAATAATATTAATTATATCCTCCCTGATCCGGAGGGCGAAAAAGACAAATTAAGGCCGGAGCGGCCGACAGGATGGCTATGGAACAGACTGAAGCGCTAGTTTCGATCAAGAACATGACATTCTTGCGGGGTGACCGCAAGATTTTCGATGATGTGTCATTGGATGTGCCCAAAGGTAAAGTTACGGCCATTATGGGGCCATCGGGAATAGGAAAAACCACCCTACTGCGACTTATCGGTGGTCAGATCCAGCCTGATAGCGGTGAGATATGGTTTGAGAGCTGGAATATCCCGACTCTGAGTCGGAGTGAACTGTATCAGGCGCGCAACAAGATGAGCATGTTGTTTCAGTCTGGGGCGTTATTCACGGATATGACGGTGTTTGACAATGTGGCTTTTCCGCTGCGAGAACACACTGACTTGCCAGAAGATTTACTACATACCCTGGTGCTGTTAAAGCTTGAAGCGGTGGGGTTGCGCGGTGCGGCGCAGCTGATGCCGAACGAGTTATCTGGCGGGATGGCTCGGCGAGCAGCACTCGCAAGGGCAATTGCCCTGGATCCTGATTTAATCATGTATGACGAGCCGTTTGTGGGCCAGGATCCAATAACCATGGGGGTCTTGGTTACTTTGATCCGAAGCCTGAACCAGGCGCTGGGAACCACATCAGTGATTGTGTCCCATGATGTGCCTGAGGTAATGAGCATTGCCGATCATGTCTACTTGCTGTCCGGAGGTAAAGTCATCGGCCAGGGAAGTCCTGATGAATTACGGGCGGATCCGGATCCTCAGATCCGACAGTTTCTTGATGGTGATGCTGATGGCCCGGTGCCGTTCAAGTATCCGGCCCGGGACCTGAGTGATGATATTTTTGGGGTGGTTGAGCCAAAGTAGCTGGGAATACCATCATATTAGCGCGTGCTTGAGATGGTCGGTCGCCAGCAGGTACAACATATAGAATAAGGTAATTATCAAGAATGATAGCGGATTTTATTGCGCGGCAAGGACGGCGAGGTATTGATAAATGCCAGACTGTGGGACGTGCAAGTTTGTTACTTTACGGGGCGTTGGTTAGCAAACCCCAGCCAAGGAAAATGTTTCCGCTGCTGATGAAGCAGCTGTATTCGGTCGGGGTGTTGTCGGTTGCCATTATTATGGTTTCCGGTTTGTTTATTGGCATGGTATTGAGCCTTCAGGGCTACATTGTGTTGGTTGACTTTGGCGCTGAAACCAGCCTCGGACAGATGGTGGCGCTGTCACTGCTACGAGAGCTGGGGCCGGTTGTCGCCGCCTTGTTGTTTGCCGGCCGGGCAGGCTCGGCGCTAACGGCTGAAATAGGTTTGATGAAAGCCACTGAACAACTCTCAAGTATGGAAATGATGGCGGTGGATCCACTGCGTAGGGTGATTGCCCCCCGTTTTTGGGCCGGGGTAATTTCACTGCCGCTGTTGACCTTATTGTTTTGCGCCGTTGGTATTTGGGGCGGTCAGCTGGTTGGCGTTGACTGGAAGGGGATCGACCATGGAAGTTTTTGGTCGGTGATGCAGTCATCGGTGGAACTGGGTTATGACATAGGTAATAGCATCATTAAAGCCGCGGTGTTTGCGGTTACGGTAACTTGGATTGCGGTGTTCAATGGCTATGATGCGGTACCGACATCAGAAGGGATCAGCCGGGCGACAACAAGAACTGTCGTGAACTCGTCACTGGCGGTATTGGGATTAGATTTTGTGCTGACTGCTTTGATGTTTGGTAACTAACAAGCGATAAGACACTAACGGAACGTTGGGAATTAACGGATGCAACAGATAAGAAAATTAGAATTGTGGGTTGGTGGATTTGTTCTTGCAGGGTTTGTCGCCCTGTTGGTACTGGTCTTCAAGGTCGCGGATGTACAGAGCATTGGTGGTAATGAGTCTTATACCCTGAAAGCCCATTTTGATAATGTCGGCGGATTGAAAGTGCGTTCACCGATCAAGGTGGGTGGCGTGACCGTGGGTAAAATCACTGATATTACCTTAGATACGGAGAGTTATATTCCGGTGGTAACCCTCGCGATCGAGAAAAAGTTCGGTTACTTTCCAGAAACCAGTTCGGCTGCCATTCTTACATCAGGGCTGCTGGGTGAGCAGTACCTGGGGATTGAGCCGGGCTTTATTGATGAAGATATCGAAATGCTGGCTGATGGCGATTTGATTGAGGATACGAAATCGGCATTGGTGCTGGAAGATATGATTGGCCAGGTGCTGTATAGCATCGGCGGTGATAGTGATAAATAGGGATCATGATGAAATTCGTTCAATATGTGTTGTTGATGCTGCTTTCGTTACCTTTGTTCGCTCAGGCTGCGACTGTTGATAAAACCGACCCTTACCTGATGATGGAGACCGTTTCTCGGGTAACGTTTGATCGCCTGAAAGCCGAGCAAGCCCAGATCCAGCGGAATCCTGAGTTATTGCGTACTGTTGTAAGGCAGGAGCTGCTGCCGTATATCAACACCCGCTATGCCGCTTATAAGGTGTTGGGGCCCCAGCTGAAAAAAACAACGAAAGTGCAGCGTAACAATTTTGTCAGTGCTTTTACTGAGTATCTGGTTGCATCTTATGCCCAGGTACTGACTCAGTACACTGATCAGGATATTAAAATTGAGCCACCGAAGTCGGTGCCTGCTGGCCGCACCATCGTGTCGGTCCGGGTTGATATCGTCGATACCAAGCGCCCGCCTATCCGTCTGGACTTCAAGTTGCGCAAAAACAAGAAGACCAATGAATGGCAGGGCTATGACATGGTGGCCGAGGGGGTCAGCATGATTTCGACTAAACAGAGTGAGTGGAGTGGCCAACTTCGCACCGAGGGTGTCGATGTAGTAACAGCGAATTTGAAAGAACTTGCGGCGAAACCGATACGCCGTGAGGATAAAAACAATGAATGAGCCTAAGATTGAGTGGCGAGTTCAGGAAAATGGCTATTATTGCTTGTCAGGGGAACTGGAACGTGACACAGTTCCAGCTTTTTGGCAGCAAAGACATGAATGGATGCCACAGGATGCCAGGGTAAAGCTCGATCTTTCTGCTTTATCTCGGGTAGACTCGGCGGGCATGGTGATGTTACTTCATGTATATCAACAGCTCAGCAATAATGGCAGTGAACTGACGTTATTGAATGTGCCGGAACAGCTTGTCACTTTGCTACGCCTGAGCCATGTCGAATCAATGTTAGCTGCTTGTATTGACTAAGCAGCAAAGAGGATAGCTTGTGGAAATCTCCGAAATTAAACAAATTCTGGAAAATGCCCTAGAACTTGATGAAATCATTGTTAAGGGCGAAGGCAGCCACTATGAAGTGATTGCCGTAGGTGCCATTTTTGAAGGCATGAACCGAGTAAAGAAGCAGCAGACGATCTATGGTCCGCTGATGGGGCAGATTGCGACGAATGATATTCATGCGTTAAGCATTAAGACATTCACGCCGGAAGAGTGGGCGCGTGACAAAAAGCTAATGTCGCTGTCCTAAGAGGTTAATGATGCAAAAGTTTCGAATCCAGGGCGGTGGCCCATTAAGTGGCGAAGTCTCCATTTCTGGTGCAAAGAATGCAGCATTACCTATTTTGTTTGCCTCTTTGCTGGCAGAAGAGCCGGTTGAAGTGGCCAATGTGCCTAAGCTACGTGATATTGATACCACGATGGAGCTACTGGGCCGTCTAGGTGCCAAAGTCACCCGTAATGGCTCGGTACATGTCGATGCCAGTGGTGTGAATGAGTTCTGTGCTCCGTATGAGCTAGTAAAAACCATGCGAGCTTCCATTTGGGCGCTAGGCCCGCTGGTGGCACGTTTCGGCGAAGGCCAGGTGTCTCTGCCGGGGGGTTGTGCAATTGGTGCGCGCCCGGTAGACCTGCACATTCATGGCCTGGAGCAGCTCGGTGCTAAGATTGCGCTTGAAGAGGGTTACGTTAAGGCAACCGTTGATGGTCGTCTTAAAGGCGCGCATATCGTGATGGATAAGGTCAGTGTCGGCGCGACAGTGACAATTATGTCTGCCGCGACCTTGGCTGAAGGTAAAACCGTCATTGAAAATGCTGCCCGTGAGCCAGAAATTGTCGACACGGCAGATTTTTTAAATACCCTTGGTGCCAAGATTAGCGGTGCCGGTACCGATACCATTACGATTGAAGGTGTCGAGCGGCTCGGTGGTGGTTACCATGAAGTGGTTGCCGATCGTATTGAAACCGGTACGTTCCTGGTGGCTGCGGCTGTCTCTGGTGGCAAGATCATGTGCCGTCATACCAAACCTTCATTGCTGGAAGCAGCACTTGCCAAGCTAGAAGAGGCGGGTGCAGCTATTGATACGGGTGAAGACTGGATCAGCCTTGATATGACGGATCGTGAGCTAAAAGCAGTAAACATTCGTACGGCACCACACCCAGGTTTCCCGACCGATATGCAGGCTCAGTTCTCGCTGTTGAACCTGATTGCCAAAGGCACAGGGATCATTACCGAGACGATCTTCGAGAACCGTTTCATGCACATCCCTGAGCTGATCCGTATGGGTGCCCATGCAGAAATTGAAGGCAATACGGTGATTTGTGGTGATACGGATGGCCTGAGCGGTGCTCAGGTGATGGCTACTGACCTACGAGCCTCTGCTAGCCTGGTAATTGCCGGCAGCATCGCCGAAGGCGAAACCATCGTTGATCGTATTTACCATATCGATCGTGGCTACGAGCACATTGAAGATAAGTTCAGTGCGCTGGGCATGAAGATTGAGCGCTTTAGCGAATAGGTAAAGGCTTCGCCTTGGAAGCGTATTTACACTGCGTGTAAGAGGCGTTTGAGGCTACGCCTCAGATGTGAGTTGCGCTTCGCTCCGAGAGGCGAGAAAAAGCGAGAGTTGTTGACTCTCGCTTTTTTTTGTATTTGCAATTTGCGGCGCTTCCCGCTTCCGCTCTTAATAGCCATTCGGCTCATCGGCGATCAGTACCGATAGCGTAGTCGGCATACCATTACGCAGTACTTTCATGTCGATATGGTTGCCAGGGCGAAGTTCGGTAACGATATCGAGCACATTGCGCCTGTCGGTTACCCGCTTGCCGTCAATTTCGATCAAGATATCTTGGACCTGAAAACCCGCTTTAGCGGCAGGGCCATTCGGATCCATTCCCATGACAATGATCCCGCTGACCTGCTCCGCATCGTATAGGCGTGCCATCACTGGGTTGATGTCCCGCGCTTCAATACCAATGTAGCCGCGGATCACCCGGCCATCGGCAATCAGTTTGTTCATGATCTTCTGGGTTAGCTCATAAGGAATGGCAAAGGAAATACCATAGGTTTCAATATCGGTTGCCTGCTGAAAGGAGGCGGTATTGATCCCGACAAGTTCGCCGCGGGTATTGACTAGTGCCCCGCCGGAATTACCTTCATTGATGGCGGCATCGGTCTGGAGAAAATCCTGGCGGCCGTAGAAACTCATGCCGGAACGGCCTGTGGCTGAAATGATACCGTAGGTGGTGGTTTGGCCCAGATTATATGGGTTACCGATGGCGAGCACGACATCACCGACAGCGGGGTTGTAGTCAGGGCTCAGTGGAATTACCGGTAGGTTCTCGGCCTGGATTTTGAGGACCGCAATATCTGTCCGCTGATCTTTACCGATGAGCTGGGCGGTAAAGATACGGCCGTCTTGTAATGCAGCGATGACCTGATCGGCTTCGGCGACGACATGGTAGTTGGTGACGATATAACCCTTGTCACTCATTATCACGCCAGAGCCCAGCCCCTGTGTGCTCAGTTTCAGCCGATCCTCGGCATTGTAACGGCGGTTATAGATATTCACCACGGCCGGAGAAGCACGACGCACTGCAAAGTTATAGGATAGTTGGGCCTGGCTTGTCTCTACGGGGGCCAATGACACAGGTGTTTGGATCATCTGGGTGCGAAGTTCAGGAAAAATAACGAGTAAGGCAATAGCTGTGACGACGCCAAGTAAAATGGACCGACGAATAAAAGCCAGCATGCTTGCTCCCCTGAAACGAAAATGGCGGCAGTGCGCGATTAGTGCATTATATGAATTATGTCGACGAGGATATCATTACCGCGACTAGATACCAAACGGTACAGGGTACTTAGATCGTTGTAGTGGCGAAGCGGATGTTCGGGTGGCATTCACGCGATGAATGCAACCTTGCTGGGAATAACAAGACCAGAGATGAGCTGAAAGCCTACTGGGAGAGTTGGGGGGAATCGGGCCATCGCTGGCCCGAAAATAGGATTAGCGGATGATCAGGTAGAGTATATTACTGCCCCGTTTCACTTCCAGTGCGAGTACATTGGGACTTTTTTCAAGGGCTTTGCGTAGCTCGCCGAGATTTCGGATTGGCTGACGGTTGAGGCCGAGGATAATGTCATCTTTCTGTAGGCCATAGCGTGCTGCCAGTGACTTATCATCAATATTGGTGACTTTCACCCCTTTCACGCCATCATCGGCCGTTGTATTGGTAAATTCTGCGCCAGCCAGGCCTGGGTGAAGGTTTTCTGCTTTGACCTTACTCTGGCTTGCCTCTTGCAAAACTACCGATACGGTTTGTTCTTCGCCGTCACGGACAATGCCCAAGGTTGTTTTCTTGCCGGCACCCAGTGTAGCGATTTTCGCCCGAAGCTCACCGAAGGTGCGGATCTGCTTGCCGTTTACAGACACAATAATGTCTCCGGCTTTTAACCCTGCTTTTTCTGCAGCAGAGTCTGGCATGACCTGGTTGATAAATGCACCGTGGTTGGTTTCATAGCCGAAGGCTTCTGCTAACTCGGAGGTCAGCTCTCCACCCTGAACCCCCAATATGCCGCGTTTGACTTCACCAAATTCGAGGATTTGCTCGGTTAGGTTTCTCACCATATTGACCGGGATAGCAAAGCCGATACCGACATTGCCGCCGTTTGGCCCTAATATGGCGGTATTGATCCCGACCAGTTCACCGTTGAGGTTGACCAGTGCCCCGCCGGAGTTACCGCTATTGATGGCCGCATCGGTTTGGATGAAGTTCTCGAAATTCTCGATATTGAGCCCACTACGGCCAAGGGCGGAAATGATTCCCGAGGTAACCGTCTGGCCAAGGCCGAAAGGATTCCCGATCGCCACAGCAAAATCACCGACCCGAAGGTTGTCGGAGTCTGCCAGCTGAATAGCCGTCAGGTTCTTGGTCTTTTCTATTTTGAGCAGGGCGATATCGGACATTTCATCACTGCCGATTAATTCAGCAGAGAGCTCTCGACCGTCATGGAGCTGGACGGCGATTTTATCCGCGCCGTTAATGACATGGTGGTTGGTAACAATATAGCCTTTGTCAGCATCGACGATGACACCGGAGCCTAACCCTCTAAATGGCCGCTCGCGAAGTTGTTCTTCAGGAAATTCAGGGCCAAAGAAAAATCGGAAGGTTTCAGGAAGGCGTTGCCTCGAGACCTGCTTGCCTTCGACGGCAATGCTGACAACCGCGGGGGTGACTTGCTCCAGCATCGGGGCGAGGCTAGGTAGTTGTTGGCTGTTGGTTGAAAGGGGTAGGGCAGCAGTCGCCGTAACTGGGGTAATAACAGAACTGATGCCGAGTGCCAGTGCACTGAATACAAGCAAAGGTTTTTTCATTATTACTAAACTCCGGTTTTACAAGTAGTAGTACCATTCCATAGTGACTATAAACATCTAAGAATCAATCACCAAGGTGGGGAATCGGTATTAGCTCAGACTTGAAAACCGGGGTTTAGTTCCTCAAAAAACGGAATTAGCTCGCTTTAGGCTCTTCCACTTTTTCAGGTTCGTCTTTCAGTAGGCCTGTTGCACCGTTGGCGTAGTCACGCGGCTGGTCCTGAGCCTCCCCGCTTTCTGGCACGGCCTCCAGGGTGCTGATACGGCGTGCAAACGGGTTATCCTGATCGGGAAGATTAGGCATCAGCTCTGTTGAGGTTTTTGCCATGTGCTCATACAGCTTGCTGTAATCTTTAGCAATGTTATCTAGCAGCTCTGAGCTACAGGCAAAATGATCCACCAGCTCCTGGCGGTATTGCTCAAGTTCGTATTTTGACTTATCCAAGTCTTTCTTTAGCTCTTTTTGTTGTTTGAGGCTTTTATTGCCTAAACGGGCCGCAAAAGCACCAGCAATTGCACCAGCGGCAAAAATGAGAAGCGCATATATCCAAGCCATGAAAAACTCCTTGTGACTTTGTGAATACCAAGTTGTTTATGTCGGTCAAAGACGTTGTGGCGGCATATCAATTAGTTAGAACATGCCAGAGCCGACGGGTCTTTCCTTTTGTATACCAGATAGGTTAATTGGTGCTGAATGGCTGCCAATTAACCTGTTTCGTATAGTTACTATACATGCACAAACGCTGCCATGGTACTATCTGATGCCAAAGATGGACTAATTGGGTAGCGGTAAAGGATGACTCCACAACAACAATATCAACATGATCTCCAGCGCACAGATTTTATGGCCGATCCAGCACAGGCTGTGGCCGTCAGCCACCTTGAAGGGCTCTATCATCGGATGCTTGCACCCAAGCCAGAAGTCAAAGCCTCGTTGTTGTCGCGGATGCTCAAGCGGGAGCAAAATACCGATATGACGCCAGTGAAGGGGCTGTATTTTTGGGGCGGTGTCGGGCGGGGGAAAACTTACCTGGTTGATACGTTTTATGAATGTTTACCGACTGAGCGCAAAATGCGGGTTCATTTTCACCGTTTTATGCATCGCGTACACCAAGAGATGCAGCAGCTCTCCTCGCAATCAGATCCACTGGAGCGGGTTGCTGACCGGTTCAAGGCCGAAACCGACATCATCTGTTTTGATGAATTCTTTGTGTCTGATATTACTGATGCGATGATCCTCGGTACTTTATTCGATGCCTTGTTCCGCCGCGGCATCACACTGGTCGCCACCTCTAATATTCCGCCGGATGAGCTGTATCGCAATGGCCTGCAACGAGCCCGTTTCTTGCCGGCTATCGCATTAATTAACCAGCATTGTGACATCGTTAATGTCGATTCCGGTGTTGATTATCGCCTGAGGACCCTCGAACAGGCTGAAATTTACCATTATCCGCTTGATACCCAGGCCGAACGCAATATTGAGCAGTATTTCACCCAACTGAGTGTCGAGCCCAGGACCCAAGATAAAGCCATTGAGATCAACAACCGAATGTTGCCCACACGCCACGAGGCTGACGGGGTAGTGCATTTTACCTTCCAGACCTTATGCCAGACGGCCAGAAGCCAGACTGACTATATGGAAATCGCCCGTATTTACCATACGGTGCTGGTATCAGAAGTGATCCAGATGGGGGAGAAGGAAGATGACGCTGCGCGGCGCTTTATTGCGATGGTCGATGAGTTTTATGAACGCAATGTTAAGCTTATTATGTCGGCACAAACGGATCTGGCGCAGCTATACCGTGATGGTCGCCTTGAGTTTGAGTTCAAGCGCTGCTGTTCCCGTTTGATTGAAATGCAAAGCCACGATTACCTGGCAAAGCCTCACCTTGCCTAGGCATAAATGAGTGAAATAAAGCTGGTTTAACTGGTAAAAAACGGCTGTTTTTCGCCAACAATCGGCCGAAGAGAAAAAATCGCATTTTTTTTTGAAAAAAAGGTGATTTTTTCTCCACCCTTCCCTATAATCTTGCGACCCACCGTACCTGTGATGGCGAAAGCCAGGAGCACCAACCGCTCGAAGGGGTGATGACTGGGCTCTTAACAGACGGAACGCAAGTTCCATTAAGTGAATCAATTTTTAATTTTGGGTAAGAATTAGCATGAAAACTTTCGTTGCTAAACCAGAAACTGTAAAACGTGACTGGTACGTTGTTGACGCTGAAGGTAAAACTCTTGGTCGTCTAGCAACTGAAATCGCATCTCGTCTACGTGGTAAGCACAAGCCGGAGTACACTCCGCACGTTGACACTGGTGACTACATCGTAGTTATCAACGCAGAAAAAGTTGCTGTAACTGGCGCTAAGAAGACTGACAAAATGTACCACCACCACACTGGTTACATCGGTGGTCTGAAGTCAATCAGCTTCGAGAAGCTTATCGATAAGAAGCCAGAAATGGTTATCGAAACTGCTGTTAAAGGCATGCTTCCTAAAGGTCCTCTAGGCCGTGCTATGTACCGTAAGCTTAAAGTTTACGCAGGTACAGAGCACAACCACGCTGCACAGCAGCCTAAAGTACTAGACATCTAATTGGGGAAGATGACAATGGCAGAGAATCAATACTACGGCACTGGTCGCCGCAAAAGCTCAGCTGCTCGCGTTTTCGTTAAACCGGGTACTGGCAACATCGTAATCAACAAGCGTAGCCTTGATGAATACTTCGGTCGTGAAACTGCTCGCATGGTTGTTCGTCAGCCTCTTGAGCTAGTTGAAATGACTGAGAAACTTGACCTATACATCACTGTTAAAGGTGGTGGTATCACTGGTCAGTCAGGTGCTATCCGTCACGGTATCACTCGTGCTCTTATGGAATACGATGAAACTCTACGTCCTACTCTACGCGCTGCGGGTTACGTTACTCGTGATGCACGTAAAGTTGAGCGTAAGAAAGTTGGTCTACGTAAAGCACGTCGTCGTCCACAGTTCTCTAAGCGTTAATTTTACGCTTCAGAATATTATTATTCTGTTTACTGTGTACGAAAAGCTCAACCTTCGGGTTGGGCTTTTTTTTGTTTGTAAAAAACCACCATTTTCCCCTCTAGAGCCCCTGTATTCCCGCGCCTTTATGTAAATTTGAAACAAAAAGAACATACCTCTCACATTTGTTGCGAAAAGGTAGCTTTATCTTGTCAAAAAGTGGGGTTTTCTTTATCATTTGGCGCGATAAACAACAGCTTGAAAATGTAACAAACTATCTGTTGTTTCTTTCCGTTGAAAGTTAGCCGTAAGCTCCAGGGACGCCAAAGGACATAATAATAATCCAGAGCGGGAGCACATGGGAGAATGTTGGATGAGCAATGCGCCAGTAAGTAACGGCCGCCGCCGCTTCCTGACTGCGACAACCTCGGTTGTTGGAGGCTTAGGTGCAGTCGCTGTAGCTGTGCCTTTTATCAAATCTTGGAACCCGAGCGCGAAAGCAAAAGCCGCCGGTGCGCCAGTAGAAGTTGATATCAGTAAGTTGGAAGAAGGCCAAATGGTACGCGTCGAGTGGCGCGGTAAGCCAGTTTGGGTCGTGCGTCGTAGTGATGCAATTTTAGAAGAGTTGGGTGGCCATGATGGTGATCTTCGTGATCCGTCATCAGATGAGCCGCAGCAGCCCGAGTATGCCCAGAATAAATTTCGTTCAGTTAAACCTGAAATATTCCTAGCCGTAGGTATTTGTACCCACCTAGGTTGTTCCCCTACCTATCTGCCTGATAGCTTCAGCGAGCAGGTGAGCGGTGTCAGTGCAGGTTTCTTCTGCCCTTGCCACGGCTCTAAGTTCGATATGGCAGGCCGGGTATTTGCGGGGGTACCAGCACCGCTTAACTTGGTGGTACCACCTCACACATTCCTGGATGATACAACCATTCTGGTCGGTGTAGATGAGGAGACAGCCTAATGGAAGCGCTACTCGGTTGGATTGAAAAACGTTTACCCATGATGGATGCTTATAAAAAGCATTTGTCTGAATACCCGATGCCGAAGAACTTTAACTTCTGGTATTTGTTTGGCTCGTTGGCGATGTTGGTGCTGGTTAACCAGCTCATTACCGGCATCTGGCTGACGATGAACTACGTTCCCTCTGGTGAGGGAGCATTTGCCTCCGTCGAGTACATCATGCGTGATGTGGAATACGGCTGGCTGTTGCGTTATATGCACTCGACAGGCGCCTCGGCGTTCTTCGTGGTTATTTACCTGCACATGTTCCGCGGCTTGATCTACGGCTCATACCAGAAGCCTCGTGAGCTGCTGTGGCTGTTTGGTATGCTGATCTTCCTGGTGTTGATGGCTGAAGCCTTTATGGGCTACTTGCTGCCATGGGGCCAGATGTCATACTGGGGTGCCCAGGTAATCATTTCGCTGTTTGGTGCTATCCCTGTTATTGGTGATGACCTGACACTGTGGATCCGTGGTGACTATGTCATCTCAGGTGCGACACTGAACCGTTTCTTCGCCCTGCACGTTATCGCACTGCCTATCGTATTGTTGCTACTGATTGTGCTGCATATTCTGGCACTGCATGAAGTGGGCTCAAACAACCCGGACGGCATCGAGACCAAGCTACCGAAAGGCAGCAAGGGCGAAGGGTACAAAACCCAGTTCCCGTTCCATAAGCAGTACAGCGGCAAGTACGATGTCATCGATTCTATCCCGTTCCATCCGTATGGTACGGTGAAAGATATGGTCGGTGTGGCCGTCTTCCTGTTCTTCTTCTGCTACGTACTATTCTTCAATCCGGAGATGGGCGGCTACTTCCTTGAGCCACCTAACTTTGAAGCGGCTAACCCGCTGAAGACACCTGAGCACATCGCTCCGGTTTGGTACTTCACCCCGTTCTACGCGATTTTGCGTGCGGTACCAGACAAGCTGTTGGGTGTTATTGCGATGGGTGCATCGATTGTGGTGCTATTCCTGTTGCCATGGCTGGATCGTTGTAAGGTTCGCTCTTACCGTTACCGTAGTAAGTTCCACCTGATCAATATCGTCCAGTTCACTATCAGCTTTATTGCGCTGGGTGTGTTAGGTGCGCTACCTGCAACAGCAACCTATACCTTGCTGGCGCAGATATTCAGCCTGGGTTACTTCATGTTCTTCGTGCTGCTGTATGTCTACAGCAAGAACGAAGCAACCAAACCGCTACCAGAGAGGGTGACATTCAAATGAAAAAATTGATTGTAATGCTACTAGCTCTGTTGCCGTCACTGGCTATGGCGGCTGGTGGTAACGTACATTTAGATGCGGCTAACAACGATCTGTCAGACAAAGCCTCGCTTCAGCGTGGTGCCAAGACGTTCATGAACTACTGTTTCGGTTGTCATGCCACGCAGTACCAGCGCTATGAACGTGTGGCGACGGATATCGGTATTCCGCTGGACCTGATGAAAGAGAACATGATCTTCGATAGCGAAGCGAAGATCGGTGATCTGATGACCAATGCGATCCCTGAGGAGTACGCGGCGGCTTCATTTGGTGCACCTGCACCGGATCTGACTCTGGTTGCCCGTGTTCGTGGTACAGACTGGCTATACACCTATCTGCGTTCTTTCTATGCTGACCCAAGCCGTCCGTTTGGTGTTAACAATGTGGTTTTCCCAAGCGTGGGTATGCCGCATGTACTGGAAGAGTTGCAGGGTGTGCCGACAAAAGTGTATGAAACTCACCTGGTCGACGGTGAGGAAGTACAGGAGTTTGTTGGCATTGAGTCTGATGGATCCGGTGAGCTGAACGCTGAAGAGTATGATGAAGCGGTTCGCGATCTGGTTAACTTCCTGGAGTATTCTGCAGAGCCGGTAAAACTAGAACGTCAGAGTCTAGGGTTATGGGTAATGGGCTTTCTTGTCATATTCTTTGTACTAACATTATTGTTGAAGAAAGAATATTGGCGTGATGTCCACTGATCAGGTAATCTAGTGGGTTAAGAATCTCGCAATGGGGGCTCGGGCCTCCGTTGCTTTTTGTGTATATAAGTATACTGGAGGGGTTAATGGCTGTTGCTGCCAATAAACGCTCTGTGATGACTCTGTATTCTGATGCTTCGGACATCTACAGCCATCAGGTGCGTATCGTACTAGCAGAAAAGGGTGTTAGTGTTGAAATCGAGCTGGTTGATCCAAACAACCTGCCGGAAGATCTACTGGACCTAAACCCGTACAACTCTGTTCCAACCCTGGTGGACCGTGAGCTTGCTCTTTACCAGGCTGGCATCATTATGGAGTACCTGGATGAGCGTTTCCCTCACCCACCTCTGATGCCTGTGTATCCTGTTGCTCGTGGTAACAGTCGTCTGATGATGTACCGTGTTGAACGTAACTGGTACACACTGGCGGAGAAAGTAAACAAAGGCACGGCAGATGAGGCAGATAAAGCACGTAAGCAATTACGTGAAGAACTGCTTGCTCTGGCACCTGTATTTGCTGAATTCCCGTACTTTATGAGCGATGAATTCAGCTTGGTTGACTGCTACCTGGCACCGCTACTATGGCGTTTACCTGAAATGGGTATCGAACTGACCGGCGCTGGTGCAAAAGAAGTGAAAGCATATATGACTCGCGTTTTCGAGCGTGATTCATTCCTTGCCTCACTAACTGAAGCTGAACGTGAAATGCGTTTGGCCGGCCAATAATGGATATGGATAAAATGACGCCGCGCCGCCCTTATCTGCTGCGCGCGTTTTACGACTGGTTAGTTGATAATGACCTGACACCTCATCTGGTTGTGGATGCCACAATGCCAGGGGTTAAGGTGCCGATGGAATTTGTCAGTGACGGTCAAATTGTACTGAATATTGCTCCGCGTGCAGTAGGCAACCTGGAACTGGGTAATGAAGCGATCAGCTTTAATGCCCGTTTTAGCGGCCGCCCGCACACTGTGATCGTTCCTATGTATGCTGCATTGGCTATCTATGCCCGTGAAAACGGTGCCGGTACCATGTTTGAGCCTGAGCCGGCTTATGCATCAGATATGGCTGACATCGAACTTGCAGATGACGATAATCACTATGATGAGATTACAGAAGTTGCAGAGGAGACATTGTCTCCGGTAGCTGAAGTGATAGAAACCAGTGATGACAGTGGCCCAGATGATGAGCCGCCTCGTCCGCGAGGCCGACCAAGCCTCCGCGTCGTTAAATAAAAAACGCAGCCTTCTGGCTGCGTTTTTCTTTTGATATCAATAGTAGAGGCTTCGCCTTGGAAGCGAGTTACGCTTCATGCTTCCGCTCTTACTGAGGGTACTCAAAGACCTTGACGACTTTCTTCACCCCAGAGACGTTACGGGCGATCTCAGTGGCAATATTGCCCTGTTCTTGGGTGACATAGCCAAGTAGATACACTTCCTGCCCTTCAGTGACCACTTTGATGGAAACATCTTTCAGCTTCTTACTGCCAATCATTTGCGATTTGATTTTGGTGGTGAGCCAACTGTCCTTGCTGACTTCGGCCAATTGAGGCAACGGGCGAACCTGTACCTGGTTATAGATGGTGCCCACATTCTTCAGCGCCCGAACTTTTTCTGTCAGTTGTTGCTTGGTTGGCTGATCAACAGCTTGGCCGACGAGTAGTACCTTGCCATCCATAGCTATCGCGTTAATCCTGGCTTGCTGCCTAAAAGGGGGCTTATTGGCTAGCCCGCCGATTTCCATTTCGATTTGCTGATCAAACCACTGCTGCTTGGTTGAGCGGGGATCCGTCGGCGTGAGGCCGGAACAACCCTGAAGAACAAACAATATTGTAATCAGCAGCGCTCGGTACATTGTCATTGGTTATCCTTCGTGGTGTGGGAACAGTACCTTATCGATAAGATCACACAGGCAATGTACTGTCAGTAGGTGGCCTTCCTGGATACGGGCAGTGCGCTGTGACGGAATACGGATCTCGACATCCTGAATACCAAGCAGGCCAGCCATTTCACCACCGTCTTTGCCTGTCAGGGCAATGATCGTCATATCGCGGGTCAGTGCGGCTTCCATGGCTTTGATAATATTTTTGCTGTTACCGCTAGTGGACAGTACAAGCAGGATATCACCGGCCTGTCCAAGCGCACGTACCTGCTTGGAAAAGATCTCATCATGGTGGTAATCATTGGCGACAGCCGTCAATGTGGTGGTGTCTGCTGTCAGTGCTAGTGCCGGCAGGCTTGGGCGCTCAGTTTCAAAACGGTTAATCAGACAGGAGGCAAAATGCTGGGAGTTTGCCGCCGAGCCTCCATTGCCACAACATAAAATTTTGTTGCCGTTAAGCAGGCTCTGCACCATCACTTGTGCTGCCTGGGAGATCGCATCTGGCAGAGCCTCTGCCGCTGCAATTTGGGTCTGGATACTTTCGGTAAAACTTTCTCTAATGCTCTCTAGCATGGATTAACCTTCAACTAGGGTGTTGGTAAACCACTCAATTTGGTGGTCGGGACCTTGGATCGCCACGACATCAAACCTAAACTCAGTGTGTTCGGCTGAAAAGCCATTTTTCTGTAGCCAAAACAGCGCGGCCCGTTTTAGCTTTTGCTGTTTGCGCCAGTCTACCGCTTCTGCGGCAGAACCGTAATGTGCATTTTGACGGAATTTGACTTCGACAAAGACCCAGCAGGCCCTATCGCGCATAATGACATCAATTTCACCGCTGCGGCATTGGAAATTGCGGCAGACAGGCTTGAGGCCATGACGGCGTAGGTGTTGCTCCGCCATGGCCTCATAGGCTTGTCCTTGCTTGCGCTTATTGAACGGGTTCAATGCCGCTACCGGAAAAGATGGCCCAGCTGATCTGGCGCTGGATCACGCATTGATCATCAATGCTCAGCTGGCCGGTCTTCCCTTGGGTCGTGTAATTATCTACGACGCGCATCTGTGGTAGCTCGGCGATCATTTTATAGGCGTCCATCCCAAAGGCGTGCAGGCGGATATCGGTATTCCTGGCGTTTGGCCACAGTTCGTTATAGCGCGCCATAAAGTTCTGGTTCGCATCGACCAGTAGCGGGATATCACTAAATTCAATCCCACGCAGTTCGTTCATGTCACCTTTGCTGTCCGGGTAGCCGCGAGAGCTGGCATATAGCTTCGGTGGCTGGATATCCGGGTTAATGGCCACTTCAATAAAGGGCTTGAGCAGGGTCAGTTCATTTTTATTGGCAACCAGGTAGACCGCGTCGGTATCTCGGCGGCTGCGTGGCTGCGATTCGAGCTCCAGCCCCAGTACTTGCTGCATTTGGTTAATACGGGTCTGGCTTTCTGTCAGGCCGAAGACCGTCGCGATTTGCTGCTGGATCTGCTTGCGCGAGCTAAAGGCACTGACCGCCGGGGATTTGCCTGTCAGCTGCTGCCATTGTTCGATAAAGGCATTGCTGACCCGCTCGCCAAAACTGTTTCCCGGAGCCAGCACCATCGGGTACTCGTGACCTTTGGCAAACAGATGTTGCGCCGCTTGCTCGGCTTCCTGCTCTGGCGAGAGAGAGAAGTAGCAGGTGTTCGACTGGGTCATACTGAGCTGCTCTGGCTTATTCAGGGCGAGCATAGTGATGCTAGTGGTATTGCCGCGCTGGAACTCGGTGATCTTGTCTTTTCTCAGCGGGCCAATGACCAGCTCGATCCCATCTTGTTCCAATTTGCTGAGGATAGTGCTAACGGGTTCAGCCTCGGTGTCATAAATTGTCAGCTCGGTCTCGGCATCGCGACCGGTATCATCGAGCATGGCGTTAATGAAACCGTCCCTGACCGCTTTGCCTGACTGCTCATAGCGCCCGGTCAGTGGTAACAACAGGGCCACATTGTTAAGCTGGGTGATTTCCAGTGCCATGATCGCCTGCAGCTCTGCGGGCAGGTATTGGTTGGCTGGATGAGATGCGTTTTTAGCCAGCCATTCCTCAACGGTTGCTTTTAGCTTGGCAGGGCGTTGTGAATAGGTGTTTTTAAGGATACTCAGTTGTACCCAGCCGCGTAGAACGGTTTCATCTTCGTTTAGCTTTGTTGATTGCAACTGGTTGTTATTATAGTGAGAAAGATCTCGCCACAGGTTTTGCCAGTTGGCGTTTTTTTGCTCTGCTTTCAGGAACTGATCCAGCACGGTCCGCTCGCGGGCCGCCCTGAATGGTTGGTTGATTTGGGCAAAGAGCTCAGCGCGCAGCATATGGAAGCGCAGGTACTGGCTATCGGCCAGTGTCCACCATGGCTGGAAATTCAAGGTATCCAGTGCTGACTGGGGCTGGCCTTGCTGATAGCGCAAGGTTGCACGGGCCAGTTGCCATTCCGCCATCTGGATCGGGTTCATCGATAGCCGTCCCAGGCGGTTTGCCTGCTGCTCGGCCTGGGTCCAGCTCCCTTCTTTGATCAGGGCTTTGAGGGCTAGAATGTGCCAGTCGATGCTATCTGTGCCTTCACTCGACTCGGCTTTGATCAGATAATTCGCAGCGCTGTCGGTAACGGCAGCAGTAATATCGGTGGTCACGGCCTGCTGTTGAGTTGGCGTCGAGCAGCCAGCCAGGATCACGGCGAGGGCTACAGGCGCTAATAGTCGTGATACACTTTTACGCTTATGGGTAAAATTGAGCATTGAATTCATTCAACTGTGACAAATTACTCTCTATATTAATTGCAGATGAGATCTTAGACAAATGAGTGAGACCAATTCATGCACGGTAGATGTCGCAACTTTGTACATCGTACCTACACCAATCGGTAATTTAGCGGACATCACGCAGCGTGCATTGGATGTATTAGCAAATGTGGATTTAATTGCCGCCGAAGATACACGCCATACATCACGCTTGTTGACACATTTCTCTATCTCAACCCGCACCTTTGCGCTTCATGATCACAATGAGCAGCAAAAAGCTGATTATTTGATCGAAAAGCTACAGGCGGGCACGAGCATCGCGTTGGTTTCCGATGCCGGTACCCCTCTGATTAGCGATCCAGGATACCACTTGGTCAACCGCTGTCGTCAGGCGGGTGTCAAAGTTGTTCCTCTTCCTGGCCCATGTGCCGTGGTAACAGCATTAAGCGGTGCAGGCTTGCCGTCAGACCGCTTTAGCTTTGAAGGGTTCTTACCACCGAAGAGCAAAGGGCGTAAGGACCGTTTCCAGGAGCTGGCAGATGATGAGCGGACGATGATTTTCTATGAGTCACCGCACCGGATCATGGATTCACTGACGGATATGCTGGCGGTCCTGGGCCCTGAGCGCCAGGTCGTATTGGCTCGTGAACTGACGAAAACCTTTGAGACCATTCACGGTGCGCCGCTGGGCGAGCTGATTGACTGGCTGGGGGAAGACAGCAATCGCACCCGTGGCGAGATGGTGTTGCTGGTAGCCGGACACCGGGCACAGAAAGACGACTTACCTGCAGATGCACTTCGTACCGTCACTTTGCTAACCAAAGAGCTACCGTTGAAGAAGGCTGCTGCACTGGCAGCTGAAATTCATGGTGTGAAGAAGAACGCGCTGTATAAGTGGGGGCTGGATAACCTCGATTGATTGGGGGCGAGATCCTAGGAAGAGCAGGCCCTAGGTTCTGGGAAGAGCAATAGCTTGATGCTTATAGTTGGCTTTGAAAGCTTACCTGTAGGACCCAGGGCTTAATCGAAAATCACCACTCGACTCTGCCCATGGCCGCTTCTTTTTCGAGTGATTCGGGCTGTTGTGGGATATTTCACTGGTAACTGTGACCCAAGTCCTATACAATCCGTCGCCGGAGTTGGCCAGGGTAATCGCTGCTTCGTTGATGTCCCTTGGGAGACTGACGAAGGGGAGGAAAGTCCGGGCTCCAAAGGGCAGGGTGCCAGATAACGTCTGGGGGGCGCGAGCCTACGACCAGTGCAGCAGAGAGTATACCGCCGATGGCTCGCTTGCGAGTACAGGTAAGGGTGAAAGGGTGCGGTAAGAGCGCACCGCGCGACTAGTAATAGTTCGTGGCACGGTAAACTCCACCCGGAGCAAGACCAAATAGGTCCCTAATGGCGTGGCCCGCGTTGGGGACGGGTAGGTTGCTTGAGCCTGTGAGCGATTGCAGGCCTAGAGGAATGGTTACCACCGCGAAAGCGGAACAGAACCCGGCTTACAGGCCAACTCCCCTCTTTCAGAATAAAAGGTGGTGTCATGCATCGGAAACGAGGCGGGCATCACCTTTTATCGTTTTAGGGCTCGATTTCACAAAATTGAATTAATTAGCCTGCATCTGTTTGGTATCAATGTAAAACCCTCACACAGCATTATCATTTGTTTGTCAGAAATCTGACCTCTCGCTTGACAACTTTTTTGTCTCATACGTACACTTTGCGGTGGGATTTTGCGGGAAAAGCCGTTTTTAACGATAAATAAATGTGCTTAATTGCTTAAGGCTGTGAGCTGGCAGGCAATTTTCCTTCTAAATACACACTTTCAGGCTGAGGCCGCTGCAGTGTTATCTGGGCGTTCTTGGTGAGCTTTCACTACAGCTGAACTTATTTTTATGTCTGAACAATTTGAGCACGTTTCCGTTTTACTCCATGAGTCAGTTGACGGCCTGGCTATCAAACCTGACGGTATTTATATCGATGGCACTTTTGGCCGTGGCGGGCACAGCCGGTTGATTTTATCTCACTTGGGTGAAAACGGCCGTCTTTACAGTATTGACCGCGATCCGCAGGCAATTGCCGAAGCACAGAAAATTAATGACCCGCGTTTTACCATCATCCATGGCCCGTTTTCCGGCCTGGCTGAATACATGGAAGAACGCGATCTGATTGGCCGGGTAGATGGTGTCCTGCTGGATCTTGGCGTTTCTTCGCCACAGCTTGATGATGCCGAGCGAGGCTTCAGCTTTATGCGTGACGGTCCGCTGGACATGCGCATGGATCCGACATCTGGTATTTCAGCGGCTGATTGGCTGGCTGAAGCTGATGCCGATGATATTGCCTGGGTCTTGAAAGAGTTTGGCGAAGAGCGTTTTGCCAAGCGTATTGCGCGTGGCATTGTTGCCCACCGTGAGAATGAAGAAAAAGAGCCGCTGACGCGTACTACCCAGCTAGCGAGTTTGATTGCAGAAGTTTCGCCATTCAGAGACAAGCATAAGCATCCGGCTACCCGTAGTTTCCAGGCTATTCGTATTTATATCAACAGCGAACTGGATGAGATTGATACGGCACTGCACGGCGCGGTTAAAGTTTTGGCTCCCGGCGGTCGCCTGTCTGTGATCAGCTTCCATTCGCTGGAAGACCGTATGGTGAAGCGCTTTATTCGCAAGCAGAGCAAAGGACCGGAAGTACCAGCTGGCCTGCCGTTGACTGAAGATCAGATCAAGGCGTTGGGTACGGCTGATCTGAAGACCGTCGGTAAGGCAATTAAGCCGTCGACGTCGGAAGTGAGCGGCAATGCCCGTTCGCGTAGCTCAGTATTGCGTTTGGCTGAACGAGTATGAATTCGGCGCCAGAACCCTCAGAGAATTTAGCTCGCCTGATCGCACGGGATCTCGTGTCGGTGGGGCGTGCTCCGTCTGCTTTGTTGGTTCTGGTGCTAATTTCTGCCCTGGGGGTGGTGTTAGTCACCCACCATTCACGCCAGCTGATTGCCCAGCAGGAACAATTGTTAATTGAGCGGGATCAGCTTGATATTGAGTGGCGAAATCAGATCCTCGAGGAAAACTCATTGGCGGAACATAGCCGGATCGAGCGGTTAGCCGAGAAAGAGCTGGAGATGAAGCGCCCTTCAAGAGACAGTGAAGTTGTCGTGCAGTAATTAATTTGATGAATATATTTAAGCGCCAAAAATCGAAGAATCAGCGTCGCCAGAAAGCGCCACCGGTTTTTATCCCGTGGCGCTTTGGTGTTATATGTGCTTGTGTTGCACTGGCTTTAGTCGCCCTGGTGGGCCGGGCTGCCTACATCCAGGTGTTGGATCCGGGCAAGTTGATCCAGGAAGGCGATATGCGCTCGCTTCGGGTAAAAGCCATGCCTTCTGCCCGCGGAATTATCTCTGATCGCAATGATGAACAATTGGCGGTTAGTGTCCCGGTACAGGCCGTCTGGGCTGATCCGGTTCAAATCTACAAAAATGGTGGTATCCAGGTACCGGAGCGCTGGTTTGCGCTGGCGGATGTCCTGGGCCTTGATCGCCAGAAGTTACTCTCCCGTCTCGAAAAAAACCAAAAGCGCCGCTTTATCTATCTCCAGCGCCAGGTCAGTCCGGCGATGGCCTCCTATGTCAACAAGCTAAAGCTGCCAGGAGTTGGCCTTAAAGATGAATCCCGCCGTTTTTATCCGGCTGGTGAGGTCAGTGCCCATCTGATTGGGGTGACCGGTATCGACAGCCATGGCCTCGAAGGGGTGGAGCGTACCTATGATGGTTGGCTGACCGGTGAGCCGGGGCGAAGAACCGTACGTAAAGACCGTTATGGCCGGGTCGTTGAAAACATTTCCCTCAAGCAGCGTGAGCCGGGCAAACCGCTCAGTCTGAGTATTGACCAGCGCTTGCAGGCTGTCGCCTATCGCGCCGTGAAGCAGGCGGTGGCGGATTACCAGGCGACATCGGCCACCGTGGTAATGGTGGATGTTCGTACTGGCGAAGTGCTGGCAATGGTCAATGCGCCTTCTTATAACCCCAATAACCGCGATCAGCTGCAAAGCTTCCGGATGCGCAACCGTTCGATCACCGATGCCATGGAGCCGGGATCGACCATCAAGCCATTTGTGGTACTGGCGGCAATGGAAAACGAGGTGGCCGATGAAGAAACCATCATCGATACCGGCAATGGCCTGATGCAGGTTGGCGGTAGCCGGGTGAGGGATGTCTCTCGGGTCGGCAAGGCCAACCTGGCGAAGATCCTCCAGAAGTCCAGTAATATCGGGGTGAGTAAGTTATCACTTGCGATGCCAATTGATGCCGTACTCGGCATGTACAGTAGTGTGGGTTTGGGCGATGCTTCCGGGATCAACCTCATTGGAGAGGCCCAGGGCTTTTTCCCCGATCGCCGTCGTTGGTCTGATTTCGAACGGGCCACACTGGCGTTTGGCTATGGTATTTCTGTGACACCCATCCAGTTGGTACGCGCTTATGCGACGCTGGGGGCGATGGGTGTGAACCGTCCGCTGTCAATCCTCAAGACGGAAGAAGTCGTGCCTGGTCGCCAGGTCGTCTCTGTTGAAAATACCCGCAAGTTACTGAATATGCTAGAGCTAGTAACGAGCAAAGAGGGGAGTGCCAAGCGCGCTGCTGTGCCAGGCTATCGAGTCGGTGCAAAAACAGGTACCGCCAAGAAGGCAGCCGCAGGCGGGTATAGTGATGAATATATTGCCATGACCGCAGGCATCGCCCCGATCAGCAATCCCCGCCTGGCAATGGTGGTGGTAGTGAATGAGCCCCAGGGCGATAAATATTATGGCGGTGCCATTGCCGCACCAATTTTCTCTGAAGTGATGGAAAGTGCTCTTCAGATTTTGAATGTCCCGCCAGATGCCGGGACGAAAGAACAGCTAAATATCGTACATAACAGAGGCAATGCGCATGCCGGTACTTAATCAAAATAATAAAGTGGGGGCGTTGTTGTCTCCATGGATTGCGGCAGCAGCGCTGCCTGCGGAACTTGCCGATATCGAACTCTCCGGGATGACCCTGGATAGCCGGCAGGTTAGCACAGGCGAGATGTTTGTGGCAGTGAAAGGCCATGCTGTTGATGGCCGCCGGTTTATTCCTGCAGCGATTGAATCGGGTGCCACAGTGATACTGGCTGAGGCTGAGGGTATTGCTGAACATGGTACGGTGACAAGCCAGGACGGGACTTTCACTGTGTATCTTTGCAACCTGGGGCTTCTGCTATCGGCGATTGCCCGCCGTTTCTTTGGTATTCCTGATGAGCAGCTTAAGTTGGTTGCCGTCACTGGCACCAATGGCAAGACCACCATCAGTCAGCTGTTGGCGCAATGGGCTGAGCAGCTGGGCCACCGCGCAGGCGTGATGGGGACAACAGGGAACGGTCTGTTGCAGCAGCTGGAGCCGGCGGTGAATACGACAGGTAGTGCTATTGAAATTCAGCAGGTGTTGGCCGGGCTGGTCAATGACGGCGCGGATTTTGCGGCGATGGAAGTTTCTTCTCACGGCCTAGTTCAGGGGCGGGTTAAAGCACTGAATTTTGTCGCCAGTATTTTTACCAACCTAAGCCGGGATCACCTTGATTACCACGGTGATATGACTGCCTACGCGGCGGCAAAGAAAACCCTGTTTACCGATCATCACTCCGGTGTCGCTGTGATTAATGCTGATGATGAGGTTGGCCGTGATTGGCTGGCTTCTTTGCCTGATGCCGTTGCTGTTGCCAGTACTCAATCTTGCCTGGGCCAGCACCCAGGCCGCGGTGTATGGCTTGAGCAGGTGGAGTACAGCACCCAGGGGGTAACCGTCAGCTTTGATTCGTCTTGGGGGGCTGGCAAGTTCACAGCGCCGTTAGTCGGCTCATTTAATGTGATGAACCTGATGTTGGCGCTGGCGACCTTATTGGCCACGGGCCACCCTTTAGCGCGCCTGATTGAAACGGCCCCGAAGCTCCAGGCCGTGATTGGCCGAATGGAAGTTTTTCAAAAGCCTGACAAACCTATGATGGTTGTTGATTATGCTCATACCCCAGATGCTCTGGAAAAAGCGCTGCAGGCGCTGCGTGTGCACTGTCACGGCAAGTTGTGGTGTATTTTTGGCTGTGGTGGCGATCGCGATAGCGGCAAACGACCAATGATGGCCGATATTGCTGAGCGACTGGCCGACCAGAGCATTTTGACTGACGATAATCCGCGCAGTGAAGACCCTGCTCTGATCGTCGCAGATATGCTGGCTGGCTTGCAGCAACCAGAAAAGGCCACCGTGATCCATGACCGCAGTGCCGCATGTAAATGGGCACTAACCCATGCCGGTGCCGATGACATTGTTTTAGTGGCTGGCAAAGGACATGAGGATTACCAGATCCTGGCAGACCGCACCATTCACTATTCTGACCGTGAAACCGTTCAGGCCTTACTGGAGAATAACGCATGATTGAAGTTCAGCTTTCGCAATTGGTTGATGTTCTAGAGGCTGAACTGATTGGCAGTGATACCTTGATTGCTGAGGTATCGACTGATACTCGTACTATTTCAGCCCAGACACTGTTTGTCGCCCTCAAAGGCGAGCGCTTTGATGCCCATGATTTTTGCCAGGATGCTAAAAATAACGAGGCTGCGGCGTTGCTAGTAAGTCGGCACTTACCTGTCGACTTACCACAACTAGTTGTAAAAGATACCCGATTGGCCCTCGGCCAGCTCGGAGCCTGGCTTAAAGCCCGGATGGAGCAGCAATATGGTCTGAAAACCCTGGCCCTGACGGGCAGCTGTGGCAAGACTACGGTCAAGGAGATGGCCGCGGCTATCCTGGGCCAGAAAGGCCGGGTGCTGGCAACGGCAGGCAACTTCAATAACGATATCGGCGTGCCCTTGACCCTGCTGCGTCTTGAGCCGACCCATGAATTTGCGGTTATCGAGCTTGGTGCCAACCATCAGCAGGAGATTGCTTACACCACGTCGCTGGTCAAGCCGCAGGTTGCGTTGATCAACAACCTGGCTGCCGCCCACCTTGAAGGTTTCGGCTCGCTGGAAGGGGTGGCCAAGGCAAAAGGTGAAATTTTTGAAGGGCTTTCTTCGGGAGAAGGGAGTGCCGCTGTCACAACGACGGCAATTATCAACCTAGACTCCAACGAGCTGGCTATGTGGCAGCCTGTCTTGGCTGGCCATCAGGTACAGACATTTTCTGCCAGCCAGGCTGCGGCGGATTTCTCAGTAAGTGACATATTTATTAACAGTCAGGGCCGTGCTTGTTTTACAATGCGCACCCCTGAAGGTGATACACCGGTCACTTTGACCTTGCCTGGAGCCCATAATGTCGCGAACGCATTGGCGGCGGCGGCATTGAGCATGGCTATGGGGGCAACCTTGGTTCAGGTTAAAAATGGCCTAGAGCAGGTTGAGAATGTAAAAGGGCGGGTGGATATCACCTTGCCTCGTGACGGTCTGCGCCTGATCGATGATACCTACAATGCCAGTGTGGCATCGGTGAAGGCCGCGATTGATCTGCTTGCCACTTTTGCCGGCCAACGCTGGTTTGTGCTTGGCGATATGGCGGAGTTGGGCGATGACAGTGCAGCGCTGCACCGGGAAGTGGCTGAGTATGCCATGGATAAAGAGCTGGATCAGGTGCTGACATATGGCCAGGCCAGTGCCGTGGTCAGTAAAATGAATCACGGACAACATTTTGATGATAAATCAGCCTTGATCAAATTGCTGAAGGAACAGCTTAATCATCAACAACTTAATTCACAAAATACAGAGATTACAGTGTTGGCAAAGGGAGCACGTAGTTCCCGAATGGAAGACGTTATTGCCGCACTGCAGGAAAATGCATAATGATTTATTGGTTAGCTGACTTATTAGAGTCCACGTTCCCTTTTTTCCGTCTGTTTGAGTACCTGACGTTTCGCGCGATCATCAGTGTACTGACGGCATTGCTGCTCTCACTTTGGATGGGCCCGCGTTTGATTGCCCGCCTGCAGTTGCTGCAAATTGGCCAGGTGGTGCGCCATGATGGCCCTGAATCGCATTTCAGCAAGCGTGGTACGCCGACCATGGGCGGTATCATGATCCTGGCGGCGATTGCCATCACGGTTTTGCTGTGGGCCGATCTTTCTAACCCTTATGTCTGGGCGGTGCTAACCGTCATGCTGGGTTATGGCGCGGTTGGTTTTGTGGATGACTACCGCAAGGTGGTCCGCAAGAATACCGATGGCCTGATTGCGCGCTGGAAGTACTTCTGGCAGTCAGTGATTGCCTTCGGTGTCGCTTTTGCCCTGTATGTGCATGGTCAAGATACTGCTGCTACCCAGCTGGTTGTGCCGTTTTTCAAAGACGTGATGCCGCAGCTTGGCCTGTTTTATATCGTGTTCACCTACTTTGTGATTGTGGGCACCAGTAACGCCGTGAACCTGACCGATGGTCTGGATGGCCTGGCCATTATGCCAACAGTGATGGTTGCGGCAGGTATGGCATTTATTGCCTGGGCTACCGGGAACGTGAATTTTGCCAATTACCTGCATATTCCTTACCTGAAAGATGCCAGTGAGCTGGTCGTCGTGTGTACCGCGATTGTCGGGGCTGGCCTTGGCTTCTTGTGGTTCAATACCTATCCGGCACAAGTGTTTATGGGCGATGTGGGTTCCTTGGCACTGGGTGGCGCGCTGGGTACGATTGCGGTATTGGTGCGCCAGGAGTTGCTGCTGGTGATCATGGGCGGTGTATTCGTGATGGAAACAGTATCGGTGATCCTGCAGGTTGGCTCGTACAAACTGCGTGGCCAGCGTATTTTCCGTATGGCACCTATCCACCACCACTATGAGCTCAAGGGCTGGCCGGAGCCGCGGGTGATTGTCCGTTTCTGGATCATTACCCTGATGCTGGTTCTGATTGCACTGGCAACACTGAAGGTACGTTAAATGAATGGCTTAGACGGTGTAAAAAAGGTTGTCGTGATTGGCCTGGGGATGACCGGGCTATCGGTGGTAAACCACCTGCTGCGCCAACCTGACGAGTTTGATATTAAAGTGATTGATACTCGTCCGACACCGCCTGGGCAGGATAAGCTTCCGCCGCAGGTTGGACTTTGCAGCGGCCAGTGGAATATGGACTGGCTGTTGGCGGCAGACTTGATTGTGGCCAGCCCGGGGGTTGCCTTGGCGACGCCTGAACTGGTGGCAGCGGCAAATGCTGGCATTGAGATTGTCGGTGATATTGAGCTGTTTGCCCGCGCGGTGAACAAGCCGGTTGTGGCGATCACCGGATCCAACGGCAAAAGCACGGTCACCAGCCTGGTTGGTGAGATGGCCAAGGAAGCCGGGATCAATGTCGGTGTTGGCGGCAACATTGGCTTCGCCGCCTTGGATATGCTGGCACAGGATCATGACCTTTATGTGCTCGAGCTGTCGAGCTTTCAGCTGGAAACCACCACGTCACTGCAGCTAAAAGCCGCGGTATACCTGAACCTTTCTGAAGATCACATGGATCGCTATGATGGGCTGGAAGATTACAGCCAGGCCAAAATGCGGATTTTCGACCATGCGCAGCTGGCGGTATTTAACCGTGATGATCTTGCAACCCGTCCGCTTGCCTTTTCTGGCAAGGTAACTAGCTTTGGTTTTGACGCTGAGGAGTATGGCCTGGTGTCTGTCGAGGGCGAAGAGTGTCTTGCCGTGGCTCAGCAGCCAGTAATGGCAACCCGTGATATCGCCTTGGTCGGCCGCCATAATGTTGCCAATAGTTTGGCGGCATTGACATTGGCCGATGCGGTTAACATCGATCATTTAGCAGTGTGCCGGGCGCTTAAGCGTTATAACGGCCTGTCACACCGGTGCCAGCTGGTTGCCAGCCATCATGGTGTTCAGTGGGTCAATGATTCCAAGGCGACGAACCTTGCTAGCACCCTGGCAGCCCTCAAAGGGCTGGATTTGTCAGGCAAGTTACACTTGTTGATGGGGGGGGATGGTAAAGGGGCTGATTTTTCGGAACTTAAGCCCGTTTTAGCTGACTTAGATGTGCAGCTTTACTGTTATGGCCGGGATGGCCATGATTTTGCCCCACTTGTTGAAAAACCGTTATCCGTCGAGACCATGGAGCAGGCAATGATTATAGCGGCAGAAACGGCGCAGCCTGGCGACATGGTTCTGTTATCACCGGCGTGCGCGAGTTTCGATCAGTTTCCGAATTTTATGGCTAGAGGCGATGCATTTGTCGCACTGGCCACTGAACTGCAATACAAAGTCACTGGAGTGAGCTAATGCTGGAGCAGGTCAAAGAGAGCTGCTCGGCGGTCAGTGAATGGTTAACCCGGCCGGCGGCACCTTGCATGTATGACCGCCAGTTAGTGTGGGTTGCATTGGCGTTGATGGTGACAGGCCTGGTGATGGTGACATCCGCCTCGGTGCCTGTCGCGACCCGCCTGACCGATATGCCTTTTTACTTTGCACTGCGCCATGGCTTTTTCCTGGTTTGCTCGCTGGTTATTGCGAGCTTTATGGTACAAGTCCCATTAGAGCGCTGGCGCCAGTTCAGCGTCCCTATGCTGCTGGTGTCGATGCTGCTATTGGTTGCCGTGCTGGTGGTGGGCCGTTCAGTGAATGGTGCCGCTCGCTGGATCCCCTTGGGGATCTTTAACTTGCAGCCTGCCGAGGTGGCAAAGCTGTCACTGTTTATCTTCCTGGCCGGTTACCTGGTTCGCCAGTATCACCAGGTTCGGGAGAGCTTATTTGGTTTTATCAAGCCGCTGGTTGTACTGGCAGTTCTCGCGGTGCTGTTGTTGCAGCAACCAGACTTAGGCTCCTTTGTGGTGATGTTTGTCACTACGGTTGGCATGTTGTTTATTGCCGGGGCTAAGCTGTGGCAATTTTTGGCCATGCTGGCCATGGCGGTGCTTGGGATAGCTCTGTTAATTGTCTTTGAGCCTTATCGCTTGCGCCGGGTGACGTCATTCATGGATCCATGGGAAGATCCCTTTGGTAGCGGCTACCAGCTGACCCAGTCATTGATGGCATTTGGCCGGGGGGACTGGTTGGGGCAGGGGCTGGGCAATTCAATCCAAAAGCTAGAATACTTGCCTGAAGCACATACTGACTTTGTGTTTGCGGTACTGGCCGAAGAAGTCGGCCTTATTGGGGTAACGGTGGTACTGCTGCTGATCTTCGCTTTGGTTTTCAAAGCGCTCTTTATCGGACGTAAATGCCTGCAGTCAGGCCAGCTATTTGGCGGTTTTCTGGCATTTGGCTTTGGCTTCTGGTTTGCCTTCCAGACGTTGGTTAACGTCGGCGCGGCGGCAGGGCTAGTACCGACTAAAGGCCTGACCCTTCCGCTGATCAGCTACGGTGGTTCCAGTTTATTTATCATGGCAACGGCGGTCGCCATATTGATACGCATTGACCATGAGCAGCGCCTGGCTGCCAAATATGGTCCTGCAGAAGAATTAGATGACAACGACAATGAACAAGAATAAACGCTTGCTGGTGATGGCCGGCGGTACCGGAGGCCATGTTTTTCCAGGGCTGGCCGTTGCCAAGAAACTTCAGCTAGAGGGATGGGAAGTCCGCTGGCTGGGCACTGCCGACCGTATGGAAGCGGAATTGGTGCCAAAGCATGGTATTGAAATCGACTTTATCAAAGTAAAAGGCCTGAGGGGCCAGGGCATCGCTCGTTTGCTAGCGGCGCCTTTTAAGATCATCGGTGCCATTTTACAGGCCCGCCAATATATTAAAGCCTGGCAGCCCGATGCCGTACTGGGCATGGGTGGCTATGTTAGCGGCCCTGGTGGGGTTGCCGCCTGGTTATCCGGCGTTCCGGTTGTCTTGCATGAGCAAAATGCCGTTGCGGGGCTGACCAACCAATGGCTTTCCCGTATTGCTGCGAAAGTGCTGCAAGCTTTTCCGGGGGCATTTGCAGGCAAAGAGGTTGTCGGTAATCCGGTCCGCCAGGATGTTACCTTGCTACCTGCGCCGAGTGAGCGCTTTGCTGAACGTCAGGGGCCGATCCGTATTTTGGTGATGGGCGGAAGCCAGGGGGCTCGCATTTTGAACCAGACCATGCCTGAAGTGGCCGGGATCTTGGGCGATAGCGCCACTATCTGGCACCAGGCGGGCAAAGGCAGCCAAGATGCAACTGAGCAAGCCTATGCGGCCAAAACAGATACCCAGCACAAAGTGACTGAGTTTATCGATGATGTCGCTGCTGCTTATGCATGGGCTGACATTGTTGTCTGCCGCTCCGGCGCACTCACCGTATCCGAATTATCAGCCGCTGGCGTCGGCGCAGTCTTTGTCCCGTTTATGCACAAAGACCGCCAGCAGGCACTGAATGCCGACCACCTGGTGCAATGTGGGGCTGCCAAAATGATTGAGCAGATGGATCTGACTGCCCAGGGCCTGGCCGAAGAATTAAATCAATTAGACCGTAGCTCGCTTGTCAAAATGGCAAGTGCTGCACGTGATGCAGCGATCCTTGACGCCGATGTGCGTGTTGCCGATGTGATCAAGTCGCTAGCAAATCAATAAGACGAGACAGAGTGATGAGTAAACTGGATAACCAGCAATTAGCAAAAATCAGAACCATGGTGCCAGAGATGCGCCGCGTTGAGCGTATTCACTTTGTTGGGATCGGCGGTGCCGGAATGAGCGGTATCGCAGAAGTATTGGTCAATGAGGGCTACTGCATCAGTGGTTCGGACATTGCGCCGAATGCTGTGACAGAGCGCCTGACGGAAAAAGGGGCGGAGATCTTCTTTGGCCATGCCGCCAGCAATGTTGAAGGTGCCAGTGTGGTTGTCGTGTCTACGGCGATTGCCGCTGATAACCCTGAGCTTGTGACGGCGCGCGAGCTGAGGATCCCGGTTGTCCGCCGGGCAGAGATGCTGGCTGAGCTGATGCGTTACCGCCATGGCATTGCTATTGCCGGAACACACGGTAAAACGACCACGACAGCACTGACAACCCAGATTTATTCTGAAGCCGGATTGGATCCAACGTTCGTCAATGGCGGGCTGGTAAAAAGTGCTGGCACCAATGCTCGCCTTGGCTCGAGCCGCTACTTGATCGCAGAAGCTGATGAAAGCGACGCGTCGTTCCTGCACCTGCAGCCAATGGTGTGTGTGGTGACTAATATTGAAGCCGATCATATGGAGACTTATGGCGGTGATTTTGAAGTGTTGAAGCAGACATTTATCGATTTCCTGCATAACTTACCCTTCTATGGTTTAGCCGTAATGTGTATCGATGATCCGGTTGTTCGTGAGCTATTGCCAAGAATTGGCCGCCAAGTGATCACATATGGCTTCTCTGAAGATGCCGATGTGCGTCTTGTTGACTATAATCAACAGGGCCAACAGGGACATTTTACGATCTTGCGCCAGGGCAAGCCGGATCTAACGATCAAGCTCAATATTCCTGGCGAGCACAATGCGCTCAACGCGACGGCTGCTGTTGCCGTGGCGACAGAGGAAGGGGTTGAAGACGAGGCGATTATTCGCTCCCTAGCTGAATTTCAGGGTACGGGGCGCCGTTTCGATCACCTAGGCGAGTTTGAGTCCGGCAACGGCAACGTTATGCTGGTAGACGATTATGGCCACCATCCAAGTGAAGTGGATGTGACGATTAAAGCCGCCCGTGCAGGCTGGCAGGAAAAACGCCTGGTGATGGTGTTCCAGCCGCACCGTTATAGCCGCACCCGTGACCTATACGATGATTTTGCCAATGTTCTTGAGCAGGTTGATGTGCTGGTGATGCTGGATGTGTATGCGGCAGGCGAAGCGCCGATTGCCGGGGCAGATGGCCGCGCCCTTTGCCGCACTATCCGCGGACGCGGCAAGATCGATCCGATTTTTGTTCCTAATAGTGATGCATTGCCGGCGGCATTGGCCAATATCATTCAGAATGATGATTTGGTTTTGACTCAAGGTGCAGGTGATGTTGGCAAAATTGCCCGTAAACTGGCAGAAATGAAGTTGAATATTGCAGAGATGCACCGTGATTAGATTTCTCTTCTAGATTAAAAGCGAAATGGTACGTTTATTGCATTATTTTTAGGCGGCAAAGTGCCTATGATATAACCATTTATTAGGCTTTGATCTCAGGATATGGAAGGAAACCTTCAACAATGGTTGGAGAGCAACGGGTTGGTCGGTATAATCGATCAACTTTGCACGTTCCTACCTGATTTTTCCAGACGTCGGATATTGCCCCAAGCTATTATTGCTATTGCTGGGGGGCTGTATCGACGATAGAGGTAAGGGCAAGCATACGATATATGGCTGATGCAGTCTTAAAACGAGTATCCCTGCCTTCTTCTGCTATGGCAGTGAACTGGGGGGGAGTGGCGTTTTTTCTTTTTGTTATTGGTTTTATCGCCTGGCTGTTCAGCGCAGGGATAAACTGGATGACAGACGCCAACCGGCTGCCGCTATCGCAGTTGGTTATCCAGGGTGAGTTGGAATACCTGAGTGCAGACGATGTTCGCCAGGGAATTTTACAGCTGGAGCACCTGGGGAGCTTTATGACCCAGGATGTCGATGAGATCCAGCTGGCCTTGGAAGCGTTGCCCTGGATTTCGAGGGCGTCGGTACGAAAGCAGTGGCCAGACTCAATTAAAGTGTTTCTGGTTGAACATCAGCCGTCGGCAATCTGGAACCAGCAATACCTGGTGAATACCGAAGGGGCTGTGTTTAGGGCACTGGCAGAGCAGGTGATAGATTTAAGTCTGCCCGGGTTAACGGGGCCAGACGGTAGCAGTCATGAAGTTCTGGCTGCGTTGCAGGAAATGCAACCAAGATTACAGCGTGCGGGCTTCGAAATTGCTACCTTGGCATTGAATGAACGTCGGGCCTGGCGGGTGTGGTTAACAAATGGAGTTCGGCTCGAATTGGGCCGAGATGCCCGAATGGAGCGCCTGGAGCGTTTCATCGGTTTATACCCAGAATTAGAGCAGCAAGGAAAAGCCATTGAGTACGTAGACTTGCGCTACGACACCGGGGCTGCTGTGGGTTGGAAAGTAGTTCCAGAATAATACCTGCCGTAACAAGCGTCTGAATGTTCAGGATTGTTAGGTGGGTATAACTATAAGAGCGTGCGCTAATGACGAAGGCGGCAGATAAAAAACTCATAGTAGGCCTGGATATCGGCACTTCCAAAGTTTGTGCTTTGGTTGGGGAAGTATTGCCTGATGGCAATGTAAATGTCATTGGTGTCGGCAGTAGCCCGTCACGGGGAATGGATAAAGGCGGGGTCAATGATCTTGAGTCCGTGGTCAAGTCGGTTCAGCGTGCAGTCGATCAGGCTGAGCTGATGGCCGACTGCCAGATTTCCTCTGTGTTTTTGTCGTTATCCGGCAAACATATACGTTGCCAGACAGAAAAAGGCATGGTGCCTATATCTGACAAAGAGGTAACGCAAGATGACGTTGATAATGTTATTCATACAGCGAAATCGGTAAAAATTAGCGATGAACACCGAACTTTACATGTAATTCCTCAGGAATTTGCTATTGATTATCAAGAGGGAATTAAAAATCCTGTTGGTTTATCAGGAGTTCGCATGGAAGCCAGTGTTCATTTGATCACCTGTCACAACGATATGGCACGTAATATCGTTAAAGCGGTAGAACGTTGCGGGCTGAAGGTCGATCAGTTGATCTTTTCTGGCCTGGCAGCCAGCCATGCAGTACTCACCGCCGATGAGCGTGAATTGGGTGTATGTGTGGTCGATATCGGTGGTGGCACCATGGACTTAGCGGTCTGGAGCGGCGGAGCCCTGCGCCATGCCGAAGTGATCCCTTATGCAGGCAATGTTGTAACCAGTGATATTGCCTATGCGTTCGGTACACCACCGGGTGATGCTGAAGAAATCAAAGTAAAATACGGCTGTGCACTGAGTGAGTTGGTGAGCAAAGATGCGAAAGTGGACGTCCCCAGTGTTGGCGGTCGCCCATCTCGTAGCTTGCAGAGCCAGACATTAGCTGAAGTGATAGAACCCCGGTACAGCGAGCTATTGGGGCTGGTTAATCAGAAGCTGTTAGAAATACAAGAACAACTGCGCGATGCGGGGGTAAAGCACCACTTAGCGGCAGGTATCGTCCTTACAGGCGGTGCAGCACAAATGGAAGGTCTGATAGAATGTGCCGAGCGAGTCTTTCGCAACCAGGTACGGATCGGACAGCCATTGGAGCTAAGTGGGCTGACTGATTATGTTCAGGCTCCGCATTATGCAACTGCAGTAGGTTTACTGCATTACGGAAAGGACAGTCAGACATTTGATGATAGTGAACTGGAGCCGAAGCGTTCGGTATCCGGGATTTTCACCAAAATCAGTGGCTGGCTAAGAAAAGAATTTTAAAACCTGATGCGAACAGGATAAACGGAGAGAACAAATGTTTGAACCGATGATGGAAATGTCTGATGAAGCGGTAATTAAGGTCATTGGCGTTGGCGGCGGCGGCGGTAATGCTGTCGATCACATGGTACGTGAATCTATTGAAGGGGTTGAGTTCATCAGTGTCAACACTGATGCTCAGGCACTTCGTAAAAGCAGTGTAAGTACAGTGATCCAGATCGGTGGTGATATCACCAAAGGTTTGGGTGCGGGAGCGAACCCTCAGGTGGGTCGTGACTCGGCGCTGGAAGATCGTGAGGCCATTAAGGCAGAGCTGCAGGGATCAGATATGATCTTTATTGCAGCAGGCATGGGTGGTGGTACCGGTACGGGTGCTGCGCCGATCATTGCCGAAGTTGCGAGAGAGCTGGGCATTCTTACTGTTGCGGTGGTTACCAAGCCATTTAGCTTCGAAGGTAAGAAGCGTATGGCATTTGCGGAGCAGGGTATTGAAGAGCTGTCCAAGCATGTTGATTCCCTAATCACGATTCCAAATGAAAAGCTGCTGAAAGTTCTTGGCCGTGGTATTACGTTGCTTGATGCTTTTGCTAAAGCCAATGATGTTCTTAAAAATGCCGTACAGGGTATCGCCGAGCTGATCACCCGCCCGGGCATGATTAACGTCGACTTTGCTGACGTTCGTACTGTTATGTCCGAGATGGGTCATGCCATGATGGGCAGCGGTGTTGCAACGGGTGATGATCGTGCTGAAGAAGCGGCAGAGATGGCTATCTCAAGTCCTCTTCTTGAAGATATCGACCTGGCAGGGGCTCGTGGTGTATTGGTTAACATCACTGCAGGCCTTGATATGCGCCTTGACGAGTTTGAAACTGTGGGTAACACAGTGAAAGCCTTCGCATCAGATAATGCAACTGTTGTTATCGGTACCTCTCTGGATCCAGAAATGACAGATGAGTTACGTGTAACGGTTGTTGCGACAGGTATCGGCAAAGAAAGCAAGCCGGATATCACCCTGGTTACGACATCAAAGCCGGTTCAGGCAGTTGCTCAGGAAAAACCTGCAGCGGCGCCAGCTGTTGAAGAGTCGAAGTCAGCACCGTTAACTCAGCAGGCACCAGCCGCTGAAGCGAACGTGCAGCAGGGCGGTTCTGCAGCAGCAAAGTCGAAGCCTCAGGCTGACCACGACTACCTTGATATTCCAGCATTTTTACGTAAGCAGGCTGACTAGCCAACGTAAACTGTTTGGGTTACCGCTCAATAAGTGGTATTATGTCTGCCCATTTATCGCGCTGTTGCACGGTAGTGGGCCGATGTATTGGCAAACAATAGTTGAGAAGAGCAGATGATCAGACAACGTACACTGAAAAGCATAGTGCAAACGACTGGGGTGGGACTTCACTCTGGCCGTAAAGTAACGCTTATTCTACGTCCGGCTGCTGCAAATACCGGTGTGATCTATCGCCGTACAGATTTGAATCCCCCTGTGGATTTCCCTGCAGATGCAGATTCTGTGCGTGATACCATGCTGTGTACCGCCCTTGTTAACGAGGAAGGTGTGCGCATCTCAACGGTTGAACACCTGAACGCAGCATTGGCAGGTATGGGCATCGATAACGTGATTATCGAGGTCGACGCACCAGAAATCCCGATTATGGATGGTAGCGCAAGCCCATTTATTTACCTGCTGCAGTCTGCCGGTATTGATACTCTAAATACGCCTAAGCGCTTTTTACGTATCAAGAAAACTGTTCGCGTCGAAGATGGCGACAAATGGGCAGAGCTACGTCCGTATAACGGATTCCGCCTAGATTTCGCTATCGATTTTAATCATCCGGCGATTGAATCAGAGCAGCAGCGTTTAGTGTTGGACTTTTCGAGCCAGTCATTTGTAAAAGACATCAGCCGTGCCCGTACGTTTGGTTTCATGCGTGATATCGAGTACTTACAGTCACAAAACCTGTGTCTGGGTGGTAGCTTTGATAACGCCATTGTTCTGGATGACTACCGCATCTTGAATGATGAAGGTCTACGGTTTGATAATGAGCTGGTAACACACAAAGTACTGGATGCAATTGGCGACCTGTACATGTGCGGCCATAACATTATCGGCGAAATGTGCGCCTTTAAATCAGGCCACGCCTTGAACAACAAACTGTTGCGCGCAGTCTTGGCCGATCAGGAAGCCTACGAGTGGTCAACCTTCGAGGAAGAGCACGAAGTACCGGTTACCTTTGCCCAGCCAGGCATGGTACTTGCCTAAGCAGACAATGCAGAATTAAAAAACGCCGGACGCTGTCCGGCGTTTTTGTTTTTGTGCTTCCCGCTATTCACGCTTCTTCGCTGCCAATGCAGCTATTCGTTCAAGTTTCTTTTTCACTTTATCTGGTGCACTTTTGGCCGTCGTCAGTAAGTACTGGGCAGCCAGTGGTGAAATTGGCTTTCGTACGATATCCGGTACTTTCTCTTCTTGTTTCTTTTCGACAGCCGCCAGTGCCGGGTTCACCTTTACCTCAATGCTCGCCAGTTGCGGAAGCAGCTTTTCCCTCAATTTACGGATTAGGTTGTTGCGCTCATAGTTAAGCCGCATTGACCAGGCTGCTGAGGCCGTCTCAATGATCAATGTTCCTTGGCGATAGTTACTTACCCGACAGAAATCAGCACAATCGAGGTGTTGCTTAACAGCTTTATTGAGCTTGCTAAGTGCGATAGCACGTTGCTGGATGTTACCTAACTGGCTGTCATCGAGCAGGCTCGCGGTTGTTTGGGGGCGATGATCGCGCATGACTCATGTCCTAATTAGGGGTTAAGTTCTAATTTTTCGTATATGAAAAGCAAGTCGCCTGCTTTTATCATAGGCGGCCTCGTTAATATGTCATATTATACCAAGTCTATAGAATGCAGGTTAATGATTGCCAGTATTCTGTAGCAATGGCAAATATGCCTAGCCGCGAGGGCTGCAATTGTCGCTAAGACATCATCCCTGAGCAAAACACTGGTATTGTTTTCATCTAACCCTTGAAATTAACCAAGGGGGCCACAATATCACTTATAACCATTGTTTTTCGTGTCGGCTTCTGTTGTCACATTTGTGGCGGATTCAGACGGGACAGGGATGATTCAATCCCGGTTATGAAACCCAGATTAAGCGATTCAGCCAGTACTGAAGCTGAAATAACAAAGAGAAAACGGCAACGCCATGTTATCAAAACTACTGACCAAAGTTATCGGTAGCCGTAACGACCGCACTCTGCGTCGTTTGCGTAAAATTGTTGATCAAATCAACAAGCTAGAACCTCAATTTGAAAGCCTGCAAGACGAAGAGCTGAAAGCCAAAACCGCTGAGTTCCGTGAGCGCCTGGAGCAAGGCGAAAGCCTCGACCAGCTGCTTCCTGAAGCATTTGCAACCGTGCGTGAAGCCTCGAACCGTGTATTCGGTATGCGTCATTTCGATGTCCAGCTGATCGGTGGTATGGTGCTGAACGATTGCCAGATCGCCGAGATGCGTACTGGTGAGGGTAAAACCCTGACGGCAACCCTGCCAGCTTACCTGAACGCCCTGACGGGTAAAGGTGTTCACATCGTTACGGTGAACGACTACCTGGCTGCACGTGATGCGGAAACAAACCGCGCACTGTTTGAATTCTTAGGTATGACTGTCGGTGTCAACGTACCGAACATGCCGCCGCAAGCGAAAAAAGAAGCCTATGCGGCTGATATCCTTTACGGCACCAACAACGAATTCGGTTTCGATTACCTGCGCGATAACATGGCTTTCCGTCCGGAAGACCGTGTCCAGCGTGAGCGCTTCTTCGCCGTTGTCGATGAAGTGGATTCCATCCTTATCGATGAAGCCCGTACACCGCTGATTATTTCAGGCCCGGCAGAAGATAGCTCTGAGCTTTACACTAAAATTAATCTGTTGATCCCACAACTTGTTAAGCAGGATCAAGAAGATAGTGAAGAATATCGTGGCGAAGGACATTACACGGTTGACGAGAAATCGAAGCAAGCCCACCTGACCGAAAATGGCCAGGAGTTTGTTGAAGACTTATTGAAGCAGAACGGCATGATGGCTGAGGACGATACCTTGTATTCTCCAGCTAATATCAGCCTGTTGCACCATGTGAACGCCGCATTGCGTGCCCATGTGTTGTTTGAGCGTGATGTTGATTACATCGTCAAAAATGACGAAGTGATCATCGTTGATGAACATACCGGCCGTACCATGCCGGGACGTCGCTGGTCTGAAGGCCTTCACCAGGCAGTTGAAGCCAAAGAAGGCGTGAAGATCCAGAACGAAAACCAGACGCTGGCATCAATTACGTTCCAGAACTACTTCCGTCTGTACAGCAAACTGTCGGGTATGACAGGTACTGCGGATACCGAAGCCTTTGAATTCCAGTCTATCTACGGATTGGAAACGGTCGTGCTACCGACCAATAAACCAATGATCCGTGATGATATGGGCGATTTGGTTTATATGACAGAGCTTGAGAAGTTTGCTGCAATCAGCGAAGACATCAAAGAGCGCGTCGAAAAAGGCCAGCCAGTATTGGTGGGTACCGTATCGATTGAGAAATCTGAACTCCTGTCTAATGCACTTAAGAAACAAGGTATTAAGCACCAGGTTCTGAATGCGAAGTTCCACGAAAAAGAAGCCGATATTGTTGCTGAAGCTGGCCAGTCTGGTGCTGTAACGATTGCCACCAACATGGCAGGCCGTGGTACCGATATCGTGTTAGGTGGTTCTTGGCAGAGTGAAATCGCCAAGATTGAAAACCCAACCGACGATCAAATCGCAACAATCAAAGCGAAGTGGCAAGAAAACCACGGCGCTGTACTTGCTGCTGGTGGCCTGCACATCATTGGTACAGAGCGCCACGAATCTCGCCGTATTGATAACCAGCTACGTGGTCGTTCTGGTCGTCAGGGTGATGCTGGCTCCTCTCGTTTCTATCTATCGATGGAAGATGGCTTGATGCGTATCTTTGCTTCTGATCGTGTGTCTAACATGATGAAGAAACTGGGTATGGAAGAAGGTGAAGCCATCGAGCACCCATGGGTGACCAAAGCGATTGAGAATGCCCAGCGTAAGGTCGAAGGCCGCAACTTCGATATTCGTAAGCAGTTGCTTGAGTTCGATGATGTTGCCAATGACCAGCGTAAAGTGGTTTATGAGCTGCGCGACGAGCTGATGAACGCTGAAGATATCAGCGAGATGATCGAGCAGAACCGTGAAGATGTCCTGCAGGCAATGATTGATGGCTATATTCCGCCACAGTCACTGGAAGAGATGTGGGACGTTCCGGGTCTTGAAGAGCGCCTGAAGACTGATTTCGATATGGAGCTGCCAATCCAGGAGTGGTTGGATAGCGAAGAGAAGCTTTACGAAGAAGCGCTGCGTGAGCGTATCGTTGAGAAATCAGTTGAGATTTACCGTGAGAAAGAAGAAGTAGTCGGTGCTGCGGTACTACGCAACTTCGAGAAGACGGTAATGCTGCAAAACCTTGATACACTGTGGAAAGAGCACCTGGCCGCAATGGATCACCTGCGCCAGGGTATCCACCTGCGTGGTTATGCCCAGAAGAACCCGAAACAGGAATACAAGCGCGAGTCGTTTGAACTGTTTGAAGGTATGCTGGAAAGCCTGAAGTCTGATGTGATTGCGATCCTAAGCAAGGTTCGTGTTCAGCAGCAGGAAGAGGTTGAGCGCCTGGAAGAAGAGCGTCGTCGTCAGGCTGAAGAGTTAGCCCGCCGCCAACAGTTCCAGCACCAGAACGCAGAAAGCCAGATTGCAGATGAGAGCACAGAAGGCGAAGAAAGCGCACCGTTCCAACGTGAAGAGCGTAAGGTCGGTCGTAACGAGCCTTGCCCATGTGGTTCTGGTAAGAAATACAAACAGTGTCACGGTAAAATCAACTAATTGATTCGCCGGATAACGGTTTGATACAGTAAAAAGGCCGCGCAAGCGGCCTTTTGTTTATTTGAAATAAGAAGCGAGATGCTAGAGGCGAGTAACGAGAAAACTTTCTCGATACGCAAAACTAGCTACTCGATATGGAAAGCAGGTTATCGGTTTGGAAAAGAAACAAGTTTGGATCTCGGCAGGGATCATCCTCAATGCTCAGCAAGATAAAGTTTTTATTACCCAGCGTGCAGCCAAAGCCCATAAAGGCGGCTATTGGGAGTTTGCCGGCGGCAAGGTCGAACATGGCGAGAGCGCCGAGCAGGCCGTGATCCGGGAGTTGGATGAAGAAGTGGGCATTCACGCCACAGAGCTGGAGCACTTTATCGCTTTGGAACACGACTATCCGGAAAAAGCGCTGAAGTTCGACTTTTTCTTAGTCAAAGGATTTGAAGGCGAGGCTTACGGTAAAGAAGGCCAGCCAGGCGAGTGGGTTCGTTTAGGTGATCTGGCTAACTATGAATTCCCAGAGGCCAATGATGCGGTGCTAAAGAAGTTGATAGGATTGATGTAAAGCTCGAGTAACGAGCAGCGAGAAGTGGTTTAGGGTTTTTCCCGCTTCCCGCTTCCCGCTTCCCGCTTCCCGCTTTTGGAATTAGTACCCCATATCTTCCGACCAACCATCAGAATCCGACATATCCGGCGCGCCGGGAATTGCCTTCTCTTCTTCGGCCCATTCGCCCAGGTCAATCAGCTGGCAGCGCTTTGAGCAAAACGGACGATACGGGCTCTTTTCGCTCCACTCTACTTTAGATTGGCAGGTAGGGCATTTCACTAGGGTTGGCGTACTTGGTTGTGTCACAGGGACCTCAGCAGATAGCTAGTTTAAATTCGATGGCTTCCGCGATGCTCCCACCTTCCTCAAAAGGCAAGAAGCGGATAGCAAAGCGGCTGCGATGGCCCGATATCATAGGGTATACCCCATAGCTTGGGCAAATTTCTAATCGCAGTAGGCTGGCATCCTCGGCATCATGCTGAAAAAAGCCGCCACGGGCGATCTGTGGCTGGTATTGGCCTGAATCTCGGGTAAGGCGCAACCACAAATGGAGTGCCTCAGTAAGCTCAGCCAGTTGTTTCAGCCAGTTAGCCATGTCATTTTGCTTATGTGCTAATGGTAAGTGTAGCCAGTGGTGCAGCGCAGGTAGATCAAAACAGCAGCTCCCCCCGGGGATCGAGAAGCGTTGTTTGATACCGCTCAAAAAGCGGTCTTCACGGATTTCCTGACCTAACCGTTTAGCGGTGATCAGCTGGTGGTGAGCAAGATCCATACTATCGAGAATAGCCAGCAGGGCAGATTGATCGACCCCTTCGATATTGAGCCAGCTCTTGAGCTTGGTTCTTTGCTTATCAAGATCCTTTGCTAGCTCTGATTTGAGTTGGATTTGATCGAGAATTTCCAACAAATCGAACAATGCACGGAAGAATAGCTGATGCTGCCATTGATCAGTTAACTGGCTGGCATGAGTCATCTGCCGGGTCAAATACTCAAGGCGTAAATAAATACGAACCTTTTCGTTTAACGGATGTTCAAAGCGGTTTGTTAGCATACTTGTATTATCCGACGTTAACTCGTTACTGGAAGTGAAGGCTCATGGCTAAATACTGCTGATGCAGGGCTGCGACGGCGTCTTCGAGCTCGGTACTGTCACCATTGTTGCTGATCACATCATCTGCCGCAGCCAGCCGCTCTTGGCGGGAAGCCTGGGCGGCAAGGATCTTTTTGACATGGCTGGCATCAACTTGGTCGCGCTGTTGGGTACGGGCGATCTGCACCTCTTCATCCACATCGATGACCAACAGGCGCTGGGCCATGGTTTGCAAATTATTTTCAACCATTAGCGGGATCACCAACAGGCAGTAAGGTGAGGTTGCCCGGTCGATATCGGCCTTCATCTTTTCCCTGATCATAGGGTGAAGCAGGGAGTTTAGCCATTCTTTCAAGCTGTTATCGTTGAAAATAGCTTGTCGTAGCTTACTGCGGTCGAGGGTACCGTCTGTCAGTAATATGTCAGAACCCAGTTTGTCGACAATCGCCTCAAGGCCGGGTGTACCGGGCTCGACCACTTCTCTGGCGACAATATCGGCATCAATAATATCAATGTCATAATGGGCAAACCGGTTGGCGACGGTGGTCTTGCCACTGCCAATTCCGCCGGTGAGTCCGACAACCATAGTCATCATTACAGTCCTAAATATGAAGTCAGGTACCAGTTCAGGATTGGCTCACCCCATAAAATGCCGATCCAGCCAGCAAAGGCCAGGTAAGGACCAAAGGAAAAAGGGGTTTGAGAATCTGAACTTTGTATACGCATCAAGATGATGCCACAGATTGCCCCAACCAAGGAAGACAAGAGGACAACAAAAGGCAGCAATTGCCAGCCAAGCCAGGCGCCAAGGGCTGCCAGAAGCTTAAAGTCACCGTAACCCATCCCTTCCTTGCCGGTTAGCAGCTTAAAGCTCCAGTAAAGGCTCCAGAGCGACAGGTAACCCGCCATGGTACCGATAATCGACTCGGTCAGTGATATCGGCCCCCAGCCCAATAGGGCCACCAGGATCCCGCCCCACATTAGCGGCAGGGTAATTTGATCCGGCAGCAGCATCTTATCGATATCAATAAAGGTCAGGGCGATCAGGGCAAAGCTGAAAAAGATCACCGCGATTGCCCACTCCGAGGCTGGCAATACCATCGCGACAGTTGCTGCAACCACAGCCGTGAACAGCTCTACCGCCGGGTAGCGGACACTGATTTTTGCTTGGCAAGAGCGGCAGCGGCCTTTCAGCAGCAACCAGCTGACAACCGGGATATTTTCCCACATGCTGATTTTATGCTGGCAATGCGGGCAGCGTGAACGCGGTACGCTCAGGTTGAAAGTCTGGCCGGCTTCGACGGGGCCAAACTCCGGGAAGCACTCGACACACTCTGACTTCCATTGGTGCTCCATCATGATCGGCAGGCGGTAAATCACAACATTAAGGAAACTGCCGATAAGCAGCCCGAAAATGGCGGCAAAAGCAGGAAAAAGCCAGGGATAGTAAGTCAGCAGTTCCATGAAAAAATCTCATATTGATGTATTTGGGTATTGTAGGGGAATCTAAGAGCAGATCCTAGATTAAGAGCGGATGCGAGTTCCTGGAACCTAGTTCCTAGAGGAGAAGCAAAAGCCTTACATACCGTTTTACCTTTATTTTATCTGTAAAACCTAGAGCCTAGAACCTAGTTTCTCGCACCTAATTGTTTACCCCATCACACTCATTAGCTTGAAGACCGGCATATACATGGCAACCAGTAGTCCACCGATCAGGCCGCCGAGGAAGATGATAATGAGTGGCTCAAGGATCTTGCCAAGGTTATCAACGGTGTCATCGACATCGTTCTCATACAAGGTGGCCATTTTATTGAGCATGTCGTCCAGGGAGCCTGACTCTTCACCAATCATGGTCATCTGTAACATCAGCTCCGGAAATACATCACATTGGCGCAGCGCGATATTAAGCGGCATGCCTGCTGCGGTACTGTTGTGTGCTTCCTCGATAGCCTGCTGAATGTGCAGGTTGCCCGACGTTTTTCCGGCAGACTGCAGGCCCGTCAGCAGAGGGATCCCCGCACTGAATGTTGTTGCCAGGGTGCGGGAAAACCGGGCGACGGTGGCTTTAAGCAGTACATTGCCAACAATGGGCAGTTTGAGATTGAGGCGATGGATTGCCAGTTTGAAACTGGGAGATCTTTTGTAGTTATAGCTGGCAAGAAACAGGCCTGTTGCCAGGGCTATTGCCAGGTAGGTACCTTGGGTGAGCATAAAATCGGAGGCCTTGAGTACCTGTTGGGTAAACCATGGCAAATCAGCGCCGAAGCTGCTGAAAATACTGGCGAACTGCGGGATCACAAACACCAGCATCATAATCGTGACGCCAATCGAGGTAATCGTCACCATGGTCGGGTAGATCATGGCTTTGATGACCTTTTTGCGTGTAGCCTCGTTTTTTTCCCGGTAGGTCGCGATACGCCCGAAGACTTCGGTCAAATGGCCCGTTTGCTCACCAGTCGATACCAAGTCACAGTAGAAATTATCAAACAGTGGTGAGCTGGTTTTCAGGGCCTTGGACAGGGAGGCACCGGCTTCGACCTGGGCGGTCACTTGTGACAGTATAGCCCTGGCTTCCGCTTTATTGTGGCTATTGGCCATCATCTTTAGCGCCTGCACGACAGGCACACCTGATGCTATCATGGTGGCCAGCTGGCGGGTGATCGCTGTTACGTCAGTCGGCTTCATCTGGTTTTTGATCTTGCTGAAGGTCGACGGATTACGGCGCTTGATTTTTTTTACCTGGATCATCTGTTCGCTGAGCGTGTTGCGAACATCGCGCTCTTGAAAGCCAAGGGTAACACCTGAAATTTTCTTCCCGGCCTGGTTAACGCCACGCCAGTGGTAATAGCGGATTTTACTAGCCTGGGCCATTATAACTCCTTGTTGCGTTCTTTGCTTAGGCTACCGGGATAAGCGGCTCTATGATCCTGAGGCCCTATGGATAAGCAGTTTCGAGTAACTAGGTTAGAGAGCCGAGCAAGAACAAAAAGCTTGACGCTAAATGTTTAGTATTAAAAAACCGACCACAGGACCACAGGACCACAGGACCACAGGACCACAGGACCACAGGACCTTAACTAAAATGCAGTACCCGCTGCAGCTCAGCCAAACTGGTGACCCCTGCCATGAGCTTTTCAATACCGGATTGTTGTAGTGTCTGCATGCCCTGTTTGCAGGCAATGTCTTCCAGTTCGAGGGTGGACGCACCTGCCATCAGCGCTTGGGCAAGTTCACGGCTAAACGGCATCACCTCATAAATACCAACCCGACCGAGGTAGCCCTGGTTGCAGTCGTCACAGCCAGATTCACTGGCCTGATAGAGCGTCACTGTCGGTGAGATGGCAAGTTTCTCCCGTAGGAAGTCATCCATGGGGTGGACTGCTTTGCAGCTATTGCACAGGCGGCGGGCAAGGCGCTGGGCGATGATCAGGCTAAGGGAAGAAGCCAAGTTGAAGTCTTGCACTCCCATATTGGTCAGGCGGGTAATGGTTTCAGCCGCCGAATTGGTATGCAGGGTCGAGAGCACCAAGTGGCCGGTCTGGGCAGCCTTGACCGCAATTGATCCGGTTTCCAAATCACGGATCTCCCCGACCATCACTACATCAGGATCCTGGCGCAGGAAAGATCGCAGTGCTTCGGCAAAGCCAAGGCCGATCTGGCTATTAATTTGAACTTGGTTGATCCCCGGCAGGTTGATTTCGACCGGATCTTCAGCCGTGGAGATATTACGCTCGTCGGTATTGAGGATCTTTAGCCCGGTATACAGAGAGACGGTTTTGCCGCTTCCGGTCGGCCCGGTCATCAGGATCATTCCCTGCGGCTGCTGTAGGGCATCAAGGTAAGCCTGCTTCTGTTGCTCGTTATAACCCAGGATATCGATATTCAAATTGGCACTGGAGCTGTCAAGGATCCGCAGGACGACCTTTTCCCCCCACAGGGTTGGCAGGGTTGAAACCCGTAGGTCGATTGCCAGTGTTGGGGTTAGTTTGAGTTTGATCCGGCCATCTTGCGGCTGGCGGCGCTCGGCAATATTGAGCCTCGACATCACCTTGAGGCGGGTCGAAAGCCGCCGTGACAGGTAGGCTGGTGGCATGGCATGCTGGTGCAAGATCCCATCACAGCGAAAGCGGATCCGGAATGTTTCTTCATAGGGCTCGAAATGGATATCCGAGGCCTTTTTACGAACCGCATCCATCAGTACTTGGTTGATATAGCGGGTTACCGGGGCGCTGTCCTGGCTGAGATCGGTTGTCTCATCGAGCAGCTCGCCATCGCCTAAATCAACCAGGTCGCCTAGGTCGGCATCACTGACACTGCGTTGGTACTGGTTTTGGTGCTGATCTTGATGATAGCCACCTCCGATTTCGCTGCCGTACACCCGCCGGATGGCACTTTCCAGCTGCTTGCTCTCGAGCAGTAAAGGCTCGATATTCTTGCCCGTGGCAAAACGAAATTCATCCAGTGCATCGATTTGGGATGGATCGCTAAGGCCGATGAACAGGGTATTGTCGTTCATCTGCAGCGGCAGTACCCGGTGCTGCAGCACTAAGTCGCGCTGGTTGAGTGTTTTGCAACAGGCGGGGTAGTCGTACTGGTGAACATCAATCAGCGCGATGGCAAAAATGTGCTCAAGGTGGCGTGCCAGCTCGGTGCCGCTGAACAAGCCGAGCTGCACCAGGGCAGAAGGCACGCTGGTGCCCTCTGCCCGGACATAGTCCACCACTTGCTGTTCCTGCACCGGGCTGATCAGGCTAGCCTGGTGCAGGATGGAAGCGAGGTTGGCTTGCATTAAATTCCTGTACAGTTCTTTGGTAGTACAGTGTCGTCAATATCTAAAGATGCGCAAGTCCAAGCTCCTGATGTTTCGTCGCGAACAAGTGAAAGTGTAAGACCTTGAAGTAAGCCGTTGACTCCTGTGGTATCAAATAAAAGATCAATTTGTCCACCAACAGTACTTTGTGCTGAGAACCCGATTTGCCCTAACGGTAAATCTGTATTTTCAGGAGCACCTAAATCTTGGGCTGTTTCTCCTGTATTCGCTTCAACTGGAAATGCTCCATTCTCAACAACAAAAGCTTCAACATTGGTTTTAACTCCTGTCATAGTAGCTAATGCCGAAGCTGCTTCAGCTTTTGCAACGTATTTTTGATACTGAGGCACAGCAATTGCTGATAGCACCCCAATCACTGCCACCACAATCATCAATTCAATTAAGGTAAAACCTTTTTGTCCTTTCATCTTTTTTATCCTTTCGTATTCTGCCATTGAGCAGTGAAATCTAGTGACCCCAGCATACGCCCTTAGTTAAGTTGCTGAATAAGCTACAAATGATTACTCGACGCAGTGTGAAATAAACTCACCAATATTGCATTTGTTGCATATTGATGGGCGGCGAAAAACGCAATTTTTATTAATTAAATTATCAGGTTATGGCACGTTGCATGGGGAGAGGGAATAGTTTTACAAGTTTCAGGAGCTTGGAAGAAAGGTGTTGAGGGTTTGGGGAAAAGACTTATTTTGGTCCTATGGTCCTATGGTCCTATGGTCCTATGGTCCTATGGTCCTATGGTCCTATGGTCCTATGGTCCTATGGTTTTATGGGTAAAGTCGGTCCTTGGACCTAGGAGAAGCAGTTCCTAGGAAGAGCAAAATTTAGTGCAGAGTTTTAAGAGGCGAGTTTCGAGTAATAAAGGAAGGCATTAAAAAATATCGCTAGAACAAAAGAGCAGCCCCAGGGCCGCTCTTTCCCCTAGGACCGCTGTTACTTAAACCGCATCGACAAATCCATCGCCTTCAGATGCTTAGTCAGCGCACCCACCGAAATATAGTCCACACCCGTCTGTGCAAACTCACGAATAGTTTCCAGCGTCACATTACCAGAGTTCTCCAGCGCCGCCCGGCCAGCATTGATTTTCACCGCTTCGCGCATCATCTCGGTAGTAAAGTTATCGAGCATAATAATATCCGCCCCGGCATCAATCGCCTGTTGCAGCTCATCCAGAGACTCGGTTTCGATTTCCACCGGCTTGCCAGGGTTCAGCGCCTTGGCAGTAGTGATAGCCGCTTCAATCCCACCACAGGCAATAATGTGATTTTCTTTAATCAGGTAGGCATCGAACGCACCAATACGGTGGTTGTAGCCGCCGCCGCAGGTCACGGCATATTTCAGTGCGCTGCGCAGGCCCGGAACGGTTTTGCGGGTATCGAGCAGGCGAGTATGGGTGCCTTCCAGCTGCTTAACATATTCAGCGGTTGTTGTTGCACAGCCCGACAGGGTCTGGATGAAGTTCATCGCATTGCGCTCGCCCGTTAGCAAAATACGGGATGGGCCGCTCAGGGTGCATAGTGTTTGGTTCGGCTCAACCGCTTCGCCATCCTGGACATGCCACTCGATAGTCACTTCGCCACCGAGCTGCTTGAACACTTCCTCGGCCCACATCTGGCCGCAGAAGATACCGTGCTCGCGGGTAATGATCGTGGCGACACCCTGGCTGTCGGCAGGGATCAGGCTGGCGGTGACATCCAGGGTAGGATCGATAGTGCCGCCCAGATCTTCACGCAAGGTATCGGCGACGGCACGGGTAATTTCGGTTGGGAGTTGCTGCTTTAAGTAGTTTAAGCGCGATTCGCTGTCGTGCTTCTTTTCCATCTGAGTCATGACATATCCGTAGCAAGGTTGAGCTGCTGGAGAATAGGGGAATAGCTCCCGCGTTTATAATGGGATAGATCATACCCTGAGATGAAGCGGGAAGCGAGAGGCGGGAAGCGGGAGAAAGTGGTACTAAGGTGTAAAAGTGGCCCTATGGCCCTATGGCCCTATGGAAGCGATGGAAAAGCTTGGCATAATTGTAATGGGTTAGAATCCTGCTAGCAGGACCACAGGACCACAGGACCACAGGACCACAGGACCACAGGACCACAGGACCACAGGACCACAGGACCACAGGACCACAGGACTTATTAAGAAATGTTAACAATCAATAACACCCACTGGCTTGAAGGGGTCAAACATGTCCCTTCGCCATTCTACGACCAACGGCCTGATTCAACAGATATTTCCCTGCTGGTGGTGCACAACATCAGCCTGCCGCCGGGGCAGTTTGGCGGGCCGTATATCGAACAGCTCTTTACTGGCCGGTTGGACCCGGAGGAACATCCCTATTTCGGGTTAATTTCAGGCTTTCGTGTCTCTGCTCACTGTTTAATTAGACGAAATGGCGATATTATCCAGTTCGTACCGTTTGACTGTCGCGCCTGGCATGCAGGAGTGTCGCAATTTGCAGGCCGTGACAAGTGCAATGATTATTCTATTGGTATAGAACTGGAAGGAACGGACACCCTCCCTTATACCCAGGCTCAGTATGACATGCTCACTGAGCTGACCCGGGTTATTACAAAGCGTTACCCTGACATCACTGCTTCTCGGATCACCGGCCATGAGTTTATTGCGCCGGGGCGAAAAACTGATCCCGGTTTGGCTTTTGACTGGCGGGCGTTTAAAACTGGCCTGGTTAAAAAATAGCCACCAAAGGGGTGAGAAACTGATTGACCCAAATTGGTCAGACCATTAAAGGTTATCTTGCCCTTATTTCCTTTCTTTACTGTTAATGAATAGTATCCACGCTGCTTTAACAAGTTTTCATAAGTTGAAATTTTTGTTAAATCCCCCTCCATTCTATGATTTCTGTCAAGTTGCCAGTGGACATCTTTGATTATTTCTGTAAACTTTCCTCCCACAAATGAATTGGTAATACCAATTATCCGCATCGCGGATTTCCCGAAACGCTATAAGTACAAGAAGCATAACGAAAAAAATGACTTATAAACGAATTCGCCAACCCAAGCTCTCCGATGCCATCGAGCAGGAAATAGAGCGCCTGATCCTGGAAGGCACCCTGTCTCCGGGTCAGCAGCTGCCGCCTGAGCGCGAGCTGGCCAAGCAATTCGACGTTTCACGCCCTTCTGTACGAGAAGCTATCCAGCGCCTTGAAGCCAAAAACCTCCTGACCCGACGTCAGGGGGGCGGCACCTTTGTGACCGAAAAACTATGGCAGAGTTTTTCTGAGCCGCTGCTGGATTTGCTCGGCGCCTATCCGGAAGCCCAGCTAGATTTACTTGAGTCTCGCCACGCCCTTGAAGGCCTGGCTGCGTATTACGCGGCATTGCGAGGCAACGAAGAAGATTTCACTCGTATCCGTGACTGCCATACACGGATACAAGACGCTCAGCAGCAAGGCGACATCAAAGCCGAAGCCAGCGCGGTAATGCAGTACCTGATTGCGGTGACCGAATCCGCCCATAACGTGGTACTGCTTCATATCATCCGCAGCCTTGCCCCTTTGCTTGAGCAAAACGTATTACAAAACTTTGAGCTCCTGAACCGCCGCCCAGAAGTGGTGGGGAAGGTGCGAAAGCATCGAGCCAATATTGTGCAAGCGATTGTTTCTGGTGAGCCAGAAAAAGCCCGTGAAGCATCGCATGCACATTTGGCTTATATCGAGGAAACCCTGTTGGATTTATCGCGTGAAGATAGCAGACGTGAACGCTCTCTTCGTCGGATTCAACAACGCAAGGACGGGCTGGATTAATACCCCTCATATAAGCCGAGGCAGGTAGTAAACAGTCGCGACATTGTTAGTTTTGTAGATTATCAACGAAAGGATAGATCGCATGTCTGAAGTCATGAAAAATGACGTTGACGTACTTGAAACTCAAGAGTGGCTAGAAGCTCTTGAATCAGTCGTTCGTGAAGAAGGTGTAGAGCGTGCACAGTACCTGCTTGAGCAAGTATTGGATAAAGCGCGTTTAGACGGTGTAGATATGCCAACGGGCATGACTACTAACTACATCAATACGATTCCAGCTGCACAAGAGCCTGCGTATCCTGGTGATACTACTCTTGAGCGTCGTATCCGTTCCATCATCCGTTGGAACGCAATCATGATCGTACTACGTGCTTCTAAGAAAGATTTAGACCTGGGTGGCCACATGGCTTCTTACCAGTCTGCTTCTGCCTTCTACGAAGTATGTTTCAACCACTTCTTCCGTGCTCCAAACGAAGTTGATGGCGGCGATTTGGTTTACTACCAGGGCCACATCTCTCCAGGTATCTATTCTCGTGCATTTGTTGAAGGCCGCCTGACTGAAGAGCAGCTAGACAACTTCCGTCAAGAAGTTGATGGCAAAGGTATCCCTTCATACCCGCACCCTAAACTAATGCCTGAGTTCTGGCAGTTCCCGACTGTATCTATGGGTCTTGGCCCTATCTCAGCTATCTATCAAGCTCGTTTCCTGAAGTACCTTTCAGGTCGTGGCCTTAAGGACACTACTGCTCAGCGCGTATATGCGTTCCTGGGTGACGGTGAGATGGATGAGCCAGAATCACGCGGTGCGATTTCTTTCGCTGCACGTGAGAAGCTAGATAACCTATGTTTCCTAATCAACTGTAACCTGCAGCGCCTAGATGGCCCTGTTATGGGTAACGGCAAAATCATTCAAGAGCTAGAAGGCCTATTTAAAGGTGCTGGCTGGAATGTGGTTAAAGTGGTTTGGGGTAACAACTGGGATGCGCTACTAGCGAAAGACACAACCGGTAAGCTTCTTCAGCTAATGAATGAAACTATCGATGGTGACTACCAGACATTCAAATCTAAAGATGGCGCCTACGTACGTGAGCACTTCTTTGGTAAATACCCAGAAACAGCTGCACTAGTTGCAGATATGACTGATGAGCAAATCTTCGAACTTAAGCGTGGTGGTCACGATTCTTCGAAACTATTTGCGGCATTTAATAATGCAAAAGAAACCGACGGCAAGCCAACAGTAATCCTAGCTAAGACAGTTAAAGGTTACGGTATGGGTGATGCAGCGGAAGGTAAGAACATCGCACACGGTGTTAAGAAAATGGACATGACGCATGTTCAGCACCTACGTGATCGCCTAGGCCTACAAGACGTGGTTTCTGATGAAGAAATGAAGTCTCTTCCATACTTGAAGCTGGAAGAAGGTTCTGCAGAGTACAACTACCTGCACGCTCGTCGTAATGCTCTACACGGTTACACGCCTAAGCGTCTGCCTAAGTTCACACAAGAATTTAAGGTGCCTGAGCTAGAAGATTTCGCCCCTCTACTAGGTGAACAGAAGCGTGATATCTCTACGACGATGGCTTATGTACGTACGCTAAATATCTTACTGAAAGATAAAAGTATCGGTAAGAACATCGTACCAATCATCTGTGATGAAGCACGTACCTTTGGTATGGAAGGTCTGTTCCGTCAGGTTGGTATCTATAACCCGCACGGTCAAGAGTACACGCCAGAAGACCGCGGTGTGGTTTCTTACTACAAAGAAGCAACGTCTGGTCAGGTTCTGCAAGAAGGTATCAACGAGCTTGGCTCAATGGCATCTTGGGTTGCTGCTGCAACGTCGTACAGCACCAACGATCTGCCAATGATCCCATTCTACATCTACTACTCAATGTTCGGTTTCCAACGTGTTGGTGACATGGCATGGCTAGCAGGTGACCAACAAGCACGTGGTTTCTTACTTGGTGCTACTGCAGGTCGTACAACGCTGAATGGTGAAGGTCTACAGCACGAAGATGGTCACTCTCATGTTCTGGCGAACACAATTCCTAACTGTGTCTCTTACGACCCAACGTTTGCTTACGAGCTTGCGGTAATCATGCAAGACGGTATCCGTCGCATGTACGGTGAGAACCAAGAGAACGTGTTCTACTACCTAACGGTAATGAACGAAAACTACGCAATGCCAGCAATGCCTGAAGGCGCTGAAGAAGGCATCCGTAAGGGTATCTACAAGCTAGAATCTTACGCGGGCACAGAGTCTGCAAAAGAGCGAAAAGTTCAGCTGATGAGCTCTGGTACTATCATGAACGAAGTACGCAAAGCGGCACAGATCCTGAGCGACGACTACGGCGTAGCTTCTGACATTTACTCTGTTACCTCTTTCAACGAGCTAACACGTGACGGTCAGGATGTTGAGCGTTTCAACATGCTACACCCAGAAGCTGAGCAGAAAGTAGCTTACATCACATCTGTAATGGGTACTGAACCTGCAATCGCAGCAACTGACTACATGAAGAACTACGCAGAGCAAGTACGTGCATTCATGCCGTCTGAGTCTTTCAAAGTTCTTGGTACTGATGGTTTCGGTCGTTCTGACAGCCGTGAGAACCTACGTCGTCACTTCGAAGTTAACGCAGGCTACGTCGTTGTAGCAGCGCTAACTGAACTGGCTAACCGTGGTGATGTTGAGAAATCGGTAGTAGCTGAAGCTATTGCTAAATTCAACATCGACGCTGACAAGATCAACCCGCTATACGCGTAAGAGGCAATAACACATGGCAATCGAAATTAATGTACCTGACATCGGTGCGGACGAGGTTGAAGTAACTGAGATTCTTGTTAGCGTTGGCGACAAGGTTGAAGAAGAACAGTCTCTGATCACTGTAGAAGGCGACAAGGCTTCTATGGAAGTACCAGCTTCTCAGGCGGGTATCGTTAAAGAAATCAAAATCGCTGAAGGCGACAAGGTTTCTACCGGTTCTCTAATTATGATCTTTGAAGCGGAAGGCGCAGCAGCTGCGCCAGCTCCTGCAGTTGAAGCGGCGGCACCTGTTGCAGCAGCTCCTGCGGCCGCTGAGCTTAAAGAAGTTCACGTACCGGATATCGGTGGCGATGAAGTAGAAGTAACTGAAATTATGGTTGCTATCGGCGACAGCATTGAAGAAGAGCAGTCTCTTCTTACTGTTGAAGGCGACAAAGCATCTATGGAAGTACCAGCGCCATTCGCGGGTACCCTAAAAGAGATCAAAGTAGCGGCAGGCGATAAAGTATCGACTGGCTCTCTAATTATGATCTTCGAAACGGCAGGTTCTGCTCCGGCAGCAGCACCCGTGGCAGCAGCAGCTCCGGCGGCAGCGCCAGCAGCATCGGTAGCAAAAGATGTAAACGTACCGGACATCGGCGGTGATGAAGTAGAAGTTACTGAAATCATGGTTGCTGTTGGCGATACAGTGGAAGAAGAGCAGTCTCTTATCACTGTTGAAGGTGACAAGGCTTCAATGGAAGTTCCTGCACCATTCGCAGGTACGGTTAAAGAAATCAAGATCGCAGCTGGTGACAAAGTGTCGACTGGTTCACTGATCATGGTATTCGAAGTGGCCGGCACCCCGGTGGCTGGCGCAGTTGCAGCGGCACCTGCTCCGGCAGCGGCGGCTCCAGCACCAACGGCAGCGCCTGCAAAAGCAGCGGCTCCTGCGGCAACTGGCGAATTTGAAGCAAACAACGAGTACGCTCACGCGTCTCCAGTTGTTCGCCGTCTTGCGCGTGAATTCGGTGTAAACCTTGCGAAAGTTAAAGGTACTGGCCGTAAGCAGCGCATCCTGAAAGAAGATGTACAGAACTTCGTTAAAGAAGCGCTTAAGCGTCTTGAGTCTGGTGCTGCGGCATCTGGCAAAGGTGACGGTTCTGCACTTGGCCTACTACCATGGCCAAAAGTTGATTTCAGCAAGTTTGGTGAGACTGAAACTAAACCGCTATCTCGCATCAAGAAGATCTCTGGCGCTAACCTGCACCGTAACTGGGTAATGATCCCTCACGTTACACAGTGGGACAACGCAGACATCACAGCTCTGGAAGCATTCCGTAAAGAGCAGAACGCGATTGAAGCGAAGAAAGATTCAGGCATGAAGATCACACCACTTGTGTTCATCATGAAAGCTGTAGCTAAAGCGCTTGAAGCATTCCCAGCATTCAACTCTTCTCTATCTGAAGACGGTGAAAACCTAATTCTGAAGAAGTACGTGAACGTGGGTATTGCTGTTGATACGCCGAATGGCCTAGTTGTTCCTGTCTTCAAAGACGTGAACAAAAAAGGTATCTACGAGCTATCTGAAGAGCTAATGGCTGTATCGAAGAAAGCACGTGCTGGTAAGCTAACTGCTGCAGATATGCAGGGTGGCTGTTTCACTATCTCTAGCCTTGGCGGCTTGGGTGGTACTGCATTCACACCAATCGTGAATGCACCAGAAGTAGGTATCCTTGGCGTATCTAAGTCTGAAATGAAACCAGTATGGAACGGCAAGGACTTCGAACCTCGCCTAATGCTTCCTCTATCACTGTCTTACGATCACCGCGTGATCGACGGTGCTGAAGGTGCGCGCTTCATTACTTACCTAAACGGCTGTCTATCTGATATCCGCCGTTTGGTGCTTTAAGGTTTCACATCCGCAACGCCATGTCTGCAACAGCAGACATGGAATTGTTGTGTAGCTCACAGGCTATGGCAATATACTTTTCACTTTGTTAACAGGTCTGTAAACTTGTTGGCAATCTGAAAGAAGAATGTACAAAGCAAATAAGTACAACTTACCTGATAGCCTGTTAGGGATAAAAGACTTACAACGAGGTCATGATGAGTAAAGAAATTAAAGCCCAGGTAGTGGTGTTGGGTTCAGGCCCTGCTGGTTACTCTGCGGCATTCCGCTGCGCAGACTTAGGTCTAGAGACGGTTCTAATCGAAAAATACAGCACCCTAGGTGGCGTATGTCTGAACGTGGGTTGTATCCCATCGAAGGCGCTGCTTCACGTAGCTAAAGTTATCGAAGAAGCAAAAGCGATGGCTGATCACGGTGTTGTATTCGGCGAGCCGCAAACAGACATCAACAAGATCCGCGTTTGGAAAGACAAAGTAATCACTCAGCTAACTGGCGGTCTTGGCGGTATGGCTAAGATGCGTAAAGTTAACGTGGTTAACGGTTACGGTAAATTTACTGGTCCTAACACGATTGTTGTTGAAGGCGAAGACGGTCAGACGACGGTTAGCTTCGACAATGCGATTGTTGCTGCAGGCTCTCGTCCAATCGAACTGCCATTCATTCCGCATGAAGACCCACGTATCTGGGACTCTACAGATGCACTTGAGCTGAAAGAAGTACCTGAGAAGCTACTTGTTATGGGTGGCGGTATCATCGGCCTGGAAATGGGTACGGTTTACCACTCACTAGGTTCTCAGATCGACGTTGTTGAAATGTTCGATCAGGTGATCCCTGCAGCTGACAAAGACATCGTTCGTGTGTTCACCAAGCGCATCAAGAAGAAATTCAACCTGATGCTGGAAACCAAAGTAACGGCTGTTGAAGCGAAAGAAGACGGTATCTACGTTTCAATGGAAGGCAAGAAAGCACCAGCTGAGCCTGTACGTTACGATGCGGTTCTTGTTGCTATCGGCCGTGTACCAAACGGTAAGCTGCTTGATGCAGAGAAAGCTGGCATTGAAGTTGACGAGCGCGGTTTCATCAACGTTGATAAGCAGATGCGTACTAACGTACCTCACATCCACGCTATCGGTGACATCGTTGGCCAGCCAATGCTTGCTCACAAAGGTGTGCATGAAGGCCACGTAGCGGCTGAAGTTATCTCTGGTAAGAAGCACTACTTCGATCCTAAAGTTATTCCTTCAATTGCTTACACTGAGCCAGAAGTGGCATGGGTTGGTAAGACAGAGAAAGAAGCAAAAGCAGAAGGTATCAACTACGAAGTTGCAACTTTCCCATGGGCAGCCTCTGGCCGTGCAATCGCTTCTGACTGTGCTGACGGTATGACGAAGATGATCTTCGACAAAGACACGCACCGTGTGATCGGTGGTGCTATCGTAGGTACTAACGGTGGTGAGCTTCTAGGCGAAATCGGCCTGGCGATCGAGATGGGCTGTGATGCAGAAGACATCGCACTGACTATCCACGCTCACCCGACTCTGCACGAGTCTGTTGGCCTGGCTGCTGAAGTGTTTGAAGGTTCTATCACTGACCTGCCAAACGCAAAAGCGGTTAAGCGTAAGAAGTAATTCTTGTCGCTAAAGCTGATATGAAAAAAGCGCCTTAGGGCGCTTTTTTGCGTTTGGGGGCGGAGACTGGATCCTAGATTCTGGTTCCTGGATAAAAGCGGTAAGAGCGGTTCTATGGCCCTGAGGCCCTATGGGTAGTCAGATTTGAGTAGTTGTTGATATCAAATGATGGCTCGGGAATTCTGCTTGTAGGATCACAGGATCCAGGATCTAGTGCTCCTAAAAAAGAAAGGAGAGCCAAAGCTCTCCTCCCGCTTCCCGAAGCGAAGCGTAACCCGCATCTCGCTTCCGCTCTTAAAGTCTAAACGTCCCCACCATATCATCCAGGCGTTTCGATAACTCACGCAGCTCCTGGCTCGATTGTGCCAGCTCAGTTGCCGTATCGGCCGTGCGCTGGGTAGTCTCGTTGATTTCTTCGATATTGCAGTTGATGTCATTCACCACAGTCGATTGCTCTTCGGTTGCCGTTGCCACCTGGGTATTCATATCTGAAATCAGGGTGATACGATCAGCAATTGAAACCAATGCGCCTGAGGCTTCATCAGCCGCCGATACACCATCTGATGTCAGCTGGCGGCTCTGTACCATCGCATTCACAGCGTTACTCGCTTCTTCCTGCAAGCGATTGATCATGTTCTGGATCTCATCTGTCGAATCAGCCGTCCTGCTTGCCAGGCCCCTTACTTCGTCAGCCACAACCGCAAAACCACGACCTTGCTCGCCGGCGCGGGCGGCCTCAATGGCGGCATTGAGCGCCAGTAGGTTGGTTTGCTCTGAAATGCCACGGATCACATCTAAGATACTGCCAATGGCCTGGGTGTTGTTAGCCAGTGACTCGATCACCTCACTGACTTGTGACACATCATTCGATAGCTGGTTAATGCTGTCGCGTGCTTGCCCGACGACTGCCTGGCCGCTCTGGGTTTCGGATTCAGCGTTATGGGCGGCATCGGCAGCGTGGGCGGCATTTCCGGCAATTTCGTTAACGGTTGCCCCCATTTGGTTGATTGCAGTGACAACCTGAATAGTGCGATCACGCTGGCTGTGGCTGTTATCCAAGGTCTGCTGGGCCTGAGATGCCACCGACTCTGCGGCATTACGCAGTGAGTTTCCAGTCTCGGCGACTTCTTTTACCGAGTAATGGATTTTGCTGATAAAGCTGTTAAAGCCTGCCGACAGCTGGGCAATTTCATCTTTGCCTTCGATCTCAATGCGGTGGCGCAGATCACCTTCACCTTCTCCCAGATCTTTGAATACGGAAGCCAAGCGTGTGATAGGGCGGGTGATATTACTTCCCAGCCAAATCGCCAGCAGCACGAAAAGTGCGGCGATAGCTGCCGTCCAGATCATGATCTGGCTACGGGCCTGGTTCAGGCCGGCAAAGGCTTCTTCTTTTGGCAGCTCGGCAACCACATACCATTCCATCGACGGGATATAGCTGGTGGCAATCAGGGTATCGTTGCCATTGATTGTCGATTCTGCAACATTGAAGTCGTCTTTGCTCAGTAGCTGGCGGGCAATATCGGCACCATAGAGCTTAGCCAGATCACTGCTGCCCATCTTTCGGCTGTCTTTATGTAGGCGAACTAAGCCATTGGCGTCGGTCAGGTAAACATAGCCGCTCTGCTCGAGTTTGAACTGGTTGATGAAACGTACCATTTCGTCCATTGATTTGGACAGGCCGGCCATACCGCGCCCGTGCAGTTGCTGGTAGTTTACAAACAACTTAACCTCACCGTTTGCCTCCTGGAATACATTAAGCATGTTGGCGTTGCCGCTGCCGGTGAAACCGAAGAACCAGCTGTCTTGCTGCTGGTTCAGGCGGCGAAGAAAACCATTTTGGTTCCAGTAGTTGCCAGTCGAGCGGTCAGCTACTGACGCATCAAACAGGTTGTACTGAGTTCTGATATCATTAAGCTGTTGAATCAGCTTCTCTTCCTGAAGGGGGCGGCCACTCTCTTTATACATGTCTGTGATAAAGCGGGTAGTTGCCAGCTGCTGCGCAGCAGATTGTAGCAATGAGACTTCTTTGTCGATGTTGTTGCGGATCTGCATCAGCGTTGCTGGTAGTTCCGATTCAAGTAAACGGTGTTCTACCACGTTGCGGGCTTGGTTTTGGCCAATTGCACCAACGAGTATGGTTGAGGCGAGCACGGCGAGGACCATCGCCATGATCAGTTTTTGTTTTATAGTGAACTGGTTGAGCTTCATAATGTTTAACTGCTTATAGATATAGTAATGAACGAACCGATCGTTCACGGATAAAGTAGCCAATGACCCGACTAAAGCCATCAGTTAAAAATCTCTCTTTGAGTGTTTATCTGCCGATCCGTTACATAACTTTAGTGATAATACTCTCAATAGTGATAATGCCTTTTTCAGGAACTGCTTTTGCATTTGCGTCTGCATCAGAAAGGCCGAAAGTCGGCGTTGTGCTTGGTGGCGGGGGAGCTAAAGGCGCTGCCCATATTGGGGTGCTCAAGGCGCTGGAAGATATGCAGATCCCAGTTGATTACATCGTTGGCACCAGCATGGGAGCCTATGTTGGCGGCCTGTATGCAACGGGAATGAGTGCAGATGAAATAGAGGCCTTACTTACTACCGTTGACTGGGAGAGTGGCTACAAAGATCGGGTACAGCGCAGCGATCGCCGTGTCAGGGAGAAGCAGCAGGAAGACCGATACCAGGTTAACAGTGAGATCGGTTTTGACTTTTGGGAGTTGAAGGTACCAAGAGGATTCGTACAGGGGCAGATCATGGGGGAAATCCTGCGCTCGACGTCGGGTAACCTACCGACGATGAAGAGCTTCAATCATTTGCCAATCCCCTATAGGGCTGTTGCGACCGATATCGAAAACCTTGAGCCAGTGGTCTTGGATAAGGGCGATCTGGCCGAGGTGATGCAGGCCAGTATGTCGATCCCTGGGGTGCTGCCACCGATGGAGCTCGAAGACAAGTTGTTGGTTGATGGTGGGATCACTAATAACCTGCCTGTTTCTGTCGTCAAAGCGATGGGCGCTGATATCGTGATTGCTGTTGATATCAGTAATGAGTTTAAACAGCGCGATGAGTTGAATAACTATTTCGCGGTGATGGATCAGCTAACCGACTTCATGGTACGGGATAACGCGACTCGCCAGATAAAGCAGCTGACCGACAAAGATGTGCTGATCCGCCCTAATATCCGGGGGATCAAAACCGCTGACTTCCAACGAATGCCAGCTGCATTTGAGAGCGGCTATATTGCGACCATGGCGCTGGAAGGGCAGCTGCAAGCACTGGGTGGTTCGTCTTGGTACCAGGCATACATCGACGGCAAGCAGCGCAAGCGCCGTTCACTCAATCACCTCGATGAGCAGAGGATCGATGACATACAGTTGGTCAACAATAGCCATTATTCAGATCAAGTATTGCTAGACCGTTTAGATCTTGAATCGGGCGCCAAGATCAGTTCAGAAGAGCTAGCTGAGAGTGTGCGTAACCTGTATGCCCTGGATCGCTTTGAGCGTATTGATTACCGGATTCAGAACGAAGGTGGCGAAAACATTGTGCTGCTGGAGGTAAAGGAAAAGAGCTGGGGGCCTAACTTTATTGATCTTCGCTTTGCACTGGAAGACGATTTTGAAAATAGCACCGACTATTCGATAGGGGCGGCGTTTAATATTACCGGGCTTAGCCAGGCGGGCGCTGAATGGCGTACCGAGCTGGAGTACGGTACAGATAAACGGATTGCAACCGAGATGTACCTGCCGTTCATTAAAGATCAGGAGTGGTTTAGCCTGGTTTCTGCGGAATATAACTTCGCCGATAAGAACTTAACGGATTTAAATGAAGAGCCAAGCCTGGAAACCATTGATGAGTTTCTACCTGCGACTTTTAGCGATATGACCTTTGATGTCTCATTTGGTTGGCAGCCGCAACTGTGGCATGAATTTAGGCTGGGTTTCCGCTATATCGACGGGGATACAGAGTTCCCTGGCCTTATTGACCTTGGTGAAATGTCGTGGAGAAGCCGGGTTGGCTACATGAACTATAGCCTCGATACCCTTGATGACTTCACCTTACCGAAACGGGGAAACCTGTTCCAGATTGAGCTTGCTGCATCGGATGATACCCGTGATTTTTTGGGAATAAGGGAGACGGATTTGTCCTTCCATCTGGATGCCCTGTGGAAAGGTGCTTATACCATTGGTGAGCATACCTTGATGGGGAAAGCTGAGGTGGGGCGCATTCAGTCGGATTTAGACTTGCGGCGAGACCCCAAAGAGATCGGTGGGTTTCTGAATCTTTCGGGGATCCCGAAAAACAGTATGTCTGGCAACAACAAATTATTCACCGCACTGGTGTACCGCTATCACTTGCTGGATCAGGACTTCGGCCTGTTCAAATCGACAGTGTATGTTGGCAGCTCCATAGAGTGGGGGGGCGTGTATAACAATAGTGATCTCTCGTTTAATGAGGCACCGCTGTATTTTGCTGGCAGTCTATTTTCCGGTATTACCACCCCGTTAGGCCCTTTAATTCTTGCTTACGGTCAGACCGAGCAGAGTAATAATGCCATTTATTTGTTCTTTGGAGGGGCACTGTGAGGCTAAAGTCGTAGAGGGCTAGGTCATACTTATGCTGAAAGTGTGAATGTTGTGAAAAGAGGGTGGATTTTAATTTTAAGTTAAAAATGGTATGCTGATTGAACGGTTTTGGTCTCTACTGCATGTAACGGTGTCTTAGTTAGAAGAATAATAGGGCGCACTGTGCAGGAGCAGATCAATCACTTCCAAGGATGTTTGGCCACTAGGCTAAACCGAAATAAGAGGAATATGTCGTGCTTGAAGCCTACCGTAAACACGTCGAAGAACGTGCTGCAGAAGGAGTTGTTGCTAAACCACTCGATGCTGAGCAGGTTGCCGCTCTGGTTGAGCTCCTGAAAAATCCACCAGCGGGTGAAGAAGCCTTCCTGCTGGATCTATTAGAAAACCGTATTCCCCCTGGTGTTGATGAAGCTGCCTATGTAAAAGCTGGCTTCCTGGCTGCACTAACCAAAGGTGAAGCGGCATCACCCATTGTCAGCAAAGAGAAAGCAGCTGAACTACTGGGTACCATGCAAGGTGGTTACAACATCGAACCCCTGATCTCCCTTCTTGATGATGCCGAACTTGCTCCTATCGCCGTTAAGGCACTTTCCCATACCCTGCTAATGTTCGATGCTTTCTACGATGTGGAAGAGAAAGCCAAAGCAGGTAATGACTTTGCCAAGCAAGTTATTCAGTCATGGGCTGATGCTGAGTGGTTCCTGTCGAAGCCTGAACTGGCAGAGAAAATCACGCTGACCGTATTTAAGGTAACAGGCGAGACAAACACTGATGACTTGTCTCCGGCACCTGATGCCTGGTCGCGCCCGGATATCCCGCTCCATGCCTTGGCAATGCTGAAAAATGACCGTGACGGTATTAAACCTGATCAGCATGGTTCCATTGGTCCGATTAACCAAATTGAAGCACTGAAAACAAAAGGCCACCAGCTAGTTTACGTTGGTGATGTTGTCGGTACTGGTTCATCACGTAAGTCGGCGACTAACTCCGTGCTGTGGTTCATGGGTGATGATATCCCTAATGTACCGAATAAGCGCGCTGGCGGTTATGTACTGGGTGGCAAAATTGCTCCAATCTTCTTTAACACCATGGAAGATGCAGGTGCACTGCCTATCGAAGTGGATGTTACTGCGCTGAATATGGGTGATGTGATTGATGTTTACCCATTCAAAGGTGAAGTACGCCGTCATGACAGTGATGACGTCGTCTCTACCTTTGCATTGAAAACTGATGTCCTGATTGACGAAGTCCGTGCCGGTGGCCGTATTCCGCTGATCATTGGCCGTGGCCTGACTGATCGTGCTCGCCAGTCGCTAGGCTTGCCGTCATCTGATGTATTCCGTCGCCCTGGCGAAGTTGCTGACACGGGTAAAGGCTACAGCCTTGCGCAGAAGATGGTCGGTAAGGCGTGTGGTGTTGAGGGGATCCGCCCTGGCACCTACTGTGAGCCTAAGATGACCACCGTCGGCTCCCAGGATACTACCGGCCCTATGACCCGTGATGAGCTGAAAGACTTGGCGTGCCTTGGCTTCTCTGCCGAGCTGACCATGCAGTCATTCTGCCATACGTCGGCCTATCCAAAACCAATCGATGTGAACACCCACCATACGCTGCCTGATTTCATCATGAACCGTGGTGGTGTTGCCCTACGTCCGGGTGATGGTGTTATTCACTCTTGGTTAAACCGAATGCTACTGCCTGATACCGTCGGTACCGGTGGTGATTCGCACACCCGTTTCCCGCTGGGTATTTCGTTCCCGGCTGGCTCTGGCTTGGTAGCCTTTGCAGCAGCAACCGGTGTGATGCCGCTTGATATGCCTGAATCTATCTTGGTTCGCTTTAAAGGCGACATGCAAGAAGGGATCACCCTGCGTGATCTGGTTCATGCGATCCCTTACTATGCCATTCAGCAAGGTCTGCTAACGGTTGAGAAAGCGGGCAAGATCAATGAATTCTCTGGCCGCGTACTGGAAATCGAAGGTGTTGAGCACCTAACGGTTGAACAGGCATTCGAACTGTCTGATGCATCGGCAGAGCGTAGTGCGGCGGGTTGTACCGTTAAGCTATCTGAAGAATCCATTGCCGAGTACCTAAACTCCAACATCGTGATGCTGAAGTGGATGATCTCTGAAGGTTATGGTGATCGCCGTACTATCGAGCGTCGTATTACTGCGATGGAAGAATGGCTGGCAAATCCAGAGCTGATGGAAGCGGACAAAGATGCTGAGTACGCTCATGTTATCGAAATTGATCTGGCTGACATTACTCAACCGATCCTTTGTGCGCCAAACGATCCGGATGATGCTCGCCTGCTGTCTGATGTTCAGGGTACAGAAATTAATGAAGTCTTCATCGGTTCTTGTATGACGAACATCGGCCACTTCCGTGCGGCAGGTAAACTGCTTGAGAAGTTCGGTGGCCAGCTAGATACCCGCCTGTGGGTGGCACCGCCAACGAAGATGGATAAAGATCAGCTAACGGAAGAAGGGTACTACGGTATCTTTGGCCGTGCAGGGGTTCGTATTGAAACTCCGGGCTGTTCGCTATGTATGGGTAACCAGGCACGTGTTGCCGATGAAGCGACGGTTATGTCGACCTCGACCCGTAACTTCCCGAACCGCCTGGGTACCGGAGCCAATGTTTACCTGTCATCGGCAGAGCTTGCTGCGGTGGGTGCGATTCTTGGTCGTATCCCGACCATGGAAGAGTACCTGGAGTACGCGAAGCAAATCGATGCAACGGCAGCCGATACTTACCGTTACTTGAACTTCCACCGTATGGATAGTTATACCAAGAAAGCGGATGAAGTGATTATTCAGGCGGCGGTTTAAGAGCCGGAAGAACAGGTTCTGGGAAAAGCAGGACCTAGGTAAAGTCTGATACTCGCGTTTCAATATAAAAAAGGGTAAGTCAGCTTTTGACTTACCCTTTTTCTCTTACTAAATCCTGTAGAAACTAGAAACTAGAAACTAGAAACTAGAAACTAGAAACTAGAAACTAGAAACTAGAAACTAGAAACTAGAAACTAGAAACTAGAAACTAGAAACTAGTTACCGCTTTCCCACCGTCAGCATCGCGGCGACATTTCGCGCGGTCATCTGGACATTGAACGCCGCTTCATCAAGGGCGTCTGCCAGCTCCATCGCACGGGGCACAACGCTGAATACCGCATCAATACCATGATCATAAACCACATCACAATCATCAGACAGGCATCCGGCGATACCGATCACTGGGGTGTGGAACTTCTTCGCCGTGCGGGCCACACCAATAGGGGTTTTGCCGTGGATAGTCTGGCTATCAATACGGCCTTCACCTGTGATCACCAGATCGGCATCCGCAACGATATCGGTAAGGTTGACCGCATCCATGACAATGTCGATACCTGGGCGAAGGCTGGCATCTAGCAGGCCAAGCAGTGCCGCGCCCAGACCGCCAGCAGCACCTGCGCCAGCCATCTCTTTCACATCTCGATCCTGCTGGTTATTGATGATCTCGGCATAATGGGCAAGGTTGGCATCAAGCTGTTTGACCATCTCCGGTGTTGCCCCTTTTTGCGGGCCAAACACGTGAGCGGCACCTTTGGGCCCACATAGTGGGTTATCGACATCGCAAGCAACCTCAAGTTTGATTTTGGCCAGGCGAGGATCAACACTGCGGGTGTCGATGTGTGCCAGGCGGGCTAGCTCGCCACCGCCGTAGCCTATCTCATTCCCCTTGGCATCCTGCATTTTGATACCAAGCGCCTGTGCCATCCCGATCCCACCATCGTTCGTTGCACTGCCGCCGATACCAACAATAATATGCTCCACCCCTTTATCGAGGGCTGCCTTGATCAGTTCACCGGTACCGAATGTGGTGGTGAGGAGCGGATTGCGTTGCTCTGGCGTAACCAGGTGCAACCCTGAGGCGGCCGCCATCTCGATAATTGCGGTCTTGCCGTCGCCCATCAAACCGTAGAAACCATCAACCTGCTTGCCTAGCGGCCCTGTTACGCGCTGCTCGATAATTGAGCCATCGGTGGCATCGACCAGCGACTGTACGGTGCCTTCACCGCCATCGGCCATAGGTAGCTTGTGATATTCCGCATCTGGCAGTACCTGGCGGAAACCGGCTTCAATCGCAGTTGCTACTTCCATCGCCGTTAGACTTTCTTTGTATGAATCTGGGGCAATAATAATTTTCATGTTGATAAACCTCTTGGGAAGCCGCTTAAATGAACAGGCCGAAGACACCGAATATTAGGGTTGAGACTATTGCGATCATCAGACCGACGGCAGACTCATAGGGGATAAGTTTCAAGCGCTCTTTAATATCCATGTGCACGGCACCGCCTGTCGCATGGAAGAAGCTGCCATGCGGCATGTGGTCAAGTACTGTGGCACCTGCATGGATCATAGCTGCGCCGGCTAGGGCAGGTACACCCAACTCAAGGATAGTGTGGCTGAACACGCTGGAAGCAACAGCAGTACCGGCTGTTGTTGATGCGGTGGCCAGGGCCATCATTGAGCCTGAGATTGGCGCTAGCAGGTAAGATGGCAGGCCAGATGCGGTGAGTACATCAATCAACCCGTCTTTGAGGCCAGAGTTGGCAATGATGCCAGCGAGGGTACCTGTACCTAACAGCATGACTGCCACAGGCGCCATACGGCTCAGGCCCGATACCGCAAAGTGGTTGGCATCGCGGAAGCGACCCATCACCACAGCACCGACTAGGCCACCCAGAGGAAGGGCAATTAGTGGATCGACATTGATCCCGGCAATCGGGCGAAGGGCCAGCAGTGCAATAGCTATTAGCGGGGCCACAATGGCGGCGCCGAAGCTTGGCAGACGGCTGTGATCAACAGCCACAACTTCGTGGGCTTCTACCTTGCTGCCTTTGTTAACCAGTTTCTTGGCAATGAAGTAGGCCAGGATCATTCCGCACAGGCCCGGGATCACACCGGCAGCCATGACGGATGTCAGCGGGACGTTGAAGGCATCGGAGGCGGCAATAGCATTTGGGTTGGGAGACATCACGTTACCTGCTTTACCCCCACCGATCATTGCCAGCAAAATGGCCATTTTTGATAGATCGGCACGGCGGGCAATAGCCAGGGCAATTGGTGCAACGGTGATGACAGCGACGTCAACGAAGACACCGACGGCAGTCAGGATCATGGTCGCGATAGCCAGCGCCAGCAAGGCACGGGTCTCACCGACTTTTTTGACTATGGTCTCAGCGATGGAAGTGGCCGCACCGGATTCAATCAATACCCCGGCCAACACGCCTGCGGCAAGGATACGTAGCACCGCGGTAACAATGCCCTGGGCACCGCCAATCATTAGGCTGACGGTGTCGGTAAGTGATACACCACCGACGATCCCCCCGACTAGGGCACCGATGATCATGCCGTAAGCGGGCGGGACTTTTTTCAATATTAGCGATATTGCGACGACCAGCGCAGCCAGTGCCCCTAGGGTTGATACTTCTACCATCATTCAAATCATTTAAAGTAATACGATGGCGGAAAATGTACTCAGTAATGGCTAAAGAAGCTTTGGGCGAGGTGACAAATTATTATCACTCAACAACTTATTTTTTGTGCATTTGCACAATTTATAAGTTTTCAGGTTGATTGATCACTGCAAGATACAGCCGGGTTTTATCACTTATATTACTGATTTTTAATGATGTTTCCTGTTCTATCTTTTCCAGGCGGTAACGCAGGGTATTGCGGTGAATATGTAAGGCTTCGCAGGTTTGAGCTAAATCACAATTTTGAACAAAAAATACCTTGAGGGTTTTTAGCAATATGCCACGAGGGTCATTTTGTTTCAGCTTTTGTAATGGCTGGCAGAGCTGCTCATAGCGCCAGCTGTCATTTTTGACTGCGCTGAGTAGCACCGGCAGGATATGGTCCTGGTAGAACATCACTTCGTTCTTTCCGGTTGAATGGCCGGAATGGCTTTCCTGTGTTGCTTTTGCTGTCATATAGGATTTTGACAGGCCCTGCAGGGTGGGGAAGTAATCGCCCAGTGCGATATGGACCGTAAAGCTGCCTTCCTTGGCGATCCGCCGAAGCAGTTTGTTTATGCGTTTTTGCTCCAGCGATTTTGACCAGCCATCGGCCTCTAGTGAGATAGGTTTGAGTACCACCACCTCATTCATCGAGACGGAGGCGATGCCGACCAGGTTGTCACGCTCGGGATATTCAAGCAGGTGAACTAGGTGCTGGAGGTGTTCAAGCGATAAGTTTTCCCCTTGCTTAGGGAATACTTTAACAATCGCAGCGATACGTGGTTGGGACAGATCCAGGTTGAGCCGTTCAGCAATAGAAAGCAGCTGGCTTTCATTGAGTTCAGAGCCCTGGATCAGCTGCAAGACCAGCTCCTCCCGGTGACGTTTGTTCCATTGCACCTGGGCGATCTGTTCAACAATTAGCTCGGCGGTCATTTTGACCAGTTCACCATAGTGACGGACCTGATCGGGTTCCCCGGAGATGCCGACGATACCAATAGTCTGGGCCTGAAACACGATCGGTAGGTTGATACCGGGTTTTACCCCTTTTAGCTGCAGGGCCGTGGCGGAGTCAATCTCGACAACCCGGTTATCGTTAAGTGCCAGGATAGCCCCTTCGTGGCGCTGGTTAAGGCGGGCCGGATCGCCTGAGCCAATGATCCTGCCATGCTCATCCATCACATTGACGGAATAGCTGATGATTTTCATGGCCCGTTCGACAATCTGCCGGGCGATAGTGGCATTTAGTTGCATTCTGGTTCCAGATCCTGAAAATGTGCGGACTTTGTTACGATAGGCACAGGACAATACCTGTAAACCGGCCAATGTGAAGGTGCCTCGTGACGTCACTATTATTGTATCAAGCTTATCAAGATGCTGGATACGGAATGCAGATGATTGAGGATAGCTATGGACTACGAATTTAAGAAAAATACCCTGGACGGTAGCTATCACGCGATATTTTCAATGGGCCATGAAGCGCTGGGCCGTTGGCTGATCGAGGAAGTGGGCAAAGATTTTGACAAGATTGATACCATTTTGGCTCAAATTGGTGCGTTAAAAAACAGCACCCGGGAATGGCGGCTGATGGGTGAGGATCTTACCTTGAGCCTGGAGGATAACGAAGCCTTGGTTCAGGCTAACTACCTGTTTTCTGAAGACGATACCGAGCTCGATGAAGACATGAATTTCTACGATGACGAATGTATGTCGCTGTGTGGTTTTGAAGATCTTGAGCAGATGTTGCATGCCTGGCGTGCATTTGTGACCCGTTTTTAACCCGATCCTCGCAATTAACTAAAACTTGCTTCTTTTCAGTGAAAGGGCTGCACCATAAAGGTGCGGCCCTTTTTCGTTTTTTTACCGAAAAAACATAAGCTACTGAATTATAAGAGTATAAAAAGTTGGCATAAAGCTTGTTTGTTAATCAACTGTAATCGGGAAGGAATTTTAAAGGTAAGGAGCAGTCGATGAAATTGATAAATGCAATCATAAAACCATTCAAGTTGGATGATGTTCGTGAAGCGCTGGCAGATGTTGGTGTCGAAGGTATGACGGTATCTGAGGTTAAGGGATTTGGCCGCCAGAAAGGTCATACCGAGCTGTACCGTGGCGCGGAATACCAGGTGGATTTTCTACCCAAAGTGAAGCTGGAAATTGCAACTCAGGCTGACAACTTGGATGCCATTGTGGATGCCATTTCAAAAGCGGCCCAAACCGGCAAAATTGGTGACGGTAAGATTTTTGTCTACGACCTTGATCATGCCGTGCGGATCCGTACCGGTGAAACAGATTTAGAAGCCTTATAAGAATTGGATGAGTAGGGGATGATGACCATGGAACTATCAACAACGGTAACAGAGCTGCGCTACGCACTCGATACATTCTTTTTCTTGATGTCAGGGGCATTGGTGATGTGGATGGCGGCAGGCTTTGCCATGCTCGAAGCGGGCCTCGTTCGTTCAAAGAATACCACTGAGATTTTAACTAAAAACATTTGCCTGTATGCCATCGCCTGTACCATGTATTTGGTGGTGGGCTACAACATTATGTACGTCGACAACGGTGAGGGTGGCTGGCTACCATCGATTGGTACTTTGATTGGTTCGCAGGCGGAAGGTGCTGATCACTCGCTGGAATCTGACTTCTTCTTCCAGGTGGTGTTTGTTGCAACGGCGATGTCGGTGGTATCAGGTGCAGTGGCAGAGCGCATGAAGTTATGGTCGTTCCTCATTTTCTCAGTCATTTTGACGGCCTTTATCTACCCAATGGAAGGTTACTGGACCTGGGGTGGCGGCTTCCTGTCAGAAGCAGGATTCAGCGACTTTGCAGGCTCAGGTATCGTCCACATGGCAGGTGCAGCAGCAGCGTTGGCAGGTGTGCTACTACTGGGTGCCCGTAAAGGCAAATACGGTAAGAACGGTTCAATCAACCCGATCCCTGGTTCAAACATGCCATTGGCAACCCTGGGTACCTTTATCCTTTGGTTCGGCTGGTTCGGTTTCAACGGCGGTTCTCAGCTGATGGTGTCAGACTTTGAAAATGCTACTGCAGTAGGCCAGATTTTCCTCAATACTAACGCCGCCGCCGCAGCTGGTGCGATTGCAGCGTTGGCAGTGTGTAAAACAACCTGGGGTAAAGCGGATTTGACCATGGTGCTCAATGGTGCACTGGCAGGCTTGGTGGCGATTACAGCTGATCCGTTATCTCCGTCACCAATGGCAGCTGTGGTTATCGGTGTCGTAGCGGGTGCGCTGGTTGTCTTTAGCATTATCGGCCTGGATAAAATCAAAATTGATGATCCGGTTGGTGCAATCTCGGTACACGGTGTGTGTGGTTTCTTTGGCCTGATGGTTGTTCCGTTTAGCAATGGTGATGCAACATTTGGTGCTCAGCTACTCGGTGCAGCAGTTATCTTTGGCTGGGTATTTGCGACAAGCTTTGCGGTTTGGGCGGTATTGAAAGCCACGATGGGCATCCGTGTAACAGAAGAAGAAGAGATGGCAGGGATGGATTTACACGACTGTGGTATTGATGCTTACCCTGAGTTTGTTAGCGTTAAATAACCTTAGTGGTTGATTTTTGGTGTGAAGAAACGATTAAGAAACTTGTAACATATATTTAGATCACACCTTTGAAAAAACGCTGCTTTTTGGCAGCGTTTTTCATTTTTTATTGTTTTTGCGCATTGTTTTACTGCGATGCTACAGTATAATTGATCGAGATTGATAAACGTTATCATTACATTTTGCATTAAGGATGAATTAATGAAAAAGCTGTTGGCATCGGCGATTCTGTTGGGTTTAGCTGCACCTCAGGTAGCAACTGCTGCTGAAGAAGTGAATGTATATTCTTACCGCCAGCCTTTCTTGGTTGAGCCTATGTTTAACGAATTTACACAAGAAACCGGCATTAAGGTTAATGTGAAGTTTGCGAAAAAAGGCCTGGCAGAGAAGCTTCAGCAGGAAGGCGAATACAGCCCAGCTGACATGATTCTGACAACGGATATCAGCCGCCTGGTTGAACTGGCAAACAAAGACTTGGTTCAGCCTGTCGATAGTAAAGTTATTGAGACAAATGTCCCTTCTCAGTTCCGCGATACTGAAGATGAGTGGTTTGCGCTAACACTGCGTTCTCGTAACGTATATTCTTCTCGCGATCGTGCTGGCCGCCTGTCTGCTGATTTTGATTATGCCGATCTGGCCAAACCTGAGTGGAAAGGTAAGATTTGTACTCGCTCTGGTAAGCATCCATACAATATTTCCCTGGTTTCTTCAATGATTGCTAACCACGGTGAAGCAGAAACGAAAGAGTGGCTGGAAGGCGTGAAAGCCAACCTGGCTCGTAAGCCTCAGGGTAACGATCGTGCGCAAGTTAAAGCGGTGAAAGAAGGCCTGTGTGATCTGGCTATCGGTAACAGCTACTACCTAGGCAAGATGGTTAATGACGAGAAGCAGAAAGCATGGGCTGACTCGGTATTCATTAACTTCCCGGGCCAGAAAGCGGACGGTACACACGTTAACGTCAGCGGCATGGCAATGGCCAAGTATGCGCCTAACAAAGACAACGCGCAGAAGCTGATGGAATTCCTGACTGGCGATAAAGCACAGCAGATGTATGCAGAAGTGAACTATGAGTATCCGGTTAAGGAAGGCGTGAAGCGCTCTGAGCTGGTGGCATCGTGGGGTGACTTCAAGGCTGATGATGTGTCGCTTGAAAAAGTGGCAGACTACCACAGCACAGCAATCAAACTGCTAGATGAAGTGAAGTTTGATCTGTAAGTTGTTACAAAAAATGGGGCTAAATGCCCCATTTTTGCTTAAGTCTTAGTATCTTTTCCAATAACTTATGGTAGCTTCACTGTCCTGCTTAAACGTAGGGTTATTTGCACGGTTTTTGTTTCAACATAAGGCTGTGCCGATGCCATGAATGTATTGCAAAAGGTACTAAGTAGTAAGCAATGAAAGAAAAATATATGTTTTGGCGGACCAGCGGCTGGGGATTATCCCTACTGCTGGTTTTGCCTATTCTGGCAATTTTTTATACCGCAATGGGCGAGTCGGATGACGTCTTTTCCCATTTGATGGGTACAGTCATGACCACCTATACCAGCAATACGTTCTGGCTGGTATTGGGTACGTTGCTGCTGGCTCTGCTTTTTGGCTTGCCTGCTGCCTGGGTGATGGCGATGTGTCGGATCCCCGGTGAAAAAGTACTGCAATGGGCGCTAGTCCTTCCTCTCGCCATGCCTGGCTATATCATTGGCTACATCTATACTGACTGGTTCGACTATGCAGGCCCAATCCAAATATTTTTGCGCGATGTGTTTGGCTGGCAAAGTGTCCATGACTATTGGTTCCCGGATATTCGCTCATTGGGCGGCGCAAGCCTGGTTTTGGCATTAGTGCTTTATCCCTATATCTATCTTCTGGCCCGGGCTGCCTTTATGGAGCAGAGCGTCAGCCTGCTTCAATCCGCCCGTTTGCTGCGTTGCTCTCCGTGGGACAGTTTCCGCCGCATCTCACTACCCCTGGCGCGCCCGTCAATTGCTGTTGGCTTGTCGTTAGTCGCCATGGAAACCTTGGGTGACTTTGGTACGGTTAGCTATTTTGCGGTGAATACGCTTACCACGGCGGTTTACGATACCTGGCTGGGTTACTCCAACCTTAATGCGGCAGCGAAAATCTCGGCTATTATGTTGATGGTGATTTTCCTGCTGATCAGCGCCGAGCGTTTCAGCCGCCGCAAGCAGAAGTTGTTTCAGCAAGAATTTGAGCACGGTGATGATGTCCGCTACACCCTGACAGGCATGAAGAAATGGCTGGCTTTAATTTGGTGCTGGGGGCTAGTGGGTTTTGCTTTTGTGATGCCGCTGCTGCAGCTGGGGTATTATGCCTGGCATTATTTTGCCCAGAGCTGGACCTCTGAGTTCCAGCAATACAGCATCAACAGTTTACTGGTGTCGATTGCTGCCGCAGTATTTGCCGTAATAGTGGCGCTCATTGTTAACTTTTACCGCCGCTTAGACGGTAGTAAGTCAACTGTGGTACCTATCCGTATCTCATCGCTGGGCTATGCAGTACCGGGCACGGTATTGGCCATTGGGGTGATGATCCCATTAACCAGCGCCGATCACTTGCTCAATGATTTTGCCATCCGCTTTGGGCTTGGCCGTCCAGGGTTAGTTTTCTCCGGTACCATGATTGCAATAATTTTTGCGTTTGTGGTTCGCTTTGCGGCTGTGGCGATAGGCAGCATCGAAAGCAGCCTGGCCAAGGTGCCACCATCGCTTGATATGGCATCAAAAACCATGGGCTACGCCTCGACCCAAATGTTACGACGGGTACACCTTCCCTTGATCCGCCGGGGCTGTTTGATCGCTGGCCTGCTGGTATTTATCGAGTCGATGAAAGAGCTCAATGCCGCTTTGTTGCTACGGCCATTTAATTTTGAAACGCTGGCAACCTATGTATTTAACTTCGCGTCTGATGAGCAGCTGGAACTAGCCGCCTTGCCGGCGATTTTATTGGTCTTTGTTGGCCTGATCCCTTTGGTGATGGTTAACCGTTCTTTGGAGCAGAAACACTGATGAGTCATGCATTATCCGTTCATAACCTGACATGTAAGTACAATGGCCAGGCGGTATTACAGAACCTCTCTCTGCCAGTCAAAGATAATGAAATCGTCTGTCTATTGGGGGCGAGTGGCTGTGGTAAAACCACCTTGCTAAAAGCCATTGCAGGCCTGCTTCCGCTTGAAAGCGGTAATATCCATATCAATGGCCGTATTATTGCCGATGAGCATACCTGGTTACCGCCGGAGAAACGTAATATTGGGATGATCTTCCAAGATTACGCATTGTTTCCCCATCTGACGGTTGCTGAGAATATTGCGTTTGGCTTACACGATTGGGATAAGCCTCGCATCACAGCCAAAGTTCAGGAAATGCTGGAGCTGGTGCATCTTACCGGCCTGGACGAGCGATATCCGCACCAGCTGTCTGGTGGCCAGCAGCAACGGGTTGCGATAGCCCGGGCCCTTGCCTGTGAGCCTGACTTAATTTTGCTGGATGAGCCTTTTTCCAATATTGATACCCAGGTCCGCCATGGTTTGATCAAAGAGATCCGCCGGATTTTCAAGGAGAAGGGCGTGACGGCTATTTTTGTCACTCACAGCCGTGAAGAGGCGTTTGCTTTCGCCGATCGTTTAGCGGTAATGAACCATGGGGTGATTGAACAGTTCGGCTGTGCAACGGATCTGTATTATCGCCCGAGCAGCCGCTTTGTGGCCGAATTCCTTGGCTCGGGGTCTTACCTGCCAGCAACAGTTAAAAATGACAACCTGCTGTTTACCCCGTTTGGTGAGATCGACATGAAGGCCGATAAGCCATATGGCCAGGAAACCAGTGTTGAGTGGCTCCTCCGTCCTCAAAATCTGAAAGTAAGGCCAGCCCAGGATGGGCAGGGAGTGATCACCGAGCAGTTATTTATGGGGGATAGTTGCCGTTATACCGTGGATTTTCAGGGCCATACCCTAGTGGTTAACTCACACTTGATCTTGCAGGCTGGTGATCGTGTCAAGGTGGAAATAGAGCCTCATGATCCCGTGGTATTTGCTACCGCCTGTTAAGGCTATAAGGTTATGAACAAGGCCGGCATAATGCTGGCCTTGTTGATCTTAAATTGTTGCCGGGCTTATTTTGACAATAGAGCTGAGATGTACGCTGCAGCCTGCTCACGCATCTTATCCTGATCCGGGTTGATGTTGGCCTGTAAATAGAGGACATAGCAGATCCCGTGCAGCTGCCAGGCAAGCTCGTCGGGAGACTGCTTGGCATCCAGTTCCTGGTTCTCTATCCCCTGGGCAAACATTTTTTCGAGGCGCTTGTGGCTTTGCTTATTGTCGTCGATAAACTGGGGCCAGATTTCATCCCGTACTGAAGTGCTCCACTCAAACCACACTTTCAGCCAGTCCTGTTGTTCAATGACGGCATCAATTAGGTTATGTGTAATGCAGGTTAACCGTGGATATAATGGCTTAGTTTGGTTCCCTAGGCACTCAGTCAGCAGTATACTAAAGCGGTTTTCAACCTGTGAAAGTACCTGTTCTACGAGGGCTTCCCGGGTTGGGAAGTAGTTGAACACCGTTGCCACTGATACATTGGCCATTTCGGCAATATCGGCATGGCCTGCCCGGCCGATTCCGCGCCTGGCAAAAACCTCTAAGGCAAAATCAAGCAGCTGTTGTTTTCTTTTTTCAGGTGAAAGGCGTGTTCTGGTTTTCTTAACGATCGTATCCATTTCGCTTATTCCCTAGCCATAATTATTTGTATGAGTTATATGTTTGTTTTACATGATAACTCTACAATAGCAACCAGGTGCATTCAAACAGCTTTTGCTCAAGTTGTGTCATATCATTGACAGCTTCGATAAAATAACTATTGTCCTGAAGGAATGTTAGAATAGAGCTCCGTTGTGATAGTTAGCCTGCGGGCGGCTGGTGCAGTCGTCCTGATGGAGAAAAAGATGAAGCATACAGTTGAAGTAATGATTTCTGAGCAAGATGTTCAGGCGCGTGTAAAAGAGCTAGGACAGCAAATTACTGAATGTTACAAGGGTTCTGAAGACCTTGTAATGGTTGGCTTACTACGTGGCTCTTTCGTGTTCATGGCCGATTTAGCACGTGCGATTGAGCTTCCTCATGAAGTCGACTTCATGACTGCATCAAGTTATGGCAATACCATGGAAAGTAATCGTGATGTCCGTATCCTGAAAGATCTGGATGACGATATCAAAGGGAAAGATGTCCTGCTGGTGGAAGATATTATCGATACCGGTAACACCCTGAACAAAGTTTGCGAGATTTTGTCGCTACGCGAACCTAACTCAATTCGCATCTGTACGTTGCTTGATAAGCCTGAGCGCCGTGAAGTTGCTGTTGATGTTGAGTGGGTAGGCTTTGAAATTCCCGATGAGTTTGTTGTTGGTGTGGGCATTGATTACGCCCAGAAATACCGTCACCTGCCATTCATTGGCAAGGTGATCCCGCAGGAAGACTAACTTTCCGGTTAGCTTGCTACCAGGGTAGCCATGATAGTAAAAAGCGACCACCTAGGTCGCTTTTTTCATTGGGTATTATACCAATCTAAATAAATGGTATTACCTGAGTTAGGCTTTGTCTGGGGACGGGAGGATCGCAGCTATCGCTGACTGGTGGGCTTCTTCCAGGCTTTCGCGGCTGGTGGCCGCAACCCCCAGATCCCTCAGCACACCGTCCCCGATCCCATAGACCCAGCCATGGATTTTGATCTGCTGGCCTCGCTCCCATGCCTGCTGCATGATGGTTGAGTTGCCCAGGTTGTAAACCTGCGTGGCAACATTGAGTTCACACAGCTTGTCGCTCCACTCTTCACGCGGTAGCACGCTTAGCTCCGGACGGTATTTTAGGTAGAGATCGCGGATGTGCAGTAGCCAGTTGTTGATCAGGCCCAGCTGCGGGTTATCAATCGCTGCAGTGACACCACCACAGCCATAGTGGCCACAGACGATAATGTGCCTAACTTTGAGAACGTCTACAGCATATTGTACGACGGAGAGGCAATTTAAATCGGTATGGATAACTTGGTTCGCCACGTTTCGGTGTACGAACAACTCTCCCGAGTCGAGCCCGGTCAGGCGTTCGGCGGGTACCCGGCTGTCGGCACAGCCAATCCATAGGTATTCTGGGCGCTGAGCTTCAGCAAGGTGAGAGAAAAATTCGGGCTTTTCTTCCTTAATATTCTCTGACCAAGAGAGATTATTTGCGAATAGCTGCTTTATATCTGCCATGATGATGCCTTTATTTGATACATTCGTTATCCCGGTTGGTATAACCAATTCACATAAGTATCAGCCCGTGAGGACAGAGGCTGATAGTTATGTAAACCGGCTCCACTATACACAAGCTGGCTAGTTAGCAAATCGGATTAGTTGTCCGGTTGATGAAAATTTCTAACATAAAGATCGCATTTTATGAACGCATTGGAAATAAAAAATGTAAGTAAAAATTACAAGGGTGGCGTTAAGGCATTGAAAAATATGAGCCTTTGCGTCAGTCAAGGTGATTTCTTTGCTTTGCTCGGACCTAATGGTGCAGGTAAATCTACCACTATTGGAATCATAAGTTCGTTAGTTAACAAGACGTCTGGTTCGGTAAACGTCTTTGGCTATGACTTGGATTCCCAGCTAGTTGAAGCCAAAAATCAGCTAGGACTGGTGCCGCAGGAATTTAATTTCAACCAGTTTGAGACGGTGGAGCAGATCGTCGTGAACCAGGCCGGTTACTACGGCGTCGAGAAGCCCTTGGCCAAGGAGCGGGCGAAGAAATACCTTACCCAGCTAGACTTGTGGCAAAAACGCCATGAGCGCGCACGTAACCTGTCTGGCGGGATGAAACGCCGGCTGATGATTGCCCGTGCCCTGATGCATGAGCCGAAACTGCTGATCCTCGATGAGCCAACAGCAGGTGTCGATATCGAGCTGCGCCGCTCGATGTGGGAATTCCTGCGAGAGATCAACAGCCAGGGCGTTACGATCATTTTGACGACTCATTATTTGGAAGAAGCCGAAATGCTGTGCCGCAATATCGGCATCATTAACCATGGTGTATTGATAGAAAATACCAGCATGAAAGAGCTACTTGGCAAGCTGGAGGTAGAGACCTTTATTCTTGATATCAAGCTCAACGGCAACAGGCCTGAGCTAGAAGGGGTTAAGTGGAAGATGCCGGACAACCACACACTGGAAATTGATATTCCGAAAGGAACCGGGCTCAATACGGTATTTCACCAGCTAACCAGCCAGGGGGTGGAGGTTCTTTCAATGCGAAATAAAGCCAACCGCCTGGAAGAGCTGTTTGTTACTTTGGTCGCTGCAGAGAAAAGGGAGCAGGCATGAGACATCAATTTTGGGTTGCCTTCAAAAGCCTGATCAGCAAAGAAGTGAATCGCTTTGCCCGCATTTGGGTACAGACCCTGGTTCCGCCTGCGATCACCATGACTCTGTATTTCATTATTTTTGGTAGCCTGATCGGCAGCCGGATCGGTGAAATGGGCGGTTTTACCTATATGGAATATATCGTGCCGGGCCTGATCATGATGTCGGTGATCACTAACTCCTATTCCAATGTCGCTTCTTCATTTTTCAGTGCCAAGCTCCAGCATAATATTGAAGAGCTGCTGGTTGCACCGGTGCCGAGTTATATTATTATTGCTGGCTATGTCGGTGGTGGCGTGCTGCGGGGGCTGGCGGTCGGCTTTATTGTCTCGGTGGTCTCATTATTGTTTGTTGATCTGAATATCGCTCATCTTGGAGTACTCATTGCCACTGTGACGATGACCTCGATAGTATTTGCCCTCGGCGGGCTGATCAATGCGGTCTATGCAAAGACGTTTGATGATATCAGCATTATTCCAACGTTCGTTCTGACACCGATGACATACCTCGGTGGGGTCTTCTATTCACTGAGCCTGCTGCCTGAGTTCTGGCAGGGGGTGTCCAAGCTTAATCCGATTGTGTATATGGTCAATGCCTTCCGATATGGTTTCCTCGGGGTATCAGATGTTGGGATCGGAACGTCTTTTGCGGTACTCGGACTCTTTATTACCGCACTATACGGTTTTGTTTATTACCTGATTTCCCGTGGTATCGGCTTGCGTTCGTAGTTCGCAGCGCGTCCACAACGTGTTCGCAGCGCGTTCACAACGTGTTCGCAGCGCGTTCATAGTGTGTTCGCAACGCGTCCGCAAGGCTGTTATACCTATGATTAAAAGCCCGGCCATTAGTGTCGGGCTTTTCTTTAAGCAAATAAAAAGGCCATGTACCGCGAGGGTACATGGCCTTGTTGTTTGTGCTCTGGTCTTTATTCTGAGGCTTGAGGTGGCGTCAGATCGACAACCTGGTTATCGATCAGGCGGGCTTTGCCCAAGAAGGCTGACATCAGGATCACGGCCTGCTGGGTTTCTTCACCGATCAGCTGGAGGCTGACAGCATCGCGGATATAAATTTCATCCGGTTGCAGGCCTGCGGCACGCAGTTGATCGCTAGCATCGACAACGATTTCGGCATAGTCGGTCCGGCCACCGCGCATCTGGCTGCTGATCCAGCGCATGGTGCGCGCCAGGACAGGGGCACGCTGGCGTTCATCTACAGTCAGGTAGCCATTGCGCGAGCTCATCGCCAGGCCATCCATTTCACGCACCGTTGTGACACCGATGATTTCGATGTCCATTGCCATATCAATAACCATCTGGCGGATCAGGGCAAGTTGCTGGTAATCTTTCTCGCCAAAGCAGGCGACATCAGGCTGGACAATATTAAATAGCTTGGTGACAACCGTCGAAACGCCGCGGAAATGGCTAGGGCGTAGCGCACCTTCCAGCATGGTCGATAAGCCTGGTACATCAACAGAGGTCTGGCGATCCAGGCCTTGTGGGTACATAACCTCTGGCGTCGGTGTAAAGACGAGATCGACGGCTTCGCCATTTAGCTTAGCAAGATCATCTTCCAGTGTACGTGGGTAGTTGGTCAGATCATCGGCTTTGTCAAACTGCATCGGGTTGACAAAGATACTAACCACAACGACATCAGCGTGTTCACGGGCTTTACGAACCAGTGTAAGGTGGCCTTCATGCAAGTTGCCCATAGTTGGAACAAAAGCGATACGGCGGCCTTCACGGCGCCATAGTCGGACTTGCTCGCGGATCGGGGCAATCTCAGCGAATGTTTGCATTATTATTCCTTACTCAAAGGTATGCTCTGGGCCAGGGAATACTCCGGCCTCGACATCTTCTAGGTATTGGGTGACTGCCGTGCGCATTTCGCCAGTTTCAGCCAGGTAGTTCTTGGAGAAACGTGGCATGTAGTTGGCAGAGATCCCGAACATGTCATGCATGACCAGGATCTGGCCATCGGTGACATTACCGGCACCAATACCAATCACCGGCACTTCTACGGCTTTGGTAATACGTTCGGCCAGGCTAGCGGGTACACATTCCAGCAAAATGATCTGGGCACCTGCATTTTTCAACAGGATAGCATCTTTCACCATCTGCTCTGCGTGGTCAGAGTCACGCCCCTGAACTTTATAGCCACCAAAAATGTTTACTGATTGCGGGGTTAGCCCCAGATGGGCACAAACCGGAACAGCACGCTCTGTCAGCTTGGAGACGGTCTCGGCCAGCCAGGCTCCGCCTTCCAGCTTCACCATATTGGCTCCGGCACGCATTAGCTCGGCAGCGCTCTCACAAGCTTGTTCTGGCGTACCGTAGCTCATAAATGGCATATCGGCCATCAACAGGGCATTCGGGCTACCTGCGCGGACACAGCGGGTGTGGTAGGCAATATCCTGAACGCTGACAGGCAAGGTATCAGGTTTACCCTGCAGTACCATCCCCAGCGAGTCGCCAACCAGTAAAACAGGGACTTCCTGCTGCTCAAACAACTGAGCAAAGCTTGCATCATAAGCAGTTACGGATGCAAATTTGCGACCTTCCTGCTTCCATTTCATCAGGTCGTTGATTGTTATTTTTTTCATAATCTTTCCCTCTCCCTAAAACAATGCCTTATGAGTGCCAGATGGCCAGGCCATTGCGATCTACCTGGGTTAGCAGCGTTTGCAGTGCTGTTTGATCAGGTAGGATTAAATCAGGGGCAATTTCTGCCAGTGGATAAAGTACAAACTCACGGACTTTCATTCCATAATGCGGAATGGTCAGTCGTTCACAGTCATATACCCGATCACCGTACAGGATGATATCTAAGTCCAGTGTCCTTGGCCCCCAGCGTTCGGCTTTACGTACCCGGCCATGTTCTAACTCGATGGCTTGGGTCTGATCCAGTAATGCAAGCGGGGACAGCGAGGTATCAATAGCGACAACCGCATTGATGTAATCGGGTTGATCCTGCGGCCCCATTGGGGTGCTGCTGTACAGTGACGATTCGGCCACCACCTGGATTTCAGGTATCTGCTTCAGCGCGGCAATGGCATTGCGGGCCTGGGCGACAGGATCACCCAGGTTGCTGCCAATAGCGATATAAGCTCGGATCATGATGATGATTTCGCTTGTGGCTTCTTGCGACGCTGTGGACGGCGACGGCGTGGACGACGCTGGCCATCTCCCTCATTGATCAGCTGTACCATCTTGCCGCGCTTGTTGCGGTCAGCGGACTGGAATTCATTCCACCAGCCTGCCAGTTCGGCAATGTCTTCACTTTCGAAGTTGCCACGCATCTCAAGAAAATCATATGCAGCCCGGAATTTCGGGTGCTCCAGCATTTTGAAGGCGCGCTTACCGCTGCGGCGGCTAAAGCGGACCTGTTGCTGCCAGATATCGCGCACCGTAGTGGTAAAGCGGCGCGGGATCGCGATCGATTTTACCTGCTCGTCGAGGATATCATTCGATGCCACCATAAAAGCATCGTAGTATGACAGGCCACTGGTAATTGAGATCTCTTCGGCCCGGGTAACCATTGGGTACCACAGCATCGCGGCATACATAAACGCCGGATTTACGCGTTTTTCATCTACGATACGCTTATCTGTTGCCGCCAGAATATGCTCAATCATCAGCTCTGTCTGGCTGCTGTGATCTTCGGTAAAGTGCTCAGATAGTAGCGGGAACAGTTGTTGGAATAGGTTGTACTCGCGCATCAGCTTGTATGTTGCCAGCCCGTCGCCAGACTGTAGCAATTTCAGGCTTTCTTCAAATAGGCGAGCTGACGGAATATCCTGCAGCAAGTTAGCAAGCTGGTGGATTGGAGCAGCTGTCGAGCTTTCGATCTCCATGTCGAGCTTGGCGGCAAAACGTACAGCACGTAGCATCCGTACCGGATCCTCGCGGTAGCGGGTTTCCGGATCACCAATCAGGCGAATAATGCGGTTTTCCAGATCATGGACACCGTCGGCATAGTCGCTGACGGTAAAGTCTTTGATGCTGTAGTACAGCGCATTGATCGTGAAGTCACGGCGCTCGGCATCTTCATCGATAGTGCCATATACATTATCGCGCAGCAGCATGCCTTCTTGGTTTTGTGAGGCAATTTGCTGCTTATTTTGAACACTTGGCTTGGCATCAGCATGGTGGCCACGGAAGGTCGCCACTTCGATAACATCGCGGCCAAACAGAATGTGTGCCAGGCGGAAGCGACGGCCGATCAGGCGGCAGTTACGAAATAGCTTCTTGATTTCTTCCGGCGTTGCATTGGTCGCGATATCAAAATCTTTTGGCTGTTTGTTTAGTAACAGATCGCGTACACCACCACCTACCAGGTAGGCGTCAAAACCGGCCTTATTGAGACGATAAAGTACCTTCAGCGCATTTTCGCTGATATCTTTACGGGAAATACCGTGCTCTTGGCGTTGAAAAATTTGCAAGGTTAGGTCCTCGGTAGCGAGAGTACTACTGTCGCGATTCAATACCTTACGGCAAAAGCTGGCTACTCGATTAAAGATAATACACCTCATATACGTGGATCGGGTTCAACAAACAGCCGCATATCATATATCACGGCAAGCCATTTTAGAATGCTAGTGTGATAGCTGTCGAGTGTGGCAGCCTGTCAACCTGCCATTGCATGCTGCCCCAGCGAAGGATATCTTCCAGGCTGGAGGCCGCTAAATCGGCTGGCGGGTTCATCCCGAGAAAAGCCATTGCCTTAATTAAAGCAGGCTTGGGGTTGGCCTTGTCGATAGCGGGTGCATGGTTCTGCTTCGATAGCTTATAACCATTTTCGGTCACTGCTAACGGTAGATGCAGGTAGCTGACTTCCGGCTCTTTTAGTAGGCGGTAAAGGCCAATTTGTCGCCCGGTTGGCTCAATCAGGTCGGCACCGCGAACGACTTCGGTGATGCCTTGCTCGATATCATCCAACACCACGGCGAGGTTATAGGCATATAGCCCGTCCCGGCGATGAATAATGAAATCCTCCCCGGCCAATGGCTGGGGGATCTCAATGCGGCCATGCAGCACATCATCAAAATGGGTGACGGGCGTATTAACTTTAAGTCGCACAGCGCAGTTATTGGCACTCTGGTTCTGTTCGCGGCAGGTTCCTGGGTAAAAACCACCGGTAAGTTTGATTTGTTTACGGGTACATTGGCAATAGTAGGCGTCGCGGCTTTGCAGCCAGGCATTAATCTGGGCCTGATAGGCACCATGGCGCTGACTTTGGTACATAACAGTACCATCCCAGGTCAGCCCATAAGCTTCCAGTGTACGTAGGATATCATCCGCAGCGCCGGGCATTTCCCGTGGCGGGTCAAGATCTTCCATACGTACCAGCCAAGATCCTTGATGTGATTTGGCTTGCAGGTAGCTGCCTAGGGCTGCGACAAGGGAGCCAAAGTGCAAAGGGCCCGATGGTGATGGGGCAAAACGGCCGATATAGTGTTTTTTTGTACTCATAAACAAATCATAAAAAATGAAAAAGGGAGCTGCAGCTCCCCCTTAAAACAGTTACAGAATGATACCGAGGTATTAGCCTGCCATCTGCTTTTCTTTGATTTCTGCAAGCGTTTTACAGTCGATACATAGTTCAGCTGTAGGGCGAGCTTCAAGGCGGCGAATACCAATTTCGATACCGCAAGAGTCACAGAAACCAAAGTCGTCGTCTTCAATGCGCTGAAGCGTTTTTTCAATCTTCTTGATCAGCTTGCGCTCACGGTCACGGTTACGAAGCTCAAGGCTGAACTCTTCTTCCTGTGCCGCGCGATCGACTGGATCCGGGAAGTTTGCTGCTTCATCCTGCATGTGGTTAACAGTGCGATCAACTTCTTCACGAAGCTGGTTGCGCCAGGCGTCAAGAATTTTGCGGAAGTGCTCTAGCTGAGCTTCACCCATGTATTCTTCGCCGGCTTTTTCCTGATACGGCTCAACCCCAGCAATAGCCAGGATGCCTAGCGATTTTTTAACGTTGCTCTCTGGCATATAGCATCTCCTAATATACCTAATAACCGTCACTGGTTAATTTTGGGCGGTATCTATAGCAGAAAGGGTAATGTGTGGCAATTGCTGCATATATTCAATTTTATACCAATGTGAAGAAAGCATCATTTTTCACTGGCATTGATGGAATTTTATACAGCTGTTTAAATAGAGTTCATTCTGATCCAATACCGCTTTGTAACAGATGATCTCAACGCCAGCCTGTTCTGCCTGTTGAATTAATTTGTGGTAGTCCGGGTCTATATGGTGTGCCGCGGCTACGTTTTCAATCCCTGAATGCAAAATAGCGAAAAAAAGTACAGCCCTATCACCGTTTTTCGCTACGTCCATCAGTTCCCGTAGATGCTTTTGGCCCCGGGTAGTGACTGCGTCGGGGAAAAAGCCCTGCCCATTTTCTAAAAGGGTAACGCTCTTCACTTCAATATAGCACGGTGGTTTGTCATCGGCTGTTAATAGGATATCTATCCTGCTGTTTTCACAACCATACTTCACTTCGGTACGGAGTGATGAATAGCCTTGCAGTTCTGTGATGACATTCCTGTTTATTGCCTCTTCGACCAAGCGGTTAGCCCGTGCGGTATTGACACAAATCCAGTGTCCGCTTTTTGTGTGAGATAGCTCCCAGCTATTGGGGTACTTGCGTTTCGGGTTATCGGATGTGGAATACCAAACCGTACTACCGGGCTCGGCACAGCCTGTCATTGCGCCGGTATTGGCACAGTGAATGGTTTTTACTTTGCCACTGGGTAGTTCAATATCAGTGAGAAAGCGTTTGTAGCGTTTGATTAATGTAGCAGCCTGTAACGGCGGGTCAAATTTCATTCGGGATCCTGGTTGTTTGGCACTGCCTGGGAGAGCGGCCATTGTTTAAGGCACCGGTAGCGGACACCTGAACCTTGGGCGGTATTGATTGGTTCTGAAATATACAGGCCAAAGTGCTCAAAATGAAAGGTGAAATTAACATTTTCCGGTAGCGACTCGGGCCGCTGGCGGACATGTTTTTTCAGGGTCATGTGAGGGGTGTAGCTGCGCTCTTCCTGGGCCAGCCCGGCCTGTTCTGCGTTTTGTTTCAGGCTAGCAGCCAGTTGTTCTAGCGGGGCGGGTATGCTGTCACAACCGAGCCAGATTAGCCTGCTGCGCTTTCGGTATTTCAAGACTGAGGCATGGAGGGTAAATGCGGGTAGGGCAATTTCGTCTGTTAAAGCGATAAGGTGTTCTTTTTGCGGCTTGCTGACAAGTCCGAGAAATGCCAGTGTCAGGTGAAGGTTACTATCTGCTACCGGGCGTCCGTCGCCCGGTAGCACCTGTATGAACTGGCCTAGCTGGCGAAAGGTGTGTTGGTTTGCCGGGGTGTCTAGCGCCAGGGCAAAGAAAAGGCGTTCTTGTCTACTATCGTTCATGGTAATTCGACCTGGTTGAAGGCCATGTTAAACAGCGATCGGTTTGCTTCGCACGGATTGGCCTGATAATTGTTCAGTTTGGCAAATAACTTTCTTGTACAATAGTTTTCAGCTTAGTTTGAATATGACACAAGGTTTTCACATTGTCACAGCTGCCTATCGATGCCGTTTTAACTCCGCTGCTTGAGCAGCTTAAGTCTTGCTCCCAGCTTATATTGAAAGCGCCACCCGGTGCCGGTAAGTCAACCCGGCTGCCGCTGGCGATATTACGCGAGGGCGGACTTGACGGGCGGATCGTGATGTTGGAGCCACGCCGGCTGGCGGCGCGCAATATCGCCAGTTATCTGGCCTCGCAGCTGGGGGAGAGTGTCGGGCAGACTGTTGGCCTGAGGATACGTGGTGAGACCCGGGTGAGTGCAGCAACCCGGTTGGAGATTGTGACTGAAGGGGTAATGACCCGGATGTTGCAGCAAGATCCTGAGCTTGAGGGGATCGAGCTGCTGATTTTTGATGAATTCCATGAACGTAGCATTCATGCCGATACCTCGCTGGCACTGGCGCTGGAGGTGCAGGAGGCACTGCGGGACGATTTGAAGCTGCTGGTGATGTCCGCCACACTCGATGCCGGGGCATTGACCTCATTGCTTCCCGAGGCGGGTTACATTGAATCCGAAGGCCGTTGCTTTCCGGTTGAGCACCGCTACAAAACAGTGGCAGATAGCCAGAAGATGGTTGACAGTGCTGCGAGGGAAGTGATTCAGCTACTTAATGATGAGCAGGGTTCGATATTGGTCTTTTTGCCGGGGGCGGGGGAGATCAAGCGGCTGGCGGTACTTCTTGAAGAGAAGGTTGGCAGTGAGGTGCTGGTTTGTCCGCTCTATGGGCAGCTCACTACCGGCCAGCAGCAACAAGCGATCACCCCACCGCCCAAAGGCAAGCGAAAAGTGGTGCTGGCAACCAATATTGCCGAGACCAGCCTGACGATAGAAGGGATCCGGATGGTTGTTGACTGCGGGCTGGAGCGCATTGCGTTATGGGATCCTAAAACCGGGATCAGTCGACTAGAGCTGGTACGTATTGCCCGCTCTTCTGCCGAGCAGCGTGCCGGACGTGCCGGGCGTCTTGAACCGGGGATCTGTCTGCGTTTATACAGTGAAGAGCTGCTGGTTAGGCAGCCTGCGACCCCACAGCCAGAGATCTTGCGGGCCGATCTGACGGCTTTGGCAATGGAGCTGGCGCAGTGGGGCTGTATTGATGCCGGCGAGCTACGCTGGCTCGATATACCGCCAGCAAAGGCTCTGGACCAGTCACGCCGCTTGCTGCAGAGCTTGGGGGCGATGGATGCACGTTATCAGCTCACTGACAATGGCAAGCGGATCCAACAGCTCGGTGCCGACCCTCGCCATGCCGCAATATTGCTGATGGCTCAGCAGAAAGATAAAGCCGCCATGATAACGGCTGCGATGCTGGTAGCATTGCTGGAAGAGCCGCCGCGCGGTATGAACAACCCGGATTTATATTTTCAGCTTAGCTTGCTCGAAGACGGTAAGCTGCCTCGCAGCAGGCAGTACATACAACGGACCAAACAGCACCTGACCAAACTAACGAATACGATACCGGGGGGATTAAAGGCCTCAGCCGAGTGGGTTGCCCCTTTGATGGCGGCTGGCTTTCCGGACCGGATTGCACTGTCACGTGGCAGGGACGGGCGCTACCAGTTGGCAAACGGCCAGGGGGCGATGTTGCTGCCCGATGAGCCAATGGCGAGTGAAGCAATGCTGGTCGTTGCTGATGTGGTAAAGACCCGCCAGGGTGACAGTCGGATATTTTCGGCCATAGCTGCCGATCTCAAACTGTTGCAGGAATACCTGCCACAGCTGTTTGTTGAGCGGGAATGGCTGGACTGGGATGACAAAAAAGGCCGTTTGAGTGCCGAGAGACACTTGTGCTGCGGCCAGCTGATCTTGCAGTGCAGTGCGATGGCTGAGCCGGATCCGGCCAAGGCCAGCGAAGCGCTGTTGAACGCGATTGTGCGTAAGGGGCTTGGCGTACTGCCATGGAGCAGTCGCTCAGAGAGTCTATTGGTTCGGGCTCGCTGTGCGGCACAATGGTTACCTGAGCTTAATTTACCGGCCATGGATGAAGCTAGCTTGCTGGCTGAAGCGGAACAGTGGCTACTGCCGTTTATGACGGGTATGAAAACGCTCAAGGCGATTGATAAATTAGACCTGGTTGCGGCCTTGGAAGCCCGGCTAGGCTGGGAGAAGGCACAGGCATTGGGATCAGCATTGCCAACCCATTACCAGGTACCAACCGGATCGCGCTATCCGATCCGTTATCAGCTGGGCCATAAACCGGTGCTGGCTGTCCGGATGCAGGAGATGTTCGGAGAAAAAACATCGCCTCAGATTGCCAACGGTAAAGTTGCAGTGGTACTGGAATTATTGTCTCCGGCGCAGAGGCCGCTGCAGATCACCCAGGACCTTGCCGCTTTCTGGCAAGGATCTTACCGGGATGTGCAGAAAGAAATGAAAGGGCGCTACCCTAAGCATGTTTGGCCAGATGATCCGGCGAGCCATGCGCCAACAAGAAAAACCAAGAAATATATGTAATAGAATCGTTGGCCGCAGTGAATGAGACGGCGGCTGGCAGAAGCCTTTTGATGCCTGCAGTTAGGACTGTATCGAATGCAGGGATTGGATTTCGGGAATGAAGAATAGCATGAAGATGATGTTGCCAATTCGCCTTTTAGCCCCAGCGCCGAAGAAGCCGGGAGCCAAAAAGCCTGCAACCACCCGACGTAAGACCACCGCAAAAGCGCCGGCCAAGAAAACTGCGGCCAAACCTCGCCGAAGCAGGAAAAAGCCGGCCAAGAAAAAGCACTCAAAACTACCAGGGTGGCTGAAATGGCTGGTTGGTTTTGGTATCAAAGTCGGCATCGCGGTGGTGGCAGTGTTACTGGTGGTCGGGATTTATCTTGATAATGTGGTGCGGGATAAATTTGACGGCCAGTTGTGGAACTTGCCAGCTGTCGTTTATGGCCGGGTGCTGAATCTACAGCCGGATCAGGCGGTGACCCTGGAGGAAGTCCGCAGAGAGCTAGATCTTCTGCAGTACCACAAGGTTAAAACCCCCCAGCGAATCGGTGAATATTCATCATCTTCAACACGTATTGAGCTGATCCGTCGGCCTTTTGAGTTCGAGGATGGCCATGAGGGCCAGCGTCATGTCATGCTGACATTTGCTGGCGGTACGTTGAGCAAGATCCATGAAGTTGGTAGCAAGCGCCAGATGGGTTATTTACGTATTGAGCCGAAAATGCTCGGTATGCTGGGCACCAATGAAGGCGAGCAGCGGATTTTCCTGCCTCGGGAACGCTTCCCGGAGGTACTGGTAGATGCCTTGCTAGTCACCGAGGATCGGGACTTCTATTACCACGACGGCGTGTCTCCGCTGGCCATTGTACGTGCCTTGTTTGTTAACCTGAAAGCTGGCCGGACGGTACAGGGGGGCAGTACCCTGACCCAGCAGCTGGCAAAGAATATTTTCCTGTCCCGCGATCGCACGTTGTTGCGAAAACTGAGTGAAGCCTATATCGCCCTGATCATAGATTATCGCTACAGCAAGGATCGGATCCTCGAAGCGTACCTCAATGAAATCTACCTTGGCCAGAACGGAGGCAAAGAGGTTCATGGTTTTGCTTTGGGAGCACGACTGTATTTTGGCCGCCCGCTGCAGGAGCTGCGTATTGATCAGCAGGCCCTGCTGGTGGGGTTGGCAAAAGGCCCGTCCTATTACAATCCATGGCGTAACCCTGAGCGGGCACGCCAGCGCAGGGATCTGATTTTACGCTTAATGATGGATAACGGGATTTTGGATGGTGCGCAGTATGAGCAGGCCGCCTCCCGTTCGCTGGATGTGCAGAGCAGGCCAATGATCGCCAGTCGCCAGCCGGCATATTTCCAGCAACTGCAGCGTGAACTCAAGCAGAAAGTCGGGGATAACTTCACGCCGGGTATTGGCCTGAGAGTGTTCAGTACTTTAGATCCGCTATCGCAGCAGGAAGCTGAAAAAGCGGTTATGGCAATGGTGCCTAAGCTGAATAAGAAAGCGGGTGTTGAGGTCGAGACGGCCATCGTCGCTGTTGACCGCCAGAGCGGGGAAGTCCGCGCGATGGTTGGAGGCAGCCGGCCGGGTTACGCGGGATTCAACCGGGCACTAGATGGCAGCCGACAGATTGGCTCATTGGTGAAGCCTGCAGTTTATCTGGCAGCCCTTCGCAAGCCTGAACAATATACATTGGCAACCACGATTGATGACAAGCCGATTGTGCTCAAGGGCAGTCGGGGAACCGCCTGGAAACCGAGGAACTATGACCGTAAGTTCCGGGGCGAGGTACCCTTGTATTATGCGCTGGCGAAATCGCTGAATGTACCGACTGTGAATCTGGGGCTGCAAGTCGGGTTGGGGCCTGTTATCGATACGATGGTACAGCTGGGTGTTGATCGGAATGAGATCCCAAAACTACCGTCGATTTTATTAGGTGCGTTTACCCTGACGCCGTTTGAAGTGACCCAGATGTACCAGACGGTGACCAGTGGTGGCCGCAAGGCGGATCTAACGGCACTGCGTGCGGTGGTTGATCAACAGGGCAGTATGCTATACCAGAACTACCCTAAAGCGGCCCAGGCCGTGCCTGCGCAAGCAGCCTGGCTGACAACCTATGGGATGAAAAATGTGGTTAGCCAAGGTACCGCGCGCTTCCTTCAGCCTAAATTTGGTTGGGCAGCGCTTGCCGGAAAAACGGGTACGACCGATAAAGCCCGCGATAGCTGGTATGTCGGTGCGGACGGGCGGGAAGTGGTAACTGTCTGGATCGGCCGGGATGATAACAAGCCGGTTCACCTGACGGGCTCAGCTGGTGCCCTGCGTTTGTATAGTGATTATCTTCAGCGCCGTCACCCTGAACCCTTGCGGCTGACGTGGCCGAAGAAGCTGACTACGATGAAATACAATAGGCTGTCTAATGGCACCTTGAGCCAGGATTGTGGTGGCCAGCAGTCATTGCCTGTGTGGGATAACAACGGTTCGCTGAAATCACAGTGTAGCGGTAATCAACCTGCTGGTTGGATCAAGGATATGTTTAGCCTGTAAGCCAAATAGAGCTTACCTGGATAACAGTTGCTCAGCCCGGCTGAGCAACTGTGAGTTATACCAATCAGCATAAGTATTTGCTCATTCTTGCTGGTTAAAATCACCTATTACTGCGTTATAATTTTTGTAATTAGGGCCACTAGTTACAAAAATCCTGCCTTGTCTTAGGTGATTTTTCCTGCGCAATTATCTGAACTCTTACTTATCCCGATTGGTATTAGTCGTTGGGATCGAAGTAATAAGAGATCCGGACCCGGGGGTTGAGGTAGGTATAAACTTTCTCCGGTAACTTACCCGGTGCGATGGCTTGCTCTATCCGCAGGTTACTTTCCTCGAGGTCAAGGATTGGCGCTTCATTGGAAGGAACCGACGGATCATAGAGCAAGACATTCGGAAACAGCAGGCTTTCCGAGTTCACCGAAATCACTAGCCCAAGCTGCTGGTTAGAGAGCTGTACGACACTACCCGGCGGATAGACTCCCATCAGGCGGATCAGCAATCCCATAAAGTCACTGTTGTATTGTGCCTTCTTATTTTTGAACAGATAAGACAGGGCGCTATAAGGTATCCGGGCCTTGGCTGATTCCTGAGGATGGCACAGGTTGTCATAAGCATTGACGACCGCGACAAGTTGCGCTTTTAAGTCAATTTTTTCGGCCGTGAGCTGTTTGGGGTAACCACTACCGTCCAACAGCTCGTGGTGTTGGCTAAGAATGGGCTTGGCAGCCTGTGGGAAGTCCTCTGCAAGGTTAGCCAGTTCCAGGCTGTACCTAGTATGCAGTTTTAAGTAATTATCTTCAGGCTCTGTTAGAGGCGTTGTTTTACGGGTAATCGCCGTTGGGACTTTTAGTTTTCCCATATCGTGAAACAAGGCACCCAGCGCGATTGCTTTTATGTCACTGGCAGGCATACCGCTGGATTTAGCCAGCATCATGGACATGATCGCCACATTCAGCGAGTGAAAGTAAATATCTTCAGAGTCTTTGGCATCATTCATCAGATGAAGTGCCACGTTGTCGCTTTCCATTAGCGCATCAACCATCTCTTCGACCAGGCTTTCCGCTTCTTTGATTGCTGTGACTGGGCGGCTTTTAATCTTGCCAACGATGGAACGAAGCTGCGACATAGAGCGATTAAAATTTTTCTCGCAACGCTGCAACTTGCGTTTGTAGTTCTTCAGGCGTGTGATACGGCACTGTTTTTCCTGCCAGAGTTTTTCTGCCTGTTTATCCAGAAACTGACTTTCATCTTCGCTGAGTACTTCAACGGGTGTTTCCGGGTCGAGCGGCTTAGTGTCACTTTTTTCTGGGATCAGGTAGACAAACCTTACCCCGAGGTTTTTGATTAGGCGAATTTGTTGGTGATCTTTGATTTTGAAATGGTTCAGTAGAAAAGGGTGATCAGTCCATTGCAACGGCAGCTTAATATATAAACCTTCGGTTAAGCGCTCTACTGAGAGTTTTATACTTGCCATTATATTTAGCGCAACCTGTTATTTTATTTGATTTTTACACCAATAGGGTCCGTTCCTTGATTGCAGTTTGCGAGCGTCAGTTTTAACTGGGTGAATCACAGGTATGAATATTGGAGCACTGAGATTCAATGAGACTGGTGGCATTCTGCTTATTACTGTTATTGTAAACTATAACTGCGCAGCTACCCAATATGATACGAAGTGTGTATTGAAGAGATACAGACGAAAAAAAACCTCATCAAATGATGAGGTTTCAAAAAGTGGTGCCGACTACCGGAGTCGAACTGGTGACCTACTGATTACAAGTCAGTTGCTCTACCTACTGAGCTAAGTCGGCACTAGTGCAGTTAATCTCTTACGAGAATAACCACTTATTTTTATTCTTTTCAAGCTGTTGCTTAAATCGAAATTTGGCTCCCCCTGCAAGACTTGAACTTGCGACATACGGATTAACAGTCCGCCGTTCTACCAACTGAACTAAGGGGGAATAATATGGTGCCTCGAGGCGGAATCGACCGCGCCCGGCTAGGGACCGACACATTACTGCAAAGCAGTAACAAAAATCAATCTCTAATTTTAAATGGTGCCTCGAGGCGGAATCGAACCACCGACACGAGGATTTTCAATCCTCTGCTCTACCGACTGAGCTATCGAGGCAAAAGTAAAAGCGGTTAGGCTTAAACTTTTGCAATGCTGTTTTCACAACAGTTGCTAAAAAATGGTGCCGACTACCGGAGTCGAACTGGTGACCTACTGATTACAAGTCAGTTGCTCTACCTACTGAGCTAAGTCGGCACACTTTGTTTACTTCCATCAAGCTTTGCTTGAAATAGAAAGTGGCTCCCCCTGCAAGACTTGAACTTGCGACATACGGATTAACAGTCCGCCGTTCTACCAACTGAACTAAGGGGGAATTATTCTTTATCTAATACGACAAACTCGCATTGGATGAATAATGGTGCTCGAGGACGGAATCGACCGCGCCCGGCTAGGGACCGACACATTACTGCAAAGCAGTAACCAGAATCAATCTCTAATTATATATGGTGCCTCGAGGCGGAATCGAACCACCGACACGAGGATTTTCAATCCTCTGCTCTACCGACTGAGCTATCGAGGCAAAAGTAAAAGCGGTTAGGCTTAAACTTTTGCAATGCTGTTTTCACAACAATTGCTAAGAAATGGTGCCGACTACCGGAGTCGAACTGGTGACCTACTGATTACAAGTCAGTTGCTCTACCTACTGAGCTAAGTCGGCACACTAAATCTTTTTTAGTTCCAAGCCTATGGCTTAAAACAAAATTTGGCTCCCCCTGCAAGACTTGAACTTGCGACATACGGATTAACAGTCCGCCGTTCTACCAACTGAACTAAGGGGGAATAGATTGTCTGTTGCTTGCACCATTTTTTCAAAAGAGAAGAAATGGTGCCTCGAGGCGGAATCGAACCACCGACACGAGGATTTTCAATCCTCTGCTCTACCGACTGAGCTATCGAGGCAACGGGGCGCATTAAAAAGGTTTTCGGCCTCTCCGTCAACGATTATTTGATAAAAAAAGTGCAACCTTTGTTTTTTTACGCTGATTGTTCGTATTTTGAACTTTATGGCAAAGAAAAGGAGCTGGAAATTGCTGCTAGTTAATAGCCAAAGCTTGCTGTTCTTGATTCAATGCGCGTAGCAAAGCAGGCCGCCGGCTCATGTGTTGGCGGTATTTTTCCAGTTTTGGTGGTAGTTTTTGATCAAATTTGACGGCCCAATTTAGAGTGTGGGTAAGCAGAATATCGGCAACGGTCGGAAAGTTGCCGATGAGAAATTCGTTGGCGGGCAACCAGCTTTCAGCTGTTTGCACTGCTTTCTTAAATTCCCAGTTTGCCACTGAGATCATTTCAGGCAGGCGAATTGGTTCGGGAAGGGCAAACTTATGCTTTCCCATAGACCACAGCGGTTGTTCGAGCTCGGTAATGATAAAGCTTACCCACTCAAAATGTTTCGCCGATTCTGCCGTTGATGGTTTGGGGAGCCAGTGCTTGCCATATTTTTCCGCCAGGTAGAGGCAAATTGCTGCTGATTCGGTGATGACGATTTTTTCATCGTGAAGGGTTGGCACTTTCCCCTGGGGGCAAAGGGCAAGGTAGTCAGCAGATTTATGATCGCCCTTGGCAAAGTTAACTAAATGGTATTGCCAGTCCAGACCTAGCTCCTCCAGTAGCCAGGACACACGCAACGATCGTGTTCTGGGGTAACCATATAATGTGATCATTTTGTCTTCCTTGATGTTTTCATGGAGGCACATGGATATAAAGTTAGCCTAAAACAAGCAATCAGCCCAAAGTACCAGGACACTTTTGTAACGAGGATTGAGTTTGTATTAGCTATTTTGGCCGAAGCAGGGGAGGGGGGATCAGCGCGGAGCGATAAGCAATAGGCATAAAAAAGCCTCGTCCGGAGACAAGGCTTTTCTTGTTTGGCTCCCCCTGCAAGACTTGAACTTGCGACATACGGATTAACAGTCCGCCGTTCTACCAACTGAACTAAGGGGGAATTGTACTTTTTTAACCAGATGTCTTAGACACCAAGTTTAAATATGGTGCCTCGAGGCGGAATCGAACCACCGACACGAGGATTTTCAATCCTCTGCTCTACCGACTGAGCTATCGAGGCAAAAGTAAAAGCGGTTAGGCTTAAACTTCTGCAATGCTGTTTTCACAACAGTTGCTAAAAAATGGTGCCGACTACCGGAGTCGAACTGGTGACCTACTGATTACAAGTCAGTTGCTCTACCTACTGAGCTAAGTCGGCACACTAAATGTGGCTCCCCCTGCGGGACTCGAACCTGCGACATACGGATTAACAGTCCGCCGTTCTACCAACTGAACTAAGGGGGAATTATTCTTTATCTAACACGATAAACTCGTATCGGATGAATAATGGTGCTCGAGGACGGAATTGACCGCGCCCGGCTAGGGACCGACACATTACTGCAAAGCAGTAACCAAAATCAATCTCTAATTTTAAATGGTGCCTCGAGGCGGAATCGAACCACCGACACGAGGATTTTCAATCCTCTGCTCTACCGACTGAGCTATCGAGGCAAAAGTAAAAGCGATTAGGCTTAAACTTTTGCAATGCTGTTTTCACAACAATTGCTAAGAAATGGTGCCGACTACCGGAGTCGAACTGGTGACCTACTGATTACAAGTCAGTTGCTCTACCTACTGAGCTAAGTCGGCACACTAAATCTTTTTTAGTTCCAAGCTCATGGCTTAAAACAAAATTTGGCTCCCCCTGCAAGACTTGAACTTGCGACATACGGATTAACAGTCCGCCGTTCTACCAACTGAACTAAGGGGGAATAGATTGTCTGTTGCTTGCACCATTTTTTTCAAAAGAGAAGAAATGGTGCCTCGAGGCGGAATCGAACCACCGACACGAGGATTTTCAATCCTCTGCTCTACCGACTGAGCTATCGAGGCAACGGAGCGCTATTAAACGGGTTTTCAGGCTTTTCGTCAACAACTTTTTTAATAAAAATTACTGCTTGCTCGCTTTTTATACATGAACGGCATTTGCGGCTATTTCTTTGTCATTACATCAGATTTTTCCCTGATTAAACTCTTTTTGGTAATTGGTGACCTTCTGTAAATAACGCCTTGCTTCGGCTTTTGGGTGTTTGTTTGTCAGCGCCCAATAGACTTGGTTTGGTTGTAGGCGATTGAGATCATTCATTGCTCGCTTGCGATCACTGTCGAAGGTTTTTAATACCCCACCAGTCCCACCGTTGTAGGCGGAAATCATGCTGTAGTGCAGCGAAAGCGGATCACGGACATCTTTGAGGTAGCGGTTTCGCAAAATGTAAAAGTAGGCTGTGCCGGTATCAATATTTTTGGCCGGGTCAAACAGGTATTCGGGTGAAGGCTTGCCTGACTTGTTCTTTACCAGCTTGAAGACATCGGCGCCTGCCGTATTGGGTACCACTTGCATCAGGCCATAGGCATTGGCATGGCTGACGGCATAAGGGTTGAAACTGCTCTCGGTTTTGATGATGGCATAAATCAGATCTTCGGGAATACCGTAACGGCGTGAAGCATCGCGTACGATGCTGGCATATTTGTAGCCTCGCTTGTTGGCGTGATCGGCAACCATCGGGATCTCGACATAATAGGCCTGCTGGTAGCGGATTTTACGCTTTTTCAGTTGGCTACTGATGAGGTGATCAGCAAATTGATTTGCCCGCCAGGACCATTCAATAGGCTTGCCTTCCTGATCCAGTACCTGGCCATAGAGAAACGGTTTGCCGTTAAATTCAATCCCCGAGTCTGAGTACAGATCGACGCCGCCTGGATTATCAGGTGTTAGCAGGGTGGTTGTAATGGCTTCTTTAAGGTGGTTTTCCGGCTCTGTCTTTGCCACCGTCTCGACAATCACCACACCGCGCTCGAAATCGACATGGGCGCGGCTCTGGTAGCCATCGGTATACTTGACGTATTGGCGCTTGCTGGCAACAAGGGAGTCATTGTCGCCCCAGTAGCGCTTTACCTGGCCGCTGAAGTTACTCATCAGGCGGTCAAGCGACGCGGCATCTTTGGTAAATTGCCCAGGCAATGGTGCGAGGTTTTTAGCAAAGCGGTTAGTGGAGGTGTAGTCGACATCGTAAAACTGTTCGACAAATTCACGGCTGCATCCGCCAAGCAGAAGAAGCGACAATAGAAGAGCGCGTTTTTTCATAATTCCCGGTAAAAAAAAGACATCACTTGTTTGGTAGCAAATGATGTCATTTTCTTGCACTCCGGGTAAGTTTTTTTACACCGGAGATAGGGTAAACCGTGAAGTCAGGGCGTTTACTTCTCGCTTGGCGGTGTATATCCGTCAATGATCACATCTTGGCCTTCAAACAAGAAGTTAACCATTTCAGTTTCCAACAGCTTGCGGTGCTCCGGATCCATCATGTTCAGTTTCTTCTCGTTGATTAGCATGGTTTGCTTACCTTGCCACTCTGCCCAGGCTTCTTTTGAGATGTTGTCGAAGATACGTTTACCCAGCTCGCCTGGATAAAGCTGGAAATCCAAACCTTCCGCTTCTTTTTTCAGACGGGCACAAAATACAGTACGGCTCATTGAGTGGCTCCTTAATCCTAACCTTCATGAGTACGCTGCTAGTTATACCAGAGTGCAGCGTATGCTTCTAGATATCACGGTGAAAGGGCGGTATAGCCCTGCTTAAGTTGCGGCTATTATTGGTTTTTCAGTTCGTAGTGCAGACTCTCCAGAATTTGCTGAACCGGTGCAGCCAGGCCAACTTTGGGCGGCTGGTTGAGGTTATACCATTGCCCTTTGCCTGATTCGGTAATCACATTTGGTGCTGTGCTGAGTGTGATCCTAACTGGCACTATATCGAGGTGATAGTGGCTGAATGTATGGCGAAACGCATTGAGCTGTTCAGTCGTGCTGATCAGCTGGGTGGATGCCCCTAATCGCTGTTCGATAATCGCCTCGAGATCCTGATGATCATTTTGTGGAAAACACCATAATCCTCCCCAGATCCCAACGGGTGGCCGCTGCTCCAGCCAGATTTCCTCGCCGCATTGGAAAATGGCAAACCAAGCCTGCTTTTCGGGAAGGGCCTTTTTCGGTTTTTTGCCGGGAAAGTCCATCTGGCGCTGCTGGGCTTTGGCCTGACAGCGTGCGGTGACCGGGCATAATTCGCATTTGGGCTTGCTGCGGGTACAAATCATTGCCCCCATGTCCATCATTGCCTGGTTATAACGCTCGACGCCTTGTTCCGGGGTATTTTGCTCGGCGATTTCCCAAAGGACATTTTCTACCGGCTTTTTGCCTGGCCAACCTTCAACAGCATAGCAACGAGCCAACGTACGTTTTACATTTCCATCCAGAATAGGGTGGTGCTGCTTGAGCGACAGCGACAACACGGCGCCTGCGGTTGAGCGCCCGATGCCCGGCAGGGCGATGACCTGCTCGATGTCGGTAGGAAATTCACCGTTGTGTTCTGCGACGATCACCTGCGCCGCTTTGTGCAGGTTGCGGGCGCGGGCGTAGTAACCTAATCCTGTCCACAGGTGCAGTACCTCGTCTTGCTCCGCTGCGGCTAGATCCTGGACGGTAGGGAACCGTTCCACAAATCGCTCGAAATACGGAATGACTGTGGCTACCTGGGTTTGCTGGAGCATGATCTCCGATAGCCAGACTTTATAAGGTGTTTTGTTGAGCTGCCAGGGCAGCGTTTTGCGGCCGAATTTGTCGTACCACGCTAAAATGGCCTCAGAGAAGGTATTAGTCACAGAAGTTCGCTCACTTTACTTGCTTTACGTTTGCCCTGGTGATCTTTTTTGTCAAAATTGGAGTCGGCAGTGGCAATCATTTATACTTCCCTACGCTGTGTAAACCACACGGCTTGAAAGCTTTTATTAGGTATTATTGAGTAAGATTGCACCACAATCTGGTTATTGTCGCAATCGATAGACTTGAACTTCGTCTATAACTTTGGATAATGCCGTTCCGTTTCTTTTTTGTTTGGATAGTAAGCATGAGCGAAGTTGCAAAAAAGTCTGGTGAAGTGACCATGACTGAATTTACCGAAGACGGCAAACTGGTACGAAAAATTCGTAGCTTTGTTCGTCGTGAAGGCCGTTTAACCAAAGGCCAAGAATTGGCAATGGAAAATAACTGGCCGACAATGGGTATCGACTTCGCTCAGCAGCCGCTGGACTGGAAAGAAGTGTTTAACCGTGAAGCGCCAGTTGTACTGGAAATCGGTTTTGGCATGGGCGCGTCATTGGTTGAAATGGCCAAGAACGCACCTGAAAAGAACTACATCGGTATCGAAGTACATAGCCCTGGCGTAGGTGCCTGCCTGATGGCGGCAGAAGAGGCTGGTTTAACAAACCTGCGTGTAATGTGCCATGATGGCGTGGAAGTTTTCGATCATATGATCCCAGATGGCAGCCTGGATATGGTTCAGCTGTTCTTCCCTGACCCATGGCACAAGGCCCGTCACCACAAGCGCCGTATCGTTCAGCCGGAATTTGCTGAAATGCTACGTAAGAAGCTTAAGATCGGCGGCATTTTCCATATGGCGACAGACTGGGAAAACTATGCTGAGCATATGGTTGAAGTGATGAACGCAGCGCCAGGCTACCGAAACACGGCAACTGACGGTGATTATATTCCGCGTCCGGAAGATCGTCCATTAACCAAATTTGAAGCTCGCGGCCACCGTTTGGGCCACGGCGTATGGGATATGAAGTTCGAGCGGACTGAATAAATCCCCTTGGTTCAGAGATTGAACCGTCAACAAGCATCCAATGTAATATGAAGAAAAAGCCAGCCTAGTGTTGGCTTTTTTACCCTTGGAGAAAAATAGTGAAGCCAACAGAAACGTTGCTCAGTGAGATTTTGGATGAAGTCAGGCCATTGATTGGTCAGGGAAAAGTGGCTAACTATATCCCGGCATTGGCAAAAGTACCTGCCAATAAGCTGGGTATCGCTGTCTGTTATAACGATGGTGAAATTATTCAGGCGGGTGACAGTGATGAATGTTTCTCGATCCAGTCGATCTCCAAGGTATTGAGCCTAACGATGGCGATGACCCTGTATGAACCTGATGAAATCTGGCGGCGAGTCGGCAAGGAGCCTTCGGGGCATGCCTTCAACTCAATGATCCAACTCGAGCTGGAAAATGGCATTCCGCGTAACCCGTTCATCAATGCAGGGGCATTGGTGGTGTCTGATCTGCTTCATAGCCGCCTTTCAGCACCTCAGTACCGGATGCTAGAGCAGGTTCGTGAGCTAGCCTGTAATCCACACCTTGTCTATGACAAAGAGGTCGCCGCCTCTGAAATGCAGCACAGTGATCGCAATGCCTCGATTGCTTACCTGATGCGCTCATTCGGCAACTTCGAGAACGAGGTGATGCCAGTACTGAACAACTACTTCAGCTATTGCGCCTTAAAGATGAGCTGTGTTGATTTGGCAAGGACATTCAGCTACCTGGCCAATAAAGGGCTTCCTTTGAGTGCGAAAAAAACAATTATCAGCCAGACTCAGAGTAAGCAAATGAATGCATTGCTTGCGACTTGTGGTTTGTATGACGGTGCAGGCGAGTTTGCTTACCGGGTGGGTATGCCGGGCAAATCAGGGGTTGGTGGCGGTATTGTCGCTATTGTACCGGGGGAGATGTCGATTGCGGTATGGTCACCGGAGCTGGATCCTTCCGGGAATTCATTGGCAGGGACCGCGGCATTGGAATTGCTTGCAGAGAGAATCGGACGCTCTATTTTTTAGTGGGTAATGGCTGTTCATTGATGGTCGGCGCATGCCCTGTTCTAAGGGGATGCGTATGCCTAAGAGTTACCGCCGTACGGTTTGTAAGGCAGCCATTGTAGTTGGCTTGTCAGTAGTTTGTGCAAGTGCTTCGGCATCACTTTGCCAGCCGCAATGGCATAATGCGATCACCATGCAAGATGGCGATATCACGCTAGAAAAGGGGATTGATACTTTTCATATCAAATCCAACGGCCAGCTCTATTATGGGATCCATAAGGTTAAGCTGAACGAGCTGCAACAGGCTGTTCTGGCTGATTATCACAGTATCATGGTCAAGGATCTGCCTTACGTGCTCTCTCACTCCCAATTGATTGATCAGGAGCTGTGTGAACGGGTAGCTAAGCGTGAGGTGAAGGAACATGAGATCCAGTCATTGATCCCGGCCCTGCGGAACTGGCGGAGTGTGAGTTTTAAATGAAGAAGCAAGGGCGCTTCGCTTATATATGCTTCGCATAGGAAGCGAGTTACGCTGCGCTCCGGGAAGCGGGAAAAAACAAAAAGCGAGAGTTCATATTGACTCTCGCTTTTATGCCTTGAAGCTTTTCACGCTTCACGCTTCACGCTTCACGCTTTTATTCGTCTTCGTCAACAAAGGCAGCCAGCAGATCATTAAGGAACAGCTTGCCATGCTGTGTGATCTGCCATTCACTGTCGGTATCGGTTAGGTAGTTTTGCGCCAAAGCCCAATCAATTGAAGATTGGATGGCACTTAACGGTAGGCCGGTACGTTCAACAAAATCCTGTTTCGGGCAGGGTTCCAACAGGCGGAAACGGTTCATGAAGAACTCAAACGGCCTTTCACTATTCTCTACCTGGGTTTCCTGATCCAAATACGGCTTTTGCGGGTTTAAGTAGCCGCGCGGGTGTTTTACCTTGACGGTTCGGGTGATGGTGCCGTCAGCAAAACTGATCTTGCCATGGGCGCCACAACCAATACCGAGGTAATCGCCAAAACGCCAGTAGTTGAGGTTATGGCGGCACTGCAGGCCGGGTTTGCTGTAGCCGGAGATTTCGTATTGTACGTAGCCCGCTTCAGCCAGTAGCTGGTGGCCTTGTTCAAAGATATCCCATAAATCATCGTCATCCGGTAGTGTCGGCGGCTTGGAATAAAACAGGGTATTAGGCTCAATGGTCAGCTGGTACCACGATAGGTGCGGCGGATTAAGGGCTATGGCCTGTTTGAGATCCGAGAGGGCATCGTCAATCGATTGTTCCGGTAGCCCGTGCATCAGGTCGATGTTAAAGCTGTTTAATCCCGCTTCGGTGGCCAGCTTTGCTGCCCTAATCGCTTCGTCGCAACCGTGGATCCGGCCAAGGCGTTTTAGTTTTTCATCCTGGAAACTTTGGATCCCGATAGAAATTCGGTTTACCCCGACTGCGCGGTAGGCGGTAAAACGCCCTGCCTCGACGGTGCCTGGGTTAGCCTCCATCGTGATTTCAATATCATCACTGAACGGAATACGCGCTTCGATGGCCTGCAGCAGGCGGCCAATCTCTTCAGGAGAGATCAGGCTAGGTGTACCACCACCAATAAAGATTGAGTGTAGCGGACGGCGAGCATCTTCCAGCTGGTAAGCAGCTAGATCAGTCTCCAGATCTTCGATTAACGCATCAATATAATCGAGCTCGGGAATGGCCGTTTTGAGGGCATGCGAGTTAAAGTCGCAGTACGGGCATTTTTGTACACACCATGGGATGTGGACATACAAGCTTAGTGGTGGTGGAACTAACATTAGGCGTCCTTCAAGGCGGCAAAGAGTTTCTGCAGCGCTTTACCGCGATGTGATAGCTGCTTTTTGCGGGTAGGCTCTAGCTCAGCAGAGGCGCACTGATCTTCCGGTACCCAGAATACAGGATCATAGCCAAAACCATTGTCACCATGGGCTTCGGTTAAGATGCTGCCTTCCCAGCTACCGTGGCACACCAATGGCGTCGGATCGTTTTCATGGCGCATCATTACCAATACACAATGGAATCGGGCACTACGCTGGTCGGCTGGTACGCCTTCCATTTCTTTCAGCAGCTTTTCCAGGTTCTGCTGATCGCTGGCCTCTTCACCGGCAAAGCGGGCTGAGTAAATACCTGGTGCACCCTTGAGGTAGTCCACTTCCAGGCCAGAATCGTCGGCAATCGCAGGCAGGCCAGTCTCTTTTGCTGCATGACGAGCTTTGATGATGGCATTTTCGATGAAAGTTGTGCCGGTTTCGGCAACCGAAGAGACGTTGTAGTCACTCTGTGCAACAACATCAAAACCAAAGTCTGCAAGCAGGCTTGCCATTTCTTTTACTTTGCCCTGGTTGCCAGTGGCCAGTACTAGTTTGCTCATCACTGTTCCTCGGTGAGTCCGCGCGGACTGATAATTGTGGGGCGCTATGATAGTACCAAATGACCTTTGCCTCCACCCTATTGAGTTTCTGCAGAGTGATGCTGGAAAGAAAGGTTAAGCGGGAATCATGCAGCTTGAAAAAGAAAGAGGAGCCCGCGGGCTCCTCTTGTCAGGCTTTGCTGGCCGATATTGACCGCTTAATCGACATAGAAGGTCTGCTTGAAGGCGATCTGGCCGTTGGTGCCACCTTGAGAGATATCAATGGTAAAGCTGAAGCTCTCCTCGTTGGCATGTTTCAGCTCGGCGATGTAGTAGATGGCCGAACCTTCACGGACTTCGCGGAAAGAAAGGTCCTTAATCTTCCCGAGCAGGTTCTTGGCCTGGCCGGACAGGACTGCAGTGACCGCAGGCTTGCCGTTTTGCGTTTTATCTAAAACGGTAACGTTGACAACGGCCGAGTAGCGGCTGCGCTTGATCCGGTAGGTATTCGCCACTTCAGGTGTCAAAAATGTCGAAGGAAAGCTGGAATAGTGGACTTCAAGATTACCGATATTCTCAAGCTGTTCAGCATGAACGGGTAGGGCAGTAAAGAGTAGTGCTGATAATAAACATAAAATACGAGTCATGATTTTATCCTTCTGGATACTTACCGGTTACTTATGCGATTTTTATGGCCAGGTAAGTATTACATCCTTTTAGTATAGTCAGCTGCTGGTGGTTGTAGCAGCTCAGCAGTGTGCTGAGCTGCATGCTTTATTTAAGCAATTGAAGCTGCTGTGTTCTACAGCAGTTCAGATATTGCTGGAGGGATTTCCCGAGGGCTTTCGATACGCACTTGCTTGTGGCGCCCGAGCTCCCCTTTTTCAATCACCACCTGCCCTTTGGCAACCCGGAACAGTTTGGCCAGGTACTTGGTCAGGTGGCCATTGGCTTTACCGTCCACTGGCGGTGCGGTAATGGCAATCTTCAGCTCATCACCATGCAGGCCCACAATCTGGTCACGGCTGGCTTTAGGCTGAATATATAGCCGGATCACCAGGTCGTCTCCGCTGCGGGTTACTGCAGTCAAACTCATAACTGGTGCCAGATAGGGCCGATAATATCACCCATCAGGAAGTTCGCGAACTGCAGGCCGATGAACAGGACCAATACACTCAGATCCAGGCCTCCCATCGCCGGAATGAAGCGGCGGATCGGGGCTGTCATTGGTTCGGTTAGCTGGTGCATAACGTATTCAACCGGGCTGCGACCCTGGCTGACCCAGCTTAGGATGGCGCGTAGCAGCAGTACCCAGAATAGCAGGCCGCCAGCAGCTTTAAGTAGGGCCAGTGCGCCGACCCATAAGAAATCGACACTAAATGCCATACCGCCGCCGGTCAGTACCAGCTGTAGGATGACAAACTTGGCAATGCTAAGGACATAGGCAAATAGCAGCGTAGCCAGATCCAGCGAGCCAATGGACGGGATAATGCGGCGCAATGGCGCAACAACAGGCTGGGTAGCCTTGACGATGAACTGGGAAAACGGGTTGTAGAAGTCCGCCCGGGCCCACTGGAGCCAGATCCGTAGCAATACAACCATGATGTAGAGGTCAAATAGGGTGCTGACCAAGAAACCAATTGAATTCATAACTAAACCTTAAAATAACTTTTCCATTTCTTCAGCGCGGGAAACCGCGGCACGCATTGCTTTTGCTACGGTATCACTAAGTTGGTGCTCGTTAAACGTTCGCAGTGCTTCTGCGGTGGTACCGCCTTTTGACGTTACCTGCTCGCGCAAGGTTGCCAGCTCAGTGTCAGGGTTGGCAACGACCATTCCAGCCGCGCCAGCAGCGGACTGCTGAACTAACAAGCGGGCTGTTTTTGGGTCAAAACCTTGCTTGATCGCTTCTGCCTGCATCGCTTCCATGAACAGGAAGAAGTAGGCAGGGGCGCTACCAGCTGCCGCTATAATACCGTTAATTCCTGATTCTTGCTCGACCCAGCATACTTCGCCGACAGCTCGCATTAAGTTTTCGGCAACGGTTTTATCTGCCGCAGGGACAGCTGCAGGGGCGTACATGCCGCTCATGCCTTTACCGATCAGGGATGGGGTGTTTGGCATAACACGAACGAGGTTGAGTTCGGTAGCCAGCATTTCATTGAGGCGCTGGACAGAGATCCCTGCTGCGATTGAGATCACCAGCTTACCAGAAAAGTCGATCCCCTGTAGCGGACGGCAGACTTCTTCCATCAGCTGTGGTTTGACCGCCAGCACGACCACTTCGGCCTGTTCGACCGCCAACATATTATCGTCGCTGGTGTGGATACCGTAATCGCGGGCGAGCGGTTCGCGGCGAGCCGGGCCAGGGGCGGTTGCGGTGATTTTATCGGGGCTATAGCCGCTACAAACAAGCCCGGCAATGATAGAGCGGGCCATATTGCCGGCACCGATGAAAGCGATTGAACGTTGTTCCATGTGAAGTCCTTATTCGTAAATCGAGAGGAGCGAGTTTCTAGCCTTTAGAGACTCGTTTCTCGTTTCTTCTATGTGTAATCCCTTGCACCAAAAATAGCGGTGCCGATACGGACTATGTTACTGCCTGCTGCGATAGCGGCTTCCATATCGCCACTCATTCCCATCGACAGGGTATCGAGTTGCGGATGTTTGTTCTGCAATGCTTTTTGGGCATCGGCCAAGGCACTGAAGGCGGCGTATTGGCTGTCGTAGTCATCTGCTTTTTGCGGAATGGACATCAGGCCTCGCAGTACCAGGTTAGGCATAGCTGCGATTTCGTCGGCCAGCGTAGCAAGCTCGTCAAATTTGACGCCAGACTTGCTGGCTTCGGCGCTGGTATTGACCTGTAACAGTATATTTAATGGCGGCATTGTTGCCGGGCGTTGTTCGCTCAGGCGACGGGCAATTTTGGCCCGATCGACAGAATGTACCCAGTCAAAATGTTCGGCAATCAGCCGGGTTTTGTTGGACTGGATAGGCCCGATAAAATGCCAGCTCAGTTTGTCAGCCTGAGCGTTGGTTGCGAAATGCTGTACCTTTTCGACACCTTCCTGGACATAGTTTTCACCAAACGCGAACTGTCCTGCCGCAATCGCATCTTCGACAGCTGCGATTGGTTTGGTTTTACTGACCGCCAGTAGTTGCACGGAATCGGCTTTTCGACCGCATTTTTCGGTCGCAGAGGCTATCTGGGAGATGACCTGTTCAATATTTTGTTTGATACTACTCATAATCGATTCTGTAGGGAAAATTTATGGATATCACCGAGCTACTGGACTTTAGTGTAAAGCATAATGCCTCTGATCTGCACCTTTCTGCAGGTGTCCCGCCAATGATCAGGGTAGATGGTGACGTAAGAAAACTCAGTTTACCAGCCTTAGAGCATGCTGAGGTACACCGATTGGTCTTTGATATCATGACGGATGCCCAGCGCAGGGAGTACGAAGAGCACCTAGAGGTGGATTTTTCTTTTGATCTGCCTAAAGTCGGACGTTTTCGTGTTAATGCCTTTCAGCAGTCCCGGGGGAGTGCAGCGGTATTTCGAACCATTCCGATCAATATCCCGTCACTGGAGTCCCTTGACGTCCCGGATGTGTTTTACAAGATCGCACAGTGCCAGCGTGGACTGGTGCTGGTCACCGGGGCGACTGGCTCTGGTAAGTCGACCACCATTGCGGCTTTGGTTGATTACATTAACGAGAACTACAATCGGCATATTCTTACCATTGAAGATCCGGTGGAATTTGTTCATAGCGGTAAACGCTGCCTGATCAACCAGCGTGAAGTGCACCGTGATACACATAGTTTCCATAATGCACTGCGCTCCTCGCTGCGTGAAGATCCTGACGTGATTGTTGTCGGAGAGCTGCGGGACAAGGAAACAATCAGCCTGGCGCTTACCGCTGCAGAAACTGGCCACTTGGTGTTGGGTACCCTGCATACCAGCTCGGCAGCCAAGACCATCGACCGTATCATTGATGTGTTTCCCGGTAATGACAAGTCGATGGTGCGTTCAATGCTGTCAGAGTCGTTGCGGGCTGTCGCATCACAGAACCTGCTTAAGTGCGTGAGTGGTGGCCGTGTCGCTGCCCATGAAATAATGATGGCGACTCCAGCTATTCGTAACCTTATTCGGGAAGATAAAGTTGCCCAGATGTACTCGATGATCCAGACGGGATCGGCGATGGGTATGCAAACCATGGAACAGAGTGTCAAAATGCTGGTGGCACAGGGGATCGTCGAAGCTGAAGAAGGGCGCCGTGTCGTCGACAGTAGCTTCGTACTGCTGTAAGTGTTAGTTAGAGAATAGGAAAAAGAATGAATTTACAGCAGATCCTAGAGGAGATGGTGCGCTGCAAGGCATCAGATCTGTATATCACGGTGGATTCCCCTTGCTTGCTGCGGGTCGATGGTCACCTGCAGCCTTTGGGGGAAGTCTTGGAGCGTGGCGCCGTTGATGCCTTGTTTGATGATGCGATGGACAGCGAGCGACGACAGGATTTTGTCTCGACCCAAGAGGCAAACTTTGCGCTGGTTCGTGGTGAATTGCGTTTCCGTGTTAGTGCCTTTTGGCAGCGTGAATTGCCGGGTATGGTTATTCGCCGAATTGAGACTGAGATCCCCGATCTTTTTTCACTGAACCTACCGATGGATATGCAGAAAATGGCGCTGGCCAAGCGCGGGTTGGTCCTGGTTGTCGGGGCGACAGGATCGGGAAAGTCGACTTCAATGGCGGCCATGACGGGATTTCGCAATAATAACCGTAGCGGGCATATCCTGACGGTCGAAGATCCTATTGAGTTTGTCCATAAGCATAACCGGTGCATTGTGACCCAGCGAGAAGTGGGCCTGGATACCGAAAGCTATGCTGTAGCATTGAAGAACTCCTTGCGCCAGGCTCCGGATATGATCCTGATCGGTGAGATCCGGACGCCAGAAACCATGGAGTATGCGATGAATTTTGCCGAAACCGGCCATCTGTGCATGGCAACATTGCACGCTAACAATGCCAACCAGGCACTGGAGCGGATCCTTCACTTGGTTCCCAAGGAGCGTAGAGAGCAGTTTTTGTTTGATCTGTCATTGAACCTGAAGTGTATCCTGGCCCAGCAGCTGATCCCGGATGCCAATGGTGTCGGCCGTCATGGAGCTTTTGAGCTGTTGCTCAATACCCCGAGAGTCGGCGATTTGATCCGCCGCGGTGAGTTGCATGAGATCAAAGAAGCAATGTCGAAGTCCACTGAGTCAGGGATGATGACGTTTGATCAGTCACTGTACGAGCTGTTTAGCCAAGGCAAAATCACCGAGCAAGATGCCCTTCACCATGCCGATTCGGCTAACGATCTGCGCCTGATGATCAAAGTTGGCTGTAAGAATCAGCAAGGCAGCAATACCCTTGCGGGAGTTACTGTCGATATGGGCTAGATCCTAGCAACTAAAAAGATCATAGCGGTCAAGAAGCTTTGGGGTTGTAATGATCCTAAAGCTTTTTTATTACCTGTTATTTATAAGGTTATGATCTTAAATGATTAAAAGTGGGTATTGAGCTCTGGCGTGCTGCGTGTTGAGCTTTTGGGTTCAAAGTGTCCAAAAGCTGTACAAGCTGTTCTGGCCTTATGTAAAGCGGGACTGGAAACGGCAATTTCTTTGAGTACGAGTAGTGATTGCTTTGGGGTGAAAAAAGAGGGAAAAGGTGTACATGGCATAGGTCCTAGGCCCTAGGAAAACAAGGTCCTAGAAAGAGCAAGAATTTGGCATTTTCTTGATCGTTTTGAATCCTGCGTGCAGGACCCCAGGACCCCAGGACCCCAGGACCCCAGGACCCCAGGACCCCAGGACCCATTTTAACCGTACTGGCGTTCAAACCAGCTCTCTAAGATCACCACAGCAGACTGGGAATCGATATTGCCTTTGCTGAGGGATCGGTAACCGCCGCGGTCAAACAGTTCGGCACGGGCTTCAACGGTGCTCAGGCGCTCGTCATGGAGCTCAACCTGACAGCCAAAACGGCCATGGAGGCGGTTGGCAAATTTTTTGGCCCGTGGGGTAATGGTTTCAAGTTCACCGCCTTTTAAGTCGAGAGGCAGGCCAACGACAACAAGATCAGGTTGCCACTCTTTGAGAATTTTTTCGATGGCATCCCAGCTTGGAATACCGTCTTTGGCTTTTAATGCTGCCAGTGGCGTGGCAGTGCCAGTCAATTCCTGGCCAATAGCGACACCAATGCTCTTGGTGCCGTAATCAAATGCTAATACGCTGCGTGAGTTACTCATGCATGTCCTGTGTCGATAGAAAGGTGAGCCGAACTAATACCGAGCTGGGCGACGGCTTTGTCCCAGCGCTCGTTGATCGGCGTGTTAAAAACTACATCCGGATCAGCTTCAGTAGTTAACCAGGTATTCTCTGCCAGTTCCTGTTCCAATTGCCCAGCCGTCCAGCCAGCATAACCGAGTGCGACCAGAAACTTCTCTGGCGCCTCACTGGTGCCAAGCAAAGGCAGAATGTCTTTGGAGGTCGTGACCGAAACCTGCTCGGTAATATTGATGCTCGAACTGAAGCGTCCTTTTTGCTGATGCAGGTGGAGGACGAACCCGCGATCGCCGGAAACAGGTCCGCCGTTGAAGACTGGTTGCTCAAGGCTTGCTGGATTATTGACCGGTAGCTCACGCTCAACGTCTATTTGTTCAAGCATATTGCCTACAGAAATATCGATAGGCAGGTTTATGACGATGCCCATAGCACCCTCATCATTATGCTCGCAGACATAGACCACACTACCCTTAAAGTTCGGATCCTGCATGCTGGGCATGGCAACCAGAAAATGATTAGTCAGATTCATTAGTGTGCACCTACAACATATCCTGTTACTTACAGTATGCCGACTATTTGCCGGAAATGGTATTTATACCAATCTACATAAATATCTGGCCATTTTTCATGGTTAAAATTACCAACTACTGCGTTGGTAATTTTGTAATTAGAGCCATTAGTTACTGCATTTTCCGCCTTGTATTTGGCAATTTTTCCTCATGAAAAATAGACCATCTACTTATCCAGATTGGTATTACGTGCTAATTCAACACTCGAGAAACAATAAAAAACGCAGCCTTGCTCTCAAGACTGCGCTTAACTTACGAAGGAGAATTAAGCGTTTACGCGACGCTCGATCGCGTCCATTAATTTACCAGTGATGGAAATATCAAAGGCGGCTTCGATTTCACGGATACAGGTTGGGCTGGTTACGTTAATCTCGGTCAGCTTGTCACCAATAACATCCAGGCCAACAAAGATCAGGCCTTTTTCTTTCAGAACCGGCGCGACGGTTTCAGCAATTTTGCGGTCGGTCTCGCTGATCGGGCGGGCTTCGCCACGACCGCCAGCAGCCAGGTTGCCGCGGGTTTCGCCCTTGGCCGGGATCCGTGCCAGGCAATATGGCATAGGCTCGCCATCAACGACCAAGATACGCTTATCACCGTTACTGATATCAGGCACAAAGGTTTGCGCCATACAGTAGTTCTGGCCGTGGTTGGTCAGGGTTTCGATGATCACCGATACATTCGGATCGCCTTTCATCACACGGAAGATTGATGAGCCACCCATACCATCGAGTGGTTTCAAAATCACATCACCATGCTCTTGGTGGAAGGCCCTGATTTTGTCTGCGCTGCGGGTGACTACGGTAGTGGGGGTTAGATCCGGGAACCAGGCAGTAAATAGTTTTTCGTTGCAGTCACGCAGGCTACGAGGTTCATTGACGATCAGTGCCCCTTCGTTTTCGGCGCGCTCTAGGATGTAGGTTGCATAGATATATTCAGTATCGAAAGGCGGATCCTTGCGCATCAATACCGCATCTAGCTCAGACAGGGAAATTTCCTGCTCGCCGTGGAATTCGAACCAGCCATTTGGATCTTCTTTTAGGCTAACCACACGGGTACGGGCAACGGCTTTGCCTTGCTCCAACGAGAGGTCGTTCATTTCCATATAATGGATTTCCCAGCCGCGACGCTGTGCTTCCATCATCATGGCAAAGCTGGAATCTTTTTTGATGTTGATAGACTCAATCGGGTCCATCACGATACCCAGTTTGATCATTTCTTTCTCCTAGTCTGTCGTTGGCTTGGTTAGCCTAAATCGCCAAAGCGGACTTGCAGGGCTGTGATTGCCGTCATCGCCGTGGTTTCGGTACGCAGTACACGCGGACCGAGTAAGATTTCATCGAATTTATATTGCTCTGTCATACCGATTTCTTCGGCAGACAAACCACCTTCTGGGCCAATCAGCAAGCGAACTTTGGTGACAGGTTCCGGCAAGGTGTTGATCGAGTAGCTAGCACGAGGGTGCAGGTTCAGTTTTAGCCCGTCGTATTCTTCGGCACACCAGTCTTCCAGCTTCATGACCGGGCGGATCTCCGGTACCGTATTTCGGCCGCACTGCTCACAGGCACTGATGGCAATTCTCTGCCATTGCGCCAGTTTCTTCTCAAAGCGCTCGGTATTGAGTTTTACGCCACAGCGTTCAGAAATAAGCGGGGTGATGGTCATGACACCCAGTTCGACAGATTTCTGGATAGTGAATTCCATTTTCTCACCACGGGAAATCACTTGGCCGAGGTGGATATTGAGTGGTGACTCGACACTGTGTTCATCGCGGCGCTGGATTTCAACTTCAACGCTCTTCTTGCTGGCGTTGGTGATAACCGCGGGGAACTCGGCATCGCTGCCGTCAAACAGCAGTACTTCCTGGCCTGCCTGCATACGCATGACACGGCCAACGTGGTTGGCTGCATCATCGCTGAGCATGATTTTGCCCTGATCGGGTAGCGACTCAGGATGGTAAATACGAGGGATTCTCATGGCTATCTCGATAACCTGTTTAGTTTTTATCTCGCAGCATTATATCAACTCTGATAGCTAATGCAGTCTGTTGATAAAGAGATGGACGCTGGAGAGTGGAAAAACAAGGTTGATTGAAAAAAATATTGGCTACAGGGCTGTTGAAAATATAAAGGAATATATGCACTGCAACGCATTTTTGATTAAAAACTCTACTCTTTTATAGGGGTACATTTATCATCTGTGGCAATGATGAATGAAGGAGTATTTATGTTGACTAATCAAGGGATTATTCGTCCTGTCGCGCTTGGCCTTGCTGTTGCTCTGGCAGGGTGTAATTCCGGAGGCGAAAAGGCGCAGGAGCGAACTAACCTGAATGTCAATGGCGATCCCGCCCTTGAGCAATTAACGCCTTATCAGCCCGGTAGCGCATTCGGTAGCTCTGCCCAGTCGTGCGTGGTGCTCTACAAGGAAGATCAGTCTTGTGGCGTAAGTGATATTGCGCCGATTGGCTTTCAAAATAGCGCTGATGTCACCCCTGAAGATATTGCGCAGCGTTTGCTGGTTTCCCATCAATGGATGGGGGATAACTTTGTTGCCGTATTGCGCCTGATGCCTCAAGATCTCCTGAACATGTTCAGGTCGATTAATGCGGTTGTGCTCAGCTTTGAGGTAAAGCCGTCATTCTATCATTCAGCAACGGCGAGTATTTATCTCGATCCGCGCTACCTGTGGCTCAACGAAGCGCAGTGGAGTGATATCTACCAGCAGGAAGATTACCGCAACGAGTACCAGTCCCAGTTACAATTTGAGGCCGCGCAGCGTTACCTGGATCCCAGCTTGGAGTACGTGCTGCCAAGCAAAAAATATAATGCAGCCTACAACCCAACCCGTACCCTGGAGCAGGTAACGGCCGGCTTATACCGTCTATTGGCCCATGAACTGGCACATGCCAATGATTTTCTTCCGCAAACGGAGTTGGCCAGCCTTGATACGTCTTTGACTATTTGGGACAACATCAGCCAGTTTACCTATGCCAATAAGAAGCTTCACCAGGCCCATCCGCTTTCTTCGGCAGAGCTGCATAATGCAGCCCAAGTCTCTTTCCGGGGAGCCGATGCTACAGCGGCGGTGAAGGCAATGACCCCGCAAGATGCCGGTACGTTCTTTGAAGCTGGCGGCGCTGCTGATTTTTATGCATATTCCAGTGGGGCAGAAGATGTTGCTATGCTGTTTGAGGCATTTATGATGCGGCGCCAATACAATGCGACTGCCGATGTTGCGTTTGTCTCCAACCCTCAGGTAGCCTCGCCATCGTGCAATGATTATATCATTGGCTGGGGGCAGAGGGATCGGTTGGCTGTTACCGAGGTAAAAGCACGGGCTAAGTTGGTGGCAGAAGAGTTGTTGCAGAAAGATTTAACGGATGAATTTGATCAAATCACCTCACGTTTGCAAACCTTGCCTTATGGCATTGGCTGGTGTGATGCCCGTACTATGACTATGACGATGGCGTCTGACGTTAAGTCACAACAATTTGCGGTGCCATTGCAAGTTCAGCCATATCAGGATGATTTTACCCGCGACTAATTGCGAAACAGGCTTCCCGGATGCTCAATACGAGCAGGGAAGCCTCTTTGATTACAGCCCTTGCTACTGACAGGCGCGCAGCACATAAGGGTTATGGTTGTCCTGAATATCGGCAATCCTCCGGTCGCGCTCGCACTCCCACTGGTTAACCGGATATTGGCGATCCCAGGCTTCCATTAACTGGCGTTGCTGGCGTGAAAGGCGGAAAGGATATTCATCGCTCATATACAGGTAAATCCGGGCAATGGCTCCGCGTGCGGCTGGTGGCGGATCGGCACGGCGGCTTTTAAAGTCGACTTTCATTTCGCATTGGCCATAGTAGGCGCCTTTATCCCCGTTCCAGGGCCGGAAATTGTAGTTTGAGCGGTCACCGTTCACTTCCCCGATTGTCGGGGTGAGGTTATGCAGATCGGCTTCCATCGTACGGAACCTTGGATCTTTACCGCAGTTTTTCCGGCCGCCATCTTGCCAGCATTGAAGCTGGTGGCCGAATTGCCAAGCAGGAACGACGTGCTCCCATTCGATACGGCTGGCCCGTTTTAATTGTTTGCGTACCTGATAACCACAGCTATCCAGATCCGGGATCCCTTTCTTGCCGTGCCATTCAATATCACAACCGCAGTAGAAGCTGACAGGGTGATCCTGGTAAATACCGACGGCGATTTTTTTTGCTTTGCTAAAGGATGAAGGGGGGGCGGCCATGACGGCGGCGGGCATCAGTAACCCGATGATCAGCCATTTGAGAGAAAACTGCATATGTTGTCTTACCATTAAAAATCTATCTGATAAGACTATCACTGAATATAAGTTTTAGAAGTAGTTCACTCTTTTTCGTGTTGTTAATTACATTTTGTGTCAATTAAGGAAGGAGGCGATGATCAAACCGCCAGTAGTGGCTGTTGGCATTGCCGGCAGTGGTATGTTGCCTGCTTGCGCAGCACTTTATTGTGGCGGCGAACGGTTAATTGATGTTCGCTGCAGCTACATCGGTATGGGTAAGTGTTCCCCTGTACCGATGACACATCAAAGCTATGGGTTGTGCGAGCTGGCACACCAAAGACGTCGGTCATCATGACCTGCCATTCGCGCCCATGGGGACGTACCTTGCCAAATAACTTAAAGGTGACAAGGTGGGCAACTTCATGGGGCACCACTTCATCGAGGAATGCCTGCGGGTTTTCTTCGAGTAATACCGGGTTGAAGCGCACCTCCCAGCCTTGCAGGCGGGCGCTGCCTGCAATCTTACCGCGTTGCCTAAAGTTGACGGCTGGCATCGCCAGGCGTTTGTTGAGTCGCTGGTTGGCGTGTTTGATACATTGCTCGACTTTGGCAATAACTTGGGATTGGAGTGGGGACATGGCGATTTCTAGGGTAGCTGGTTGAGGGAAATTATAGCGGAGCGGGGGACTGGATCCTAGATCCTGGTTCCTGGAAAAAGCTAAAAGCCTGACGTAAGTATGTGAGCCTTGAAAGCGGCCTGAAGAACCATAGGTGCGAGGAATGCTCTAACTCTAGGATCCAGGAACCAGTTTCTAGACACCTATGTAAACAAAAAAAGGAAGCCGAAGCTTCCTTTTTTCAAATCAGTACGTTGTCGCTTACTTGATGTTAGCGAAATCGCGTAGCATTTCTGCTTTGTCTGTTGCTTCCCAAGGGAATTCTTCACGACCGAAGTGGCCGTAGGCTGCAGTTTTCTGGTAGATAGGCTGTAGCAAATCAAGCATTTCGATCAGGCCGTATGGGCGTAGGTCGAAGTTCTGACGAACAGCATCAACAATGATGTCGTGGGAAACTTTTTCAGTGCCGAATGTTTCAACCATGATAGACGTTGGATCCGCAACACCGATTGCGTAAGAAAGCTGGATTTCACAACGCTCAGCAAGGCCAGCTGCGACGATGTTCTTAGCAACATAACGCGCTGCGTAAGCCGCAGAGCGGTCAACCTTTGATGGATCTTTACCAGAGAATGCACCACCGCCGTGACGCGCTGCGCCGCCGTAGGTATCAACGATGATTTTACGACCAGTCAGGCCACAGTCACCCATTGGGCCACCGATCACGAAACGGCCAGTTGGGTTAATAAAGAATTTAGTTTCTTTGTTCAACCACTCAGCAGGAAGTACCGGCTTGATGATTTCTTCCATCACGGCTTCCTGCAGTACTGGAAGCTCGATGGTGTCACAGTGCTGAGTAGAAAGAACAACCGCATCGATACCGACAATTTTACCTTGATCGTAAGCGAAAGTTACCTGGCTTTTCGCATCAGGACGTAGCCAAGGTAGGGTGCCGTTTTTACGGATCTTAGCTTGGCGCTCAACTAGGCGGTGAGCGTAAGTGACTGGTGCTGGCATCAAAACGTCAGTTTCGTTGGTTGCGTAACCAAACATGATGCCCTGATCGCCGGCACCTAGCTCGCGAGGATCTTCACGGTCAACACCCTGGTTGATGTCCGGAGACTGCTTGCCGATTGCGCTCAGTACGGCACAAGAGTTGGCATCAAAGCCCATGTCTGAGTGCACATAGCCGATTTCACGTACGGTTTGACGGGTAATTTCTTCGATATCAACCCAGGCAGAAGTGGTGATTTCACCGCCTACCATCACCATACCGGTTTTTACGTAAGTCTCACACGCAACACGTGCTTTTGGGTCTTGTTCCAGGATCGCATCCAAGACTGCGTCAGAAATCTGATCGGCAATTTTATCTGGATGACCTTCTGATACTGACTCAGAAGTAAACAGGTGCTTTGACATGCGTACACTCACTCTTATATGGATATAGGTTAATAACAAGGAGCTCTGAGATAAAGGTTTACATAAACAAAACGCATATGGATATACGTTTGAATGTATAGAGCTACCTCCGTCTAGACGTCTATAATACCCGCAACAGGTTTAAAATCAACACCGTGAATTATAAGGTGATAGATGAACCGCAAAAGCAATCGTTTACCTTTCAGGGTGTTAACATCGATTTGTGACGTTTTCGATTGGCCAGCTTATTGAAATAGGACTCATTTTCTTCAGGAAAACGTTTGCAGTCCGGGGCCAGACTTTGCGACAATACCCGCCCGCCGATTCCTGGTTAATTTACCGTACTTATAGATTGGTAAATAACCACAATACAACAGTCTACGAATTTCTGGAGCAGACATGTCTTCACGTAAAGAACTTGCCAATGCAATCCGTGCCCTGAGCATGGACGGTGTTCAACAAGCTAACTCTGGCCACCCTGGTGCACCTATGGGGATGGCAGATATCGCTGAAGTGCTGTGGCGTGGCCACATGAACCACAACCCACAAAACCCGCAGTGGGCTGATCGCGACCGTTTTATCCTGTCTAACGGCCACGGTTCAATGCTTATTTATTCTCTGCTTCACCTTACAGGTTATGACCTGTCTATTGACGATCTGAAGAATTTCCGTCAGCTACATTCAAAAACACCGGGCCACCCAGAGTATGGCTATGCGCCGGGCGTGGAAACAACAACCGGTCCACTAGGCCAGGGCATCACTAACGGTGTGGGCATGGCGATGGCTGAAAAAGCGCTTGCTGCCCAGTTCAACCGTGAAGGCCACGACATCGTTGACCACAACACTTATGTGTTTATGGGCGACGGCTGTCTGATGGAAGGTATCTCTCACGAAGCTTGTTCACTGGCTGGCACATTGGGCCTGGGCAAGCTAATTGCGTTCTGGGATGACAACGGTATTTCTATCGACGGTGAAGTTGAAGGCTGGTTCTCTGACGATACGCCTAAGCGTTTTGAATCATACGGCTGGCATGTTATTCCTGCTGTTGATGGCCACGATGCTGACGCTATCAACGCAGCAATCGAAGCGGCAAAAGCAGAAACAGGCAAACCAACCCTGATTTGTACTAAGACTGTTATCGGCTTTGGCTCTCCAAACAAAGCGGGTACGCATGACTGTCACGGTGCGCCATTGGGTGCTGAAGAGATTGCTGCAACTAAGGCTGCACTTGGCTGGGAACACGGTCCTTTCGACATCCCTGCGGATATCGCGGCGGAGTGGGATGCAAAAGAAGCGGGTGTAGCAAAAGAATCTGCATGGGATGAGAAATTCGCAGCATACGCAGCGGCTTACCCAGAACTTGCGGCAGAATTCAAGCGTCGTGTAAATGGCGAACTGCCTGCACAGTGGGAAGAGAAAGCAAACGCAATCATTGCTGATCTTCAAGCAAACCCTGCCAACATCGCATCACGTAAAGCATCACAAAACGCCCTAGAAGCGTTTGGTGCAATGCTTCCTGAGATCATGGGCGGCTCTGCTGACCTTGCGCCTTCTAACCTGACCATGTGGTCTGGTTCTAAGTCGCTAACCGCTGAAGACTTCGCGGGTAACTACATCCATTACGGTGTACGTGAATTCGGTATGACGGCGATCATGAACGGTATCGCCCTTCATGGTGGTTTTGTTCCTTACGGCGCGACATTCCTAATGTTCATGGAATACGCACGTAACGCAATGCGTATGGCGGCACTGATGAAAGTGCAGAACATCCAGGTCTATACCCACGACTCAATCGGCCTGGGCGAAGATGGTCCTACCCACCAGCCAGTAGAGCAAATCGCTTCACTACGTCTGACACCAAACATGAGCACATGGCGCCCATGTGACCAGGTTGAATCAGCAGTGGCTTGGAAATTCGCGATCGAGCGTAAAGACGGCCCGACATCGCTAATCTTCTCTCGCCAGAACTTAGCTCAGCAAGCGCGTAGCGAAGCACAGGTTGCTGATATCGCCAAGGGTGGTTACATCCTGAAAGATTGCGAAGGCAAGCCAGAGCTTATCCTTATCGCAACAGGTTCTGAAGTTGAACTGGCTACAGAAGCTCACGCGCAGCTAACGGCTGACGGCCGTAAGGTTCGCGTTGTTTCTATGCCTGCGACAGACGTATTCGACAAGCAAGATGCTGCCTACCGTGAAGCGGTACTGCCATCAGACGTTACTGCACGTATTGCTGTTGAAGCAGGTATTGCCGATTTCTGGTACAAGTACGTTGGCTTCGGCGGCCGTATCATCGGCATGACCACCTTCGGTGAATCTGCTCCGGCAGGCGAGCTATTCAAGATGTTCGGCTTCACTGTTGAAAATGTGGTTGAGACGGCAAAAGAGCTATTAGCTTAATTCTCGGAGTGAGTGTCTTAAGACGCATTTATCGCGGACTTAAGTGATTTATTTCGAAGAATGAAAAAAAGGCCTCCTTGGAGGCCTTTTTTGTGTCAAAAACGAGCAAAAAGTTCTTCATAAAAACCTTTTTTAGTGGTTTTTTGACGGTGATTTTGCTTTTATCGCTATGATATTGTTGCGTTTTTCACTGTTGTGGTGATAGGTGTCACAATTAGGGTGATTCTGAGCTTAGCTTGGTATACACTAACGCGGCTTAATAAATATGTAGCACGGATATGACACTTAAAGTCGCAATTAATGGATTTGGCCGCATCGGACGTAGTGTGCTTCGCGCACTGTATGAAAGCGGCAAACATCACCAGATCAAAGTCGTGGCAGTCAATGAACTGGCTGAGCCTGAAGCAATGGCTCACCTGTTGCAGTATGACACTAGCCATGGACGCTTTCATAAGCCTGTCACCCATGACCAGGAGCACCTGTTTATTGCCCATGAAAATGGGGAACAGGACAGCATCCGAATTTTGCATCAACCCGAAATACACCTGTTACCGTGGCAAGATCTCGATGTCGATATTGTGCTTGACTGTACCGGTTTCTATGGCTCTCGGGCTGACGGCGAGGCACACATTAAAGCGGGTGCCCGCAAAGTGTTATTTTCCCATCCGGCCGATAATGATATCGACAATACCATCATCTATGGTGTGAACCATGACACGCTCAAGCCAGAGCACCGCATTGTGTCCAATGGTTCCTGTACCACCAACTGTATTGTCCCGGTCATTAAGGTATTGGATGATACCTTCGGCATTGAATCCGGCACCATCACCACGATTCACTCAGCCATGAATGACCAGCAGGTCATCGATGCCTACCACTCTGATTTACGCCGTACCCGCGCAGCCAGTCAGTCAATTATTCCGGTCGATACTAAACTTCATCTTGGTATTGGTCGTATTTTTCCGAAATTTTCTGACAAATTTGAAGCGATCTCTGTGCGCGTGCCGACAATTAACGTCACTGCGATGGATTTAAGTGTCACAGTTAAAACAAATGTGAAAGTTAATGACGTAAATCAATCACTGGCAGAGGCATCTCGTTGTACATTAACTAACATAGTTGATTACACCGAAGCACCACTTGTATCGATTGACTTCAATCACGATCCCCATAGCGCGATTGTCGATGGCACCCAGACCCGTGTCAGTAACCAACACTTAATCAAGCTGTTGGTGTGGTGTGATAACGAATGGGGATTTGCTAACCGGATGCTAGACACCGCGTTGGCCATGCACACAATCAGTGCAGAAAAAGAGTAGGAATTATAGGGCTTGGCAGTGACGCCGGGCCGACAAAAACTTTGATTTTAAATTAATTAATGTTGAGAGGACAAACCATGTCTGTAATCAAGATGACTGACCTGGAACTAGCAGGTAAACGCGTATTTATCCGTGCTGACCTAAACGTACCAGTAAAAGACGGTAAAGTAACATCAGATGCACGTATCCTTGCATCTCTTCCTACTATCAAGCTTTGCCTAGAAGCTGGCGCGAAAGTAATGGTTACTTCTCACCTGGGTCGTCCGACTGAAGGCGAATATGCAGAAGAGTTCTCTCTAGCTCCTGTAGTTAACTACCTAAACGACGCACTAGATTGCGACGTTAAGCTAGCGAAAGATTACCTAGATGGCCTAGAGCTAAACGCAGGTGAGCTAGTTGTTCTTGAAAACGTTCGCTTCAACAAAGGTGAGAAGAAGAACGAAGAAGCACTTTCTAAGCAATACGCAGCACTATGTGACATTTTCGTGATGGACGCATTCGGTACTGCTCACCGTGCTCAGGCTTCAACTCACGGTGTAGGTACTCATGCTCCTGTAGCATGTGCTGGTCCTCTTCTTGCTGCTGAACTAGAAGCACTAGGCAAAGCAATGGACAACCCAGCTCGTCCTCTAGTGGCTATCGTTGGTGGTTCTAAAGTTTCGACTAAACTGACTGTTCTTGAGTCTCTATCTAAAATCGCTGACCAACTTGTTGTTGGTGGTGGTATCGCTAATACTTTCATTGCAGCTGAAGGCCACAATGTAGGTAAGTCTCTATACGAAGCAGACTTAGTTGAAACTGCTCAGAAGCTAATGAAAGAGTGTTCAATCCCAGTTGCTACTGATGTTGCATGTGCTAAAGCATTCGACGAAAACGCAGAAGCTGAAATCAAGAATGTTGCTGACGTTCAAGATGATGACATGATCTTCGACCTTGGCCCAGATTCAACTGCTGCTCTTGCTGAAATCATCGGCAACGCAAAAACAATTCTTTGGAATGGTCCAGTTGGCGTATTTGAATTCAAGAACTTTGAAGCAGGTACAGCAGGCATTTCTAAAGCAATTGCAGAATCTGAAGGTTTCTCTGTTGCTGGTGGCGGTGACACGCTAGCAGCTATCGACAAGTTCGGTATCAAAGCTGACGTTTCTTACATCTCTACTGGTGGCGGCGCGTTCCTTGAGTTCGTTGAAGGTAAAGTACTACCTGCCGTTGCTATGCTTGAAGAGCGTGCAAAAGCATAATTAATTTGGGGCGGGAGCGCTGCTCTCGCCGATAAATGTTTGTGAATTAGATCAAGTTTTTATAGAATGCTTGTCCAGTAGCAAACGTTTGCAAAGATTTATATTTAATACAGACAACAAGGTAAATAGGACTATTGTTATGTCTAAGATCTTCGATTTTGTAAAACCTGGTGTTATTTCTGGCGATGACGTACAGAAAGTATTTGAAGTAGCAAAAGAAAACAACTTTGCTCTTCCTGCGGTAAACGTAGTAAACACTGACTCAATCAACGGTGTTCTTGAAGCAGCAGCTAAAGTTAAAGCTCCAGTTGTTGTTCAGTTCTCTAACGGTGGTGCTGGTTTCTTCGCTGGTAAAGGCGTTAAACTTGAAGGTCAAGGTGCACAAATCCTTGGTGCTGTAGCTGGTGCGAAATACGTTCACGCTGTTGCTGAATCTTACGGTGTTCCAGTTATTCTTCACACTGACCACGCTGCTAAGAAACTGCTTCCTTGGATCGACGGTCTACTAGACGCTGGTGAAGCATTCTTCGCTGAAACTGGTAAGCCTCTATTCTCTTCTCACATGATCGACCTTTCTGAAGAGTCTCTAGAAGAGAACATCGAAATCTCTGGCAAGTACCTAGAGCGTATGGCTAAGATGGGTATGACGCTAGAAATCGAACTAGGTTGTACTGGTGGTGAAGAAGACGGCGTTGATAACTCTGATATGGACGCATCTGAGCTTTACACTTCTCCTGAAGATGTTGCTTACGCATACGAGAAACTAATGGCTATTAGCCCACGTTTCACTATCGCTGCGTCTTTCGGTAACGTACACGGTGTTTACCAAGCAGGTAACGTTGTACTGACTCCAACTATCCTACGTGACTCTCAGGCATACTGTGCAGAGAAGTTCGGTATCGCACCTAACGCTCTAAACTTCGTATTCCACGGCGGTTCAGGTTCTTCAGAAGCTGAAATCCAAGAGTCTATCGGCTACGGTGTTATCAAAATGAACATCGATACTGATACACAGTGGGCAACTTGGGACGGTATCCGTACTTACGAAGCTGCAAACCGCGAATTCCTACAAGGTCAAATCGGTAACCCAACTGGCGAAGCTGCGCCAAACAAGAAGTACTACGATCCACGCGTATGGCTACGTGCAGGTCAAGCTTCTATGGTTACTCGTCTTGAGAAGGCATTTGCTGACCTTAACGCAATCGACGTACTGTAATTATTACGTTTATCGCTTAAGCAACAATGAATTTAAGAAGCCCGCATTAGCGGGCTTTTTTTCGTTCTGATAAACGAATATTTACTATTTTCGAGTTCTGGCTGCCATTTTATAATTTCCTTATTCGCACAATTTACTGATAATAGGCGCCGTCAAAATGTCGCCGCTATTGGGCGGGTGCATATCATGCATCTTGGCCTTGATCCGGTTGCGAGTAATACCAGCTAGTGAATGAGAGAGATAAAATGAGCGAAAGCGTAGCAGAGACAGTGGTTGAAACCATTACTGATAATGAACTGACCAATAGCGTGCTCAGTGCGGGAACCTGGGTCGCTGATAATCAAGAGTTATTGATTCAATATGGGGTGAATGTTTTTTCTGCCCTGATGATCCTGTTTATCGGTAATCTTATCGTTAAGGGCATCGCCAATGGCGTGGCAAAAGTTCTGCGCAAGAAAGATATGGATGCCGCCGTGGTGGAGTTTCTGCATTCGTTGGTGCGCTACCTGCTATTTGTTATCGTACTGATTGCGGCGTTAGGACGTATCGGTGTTCAAACGGCCTCTGTGGTTGCGGTGATCGGTGCCGCCGGCCTTGCTGTCGGTCTCGCCCTGCAAGGCTCACTGTCGAACTTTGCTGCTGGTGTATTGATTGTTGCTTTCCGTCCGTTCAAATCGGGCGATTATGTCGAGATCGGCGGGGTTGCCGGCTCGGTTGAATCAATTCAGGTGTTCTCAACGGTGCTGTGTACGCCGGATAATAAGATGGTTGTGGTGCCTAATGCCTCGGTGATCGGTGGCCCAATTACTAACTATTCCCGTCACGCGACCCGCCGGATCGACTATGTGATTGGCGTGTCTTATGATGCAGATTTGAAGAAAACCAAAGAAGTGCTAACCCGGGTGGTCAATGCCGACTTACGGGTGCTGAAAGATCCTGAGCCAACCATTGGTGTGGTTGCACTGGCAGACTCTTCTGTAAACTTTGTGGTTCGTCCATGGGTGAATACGGAAGACTACTGGGGCGTATACTTTGATCTGCTGCAGGCAATTAAAGAAGAGCTGGATAAAGAAAATATCGGTATTCCATACCCGCAAATGGACGTGCATTTGAATAAGCTGGAAGGCTAATTCCTGCGAGCCGATCATTCTTAATGAAAATAAAAATGGAGCCTGAGGGCTCCATCTTTATGGCTTAATTAGGAAAGTAAATAGCACGTGGGTGATAGTCCTTCCCGTTACCCCTATCTGTTTTTAGGCGATGTGCGCTTGCTGTTGCTGCACTGAAGGCAGCTTAATCTGCAGATTTGGCAGTAACGCTAACAGTGTATCCAGTTTGTTGCTGGCAAAGGCAAACGTCATGGTTGGTTTGCCAGGGGTGTACATCAACTCGTCAAACGAATAGAGCACGGGGTCGATCAGCATAGTCACTTCTTCTGGTAAACCAAACGGACAGACTGCGCCAGGCTCACAGCCGATGGCAGCCATCATTTCATCATTACTGCAAATTGATACGCGTTTACCGACCAAGGATTTCACTAACTTGCTGTCGAGTCGGCTGTCGCGATGGGTCAATAACAAACAATGACCGCCTCCTTTGAGTTTCATGAATAAACTCTTGGTTGGTGCTGCTGTTATACCGAGTTCGCTACTGATGCGCTGATCGGTTTCGAAATCCAGTATAGGCTCATGCTGCCATTGTTGATAACCGACACCGGCCTCGTTGAATAGGGCAAGGTTTTTGAGGTAAATAGCTTCTACTTGATCAGGCAACATATTGAGTCCATAGTCCTTTTGCGAGATGGCTAGCGATGAAGAACATCATAGCGGCAACGACAAGATCAATACCGCGTTTCACCTTAGGTTTTGATAATGTCGGCCCCAACTTAGCCGCACCTATGGATAGGGTATAGAACCAAACGAATGACGCCATAATAGTGCCGATGGCAAAAGCAATCCGGTCATGGCCTTCGAACTGGCCGCCGATGGATCCCAGAATCACCACCGTATCTAAATACATATGGGGGTTGAGCACGGTAACGGCCATGGCACCGAGGATCACGGCCCGGCGGCCGCGAGCGAGTACCTGCTTAGACTTTTCTTCTTGTTTAGTGGCACGCAGGGCACTGCTCAGCGATAAAGAGCCATAGAAAAGCAAAAACAGTACCCCACCGACGGTGACGCTAGTCAGCAAGGCCTCATTGCTTGAAAGCAAGGCCCCACCACCGAAGATCCCAAGGCTAATAAATAGGGTATCGAGCATACTACAGATAGTCGCGGTGGTTAGGTGGTGATTACGTTTAATGCCTTGATTCAGCACATAGGCGTTTTGCGCACCGATTGGAATTATCATGCTAGCCCCTAAGCCAAACCCTTGTAATAGCGCCCAAATACTCATTGTTACAGCTTTCCTTGTTCGTTTTGAATTATCAGTGGTTAAGTAATGGCGCAAGCTTACTCTTGGGAGTAGGATTAAGTACAACTAATAAAATTTATCCATTATAAGTTTCTCTTATGATATTAAGGAGCGGTTATGCGGGGGCTGGATTATCGTTGGATAGAAGCATTGGATGCGGTGATTTCACAGCGTGGTTTTGAGCGGGCTGCTGAGCACTTGTGTATTACCCAGTCGGCGGTTTCACAGCGGATCAAGCAGTTAGAAAAGTTGATGGCCCAGCCAATGCTGGTTCGTGAACAGCCGCCCAGGCCGACGCCAGCAGGGCAGAAAATGCTTGGGCTCTATCGCCGGGTTCGTTTGTTAGAACAAGAGCTGTTACCGGAGATCACCCCGGATGACTTTAGCCAGCCGTTATCAGTGTCATTGGCGACTAATGCCGACAGCTTGGCAACCTGGTTATTGCCGGCTCTGAGCCCGCTACTAAAGTCCCGCCGGATTGAGCTGAATCTATTGGTAGAGGATGAGGCTCGTACGCTGGACAAACTACGAAGTGGCGAAGTCGTGGGAGCGATCAGTATGGACGCAAATCCTATGCCTGGGTGCGTAGCGGATTATCTCGGCCGGGTCGATTTTCTTTGTGTGGCCAGCCCGGACTTTGCCAATAAATATTTTGCGGCTGGGGTAACGCGTGACAGTTTGCTAGCGGCACCGGGAGTAGCATTTGACCAACATGATGATATGCATGAGCTCTTTGTCCAGCAGCACTTTAATTTGCCCCTAGGTAGTGTGATGAAGCACACCGTTCGATCGTCCGAGGCCTTTGTTCGGATCGCCGTGGAGGGGATTGCTTACTGCCTGATCCCTCGGGTGCAAATTCAAGATGAGTTGGCTAGTGGCCAGTTGGTCAATGTGACGCCGGAGATTTTTCTGACCCGTCGAATGTATTGGCATCACTGGGCATTGGAAAGTGGCGTGCTGACAGAGCTATCGCAACAGTTAACCTCATATGCCCGTAATCTGCTGCCGCAATAGTGAAAGGGGAAAGCGCCTTGTTTACGAGTGCTGATAAAAAACAAAATAAAACAATGTACAAAATATTTTGTTTTTAGGGATAATTTGCCAAACCTTGTTGTCGAAACAGAACAGCAGACAAATTAGACGGTATAACCAACTAGGATAGCCTTATGAAAAAGCAACTATTAGCGGTGGTATTAGGATTTAGCTCATTGGGGGTTGCAGGAGCCGCAGCGGCCGATGTGACCGTGCCTCACCTTGAAACGATCGGTAGTGGCGAGGTAACGGCGCAACCTGATATGGCCGAATTCTCGGTTGCTGTCGAAGAAACCCGCGCTACGGCAAAAGAGGCAAAACAAGCGGTTGATAAATCGGTGACCGCTTTTGTTGAGCGTTTGCAGGCCAAGGGAGTCGAGCGCAGCGATATTCAGAGTGCCAATATCAGCTTGCAGCCACAATATCATTACCCGAAGGATAAGAAACCAGAGCTGACGGGCTATCGTGCCAGCCGTCATATCACGGTGACAGTGAGGGAGCTGGATCAACTAAATACCTATCTCGATAATGCACTGGGTGACGGTATCAACCGGATCAACAATATCCAGCTTAAGGTCAGCAATGAGACTGAATATCTTGAGCTGGCGCGCCAGGCTGCAATTAAGGATGCGATGGACAAAGCGGAATCACTGGCTAAAGGCTTTGGTGAAAAGATTGATGGGGTATGGCGTATCACCTATCAGGTGAGCCATCCACGGCCGGTTATGATGAGGATGGCGATGGATGCAGCTCCTGAAACAGCTGCTACCTACCAGGATGCTCAGATCACGATTCGGGATCGGGTTGAGGTAGTGTTTAAGCTTGAGGAATAGATCCTAGAACCTGGAGACTAGTTCCTTGAAAAAGCGGGAAAAGCAAAATCTTGACTGAGTATTTGTGAGGATTTTGAATCCTGCAGGAACCAGGAACCAGGAACCAGGAACCAGGAACCAGGAACCAGGAACCAGGAACCAGGAACCAGGAACCAGGAACCAGGAACCAGGAACCAGGAACTAAAAAGGAGAGCCAATGCTCTCCTTTCTCGTATCTCGAAACTAGGATCTCGATTCTGTTGTTTGTTATTAGTGCAAGATCCGCGCGCGGATCGTACCGTCGATAGCTTTCAGTTTCGTAATCGCTTCTTCGGCACGTTCTGTTTCCACATCAATAACCACATAACCGATTTCAGGGCCTGTTTGCAGGTACTGAGCGGCGATGTTGATGCCTTCTTCGGCAAAAATGGTAGTGATCTGGTTTAAGATCCCCGGGCGGTTTTCGTGAATGTGCAACAGGCGCGAGCAGTCACGGTGCTCCGGCAGCGAGACTTCCGGGAAACCAACGGCAGACAGGGTCGAGCCGTTATCTGAATACTTCGCCAGCTTACCCGCAACTTCAACCCCAATGTTTTCCTGGGCTTCCTGGGTCGAGCCGCCGATGTGTGGTGTCAGCAGGACATTGTCGAATTTCGCCAGCGGTGACTCGAACGGGTCGTTGTTGGTTTTTGGCTCGGTAGGGAAAACATCGATAGCCGCACCAGCAATGTGCTTGCTTTCCAGGGCGCTGCATAGCGAATCAATCTCGACGACCGTACCACGGGCGGCATTGATAAAGATCGCGCCAGGTTTCATGCGGGCAAATTCTTCTGCGCCCATCATGTCCTGGGTCTCTGGTGTTTCCGGTACGTGCAGGCTGATCACGTCACACTTGTTCAGTAGCTCGGTCATTGAACGAACCTGGGTTGCATTACCCAGTGAGAGTTTGTTCTCGATATCGTAGAAATAGACTTTCATACCAAGGTTTTCAGCCAGAATACCTAGCTGGGTACCGATATGGCCATAGCCGATGATCCCCAGGCGTTTGCCTCGGGCCTCAAAAGAGTGATCGGCTGATTTGAACCATTCACCACGGTGAGCTTTGGCGTTCTTTTCTGGGATACCACGAAGCAGCAGCAGGATTTCACCTAAGACTAGCTCGGCAACACTTCGGGTATTGGAGAATGGGGCGTTAAAGACTGGAATACCACGCTTGGTGGCGGCATCCAGGCTAACCTGGTTGGTTCCGATACAGAAGCAACCCACGGCAATCAGTTTCTTCGCGGCACTGAAGACTTCTTCAGTCAGCTGGGTACGGGAGCGGATACCAACAAAGTGGGCATCTTTGATCGCTTCCAGCAGTTCATCACCAGCCAGAGAACCTTTGTGGTACTCGATATTGGTATAGCCAGCGTGCTGTAAAACTTCAATTGAAGAAGGGTGAACACCTTCTAACAATAGAATTTTAATCTTTTCTTTATCCAGTGAAACTTTAGCCATTGGGTTCTCATCCTTAAAAACATGAGTCTGGGCATTCAGGCGGGAAACCAACATTTCAGGCAGGAAAGAGTAAGCAAGGTTATTTTCCTGCATGCTGGCGGCCTGGCGTTAACTCAAACGATTGCTACATGCTGATATTAAAGTATCAAAAAATAACCAGTATGGGTAAGAATATTACAGTAAAGATAAGAAAAAACGGCATAAATTATGCCGTTTTGTAATCAAATAACATAAGTCAGACTTGCCTTTTGGCTAACTGGCTTATTTTTCGAACTTTTTCACGCCTTCAGGAGAACCCATCAGCAAAACGTCAGCACCACGGTGGGCAAACAGACCGACCGTGACTACGCCAGGAAGCGCATTGATTTGCTCTTCCAGCTCTTTTGGGTTGGTAATTTCCATGTTGTGTACGTCGAGGATGATGTTGCCGTTATCGGTAATTACCCCTTCGCGATAAACCGGATCACCACCTAGTTTTACCAGCTCACGGCCAATGAACGAGCGTGCCATCGGGATCACTTCGACTGGTAGTGGGAACTGTCCCAGTACGTCTACCTGCTTGGTGTCATCAACGATACAGATAAATTGTTTCGCAATAGCCGCTACGATCTTTTCACGGGTCAGTGCCGCACCGCCGCCTTTGATCATGTCGTATTCGCCGTTGATCTCATCGGCACCATCAACATAGATATCCAGGCTAGAGACTTCGTTTGCATCCAGTACCGGAATGCCGATTTTTTCCAGGCGTTCGGTCGAAGCAACTGAGCTCGAGACTGCACCTTGGATTTCTTCTTTACGGGTTTCTAGAGCATCGATGAAGTGATTAACGGTTGAGCCTGTGCCTACACCCACAATGCTGCCTTTCTTTACGTAGTCCAGAGCAGCCCAGCCAGCAGCTTTCTTCATTTCATCTTGTGTCATGCCTTTCTCCTAGTGATGACGTTGCGCGAAGCGCTGATTATAGCTAACTGGGCTTCATGCGTCAGGCCTATTCTTTGACTAAGATCTCTGTTCTCAAAAGCAGAAAATATAACTCTATTAATAACATAGAGTTAGCAAGGTCAGCTGTGGCACGTAAAAACCAAACGTTTGCGTAAGAAAGCTGAAATGTGCTGGAAAAGGCACCAGTATTATTTAGATTGGTATTTTTACCAGGAAAAATGGTAAGACGGAGTAAGGATTTCCGGTAGAGGGACATCCCAAGCTTCAAAGGGGAGATTATTGACCTGTTGGCAGTCATGGGCCAATCCTAATGGGCGTGGGCCTTCTCTTTCATGGTGCCAGCGATTGAGTGTGCGGTCATAATAGCCGCCCCCCATTCCCAGGCGTTGGCCGGTATTGTCAAAAGCGACCATCGGGGTGCAGATCAGATCCAGCTCGTTGACGGGCTTGACCAAGCGAATATCCAACACTGGCTCTTGGATTTGGTATTTGTTTAGCGTCATACGTGTTTCTGGGGTGTAGTGCAGAAACAGCAGGTGGCCCTTGCTGAAAGGATGCAGGACGGGCAGATAGACGGCTTTGCCGTGTTGCCACAACCAGTCGATGAGTGGCTGGGTATCGATTTCACCATCATTGGATAAATACAAGGCAATATGGTGGGCATCAATGACACTCTGTAACTGCTGGAACCGTACAAGGAGCTCTTGTGCGTCATGCTGCTGTTGCTCAGGGCTAAGGGCTCGTCGGCGCAGACGGACGTGTTGGCGAATATGCTGGCGTGGAGAAGATGGCTGAACAGGTAGTCTCATAGGTCATCCAATGACTGAGGTTGTTCGGGTTTATAAAAGAAGCAAGTAACTAGTAGACAAGTTCCTTGAATCTCGGTGTCTCGATTCTTGCAGAAGGTATGCCCCAAGGTGCCGTTGCGAATAGTGGCCCTTGAACCAGAGTTCAAGGTGGATCAGCAACATTAACCGTAGGCTTCTCAGTACGGGCTGAGCATGCTCAATAGCTAATAAAAGCCAATCCTGGTTTATTACTTATCGGCTCGGGGACGTTAATTCACTGACGTACACCCCAGGGTCAATTCATTATCAACGCTTTGGTTGATTTTGCAATGCTTTATCCAAACTTTCTGCTAGTTCATTGATTCGATTGGATAAATTTGAATCATTGCCTTGCTGTTCTTTACGTTCGCCATGCAGCTCGTTACAAATATTCAGACCTGTAAACATGAGCAGCTGCTCGGCGTTGCTGATGTTAGTACGTTCAGACAAGTCCTGCAGACGCTGGTCAAAATCTCTTGCCGCTTCACGCAGTGCATCTTCCTGACCTGTCGGGCAGTTTACCCGTAAGGTACGGCCCAATACTTGAATTTCAACTGCCTGAGTACTCATAAACTTCTAATCTGCTCCGTGCCAGATAGCTAATATGGCATTCCGCTTGCGATACGCGATAGGTGGCTAAATATAGAAAAAGCCTTTTCAACATGCAAGCTTGCTTATCACGCTTTGCCGCAAATGGTCACTGACTAACCAGATCTTAACCAACTTTCTATAAACATAGGCCTAGCGAGTAAAATAAAATTATCGCAACCACCATGGTACGGCGAATACATTGAATTGTTATCAGGTTATTAGCCTGTTCTAAGCCTAAGTGTTAGCATAACACAATTAAGATTGGCACCAATGAGATTAAGGTGAAAAGCCCATGAGCGAAGTTAAATTACCTGCATATGATGTTGTTGAAGCAGCATTGAAAGATCACGGTTTAGCGGTGACGCCATCTGAGCTTCACGGCTTGCTGAGTGGGATGATCTGCGGTGGTATGGCGGTAGACGATGAGAGCTGGGTTGGTCCGGTCAGTGACTACGCTAATGAGGGCGCACCTTTAACTGATGGTGCAAAAGCTGCAGTGCGAACGGTCTTTGACGCCGCCTCTGCCGAGCTGGGCGAACTGGCAAAAACCTTATTTACCTCCACGGCTGCGGAGCTGGCAAATTGCGAGTTCAGTGTTTCTTTGCTTCTGCCTGCCCAAGACGCAGAGTTAATGCTGCGCGCCGAGGCATTGAGCGAATGGACAACGAACTTTATCTCTGGGTTGGGGCTGATGGGGCTAGAGAAAGCCAAGCTATCACCTGACGTGACTGAGGCCGTCTCGGTACTGGAAGAGATCTCCCAGTTAGGCATCGACGAAGATGAGGATATGTCAGAGCAAGCTCAGCTGTTCGACAATGTCGTTGCCTATGTGCCGGAGTGTGTTCTGACCTGTTTGGTTGAATTAAGCCAACGCCCAGGTGCCGTTGAAGAGCCAAATATTCCTGGGATTGGCCAGGATGAGAAGCCAACACTGCATTAATTACTTACGCGAAGGGACTGGATGTGAAGCAGTATGATGTGGTCATTGCTGGTGGGGCAATGGCAGGTGCGACACTGGCTATTGCACTTAATAAACTCAGCAATAGCCAGCTGAAAATTGCGGTCGTTGAAGCAGTTGCCCCTAAATTGGATCAACACCCGGGTTATGATGCCCGTAGTATCGCCCTGTCGTTAGGCTCAGCCAACATACTGAAGGATATTGGTATTTGGCCACCGCTGGCGGAGGTTGCTACCCCGATCTCGCATATACATGTCTCTGATCAGGGGCATGCCGGTATCGTACATGTCGATGCTGATGAACAGGCCGTTGATGCGCTGGGTTATGTGATCGAGCTTGCAGATGCAGGGGCATTATTGCATAAGCAGCTTAATGAGCTTGAGCAGGTTGAGCTGCTCTGTCCGGCTGCTATTACCGATATCAAGCGGAGTCAGGAAGCGGTGACCCTAACCTTGGACCAAGGCGATGCCATCACTGGCAAGTTGCTGGTAACGGCCGATGGCGCCTTGTCGGGTTGTTGCGACATGTTGGGTATTGGCCGCAGTGAATATGACTTTGCACAGGTTGCAGTTATTGCCAATATCACTACAGCCGAAGCGCACCAGGGCCGTGCATTTGAACGTTTTACCCCCTATGGTCCCGTTGCGTTGCTGCCGATGTCGGAAGGGCGCAGTTCGTTGGTATGGTGTATCCGCCCGGAAGATCAGCGCAAGGTGATGGACTGGAATGATGAACATTTTCTGGCCGAGCTGCAGAAGGCATTTGGTTGGCGGTTGGGGGCGTTGGTGAAAACTGGCGCTCGATGCGCTTATCCGTTACTGCTGCGCCAAGCTCAGCGTTTAACCTCCCATCGGGTGGCAGTCGTAGGCAATGCTGCGCAAACCCTGCACCCCATTGCGGGTCAGGGATTTAATCTCGGCTTGCGTGATGTGATGACCTTGGCAGAGGAGGTAACCCGGGGACTGGATCTCGGTGAAGAGCCGGGCAGTACGAACACCTTGAGCCGTTACCGCCAGCGCCGCACACCGGATCGTGAGGCTACCATCAATATGACGGCTGGCCTGGTCAGCTTATTTGCCAACAGCAGTTTTCCACTGGTAGCTGGCAGAAATAGTGGCCTAATGGCAATGAGCCTATGTGATACATTAAAAGCACCGCTGGTACGGCGGGCAATGGGACAGGTAGAAAGATAAAATACCAAATCCATTAATTATCTGATTAATTCAGCGAGAGTTAAAATGCTTTTAGACAAGGAGATAAATTGAAAATCTAGTGGCTCTAAATTGAAATTTATTAACGTAGTATAAAAGTATTTTAAACTCGCCCGAAGGGAACACCACAGGAAGCCAATTTCTGTGTCTAGCGATTTCAAAAGAGAACCACTCTTCTATCAATCGCTATCCTTGAACTAGGTTCCCTGTGGTGTTCTGAATGGTTAGATAATTTATGGAATTGGTATAATGATGCAAAGTGTAGATGTTGCCATTATTGGTGGCGGGATGGTTGGCTTGACGTTGGCCGCTGCGCTCGCTGATACCGAGTTGCGAGTGGCGGTAATTGAAGGCCGGTTACCGGAGCAAGAGCTTGCCCCATTACCGGATTTACGAGTTTCTGCCTTAAGCCGAGCCAGTGAACGTATTCTGCACCGCGTTGGAGCCTGGCCGGGTATTGAATCGCGTCGCCTGAGCCCGTATAGCAAAATGGAGGTCTGGGAGCAGGACAGTTTTGCTAATATTGAATTTGATGCCGGGCGCCTGGCTCAGCCAAACCTGGGCCACATTGTCGAAAACCGGGTGATCCAACTGGCCCTGCTAGAGCGGGTACAGCAGTTGCCGAATGTGACGTTGCTGGCGCCTGAGCGCTGTCAGAATATCGCCTTTGGTGAAAGTGAAGCCTGGTTGAGCCTAGAGTCGGGCAAGAGCCTGACTGCCAAGCTGGTCGTCGGGGCCGATGGGGCTAATTCTTGGCTACGCCAGCAGCTTGATATTCCGTTGACCCACTGGGACTACGGCCACAGTGCTATCGTTGCCAATATCCGTTGCTCGGAAGCGCATGAAAAGACGGCTCGCCAGATCTTCCGCCCGCAGGGGCCGTTAGCCTTTTTGCCTTTGCCTGATAGTGATTTATGCTCGATTGTCTGGTCAGTCGCACCGCAGGAAGCCGAGCAGCTTTGTGCCCTACCTGATGATGAGTTTAATAAGTCGCTGACGGCCGCGTTTGATCACCGGCTAGGATTGTGCCGGGTTGAAGGAGATCGTCAGGCATTTCCGTTAAAAATGCGTTATGCCCGTGATTTTGTTCGTGAGCGGGTTGCGCTGGTCGGTGATGCTGCCCATACCATCCATCCCTTGGCGGGGCAGGGGGTTAACCTGGGCTTGCTTGATGCTGCGAGCCTGGCGCAGGAATTGAAAGCACTGTGGCAGCAAGAGCAGGATATTGGTAAGAAAGTGAACCTACGTCAGTATGAACGCTGGCGTAAGGCCGAGGCCGCTAAAATGATCACTGCGATGCAGGCTTTCCGCGATCTGTTTGACGGTAGCAGTCCGGCGAAAAAATTGGTGCGAGATATCGGAATGTTTATTGCCGATAAAGCCCCGGGGGTGAAAGATGAATTTATGCGTCGGGCATTGGGATTATCCGGTGAGTTACCGGATTTAGCCAAACACTAATTAAGTGTTAGCTCTTGCACCTTTAGAGGTAAAAACCGTCTCGCTTGAGGCGGTTTTTTTGTTTGTCGCTAATTCATAGGGATTTTTTTGATCACTTTTTGTTTTTTTTCTCCTACAGTAAATAACAGGAATTTTGAACACGAATTAGACATTGATGGCAGCCATGTCCGTTGAGGAGCTGTACCTGTGTTTTAACTTATCTGCTTTCATCGCATTGGGTTAAGGGCGATAGGCAGGCTTTCATAAGGAAGTTTCACCATGAGTTATATTCCCTCTGAGTTGAAGTTTACCAATACCCACGAATGGGTGCGTCCGGAAGGCGATGGTGTCTATACCGTAGGCCTTACCGATCATGCCCAGTCTATGCTGGGTGATATGGTTTTTGTTGATTTACCTGAATTGGATGCAGCCACCGAGGCGGGTGAAGATTGTGCGGTCGCCGAATCAGTAAAAGCGGCGTCTGATATCTATGCGCCGATGACCGGTTTTGTGATTGCTATCAATGAAGAGTTAGAAGCCTCGCCTGAGTTGGTCAATAGCGATCCTTATGGTGACGGGTGGCTATTTCAGATCAAGGTTGAAGATGAAAGTGAATTTGCTGATCTGCTGGATGCGGACAACTACCTGGATTTGGTCGATGAATCTGAATAGTGGATGACTTACTGCTATAAAGCCCACGAGGTGGGCTTTTATCGAAGCGGGCAAACATTTTTATTCACTATAACGAGCACTCTTTTAGACGCTTGATCTCCTGGTTTATCTCGCTAACAGTCTGAAAATGTCGCTGCTGGGCTTTTACTGGCACAAGCAACATTCCATTGTTGAATTCATAGCCTCCTCGGCCATCAATATAGATCCTTCCACTAAATAAACGGCTTACGTGCTTTGCTATCATTTTTGGCACGTAGCGTTTGAACATGCGCATATTAAAGCCAACCTTGTATGGGTTCGTTCCTAACGACAGAAATTATAAAATAGCCGCTTTGAAAGTTTTGTGACTTTTACAGCATAATAATAATGTTAAATTAAACTGGGCGATGTATTTTTTTGTGCTACTACATTTTATTTAGAGGAATATTCTGTTTGTTTTTGTTGTGAAATAATGATGTGGTATTGAAAACTATTTCGAATATGACAATTTTGGCTAATTATTGTTTGTATATTATGGCTTTATCGGTATTTCTACATATGCATCGAGAGGTGTAGCTAGGGGCTAAAATTTACTCTCAATCCGTGTTTCATGGCCAAGAAACTTTTTGTATGCCGTTACTGTAGTGTTTTGTGCTAAATAACGAGGCTGGTCTGAGTTGTTTCAATTTCCATTCTCTTTTCTGTTTTGGATCAAAGTTTAGTTTTTGGCATATGCCAATATCTCAGTTATTGGCATATGCTAGAAAAGAGGATGTGATGCCCAGACCTAAAATACACCGCAGGATTGGTTGCCGTCCGGCACATAGCTGTTTTAAGCCTAATGGCGTGCCGATGGCGCAGCTAGAAAGTATTGCATTGGCACCTGATGAGCTGGAAGCGATCCGGCTGGTTGATCTGAACGGTCTTCATCAACAGGCGGCAGCCCTTGAGCTAGGTGTCTCCCGGCAAACCCTCGGTAATATCATCGCCAGAGCGAGACACAAAGTTGCCCAGGCCCTGGTTAAAGGGATGGCCATTGAGCTGAAGCCGACCTCGCAACTTTCTTCCACAGCACAGCCAGTCGGTACCGACCCTCAAACCCATGAACAGGAGCATTAGAATGTCGCTAGCAATTGCAATTACGCCACGGAATGAAGTGGCAGGTCACTTTGGTAAAGCTGCTGCTTTTTTGGTATTTGATGCTCAGGGGCAACTTATTACCCAATTGGAAAACAGCGGTAGCCGTGAAATTGGCTGCAAGCATAAGAAACGCCTTCAGCGCCAGCTAAGCGAGCTGGGCGTTAGCGAAATTGTCCTTGGTAATGTTGGGCAGCGATCTTTAGCCAGGTTGTTGAATGCTGGGTTTACGGTTAGCCGGGTAGCGCCGCGGAGTTGTGTTGCTTCGGTACTGGATGGGGACGTTGCGAGAGAAACGTTGAGTTCGCCAGAGCAAGGCCGACCGTGCAAGCGTGATAAAGGTGATTGCGGGTGTGGTTGTGGCAGCAAAAATAAAGTGGTGCCCGCTAAAATTGGTACTTCGGTGAATACAAAACTGTCATTGACAGGTCTGACTAAAGTAGGAGGACTAAAGCTATGATATTTGTGTTCACTATGATGATCTTTTTGCTGGTGATACTGGCAATGGCTGTTGGTTGGATTGTCAAAAAAAAGACCATTAATGGTAGTTGTGGTGGCCTTGCTGGTGTTGGGGTCGAAAAAGAGTGTAATTGCGAGCAACCGTGCGATAGCCATAAGCTCTATCAAATCCAGGAGCCAGGAAAACAGTGAGGAAAGCAGGGGGAGAGCCCTGCTTTGTCTACTATGGCAGCTGCTGGTGGCGTAGTGTTTCGACTCGCTCGGTAACCGTCTGGCGGACTATGTGCCGCAACCATTCAATTCTAGGGTGGTTACCATTTCTGCGCAGCCACAACATATTGATATCAAAATCAGGAATATCAACCGGTGGAGGGCACTGGGTCAGGTTGTCGTGAAAGATCTCAACCCGGGCCATCAGTGTAGAGACCACACACAGTAAATTCCGGCCTGTCAGCAGGTGGCGAATGGTCATGAAATTACTCGAGCCGACGGCAATATGGCGGTTGAAGCCTTGCTGCTGGAGCTGGGTATCAACCGCGCTGGCTAGTTTACCATCGGGGGTTACCAAAGCCTGCGGGGTCGCGATATAGCGCGCAAGATCGACGGGAACCCCTAGCCCGGTTGCCTGGCTGTCGAACAGGCAAACATGGTCTTCGGTATAAAGATATTGGCTATCTAATTCTCGAGGCAGTGCTTTCATTGAGCCAATCACCAGATTGATTTTTTGCTCCTCAATGGCTGATTGGTAATTGTTGCGGTCTACATTGCAGAAACTGAGTTGGCAGTGCGGAGCTTGCTTGGTAATGGCATCGAACAAGGCCGGGGCAAAAAGCAGCTCGGCGTAATCGGTCAGCCCGATCTTGAAGCTTCCCCGGTACTCTTGCGGGGTGAAATCGCGGGGCTGGAGGATCTCGGTAGTGACTAGGTGCAGGATGTTGTCGATCACCGGAGCCAGCTCAATGGCTTTGTCGGTGGCGATCATCTGGTGTCCCTGGCGTTCAAACAGCGGATCGTTGAGTAGCGCTCGAAGCCGAGATAGGTTGTGGCTCATCGCAGATTGGCCGAGAGACAGTTTAGTTGCAGCCTTGGTCACACTCCGGGTTTCCATCAGGGCTGAAAATGCAATCAGCAAATTGAGATCGACACCTCGCCAGTTGATATTTTTCACTGTTTCGCCCTTTTCTGTATTCAGCGGCAGATATCGGCAAACATCGGATCGCAAAGTAGCAGCAGATCTTCGGTTTCTAATTCGATGCCCGCCATACGATCACCGCTGCTAATATTGACCCGATGGTGCTTTTTGATACTGTGATCAAAAATTACAGGCAGAGGCCGCTTAAGCCCAACCGGCGCCACGGTGCCGATCATCAGTCCGGTGACTTTTTCGACATCACTGGCATCGGCGCAGGTCATCCGGCGGCAGCCAAATATTGTGCGGACTTTTTTAGGATCAACCTGAGCGGGCCCCGGCACACAGGCCAGAACATGGAACCCGCCCATATCCCGCAGTAGGATCGACTTGACCATTTGCTCAGGGTTGACGCCACGCTCTTGCGCAGCTTCATCAATAGTCTTGGCCGGTTTGGTGTGGGGAAGGAGCCGGTAGTCGACCCCTTCTTGTTCCAAATAGAAAGTGACAGGTGTTTGCATTGCTTATTGATCATCTTCCAGCGAGTAAGGCAGTGGCAGTTTGTGCCAGATAGCATCCTGATCGGCAAGGCGGAACTGGCTGTCTTCATCAAGATCATTGGGTAGGCCCACAAGGGCAATAGCTTGGTTTTCGGCAAACTGGTAGGCCGCAATGACAGTGCCACCTTTACGCCAGCTCTCGCCAATACTGCGCTCCAGGGTATCTCCCGCTTGCGGGCAGTGCTCTGCCTCGCCACTGACAATGTACATTGCTCGCTTGTTAATCCCGCGGTATTTGGCTCGTGCGACCGTTTCCTGTCCGGTGTAGCAGCCTTTTTTGAAGCTAATGGCATCGACAGCCTGCAGGTTCATCGCCTGGGGAATGAATGCCAGCTCAGTTGCGGCATCGACACGAGGGATGGCACCTTGAATATCGTAGAGGTCCCACAGTGTGCTGTCGGAAAGTACGGCTTCTGACGCTAGCTTGGCGGCAATGACTTCGGCCTGATCTGCTGTAACGGCAATCAGCCAGCGCTGCTCATCGATTTTGACTGCGGTACCGTCGTCGATGGCACGGACATCACCTTCACCGCCAAATTCTCGCTCAATGATCTCTGTTGCTTTGTTGCCGGTCAGGCCGAGCAGAACATCGTTGCTTGACTCGATATCGACCTTGGAAAAAATGGCGTATTTTTTCAGCTCAGGCAGCTGGGTCGCCATGATGCTCTGGCGTTGCATGAAGCCATAACCATCGCGGTGATGGAATAAGCGAAAAACAGTACGCATTTTACCCTTGGCATCGCAATGTGCGCCCAAGGTTGATTGATCTGCTGCCAGGGTAACGACGTCGCAGGTAACCTGACCTTGTAGGTATGATTTTTTATCTTCGCCGATCAGGGTGATCAGGCCCCAGTCAGCGAGGTCGACCAATGCCAGGTCTGGCAGGTTGTCTTGTGCAGTTAACGCAATTTTTTTGAAATTCAGGACGTTTGACCAGGTGCTCATAAGATTTCCATGATGTGCTGGTAACTTGCCGGGGTGTGTGTCCTTCACAACCTGGTAGTTGTCAGAACTGTGGCGGCCAGTTACTCCGATTGGGTGAATATCTTTCTTACTGCTATGTTAAAACGCTGGCTGGCATTTGTCAGCATATATACCCAAGCCACTTCAAGATGCTTGGGTATACACCTGATTAGCCTGGCAGGTTATTTGCGATCATAGGTCTCATCTTAGTGCTTTGCTTGTTCCTGCGCATAGTCGGCATAGGCGTGGGCTGCTAGTATTAGGCAAATTGTGTAAACGACCATATTGAACGTTGAGGTTGTATATGTTGAGTGCCGAGGAAAAAGCACGCGTAAAGTGGGCATGCCGTCGTGGTATGTTAGAATTGGATGTGATCATTATGCCATTCTTCGAAGAGTGTTTTGATGAATTACCCGAGCAGGAGCAGCGGGATTTTATTTCATTGCTGACTTGCGATGATCCGGATCTGTTCACTTGGGTTATGCAGCACGGTCGCAGCGAAAACCCGGCCCATGCGGCGATGGTGGACAAAATTGTCGCCCACAACAACAGCAAACTTCGCTGATCTTGAGATAAAACCTTCCCGACTTTCTGCTGCCGCACTGTCTTTCTTCTATATCAGTGCGGCCAGCTTGTTAGTGCTAGCCTGGCTTCGCGCCGTTCTTCCCCTTCCTGTTATTCTGATTTGCCTGGAAATGGTGTGGCATGAATGGCTACAGCTGCGTATTTACTGTCAATCACAGCAGGGAAGGCTGGTGGTCAAAGCTTCCGGCGAGATACACTGGCAGCACAGGCAATGGGTGATTGAGAGGGTTAAAATTCGCACCCGCTTGTTGCTTTTGCTGCGTATTCGTCATCTCGGCCAGCAACGTTGGCTGCTGATATGCCATGATGCCTGTGACGAGTCGGCATATCGCTCGTTGTCTTTGCTATGCCATAGTCCCCCCACATATACATCCAGCGAATAATCACAAAGTGATTGATTTTTGTGGTTGATTTGATCGCAATCTATTTAATTTTTAGTGTTTTATTTTAATATTGCACCTGGTTTCTCTTCAGCATAATCTCTCGTCCCTTAAAGATGTTGCCTCTCAGGCCGATAAAGATAATCGTCACAGCACTGTTGAAGAACAGTTTATGCCCATGCCTAGGGTACGAAATCAGGCAAGGATGTATTAGAAATGAAAATTAAACATAAGTTATTAGGGCTTACCGCCCTTGCTGTAGCCGCTCTGTTGGTAGTACTGGGAATGACCTGGAAAGCCAATGAGCGAGTCTTGAAGATTAACGACTCGAGCGCGGCGGTGAGTCAGTTAGAAGTCACCTTGCTTAACCTGCGTCGTAACGAGAAAGATTTCCTGATGCGGATGGATACGAAGTATCAAGGAAAGTTTCAGGATAATTACGACCGCTTTCAATCCCAGTTGGCGATACTAAAACGTGATCTCGATGAATTATCGCTGACAATTCCGAGCCTGGAAGTGCTACCTGCAGCGATGCAGAGCTACCAAGAGGGAATGGTGGCGCTGATTCAGGGCTACCAGCAACTAGGATTGATATCCTCAGATGGTATGTACCGTGAATTCTTCGAGTACTCAGAACAGTTAGTGAATGCAGCCAATGAGCAGCAGCGAGATATCTTAGCCGCATATAGTATAGAGGAAGCCGCCAAACTCTTACTGGTGATGGGCGATGAAGCGTATTTAACGGAATACCGGGTGGCCTCTACTCAGTACAGGCAGCAGCTTGAGTCTTCTTTCGGTCCGGTATTTATTCGGTTCGAGGATATTACTGAGCAGGTCATTAAGCAACTACAAACCATTGGTTTAAGCCACAACCAAGGGTTGCGCGGTGAAATTCGCAACCAGTCTCACCAGGTTGAAAAAGTGTTTGCTGAGGTCGTGCAGCAGCTTGAGGCCAAGGTTACCTCAGAGCGCAGTCAAATCGGCCAGTTAACTATTGCAGCGGTGATTGTGGTAATAATCGTGCTGATTAGTCTTTCATGGTTTATCAGCATGTCGATACAGCGCCGGGTGCAGGGGTTGAGCCAGTTGATGGCCACTATCGCCGCGAGTAATGACCTTACCCAAACCGCAGATGAAAATGGCAACGATGAGCTTGCTGAAATGGCGCTTAACTTTAACGGCTTGCTGGCAAGCCTGCGCGATTTGGTCGGTAATGTTCAGGGATCGGTTACCGAGCTGGGTGCCGCGTCTGAGCAGCTTCAGCGCCGTAGCCAGGATTCAGAAGAGGCGATGGGGCAGCAACAGGCGGAAACAGACTCGGTTGCGACAGCGATTACTGAGATGGGAGTGACTATTCGCGAGATCGCCTCGAATACCGAAAGTGCGGCAGCCAATGCCGACCGAAGCTATAACGGAGCCCAGCAAGGGCTGACTGAGGTCAGCGCGACGAAGGCGCGTATCCGCACCCTGTCTGAGGACTTGTCTAAGACCAGTGAGGAAGTGGCGAGCTTGTCGAGCCTGTCAGAAAATATCGGTTCGGTACTGGATGTGATCAAGGCAATTGCCGAGCAGACTAACTTGCTGGCACTTAATGCCGCAATTGAAGCAGCACGTGCCGGCGAGCAGGGCCGGGGTTTTGCGGTGGTTGCAGATGAAGTTCGCTCATTGGCTTTGCGAACTCGCCAGTCGACGGAAGAAATTACCACGATCATTGCTTCGCTGCAGGAGCAGACGGATCAGGTTGTGGTCCATATCGGGCGCTGCCGGGAGCAGGGGGATCTGAGTGTGACCCAGGCTGACAGTGCCGAAGTGAAGATTAGCCAGATCATGGCAGACATGCAGCTGATCATGGATACCAGTACCCAGATTGCGGCTGCGGTTGAACAGCAGAGCCTGGTCTCTGACGAGATCGGCCAGAATGTGACCTCGATCCGCGATATTACCAACCTGAACTCGTCGGTGGCACATGAAAATGCCCAGGCGGCTAATGCCGTCGCAAACCAGGCGACGTCACTGGATGAGGCGATTGCGGAGTTTAAAGTTTAAAGGCTTCGCCTTGGAAACGAGTGACGCTTCGCTCCGTGAAGCGGGGAAGAGCGGCCCTGTGGTTATGAGGCCCTAGGAAGAGCAGGTCCTTGGTGCTGGGAAAGCTTGGTATATAGAAGCTATTTCGTAACACTGCCTGCAGGACCATAGGACCATAGGACCATAGGACCATAGGACCATAGGACCATAGGACCATAGGACCATAGGACCATAGGACCATAGGACCATAGGATCAAAACAAAAAAAGCGAGAGGTTTGCACCTTTCGCTTTTTTATATATCGAAACACTTACGTGGTTGTCGATAACCTTTTCTAGTTTCTGTATCAACACGGCTGATCAGGCGTTAGAACCGTTGGCTTGGATTCTTCCGACTGCTCAGGGAAATCAAGGTTATAATGCAGGCCAAGGCTCTCTTTTCGCTCCATGGCGCAGCGGACCATCAGCTCAGCAACCTGTAGTAGGTTACGCAGTTCAAGCAGGTTGTTTGACACCCTGAAGTTGCTGTAGTACTCGTGAATTTCTTCATTGAGCAGCTGAATACGGCGCATCGCACGCTCTAGGCGCTTGGTGGTGCGAACGATACCGACATAGTCCCACATGAACAGGCGAAGCTCATGCCAGTTGTGCTGGATCACGACTTCTTCATCTGAGCAGCTGACCTGGCTTTCATCCCAGTTAGGCAAGCTATCAGGCAGGGTGACTTGATCCAGTTTTTGCTCGATACTTTCAGCGGCAGCCCAGGCATAGACCACGCACTCCAGCAGGGAGTTAGAGGCCATCCTGTTGGCACCGTGCAGGCCGGTATAGCTGACTTCGCCGATGGCATATAGGCCATCCAAGTCAGTGCGCCCTTCCTTGTCTACGATGACTCCGCCACAGGTATAGTGGGCTGCAGGCACTATAGGGATAGGCTCTTTGGTGATATCGATGCCAAAGCCCAGCAGTTTCTCGTAGATCGTCGGGAAGTGTTTTTGCACGAAATCAGCCGGCTTGTGGCTGATATCCAGGTACATGCAGTCGGCACCCAGACGTTTCATTTCAAAGTCAATCGCGCGGGCGACGACATCACGCGGCGCCAGTTCGGCACGCTCGTCGAAATCGGCCATAAAGCGGCTGCCGTCAGGGCGGCGCAGGTAAGCGCCTTCACCACGCAGGGCTTCGGTTAATAGAAAGTTCCGGGCTTCAGGGTGAAATAAACAGGTTGGGTGGAACTGGTTAAACTCCAGGTTGGCAACCCGGCAGCCGGCCCGCCAGGCCATGGCAATACCGTCTCCTGAAGAAACATCGGGGTTTGAGGTGTACTGGTATACTTTTGAGGCGCCGCCAGTGGCCAGTACCACAAACTTGGCTCGGACGGTTTCAACCACCTCATTGTTACGGTTCCAGATGTAAGCACCCAGTACCCGATTCGGTTCATCGCTATTGCCTAATTTCTGATTGGTGATCAGATCTAGGGCGTTATGGCGCTCCAGTACCTCGATATTCGGATGGTTGTGAACATTATCTTGCAGCGAATTTTGTACCGCCATACCGGTGGCATCTGCGGCATGAAGGATCCGGCGGTGACTATGGCCACCCTCGCGGGTCAGGTGGTAGCGAGGGGCTTCATCGCTGTCACTTTCCTCGCGATCAAACGGTACCCCGCCGTCAATAAGCCACTGGACACAATGCTTGGCATTTTCAGCAATGAAGCGAACGACGTCTTCATCACATAAATGTGCCCCGGCAATCTGGGTGTCCTGAACATGGGAATCAACACTGTCAGACTCATCAAAGACGGCAGCGATACCGCCTTGAGCATAGTAGGTAGCGCCTTCGCTGCGCGGCCCCTTGCTCAGAACCATTACTTTCCCTAGTGGTGCCAATCGCAGCGCCAGTGATAACCCGGCAGCCCCGCTACCAATGACTAATACATCGCAAAGATGTTCACGGTTTTCGTTCATATCGATTTCATATCCCTGTGGCAATCATTCTATGTTACCAAATTCCATCTCATTTGTTCATTTTTGACTGTTGGTTAACAACTTATCGCTTTGACGCGGTATAATACTCAGTTATGGCAATTGTTATACTGCTTCATTGCGGGAAATAAATCGCGCACTATTAGTGAGAAATAATTTCTTTTGAACGGGGAACTTCGCCTTTATTCCCGAGTCTTACATAGTGCTCATGCTCATATTTTTCATACAACCCTGTTTTGACTGGGCTTTAAGCTGTTGTAGCACGGTGTACTGCTGCCTAAACCATTAGGAGAGAGGCGCTAATGTTGGCTGTTGACAGGTTAGTACGAAATCACGAGTGCAAGACGGATATAGGAGTACACGCTCGAATGAGCGAGCAGCAAACTGATCAGGTATTAATAGAGCGGGTACAGCGTGGTGATAAGCAGGCATTTAACCTGCTAGTGGTTAAATATCAAAATAAGGTATGTAGCCTGGTTGCCCGTTATGTCAGCAACTCCGGTGACGTACCGGACGTTGCGCAGGAAGCGTTTATAAAAGCTTATCGTGCTTTGCCGACATTTCGCGGTGAAAGTGCGTTTTATACATGGCTGTACCGAATTGCCGTGAATACGGCAAAGAACTATCTGGTAGCTCAGGGGCGTCGCCCACCGGCGTCTGATGTCGATGCTGAAGAGGCTGAATACTACGAAAGTGGAAATGCCTTGAAAGAAATATCGAACCCTGAGAACCAAATGTTGTCTGATGAATTAAAGCGGGTAGTCTTCAGTACCATTGAAGCGTTGCCAGATGATCTCAAAACCGCAATTACCTTGCGCGAACTGGAAGGTTTGAGCTACGAAGAGATTGCGGAAGTCATGGGATGTCCGGTTGGTACGGTAAGATCGCGTATTTTCCGTGCACGAGAGGCGGTTGAAAAACGTATTCGTCCTCTAATGCAGCGATAAATGTTAAGCCTAACGGTGAAAAAGATGGCTGATAAACAAAAAATTTCGGCATTATTAGATGGTGAAGAGCTGGATCAGAGCATTATCAATGCATTGGCAGTTGATGATGACAGCCAGCAAACCTGGCAGAACTTCAACCTGATCGGTGATGTGATGCGAGGGGAAGCTCCACAGAACAAGGATTGGGATATTGCTGCAAGTGTTGCGCTGGCTTTAGAAGATGAGCCTGCTCATTCCGGGTTAATTGAGACCGTTGCCAAGCCTGCCCCTGTGGTGCAGTTGACAACGGCCCGTGAAACCGTGGAGGCGCAACCAACGCCGCAGCAGGCTAAACGCATGATGCCAGCATGGCTGACCCAGTTTGGCCAGGTGGCTGTTGCTGCTTCTGTGTCATTAGCCGTGATTGTGGGTGTTCAGCAGTACAATGGTGGCGACGAAGGTCTCGTTGCTACGTCTGCAGAATCACAGATGCCGGTACTACAGACAATTCCTTTTGCCGGTACGGCCGAACCTGTTAGTCTGACCCGGGATTCTGTGCGCAATAACAGTCACGCTGCACCGAGTGAAGCGCAAGTAATGGAGCAGCGCCGCCGTATTAACGCGATGCTTCAAGACTATGAATTACAGCTGCGTTTAAATGCCGAAGATGGCAGTATTGATAAAACGTTGCTAGAAACAAACTGATCTTGGCGGATAAATGAGAAAGATTCTGGTCGGTGTTGTAACACTGGTCAGCCTGATGATGCCATTGCAAGCCTCTGCTGAAGATTCGGTATCTTCGGCAGAGGCTTTGTTACATCAAATGGACGAGGCTAGCCGTGAGCTCAGTTATGAGCTGTCGTACATACTCATTAAGAAAAACAGTATAGAACCGTTGCGCTATCGCCATACTCTTGAAGATGGTGAGACGTATGCACACCTTGTTTACTTGAGCGGACCGCCGCGTGAGGTGATCCAGCGTGGCAGCGAAGTCAGTTACTTTGAGCCGGGGCTCGATCCGTTCACTATTAACAGCAATAAGATGGTTGCCCCCCTGCCACCGATTATGAAATCGGATATCAATGAATTGGCACAGTACTATGATTTCATTCCAATGGGGCGCGCCCGTGAAGCCGGCGTGGCCTGTGATGTCGTACGTATTGCGCCAAAAGATGGAGCACGCTATTCCTATTTGTTGTGGGTTGACACCCGGAGCAAGCTAGTGATGCGGGCAGACTTGCTGGATCGTGACGGGGAGCCGCTCGAGCAGTACCGGGCTGTTTCCTATGTCGTGAACCCGAAAGTCGGGGATGTGCTGAAAAGTCTGAAATCCGTTGAGTTGCCCGCTGTTGTTAAACTGCCACCTCAGCCACAGGCTGAGCTGGGCTGGCAGGTCAACTGGCTGCCTCAGGGCTTTGAGTCAGTCTCCCGTAACCGTCACCGCCTGATGATGACGGAGCGTCCGGTTGAAAGCAAAATGTATAGCGATGGTCTGTTTAGCTTCTCTATTTATGTATCGACCGCTGATAGCTTTACCGTCCGGGAACAATTGGTGCGCCAGGGGCGTCGCACACTGCATAGCTATTTGCTTAATGACAAAGAAGTGACTGTGGTGGGAGATATTCCGCCGGCAACCGCCCGCCGTGTGGCTGAATCTGTGGCGTTTGTCGCAGGTAAGACAAGTTCCGCGGGAGAGAGCAGACCATGATGCGCTCATTGGCAACGGTTGTTGCTGTTGATCCCGGTGTCATTACGGTCAGCTGCCAGCAGCAAACCAGCTGTGGCCACTGTGCCTCCCGTGATAGCTGTGGAACCGGTATTGTCAGCAAGGCGATTCCGGGCCGCAGTCACCAGGTAAAAATAGTCACGGGTACCAAAGTTTCCGTCGGTGAAGTCGTTGAAATTGGTTTACCAGAACAAAGTATGCTGCACTCTGCCGTGCTGGTTTATGTGCTACCTTTGCTATTCTTAATCTTGGGAGCAGTATTTGGACAGTGGTGGTTTGTCGATTTGGCTGGTAGCGGTGAGCTAGGGGTTATCCTTACAGCCGTGATCAGCGCAGCCATCGGTTTGTTGCTTGCACGCAGGTTTGCCAAGCGGTTGGAGGGCAATTCAGCCTACAAACCAGACCTGATTCGGGTGCTAGGCAACCCTATATCGGGTGATAGCGCAATAAATGCCGCATCGAAAGATAGCGACTAGCCGTGAAATTCGGTAGAATCTGTCAACTTGATCTGTAGATCCCATTCATTTTTAATCACGAGTTAGTCACGCCAATTCATGAAGCACATTCGTAACTTTTCGATTATTGCACATATCGACCATGGTAAGTCGACCTTATCCGACCGCTTGATCCAAGTCTGTGGTGGCCTTTCCGATCGTGAAATGGCTGCGCAGGTTCTGGATTCCATGGATCTTGAACGCGAACGCGGTATTACTATCAAAGCCCAGAGTGTGACACTCGACTATACGGCTAAAGATGGTGAAACCTACCAGTTAAACTTTATCGACACCCCAGGACACGTTGACTTCTCATACGAAGTTTCCCGTTCTTTGGCTGCCTGTGAAGGCGCCTTATTGGTTGTTGATGCCGGTCAGGGCGTAGAAGCTCAGACTTTGGCGAACTGTTACACCGCCATGGAAATGGATCTGGAAGTGGTGCCGATTTTGAATAAAATCGACCTGCCAGCTGCTGATCCAGACCGTGTAGCAGAAGAAATTGAAGAAATTGTCGGTATCGACGCGCTAGAAGCGACCCGTTGTTCAGCAAAAACTGGCTTGGGTGTCGAGGATGTTCTAGAAAACATTGTTTCTGCGATCCCAGCTCCGGAAGGAGATCCAGAGGCGCCGCTACAAGCATTGATCATTGATTCATGGTTCGATAATTATTTAGGTATTGTTTCTTTGGTTCGAGTTAAGAATGGCTCGTTGAAGAAAAATGCAAAAATTAAAATGATGAGCACCGGTCAAGTTTGGAACATTGACCGTCTTGGTATCTTTACACCGAAGCAAATCGATACAACTGAGCTTAATACGGGCGAAGTAGGTTGGGTTGTTTGTGGTATCAAAGACATCTTGGGTGCGCCTGTGGGTGATACAATCACACTGTCGAAAGATGGCTGTGAAGAAGCATTACCTGGCTTTCAGAAAGTCAAACCTCAGGTTTACGCAGGTTTATTCCCTGTTTCTTCTGACGACTATGAAAACTTCCGTGATGCTTTAGGTAAATTAAGCCTGAACGATGCTTCATTGTTTTATGAGCCAGAAAGTTCTTCTGCGCTTGGTTTTGGTTTCCGCTGTGGTTTCCTTGGCATGCTGCACATGGAAATTATCCAGGAACGCCTGGAACGTGAATACAATCTTGCACTGATCACCACGGCACCAACGGTGGTCTACCAGGTAGAAACGACACGTGGCGAGCAAATCTATGTTGATAGCCCGTCGAAGCTACCTGCGGTTAATGATATTGAAGAGATTGGTGAGCCAATTGCACGTTGTAATATCTTGGTGCCGTCTGAGTACCTTGGTAACGTGATCACGCTATGTATCGAAAAACGTGGTGTGCAGGTTGATATGGTATATCACGGTAACCAAGTTGCCCTGACATACGATATTCCGATGTCTGAAGTGGTCTTGGACTTCTTCGATCGTTTGAAATCGACATCGCGTGGTTACGCATCGCTAGATTACAACTTCCAGCGTTACGAACCATCCAACATGGTACGTGTTGATGTGATGATCAATGGCGAGCGTGTGGATGCACTGGCTATCATTACCCACAAAGACAATGCAAATAGTCGTGGCCGTGATTTAGTCGACAAGATGAAGGAATTCATTCCTCGTCAGATGTTTGATATCGCAATTCAAGCGGCGATTGGCGGCATGATCATTGCGCGAGCGACAGTGAAACAGTTACGCAAAAACGTAATCGCAAAATGTTATGGCGGCGATATCAGCCGTAAGAAGAAATTGCTGCAGAAGCAGAAAGAAGGTAAGAAGCGTATGAAGCAGATCGGTAACGTCGAGCTGCCTCAGGAAGCCTTCTTGGCGATTCTGCACGTAGGTAAAGATAAGTAACTACTTTACTCATTGCCTTGCCTCAGAGATCATTGCGATGGCCGGAGGCACTTCCGGTATTCTGAAGCAAGTGTCAATGAGCAGTGCAGCAAGATTTTCTTGCTGCACTGTTACATTTATTAGGGATTAAAATGGCAAATACTTTTTCGCTAATTCTGGTACTGGCGACGCTGGTCACCGGGATCATTTGGGCGCTGGATAAATTTATCTGGGCACCGAAACGTCAATTAAAAATTGAAGCGGCTGCCGCAAATGCTGGCGATCAAGTCGATGCTAAAACCCTACAAGCCGTAGCACCGCAACCGAGCTGGGTGGAATCAGCCAGCTCAATGTTTCCGGTGATCGCGCTAATTATGGTATTTCGCTCATTTATTTATGAGCCGTTCCAGATCCCATCCGGTTCAATGATGCCGACACTGCTCGTTGGTGACTTCATCCTGGTTGAGAAATATGCTTACGGCCTGCGTGATCCAGTTTTCCGTCACAAGCTGATTGAGACTGGTGAGGTAGATCGTGGTGATATTGTGGTATTTAAGTTTCCGCCTCAGCCACAAATTGACTACATCAAACGTGTTGTGGGTATGCCGGGCGATACGGTTCGCTATAGCGCCCACAAGCAGCTTTGTGTTGCCCCTAAAGGCGCTGCCGAGTGTACGCCTGTGCCGCTGGAAAATATGACTGACAGCGAATTCAGCCAGGGTATGACGCGTTTTGTTCAATTTAACGAAAAACTGGGTGAGCAAGAGCATCAGATTTTAGTGCATCCACTGAAGCGAGACCACACGCTAAAGTATTATCCGCGTCCGGGGATCAGCGAGTGGGTTGTACCTGAAGGCCAGTATTTCGTGATGGGTGATAACCGCGACAACAGTGCAGATAGCCGTTATTGGGGCTTTGTGCCTGAAGCCAACCTAGTTGGTAAGGCGGTCGGGATCTGGATCAGCTTTGAGTTTGAACGAGGTGCTGATAGTGCACTTCCATCTTGGATTCCTACCGGTGTGCGTTTCAGCCGCATCGGTGGCATAAACTGATCGGGATAAAATGACATCTCCTGCAAATAGACTTCAGCGTAAGCTGGGTTACCAATTTACAAATATTGATTTAATGACCTTGGCACTGACACACCGTAGTGCCAATGGTACCCATAACGAACGCCTGGAATTTCTCGGCGATTCGATTTTGAGTTTTGTTATCGCCGATGAGCTATATCACCGTTTCCCTAGTGTGGATGAAGGTGATATGAGCCGTATGCGTGCCACCTTGGTGCGCGGTAAGACATTGGCCGAGCTAGGGCGTGAATTTGACCTTGGCGACCACTTGCTGCTTGGCCCGGGTGAGCTCAAGAGTGGCGGCTTCCGCCGTGATTCGATCCTGGCTGACTGTGTAGAAGCGATCATCGGTGCTATTTACCTAGATAGTGATATCGAAGTGGTCCGTAAGATCGTGCTGGACTGGTATCAGTCTCGTCTAAATACGATCCAGCCGGGTATCAACCAGAAAGATCCGAAAACACGTCTTCAAGAGTGTCTGCAGGGGCGTCGTTTACCGCTTCCAGCATATACTGTAACTAAGGTACACGGTGAAGCTCATAACCAAGAGTTCACGGTACAGTGTGAAGTGACAGGACTGGATAAGCCTGTTATCGGTAAAGGCGGCAGTCGGCGCAAGGCAGAGCAGGCAGCAGCAGAAATTGCGCTTAAGCAGTTGGAATCATGACAGATAAACAACATTGTGGCTTTATAGCCATTGTCGGCCGACCAAACGTTGGTAAATCAACTTTGCTCAACCGTTTGGTTGGACAGAAGTTATCGATCACTTCACGTAAACCGCAGACTACTCGTCACCGTATTATGGGTGTTGATACCCGTGATGGTTATCAAGCAGTGTTCATTGATACCCCGGGCCTTCACATTGAAGAAAAACGGACGATTAACCGCCTAATGAACCGTGCAGCCAGCAGCTCGCTGACTGATGTTGAATTGGTCCTGTTCCTGGTCGACGGTACGATGTGGACCGCTGATGATGAAATGGTACTGAACAAGCTGATTAAAAGCGAGTTGCCGACAGTACTGCTTCTGAACAAAGTCGATAACGTAAAAGACAAGCACGAACTGTTCCCGCATCTAGAAGAACTGTCTAAGAAGATGGACTTTGTCGATGTGGTACCAATTTCAGCGAAAAGTGGCACCAACGTTGATGCGGTGGAAAAAATTGTTCGCGAGCATTTACCTGAAGGTGAATACTATTTCCCTGAAGAGTATGTGACGGATCGTTCACAGCGCTTTATGGCGTCGGAAATTATTCGTGAGAAGCTGATGCGCTTCCTCGGTGAAGAGCTGCCCTATTCGGTGACGGTAGAAATTGAGCGTTTTGATTTCAACCCGCGTACCAACGGCTTTGATATCAACGGATTAATTCTGGTCGAGCGTAAAGGCCAGAAGAAAATGGTGATCGGTAAAAATGGCGAAAAAATGAAAGTCATTGGCCGTGAAGCCCGTATTGATATGGAAGAGCTGTTCGAGCGCAAGGTGTACCTAGAGCTTTGGGTTAAAGTGAAATCGGGCTGGGCAGATGACGAACGTGCACTGCGAAGCCTGGGTTATATTGACGACCTGTAAGGGACACCATGGAGGGGCTACAGCGCTGTTTTGTCCTTCATACTCGTCCCTATAGTGAGACGAGCCTGATCCTCGATGTATTCAGCGAAGACTCAGGCCGTATCACTATCTTATCGAAAGGAGCGCGGCGAAAGCGCTCCAATCTCAAAGGCGCTTTGCAGCCTTTTACCCCGCTATTTATGAAATGGTCAGGCCGAGGTTCGATGCCGGTGTTGACTCATGCCGAACCGATCAGCATTGGCCTGCCGATGCGAAGCTATATTCTGTATTCCGCGCTGTACGTCAACGAAGTGTTGGCACGGGTACTGGAAAATAGCACGCCTTATCCAACGCTGTTTCTGGATTACTTGAATGTGCTGCGAGAGCTGGCACAAGCGGAGAACCCAGAGCCAGCATTGCGACGCTTTGAGTTGGCACTGCTGCACCACCTAGGCTATGGCATTGATTTTCTTCATTGCGCCGGTAGCGGCCTACCTGTCGAAGATTCCATGACTTACAACTACCGTGAGCAACGGGGCTTTACGGCCTCAATGGTCAAAGGGCAACTGTCGTTTACCGGTAGCCAGCTAAAAGCCATTGCAGCGAGACATTTTGAAACCCCGGATCAACTTCGGGCAGCAAAACGCTTTACACGTATAGCCTTAAAACCGTATCTTGGCGGAAAACCACTAAAAAGCAGGGAATTGTTTATCCCTAGAGGAAGGAGTACCGGAAAATGAACAACATCTTACTCGGCGTGAATATCGATCATATTGCAACATTGCGTAACGCCCGAGGTACTCGATACCCTGATCCGGTTCATGCCGCAGAAGTAGCAGAGCGTGCCGGTGCTGACGGCATCACTATTCACCTGCGTGAAGACCGCCGTCACATCAACGACCGTGATGTTCGTATTCTGCGTGAAACAATCCAGACCCGTATGAACCTGGAAATGGCCGTAACCGATGAGATGGTCAAGATTGCGCTGGAAACCCAGCCTGAATTTGTCTGCCTGGTACCGGAAAAGCGTGAAGAACTAACAACGGAAGGTGGCCTGGATGTGGCTGGCCAGCTTGAAAAAATTAAAGCAGCGACAGCAACACTGACAGATGCTGGCATTAAAGTATCGCTGTTTATTGATGCTGATCGCGAGCAAATTGACGCGGCTGTTGCCTGCGGTGCTCCTTATATCGAACTGCACACCGGCCATTATGCCGATGCAAAGACCGAAGAAGAGCAGCAGGACGAGCTGAAGAGAATTGCCGCCGCAGCAAGCTATGCCGACGATCAGGGCATCAAGGTCAATGCCGGTCACGGCCTGACTTACCACAACGTCAAGCCAATTGCAGCGCTGCCTGAGCTATATGAGCTGAACATTGGCCACTCGATCATTGGCCGTGCAGCCTTTGACGGCCTGCAAAAAGCGGTTGCTGATATGAAGGCCGAAATGCAGGATGCGCGCCGCTAATGGCAATCCTTGGTCTTGGCACTGACATTGCTGATATCGAGCGGGTAGAGAAGGTCTATGCCCGCTCTGGCGATGCGTTTGCCGAGCGGGTATTGTCACCCTCTGAGTTGGCTGTTTTTCATAGCCTGAAGCTCAAAGGGCGCTATCTGGCTAAGCGTTTTGCCGTCAAGGAAGCGGCCTCCAAGGCATTGGGTACAGGTATTGCCTGCGGGGTGACGTTTCATGACTTTAGTGTCAGCAATGATGAGTTGGGCAAGCCAATTCTAAAACTGTCTGGCAAGGCGTCGGAACTCGCACAGGCAATGGGTGCCAACCATGTCCACCTCACGATTGCCGACGAGAAGAAGTATGCGGTCGCGACGGTGATCCTAGAAAGCTAGGCATACGCCTAGCTTTCTAGGAAACGTATAGAGGCTTAGCCTCTGAAGCGTGTGACGCTGCGCTCCGTGAGGCGAAAAAGCGAGAGTTTGTTGACTCTCGCTTTTTTGTTTTTACCGTTTGCGACGCTTCACGCTTCACGCTTCACGCTTCACGCTTCACGCTTCACGCTTCCGCTCTTAATGCCGATACGCCTTTGACGCCTTTACCACATTGTTCATTTCGTCAATCAGCTCATACAGCTCTGGTTCGATATCTTCTGCCGTTGCGTCAGCCTTCAGCGCTGTCTCAATCGTATAGCATAGATTCTTCAGGCGAGGGACACCGCTGTAGGCACAGCTGCCATGCAACTTGTGGATAGGTGGCCATAGCTCAATGTCTTTGCCATCCAAAGCTTCGTTGACCAGCATTTCCACTTCCGGCATATAGTCGAGCAGCATTTGCAGCATGTCTTTGGCCAGCTCTTCCTTGCCAGCCGCTTGCTTGAGGGCCAGATCCCAATCCCAGCTGGTATTGATATTGACTGTCGGTGTGGTGGTTTCCTGCTCAATAATTGACTCCGAAGCGGCAAGCGGATTCGTGTCGGCATCGTGAGGAAGCGTCCATTTCGCTAGAATTTGCTGCAAGATGTGTTCTTCAATAGGTTTGGTCAGGTAGTCATCCATGCCTGCATTGATCAGGCGCTCCCGCTCACCGGCCATGGCATGGGCAGTAACGGCAATCACGGGTGTACTGTGGTTGAGCTCGGTGTTATGGATTGCCTGGCAGGCGGTGACGCCATCCATTTCTGGCATCTGGATATCCATGAAGATCAGATCAAACCCTTTCTGGTGGGCATATTCCACTGCTTTGCGGCCGCCCGTCGCTGTGATCACTGTCTCGACGCGTTCGCTAAGCAGGGCAGAAATCAGTTTCAGGTTGGCAGGATTGTCATCGACCGCCATTACGGTAAGCGGCAGGATGCTTTGGCTTGGCTCTGGTAATAATTGCGGCGCAGGCTCAGAGAGCATGTCGGGTTCGCTGATTAAGGTTTCCAGTAGCTTGCGGTGAGCCAGCGGTTTTGGCAGGCAGGCGGATACTCCGGCGTTGACCAGGCGCTCAGACAATGCCAGCTCGGTTGTTGGCAAGCAAACCATCACTTTGTCGGTGAGCTGTTCTGCCTTGAACACCATATCCAGCAGGCTCGCAATCGGAGGCTGCTCACCCGGCGTCAGGTTGAGCAGCGCAAAATGGTGGTGCTCGGCATCTTCCGGCATTGTCGAGCGGTAAGTGACATGGACGCCAGCCCTAATTAACCGTTGCTGGACTACGGAGGCAGCCTGCATGTTTGGCTCGATCAGCAGTAGCTTCTTGCCGTTCAGTGATGAGGTATCAATGGGCTGGGACACTGGCAGATCGGTTTTGGTCAGACGTAGGCTGAACCAGAATGTTGAGCCCTGGTGAAGGCGGCTGGTCAGGCTGATTTCACCGCCCATTTGGGTGACCAGCTTCTGGGTGATCACCAACCCCAGCCCGGTACCGCCATAACGGCGGGAAATACTGGCATCCGCCTGGCTGAAGGCTTGGAATAGCTGCGCTTGCTGGCGCTCAGAGATGCCGATACCGGTATCACGTACCATAAATTGCAGCTCGACGCTTTCGTCCTTATCGGTTTTCAGCTCTACCGAGACATCAATATTGCCGCGCTCGGTAAATTTCACCGCATTACCAATCAGGTTGGTCAGCACTTGCTGGATGCGCAGCGGATCGCCGATCAGCCCGGTTGGGATCCGGTTGTCAATTTTCAGTGTTAGTTCAAGGCCTTTTTCATGGGCACTTGTTGCCAGCAGTTTCATGACCTCATCCAATGACTCGGTAAAGTCGAACGGGATGTTTTCCAGCAATAGCTTACCGGCTTCCAGTTTTGAGAAATCGAGAATGTCATTAATGATTGTCAGCAGGTTGTTGGCCGACTTCTCAATTGTTTGCAGGTAATCCTGCTGGCTGGTACTGAGGCGGGTTTTCAGCATTTGCCGGGTAAAGCCAATCACCCCGTTCAATGGGGTACGTAGCTCGTGCGACATATTGGCCAGGAACTCTGACTTCACGCGCGCGGCTTCCTGGGCCCGCTTCTTGGCGATATCTAGCTCGACGTTCTGGATCTCCAGCTGCTCTAAGGTTTCACGCAGATCAGAGGTTGCTTGGTCGATACTTTGTTGCATTTCGATGTGGTATTCCGACAACGAGATGGCCATGGCATTGATACCGTTTTTCAGGGTATCGAGCTCACCAAGCAGCTGGCCCTCAATGCGGATATCGAGGTGGCCCCGGCGGATCCGGTCGACCACGCTAACCATATGCGAAATTGGGCGGGTGACATCTTTCATCAGCCGGTAGGCAAACAGGGAAGAGAGTGTCAGGCCAAGCAAGAGCACCATCAGGGCGGTGAATACTTCTTGGTATTGCTGCAGACGCAAGGCACTCAAATCCAGTTCCAGCGCAATGTAGCCCAATGCCTTGGCCTGGTATCCCGGTACCGATATGGAACTGAACTGGCCTTCACTTAAAATCGGGGCGCGAAGAATGAGGGAGTTTTCGTTGAGCCGGGTATCGAGTAGCATCGGGATCGGTTGTTCATCCGGATACATCAATGCTTCAAAATTACGGTGGAAGTTCGAGGTGACAAACAGTTGGTTGCTGGCATCAAAGACGGCGATACTTCGGACTATCTGTGAGTGCTTGCGGTGGGCGTAGCTGATCAGACGGCGAACGGCTTCGCGGTTTTTGTCTGTCATCCCATATTCGGTTGAAATCGCAAGGGGTTCGATGATGCTGGCACCGGTCGAAATCAGCTGATGTTCGAGGTCCCGATAACGGCTCATAGTAAAAAATGCGCTTAATAGCAGGCCAATAATCAGCGTCGGTGCTAATGTCAGGGTGAAGACCCTGGCACGAAGTCCATATTTGGTCATGGTTCTCTTAATTACAAGAATGCGATTCTGTGGGAGAATTGTCGTCCATCTGTGGCCGTTAGCTTAATGAAACTATGGCTATTCGACAATCAACTAATACCAAACTGCCGATAACATCACTCAGTTTGGTTTATCTGTTCCGTGAGTCAAAACACTATGGCACGCTTTTTTAAGCCTCAAAAACGAAAATTAACCGATACCAAGCATAAAGAAATCGTCATCAGCCGCCTGGATCACCTTGGCGCCGGTATTGGTCATATCAACAGAAAACCTGTCTTTGTCGACGGCCTGCTGCCGGGCGAAAAGGCGCTGGTTCAGCTGACCGAAGACAAGAAGCAGTACGCGCGTGCCAAAGTGATTAAGCGTCTTACTGATAGCCAGGCACGTATTAAACCGCATTGTCCGATCTATGACCAGTGTGGCGGCTGTAACTTACAACATTTATCCCATTCCGGACAGGTTGAGGCTAAGCAGCAGGTGTTGAGCGAACTGATGAGCAAGTTTGCAGCGACGGAAACACAGCAGGACTTTACCCAGGCTGAGCCGATTGTTGCGAGTGAGCTACATTACCGCCGCTGCTCCCGGTTCAGTATTAATCCGGGAGGCGGAAAGCTGCAGTTTGGCTTTCGCAAGAAGCAAAGCAAGGAGATTGTTGATGTTGAGCAGTGCCCGGTGCTGGCACAATTATTAAATGAACTTTTACCTCCGCTTCGTAGTCTGTTAATTCAGCTTAAGGGACAGAAGCATCTGGGCCATGTGGAGCTGGTGGAAGCGGATAATGGCCGGGTGGTGTTGATCCGTCACCTACAGCCGTTTAATGACAAAGATATGACCTTGCTGCGTCAGTTTGCCGAACAATACGATGTTATTCTGTATTTAGCCCCAACATCTGATTCAATCGATAGAATTTCAGGTCAGGCTCCGTATTATGAGCTAGATGGTCAGAAGCTGTATTTTTCTCCGAAAGACTTTATTCAGGTCAATCGGGAGGTAAACAAACAGATGGTCCAGCAGGCTCTGGATTGGCTGGAAGTCGAGCCGCAGGATCGGGTGTTGGATTTGTTTTGTGGGTTGGGTAACTTTAGCCTGCCGCTGGCAAAACGAGCAAACACGCTGGTCGGTGTTGAAGGTGTCGATGAGATGGTGCATCGTGCTACCGATAACGCGATGATAAATAAGCAAAATAATGCTGCATTTTACCAGGCAAACCTAGAGCAGGATGTGACTACGATGGTGTGGGCACAAGAGCACTTTAATAAGGTTTTGCTCGATCCGGCGCGTGCTGGTGCTGCCGGTGTCATGCAGCATGTGGTTAATTTGAACCCGGAAAGGGTCGTTTATGTTTCATGCAACCCTGCTACGTTGGCAAGAGATAGCCAGGTATTGCTGAAGCAAGGTTATCAGTTGGAACGCTTGGGGATGTTGGATATGTTCCCGCATACCGGGCACCTAGAGTCTATGGCCCTGTTTACCAAAAAGAGTATGGGCAGCAAAAAATAGTGTTTATTCAACATTAACTGAGAAAAAACAGGATAGAGAAATGGTCGCAGTTCGCGGTGCGCATTTGAAGGAAAATGATACATTTGAGCTTTCATCTTGGGTTGAGAGTTTGCAACAGGACGCCAAAGTGGCGAAACGCATTACGCAAACCTACCAGCGATGTATCGAGTTAACGACAGAGGAAGAGTCAGCGCCGTTACTGCTATGGCGCGGCCGCGAAATGGTGGAGATCCTGGTGACCCTGAGTATGGACCGAGATACTCTGGTTGCCGCTCTGCTATTCCCGTTGGTTGAGGCCGGCGTCTATGATCACGAACTGCTGAAGGAAGATTACAGCAATACGATTTTTCAGATGGTGACTGGCGTTGGCCAGATGGCTGCCATCGGTCAGCTGAATGCAACCACTGAGGGGGCAGCGCAGTCGGCCCAGGTTGATAATATCCGCCGTATGCTGTTGTCGATGGTCGATGATTTCCGCTGCGTGGTGATCAAATTGGCTGAACGTATCTGTAACCTGCGTGAAGTGAAGGACGAGCCGGATGAGGTACGCCGCGCGGCGGCAAAAGAGTGTGCCAATATTTATGCCCCGCTAGCCAACCGCCTTGGGATCGGCCAGCTAAAGTGGGAAATTGAAGATTACGCATTTCGCTATAACCACCCCAATACCTATAAGCAAATTGCCAAACAGTTGTCTGAGCGCCGAATTGACCGTGAGCAATATATCGATCATTTTGTGACAGACTTAGATGAGTCCATGAAAGCGTCACACATCAAAGCTGAAGTTCATGGCCGCCCTAAGCATATCTATAGTATCTGGCGCAAGATGCAGAAAAAGAGCTTGGCCTTCGATGAACTGTTTGATGTGCGTGCGGTACGTATCATTGCTGATCAATTGCAAGATTGTTATGCCGCTCTGGGGGTGGTGCATACCAAGTACCGCCATCTGCCCAAAGAATTTGATGACTATGTAGCGAATCCTAAACCTAACGGTTACCAGTCTATCCATACCGTAGTGCTGGGCCCGGAAGGCCGGACGATTGAAATTCAGATCCGTACCAAGCAGATGCATGAAGAGTCGGAGCTGGGTGTTGCGGCACACTGGAAGTACAAGGAAGGCTCGTCAGGAGGCGCGAAATCGTCGTATGACGAGAAAATAAATTGGCTGCGCAAGCTACTGGCGTGGCAGGAAGAGATGTCAGACTCAGGCGAAATGCTCGACGAGCTACGTAGCCAGGTGTTTGATGACAGGGTTTACGCCTTCACGCCAAAAGGGGACGTGGTTGATTTGCCATTGAATGCGACGCCGCTGGACTTTGCTTACCATATCCATTCAGAGGTCGGCCACCGTTGTATCGGGGCCAAGGTTGAAGGACGTATTGTTCCTTTTACCTACCATCTGCAAATGGGTGAGCAGGTTGAAATCATTACCCAGAAGGAGCCAAACCCGTCGCGTGACTGGCTTAATCCAAACCTGGGTTTTGTGACCTCTAGCCGCGCGCGGGCCAAAGTACATGCCTGGTTCCGCAAGCAGGACCGCGACAAGAATATCGCTGGCGGCCGTGAGATCCTCGAAATAGAGCTAACCAAGATAGGTGCGACACTGAAAGATGCCGAAGCCTATGCCCTGAAGCGTTTTAACGTCAACTCGGCTGATGAGCTGTATGCCGGGGTGGGTAGTGGCGATTTACGAATTAATCAGGTCATTAACCATATTAATGCGTTAGTTAATAAGCCTACGGCGGAAGAAGAAGATCAGCAGCTGCTGGAAAAGCTGGCAGAGGCGAGCAATAAAGCCGAGAGTAAAAAGCCGCAACGTGATGCGGTAGTTGTTGAAGGTGTCGATAACCTGATGACTCACCTTGCACGCTGTTGCCAGCCCATTCCAGGTGATGAAATTATTGGCTTTGTTACACAAGGCCGGGGTATTTCGGTGCACCGTAGTGATTGTGAGCAGCTTGAAGAGCTGCGTCATCATGCCCCAGAGCGAATGATCCACACCGTTTGGGGCGGTGGGTTTGTCGGTAATTACAACATAACAATGCGTGTAACGGCGTCAGAACGAAATGGCTTGATCAAAGATTTGACCAATACGCTGGCAAACGAAAAAGTCAAAGTTGCGGGCATGAAGAGCCGCATCGACTTCAAGAAACAGATGTCGATCATGGACTTTGATTTGGAGTTGACGGATCTTGAAGTATTGAGCCGGGTGCTTAAGCGGGTAGAGCAGGTGAAGGATGTCGCAGAGGCTAAGCGCCTGTACTAGGCTTTGAGAAGCGAGAAGCGAGAAGCGAGAAGCGAGAAGCGAGAAGCGAGAAGCGAGAAGCGAGAAGCGAGAAGCGGGTGGCATAATGCCGCCCGTTTTTTTAACAGAATGAAAGAACACAAGAATGACAACTATGAGTGATAAACAGCAAACATCGATCGAGCAGCTAGTTGAGATCATGGCGACATTGCGGGATCCGGACAAAGGTTGCCCGTGGGATCTCAAGCAGAGCTTTGCCTCTATCGTGCCGCATACCATTGAAGAGGCGTATGAGGTAGCTGATGCGATTGAGCTGCAGGACTGGAATGACGTGCGTGAAGAGCTCGGGGATTTGTTGTTTCAGGTGATCTTCTACAGCCAGCTGGGTAAAGAGCAGGGATTGTTTGAGTTTGATGATGTGGTTGCCGGAATAAATGAAAAGCTGATCCGCCGTCATCCCCATGTCTTCGGTGAGACTGAGTTTGCTGATGATGCGGCAATCAATGCCAACTGGGAGGCAGAGAAAGCCAAAGAACGTGAAGCGAAAGGGGAAGATACCAGTATCTTGGCGAATATCCCCAAAGCCCAGCCAGCACTCACCCGTGCCGATAAAATTCAGAAGCGTTGCGCCAAGCACGGTTTCGACTGGAATACGGTCGGCCCGGTGGTTGAAAAAGTGAAAGAAGAAATTGACGAGGTGATGGAAGAAGTCATCCAAGTGTCACCTGATCAAAGTAAGATCGAAGAAGAAGTGGGTGACTTGTTATTTGCTGTCGTCAATTTGAGCCGCCATCTGAATGTGAAGCCAGAATCGGCCTTGCAGCGGGCCAATAAAAAATTCGAGCGCCGATTTCGCGAAGTTGAAAAAAGTGTGCTAGAACAAGGGAAGCGCTTTGACGATTGTTCGCTGGAAATGCTCGATAGCGAGTGGGACAAGGTAAAACAACGAGAGCGATAGTCGGTGCCAAACCCACCAGTCAGGGCAGGATATCGGCATCCAAAGCGGCATAATAGTCATGCTGTTGGGTATATTTGATTTGAAACAAAAAAAATCGATCAATGCTGTGATAGTTTTCACGTTGTGGCGATAAAGTGTGTCTGGTATACTAATTTCCCGTCCAGAAACACTTTAATCCTCTACACCAATCTTCCAGGTTAAACATGACAACGAATTACATTTTTGTTACGGGCGGGGTCGTATCCTCACTAGGTAAAGGTATTGCTGCAGCATCTCTGGCGGCTATTCTAGAAGCACGTGGTCTAAAAGTGACCATGATGAAACTAGACCCTTACATCAACGTTGATCCAGGCACAATGAGCCCGATTCAGCACGGCGAGGTATTCGTTACGGAAGACGGTGCAGAGACCGATCTTGACTTAGGCCACTACGAGCGTTTCATCCGTACCAAGATGACTAAACGCAATAACTTTACTGCTGGCCGTGTCTATGCGGACGTATTGCGTAAAGAACGTCGTGGTGACTACCTAGGTGCAACGATTCAGGTTATCCCACACATCACGAACGCTATTAAAGAGCGTGTGATTGCTGGTGCAGAAGGCCATGATGTGGCTATCGTGGAAGTGGGCGGCACAGTCGGTGATATCGAATCACTACCGTTCATGGAAGCAATCCGTCAGCTAGCAGTAGAACTCGGTCGCGAGCGTGCAATGTTTATGCACCTGACTCTGGTTCCTTACCTGGCGGCGGCTGGTGAAGTGAAAACTAAGCCAACTCAGCATTCTGTAAAAGAACTACTTTCTATCGGTATTCAGCCAGACATCCTAGTATGTCGTTCTGACCGTAACATTCCTGCTAATGAGCGTGCGAAGATCGCGCTATTCTGTAACGTACAGGAAAAAGCAGTAATCTCAATGAAAGATGTAGATTCCATCTACAAAATTCCACAGCTTATTAAAGCCCAGGGTCTTGATGATCTTGTTTGTCAGCGTTTTGGTATTACAGCACCAGAAGCGAACCTGACTGAGTGGGAACAGGTAATCTACGAAGAAGCCAACCCAACAGCCGAAGTAACCATCGGTATGGTCGGTAAATACATCGAACTACCGGATGCTTACAAGTCAGTGAACGAAGCCTTGAAGCACGCTGGCCTGAAAAACCGTCTGTCAGTGAAAATCAAGTATGTTGATTCTCAAGACGTTGAGTCTAAAGGTGCAGAAGCACTACAAGGCCTAGACGCAATCTTAGTTCCTGGTGGCTTTGGTGGACGTGGTGTTGAAGGTAAGATCCTGACAGCACAATATGCACGTGAAAACAAAATTCCATATCTAGGTATCTGCCTGGGTATGCAGGTGGCATTGATCGAATTTGCACGTAATGTTGCAGGTCTGAAAGATGCGCATTCAACGGAATTTAACGCTGAAACGAAAAACCCAGTGGTTGGTCTAATTACTGAGTGGGTTGACGGCGAAGGTAAAGTTGAAGAGCGTACTGAAAACTCAGATCTTGGCGGTACTATGCGTCTTGGTTCTCAACTATGTCACTTACAAGACGGTTCTAAAGCGCGTGCGCTTTACGGTAACGCAACTATTCATGAGCGTCACCGTCACCGCTACGAAGTTAACAACAACCTGCTGCCGAAACTAGAGAAAGCGGGTCTGAAGATTTCTGGTCTATCTGCAGACAAGAAGCTGGTGGAGATTATTGAGATCCCGAACCACCCATGGTTCGTGGCTGCTCAGTTCCACCCTGAGTTCACCTCAACGCCTCGCGATGGTCACCCATTGTTTGAAGGCTTTGTAAAAGCGGCTGGCGAAAACCAGCGCGGTGAACTGAATAAGTAAGGATTACGGATAGCTGTAGCGGTTATGGCTACAGCTATTTTTTTAGCTTTTAAATTGAAGATAAAGCAAGAGGAAACACAATGTCTAAGATCGTTAAAGTTCTAGGTCGTGAAATCATCGATTCACGTGGTAACCCAACTGTTGAAGCTGAAGTTCACCTAGAAGGCGGTTTCGTAGGTATGGCTGCTGCTCCATCTGGCGCATCAACTGGTTCTCGTGAAGCTCTTGAGCTACGTGACGGCGACAAGTCTCGTTTCCTAGGTAAAGGCGTTCTTAAAGCTGTTGAAGCTGTGAACGGTGCTATCGCTGAAGCGCTTGTTGGTAAAGACGCTAAAGACCAAGCTGCTGTTGATCAGGTAATGCTTGATCTAGACGGTACTGAAAACAAATCTAACTTCGGCGCGAATGCTATCCTAGCTGTTTCTCTAGCGAATGCTAAAGCAGCAGCTGCAGCTAAAGGCATGCCTCTTTACGAGCACATTGCTGAGCTAAACGGCACAGCTGGCGTATTCTCTATGCCTCTACCAATGATGAACATCATCAACGGTGGTGAGCACGCTGATAACAACGTTGACATCCAAGAGTTCATGATCCAGCCAGTTGGCGCGAAAACTCTTAAAGAAGGCCTACGTATCGGCGCTGAAGTATTCCACAACCTAGCTAAAGTTCTTAAGGCGAAAGGCCTAAGCACTGCCGTTGGTGATGAAGGTGGTTTCGCTCCTAACCTAGAATCAAACGCTGCTGCACTAGCTGCAATCAAAGAAGCGGTTGAAGCTGCAGGTTACGTACTAGGTAAAGACGTTACTCTAGCAATGGACTGTGCTGCATCTGAGTTCTACGACAAAGAAGCTGGCAACTACAACATGAAAGGCGAAGGCAAAATCTTCACTTCTGAAGAGTTTAACTTCTACCTACAAGACCTTGCTAACCAGTACCCTATCGTTTCTATCGAAGATGGTCTTGACGAATCAGATTGGGCTGGCTTCAAGCACCAGACTGAGCTAATGGGCGACAAGCTTCAGCTAGTTGGTGACGATCTGTTCGTTACAAACACTAAGATCCTTGCTGAAGGTATCGAGAAAGGCGTAGCTAACTCTATCCTTATCAAGTTCAACCAGATCGGTTCTCTAACTGAAACTCTAGCTGCAATCAAAATGGCTAAAGACGCTGGTTACACGGCTGTTATCTCTCACCGTTCAGGTGAAACTGAAGATGCAACTATCGCTGATCTAGCGGTAGGTACAGCTGCAGGCCAAATCAAGACTGGTTCTATGAGCCGTTCTGACCGTGTTGCTAAGTACAACCAGCTAATTCGTATCGAAGAAGCACTAGGTGAGAAAGCACCTTACAACGGTCTTAAAGAAGTTAAAGGCCAAGCTTAATTATTAGCTTACCTTTAGGGTGAACTTATCACCCTGAATTATTGAACCGCCTCTTCGTGAGGCGGTTTTTTTATGTCCGAATAAATAATGAGTTTGGTATTAGGCGCTAGTCACACCTTGCGCTTTATGGGATTATTAGCGTATACCAAACTGAACAATTATCTGGCCTATCAGCGAGCTTGAAAAGGTTCAGATACAAGGCGCTTGATTGTAGGTGTATTCATATCCACCAAAATCGAGCAACACAGTATTGAGCCTTTGCAACTCGCCCTTCGGGAGCGTGACAGCCGCTCGATATCAGCCCCAAATTACTTTGATGTAGAACCACTATATCTTCATCAATTTGGATTGCTCTCAATCGGCTGGCATCGCTCTGATTGGATCAGATAATTATTCTGTTTGGTATAACTGCAATTTCATTAACTAAAAGCGTTATTTTGTTTGGCATAATTGAGTGCTTTTAGTTAGGCAAATTGTCCGGAAATTGAACTAATTATATGAAATACGGGGAGTTGCATGCGCTTGTTAACTGTCTCGCTGCTGGCGGTACTGTGTTGGCTTCAGTATGATTTCTGGCTTGGTAAAAACGGCATGATGGATTATTTGGCGGCAAAAGGTAATGTGGCCATTCAGCAACAGGCCAATGCAGAGCTTGTACAGCGGAACCAGCAAATGTATGCCGAAATCCATGATCTGCACCAAGGTCAGGAAGCGGTTGAAGAGCGTGCGCGCAACGAGCTCGGGATGATAAAACCGGGAGAAACCTTCTTTCGTATTGTCGGTGACTAAGGCCAACATTGCCTGTGCTCTTGTGCATAGGCATAGGCATAGGCACTTGCAATTGGTATCACTTTAACTCTGAACGAAAAACACCTTACTCATGACCGATAAGATCACCGCAGTTGTACCTGCTGCTGGAGTCGGTAGCCGAATGGCGGCAGACCGTCCGAAGCAATATCTGCAGATTGCAGGAAAGACAATTTTAGAACACACCATCGATCGGCTGTTTTGCCACCCGGCGGTACAGCGGGTGATTATTGCGATCAGCAATACCGACCCTTATTTCTCGGCTTTGCCATTGGCCGCTGATCCGCGAATTACCGTTGTCGACGGCGGGGCTGAGCGAGCTGATTCTGTTTTTGCCGGCCTGGCTGCCATTGACGATGACAATAGCTGGGTGCTTGTGCATGATGCTGCGCGCCCTTGTTTGCAGCTACTTGACCTGGAGCGGCTGATCACAACAGCGACCCAGAGTAAATGTGGAGCGATTTTAGCTGCGCCGGTACGAGATACCATGAAACGCGGCAATGGTCGGCAGGGTATTGCTGAAACGGTGGATCGCAGTGACCTTTGGCATGCTTTGACGCCACAGATGTTCAGAGTGAAGCAACTACGCGATTCGCTTCAGCATGCCCTTGAACAAGGTGCAGTGATCACCGATGAGGCGTCTGCCCTTGAGTTTTGTGGTTTTGTACCTCAACTTGTGCAAGGACGGGCTGATAACCTGAAAGTCACCCAGCCTGAAGACTTGGCTCTGGCCGAATTTTATCTACAACAACTAATAAAGGATTAGCCATGATGCGAATTGGGCACGGTTTTGATGTACACAAATTTGGTGGTGAAGGGCCGGTGATCATTGGTGGCGTGGTTATTCCCTATGAACAGGGGCTGATTGCACACTCTGATGGGGATGTGGCTTTGCATGCTGTATGCGATGCGCTGCTTGGGGCTATCGGTGCCGGTGATATCGGCCGCCATTTCCCGGATACCGACGCAGAATGGAAAGGGGCTGATAGCCGTTTTCTGCTGCGGGATGTCTATAGTAAAGTGAAGGACAAGGGTTATCGCTTGGGTAACCTGGATGTCACTATTATTGCTCAGGCACCAAAAATGGCACCACACATTGATGCGATGTGCCAGGCGATTGCCGATGATCTGGAAACAGATGTTGATAATATTAATGTAAAGGCGACAACTTCAGAACGATTGGGTTTTACCGGACGTAAGGAAGGTATTGCTTGTGAGGCTGTGGTCCTGATCAGCAAACAATAAATTTTTTCCTGCCGCCACTTTCTCATCTTGAATTGCGGCAGGTTTCGCAGCGAGTTGTTGCTGCCAACAAACGGTGTATATATGTCTAACGTAATGGACAATTTTAACTGGTTATACGGTAAACCTGCTTGCCAGGGACGAATCAAAGTCCTGCCTGAACATTTTGTCGTAAAAGAAAATTTAGGCTTTGATTTCGCCGGTACCGGTGAACATTTCATGGTGAAAATCCGCAAGACGGGTGAAAACACCAAATATGTTGTGAATGAACTGGCAAAAGCGTGCGGGGTTAAATCTCGCGACGTTAGCTGGGCGGGCCTGAAAGACCGCCATGCTGTTACCGAACAATGGTTAAGTGTTCATCTGCCAGGCAAGCCTGATCCTGATTTAGCACAATTCGTCGCTGATCACCCTGGGGTAGAAGTACTGGAAACCGCCCGTCATGATAAAAAGCTAAGACCGGGCGATCTTGCCGGTAACTGGTTCCAGCTGCGCCTGACGGAATTAGACCAGCCACAAGATGTGCTTACCCGTTTAGAGCAAGTTAAGCAGCAGGGTGTCCCAAATTATTTCGGCGAACAGCGTTTTGGCCATAATGGGAACAATGTGGTGAAAGCACGCAGCTGGGGCAACGATGAATTCCGCGTGCGTGACAAGAGCAAGCGCAGCTTCTATTTATCTGCGGCACGTTCTTGGTTGTTTAACCTGGTGCTCTCAAACCGTATTGAGCAAGGTAAAGTACAGACACTGCTCGCGGGTGATAGCTTGCAGCATAACGGCGAAGAGCAGAGCTTCATTGCAGAAGCTGTGACGGCTGAGCTACAAGAGCAAGTCGACAATGGCCAGATTGCTATCACCGCGCCGATGATGGGTGATAACGCGCTGCCGACAACCGCCGATGCTGAAGTCTTTGAGATGGCTATTGTTGAGCAGGAGCCTTTGCTGCTAAAACTGATCCGCGACAACCGGATGCGCCATGAGCGCCGCTCGTTATTGTTGAAGCCCCAGCAGATGGTGTGGCAGCAGGAAGAGAGTGATCTGGTTGTGTCATTTGCGCTGCCAGCGGGCTGTTTTGCTACAGCGGTTGTGCGTGAACTAATGATTGAGCGTGAGCTAGAGGATGGCGACCATGCGAATTCTGATCAGTAATGATGACGGCATTTTTGCCGAGGGGATCAATACGCTGGCTGTGGCATTGGAAGAGCTTGGCGAAGTGACGGTAGTGGCTCCGGATCGTAACCGTTCCGGAGCATCGAATTCCCTCACTTTAGATAACCCATTACGAATTCGCGAGGAAGGCGAAGGCCGGGTCTCGGTAGAAGGAACGCCGACAGACTGTGTTCACTTTGCGCTCAATGAATGGCTGGATTATCGTCCAGATATTGTTGTCGCGGGTATTAACCATGGTGCAAACCTGGGTGATGACGTGCTGTATTCCGGAACGGTTGCGGCGGCAACAGAAGGGCATTTCCTCGGCGTGCCGGCGATTGCCGTGTCATTGGTCGGCTCGAAGCATTTCGCGACTGCGGCCCTGGTGGTCAAAGATATTGTCGAAAAACTCGCAAAGCAGCCGCTGCCTAACAATAAGATATTGAATATCAATGTACCGGATGTGCCGCTTTCTAAGTTAGGTGACTGGCAGGTGACTCGCCTAGGTGCCCGTCACCGAGCCGAAGAAATGGAAAAAGCCGTCGATCCGCGTGGTAAGGCGATATACTGGCTGGGCCCTCCCGGCGCTTGCCAGGATGCAGGGCCGGGTACTGACTTTTATGCGATAGAGCACAATCATGTATCAATCACACCTTTGCAGGTTGATTTAACGGCGCATGATGCGATTAATGGCATTGAACAATGGCTAAAACAAGTGGAGACAAATTAAGGATGCGCTATGTGGAAGAACGGCATAGCCTGCTGACATTTTTGCACCAGCTGGGTATCCGTAACGATAAAGTATTGCAGGCGATGTCGGCAGTACCCAGAGAGCTGTTCATTGATGAGGCTTTATCCCACCAAGCCTATGACAATAATGCGTTGCCAATTGGCTGTGGTCAGACGATCTCACAGCCTTACATTGTGGCCGAAATGACCGAGCTACTAGAGCTGAAACCTCACTCTCGGGTGCTGGAAATTGGTACGGGCTCCGGTTACCAGACTGCCATCTTGGCGCATATGGTCGAGCATGTCTTTTCTGTCGAGCGTATTAAAGCACTGCAGTGGCAGGCAAAGCGACGTTTCAAACAGCTTGATCTGCATAACATTTCCACTAAGCATGGCGATGGATGGAAGGGATGGGCTAGCAAGGGCCCATTTGATGCCATTATTGTGACTGCCGCGGCGGATATCATTCCGCTAGAGCTGTTGGCCCAGCTGGCTGACGGTGGTCGCTTGATCATCCCGGTGGGTGAAGAGTACCAAGTGCTGAAGCAGATTGTGCGAGATGGTGAGCAGTACCTGTCTAAGGACATCGAAGCGGTCCGCTTTGTTCCCTTGGTCGCAGGTGAGCTGGCGTAGATTCTGATGGGTGTGGTGGCGAAGAAATTGATCCGGCGAACCACGGCAGCGGCAGTTGCCTGCCTGCTGCTGTCTGCCTGCAGCAGCCACACACCGGCTCCTGTTGCTAGCCTTGGTAAAGATTATAACAGTGTGGAGCGCGGTAGCTTCCACGGCAGTTATTATCAGGTGGAAAAAGGGGATACCCTGTATTTCATTTCCTACATTACAGGGCGGGAAGTGAAAGATATCATTGCCAGTAACAAGCTTTCTCCCCCCTATACAATTTATCCAGGGCAGAAGTTACAGCTTTGGAAACCGAAATATGTCGCCCCTTCATACGGTAAGGCCGGGACAGTCCCTGTTGTTAAAACCCCAGTAAAAACAGCAAGCAAGGCTCCTGAGCCAAAACCCAAGCCAAAGCCGGTTGTAAAACCCAAGCCAAAGCCAAAGCCGACTGAACAAAAAACAGCCAATAAAAATGTTGATCAAGGTCGCACAAAAGAGTACTCTCAAAATTCCAAAAGTAACAAAGCTGTTACAAATAAAACAAGCAACAGTAACAAAGTGGCCAGTTGGTCATGGCCGACGAAAGGTCGGGTTATTGCCAACTTCTCCAGTGCCGATAATGGTAACAAAGGTATAGATATTGCTGGGAAAAGGGGGCAGGCTGTTCAGGCTTCAGCTGGAGGAATTGTAGTGTATGCAGGCAACGCCCTGCGTGGCTATGGAAACCTTGTGATCATTAAGCATAGCGATGACTATCTTAGCGCTTATGCGCACAATGATAAGGTATTGGTCAAAGAACAACAGGCGGTAAAAGCGGGGCAGAAGATTGCTTCAATGGGAAGCTCCGGCAGCAACAGTGTTCGCCTGCATTTTGAGATCCGTTACAAAGGCAAGTCAGTTAATCCGTTGAGGTACTTGCCGAAATAGACAACATGGCATAGTGAAGTTGTAATGTCTTGCTAACTCGCCATCTGGGAGGCGCTATGAGTAGAAGCAATACTGCTACAAATATCGAGAACTTTGATTTTGAAGATGATGTGGAATTAGCTTCGGAAGAAATCGAGACTAAAGCCGCAGCAACTGAAACCACGAGTGATGAAGTCGATATTTCGCACTATGGGTCAACACAAAAAGCCCTAGATGCGACACAGCTTTACCTTGGCGAGATCGGCTTTTCTCCGCTCCTTACGGCGGAAGAGGAAGTTCTGTATGCCCGCCGGGCGCTGCGAGGTGACGAAGTTGCCCGCAAGCGAATGATCGAAAGTAACTTGAGATTGGTTGTGAAGATCTCTCGTCGTTACAGCAACCGTGGCTTAGCTTTGCTGGATCTGGTTGAAGAAGGCAACCTGGGCTTGATCCGTGCGGTCGAAAAATTCGATCCTGAGCGCGGCTTCCGTTTCTCTACCTATGCAACCTGGTGGATCCGTCAGACGATTGAACGGGCCATCATGAACCAAACCCGCACCATCCGGTTACCCATCCATGTCGTAAAAGAGCTGAATGTTTATCTTCGTACTGCCCGTGAGTTAGCCCAGAAGCTAGATCACGAACCGACAGCGGAAGATATTGCCCTGAAGCTAGATAAATCTGTCGACGATGTAAACCGTATGCTGCGCCTGAATGAACGTGTCGGTTCGGTGGATAACCCGATTGGCGGTGATTCAGAAAAAGCCCTGTTAGATATTATTCCTGACGAGAAGGGAGGCGGTCCGGAGACGTCGACCCAGGATGATGATATCAAAACATCGATAGTGACTTGGTTGCAGGAGCTGAACCCGAAACAGCGTGAAGTGCTGGCTCGTCGATTTGGTTTGTTGGGCTACGAAGCCTCAACCCTTGAAGATGTTGGCCGTGAGATTGGCCTGACCCGTGAACGTGTCCGCCAGATCCAGGTAGAAGGCCTACGCCGCCTACGCGACATGCTGACACACCAAGGCTTGAACATCGAATCGTTGTTTAACCAAGACTTGTAAACAAATCGGCAATAAGCTGATATCAATACCTCTTTCACAGAGGCAAGAAACAAAAAAGGACGCAATAGCGTCCTTTTTTAATCCCACTCTTATACTAATCTCGCTTCTCGCTTCTCGCTTCTCGCTTCTCGCTTCTCGCTTCTCGCTTCTCGCTTCTCGCTTCTCGCTTCTCGCTTCTCGCTTCTCGCTTCTCGCTTCTCGCTTCTCGCTTCTCGCTTCTCGCTTCTCGCTTCTCGCTTCTCGCTTCTCGCTTCTCGCTTCTCGCTTCTCGCTTCTCGCTTCTCGCTTCTCGCTTCTCGCTTCTCGCTTCTCGCTTCTCGCTTCTCGCTTCTCGCTTCTCGCTTCTCGCTATAGCAATGCTTTCAAACGATACAGTTCATCCAATGCCTGGCGCGGCGTTAGATTGTCTGGGTTCAGGCCTGCCAGCGCTTCTTCGATTTCACTCGGTTCGGGCAGCAGGGTGAGCTGGTGCTCTTCCTTAGGTGCGGCAGATGGCGACTTAACAGCCTGTTGGTGGCCACTGGCTTCTAGCTGCTGAAGCTTGATCTTGGCGCGTTTGATGACCGATTTAGGTACCCCCGCCAGGCTTGCAACAGCCAGACCATAGGATTTACTGGCTGCGCCTTCCTGCACCGCATGCATAAAGGCGATTTCATCACCATGCTCGACCGCATCTAAATGAACATTGGCCAGCCCTTGCATCATCGACGGCAGCTCTGTCAGCTCAAAATAATGGGTGGCAAATAGGGTCATGGCTGCAATCTTTTCTGCCAGCCACTCGGCACTGGCCCAAGCAAGGGACAGGCCGTCATAAGTACTGGTACCACGGCCAATTTCATCCATCAGTACCAGGCTGTTTTGGGTTGCGTTGTGCAGGATATTGGCTGTTTCGGTCATTTCCACCATGAAGGTCGAGCGGCCGGAGGCCAGATCATCCGAGGCACCAATACGGGTGAAAATACGATCTAGCGGACCAATTTTTACCGACTCTGCCGGTACAAACGAACCAACATGGGCCATCAGGGCAATAAGCGCAGTCTGGCGCATATAGGTCGATTTACCCCCCATGTTAGGGCCGGTAATGATCAGCATTCGGCGCTCACTGTGCAGGGAAATGGGATTGGCGATAAAGGGTTCGCTCAGTACCTGCTCGACAACAGGGTGGCGGCCGGCATTGATTTCAATCCCCGTTTCGCTGGTGATCTCTGGGCGACAGTAGTTCAGCGTGTCGGCGCGTTCGGCCAGGTTGGCCAGTACGTCTAGCTCAGACAGGGCATTGGCAGCATTTTGCAGCTTCTCCAAGTGAGGAAGCAGCAGATCAAACAGCTCTTCCCACAGCTTTTTCTCCAGCCCCAAGGCCTTGGATTTGGAGTTCAGTACCTTGTCCTCATGCTCTTTGAGCTCAGGAATGATGTAGCGCTCGGCATTTTTCAGGGTCTGGCGGCGGACATAATGGCTGGGAACCAGGTGGCTCTGACCACGGCTGACCTGGATGAAGAAACCGTGTACCTGATTGAAGCCCACTTTTAGGCTATCGATATCATGGTGCTCACGCTCACGGGCTTCGAGCTCATCTAAGTATTTCGATGCCCCATCTGCCAGGTCACGCCATTCATCCAGTTCGGCATTATAGCCTGGTGCCAGTACTCCGCCATCACGGATCACCACGGGTGGGTTTTCAATAATGGCACGTTCTAGCAGTTCGCAAAGCTCATCCATTGGGGCGGCTAATTGTGCCAGTACGCCGATACGTGGCTGTTTGATCTCGGCCAGTAGCTCAGCCAGCTCCGGCAGGTGCTGCATGGCTGTGCGCATGCGGGCGAGATCTCGAGGGCGTGCAGAGCGTAGCGCTAGTCGTGCCAGAATACGCTCCATATCGCCCATATGGCGTAGTACACCTGCCACGTCGGTAAAGAAGCCGGTATCTTTAAAGGCAGAAATCGCATCAAGACGGTGGTTAAGCTGTTGCGGATCGCGGATCGGCTGGTGTAGCCAACGTTTTAGCAGGCGGCTGCCCATCGGGGTTGCTGTTTGATCCAGTACTGATGCCAGGGTGTTATCAAATCCACCGGCAAGGTTTTGGGTCAGCTCAAGGTTACGGCGGGTGGCGGCATCCAGGATCACGGCGTGATCTTTGTTGTCCTGGGTGATCGCGCGGATATGCGGTAGCGCCGTGCGCTGAGTATCCTTGACATATTGCATCAGGCAGCCTGCCGCACACAGGCCGCGCTCTGCTGTTTCCACCCCAAAGCCGACCAGGTCGCGGGTGCCAAATTGCATCGTCAGCTGCTGGCGGGCAGTGTCTAAATCAAATTCCCAGACTGGGCGGCGGCGGGTACCGTTGAGCGATTGCAACAAGCCCGGCAGGGCAAAATCTTCCGGATACAGCAGCTCGGCAGGGCTGGTGCGTTGCAGTTCGGCCTGCATGGCTTCTTCGGTTTCCGGCTCTGTGAGCATGAAACGGCCAGAGGTAATATCCAGTGTCGCGTAACCGAATCCGTTGCTGTTTTGGTAAATGGCAGCAATAAGGTTATCACGGCGCTCATTGAGCAGTGCTTCATCGCTGACGGTACCCGGCGTCACAATACGGACAACCTGACGTTCAACTGGCCCTTTGCTGGTGGCCGGATCGCCGATCTGCTCACAGATGGCAACCGAAACACCTTGCTGGACCAGCTTGGCCAGGTAGCCTTCAACGGCATGGTAGGGAACGCCGGCCATCGGGATTGGCTGGCCGTTTGAGGAGCCGCGCTTGGTCAGGGAAATATCCAGCAGCTGAGAGGCCTGTTTAGCATCATCAAAAAATAGTTCGTAGAAGTCGCCCATACGATAGAACAGCAGAACATCAGGGTTTTCTGCCTTGATCCTCAAGAACTGCTGCATCATGGGGGTGTGCTTTTCTAAACCTTTCACTGTCACGATATTGCCTGCTTATTGGTGCCGGAATTGAAAACGTACCGGGTAAATTTCTGGGAGCTAAGGATACGTGAATCAGCCTAGGGGAGCAAAGCGGCAATTGCTTTCTTGCCGAACTATTTCTTTGCTGAACAAGGCCAGAAGTACAGTTGCTGAAGCTTGGTTTGCAGAGTATGGTTGGGCTGGATGAATCAATGGGAGATAGGGATGGTAGTTATCCAGCAACTGGCACAGGAGCTTGGCGCAGCCTTGAGCAGGCAAGGATGGATGGCAACGACGGCTGAGTCTTGTACCGGCGGTGGCGTTTCAGCTGCAATCACGGATATAGCCGGTAGTTCCGGCTGGTTTGACCGGGCGTTTGTCACCTATAGCAATGACGCTAAACAGCAGATGCTCGGGGTGGAGGCAGTAACGCTAGACAGCTACGGCGCAGTGAGTGAGCACGTCGTTCGGGAAATGGCATCAGGCGCATTAAGCCACTCTGCTGCAACCATCAGTGTGGCGATCAGCGGTATTGCTGGCCCGGGAGGTGGAACAGCGGAAAAGCCGGTCGGGACAGTCTGTTTCGCCTGGGCGGACAACACTGGCTGGATACAGTGCGAAACCTGTTTTTTTGACGGCGATCGCAATGCCGTCAGACAGCAAGCCGTCGAAAAATCATTGTCTGGTATGTTGCAGCGCCTGCAGCAACTGGGCTGAGCGGATAAGAATGCTGGGCTGTGAGTAGCGGCAGGCAAAAAAAATTTCATACAGTGCTAGACACTGTATGAATAGACAGTATACTAATCATCATTATCAGTACTTATTTTAAGCATCCGTTGGAGAGTCGAATGGACGACAACAAACAGAAGGCTCTTGCCGCAGCGTTAGGCCAGATTGAAAAGCAGTTCGGTAAAGGTTCCATCATGAAGTTGGGCGATAACCGCACGATGGACATTGAAACTGTTTCGACTGGCTCCCTGTCGCTTGATATCGCACTTGGCGCAGGTGGTTTGCCAATGGGGCGTATCGTTGAGATCTATGGTCCAGAATCATCAGGTAAAACGACGCTTACGCTTGAAGTTATCGCCGCTGCCCAAAAGCAAGGCAAGACCTGTGCATTCATCGATGCCGAGCATGCTCTTGATCCTGTCTATGCACAAAAGTTGGGTGTTGATATCGACAACCTATTGGTTTCTCAGCCTGATACAGGTGAGCAGGCGCTCGAAATTGCGGATGCGCTAGCCCGCTCTGGTGCGGTTGATATTCTAGTGGTTGACTCCGTGGCAGCACTAACCCCTAAAGCTGAAATTGAAGGCGAAATGGGTGACAGCCACATGGGTCTGCAGGCGCGTATGCTGTCACAGGCGATGCGTAAGATCACCGGTAACCTGAAAGCATCAAACTGTATGTGTATCTTCATCAACCAGATCCGTATGAAGATCGGTGTGATGTTTGGTAATCCAGAAACCACTACGGGTGGTAATGCCCTGAAGTTCTATGCTTCTGTTCGCCTTGATATCCGCCGTACCGGTGCAATCAAAGATGGCGATGAAGTGGTGGGTAACGAAACTCGAATCAAGGTTGTGAAGAACAAAATTGCGGCACCATTTAAGCAAGCTGAGACACAAATCCTTTACGGTCAGGGCTTTAACCGTCTTGGTGAGTTGGTTGATCTTGGTGTAAAGAACAAGCTTGTTGATAAAGCAGGTGCTTGGTACAGCTACCAAGGCGATAAGATTGGTCAAGGTAAGGCCAATGTTTGTAAGTATCTTGGTGAACACTCAGAAATCGCTGAAGAGCTTGATAAGAAGCTGCGCGAGATGTTGCTAACACCGCCGGCAGCGCTGGATGAAGCTGAAGAAGAGCGTGCAGAGGAAGATAAGGCGTTCTAAGCCACTTTCCTGACATCGGACACCCCTATAACTATCTCGTTTCTGTATAGAGGCGTGATAAATAAGACGGGCCCTGTACTTCGGTACTCGGCCCGTTTTGTATATCGAGACAAGGTCAATGAAAAAGCAAGCACCTAAGCAAAGTGCCAAAGAAGTGGCTGTCGGTTATTTATCGCGCCGGGATCATGCTGAGGAAGAGCTGCGCCAGAAGCTAAAAACGCGTGGCTATAGCGAACAGGATATTATCGAGGCTATCGCCTATTGCCAGGACTATCACTGGCTTGATGATGCGCGCTACGTGGCAACGATGATGCAAAATGGTGTTGCCAAGGGCTGGGGGGTACTTCGGATCAAGCAAGAAATGAAAATGAAAGGGGTGCACGATACCATTGTCAGTCAGGTGTTCGAGGAAAGTGATATCGACTGGTATAAGCAAGCCCGTGATGTGGCCCAGCGCAAGTTTGGTGATAGTGAAATTGATACCCCCAAGGAAAAAGCCCGCCGTTTCCGTTTTATGCAGTACCGGGGGTTTGATTTTGAGCAGATCAAGTACGCTCTAGAAGTTGACGACGAGTATTAACAGTTATTGCCCCCTATTTCTTCTTGCTGCCAATTCGCCCGGTTTGGCAGCATCGCTTTTCTTTGCTGCCCATTCCGCTGCGGCGAAAATGTATTAATTGCGCTAATTCTTAACATAACATTTCCCGTAGCACCTGCCGTTGTTTTACAATAGCCGCCAAAGAATTTATCTTAGTTCAATTAAAACCTGCTGACATAAGCTGCAAGCCGAGCTGGCTTGGGATCTTACGGAGATGGGTTACATCATCGCTTAAGTGCGATTTTTTCGGTTTTATAAAAGCATTTATTCAGGATTTGCCAATGTACATGAGCACTGATGAGATTCGCCGTGCGTTTCTTGCGTTTTTTGAGAGCAAAGGTCACCAGATCGTAGAAAGCTCTTCTCTTGTACCTGCTAACGACCCAACACTGTTGTTTACTAACGCAGGTATGAACCAATTTAAAGATACATTTTTAGGTCTGGAAAAGCGCAACTACACTCGAGCGACAACAGCTCAGCGCTGTGTACGAGCTGGTGGTAAGCACAACGATCTAGAAAATGTTGGCTTTACTGCGCGTCACCATACCTTCTTTGAAATGCTGGGTAACTTCAGCTTTGGTGACTACTTCAAGCAAGATGCGATTAAGTATGCGTGGGAGTTCCTGACTGTCACTCTTAAGCTACCTCAAGATCGCCTGTTGGTTACCATTTACGAGACAGATGACGAAGCATTCGAGATCTGGAACAAAGAAATGGGGATCCCTGCTGATCGCATCGTCCGTATTGGCGATAAGAAAGGCGGTAAACCTTATGAGTCAGATAACTTCTGGCAAATGGGCGATACCGGCCCTTGTGGCCCATGTACTGAGATCTTCTACGACCACGGTGAACATATTTGGGGTGGCCGCCCTGGTACGCCAGAAGAAGACGGTGACCGCTTCATTGAGATCTGGAACAACGTATTCATGCAGTTCAACCGTCAGGCCGACGGTACCATGGAGCCGCTACCAAAGCCGTCTGTTGATACCGGTATGGGTATCGAGCGTATCGCTGCGATCATGCAGGGCGTACATTCGAACTACGAGATTGATATTTTCCAGACCTTAATCAAAAAAGCAGCAGAAGTGATTGGTTACGATGACCTGTCAAACCAGTCACTACGTGTTGTTGCCGATCATATTCGTTCATGTGCGTATTTGATCGTTGATGGTGTGATGCCGTCGAATGAAGGTCGTGGCTATGTATTGCGCCGTATTATCCGCCGTGCAGTCCGTCATGGTAACAAGCTCGGTGCTCAAGGCGCCTTCTTCTACAAGCTTGTAGGCCCTCTGGCAGAAATCATGGGTACGGCTGGCGCAGAGCTGAAGAAGCAGCAGGCAATGGTAGAGAAAGTACTGAAGATCGAAGAAGAGAACTTCGGCCGTACTCTTGACCGTGGTATGACAATTTTGAACGACGCGCTCGATAGCCTAGACGGCAAGGTGCTGGACGGCGAGACAGTATTCAAGCTGTATGATACCTACGGCTTCCCAGCTGATTTGACTAACGATGTTGCTCGTGAGCGCGGCTTTTCTATTGATGAAGAAGGCTTCAACAATGCCATGGAAGCCCAGCGCCAGCGTGCGCGTGAGGCGGGCCAGTTCGGTGTTGACTATAACGAAGCTATCAAAGTAGAAGCGAGCACTGAGTTCTGCGGTTACGCAGCTACTGACGGTGACGGCGAAGTGGTTGCCCTGTACCGCGGTGGTGAAGCTGTCGATAGCATCAGTGCTGGCGAAGAAGCTTTAGTGGTACTGAACAACACGCCATTCTATGCAGAATCAGGTGGTCAGTGTGGTGATACGGGTGTAATGGCATCGGCTGGTATTCAGTTTGATGTTGCCGATACCCAGAAGTTCGGTGATGCGATCGGCCACAAAGGTACGCTGGCAGAAGGTACGCTGAAAGTTGGCGATAAGCTAACAGCAACGGTGGATGCCGCGCGCCGCGCAGCAATCAGCCTGAACCACTCAGCGACGCACTTGCTGCATGCGGCACTGCGTAATCTGCTGGGTGAGCACGTTGCACAGAAAGGCTCGTTGGTTAAGCCAGAGGCTCTGCGTTTCGACTTCTCGAATTTAGAAGCGGTGAAGCCAGAGCAGCTCCGTGAAATCGAGCGAGTTGTGAACGAGCAGATCCGCCTGAACCATTCAGTTGATACCAACATCATGGATATCGAGGCGGCGAAAGAAAAAGGTGCCATGGCACTGTTCGGCGAAAAGTATGATGATGAAGTCCGTGTTCTGAGCATGGGCGAATTCTCAACCGAGCTGTGTGGTGGTATCCACGCCAAGAACACCGGTGATATCGGCCTGTTCAAAATTACCTCTGAAGGGGGGATTGCAGCAGGTATCCGCCGTATTGAAGCGGTAACTGGTGAAGCGGCCATTGAAGCTCTTCATGCACAAGAAGCGCTGTTGTCAGAAACGGCAGGCCTGGTGAAGTCTGACGCTGCATCGGTCGCGACGAAAGTAGGCGCGCTAGTTGCTCATAGCAAGCAGCTTGAAAAAGAAATTCAGCAGCTGAAAGATAAGCTGGCAGCGCAAGAAAGTGCCGGCCTTATCAATCAGGCGCAAGAGATCAACGGCGTGAAAGTGCTGATCTCTAAACTAGACGGCGCTGATAACAAGGCACTGCGTGGCATGGTTGATGAGTTGAAGAATCAGCTAGGCAGCGGTGTGGTGGTATTGGGCAACGTCAGTGGCGACAAAGTAGGCTTAATCGCAGGTGTAACCAAAGATCTAATCGGTAAAGTGAAGGCCGGTGAACTTGTCAATATGGTTGCCCAGCAAGTAGGTGGTAAAGGTGGCGGTCGCCCGGACATGGCACAGGCAGGTGGTACGGATGCAAGTGCACTCCCTGCTGCGCTAGAGTCGGCTCAGGCATGGATCGCTGAGCGCCTATAAGGCGCTCTTTATCAAGACGTAAGGTAACGGGGTATTAGCCCCAGGAAGGTGAAGTAAAGTGACGCAGACTGCGCGTAAATCGCTAATAGTGCAAAAGTTTGGTGGTACATCCGTTGGATCGATCGAACGTATCCAGGCGGTAGCCAAACGAGTCATTAAAGCCAAAGAAGAAGGCAAACAACCGGTGGTGGTTGTTTCTGCCATGTCTGGCGAGACTAACCGTCTCCTAGGCCTTGCACAGCAAATAGATGCTGTGCCTGCAGCGCGAGAGCTTGATGTTCTCTTGTCAGCGGGGGAACAAGTCTCTATGGCTTTGCTCGCAATGATGTTGAATAGGATGGGACATGCAGCGGTATCGTTGACCGGTTGGCAGGCGGGGATCAAAACCAGCGGCCAGCACAATGATGCAGCAATTACCCATATTGACCCTAGTCATATCCAACAGTTGCTCGAGCAAGACCAGATAGTGATAGTTGCTGGCTTTCAAGGCATTAGTGATGAAAGGGATATCACAACCCTTGGCCGTGGGGGCTCAGATACCACGGCCGTTGCACTGGCTGGCGCTTTACACGCCGATGAGTGTCAGATCTTTACCGATGTGGATGGCGTATATACCTGCGATCCACGTTTAGTACCGCAAGCACGCCGATTGGATGTCGTGCATTTCGATGATATGACATCCATGGCGCGAAACGGTGCGAAAGTGCTACAATTACAGTCAGTTGAATATGCACGACAGCATAGGGTCCCATTGAGGGTCCTTTCTTCATTCGAAGAGGGGAAGGGGACACTGGTTAGTTTTGATACCTCTGCCGCATCAAATGTTGTGGGGATCGCACTAAAGAATCAGCAAACACTGCTTGATGTCGATATGCCCGTTTCAGCATTACAGGAGCAGCTTAACCTGTTCGGTATGCAGTGCTGGTGTAAGGCAGTTGCTGCAGGTTCAACACAAATCGTTACAGCGAATGAAGATTTGGCACGGTTAAAACTCGTGCTGGATAAAAAGATGCACCAGGTAGCCGCAGTTTCAACCCTATCAGTGATAGGCGATGATGTAGAGAATCTAGCAGACAGTGTCTGTGCGGTACTCGCAGAAGTTGGTATACGGGTGCGTCAGAATAAACGGTCGGCTCATTGTCTTTCTTTGTTGATAAATGAGGATGATCATCAAGCAGCTGTAGATGTAATCCACAAAAGGTTTGTGGTTGAGCCAGAAAGTCTGGATAATCGACCACTTCTCGCTGTTTCTTGAGCAGTGACCATTTACGCATTCGTTAATGGATGCGTAAATATTGTTGGATAATAAACGTTAAACTCTTATAAGACTGAGATTACTCAAGGGGCACACGAATGCTAATTTTGACACGTCGCGTAGGTGAGACACTAATGATTGGTGACGAAGTAACTGTTACCGTACTTGGTGTTAAAGGTAATCAGGTCCGCATTGGTGTTAATGCACCAAAAGAAGTATCTGTTCACCGTGAAGAAATCTATATGCGAATTCAAGCGGAAAAAGAAACCGGTTCTCAAGGTTCTGGTAACTACTAATTCGAAGAAGGTCGGCCATTTGCTGACCTTTTTTGTGCCTGTGATTTACCTGGGCAACAATCGCTCATTGCGCCATTTTATTGAAAATAAGTAAGATACTGTGGAGTTTACGCCGGATTAATTGTCTTGTTGGCTATTAAGTGTGCACCCGTGCAGTGAATGTCGTTTTTTGACGATAAAGTGTTTGACTTATTTTCGGCTGGCAGTAATATGAGCCCCCGCAAGACGGTGAGGTGGCCGAGAGGCTGAAGGCGCTCCCCTGCTAAGGGAGTATACGGTTTATCCCGTATCGAGGGTTCGAATCCCTCCTTCACCGCCATTTCCTTTTTTGGATTTTGCGAATTAGATACATTGCGCGCTCGTAGCTCAGCTGGATAGAGTACCTGGCTACGAACCAGGCGGTCGGAGGTTCGAATCCTCCCGAGCGCGCCATACATCTAAACATGGCTAAATGAAGCTACTTGTTACAAGTGACGTTAGTTAGCGGTGTTGATTAAAAAATATTAGTGTGCGCTCGTAGCTCAGCTGGATAGAGTACCTGGCTACGAACCAGGCGGTCGGAGGTTCGAATCCTCCCGAGCGCGCCATTAATTTGTGTGGTGAGGTGGCCGAGAGGCTGAAGGCGCTCCCCTGCTAAGGGAGTATACGGTTTATCCCGTATCGAGGGTTCGAATCCCTCCTTCACCGCCATTCTTTTGTTGTCTCTGAAATATGCTTTCCAGCGATTATTTTAGATTCTGACAAATTTCTTTCTTCGGAAAGAAGCCTGCGCGTCCGTAGCTCAGCTGGATAGAGTACCTGGCTACGAACCAGGCGGTCGGAGGTTCGAATCCTCCCGGACGCGCCATTATTGATAGGCATGGTATCGTTGAACGATACGGTGCAGTAAAACCGAATTAAGTGTGCGCTCGTAGCTCAGCTGGATAGAGTACCTGGCTACGAACCAGGCGGTCGGAGGTTCGAATCCTCCCGAGCGCGCCATTAATTTGTGTGGTGAGGTGGCCGAGAGGCTGAAGGCGCTCCCCTGCTAAGGGAGTATACGGTTTATCCCGTATCGAGGGTTCGAATCCCTCCTTCACCGCCATTCTTTTGTTGTCTCTGAAATATGCTTTCCAGCGATTATTTCAGATTCTGACAAATTTCTTTCTTCGGAAAGAAGCCTGCGCGTCCGTAGCTCAGCTGGATAGAGTACCTGGCTACGAACCAGGCGGTCGGAGGTTCGAATCCTCCCGGACGCGCCATATTATTCAAGGTATAGCTTCAGGCAATGGCTTGGCTTTGCCTTACAACAAGATTCTGCGCGCTCGTAGCTCAGCTGGATAGAGTACCTGGCTACGAACCAGGCGGTCGGAGGTTCGAATCCTCCCGAGCGCGCCATTCTTCAAAATCTTTAATTGTATCAAGCAATTAAAGTGTATTCTTTCTTTTGAAAGAAGCCTGCGCGTCCGTAGCTCAGCTGGATAGAGTACCTGGCTACGAACCAGGCGGTCGGAGGTTCGAATCCTCCCGGACGCGCCATCATTTCAAAGCAGAAAGCTAAGTACCAACGGATTGATACTTATATGACCAATGATCAGGTTAATTGAACATTGGCGTATAAGCTTTTGCTTTTTTTGGAAAATAAATTCTGCGCGCTCGTAGCTCAGCTGGATAGAGTACCTGGCTACGAACCAGGCGGTCGGAGGTTCGAATCCTCCCGAGCGCGCCATTATTTAAAGTGTTTGATTAAACGACTATCAAGTTTGGTCAGAGACGATTCTTTCTTTATGAAAGAAGCCTGCGCGTCCGTAGCTCAGCTGGATAGAGTACCTGGCTACGAACCAGGCGGTCGGAGGTTCGAATCCTCCCGGACGCGCCATTATTGAAAAGCAGTGAGTGTTCACTGTGTTATAAAAGAAACATCTGCGCGCTCGTAGCTCAGCTGGATAGAGTACCTGGCTACGAACCAGGCGGTCGGAGGTTCGAATCCTCCCGAGCGCGCCATTATTGCTTTGCAGTGAGTGTTCACTGTGTTACAAAAGAAACATCTGCGCGCTCGTAGCTCAGCTGGATAGAGTACCTGGCTACGAACCAGGCGGTCGGAGGTTCGAATCCTCCCGAGCGCGCCATTCTTCAAAATCTTTAATTGTCTAAAGCATTTAAAGTATATTCTTTCTTTTGAAAGAAGCCTGCGCGTCCGTAGCTCAGCTGGATAGAGTACCTGGCTACGAACCAGGCGGTCGGAGGTTCGAATCCTCCCGGACGCGCCATTATTCAAAAGCTCAGCTTCGGCTGGGCTTTTTTTGTTTTGGTCCTTTCTCCTCCCTCTATCCATGGTATTGATCGTGCTCACGTGCGCCTGATTGCGATTTAGAGCGTATATTATCGCTGCTGAGCAGGTTGCCCACTTGCTTAATTTACTCAGCGTCATGAGCACGCTTTCGTCAATTGTAATCGGAACAGCTGTTGTCAACTGCGTCTATTTATAAGACATAACCATAAAATTAGTGAATAAAATTTAATCAATTAATATAATCTATTAACTAACTGATCTGTCATTATTTTTATCTGAAAATAGTCAGCTTGCGGAATATACTTTACGTTGACGTAAGCGTCACCGGTTTGATTGGAAGGCCGTTAAAATCAGTATCCTAGGGCTTAAGTTGGGGCTTGGCTAGGGTATTTAGCTGTTTGTATTTCAGTCATTTGTGATAAATTACCGCGTTAGTTAACATTTCTGTGCCAAAATGGGCAAATAAAAAACTAAAAGCCTGTATTTTGGACTTGCTTGTTAATCAATTTGACATATTTTGGTTTGTCGTGATAATTCTTACCTGCCAATCACAATATGAATGAAAGGAAGCAATAATGGCAGATTTAGGAAGTTTGCTGGGGGAAGCTGCAACGATCATGGCCACGGGCATGGTAGTCGTATTTATGTTTCTCAGCACCCTGATCTATTTAGTCCAACTGTTGGCGAAAATGGCTCCGAAGGATGAAATCCCGGCGTTTAAGCCACAGCCTGCATCAACAGTTGCTTCAAATCACAATGGTGTTCAGCCCGATGTCGTGGCTGCCATTACCGCTGCGGTACGTCAGTATCGTCAGCGTAGTGTTTAACATTGTGGTTTCCAGGACGATTTTTTTTACAAGGAGTTTGTGAGCATGTCCAAGTCTTTAGCGATCACTGACGTTGTGTTACGTGATGCCCATCAGTCTCTTTTTGCTACCCGTTTGCGTATTGAAGATATGCTGCCAATTGCCGAGCAGTTGGATAACGTCGGCTACTGGTCTCTTGAAACCTGGGGTGGCGCGACTTTTGATTCATGTATCCGTTATTTGGGTGAAGATCCATGGGAGCGTTTGCGCGCACTGAAACAGGCAATGCCAAAAACGCCGATGCAGATGTTGTTGCGTGGCCAGAACTTACTAGGCTACCGCCATTATGCCGATGATGTGGTAGAGAAGTTTGTCGAGCGTGCCCATGCCAATGGGATGGACGTTTTCCGTATTTTTGATGCGATGAATGATGTCCGTAACTTTGAGAAAGCGGTAAAAGCAACGGTTGATGTGGGTGCCCATGCACAGGGTACGATTTCCTATACCACCAGCCCGGTACATAACCTAGATACATGGACTGATCTTGCCAAGCGCCTTGAAGATCTGGGCTGCCACTCTATCTGTATCAAAGATATGTCTGGCCTGCTCAAGCCTTATGAAGCCGAGGAGCTGGTTAAACGAATTAAAGCGTCCTGTGATGTGCCATTAGCATTGCACTGTCATGCGACGACTGGCCTGTCAACGGCTACTGCAGTGAAAGCGGTTGAAGCAGGTTTGGATATTTTAGATACCGCGATTTCATCAATGAGCCAGACTTATGGCCACACGCCTACCGAAACCGTGATTGCGATGCTGGAAGGTACTGAGCGCGATACCAATCTGGATTTGCAGCAGTTAGAACCTATTGCAGGTTACTTCCGTAATGTCCGTAAGAAATACGCTAAGTTCGAAGGTAGCCTGAAGGGCGTGGACGCCCGTATTCTTTTGGCTCAGGTCCCGGGCGGTATGCTGACCAATATGGAAAGCCAGCTCAAAGAGCAGGGCGCAGCGGATCGTTTTGATGAAGTACTGGAAGAAATCCCTCGCGTGCGTGAAGACTTAGGTTTTATTCCGCTGGTTACGCCGACCTCGCAGATTGTCGGTACCCAGGCGGTTCTGAACGTATTGACGGGTGAGCGCTATAAGAGCATCAGTAAAGAAACGGCGGGTGTGCTTAAGGGCGAGTATGGTTCAGCCCCGGCTCCGGTGAATGCTGAGCTGCAGGCGCGGGTGCTGGAGGGGGCCGAACCGGTCACTTGCCGTCCAGCTGATCTGCTTGAGGATGAACTGGCAGTCTTGACTGACGATTTGCTGGCTAAAGCTAAAGCCGATGGCATCTCGCTGGCAGATGAGCAAGTTGATGATGTCCTCACTTATGCCCTTTTCCCTCAGGTTGGTTTGAACTTCCTGAAAAACAGAAATAACCCTGATGCCTTTGAGCCGGTACCGGGAGCCGAGGAGGCGCCAGCCCCAGCAGCGGCGGCACCGGTTGTCTCTACTGGTGGTATTGAAGCCTATAGCGTGAAGGTGAACGGCCAGGTCTATAACGTGGAAGTAGGACCTGCAGGCGAAGTGTCATCGGTAGCTCCAGCGGCGGCTTCGGCGCCTGCACCAGCTGCAGTGGCAAACAATGCTGAAGCAGTTCCAGCCCCACTGGCCGGTAACATTTTCAAAATCAATGTACAGCCGGGTAACACTGTTGCTGAAGGTGATGTGTTGGTTGTGCTTGAAGCTATGAAGATGGAAACCGAAATCCGGGCAGCTCGTAGCGGCGTAGTGCAAGACTTGCACGTCAAGGAAGGCGATTCAGTTACTGTGGGATCTCCGATCCTGAGTCTGGCGTAAGAGGGTACCATGGACGGTTTATTGAAACTTTGGCTTGAGACCGGGATTGCGAACTTCGAGTTCGGCCAGCTTGTCATGATCTTGGTAGGCTCAGGCCTCCTGTTTCTGGCGATCCGCAAGGGCTTTGAGCCCTTGCTACTGCTGCCGATGGGTTTTGGCGCGATTCTGGCTAATATCCCCAATGCCGGCTTTACCGAGCCGGGCGGGTTGCTCTATTACATCTACTATGTCGGGATTGAAACAGGGGTATTCCCACTCTTGATCTTCATGGGGGTCGGGGCGATGACGGACTTTGGTGCGTTGATCGCTAACCCGAAAACCCTGTTGCTCGGGGCTGCTGCCCAGTTTGGTATCTTCTTTACCTTGTTCGGGGCGATATTGCTCAACATGGTTCCTGGTATGGAATTTACCCTGGCTGATGCCTCGTCAATCGCCATCATCGGTGGTGCCGATGGACCGACGGCAATTTTCCTCGCGAGCCGGTTGTCACCGGATCTGCTGGGTGCCATTGCCGTGGCGGCCTACAGCTATATGGCACTGGTGCCGATTATCCAGCCGCCAATTATGAAGGCACTGACAACACCGGAAGAACGCGTTATTCAGATGGAGCAGCTCCGCCATGTGAGCAAGGCCGAGAAGGTTTTGTTCCCGCTTGCTGTACTGCTGATGACGATCTTGTTCCTGCCTTCGGCAACCCCGCTGGTCGGGATGTTCTGCCTGGGTAACCTGATGCGTGAATCCGGGGTGGTGGATCGTCTGTCCAACACGGTACAGAATGAGCTGATTAACATTGTGACTATCATGCTGGGCCTTGGTGTTGGTTCGAAGCTGGAGGCCGATAAGTTCCTGCAGTTTGAAACCTTGGGTATTCTGGTTCTGGGTGCCGTGGCATTCAGTGTTGGTACTGGTGGTGGTGTCCTGATGGCGAAACTGCTTAACCGCTACAGCAAAGAAGATATTAACCCATTGATTGGTGCCGCGGGTGTCTCTGCCGTACCGATGGCAGCACGGGTAGTTAACAAGGTTGGCCTAGAGGCAAACCCACATAACTTCCTGCTAATGCATGCGATGGGCCCGAATGTAGCGGGTGTACTTGGTTCGGCGGTTGCAGCTGGTATTTTGTTGGCCCTCGTCGGGTAAATTGTTAGGTAACTAGCTGGTCAGATCATCGGCTAGATCCCTAGCGAACATCGCTGAATTGAAACACATTGAAACGGGTAGCAATATGCTGCCCGTTTTTTTATGGCTACAGTCAGGTAGTATGAAGCTCTTAACGTTAGACTGAACCCGATAGAAAAGGAAAAGGGAATGAAAGCTTGTCAGCAACTTGCAATAACCCAGTTTGGTCAGCCATCGGTATTGGCGATGCAAACAGCTGAAATACCAACCCCAACGGATAACCAGGTGCTCGTCAAAGTCGCCTATGCCGGGGTAAACCCGATAGATGCCAAAACCCGCGCAGGTCTGGGCTGGGCGGCACAGCAAAACAAAGATAACTTGCCTTGGGTGCCGGGCTATGACATTGCCGGTGAAGTCGTGGAAAGCGGTGCCAGCGTGCAGGCGCTAAAAGTTGGGGATAGTGTATCAGGCTTTGTCGGCTTTCCGCTGCAAGGCGGTGGCTACAGTGAATATGTGGTTGTCGAAGCCGATATGCTGAGCCATGTCGCGAAGACCATTCCTTTGATTGAAGCGGCAGCACTGCCCCTCGCTGGACAAACAGCTTGGCAGGCCCTGGATAAGGTGAAAGTTTCGGCGGGCGATCAGGTATTGATTCTGGCAGGTGCTGGCGGTGTCGGCCATATCGCAATCCAGCTGGCGGTAGCTCGTGGTGCTCAGGTGACAGCCAGTTGTTCGGCTGCCAGCATGGCGTTTGTTACCAAGCTGGGTGCAACGGCGGTGGATTACCGTCATGCTCCTTTAGCGGAGCAGGTTGCAAAGGTTGATGTGCTGATTGATTTAATGGGCGGGGAAACGGGCGTTGCCGCCCTGGACTGTGTGAAAGCCGGTGGCCGGGTAGTCACTATCCCGACCATTACGGCAGAAGCGGTTTGTGAGCAAGCTAAACACCGTGGGTTACAGGCTGAAGGAATGCTGGTGTCGCCGTCTGTCGAGCAAAACAATGCCATGATGACCATGCTGGAGGCCGGTTCGCTGCAGTTACATATTGCCGCACAATATCCGTTAGCTGAAGGAAAATTGGCTCACCAGAAAATCGAAACGGGGCATACCCGCGGCAAGGTTGTTCTGGCTGTAGGTGCCGTCGCGTAAAGTCGTTATCGCGCTGCTAAAAAAGTAGAATGCAATCTGCCTGATTATCAATAAGTTGTTTCAATGCTAGAGTTATTTAATGGTGAGTCGGCACTTTGGGTGTTGTTTACCACAGGCTTTTTGAGTGCCACGCTACTGCCGGGCGGCTCAGAAGCGAATCTTATCGCTACCCTCAAACTGGGAGATAACGCCGTATGGCTAGTCGTGTTAGTGGCTACTTTGGGCAATACCCTGGGCGGGATGACCAATTACTGGCTGGGAAGATTACTGCCAGATAAAACTTCTGATGAAAAACATGGTCATAAAGCTTTGCAATGGCTGAAAAAGTATGGCTATTGGTCGTTATTTTTCAGCTGGTTACCCGTTATCGGGGATCCCTTGTGTTTGGCGGCAGGCTGGCTGCGTATGCGTCATTGGCTGAGTTTTCTGATCATTATGATCGGCAAAGCCGTGCGATACGCCGTACTGGCTTCGATCGTACAAGGTTTATTATAAGGAATGCTTACGTGCAAAAGTGGATTCTAGGCGTTGCGCTGTTTTCTCTTGCTGGGTGCAGTGCCCAGCTAGCGCAGAGGGACACGGCTCCTGAGTTGCCTGAAGGGGTAACGTTTATCGAACAGGTGACAGGCGGGCAAGATGAGCCTGTTATTCCGTACACAAAATATACCCTGGCTAATGGCCTGACTGTGTTGTTGCATGAGGACAAGTCTGATCCTCTGGTTCATGTCGATATGACGTATCATGTGGGCTCGGCACGTGAGGAGTTGGGCAAATCGGGTTTTGCGCATTTCTTTGAACATATGATGTTCCAGGGCTCTGAAAATGTTGGTGACCAGGAACATTTCCGCTTGATCACGGAAGCGGGCGGAACCCTAAATGGAACCACCAACCGTGACCGGACAAATTATTTTCAAACCGTGCCATCCAACCAGCTGGAAAAAATGCTGTGGCTGGAATCGGATCGAATGGGCTTCTTGCTTGGTGCCGTTTCGCAGCGCAAGTTTGAAATTCAGCGCTCGACGGTGAAGAACGAACGTGCCCAGCGTTATGAAAACCGCCCATATGGTTTGGTCTATGAGCGAATGGGTGAAGCTCTCTACCCCCGAACCCACCCCTATTCATGGCAGACGATCGGCTACATTGAGGATCTGAACCGGGTTGATGTCAATGATCTAAAAGCGTTCTTCCTGCGCTGGTACGGGCCGAACAATGCGACGCTGACCATTGGTGGTGATCTTGATGTAGAGCAGACGTTGAGCTGGGTTAACCAATATTTTGGTTCGATCCCGCGAGGCCCTGAAGTTGAAAAGGTTGCGAAAAAACCTGTCACTATTGATGCCGACCGTTTTCTGACCTTGGAAGATAAAATTCAGCAACCTATGCTGCTGATGGCCTGGCCGACTTCTTACAATGGCGCCGAGGACGAGGCCTCGCTGGACATGCTGGCGCGGGTGATTGGCGGCGGAAAAAATAGCCTGATGTACCAGAGCCTGGTGAAAACGGGTGAAGTGGTTGATGCCGGCGCCTTCCATGACTGTGCAGAGCTTGCCTGTACCATGTATGTCTATGCGATGGCCCAGAGTGGTGATAAAGGTAGCTTGAAACAACTGCGCGACAAGGTCACGACAGTGCTTGATGGCCTGGAGCAGCGTGGCGTCAATACCAAAGAGCTCAATGAGCTGAAAGGAATGGTTGAGGCGAATGCGATTTTTGGGCTGCAGAGCGTACGCGGCAAAGTTTCCCAGTTGGCGGCCTACCAGACCTTCTTTGATAACCCCAACTACCTTGGTGTCGAGCTTGGCAACCTACGGGCAGTGACAACTGTCAGTATGGAGCAGGCCTATATGCGTTACATCAATGGTAACCCAAGTGTTACCTTGAGCGTCGTTCCTAAGGGCAACACGGCCATTGAGGCAGCAAAGCCTAACTATGCACCGCCTCCCCGGATCATTGCCGAGCATCAGAAAGTGGCTGACAATCAATTGCTGCTACGAGAAGCTGTTGATGATTTTGACCGCTCGGTAATGCCACAGCCGTCTTCTCCGGTGGAATCGGTGATGCCGGAGCTGTACCAGTTCAAACTGGCAAACGGGATCAAGGTGTTGGGAACCAAATACCGGGAAACGCCAACGGTTGAATTGCAGATGGTACTTCCGGCTGGACGGCGCTTTGAGCCTGCGGGAAAAACTGGCTTGGCAGAATTGACGGCCGCAATGATGGCTGAGGCCAGCGAAAAGTCATCAGCCGAAGAGCTATCATCACGTCTCGATATGCTGGGCAGTACAGTCAATTTTAGTGCCGGGTTGTATGGTACGGTGGTTTCCGTGACATCACTGGAAAAGAACCTGCCACAAACCTTGGCCATTATGGAGGAGCGTCTGTTTGCCCCGGCATTTGATCCGGTTGATTTCGAACGGATTAAACAGCAGGCCCAAGAAGGGATTGTCTATGAGCATCAGCGCCCTGCATGGCTAGCTGGCCAGGCGACACGTGAAGTATTGTTCCGTGGTACGAGTTTTAGCCTGCCGCCTGAAGGAACGAAAGCGTCATTGGAAGCTATTTCGCTAGAGGATGTCAAAGCCTTCTACCAGCGCTATTACACACCAAATGGGGCTGATATTGTCGTGGTTGGTGATGTTACTTCTGCGCAGCTGGTATCGCAGCTGGACTTCCTTGCTCAGTGGCAGGGGCTGCCCGAGCCGACATACACACCGCAAGTACTACCTAACCTATCACAGCAGACGTTGTGGATGGTTGATAAACCGGGGGCCCCCCAGACGGTGATTCGCCTGGCGCGCCAGGGGCTACCCTTTGATGCAACCGGTGAACTGTTTGAAACTCAGCTGGCTAATTTCAACCTTGCAGGTAACTTCAATAGCCGTATCAACCTCAATCTACGTGAGGACAAAGGCTACACTTATGGTGCTGGTGGTTATCAAAGTGGTGGCAAAGAGGTGGGTTTGTCGGTCTATTATGCCCAGGTTCGCGCTGATGCCAGTCTGGCTGCACTGAAAGAGTTTCTTGCTGAACTGGAGAAAATGAGCGCCGAAGGCGTCACTGATGAAGAGGTTGCCTTCATGCGCCTGGCTGTGGGGCAGAAAGATGCACTTAACTATGAAACCCCGGGTAAAAAAGCCCAACTGCTTGGGCAAATTCTGACTTACTCACTACCGGAGAACTTTGTTGAGACGCGTAATGATATTGTCGCAACGATCACCAAGGCGCGACTGAATCAGCTAGCGTCGACCTGGTTCAACCCGAAAGACTATCAGATCATTGTGGTCGGAGATGCGAAATCATTGACACCACAGTTTGAAACCCTCGGGATCCCGGTTAAAACATTACAGCCGCAGAAATAGCGATTGTTTCGTCATTTGTTCGGATAAGCCAGCCTGATATATGGCTGGCTTTTTCCCTTGTTTTTATAGGGATATGAATGGCCAGGCAAGGCATTATTGTTTCTGGTCTGTAAAACTGTTTCGCAGTAATAATCGTGGTAATCAGAAAAAATAATGATTACTCTAGCTCACTTATTTAGTTAATGATTGAGAATGGCCTTGATGGATTTTTCACAAAGGTTGCAGCAGATTTCAGCGAATCCTGATGCACTGACTCAGATAGGGCGTGGCCTGGAACGAGAAGCGCTACGTATTACACCGCAAGGAGGCTTGTCTGCACAGCCACATCCTACCGGATTGGGTTCGGCGTTAACCAACAAGTGGGTGACAACCGACTTTGCCGAGTCGCTGTTGGAGTTTATAACTCCGGTGTCGCATGATGTAGACCATTTGTTGACGCAACTAAGTGATATTCATCAGTTTACCTACAGTAAGCTGGGGCAGGAAAATCTTTGGCCAATGTCGATGCCGTGTTTTGTCGGTAGCGAAGACGATATCACCCTGGCTCAATATGGCAGCTCGAACAGTGGCCGTATGAAGACGCTTTACCGTGAAGGCCTAAAGCGCCGCTACGGTAGCGTGATGCAGGTGATCTCCGGCGTCCATTTCAACTTTTCGTTTCCGGATGCTTTCTGGCAACAGTTATTCGGCGATCAGGCAGAACAAGAGCGCCAAGATGCTGTGTCGGATGCGTATTTTGGGCTGATCCGTAACTATTACCGTTTCGGTTGGCTGATCCCGTACTTGTTCGGTGCCTCTCCGGCATTGTGTGGTTCGTTCCTCAATAAAAGTGCTTCCAAGCTCAACTTTGAACAGGTGGGCTGCGGAACTTACTATCTACCTAATGCAACGGCATTGCGCCTGAGCGATCTGGGGTACACTAACCATGAACAGAGCTCGCTGAAGATTGGTTTCAATAGCCTTGACCAGTATTTGGATGGATTGCAGAAAGCGATCCGTACCCCGTCTGATGAGTTTGCCTCTATCGGGGTTAAGGTTGACGGCGAATACCGTCAGCTAAATGCCAATGTACTGCAGATCGAAAACGAGTTATATGCACCTATCCGTCCTAAACGTGTTGCTGCTAGTGGCGAGAAGCCCTCGGAAGCCTTAGGCCGCGCTGGTGTTGAGTACATTGAAGTCCGTTCTTTGGATGTGAACCCGTTCAGCCCTATTGGTATCACTGAAGATCAGGTGCGTTTCCTCGATCTATTCCTGACCTGGGCAGTGCTGTCACCATCGGATCCGATGGATGAGGCTGAGTTAGAGTGCTGGCGTGATAACTGGAACCGTGTGGTGCTTGATGGCCGCAACCCAGAGTTGCTATTGAAGATTGGCTGCAACGGTGAGCGCCTGTCTGTACAAGACTGGGGCCTGCGTGTATTCGCCGAACTAGAGCAGGTCGCTCTGGCGATGGATGCGGCAGCGGGTAATGATCTCTATCAGCAGACAGTCACGCGCTTGAAAGCCTGGGTCATCAACCCGGAATTGACTCTTTCGGCCCAACTGCTTGCTCAGATCAAGCAACATGAAGGTATTGGCCGAGTGGGGATTGATCTGGCTGACTCTCATGCGCGTGCGCTGCAGGACCGCGACTTTATGTTCTATTCCCTGCAGGAGTTTGAGAAGGAGGCCGAGGTATCGCAGAGTCGACAACAGCATATTGAACAAAGTGATAGCCAGTCTTTTGATGAGTTTCTGGATGATTACTTTGCTGATCTGAAATAGTTGACAGGTCTAAATGCAAGATAAAAAAATGGGCAGCTACCTTGCTGCCCGATAAACAATTTCGCAGGGATGACGGCAGCACGGCTGCCAATCATATATTCTGACCGCCAATGCCCCGTTTGGTTCCACGTTTGGATGAAATAATGCGCTTTTCTACCCGATTGATGCTGTGTTCAGGTTTGACGATTATGCTAGTTGGCTGCGCGACGCCCCCTCCAAAAGATCAATCCAACTTATGTAATATCTTCCGTGAGAAGCCTGATTGGTATGACGATGGGATAGAGATGCAGGAGGAGTGGGGGACACCGCTCCATGTTGCAATGGCTTTTATCAAACAGGAAAGCAGCTTTCGTCATGACGCCCGCCCGCCGAAAGACTATATTCTGGGGTTTATTCCCTGGGGGAGGGTGAGCAGTGCCTATGGGTATGCTCAGGCCCAGGATCCGGCATGGGAGGACTATCAGAAAGCGACAGGAAAGGGGGGCTCGCGTACCGATTTTGCTGACGCTATGATGTTTGTGGGTTGGTATACCCATGAAACCCAGCGGCAGCTGGGGATATCTAAGTGGGACGCTTACAATCAGTACCTGGCCTACCATGAAGGGCGTGGCGGCTATAGTCGCGGTAGTTATAAATCCAAACCAACCTTAATGAAAGTGTCACGTAAGGTTGAGAAACAGGCAAAGGATTATGGTTGGCAGCTGAAACAGTGCCGACAGGAATTGGAAGATAATCGTAGCTGGTGGCCGTTCTAGCCAGGGCTTATGGTATAAGCTGCTAAGCTATGTGTAATCTTAGTGAGAGGACTTTGGCAAAGGAGAAGGAAGTAATGCCATTATTAGATAGTTTTACCGTTGATCACACCCGGATGCATGCACCTGCAGTACGTGTCGCGAAGACGATGCAGACCCCTAAAGGGGATACCATCACTGTTTTTGATTTACGTTTCTGCCGTCCGAATGTGGATATTCTGAGTGAGCGTGGTATCCATACCCTTGAGCACCTTTACGCGGGCTTCATGCGCAACCACCTGAACTCAGAGAGTGTTGAGATCATTGATATCTCACCAATGGGTTGCCGGACCGGCTTTTACATGAGCCTTATTGGTACGCCGAGTGAGCAACAGGTTGCATCAAGCTGGACAGCGGCGATGGAAGATGTATTGAAGGTGGAATCTCAAGAGAAGATCCCCGAGCTCAACGAATACCAGTGCGGTACTTTCAGTATGCACTCATTGGAAGAGGCCAAGCAGATCGCCAAAACGATCCTAGAGCAGGGTATTGATGTCAATAAAAATGACGATCTGGCGCTGCCGGATTCTATGCTGCAAGAGCTAAGTGTGAAATAGCACTATATAGTAGCGTTAATACACGAATAAAAAAGCCGGCATAGCGCCGGCTTTGTTGTATCTGGCTGTAGATCTAACCTGTTTTCTGTAATTGGGTCGGTAAGACCTTGACCAGTTTGATCATGTTTTCGGAGACTTCGATAATCTCCATTTGGTGCCCACCAACTTCGATACTGAGCTGGCTATCTGGAATATCTTCAAGGTGCTCCAGGATCAGGCCGTTTAGGGTACGGGGGCCATCGGTCGGCAAGTTCCAGCTAAGGCTCTTGTTCAGATCGCGAATATTGGCGCTGCCTTCAATCATCAGGCTACCATCGGCCTGCGGGGTAATTTCTTCCGCCAGTGTCGGGGTAATAGATGTTGTGAACTCACCAACAATTTCTTCCAGAATATCTTCCAGGGTAATTAGCCCTTGAATGTCACCGTATTCATCAACGATTAGGCCGATACGCTCTTTGTTACGCTGAAATTTTAGCAACTGGATATTAAGCGGTGTACCTTCCGGAATAAAATATACCTCATCGGCGGCACGGAGCAGGTTCGCCTTACTGAAGTCGTTCTTATCCATCATCAGGCGGTATGCCTCGCGTACCCGCAGCATACCAACGACCTCGTCGATATTATCCCGAAACAGGACAATCCGGCCGTGGGCAGAGTGGCTTAGCTGTCGGACAATCGACTTCCAGTCATCATTGACGTTAATGGCAGCGATATCGCTGCGCGGTACCATTAGATCTTCGACCGTGACATTTTCCAAATCGAGGATAGACAGCAGCATGTCCTGGTGACGACGCGGGATCAGTCCCCCGGCCTCGTTCACTACAGTTCGTAATTCATCTGAGCTAAGCTTGGAGTCGTTCATATTATCGACTTTCATACCGATCAGCATCAGGAAACCATTGGTGATCCCATTGACGAACCAGACCAATGGGTACAGCAACTTCATTAAAACCTTGAGAACAATACTGCTGGTGTAAGAGACGCGCTCTGGATAGAGGGCGGCAAGTGTTTTTGGGGTGACTTCGGCAAATACCAGTACCACCAGGGTCAAGGCTCCGGTGGCAATGGCGACCCCCATGTCACCATACAAACGCATCCCCAGGATAGTTGCAATGGCTGAAGCTAAAATATTGACGAGGTTATTGCCGATCAGGATCAGGCCGATCAGGCGATCGGGACGCGAAAGCAGTTTTTCAACCCGCTTGGCTCCACGGTGTCCCTGGTTTGCAAGATGCCTCAGCTTATAGCGATTGAGTGACATCATGCCAGTTTCAGAACCGGAGAAATACCCGGAAATGACGAGTAGTAATATCAGGAGGGAGAACAGGGCTCCCGTGGATATGTCGTCCAAAAAGTTATGTCCTTAACGTTTCTGTTACAAGTACTTTGTACCCTGAGTGGGTGGGTGTCAATGTTAACATTGCAAATAATAAGAGGGGCATCTTCTATGCCCCAATGATGATCTCTTTGACGAAGCGGCTGCCGAAATAGGCCAGGGTAAGCAAGAAGGCACCTACCATGCTGAACCAGACGACTCGGCGACCCCGCCAGCCTTGCTGATAATGTCCCCACAACAGTACGCTGTAAACGCCCCAGGCCAGCAGCGACAGTACGGCTTTGTGGAGCTTCCCTTCGGCCAGCATATCCTGAATAAAAATAAACCCAGTGATCAATGTCACGGTCAGTAGCGAGTTTCCGACCAAAATGATCTTGAAAAGCTGCCTTTCGACCATCATTAAAGGAGGGATATTAGGGTTAATCAGCAGGCTTTTCTTGTTTTTCAGCTTATGATCCAGCCATGCCAGTTGAATGGCGTACAGGGTGGCAATCATCAGGGTGGAATAAGAGAACAGTGCCAGAGAAATATGCAATAGCACTTGCGGGTGTGCTTCAAGGTGGGTAATGAAGGTACCGGGCAGCAAGGTTGCCGCCGTTAAATTAATGGCGGCGAAACTGTATACAACCGGTAACAGGAACCAGATCCTTATCCGTAGCATAGCCAGCGTGGTCAGCAAGGCAATAATCAGGCTGATCAAGGAGGCCACATTCAAAATGCTCAAATTCTGGCCTGGCCCGCCATGAATTAAGTCTTTTAATAGCAGGATATGTAAGGTAATCGCTGCCAGCGCAGCCAGGAATACCGGTTTGGTTTTGATACCATTACTGTTTGTTAGCCCTGGCACGACTAGCCCGAGGGCAAGGAAATATAAGCAAGCAGCCATTAAGGCTATCAACATATCCATAGTAAACTTAACTATTTAAGATGGTTAGAATCGGCAATTATACCCTGCTCAATGTCTCGCCGCCAATGTAATGCCTACCTGAATCTGTGGGGCATGACTCAGTTCGATATAGAACTGGCGTTAAAGTAGCAGCGATAGCATGAAAGCAGGCTAAGGAATGCGGTATACTAGCCAGATCACTCAGATTTTGTTGCGTAACGAGCGAGTAGCACATGTTCGAAAATTTATCGGAGCGTTTATCGCGAACGCTTAAGAATGTCAGCGGCCGTGGTCGCCTGACGGACGACAACATCAAAGATACGTTGCGTGAAGTACGTATGGCGTTACTCGAAGCCGATGTTGCGCTTCCTGTTGTCCGCGACTTTGTTAAGCGTGTTAAAGAACGCGCCGTCGGTACCGAAGTATCGAAAAGCCTGACCCCGGGCCAGGAGTTCATCAAGATTGTTCAGGCCGAGCTTGAAGCAGTGATGGGTGAGTCTAACGAAGACTTGAACCTAGCCTGCCAACCACCTGCTGTCATCTTGATGGCTGGCCTGCAGGGTGCCGGTAAAACCACCAGTGTGGGTAAGTTAGGTAAGTTTCTTAAAGAGCGCCAGAAGAAGAAAGTCTTGGTCGTCTCTGCCGATGTTTACCGCCCGGCGGCGATTAAACAGCTAGAAACCCTGGCGAGCGATATCGGGATCGATTTCTTCCCATCATCGGCAGATCAGAAGCCGGTTGATATCGCCAATGCAGCACTTGATCACGGCAAGCTGAAGTTTTACGACGTAGTGATTGTCGATACCGCAGGTCGCCTGCATGTCGATGAAGAAATGATGGGCGAGATCAAAGACGTTCATCAGGTGCTTAATCCGGTAGAAACCCTGTTTGTGGTTGATGCCATGACGGGTCAGGATGCTGCCAATACGGCGAAAGCGTTTGATGAAGCATTGCCGCTGACCGGTGTGATCCTGACCAAGGTTGATGGTGATGCCCGTGGTGGTGCGGCACTGTCTGTTCGCCACCTTACCGGCAAGCCAATTAAATTTTTGGGTATTGGTGAGAAAACGGATGCGCTAGAACCTTTCCATCCTGATCGTGTTGCCTCCCGTATCCTTGGTATGGGCGACGTGCTGTCTCTGATCGAAGATCTTGAGCGTAACGTTGACAAAGAACAAGCTGAACAACTGGCGAAGAAGTTCAAAGAGAAGAAAGGCTTTGATCTGGAAGATTTCCTCGGTCAGTTGAAGCAGATGAAAAACATGGGCGGCATGATGGGGATGATGGACAAGCTCCCTGGTATGTCTCAGCTACCTGATAATGTCAAAGATCAGGTGGATGACAAGATGTTCGTTCAGATGGAAGCTATTATTAACTCGATGACACCAGGTGAGCGTCAGCGGCCTGAAATCATCAAAGGTTCGCGTAAGAAACGTATCGCAATGGGTTCTGGTACCCAGGTACAGGATGTGAACCGTCTGCTCAAGCAGTTTACCCAAATGCAGAAGATGATGAAAAAAATGCAAAAGGGCGGGATGAAGAACATGATGCGCAACATGAAAGGCATGATGCCGGGTGGCGGCATGTTCCCTGGCCGCTAGGCTATTAATTGCTTGAGCCTCGAGGGTATTTTTCTTTTACTGGTGAAAAATTAGCTAAATTGGTTGCATTCATCAGCCCAAAGAGTAAAATTCCGAGGCTTCAAATTTTGGCACGGGCCCCGCTTTTTTTAGACGGGGCCAATTTATTTACAGTAATGCAAAACTAAAGAGGACGATATGGTTACCATTCGTTTGGCACGTCACGGCGCTAAGAAGCGTCCATTTTACCAAATCGTTGTTGCTGATTCACGTTGCGCACGCGACGGTCGTAACATCGAAAAAATCGGTTTCTTCAACCCGCTAGCTAAGGGTCAGGAAGAGCGTCTACGTCTAGACCTTGACCGTGTTAATCACTGGGTTGGTCTTGGCGCTACTGTGTCTGACCGCACAGCTAAGCTAATCAAAGACGCTGCTAAAGCAGCTGCTTAATTAGTAATATCAGGTAGAGATAGAGAACTATGAGCTCACAAAACCAAGACTTAGTTGTTGTCGGTAAACTGGGTGCCACCTACGGTATCAAGGGTTGGCTCAAGGTTTTTTCCTACACTGAACAGTCTGAAAGTATTTTCGCCTATCAGCCTTGGCTTATTAAAGTTAAGGGTGAATGGAAGCCAATCCAGATTGAATCCTGGAAGAAGCACGGTCAGGGCATGGTGGCTAAGTTAGAGGGTTTGGACATCCGTGAGGATGCACAGATTTTCACTAACGCTGAGGTCGCTGTACATGCAGAACAACTACCCGCACTGTCAGGAGAAGAATTCTACTGGCGTGAATTGTATGGCATGTCTGTTTTCACTACTGATGGTTACGACCTAGGTAAAGTCACAGATATCCTGGAAACAGGGTCAAACGATGTATTAGTTGTGAAAGCTAACCTGAAAGATGCTTTTGGACAGAAGGAACGCTTAATCCCGTTCCTCGATGAGCAGGTCATCAAGTCTATTGATCGCACTGCTCAGCGGATCGAAGTTGACTGGGATCCTGGATTTTAATCCCCGGTAATAGGTGTACAAATGAAGGTAGGCATAATCAGCCTTTTTCCTGATATGTTTAATGCCATTACCAATTTTGGGGTGACAGGCCAGGCGGTAAAAAAAGGCCTCTTGTCGGTAGAAACGTGGAACCCCCGCGATTTTACGCACGACAAACACCGTACGGTTGATGATCGACCTTATGGTGGCGGACCTGGCATGCTGATGATGGTACAGCCTTTGCGCGATGCTATCCATGCTGCCAAACAGTCCGTAGAAGGTCAGGCTAAAGTCATCTACCTTTCGCCTCAAGGTCGTAAGCTTGATCAAGCTGGCGTTGAGGAGCTGGCACAGAACGAGAACCTGGTTCTTATCTGTGGCCGTTATGAAGGGGTGGATGAGCGCATTATCCAACAAGAGGTAGACGAAGAATGGTCTATCGGGGATTTTGTGCTGACTGGGGGCGAATTGCCTGCCATGACGCTAGTTGATGCAGTTGTCCGGTTTGTGCCGGGCGTGCTGGGCGACTTTGCGTCTGCAGAAGAAGATTCTTTTGCAAATGGCTTGCTAGATTGTCCGCATTATACGCGTCCTGAAATGTTGGACGGACAGGAAGTACCAAAAGTCTTACTGTCTGGAAACCATAAGGACATTAGCCGCTGGCGATTGAAACAATCGTTGGGCCGAACCTGGCTGAGAAGACCAGAGCTCCTGGAAAACCTAGCTCTGACTGACGATCAGGAATTCTTGCTCGCGGAATTTATCCGTGAATATAGAGCAAGCAATTAATTAATTTAGTATCAGTTTATTCTAGGGTATACCAATGAGTAACATCATCAAGCAGCTCGAAGACGAGCAACTTAAACAAGACCTACCTACTTTTGCACCGGGCGACACTGTTGTTGTTCAGGTTAAAGTAAAAGAAGGTGACCGTGAGCGTCTACAGGCGTTCGAAGGCGTGGTTATCGCTAAGCGTAACCGTGGTCTACATTCTGCATTCACTGTTCGTAAGATCTCTAACGGTGAAGGCGTTGAGCGTGCGTTCCAAACTCACTCTCCAATCGTTGACAGCATTACTGTTAAGCGTCGTGGTCTAGTACGTCGTGCCAAACTGTACTACCTACGTGAGCGTTCTGGTAAAGCAGCACGTATCAAAGAGAAACTTGCTCGCAAGTAATCTTAAACGTATGACGTTTATTGAAAAAGCCCACCGAAAGGTGGGCTTTTTTTTTGCAAAAACAGAGGCGGGATCCTGGTTCCTGGATAATAGCGAGCGCTTATCGTTATTATTCTTGCCATCCATATACCAAACACTATAAGTAGCAGCTCATCCTTGCGGCTACAAAATCCTTACTATTGCGGTAGAGCTTTCATAGTTAGAATCACTAGAAAGACAGCAGTACCCATCTTCAACAATTAACCAGGTCGCTCTCAACAGTCCGGAAGTCGCCTGATTTGGCTAGGAGGTTGGCACTGCTCACTCACCTATGGACGGGATATAGGGTTGACAAGATGTACTTGATAGGCAACGAGCGGGACACCGTCAGCAGGAAAAAAGAAACCAGCCGGCTGGCTGGTTTCAGGTAGTAAGGGGAAGGGAGGAAACGTTATGCCGTTTCCAGTTTGCCTTTGGCCTCTTCTTCATCGGCAAGGTCAATTTCACCTTTGCCTTTAGAACGCTTGATAACATAGCCTGCGATGCTTAGGGCACCAAGCACACCAGCAATGGTAGATACGGTCATTGGAAGACCGAAGCCAAGCTGGCTGTTGTTCAGGATGAAGGTAATACATACCGTGGTCATGAATACTGCTGGAATCGTAGTTACCCAGTGCAGCTTGTTGTGGCGTAGCAGGTAGGCTGAAGCCGTCCACAGCATCATTACCGCAGTGCTCTGGTTGGCAAAGCCGAAGTAACGCCAGATAATACCGAAGTCAACCTGAGTCAGGATGCCACCGATAATGAACAGTGGAATGGCCATCAATAGGCGGTTACGTAGTGATTTCTGCTCCATGTTGAAGTATTCAGCCAGGATCAGGCGGCTTGAGCGGAATGCAGTATCACCTGAGGTGATTGGCAGGATAACCACGCCTAGGAAAGCGATGATACCACCGAATACGCCTAGTAGGCCGATAGAAGAGCTATATACCACGTTACCCGGGCCGCCGTTGGCAACAGCTTCTTGCAGCGCGTCAACAGAGCCGAAGAAAGACAGGGCCAATGCACACCAGATCAGCGCGATAACACCTTCACCAATCATTGCACCGTAGAAAATAAAGCGGCCGTTCTTTTCGTTCTCCATGCAGCGTGCCATCAGTGGTGACTGGGTGGCGTGGAAGCCTGAGATAGCACCACAAGCGATAGTGATGAACAGCGCAGGCCATAACGGCAGGTCATTCGGGTTCATGTTGGTGAACATCTGGCTCATCTCATAGTCGCCAAGCAGGGTATGCTCACTTGAGAAGGCAATCGCAGTGATCAGGCCGACAGACATGAAGATCAGCAGGGCGCCGAATAGCGGGTAGAAGCGACCGATGATTTTATCAACCGGTACAATCGTCGCGATGATGTAGTAGGCAAAGATGATCACAACCATGGTGGTCATTGACATCCCCATGCCGGTTTGCTCGTTGACCAGGTTAGTGATCATGCCCGCCGGTGCCGATACGAATACCACGCCAACCAGTAGCAGCAGTACGATGGCAAAAATATTCATAAAGTGTTTTGCACCGTTGCCCAGGTAGCGGCCTGTGATGGTCGGTACAGATGCACCACCGTTACGAATCGATAGCATACCCGAGAAATAGTCATGTACTGCACCGGCAAAGATACAGCCCAATACAATCCACAGCATCGCCGCAGGGCCGTACAGCGCACCCATGATCGGGCCGAAGATAGGGCCGACACCGGCAATATTCAGTAGCTGCACCAGGTAAACTTTCTTATTTGACATTGGCACGTAGTCAACGCCGTCTTGCTTGGTATAGGCAGGGGTTTGACGCTTTTCGTTTACGCCGAACACTTTTTCGATAAATGCACCGTAGATGAAGTAACCACCTACCAATGCTGCAACGCACATCAGGAACCAGGTCATACTCTTGTCTCTCTATTCTGATTAGACTTCCAGTTGTATTGCTTTGCGGCTATCGCGCCTTTACACCCTCGGCCAAACACTCGCAAAACTTCTTTTAATTGCTGTCATCTTAAGGGGCTGGTGAACAGATGCACGTGGTAAAGCAGTGAGTGGTTGTATGGCGAGATAAGCGGTCGATAAGTCGGCTGAGCGGTATTTCAGTCAGTAACCATTCAGCTTTAAGAACAGGTAAAACAACATAGGTTGTTATTAAGCTATTGATTTTTATTTAATTGAAGCGCTGGTGAAGTAAAAGAGAGAAGAAGCGGGAAATGAGAGCTAAGGTACAGAGCATACCTTAGCGGTCGAGATTGTGAGGTGAGTGGCTGTGCGGTTAGCTCAGGCCAAACCGATCTTTTAGCTCTTTCAGGTAACGCCGACTAACGGGAACCTGGTGGCCGAACTGGGTGGTGATTTCGGCTAATCCATTTTCAAGTAGTTTGATCTCTCGAATAGCCTGCGGATGGATCAGATACTGGCGATGGCAGCGGATCAGCGGCGTTTTTTCTTCCAGTACCTTTAAGGTCAGCTGGGTGGTGGCCTTGGTGTCTTTGGTGATGATATGGACGCCGGAAAGATCGGTATACGCCGTTTCGATATCGGCCGGGTCGAGCAGCAGGATCCGGTTATGGCCCGTACAAGGGATCAATTCCAGCATTTCTGCCACTAGTGGTGAGTAGTCCTGGCTTTGGCATTCCTTTATTAATCGCTTGATAGTTTTTTCTAAGCGGCAAGTTTCTACGGGCTTAAGGAGGTAGTCAAAGGCATTATCTTCAAAGGCTTTAAGGGCGTATTCATCATAGGCGGTGACGAAGACGACTTTCGGCATGGTATCCGGATCGAGCATGCTGAGCATCTCAATGCCAGTGATCTGCGGCATCTGAATATCAAGAAAGATGGCATCCGGCTTTAATGCATTGATCTTCTTTAGCCCTTCAATCGCATTGCTACATTCGCCGATGACATCAACCTCACCGCTTTCTTGCAATAAGTCGATGAGTTCTTCTCGAGCATAAAGTTCGTCGTCGATGACGAGTGCCTTGATCATGCGGCGGTTTCTCCATTAGTTCCGTTTGCGCTGGTATGCTGCTGTGCGTCTGCGGGTAGGGTGATCGTGGCTCGGGTCCATTCGTGGGGCTGGTAGGTCATTGTTAGCCCGAACTGTCGGCCGAACATGTTTTTCAGGCGCTTATCTACAATCTTCATCCCTAATCCACTTTCCTCGCCGACCGGTGTGTAGTTGCCAGCATTGTCTTCCACTTCAAGAATGATGCGTGTGCTGTCGCTGTATCCGTGGATCGTTATTTTACCATCATCCAGCAGCGAAGAGGTGCCGTGTTTTATCGCATTTTCAACCAACGGCTGAAGGGTAAACGTCGGCAGTTTGATATTAAGCAGCTCTGGTGCCACGTTGATGTCGACATTAAGTCGGTCCGAGAACCGGGCCAGTTCAATTTCCAGGTAAGCGTTGACATGCAGCAACTCTTCTTCGAGCGTAACGGTTTCGATATTTTGTTTTAGGTTACGGCGGAAAAACTGGGAGAGGTGCTGGATCAGCTGGCGGGCTTTATCCGGATCGCGCCGCACCACGGAGTTAATGGTATTTAGGGCATTAAATAAAAAGTGGGGGTTAACCTGAGCCTGCAACAGGCGCAGCTCTGCCTGGGTAAGCAGGGCCTGTTGCTGGGCATAGCGGCCAGTCAGGATCTGGTTGGACAGTAATTTGGCGATCCCTTCACCAAGAGTCAGGTTCACGGTAGAAAAAAGCTTTCGCTTTGGCTCATAGAGTTTGATCGTACCCAGCACTTCGTTGTTACCGCCAACGAGCGGGATCACCAGTGCCGAGCCCAGCTTGCATTTCTGGTGTAGCGAACAACAGTAAGGAATATCGTAGCCATCGGCATACACCAGTTCACACCCGTCGATGGCCCGGCGGGTATAGCCTGAAGATATAGGAGTGCCTGGCAGGTGATGATCGTCGCCGATGCCAATGAAAGCCAGAATTTTCTCGCGGTCAGTGATTGCCACGGCACCAACCCCGGTTTCTTCATAAACGATTTTGGCGATTTCCCTGGTGCTTTCTTCATTGAACCCTTGGCTTAGGATCCCAACTGAGCGCTGAGCAATTTTGAGTGCCCGGCTGGAAAATGCCGCAGAGTATTTTTCATAAATGGTTTTTCGATCCTGAATGATACTCATAAATAGCCCGGCGCCGACGGAGTTGGCAATGACCATCGGCAATGCAATAGCGCTCACCAGGTGCAGTGCTTTGTCAAAGGGCTCAGCCACCATCAGGATAATGAACATCTGCACGATCTCTGCTACCAGGGTAATGGTAAATACAGTAAACGGCTTAAATATCTGGTCGCTTTGCCCGCGGCGGACAAAGTAGCTATGCATCAGGCCGCCAATCAACCCTTCAACGGTGGTTGAGATAGCACAGGCAACGTCGGTAAAGCCTCCCATACTGTAGCGATGCATGCCGCCAGTGAGCCCGACAGCAAAGCCGACAACCGGTCCGCCGAGTAAACCACCCATGACAGCACCAATCGCACGGGTATTTGCAATGGCATCTTCTATGTGAAGTCCGAAGTAAGTGCCTAAAATACAAAAGAGGGTAAACAGAACGTAGCACGAAAAGCGTTGTGATAATCGTCCTGAGACAGTGGTGATCGGCATAAACAGCGGGGTTTTGCTTAGCAGGTAAGCAATAACCAAATATACACTGAGCTGCTGTAGAAGAGAAAATATAAGTTCCATTGCCATAAGGTTGTGCGAGTGGGCATTGCAATTATGGTAACTGGCTTTGATGCCGATAGCCAAAAACACTGTAGTGTAAATAATTATTTACGAGTGGTGTTTTTTCTTTACAGGCTATTGCCAAGGGAGGAAATCCCTTGTTATGGTGATGCCATGTAGCAGGGCAATCCTGTTTTAACCTCATTAAATTAGTTGATTATTGAATAATTACAGGGAAGCCAACATGCAAAAAGACCAGCTGAATAATGTCCATATCCAAGATGAATCCATCCTGATCACGCCAAAAGAACTACGGAGCAAGTTGCCAGTTAGCGACGAAGCCTTGAATTTTGTTCGCCAATCCCGCCAGACGATTGCCGACATCATTCATAAGCGCGACCATCGCTTGCTAGTGGTATGTGGCCCATGTTCGATCCATGATATTGAAGCAGCAAAAAGCTATGCGGTGAAGTTAAAGCAGTTGTCGGAAGAGCTGAGCGATCAGCTGTATATTGTGATGCGGGTGTATTTTGAAAAACCGCGTACAACCGTGGGATGGAAAGGTCTGATTAATGACCCGCATCTTGACGGTTCGTTCGAAGTTGAAGAAGGGCTTCATATTGCCCGTCAGCTATTGATTGATTTAGTTGAAATGGGGATCCCGTTGGCAACTGAAGCGCTGGATCCAATTAGCCCTCAGTACTTGGGGGATCTGTTCAGCTGGGCTGCGATTGGTGCGCGTACCACGGAGTCTCAAACCCACCGTGAAATGGCCAGTGGCCTGTCGATGCCTGTTGGCTTTAAAAATGGCACCGACGGTAGCCTGGGCACTGCGATTAACGCGATGCAAGCAGCGGCATCTGGCCACCGCTTCATGGGGATTAACCGTGAGGGTCAGGTTGCCTTACTCAACACCCAAGGCAACCCGGATGGTCATGTGATCCTACGCGGCGGTAAGCAGACCAATTATGATTCGGTTTCAGTGACCGAATGTGAAAACGAGATGGCAGCATCAGGCCTTTCTCCGTCCTTGATGATAGACTGTAGCCACGCTAACTCGAGAAAAGACTACCGTCGCCAGCCGTTGGTGGCTGAAGATGTGATTCACCAGATCCACGAAGGTAATCAATCGATTATTGGTATGATGTTGGAAAGCCATCTGTACGAAGGTAATCAAAGCGCTGACTTGCCGCGTGGAGAAATGGCTTATGGTGTATCGATTACCGATGCCTGTATCAGCTGGGAAGCAACGGAAACATTACTTCGCCATTCTCATAAAGAACTGAAACCGTTTCTGGCGGGGCGAAACTAACAACACGATTACAGTGTCATTAAGGGTAAGGTAGCTATTCATCAGCACTTTATTGACAAACCGGTACAGTGAGAGCTGTACCGGTTGCCTGTCTCTGGAACGTTGATGGAAATACTGTGGCGAAATAAGTGCAGAATTAATACGGATCGCAAAATCATGGTTGCTGAACTGAGTAAATTGAGAGATCAAATCGATGATGTTGATCAGCAGATGGTGGAGCTGCTTGCTCGCCGTCTGGCATTGGTAGAAGAAGTCGGTCATGTTAAAAGTCAACATGGCTTGCCGATCTATGCCCCAGATCGTGAAGCGGCTATGCTGGCTTCACGCCGTCATGAGGCAGAAAGCAAAGGGGTACCGCCGGATCTTATTGAAGATATCCTACGCCGTACCATGCGTGAATCTTATGCCAGTGAAAACGACTCTGGCTTTAAGTGCCTGAAGCCGGCACTACGCCCAATTGTGGTCGTCGGCGGTTACGGCCAGCTAGGTGGACTCTTCTGTCGCCTGTTTGAATTATCAGGTTATAAAGTCCGTAAACTGGGTAGCCAGGACTGGGAGCGTGCTGACGAGATGCTGGCTGATGCCGGTATGGTGGTCGTCTCGGTACCAATTAACCTGACTGAAGCGGTGATCGCTAAGCTGGGGAATTTGCCTGAGGATTGCATCTTGGCCGATTTAACCTCGGTGAAAAGTGGTCCGCTTCAGGCGATGCTAGAAGTTCACAGCGGGCCGGTGGTTGGCTTGCACCCGATGTTCGGCCCTGACATTGCCAGCCTGGCAAAACAGGTGGTTGCCTATTGTGATGGACGCAACCCGGAAAGCTACCAATGGTTATTGGAACAGCTGCAAATTTGGGGAGCCAGCCTGAACCGGATCAGTGCTATCGAACATGATCAGGGGATGACGTTGATCCAGGCATTGCGTCACTTTACATCGTTTGTGTACGGTGTCCATCTTGCGGAAGAAGATCCGAAGCTGGAACAGTTGCTGTCGCTAAGTTCACCGATATACCGCCTGGAGCTGGCAATGGTGGGCCGTCTGTTTGCTCAGGATGCCCAGTTATACGCTGACATTATTATGTCTTCACCGCAGAACCTGGATATGATCAAACGTTTCCATCAGCGGTTTGGTGAAGCGATTGAGATGCTAGATAGCCAAAACAAAGAAGCCTTCAAGCAGGCCTTTGGCCAGGTAGAGCATTGGTTTGGGGACTATGCGCAGCATTTTTTAATCGAGAGCCAGGGATTGCTTAGACAGGCGAACGATTCAACACACAGAAGCTAGAGGCTGCGCCTCGGAGGCGTATTTACACTGCGTGTAAGATGCGTTTGAGGCTTCGCCTTTGAAGCGAGTTACGCTTCGCTCCGAGAGGCGAGAATAAAGCGAGAGTTGCTGACTCTCGCTTTTTTGATCTTACTGTCAGCGCAAGATTACGCTTCATGCTTTCTCAATTTCGATCTTGATAGTGCGCCTATGTTAAACATGATATAGACGCATTTAAGCCAGTTAGAACTGCAGAAAATTAGTATTTTCCTTCGTTCGGATCGACTGGAATAACATCTTCACTCGGGTAACAACCCAGTACCTTGATAAAGCGTGTTAATCGGGTGAGCTCTTCGAGCGCTTCCTGCATGATGTCTGATTTCAGGTTTTCTTCGACATCCACATAGAACATTTCTTCCCATGGGTTGCCAATGACAGGGCGTGATTCCAACTTAGTCATATTGATATTGAGGTTACGTAGCACGACTAAGCACTCCACCAGTGAACCTGCTTTCTGGGCAGTGGACATGATCAGCGTGGTTTTGGCCGGGATCAGTGAGGTGACCTCCACAGGCTTGCGCGCGACGACAATAAAGCGGGTGAAATTTTCCTGCTGGTTGGCAATGTTGGTTTTCAATGGTGTCAGGCCGTACAGCTCCCCGCTTGAGGCATTGCCGATAGCGGCGATATTTGGCTGTTTCAGCTCTGAAACCATCTTCATGGCTTCGGCCGTACTAGAGCAGTATTCTTGGGTGATTTTTCCCATAGAGTGGAGGTATTCGCTGCACTGTTGGTGTGGCTGAGGGTGAGAGTAGAGGGTATCTATTTGATCAACTGTCGTATCGACAGCGGTTAGCAGACAGTGCTCGATCGGTTGGGTGATCTCTCCCACAATCGACAGGCTGGTGTGTTGCAGCAGATCATACACTTCATTAATGGAGCCAGAGCTGGTGTTCTCAATTGGCAAGACACCATAGTCGGCATTGCCGGTTTCAACCACACTCAATACATCCCGGAAGGTTGAACAGCTGATCTCAACCAGTTTGGTTTGTTTCTTGCTGAAGTAGTTACGGCTGGCCAGGTTGGAGTAGGAGCCTTTGGCGCCAAGAAAAGATACCCGGGCAACAGGCTGCAGGCTCTCTGGATTGGTTAGCTTTTGCAGGTAGGCCTGCTGGAACAAGACAGAATCTTCGATGATGGTATGGAAGATCTGAGTAACATACTGGGCATCGAGTTGTTCGCTCTTACCTGTTTCGATCAGTCGTAACAGCAGCTCTTGCTCTCGGGTTTGATCCCGGACGGGCTTGGCTGTCTGGATTTTGCTTTTCGCGACTTCCAGGCTGAGTTGGCGGCGCTCTGCCAGCAGTTTGATTATCTCATTGTCGATACGGCTGACATTTTTTCTGATGTCGTCCAGTGAATACTGTTGCTCTGTCATTGTTAATCCCTGTCTGTCTGCAACTAATACCCAAGCAACCTCAATATACAGGATTTCAGAGTGATGCCAGCCCCTTCAATTCAAGGAAAATGTGAGAAGGAATGACAGGTCCTTTCGAGCACATTTGACACCGAAGTGAAGGTGCTGGCTCACTCCCGAAGGGCGAGCATTGCTAGGCACGCATTCTACGTTATTGATTTTTGATGTAGAGCAACTATATCTTTAAATCAATGCCTTGCCTGAGTACCTAGGAACGCCCGCTGTAACATGTATCTTGAGGTTGCTTGGGTATAAAAAAGCCTCCCTGGAGAGGAGGCTGTCTGTTCGTCTTTAGCTTGTTTCTTGCGTAACGAATAGCCCCCATTAAGGTGACATAAAAAAGAAGCTAAAGAAAAACAGGTTAAGTAATCGCATTGCCAATAACTGTGTGTTTTGTGATGAATATGACTCAACATTATTCAGCCGCTAAGGCCTTGTCAAGCAGAATGTAAACAGCCCTGCAAGAGCAGGGCTGTCAAGGGGCTGTTTATCTTTCACCGCCTTTCCTGCTAGTGGTCATTTTTTCCGGAAACAAGGCGGAGGTATTCATTGATAGTAATCTATATTGATATACCGACAACGCAGTTAACGGGAAAAATGGCCCTAGCCCTTTGGGTAGAACCTAAAAAAACCTCATGCAGCGTTACTCAGAATTTATTTAGCTGGCTAAATATCATTCTTCGTGCCTTGCCTGAGGTTTCTTTAAGCTCTACAGGTGGGGCGCTGAAAGGTCAACAGCCCCTGTAATCCTCTTAAATAATTATGCTTCAGCTTCTTCTTCTGTTTCTTCAACCCCGGGTTTGCTGCTATGGCTGGCGCGACGTGCTGTTGGTTTATGAGCTTGTTTATTCAGTTGGCGATCCAGTTTCTGGTATACCTCAGTAATGGCACCGTACATATCATCATGCTCTGCTGAGGCGACGAGTTGACCTCCTGGAATGGCAGCAGATGCTTCAACTTTAAATTGCTTGCCTGGTTCTGTACTGATAGCGGCATATTTACTGATTAGTGGAACTTGGTATTTTTCTAACTTCTTGAATTTAAACTCAATACGTTCGCGGATAGCAGGGGTGATATCAAGGTTTTTACCGGTGATGTTTACTGTCATAATTATCTTTCCTCTTTTGCTACCCTTCGTTGGGTTAACTTCAGATTACTAAAATCAGGATTGAATAATGTGATGCAAATCACATTTGCATGCTTGCGACAATGTCCAGAAAAAATCTGTGATCGACCTTTGTTTGTTGCAAAAAAGTTTGACGAAAGTGCTTGTCGAGAGCGAATTAATTAGGGCAGTATGAAGGAATTAGGAACGCTGGTGGCTGGTGCTAACTAGGGAACTAATTCGAGCTATAACAAAGACTTGAGTGAATATTGCCCACTTTTCAATGAACTTACTGAGTGGCTTTTGCACCGAAAGCGTATGAGAAATTGATTTAGAATATAAAAAAACAGCAGCCCTTGGGCTGCTGTTTTACGTTAGGGCTATTACCACGGCTTATTGCGGGTTTAGGGCAATGAGCTGTTGAGTGTGTTCCAGTGGCTCTTGCAGGCCGAGCTTTTCGTAAGCAATAGCCATTAGCTCGAGTGACTGGCGGGCTGCATGGGTGTCCGGATACTGTCTCTGAATAAGCTGCGCACGGTTAATTGCGGCCACCCAGGCTTCTCGGCGTATATAAAAATCGGCGGTAGCCAGCTCATAGTCTGCAAGACGATTTTTTAGGGACGTCATTCGGGCTTTGGCATCAGCGGCATAGTGGCTGTTAGGGTAGCGCTCTAGCAGGCGCTTGAAGTCTCGGAATGCCTTGCGAGAAGGTTCAGGATCCCGATCGTGGCGGTCGATGTTGAACAAGTCGTGCATAAAGCTGCGATCCTGCGCCATGTTGGTCAGGCCGCGCATATACAATACCCAGTCTGCTTTCTCATGGGCCGGGTTCAGGCGGTTAAAGCGATCGATAGTCGCCTCACCGAGGGCTAAATCATCATTTTTGTAATAGGCATAAATCAGATCCAGCTGTACCTGCTCTGAGTAGGCGCCAAATGGGTAGCGTGAGTCCAGTGTTTCCAGTCGCTCGATTGCGGTTACCCAGCTTCCACTCTGTAGCGCTTGTTGAGCCGTCGTATACAGCTCTGATGGTGGAATGTCTGGCACAACTTCTTCAGTGCTTGAGCAGCCTGAAAGAATGGCAACGGCAAGAAAAGTCGTAATTGTCAGGCGTTTCATTGCGGTGTCTGTTTCCTTGATAAAAATTTATTTCTGTGGATCCATTACGGACAGAGCCGTTAACAGATACAATGACACTATTATGTTATTTTACGCAGCGTTTGACGTTTAGTCCCACGCTTTTTGAAAAAGTTCGCTATGGCACAGCAAATTGAGTTAACAAATACAGTAAATGAGAGCCAGTTAGGTCTACGACTTGATCAGGTTCTTGCTGAATTATATCCAGATTATTCGCGTTCGCGGATCAAAGAATGGATTTTGAATGGTATGGTTTCAGTTAACGGCGAAGTCGTTAACAAGCCCCGTGCCAAAATGATGGGTGGTGAAGAGCTATTCGTCCAGGCTGAAGTCGAAGATGAAGTTCGCTGGGAAGCCCAAGATATCCCGCTCGATATTGTTTATGAAGATGAACATATCCTGGTGATCAACAAGCCGCGAGACTTTGTTGTGCACCCAGGAGCGGGTACGCCCGATGGTACCGTATTGAATGCGCTGCTGCATCATTGTCCTGAGCTGGCAGAAGTGCCACGTGCAGGTATTGTCCACCGCCTGGATAAAGACACCACTGGCCTGATGGTAGTGGCTAAAACTATTCAAGCTCAGACTCGCCTGGTTCGTGCGCTGCAAAAGCGTAAAATCACCCGTGAGTATGAAGCGATTGCCATGGGTAAAATGACCGGTGGCGGTACGGTAGAGAAGCCGATTGGCCGTCATTCGACCAAGCGTATCTGCATGGCTGTACATGAACTGGGCAAGCCAGCGGTTACCCATTATCGTGTGGCAGAGCATTTCCGTGAGCACACGCGTATTGTACTTCGCCTTGAAACAGGCCGAACCCACCAGATCCGCGTTCATATGTCTTACCTGGCTCACCCGCTGGTAGGGGATGCGATATATGGTGGTCGTCCGCGCCCACCGCGCCATGCCTCTGATGAGCTGATCCAAGCGCTACGTGCTTTCGATCGCCAGGCTCTGCATGCACGTATGCTGCGCCTGGATCATCCGATTACAGGCGAGCTGATGGAATGGCATGCACCGCTTCCGATTGATATGGTTGCGATGATTAACATTCTGCGCAAAGACAAAGAAGAGCACCACGAGGACGATTACTGATATGTTCATTGTCCCTGACTGGCCAGTACCTGCAAATGTCAAAGCCGTCTCGACCACCCGTTTGGGAGGGGCGAGCCAACAGCCTTATCAGGGGCTGAACTTAGGTTTGCACGTCGGGGATAAGACAGAACATGTCCAACGTAATCGAACCCAGCTACAACAGAAATTGAGGCTGGTGGATTCGCCTGCATGGCTGAACCAAATCCACAGCAACCGGGTTCTTGATCTGAATGCTTCGCTGACGGTGGTTCCTGATGCTGACGGTAGCTATACCCAAGCCTCGGGTATCGCCTGTACCGTGATGACAGCAGATTGTTTGCCGCTATTGCTTTGTGATACTGCCGGTACCCAGGTTGCAGCAGTGCATGCAGGTTGGAGAGGCTTGGCGGATGGCATCATTGAAGTTGCCCTGGAAAAGTTTACTGTACCTGCCGATCAGATCCTGGTTTGGCTCGGGCCGGCTATTGGGCCTGATGCCTTTGAAGTAGGGAGTGAGGTACGGGAACAGTTTATTGCCGAGCAATTACAGGCTGAGCAGGCGTTTAAGCCATACGGTGAAAAATGGCTTGCCGATCTGTACTTGTTGGCGCGCCAACGACTGCAACGGTTCGGTGTTACAAATATCTACGGTGGTGAATACTGCACGTTCGGTGATCCGGAGCGTTTTTATTCATACCGGCGAGAAGGGGTGACAGGCAGACAAGCCTCATTGATTTGGATTGAAAGCTAAAAGCAAAAGCTTACTCCTGTTGTAAAGCCCTCGTAGTGATACGGGGGCTTTTTGTATCTAACAGGCTGCTTGGCTACGGAATCGATTGAGTAGCCGGCGTGGTATTACGGCGGTTATCGATAGGGGCGATAACCGTTATGCAAATTGCTCTTTTACCCTGTGACTTATGCTATTCGAACACTGAGCTATTATGCGGCGTGGAAAGAATGTGATTAAAGATTGGTTGAAAAGTACTTCTTGTACCACCATATCTATCGAGAGAAATGATGAGATATGGAGGACTTATGCGTCTTGACCGATTTACCAGCAAGTTTCAAATGGCGATATCTGATGCACAGTCGCTGGCGTTAGGGCGAGACCATCAGTATATCGAACCGACCCACCTGATGGTGGCGTTGCTCAATCAGGATGGCAGCACGATTCGCCCGTTGTTAACGATGCTGAATGTCGATATTTCCCAATTACGTTCCGGCTTATCTGAGTTATTGGATCGCCTGCCCAAAGTCAGTGGCATTGGTGGTGATGTGCAGTTGTCCCATGGTATGGGCATGATCCTGAATGTGTGCGATAAGCTGGCACAAAAGCGAAAAGATAAATATATCTCTTCAGAACTCTTTATTCTGGCGGCGGTTGACGACAAAGGGCCTTTAGGCAAATTGTTGAAACAAAAAGGACTGACGGCGGATAAGGTCGAAAAAGCCATTGAACAAGTACGTGGTGGCCAGAAAGTCGATGATCCTAATGCGGAAGAAAACCGCCAGGCGCTGGAAAAATTCACCATTGATCTGACAGAGCGGGCAGAGCAGGGCAAGCTCGATCCCGTGATTGGTCGAGATGATGAAATTCGCCGTACTATTCAGGTGCTTCAGCGCCGAACCAAAAATAATCCCGTGATTATTGGTGAGCCTGGAGTGGGTAAAACCGCGATTGTTGAAGGGCTTGCGCAGCGCATTATTAATGGGGAAGTACCGGAAGGTCTTCGTCATAAACGCGTACTATCCCTTGATATGGGCGCGCTGATAGCCGGAGCGAAATACCGTGGCGAGTTCGAAGAACGTCTCAAGTCGGTGTTGAACGAGTTGTCGCAGGAAGAAGGCAGCATCATTTTATTTATTGATGAGCTTCATACCATGGTTGGTGCTGGTAAAGGCGAAGGCTCTATGGATGCCGGCAATATGCTTAAACCTGCACTGGCCCGTGGTGAGCTGCATTGTGTGGGGGCAACAACACTGGATGAGTATCGTAAGTACATTGAGAAAGATGCAGCGTTAGAGCGGCGTTTTCAGAAAGTGCTGGTGGATGAGCCAACTGTCGAAGACACCGTCGCTATCTTACGAGGTTTGAAAGAGCGTTATGAGCTCCACCACCATGTAGAAATTACCGATCCTGCCATTGTTGCTGCGGCCAGTTTATCCCATCGCTATATTTCTGACAGGCAGCTACCGGATAAGGCGATCGATCTGATTGATGAAGCGGCATCCAGTATTCGAATGCAGATTGATTCCAAACCAGAATCATTGGATCGTCTTGACCGCCGTATTATCCAACTCAAGATTGAACAGCAGGCGTTGGTAAAAGAGAGTGACGATGCGAGCCAGAAACGCTTAAAAGATCTGTGTGAAGAGCTAGATAGCAAAGAGCGTGAATACGCCGAACTGGAAGAAGTGTGGAACGCAGAAAAGGCGGCTCTATCTGGTACGCAGTATATTAAAACGGAACTGGAGCAGGCTCGAACCGACATGGAAATCGCCCGCCGTGCCGGTGATCTCAACCGGATGTCCGAGCTTCAGTACGGAAAGATCCCTGAATTAGAAAAGCAATTGGACCTGGCTGCCCAGGCTGAAATGCAGGAGATGAGCTTGTTGAAGAACAAGGTTACCGATGCAGAAATTGCCGAAGTGTTATCACGCCAGACCGGGATCCCAGTTGCCAAGATGCTCGAAGGTGAGCGTGACAAGCTACTGCGAATGGAGCAGGCGCTGCATAAGCGAGTTATCGGGCAGAATGAGGCTGTCGAAGCGGTTGCCAATGCTATCCGCCGAAGTCGTGCGGGGCTCTCTGATCCGAACCGTCCAATCGGTTCATTCTTATTCTTAGGCCCAACCGGGGTGGGTAAAACAGAACTGTGTAAGTCTCTGGCTCACTTTATGTTTGACAGTGAAGATGCCATGGTGCGGATCGATATGTCCGAATTTATGGAAAAACATTCTGTGGCGCGCTTGGTGGGGGCACCTCCAGGCTATGTTGGCTATGAAGAAGGTGGTTACCTGACAGAAGCTATTCGCCGTCGGCCTTATTCTGTGATTTTGCTCGATGAAGTCGAGAAAGCACATCCTGATGTCTTTAACATTTTGCTCCAGGTACTTGATGATGGCCGTTTGACTGATGGTCAGGGGAGAACTGTCGACTTCCGCAACAGTGTCATCATCATGACGTCCAACCTGGGCTCGGATCGTATTCAGGAGCACTTCGGTGAGCTCGATTATGAAGGTATCAAAAATACGGTGATGGAAGTGGTTGGCCATCATTTCCGCCCTGAGTTCATTAACCGTGTCGATGAAACAGTTGTTTTCCATCCTCTGGGCGAAGAGCACATTAAGAATATTGCTGATATTCAAATTGCTCGCCTTATTAAGCGATTGGCAGAGAAAGATTATCTGCTGGTGTTGAAAGACAGTGCATTAGAACTTATCGCTCAAGCCGGGTTTGATCCTGTTTATGGGGCAAGGCCTCTGAAGCGAGCAATCCAGCATTACATCGAGAACCCGCTGGCACAGGATATTTTGTCTGGTAAGTTTGTAACCGGAAAAGCCATTGATATCGTGGCTGAAGATGGGCAAATTGTAGCTCGGCAATAAGCATTTGCTCACATTGGCATCGCCTTTAAACTGATACTTATAACCCCTGTTTCAATTTGAAGCGGGGGTTTTTATATAACAGGGAGTTGTATCCCAGAACCTCATGTCCAGCTCGAAGTCATCTTTGCCTTTATATCGTTTTCCTTACGTTGTTTTACTTAGCTTTACCCAAGGTTCATATTCGATTCATTTTTGTTGGGTTAACCTGCCTATTCATTCAAACCATCGATTTTAATCTGCGCCTACTGAAGCCGATTCGTTGTTTCTATATAAGTTGTGAATGGCGGCTCAGGGAGGCTGGAAGTAAGGAGAGCCAATGAAAAGTCTTATGGATCAGTTATTGAGCCAAGCCAGTAAGTATACAGATACTTCTTCTTTGTCTTCCAATAAGACTGATCTATTGAAAGGGGTTGCCACTGGGGGATTAATGGGGGCAATACTCGGTAATAAGAAAAGCCGTAAGTTGGCAACTAAATACGGTAAGAAAGCTGCCGTTGTTGGAGGCACTGCGGTTGTTGGCACACTAGCTTACCAGGCATATAAAAACTGGAAACAAGATCAAACCAATGAACACGAACCCACCTCGCTTACTCAGCCGTACGATAATGCCGTGCAGCCAGCTTATAGCCAGACTTCCTCAACAGAGTCATTGTTGTTGGTAAAAGCCATGGTGTTTGCGGCCAAAGCAGATGGCCATATTGATAATAATGAAAGGCAAGCAATTGCTGACTGGCTTAATCAGCAAAATATTGGGCAAGATGTAGAGGTATTGATTAGTCGGTGGATCGATGAACCGCTCGAACCACAGGCGATTGCTGCTGAGATCAATAACCTTGAGCAAGCATCTGAAGTTTATCTCGTCTCTTTACTTGCAATCGATGTGGATCACTTTCTTGAAAAGGCGTATTTGGATCAATTAGCCAATGCACTTTCCTTGCCGAGAGAGTTAGCTTTGCGAATTGAAGAACAAGCCAACTTATAAAGCGAGGTTGAAGTGGTTGAATTTTGAACGGGATTGGCATGGTTGTTTAAATATTAATCGGTCGCACACTCTTTGGTGATTTATTTTAAAAATGCTATTGCCAGCAGAATCAAAGTCTCTATAATGCCGCCTCACTGACACGGAGAACGGCAACTTAAGCCGCTAACCAGTCAGTTTGTTCTTTAACAATTTGACCATGCAATCTGTGTGGGCACTCGTGAAAAAGTTAAGTCGAAAGATTTATCAATGAACTGAGTGACCAAAACGATAGAAATATCGGCACAGTCAATTCGAGCTTCTAGGAACTAGCTTCTAGTCACTAGGAACTCAATCAGTATTCATTGAGCCGGTCGAAAGACCAACAAAACTTTAATTGAAGAGTTTGATCATGGCTCAGATTGAACGCTGGCGGCAGGCCTAACACATGCAAGTCGAGCGGCAGCGACTTAACTGAACCTTCGGGGGATGTTAAGGGCGGCGAGCGGCGGACGGGTGAGTAATGCCTGGGAATATGCCTTAGTGTGGGGGATAACTATTGGAAACGATAGCTAATACCGCATAATGCCTACGGGCCAAAGAGGGGGACCTTCGGGCCTCTCGCGCTAAGATTAGCCCAGGTGGGATTAGCTTGTTGGTGGGGTAACGGCTCACCAAGGCAACGATCCCTAGCTGGTCTGAGAGGATGATCAGCCACACTGGAACTGAGACACGGTCCAGACTCCTACGGGAGGCAGCAGTGGGGAATATTGCACAATGGGGGAAACCCTGATGCAGCCATGCCGCGTGTATGAAGAAGGCCTTCGGGTTGTAAAGTACTTTCAGTCGTGAGGAAGGGTGTGTAGTTAATAGCTGCATGCCTTGACGTTAGCGACAGAAGAAGCACCGGCTAACTCCGTGCCAGCAGCCGCGGTAATACGGAGGGTGCGAGCGTTAATCGGAATTACTGGGCGTAAAGCGCATGCAGGCGGTCTGTTAAGCAAGATGTGAAAGCCCGGGGCTCAACCTCGGAACAGCATTTTGAACTGGCAGACTAGAGTCTTGTAGAGGGGGGTAGAATTTCAGGTGTAGCGGTGAAATGCGTAGAGATCTGAAGGAATACCGGTGGCGAAGGCGGCCCCCTGGACAAAGACTGACGCTCAGATGCGAAAGCGTGGGGAGCAAACAGGATTAGATACCCTGGTAGTCCACGCCGTAAACGATGTCTACTTGGAGGTTGTGGCCTTGAGCCGTGGCTTTCGGAGCTAACGCGTTAAGTAGACCGCCTGGGGAGTACGGTCGCAAGATTAAAACTCAAATGAATTGACGGGGGCCCGCACAAGCGGTGGAGCATGTGGTTTAATTCGATGCAACGCGAAGAACCTTACCTACTCTTGACATCCAGAGAAGTTACCAGAGATGGTTTCGTGCCTTCGGGAACTCTGAGACAGGTGCTGCATGGCTGTCGTCAGCTCGTGTTGTGAAATGTTGGGTTAAGTCCCGCAACGAGCGCAACCCCTATCCTTGTTTGCCAGCGCGTAATGGCGGGAACTCCAGGGAGACTGCCGGTGATAAACCGGAGGAAGGTGGGGACGACGTCAAGTCATCATGGCCCTTACGAGTAGGGCTACACACGTGCTACAATGGCGTATACAGAGGGCTGCCAACCAGCGATGGTGAGCGAATCCCACAAAGTACGTCGTAGTCCGGATTGGAGTCTGCAACTCGACTCCATGAAGTCGGAATCGCTAGTAATCGTAGATCAGAATGCTACGGTGAATACGTTCCCGGGCCTTGTACACACCGCCCGTCACACCATGGGAGTGGGCTGCACCAGAAGTAGATAGCTTAACCTTCGGGAGGGCGTTTACCACGGTGTGGTTCATGACTGGGGTGAAGTCGTAACAAGGTAGCCCTAGGGGAACCTGGGGCTGGATCACCTCCTTACCTAAAGACTTGCTGTTTTATGCAGTGTCCACACAGATTGCTTGGTCGAAATGTAAAAGAGCGCTAGCGTTGCCCAGCAACGTTAGCCAGAAATACTTAGTCCCGTTCGTCTAGAGGCCTAGGACACCGCCCTTTCACGGCGGTAACAGGGGTTCGACTCCCCTACGGGACGCCACTTTCTAAACACATTCTGAGAATGTTGTTAGAAAGTGGTTCAATCTCTTCGGAGATCACGAAACACATGCTCTTTAACAATCTGGAAAGCTGACTAGTAAATTCAATTTTTACAATTGAATTAAAATGTTTCATCGAGAGATGAAACGAGTTCTCAAGCAAACACATTCAAGTGTCTTGTGTAGAGTCCGGCGAAAAACCAATGTCTCCCTGCTCTTTCATGTAGAGAAGGAGAGACACAAACCTTGGTTGTTTGAACATACAGACCTCTTGGGGTTGTATGGTTAAGTGACTAAGCGTACACGGTGGATGCCTTGGCAGTCAGAGGCGATGAAGGACGTATTAACTTGCGATAAGCCCAGTTTAGGCAGTAAAAGCCACTTGAGACTGGGATTTCCGAATGGGGAAACCCACTGGCATAAGCCAGTATCGCTACGTGAATACATAGCGTAGCGAGGCGAACCGGGGGAACTGAAACATCTAAGTACCCCGAGGAATAGAAATCAACCGAGATTCCGGCAGTAGCGGCGAGCGAAACCGGATTAGCCCTTAAGCTAGTTGCATGTTAGGCGAATGTGCTGGAAAGCACAGCAGTAAAGGGTGATAGCCCCGTAGCCGACAGCGCGCTTTTAGTGAAATCGAGTAGGACGGGACACGTGATATCCTGTCTGAACATGGGGGGACCATCCTCCAAGGCTAAATACTCCTGACTGACCGATAGTGAACCAGTACCGTGAGGGAAAGGCGAAAAGAACCCCTGTGAGGGGAGTGAAATAGAACCTGAAACCGTGTACGTACAAGCAGTAGGAGCACCTTCGTGGTGTGACTGCGTACCTTTTGTATAATGGGTCAGCGACTTAATTTTAGTAGCAAGGTTAACCGTATAGGGGAGCCGTAGGGAAACCGAGTCTTAACTGGGCGCATAAGTTGCTAGGATTAGACCCGAAACCAGGTGATCTAGCCATGGGCAGGTTGAAGGTGAGGTAACACTTACTGGAGGACCGAACCGACTAATGTTGAAAAATTAGCGGATGACTTGTGGCTAGGGGTGAAAGGCCAATCAAACCTGGAGATAGCTGGTTCTCCCCGAAAGCTATTTAGGTAGCGCCTCGGACGAATACTACTGGGGGTAGAGCACTGTTAAGGCTAGGGGGTCATCCCGACTTACCAACCCTTTGCAAACTCCGAATACCAGTAAGTACTATCCGGGAGACACACGGCGGGTGCTAACGTCCGTCGTGGAGAGGGAAACAACCCAGACCGCCAGCTAAGGTCCCAAAGTTATAGCTAAGTGGGAAACGATGTGGGAAGGCTCAGACAGCCAGGATGTTGGCTTAGAAGCAGCCATCATTTAAAGAAAGCGTAATAGCTCACTGGTCGAGTCGGCCTGCGCGGAAGATTTAACGGGGCTAAGCTATACACCGAAGCTGCGGCAATGCAGTTTACTGCATTGGGTAGGGGAGCGTTCTGTAAGCCGTTGAAGGTGAATCGTAAGGTTTGCTGGAGGTATCAGAAGTGCGAATGCTGACATGAGTAACGATAAAGGGAGTGAAAAACTCCCTCGCCGGAAGATCAAGGGTTCCTGTCCAACGTTAATCGGGGCAGGGTAAGTCGACCCCTAAGGCGAGGCCGAAAGGCGTAGTCGATGGGAAACAGGTTAATATTCCTGTACTGCTTATAACTGCGATGGGGGGACGGAGAAGGCTAGGTGGGCCAGGCGACGGTTGTCCTGGTTCAAGGGTGTAGGCTGTATTCTTAGGTAAATCCGGGAATACTTAAGGCTGAGACCCGATGTCGAGCCGCTACGGCGGTGAAGTCATTGATGCCATGCTTCCGGGAAAAGCCTCTAAGCGATAGGTTGTAAGCAATCGTACCCCAAACCGACACAGGTGATCAGGTAGAGAATACCAAGGCGCTTGAGAGAACTCGGGTGAAGGAACTAGGCAAAATGGTACCGTAACTTCGGGAGAAGGTACGCTCCTGGCGGTGAAGTCCCTTGCGGATGGAGCTACTGGGAGTCGCAGATACCAGGTGGCTGCAACTGTTTATTAAAAACACAGCACTGTGCAAAATCGAAAGATGACGTATACGGTGTGACGCCTGCCCGGTGCCGGAAGGTTAATTGATGGGGTTAGACTTCGGTCGAAGCTCTTGATCGAAGCCCCGGTAAACGGCGGCCGTAACTATAACGGTCCTAAGGTAGCGAAATTCCTTGTCGGGTAAGTTCCGACCTGCACGAATGGCGTAATGATGGCCACGCTGTCTCCACCCGAGACTCAGTGAAATTGAAATCGCAGTGAAGATGCTGTGTACCCGCGGCTAGACGGAAAGACCCCGTGAACCTTTACTACAGCTTGGCACTGAACATTGACCCTACATGTGTAGGATAGGTGGGAGGCTTTGAAACCATGTCGCTAGATATGGTGGAGCCGTCCTTGAAATACCACCCTTGTAGTGTTGATGTTCTAACGTCGCCCCCTTATCGGGGGTGCGGACAGTGCCTGGTGGGTAGTTTGACTGGGGCGGTCTCCTCCCAAAGAGTAACGGAGGAGCACGAAGGTGGGCTAATCACGGTCGGACATCGTGAGGTTAGTGCAATGGCATAAGCCCGCTTGACTGCGAGAATGACAATTCGAGCAGGTGCGAAAGCAGGTCATAGTGATCCGGTGGTTCTGAATGGAAGGGCCATCGCTCAACGGATAAAAGGTACTCCGGGGATAACAGGCTGATACCGCCCAAGAGTTCATATCGACGGCGGTGTTTGGCACCTCGATGTCGGCTCATCACATCCTGGGGCTGAAGTCGGTCCCAAGGGTATGGCTGTTCGCCATTTAAAGTGGTACGCGAGCTGGGTTTAGAACGTCGTGAGACAGTTCGGTCCCTATCTGCCGTGGGCGTTGGATGATTGAAGGGGGCTGCTCCTAGTACGAGAGGACCGGAGTGGACGAACCTCTGGTGTTCGGGTTGTTACGCCAGTAGCATTGCCCGGTAGCTAAGTTCGGAATCGATAAGCGCTGAAAGCATCTAAGCGCGAAGCGAGCCCTGAGATGAGTCATCCCTGATACTATAAGTATCCTAAAGGGTTGTTGGAGACTACGACGTAGATAGGCAGGGTGTGTAAGTGCTGCGAGGCATTGAGCTAACCTGTACTAATTGCCCGTGAGGCTTAACCATACAACACCCAAGGGGTTTTTTGGACTCCACGAACGCTTGAATGTAAGCGCGAGAACACTAGTTAACTTTCCCAGATTATGAAGATATTCCGCCTACCTAAGGTAGCGCCGGGATAAAGTTCGATAGCAAGACAAGTTGTGAGTCGAGCGAAGGAGTTTAGCCTGCTAAATGACTGAGCGAGAGAGCAACTTAACACAGCTAACGGGCTTTATAGCCAGCGGAATGTATTCAAAAGAATTTGCTTGGCGACCATAGCATTATGGACCCACCTGATCCCATGCCGAACTCAGTAGTGAAACGTAATAGCGCCGATGGTAGTGTGGGGTCTCCCCATGTGAGAGTAGGACATCGCCAGGCTTTAACATAGGTTTTCATCTTTTTAAGAAAAAGATGAAAGCAAAAACAAATAAAGCAGCGACCATAAGACTTTATTTGTTGCTCAGAATTGAGTGGAGCGGTAGTTCAGTTGGTTAGAATACCGGCCTGTCACGCCGGGGGTCGCGGGTTCGAGTCCCGTCCGCTCCGCCACTTATACTAAGCCCAAGTCGAAAGACTTGGGCTTTTTTACATCTGTAGGTTTAAGTTTGCCCTTCGGTCGAATGAGTCCCGGTCGTGTGCGATCTCGGACTGGGCGTCACCGCCGAAAGGCGAGGCTTTTTTGCAATTAACGTTCCCGAAGAGCCCTTCGGCCGCTGCCTTTCATCTTGTCATGAATACATTTTCACTTCTATTCGTTGTGCCTCATTGTTGCTTAGTATGTCAATAATGCCCATTTGCTCTAGTTCTTGATATATAAGTTGAAGAATGGCAATAATAAAGCACTAAAATGCTACTTTTTTGTTCATAAGCTATTGTTTTAATAGTAATTGTGATAGTTTCTCGTGCATTTATTTTTATGTGCGCTATTGCACATTTGTATTTATCTTTAGAGCAAGAATAACTATGCATAAAACTAAAAAACAGTGGTTAGGTAGTGCTGTACTTAGCTTACTTCTTATCGGTTGTGGCGAAGGAAGCGATACAACCGATAAAGGCTTGGAGGTTGACAATCAGGTTGTCGTAAATACGGAGTTTGCGGCAACGTATTTGCAGAGTATCGGCACGGAGACTGCTCAAGCTCCTGCCCCTGTGGCCTATTCACAAGTACCTGTCGTTAAAAGTGCCAATACTGATCTTCGTTATAACGGTCAGATGAAAGTGACTAATATCCTAAATGGCGAAGAGCAACAGTTTGACTGGCCTGTGACTCAAAAAGCAGATGGTATTGTTGTTTCTCATCGGGCGTTGACACTGAAGCCGGGTGATTATGACTTTATCCTAATTTTGAGCCGGAATGAGCGTCAGTATGTCGCTAAGGCGTTAGGACAAGAAATTGTAGATGGTGAAACTCCCGAAATTGATTTTGTATTGGAGCCGAACCTGGGTAAAACCATTATTGATTTCGATGAGGTTCAGTATGTATCTACGTTGAAATTTGAGTTGTTACCCGAAGAGATTGCGGGGCTGTCTCAGCCGCAGTTTGGCTTATCAATCAATGGTAAGGCTGAGCAAGTCTTCAGTATTAATAAAGAAACCGGTGTCGCTCAAATTCTGTTAAATGTCGACCCGGGAGAATACCAATTATCAATGCGCCTTTATGACGGTGACTTGATGGTAGGTAAGAACGACGATCACGACACGACCGTCAACTTAGTTGAGGGTGAAGATGCGAAAATGGATCTTATTCCACTTCAGGCAGATGTGAACCTCAACCTGACGCCGCTGAAAGACCAGGGAACATTTACCTTTACGGTTCCTGCCGAAGTTGTACAAGAAGTAGGATCAGCTCAGGAGTTGGCACTGATTGTTCGTCTGGCTGGTGATAATGTCCCAGCACAGGAAAAGGTACTGACAGTACGTGATGAAAACGGTGTCTACAAAGCGAGTGAGCTGTTTGAAACGGGTGGTCAGGACAAGGTTACTGCTTATTTGGCGTTCCATAAAGTGAGCGAGGCATCCGAGCAATTTAACTCGACACCATTCGCCAGCTGTAATACCTCGATTAACGTTGAACTAAACCAGACACTGGGCTGTAAGCTTGAGCTGAAACGCGAAAGTATGGTTACAGGCCGTGTGTTGGGTACTCTGATGCTAAACGTATTTGATCAGAACCTTCAGCCTGCCATTGGTGTGAAGGTGTATGTGGACGACAAACTTATTGGCCTGACAGGCGAGCAATATAATACCGGTTCGATTAAAGCCCACTTAGTTGCAGGTGAATATGATATTAAGGCTGAACACGGGGCATTAACTGAAAACACATCATTGGCGATAGAGGCTCTTTCTATTGTAAATAAAGTGATTTATTTAGAAGAAAGTGATGTCCCTGAAATGGGAAATTACCAAAAAAATCAATTCATCGAAGCATCCGCAGAGGATCATAATTCACTGGCTCTAATTGATATGGACAATGATGGAGATCTGGACGTCGTTTATCCAGGGCCCAGTGCAAATATTTATTACCTTGAAAATGATGGGACAGGTCAACTTTCAAAGCCATCTTTACTGATTGAGTGGGGCGAGGCATGGAAGGTTATTGCGGCTGATATCGATGGTGATGGCGATAATGATTTACTCATTATGGATGGTGCTGATTCAAATAGCTCAGAACCACATTTCCACCAAGTCTATTTCAATAATAATGGCCACTTTTCTCCTGGCCAAAAGTTCAATGTTCCTTACTTACAAGAAGCTGATGCGAAGTTCAGTGATATAGACGGTGACGGTGACTTGGATCTCGTAACGTCTTTAAGCTTTATGAACGCAGACCTTCGTATTTTTACCAATAATGGCAAAGGGGTATTTGAACAAGGTCAGCAAAGACTTACAGCGCAACAATCTAATGCGTTTACAGTTGCTGATGTAAATGGTGACAAGGCACCCGATATTATTACTGGTGGAGCATATCATGCCGCTGGAGAAGTTCTGATCAATAATGGTAAAGGTGATTTTGATAAATTAGTTCAGTCGGTTTCAATTAATGTTGGCCTCAAAGGTAATGCAAATGGCTCACGCCATTTAGACCCTAAAGTTAACCTTTTAGCTGCTGATTTTGATAATGATGGGGATATTGATCTGTTTGCTACCCAAATTCAGTTTGAGTCTGGTGATGGCTCGAAACTTTCGAATCAGCTATATGTCAATGATGGAGAAGGCCACTTTCAAATTGGTCAATCTGTTGGTATTAATGGCTTAACGGGTGTCACTGCAGACTTTAATAACGATGGTTTTCAGGATATTTTAGTCATGCAACCATTGACTGATGTCGGAAGTGAAGAGGTTTATCATACCTATACCAATCAAGGGAATGAGATGTTCTTTGAGCAAACTGTTTTCAGTGATACTCCTTTAAGTGGGAGAAGCCAACAGTTTATGGGAGACTTTAATGGGGATGGCCATATGGATGTTGTCATGATGGGAGATGATGGTTTTGTTACGTACTTGAATACACCAGTTCAATAACAAAGCAGAACCAATGGCAGCTCCGGCTGCCATTTTCATTTCAACACCTTAGCCCAACCTGACACACCCATTTACAACTCTTTGAACTAACCCATTGCGCTCTACTTGTCATCAAGTGGCCAGTTATGAGAGGGTTAGCCACATTAGTTCGATACGATGAGAGTTAACCATGACATTTTTCTTTGAGCGCACGGAGTCTGCCGAGAAGGTGACCATTGTCCTGAAGCCGCATTCCTTATACACCATGTTAGTAATGCTGGCGCTTTGGCTAGTGAATGACTTGGTCGTGCAGTCCGCCCCGATCACCCAAATCATCATGCCGGTGTTTATTGTCTTTATGGTTGTCCGTTTCTTTTCGCTCATTCGAGTTCAGAAGGAAGTACTTGTTGCGATGAAGCAGGGGCGGGTCAGCACCTGCGGTAGTAAGTTTTCTTTCTCTAATCCGTTTACTTATACCATCAATAAGTAATCCCCGTTTTTGCCCTATCGATAGTTAGCTACTCAGGTGATCACTGAGTAGCTATTATACCAATCAGCATAAGTATCTGATCATTCTTGCTGATTTTGCCTGCGCAATTATCTGAACACTTACTTATCCCGATTGGTATTACTATTTCCCCATGGGAAATAATCCCTTAATTCCACGCTGCTTATCGTTTTCAACATAACGTGCATAATAGAAATAGCCCCTGAAAAGTTATTCAGGGGCACGGCGTGGTTTATAAGAGGAGAAGTATGAGTCAATTTAACTGGAAGCCGCTGTTGCTGGCATGTCTGATTGTTAGTATTGGTCAACTTAGCTTAGGGTTGATTTTTCCTTCCCTGCCATGGATCGCACAAGATCTGGGGATCAGTTCAGAGCAGGCACAGTTATTGGTTTCTGGTTATTTGCTTGGTTTTGGCCCTTCCCAGCTTATTTACGGCCCGATGTCTGATGTGTTTGGCCGTCGTCCTGTCTTACTTTCTGGTTTACTTATTGCCTTGTTCGGACTGACACTAGCAGTCACGCATGCGGACTCGTTCGATTGGTTGCTGGCCGGGCGGTTTGTCCAGGGGCTCGGAGCCGGAAGTGTTGCAGTGCTTGCCAGAGCAACGATCCGGGATAGCTACCTAAGTAATCACTTAGTCAAGGCGATGACCTGGGTCGCAATTGTTGCTGCCTTTACGCCAATTGTGGCGCCTGTTATTGGTGGTATCGTGAACCACTATTCGGGGTGGTTAGCGGTCTTTATCCTGCTGTTGGCTTATATCACCTTGATATGGCTGGTATTGCTACTGACATTCAAAGAAACACTCAATACATCATCAAAACCCCAGTCTGTTGGTAAGTTGGTAAGCTCCTATTTTTCTCTGATGCAGGAAAGGCATTTCCTCACCTTTGCTGGCCTCGGTTGGGTCAATTTTTCGCTGGTGGTTATTTCGATCTCCTTGATGCCGTTTATCATGCAGGTGCAGATTGGAATGTCTTCTGATGAGTACGCACTGTGGGCGACGATCCCTGCATTTGGTTTATTGAGTGGTGGCCTGGTGTGTCAGCGCCTGCGGCCTGCCTTGGGGACGCAAAAAATATTGCAGCTCGCACCTGTGCTTCACTTTCTGGCTGGCATTGTATTGATCCTGGCACCGATAGAGCCTGTCTGGATGAGTACTGGTCATTTCTTGCTGGCGATGGCCAATGGGATGGCCTTTCCTTGCGCGCAGTCACTGCTGCTGGTGCCTTATGGCGATAAGGCGGGGACGGTGTCTGCATTGTCAGGAGCCTGCCAGATGGTTTTTGCCTCGCTGATCAGCAGTGCCTTACTCAAGTTAGGAATAAGCCAGGCATGGCACCTGGGTGGGGTGATGCTAATGGCTGCCGGTGTTGGATTGGTATTGGTATATTATGGATCGCGTAGTGAAAGTGGTCGGGAAGCAGTAGCAGCGTTAAATTAAGCCCGATAGTAGTGCCTGAAATTTAGGCCATACTTAAGGCAGCTAATTTAGGGTGGACTACATTATGCCGAAGTTAATTTTTCTGGCTGCCGCTATCGTTTTGGCTGCCTGTACAAGCCAGTATGAAGCCCAGTTGTCACAACAGAAAGAATGGGGACAGCTAGGGACCTATCATGGTGAGCAAGGTTATCGAGAGTGGGATCAAAAGCGCTTGAATAAGCAAGGCGCTATGACTGAAACCGAATATGAAAAATACCGGGCAGGATACCTGCAAGGGCGGTTTGAGTACTGCTCGGGCAAGAAAAATGTCGGAACTGTTATCAATCCCGAGTATCCGGATGAGTGTAACAGCAATCAAGGTAGCTATGGACTGATTGATAGGGGCTACTAGTTTGGGTATAAGGCTGCCAGGAGGCAGCCTTTTTTATGCGGTGCAGTGATGCAAGCTTAGTTGTTGCTGTGTAGCTCGCTGTTTAGTTCTACCGCGGTTTTGTTGGTCAGGCATTCAATCTGGCCCGTTACCGAGTTGCGGCGGAATAGTAGATCAGGTTTACCGGCAAGATCGCGGGCTTTAACCACTTCAACTTCTTTGCCTTCAGAATCTAGCATACGCACTTTAGAGCCTGCAGTAACGTATAGGCCTGACTCAATCGTACAGCGGTCACCAAGAGGGAAACCAAGACCAGCGTTCGCACCCAGCAGGCTGTTTTCGCCGATAGAGACAACCACTTTACCGCCGCCGCTTAGGGTACCCATGATAGAGGCGCCGCCACCAATGTCAGAACCTTCGCCGACCATTACGCCAGCAGAGATGCGGCCTTCAACCATGCTTACACCTGCAGTACCTGCGTTGAAGTTGATGAAGCCTTCGTGCATAACGGTTGTACCTTCACCCACGTGCGCGCCAAGACGGACACGGGAGGTATCAGCAATACGTACACCGGCAGGAACCACGTAGTCGACCATTTTCGGGAACTTGTCTACACAATCTACTGTCAGCACTTCGCCGTTCAGGCGCGCTTCGATTTGGCGATCGGCTAACTCTGGCAGATCAATTGGTCCTTGGCTTGTCCAGGCGATGTTGTGCAGCAGGCCGAAGATACCGTCTAAAACAATACCGTGAGGTTTGACTAGGCGGTTAGAGATCAGTTGCAGCTTTAGGAAGCCTTCAGCAACGGAGGTTGGTGCTTCATCAGTAGCCAGAACCACGATGACCAATGGTTGTGTCGACTGGGTAGCCTTGGTGGCAAACTGGGCACTTTTTTCATCACCTGCAGCGGTGAATGCCGCCGCCAGATCAGCACACTGAGCCGGAGTGACTTCAATGGCCTGGTTGCCTTCTTTGTAGTCAACAACAGTGGCTACCGCTGCGATCAGCTCATCTGATGGAGCCAGAGCAGGTGTTGGGAAGAAAGCTTCAATGATTTTACCGTCACGGTTTTTAGTCGCTGTACCTAGGGCAAGTGAAAAGCTGGCCATTAGTGATCGTTCTCCATGTCAAAATTGTTGAGCTCTGCGCCGCAATGCAGGCAGATTGTATACGATTGAAACTATCATAATGACAGTTGGCATGATATTGAAGGGGGGAGTAGATAATCAGTGAAAAATGACGAAATTATTGCCAAAGCAAGGCGGTTAACAATTAGCTTGTATAGTTTCATGCATAAAAAAACCTCCAGCATGGAGGTTTATTCATGTAGAAGTTGTCGACAGCAAAGATTACGCCGCATCTTCCTGCGGCTGCTCAGCAACAGCTTCAGGTTTCGCCGCTTTCTTTTTTGGTGCCGCTTTCTTTTTGGCACCCAGTGCGATCAGTACTTCTTCACGTTTTTGCGCCAAGAACAGCGATAGCTCTTCTTGCTTGGCTTCATCTTCGAACAGTTCACTTTCGCCTAGCAAAGTAAACATCTCGTCAGCCATATCCAGCATCTTGTCGTATGCGTCGGCTTCGGACTTAGAGGTGAAAGTCATCTTTTCTTCTCCGTTGCGCTCAACCACATATTTGACGATAACAGCCATGGTCACCCTCTCCCGAAATTGATTTACTGGCTGTTTATACAGTAGCATAAAGGGCTATGTCCAGTGATAAGCGTGTTAATGTGATGGTGCAAGAAAAATTTACCCATATTTATGCCCGAGCAGCCGAAAGAAAAGGTGGAGACGCCGAGTTGGAAAGCCTGTTGGCGACTCCTTTAAGCGCTCAGGAAATAAAGGAAATTCCTGATGACCGTTGGCTGGCTGCGTTTACCCAGAAGGTCTTCCAGTCGGGGATGAGCTGGAAAGTTGTCCGTAATAAATGGCCAAACTTCGAAGAGGTTTTTTTCGGTTTTAATATCGAGAAAATGCTGCTGATGCCAACGGAAATGTGGGAACGCAAAGCGACCGATCCGGCGATCATTCGCCATTTAGGCAAGGTGATGACAATTCCTGAAAATGCCCACATGATCCATGATGCAGCATTGGAGCATGGTTCATTTGCGGCGATGGTGGCCGACTGGCCGGCAGACGATATTACCGGCTTATGGCGCTACCTGAAAAAACACGGAAAGCGCCTCGGTGGTAATACCGGGCCGTATACATTGAGGATTATGGGTAAAGATACCTTTATTCTGAGCCACGATGTTGAAGCTTATCTGCGTAATACGGGAGTGATTGATGGCGGCCGTGATACCCAGAAATCTTTGCAGGCCACCCAGCAGGCGTTTAGCGACTGGCAACAGGAAACAGGCCGCCCGCTGTGCCAGATCAGCCAGATCATTGCTTTTAGTCTCGGCGACAATCGTCTTTAGGCAATTGCTAGCTCGATCGGCTTAGCTCAGTGTCCACTGCTGGCAAAAATCCAGAAACAGCTTGAGCAGCGGGCTCTGATACTTTTCCTTGTGGTAGAGCAGCCAGTATTGGCGGTGCATATCCAACGGCAAGTTGAGGATCACCAGTCGATGATCCTTCACGGCATGCTCAACCGCCAGGCGCGACAGGCAGGTGATCCCCAGCCCTGCCGTTGCACAATTGATGATGGCCTCGGTGGTATTGAGCTCAAAGGCTTGTTGCCACTCCTCCAACCTTGGTGCTATTCGGTTGAGGAAAAACTCCCGGGTGCCTGATCCCGGCTCCCGCAAAATCCATTGTGAATGTTCCAGATCCGACAAACTTAGATTGCCTACCTTGGTTAAGGGGTGATCGGGATGGCATGCTACTACCATTTCATCGTTCAGCCAGGGCTGCACAACCAGATCAGGTTGCTGCACTTTACCTTCGACCAAGCCGACATCGAGCTCAAATTCACTTAATTTATGGCAGATCTGGGCGGTATTGGAAATGAACAGGCATTGGTCAACATGCTTGCTGGCGTGGCGAAAGTCACGAAGCAAAAAAGGAGTGACTTGGTTGCCGACGGTATCGCTGGAGCCGATTTTCAGCTTGCCGGTAATCGGGCCCGCCTGATCAAACAGTTGCTCAATGTCATTGCTGCGTGCCAGCAGTTCATCGGCCAAGGGAAGCAAGCGTTTTCCTTGCTCGTTGATGATCAGGCGGTTGTTGTTGCGATCAAACAGCTTGTGTTCTAGATGCTTTTCCAGCTCGGACAGTGCCATGCTGACCGCTGGTTTGGAGAGAAAGAGCTTCTCGGCGGCCGCTGTGATTGTCCGCTCCTGGGCAACGGTAACAAAGACTCTGAGCTGTTTGAGTGCAATATTCATGTCTTTCCTTTGTTCAGTATTATTTAAACTGAATTTAAAAATATTCAAATATTATAAACGATCATGGTTCTATACACTCACCGGGTGTTCAGAAAAAAGTGTTTTTGCCAGCTATCAGGCAGCAGAAAACGGAGTGGATTAGATGATTAAGGCAACTAAGAACAAAATCGCAGGCGCACCGACCCCAATGGCGGGTTTGGCGCTAGGGATCGCCAGCCTTGGCTGGAGTTGGGAAAACGGTGCCGAGCTGAACGGTTACGGTCAACTGACAGGGGCGGCGATTGCCTCGGTTTTGTTATTTGTGTTGCTGCTCAAGTTTCTTTGTCATCCTAAACTGCTGTGGAATGATCTGATGCATCCTGTGGCGGGCAGTGTCGTTCCCACCTTTGCCATGGGGATTATGGTGGTGTCGAAAGCGGTGGGCCAGTTTGCCCCCTATATGGGGCAGGCGATTTGGTTGTTTGCGGTGATCCTGCACCTGATTTTCCTGGTGTTGTTTGCTTACCACCGAGCGATTGATTTTAAGATCCACCACATGGTGCCAAGTTGGTTTGTTCCACCTATCGGTATCATTGTGGCCGATGTCGCTTTCCCTGGTGGCGTCCTGCGTCCATTGGCGGAAGGATTGTTGTATTTTGGCATGGCGGTTTATGCTGTGATGCTGCCTGTGATGATCTATCGCTTGATCTTTAGCCATGAGATTCCTGATGCGGCCAAACCGACGATTGCCATTATGGCGGCACCGGCCAGCCTGTCACTGACCGGTTACCTGACTGTAGTGCAAGAGCCTTCACCGGTTGTGATTGGCCTATTGGCAGGGGTAGCGGTGCTGATGACCTTTGTGATTTATGTGGCTTTTTATCGCCTGCTTCGCTTGCCATTTAGCCCCGGGTACGCGGCTTTTACCTTCCCGATGGTGATCAGCGTGACGGCTTTGTTCAAAGTGGCGACATGGATGGGGGATTTTGGTTTCGCCGCGCATTATGTCGATCAAGTCCATATGCTTGCCACTATTGAGTTGTACATGGCAACAGCGGTGGTGAGCTATGTCGCTTTGCGCTATCTCGCTCATTATCGTCCAATAACCCAATTACTTAACCTACAGCTACAGGGGATGTAAATAGCATTTCTACGCTTTTTGATGTGAGTATCTTGCCCGGAATTTTCGCCCTGTAAAATGACGGATCGCCGGGCCTTTTTGTTTGCAGCAAGTAGCCTATTGGTAGACAATCGTTGTAATTTTCTCTGTTCGTGAGATATCTGCGTGTTTACTGTCTATCACTCAAACCAACTGGATCTGCTGAAGTCCCTTCTGGTTGAACTTATCCGCCTCGATCCGCTGGACAACCCGTTTGAGCAGGAGCAAATCCTGGTTCAAAGCCCGGGTATGTCGCAGTGGTTGAAACTGGAGCTGGCCAAGTCCCTTGGTATTGCCGCCAACCTTGAATTTCCGCTACCGGCGACCTTTATCTGGAATATGTTTACTGAGGTGCTCAGCGATGTACCGCAACGCAGTGCCTTCAATAAAGAAGCCATGACCTGGAAGCTGATGCAGGTATTACCGAAGCAGCTTGATAAACCAGAATTTGAACCACTGGCGCGCTACCTGAGTGATGACGACCAACAGGTGAAAAGCTACCAGCTGGCAGAAAAGATTGCAGATATTTTCGACCAGTATTTGGTATATCGCCCGGAGTGGATCCAAGCTTGGGAATCTGATCAGGTTGACCCGGAATTGACGGCTGACCATCCGTGGCAACCACTGCTATGGCAGGCGCTCTATGATCATACCCTGGGGCTTGATCAGTCGCCGTACCATCGTGCCAACCTGTATGACAACTTTATTGAGACGCTTGAAGGCTATTTGCAAAGTGGCGCACCGCTGCCCGAGGGGCTGCCGAAACGATTGTTTGTCTTTGGTATTTCAGCACTGCCACCACGTTACCTGGATGCGTTGGCGGCCCTGGGCAAGCATATCGATGTCCACCTGATGTTTACTAACCCTTGCCGTCACTACTGGGGGGAAGTACGGGATCGAAAATATCTGGCTCGGCTGGCCGCTAAGCAGCGCCAACAGCTGCAATGGTGTATTGATCACAGTGAGCGTGGCGAAGTTATTTCCCCGCTCAAAGGTGACATCGAAGATAATCTGGTAGATGACACTCATGAAGGTGCGGTCGGTAATACCCTGCTGGCTTCATTGGGTAAGCTGGGGCGCGATAACCTGTATTTATTGTCAGAGATGGAAGCCTATGATGTCGAAGCATTTGTCGATATTGAGCCAGATTCTCTGCTGCACTCAATCCAGGCCGATATCCTTAACCTTGAAGATCGGATCAATGATGAGCTGACTGAATCCAGTCACCATAAGCTGGCAGTATCGGCGCAGGATAAGTCGCTGGCGATCCATGCCTGCCATTCACCGATGCGTGAAGTTGAAGTGCTGCATGACAACTTATTGGCGATGCTCGCAGACAACCCTGAATTGTCACCACGCGATATTGTGGTGATGGTAGCCGACATCAACTGCTATAGCCCATACATTCAGGCCGTGTTCGGCAATGCGCCGGGCGAGCGTTACATCCCATTCTCGATTTCAGACCGTAGTGCGGATCAGGAAAACCCGGTGCTGCTGGCCTTCCTGCGACTGCTGAGCCTGCCGGAAAGCCGTTGCCAGGCGTCTGAATTGCTGGAGCTGCTGGAAGTGCCGGCCGTCATGTTGAAGTTTGGCTTCGATAGCGAGCGCTTTGAGTGCATTAAGCACTGGATTGAAGAAGTCGGGATCCGCTGGGGGCTCGACGGGGAAACCGCGAGCGAATTCCAGCTGCCTGAGCAGCAACAGAATACCTGGCTATTTGGCCTGCAGCGAATGTTGCTCGGCTATGCTATGCCGCAGGGCTCCGGCTTGTACCAGGGCGTATTGGCCTACGATGAAGTGCAGGGAATGGATGCCGAGCTGGCTGGCCAGCTTGGGTTATTCATCGAAATGTTGATGCATTACCGTCAGCAGCTGGCCCGGCCACAGCCAGTGGAGGCGTGGATTGGAGTATTGAATCAGCTGCTGGATGATTTCTTTGCGGTTGATACCGACGGTGAGATGGTGCTGCGGATGATCCGTGATAAGTTGCAGCAGCTGGAGCAGCAGTTGGATGATGCCGGTTATGCTGTTGATATTAGTCCGGCGGTGCTGAGAGGTTACCTCAATGATAAGTTGTCCGGAGAGCGGGTCAGCCAGCGTTTCCTGGCCGGCCAGGTGAACTTCTGTACTCTGATGCCGATGCGATCGATCCCGTTCAAGGTCGTGTGCCTGCTGGGGATGAATGATGGGGTGTATCCGCGATCTATTCCCCCTGAAGGCTTTGACCTGATGGCCGGGCGGGGGAAATACGGTGACCGTTCTCGCCGTGATGATGATCGCTACCTGTTCCTTGAGGCGATACAGTCAGCGCAGGAAACCTTGTACATCAGCTATGTTGGCCGCTCGATCCAGGATAACAGTGAAAAAATGCCGTCGGTCTTGGTTAGCGAGCTGCTGGAATATTGCCAGCAAGGTTACATGCTAGAGGGCGATGAAGCGTTAACCGTCGATCACTCTGCTACACGCCTTGAGCAGTCGCTGATCCATAGTCATCCGCTGGTACCGTTTAGCCCGCAGGCATTTCAGGGGGCGGCGCCGAGTTTCGCTGCTGAGTGGTTGCCGGCGGCAAACCGCGAGCAGGTCTGTGCAGAAGTATTCCAGGATCAGCCGTTAGATGCCGAGCCTGTTGAAGCCGGAATGGAACCGGTACTTGAACTGGCCGAGCTAACCCGTTTTTGGCGCTTGCCGGTACAGTATTTCTTCAACCGCCGCCTTAAAGTCTTTTTTGAATCGGCCAAAGGGGCAATGGAAGATGACGAGCCGTTTGTGCTTGATGGCCTGAGCCGTTTCCAGCTTCGCAGTGATCTATTGGCGACCTTCCTTGATAGTTATAACTGTGGTGACACCAGCAAAGAGGCGGTGTTCGAGCGCTTTGCTGAGTACCAGCAGGCGTCAGGCGGGTTGCCGCTGGCCGAGTTTGGTGAACTGGAGCTGGTGGAAGAGCGGGTTCAGATTGAAAAACTGGCAGACAAAATCGCCGGGTTGATGGAGAAACCGCTGCCGGATACCGAAGTTGATCAATCCTTGCAGGTTGCCGGGTCCCAGATCCAGCTTCAGGGCTGGCTAAAGCACTATTTTCATAGTGGCCTGGTGCGTTACCGTCCGGGTAAAGTCCGGGCGCAGGATATTCTGCAGGGCTGGATTGATCACCTTTGCCAGGCCTTGGTCGTACCATCGAGTCAGACTCATCTGGTTGGTGTCGATGCCCACTACACATTGGATCCCGTTAGCCCAGAGTATGCCCGCACTCAGCTGACTGCGCTGGTGGAGGCGTATTATCAGGGGTTGACCCAGCCACTGCCTTATTTCCCGCGCACCGTACTCGCTGGCCTTCAGGCCTGCCAGGATAAGAAGGGCAACTGGTATGACGATGAGAAAACCCTAGACAAAGCCAAAGCAAAAATGGCCGAAGCCTTTAATGGTGGCTATATGTTCGAAGGCGAAGGAACCAACGCCTACATCAACCGGGTTTGGCCTGAATGGAACGATGTTTTAGCTTCCGATCTCCAGTTATGGGCAGGGCAATTGCTAAAACCTGCGTTGCTGCATTTAAGGGCTGTGGAAGAAGACGGCTAATATCAGGAGAGATGTAGCGTGGCCGCCAGCAAATCATTTTTATTTGTAGGGTGTTCGCTGTACGGCCACAGGTCCAGAGGTAGACCAGATTTCGTGACGCGGATAGTAACGAATGGCTCTGGGGGAAACCGTGAAATATCTCTCATATCAATAGATAAAATAGTCAGTTAATTCGATATATTCATTTGAATTAGTGCCTGATCACAAAAAATTATTTTGTTCGGACAGTGTTTCGATCAACAACAGGAATTCGCGCATCCTATGACCCAACAACAAAAATCGCCTGAGCAGGCCGATACCGGCCACACCATCATGCTGGCGGAGCCTCAGGATCTGCAGCCAATGACGTTCCCCCTTCATGGCAACCGCCTGATAGAGGCATCGGCCGGTACCGGAAAAACCTTTACTATAGCCAGCCTATATCTGCGTCTGCTGCTTGGCCACGGCGATAGTGGCAATTGCTTTCCGCGGGAGCTGACCGTTGATCAGATCCTGGTCGTAACCTTCACCGAAGCGGCGACGGCTGAGCTGCGTGACCGTATTCGGCGCCGTATCCACGATGCACGACTGGCTTTTAGCCGTGGTTTCAGTGAAGATCCGGTGATCAAACCTTTGCTGGATGATCTGCTCGATCACAAAGCGGCGGCAGCGATCCTGCTGCAGGCTGAGCGGCAAATGGACGAGGCGGCCATCTTTACCATTCATGGTTTCTGCCAGCGGATGCTTACCCAGAATGCCTTTGAGTCCGGTAGCCTGTTTGACAATGAGTTTGTCACCGAAGAGAGCCACCTGAGAGCACAGGTGGTTGCCGACTATTGGCGCCGTAACTTTTATCCGCTGCCGCGTACGCTGGCAGGCGAAGTACGTAGTATCTGGTCATCGCCGGGCACGTTGCTAAGGGAGATCAATATTTTTCTCTCTGGTGCCGAAGTGGTAATTCGCGCGCCGGAGCTGAAAGGATCGCTGCAGCAGGTCCATGATGACAATATTGAGCGCATTGAGCATGTAAAGCGGCTATGGCGGGCTGATGCCGCCGATTTTCAGGATTTGATTGCCAGCTCCGGGGTCAACAAACGCAGCTATACCAAAACCAGCCTGCCAAAAGCGCTGGCGGAAGTCGGTGCATGGGCAGAGCAGGAGACCACGGGGTACAAGCTGCCAAAGGCACTGGAGAAGTTTGACCAGCAAGTACTGCTGGATAAGACCAGTAAAGGCGCTCCACCTGAGCATCCGGTGTTTGCTGCTATTGGAACCTTGTTGGCCAATAAGCCCAATGTCAAAGATCCCCTGCTGGCACATGCGATAAAAGAATGCCGTCAGCTGCTGGCCGAGGCGAAGCGGCGCAAAGGTTGGCTGTCGTTCGATGATCTGCTAACCCAGCTGGCCGCGGCATTGGCCAATGACACTGAAGGTAGCCTGGCAGCTCGGATCCGCAGCCAGTTTCCGGTCGCAATGATTGATGAGTTCCAGGATACCGATCCGCTGCAATACAGCATTTTTAATACCGTATATGGTGAAGTTCAGCATACAGAAGGTGGCGCTGAGGCATTGTCGGCAGAGTCCGCCTGCGGCCTGTTTATGATCGGGGATCCGAAGCAGGCGATTTACGCCTTCCGCGGTGCAGATATCTTTACTTACATCCAGGCCCGTCGCCAAGTGAAGGCCCATTACACCCTAGGGACCAACTGGCGTTCGACGGCTGAAATGGTGGAAGCGGTGAACTGTATTTTCCAGCAGCCGCAACGACCGTTTATTTATGATCAGGACATCACCTTCCTGCCGGTCAAACATAGCCCGAAAGCGGCCAGCCGTAGCTGGCAACTGGCCGGGACAAAACAGCCTGCCTTGAGTTTCTGGCGTCAGGATGCCGACGAGCCGGTGAAAAAAGGCGATTACAATCAGGTGATGGCGGCCGCGACGGCGGCGGAGATCCAAAAAATCCTGACGTTGTCACAGCAAGGGGAAGCGCTGCTGGTGGATGGCGAGAAAACCAAGCCGATACAGGCTGGCGATGTCTCGGTGCTGGTTCGAACCGGAACAGAAGGGGCGATGATCCGCCAGGCATTGGCAGATCAGGGGATCGCCAGTGTCTATCTGTCGAACCGTGACAGTGTTTTTGCCTGTACCGAAGCGAGCGACATCCAGCGCCTGCTCGTCGCGGTATTGGTGCCGGAGGACGAAAGAGGCCTAAGGGCTGCACTGGCTTCTGGATTGTTTGCGCTCAGTGCCCGTCAGCTAGATGAGCTCAATGTCGATGAAGACAAGTGGGAACAGCATGTTGCGGAATTTCGTGAATACCGCAAGCTGTGGCAAAGCCGGGGTGTGCTGCCGATGTTGCGCCATGTGCTGGCAAGCCGCCGGGTAGCAGAGCGGCTGCTGACTGAAAATGGTGGGGAACGTCGTCTGACCGATATCCTGCATATCGGTGAGCTGCTGCAACAGGCCAGCCAGACGTTAGATAGCGATCATGGCCTGATCCGCTGGCTGGCTGAGCATATTGAAGAGCCAAACGGCAATGCTGACGATCAGCAGTTACGGCTGGAGTCGGATCGTAACCTGGTTCAGATAGTCACTATCCATAAATCCAAAGGGCTAGAATATGACATCGTATTCCTGCCGTTTGTCTGTGGTTACCGTACTGCAGGGATAGCTCTGTTCCATGACGATCAAACTCAGCAGGCCGTGCTGGATGTTACCGAGCAAGAAGAAAGTATGGAGCTGGCCGAGAAAGAGCGCCTGGCTGAAGATCTGCGTCTGATTTATGTGGCCCTAACCCGTGCGGTGTATGGCTGTTATATCGGGATGGCACCACTGCGTAATGGCTTGAGCCGTAAAGAGCCGACAGGATTGCATAATGCCGCGATTGGCTGGCTGGTTCAGGACGGCCAGGAAGGCGGCGTAGCAGATTTGGACACCGCTTTGTCTCGACTCACATCCGTGTCATCGGCGATGGCTATTATACCGCCGCCGGCGTTGCCTGATTCGCCATGGCTCCCCGTGGAAGGTGAACAGCCTGAGCTGGCGGCGTCTGAATTTACGGCCAAGATAGAACGTAGTTGGTGGATCACCAGTTATTCCGGTTTAGTGAAGCAGGGGCACCACAATCATGATGCCTCGTTTGAGCTTCCGGGGTTTGATACCGATTCTTCATCCGACAGCGATAGTGAAGAGGGGGAGCTGATAGAGCCGGAGCGTTCAATTTATACTTTTCCGCGCGGCGCTAGGCCGGGAACCTTCCTGCATACCTTGTTTGAAGAAATTGAATTCACCGAGCCTGTCGAGAGTGAAGCGACCCGAGATAAAATCTTGGAACTGCTGCGGTTGGAAAATTATGACGAAGAATGGCTGCCGGTACTGCAAACCATGATCCGTGATGTGCTGAGCTGCCCACTCGATAGTGATGCTTTGCTGCTGGGTAATATTCCAGCCGTGCAGCGCCTGACCGAGATGGAGTTCATGCTGCCGATCAACGTGCTGTCGGCACCGCTGCTGAACAAGGTCATTGCCCGCCATGATCCACTCTCGGCCCGTGCCGGGGAGCTGGGCTTTGCCACGGTCAGCGGCATGCTAAAGGGCTTTATTGACCTGGTATTTGAGCACCAGGGGCGCTATTACGTATTGGATTGGAAGTCGAACCATCTGGGGGATGATCCTGATGTTTACCGTGGGGAGAAGCTTGAGCAGGCAATGGGCGAGCACCGGTACGATCTGCAGTATCAGCTTTATGCACTGGCCTTGCATCGCTTCCTCAAAAGCCGTAAGGCCAATTACGACTACGAGCAGCACTTTGGCGGGGTCTATTACCTGTTCCTGCGTGGCGTAAGATCGGACAGCAACAGCGGTATTTTCAATGCACGTCCGAGCCTGGAACTACTGACTGAACTGGAAACCCTGATTGACGGAGAACACCTTGATGCTTAAACGGCTTGAATTATTGACTCGGCAGGGTGTACTCCGTCCGTTGGATTATCAGTTTGCCAAGTTTATCTCAACCACGGTGGCAGCTTCAGATGGTGCAAACCTCTGTCAGCTGGTGACAATGGCGGCGGCGTTGGCCAGCGCCGAGCTGGGGCGCGGGCATGTCTGCCTGCCTTTAGCACAGCTCGATACCGGGCACTTGTTTGGCTTAAATGCCGAGCATAGCCAGCAGCTGATGGAAGGCTTGCCAGAGCTGGCGCAATGGGATGCTTTGCTGTCGTCTTCGGTTGCCGTGTCCAATGGTAGTGAGGCGACCCCTTTAGTGCTTGCACACGGCCGTTTGTACCTCAACCGTTATTGGCAATTTGAGCAGACCGTCGCTTCGAGACTGGAGCTGGCCTCATTGGCCGACCAACAAGTATCTGCTATCCAGCCGGAGCAGATGGCTGCCAAGCTCGATGAGTTGTTTGCCCGTAGCTACACCTATCTTTATCAGGCATTGCAGCAATTGAGAAAAGGCGAAAAATCGCAGCCGGATGCCCCTGAGGTGCGCCGCCAGGAAGTCTGTGACAAGCTGGATGTCGTTGCCCCTGAGCAGCTAGATTGGGTTGCTATTGATCAGGTGCTGACGGTGGCTACCCGTGCTGGCGATCTGGCACCGTTGAATACCTTGGTGCCAAATTCAGCTTGCCTGAATTGGCAGAAAGTGGCGGCAGCGGTTGCGCTGACCCGCCAGTTTGCGGTGATCTCGGGAGGCCCGGGAACCGGTAAAACGACCACTGTGGCGAAGTTGCTGGCGGCTTTGGTGACCCAGGCGCTGCAGGCCAGCGGCGAAGGTGAGCTTGAGGTCCCGACGATTAAGCTGGTGGCGCCTACCGGCAAGGCGGCGGCACGCCTGACCGAGTCGATTGGTGCCGCGGTGCAATCTCTGGCGGTTGAGAAAATAGTCAAAGATCATATTCCTACCCAGTCCAGTACGATTCACCGTCTGCTGGGGTCGATTCCGAACCGGGTCGAGTTTCGTCACCATCGCGATAACCCGCTGCACTTGGATGTGTTGGTGGTTGATGAAGCCTCGATGGTGGATTTGCCAATGATGGCACGTTTGCTTGATGCGATGCCGCCTCATGCCAAGCTGATTTTATTGGGCGATCGTGATCAGCTGGCCTCGGTGGAAGCGGGGGCGGTACTCGGTGATATCTGCTCTTTTGCCGAGCAGGGCTATAGCCAGTCGCAGGGCCAGTTGCTGAGCAAGCTGACCGGCTACCAACTTGCGGCAGGGCAGGGCGAAACCGCCGCTGCCGTGGCCGATAGCTTATGTATGCTGCGCAAGAGCTACCGCTTTCATGCTCAATCCGGGATCGGCCAACTGGCAAAGGCGATTAATGCCGGCCAGCCTTACCAGGTTGAGAAAGTATGGCAGCAGGGCTATAAGGATATTAACCATTATCCGCTCAATACCGATAGCTACCAGAGCATGATCAATATGGCGGTGACGTTTTATCGTGATTATCTTGATGCGATTGACAGCAAGCAATCCCCTGCCGAGATACTAAAAGCCTTTGCCAGTGTTCGTTTGTTATGTGCAGTGCGAGAAGGGGATTTTGGTGTCGTTGGACTGAACCAGCGAATTGAACGTGCACTGGCACGGCTCGGTAAAATTAATCCGGGTGATGAGACTTGGTATATTGGTCGACCGGTGATGATCACCCGCAATGATCATGGCCTCGGTTTGTACAATGGTGATATCGGAATTGCGATGTTGGATCCCGAGCCGGATCCCCAAACCGGGCAGCACCGCCTGCGAGTTTATTTTGATATGCCGGATGGCTCTATTCGAGGGGTACTGCCAAGCCGGATCCCCGAACATGAAACGGTTTATGCCATGACCATCCATAAATCGCAGGGATCCGAGTTTGCCGATACCCTGATGGTACTGCCAGCTGAGTTTAGCCCGATACTGACCCGGGAATTAATCTATACCGGGGTAACCCGGGCGAAAGAGAAACTTTATTTGTTTGCGCCGCAAGATGTGGTTAACCGATCCGTTCGATTACGAACGGAACGAGCCAGTGGTTTAGCCAAATTGCTCGGATAAAACATTCGCCAGGCTAAAGGCAGGTGTTATTCCAACGATGAAAAGAGTCAGCAGGTGCTGACTCTTTTTGTTGGAGCGGGGGTTATAAATCGAGAACTAAGATCTTCGAGCGACGCTGGAAGTTATACAGGGCTTTCTTTGCCATCGGCAGTTGCTCAACGCTGGACTCGTAGAATCCTTGTTCACGGAACCAGTGCAGGCTGCGGGTTGTCAGAACGAAGATATGTTTCAGCCCTTGTTCTTTGGCCTGCTGGCGTAGCCTGCTCAGTAGCAGGGCACCACGGTCACCATCGCGATAGTCAGGATGTACTGCGACACAGGCCATTTCGGCTATCTTTTCTTCTGCAAATGGGTATAAGGCCGCACAGCCGATGATCAGGCTGTCACGTTCAATTATGGTGAACTGCTCAATTTCTTGCTCTAGCTGCTCGCGAGAACGACGCACCAGAATGCCATCTTGCTCCAGCGGGCGGATTAACTCCAGGATCCCGCCGATGTCATCAATGCCGGCTCTGCGGACTTTTTCTGCACTGGCCATGACGATCTGCGTACCGATACCGTCAAAAGAGAACAGCTCCTGGATCAGGGCGCCGTCTTCTTTGTAACTGATCAAGTGGCTGCGCGGCACACCTGCGCGGCAGGCACTAATGGCGCCACGGAGAAAACGGCCGGTACCGCAGTCATCGGCGTTGCGATCGATCAGCTGCTGCAGGGCATGCTCTGCTTCGTTGGGCAGCATCTCGGAGGCAGCAGTGCCATCTTCCTCAAGAACCCCTTGCTCGGAGCAAAAGCCTATCAGCTTATCGGCTTTCAATTTTACCGCTAGCTGGGTGGCGACCTCTTCCGAGGTGAGGTTGAAGCATTCCCCGGTGACCGAGCTGGCAACCGGGCCTAATAATACAATGGCATGTTGATCAAGCTGACGGTGGATCCCTTCGATATCAATACGGCGGATCCGGCCACTGTGGTAATAGTCGATCCCGTCATCAATACCCAGCGGCTGGGCGATAATAAAATTGCCGCTGACAACGTTGATCTGTGAACCTGCCATCGGAGTGTTGTTGAGGCCCATGGAAAAACGGGCGGTGATATCGAGTTGCAGCTGGCCGGCTGCCTGTTTCGCCAGCTCAAGCGTACGTTCATCGGTTACGCGAACGCCCTTATGGTAAGGGCTTGAATAGCCCTGGGAGTTGAGTAGCTGGGAGATCTGCGGACGGGCACCATAGACCACGACGATACGCAGGCCGAGGCTATTCAACAAGGCGATATCATTGACGATATGGGAAAAATTGCTGTGGGCAATAGCTTCGCCACCCAGCATGATAATAATGGTTTTGCCACTGTGGGCATTCATATAAGGTGCGGATTGGCGAAATCCTTTGACCAGATCAGTACTTCTCAGCTTCACTGTGATACATCCATGTTTATTATTCGGTTATTTGTCGGCTTGCTAACCACCATCTATCAATGACCGGATTAAAGCAATAATTATGCAAATATAGTGGCTAAATATTTCTCGGTATTCAAGAAATACAGTATCAACACTGTATCGCGTTTTTGGATTCAAGATCCCGTTATTGTATTTCTTGCTCAGCTTTATGCCTTTGTACGGCCTGTGATGAGGTATATTTATTTTTAATTATAATGATTTAACAGCAAAATGAAGAAAGTTCAGTATAAATCTATACAGTTCGCCTTTGTCGTGGCGAGTATCATTGCCGGGCTTATCTTTTCCGCGTTGCTGGCTGTCGGTGCCATTGGCCGTGAGGTGCTTGGGGCAGAGCATGTGATCAGTATTAATGGTATTTGGGTTGAGCGTGATGTAGCCCCCTATGTGGCAGACCGCTTTGAACTTCGCCCGGAAGGCGTCTTTGTTGATGGCCGCCTGGTCAACACCCAGTATGAATGGGACGGTAGTACGCTGACATACCGCCAGGGCGAAGATATCTACATTTATACCTATCTATCTGATCAGCTGGTCCGTCAGCAGCCTGCCCACTATGTTTCATCGTTTTCCCGTGAAGGCTCCCGAGAAGCTTTACGTGAAGGCGTGCATGAATAATTGCCTCTTTTCCTTCCATTTGTCATAAAAAACAAAGCGCTGACATAGCTACCTACATATTTTGTAAAATATCCCTACTTTATTGCACCAATCGCTTTAGGCATACTTGGCGATATTGCTCCACATAATTTCAATAGGTCTTTACCGTGTTTCGTAACGCTACAATTGCAATGTTAATTTTTGGCTTGGCAGGGTGTGCCAAGCCGACTGACCGAGGTCAGCAGTATCTGGATGGCAGCTTTGATCAGGTGCTTAATCAGGTATCGACGGTAGAGTCTGATAAACCCAGGGACTACAGCCAGTTCAGCCGGCAGATGGCGCTGGTGACCGAGCGATCCCCGGCAATGGCTGGCCAATACCAGGCTTTGTATCGCCAGGTTGAAAACTGGGCCGAGCAAAGCGGTGATCCGGCACAGTTGGGGAACTTTGGTATTCAGGTAGCGCAAATGGGCGGGGGAGACAGCAATGGGAACGTCATGTTTACCGGTTATTTTTCACCGGTGATTGAACTGCGTCATGAGCAGGATGAGATATTCCGTTATCCGGTCTACGCCATGCCTGCCTGTGAGGAAGAATGTCCAACTCGGGCGGAAATTTATTCTGGTGCCTTGCAAGGACAAGGGCTTGAACTGGGATACAGTGCGTCGATGCTGGATGTGTTCATGATGGAGGTCCAGGGTAGCGGTTTTGTCCACTTTGACGATAATGATCAGCTGCAGTATTTCGCCTACAACGGTAAGAATGGCCACCGTTATGTCAGTATTGGCAAGGTGCTGATTGAACAAGGAGAAGTGCCTCGTGAGAAAATGTCGCTGAAAGCTATCGAGGACTGGGTGAAATTACAGGATGAAGCGACCGTGCGGGAACTGCTGGAGCAGAACCCGTCTTATGTGTTCTTCAAGCCGCAAGAGAGCCTTGATGTCATGGGGACGGCCGGGATCCCGCTGCAGGCCCATGCCTCTGTCGCAGCCGACCGCAAATACCTGCCGATGGGCAGTGTACTGCTGGCAGAAGTGCCACAGCTCGATAGTGAAGGCAACTGGAACGGGCAGCATGTGCTTAAATTATTAATGGCGCTTGATACCGGCGGCGCGGTGAAGAAAAACCACCTCGACCTGTACCATGGGATGGGGACGCAGGCTGGTATTGACGCTGGCCACTACAAGCACTTCGGCCGGGTCTGGAAGTTGGGTCTGCAGGGGAGTGTCACCGAACAACTCTGGTTAACAGCAGAACAGTAGCCTTACACGTCCTATGAGCCTACCTGTTGGCCTATCTCATAGGCTGGACAATTGTCATCAGAGCGCGTATAAAACGCGCTCATTCTTTATCTGAACGACCCTAGGGCCTGTTTATCTTTCAGCACCACACCTGTAGAGACTAAAAAGGTCTTCAGGCCAGGCACGAAGAATGAAGTTTAGTCGCCTAAATGAGTTCTGAGTAACGCAGAGTGAAGTCTTTTTAGCTTCTACCCAAAGGGCTGGGGCTATTTTTCCCGCTAACTGCGTTGTCGGAATGTCAATATAGATGGCTATGATTGAATCCCTTCGCCTTGTTATCAGGAAAAATCGCCTCCAGCAGGAAAGGCGATGAAAGATAAACAGGCCCTAGCTAGCAGTGAAAAACTTATGCGCGAATTAGAAGCTCCAGCATCAGACAACTACAACCAGCGTTTCGGTGGCACCCGCCGTTTATATGGCAATAGCGAAGTAGAAATACTGCGTGCTGCCCATGTGTGTGTAATTGGTATCGGTGGCGTGGGGTCTTGGGCCGCAGAAGCACTGGCGCGCTCAGGTGTCGGCGAGCTGACGCTGATTGATATGGATGATGTCTGTGTCACCAATATCAACCGTCAGATCCATGCGATGACAGGGACGGTTGGCCAGAGCAAAATTGAAGTAATGGCGGAGCGCATCAAGCTGATCAATCCGGAATGTAAGGTTAACCTGATTGATGACTTTATTACCCCGGAAAATATCCCGGAGTATATTGATAGTCGCTACGATTACATACTCGATGCGATTGACAGCATGAAACCCAAGGCGGCATTGCTGGCTTATTGTAAGAGTAATAAGTTCAAGGTGATCACCACAGGTGGTGCGGGTGGCCAGACGGATCCAACGCAAATTCAAATTACGGATCTGACCAAAACCATTCAAGATCCATTAGCGAAGAAGTTACGTGATACCTTGCGCCGCCATCATAACTTCCCTAAAAACCCAAAGCGTAAATTTGGTATCGATTGTGTGTTCTCGACCGAGCAGCTGAAGTATCCGCAGGCGGATGGTTCGGTATGCAATATCAAAGCAACGGCAGAAGGCCCTAAACGAATGGACTGTGCCAGTGGCTTTGGTGCGGCCACTATGGTGACAGCAACCTTCGGTTTTGTTGCCGTGTCACGGATCCTGCAGAAGCTGATCGCAAAGCATTCTAAGTAGAGCGGTTAACTATAGGTCCTAGGAAAAGCAGGCCCTAGGTTCTAGGCAGAGCAAGAGCTTAGCTTAAGTACGCAGGTTTCTGAAACCTGCAGGACCCAGGACAATAGGACCCGTAATTAAAAACAAAAAAACGAGAGTTCATCCAGACTCTCGCTTTTTTCATTCCCGCTTCCCGGAGCGAAGCGTAACCCGCTATCTCGCTTCCAAGGCGCAGCCGTTAGTTTCCGGCTAGCGTTTTAATCTGCTCGACAATCGCCTTTAGGCCATTGCCGCGCGATGGGCTGAGGTGGGCGATTAGTCCTAGGTTGTCGAAGTAACTGTCGATATCAAACTCACGGATTTCAGCCGCGGTTTTCCCCTCATAAGCAGCTAATACCAAGGTGATCAAGCCGCGCACGATACGGGCATCAGAATCAGCCGCAAAATGGAAGATCTCCCCATCCTGCTGATGGGTCAGCCAGACCTGACTTTCACAGCCGCTCACTTTTAACTGCTCTTGCTTGAGCGTTTCCGGCAGCGCAGGTAGCTTCTTGCCGAGCTGGATGACGTTACGGTATCTGTCTTCCCAGCCATTGGCGGCCTGCATTTGGGCCACGATGGTATCGGTAGTAATTTCCGTGCCGAAAGGGTGGGTGGGTAGTGTCATCGGTCTCTCCAAGGGCCTGTTGATCTTTCAGCGCCACACCTGTAGAGACTAAAAAGGTCTTCAGGCAAGGCACGAAGAATGCGGTTTAGTTCGCTAAATAAGTTCTGAGTAACGCAGAATGAAGCCATTTTAGCCTCTACCCGAAGGGCTGGGGCTATCTTTCCCGCTAGCTGCGTTGTCGGAATATCAATATAGATGGCTATGACTGAATACCTCCGCCTTGTTATCGTGAAAAATTGCCTCCAGCAGGACAAGGCGACGAAAGGTCAACAGGCCCTAGAGCATGCTGCATGCCTTGTGCAGCGCAGCAATAAAGCGTTCAACGTCTTGCTCGGTATTATACAGTGCCAGTGATACCCGTAAGGTGCCGGTTAAACCCAGAGCGTCCAGCATCGGGTGGGCACAGTGATGTCCGGCACGCAACGCAATACCTTGTTGGTCGAGCAAGGTGGCGATATCCTGGTGGTGGACCCCGTCAACGACAAAGGAAAACAGGCTAGCATCGGGCTGAAGGCCGACAATACGCAGATCGTCGATATCTTTAATCCCATCCAGTGCCTGCTGGCGGAGCATGTGGATATGATGCTCGGCAGCCTGGTGATCCAGGTCAGTTAGCCAATTGATGGCTGCAGCCAGTGCCAGGCTACCGGCGACATTGGGTGTCCCGGCCTCAAATTTGCCCGGCAGGGCCGAGAAAGTCGTGCCCTCAAATGACACCTTCTCTACCATCTTGCCGCCACCGTGCCACGGTGGCATGGCTTCCAGTAGTTCATATTTACCGTAAAGGACGCCGATACCTGCCGGGGCAAAGATCTTATGGCCGGAAAAGACATAGAAGTCGGCATCGAGGGCCTGGACATCCACTTTTTCATGGGCCACGGCCTGGGCGCCGTCGATCACGGTTACCGCTCCTTGCTGGTGGGCGGCAGCAATGATCTCTTCGACTGGGTTACGGGTACCGGTGACATTGGTGATATGGGCGACGGCAACAATTTTTGTCTGGCTGCCGAGGCGCTGGCGGAAAGCGTCCATATCGAGGGTACAGTCTGTGCTCATCGGAATTTTGACCACCTTGGCACCGGTCTGCTCGGCGACGATTTGCCACGGCACGATGTTGGCGTGGTGTTCTAGCTCGCTGACCAGGATCTCATCGCCCGGTTTCAGGTTCTGGCGGGCATAGGTCTGGGCAATCAGGTTCAGGGCTTCGGTGGCACCGCGGGTCCAGATAATTTCTTTATGTTGCTTGGCGTTAATGAACTGCTGCACGATGGTTCGTGCCTGTTCGAACTGCGCCGTTGCGGCCGCGGTAAGGGTATGGCTGCCGCGGTGGACATTGGCGTTGTGACCACTGTAATACTGCTGGATCGTCTCGATAACAATTTTAGGCTTTTGTGTGGTTGCCGCACTGTCGAGGTAGACGAGGGGCTGACCATTGCAGTCTTGGGCGAGTGCCGGAAACTGTTGGCGAATTTGGTTGATATCAAATTGAGCAGTCATGGTGAGTCACATTGCAAAATAGAAGGTGGCGATCATGCCATTATTTGCCGTAAGAGCAAGGGCTAAGGTTAATTATAATGGTACTGGGAAGGGGTGCGTGGTATCGCCAGGAAAGCGAGATAAAAAAAAAGCACTGCGTTGGGGCGCAGTGCCAACAATAAACTTTGACAGACAGGTCAAAAATACAGGAAGTAAAATTGGTAGATTGACTACCTGTCCGGCACAACCCGGACAATATGCAAACACAACATCGCAACTATGAGCGAGAGTTAATCGCCTGAGAGCAGAAAACTGAACCTCCCTCACCATTGCGAAGCAAATCATAGGGTTTATGTAGCACTTGAACAATGGACAATTTATAATGTTTAGCATAAAAAAAACTAATGCAGGAAGACTATGTCGAGACGTTTACCTCCACTAAACTCACTGAAAGTGTTCGAAGCTGCGGCAAGACACTTGAGTTTTACCCGTGCAGCCGAAGAGTTATTTGTCACACAAGCTGCTGTAAGCCACCAAATTAAAGCCCTTGAAGAATTTTTGGGGCTCAAATTATTTCGCCGGAGAAACCGCTCATTACTGATGACTGAGGAGGGGCAAAGCTACTTTCTCGACATCAAAGACATCTTTTCTGCAATCTCAGATGCCACGGATAAGGTCTTGGAACGCGGCGCGAAAGGAGCGTTAACCATTAGTTTACCTCCTAGTTTTGCGATCCAATGGCTGGTGCCGCGACTGGCCGATTTTAATGGGCAGCATCCGGATATCGATGTCCGGATCAAAGCCGTTGATCTTGATGAAGGATCCCTGACTGATGATGTCGATGTCGCTATTTATTATGGCCGCGGTAACTGGCAGGGGCTGCGTGCCGACAAGCTCTACCAGGAATTTCTGCTACCCGTCTGTTCGCCAATGTTACTGGCGGGATCTAAACCGCTGCGCACGCTGACGGATCTGAAACATCATACCTTGCTCCATGATACGTCGCGTAAAGAATGGAAAAACTTTGTCCGCCACCATGAAATTGTCGGTACCAATGTCAACCAGGGGCCAATTTTCAGCCACTCGACCATGGTGCTGCAGGCTGCCGTGCATGGCCAGGGCATTGCGCTTGGCAATAATGTGCTGGCCCAGCCCGAACTGGAAGCAGGACGCCTGGTGTGCCCGTTTGACGAGGTGCTGATGAGCAAGAATGCCTTCTACCTAGTGTGCCAGGAGAAGCAGGCTGAAACCGGCCGTATCCAGATCTTCCGCGATTGGGTACTGGCTAAAGCTGCCCGTGAACAAGAGGATATGCCGGATGTCTGATATGCAAACATTGCCTGAATACTTAATTGATGGGCCGGAGGGCGACGGTGCCGTCGCCACGTTCTTGTTTGCCCATGGTGCCGGGGCAGGGATGGATCATGAGTTCATGACAGCTATTGCACACGGTTTGGCCAAGCAGGGGATCCGGGTGGTGCGCTTTGATTTCCCGTATATGGTGAAACGCCGGGAAGACGGCAAAAAACGCCCACCGGATCGCCAGCCCAAATTGTTGCTTGATTTCCAGCACCATATTGATGCTTTTGCCGATGGTAAACTGGTGATTGGCGGTAAGTCGATGGGCGGGCGCATGGCCAGTATTATGGTTAGCGATGTTGCAGCAGAGTCACCCGATGTTGAAAACTGCACGGCGAAAGTGCAGGGCGTCGCGTGTCTGGGCTTTCCTTTTCACCCGCCGGGCAAACCGGAAAACTTTCGCGGCGAGCACCTGAAAGTAGCAACCTTGCCGACACTCATTTTGCAGGGAGAACGCGATACGTTTGGTACCCGACCTGAAGTGGAAGGTTGGGAATATGCAGATTCTGTTGCGGTGAAATTTCTACCCGACGGTGATCATAGCTTTAAACCAAGAAAAGCATCGGGCTATACCGAGCAGCAGAACCGGGACCGAACGGTTGAGTTACTGGCCGCCTTTATCAAGGAGTGTGTTGATGCTGCCTAACACTCAGATGCCAAGAATCATCTTACTTTTCGCAACCTTAAGTGGCGCAATCACGGTCGCACTGGGCGCGTTTGCTGCCCATGGCTTAAAGGCCCAGCTGGCGCCATATTTGCTGGATGTATTTAAAACCGGTGTCCAGTATCAGGCTTGGCATAGCCTGGCCTTATTGGGATGTGGAATCTGGGCACGCATTATGCCGACAAAAGCGGTATTATACGCAGCCCTGTTTTTTACAGTGGGTATTTTATTCTTCAGTGGCAGCCTGTATGCGTTGGCGCTGACGGAGATAAAATGGTTCGGCCCCATCACACCATTAGGGGGCATGTGTTTTATTATTGGCTGGGTGGCGCTTGCAGTGGCTGCCTGGCGCTCAGCTTGAGGGTTCAAAGTGAATCACGTTATATTGTACTGTCGTCCAGGCTTTGAAAAAGAATGTGCCGGTGAAGTTCAGGACAAAGCAAACAAACTGGAGTTGTATGGTTTTCCTCGGGCGAAAAGCAATACCGGTTATGTTGTATTTGAGTTTTATCAGCAGGGTGATGCCGAGAAATTCATTAAGCTACAGCCATTTTCTTCGTTGATTTTTGCTCGCCAGATGTTTGCGGCGGCGCCATTATTGACGGATTTACCGCAGGATGATCGTATCTCACCGATCCTTGAAGCGGTTGAAGGCTTCCCGCGTTGTGGTGAGCTTCGGGTTGAAACCCCGGATACTAATGAAGCAAAGGAACTATTGAAGTTCTGCCGTAAGTTTACGGTACCGCTGCGTCAGGTAATGCGTAAAAAAGACATCCTGTATGCGAAAGATAACGCATGGAAGCCTGTGCTCCATATTTGCTTTATCGCCCCGGGCTGTTGCTATGTTGGTTATTCGCTATCGAACAACAACTCACAGTTCTTTATGGGTATTCCGCGCCTGAAATTCCCTTCTGATGCGCCAAGCCGATCAACGCTAAAGCTGGAAGAAGCTTTCCATGTCTTCATTCCGCGCGAGGAGTGGGACGAGCGACTGGCTTCGGGGATGTGGGGTGTCGATCTGGGTGCTTGCCCGGGCGGTTGGACTTATCAGCTGGTGAAGCGTTCGATGTTTGTCCATTCGATTGATAACGGTCAGATGGCGCAGAGCCTGATGGATACCGGCCAGGTGAAGCACCATGAAGTCGATGGCTTTAAATTTGAACCTGCACGCAAGAACGTCACCTGGATTGTCTGTGACATGATTGAGAAGCCGGCTCGCGTGGCACATCTGATGGGTGACTGGATGATCAAGGCGTGGGCGAAAGAGGCTATTTTCAACCTCAAGCTGCCAATGAAAGGCCGTTATGACGAAGTGCTGCAGGATATCGAAAACCTGAAAGAGTACATGACGCAGAATGGCGTGAAGTTCAAGCTACAGGCCAAACACCTGTATCACGATCGCGAAGAAATTACGGTACACATCCAACGCCTGGATAACCGCTCGCCACATTAATAGAGAACTGTGTTCTAGCTGCAAGCGATAATAAAACGCCATCATTGTTGATGGCGTTTTTGGTCTTAGTGTTTAGCCTGGCTGCTGATAGCGAATATCTTGCAGGTTAAAACCCAGCTGGAGATCGGTTTTCAGCGAGGCGACCTGCTTGCTAGCGGTAGCCATGTCATGGTGTTCACCAACTTTTTTCTGCCATTTGGCCGGTAAATCATCGGCGGCGATAATCGCTTCAAGGTTGGGGTACAACGAGAGTAGCTCAACGGCTGCTTTCGGACCGATACCCGGGATGCCGGGGATTTTGCTGGAGCTGATCCCGGCCAGTCCCCAATAGTCCGGTAACTGCTCGGGCTTAACCCCGTACTCTTTTTCGATAAATGGGCTGTCGAGCCAGCGTTGCTGAAAGTAATCCCGGATACGCAGCGTTGGCCGTAGCAGCTGGCAATACCCTTTGTCGGTTGAAACAATCGTGACTTGCTGGCCGCGATCGGCCACTTTCAGTGCCAGGGTTGCGACTAAATCATCGGCCTCATCGCCATCAGACAGCAATGAGTCGATCCCGATAGCCATAAAGGCATCCTGGATTTCATCCATCCCTGCAAGCAACTCCGGCGGCATTGGCTTGCGGCCTTCTTTGTAATGCGGTAGCAGATCAGCGCGCCAGCCCCGGTCTTCACCGTGGTGATCAAATACGGCCACAATATGGGTTGGGTTACTACTGTTGATGATTTTGCCCAGTGCCTGGCAGCATACGCGAGCAGTATTTTGTACATCGGGCTCCCCTGGCTGGGCAGCATGGACGCGTCGAATAAGGTTTAGGGCATCAATAACAACAAGATGGATAGACATAATGGCGATTAACGTTGATCAAAAAAGGGCCGGTATAGGCCCTTTATTGTACGCATTGCGCTGTCAGAGTGTAACCGTTGGTAGCATTATTCCCGAGACAATTTCTTTCCAGCTATTTGCCGTTGCCCGGGTTGGTGATGATTTCATAGCATGGTTCGTACTTTGAACCGGGCAGCTTCATACGCTGTTGCTCAACAAAGCTTTTCAGTAGCTTATCCATCCGTTTCATGAGCGCAATATCGCCATTGATCTGGAATGGTCCCTTACGTTCTATTTCTCTAATCCCTTCTTCTTTGACATTGCCGGCGACGATCCCTGAGAACGCCCGGCGTAAATTGGCGGCCAGGTGTTCGGGGCGCTGATTCATATGCAGGTCGAGGCTGGACATTGAGTCATGGGTTGGCTCAAACGGCAGCTGGAACTCCGGTGGAATTTTCAGCGACCAGTTATAGCTGTAGGCATCGCCGGTAGCCAGCCGCTGCTCTTTGATCAGTGGCATCGCTGCTTTCATCACCCGGGCCACTTTGGCGGGATCATCAATGATGATCTCATAGTGCTTGGTTGCCGCTTCGCCCAGAGTGTCCTGGATAAAGCTGTCGAGAGTACGGAAATATGGTTCGCTCTCTTTAGGTCCGGTCAATACTAGAGGAAATGGTTGGTGGTTGTTTTCCGGGTGCATCAGAATGCCAAGGATATACAGTAGCTCCTCGGCCGTGCCCGCGCCCCCCGGAAAAATGACAATACCATGGCCGGCACGGACAAAGGCTTCGAGGCGCTTTTCGATATCCGGTAGGATCACCAGTTCATTGACAATCGGGTTAGGTGGCTCGGCGGCAATGATAGATGGCTCGGTCAGGCCAATAAAGCGGCTTTTTGCATAGCGTTGCTTGGCATGGCCGATGGCAGCCCCTTTCATAGGCCCCTCCATTGCTCCTGGCCCACAGCCGGTACAGATATTAAGTTCGCGAAGCCCCAGTTCATGGCCGACTTCACGGGTATATTGAAATTCTATCGGGTTGATGGAGTGGCCACCCCAGCAAACAACAATATTGGGATCTTCGCCAGAACGCACTGTTTGGGCGTTGCGCAGTACACTAAATACAAAGTTGGTGATATGCGGTGCGCTGGTCAGGTTGATATCATTGCGCTGCTTGACATGCATATTGACGTAGACGATATCCCGCAGTACCGCGAACATATGTTCCTGGATACCGCGGATGATCCTACCATCGACAAAGGCATGCTCTGGAGGATTCATGAGCTCGAGCTTGATCCCGCGTTCCCTGCGCATAACGTTGACATCAAAGCTCTTATATTTCTCCAGTAGCTCTTTGGAGTTGTCGGTATGGCTACCTGAGTTAAGTACTGCCAACGAACAGTTACGATACAAGCGGTATAAATTACTGGATGCCGTTGCCTTTAGGCGGTCTACTTCTAATTGTGAAAGTAGATCCATGGCACCGACAGGACTGATGTGAGTAATCATGGTTACCTCCCTGGTCACGATGAAACGGCTTTACTCACGGTGTTCGTATTATTTTAATAAGAGTAAGCAAGCAGAGCCGGAGAGAGAAAAATCTCAGAGGTGTTTTTAAGTAATGTGCGTTATTGCATATGTTTCTTAAAAATCAGTCTGTTATTTCACAATACACAGGGAATCGTAATTTGACCAGAAATTGATGTGCCAGATGATGGCTCAGGAAGAATTATGCAGAAAAGAAGGGGTTAGGAAATCCACAGCATGCGATTACTGCCAGTACTCTTGGCACTGAACAGCGCTTTGTCGGTACGCTCAACAACATCACTTGGGGTGTCATTACCGTCAAACAGGGTCGCGCCAATGGATACACTGATAGAAACGTTCTGCTCACGGAAGCGGAAAGGCAGCTGGGTAATAGTTTCTCGGATTTTTCCGAGGCACTTATTACGCTCCTCCTCGTTGATATCCGGGAGAATAATCATAAACTCGTCATCCCCGAAGCGGGCAATAAAATCAGTTTCACCTAAGGTTTGGCGAATCGTTCGGGCGATGATTTTTAGTACCTTGTCACCTGCAAGGTGACCATAGCTGTCGTTTATCTCTTTAAACTGGTCAATATCGATCATCGCGACGCATACCGGGTGCTGGTAGCGTAGCCAGCGGCGATATTCATGTTCTAGGCGATCATTAAGGGCTGCACGGTTGTATACCCGGGTCAGGTTATCGAGGAACATTTTCCGTTCTTGGTCATTAAGCCGACGGCGGTAGTCCTGGGTTTGTTCAAATAGGCTATGGATTTTTGTTTCGTTATAGCCCAGTTGCTCGACCAATGCTTTCTCGCGTTTCTCGAGAGCCCGGTTACGCTCGGCGAGTACCAGCAGCTCCTTGGTGAGCTCGGTGAGTGTCGGGCGCCAGTGTTCAAGGTTTTTCTGATCGCTCAACCCTTGCCGGATGGTACTGGCCAAGCTGGCAAGCTCGGAGGTCATTTCGCTGCGATGTTCGTACAGTGCTTCGCTTTGGCCGACACTTTGGTTGGTGGTTTTCTGTAGCGTGGCCAAATCACTATTCACGCCGTCGAGAAACTGCTGTGACGAGCGGCGTTCTTGGCGGGTACCATCGAGTACCAGGCGCAGTACTTCTAGGGAAAGTTCAATCAGGGTTTGTGGCGTCACGCCGATCAGAAGGCGGTTGCGAATTGTCAGTAGCTTGTCACCAGGCTCCCCTTCAAAGTCGAGCTCGGTGATTAGCTGCTGCAGTTCACTGGTCAGCTGAAGCTGCAGGTCGTGATCCAGGGTATCTTTCATTACCATGGCATCACTGGAAACGGACATCAGCTTCAGGGCGCGCTCGTATAATTCTAAGATCCGGATGGCCTGCTGGTGAGTCTGGGCCAGAGTATCAGAGGGTTGCCCCAGTAAATTACGCAGTTCTCGTTTAAGCTGTGCCGGCAAACCAGGAACCCGCTTCAGGGTTTCGCCACTTTGATTAACCTGCTGTTTTAGCTGGTTGTTTTCTTTTTCGGTGAAGTTTCCTTGGCGGGTGACAAGGCGCTCAATGATGGCTAAACGCGGAATTAGTTTGCTGATATCCTTTTGCTGTTCAAGCTCGATACGAAGTTCGCTCAGTTTTTTGTCGAGCTCACTGTCCAACCCGCGGCAGGCAACGGATAAACGGCTGATCAAACGCTTGAGTATCACAATCTCACGACGGGACTTCAGCGAAGCGTCGCGATAGGATAATTGAGCTTGGTCTAAACGTAGCCTCAATTTACTCACTTCAGAAGCTACGGCGTTTATATCAGTCACGTTGTTATAAAATTACCTTACCAGTGTGGACCCTTTCTTATCAGCAGTTTAGTCTCTGAGCGACGAAACATGCTAGCAAAATTGGTAGAACAATTCATTGTTATCGGCGATTTGCCTGACAACTGCAGCACTCTAAATGACATTTTTGTCAGAATCGTGATCATTATTCCAGATGATCTCACTGGCCGATGAACTCTGTACTTTGACAAGCCCATTATCAATACCTTGGATGCAGGCCTTGCGGATATTATCACTGGCGAAACTGGCGGCAGGCGCGGCATCAATCGCACTGAGATGTACCCATTGGCTGCCGATTTCTTTTTTACTGATGAGGCGCGCAGCATTGGCGGCCATCAGCAGGATATCCAGTAGCTCATGGTCATTGATAGCAGTATAGGCCCTTGGTAGGAAAGGGTATTCGGCCATACCGATGCGTACCCGGTTATCAATCTGACGCTTGTCCAGGAAGTTATCGACGAGGCGTTGAATCGAATCGGCCAGCTGGTGCGGAGCAGTATCTAACCTCGAGTTTGGTTCAATATACAGGAACATAGCATCTGAAAAGTGATATAAGCGAGCAGGTTTGCAAACCTGCTCTTTAAGGTATTCACCAAACTGACGTTCGATTTCCAGTCCTTTTTGGTAGCCATGCTCTAGATAAATATGTTTGAGGAAAGGTACCTCAAACAAGGCGAAACGCAACCGATCACTGAGTGGTTCATTGATGATTTCACCCAAATGCCATTGCTCAAAATTAGCGCTGCTTTGCTGCAGGGAGTTTGGCAGACGGGCGGTGAGCATGCGCAGGTTCCGCAATCCGCTTCTTGGGTGGGTATAAAACTCTGTACGCAAACGCAGCAAACGGGTTTGCAGCTGCTTAGCGACACGGTGACGGCGCAGTAAAACAATCAGGATGATGAGTATAAAACAGAGCAAGAAAATGGTGACATTCTTCTGTTTATACAAGGCTTTTTCGTTTTCAAACTGCTGGCGTTCCATTTCCTCCAGCTGCAGTGAGCGCTCCAGCATGCGTTGCTGCTGCTTAAAGACTTCCACATTGCTCTTTATCTGCTCTTCTTGCTTGCTTGAAAACAATTGCTCATAACGGCGCTGGCTGAGCAGGGCATTGTAATAGTCGTTCTGTTGTTCGAATGCATTGGATAGCTCGGACTCGCCGATTAACTGCAAATCCAAATCATCGATGCGGCTTGCTGCGATTAGTCCCGCCTGCAGGGTTGAGACGGCTTTTTCTATCTGTCCTTCTGCCAGCTCTAGTTTTCCTTGCAGGATTTGGGCTTCAGCCTGAATCGCCTCATTGCCGCTCTGTTTCGCTAGCTGGCGAGTATGGTGAAGATACTGTTCAGTTTTGGGGTAGTTATAAAGCTGTAAGTATACCCGGGCGATATTGAGGCGCAGCCGGGCTGAGCGGATATCATGTCTGAGCTGATTTTCTTGGTCCAATGCATTGAAATAATGGACAAGAGCCAGATTAAAACGTCCCTGCTGCTCGTAAATTGATGCAATCAAAGCTAGCGTTTTAGCCAGGGGCAGGGTTTGGTTGAAGTGCTCGAAAAACTCGCCTGCCTGGGTTGCATGCTCGAGTGCTTTATCAAACACCTTGCGTTGCTCGAACAGGTTGGCCAGTTCGAAATTAGCCAGAGCGACTTTTGCATTGTTTTCCTGCTCGACGGCTAACCAGTAGCCTCCGAGCAGCCGGTCTAGCGCCAGGTCAAAATGGCGGTGTAGTAGGTAATGATGACCAATGGTCAACTGGTAGTTGATAACTTCGTTGTCATCATCGAGGTTCATCAGGTAGCGTTTGGCACGGGTAAAGAGCTTCTCGGCCTTATTCTCGTTATTAAGGTGGGATTCGATAATTGCCCGCTGCAATAGCGACTGGTATTGAAGTACCTTAATTTGTTTGGTGAGCTGAAGCGCCTCAGATTGCTCTATTTCTTTATCGACCTGATCCAGCATGTTCAGCGCCGTGGCACTGTTTTTCAGGTTTTCCCAATAAATGCTGGCATGGATCAGGCGGGTCTCAAGGGTGGTAAAGGAAAGCTCATTGTCGATTGCCAGCCGCTCTGCATCCTTGACCGTGTTAATCGCCTCATCTGGCAGGCTGAGGAGCGAGTAGGCTCGGGCTTTGATTTGCAAGGCATTGATGGTGTTCAGCGGCGTACGAATGGTGTGGTCGGTTTCGTCATTGACATGCACTCTGGACAGCTCTTTGGGGCTACTCAAGTGACGTTGTTCTAAGTAGCGGGTGGTGATCTCCAGGGATTTGTCAGGGCTGGTTTGGAGCAGCTCATTGGCATCGGCCAAAATTGGCGTGGTATAGATTTTTGCATTTGCACTAAAAGAAGTTGCTAGGATAACCAGCACACTTACCAGCCAACGGCTCAGACACATACTTATTCTTAAACCCAAAAAAACAGTTGGTCTAATATTACTGGCTTGGGGAATCAAGTCCAGCAAAGTACACGTTTTTGCTGGACTTATTCTACCAGGATAGGGTTACTGGCGAGCGAGGCGGAAGTTATCGCTCGGCGTTTTGCCCTGGTTGGTACGGTATGGATTGATATCCAGGCCACCGCGGCGGGTATAGCGGGCGTAGACGGTAAGAAGCTCTGGCTGGCAGTACTTCATCAAATCCGTAAAGATACGCTCGACACACTGCTCGTGAAACTCGTTGTGGTTTCTAAAAGAGATCAGGTAACGGAGTAGTTTTTCACGGTTGATTTTTTTACCTTTATACGAAATTTTAACACTGCCCCAATCAGGCTGGCTGGTGATCAGGCAGTTGGATTTGAGCAGGTGGCTGTTTAGCTCTTCGGCAATGACTTCGCCCTCAGCAGCACCTTCAAGGTAGGCCGGGTTGAACTCATAATCAGAAATTTCGATATCCTGGTTATCGATACAGTCGCCAGTGAAGTTAACAATCGGCTGATTATCGAAATCTTCCAGTGGTTGTACTGTAACATCGACGTCTGCACCGGCGCAGGTGGATAAATCCTTCTGCAGGGTGTCAGCAATGTCTTGCCAGCTGGCAAATTGAGTTTGGTTGAAGCTGTTGAGGTAAAGTTTGAACGATTTGGACTCAATCAGGTTTGGGCTGGATGCTGGCAGGCGTACTTCGCCGATGGCCACTTGCGGCAAGCCTTTGCTATTGAGCCATGACAGCTCATACAGTGTCCAGATGTCATAACCGGTAAATGGCAGGCTATCGCCCAATGCTAAATCATCTCGGTTAAGGCTACGCGGTACCGGCTGAAGTAGCGATGGGTCATACTGATCTTTATATTCGGTGCTCTGACCGAGAGTTAAACCTGCTAATTCTTTAGCGTCTTTATATTTGCTCATACTGTCCTGGACACACTTGGATTAGAATATGCGAAGTGTACTTAATCTTTAATGAGGTTGCGAATGAATCATCCTGTTGCGGTCGCTTTATCTGACTTTTCGTCCCGTTTTTTGCAGGCCTGGTGTGACGCCGGTCAAGGTTTTCCTAGGAGCGAAGACTTAGTTGGCCTGGAGTCGCCATGTGTTGAAACAGATTCTGGTTATGAAGTGACTTGGAAACCGGTTGAGCGCGAGCCGATGGGCGATCTTTCTGGGGTGGAAAAAGGCATAGAATTATGCCTGCATGAAGATATCAAGATCTTTTACGGCGCGCAGTTCAGTGGTGACATGGCTGCTAGGTTCCGTGAGCTGGAATTTGATTTACTACAGGTGTTCAGTGAAAACGACAGCCTGCGCTTGCAGGAAAATATTCTTGGCCACTTGGTGATGCAGCGTCGGCTGAAACTAAAACCAACCGTCTTTATTGGTGTATTGGATGCCGAAGATCAGGTGATTTCCATCTGTAATCTGACAGGGCAGGTAATTTTAGAAACGTTGGGCAAAGATATTCGTGATGTATTAGCGGCGGATATTGAAACCTTCCTGCAACAACTTGAACCGGTAGTAAGAGAGTACTGATCTATGTACGTTGTTGAATTGCAGTTCGAGTGTTTTGATAACACGACCGTATCAGCCGTTGATATGGCGGTAAATGGCTTGCTGGATGCGCTGCGTTATAATGGCCAGGTCTTGGGGCGTGAGTTTCCGATTGTGATGGATGATGGAGTGTTTCGGGTGCGGGTTGTGTGCCCGGAGCAAGATAGCCTGCATCCTCAGTTTCATAGCGATCATGTCAATGCATGTATTAAACGTCTGAACCAGGCGAGCTTGCTCGCACCTAAAATCAAAGTGTTGGGACGAGATATTAATTCTGAAGCCGCGGCTGAAGATTTCTCCCCTTCCTGGCAGGTTATTTATACCACCTATGTCCACACCTGCTCGCCGCTGAGGTGTGGTGAAACCTTGATGCCCATCCCGTTGTACCGGGTTGCACCAACACTCAATGGCGATCATAAAGCTGTGGTGAAGTGGCAGACCGAGTGGCAGGCCTGTGATGAAATTCAGATGGCTGGTGGTTGTCAGGCTGAACATGCGGCGCTGCATGAGATCCGCGATGTTGACAGCGATTTATTCCGGCGCGGATGGGACTTGCGTGGCCGTATTGAATATATCACCAAGATCCCGACCTATTATTATCAGTACCAGGTGGGAGGACAGAGCCTGGAAGCCGAGACAGCCCGTCCGTGCCCTAAATGTGGCGGGGAATGGCATGTGGATGAGCCCCTGCATGGTATTTTTCATTTTAAATGCGATGAATGCCGAATTGTTTCCAACCTCTCCTGGGACTTTCAGTAATCCGGCGTATCTGTAAAAAGAACCATTCAGGGTGCCCTGAATGGTTCTGTAATTGCTGATTTCTACGCTGTAGGTGATAAATCAGATTATTGCTGTTCCAACTGCTCTAATCTTGCCGTCAGTGCCGCCACCTGTGCTTCAAGTTGTTTGATACGCTCTTCTTGGCTTAATGGCTGTTCGCTTTTTTCAATTTTCGGTACCTTGGCATTTTTCTTCCATGCCTGCAGCGCCTTGATAATGAGTGGCATTGGCAGCGGCTCGGCTAGGCGAGATTTGATAAGGGCCACTGATGGCTCTTTTCCTTCCGCAATCAGCGATGTGATCGCTTGTTCCAGGGCCTGGGTAATTTCTGACGACATAACGCTTCCTGACGTTGTTAGAGATGAGTCGCTATTTTCGTAGCAAAGCATCGAGTTGATCAATCACTTCACACCAGTCTGCATCCTGATCTTGTGATTCTTTGATAAAACGTTTCTGGGAGGGCTGCCAAAAGGTGGCTTCTGACAGTTGCTCGTGTTGATCCAGGTGGTGCTCGTTCAAAAAAGATTCAATAAACTCTTTGGAACTATTCATGCCTAGCTGGCTAAACAGGCTAGACAGGTTGTGATTAAAGGTTTCCATCGCTCACTCCATCGCAAATTATTGTTATTACCAGTTCACTTCCACTTACTTGAGATAAGTATAGAGAATAATTTCACCCTCATATCTGCAGCGCTTGTGCGAGATCTCTTACAAAGGCGTAGGAAATACTTGAGATGTCACTAGGGCAATACTGAACCAATCATGATTAAATTATTGTTTTTATTTGATTATTTGTTTTTCCAGGTAATTATCGCAGTGCGAAAGGCTGAAAATTTCTGTTTTACTGCGTTGTTCTGCTACGGGGAAAGCGTAATATTAACCCTGTCGGAAGGAACTGACGGAACGGAACAGGAAAAAGCCAGGGAACTTGGCAGTCTCAGGATGAGACCGGTGTATCAGGATGATATATCGAACATGGACTGTGAAGGGACAGCCGAAGGATTCGGTTAACAGCAGGCAGGACGTTTGCTGGTCAGGATGACACAAGGACCACTTCAGGACGAAGTCAGGGACACCTCCAGGATGGATGAAGAGAGTCGGGATAGGAAGTACTGACGGGTCAGGAGACCGAAGGACATCTTCAGGACGAAGAATACAAGGAATATGCTGACGGATTACAGCAATTCAATGGAATGATGCAGGGAGCACCATAGTAGCGGGAATGCTGCATGTAAGACCTAAGGGCGCGGCGCAAGTCGCGCCCGTTCTTTTTTATACGCGCTTTGCGCGTGAAGCGTATTTACACTTCGTGTAAGAGGCGAGGGCGTTTCGCTCCGTGAAGCGAGAAAAAGCGAGAGTTTTTGTGGACTCTCGCTTTTTTGATTTTAGGATCTTCCCGCATCCCGCATCCCGCATCCCGCATCCCGCATCCCGCATCCCGCATCCCGCATCCCGCTGCCTCTTACTCTTACTCTTACTCTTACTCTTACTCTTACTCTTACTCTTACTGTTTGTCGTTGCTCCTGACTCGCAGGCCTTTCGCAATACTTCTTGAGCTGGTTTGTTATCGTTGGTGTATTCACTGTGTGAATCTTATGTTGTCAGATGATTAACCTGCCGATTGATAATTATGCGATTTTTTATCTAATGAAAACGATTACTGGATATGACCTATCAAGCTTGTGAGAGATCTCTTACATCGGTGTGGGAGAAGGTGATTTGTCATAATCTCACATAACTGTTCACAACTTATAAAACCCTTTAAATTCAGTTGTTTAACTGCTTAATGCGTGTCGGTGATTATTTTTTGTGGCTAAGAATGTGTTTTTCACCTTATTGTTTGGAAAGATAAACCGCGTAATATCTTCCTTGTCGCAGGGAGATGACACAACGGATTAGAAGAAGTTGCAGGATGTGACTTACCTCAGGATGAGGAGAGCCAGCGAGGATAGCTAGCTCACCAGGACGGTATTGGATACGAAAAGGATATCGACAGTAGACGGGATGTCTGCTGGTCAGGATGACAAAGGATCACTTCAGGACGAAGTTAAAGGACACCTCCAGGATGTGAGGCATAAAGAACCACTTCAGGACGAAGTTAAAGGACACCTCCAGGATGTGAGGCATAAAGGACCACTTCAGGACGAAGTTAAAGGACACCTCCAGGATGCGAGGCATAAAGGATCACTTCAGGACGAAGTTAAAGGACACCTCCAGGATGTGAGGCATAAAGGATCACTTCAGGACGAAGTTAAAGGACACCTCCAGGATGCGAGGCATAAAGGATCACTTCAGGACGAAGTTAAAGGACACCTCCAGGATGCGAGGCATAAAGGATCACTTCAGGACGAAGTTAAAGGACACCTCCAGGATGTGAGGCATAAAGGATCACTTCAGGACGAAGTCAAGGACGCCTCCAGGATGTGAGGCATAAAGGATCGCTTCAGGACGAAGTAAAGGGACACCTCCAGGTAAGGAAGAGAGAGTCGGAACAGGATGCTTCGACGGGTCAAGGAACCACCGAAGGACAACTCTGGGATAGAGATTAGGGATTGCCGTTAAAGGATATAGCATTTCATGGATGGATGCAGGGAGCACCTCAGTAGCTGGATTGCTGCATGTAAGACCTAAGGGCGTGACGAAAGTCACGCCCGTTCTTTTATGCGCGCTTCCCGCATTTAGCCTATTACCTCTATTCCCCCACTTCCGTGTGCGAGATCTCTTACAAAGCTGTGGGATAAAAGGGGGAATATCCTTAATAGATATCTCTCAAATAGAATCAAGTTATTGATTATTAAGTGTAATGTCTTATTGGCTTGTGTTTGGGTGTTTTCTTTCTAATTAAATTATTTTCTACTGTGGTTCATTTTTTACCGGGTTAGCGTAATCTTAATGGTGTCGGAAGGAACTGACGGAACGGAACAGGAAAAAGCCAGGGAACTTGGCAGTCTCAGGATGAGACCGGTGTATCAGGATGATATATCGAACATGGACTGTGAAGGGACAGCCGAAGGATTCGGTTAACAGCAGGCAGGACGTTTGCTGGTCAGGATGACATAAGGACCACTTCAGGACGAAGTCAGGGACACCTCCAGGATGGATGAAGAGAGTCGGGACAGGAAGTACTGACGGGTCAGGAGACCGATGGACATCTTCAGGACGAAGAATACAAGGAATATGCTGACGGATTACAGCAATTCAATGGAATGATGCAGGGAGCACCATAGTAGCGGGAATGCTGCATGTAAGACCTAAGGGCGCGACGCAAGTCGCGCCCGTTCTTTTTTATACGCGCTTTGCGCGTGAAGCGTATTTACACTTCGTGTAAGAGGCGAGGGCGCTGCGCTTCGTGAAGCGAGAGTTGTTGTGGACTCTCGCTTTTTGGATCTTAGGATTTGTCCCGCTTCCCGCTTCCCGCTTTTACTCCGGCATATGATGCGGAGGGACATGGAAATGCATCGCACGAAAGCCTTTCATTACCACATACCCCTGATACGAATCATGCCCGCTGGCCGAGAACTCAAATAGGTAGACGGTGTGCCAGTTCCAGTGTCCTTTTTGATCTTTCAGCTTGTGTGAGCCCCTGGCGATAGTCAGTAACTGCAGGCCAAGATTCTCGCAGCGCTGTTCGACAAAACGCTGGGCAAACTCTGTCTGGCGGCGTTGCTGCCAGAACAGATAGCCAAAAAAAGCGAGGGCTAAAATGCCTAGTAAGTTATCCATTTCCTACTTTCTACCTTCCTATATCTTTGATTACGCTTGACCACGGGCGTGTTGCTGCAGCCTGGCAATGGCCTCAACCAAAGCTGGGTTGGCCTGGCTATGTAGAACCTGAAGCATAATGCCACGTAAAATTGGCAGCATCACCAAATCTGCGAACAATTGATTAAACAAAGTCTGATCTTCAGTTTCTGCCAGGCGCAATAGGAACTGGCTGGCAACCTCGACATTGGCCAAGCCATTCCAGCAGCGACCAGCGATGGCAACGAGAATTTCAGGGTGGCATAGTGCCGGAACTGCGAGCAGCCGCGTTAGCTGCTGGCTAAGCAGGTTGCTATCACTACCGGATAGTGCGCGGATCAGTGCTGAAATCAGAAAGAGATCAGGCTCAGGCTGGTTGATTTCGCTTTCAAGGCGCTCGACGATACGTTGACTGAGGGGATCTGGCAGTTCGCAGTGCTCCAGGCAACCCAGTAGGGCGTAAAGTGGTGTCATTGGCAGGTTGGTCAGAGCCTTACGCAGCAAGGTACTGTTGTTTTCCTGCTTCATGCGCGCGCAGACATCCGCTAGACCTTGGAGGCCAACGCCTTGCCATTGCTCCCAGCCAACATTGCCACTCAGATAATGTTGGGCATGTTCATAATAGTGGCTGGCTGGCAATGAAAGCTGCTCGCCCAAAATAGCATGGAAAATCGCCATTTTGTCGTCTTTGGGTTTGAATGTATACGGGTTGGCCGCCAGCTTTTCCTGCTCTTCTTCCGTTGGAACACTGTTAAGTGTTGCGCCCATCGCTTCAATGACATACTTGATAAAATCTCCCACGGCAGCTTGTTTTAACAAACCACGTTCATCAAGTGGCAAGCGAAGGAACCAAATCCACGGCGGGTTGCCCTGCTGCCAGAAAGAGATAGACAGGTGAGCATGCTGCTGCAGTGGCCATGGATAGGGTTGGCGGTTTTCTTCTACGGCCTTGAACTGGTTGGTATCGATTTCGCTGACGCGGCGGCCAAGATCATAGATTTTATACTGGCAACCAGCGTTATCCAGCAGTTGGGTCAGGGTATGAAATTTATCCATGGGCATTATGCTTACTCCTAAATGGTGTCCTGATTATATGGACTCCGCGGTTAAGATGGTATCCTTGCGCGCTTTATTGCTAGTAGTTATTAGTTTCTCTAGGGAGAATGACGATGGATAGATACCATCAGACTCAACTATTGCTGGATCGGCTTGAAACCGTAATGCGGGAAGCTGATATCTGGGAAAGCAAGTCACCAGACGCGGCGGCATTGGCTAGTTCCGAGCCCTTTGCGATTGATACTTTGACCTGCAGCCAATGGTTGCAGTGGATTTTTATTCCGCGAATGAAGCAGCTGGTGACGCTAAAGGCGACGTTGCCGACACAGTTTGAAATATCCCCTTATGTGGAAGAGGCCATGAAAGCACAGCCAGGCTGCAGTGCTGTCTTGGCTGTGACCCGTGAGTTTGACCAGTTGTTTAGAGTGAAATAGACGATGGAATTAGAGATCCTTTATCAAGATCAGTATCTGGTCGCCGTAAATAAACCTGCGGGAATGCTGGTACACCGTTCCTGGTTAGATAGCCATGAAACGGTTTTTGTAATGCAAACACTGCGTGATCAGTTGGGTCAGCATGTTTTTCCGCTACACCGACTAGATCGCCCAACATCGGGAGTTCTGTTGTTCGGCTTGTCCAGTGAAATTGCCGCGTTAATGATGCCAAAATTTGCTGGCCGAGATATCCATAAAACGTATCATGCCGTGGTGCGCGGCTGGATCAAAGAAGCCGCAGTCCTGGATTATCCTTTAAAGAAAGAGCTGGATAAGATCGCGGATAAAAATGCGGTTGAAGAACAAGAAGCCCAAGAGGCTGTGACGGCATACCAACCGTTAGCCACCGTCGAAACGGATATCCCTGTCGGTCGCTATGCGACTAGCCGTTATTGTTTAGTGGAAATGAAACCTGAAACGGGCCGCAAGCATCAATTGCGTCGCCATATGCACCATCTGAGCCATCACATTATCGGAGATGTGAACCATGGTGACGGGCGTCATAACCGGATGTTCCGGGATAATTATGAGTGTCGCCGATTGATGTTGCATGCTTCTCGCTTGCAGCTTGAGCACCCGGTTACCGGTGAAGCCCTGGATATCCAAGCTAGCACTGATGAGGCCTGGAACCGAGTGATGGCAGCATTCGAATGGCCTGCGACATTGATGGAGCCAAAAGCCTAGCTCCATGTATTTAATGGGCTAAGTCCCGTAATTGGTTCGTTTTATTTGCATCCGACAGGACAACCAGCCACAGTAATTGAAAGTGTGCAATGGAGAGCGAGGCTGGAAATGATGGCTAAGGTGGGTGTTTTTGTAGGTTCTGTTTATGGCGGGGCAGAGGAAGTCGCCCAGGAAGTCGTTGAGCAGTTGGTTGCCAAAGGGCATGTTGCACAGTTGTATTTCGAGCCACAGCTTGATGACTTTCTTGAATATCAAAATGATGCTGCGCTGGTGATCACATCGACCACCGGCCAGGGCGAGATCCCGGATAATTTATTGCCCCTTTACCTCTCGTTAAACGAGCAGTTTCCATTAATGCCTGGACTGAAATACGGGGTAATTTCGATGGGGGACTCGAGTTATGGCGAGGAGCGGTATTGCGGAGCAGGACGCCAGTTTGATGAACTGCTGTCGCAGCTTCAGGCTAAGCCTGTGACTGAGCGTCTGGATATTGATGCCTGCGTCAATTTTGATGCGTTAGAAGTGGCTATTCCCTGGCTAGTACGTTTTATCAAACAGGTGGCTTGAGCGGATACCATTTTGTAGTCGGGCACTCCTGAAACCATAACCAGGAGTGCATATCAGGATTATTTCAATTTTTCCAGATCGGCTTCGATCTCGGCAATCTTATGGGTGACGACCTGTTCTAGGTGTCGTAAATCTTTCAGTATTTTCTTCTTAATATCAACATCCGTATGCTTGCTTTTGGTGAGCTGATCGAGCTCATCAATTACAAAGGTCAGGTTACGGTTGATTTCGGTGATTTCTTTATATTCGCGACTGCCGCTGTTAACGACAACTGATTTTCGTTGGCGCGGAAACTTGAACTTGACACTTTTGGCAAAGAGTTCGCCTTTCTGCTTGGCGAAGTACACTTTCAGGATATCGTTGGTGGCTTCTTGGCGTAGGCTGTAACGCTCGATGGTTTCAGGGTTTTCAATACCGATACTGGTGAGGTTTGGGTACATAAGGGCCTCATTATTATTAACTGCTTTGGTAAAAGTACCAATCGGTATAAATGTAGCAATTACAGAGGGCAGAGTCCTGATGTGGCACTTAATATGTGGGCGAGATCGAGGTTCCCCGAGCCGCTTGGCTATTGGCTCGGGGATTGGTTGGGTTTCGCTCTGTTGGCGACGGATGTGATGCTTTATTTCGCTGCGTCTAGCCGGGCGATCAGGGCATCTCTGAGTTGTTGCTGCTGTTCTTCGCTAAGCTGGGCGCTGTCTTCGTTGACCAATATAAAGAAGTCTTCGGCTCTTTCGCCAATCGTGGTGATCTTAGCTGCCTGCAGGCTCACTTTTTGCCGGGCAAAGACTGAACCAACGCGGGCGAGCAGCCCCGGCATGTCGAGGGCAACCAATTCCATCATGGTTTTCTTGCCGGTTTTGGTCGGCAGGAAGTTGACCTGGGTTTTGACATTGAAGTGGAGCAGCTTGCGCGGTGCACGTTTTTTCTTGCGCTCTGACTTCATATGGGTCAAGGCACTCACTAGCGCCCGGCGTACAGTGTTATGGCGGTTTTCGCTCAGGGCCTTGCCGGTCGGATCGAGCACCATGAAGGTATCTAGGGCATAGCCATCTTTGCTGTTCATGATCTGGGCGTCATGGACGCTGAGGTTCTTCTTGTCCAGTTCTGAGACCACAATCGCAAACAGCTTGGCTTTGTCCTTGCTGTAGACAAAGACTTCTGTGCCCCCGCGAGTGGCTTTCTTGCTCAGCAAAATTAAGGGCTTGTCATGATCTTCATGGGTCAGAATAGCTTCGGCATGCCAGGCAATTTGTTTGTGGGTATGGCGCAGGAAATAATCAGCCTTGAAGCGCTGCCATAAGACTTCAATTTCTCGTGGAGTAAACCCATGGCTGCGCAGGAGCGCTGACGCCATTTGCTGATTATGGCGGATCCGCTCTCGGACATCCGGCGGGTTTTCCAGCCCGCGGCGCAGGGCTTTTTGGGTCGAGTAGTAGAGCTCAGACAGCAGGGTACGCTTCCAGCTGTTCCACAGCTCCTGGTTGGTTGCACAGATATCGGCGACGGTGAGGCAGATCAGGTAATCGAGTCGCTCTTCATCCCTGACTTGCATTGCGAAGTCGGTAACGACTTCCGGATCGTAAATATCACGGCGCTGGGCGGTCACCGACATCAGCAGATGTTTGTTGACCAGCCATTTGACTAAATTGGCCTCAGGACGGGAGAGGCCGTGCTGGATACAGAAGTCATAGGCATCCACGCCACCTAGCTCGGAGTGATCGCCTCCGCGGCCCTTGGCGATATCATGGAAGATAGCGGCTAGGATCAGGATCTCTTTTTTGACGATGCGCGGATACACCTCACAGCAGATCGGGTGGCGCTGACGGTTGTCGGGATCGGAAAACTTATTGAGGTTTTTGAGCAGCCGGACACTGTGTTCGTCAACAGTGTAGACGTGGAACAGATCGAACTGCATCTGGCCGACGATTTGGCTCCACTGGGGAAGGTAAGCCGATAATACCCCATGCCGATGCATTAGGCGGAACGCTCTCTGCAGGGCGTTGGGCTCGCGGACCAGCTCCATGAACTTTTCCCGGGCTTCGGGAATATCAACCAAAAAGCGATTTAGGCGGCGCCGGGCCGTGCGCAGCTGGCGCAGGGTCGGGGCAGCGATCCCTTCAATATCGGAGTTGCGAGCCACATGCAGGCACATATCAAGAATGGTTTCAGGGCGAGCCTGGAACAAAGCGGGCTTGGTCGCTTCGATCAAGTGGCCTCGGAGCTGAAAATCATCATCTAAAGTGACGGCCTCTGTGATCTGGCCTTTATTGATAATAGCCTGGTCGAACAGCTGCAATAACATTTTATTGAGTTCTAGTACCCGGCGCAGGGTACGATAGAACTCCTTCATCATCATTTCGACTGGACGGTTGCCCTCACCGGTGTAGCCCAGCTGGCTAGCGACAGAGGCCTGGTGTTCGAAAGTCAGGCGGTTGTCGTAGCGGCGGAGTTCGCTGTGCAGAGCAAAGCGGATACGCCACAGGGAATCCTGGCATTCGACCAGCTCACGGTATTCGGCATCAGTCAGAAAGCCAAACCGGCTCATTTCCAGCAGGCTGGTGGCACCGAAGTGACGTCGGGCAACCCAGCTCAATGTATGGATGTCTCGCAGCCCGCCGGGGCTGGATTTAATATCGGGCTCAAGGTTGTAGGTGGTATCGTGATAACGGGCGTGGCGGATTTTCTGCTCTTCCAGTTTTGCCTGATAAAACTGCTCACTGGGCCAGAACTTGCCGGAGTTGATTTTCTCCTCCAGGCACTGGAAAGTTTCCGGGTTGCCGCACAGCAGGCGTGACTCCTGCAGATTAGTTGCCACTGTCAAATCTTCAAGGCCAATTTCAATACAGTCATCAATGGTACGGACACTGTGGCCAACCTCTAGCTTCAGATCCCACAGAAAGGTGAGAAACTCACTGACAGTTTTGCCTGTCGGCTCATCCAGTTGATGCTCGCTGAGCAGCAAAATATCGACATCGGAAAGTGGATGGAGCTCGCCACGGCCATAACCCCCCACCGCAATCAGTGCCAACTCGCTGTGCGCATCAAGGCCATAGTGCTGCCATAACCGCTGCAGCAGGCTATCAATAAAACCAGCGCGGGCTTCCACCAGTTCGGTGACTGGGGTGTGGTTAGCAAACAGCTGCTTCTGCTGTGCGGTAAATTGCTCCAGCTCACTGCGCAGGGCTTCTTGTGAGAAGGGTTTCGGGGAGAGCTGTTCAGAGGCGGAGAAAATATCTGTCATCGCAGTCCGTGCCATGTTGTGAGTCAGTATTGGTATTACTATAACTGCACAGGAATAAATAGGAAGGTATATACCCAAACAACTTCAAGATGCTCGTTTCAGCGAGAATCACTTGGCTGGTAGGCAAGGCGCGGCTTTGAAGACATAGTGGCTCTACGTTAAAAAGCAGCAACACAGGATACCGGCCAAGTAAACTCGCCCTTCGGGAGTGATTCAGCAAGCCCATTTCTGTGTTAAATGACGTTGAAAGGGGGCCACCATTCCTACCGTCATTTTCCTTGAACTGAACTTGCTGAAATCACTCTGAATCCGGCATCTTGAAGTGGTTTGGGTATAAGAAGCCGACCTGGCGGTCGGCTATCTGGATTAGTTGTGCATCTGGCGTGGGATGCTTTCTTCTTTGCGCAGGGTCAGCACTTCACAGCCAGTGTCGGTGACCAGCAGGGTGTGCTCCCACTGTGCCGACTTCTTGCCGTCGACCGTATAGACCGTCCAGCCATCGTTGTCATCGACATCACAGCCAAACTTGCCGGCGTTGATCATTGGCTCGATAGTGAAGCACATACCGGCCTTCAGTACGGTACGGTCGTTGTTCTTGTAGTGAACAACCTGCGGTTCTTCGTGGAATTCATTGCCGATCCCATGGCCGCAGAAGTCTTTCACAATCGAGAAGCGGCTGCTGCCGCTTTTGATGAATTTCTGGATAGCAGTACCGATTTCACCCAGTTTCGCTCCAGGTTTTACTTTTTTCATCGCCAGGTACAGGCTTTCCTGGGCAACGCGGCATAGGCGTTTGTCTTCCAGTGACACTTCGCCGACTTCAAACATCTTGGAAGTATCACCGTGGTAGCCGTCTTTGATGACAGTGATATCAATGTTGATGATATCGCCGTCTTTCAATATTGCAGGTTTGTTGTACTTGCTGTTAACCGTTTCGTCCTGCTCGGCAGGGATACCGTGGCAAATAACATGATTAATCGATGTACAGATTGATTTTGGGAAACCATGGTAGTTAAGCGGTGCAGGAATGGCACCTTGCTCGTTGGTAATGTACTCATGGCAGATACGATCCAGCTCTTCGGTAGTCACACCTGCTTTAACGTGCGGTTCGATCATTTCCAGCACATCTGCAGCCAAACGGCCTGCAACGCGCATTTTCTCAATTTCATCAGCCGTTTTGATCTTGATGCTCATCCAATCTTCTCTACGTTGACTGTTTTCTATTGGTTATATGGTAACAGTGAGGGCGCTGGTTGGAAACCAAGTTTGGTGGCTTCAACTATAATTAGGCTAGATTTTGGTTAGCAAAATATGGTATAAAGCGCGCCGTAATTAGCTAACTTGTGTTTCGACCCTGTTGGTTAAATTACACATACTTTTATTAATCACTCACACATATCGGCACATTCTCCGGGGTGCTCATCAGTCTTTCGCGAGGCTGCAGGTTTGCAGTAATGCAGATCATGGGTCGGTAGAATGGGATATGTGGACGCCTAACCCCATAGAGGAATATTCAATGGCAACTGTATCAATGCGCGACATGCTTAAGGCTGGTGTTCACTTCGGTCACCAAACTCGTTACTGGAACCCAAAAATGAAGCCATTCATCTTTGGTGCTCGTAACAAGGTACATATCATCAACCTTGAGAAAACTGTACCAATGTTCAACGACGCTCTTGCTGAAATCAACAAGATTTCTGCTCGCAAGGGTAAAGTTCTTTTTGTTGGTACTAAGCGTGCAGCCAGCGAATCAATCAAAGAAGCAGCGATTAGCTGTGACCAGTTTTACGTAAACAACCGTTGGTTAGGCGGCATGCTAACTAACTGGAAAACTGTTCGCCAGTCAATCAAGCGTCTAAAAGACCTAGAAGTTCAGTCTACTGACGGTACTTTCGACAAGCTAACCAAGAAAGAAGCGCTAATGCGTACTCGTGAAATGGAGAAGCTTGAGAAGTCTCTTGGCGGTATCAAGAACATGGGCGGCCTACCAGACGCTATGTTCGTAATCGATGCTGATCACGAACACATTGCAATTAAAGAAGCTAACAACCTGGGTATCCCAGTATTTGCTGTTGTAGATACTAACTCTAACCCAGACGGCGTTGATTTCATCGTTCCTGGTAACGATGATGCAATCCGTTCTATTCAGCTTTACACTGGTGCTGTAGCACAAACTGTAACTGAAGCACGTAACCAAGACATCGTTGTTCAAGCTGAGCAAGATGGTTTCGTAGCTGAAGCTGAATAATAGCCTGCTCTTTTGAGCTTCTTAAGTTACCTTGTGTAAACTAAGAATGGTTACCAGGGGCCTATTATCGGCCCCTGATTTTTATACCCAAGTATTTAAACTGAGGATATGACAATGGCAACAGTTACAGCTGCCCTAGTTAAAGAACTGCGTGAACGTACTGGCGCAGGCATGATGGAATGTAAAAAAGCGCTTGTTGAAGCGAACGCTGACATTGAACTAGCGATCGAAAACATGCGTAAGAGCGGTGCTGCTAAGGCTGCTAAAAAAGCAGGTAACGTTGCTGCTGAAGGCACGATCCTAATCAAAGATGCAGACGGTGTTGCTGCTCTTCTTGAAGTTAACTGCCAAACTGACTTCGTAGCAAAAGATGCTGGCTTCCTGGCATTTGCTAACGAAGTTCTTGACGCTGCACTGGCTGAGCGTCTAGATATCGCAGCACTTCAAGCTAAGTTTGAAGAAACGCGTATCGCACTAGTTGCTAAAATCGGTGAGAACATCAGCATCCGTCGTGTTGAGTTCATCGAAGGCGCTAAAGTGGGTTCTTACCGTCACGGCGACCGTATCGGTGTTGTTGTTGCTGGTGATGCTGACGAAGAAACTATCAAGCATGTTGCAATGCACATCGCAGCGTCTAAGCCTGAGTTTGTTAACCCAGAAGACGTACCTGCTGACGTAGTTGAGAAAGAAAAAGCAATCCAAGTAGCTATCGCTGTTGAATCTGGCAAGCCACAAGAGATCGCAGAGAAAATGGTTGTTGGCCGCATGAAGAAGTTCACTGGCGAAGTTTCTCTAACTGGTCAGGCGTTCATCATGGACCCTTCTCAAACTGTTGGCGCAATGCTTAAAGCTAAAGGCGCAACAGTAACTAACTTCATCCGCCTAGAAGTTGGTGAAGGTATCGAGAAAGCTCAAGAAATGAGCTTCGCTGAAGAAGTTGCAGCTGTTCAGAAGGGTTAATCCTTCTTGAAACGAACTCCAAAGACCGTAGCCAAGGCTGCGGTCTTTTTACAACTCCATATCTCTATTTGTAAGCCTGGAAGGTAAACCTAATGACCACAAATCCTAAACCGACTTATCAACGAATTTTGCTGAAACTCAGTGGTGAAGCACTGCAGGGCTCAGAAGGTTTTGGTATTGACGCACAAGTTCTTGACCGAATGGCTCAGGAAATCAAAGAACTGATTGAGCTAGGCGTACAAGTTGGCCTTGTTATCGGTGGTGGTAACCTATTCCGTGGTGCTGGCCTTGCAGAAGCAGGTATGAACCGAGTTGTGGGCGATCACATGGGTATGCTAGCAACAGTGATGAATGGCCTGGCGATGCGTGATGCGTTGCACCGTGCCTATGTGAACGCTCGGGTGATGTCTGCAATTCCGTTGAACGGCGTGTGTGACAACTACAACTGGGCTGATGCTATTAGCCAGCTGCGCCAGGGCCGCGTGGTGATCTTCTCTGCCGGTACGGGTAACCCGTTCTTTACCACAGATTCTGCAGCATGTTTGCGCGGCATCGAAATCGAAGCTGATGTGGTACTGAAAGCAACAAAAGTTGACGGTGTATTCACAGATGACCCAGTTAAAAACCCAGATGCTGTTCTTTGTGATAAGCTAGGCTATCAAGATGTTCTTGAAAAAGAACTTAAAGTGATGGACTTAGCTGCATTTACTCTTGCACGTGACCACAGCATGCCGATTCGTGTTTTCAACATGAATAAGCCTGGTTCGCTTCGCCGCGTGGTAATGGGTGAGCAAGAAGGCACCTTGATCTCGAACGACTAAGCTTTTAGCAAGATAAGTTCTGACGACTAATTCAGGCAGGGAGCGTAAGCGCTCCTGCTATTACCGAATCATTAAGGGTATTAATCGTGATTGATGCAATTAAACAAGATGCGCAAGAGCGCATGGGCAAAAGCGTTGAAGCGCTGAAAAACCAACTGGCGAAAGTACGTACGGGTCGTGCTCACCCAAGCCTGCTAGATACTATCTACGTAGAATATTACGGAGCTAACACGCCGCTTAAGCAGCTGGCAAACGTTGTTGCTGAAGATTCTCGTACACTGGCGATCACTGTTTTCGATAAAGAGCTGACGCAGAAAGTTGAAAAAGCGATCATGATGTCTGATCTAGGCCTGAACCCAATGTCTGCGGGCACGGTTATCCGTGTGCCATTACCGCCGCTGACAGAAGAGCGTCGTCGCGATCTGGTTAAGATCGTACGTGCAGAAGCTGAGCAGGGCCGTGTTGCTATTCGTAATATCCGTCGTGATGCAAATGCAGATGTTAAAGCGCTGCTGAAAGAGAAAGAAATTTCTGAAGATGATGATCGCCGTGCACAAGACGAGATTCAAAAGCTGACAGATGCCGCGGTTAAAAATATTGACGCTGTTCTTGAAGTGAAAGAAAAAGAGCTAATGGAAGTATAAGACGTAGGTGTCTTTATTAGCTTGATGAGGTTTGAGGCGCTGTGCGTGCAGCACGGCGCTTTTTTTTTGAGGGAGATGTATGGCAGAGCATACAATCGATACTGCACTTTCTGCTGATAGTTTGCCGAAGCATGTTGCCGTGATTATGGATGGCAATGGTCGCTGGGCAAAAGCAAAGGGCAAAGCTCGAGTGTTTGGCCATAAGGCTGGCGTTGAAGCCGTACGTAAAACAGTCTCGACTGCAAACCGCCTCGGTATCCAGGCGGTGACACTCTTCGCTTTTAGTAGCGAGAACTGGCGTCGTCCGGAAGATGAGGTGTCACTGTTGATGGAGCTCTTCATGACGGTGTTAAGTCGTGAAGTGAAACGCCTGCACAAGAACAACATACAGTTACGGATCATTGGTGATACCGCCCGCTTTAGCCAGCGGTTGCAGAAAAAAATTGCTGATGCTGAGTCGCTGACTGCAAACAATACCGGTATGGTACTGAATGTCGCGGCTAACTATGGCGGTCAGTGGGATATCCTGCAGGCGACCAAACGTCTGGCACAGCAAGTTGCCGAGCAAGGGCTGACGGCGGAAGATATTACCGAAGATATGCTGGCACAAGGCCTGTCGACCTCGGGACTGCCAGATGTCGACCTACTGATCCGTACCAGTGGTGAATGCCGCATTAGTAATTTCATGTTGTGGCAGATGGCCTACGCCGAGCTGTACTTTACTGAGCAGCACTGGCCTGATTTTGACGAGCAAAGCCTGGTGGATGCCGTGGCATGGTATGTGAACCGCGAGCGCCGCTTTGGCTGCACTGGCGAGCAGATACAGGCTTTATTACAAAAATAGTAACTATTCGGTTTATGGCTATTCTTGGTAGCTACCATTGAGGCATCTTGGATATTACCTGATGCCTTTTTAGTGGCTTGTATATGTAGCAATAAACAGACAGCAACACAGAAATGCTGAGTTGTTACTAACCAATAATGAAAAACGAGAGGACGCAGCTTGCTAAAGCAACGTATTATTACCGCTCTAATCCTCGCACCGTTAGTAATAGCAGGGATCTTTCTTTTACCTTTCCCTGCTTTTGTTTTCGCTTTAGCGGCGGTTACCATGGTCGGTTTTTGGGAATGGACACAATTTGTTGATGCGAAATCGCGCTGGGGCGCAATGCTAGTGCCTGTTATTGCACTGGGCGCATCGCTCGCAGTAATGCCGATGGATGTGGCAACCTTGTCTGCCTTGGCTCAGTCACATCAGTATATGTTGCTGTTGGGTGGGCTCTGGTGGCTGGTGGCTTCCACGTTAGCAGTGACTTACCCTTCTAGTTCATCCCTTTGGTCTAAAGCCTCTGCTCTGAAATACCTTTTTGGTTTATTGACCCTTATCCCTTTCTTCTGGAGCGTGTTAATGCTCCGCGCTGTCAATTATGCCGAATCGCCGTATCATGGTGCCAAGCTGGTGTTGCTGGTTTGTTTCTTGGTATGGTCGGCCGATACGGGCGCCTACTTTTCAGGCAAACGCTTCGGTAAGCACAAGATGGCACCCGCAGTTAGCCCGAACAAGACGCTTGAAGGCCTTGCCGGTGGCGCTGTGCTGGCTGTACTCGTGACTTGGGGCGGTGCGGCATTGATGGATATTCCTTTTGTTAGCCTAGGTAGCCTGCTGGTGATTGCCGTTATTACGGTGATCGCTTCTGTACTGGGAGACTTGGTCGAGAGCATGTTCAAGCGCGCCTCGGGTATCAAAGACAGCGGCAGTATCCTTCCAGGACACGGCGGGATCCTCGATCGTATCGATAGCCTGACGGCTGCCCTTCCTGTTTTTGCTTTGCTCTACCTTTGGCTAGTATGATGTAGCCAGTTTTCGCTGTGTAATGTCAGCCATAATTAAAGAGTGCTTACTCACTGTATAAGCACTTTGATAGTGGCTAGCAAGGCAGCGATCTTGTCCAGCAGGGCAATATGAGCTTAGCTGATCCCTGTTTTACTGAGCAGCCTGCTAGGGCTGCTTTTCACGGCTGAATTAAGTGATTTTATGCGTAAGTTAACGATTCTTGGCGCTACTGGCTCTATCGGAAGTAGTACGTTGGCGGTAGCGGCACAAAACCCGCATTTGTTTGACGTGGTTGCGCTGGCTGCAGGCACCAATAGCCAGAAAATGTTTGAGCTATGCCAGCAATGGAAACCGAAATATGCCGCAATGGCCTCTGAATCTGCGGCTGCGGAGCTGAGAGCAATACTGAATCAGCATAATATCCCAACTGAAGTTCTTGCTGGTGCGGCGGGAATGTGCCAGGTAGCGGCACTGGACGAAGTGGATACCGTCATGGCAGCCATTGTCGGGGCGGCTGGCCTGCTGCCGACAATGGCTGCGGTAAAAGCGGGTAAACGCATCCTGCTGGCGAACAAGGAAGCCCTGGTGATGTCTGGGCAGATGTTTATCGATGCCTGTCAGCAATATGGTGCCGAACTGCTGCCGGTAGACAGTGAACATAATGCTATTTTCCAGAGTCTGCCTGCTGAGATCCAGCGCGCGATGGGACGCTGCGATCTTGAAAAGCATGGGATCAGTAAGATTTTGCTTACAGGCTCGGGCGGCCCGTTTCGTTATACCGATGTGGCTGAGCTGGCAGCCGTGACACCTGAAATGGCCATTGCCCACCCCAATTGGTCTATGGGACCAAAGATTTCCGTCGATTCAGCGACGATGATGAATAAAGGGCTGGAATATATCGAGGCGCGTTGGCTATTTAATGCGGCCCGGGAGCAAATGGATGTCATTATTCATCCCCAGTCAGTCATTCACTCCATGGTGCAGTACAAAGATGGCTCGGTGCTGGCGCAAATGGGATTGCCTGATATGAGAACGCCCATCGCCTGTGCAATGTCCTATCCTGAAAGAGTAGATGCGGGGGTGGCGCCACTGGATTTCAGTAAAGTCGGGGAGTTCACTTTCCTACAGCCTGATTTTAATCGCTACCCTTGCCTGAAATTGGCGATGGATGCCTGCTATGCGGGCCAGGCAGCAACAACAGCCCTAAATGCTGCCAATGAAGAAGCGGTGGCGGCATTTTTGAATAATCAGCTAAGGTTTACCGATATCGCTCAAGTGAATAGTCAGGTTCTAGAGCTGGCGCAAATGGCGGAGCCGACTGACTTGGAAAGCGTCATTGAGCTGGATAAAATAGCTCGAATTTTAGCGCAAGAAGTGATTAGTAAGGTATCAGTATGATGGGAATATTGTGGAATCTTGGGGCTTTTTTGCTGGCCCTGGGAATATTAATTGCCGTCCATGAATATGGTCACTTCTGGGTTGCCCGTCGCTGTGGCGTATTTGTCGAACGTTTCTCGATTGGTTTTGGTAAATCCCTGTGGCGGAAAGTGGGTAAAGACGGCACAGAATATACGTTGGCAATGATCCCGCTGGGCGGTTACGTCAAGATGCTCGATGAGCGGGTGGATGATGTACCGGAAGAGCGAAAGCACCAAGCCTTCAATAATAAGGCATTATGGCAGCGCAGTGCGATTGTCGCAGCCGGCCCGCTGGCAAATTTCATTTTTGCTATCTTTGCCTATTGGGTGGTTTATTTGATCGGAGTACCGGCAGTTCGCCCGGTGATTGGTGAAATTGCTCCGCAATCTATTGCTGCTGAAGCAGGAATTAGCAATGGAATGGAACTAAAATCCATTTCAGGAATCAAAACCGCTGATTGGGAATCCGTTAATATGGCGATGATTTCCCATATCGGTGATAAAGAGATGGTTGTTACTGTCTCCGAACCTGACAACGAGTATGAAGTGCAGCGTACCCTTGATCTGACCACCTGGTCGTTTGATCCGGACAGTGAGCGGGTACTGACATCCTTGGGGATCACGCCATACTCGCCTGATATTACGCTGGTCATCTCACAACTGGTTGATGATGGCGCAGCCATTGAGGCAGGTTTAAAGTTAAATGACGAAATAGTAGCGATTAATGCTACCCCGGTAACGAAGTGGCAGCAGGTGGTTGATGCTGTGCGTTCCCATCCGTCTCAGGCTCTTGTCATGGAAGTGCTGCGTGAGGGAGAGAGGGTATCGCTGACAATAACACCTAATGCGAAAACACAGCGTGATGGGGAGGTTATTGGCTACGCAGGCTTTGCGCCGAAAGTTGAGCCTTGGCCGGAGTCTTACCGAATTAATTTACAATATGGCCCTTTTGAAGCAGTCGGCAAGGCTGCGGAAAAAACATGGCGGTTGGTGACTTTAACCTTTGATATGGTGACCAAGCTGGTCACGGGCGATGTTGCAATTAAAAACTTGAGTGGCCCGATCTCCATTGCCAAAGGAGCGGGAATGACCGCCGACTACGGTGTGGTCTATTTCCTTGGATTTTTGGCATTGATCAGTGTGAACTTAGGTATTGTTAACTTGTTACCGCTGCCAGTGTTAGATGGCGGACATTTGATGTTCTTCGCCATTGAAGCGGTAACACGTCGTCCTGTTTCTGAACGTGTTCAGGATATAGGCTACAGAGTGGGATCAGCCATTTTGGTTGCGTTAATGGCCGTTGCGCTATTCAATGATTTTACCCGCCTTTAATAAGTGCGAATAAGTGCGTTTTTAGCAAGGAATAATCAGAACACTAATGGCGATGAAAAAACTGTTGGTCGCATCACTTTTACTCGGTAGCAGTGTTGCGCAGAGCGCGGAACAATTTGTAGTTGATGATATTCGTTTCGAAGGCTTGCAGCGCGTTACGCTGGGTGCGGCATTATTGAAAATGCCGGTCCGTGTTGGTGACGATGTTGATGAGCGTGATGTCTCGGAAATGATTCAGGCGCTTTTTGCTTCTGGCAATTTTGAAGATATTAAAGTCTACCGTGATGGCAATACACTGTTAATTAAAGTCCTTGAGCGTCCGACGATTGCTAATATCACCTTCTCTGGCAACAAAGCGATTAAAGAAGAACAGCTGAAAGAGAACCTCGATGCTTCGCGTATTACCATAGGTGAAGCGCTGGACCGGACGACATTAAGCAAGATTGAAAAAGGCCTTGAAGATTTCTACTACAGTGTCGGGAAATATAATGCGACGGTAAAAGCGGTTGTCACTCCGTTGCCGCGTAACCGGGCCGATCTGAAATTTGTCTTTACCGAAGGTGTCTCGGCCAAGATCCAGCAAATCAACTTTGTCGGCAATGACGTTTTCTCTGACGAAGAGCTTCAGGGAAAATTCAATCTGCAGGCAGAAGTACCGTGGTGGAACTTCCTCGCAGATAAGAAGTATCAAAAGCAGGTACTTGCGGGCGATTTGGAAACGCTGAGATCCATGTACCTGAACAATGGTTACCTCAAGTACAAGCTTGATGCGACCCAGGTTGCGATCTCACCGGATAAGAAAGGGGTGTATATCACCCTGAAAGTCAATGAAGGTGAGCAATACAGCGTTAAGGATGTGACCTTCCGTGGGGAGCTTCTTGGCAAGGCGAGTGAGCTGGAGAGCTTGGTAACCATTGGTGCCGGCGACATCTATAACGGTGCGAAAGTCACCGCCCTTGAAGAAGCCGTGAAGCGTAAGCTGGGAGAGCTTGGCTATGCGTACCCGCAAGTAACCACCATCCCTGACTTCGATGATGAAAATAAGCAGGTATCACTGATTGTCAACGTGGAGCCGGGTAAGCGTATCTACGTGCGCAATATTTCATTCTCGGGCAATACCTCGACCAAAGATGAAGTGCTGCGCCGCGAAATGCGCCAGATGGAAGGCAGCTGGTTGAACTCGAAGTCAATCGAGCGTGGTAAAGAGCGTCTTAGCCGTACCGGTTTCTTTGAAAACGTGGATGTCCAGACCGTACGTGTACCGGGCAGTGACGATCAGGTCGATATCAAGTACAACGTCAAAGAGGCCAATGCCGGTAATATCAACTTCGGTGTGGGTTATGGTACTGAATCCGGCGTGAGCTTCCAAGCGGGAATTCAGCAGGATAACTTCCTGGGTACCGGTAATCGCTTTGGTATCAATGCGATGATGAACGATTACCAGAAGAATGTCAGCCTGGAGTACCGTGATCCGTACTTTACCCTCGATGGGATCAGCCTTGGTGGCAAGGTGTACTACAACGAGTTCGAGGCATCCGATGCCAACATCTCTGACTATACCAACCAGAGCTATGGTACCAGCCTGACCTGGGGTTTCCCGTTTGATGAGCTGAACTTCTTCGAGTTTGGTCTCGGTTATGATCATAACAAGATCTCAAACACCCAAGAGTACTACCAAATCGAGAAGTTCAAGACGATCCACGGCTTCAACCGTGGCGACAACGTGATTGAACTGGATGACTTTGATTGGTCGGTTTCCTGGACCCGGAACAACCTCAATCGGGGTTACTTCCCAACAGCAGGTAATCACCAGCGCGCCTCGTATCAGATGACTATTCCGGGCTCTGATGCCCAGTACTTCAAGGTTCAGTATGACGTTCGTCAGTACTTCCCGCTCAATGAAGACCATGATTTCAGCCTGTTGCTGCGTGGTAAGCTGGGCTACGGTAACGGCTACGGCACAACGGATAACGGCAGTGATCACCTGCTGCCTTTCTATGAAAACTTCTATGCTGGTGGTTTCTCTACTCTGCGTGGTTTCCGCTCCAATACTGTTGGTCCGAAAGCAGTTTACGTAGGTGGCTGTGAATCTGGTGGGGTTAGTGGTGGTGGCAACAATAACTGTGCTACAGGTACCGATGATGCGGCCGGCGGTAACGCCGTTGCGTTGGCCAGTGTTGAATTGATTGTTCCGACCCCGTTTGCTTCAGAAGAAGTCCGCAACCAAATCCGAACCAGTGTGTTTGTCGATGCCGGTACGGTTTGGGATACGGAGTATGATTTAACCGATGACGACGGAAAGTTTTTACATGATTATTCCGATCCGTCATTGATCCGTGCGTCATATGGTGCCGCTTTGCAGTGGATGTCACCAATGGGGCCGCTCGTATTCTCGATTGCTCGTCCGATCAAGAAATACGATGGTGATGATGAAGAGTTCTTTACCTTCACTATTGGACGAACATTCTAAAATTTTGAGGAGATACCCTTTGAAACAGTGGATTAAAGCGGCAAGTCTTAGCCTGGTAATTCTGTCTTCGTCTATGTATGCACAGGCAGCGGAAGCTGCTCAAAAAGTTGGCTATGTTGCAACTGGTCAGGCTATGGCTCAGCTGGCAAAAAGGTATAATGTGGCTGAAAAACTGCGTGGTGAATTTAAAGATCGTATTGACGAACTACGTGGTCTCGAAAGTCGCATGAAAACCAAAGTAGACAAGATGAAGCGTGACGGTGAGCTGATGAGCTCAAGCGACCGCACTAAGCTTCAACGTGAAATGGCCTCACTAGAGTCCAATTACAAGCTGAAAGCAAAAGCACTGCAGGAAGATCAACGCCGCCGTGGTGCAGAAGAAGAGCAGAAGCTGGTGCAGAAAATTCGTAAGGCTATCCAGGATGTGGCCAAGCGTGAAGGCTATAACATTGTCCTAGATGCGAATGCTGTCCTTCATGCAAGCCCGAAAGATGACTTGTCTGCCAAGGTGATCTCTGCAGTTAAATAAACGGTAATTTTTCAGCTTGCTGGCAATTATTCAAGCCGAGTCGAAAGTGTGTGATTGAGTTTGTTACAATCTGCACTTTCGCTTTGCTTTATAAGAACAGCACTAAAAGCTGAACAACTACAAAAGAATAAGGTAAATAATGGCTGGAATTACTCTTGCTGAAATAGCAGCTAAACTGGGTGCAGAGCTACGTGGAGATGGCACTGTCGTCATTGAATCTATTGCTGGTATGGCAACCGCTGGTGAAGGGCAGATCACGTTCCTGTCGAGCAGTAAATACCGTAAGCACCTAGCGGAGTGTCAGGCTTCGGCTATCATGCTAAAAGAAGGTGATGCTGACTATTTTGCAGGTAATGCCCTTATTATGGCAGACCCATACCTTGGCTATGCATTGGTTGCACAGCTGCTAGATACTACGCCAGTGTCAGCATCTGACATTGCGCCAACAGCGTATATTGCTGATGATGCCGTTATCGGTGAAGGTGTGGCGATTGGCCATAACGCTGTGATTGAGTCAGGTGCTCAGATCGGTGACAACGTGCAGATTGGTGCTGGTTGTTTCATTGGTAAAAATGCCCAAATTGGTGCTGGAACCAAGCTGTGGGCTAATGTCACCATTTACCACAGTGTTGTGCTGGGCAAGCAGTGCCTGGTTCAATCCAGTACAGTTATTGGTGCTGATGGCTTCGGATATGCGAACGACAAAGGTGAGTGGGTGAAGATCCCTCAGCTTGGTACTGTCCGTATCGGTAACCGCGTTGAGATCGGTGCGTGTACAACGATTGACCGTGGTGCACTGGATGACACCATTATTGAAGATAATGTGATCCTCGATAACCAACTGCAAATCGCCCATAATGTGCAAATCGGATATGGTACAGCCATGGCGGGTGGTACTATTGTCGCAGGCAGCACAAAAATTGGTAAGTACTGTATTATCGGCGGCGCGTCTGTACTCAATGGCCACATTGAAATTGCAGACGGTGTAACGATTACCGGTATGGGGATGGTGATGCGCAGTATCGAAGAGAAAGGTATGTTTTCTTCCGGTATCCCATTGCAGCCAAACCGCGAGTGGCGAAAAACCGCTGCTCGGGTAATGAAAATAGACGAGATGAACAAGCGTCTTAAATCAGTTGAGAAGAAATTGGAAGAAAACAACTAATTGTTGCCAATTTCACCGCTGAAACAGGCCTACACTCCGTGTAGGCCGTTTTGCGTTAAAATTATGCAGTATTTTACACTTTATTAAGACAGGAATTCAGTTTTGACCACCGATAACAAAACGTTAAATATCACAGAAATTAAAGAGCTTCTTCCGCATCGTTATCCATTTCTGATGATTGACCGCGTCACAAACTATGAAGAGGGTAAAACCCTGACGGCAGTTAAAAACGTGTCAGTGAATGAGCCTCAGTTTACCGGTCACTTCCCAAAGATGCCGATATTTCCTGGTGTGATGATCCTTGAAGCAATGGCTCAGGCGACAGGCCTGCTGGCATTTAAAACCTTCGGTGCGCCAGCTGAAAATGAACTGTATTATTTCGCCAGTATCGATAATGCGAAATTCCGCAAGCCGGTAGTCCCAGGTGATCAGATGATCATTGAAGTGGAATTTCTAAAAGAGCGTCGTGGTATTGCTATGTTCAATGGCGTAGCAAAAGTTGACGGCGGTGTGGTTTGCTCTGCTGAGCTAAAATGCGCAAGACGAGAGTTCTAATGATCCACGAAACAGCACAAATTCATCCTTCTGCGATCATCGAGGAAGGGGTAAAAATTGGCGCGAATGTAAAAGTCGGCCCATTTAGTTATATCGGCGCAGATGTTGAAATCGGTGACGGTACCGAAATTATGTCTCACGTCGTGGTCAAAGGCCCGACCAAGATTGGCCGCGAGAACCGTATTTTTCAGTTCGCGTCCATCGGTGAAGAGTGCCAGGACCTGAAATACGCCGGCGAGCCGACCCGCCTGGAAATCGGTGACCGCAACACTATCCGCGAAAGCGTGCAGATGCACCGTGGTACCGTTCAGGATAACGGCATCACCAAAGTGGGTAGTGACAACCTGTTTATGGTCAATGTCCATGTTGCCCATGACTGTGTGATTGGCGACCGTTGTATTTTTGCCAATAACGCGACCCTGGCTGGCCACGTCACCATCGGTGATCATGCGATCATTGGTGGTATTACCGCCATTCACCAGTTCTGTACTATCGGTGCACACTGTATGCTAGGTGGCGGTTCTATCGTGGTTCAGGATGTGCCTCCGTATGTGATGGCGCAGGGCAACCACTGCGCACCGTTTGGTATCAATGTTGAAGGCCTGAAGCGCCGCGGTTTCGAGAAAGCCGAGATCCGTGCTATCCGTGCGGTGTACAAAGAGTTGTACCGCTCAGGTAAAACATTGGCTGAAGTGAAGCCGGTAATTGAAGAAATGGCCAAAGAGCATAAAGCGGTTGGGCTGTTTACCGAATTCTTCGACAACTCGACACGCGGTATTATTCGCTAATTATGACGAAGCCACTTCGAATAGGAATTGTCGCCGGGGAAATCTCCGGCGATATTTTAGGTGCCGGCTTTATCCAGGCCGTCAGACAGCAGTACCCGGATGCCGAATTTGTCGGTATTGCCGGCCCGCGTATGCAGGCACAAGGCTGTGAAACGCTGTTTGATATGGAAGAGCTAGCAGTGATGGGGATTGTTGAAGTATTGGGCCGCCTGCCTCGCCTGTTTAAGGTAAAGGCTGAGCTGGTGAAATATTTCAGCGACAACCCGCCGGATGTTTTTGTCGGTATTGATGCGCCGGATTTTAACCTGCGCCTTGAGCTGGACTTAAAGCAACGGGGCATCAAGACGGTGCATTATGTCAGCCCGTCAGTATGGGCATGGCGTCAGAAACGTATTTTCAAAATTGAAGCTGCGACCAACTTGGTCTTGGCCTTCCTGCCGTTTGAAAAAGCGTTTTACGACAAGTTCAAGGTGCCTTGCGAGTTTGTCGGCCATACTATGGCGGACGCGATCCCGCTGCAAACCGACCAACAGGCTGCTAGGGAGCTGCTTAACCTCGATAACAGCAAGCGTTGGCTTGCAGTGTTGCCGGGTAGCCGGGGCAGTGAGATGGGGATGCTTGCTGCACCTTTCATCGAGACTTGTAAGCTGCTCAAGCAAAAGCATCCAGATTTAGGCTTTGTGGTGGCGCTGGTGAACCAGAAACGACGCGAGCAGTTTGAGCAGGCGTGGCGGGAAACCGCACCGGAACTCGATTTCGTGCTGGTTGATGATACCGCCCGCAATGTGATGACTGCCGCTGATGCGGTATTGCTGGCCTCCGGTACGGTCGCGCTTGAGTGTATGCTGGTCAAGCGCCCGATGGTGGTGGGCTATAAAGTCAAACCGCTCACGGCATGGCTGGCGAAGCGGATGCTGAAAACCAAGTATGTCTCGCTGGCCAATATTTTGGCCGATCGCGAGTTAGTACCTGAACTGCTCCAGGACGACTGTGTACCCGAAAAATTATGTGCAGAAGTGGATCGTTTCCTGAGCGCAGATAACAGCGAGCTGATGGCTGAATTCTCCCGTTTGCATCAGCTGATCAAGTGTGATGCGGACAAACAGGCAGCAGCGGCTGTCCTGAATTTGATAGATAGATAAATGGCAATAATTTTAGAACCTTTTGAGTACCCGCAGGCAAACTGTATTGCTGGTGTAGATGAAGTCGGCCGTGGCCCGTTGGTAGGCGCTGTGGTGACGGCTGCGGTGATCCTTGACCCGAATAACCCGATTGACGGGCTGACGGACTCAAAAAAGCTGAGTGAGAAAAAGCGAAACGCCCTGTTTGATGAGATCAAAGAGAAGGCGCTGGCGTGGTCTTTGGGCCGTTGTGAGCCAGAAGAAATTGATCAGCTGAACATCCTGCAGGCGACCATGGTTGCGATGCAGCGTGCGGTGGCTGGCCTTGCCGTACAGCCTGACTATGTGCTGGTTGACGGCAACAAGATCCCTCAATTACCGATGGCAGCCCAGGCGGTAGTGAAAGGGGATTTGAGGGTGGCTGAAATCAGCGCCGCCTCAATTTTGGCCAAGGTTACCCGGGATCGGGAAATGGAAGAGCTGGACGCCCAGTATCCGGGATACGGTTTTGCCAAGCACAAAGGCTACCCGACCAAGGCACACTTTGAAGCGCTGGAAAAACTGGGAGCGATTGAACAGCATCGCAAAAGCTTTAAACCCGTGAAACGCATTCTTGGCATCGACTGATTTTCTCTCAGAGTGCCGTTTTGTTGCTGGCTTAATGGTCACTGAAGTGATCATTAGGTCACATTCGGTGATGATTGTAGCCCTTTGGGCTATAATCCTCGCTTAATTATCAAGAACACATCAATCTGGTTAGTCATGGCTGAACCTCGCTTTATTCATCTACGTGTCCACAGTGATTTCTCAATGGTGGACGGTCTGTCCAAAGTCCCGCCGCTGGTAAAAAAAGTAGCGGCTATGGGGATGCCAGCAATGGCACTGACCGATTTCACCAACCTCTGTGGTTTGGTGAAGTTCTATTTTGCAGCCCACGGTGCCGGGGTGAAGCCGATCATCGGTGCTGACTTCAAGGTCCAGTCGGAAGAAATGGGCGAGGAGCTGACGGATCTGACGATACTGGCAGCAGATAATGATGGCTACCAGAATCTGACCATGCTGATTTCAAAAGCCTACCAGCGTGGCCATGTTCAGCATATGCCTGTGATGGACAAAGAGTGGCTGGTCGAGCACAAAAAAGGGCTGATCCTGCTCTCTGGGGGGAAAAGCGGTGATGTTGGCAAGGCACTGCTGAAAGGCAACCAAGCGATGGTTGAGCGCTGCGTGGCGTTTTACCAGGCCCATTTCCCGGATAGCTATTACCTTGAGCTGGTCCGCACCGGACGGGCTGACGAAGATGCTTACCTTCATTTTGCTGTCGAATTAGCCGAGCAAGCAGAGTTGCCGGTGGTGGCCACCAATGACGTGAGGTTGATCTCTCCGGATCAGTTCGATGCCCATGAAATCCGGGTTGCGATCCATGACGGTTACACCATGGTGGATCCTAACCGTCCTAAATTGTATAGCGAACAACAGTATTTGCGCAGCGAAGAGGAAATGTGTGAGTTGTTCTCAGACATTCCCGAAGCACTGGAAAACAGTGTCGAAATCGCCAAGCGCTGTAATGTCACTGTACGCCTGGGCGAGTATTTCCTGCCGAACTTCCCGACGGGTGATATGACTATCGAAGACTTCTTGGTTAAGGAGTCTGAAAAAGGCCTAGAGCGCCGATTGGCATTCCTTTTTCCCGATGAAGAAGAACGTGCCAAATGTCGTCCTGAGTATGATGAACGTCTAAAAATCGAACTCGACGTTATTAACCAGATGGGATTTCCTGGTTACTTCCTGATCGTTATGGAATTTATCCAGTGGTCGAAAGACAATGATGTGCCAGTAGGCCCGGGACGAGGCTCTGGTGCGGGTTCCTTGGTGGCCTATGCGCTGGATATCACTGATTTGGATCCGCTCGAATTTGACTTGCTGTTCGAACGATTCTTGAACCCAGAACGTGTTTCCATGCCCGATTTCGATATCGATTTCTGTATGGACAAACGGGATCAGGTTATCGATCACGTTGCGGAAATGTATGGCCGGGATGCGGTATCGCAGATCATCACCTTCGGTACAATGGCGGCGAAAGCGGTTATCCGTGATGTGGGCCGGGTGCTTGGCCACCCGTATGGTTTCGTTGACCGTATCTCCAAACTGGTTCCTGCCGAGCCGGGCATGACGTTGGCTAAAGCATTTGATGCCGAACCTCAGCTAGGCCAGGTCTACGAGGCGGATGAGGAAGTTAAAGCGCTGATCGACATGTGCCGGATCCTGGAAGGGGTGACGCGAAATGCCGGTAAGCACGCCGGTGGTGTGGTTATTTCGCCAACCACCATTACCGATTTTGCCCCGCTGTATTGCGATGCAGAAGGGGGCAACCCGGTAACCCAGTTCGATAAGAATGATGTTGAAACCGCGGGTTTGGTTAAGTTTGACTTCCTTGGCCTTCGTACCCTGACGATTATCGACTGGGCATTAGGCATGGTGAACCCGCGCTTGGTAGCCAAAGGTGAAGAGCCGGTGAATATCGCGGCGATCCCTATGGATGATGCTAAGTCGTTCGCGATGCTGCAACGTTCAGAGTCCACCGCGGTATTCCAGCTTGAATCCCGCGGGATGAAAGATCTGATCAAACGGCTTCAGCCAGACTGCTTCGAAGATATGATCGCACTGGTAGCCCTGTTCCGTCCTGGTCCGCTACAGTCGGGCATGGTAGATAACTTTATCGACCGTAAGCATGGCCGTGAAGCGGTCTCTTATCCGGATGAGAAGTGGCAGCACGAGTCATTGAAAGAGATCCTCGAGCCAACCTACGGCATCATCTTGTACCAGGAACAGGTGATGCAGATTGCCCAGGTTCTATCTGGCTATACCTTGGGTGGGGCAGATATGCTTCGTCGTGCGATGGGTAAGAAAAAGCCGGAAGAGATGGCCAAGCAGCGTGCCACCTTTGAAGACGGGGCCGTGAAGAACGGCGTCGACGGCGAGCTGGCGATGAAGATCTTTGACCTGGTAGAAAAGTTTGCCGGGTATGGCTTCAACAAATCCCACTCCGCAGCCTATGCATTGGTGTCGTACCAGACATTGTGGCTCAAGGCGCACTATCCGGCAGAGTTCATGGCGGCGGTAATGACCGCCGATATGGATAATACCGATAAAATCGTCGGCCTGGTGGATGAATGCCACCGTATGAAAATAAAGTTGCTGCCGCCTGACGTGAACAAGGGCCTCTATCGGTTTAATGTCGATGAAAACGGGGCGATCGTCTACGGTATCGGGGCGGTGAAAGGGGTGGGTGAAGGCCCGATTGAAAACATCATTGAAGCGCGGGAAAAAGACGGCCACTTTAAGGACCTCTTTGATTTCTGTGCCCGTATTGACACTAAAAAAGTCAATAAACGTGTGTTGGAGAAGCTGATCAAATCTGGCGCGATGGACCGACTAGGACCAAACCGTGCAGCAATGATGGCGACACTTGACGATGCTATCAAAGCGGCCAGCCAGCACCACCAGGCAGAAGCTTTCGGCCAGACGGATATGTTTGGGGTATTGACTGCGGCACCGGAAGAAGTCGAGCATGCGTATGCCAATATTCCAGAGTGGCCGGAAAAAGTGTGGCTTGAAGGGGAGCGGGATACCTTAGGCCTGTACCTGACGGGTCACCCTATCAATACCTATGTACCTGAGCTGAAGCATTATACAACCTGGCGCCTGAAAGATGCCCACCCGACCGGGCGTGATAAAGTGGTGACTGTGGCGGGCTTGGTGATTGCCGCCCGGGTGATGACCACCAAGCGAGGTACCCGGATCGGCTTGATGACGCTCGATGATCGCAGCGGGCGGATGGAAGTGATGTTGTTCTCAGAGCCCCTGGAACGGTATATTGATTTGCTTGAAAAAGATAGAATCGTCGTGGTTTCCGGACAGGTCAGCTTTGATGATTTTAACGGTGGCCTTAAAATGTCGGCCAGAGAAGTGCTGGATATCTCAGAAGCCAGAGAAAAGCACTTGAGAGGACTTGCTATCTCAGTGACTGAGAGGCAAATTGATGAGCAGTTTTTTGAACGCTTCAGCCAAGTGCTGGAGCCACACCGTGCAGGTACTGTACCGGTGAATGTGTACTATCAGCGCTCGAATGCACGCGCCAAGTTGACCCTCGGGACTGAGTGGCGTGTTACCCCGGCAGATCAATTAATTACCGATCTCAAAGTATTGCTGGGTGAAAAGCAAGTAGAGCTTGAGTTTAATTAAATTAGCCCATAGTTATTACAAAGACCAAATAATTGTGAGCAAAAGGATTGAAGTGGTATGAGCCTGAACTTCCTTGAGTTTGAACAGCCGATTGCTGAACTCGAAGCAAAAATTGAAGCACTACGTGACGTATCGCGTCGTGATGAGTCAGCTTCGGTTGATTTAGATAAAGAAATTGAACAGCTGGAAAATAAAAGCCTGGAGCTAACCAAGAAAATTTTTGGTGATCTTGGTGCATGGCAGGTTGCCCAACTAGCCCGTCATCCACAGCGTCCGTATACCTTTGACTACGCTGAACATATGTTCACGGAGTTCGATGAGTTGGCAGGCGACCGTGCCTTTGCTGATGATAAAGCTTTGGTAGGCGGTATTGCGCGTCTTGACGGCCGCCCAGTGATGATCATTGGCCACCAGAAAGGACGTGAGACTAAAGAAAAAGTATTGCGTAACTTTGGTATGCCAAAACCAGAAGGTTACCGTAAAGCTCTGCGTTTGATGAAAATGGCAGAGCGTTTCAAGATGCCGATCATCACATTTATTGATACCGCGGGTGCCTACCCAGGTGTTGGTGCCGAAGAGCGTGGCCAGTCTGAAGCAATTGCGACTAACCTAAAAGAAATGGCTGGTTTGACAGTACCTGTGATCTGCAACGTTGTCGGTGAGGGTGGTTCTGGTGGTGCACTGGCTATCGGTGTGGGTGACTGTGTCAACATGCTACAGTACTCGACCTACTCGGTTATCTCACCGGAAGGCTGTGCCTCAATCCTATGGCGTGATTCTGATAAGGCCCCACAGGCTGCAGAAGCGATGGGTATGACGGCTGAGCGCCTGAAAGAGCTAGAGCTTATCGACAATATCATTGAAGAGCCACTGGGTGGCGCTCATCGTGATGTTGTGGCGATGTCAGAAAAGCTAAAAGCACAATTGCTGGCAAGCCTGGATGAGCTAGAAGCACTTGATACTGAAGCGCTGCTGGAACGCCGTTACCAGCGCCTGATGAGCTACGGTTACTGCTAAGCTTTACGCAACAATAGATTTAGAGCGGGTCAACCTTGGTTGGCCCGCTTTTTTATGGCTACTCGTCAATCATCCAGTGACAGCATTTGGTATAATGCCAACCCGTTCATCGACTTCCGACAAGAGATCCTCTTTGATGCTTTACTCCCGGCTAGCCACCAGCCTGCAGTCTTATTGTGATGCCCCTCGGCACTTTGTATTGGCCCTTAGTGGTGGGCTGGACTCACGGGTATTACTGCACTTGATGGGGCAGTACCTGCGCCTCAACCCGCAACATCAATGCCTGGCCGTGCATGTTCATCATGGCCTTAGCCAGAATGCTGATGAGTGGAGTACGCTTTGCATAGGCTGGGCTCAACAGGAGGGAATTGAGTGCCAGGTAGAGCGGGTTACCTTGGCGCTCGGGAGCCGGATAAGTGTTGAGCAGCAAGCCCGGGAACAACGTTATCAGGCGTTGCGAAAGCATGTTCGTCCGGGGGATATTTTACTGACTGCCCAGCATGCCGATGATCAGCTTGAAACGGTACTGCTGGCACTCAAGCGCGGCAGTGGCCCTGCGGGCCTGGCGGCAATGGCACAAAGTACCCCTTCTGCTGGTGGTACGCATTTGCGTCCTTTGCTGACATCGACCCGTGTTGAAATCGAGCACTATGGCCAGCAGCACCAGTTGGAGTGGGTTGAAGACGAGAGCAATCAGGATACCCGCTATGACCGAAATTTTTTGCGCCACAAGGTTACGCCACAATTGATCCAGCGTTGGCCCGGCATTCGTAAGGCTGTTGCCCGTAGTGCAGAACTCTGCGGGGAGCAGGATGCTCTGTTGCAAGAGCTACTGCACGACAAGCTGGAGCAGGCGGTGCGTGCTGATCAGAGCTTGTCGATAGCTGAGTTGGGGTCGGAGCGGATTGGCAAGCAATTGATCCGGCAGTGGCTTGGCCGGTTTGAGGTTTTGATGCCTTCAAAGGCTCAGCTGGAGCAAATTTGGCACGCCGTCGTGCTGGCCAAACCGGATGCTAACCCGCAGTTGTGCTGGAATAATGTGCAACTGCGGCGTTATCAGCAGCGCCTGTATTTGGTACAGCAATGGCCGGATATCAGCGATTGGCATCAGGCTTGTCAGCTTAATGAACCTTGCCTATTGCCGCAAAACCTTGGCTCGGTGATATTGCATAACGCAGAGCATGGTCAGTTGCGCCTGCCAAAACCAGGGGAGGCCGTATCCGTTTGCTTTGATCCCGAAGCGATCGTGGTTAAGCCGGTTGGAAGGGGTGGCAAGCGTAAGCTGAAAAAGCTCTTTCAGGAGTATGGGATCCCAAGTTGGAATCGGCGTCGTATACCACTTATTTTCTATGGTGATCAGCTTGCTGCTGTTGCTGGGTTATTTGTTGTTGAGGCGTTTAGTGGCCAGGACTGTGACCTGGAGTGGCACAATGATGCATCTGATGTGCAATTTTAGGGGAAACAGTGCACAATTATTGAATGCCTCTCCCTCACCTTAAGTAGTAATGCTTAAAGAGTGCGCGGGGTATTTGGATAAGATTAGTATTATAAGAGGACACAATGAAGAAAGTTCTTGCAATTGCAGTGTTAGCGACAGTGATGTCTGCCCCTTCAATGGCTGCTGGTGATGCGGCAGCTGGTAAAGCAAAAGCAGCAGTATGTGCTGCATGTCATGGTGCTGATGGTGTCGCAATGATACCGAGCTACCCGAACCTAAAAGGCCAGAATGAGCAATACTTGGTTGGTGCTCTAAAGGCTTATAAAAACAAACAACGCACCGGTGGCATGGCGATGGTTATGCAGCCGCAGGCATCCATGCTTAGCGATGATGATATTGCCAATGTTGCTGCTTATTATGCCCAATTGAAGTAAATCATGTGATTCTGTTTTGAATTACATGATTTGCACTCAATGTCACTGGGTGCACAGAAGAGCCGCTCTCTGCTTAGTCAGGTAGCGGCTTTTTTTATTGATGGGGGAATCGCTCCCTTTCGCTGTAACGCAATATTTCCATCTGGCTGTATATTCTTTACCCAGTTGGTTTATCTGTGCTTGATAAAAAAATCGGTAGGTATTATTGTACTAGCACGCTGATACATCAACGTTGTCTAGGAGTCATTATGAGTAAACCATCCACACTTGGGGGGGCGTGTATTATCGCCAGTGTTTGTGTTGGGGCAGGCATGCTTGGATTGCCAAGTGCAGGTGCGGGTGCGTGGACGTTATGGAGTGTGATCGCCATTTCTTTCACTATGATCATGATGACGCTTTCCGGCTGGTTATTGTTAGAAGCACTTAAGCATTATGAGTTTAAAGCGTCGTTTAATACTGTTACCAAAGATGTATTAAGTAACAAGATTAATCTTATCAATAACTTATCTTTGTATTTTGTGGGTGGAATTCTACTTTATGCGTATATTTCAACATCCGGCATGATTTTCAGTGAAATGCTAGGTGTCACGCGTGAATTGGCTTCCGTCCTGTTTGTTGCATTTTGCTCGGCCTTTGTCTTGCACTCTACCCGTGCAGTGGATCGTATTTCCATTGTGTTGATTCTCTTTATGATCATTAGTTTTGTGCTGGGTGTTTCAGGGCTGGCTTCGCATATCAGTGCGCCAGTCTTGTTTGCACAAGTCCAAGGTGAAACCCCTTACTCGGCCTATGCGTTAGCCCTATTGCCGGTCGCGTTAACGTCATTTGGTTACCATCATTCGGTGAGCACGATGCGTGATTACTACCAAGATGAGCGCCGTGCCAAAAAAGCGATTCTTTGCGGCACTCTAATTGCCCTCACGTTTTATCTGGGATGGGTGATCTGTATTTTTGGCAATTTACCACGTGAGGCGTTTGGCCCAGTTGTGACTGCTGGTGGCGGCGTGGATGTCTTGATGTCTGCACTGACAGCTGCCATCGATTCAAATAGCATTAAACAAGCCCTGCATATCTTTTCCATTGCCGCGATTGTCTCATCTTTCATTGGTGTTGGATTGGGTGTGTTCGATTACTTGGCTGACTTCTTTGGCTTTGCCGATACCAAGCAAGGACGACTAAAAACCTGGGGTGTGACGTTTATTCCGCCATTGGTGTTCTCGTTAGTGGCACCGTTTGGTTTTGTCGCCGCAATTGGTTTAGCCGGTGCTGCTGCCACGATTTGGACCTGTATTATCCCGGCGATGTTGGCAAAAACATTACGTCAAAGAGTACCGGTACAAGAAGGCTTTGTGGTACCAGGGGGAAATGTGACGATTTATGTGGTGATCGCATTCGGTGTATTGACAGCCGCCTTCCATTTACTGGCGATGGCGGATCTGCTGCCTGTCTTTAAAGGCTAGATTGACGGTGAAATAAGTGCTGAACCCTGTATCAGCGCATAAAAAACGGAAGCCTGGCTTCCGTTTTTTGTTGGGATAGGTTGGGTCGGTTTAGCGGAATTGCTTGGCATCCGGTAAGTAGTCGAAGCCTGCCTTTGCCAGCCTGGCGACCAGTTGTTCTTTGTCGATGCCGTAGTACTTAACCAAGTTATCCAGGTTACCGAACTCATCACGGAGCTTCATGTTGACAATGCTCATCAGCATGACGGGATCCATCGTCTCAAAGCTTTTCACGTCCATTATTTGTCCTCGTGATCACTCATCAGTAAATTAGCCGCGGCAAATGCTGCCCGCTCCCTGACTTCCTGCGGCACATCTTCATTAGAGGCGACGTAATCCAAGGTTTTGATTGCACAGTGAATAGCATTAGGGATATAGCCCAGTTCGCCACCACCAATTTGGGCATAGGTCATTCGGATCAGCTCGCAGCATTCATAGACTTTCATGCTCTTTCCTTCTTAATTCGTTAACTCCCTATAGGCACTGCGTGAGAACCTATAGGGAGTGAACGCCTATAGCATTACTATACCAGAGGTGTCGGTAATGAATATGGCAAAGCAAGCTTGTAGATGGAAGTGGTTATTTATTCCGCTTGTGCTGGTATAACTGACGGTCTGCACGATCGATTAAGGTGGTGGTTGTATCTCCTTTTTGATATTCGGAAAAGCCACATGAAGAGCCGATTTTTAATGTCCTCAACGTGGGATCATCGTGCATTAGCTGTTGAACGCGCTTGGCGACATGTAACGCTGATTTATCGGTTGCCGGCTGGAGAATAACGGTAAATTCATCCCCTCCAATACGGTAGCAGCGATCGGATGCCCGGACTGCTTGTTTAAGGGTAGTCGCAAAACGGCGGATGACCTTGTCACCATCGAGGTGGCCAAAACGGTCATTCACTTGTTTGAAGTTATCCAGGTCAAACATCAGCAGCACCAGGCCGACGCTTCTGCGCTCACTCATTGCGATGGCGTGCAGAATATCTTGCTCAAAACAACTACGGTTGCCAAGGCCGGACAGGTAATCACGTAGCGCCATATTTTTGACTCGCCGATATTCAATCGCATTCATCAATGGACCAGCAAATAGGCGGTGGTAGGTATGGAGCAGGTTGATTTCGTCTTTGTCCAGTGGGTAGGGCGTACTGTATTGCAGCTTGCCTAGTTCATTCTCACCAAAGCGCAGGATAAAGGCTTGTCGGTATTGGCTTGCCTTGCCACGGCGGATCAGGGTTGAGGTTTCGTCTAAATCCCAGACAAGACGGCTGATATCGATTTGTTTTTCGACTTCACGGGTAAATATTTCGAAAAGTAAGCCGAGGTCGAGTTTCCCCTGGAGCTTTTGCAGGATCAGCAAGCGCTGGTCAGCACCAAGGGGTTTTGCCCTTGGTTTACTATTTTCAGCAAAAATATTGTTCCAGAGAGTCGGATCCATATTAGCGTCAAAAAAAAAGAGAAGTTGTTTACTATAGGCAATTATTAAGCCATTTCAACACCTCGGACCTTTTTTTATTAATAAAATACTGATTTTATTTTAGAAAGTTGCGCAGGGGCGTTTCTTGCTCGAGTGCATCGTGATAACCGAGCTCGATTAAAGCGTTAATGTATGCCGGTTCAAATAAAATATAGCTGGTGATTGCGGCATCATCTCGAGGACTCAGTCCGGTAAGACGCATCAATGCCCGGGTCATTGGCGGCATATGGCAGTAATATTTTTGCGCCAGGGGCTCAAAAGATTGGCTAGGAAAAAGGTAGAGAGGTTCGACGGTTTTCATCTCTAGCTTTTGCTGTTCAGAGGAGGGTAGTGCCTGTATCAGTTCATTAGTCCGTGACAGATGTTCGAGATCGGCGGTGAGGGTGTCGCTGAAAATGGTATCCATCAGGTGGCCGCCAAGGGCGGCTAAACCGGGCGCTTTAGTATGATCCCTTTCATTGAGCTTTTGGTTGATTAAATCGATGATCAGTATTTTATCGGCCCCCATTTTTAGCGAGGGACGGAGTGGAGCCAGCTGGTGGATCGAACCGTCACCATAATAAGCCTGCCCGATGCGGGTGGCCGGAAAAACCAGCGGGATAGCTGCCGATGCCAGCAAGTGCTCGGTGGTGATCAGTGCCCGGCGTCCTTTTGACTTTGCCCGATCCCACTCCGTTAACTCCTTTTGCCCCTGAAAGAAACTGACGGACTGACCGCTTTTGTAGCTGGAAACGGTGATCGAGATCCCGTGCAGGTTTCCTGCGAGGATTTGTTTTTCCAACCGTTCGTAGTTATTGACCTGATTCAATAGCTGGCGAAGCGGACGGTTATTTAGCAGGCCGAACGGTGGGCGTTCATGGTGATCGGCTTGCAGGCGAGCAAGCCATTGGTTGGCAAGGTAGCTTGTCATTCCATATGAGCTGGCACTGAACACTCGGCGACTATGAAGGTGGGCCCAAATCCACTCCAATTTTTTGACACCTAGCCGAAAACAGGACGCATAACTGGCGATAGAGGTAACATTGATAGCGCCGGCAGAAGTACCGGAATAGATACTGAACGGGCTGTGGTGTACGCGCGGGTACCACTCGGCAATGGCTTTCAACACCCCCACCTGATAGGCAGCACGCGCTCCGCCGCCAGATAATAATAAGCTGATTTTTGGCTTATCCTTTGCCATTCAAGCACTTCTCTATTTCCCTTATTACCCTAACTATATACCCAAACGACTCCAAGATGCAGGATTCAGAGTGACTTCAGCAAGTTCAGTTCAAGGAAAATGATGTTAGGAATGGTGGCCCATTTCAACATTATTTGACATAGAAATGAGCTTGCTGGGTCACTCCCAAAGGGCGAGCTGACTGGGCTGGAATACTGCGTTGCTGGTTCTTGACGTAGAGCAACTATGTCTTCAAACCCGCGCCTTGCCTACCAGCCCAGTCATTCTCGCTGGAACGAGCATCTTGGAGTGGTTTGGGTATTTACCTAAAGCTGTTGAAAATGCGCGCTTTGGGGCTTCTTCTGGAAATAAAAAAGCCTCCACGAGGGAGGCTTTTAATTGTGAGTTTCTGGTAGAAATTAAGCCAGTTTCTGCTTAATGAACTCAACCATGTCAGCAACAGCAACACTTTCTTTGGTGCCGGCGCGACGGTCTTTATATTCCATTTCGCCATTTTCCAGGCTGCGGTTACCGATAACGACTGTGTGCGGGATACCGATTAGCTCATGATCTGCAAACATCACACCCGGGCGCTCTTTACGGTCATCGAAGAGTACTTCGATACCAGCAGCACTCAGCTCAGCGTATAGCTTTTCAGCCGCTTCTTTAACTTCTGCCGATTTCGCCATGTTCATCGGTACAATAGAAACCTGGAACGGTGCGATAGCATCTGGCCAGATAATACCGTTGTCATCATTGTTCTGCTCAATGGCAGCGGCAACAACGCGGGTACAGCCAATACCGTAACAACCCATTTCCATGATGGTGTTTTTACCATCAGGGCCAAGAACTGTAGCGTTCATTGACTTAGAGTAGTTGTTACCTAGCTGGAAGATGTGGCCCACTTCGATACCGCGTTTAAGCAGTAGGGTACCTTGGCCGCATGGGCTTGGATCACCTTCAACCACGTTACGTAGATCTTCCACCTGGCCGAGTTCAACGTCACGACCCCAGTTGATACCGAAGTAGTGTTTGTCGTCGATGTTGGCACCGGCGCCGAAGTCACTCATTACCGCCACAGAGCGGTCAACAATGAATGGTACTGGTAGGTTTACCGGGCCAAGAGAACCTGGACCTGCGTCAACAAGTGCACGAATTTCTTCTTCGGTTGCGAACTCAAGTGGCGCTGCAACACAAGATAGGTTCTCAGCCTTGATTTCGTTCAGCTCGTGATCACCACGGATGATCAGTGCAACCAGATCTGCTTCAACCTCGTCAGAGGCTTTAACAAACAGTGTCTTGACTGTTTTCTCGATAGCGATACCGTGCTGTTCAACTAGCTCTGCGATAGTTTTTGCATTCGGCGTATCAACCAGCGTCATCTCTGCAGTTGGTGCAGTCAGCTCAGTAGCTGGCGCTAGGGCTTCTGCTTTCTCAATGTTTGCCGCGTAGTCAGAGTCAGTCGAGAAGGCAATTAAGTCTTCGCCGCTTTCTGCCAGGACGTGGAATTCGTGAGAGCCGCTGCCACCGATAGAACCTGTGTCAGCCAGTACTGGACGGAAATCCAGGCCCATGCGGCTGAAGACGTTGCAGTAGGCCTGGTGCATGGTTTCGTACGTTTCTACCAGGCTTTCTTTGTCCAGGTGGAATGAGTATGCATCTTTCATGATGAACTCACGTGAACGCATTACACCAAAGCGTGGGCGAACTTCGTCTCGGAATTTAGTCTGGATCTGGTACAGGTTCAGAGGAAGCTGCTTGTAAGATTTCACTTCATTGCGAACCATGTCCGTGATCACTTCTTCGTGAGTCGGACCTAGTACAAACGGTCGGTCGTGACGGTCAGCGATACGTAGTAGCTCGGGGCCAAATTTGTCCCAGCGACCTGTTTCTTCCCAAAGTTCAGAGGGCTGAACTACGGGCATTAACGTTTCGACTGCACCGGCATTGTTCATTTCTTCACGAACAATGTTTTCGACCTTACGCAGAACACGCAGACCTGTAGGTAGCCAGGTATAAAGACCTGAAGCCAGCTTACGGATCATACCTGCACGTAGCATCAGCTGGTGGCTGATAACTTCTGCGTCGTTTGGAGTCTCCTTCAGCGTTGAAAGAAGATATTTACTGGTACGCATTGATGGTATCCGTTGGTTGATATGAATTAGATAAGTGATGGGGACATCCCCAGCCGCTCAAAGAGGCGGTAACCGTATATACTACCAGCCATTTGGCTGTTCGCCAAAAGGAACAGGCAGACGCGTAATTTTTTATTTTGCCACCGGCTTGTCCAAAGCGGTGACGGTCACTTTCTGGTTATCGACGGTGAACTTTACATTGTAGTCGAATAAGTGGACAGCGTACTCCTTGCTGTCGGGCTTGCCTTTTTTATAGGCTGGCCGGGGATCTTGTGCCAATACCTCTTCAATCACGGCCCGTTGCCTTGCTAACTGGCGGCCTGTCAGCTGTGACTCTGCCTTGTCGGTGAAGAACACCTTTAAGGTATTGGGCTCCTCGTTTGCAAACCCTCCCGAGGCCAGTGGCAGGCTGTCGGAGTAAGGGATATAGGGTTTGATATCGACAATCGGGGTGCCGTCGACCAGATCAACTCCGCCTAGCTCGATAATCACATCGCTGCCTTCCTGGCGGAGCCCTTTGAATTCAACCGCCGACATACCAATACCATTGGGACGGAATGTGGCCCGGCTGGCAAACACCCCAATCCGCTCATTGCCACCTAAGCGTGGAGGGCGGACAGTAGGGCGCCATCCGGCTTCAAGGTTTTGGTCAAATAAAAATAACAGCCAGAGGTGGCTGAACTGCTCAAGGCCCCGTACGGCTTCGAGGGCATTGGCTTCTCCCTGCAAGATGATTTCCGAGCGTGCGCTGGGGACCAAGCCTGGCTGGCGCGGCACGGCAAATTTCTCTTTATAGGGGGATCGAATAATGCCCACGGGCTCAATTTGATAGGTCATCGGAAATAGTGCCTCTGTTGGTTTGACGCAGAAAATACCATAAAAATGCAAACGAAAACTTGATGAGAATGATTATCAAGTGTTATGTTATAACATAGCCTTTAAGGTGATTTGTTGAGGTTCAGAAAATGAAACCAGGTATCCATCCTGAATACCGTACCGTGGTGTTCCATGACACCAGTGTTGATAAATATTTCCTGGTAGGTTCGACGTTGAAAACCGATCGGACTATTACCTGGGAGGATGGCAAGGAATACCCTTATTTCACCCTGGATGTCTCGTCTGCGTCACATCCGTTTTATACCGGCAAGCAGCGGGTGGTTAGCGCTGAGGGACAGATGGCTAATTTCAGCCGTCGTTTTGGTCAGTTTGGCAGAAAGAAAGGAAAGTAAGATGAAAGTACTGAGCTCGCTGAAAAGCGCCAAGAGCCGTCACCGTGACTGCCAGGTAGTGAAACGCCGCGGACGCGTGTATGTGATTTGCAAGTCAACCCCCCGCTTCAAGGCGGTACAGGGCCGGGTAAAAAAGAAATAATAGTTTTACGGTAAACAAAAGCCCCTCAACGGAGGGGCTTGCTGCTTAATAAGGGAGCTGAAGGTTTGGTGATTACCAGCCTTTAACCACGCCACCTTGGAAGATATCTTGCGCTGCTGTGTACACAGCATCAGATTGGTAGGCCTTAACAAACGTTTGTACGTTTTCAGCATTCACGTTGTCTTCACGGGCAACAATTAAGTTAACGTACGGTGATTCTTTGTCTTCAACAAACACACCGTCACGCTCAGGCGTCAGATTGATGCTGCTGGCGTAAGTTGTGTTGATGATCGCAAGCTGAACATCGTCAAGGGAGCGTGGTAGCTGTGCAGCTTCCAGTTCAACAATTTTCAGGTTCTTAGGGCTGTCAACAATATCCAGTACGGTTGCTGTTAGGCCTGCGCCTTCTTTTAGCTTCAGCAAACCTTGTTGCTCTAGCAGTAGCAGTGAACGGCCAAGGTTGGTTGGATCGTTTGGCACTGCAATCTGGTCGCCATCTTTCAGCTCGTCGATTGATTTGATTTTACTTGAGTAAGCGGCAATCGGATAGACAAAGGTGTTTCCGGCAACGGCAAACTTGTAACCACGGTCAGTAACTTGCTGATCGAGGTAGGGCTTGTGCTGGAAGGCATTAATATCAATAGAGCCTTCTTCCAGTGCCGCATTGGGTGAGACATAGTCGGTGAAGGTGATTAGCTCAACATCGAGACCATACTTATCCTTGGCTTCCTTGGCGGCAACTTCTGCCACCTGGGCTTCTGCACCCGCCATAACCCCAATTTTAATCTTGCTGTTATCGACCGCGGTTTCTTTTTCACCACAACCAGTTAAAACAAGTGCTGATGCCAGGCCTGCAACGGCAAAAATATTCTTAAGATTAAACGCCATGTAACTTCTCCTTAAAGCGGGGGTTTTCCGTAATACTAGATGGTAATTATTAGTTAATGTTTTTTTCTGCTTAGCGGTGATCGGCTCGTTTGACCAAATGGTCACCGACCGATTGAATGATTTGGACCAGGACGACCAGCATGACCACGGTGATCATCATGACGGTGCCGTCGAAGCGTTGGTAGCCATAGCGGATACCGACATCACCCAGGCCGCCACCGCCAACTGTGCCGGCCATCGCCGAGTAGCTGACCAGGGTCACCAAGGTAATTGTGACCGCATTGATGATGCCCGGCAGTGCTTCGGGAAGTAGTACCTTGTTGATGATCTGGCGTGGGGTAGCCCCCATAGCCTGGGCCGCTTCAACCAAGCCGGTCGGTACTTCCAGCAGGGCTCCTTCAACCAGGCGGGCAATAAAAGGAATTGCGCCGACAGTGAGCGGGACGATTGCCGCAGCCGTGCCGATAGAGCTGCCAACGACAAAACGGGTAAACGGGATGATGGCAACCAGTAAGATAATGAACGGGATGGAACGGCCGATATTGGTGACGGTACCCAGTACTTTATTCAGCGCCTTGTTTTCCAGCAAACCATTATCTTTGGTGAGGTGAAGGGCAACCCCGGCAGGAATACCGATGGCAAAGCCAATCAGGCCAGAGGCAAATACCATCACCAGCGTTTCACCAAGTGCATCAATCAGCAAGTAGGTCAGGCGTTCGTTGGTCAGCCACCAGTTAGCAATAGACTCAAGCAACATAACCCAATACCTCTACATTAACTTTGTGATCACGAAGGAAGGCAACGGCCTGTTCTGCTGCTTGTTCGGTACCAAAGAACTCGGCCAGCATCAGGCCGAATTTCACACCACCGGCATAGTCCATATCGGAGCTTAGGATGCTGATATCAATGTTGAATTCTCGGGCTACCTGGCTGATCAGCGGGGCATCAACCGATGCGCCGGTGAACTCAAGGCGTACCAACGGATAACTGTTATCAACGCGCTGCTCGACAAGCCGCGCTTTATAATCTTCAGGAATGGATAAATCCATTGTCGAACGGATGAAATCACGTGCCAGCTCGGTTTTTGGATGGGCGAAAATTTCACCTACCGGCCCTTTTTCTACCAGCTCGCCATCACCGATGATTGCGACTTCCGCACAGATGCTTTTCACCACGTCCATTTCGTGGGTGATCAACAAGATAGTCAGGTTCAGCTTGCGGTTGATCTTTTTTAGTAGCTCAAGGATTGATTGGGTGGTGGCCGGATCCAAGGCACTGGTCGCTTCATCGCACAGCAGAACTTTAGGTTCAGAAGCCAGTGCTCGGGCAATAGCCACACGCTGCTTTTGGCCGCCACTGAGGTTTGACGGGTAGGACTCGCTTTTATCGGCCAGTCCAACTAACTGTAATAGCTCATTGACCTTGGTCTTGATATCAGACTTCGTTGTGCCCGCGAGTTCAAGTGGCAGGGCAATGTTGTCGAACACGGTACGGGACGACAGCAGGTTGAAGTGCTGGAAGATCATGCCAATCTTGCGGCGGGCAAGCGTCAGCTCCTGGTTGGAAAGCTGGGTTAGGTCGATGCCATCAACGATAACGTGACCATTGGTTGGTTTTTCCAGCAGATTGACGCAACGGATCAGGGTACTTTTCCCCGCACCGGAAGAGCCAATTACGCCGAAGATGGTGCCTTGCTCAATGGACAGATTGATATCACGCAGCGCGTTGATTTCCTTCTCCCCCTGATAGAACACTTTATTTACTCTATTTATTTCTATCATCGAACTTCCTGAACCGTATACCTGCTGCCAAGGCAAATTTTACAAGGGTAAAAGCTTGTAAATACTGGTATATCGTAATGCTATTTGTTGTATTTACATTGTCATTGTTTTGTGCGAAAAGTGTTTATTAATCGCATCTGTTGTTGATGCTAGGGTGTCTAGACGTCTAAGTCAATAGATATTTTTACGTCTAGACGTCCAAATGGCTTTGTGGCCATTTGCGAATAGTCATGACTGGGCAACGGCGGATTGTGATAAACAGATGAATCCCTGCTGAAGCCATGCCATAATTTGCCTTAATATATATAGACAGAGGGCTGACTTTTGGCCAAACCAGCAGTTTTTATCGATCGTGATGGCGTGATCAACGTCGATCATGGTTATGTTCATACCGTCGATGACTTTGAATACGTAGAAGGCGTCTTTGAAGCGTGCAAAAAATTCAAGGAAATGGGGTATCTGCTTGTTCTGGTAACCAACCAGGCGGGGATTGCCCGAGGTATGTACACAGAAGATGAATTCCTGACCCTGACAGAATGGATGGACTGGAATTTTGTCGATAATGGTGTTGAGTTTGACGGCATCTATTATTGCCCGCATCATCCTAAAGAAGGCAAGGGTGATTATCTGCAAGATTGTGAATGCCGCAAGCCAAAGCCAGGGATGTTCATCTCTGCCCGTGATTTTTTGAAAATCGATATGGCCAATTCGGTGATGATTGGTGATAAGACCGATGACATGAAAGCGGCCGGTGCTGCTGAAGTGGGTACCAAAGTATTGGTGCGCACCGGTAAGCCTGTGACTGAAGAAGGCGAAGCCCTGGCGAGTGTGGTACTTGACAGTGTCGCCGATGTTCCGGGTTGGTTGGCATCTCGCTAATTTTATACTTCGAACCACTCCCAAACGGTTCCTGAACGGTTCCCGAACAGTTCCCGAACAATAAAGGTCGCATAGCGGCCTTTTTTAATACCTGTATTTCCCCGGGCAGAGCATAGTTTGCCCAGTTCACTGCCTTGATTAAAAAGCTGAAATCTTTTCTTGCTGCTATCTTTTAATTACTTGGAATATTTATTGATAGGAAGCCAGACAGGGAGTTAGTCGATACATGCTGTCGTACTTTTTGCATCGCATGGCCTTGGTTATACCGACTTTTCTTGGCATTACCGTGCTGATTTTTGCGATTACCCGCTTGGTCCCCGGGGGGCCTGTCGAGCGAATGCTGGCGAATATGCAGTTCCAGGGCGAGGGGGCTGCTGCGATGACAGCGGCGGGCGGCAGCTCTGCACTATCCGACGATCAGCTCGCCCAGCTGAATGCATTTTATGGCCTGGACAAACCGGTTCATCAAGCTTATTGGGAATGGCTGAGCAAGCTGATCCGCCTTGATCTCGGTGAATCGACACGCTACTACGAGCCGGTGACAGAGATGATTGCGGAACGGCTTCCCGTCTCGCTGTTTTACGGTGGAATGACTTTTTTCATTAGCTATTTCATCTCAATCCCATTGGGGTATTACAAGGCGGTTAAGCACGGCTCGGCCTTTGATTCTGGCTCTTCCATTCTTATTTTTGTTGGCTATGCCTTGCCCGGTTATGTGGTCGGCGTACTGCTTATTACATTATTCAGCTATCACCTGGAATGGTTTCCAATGGGGGGCTTTGTTGGTGAGGATTTTGAAGATTATGAAACCTTCTCTGAAAAAATCACGGATCTTTTCTGGCACGCTGTACTCCCCCTGATCTGCTATTTGATTGGTGATTTCGCTACCCTGACAATGACGATGAAGAACAACCTGATGGAAAACCTGTCGTCAGACTACATTCGAACGGCCATTGCAAAGGGGCTGCCTTTTCGCTCTGCAGTTCGTCGGCATGCGCTTCGCAACAGCTTGATCCCGATAGCGAGTCATTTCGGCAACTCATTGCTGTTCTTTATGACGGGCTCTTTTCTGATTGAGGTTATCTTTAATATCGACGGGATTGGCTTGCTGGGGTACGAGTCGATCATGCAGCGTGATTATCCCGTTGTGATGGGGATTGTTGCCATTAATGCGGCGATGTTGATGATCGGGAATATCTTATCGGATATCTGTGTGGCGTTGGTTGATCCCCGGGTGCGGTTTGGAGTGTGAACGGATGACACTGAATCCCTTAACCATCAAAAAAATAAAGCGCTTCAAAGCGATCAGGCGTGGATACTGGTCCTTTGTCATGTTGTCTTTGCTGCTGGTGTTATCTCTGTTTGCCGAACTGCTGATAAACAGTAAAGCGCTGGTGGTTAAGTACAATGGAAGCTATAGCTTTCCTGTTTTCAGTAATGTGAAGGCAGGTACTGACTTTGGCTTTAGCTACAGCAATGAACCCGACTATCAAGCGATGAGCCAGCTGTTTTCAGCGCAAGGGAAGGGTAATTTCGTCATTATGCCGATAGTGCCATGGGATCCGTTCGAACAGGATTTTAGTGGCGACTACCCACCGACAGCGCCAAGCGTTGAAGATAAGCATTATCTGGGCACCGATGTGATAGGCCGCGATATCCTTGCCCGCCTAGTTTACGGTTTTAGAACGGCGATGGGGTTTGCTCTGCTCACGATGGTGATTTCCTATGCCATAGGAACCGCTGTTGGCTGTGCGATGGGTTTCTTTGGTGGCAAATTCGACTTATTGGTGCAGCGTTTCATTGAAGTGTGGTCAATGGTGCCGTTTTTGTACGTCATTATGATCCTAGTCTCTATTACCCAGCCGACTTTCACGCTGTTTGTTGCTATTAATGTACTGTTTGGCTGGATGGGGATGACCTGGTACATGCGCACGATGACCTATAAAGAGTCAGCCCGTGAGTATGTCATGGCAGCCAAAGCCCTTGGCGCATCAACATCCAGGATCATTTTTCATCATATTCTTCCCAATACCATGGTGATGATCGTGACGCTGGCCCCGTTTACTATTGCCGCCAATATTACCGCACTAACGGCGCTGGATTACCTGGGGCTCGGATTAATGCCGCCGACTCCAAGTTGGGGAGAGCTGTTGCAGCAGGGGAAATCTAATTTAGATTCCCCCTGGATCGTTACCTCTGTGGTAACGGCTATCGTACTAGTCTTAATCATGGTGACATTTATTGGCGAAGCTATTCGGGCGGCTTTCGATCCGAAGAAGTTCACTCGCTACATTTAATTTCTGCTAACACAGGATGTGAAAATGGATAAGAGTCTAAAGCTTGCCGTATTGTCAGTGATCTTGGGGTTAAGCGGTATCGCCAATGCGAGTACGTTGCCTAAAGGGCTGGAGTGGGTTTCTAATATGAATGAACCCTTATTTGCATCCGAACAGGCTAAACGAGGCGGTACGTTCCGCTCTTTTATGGCGAGCTTCCCGCAAACATTGCGAAGTGTCGGCCCAGACGCCAATTCAGGCCTGCGACATTATTTTATGGATGGTACGCCTAAGTTGGCAGCAAGGCACCCCAACACCGGCAAATGGATTCCCCAGCTCGCTGAGGCCTGGGCATTTGGAGATGACTTTAAAACGGTCTATTTCAAATTAAATGCCAACGCAAAGTGGTCTGATGGTGAGCCTATTACAGCTGATGACTACTTGTTTATGCTGAAATACTACCGCTCGAAAGACATCATTGATCCTTGGTATAACGACTTTTTCACCAATTCTATCGATACGGTGATTAAGTATGATGAGCATACGATTGCCATTGTTGCCAAAACAGCTAAAAGTAATGATGAGCTAATGGTGATGGTTAATTTACCCAGTAACGGCCTGCAACCCCGCCCTGAACATTTCTTTAAGCCAAGTACGGATAATAATAAGGATGGCATCGATGATAATTTCGTTCGCAAATATAATTTTAAGAGTGAGCCGACGGCGGGGGCCTATTTCCTTGATAGTGTAAAAAAAGGGAAAAGCGTTACCTTTAAACACGTAGGTGAGGACTGGTGGGGCTATGAAAACCGCTATTATCAGAATCGTTACAACGTAGATAAAATTCGGCTTCGGGTGATCCGTGACAATGATATTGCTCGCAAGCATTTTGAAAAAGGGGATTTAGATACGTTTGCCTTAGTGTTGCCGCAGCTCTGGCATGACAAATCCAATAGCCAACCTTACCAGAAAGGGTACATTCATAAATTCTGGGGCTACAACCAAGTTACTCAAGGGGCTGGTGGAGTGTGGATTAATACGGCCAAACCTTTGCTGGATAACCTCGACATCCGAAAAGGGCTGACTTATGCGACTGATTTTGACGGTATGATTAAAAATGTCCTGCGGGGGGATTATGTCCGCAAGCCACACGGGCTGGGCTTTGGGCATGGTGATTATGACCGCGCGGATAACAAGGCACCAGAGTTCAATCCTGAATTGGCCGCGCAATATTTTGCCAAAGCGGGTTTCGATACCATTGGTGCCGATGGTATTCGTGTTAATAAACAGGGGCAGAGGCTAAGTTTTGCTGTCACTTACGGCTACCAAGTTTGGTCACCGCGTATTGCCTATCTTAAAGAGCAAGCAAAGCAGGCAGGTCTGGATCTGACGTTAAACCTCGTTGATGGCTCTGCTGCCTTTAAATATATTCTGGAGAAAAAACACGACCTCGCCTTTTTGAATATGGGAGGTGGGGAGATCCCCGCCTACTGGGAGTATTTACATTCAAAGAATGTGAAACCTCAAACTAACAACCACACCAATTACAGCTCGCCGGCACTGGATATCCAAATTGAAGCATTCAAAGCCGAGTTTGATGTGACCAAGCGGTATCAGATATCTCATACGATCCAGAAGATGGTCACGGATGCCCATATTATTGTGCCAGGCTATATGGTTCCCTATACCCGAGAAGCCCATTGGCGATGGGTTAAATACCCCACTCCAGGGATGACAAAGAAAACAGAGTCAATCTTCTACCCGGTGGAACTGGGTACTTTTTGGATTGATGTAAACATCAAGAAAGAAACTAAAGCTGCAATGAAGAAAGGCCGGGCTTTCGAGCCTGTCACGATCATCGATGACACTTATAAGCTGTAATGCAGCAAGGGGAAGTATATGTCTTCTGATGTGGTTTTAAGTGTCCTTGATCTTGAAACGGAATTCATGACTGATGATGGTGTTGTGAAGATCCTTCACGGCGTGAGTTTTGATGTGAGAAAGGGGCGAACCCTTGGTCTTGTTGGTGAGTCTGGTTGTGGAAAAAGCGTCACTGCGCTGTCCATACTGGGGCTACTACCCAAGCCCTATGGTTATATTACCCGAGGACAAGTCTTATACCGGGGAACTGATCTGGTAAGGCTTCCGGCGACAGAAATGTATGCCATGCGGGGAAATTGTATCTCCATTATTTTTCAGGATCCGATGACCGCGTTAAATCCGGTACATTCTGTCGGCAGGCAACTAAACGAAGTACTGGAGCTTCACCGTCCCGAGTTGAGTAAAAAAGAAAGGTTAGCCTATTCATTAGAGATGCTGACCAAGGTCCGTATTCCGATGCCGGCTAAAAGGCTGAAAGAGTACCCGCACAATTTATCGGGTGGGATGAGACAGCGTGTCATGATAGCGATGGCGTTGGCCTGCAAGCCTGACATACTCATTTGTGACGAGCCAACCACAGCACTGGATGTCACCGTACAAGCCCAGATCCTTGATCTTATGATTGAATTACAAGAAGAGACCGGAATGGCAATGCTCTTCATTACTCACGATTTAGGGGTGGTGGCTGAGATTTGTGATGATGTTGCAGTGATGTACGGCGGGAAGGTAGTGGAATATGCAGATGTTTATGACTTGTTTGACCATCCACAGCATCCATATACCGAGCGGCTGATGGGATTGATGCCCAGCTTGGATAATGAGCCAAAGCAGCCAATAGAAATTAAACCTCTTAATACGGCATTGTTTCCGGAATTCAAAGGATAGTCTTCGCCAGAGCGCAGGGGATAGCTGCTCGGTAAATCAAGGATACAGTTATGGACGAAATTCTTCGTATAGAGCATCTCAAGCAATACTTTGTCTCCGGGAAAGGCATTTTTAAAAAGGGCTATGCTATCAAAGCCGTTGACGGTGTTTCGTTTTCGGTAGCAAGAGGGGAAACCTTGGGTTTGGTTGGAGAGTCTGGCTGCGGAAAAAGTACGCTAGGCCGAACGATCCTCAAGTTATATGAGCCTACAGACGGCAAGATCTACTTTGAGGGTAAAGACATCACGGAGCTTTCGCCTAAAAAAATGCGGGCACTGCGTAAAGAAATGCAGATTGTATTCCAAGATCCCATGGAGTCACTCAATCAACGTCATACCGTTGGTATGATTTTGGAAGAGCCTTTCATCATCCATAAAATAGGCACGCCTGAAGAGCGTAAAGAGTGGGTAAAGGAGTTGCTATTTAAGGTAGAGCTACCTGAGGACGCAATCCTCCGTTACCCCCATGAATTTTCTGGAGGGCAGCGCCAGCGTATTGGTATTGCCCGTGCGATTGCGTTAAAGCCCAAATTACTCATCTGTGATGAGTCTGTTTCGGCGTTGGATGTGTCAGTACAGGCGCAGATATTGAATTTATTGCTTCAGCTACAAAAAGAAATGGATTTAGCGATGATCTTTATCTCCCATGATTTGTCAGTGGTGAAGCACATCTCGGATCGAGTGGCAGTAATGTATTTTGGTAAAATCGTTGAACTCGGCTTGGTTAAGGACATCTATGAATCGCCACAAGCCGATTACACCAAAACGCTGCTAGCCGCGATACCGGTTACCCACCCAAGGGATCGTTTAAGAAAAAAGCCCAGGTCGATGACTGAATATGTTGCCTGCTGATAAAGAAGCACGAATGCGGTGCTTCTTCTGCTTTCAAAATGGGCTATTTCCCCTCTCCTGGCTAAAGTTTGTTCGGTTGATCTGTTGTGTGACGTTTTTTTTAAAATCGGCCTTGCCAATGCGATCGAACTCTCTATAATGCGACCTCACTGACACGGAGCACGGCAACTTAGCCGGTGACGAATCAGTTTGTTCTTTAACAATTTGACCATGCAATCTGTGTGGGCACTCGTGAAATGATTAGTCAAAAGATTTATCAATGAACTGAGTGACCAAAACGATAGAAATATCGGCACAGTCAATTCGAATATCACAACTAGCTTCTAGTTGTTGATGTTCAATCAGTATTCATTGAGCCGGTCGAAAGACCAACAAAACTTTAATTGAAGAGTTTGATCATGGCTCAGATTGAACGCTGGCGGCAGGCCTAACACATGCAAGTCGAGCGGCAGCGACTTAACTGAACCTTCGGGGGATGTTAAGGGCGGCGAGCGGCGGACGGGTGAGTAATGCCTGGGAATATGCCTTAGTGTGGGGGATAACTATTGGAAACGATAGCTAATACCGCATAATGCCTACGGGCCAAAGAGGGGGACCTTCGGGCCTCTCGCGCTAAGATTAGCCCAGGTGGGATTAGCTAGTTGGTGGGGTAACGGCTCACCAAGGCAACGATCCCTAGCTGGTCTGAGAGGATGATCAGCCACACTGGAACTGAGACACGGTCCAGACTCCTACGGGAGGCAGCAGTGGGGAATATTGCACAATGGGGGAAACCCTGATGCAGCCATGCCGCGTGTATGAAGAAGGCCTTCGGGTTGTAAAGTACTTTCAGTCGTGAGGAAGGGTGTGTAGTTAATAGCTGCATGCCTTGACGTTAGCGACAGAAGAAGCACCGGCTAACTCCGTGCCAGCAGCCGCGGTAATACGGAGGGTGCGAGCGTTAATCGGAATTACTGGGCGTAAAGCGCATGCAGGCGGTCTGTTAAGCAAGATGTGAAAGCCCGGGGCTCAACCTCGGAACAGCATTTTGAACTGGCAGACTAGAGTCTTGTAGAGGGGGGTAGAATTTCAGGTGTAGCGGTGAAATGCGTAGAGATCTGAAGGAATACCGGTGGCGAAGGCGGCCCCCTGGACAAAGACTGACGCTCAGATGCGAAAGCGTGGGGAGCAAACAGGATTAGATACCCTGGTAGTCCACGCCGTAAACGATGTCTACTTGGAGGTTGTGGCCTTGAGCCGTGGCTTTCGGAGCTAACGCGTTAAGTAGACCGCCTGGGGAGTACGGTCGCAAGATTAAAACTCAAATGAATTGACGGGGGCCCGCACAAGCGGTGGAGCATGTGGTTTAATTCGATGCAACGCGAAGAACCTTACCTACTCTTGACATCCAGAGAAGTTACCAGAGATGGTTTCGTGCCTTCGGGAACTCTGAGACAGGTGCTGCATGGCTGTCGTCAGCTCGTGTTGTGAAATGTTGGGTTAAGTCCCGCAACGAGCGCAACCCCTATCCTTGTTTGCCAGCGCGTAATGGCGGGAACTCCAGGGAGACTGCCGGTGATAAACCGGAGGAAGGTGGGGACGACGTCAAGTCATCATGGCCCTTACGAGTAGGGCTACACACGTGCTACAATGGCGTATACAGAGGGCTGCCAACCAGCGATGGTGAGCGAATCCCACAAAGTACGTCGTAGTCCGGATTGGAGTCTGCAACTCGACTCCATGAAGTCGGAATCGCTAGTAATCGTAGATCAGAATGCTACGGTGAATACGTTCCCGGGCCTTGTACACACCGCCCGTCACACCATGGGAGTGGGCTGCACCAGAAGTAGATAGCTTAACCTTCGGGAGGGCGTTTACCACGGTGTGGTTCATGACTGGGGTGAAGTCGTAACAAGGTAGCCCTAGGGGAACCTGGGGCTGGATCACCTCCTTACCTAAAGACTTGCTGTTTTATGCAGTGTCCACACAGATTGCCTGGTTAAAATGTAAAAGAACGTGAAAAGACTTGGGTCTGTAGCTCAGGTGGTTAGAGCGCACCCCTGATAAGGGTGAGGTCGGTGGTTCAAGTCCACTCAGACCCACCACTTTCTTCCCAAAGAAAGTGTGTGACAGTCTTTTTAATACGTTGGGGCTATAGCTCAGCTGGGAGAGCGCCTGCCTTGCACGCAGGAGGTCTGCGGTTCGATCCCGCATAGCTCCACCACTCTTTAAACGTACTTCTCTTGAAAGACAGAGATATATAGTACTTTTAAAAAGTGGACACCTTTTCGAAGGTCAACACATGTTCTTTAACAATCTGGAAAGCTGACTAGTAAATTCAATTTTTACAATTGAATTAAAATGTTCTTCTTTATGAAGAACGAGTTCTCAAGCAAACACATTCAAGTGTCTTGTGTAGAGTCCGGCGAAAAACCAATGTCTCCCTGCTCTTTCATGTAGAGAAGGAGAGACACAAACCTTGGTTGTTGACCATACGCTTTTGTCTTCACTTTTTTGAAAAGTGAAAATAAAAAACTCCTTGGGGTTGTATGGTTAAGTGACTAAGCGTACAAGGTGGATGCCTTGGCAGTCAGAGGCGATGAAGGACGTATTAACTTGCGATAAGCCCAGTTTAGGCAGTAAAAGCCACTTGAGACTGGGATTTCCGAATGGGGAAACCCACTGGCATAAGCCAGTATCGCTACGTGAATACATAGCGTAGCGAGGCGAACCGGGGGAACTGAAACATCTAAGTACCCCGAGGAACAGAAATCAACCGAGATTCCGGCAGTAGCGGCGAGCGAAACCGGATTAGCCCTTAAGCTAGTTGCATGTTAGGCGAATGTGCTGGAAAGCACAGCAGTAAAGGGTGATAGCCCCGTAGCCGACAGCGCGCTCTTAGTGAAATCGAGTAGGACGGGACACGTGATATCCTGTCTGAACATGGGGGGACCATCCTCCAAGGCTAAATACTCCTGACTGACCGATAGTGAACCAGTACCGTGAGGGAAAGGCGAAAAGAACCCCTGTGAGGGGAGTGAAATAGAACCTGAAACCGTGTACGTACAAGCAGTAGGAGCACCTTCGTGGTGTGACTGCGTACCTTTTGTATAATGGGTCAGCGACTTAATTTTAGTAGCAAGGTTAACCGTATAGGGGAGCCGTAGGGAAACCGAGTCTTAACTGGGCGTACAGTTGCTAGGATTAGACCCGAAACCAGGTGATCTAGCCATGGGCAGGTTGAAGGTGAGGTAACACTTACTGGAGGACCGAACCGACTAATGTTGAAAAATTAGCGGATGACTTGTGGCTAGGGGTGAAAGGCCAATCAAACCTGGAGATAGCTGGTTCTCCCCGAAAGCTATTTAGGTAGCGCCTCGGACGAATACTACTGGGGGTAGAGCACTGTTAAGGCTAGGGGGTCATCCCGACTTACCAACCCTTTGCAAACTCCGAATACCAGTAAGTACTATCCGGGAGACACACGGCGGGTGCTAACGTCCGTCGTGGAGAGGGAAACAACCCAGACCGCCAGCTAAGGTCCCAAAGTTATAGCTAAGTGGGAAACGATGTGGGAAGGCTCAGACAGCCAGGATGTTGGCTTAGAAGCAGCCATCATTTAAAGAAAGCGTAATAGCTCACTGGTCGAGTCGGCCTGCGCGGAAGATTTAACGGGGCTAAGCTATACACCGAAGCTGCGGCAATGCAGTTTACTGCATTGGGTAGGGGAGCGTTCTGTAAGCCGTTGAAGGTGAATCGTAAGGTTTGCTGGAGGTATCAGAAGTGCGAATGCTGACATGAGTAACGATAAAGGGAGTGAAAAACTCCCTCGCCGGAAGATCAAGGGTTCCTGTCCAACGTTAATCGGGGCAGGGTAAGTCGACCCCTAAGGCGAGGCCGAAAGGCGTAGTCGATGGGAAACAGGTTAATATTCCTGTACTGCTTATAACTGCGATGGGGGGACGGAGAAGGCTAGGTGGGCCAGGCGACGGTTGTCCTGGTTCAAGGGTGTAGGCTGATGGTTTAGGTAAATCCGGACCATCTTAAGGCTGAGACCCGATGTCGAGTCACTACGGTGATGAAGTCATTGATGCCATGCTTCCGGGAAAAGCCTCTAAGCGATAGGTTGTAAGCAATCGTACCCCAAACCGACACAGGTGATCAGGTAGAGAATACCAAGGCGCTTGAGAGAACTCGGGTGAAGGAACTAGGCAAAATGGTACCGTAACTTCGGGAGAAGGTACGCTCCTGGCGGTGAAGTCCCTTGCGGATGGAGCTACTGGGAGTCGCAGATACCAGGTGGCTGCAACTGTTTATTAAAAACACAGCACTGTGCAAAATCGAAAGATGACGTATACGGTGTGACGCCTGCCCGGTGCCGGAAGGTTAATTGATGGGGTTAGACTTCGGTCGAAGCTCTTGATCGAAGCCCCGGTAAACGGCGGCCGTAACTATAACGGTCCTAAGGTAGCGAAATTCCTTGTCGGGTAAGTTCCGACCTGCACGAATGGCGTAATGATGGCCACGCTGTCTCCACCCGAGACTCAGTGAAATTGAAATCGCAGTGAAGATGCTGTGTACCCGCGGCTAGACGGAAAGACCCCGTGAACCTTTACTACAGCTTGGCACTGAACATTGACCCTACATGTGTAGGATAGGTGGGAGGCTTTGAAACCATGTCGCTAGATATGGTGGAGCCGTCCTTGAAATACCACCCTTGTAGTGTTGATGTTCTAACGTCGCCCCCTTATCGGGGGTGCGGACAGTGCCTGGTGGGTAGTTTGACTGGGGCGGTCTCCTCCCAAAGAGTAACGGAGGAGCACGAAGGTGGGCTAATCACGGTCGGACATCGTGAGGTTAGTGCAATGGCATAAGCCCGCTTGACTGCGAGAATGACAATTCGAGCAGGTGCGAAAGCAGGTCATAGTGATCCGGTGGTTCTGAATGGAAGGGCCATCGCTCAACGGATAAAAGGTACTCCGGGGATAACAGGCTGATACCGCCCAAGAGTTCATATCGACGGCGGTGTTTGGCACCTCGATGTCGGCTCATCACATCCTGGGGCTGAAGTCGGTCCCAAGGGTATGGCTGTTCGCCATTTAAAGTGGTACGCGAGCTGGGTTTAGAACGTCGTGAGACAGTTCGGTCCCTATCTGCCGTGGGCGTTGGATGATTGAAGGGGGCTGCTCCTAGTACGAGAGGACCGGAGTGGACGAACCTCTGGTGTTCGGGTTGTTACGCCAGTAGCATTGCCCGGTAGCTAAGTTCGGAATCGATAAGCGCTGAAAGCATCTAAGCGCGAAGCGAGCCCTGAGATGAGTCATCCCTGATACTTTAAGTATCCTAAAGGGTTGTTGGAGACTACGACGTAGATAGGCAGGGTGTGTAAGTGCTGCGAGGCATTGAGCTAACCTGTACTAATTGCCCGTGAGGCTTAACCATACAACACCCAAGGGGTTTTTTGGACTCCACGAACGCTTGAATGTAAGCGCGAGAACACTAGTTAACTTTCCCAGATTATGAAGATATTCCGCCTACCTAAGGTAGCGCCGGGATAAAGTTCGATAGCAAGACAAGTTGTGAGTCGAGCGAAGGAGTTTAGCCTGCTAAATGACTGAGCGAGAGAGCAACTTAACACAGCTAGCGGGCTTTATAGCCAGCGGAATGTATTCAAAAGAATTTGCTTGGCGACCATAGCATTATGGACCCACCTGATCCCATGCCGAACTCAGTAGTGAAACGTAATAGCGCCGATGGTAGTGTGGGGTCTCCCCATGTGAGAGTAGGACATCGCCAGGCTTTAACATAGGTTTTCATCTTTTTAAAAAAAGATGAAAGCAAAAACAAATAAAGCAGCGACCATAAGACTTTATTTGTTGCTCAGAATTGAGTGGAGCGGTAGTTCAGTTGGTTAGAATACCGGCCTGTCACGCCGGGGGTCGCGGGTTCGAGTCCCGTCCGCTCCGCCACTTATTTGAAGGGTTCGCCCTTCGGTCGAATGAGTCCCGCTTGTACGCAAGCCCGGCCGTTCCGCCACTTATTCAGACAGAGTTAAGTCTTTAAAATAACTACAGGGGTATAGCTCCAATTGGCAGAGCAGCGGATTCCAAATCCGCGTGTTGGGAGTTCGAATCTCTCTACCCCTGCCACATTCAAGGCTCTAGCAGAAATGCTGGAGCCTTTTTCATTTGTCGCTTCTGCGAAGCGATGTGGGAGCTGGATCACCAGCCCGGTCGAATCTCTCTACCCCTGCCACCTTCAAGGCTCTAGACTGCGCGTCCCGGAAGAAATGCTGGAGCCTTTCGTTTGTAGCTCCAATTGGCAGAGCAGCGGATTCCCCTAATACCAAAACAGCGCGTGTTGGGGCGAAGCTTTCGAATCTCTGGAATGCCAGCCCGGTCCACCCCTGCCACATTCGAAAGCCTCGGCTCCTCAATACTTATGGCACTGTACGCTTTCAGGACGGCAGAACATCTCCTCTTGAGCATCGGAACATGCATCTACAGCTTTAGCGACGGCACTGCCCCGGCTTGCTGATCGTCCGGTATATTGTTCGCCGAAGACACGTAGTTTGCATTGATACATATGATTGCCACCTTCACTGAAATCGCTGTCTTGAGCGATTTGCTTTTCCAGTCGCTTGACCTGTTTGGTGAGCAAGCGAACCTGTTGTTCGAGTGTGGTGATCCTTGCCTCGTGATTATCCTGACTGAAAGCCCAGCTCGGCATCGATAAGACTAGGGCTGTAATGATGATAGTTTTCTTCATAATCAATAATTGAATGGTGTTTTATTTGTGGTGGAGAGTATCAAAAAGAAAGCTGAACGCCAACATTATCTGGCTAAAAACTAGGCTTAATTGAGCGCAAGATGTGGATTAAATTTGAAAGCCTGACTTGGTGGTATTTGTTTAATGGGGGAGAGAGGCGTGATAAAAGGCGATAAAGGACTCGAAATACTGTTTAAATGATAAATTTGTGATCTCGGTTCAGAAGCATGATTCTTTTTTATCTTCAACTCATTAGCTTTTGAGCTGCTAGAATTAACACTTATCTATCCAAATAAAATGCCAGCAAGAGCACAGAAATAGATGCGAAATACATGACATCAGTGGTATCTTGTTGGCTTTTAGTAGCGAGCGATTTGGGAGTTAACATGCCGCATCTTCGTTTCCGTGATGTAGAGTTTGATACTGTAAAGTCACTTTCAACAGCATTAGTGGATGGTCTTCAGCCTCTGATGGCCTGTCCTCGCGAAGATTTCACTTTAGAGCATATTTCCACAACCTTTATTTTCGATGGCGAGGTTTCCTTTGCGTATCCTTTTGTTGAGGTACTTTGGTTTGACCGCGGTCAAGAAGTACAAGATAAGGTAGCGCAACATATCACTGATGCTGTCCGCAATGCTCTGGAAGAGCCAGAGCAAGATGTTGCCGTAATTTTTACTGCTCTGACACCAACCGCTTATTACGATAACGGCGAACATTACTAATTCGCTAAATTTCTTCTCTGATTTTATGGCAGCCCTGTTGCCAGGGGCTTTCTTGTTTTAAAAAGGTGATGTTAATGACGCGCTATGCAAAAGTAGCAGCAGGATTGGGAGTCGTAGCTGGAGTGTTAGGAGTCAGTGCATTTAACTGGTCGTTTGATGTCGCTGATGCGCCTGAGGTAAGTGCGAATGTTCTGGCACCACAGTTCTCTTATCGCTGTATCGAAAGCGCGATTGCACACCCTTTAGATACCGATGGTCAATTTACGGTTTCGGTATGGAATATCTATAAGCAGCAAAGAGAAAACTGGCGAACAGCGCTGGAGTCATTTTCCCAAGAGAGTGAATTGGTATTGCTGCAAGAAGCGAGCTTGAATGCTGATTTACGGGATTATCTAGACGACTCTTCATGGAAGGTCCGCATGGCTAATGCCTTTAAGTTCATGAATACGCCTGCTGGGGTGATGAATTTATCGAGTGTGAATGCCAAAAAGACTTGTGCCTATCTGGCAATGGAGCCTTGGCTGCGTTTGCCTAAGTCTGCCCTGTTGTCTGAATTTGCACTATCGGATGGTAATACGCTGATTGTGGTCAACCTGCACGGTGTGAACTTTGCTGTAGGCTTGGAAGAGTACCAGGAGCAGTTAGACAGCTTGCGAGCCGTTTTGGATACCCATTCTGGTCCTATTATTTTGGCGGGTGACTTTAACACCTGGCGTCAGGCTCGCATTGATGTGGTAAAGAACTTTGCCACGAGCTTAGGTCTTCGTGATGTTAACTTAAGAAAAGATCAGCGTATCAAAGTATTTGGCAAGCCTTTAGATCATTTGTACTACCGCGACCTTCAATTGATGGGGGCAGAGGCACCGAAAACCGATGCCTCAGATCATAACCCGATTATTGCCAGCTTTAGGCTGCAATGATCATGATAGGCCAAACAATCAGAGCAAGTAGCCAAGGCAGGCTGGCAACAATGATTGATTTAGCCCGGTCGAAGTCTGTCCATGCGCCAACGGCAGCATAAGTCAGCGCGATATACCACGGTGCCAGCAATGGGATTGTGGTAGCGAAAGGTGACCATGGGCTATTCAACGGTAGCTTCAGCAGGCCGTTCAAGCTGTTCAAGTCGGCAGCATTTGGCAGGATATTGCTGCTGTTGAACATGATATTGATATAGCTGGCGAAGTCGCCCACCATTGCAGGCAGCATGATGAAGCTAGATGCTGCCAGCCACTTACCGAAACTATGCTTATATTGATTGCTCTTGGTCGCTAGGTTTAGCCATAGCGCCAGCACAAAAATACAAATAGTACGGCCGGTAATGTCACTGAACACTTCACCAGCTAGCAGTACTTCCTTGGTTAACCAAGACTCCTGAACTTGCTGATCAACATTTGAGAACTGAACCGTCAATTCCTGCTGAAGCCAGACCATATCGACATTGTTAAAGTAAGCTCCCCAAAGGAAGAAAGGCCCTAAAATAATGATTAGATAGGGCAAAATCGCCCATTTTGGACGTTCATAGACTGCTGCAAAGCAGTCTATCGGAGAGCGAAAAGTATCGAGTACCGCAAAGAACGGGTTTTTTGAAGGCGTCATACACTTACCTTAGTGACATCAACATAGAGTTTCAGTTTTTGGCCTGGTTTGAGGTATTTCTGGCCGTTGATTTGGTTCCATTTCACCACATCGGATACCTTGACTTTGTAACGCTGGGCAATAGCACTCAGGTTATCGCCAGAGCGTACTTCGTAGTAGACCGTACGGATCACGCCACCTGTTTGGCTGTTTTTCCATAAAGTCAGTTTTTGCCCGACACGCAGCGGTTTGTTTTTGCTGATGCCGTTCCATTTGGTGATCTGATCAATCGAGACTTTCTGGCTGCGGGCAATCGTCCACAAGCTGTCGCCTGACTTCACCTGGTAGGTTGTACGGTAGCCACTGCCATGGCTCTTTTGGGTTTTTGCAGCCAGTTGGGCAGAGATGGTCTCGCCATCTTTCATCGCTACAGGGATCAGAATATGGCGGCCAACGCGAATGCTGGTGCCAGACATATTGTTTGCGCGCTGGATTTGTTTGGTCGTCGTTTGGTGCTTGTGGGCCAATACGCTTAACGTATCGCCAGACTTCACCTTGTAACGCACCACTTTCATCCCCTGACGACCATTACTCGTAAACTGACTATTGAAGCGGTCTACTTTATCGACTGGCAATAATAGGTGGTTCGGGCCATCTGGTGAGGTAGCCCAATGGTTGTAAGCAGGGTTCAAGCTTTGCAGATCTTTGAGCTTTATACCGGCATAGTTGGCCGCCATCGCCAGATCCATTTGGGTACCCGGTTTGACAAGTTCGACCGCTGGCTTGTTGGTAATCGATGGAATGGCAATTCCGTATTTCTTCTGGTGTTTAATGACGTCAGCGACAGCAAGTAGCTTCGGCACATAGCCACTGGTTTCTTTTGGCAGATCCAGTGACCAGAAATCAGTCGGTTTTCCGGCTGCTTTGTTTTTACGGATCGCGCGGAATACACGCCCTTCACCGGTATTGTATGCGGCTAGAGCGTGAAGCCAGTCACCATCAAACTTTCGGTTTAGGTACTCAAGCAAGTCCAGGGCTGCCTGGGTGGACTCGACAACATCACGGCGACCGTCATACCACCAGTTCTGTTCCAGTCCAAAGCGGCGGCCGGTATCAGGAATAATTTGCCATAGGCCGGCCGCCCGGCCGTGCGAATAGGCAAATTGGTCAAAGGAGCTTTCTACAATTGGAAGCAGGGCAAGTTCCAGCGGGAGATCGCGCTTCTCAATTTCTTCAGTGATGTAGTAAAGGAAAGGCTCGGCTCGCTTGGCGACGGTTTTCAGGTGCCCAGGATAGCGAAGATACCAGTTACGGTAGTATTGTACCCGCTTGTTTTCAGGAATATCTGCGGCTAGCTGCATGGTGATGCGCTGCCAGACATCTTCTTGCTCCTGGGGAGTCGGTACTTTTACTTGTTCAATGACGACAGGCTCAGCCGTATCCTTTGGTGCTGCAACGGCAGGCACCTGTACGGGAGTTTCTTCTTTGTTGTTATTTGTGTTTGCTTGTTCTTCTACTGTATTCGTCGTATTAGTAATTTGGCAACCAGCCAGTAATAGCGCACTCGCTAAAAAGAATCGGGATTTCATGGAACCTGCCTAAAGCCAAAATAGTTGGTGATGATACTTGTCCAACCACCTTGGAGACAAGTGACGCAGGTCAAAATTCGTCTTTCCAACGACGCAGTGCAGCGAAGGTCTCCAGATCACTGTCGTCAAATGCCTTATCTGCAACAGATTTTTTGATACTGGCTTGATCACAGCGTAAAAAAGGATTAATCAATTTTTCTTGTCGTAATGTGGATGGGATCGTACTGATGCCCTGGGCGCGAAGTCGGCTTACATCTTCCCGGTAGCGCTGTAGGTGTGGGTTGTCCTGTTCGGCAACTAACGCAAATGCAATATTGCTGCTAGTGTACTCATGGGCGCAGTAGACTTTGGTTTCATCTGGCAATGCAGCGATTTTTTGCAGGGAGTTAAACATTTGTGCCGGTGTGCCTTCAAACAAGCGGCCACAACCCCCAGAGAACAGGGTATCACCACAAAATAGTTTTTCGTCTCCGACATAGGCGACATGGCCCGCGGTATGGCCTGGAACACCAAGCACCATAAAGCGCTCACCAAATATTTCCACCTGGTCACCGTCCTCAACTGATTGGGAGACGCCGGGGATCGGCTCTGCTGAAGGGGCGACAATATTGACATGCGGGAAGGCGCGCTTAAGTTCACTGATCCCGCCAATGTGGTCATGGTGGTGATGAGTGACTAAGATGGCATCAAGGGTGAGTTGTTGTTCTTCTAACACCTTGATTACTGGGGTAGCATCACCGGGATCAACGACGACACAATGTTTATCCGGACTGTGAATCAGCCAGATGTAATTGTCATTAAATGCAGGTATGCTTTTAACTGTAAGCATGTAATTTGTCTCCAGCCTTTGAGGTGTTGAGCAATAACTTATGAAGCCAGCCCGCACAGTAAAAAATATAGAACCACCACACTCCTGGTCACAAGTCGTCAATGGTGAATGGGCGTCCGAGTTGCTACAGGCCCAGCTTGATGAATGGTGGCCCAAGTTATTTGGCTATCATATGTTAAAGCTGGGTGGGTTAAGTTGTGAGCTCGCCAGTGGCCATTGTAACATCCAGCATCAGATTTGCATTGATAAGTTCAATCCACTGCATAATGTGATAGCGGATCATTTTGCCCTGCCGTTTGTGGAAAAGTCTTTTGACGCTTGCGTGATCACTCATCAACTTGATTATTGCTCAGACCCCCACCGTTTGCTGCGGGAAATTGACCGCGTGATGGTGGATGATGGTTATATATTGCTAAGCGGCTATAACCCTGTGAGTATTCTCGGTATGCGTGGGTTGCTGCCCTGGAACCGTAAGCGTTACCCGTGGAAAGGGCGAATGTTTATGCCGATGCGGGTGAAAGACTGGTTGGGGCTACTGAATTACGAGGTAGTATTTCACGAGAATTTTGCCGTATTGCCGGCAACAAGGCACCTGGCTTGTTCAACCTGGGCGGAAAGTATCTTGTCAGAGACCTGTTCGTCGATTGGCAGTATGTACCTCATTGTTGCGCGTAAGCGAACGGTTCCCCTAAAACCTATCAAGCCGACCTGGAAGCTACGGCGCCAGCTAGCGCCGCTCGGGCTCAATTGCCGAACCAAGGCAAGCCAAAAAGTGAAAGGGTCGTAGTGGAACCTTGGCTGTTAGTTAGGGAGGGTTCACACCTTGTAGCCTGTGTCATCTTGACTTGGTGACTCTGCAGCGGTACGCGCCAGATCGTCACAGCGCTCATTTTCCGGGTGGCCGGCATGGCCTTTTACCCAGTGCCAGGAGACTTGATGGCGTTGGGTTTCTTCATCAAGGCGTTGCCAGAGATCGGCATTTTTCACTGGCTTCTTCTCAGCGGTCTTCCAGCCTCGCTTCTTCCAGTTATGGATCCACTGCGTGATCCCCTGGCGAACATATTGGCTATCGGTGGTAAGATCAACTTGGCAGGATTCTTTGAGGCTTGATAAGCCGACAATGGCAGCCAGCAGTTCCATTCTGTTATTTGTGGTCATGTAAAAGCCGTCGCTGAGCTCTTTTTCATGCTGTTTGTACCGCATGACGGTACCATAACCACCAGGTCCTGGGTTACCCAGGCAAGAACCGTCGGTGAAAATTTCTACCTGCTTAGTCATATTTGGTAGTATTCGCTGTAGGAAAAACTTTAGTCTGACACAATCGCAACTATGAAAGCTACTAACGAACGAATTATCGTATTCGATACCGAAACAACCGGTATGAATATGACCGGGCCTCACTACGAAGGCCACTGTATTATCGAAATCGGTGCGGTTGAGATCATCGACCGCAAGCTGACGGGTAATAGCTTCCACGTTTACATCAAGCCCGATCGGGAGATCGATGCGGAAGCGGTTGATGTTCACGGTATTACCGATGAATTTTTGCTTGATAAGCCAACCTATAAAGATGTCCATGAAGAGTTCATGGCATTTATTCGAGGGGCTGAGCTGGTTGCTCACAACGCGCCCTTCGATACCGGTTTTATGGATTACGAGTTCAGGAAGCTGGATCCGTCAATAGGTAAGACCGAAGACTTTTGTAAGGTGACCGATACCCTGGAGATGGCCAAGCGGCTTTTCCCGGGGAAAAGAAACAACCTTGATGTGCTGTGCTCGCGATACGGAATAGATAACTCGCACCGTACCCTGCACGGGGCATTGCTCGATGCCGAGATCCTGGCTGACGTATACCTGCTTATGACAGGTGGCCAAACATCGTTGGCGCTCAGTGCCGGTAGTGAAGAAAGTGATACCGGTACCGAAAATGCTATCCGTCGGCTGGCTTCGGGAAGAAAATCATTAAAGATCATTAGGGCATCGGCCGATGAAATACAAGCGCATGAATCGCGCTTGGATATTATTGAGAAAAAAGGTGACGTCTCGCTGTGGCGTCAGTAGAGGTGCTATGCGGCGGTTATTATTCCTAGTGATGTTGATACCGGTACTGTCTTGGGCAAAAGACAGTACGGCTATGTCGTGGTTGGATAACCGTTTTCGTGTCGATCCTACCGTTGAGCAGGTCTCGTTTGTGGTCAAGCGGGAGGAGAATAGCCGGGCTATCGTCCTGGTTCGCCCTGACGGAAAGAAATACTATTCAGGGCGCCACCCGCGGAATGTCTCTTGGTATGATGAGCCCGGGATAGATATCATTTCGATTGAGAATCCCATGCCTGGCCCATGGCAGGCGGTTGGCAGGGTTACCCCGAAGAACCAGGTCACGGTATTATCGAACCTTAAGCTGGAGGTAGAAAACCTACCTTCAAGACTTTACCAGTCTGAAACCCTTAAGTTTACAGCCCGCCTTACCCAAAGTGGGAACTTACTGACAATGCGCGACTTCCTTGATCGAGTAAAGCTGTCAGTCGTTTTTTATGAATATATTGAAGATATCGAAAACCTGCCCAAAGATGCCTGGCCAAGCCCTATTGTGTTGGGGGAATTTTCCGACGATGGGCTGGCCTTTGATGAAAAGCCGGGTGATGGGGTGTTTACTGTCGCTTTGCCGGTAAAAATCCAGCCAGGAAAATACCGCGTCAGGATCAGTTCTGGTAACGGTATTTTTCTCCGCACGGTAGAGCAACAGGTATTAGTGTACCCACCGCCGATGAAGGCAAGTTTTATCCAGGGACGTGGACGGAGCGAGCCGCACCAGGTCGTGGTTGAAACAGAGGAAGGGGCATTGCTGCCGGGATCACTGGCGGCCCATATTGTTCAGGTGAACCCTGATGGGGATGAGACCATTAGCCAGCAACATGCACTTTCGGATGAAGACGGGCTGAAAGTGCGGCTACCCAATGGTAAGGCCCCTGGGCGCTATGGTTGGTCTGGCTGGTTATATGCAACGGATAATTTTAATAACCGGGAGCTTATATTTAGGCTGGCGGAAAACCATTTTGCCGTGATGGCCGAGCTACAACTGGATCGCAATCTGGAAGACTTCAGGGCCCAGCAGGAGGCGAAGGCGCAGCGAGAAGAGATGTTAAGGCTGGAAGCCGAAAAACAGGCAGCGCGCTCAAAGGCATTGAAAGTTATCTTAGGGGCGAACGTGCTGGTGGTGTTGCTGGTTGTGGTGATTGCATTCTTGTGGCGTAAGCGGCAAATGAAGAAAGCGTTGGAAAAAGATTCGCTAGTTGTACCAGCATCATGATTATGCGGTAAGTGATTAGCGTAGAGTACCGAGAAGTGACAAAGAGAAGGGAAGCCATTGGCTTCCCTTCTCTTTGTTGCTGGTGAATCGATTTAGGTTATCTAGGCGGCAATATCTTTTTCTTCCGGTTGGTAAGGTTTTGCTGCCAGCTCTTCAGGTTCAAAGTCATCTACATTGATCGTACGCAGGCGACCTTCTTCTGCTCGGCGCAGTAGTTTGGCCTCTTCTTCGTTGATGGCATTAAGCTCTAGGCCTACTGCTGCAACATTGTCCAACTGCATAAATGGGAACTTTTTGCCAGCAGCCTGACAGATGCGATCATAAATTGGTTCGGCGGCCAAGATATCTTTCAGGGCTAGTTCAATCATACCTACCGGATTATTTTCGCATGCTTCCAGGAACTGGCCACGACCGATGCGGCTACGGGTATCACAAGGCGTTTGAATAATACGGGCAATCTTATGATCTAGCTTGTCCGATGGCTTAACACGGCCCAGTCCAAGCGGGAAGATCAGTGGACGTAGCAACGCAGCGATTGGACGATTCGGGAAGTTACGCAGGAACTCATCCAGCGCTTCCTGAGTCTGGTACAGCGAATCCTGCAGCCCCCAGTGAACCAGCGGTAAGTCATCTTGCTTACAACCATCATCGGCGTAGCGCTTGAGGGTGGCTGATGACAGATAAAGCTGGCTTAGCACATCACCCAAACGAGCAGATAAGCGCTCTTTTCGTTTCAGAGAGCCACCTAATACCGCCATTGAAATATCAGCAAGCAGTGCCAGGTTGGCACTATAGCGGTTCAGCTGCTGGTAGTAGCGAGCCGTTGCATCTTTACGCGGTGACGAAGAGCCCCTGCCGTCAGTCAGGCCAAACCAGAATGAACGCACCATATTGCTGATCACAAAGCCGATGTGGCCGAATAGGGCATTATCAAAACCGTTCAGTGCTTTGTCGGCATCGTCGTTGTAAGCCGCATCCATCTCTTCTAGTACATAGGGATGACAGCGTATTGCCCCTTGGCCAAATATGATCATTGAGCGGGTTAGGATGTTTGCCCCTTCCACGGTAATCGCAATCGGTGCACCCTGATAGCCACGCGCCAGGAAGTTGCTTGGCCCCATGGAGATCCCTTTGCCACCAACAACGTCCATGGCATCAATGACACTACGTTGGCTTCGGTGAGTACAATGGTATTTGACGATAGCTGAAATAACCGAAGGTTTCTCGCCTAAATCGATGCCGGAAACTGTCAAGTCGCTGGCAGAATCCAATACATAGGCATTACCTGCAATGCGTGCCAATGGCTCTTCAATACCTTCCATTTTACCGATTGGCAACTTGAACTGGCGACGAATACGGGCATAGGCACCGGTTGCCATCGCCGCCGTTTTCAGGCCACCTGTTGAGTTAGATGGCAGGGTGATACCCCGACCAACAGACAAGCATTCAACCAGCATGCGCCAGCCCTGACCTGCCATTTCTTGGCCACCAATGATGAAACTGATAGGTACGAAGACTTTGTCACCTCGGGTTGGACCATTTTGGAATGGCACATTGAGCGGGAAGTGGCGACGGCCAATTTCAACACCATCGGTATCGGCTGGGATCAATGCACAGGTGATACCGAGATCTTCTTCGTCACTCAGTAGATGATCGGGATCGAACAGTTTAAAAGCCATACCTAGCACAGTTGCGATAGGGGCAAGAGTGATGTAGCGCTTGTTCCAGGTCAATTCCATGCCGAGCACTTCTTCGCCTTGCCACATCCCTTTTTTGACGATGCCGAAATCGGGGATTGAGCCGGCATCAGAACCAGCTTCCGGGCTTGTGAGCGCGAAACAAGGAATTTCTTTGCCTTCGGCCAAGCGGGGTAGATAGTGATCTTTCTGCGCTTTGGTACCGTAATGTTGTAGCAGTTCACCTGGGCCGAGCGAGTTTGGAACACCGACCGTTGAAGAGAGTACGGCAGACACACCGGTTAGCTTTTGTAACACCAGTGATTGGGCATAGGCTGAAAACTCCAGACCGCCGTATTCTTTTTTGATGATCATGGCGAAGAATTTATGATCTTTGAGGTACTGCCAGACTTCAGGCGGTAGATCGGCCAGTTCATGGGTAACTTGGAAATCATTGACCATTCGGCAGACTTCATTGACCGGGCCATCGAGAAAGGCTTTTTCCTCGGCACTTAGGCGTGGAGCCGGAATATCATGAAGCTTGTTCCAGTCCGGCGCGCCACGAAACAGATCAGCTTCCCACCAGACCGTACCAGCATCAATGGCTTCTTTTTCGGTACGGGACATTTCAGGCATAACACCCTTAAACGCTTTCAGAGCGGGTTTACTTAACAGGTTCTTGCGTAATGAAATTACGTTTAACGGTACTGCGATAAGCAGGAAAGCGAGCCAGCTGTACTGGCCGACAATATCAAGTGCCGAGCCCAGCGCCAGTGTAGCCACGAAAGCGGCGGTAAACGTTCTGAGGTTGGCACGGTGATAGGCGAGCACGCCGGTTATACCAATTAGCCCTAGTAGGTACACAAGTGTAACCATGATGATTCTCCTTATCGTGGGCGTTGATTTATTATTTTATGGGTACGGTTTATGCAAGGTAAGAGGTCTTACCACTTGTGATAAGTGTAAGGGCTTTTTTAATAAAATGTAAAATAATTTTCTGTTCTGAAAGGGGCGAGTTACGTAAAGATGTCCTGTTATCCCTTGTTACAAAAGGGATTGATCAAGATCAGCGAGTTGAAAAAATGTGCTTGCGAAAATAAGTCATACAATTAATATGGTCATTATTGTGATGCCGTTCACGCTATTTATGAGTTTGACATTAGTGTCAAACAGGGGTGTGGATGACTCATTGAGTCATTTGTTGCCTTTCCCGAACTCCGACTGACACATGCCCGCCGGATCCCTCTATCGGGATGACAGCTTTTCCTATTTCTTCTTTTGTACGCAAGTGCAGGGGTTTGTCGTGTTGTTATTTCATGCTTTAAAGCAAGCGTGGCGAGAAGGCTATTCGTTTTCTGCGCTGCGTGCCGATATTGTTGCTGGTGTTACTGTTGGTGTTGTTGCTATCCCGTTGGGGATGGCCCTGGCTATTGCTGTTGGGGTGCCGCCGCAGCATGGTTTGTATACGGTTATTGTTGCGGGCCTGCTTGCAGCCCTGTTTGGCGGTTCGCGGTTTAATATCAGCGGGCCGACGGCAGCATTTGTGGTGATCTTGCTGCCGATCACCCAGCAGTACGGTTTATCCGGCTTGATGCTGGCAACCTTGATGTCAGGTGTGATTTTACTTTTGATGGGACTACTACGGCTTGGCCAGCTGGTGGCCTATGTCCCGTACCCTGTTACAACGGGATTTACTGCGGGCATTGGCCTGGTCATCGCTTTTCTCCAGCTCAAAGATCTGCTCGGGCTGGCTGTTGAGGGAAGCCCGGTTCATTTCCCTGAGAAAGTGCTGGCTTATGCCAATGCCCTGCCAACCATCAATTACGTCGATGCAATGGTGGGATTTGCAACTGTTGTGGTGTTCATTTTATGGGCGAAGCTGAAAAACCGCATTCCTGCCCATGTGGTTGCTCTGGTGGCAGGAACGCTACTGGCATGGGTGATGAACCAATGGGGTTCGTCGCATGTGGGGCTGCTTGGTGAAAAGTTCCACTACCAAATTGGTGACTTGGTTGGCCAGGGGATCCCACAGGTGTTACCGCAACTGGTGATGCCATGGCAACATGCGCAATTTAGCTGGGGACTGGTGGTTGAATTGCTTCCTGCCGCTTTTACCATTGCCATGCTGGGTTGTATAGAGTCTTTACTGTGTGCGGTAGTTGCCGACGGTATGACAGGGACCAAGCATAACCCGAATGCCGAGCTGGTCGGGCAGGGGCTAGCCAATATGGTGGTACCATTTTTTGGTGGGATCCCGGCTACGGCTGCGATTGCCCGTACAGCCACGAATATCCGTGCCGGGGCATTTTCTCCGGTATCAGCGATTACCCATGCTTTGTTTGTGCTGGCGGCGATGATTGTGCTGGCTCCAATGCTTTCTTATATTCCGATGAGTGCCTTGGCTGGACTTCTTATCATGGTGGCCTGGAATATGTCGGAAGCCCCGCACTTTGTTCATACCTTAAAGGTGGCTCCCCGCCGTGATGTCGCCGTGTTGCTGACATGTTTTACATTGACCGTGGTGTTTGACATGGTGATTGCTGTGGTGGTGGGGCTGTTGTTGGCAGGTATATTGTTTATTCAGCGCATTGCTACCTTGACCAGTGTAACGGTTGTTGATCGGGAGCATCAGCACCAGGATTTCGGTGATGATGTGGTGGTATATGACATTAATGGTCCTCTATTTTTTGCCGCCAGCGAGAAAGCCTTCAATGTGATTGATCACTCGTCGGCGAATACGCGTGCGGTGGTACTTGATTTCAGTGATGTGTCAACGATAGATATTACTGCGATCCACGCGTTTGAATGTGCGCTGGAGAGAATTCGTCAGTACCCGGTTTACCTTCTGGGCGTAGCGGCACATGTCGAGAAAAAGTTGGCGACAGCCGGGGTACTGGCGGTTGATAACATAGCGCTTTATTCATCACCACAGTCATTACGTGAGCATTTGGCAATAAACCGTCACAATGTGCAGCCTCAGGAGTCGACACCTTCGACTGTTTCTTTGTACACTGCAAGCTAAGGCGCATAAGTGTTTAGCCGGGGCGTGCCCGGCTAGGCGATAATATTGTATGAATAACCCGAGATTAGCCTATGTACCAAGATTTGATCCGTGCAGAACTAAATGAAGCTGCTGAAGTATTGGACCGTTTTTTAAGTGACAAAAAAAACATTGCAGATATTGAAGCTGCTGCCAAAGTACTGGCAGAGTCGTTTAAGCAGGGCGGTAAGGTACTGTCATGCGGTAACGGCGGCTCACATTGTGATGCGATGCATTTTGCCGAGGAGCTGACTGGGCGCTATCGAGAAAACCGTCCGGGTTATCCTGGTATTGCTATTTCAGATCCGAGCCATCTTTCTTGCGTGAGCAATGACTTCGGTTATGATTATGTATTCTCGCGTTACCTGGAAGCGGTCGGAGCAAAAGGTGATGTTCTGTTTGGTCTGTCGACCTCGGGCAATTCAGGGAACATTTTAAAAGCAATTGAAGCGGCAAAAGCCAAGGGGATGAAATCCATTGCCCTGACAGGGAAAGACGGCGGCAAAATGGCTGGTCTGGCCGATGTCGAAATCCGCGTACCGCATTTTGGTTTTGCTGACCGTATCCAGGAAGTACATATTAAAATTATCCACATTTTAATTATGCTGGTTGAGAAAGAGATGGCCTCGAGCTAACCGCTATTATTGTTAGTAAGTACTTCAATACCGTAAGAGAGGGCATAAAGGACTATGTGTGAATTGCTTGGCATGAGTGCCAATGTGCCAACCGATATTTGTTTCAGCTTTACCGGCCTGATGCAACGGGGCGGAAAGACTGGCCCACATCGTGATGGCTGGGGGATCACCTTCTATGAAGGGCGGGGTTTTCGTACTTTTAAAGACCCAAACCCAAGCTGCCGCTCACGGATTGCAGAGCTGGTACAGGAATATCCGATCAAAAGTTGTGCGGTAGTCAGCCATATTCGGCAGGCTAACCGTGGTGGGGTCAGCCTTGAAAATACCCACCCATTTACCCGGGAGTTATGGGGGCGTTACTGGACCTTTGCCCATAATGGCCAGCTAACGGGCTATGAGACGCTAGATACAGGCCGCTTCAGGCCTGTCGGTGATACGGACAGTGAGATAGCCTTTTGCTGGTTGCTCAACCAGCTTGAGGCGAAGTTTCCTGAACTACCTGACGATATGGCGTCGGTATATGAATATGTCGCTGTTTGCTGTGATCGATTAAGACAGCTTGGCGTGTACAACATGCTGCTGAGCAATGGTGAGTGTGTGCTGACATACTGTACCAATAACTTGCACTGGATCACCCGTCGGGCACCGTTTGGACAGGCCTCTTTGATTGATGAGGATGTGACGATTGACTTCCAGAAGGAAACCACGGCAAACGATGTCGTCACTGTGATTGCAACTCAGCCTCTGACCAATGATGAGAACTGGCATAAGATGCAGCAAGGTGAGTTCAGCGTGTTCCATTTCGGTGAGCTAATTCATAACCGAACGCTATAGAGGCGGTATCTATTGGCGCTTTTTCTGCGTTGTAAACGATAAAAAAACGCGACCTTATGGTCGCGTTTTTTTATCTGTATTTCCGATTACTCTTCAGCGGCATAGCCTTGTGGAGGCAGTCTATTACCATCAAAGACAGCACTTTCTGCTATCATGCTCACGCGATCTTGCAAGAACCAGTTGGCGACTAGCGGATAGATGCGGTGTTCCTGTTGCTGTACTCGGGCTGTGACGTCTTCAACCGTATCGTTGTCGAAGATAGGCACTTTAGCCTGCAGGATCACAGGGCCGCCATCTAACTCTTCCGTGACAAAGTGAACACTGGTTCCGTGCTCTTTGTCACCGGCTTCAATGGCACGCTGATGGGTATGTAATCCTGTGTACTTCGGCAGCAATGACGGATGAACATTAAGCATGCGCCCCTGGTAGTGGCGGACAAACTCGCTGCTCAAGATACGCATGAAACCAGCCAGAATGATCAGATCCGGTTGGAAGGCATCAATTTGCTCTGCCATTGCACGGTCGTAGCTATCACGATCACTGTACTCGCTGGCTGCCAGGTGCACGGTGTTGATGCCAGCCTGACGGGCGCGCTCTAAACCATAGGCATCAGCTTTGTTTGACAGTACTGCGGCAATTTTAGCATTGCGGATCGTACCGTCCTGGCAGGCATCAATCATGGCTTGAAGGTTCGAGCCGCTGCCAGAAATCAGGACTACGATATTTTTCATCGGCTTACTTAATCTCCACCTGCTCTTCGCCAGCGTCGGCGTCAGCAATTTCGCCTAACAGCCAAGCGTTTTCGCCTTCTGCGTTTAGGATCTCGATTGCTTGTGCTGCTTGATCCTGCGGTAGAGCAATAACCAGGCCGACACCACAGTTGAAGGTGCGGTACATTTCGTAGGTATCAACATTGCCGGCTTCCTGTAGCCAGTTGAAGACAGCAGGCCATTCCCAGCTGTTACCGTCAACCACCGCTTTTGCACCTTCCGGCAGTACGCGAGGGATATTTTCCCAGAAACCACCCCCAGTGATGTGGGAAATGGCGTGGACATCACAGCTTTCCATCATCTTCAGGGTTGATTTGACATAAATTTTGGTTGGTTCAAGTAGGTGATCGGCCAGTGGCTTGCCTTCAAGTTCTTGGCTTAAATCGGCTTGAGAGACTTCGATGATCTTACGGATCAGAGAGAAACCGTTAGAGTGTGGGCCACTCGAACCAACAGCGATAAGTGCGTCACCCGCTTTTACTTTACTGCCGTCGATGATATCCGCTTTTTCGACAACACCTACGCAGAAGCCTGCAACGTCATAGTCTTCGCCGTGGTACATTCCTGGCATTTCTGCCGTTTCACCACCAATTAGCGCACAGCCAGATTGGATACAGCCTTCGCCAATACCCGCAACAACAGCAGCAGCAGTGTCAACTTCCAGCTTGCCTGTCGCGTAGTAGTCAAGGAAGAATAATGGCTCTCCTCCTTGAACAATCAAATCGTTGACGCACATCGCGACCAGGTCAATACCAATCGTGTCGTGCTTGTTTAGATCCATCGCTAAGCGAAGTTTTGTGCCCACGCCGTCTGTACCAGAAACTAATACCGGCTCTTTATACTTGGTTGGTAGCGAGCAAAGCGCCCCGAAACCACCGATGCCGCCCATCACTTCTGGACGGTGGGTGCGTTTAACCACCCCTTTAATACGATCAACTAATGCATTTCCCGCATCAATATCTACACCAGCATCTTTGTAACTAAGAGAAGAGTTATTGCCGTTCACAAGAGATCCCTCACCGCATTAAAGTAAAAAAGCGGGGGTATGATAACAGCAGTCAGGGCGGAAAGGGAAACGTTTGCGTCAATAAATCTTGCTGGATGTTTCCTGAGCAAACGATATCTATCCCTCTATCAGAGCGCTTATGGTCTAGTGTATAATAGCTCGATTTTTTTTAAATTTTGTTTGCTTAGGAGTCAGAAATGAAAGTCGTTGAGGTTAAACACCCACTGGTTAAACATAAGATTGGTCTTATGCGCGAAGGCGACATCAGCACTAAGCGTTTCCGTGAGCTAGCGACGGAAGTTGGTAGTTTGCTAACGTATGAAGCGACTTCAGACTTCGAAACAGAAAAAGTTACCATTGAAGGTTGGAACGGTCCAGTTGAAATCGATCAGCTTAAAGGTAAGAAGGTAACGGTTGTGCCAATTCTGCGTGCTGGTCTTGGTATGATGGACGGTGTTCTTGAGCACATGCCAAGCGCACGTATCAGCGTTGTCGGTATCTACCGTGATGAAGAAACCCTAGAGCCGGTTCCATACTTCAACAAGCTTGCATCAAACATCGACGAGCGTATTGCTTTGGTTGTTGATCCAATGCTAGCGACTGGCGGTTCAATGATTGCAACACTGGATCTGCTAAAAGAGCAAGGCTGTAAGCTGTTTAAAGTACTGGTACTGGTTGCGGCGCCTGAAGGGATTGAAGCTCTTGAAAAAGCACACCCAGACGTTGAGCTGTACACTGCAGCTATCGATGAAAAGCTAAATGACAAAGGCTACATCGTTCCAGGTTTGGGCGATGCGGGTGATAAGATCTTCGGTACGAAGTAATTTATTCGTCTGAAAGTAAATAGCCGGGCAGATGCCCGGCTTTTTTGTGTCAGTACTCGATGTTAAGCATCTTCTATTTGGGCATTATCGACGACATGGTTCTCACCCAGATCGTCTGGCAGGATCAGGTTCAGCAAGATGGCAACAATACCGCATAGGCTAACACCCTGTAGGCTGAACTCACCGATGCCGAATGCCATGCCACCAATACCGAATACTAGCGTGACTGCAACGATCACCAGGTTGCGGGCCTTATGCAGATCAACGTTGTTTTTGATCAGAGTATTGAGGCCGACGGTGGCGATTGAGCCGAACAGCAGGATCATAATACCGCCCATGACAGGAACCGGAATGGTTTGCAGCGATGCCCCAAGCTTGCCAACGAATGCCAAGACTAATGCAGTCACAGCCGCCCAGGTCATGATGACTGGGTTAAAGGCTTTGGTCAGCATGACGGCACCGGTCACTTCGGAGTATGTTGTATTTGGTGGTGCACCGAACATTGAAGCGGCAATGGTGGCTACCCCGTCACCGGCCATGGTGCGATGCAGGCCTGGCTTCTTCAGGTAGTCTTTACCGGTCACATTCGAGATTGCCAGCATATCACCGACATGTTCGACTGCCGGAGCAATCGCCACTGGGATCATAAATAGCATGGCGTTAATGTTGAATTCAGGGAATGTGAAGCTTGGCATTGCCAACCAGCTTGCTTGCGCTACTGGCGTGAAGTCCACAACACCAAAAGCCAGGCTCACGCAGTAACCCGCAACAATCCCCCCCATGATCGGAACTAACTTCAGGAAGCCTTTCGCAAAGACACTTAGAGCGATAGTCACAATCAGAGAGATACTTGAAATCCACAGCGCGGCATTGCCTTCAATCAGCTGAACGGCGCCATCGCCGGTTTTGCCCAGTGCCATGTTGACGGCAACAGGGGCTAGGCCCAGGCCAATCACCATGATGACCGGTCCGACGACAACAGGTGGCAGCAATTTATGAATGATACCCACACCGCGAACTTTGATGACTGCCCCCATGATGACATACATCACACCCGCCATCATTAGGCCACCCATAGTGCTGGCTACGCCCCAGGCTTGTACTCCATACATGATAGGAGCGATGAAAGCGAAAGAAGAAGCGAGGAAGATAGGAACGGAACGTTTTGTGATGACTTGAAAGAGGAGGGTACCCATACCAGCGCCAAAGAGCGCAACACTAGGATCTAGCCCAGTAAGTAACGGAACCAGAACCAACGCACCGAATGCGACGAACAGCATCTGTGCACCTTGCAGTACCTGCATCATTGTAGTCTTCCACCCTGTCTGAAAAAAAAATCGCGCAATGCTATCACGGATGTAATCGTTTGCCTATCTGGTATTTGTTGAAAATATGATTTGCAATGCCAGGTTGTTGCTTTTGTGGTGTTAATCACTTTTTTTTGAAACAATTACATTTTTCTGACGCAGATAGAGTGAAAGCCATAAATACTTATTTTTAGTTGGCGATACCTTCGCCGAAATACACAGAAAAGATCTCTGTTGATGGGGATGAAATGGATAGTTAATCTAAGAGATATCAGATAGTCTGGGATTTTGTGGCAGTTGCAGTTGCCGATACTGCCTCGTTCATTTTATGATCGGGCATTAACTAAGTGATGAATGAGTTTTCTATGTTGCGTTTTGCTCTATTAATGTTTGCTTTATTGGCATTGCCGCTTAAAGCTGCAACCGTAACCAATTTGTATCAGGCGCAGGTTGTATTACCAGACACGGATAAGCAGTCTGAACAAAAAGCCCGTGAGGAAGCGCTGGAGCAGGTACTGATCAAAGTGTCAGGCCAGAGCGCAATTATTCAAAATGAAGTGATTCACAAGGCGGTGGCCAATAGCAGTCCGTATGTTAGCCAGTTTGGCTACGGTAGCCTGGCTGGACAGCAGACATTGGAACTTACTTTCGACCGAGCCCGGATCCGTAACCTGCTGACCCAGGCCAATGCGACGTTATGGAGTGAACAACGCCCAAGCGTGCTGGTTTGGATGGTCAAAGATGCCAACCGAAGCCGTGATATTGTCTGGGATCAATCAGGTAATACCGCTGAGGTACAGCTAAAAAGCGCAGCGGACATGCGTGGTGTACCCGTTCTGATGCCGATTGGTGATTTTGAAGATGTTACGGCAATTAATATTCCTGATATCTGGGGCGGCTTTGTTCAGCCGATTGCTAATGCCAGTACACGCTATCAGCCTGATGCCGTTCTGGTGGTACGAGTTCGCCAACAGGCAGACGAGAGTGTGCAGTTGGGCTGGCAGCTATTTGCCGATAAGCCAGAAGATCTTGCTTCATCCCAAACCGCTCCGGCAGAAGGCCGTGCGGCAGGCACATCGGCAGATGCACTTACCGAGATGATGAACCAGGTTGCTGATCAGCTTGCAGCGAAATATGCCGTGCAGTTGGGCGGTGCAAGTGACGGTGAGTTTGCGATTCAGGTCGCCAATATCCAGTCGACAGAGGATTTTTTCACCCTTGAGCGGATGCTGACCAACCTGACCTCGGTGGCTTCGGTCAACGCGAGCAAGCTGAAGGGAGACTCCGTCACTTTCGGGATGAACCTGTTGAGCTCAGAGGCGGCATTTAAGCGTGAATTGGGCCAGGATCGCCGTTTGACACCGTTAGAGACTGATCCCGGTTATACCATTGTGGCTACTGCTGACGAAGAAGCGGTAGTGATCGATGAGCTGCAAGATGGTCGCGTAGAAGCGCTGACTTATAACGCTGAGCCTGAAGCTGAACCCCAGGATCCGCAGGCACTTGATGTGACAGCAACCATGGCCCCAGCACTTAGCCAAGCTAACCAATATTACTGGAACCCTAAACCTAGCTTGTAGCTTGATGTACTCGGTTGGTGATAAGAATTTGATAAAATGCGGTGGTACCCCCACCGCATTTTTGATCGTGTCAGGGATTATTTCCCATTCCTTTCGTGTGTTTCCTTTTCTTCCTTTTCGACCTGCGACAGCTTCTTTAGCTTGATGCCCAGCTCCCTGCCTCTGTGGCGGGCAAAGAGAATATTGGCAATAAATGCACAGGTTGTCAGCCCCAGCTCCACGAAGGCCAGCAGGCGCTCGCCGCCATCGACCCAGAGGATAGTCAGGGCATGCAGGAAGTAGAACATCAGGATGAAATTAGCCCACGCATGGGTATAGGGCCTGCCCTCCAGGATCCCTTTCAGTGGAAATAGCATGGGCAAAACCCACATACCGGCAACCACCAAGTTATTCAGGTGAGGGTGAGGGGAAAGGGTACTTTGCCATAAGCCAACCCATAAAATTAAAGACAGGTTGGCAATTAAGGCGGAGTAGCGCAAATTCTGAGTCGATTTGCTCATTGCTATCATACGGTTGTCCTTAACTTATTCATGAAGCTTTTTCGCCGTTTCGGCCAGGCGCTTTCCTAGTGCCTGCGCAAGGGCAGATTCATCGCTGTCCAGTACTTTCTGCTGGCCGTGGCTAAGGTGTGAAGCGCCATAAGGGGTGCCCCCCGAGCGAGTTGTATGCAGTTGTGGCTCGGAATAAGGCAGGCCGACAATAAGCATTCCGTGATGCAGCAGGGGCAACATCATTGACTGCAGTGTGGTTTCCTGGCCTCCGTGCATTGATGACGAGGAGGTAAACACACAGCCTGGTTTGCCTATCAGGGTGCCGGAAAGCCAGTGGGCACTGGTACTATCGATAAAGTGTTTCAGCGGGGCTGCCATATTACCAAAGCGAACCGGACTTCCCATTGCCAGCCCTGAGCAGGCCTTCAGATCATCCTGGGTTACACAGGGATCGCCATTGGCTGGCGCCCCCTCGAGTTTCCCCTGGCTGTCAATATCTGCCACCGTCCGGAGTATGGCTTCACAACCGTCAACCTGTTCGATCCCGCGGGCAATCTGCCTTGCTAGCTGCCGGGTACTGCCGTGACGGCTGTAATAGAGCACCAGGAGTCTGTGCATTATAGAATATCCAGCACTTGCTCTGGCGGACGTCCCATCGCCGCTTTGTCACCCTTCACGACGATTGGGCGCTCGATCAGTTTCGGGTTTTCGGCCATTGCTTCAAATAGCTGTTGTTCGGTCACGCTCTCTTCACCTAGCGCCAGTTCTTTATAGAGCGTTTCTTTGGTACGCATCATTTCACGGGCAGAGCTATAGCCTAGCTGGCTGAGCAGGGTTTTAAGCTGGCCCACATCCGGTGTCTGCTCGAGGTATTTGACCACGTCTGGGCTGATGCCTTTTTCTTCAAGCAGTGCCAGGGTCTGGCGGCTCTTAGAGCAGCGAGGATTGTGATAGATAGTTACTGACATGGTTTCTCCCAATTAATATTGTGCCATTTGCTATTGCCTGAGTGAGCGGCCAGGTTAGCAGAATGGGGAATAAATGTTGCAGTCCTATTGTAGAGGAACTGCAACACGGAAGAAAAGCAAAGTCAGTAACGGGATCAGAGATTTGAGACGCGGGAGCGGGCCAGGCGCAGCTGATCTATCCGGGCGTCATAGCGTGCCTGATCCAGAGAATCAACCTCAACCAGCTGGCTAGCCTGAATATAATGCTGAATGGCTTTATCCCACTGGCCTCGAAGTGCCATCAGCTCGGCACGCGCTGCCAGTTCGGCATCACGGCGGCCGCTTTCGGCATAGGCTTGGGCCAACAAGTGCCAGCCATTAGTATCGTCAGTGTTGTCATAGGTGTAACGCGTCAGGATCGAGATGCTTTCTGTATTACGGCCAGCCTCCTGGAGGGCATGGGCGAGGTTGAGGCGCAGTACCTTATGGTTTGGGTTGGCTTTTAATGCCTTTTCAAGGCGCGCTATTGCCTGATCGTATTTCTTCTCGTAGAGTTCGAGATCGGTAGCAGAGTCGATATAGAACCGGTTATTAGGCTCAGCAGCCAATAGGGGATCCAGCAGTTCATGGGCTTGCTGGTATTTACCTGAATCAATATAGATCAGTGCTTTGCCGTAATTAAGGGCATTTTTTTGTTGGCCGTTGGCTTTTTTCAGCTGGCGGTTGAACCAGTCCAGAGCGGCTTCGCTGTCGATGCCGGCATAACGGGCCACAATGCGTGCCCGTGCGAGCTGATAGCGCTCCGACGTGTCGACGCGTTTAGCCGGAAATTGGTTGGCTCGGCTGCGAGTATCTGAAATTCGCGACTCAGGCAGTGGGTGAGTCAGTAGCATGGCTGGCGGCGTGCTGGCGTAACGGTATTGATCCGCCAGGCGCCCAAAGAAGCGCGGCATAGCCTGAACTTCGAAGCCTGATTTTGCTAGGGTAGCGATACCAATGCGGTCGGCTTCTTTTTCATTACTGCGGGTATAGTTGATCTGGCCTTGTGCCGATGCGGCGGTCGTGGCATGAATTGCCGCTATTCCAGCTTCAGGCGAGGCAATCGCCAGCATCAGGGAGCCAATCAGTGCCGCCATGGTGGCAGGGGATTTCTTGGCCTGATCTTCCATACTGCGCGCAAGGTGGCGCTGGGTGATGTGGGCTATTTCGTGGGCGACAACCGAGGCGAGCTCACTTTCTGTTTTGGCGTGGAGAAACAGTCCGCTATGGATTGCAACATGGCCGCCAAAGAACGCAAAGGCGTTTATTTCACGATTCTGGATCATGAAAAAGTTAAATGGTGTTCGTACGTCATCGGCATTGGCAACCAGGCGGTGGCCTAGATCTTGAACATATTCCGAGAGTAGCGGGTCGCTGATCACTGGCATGCTGGCACGCAGCATTCGCATGTAAGCGTCACCGTATTCCATTTCCTTTTCAATCGTCAGCGTCGATGCTGCTGTCGTCCCTATTTCTGGCAGAGCGTTGAAGCTATCTGCCTGAGCCGTCAAGCCCGAACCGAGTAAGGCACTAATTAAGAGATAGGTTGGAGCTTTGGCAAATCGAAACATGGTAATAATACAACCGCCTTTCTGATAATCGTTCCAATTCTGCCTGAGTGATAACTAATATCTATTGAATTCGCTAAATCATTCACAAGCAGGTATAACTTACAGAGAATAAGACAACGAAACCTACCACAGGTTTCTTTTTTGTCGCACCGATGTCATTTACAATACTCCAATGGATAATAACTGTCAGCATACCGGAATGGAAATCCCTACGCTCAATTTGATTTCAGAACGTTGCCCGATGGCACTTTTACTGGCCAAACGAGCGACCAAAGAGCTCAGTTTCGGTCAGAGTTTGAAGATGCATATCTCTGACGCTGGTGCCAGACAAGATATTCCCCGTTACCTGTTAAACCATGGGTTTAACATTGAAGAGCAGGCTGCCTGTCAGCAAGAGCTCGTAATTATCGTGACCAAAAGGCAGTAAAGATTTTATGCTGGACATGCTCAATCGCTGGTATAAGCGAAGATTTTCAGATCCCCATGCAGTAAGCCTCGTTACCATCCTGTTGGTTGGCTTCCTGACCATTTATTTCTTCGGTAACTTGATTGCGCCTTTGCTGGTGGCGATTGTACTGGCATACCTGCTGGAATGGCCGGTTATGCGACTGACCCGGCTGGGGCTGCCGAGGTCGATATCGGTAATGCTGGTCTTGCTTGTTTTTGTTGGCCTGATGGTGATGGCTGTGTTTGGCCTGGTGCCGACGATCTGGCACCAGGTCGGCAATCTGATAGCCGATGTCCCGAATATGTTCAATGGGCTGCAGGAGTATGTCTCTAGCCTGCCGGAGCGATATCCTGACATAGTCCAGCCACACCAGGTGGGTACCTTCATGACCACCTTGCGGGAAAAAGTGCTGGGAATGGGTGAAACCATGGTCAAAGGTTCGCTGGCATCGCTGGTGAGCCTGGCGACACTGGCTGTTTACCTCATATTGGTTCCTTTGCTGGTGTTTTTCTTGCTTAAAGACAAAGAAGAAATGCTGAGAACGCTGAGTGGTCTACTACCTAAGAACCGCCGCCTGGCCAGCAAAGTTGGTGTCGAGATGAACCAACAAATCTCAAATTATATTCGCGGCAAGGTTACCGAGATCTTTATCGTAGGTATTGTCAGCTACATCACCTTTGCGGTGATGGATCTGCGCTACGCTGTTCTATTGGGTGTGTTGGTTGGCTTTTCGGTACTGATCCCGTATATCGGGGCTGCGGCCGTTACCCTGCCGGTTGCTATGGTTGGCTTATTCCAGTGGGGGATCAGCCCGGACTTCTGGTGGCTGCTGGTGGCATACGGCATCATCCAGGCTCTGGATGGTAATGTGCTGGTGCCTATTTTGTTCTCTGAAGCGGTAAACCTTCACCCGGTTGCGATTATTGTCGCTGTGCTGGTCTTTGGTGGCTTGTGGGGATTCTGGGGGGTATTTTTTGCTATTCCGCTGGCAACGCTGGTGAAAGCGGTTTGGAACGCGCTGCCATCAAATGAAGCCCATGATGAGACGCTGAAGGAAAGCGAGTAACATCGCAATGCCAGAGCTTGAATTAAAAAAGGCCGCAACCGCGGCCTTTTTTATATCGCTCTAGAAAGTAATCAGAGCTAGCTAGCGACGGTGAGTTTTACTCACCGTCGTTAAGGTAATTCAATACGACTTCGTGGTGAGTTTTGGTCTTGAACTTATTGAAGACATGCTCAATCACACCTTCTTCATTGATCAGGAAGCTGATACGGTGCAAGCCGTCATAGACTTTGCCCATGAATTTTTTCTCCCCCCATACGCCAAACTGATCAGCGACAGCATGATCCTCGTCAGACAGCAAGGTGAAGTTTAAGCTGTCGCGTTCGATAAATTTAGGCAAGCGTTTTACCGCATCAATGCTGATACCCAGAACTTCAACATTCAGCGCGTCCAGCTCTGCCTTGCTATCACGCAAACCACATGCTTGTACGGTACAGCCCGGGGTCATGGCTTTCGGATAAAAGTAAGCAAGCACTTTTTTTCCTTTAAAATCAGCGAGGCTGACAGGCTGATTATCTTGGTTGAGCAGAGTGAAGGCTGGCGCAGGCGTACCGGCGGTCAAAGTCTTCATAGTGATTTTCCTTATTGATTATGGCCGATGAATGTCACGTTGCCAGAGACCAGTAAGTCTTGGCAGAGTGCTTCATATTCTTCTTGTAAAGTCATTAAGTTACAGCCTTCAGGCAAATTGGTGCTGATCTGCAGCTGAAAACGGTTTGGGCTGTCTTGTTCGTCGGCTTCATGGGTGTGGGCACTTAATGAAGCGATATCGATTTTCCGGGTGGCAAAAAAATGGGTGAACTGTTCAATGAGCCCTGGCGTGTCCTCTGCTTCGATATGGAAGTCAGCGGTATAGGGAAAGAAGCGGTACTCATGTTTGGAGGTGCGTTTCATTACCGTCAGCAGATCATGTTCCTGTGCCTTGAGGGGTAATGTTGATTCCACCCGGGAAATGGCATTGCCATTGCCAGAAAGTAGCATGATGAGGGTAAACTCACTGCCAAAGAGGGCGAGCCGGCTGTCTACGATATTGCAGCCGCAATGGCTGATCAGTCCGGTGATTTCATCTGAGATGCCCGGGCGATCCGTACCGACGGCCGTGATTACTAGGTAATGTTCCATATTTTCACACATCGTATTTTGATTATCATATGCATGGTAGCACAGTCATTGTAAATCAAGCTATGTATAGGCCGCGGGCATTAGCATCAAAATAGCGCTTACGATATTTACTAGGAGTATATTCTGGGAATTGGGGGAAAGTAGCACATATTAGATCTTTCTGGTTGATGGGTTTTACTTCACTGATTTACATACTCCTGTCTTGAGTTTACTGTAACTGAAAAGTACCATGGATATACCAAGCAGCATCCTTATCAGCGAAGATAATGATGCTGCTTGGTATTCATTATTAAGGGGAGATGGACATGTTTTCAGGAAGCATGGTAGCGCTAGTTACACCATTAGATGAAGCCGGCGAAATTGATTACTCAAGCCTGGCTTCATTAGTGGAATACCACATTGCAGCAGGGACAGATGCAATTGTGGCAGTCGGAACCACGGGTGAGTCAGCAACGTTAACGGTTGATGAGCATGTGAAGGTGGTTCTGAAAACCTTAGAATTTGCAAATGGCCGCATTCCGGTCATTGCCGGAACCGGCGCAAATGCAACCCATGAAGCCATCACCTTCAGTAAACTATTTTCGGGCACTGGCGTTGCTGGCTGCCTGTCTGTTACACCTTATTATAATAAGCCGACCCAGGAAGGCTTATACCAACATTATAAAGCGATTGCCGAAGCGACTGATTTGCCTCAAATCCTTTATAATGTACCAGGACGTACCGCGGTTGATTTGTTACCGGAAACGGTGGCTCGTCTAGCGAAGCTGGACAATATTGTTGGTATTAAAGATGCGACCGCTGATTTATCACGAGTACAAAAAACTCGGGAACTTTGTGGCGAAGACTTCATCCAACTAAGCGGCGATGATGCCAGCGGATTAGATTTTGTTGCCGCAGGTGGTCATGGGGTGATTTCGGTCACGGCGAATGTGGCGGCCTCAGAAATGGCAACCATGTTCAAGCTGGCACTTTCTGGTCAGTTTGATGCTGCCAGAGAGATTAACGAGCGCTTGATGCCATTGCATAAAAAGCTGTTTGTTGAATCTAACCCAATTCCAGTTAAATGGGCAGCCCATCAACTTGGTTTGATTAAGTACGGACAGTTGCGTTTGCCATTGACTGAGCTGAGTGAATCAGCACAGCCTGTTGTGACTGAGGCGCTTAAGGAAGCCAATGTGCTGCTGTAATTTGCTAGAGCGTAGGAGCGCAGAAGCTTAATGAATTATAAATACAGGCTGGTGGTAACTGCTGTAATGGTTGCCACATTGGCGGGTTGTTCTGGTGGGGCGGAACGCCGCCGTCAGGCAAATCAAGATTTTACCTATCTTGAGACAAAGCCATTGGAATCGTGGAGCTTGCCAAGCGGGGCACAGGCATCCCAGGTGAGTGATTATGCGATTCCGGGCCAAGCCTTTCCGGGAGAGCTAGGTTCTGCTGTTGATATCCGCCCACCTCAGCAAGTGCTGGCGTTGATCCCTGGTGCTCGTACCGTCAAAGACGCGGATGGCGTGACATTGCTTCTCGCAAAGCCTGAAGAGCTGACGAAGGTATGGACACTGACGCAACGTTTGATCGCCGAGCAAAATATTCAGCTGCGAAATCAGTCTGCTAATGTGATGGAAACCGACTGGGTTAACTGGATAAATGATGACGAGGAAAATGCGATAGGTAGTCGTTACCGAATTGAAAAGTCCTCTGACTCAAGTCGCAATAGCTATCAGATAACTCTGATTGACTGGCGTGAAGGTGCTGTCGAAAAGCCTGTTTCAGCGATTAATAAAGAGCGCTACAGCATTCTGATGACCAACCTGATCACTGCGCGATATGATCAGCAAGAGCGTGAGCAAGCGAGATTGCGAGCACAGGAGCTGGTTAAGCAGATCCCGATTTCGATGGGCCAGGATCGCAGTGGCCTGCCGGTAATTATTGCCCGTGCGCCGTATAATGTGTTCTGGGAACGCCTACCGGATGTACTTGGGCAGCTTGGTTTCTCTGTTGAAGGACGCAACCGCTCCCAGGGGATTGTGGAAGTGAAGTTCCGCTCGCCGGATGATGCATTCTGGACTGAGCTAGGCACCAAACCTATCCAGCTTGATGATCGTACCTACAACCTACAGCTGGGTGATTTGGGTAACCGAACTTCCGTGAATGTCACAGATACCGATGGTAAGCCTGTTACCGAGGAAGCGCTGAAGAGCCTGGCACCGGTATTTGCCGCGGCCATTGAGCGAGCCAACAATAGCTAATTCGAGCTAATGCCGTTCGGTAACCGTTTGGTATTAGTGCAGTGATAAAAAAACCGCTCCGGCCAAGCCGTAGCGGTTTTTTCTATTTCAGCTTTGCAAAAACGAGAATTCAAGGATGTTTTCTTGTTTCTCGCGTTAGCGAATAGCTTATTTCACTTCTTCACCTTGTGCCTGCATATCGGCATGGTAAGAAGAGCGGACGAACGGGCCACAGGCAGCGTGGGTAAAGCCCAGCTCCAATGCGATCTCTTTCAGCTCATCAAACTCAGACGGCGGCACATAACGCTCAACCGGCAGGTGATGGCGGCTTGGTGCCAGGTACTGGCCCAGAGTTAGCATGGTGACACCATGGGCACGTAGATCTTTCAGTACTTCGACGATTTCTTCTTTGGTTTCACCCAGGCCCATCATCAGGCCAGATTTCGTCGGTACCTCAGGGTGGATTTCCTTGAATTTCTTCAGCAGGTCGAGCGACCACTGGTAGTTGGCACCCGGGCGAGCCTTACGGTACAGGCGAGGAGCCGTTTCAAGGTTATGGTTGAATACATCTGGCGGGCTATCGCGCAGGATATCCAGCGCACGATCCATACGGCCTCGGAAGTCTGGCACCAGGGTTTCAATCTTGATTTCCGGGCTCTTGGCGCGGATTTCACGGGTACAGTCAGCAAAGTGCTGGGCACCACCGTCACGTAGATCGTCACGGTCAACCGAGGTGACAACCACATAGCGCAGCTTCATATCAGCGATAGTTTGTGCCAGCTGGGTCGGCTCTTCTGCATTTGGCGGCAGCGGACGGCCGTGGGCAACGTCGCAGAATGGGCAACGACGGGTACAGATAGCACCCAGAATCATGAAGGTTGCAGTACCGTGGTTAAAACATTCTGCCAGGTTTGGACAAGAGGCCTCTTCACATACAGAGTGAAGGTTGTTCTTACGCATCGCTGACTTGATGTCCTGAATACGCTGGCTGTCAGACGGAAGTTTGATTTTCATCCATTCTGGCTTACGCAGCATTTCTTTTGGTGCTTTCTCTTCTGTCACGCTACGGACAGGGATCAGCGCCATTTTGTCGGCATCACGGTATTTGACACCTTGTTCGATTTTAATTGGTTTGCTCATATGAATTGCTTTCCGTTTTCCACTCAACGCTCTGATAATCGAGCAGTTTGACTAGCTCTTCTATAAGTACAGGCTGAACTTCTGCCAGTTCAGATGGGCCATTCATAGATGCTAACTGGGTCATTTCCATCCCCTGATAGCCGCATGGGTTAATGCGTAAAAATGGCGCCAGGTCCATGTTAATATTGAGTGCCAGACCATGAAAAGAGCAACCACGCCTGATGCGTAAACCGAGTGAGCATATCTTCTTATCGTTGACATACACACCTGGTGCATCCGGGCGGGCATTGGACTCAACCCCAAAATGGGACAGAGTGTTTATTACCGTATTCTCAATGTGAGTGACCAGTTCGCGCACACCAAGTTTAATACGTCGCAGATCAATCAGAATATAAGCGACTTGTTGGCCCGGACCATGATAGGTTACCTGGCCGCCACGGTCGCTTTGTACCACTGGAATATCGCCTGTGTTGAGCAAGTGCTCGGCTTTACCTGCCTGGCCCTGGGTGAATACTGGATTGTGTTCAACCAGCCAGACTTCGTCCGTGGTTTCTGAACCGCGTTGATCTGTGAATTCGTGCATGGCCTGCCAAGTTGCTTCGTAGTCTCGGCGGCCAAGGTTCCGAATGATAATATTCTTTTGCAATTTAACACCCATATTGTCGCCAGGTTAAATCTGGGTAAAGACACCACATATGGGTGCATTATAAAACTTGGCAGATGATTATTCAGCCACCAAGTTGTAGGGACTTTCTGGTGGTATTAAAGAACCACACGAACAATATCAATCTCGCCCAGCTCTTTATAAAGCGTTTCGACCTGCTCGATCGATGTTGCTGTGATCGAGACAGAAACAGCGCTGTAAGTGCCTTTGCCGCTTGGTTTTACCGTCGGGGTATAATCGCCTGGGGCATGGCGCTGAATAACTTCAACAACCAGATCCGGTAGTTCAGGCTTATTGTAACCCATCACCTTGTAGGCAAATTTACAAGGAAACTCTAGTAGGTCTTTTAGTTTTGGCTGTTCTTGCTGCTGCATGCTGAACTCCAGGGTTTTGCATTCGGTATTACTGTGTTTTAGCAGAGCATATTAATGGCTCATTCGCTATAAAACAAGCATCTGACTGTGGTGGTGATAGGGGGCAGATACAAAAAGAGGCAACATAGGTTGCCTCTTTTTATTGGTTTTCAGTAAGCTGGATTAGCTCAACCAGCCTTTAAACAGCAACATAATATAATCAATTAAGCGACTGAACAGACCACCTTCGTTAACATCATTCAATGCCAGAAGAGGGTACTCGGCAATGTCTTCTTCACCAACGCGGTAGTAAAGCTTACCCACTACATCGCCTTTGGCGATCGGGGCTTTTAGCTCTTTTTCCAGGACAAAGCTGGCTTTCAAATCTTTGGTTTGGCCACGAGGTAGCGTGACGAAGGTATCTTCGCTGACACCCAGTGATACTTCATCAGCATCACCCATCCAGACTTTTTCGGTCACGAATGTTTCGTTAGCTTTGTGTGGTGACACGGTTTCAAAGAAGCGGAAGCCGTAGTTAAGCATTTTCTTGCTTTCTGCTTTACGGGCATTCGGGCTCTTGGTGCCCATTACCACCGAAATTAGGCGCATTTTGCCTTCGGTTGCCGTGCTGACCAGGCTATAACCGGCATTGTTGGTATGACCTGTTTTCAGGCCGTCAACATTCAGGCTTTTATCCCACAGCAGGCTGTTGCGGTTGTATTGGGTGATACCGTTGTAAGTGAACGATTTTTCTTTATAAATCGCAAACTCGTCCGGAACGTCACGGATCAGGCCCTGTGCCAGTAGCGCCATATCGTAAGGCGTTGTCAGCAGTTTCGGGTTATCCAGGCCGTGAACATTGGCAAAGTTGGTGGAGTCCATACCCAGCGTTTTGGCCCAGGCATTCATTAAATCGACAAAAGACTCTTCCGAACCGGCAACGTGTTCGGCCATTGCCACACAGGCATCATTACCTGACTGGATAACGATACCACGGTTGAGGTCGGCAACTTTTACTTCGCTACCCACTTCAATGAACATTTTTGATGAGCCTGGGAAGTTCTTGGCCCATGCATTTTTACTGATCACCACGGTGTCATCCATCGAGATGTTGCCTCGATTGATTTCCTGGCCAATGACATAGCTAGTCATCATTTTTGTCAGGCTGGCTGGCGGGATCTGGTCATATTCTTTGTTTCCGGCAAGAATTTTACCGGAGTGGTAGTCCATTAGGACATAGCCCTTAGCAGCAATCTGAGGGGCTTCAGGTACTACAGCTGGTGCAGCTGCGACAGAAGCTGAAGCTAGCATAGTCGCTGATACAGCTACAGAACGAATAAGTGCAGCAGATTTCTTCATGATAGTTGTAACTTAATTTGTCGATTGCAAAAAACTTTACACACTATATCAGATTGAAAACTTAGAACCAGTTTTGCCGCCGATGAAGGCGGCATGTTTGGGATTCTTGATATTCTTTGACATAAATATGTGTAAGCCCGTTATAGATAGAGTCAAGATTGTTACTTTTGTTCCAGTTCGCGCTGCGAGGTGATGATAAAAGCTTCCGGGTAGCGGTTGGTTTTGGCCTTGTCCCGCAGGGAAATTGCCTCATCACGATCCAGGTAAGGACCAAGGCGCAGGCGATACACTTCTGCCGATTCGGCTTTTTTCAGATCGACTTGCGTGGCAAAGTCTTGCTCCAGTTGCTTCGCAATCTGTTTGGCTTTGGCCTCATTGGTCACAGCGGCCAGCTGAACGAAATAGTAGTGCGGATTGGCACTTTGCCACTCGTCGAAGGATGCTGGCTTGGGAACTTGGATCAGCTCGATTTTTACCGGGGCGGTACCGTGCTTGACGACATCCAGCTTCGCTGCTGCCGCCATGCTTAGATCAATGATCCGGCCTTCATGGAATGGCCCGCGGTCGTTGACCCGAACAATGGCTGTTTTGCCATTGTTCGTATTGGTGACTTTGACATAGCTTGGCAGTGGTAGGGTTTTGTGTGCTGCTGTCATCGAGTACATGTCATAAATCTCACCGTTAGAGGTTTTATGACCGTGGAACTTTTGTCCGTACCAGGAGGCATAGCCTTCTTCGCTGAATGCCGCATTAGCATCAACAATTTTATAGTCCTGGCCACGCAGTGTGTAATTTTTGTTGCCGGCTAAACTTTTGGATTCATAGCGAGGCTGGGCGTCTTCAATATGATCCAGGGTCGGCGACGATTCAGGGGCGACATCATCGGCAATATTGTAGCGCTCATTGTTCGGTGCCGAGCTACAGCCCGCCAGTAATAATAAAAGTAAAATAGGGTATGCGCGCATTTAGGTCGCCTTAGACAACATTTTTCTATGGGTGTGAATAGACATCAGGATCCCGAAGCCCGCCATTAAGGTCACCATGGAAGTACCGCCGTAGCTGACCAGAGGCAGTGGAACCCCTACCACCGGCAACAGGCCACTTACCATGCCGATGTTAACAAAGATATAAACGAAAAAGCTCAGCACGATACTGCCAGCCATCATACGTCCGAACGCGGTCTGGGCCCGGCTAGCGAGCATTAGCCCTCGGCCGATAATGAACAGGTAAATCGTAAGTAGGCAGATCACTCCGATCAGCCCCCATTCCTCGGCGATCACGGCGAAGATAAAGTCGGTATGGCGCTCAGGTAGAAACTCAAGCTGTGACTGGGTGCCCTGCATCCATCCTTTACCCATCATGCCGCCAGAGCCGATGGCAATTTTTGACTGGATAATATGGTAGCCTGCCCCCAGAGGATCAGATTCCGGATTGAACAGGGTCAGTACCCGGGTGCGCTGGTAGTCACGCATCAGGAACAGCCACAAAATAGGGATAAAGCCTCCGAGCAAAACACCTGCCGCACCGATGATCCGCCAGCTGATCCCGGATAGAAACAAAACGAACACACCGGAAGCTGCAATCAGGATTGAGGTTCCCAGATCTGGCTGTTTAGCGATCAGAATTGTCGGGACAAAGATCATTACCAGTGCAATCACAATGTTGCGAAAGCTCGGGGGCAGTGGCTGGTTGCCGATAAAGCGGGCAACCATTAGAGGTACCGCCAGTTTGATCAACTCAGAGGGCTGGAAACGGACAAAGCCGAAATTCAGCCAGCGCTGTGCCCCTTTTGACGCTTCGCCGAAGAACAGGACTCCGAGCAGCAGCAACAGCCCGACCCCGAACAAATAGGGTGCCCAGGCCTCGTAGTGGCGCGGGGCAATTTGGGCCAGAATAAACATCACGCCCAGCGACAGGCACATGCGTACGGCCTGGCGCTCCATCATGGGCAGGCTTTGGCCGCTGGCGCTGTACATCACCATCAGGGCAAATGCCATCAGGGCTAATATACCTAGCAGTAGCGGCATATCGAGATGCAGGCGATCACTGAGGGTTCTTTTCTTTCCTGTCGCGGCCATGACACTCATCGGCTTACCTCGGCTAACTTGGCATCAGCCACAGTTTGGGATTGGTCTGGCTGCTTGGGTTTGAGCAGCACATGGTCAAAGATTTTCCGTGCCACGGGGCCACCGTTAGAAGAACCACCGCCGGCATTTTCCAGTACCATAGAGACCACTACTTGGGGTTTTTCATACGGCGCAAAGGCGGTAAACAAAGCGTGGTCGCGTAGGTGTTCCTCTAGCTCTTCAGCGTTATATTCCTGATCTTCGGCAAGGCCGAAGACCTGTGCCGAGCCTGATTTCCCCCCGGCTTTATATTCGGCGCCATAGAAGGCACGCCGTGCTGTGCCACGGGTACCGAACAGTACTCGGTACATGCCGTTTTTGGCGATATCCCAGTATTTCTGGTCGACATTGGTGATTGGCGGGTACTCGTCAAACCTGGCCGGAACAGTACTGTCGTTATCAATGATGTCCTTGAGCAGGTGTGGTGCACGAACAACCCCGTTATTGACCAGTACTGTTGTCGCCTTGGCGATCTGCAACGGGGTGGCTGTCCAGTATCCCTGACCAATCCCAACCGGAATGGTATCACCCTGATACCAAGGCTGACGAAATCGTGCCTGTTTCCATTCACGGGTTGGCATGTTGGCCTTGCTCTCTTCATGGATATCGATACCGGTATAGTCACCGTAGCCAAAACGGCTCATCCAGTCAGAGATACGGTCGATACCCAGATCGTAGGCGACTTGGTAGAAGAAGGTGTCGACGGACTCCTCGATGGCTTTGTGGATATTCACCTTGCCATGTCCCCAGCGTAGCCAGTCACGGAACGGGCGGCTATTGGAGTTCGGGATCTTCCAGTAGCCAGGATCGTTACGGATAGTACGTGTTGTGATCACGCCTTCGCTCAATGCCGCAACGGCCATCATTGGCTTCACGGTGGAGGCCGGGGGGTAAATCCCCAGCGTTACACGGTTAACCAGCGGGCGGTTTTTGTCGTTTAGGAGTTCGCGGTACTTCTTACCTGAAATACCGTGGACAAATAGGTTCGGATCGTAGCTTGGGCTCGATACCATAGCCAGTACCGAAGAGTCACGCGGGTCGAGTACCACGACCGAACCACGTTTGTGTTTGATGATTTCCTCGCCGGTGTCCGGATCCAGGTTGCGTTCGGTCAGCAACTCTTTCACATACAACTGCAGCTCGATATCGAGGTTAAGGCGAATATCTTTGCCCGGCACGGGAGGGACATACTTCAGGGTACGGATGACTCGTCCGCGGCTGTTTACTTCGACTTCCTGGTAGCCGGACGTACCGTGTAGCAAGTCTTGGTAGTACCTCTCGATACCCAGCTTGCCGATATCCCGGGTAGCTTTATAGTTATTGAGCTTTTCTTCGCGTTCAAGGCGCTGGAGGTCGCGGTCATTGATTTTGGCCACGTAGCCTAGGACATGTGTCAGTGCTTCACCGTAAGGGTAGTGGCGCTTGAGGTAGGCTTTGACCTCTACGCCCGGAAAGTTATGCTGGTTAACCGAAAATAGTGCAACCTGCTGTTCAGACAGCTGGTTAAGAATAGGAACAGACTTGAATCGGCGGGTACGTCGGCGTTCTTTGCGGAACCGGACGATATTTTCATCGGTGATCCCCATCAGTCCTTTCAGTCGAGCAAAGGTATCTTCCAGATTGGCCACTTTTTCCGTCGTGATCTCCAGTGAATAGACCGGACGGTTTTCGGCCAGAAGGATACCGTTGCGGTCGTAGATCAGGCCGCGGTTAGGTGCAACCGGGACAATTTTTATCCGGTTATCGTTGGAGCGGGTCTGGTAGTCTTCATGCTGGCTGACCTGAATGTGGTACAGGTTCGTGAGCAGCAGACCGACTAGCACAAGGATGCCGACAAATGAGACAAGAGCCCGGCGGAAAAAGAGCGCCGACTCAGCCCGATGGTCGCGGATCTGGGTTCGCTTTTGTCTCATTGGCAATTATTCTCTGTGGTAGGGGTGGTTAGCGGTAATACTCCACGCCCGGTAAAGGCTCTCAGCCATCACCACCCGGACCAGAGGGTGGGGAAGTGTCAGGGGAGATAACGACCAGCTTTGATCTGCTGCGGCTTTGCATGCGGGTGCCAGACCTTCCGGCCCGCCGATCAGGATCGACACATCACGCCCGTCCAGCTTCCAGCTCTCCAGCTGTCCGGCCAGCTGCTCGGTATCCCAACGCTTGCCCGGAATATCCAGGGTCACAATCCGGTTACCTTTAGCTACGGCTGCCAGCATCGCCTCGCCTTCTTTTTGCAGAATGCGTGCAATATCGGCATTTTTGCCCCGTTTGCCTGCCGGGATCTCAATCAGTTCCAGCGGCATGTCCTTTGGGAAGCGGCGGCTATATTCTTTATAGCCTTCCTCGACCCATTTGGGCATCTTGTTGCCCACAGCAATCAGTTGAAGCTTCATCGTTAATTAGCCCCAAAGCTTCTCCAGTTGGTACAGGTTGCGTGCATCTTCCTGCATGATATGCAGCATTACACTACCCATATCAACAATAACCCACTCGCCATCGTCTTCACCGCTGATACCAAATGGAGGAAAATCGATCAGCTTTGACTCTTTATTTACGTGATCCGCAATCGAGGCTACATGGCGATTAGATGTACCTGTACACACTACCATGAACTCTGTGATGCTCGACTTTCCGCGTACGTCTAGTGTCACAATGTCCTGGGCTTTAATATCGTCAACTTTATCAACAATAAAATCGTGTAGTTCTTGAACCTGCAAAGGAATCCCCTCATTTGAGTGATTGGTGTAATTTTGTTGGCCTCAGACCGATCTGAGTCACAATTTAGCGGCGCAGTATACCATGCACAACCCTGTTCGATACAAGTTGGCAGTAACTTTACATTAATACCAAGCTAAATAATGAACAGCCTTTCAGCTGGGGGCTGTTCAGCTTGGTATTACGATTAAAATTGCTGCGCCATGGTGTGTGTCTGTACGCCACATATTTCTGCACACAGGGCAGAAAGAGCTGGCCAGGGCTGGTAATCAAAGTTCGTTTTGACCTGGACCTCGAGTATGGCCAGCTGCTGCAGCAGCTTGACCAGAGTCTTGAGCGGCAGGCGGTGCAGTGCGCCGATATAGACTTCGCGGCGGCTCTGCCATACTCGGAATTGCTCGAAAATAATGTTCAGCGGGGTGCCCTTGCTACCCATTTCCTGCATCTTATACAGTTGGGTCAGCTCTCGCTGCAGGGTACGTAGCAGAATTACCGCTTCGATCCCTTCGCCTTCTAGCTGGCGGAGAACCCGCTGGCTGCGCTTGCTCTGGCCGGCCAGCACGGCATCGACAAGCTGAAATGGGGTGTAGTGGTTATGACGGCTCAGTGCTTCTTCGAGGCGGACTACCGTCAGTATGCCGTCAGGGTAGAGCAAGGTGAGTTTTTGCAGGCTTTGTGCCAGCGCCAGCAAATTACCCTCATGCCACTGAGCCAGCATCAGAACTGACTCATGGTCGGGCTGGAGCCCTAGCTGCTGACATCGGCCTTGGATGAAACGCGGTAGATGACGGGCATCGGGAGTATTGCACGGCACATACAGGCCAAGTTCGGCAACGGCCTTGAACCATTTGGCACTTTCTTGTTTCTTGTTTAGGCGCGGGCCATGCATCAGTAACAAAATATCACTGTGCAGGGTGGCAATTACTTCTTGCAGGGATTTGGCCTGGTTTGCATTGAGGCCGGACTCAGGCACTTCCAGCTCGATGATCTGGCGAGAGGAGAACAGGCTCATGGCCTGGGTGCAGTCAAGTACCTGGTTCCAGTCTAGTTGGGCATCAATGGTAAAAGCGTGGCGTTCGTCAAACCCGGCTTGCTGGGCGGCTTGCTGGATTTGAGTGCTGCATTCTTGTTTGAGCAGCGGTTCATTACCAAATAGGAGGTAGGTTTGACGCAGCCCTTTGGTGAGCTGCTGCGTCAGTTGTTCCGGGTAGATTCTCATTCTGCAGTGTTGCTCGGTGTTGTCTCGTCGGCAAACAGGGCATTGCCCGCTTGCGTGTCTTCTACGGCTTCAGTCGTCACTGTCGTGTCAGACGGCATGTTCGCATTTTCTTCGAACATGGCCTCCAGCTCTTCTTCTTCCATTTTATTGAAAACGGCGGTCAGGCGGGCTAGCTGGCGCATGATCTGGCGCGAGGCCTGCTGGCGCATTTCATCTTCAATCATATCGCGCTCGACTGACTTGGCCAGTGCAGTTAGCGGGTTGTCGAGGAAAGTACGGTTGACCCTAGTGCTGTAGGTCTGGCTGCCTTTTTCGGGGACGACAATGTTATAGCTAACAACGTAAGTCAGTTCGTATTCGGCGGCACGGCTATTTTGGTACAGCGACAGGGTACGCTCGCCGGTTGACTCACTGATCAGGTGTAAGTTTGGCACCTTGGCTGATGGCGGTACGGATTCAATTCCGTGCAGCTTGAACTGGGATTTTACCTGTCGGGTCAGCTGGCCGTATTGGTCAAAGCTGGTCAGGGATAGTTTGGCAATGTCATCGGGTAACATGTAGTTACCGCGGAGGTGGAAACCACAAGAAGCAGTGGCCAGGGCCATGACTGCAACAAAGAGGGTTCGGATTGTGCTTTTTAAGGAAAAGAAAGCTTTCACCGAGTCTGCTCCATGAAAAATTAAGTGGAAACTGACCGGTTAACATTGTTAAACCGGCAAAGAGAGTGGGTGGACCGGTTGGGGACCATCCAGGGCCCCCAACTTGCAGGGGCCACTGGTTTGGCACTAATAAACTGCTTTAGTTCGCAACCTTTTTAGTTCGCGACAATATTCAGCAATTTACCAGGAACGTAGATCACTTTACGAATGGTCTTATCGTCAGTGAACTTGGTTACGTTCTCATCGTTTAGTGCTATATCTTCGACCTGTTCTTTGGTCGAGTCAGCAGCAACTGTCAGCTTGGCACGTAGCTTGCCGTTTACCTGTACGATGATCAGTTTTTCGTCTTCAACTAATGCTTTTGCATCGGCTTCAGGCCAAATTGCTTGGTCGATATTGCTTTCACCTAATGCTTCCCACATTTCGAAACTGATGTGTGGTGTCATTGGGTACAGCATACGAACGATAGCTTTTAGTGCTTCATCAAGCAGTGCACGGTCTTGTGCTGATTCTTGAGAGGCTTTCGCTAGTTTGTTCATCAACTCCATGATTGCAGCAATCGCTGTATTGAACGTCTGACGACGGCCAATATCATCGCTCACTTTAGCAATGGTCTTGTGAACATCACGGCGAAGAGCTTTCTGATCTGAAGACAGCGCTGCAACGTCAACAGCTTCTGCTGTGCCTTTCGTTGCATGCTCGTTAACCAGTTTCCAAACACGTTTTAGGAAGCGGTTAGCCCCTTCAACACCAGACTCCTGCCATTCAAGCGTCATATCTGCAGGTGATGCAAACATCATGAATAGACGAACCGTATCCGCACCGAACTTATCAATCATCTCTTGCGGATCGATACCGTTGTTCTTCGACTTGGACATTTTCGTCATGCCGGTGTGAACAACGTCATTGCCCTCGTTATCTGTTGCTTTAACGATACGGCCTTTCTCGTCGCGCTCGATAGTGACATCGTTCGGTGAAACCCAAACTTTGGCGCCTTTGTCGTTGGTGTAGTAGAAAGCGTCAGCTAGCACCATACCTTGACAAAGAAGCTGCTTGAACGGCTCGTCAGACTTTACGTAGCCTGCGTCACGGAGCAGTTTGTGGAAGAAGCGCGAGTACAGAAGGTGCATACAAGCGTGTTCGATACCACCAATGTACTGGTCTACTGGTAGCCAGTAGTTGGCTTTTTCTGGATCCAGAATATCGTCAGCTTGTGGCGAACAGTAGCGTGCGTAGTACCAAGATGATTCCATGAAGGTATCGAAGGTATCTGTTTCGCGCAGTGCTGGCTGACCATTGATCGCTGTTTCTGCCCATGCTTTGTCAGCTTTGATTGGGCTAGTCACACCGTCCATTACCACGTCTTCAGGAAGAACGACTGGAAGCTGGTCTGCAGGTACCGGATGAACTTCACCGTCTTCAGTGGTTACCATCGGGATTGGCGCACCCCAGTAACGCTGACGAGAAACACCCCAGTCACGTAGACGGAAGTTAACTGTTTTCTTACCCTTATCTTCAGCTTCTAGTTTCGCTGCAATGGCATCGAAAGCTGCTTGGAAGTCCAGGCCGTCAAATTCGCCAGAATCGAACAGAACGCCTTTTTCGGTGTAAGCCGCTTCAGATACGTCTAGCTCGCTACCGTCTTCTGGTTTGATAACCGGAATGATATCTAGGCCGTATTTGGTTGCGAATTCGTAGTCACGTTGATCGTGCGCTGGTACTGCCATTACAGCACCTGTACCGTAATTCATCAGTACGAAGTTAGCGACGAATACAGGAACGCGACGACCGTTTAGCGGGTGAATTGCGTAAAGGCCTGTTGCCATGCCTTTTTTCTCCATCGTTGCAAGCTCAGCTTCTGCAACTTTGGTGTTTCTGCATTCATCAACGAATGCCGCAAGTTCAGGGTTTGATTTCGCTGCAAGCTCAGCCAGAGGGTGACCTGCTGCGATACCCACATACGTTACACCCATTAGGGTATCAGGACGTGTAGTGTATACGTCTAGTGGTGAATCTTGACCTTCAACATTGAAAGACAATTCAACACCTTCAGAGCGACCAATCCAGTTGCGCTGCATGGTTTTCACCATTTCAGGCCAACCATCTAGGTTGTCTAGATCGTCAAGTAGCTCTTGTGCGTATTCAGTGATTTTAATGAACCACTGTGGAATTTCTTTTTGTTCTACTGGGGTATCACAACGCCAGCAGCAACCGTCTTCTACTTGCTCGTTAGCCAGTACCGTTTGGTCGTTTGGACACCAGTTCACAGAAGAGGTTTTTTTGTAAACCAAGCCCTTGCTGTACAGCTTGGTGAAAAACTCTTGTTCCCAACGGTAGTACTCAGGCGTACAGGTTGCGAACTCACGGCTCCAGTCGTAACCCAAGCCTAGTGATTTAAGTTGGTTCTTCATGTACTCAATGTTTTCATAAGTCCATGGCGCTGGTGCGGTGTTATTCTTTACTGCCGCATTTTCTGCTGGTAGGCCAAATGCATCCCAACCAATGGGCTGCATCACATTTTTGCCTTGCAGACGCTGGTAACGAGAAACAACATCACCGATGGTGTAGTTACGAACGTGACCCATGTGCAGTCGACCGCTTGGGTACGGGAACATGGAGAGACAGTAGAATTTTTCTTTATTTGGGTCTTCACTTACAACAAAGGTCTTGTTGTTGTCCCAGTGTTCTTGAACTTTCTGTTCAATGTCCTGTGGGCGATATTGTTCTTGCATCGATGACATCCAGGATTTTGTGAGTTGAGTACAAACACATTCAATATAATCGACATAGAATAACTAAAGGTAGAGGTGTCAACAATAGCTGAGGCCAATTCGGAGAGTAATTGTTAGTTCTGGTCTCGATTGTTGGAGTAAACAGCCTCAACAAGCCGAATTGCGCACAGAAATGGGAGGTGACCTATGGCTAAGCAAAAAAAGGAATATGAAGCGCTATTAGAGCAGGTAACAGAAACCCTGAAACATAGTCCTGATGAGCTTAAGCAGTGGGCCGAAACCACTGCAAAATACCGTCAGGCTGCCAGTGATATGACCAAGGACGAATGGGCATTGATTTCAGCCTATTTGAAACGGGATCTCAAAGAGTTCGGTAAAAACGTAGAGGAAAGCCCTGAGCCGTTTTCGGAAAGCCCGTTCTACCGGGTGGTGTCAGAAACAATCTGGGAAGGGTTGGCCGAAATTACCGACAAGACCCAGATAGAATGGCATGAAGTGATGGATGATCTTCACCATCAGGGAGTCTACCAGGCAGGGGAGATCATCGGTCTGGGTAATCTAGTATGCGAAAAATGCGGACATCATGAGCTGATCACCCATGTGAAGAAGATTGAGCCTTGCCTGAAATGCGGGCATACCCAGTTTACCCGACGGCCACTGTCACCATAATGCGTTGGTGATCCTGCGGGCAGGGGCGGCTCGCTGAATCTTTTACCATATATCGCTGCAGGTTATGCTGGCTACTTCAATGTTTCTACCACAACAGCTACAGGTTCCCTGGCTGGTTCTGTACCTTGTTGGGCTGGCGCTGGGGAGATAGTGGATGCCAGAGGTTCGTAACTGAACGTCTGTCCGGCCAGAGATGCTTCAATCATCATTCCGCCCTTGGCATAGGTGAATATCGCCATACCGTTGGTATAGCTGGCATCGATAAACTGCTGCCCCGAGCTGGCACTGAGGCCGGCGGTTCCCGCTTTTGCCTGGGCACCCTCTGTCAGGGCCACCGCGGAAGCCTGGGCATCGAGTTCAAAGCTGCCACTGATAAAGCGCTCGTAGGCACGTTTATCCTGGAAAAAAATAATTTCACTGTATGACTGGCCGCCAAACTGTAGGCCAAAGGAAACCTGGTAGAGTTTAGCCGAACCGGTTACCTCCCTGCCTTTATAGACCGTACCGCTGCCGTAAGCCCCGCCGATCCAGAAGCCACCTTTACCCACCGAGGGGAAAACAGCATAACCATACGCTGAATCAAAAAAGGGCTGGGTTTGCGTTGCTTGTTGAAAGTGGCTCAAGGTGGCTTGGGTATCAATGTCTTCTTTGGCGACAGAGCCGGAGGCGATACAGAGCAGGGCGAGTGAGCTCAACATGGCGAACAGTCGGTTGACGGTTTTCATTTGCGCTTCCTTGTTGTTACAGGACGGTATTCATATTGCATTTTATATTAGCAATATAAAGAAAAAGGCGAAGAGTTAACCTTCGCCTTTTCAGTTCCTATTCAGCTTTTTGTACGCTATTCAATTTCATGTGGACGGTGATCGCGAAAATGCCCCGCCCGGCGTTTGATGAGGAGCATCGACAGGGTCAGGGACCACAGGATATAGAGATACAGCGGCCAACTTCCCAAGGTGGTGTAAGGTGTTAGCCCTTCGGTCGGTACCACAGTTGTTCTCAGTACCGCGGTTTCAAACTGCGGGACTTGCTCAATGATCTGGCCATTATGATCAACCACTCCCGTTACGCCGTTGTTGGTGGCCCGCAGTAGGGGTTTCCCCAGTTCAAGCGAGCGCATCTGGGCGATTTCCATATGCTGGAATGGGCCGATAGAGGTGCCGAACCAAGCATCGTTCGAGAGTGTCAGTAGTAGCTCGGTATCAATATTGACGTTCTGGCGAACCTGCTCACTAAAGGCGATTTCATAGCACAGGGCCGGTGCAAGCGAGTAACCACTGGCTTCGAGGTTGGGCTGGATAAAATCACCGCGGCTGAATGAAGACATTGGTAGGTTGAAAATCGGCGCAATAGGGCGAAGCAAATCGCCAAATGGTACAAATTCGCCAAACGGCAGCAGGTGGTGCTTGCTGTAGCGGTTGGCACTTTCATACTGGTAAGGGCCGTCTGCATTCATACCCAGAGTCAGGATATTATTGAAATACTCACCGTTTTCCTTTTGATCCAGTACCCCGGTGATGACGGTACTACCGTTGTTGCGGGCGGCACTGTCGAGGTTTTGCAGAAAGGTTGGTACCTGTGTTTCCAGCGCCGGGATCGCAGCTTCAGGCCAGATGATCAGATCGGCGTCCCAGTTTTCCCGGGTAAGATCGGTGTACTTCATCAGGGTTGGCCAGCGCTGGCTTGGCAGCCATTTTAGCTCCTGGGGAACATTACCCTGAATTAGGGCTACTTCTACACTGTTTTCTGGTGCTGGCGTTACCCACTGGATGCTGTTGGCCAAGCCGCTGAACCCGAGGATCAGCAGCGGAACCAGCAACGGTTTCCAGTTACGGTCACACCATGCGGCTACCAAGGAGCCGCTGATCAGTACCAGGGCGAGGGTGATCCCTTCGACCCCAAGAATTGGGGCAATGCCTGCCAGCGGGCTGTTGATCTGGCTATAGCCCATCCATAACCACGGAAAGCCGGTCATGAACCAGCCGCGGAACCAGTCCAGTAGTAGCCAGATCACCGGGCCACTCAGTAGCAGCTGGTGGAACGGGCGGCCACGGTTGAAGCGGTTGAACAGGGCGCCAAATGCTGCCGGGAAGAGCGCCAAGTAGCTGATCAGCATAGTCATCAGGAACAGGCTGGCAATTTTTGGCATTCCACCAAAGGTATCGATGCTGACGTGCACCCAGCTAATGCCGCTACCAAACAGGCCAAGCCCCCACAGGAAGCCGATCAGGGCCGAGCGTTTGATACTCTGGTGCTGGAGTAAGTAGAAAAAAGCGAAAAGGGAAACCGGTGCAAGATACCAGTAGTTATAAGGGGCAAACGCGAGGGTGGCGAGTGCACCCGCCGGGACAGCGATTGCTAGCTGTCCCAACGTAATTAATGAATTTTTTTTCATTCTCTATGATGTGGTTGTCGGTTGATGTGCTTCGTGAGGCACGGTCACTTGCAACTGAATAACCCGGCGGCTGTCGGCTGACGCTACTTTGAATGTGTAGCCATCTAGCTCAACGACTTCACCACGGTTTGGCAGGTGACCGAAACTGGTCATCACCAGGCCGCCAACGGTGTCGACTTCCTCATCGCTGAAGCGAGTCTGGAACATGTCGTTAAAGTCTTCAATGGTTGTCAGTGCCTTTACCGAAAAAGTATGCTTACTTAACTGACGGATATCTTGTTCTTCTTCATCGTCGAATTCATCTTCGATTTCACCGACGATTTGCTCCAGGATGTCCTCGATAGTGATAACACCTGATACCCCACCAAACTCATCAACCACAATTGCCATGTGATAGCGCTCCTCTCGGAACTCTTTCAGCAGGCGGTCAACGCGCTTGCTTTCCGGCACGACAACGGCCGGGCGCAGCACTTTGTCCATATCGAACGGCTCGCTGTTCGGCAGCAGGTAACGCAATAGATCTTTCGCTAGCAATATGCCTTCGACATGATCTTTGTCATCACTGATCACTGGGTAGCGGGAGTGTTGGGCATCAACAATTAAATCAATCAGGTCTTCTAGCTTCTGAGAACGCTCGATAGTGACCATCTGAGAACGCGGGATCATGATGTCACGAACACGCATTTCTGAGATTTCCATAACACCTTCGAGCATGTCGCGGGTGTCGTGGTCGATCAAATCGTTTTCTTCCGAGTCACGGAAAACTTCGACCAGCTCTTCACGGTTTTGTGGTTCACCTTGAAATAGTTGGCCAAGACGTTCAAAGAAGGACTTTCTACTCGGACCTTCAGAATTTTGTGAGTTATCTTCGTTCATTGCTTTAAGAAAAATTCTCTCTCAGTTAAGTGGCTGTGCCACGGGATGTTATCGAGTACCCCATCAAAATTATGCGATGAGGTACTGCTACGACAACGACTTTCCGATAATGTTACCGTTTTTCTTCAGCGTACGGATCGGCAAAGCCCATGTTTTCCATAATTTCCGTTTCCAAAGATTCCATTTCTTCGGCTTCATCATCATCAATATGATCATAACCTAGCAGATGGAGACTGCCGTGTACAACCATATGTGCCCAGTGGGCATTCAGCGGTTTATCCTGTTCTTTGGCTTCTTTTTCCACGACTTGGCGACAGATAATTAAATCACCCAGCAGATCGAGCTCTACGCCAGGGGGCGCTTCAAACGGGAATGACAATACGTTGGTCGGCTTGTCCTTACCGCGGTACTCGTGGTTCAGCGCATGGCTTTCCTCTTCGTCGACAAGACGAACAGTGACTTCGGCGTCAGCCTGGAATGGGGTGACAGCCGCATTCAGCCATTGCTGGAAGTCAGCTTCGGCTGGCATGCCTTCCTGACTTTCAGTGGCATATTGTAGATCGAGATAAATTGCCATTAGTTACTTTTTTCCGGTTCGGCAAGGGGAGCCGCAATGTGTTGTTGTAGTGCCTGTTGTTCTTCTCGGCGGCGCTGCTCGGTGAGCTTGCGTTGTTTTTGGTCTTCGCTTTCCCACACTTCATAGGCCTGAACGATACGCGCCACCACAGGGTGACGAACCACATCATCGGCCTGGAAGAAGTTAAAGCTGATTTCGTCAACGTCTGACAGGACTTCAATGGCGTGGCGCAGGCCAGAGCGAGCACCGCGAGGCAAGTCGATCTGGGTGACATCACCGGTGATCACGGCACGCGAGTTGAAACCGATACGGGTCAGGAACATTTTCATCTGCTCGACCGTGGTGTTCTGGCTTTCATCCAGAATGATGAATGCATCATTTAAGGTTCGCCCCCGCATGTAAGCCAGCGGAGCTACTTCAATCACGTTACGCTCAATCAGCTTCTCGACACGCTCGAAGCCCAGCATTTCAAACAGGGCGTCGTAGAGCGGACGCAGGTAAGGGTCGACTTTCTGGCTTAGATCACCTGGTAGGAAGCCAAGCTTTTCCCCGGCCTCAACGGCAGGGCGGGTCAGCAATATACGACGAATTTCCTGGCGCTCAAGAGCGTCAACGGCCGCGGCCACCGCAAGATAGGTTTTACCGGTACCGGCAGGGCCGACACCAAAGGTAATATCATGGGTAACCATGTTGGTGATGTACTGGGCCTGGTTTGGCGTGCGCGGCTTGATCACCCCTTTTTTGGTCTTGATAGTGGCTTCTTTGCCGTAAGGGATGGTGCTTTCTGTGGTTTGCTCGAGTACGCCACACTCTTTAATTGCCAGGTGAATTTGCTCTGGCTCAATGTCGGGAATGGAGTTGCGAACCGGTGCCGTATCGACATACAGGGTCTTGATGATGTGGGCGGTAGCTTGGGCGGTGTGAGGTTGGCCGACAACGCTGAAGCTGTTGCCTCGATGGTTAATTTCTACACCCAAACGGCGTTCAAGTTGTTTGATATTATCGTCGAAAGGGCCGCAAAGGCTGGAAAGGCGCGGGTTATTAGCGGGTTCCAGATTGAATTCTACAGTGATAATTTTGCTCAAGATTTGCCTCTCATTGCGGTCGCCCGAGATACCGGGCGACCATTAGTTCAGGGCGCGTCCTACTGGTTTTCAGACAGGCGTCTTACTATGGAGTATATACGCCTACACCCAATTCATCTTCTTTACGTGTTTTTTCCATTACTTCAGTCGGTGACATCGCAATACGAAGATCCATTTCGGCTTCGGTGCGAACCAGTTCACCGCGCAGTGAGTTGCTGAATACGTCAGTGATCTTCACATCAACGAACTGGCCGATAAGCTCAGCGGAGCCTTCGAAGTTTACAACGCGGCTGTTTTCAGTACGGCCACGAAGCTCCATGATGTTTTTCTTCGATGGGCCTTCAACCAGAATTCGCTGCTCAGTATCTAGCATCTGGCGAGAATAACGCATTGCCTGAGTATTGATCTGCTGCTGCAGTTCGTACAAGCGTTGCTTTTTCACTTCTTCTGGTAGATCACAAGGATAGTCTGCAGCCGGTGTCCCCGGGCGTGCCGAGAAGATAAAGCTGAAGCTCATGTCAAAGTCGATGTCGCGGATCAGCTTCATGGTGTCCTGGAAGTCCTGATCGCTCTCGCCAGGGAAGGCCACGATAAAATCTGAGCTGATCGTGATATCCGGGCGCGCCTTGCGCAGCTTGCGGATTTTCGACTTGTATTCAATTGCCGTATGCGGACGCTTCATCATCGACAAGATACGATCCGAACCGCTTTGTACCGGCAGGTGCAGGAAGCTAACTACCTCAGGGGTATCTTTGTACACTTCGATAATATCGTCAGTGAATTCGATTGGGTGGCTGGTGGTGTAGCGGATACGGTCGATACCGTCGATTGCTGCGACCAGGCGTAGCAGCTCGGCGAACGAAGCAATCTGGTCGTCGTGAGTGGCGCCACGGTAAGCATTGACGTTTTGGCCTAGCAGGTTGACTTCACGCACACCTTGCTCGGCTAGCTGAGCCACCTCGAACAGCACATCATCAAGCGGACGGCTGACTTCTTCACCTCGGGTGTAAGGAACAACGCAGTAAGTACAGTACTTTGAACAACCTTCCATAATAGAAACGAATGCAGTCGCACCTTCGGCACGAGGCTCTGGCAGGTTGTCGAATTTTTCGATTTCAGGGAAAGAGATGTCCATTACCGGCGCATCATCAGACTGCGACCTCTTGATCATCTCAGGCAGGCGGTGCAGGGTCTGCGGGCCAAAGATAACATCAACGTAAGGAGCACGCTGACGAATAGAATCGCCTTCTTGGGTTGCTACACAACCACCAACGCCAATCACCAGGTTCGGCTTTTTATCTTTCAGTGTCTTCCAGCGACCTAGCTGGTGGAACACTTTTTCTTGCGCCTTTTCACGGATTGAACAGGTGTTCAGCAGCAGAACGTCTGCTTCTTCTGGTTCTTCCGTTAACTCGAAGCCATTGGCTGCATTAAGAAGATCGGCCATTTTTGATGAATCGTATTCGTTCATCTGGCAGCCCCAGGTTTTAATAAGCAGTTTCTTAGCCATGTCTAACTCTTCACTCGTAGTGTTTATTCATTGCATTCAACATTGCTTCATTCGGCTAACAGTACGTTAAACGAGCTGTTAGCTGTAGCAAGCCGCGTATTGTACTGCTTTAAACCCTGCCTGACCAGAACATCACCACCCCGAATAAATTATGGTTTTTGGCGGCAAGAACTAGTTGTTGTATTTATTGTTGTTTGAGGAATTGAAAATTGGTTGCTTCCAGCTTAGAGCTGGCTAAGTGTCCCCTTGCCGAGCTGCCGCATCTGCCGGGTGATCCACTGGCTACGCTGGCGGACATAGGTGCTCATTGGGCTTGCCTTGATCTTATAAGGGTTTGGCAATACAGCAGCGAGTTGGGCGGCTTGCTGGGCCGATAGCCTGCGAGATGGAATTGCAAAGTAATTTTGGCTAGCCGCTTCAATACCATACAGCCCTGGGCCAAATTCAATGATGTTGAGATATACTTCTAGGATCCGCCGCTTATCCCACAATAGCTCCATCAGCTGGGTAAAGTACAGCTCAACGCCTTTGCGAAAAAAGGAACGGGCGGGGAAGAGAAATAAGTTCTTTGCTGTTTGCTGGGTGATAGTGCTGCCGCCCCGGCGAGGGCCGTCTGCACCGGTTTGCTTGAGTATGCCAAGCACGGCGTTGATGTCGATGCCATGGTGGCTGGTAAAAAGTTGATCTTCTGAAGCAATCACGGCGAGCTGGGCATTGGGTGAAATGCTTTGGAGATCAGTCCAAAGGTGGGTTGTCTGGCTTGGGTAGCCAGTAGGCGGAAATAGGCTGCGGTGTATTTTCCATCCCCAGACGGGGGGATCGATGTATTTGAATACCATCACCAGCACGACGGGTAAGCCGAGTGCTAGCAGCATGATCCGGAGCAACCAGCGTTTAACTAGGGCTATCACCGATGACATCACTTTTTGATTGGGTTCTACGTCCTATCATAATAAAGAAATAGACCAAGGGGCAGAGTTCGAGGGAATTTCCGAAGGATTACCGCTGATGGCCGGGGGGGAATCAGGTAACATGGGGTATTGTCTGACCCTATTACGGAATGTCAGATACAGAGAGTTAATCTGTTTACACCGTTTGGTATAGCACTGAGATGAGACCAGATATGGAACAATTTGATGTAGTGGTGGCGGGTGGTGGCATGGTCGGTGCCGCGACGGCATTGGGGCTTGCGCAGCAAGGGCTGGAGGTTGCCGTTATCGAGGGTAAGGCACCACAGCCATTTCACCCGGAGCAACCGATGGATTTGCGGGTTTCCGCAATATCCCCTAATTCTGTTGCTCTTCTGATGCGTTTAGGCGCTTGGGACAGCATTTTACAGATGCGGATCTGTCCGTTCAAACGCCTTGAAACCTGGGAGCACCCTGAATGCCGCACCCGGTTTAGTGCTGATGAAATGAACTTGGATCGTTTAGGCTATATCGCAGAGAACCGCATCATCCAGCTTGGCCTGTGGCAGCAGTTTGACGATTATCCCAACCTGTCGCTGCTTTGCCCTGCCCGGATGGCAAAGGCAACAGCAGCTGAAGGCGGGTATCAAGTCGAACTTGATGATGGCCGCCAGCTACATGCCAAGCTACTAGTGGGAGCGGATGGTGCAAATTCACAGGTGCGGCAGCAGGTTGGTATTGGGATCACGGCCTGGGACTATCGCCAGCACTGTATGCTGGTCAATGTCGAAACGGCTTTCCCGCAACAAGATATTACCTGGCAGATGTTTACCCCTCGTGGTCCGCGTTCGTTCCTCCCTTTGCCTGGCCACCAGGGCTCATTGGTATGGTATGACAGTCCGAAACGGATCAAGCAGCTTAGTGCAATGAACGACGAGCAGCTCCATGAACAGATTAAGAACCATTTCCCGGAAGAGCTGGGTGAGTTCAAGGTGCTAAACCACGGTAGTTTCCCGCTTACCCGCCGTCATGCACAGGATTATTACCGATCGGGTGTTGTATTGCTTGGCGATGCGGCCCATACCATTAACCCACTGGCCGGTCAGGGGGTTAACCTCGGGTTTAAAGATGTAGATGTGCTTTTGCATGAAGTTGAAAAGGCCGGGAAAGAGTGGGCAAAGCCTGCGGTGCTCAAAGCGTATGAGCGCCGTCGCCGGCCGGATAACCTGCTAATGCAAAGCGGAATGGATTTTTTCTATACCACATTCAGTAACTCATTATTGCCGGTGAAGCTGCTACGCAATGCTGGCCTGAAGCTGGCTGAGCATACCGGCCCGATGAAAAAACAAGTGCTGAAGTACGCCATGGGCATGTAATACCAATCAGCATAAGTAATTGATCATTCTTGCTGGTTAAAATCACCTATTACTGCGTTAGAATTTTTGTAATTAGAACCACTAGTTACGGCAAATTCTTCCTTGTCCTAGGTGATTTTTCCTGCGCAATTTTCTGAACACTGACTTATCCCGATTGGTATAAATCGTACGAACGTAGTGTACAGATAAGAAAAAAGCCGAATATTATCAATAATATTCGGCTTAACAACCAGAGAGATACGATCATTTTGTAGGTTGTAAAATTGCTATTATCCAACAGTGTATTTTACTGCAGATATAAGAAAACCCACCAAAAGGTGGGTTTCTCAATATGGTGCGGAAGGAGAGACTTGAACTCTCACACCTTGCGGCGCCAGAACCTAAATCTGGTGCGTCTACCAATTCCGCCACTTCCGCAATACTTTTCGTTCTATCTTGATAATAGCATCAAGCAATAAAACGCTAAGTAAAATGTGGCAGGGCTACCTGGATTCGAACCAGGGAATGGCGGCATCAAAAGCCGCTGCCTTACCGCTTGGCGATAGCCCTACAATGTTTATAAGAACAAAGCGCTCATTACAAACAGGTGTCTTTCTTCAAGACTGCCTCTTAGCGAGAGGAAACAAGTTACAGAGAGAATGGTGCGGAAGGAGAGACTTGAACTCTCACACCTTGCGGCGCCAGAACCTAAATCTGGTGCGTCTACCAATTCCGCCACTTCCGCATTTTATCTCGTAGGAATAACCCAACGAGTTTTTCTCTGTTGCTCATTTACACAGATTAAAGAATCGGTAAATTCAATCTGCATATTGTGTTAGCTATGATTGCTCATCATTGACGTATAAATGGTGCGGAGGGAGGGACTTGAACCCTCACGTCCTTGCGGACACTAGCACCTGAAGCTAGCGCGTCTACCAATTCCGCCACCACCGCATTTATACGGCTTGCTCATATGAGCATTTTCTTCCCGTTAAACTAAATAGTCAACGTAAAGATAAATCGTGGCAGGGCTACCTGGATTCGAACCAGGGAATGGCGGCATCAAAAGCCGCTGCCTTACCGCTTGGCGATAGCCCTACAAGTGTCTTTCTTAGAGACTGCCTCAAAAGAGGTTTTAGAGAGAATGGTGCGGAAGGAGAGACTTGAACTCTCACACCTTTCGGCGCCAGAACCTAAATCTGGTGCGTCTACCAATTCCGCCACTTCCGCATATTGTCATCAAAGAGTGAACTCTTTAAGACGGCATCTCTAAACAAATTGTACAGATCAGATGATTGGTAAATCTAATCTGCTGCGTCATGAAACCATGACAAACAGTAAATGGTGCGGAAGGAGAGACTTGAACTCTCACACCTTGCGGCGCCAGAACCTAAATCTGGTGCGTCTACCAATTCCGCCACTTCCGCATTTTACTGTTCATTTTCACTTGGCGAAGTGAAAATGGTGGCTACGACGGGATTCGAACCTGTGACCCCATCATTATGAGTGATGTGCTCTAACCAACTGAGCTACGTAGCCATTTTGCTTTTATTCAAAGCAATATTTAATCATGCCGCTTAAATCTTATCGATCAAGCCACATAATAAAATGTGGCAGGGCTACCTGGATTCGAACCAGGGAATGGCGGCATCAAAAGCCGCTGCCTTACCGCTTGGCGATAGCCCTACAGTGTCTTTCTTAAAGACTGCCTCAAAAGAGGTTTTAGAGAGAATGGTGCGGAAGGAGAGACTTGAACTCTCACACCTTGCGGCGCCAGAACCTAAATCTGGTGCGTCTACCAATTCCGCCACTTCCGCATATTGTCATCAAAGAGTGAACTCTTTAAGACGGTATCTCTAAACAAATTGTACAGATCAGATGATTGGTGAATCTAATCTGCTGTGTCATGAAACCATGACGAACAGTAAATGGTGCGGAAGGAGAGACTTGAACTCTCACACCTTGCGGCGCCAGAACCTAAATCTGGTGCGTCTACCAATTCCGCCACTTCCGCATTTTACTGGTTGCTCATATGAGCATTTACTTCCGTCAAACAAAACACTTAACGCGAAGGTAAATTATGGCAGGGCTACCTGGATTCGAACCAGGGAATGGCGGCATCAAAAGCCGCTGCCTTACCGCTTGGCGATAGCCCTACAGTGTTCAATCAAGAACGGGTGTCTTTCTTCAAGACCGCCTCTTAGCGAGAGGAAACAAGTTACAGAGAGAATGGTGCGGAAGGAGAGACTTGAACTCTCACACCTTGCGGCGCCAGAACCTAAATCTGGTGCGTCTACCAATTCCGCCACTTCCGCATTTTATCTCATAGGGAAACCCAACGAGTTTTCTCTGTTGCTCATTTATACAGATTAAGGAATCGGTAAAATTCAATCTGTATATTATGTTAATTATGATTGCTCATAATCAACGGTATAAATGGTGCGGAAGGAGAGACTTGAACTCTCACACCTTGCGGCGCCAGAACCTAAATCTGGTGCGTCTACCAATTCCGCCACTTCCGCATTTATACGTTATCTTACCGTTAAACTCAATCAGTCAACGTTAAGTTAAATTGTGGCAGGGCTACCTGGATTCGAACCAGGGAATGGCGGCATCAAAAGCCGCTGCCTTACCGCTTGGCGATAGCCCTACAAGTGTCTTTCTTAGAGACTGCCTCAAAAGAGGTTTTAGAGAGAATGGTGCGGAAGGAGAGACTTGAACTCTCACACCTTGCGGCGCCAGAACCTAAATCTGGTGCGTCTACCAATTCCGCCACTTCCGCATATTGTCATCAAAGAGTGAACTCTTTAAGACGGTATCTCTAAACAAATTGTACAGATCAGATGATTGGTAAATCTAATCTGCTGCGTCATGAAACCATGACAAACAGTAAATGGTGCGGAAGGAGAGACTTGAACTCTCACACCTTGCGGCGCCAGAACCTAAATCTGGTGCGTCTACCAATTCCGCCACTTCCGCATTTTACTGTTCATTTTCACTTGGCGAAGTGAAAATGGTGGCTACGACGGGATTCGAACCTGTGACCCCATCATTATGAGTGATGTGCTCTAACCAACTGAGCTACGTAGCCATTTTGCTTTTATTCAAAGCAATATTTAATCATGCCGCTTAAATCTTATCGATCAAGCCACATAATAAAATGTGGCAGGGCTACCTGGATTCGAACCAGGGAATGGCGGCATCAAAAGCCGCTGCCTTACCGCTTGGCGATAGCCCTACTTTTGTTGTTATAAACAACGTGCTTTTCTTCAAAGCTGCTCTCAGTCTCTATCGAGAGGAGAGAATGGTGCGGAAGGAGAGACTTGAACTCTCACACCTTGCGGCGCCAGAACCTAAATCTGGTGCGTCTACCAATTCCGCCACTTCCGCATCTTACTGTTTTACATCCTTTCTGCAAGAGAAATGATGGTGGCTACGACGGGATTCGAACCTGTGACCCCATCATTATGAGTGATGTGCTCTAACCAACTGAGCTACGTAGCCATTTTGCTTTTATTTAAAGCAGTATTTAATCATGCCGCTTAAATCTTATCGATCAAGCCACATAATAAAATGTGGCAGGGCTACCTGGATTCGAACCAGGGAATGGCGGCATCAAAAGCCGCTGCCTTACCGCTTGGCGATAGCCCTACTTTTGTTGTTATAAACAACGTGCTTTTCTTCAAAGCTGCTCTCAGTCTCTATCGAGAGGAGAGAATGGTGCGGAAGGAGAGACTTGAACTCTCACACCTTGCGGCGCCAGAACCTAAATCTGGTGCGTCTACCAATTCCGCCACTTCCGCATCTTACTGTTTTACATCCTTTCCGCAAGAGAAAAGATGGTGGCTACGACGGGATTCGAACCTGTGACCCCATCATTATGAGTGATGTGCTCTAACCAACTGAGCTACGTAGCCATTTTGCTTTTGTTCAAAGCAATATTTAATCATGCCGCTTAAATCTTATCGATTAAGCCACATAATAAAATGTGGCAGGGCTACCTGGATTCGAACCAGGGAATGGCGGCATCAAAAGCCGCTGCCTTACCGCTTGGCGATAGCCCTACTTTGTTGTTATAAACAACGTGCTTTTCTTCAAAGCTGCTCTCAGTCTCTATCGAGAGGAGAGAATGGTGCGGAAGGAGAGACTTGAACTCTCACACCTTGCGGCGCCAGAACCTAAATCTGGTGCGTCTACCAATTCCGCCACTTCCGCATCTTACTGTTTTACATCCTTTCCGCAAGAGAAAAGATGGTGGCTACGACGGGATTCGAACCTGTGACCCCATCATTATGAGTGATGTGCTCTAACCAACTGAGCTACGTAGCCATTTTTCAGTCCCTTGACTGGCCTATTTAACTAACCACTGTCTTGGGAACGGGGCGCATTATGCTCATACCAGCAAAAACCGTCAACAGTTTTTTTTAATATCTTCCGAAAATCCGTTTGTTCGATTGATATTTGGACGAAATGCATGAATGCCACACTGAAAAGCCATTTTTCAACATCAAAATCGAGAAAATGAGAGCCATGGTAGCTTTTGGCTAAATAGTCAGATAGATAAAGAATAAGCCAGCAAGAATGCTGGCTTATTCAATATTATGCTTGAAGTAAACGTAATGCTACGAGAGCGTTATACGTTAAAGCGGAAGTGAACCACATCGCCATCTTTAACGATGTAATCTTTACCTTCTAGGCGCCACTTACCTGCTTCTTTAGCACCGCTTTCACCACTGAATTCGATGAAGTGGTCGTAGCCCACAACTTCAGCTCGGATGAAGCCTTTTTCAAAATCAGTGTGGATCTTACCTGCAGCTTGCGGCGCAGTGGCACCAACAGGGATTGTCCATGCACGTACTTCCTTCACACCCGCGGTGAAGTAAGTTTGAAGTGTCAGTAGCTCATAACCAGAACGGATCACACGGTTCAGGCCAGGTTCTTCGATACCCATATCGGCCAGGAACTCTTCACGGTCTGCATCATCAAGTTCAGCAATTTCTGATTCGATAGCGGCACATACTGCAACAACAACAGCGTTTTCTTTTGCAGCATATTCACGAACCATATCTAGGTATTCGTTATCTTCGAAACCATCTTCGCTTACATTTGCGATATACATTGTTGGTTTCACAGTAAGGAAGTGCAGGTAATCAATTGCTGCCAGCTCTTCTTTACTTAGATCGATTGAACGAACCATGCCGCCTTCAGTTAGAGTCGGAAGTAGCTTCTCAAGTACTGCGGTTTCGAATTTAGCGTCGCTATCGCCACCTTTGGCTTTTTTCGCTTGGCGGAAGATGGCACGCTCACAAGTATCAAGATCAGCCAGTGCTAGCTCAAGATTGATAACTTCAATATCTTCCAGCGGGTGGATTTTGCCTGAAACGTGAACAATATTGTCATCTTCGAAACAACGAACAACGTGACCAATCGCGTCTGTTTCACGGATATTCGCCAGGAATTTATTACCCAGGCCTTCACCTTTAGAGGCTCCGGCAACCAGGCCTGCGATATCAACGAATTCCATCGTTGTAGGCAGGATGCGTTGAGGATTAACAATCTCCGCCAGTGCATCCAAACGAAGATCTGGCACAGGTACAACGCCGGTGTTTGGCTCGATAGTACAGAACGGGAAGTTTGCCGCTTCGATACCCGCTTTTGTTAAGGCGTTGAATAGTGTGGACTTACCTACGTTTGGCAGACCGACGATTCCGCATTTAAAACCCATGGTTGGAAACCCTTTTGGTGATGATTCGGTGAAACAACTCTGCATAGTCAATGGCTGCCCATTGCAAAGCGCAGAGTAATACTAAATTAGAGTGACAACAATCATTCTGCTTTGAATGAATGGAGTCGATTTTGCGCTTTATTCAGGCCGTCTTTTAGCAGGACATCCATACAGCGTACAGCTTCGTCAACCGCCGCATCGATATTGCCTTGCTCTTTGGCCGGCGCTTTGCCCAGTACAAAACCGGACACTTTGTTTTTGTCTCCCGGGTGGCCGATGCCAACACGCAGGCGATAGAAATCTTTGTTATTGCCCATTTTGCTGATGATATCGCGTAGGCCGTTGTGGCCACCGTGGCCTCCGCCTTTTTTTAACTTGGCGACACCGGGTGGTAAGTCCAGCTCATCATGTGCAACTAAGATCTCTTCTGGCTTGATCTGATAGAAGTTAGCCAGCGCAGCCACGGATTTACCGGATAGGTTCATAAACGTGGAAGGGATCAACAAGCGAAGATCATGACCATTGGCCTGGATCCGGCCAGTCTGGCCAAAGTACTTTGATTCTTCTCGTAGGCTAATATTGTGGGCACGGGCCAGCTCTTCTACTACCCATGCACCCGCGTTGTGGCGGGTTTTAGCATACTCGGCACCAGGGTTTGCCAGGCCAACTAATAGACGAATATTGTTACTCACGCTAGTCTCTCAAGTCTTAGGGGCTTAAAACGCGCGCTATGTTATACCAAACAGACCAAGATTGATATGTTCGGACGAAAAACGCCCCGCATGAGGCGGGGCGTTTGGATTCTGTCGCTATTCCGAACCGGTCGGAATCAAAGCGCGATTAGTGCTCAAACATTGCTGAGATAGACTCTTCGTTGCTGATGCGACGAATTGCTTCAGCCAACATGCCTGAAAGTGTCAGAACAGAGACACGACCTGTATCAACCATTTCCTGAGATAGTGGGATAGAGTCAGTCACGATCACTTCATCGATCACGGATTCTCTGATGTTCTGAGGTGCGTTACCTGAGAAGACAGGGTGAGTTGCGTAAGCAAATACTCGCTTCGCGCCACGCTCTTTTAGCGCTTCAGCGGCTTTACACAGCGTACCACCGGTGTCGATCATGTCATCAACAATGACACAGTCACGACCTTCAACGTCACCGATCAGGTGCATTACCTGAGAAACGTTGGCACGTGGACGACGCTTGTCGATGATTGCGATGTCAGTGTCATCAAGCAGTTTTGCGATAGCACGTGCACGCACAACGCCACCGATGTCTGGTGAAACAACAACTGGATCTTCCAAATTCTTCGCCAGGATGTCTTCAAGCAGTACTGGGCTACCGAATACGTTATCTACTGGAACATCGAAGAAGCCTTGGATTTGCTCTGCGTGTAGATCGACAGTCAGAACGCGGTCAACGCCGACGTTTGAAAGGAAATCAGCCACGACTTTAGCCGTAATTGGTACACGGGAAGAACGGACGCGGCGGTCTTGGCGAGCATAACCGAAGTAAGGGATAACTGCGGTAATACGGCCTGCAGAAGCACGGCGTAGTGCATCGATCATAACAACCAGTTCCATTAGGTTGTCATTGGTTGGCGCACAAGTAGATTGAATGATAAATACGTCGCTACCACGAACGTTCTCATTAATCTGAACACAGACTTCACCGTCGGAAAAACGGTTAACTGTTGCGTCTCCTAAAGAGATGTAAAGACGGTCAGCAATGCGTTGGGCTAGTTCTGGTGTTGCGTTACCAGCAAACAGCTTCATATCAGGCACGGTGGAAACCTCAGGTTGCGTCCAAGTTGTAGTTACTGACAATCCGTAGAATGTGCGTTCAAGGTTGTCAAAAGGGGAGATGTGTTGACACCTTTTGCGACAAATCCTTGGAGCCAGTCAGGTAATATATTCAGTGTTGCAAGGGCCTCTTGTTGAGTGCTAAATTCAGCAAACACACAAGCGCCAGTGCCGGTCAGTCTTGACGGCGCGTATTCTAACAGCCACGAAAGCGCCTTATCAACCTCGGGGTGCAGTCTTCTGACAATTTTTTCGCAATCGTTTTCGTAACCCCCCGCCAATAGGGCATCTAAGGACCGCTTTTCTGTATCACGGATTAGTTGCGGATGGGTGAAAATATCAACAGTTGCGATGCTGACATTCGGTTTGGCCACCAAATACCACTTTTCCTGTGGCTCGGCAGGCTGGAGTTTTTCCCCGACCCCTTCGGCAAAAGCACTCAATCCGCGAACAAAAACTGGGACATCAGCACCGAGCTTCAAGCCGATCTCAGCTAGCTCATCAATGCTGAGCTGGGTTTGCCACAGGTAATTCAGTGCAACCAGTGCAGTGGCAGCATCGGATGATCCGCCGCCGAGGCCGCCGCCCATCGGCAGGATTTTATCGAGCTGGATGTCAGCCCCAGCGTTGCTCCCCGCCGTGCGGCGCAAGGCATCGGCTGCACGGTAGATGAGGTTATCTTCAGTGGCTACGCCCTCAATGGCGGGGGAGAGGCTGATAATACCGGAGTCGTTGGCTGTGATAGTCAGGGTGTCGCTGTGATCCAGAAACTGAAACAGGGTTTGCAGCTCGTGGTAGCCATCAGGGCGACGGCCGGTGATATAGAGAAATAAGTTCAGTTTGGCCGGTGCCGGCCAGCGAGTGGTGCGGGTGATCATAGTGTGGCTCATGGTTATTTACGGTTGTCTATCGGTGATTAGCCACTCATTAATAATGAGGGTAATACGTACATCCCCTTGGGACAGTACCATTCGATTAGGCAGTGCCGGGGTTACAGAGTTGTCATAATCGTTATAGTCCAGCTGCCAAAGTTGGTCACCAATTTGTTTTGCTAAGTAGGCAACCCGGTTTTCGCTGTTGAGCTGGTAGGTATCGGCAGCGGTTGGCAGGCCGATTAGCCAGTCACGCATTTGCTCTACCGGCAAGTTAATATCGGTAAGCTGCTGAATAAGTAGTGAGGCATTGGTTCCCTGGTGTGTTTTGCCTTCATGGGATATCAAGGTTGCACGAACGGGAGTGGCATCGAGTTTAAGCAGGGTTTTACCGAGGAAGTTGGTGAGCAGCAGGTGATCGGCCTGTGGCACGGTGCGCCATAGCAAGTTGGCACCAAATCGTTGTGTGCCTTTATAGCCTAGCTTGCCTTTGGCCTGGTAATGGCTCAGTTGCTGGAGTGAAGCCTGGTGTGTTTCCCAGCTCACTTGGGAGGAAATGGGAGGTTGGCTGGCACAACCGGCAAGTACAGAAAGCAACAATGATAAACCGAACAGGCGCCGTATCGACGATGAATACAATCGTAACGATGAAATCGATGGCATAATTTATGATTAACTTATGGGTTTAGGCAAACAATAGCGATAATTGGGCCATAATACCAACGGCAACAATGAATTGCTTAGTGTGCTTGAGCAATAAATGGTATTTAAATCTCAACATTTGATCAGGAATGCCAGATTGATTGCGTTAGTTTTCTTTAATTACGTTGGGGCATCAAGTAAAATCCCGCCCTGGATCTTTTTCACCGGCGAAGTTGGTACACCGTCTCCATGACATTGCTTGCATTAGGTATAAATCATAAAACGGCATCTGTGGATTTACGCGAACGTGTTGCGTTTTCACCAGAAAAGCTGACACAGGCACTGCAGCAGTTAGAAGCTCACCCGGAAGTGACAAGTGGAGTCATCGTCTCGACTTGTAACCGGACGGAGCTGTATTGTGATGTGACCCAGACTGGGCCGGGTATCCTGATTGACTGGTTGACCAAATTTCATCAAATCAGCGCTGAAGAGCTAATGCCAAGCTTATACTTTCATGAGGAGCAAGCGGCTGTCCGGCACCTGATGCGCGTATCTTGCGGTCTTGACTCTCTGGTACTCGGTGAACCTCAGATTTTAGGGCAGGTTAAGCAATCCTATTCTGATTCCCGCGACTATGCGGCTGTTCACGGTATGCTGGAAAAGCTATTCCATAAGTCGTTCACGGTGGCTAAACGGGTTCGTACCGAGACTGATATTGGTGGCAATGCCGTGTCAGTGGCGTTTGCAGCCTGTACCCTTGCCAAGCAAATCTTTGAGTCGCTGTCGGATGCCACGGTATTGCTGGTAGGTGCCGGCGAAACCATTGAGCTGGTGGCTCGGCATCTGGTAGAGCAGGGGTGTAATAAACTGATTGTGGCTAACCGAACCAAAGAGCGAGCCGCCAACCTGACTGAGGAGTTCGGTGCCGAGGTGATCGGCCTGCCGGACATTCCGGAGTACCTGCCCCGTGCCGATATTGTGATTAGTTCAACGGCAAGCCCATTACCGATAGTTGGTAAGGGGATGGTAGAGAAAGCCATTAAGGCTCGCCGTCATCAACCAATGTTGTTGGTGGATATTGCTGTTCCACGAGACATCGAACAGGAAGTCGGTGAGCTGAACGATGCCTATTTATACACGGTCGATGATCTGCACAGCATTGTGGAAAAGAACCGTGAGCAACGCAAGGTCGCGGCGATTCAGGCCGAAGCGATTGTCAGCGAAGAAAGTGCGGCTTTCATGAGCTGGCTGCGTTCACTGGAAGCGGTCGATAGCATTCGCCAGTATCGCTGCCATGCCGAGGACATCAAAGCTGAGCTGCTTAACCGCAGCCTGCAGGCGATTGCCAATGGCAGTGAGCCAGAAAAAGTGCTGGCAGAGTTAAGTAACAAACTGACTAATAAACTCATTCATGCGCCAACCCGGGCGATGCAGCAGGCGGCTCACAATGGTGAGCCGGAAAAACTGTCTGTTATTCGCGAAACTCTGGGCTTGGACTCGATTAAAGATTAATTTAAAGATCCTATGAAACCATCAATTTTAGTTAAATTAGAAACCCTGGTTGAGCGTTACGAAGAAATTCAACATTTGCTGGGTGATCCTGGCATTATCGGCGATCAAAACAAGTTCCGTGCGTTGTCTAGAGAGTATTCTCAGCTAGAAGAAATTACGCAGTGTTTCCAAGCTTACACACAAGCACAAGACGACCTTGAAGCCGCTGAGGAAATGGCGAACGAAGATGATCCTGAAATGCGCGAAATGGCACTAGAAGAAGTGAAAGACGCAAAAGCGAATATCCTTCGTCTTGAAGATGAGCTTCAGGTTCTGCTTATCCCGAAAGATCCGAACGATGAGCGTAACTGCTTTGTTGAAATCCGTGCCGGTGCGGGTGGTGATGAAGCGGGTATCTTTGCTGGCGATTTATTCCGTATGTACAGTAAGTACGCGGAGAGTCGTGGTTGGCGCATAGAAGTGATCAATGCGAACAACTCTGAGCAAGGTGGTTATAAAGAAATGATCGCCAAAGTGACGGGCGACGGTGCATATGGTGTGCTGAAGTTTGAATCTGGTGGTCACCGTGTTCAGCGTGTACCTGCGACAGAATCACAAGGCCGCGTACACACGTCCGCTTGTACTGTGGCGGTACTACCAGAAATTCCAGAAGCTGAAATTCCTGAAATTAATTCAGGTGATCTGAAAATTGATACTTTCCGTGCTTCAGGCGCGGGTGGTCAGCACGTTAACACCACCGACTCTGCAATCCGTATTACTCACCTTCCAACGGGTATTGTGGTTGAGTGTCAGGATGAGCGTTCGCAGCATAAGAACAAAGCCAAAGCGATGTCAGTACTGGCGGCGCGTATTATTAAAGCTGAAGAAGAAAAGCGTCATGCTGAGGAAGCAAGCACGCGTCGTAACCTGTTAGGCTCAGGTGACCGCTCTGACCGTATCCGTACATACAACTACCCACAGGGTCGTGTCTCTGATCATCGTATTACCCTAACACTTTACCGTTTGAATGAAGTGATGGAAGGTGATTTGGATAGCTTGATTCAGCCGGTACTGCAAGAACACCAAGCAGATCAGCTGGCGGCGATGGCTGATCAACACTAATGCCTTTATGCATCGACGCTTTGTTAAAGCAAGCAACGTTGCAGTTAATTAACGCGGGCTCTGATAGCCCGCAGTTAGATGCTGCAGTATTGTTATGTCACATACTGGATAAGCCTCGTAGCTATTTGCTGACCTGGCCGGAAAAAACACTCGACAGCGAGCAGTCTGCCGCTTTTGAGGCTGTTTTGCGTCGCCGCCTGGCGGGTGAGCCCGTGGCATATATTGTTGGTGAGCGGGAGTTCTGGTCACTGCCACTGAAAGTGGCACCGCATACTCTGATCCCGCGCCCTGATACTGAGCGCTTGGTCGAGCTGGCATTAGAGAAAGTGCCTGCAGAGCCGTGCTCCGTGCTGGATTTGGGAACGGGAACGGGTGCGATTGCCCTGGCGATTGCCTCGGAGCGCTCCGATCTTAACGTAACCGGTATCGACTTGCGCCCGGAAGCGGCTCAGCTGGCGTCAGAAAACAGCCAAAATTTGCAAATTACTAATACCCGCTTTTTGTCTGGAAGCTGGTACCGTCCACTGACAGCTGATGAGCGCTTTTCGGTTATCGTCAGCAACCCCCCTTATATTGATAAAACCGACCCTCACCTCGATCAGGGCGATGTGCGTTTTGAGCCCAAGAGTGCCTTGGTTGCGGAAGATAACGGCCTGGCTGATATTCGTATTATCAGTGATCAGGGCCGCCAGTTTTTGCAACCGGGTGGTTGGCTGCTGATGGAGCACGGCTTTGAGCAAGGTGAAGCGGTACGGGCTATTTTACTGGAACTGGGATATAGCCAGGTCTCAACAGCACAGGATTATGCCGGCCTAGACCGGGTAACCATGGGCTGCTGGCAAGGATAGAGAGAGAAAATTATATGTACGCTGCGTTTAAACACCTTCACATGGTGACAATTGTTCTGAGTGTTTTGCTGTTTGTGGTGCGTTATTGCCTGATGATGGCCAATTCAACGTTAATTGAGAAAAAATTCCTCAAGATCACACCACATGTTGTGGATACCTTCCTGCTACTGACAGGTGTTGTACTGATTTTTATCACTGGCTTTATGCCGTTCACTGAAGAAGCAAGTTGGTTAACACAGAAGCTGAGCTGTGTACTGGCCTATATCGCTTTGGGTGTTTTCACGCTGAAATACGGTAAAAACAAGGTATTCAAGACCTTTGCGTTTTTCGGTTCGCTAGGCTGGGTGATGGCGGCTGCAAACATTGCAGTGACTAAATCATCATTTCTGGGGTAATCATGTTACGTTTTACTGATGAAGAATTAGAGCAGATGACGCTGGTGGAAGGCGCGCTGGAAATGACGGCTGCGATTGATCCTGCTTTTCCTGCTGGATGGGTTCGGTTACAGCTGAAAAAATTGGCCCAGGAGGCGGAGCATGCCTTGATGGATGAGCTAAACCCGCACTTGCGTCTGGAAGGCTTGATCCGTCTGTTCTACCGGGAATGGGGATTCCGCGGCGACCATCAGCAGTACTTTTCCTCAGAGAATGTATTCCTGGATAAAGTACTGGAACGTAAAAAAGGCATTCCAGTCAGCCTGGGGGCGATCTTTTTGTACCTTGCCCGCCACCTTGAGCTGCCAGTCAGCAGTGTAGGTTTCCCGACCCAGTTTATCCTCAAGGTTGATTGGTATGACGGTGAGCAGCAGTATATTAACCCGTTTGATGGCGAGTACCTGAGCAAGCGGACGATGGGCGCTTGGCTTAAAGGCCATCGCGGCCCGTTTACCGAGCTGCGCCAGGAGCATTTGGACGAAACGGAAAATACCGATATTCTGACCCGCTGGCTGACAGTAATGAAAAGTGCCCTGCTACGTGAAGAGCACTTCGCCGATGCCCTGCGCTGTAGCGATATGGCATTGGAATTTAGCCCGGGTGATCCGCATGAAATCCGTGATCGCGGCTATATTTACCAGCAGCTGGAATGCAGCCACGTTGCGGCGATGGATTATAAGTATTTCATCGAGCAATGCCCTGAAGACCCAGCTGCCGAGCTGTTGAAGCTGCAGGTACAGGCTTTGGATGAAGAGCCGCTGACCCTGCACTGATTGCTGGTAATAAATTCAGAGGTAATAGTCCAGGCTTAGCGGCCTTGTTATTACATCAACATACAGAATGAGAAGAGAAAATATGATGGAACAAAAAGTTGTTCGTGTTGGTGATATTGATGTTGCCAACGACAAGCCGTTTGTCTTGTTTGGCGGTATGAACGTACTTGAATCTCGCGATATGGCCATGCAGATCTGTGAGAAGTACGTAGAAGTGACGGACAAGCTCGGTATCCCTTACGTATTTAAAGCGTCTTTCGATAAAGCAAACCGCTCTTCCGTTCATTCTTACCGTGGTCCGGGTATGGAAGAAGGGCTGAAGATTTTCCAGGAGCTGAAAGATACGTTCGGCGTGAAGATCATCACCGATATCCACGAGCAGTATCAGGCTCAGCCTGTTGCAGACGTTGTCGATGTCATCCAGCTACCTGCATTCCTTGCCCGCCAGACTGATCTGGTTGAAGTTATGGCGAAAACCGGTGCCGTGATCAACGTGAAGAAGCCTCAGTTCATGAGCCCTGGCCAAGTTGGTAACATCGTAGAGAAGTTTGCCGAATGTGGTAACGAGAATATTATTCTGTGTGAGCGCGGCGTACTGCATGGCTACGACAACCTGGTTGTGGATATGCTGGGCTTCGACGTGATGAAAAAGGCGTCAAAAGGCAGTCCGATTATTTTTGATGTGACTCATGCGCTGCAGTGCCGTGATCCGCAGGGTGCGGCATCTGGTGGCCGCCGTGAACAAACGGTTGATCTTGCCCGTTCAGGTATTGCTACAGGGATCGGTGGTCTGTTTATGGAAGCCCACCCAACGCCGGATCAGGCTCGTTGTGACGGCCCGTCGGCTTTCCCGCTGGATAAACTTGAGCCGTTCCTGGCGCAAATCAAGCAGCTAGATGATCTGATCAAAAGCTTTGAGCCGATCGAAATTAACTAACTGATATTGATTCGGATAGTAGACGGCCCAGCAGGGAAACCTGCTGGGCCGTTGTTTTATTGTACGATTTTTGGGTAAATCAAAAAATCGAAATTCGTAAAAATTTAGTGAATTTATCTACTCATGGCGCCATGTGTGGTGATATTGGTTATTCATTCTGTCAATACTGGGCTATATACCTGCCTTTACTGTTGATACAAAGCGAGAAGTTTTACGGTTGCTTTGTGAGAATTAAATTCTGCATCTGTATACTCCGGCCCGAGTAAAATTTCGTAGATGTAGGATGTTGCGTGTCATTATCTCAAGATATACCTCTGAGTCATACAGGGGCGACGGTTTCTAGCTGGAGTAAACATGATACTAGCTGGATGCTGAGTTTGTTTGGTACCGCTGTGGGTGCCGGTATTTTATTTTTGCCGATCAATATTGGCGTCGGCGGTTTCTGGTCATTGGTGATCATGGCCCTGTTGGCTGGCCCTATGACCTTTTGGGCCCATCGCGGACTGGCCCGGTTTGTGCTGTCTTCGTCCAAGCCGAATGCCGATTTTACTGATGTGGTGGAAGAGCATTTTGGTGTCAGTGCGGGGCGCCTTATTTCCCTGCTGTATTTCTTGTCTATTTTTCCGATCCTGCTGATATATGGCGTTGGGCTGACTAACACGGTTGATAGCTTTATCGTTAACCAGCTTGGTATGGTTGCACCTTCGCGGGTTGCCCTGTCGGGTGCACTGGTCTTCGGCATGATTGCTGTCATGATGGCGGGTGAAAAAGTCATGCTGAGAGCCTTCGAGGTGATTGTCTATCCGCTTGCAGCCATTCTGGCCGGTTTGTCACTCTACCTGATACCGAACTGGCAGATGCCGGACCTTTCTACCTTACCCGAGTGGGGCAGCTTCTCTGTCACGCTATGGCTTGCTGTGCCAGTGGCAGTGTTTGCATTTAGCCATGCGGCGGCTATTTCCAGCTTTGCCAATGCCCAGCGTCGCCAATACCGTGAAGGCGCTGAGCAGAAGTCTGAGCAGATTCTGAAGCGCACCTCGGTGATGCTGATTTCATTCGTGCTGTTCTTTGTTTTTTCATGCGTGTTGAGCCTGAGCCCTGAACAATTACTGGAAGCCAAGGCACAAAACGTCTCGGTGCTGTCTTATTTGGCTAATGTCCACAACAGCCCGTTTATTGTGGCCCTCGGCCCATTGATTGCCTTTATTGCTATTTCATCTTCGTTCCTTGGCCACTTCATGGGAGCCCGCGAAAGTTTGAACGGCATGTTGCAAAAACAGACCAGCCTGGCTCCGGCGAAACTGGACAAGCTTGGTATCGTGTTCATGTTCTTCGCTATCTGGTTCGCGGCTGTGATGAACCCGAGTATCTTGGGAATGATGGAAGCTTTGTCCGGTCCGGTGATTGCGATGATCCTATTCATCATGCCGATGCTGGCGGTGTACAAGGTGGATGCCCTGAAAGCCTATCGGGGTAAATTGAGCACCTATTTTATACTGGTTATGGGGCTGCTAGCTGTCTCGGCGATTGTGTTCAGCTTTTTCTAGTGCGCTGATCATTACATAAAGATGAAAAGGCTTGCCACTGGCAAGCCTTTTTCGTAAGAGTCGTTCAAGGTTATGTTTATTAAGATCATAAAGATAACTGACTTTGTCGGCCCGGGTTATTTGTGCCGCGGCGAAGCTGGTAGTTCATCTATTGTTAGCGTGCCGCTGCCGTCTTTGTCTAATGTATCGAAGTCTCTCGCCAGCGGACTTTGTACTTCATCTGGCGATAGCTCTCCGTCAGCATCGGTATCCATTTCTTCGAAAGACGGTGGTTTTCGGTTTGGTGGCTCTGGAAGCTCATCGGCTGACAGGGTTCCGCTACCATCGATATCAAACCTCTCAAAATCCCAGGCTAAAGGACCTTTCACTTCATCTTGCGATAACTGGCCATCGCTGTTTGTATCCATTTCTTCGAAGGAATGGGGCTTTTGGGGCATGCTTGCATAAAGATTACCGCTAATAGCAGAAAGAAGGGCCGCTATTACAAAAAGGTGTGTTTTCATATCTTGCTCCTGGTAGGTAATCGCGATGCAATAGTGCAGCGTGACATTCGCGGAGGGTAGATATTGTCCTTCTCACTTTGTCAGCTGGCTGTGTCGATAGGAACTAATATAGGTAGGAATTTTGCAGCAAGTATGAACGAAATAGGGAGAAAATAAGGAGATTTGCCTTAGTGGATGATGGCCATCTCCGCGATAGCGGAAATGGCCACCTTATTTAGTTGTTGTCAACGAAACAACGATTGAGCGCTTCAGGCCTTAGAGCTTAGAGCTTAGAGCTTAAAGCTTAAAGCTTAAAGCTTAAAGCGACTGATTTCCTGCTGCAGCTCGTGCGATAGGTGAGACAGCTCGGCTGCCTGCTTCGCAGCTTCCTCAGCTTCTACCGCCAACTCGTTGGAGACATCGCGGACTCCCTCGGTGTTACGGGTGATCTCGGACGTCACCGACGACTGCTCTTCAGCGGCGGAAGCAATCTGGGTTGCCATATCGCTGATATTCGTCACCGCGCTGTTGATTTGCGATAGGCTGGCAGAGGCGGCATTGGCATCGTCGACACTGGTTTCAGCCAGGCGGCGGCTGTCTTCCATAATGCCAACGGCACGGCCTGTGGTCTGCTGCAGGGTTTCGATCATCTGCTGGATTTCTTGTGTTGAGGCATGGGTACGCTGGCTTAGGACGCGAACCTCATCGGCTACAACAGCAAAACCGCGGCCTTGCTCGCCAGCGCGGGCGGCTTCGATGGCTGCGTTCAGGGCTAGCAGGTTGGTTTGTTCTGCAATGCCCTGAATAGTGGAAAGAATCGTGTTGATGCTCTGGGCATGGGTATTAAGCTCACCAATCACGCTAGTGGCGGTGTCGACTTCACCGGCAAGGCCTGTAATCGACTGTTGGCTTTGGCTGACCTGAACCGCGCCGTGCTCTGATACTTCGACGGTTTCACTGGATGTGCGGGCCGTATTATTCGCATTGCCAGCAATTTCCTGGGTCGCCGCTGCCATCTCGTTGATCGCTGTCGCCACCATATTGATTTCATCTTGCTGGTGCTGGATACGGGTACTGCGCTCTTCAGCCTGCGAGGCCGTGATGTGGGCCTGTTGGGTAAGCGAACTCGACACTTCTTGCAGGCGAGAGACCATACCGTGCATATTGCCGACAAAACGGTTGAAGTTGTGGGCCAGTTGGCCAACTTCATCATCGCTGCGTGGTTCAAGGCGTTGGGTCAGGTCGCCTTCACCAGTGGCAATCTCCGCTAGGGCGTGGGAAACACGGCCCAAGTCGCGGAAGAGGAAACCGACTAACCATGCTACTGCGCTGACTACAACCAGGGTAATGATGATAGAAGTGATGATCAGCTGACGCAATAAGCTGCTGTGGCTGGCTTCCTCTGTCGTACGATCCATTTCCAGACCCAGGATCCAGTCTGTGCCCGGAACATGGGCAAAATGAAGTAGTTTCTCTTCACCTTTGACGGTTGTCGCTTCAATCTGGTTTGCCTGAATGGCTGCTTCAATGCTCGCCATATTGATATCGTTGCTGTAGCGGTTAATTGGTTGGAGCAGCAGGGATTCGTCCGGGTGGGCCAGGAACGTATTATCCTGCTTGTTGATCAGCATGGCATAGGCATTCTTGCCGACGTCGAGGTTAATTACGTCATTGATCAGCTGGTCGATCAGTACATCGGCACCTACCACACCGACCATAGTGCCGTTTTTCATCACCGGCTCGGCAATCGTTACAAGTAGCGCATTGGTTATTGCATCTTTATAGGCGGTAGTGATGATTTGTTTACCGGCATTCTGGGCATCGCGGTACCAAGGGCGGGTGCGTGGGTCGTAATCGGCACGGTTACGTTCAGGGTGCGAGCGGTACATGCCACCGGCTGGGGTGCCAAGGAAAATATCATCGAAGCCGCCGGCTTTACGGGCTTGTTGTAAAAATGGAACGACATCGGCTTCGGTACTGTAGTCATTGAAGGCGCTGGCAATGTCACTGCGGATTGAAATCCAGTCTGCAATGCCTTCGGTAGCGGCTGCTGACAGGCTGTCAACCCGCGAGTAGATACTGCTGCGGGTTTGCTCAAAAAGCTGGTCAGCGGCTAGCCAGGTTAGGGCTGTCGCCATGACAACAACCGCAGATAAGCTAGCTCCTATGAGTTTTTGTTTTAATGACAATTTCATTGTTATTTGGTCTCAAAGGCAAGAAGGGGGGGGAGGTATTGGTTCGAGCGGATTCTATAGATATTTTGAGCGACATGCACGAAAAAGTGACGCGTATCATATAGTGGGTAGTCAATTTGTGTGGAATGTGGCTTTTTTGACGCTTTATGTGTTGCGTGGTCAATAAAGTGTCGTTATTGCGAATGGCAATAACGACATGGTTTGGAAATAATTTTGATAAAGCCTGAAACATTCATCAAATTTGTAACGTAATGATATTTATTGCTTTTATCTATAATGGAAGAGGAGATGTATTGTGGGGTATAGTAAAGCCCTTTAGATGTTTAGACGTCTAGAAGTTGACACTGCTAGGGGGAAGCTCTAGTCTAGGGAAAATTTTAAAATAGATGTCCTGTAGTCATCATGTCGAACACAACACAACTTAATTCAACCAATGCTCCGTCAGCATTGGCACTATTGCCGCTGGGTATTTTTCTTGCGCTATTTATTGGGGTCGGTAGCTATCTAACATTGCAAGGCGTGGATTTCGCTTTCTACCAGCTTCCAGCTCCTGTTGCAGCCCTGCCTGCTGTCATCGCCGCTTTGCTGCTGAGCAAAGAAAAGCTAAACAAGGCTATCGAACAATTTCTGCGTGGTGTCGGCCATAGCGATATCATAGCGATGTGCATGATTTACCTGTTGGCAGGTGCCTTTGCATCCGTTGCTAAAGCAACGGGAGGCGTTGATGCCACGGTTAACCTTGGTTTGTCGATGCTGCCTGCCAGTATGATCCTGCCGGGTATTTTTGTGATTTCAGCATTTATTGCCACCGCAATGGGGACCTCGATGGGCACCATTGCTGCTGTTGCACCGGTTGCTCTTGGTATTGCCCAGGCTGCAGGCATGGATGTTGCCCTAACGGCAGGTGTGGTACTGAGCGGTGCTATGTTTGGCGATAACCTGTCTATTATTTCGGATACCACCATCGCTTCAACCCGTTCTCAGGGCTGCCAGATGAAAGACAAGTTCCGTGAGAATATTCGTATTGCGCTTCCGGCGGCCATTATTGCCGTTGTGCTGTTCATGTTCAGCAGCACACCGACAGAGGTGCCTGCGGCAGCAGACGTTGAATGGCTGAAGGTGCTTCCGTACATCACTATTTTGGTTTTGGCGGTATCGGGCCTTAACGTTTTTGTCGTTCTGAGTATTGGTATTTTGCTGGCGGGTGGGGTGGGGCTGTTTGCTTCACCGGAGTATAGCCTGTCTTCATATGGCCAGGATATCTATGCCGGTTTTGGCAATATGCAGGAAATCTTCCTGCTATCGATGCTGATTGGCGGTATTAGTGAGCTGATGCGCCAGCAGGGCGGGCTTGCCTACCTGACGCAGCTGATCAGCCGAATTATTCGTGTCTTTAGCAAAGATCATACTCAAGGTCAGAACCTACGAGCCAGTGAACTGGGGATTGCTGGTTTGGTAAGCCTGACTAACTGCTGCACCGCGAATAATACCGTGGCCATTATTGTTTCGGGTGGGGTAGCGAAAGAGCTAGCGGTCGAAAATGGTGTAACCCCGCGTCGCTCTGCCAGCCTGCTGGATATCTTCTCTTGTGTTGTCCAGGGCGTATTGCCTTACGGTGCACAGGCACTATTGCTTGGCTCGGTGTTTGGCCTATCGCCTATTGAGGTCGTTAGTCACTCTTACTACTGTTTCTTCCTTGCTATTGCGGCCATTGTTGCGGTGTTTGTTAAGCACCCGGCTCGCCAGCTGGCCACTGCCTGAACAGTAAACCAACCGAGAGGGTCGGTTGGTTAAAAGATCCCAAAAGGGTATCAAATGCCTCGCAACTGCGAGGCATTTTTTTGCGTGTTATCAGGTGTTGGTGAAAATTTCTTGGCTGTAAGGTGATCTAGTCAACAGATTAATGAAATCAACAGAAAAGGAAACATTGTTTAATTTAAACTTGATCCGATTGAACAAATAGAAACAGCTACTTATGCATTTCCAAGGATGAGTGGTAGTGAGTGGTTATACCAAGTGAAAGAGTTAATGAGGCCTTTTGAATTTGTCTTGAAAGGTAAGCTCCCGCATCGCTTGGTAAAAAACAATATAAACGGTTAAGGGGATCCCCATGAAGCAACGCTTATTTGCCAAAACAGCATTAACAGCTGCGGTACTTGCCACACTGTCTGGTTGTGCGAGCCAGGCTGACAGTACTGCACCGTCTTGGCAGGCTGATGAAACATATAAACTGACAATCCTTCACACCAATGACCACCATGGTCGATTCTGGCAGAACAAGTACGGTGAATACGGCATGGCTGCTCGTAAGACACTGCTTGACCAGATCCGTACCGAAGTGGCGGCTCAAGGTGGTACAACGTTGCTTCTGTCAGGTGGTGATATCAACACGGGTGTGCCAGAGTCTGATTTACAAGATGCTGAGCCTGATTTCAAAGGCATGAACATGCTGGGTTACGATGCAATGGCATTGGGTAACCATGAATTTGATAACCCGCTAGAAGTACTGCGCAAGCAGGAAGAGTGGGCTGAATTCCCGATGCTGTCGGCTAATATCTATGACAAAAATACCGGCGAGCGCTTGTTCCAGGCATACCAGATCTTTGAGCAGCAAGGCATCAAGATTGCAGTTATCGGCCTGACAACGGAAGATACGGCTAAAATCGGTAACCCTGAATTTATCGGCGGCGTTGATTTCCGCGATCCGAAGGCCGAAGCGAAGAAACTGATCGCTGAACTGGAAGAGACTGAAAAACCTGATGTGATCATCGCAGCGACTCATATGGGCCACTATGAAAATGGTAACCGTGGTGTAAATGCGCCGGGTGATGTTGCGTTGGCTCGTTATGTTGATGAAGGCGATCTGGACATGATTGTAGGCGGCCACTCGCAAGAGCCGGTCTGCATGGAAGGTCCGAACATGTACAACAAGAACTTCAAGCCAGGTGACGAATGTAAGCCGGATCAGCAGAACGGCACCTGGATTGTTCAGGCTCACGAGTGGGGTAAATACGTTGGCCGTGCTGACTTTGAATTCAAAAACGGCGAACTACAGATGGTCAGCTATGATCTGATCCCGGTGAACCTGAAGAAGAAAGTGAAGCTGGCTGATGGTAGCAAGAAGCGTGTCTTCATTGAAAATGAGATCGCCCAGAACGAAGACGTGAAGACATTCCTTCAGCCGTATCAGGAGCGTGGTCAAGAGCAGCTGAATATCAAGATTGCCCAGTCTAACGGTAAGCTGGAAGGTGACCGTAATGTCGTGCGCTTCAAGCAGACCAACCTAGGTCGTCTGATTGCGGCTTCTCACATGCAGCGTGCGAAAGCTGATTTTGCGGTGATGAACTCAGGTGGTGTCCGTGATTCGGTTGCTGCAGGAGAGATTACATACAAAGACGTTCTGACCGTACAGCCATTTGGCAACATCGTAACTTACACAGATATGAGCGGTGCCGAAGTGATGGATTACCTGAATGTGGTTGCGACTAAACCTATCGATTCAGGTGCTTATGCTCAGTTCTACGGCATCTCAATGACCGTTCAAAACGGTAAGGTTAGCAATGTGAAGGTTGGTGGCAAGCCACTGAGCCCAACTGAGACTTACCGTTTCACTATCCCAAGCTTCAATGCCGCTGGTGGTGACGGCTATCCTAAGGTGACAGGCCACCCAGGCCACGTAAATACCGGTTTTGTTGATGCTGAAGTACTGAAAGAGTTCCTTCAGGCTAACAGCCCAATTGATGTGAACAAGTTCGCGCCTAAAGGTGAGATGGTTTACAAATAACCCTCTAGGCTGACTTGCATGAAAGTGCACGTTGGTATGAGTCTGAGCCTCGGCATCGTGCCGGGGCTTTTTTATTGCAGGTAGGTTGGATATATTGACTCCATGTTGAGTAAATCAGCCTGAGTAAGCGATGACCCCTGCAATCAATTTAGCGAAAAAACAAAAAATCGATTATACCGTTCACCAGTATGAACATGATCCGGCAAATACTAATTTTGGCCTCGAAGCAGCAGAGGTACTGGGCCAAGACCCTAACCAGGTATTCAAGACGTTGCTATTTTCGTTAAATGGCGATGCAAAGAATCTGGCTGTCGCGATTGTCCCGGTCGCTGGTATGTTAGATTTGAAGGCGGCAGCCAAGGCTGCAGGCGGCAAGAAAGCGGATATGGCAGATCCTAAAATTGCCGAAAAGATAACGGGCTATATTGTTGGTGGTATCAGCCCGTTAGGGCAGAAGAAGCGCTTGCCAACATTTCTTGATGTGTCAGCCGAACAGTTCGGCACTATTTGTGTGAGTGCTGGTCGCCGCGGCCTGGAAATCGAACTGGCACCCCAAGATCTGCTGTCACTGACGCGGGGAAGCTTTGCGCCCATCGCTAAAAGTACCAACGGTTAATGTTGTTTGTCTGCCAGGCTTACAAGGAGGAACACCCATTGAAGCTATGTTGTTTGAGTCTATTCTTTATCCTTTTTTCTGCTCAGCTGCAAGCTTCTGTGCTGGCCCAGTGTAGCCAGCAAAGTGAAGGCCACCAGGCCCTGACACGGTGTTTGGAGCAAGCGTACCAACAGGCGGAGCAGCAACTGCAAAGCGTTGAAAATCAGGTTCAGAACAATATGGCTGAGCTAGATGCGATCAGCTCAGCAGATATTGGCGCCGAGGCGTTTTTTCTGCAATCCCAAGCCGCATTCAGGCAGTGGCGAGAGCAGCAGTGTTTATTTATCAGAGCTAGTTACGGTTCGGGGAACGGAGCTGAACAGGGCTATTTAGATTGTTTGCAGACCCTGACGGTCGAACAAAAGGAACGGCTGCATGGTTATTCGAAGTAGGGATTTATGATCAAGCATATTAATTTAAACCTGCTTCGTACGCTTCAGGTATTGCTGGATGAGTGCCATGTTAGCCGGACGGCAGAGCGGCTCTGTATCACCCAGTCGGCGGTTAGCCGCCAGCTCAACCAGCTTCGCGAATTGTTCAACGATCCCTTGCTGGTAAGAGATGGTAATCGACTATTGCCGACACCGAAGGCCGAGCAGCTCAAGACGAAGCTGGATGGCGTTTTGGCAGAATGCCAGGAACTGTTTGCCAGTGATGAGTTTGATCCGATGGCCTGGCAGGGAAAAGTTGTCTTGTCATCGTCTGATTATGTAGCGCAGTATATTCTGCCAGATATCGTGGAGCGGCTTCAGCAGCAGGCGCCCCAGCTTAGTCTTGCCTACCAGCTATGGTCGCCCGATCAGTTTGACCAACTGGCCGATAAGGATATTCAGCTGGTGTCCACCATGCTACCTCAGATCCCGTCGGGGCTGTGTGGTTGTTCTATCGGGGCTGACTACCCGGTGTGTGTGATGCGTAATGACCATCCGCTGGCAAACAAAGCATCGCTGACTGTCGATGAGTTTGTACAATATAATCATCTGAAAGTCTCGGGTGGTGGAGATAAAGACAGCTTTGTCGATCATAGCCTTGCCGAGTTGGGCTTAGCACGCAATATCCAGTTTTCTGTGCCTTTTTTTGGTTCTGCTTTTCATACTGTGTGCCGAACCGATATGCTGATGGTGATCCCCGAACATATTGGGTTCAATATGAAGCGTATGTTTCCTATTACTTACATGTCGTTACCGATCCCGGCTCCTGAGCATAAATATTGGCTGTTGTGGCATCCAAGGTTTGATAATGATCCTGCCCATCGTTGGCTAAGGGAGCAGGTTCTGGCAGTGATGCGAGGTTCGATGTATTCCATCACTATGACTTAAAATCATAGTAGTAATGATTTCTTTTGATTTCAGCTAATGACTTCTGGCTGTTACCTTGGGCTCCAGCTTAAGGAGTAGATGATGACATTCAGTATTTGGCTTTCGTTATTAATGATTTGTATGCTCGGGGCAATGTCGCCGGGTCCGAGCTTGGCGGTAGTGGCCAAGCATAGTTTGGCTGGAGGAAGACTGCATGGGGTGGTCACGTCCTGGGCACATGCTTGTGGTGTCGGAGTCTACGCACTGCTGACATTGCTTGGCCTTGCTGTCGTACTTAAGCAGTCCCCGACGTTGTTTTCGGTGATCACTTACGCTGGGGCTGCATACCTTGCTTATCTTGGTGTGAATGCACTGCTTTCCAAAGGTGGTGTTGCCGCAAAGCTAGCTGCAGGAAAGCAGGTCAGTCTAGGAGCCGCGGCGCGTGATGGTTTGATGATTTCACTGCTAAACCCGAAGCTAGCCTTGTTTTTTCTGGCCTTGTTCAGCCAGTTTGTCGCGGTCGGAACAGAAATGACCAGTCGGGCAGTGATAGTTGCAACGCCACTGTTGGTCGACGGGCTATGGTATACCTTGATTGCCTTTGTACTCTCCAACCCAAAAGTATTGGACAAATTACGGCTTAAAGCTCAGTTGATTGACCGATTATCCGGTGTCGTTCTGATTTTGCTGGCATTGCGGGTTGTGGTGATGGCGTAGCGGTTCGGATGTAAGAAGAGGAGCCTTGGCTCCTTTTTTGATCGCGGCGATATTGCGTCAGCTCTGGCGCTTCTGGTGCCGTTCACGGTTATCCAGCTTGCGCTCCGGGCTTTTCTTTAGCATGACGTACAAGGCGCCATTACCACCGTGTTGACGCAGTGCCGAATGAAAGCACATGACATCGGCAATTTGTTCCAGCCAAGTGGCAACATAACTTTTCATCAGGGCTGGGGGATCCGATCGCTCGCCCTTGCCATGGACGATAATCACAGTACGTATATCCATACGTTGGCACTGTTTGAGAAAGTGCAGCACTTCATCGCGGGCTTGCTTTAGTGTTTTGCGGTGTAAATCTAGCCGAGCTTGAATTTCATATTTACCAAGGCGAAGTTTACGAAACACACCATCCTGAACGCCGTCTCGTTTAAACTCAACCATATCATCCGGTTTGAGCATCATCGCATGATCGAGCGAAAGATATTCGGGATCGCTGTCTGACAGGGTTTGTGCGGCAAGTCGGCGTGCGAGATGAGCTTCAGTAACCTGATGTTTATGAACGGTTTCAACCTGGTCTTGTTTGAGTGGCGAGACATCGGCCATCATCTCTCGAAAGAGATCAAGTTCATCGGAATTTGACATGGTGGTATGAAATTTAACTATGGTAAGGCGATTATACCAATTTCATTCCGGCACAAAAAGAAATCCAGGGTCAAGACCGACACTTTGACCCTGGCAAGCAAATTATTTTGCTTAATGGCTCTAGTGAGGAGAGGGTGCTGACAGCACTTTGTAAACAAAGAAGCCGCCGAAAAATAGCATCAATCCCAGGGCTCCAAAGATCACTATCATTGAAGACAGTCCAACGGCATTGCCAAATAGAAGATCTAGCCAAAAATCCATGTTAAGTCCTTTAAGTCGTGGGATAGTGGCTACAAGATACCCAATGAAACGAAAATGTTACGATGATCTGGATCAATGGTAGGCGCATTGTTTAATAACTGTTCTGAGTGATGAGCCTGAGATCACTTAACTGCTAGTTTTTTCATGGTTTTGCTGCTTAGATGAACAAACGAATTCAGATTCAAAAAAAATACGGCTTAATACTTGCGTTAATTTAATGGGTGAGTATTATAGCGGCCTCAGCAGCAAGACTGCTGATGATTTGTCGGTGAATAGCGCAGCTTGGTAGGGCATCCTGATTTTGGGAATAGCGGACCAGAGGGCGACCCTCAACAGGGTATACTGAAAATCAAATAGTCGGTGAATAGCGCAGCTTGGTAGCGCATCTGGTTTGGGACCAGAGGGTCGGGGGTTCGAATCCCTCTTCACCGACCACTCTTCAATCTGTTGGGTGTTAACCGGGCAGAGTCATCTGGTAAGATGTAAAACATATAACGTCGGTGAATAGCGCAGCTTGGTAGCGCATCTGGTTTGGGACCAGAGGGTCGGGGGTTCGAATCCCTCTTCACCGACCACTCTTCAATCTGTTGGGTGTTAACCGGACAGAGTCATCTGGTAAGATGTAAAACATATAATGTCGGTGAATAGCGCAGCTTGGTAGCGCATCTGGTTTGGGACCAGAGGGTCGGGGGTTCGAATCCCTCTTCACCGACCACTATTTAATCTGTTGGGTGTAAACCGGGCAGAGTCATCTGGTAAGATGTAAAACATATGATGTCGGTGAATAGCGCAGCTTGGTAGCGCATCTGGTTTGGGACCAGAGGGTCGGGGGTTCGAATCCCTCTTCACCGACCACTTTTCGAAAGCCTCGTCTTAGGACGAGGCTTTTTTTGTTTCTGAGGATTAGTTGATGAGTTTTATCAACTCACTCTTAGTTGTTGTATTGTCGGTGAATAGCGCAGCTTGGTGACGCATCTCATGCTCTTGTATAAGGCGGACCAGAGGGTCGGGGGTTCCCTGAGACCTTGAATTGGCTCTTCACCGACCACTTTTCGAAAGCCTCAACTGCGCGTCCCGGACTTAGGACGAGGCTTTTTTTGTTTCAGGGAAAAACTGGCCCTAGGAAGAACAGGACCTAGACTCTATTTGAAGCTCGTAGAGCCTGAACGGTAGGATCCAGGACCTCGCCCCCACTGTTATCTATTCACACTGAGTTTTCTTGCCTTCTGTCATACGCTTAAGCGTAAATCCCTGCTTTTCTAACAATGCTGGTAGGCCCTGCTTGCCTAGTAGGTGCATTGCACCGACCACAACAAGATAGGTGCCCTGCTGGTAACTCGCCTTATTGGTCAGTTGATTCGCCCAGTTATGGTTGCGATCGAAAAGTAGTTTATCTTCGGTGATTTCTGAATACTGACTACTTTCCAGTAGTGAAAGCAGATGTTGAAGATCGCCTGCCTTCCAGGCCGCAATTAGGCAAGATAGTTCCGACTGCATTTCATTCCAGTCATGAATTGTGCTTAGTAGAAGATCTTCGCCATAATCCGGTAGGCTCTCCATCAATGCCAGTTGCTGGCTGACACTCTCAAGTTCCAAAATTGGCAGCTGTTGCTCTTGAGCCCGCTGAAGCAAAACGATATCAATACCTTGTTCTGGGTTTAAGCCTGCCTGTGAGGCCATGGCCATCTGTAAGTTCATGGCTGCTAGCCAGGGGGGGCTATGGATGAGTGATTGGTAGGGAATCTTTGCCTGTTTGGCGATACCAACCAGGGCTTCTTTGTCATGTTTGTTGAGCAGGGTATCACTGGTTGGGACACTCCGATCTATTGCCACATTGGCAGGTTGGAGGATATTGGCCTCGACAACCAGCCCGTTGGCCTGAGGCCAATAATCTCGAAACACTTGCGGTAGCGGGTAGAAATTATGATCGCCTGCATGGATTGATCCTAGTAGGACGAACTGGCGCTGGGAGTCCTTGGCCAGCCAGACGATAGGTTCGGCAAATGCCTGGGCTGTGACGAAAGGCAGCAAAAGTAGCGCTTTAGATAACAAAGATTTAAACATGATCACCGTGGCTTAATAAGACAGATAACTGACAGGGTTATATCAGTTATCTGTAATTATGGCTAACGGTGGAGAAAGTGAACGCGAACCGTATTTAAAAAATCATAGCGGTTAGCCTTTGGTGGCGGGATGTAGCCAAAACCACCAGATAATAAAAGCGATAGCTGCCAAGCCTATAAGTGCAATCATATTATTTCTCCTGGTATCCGGGTTTGAACAACCGCAGGCGGTTGGCATTGCTGACGACAGTGATTGAGGACAGGGCCATCGCAGCTCCGGCGATCACCGGGCTGAGCAGGGCACCTGTGAGCGGGAATAGAATACCTGCGGCAATGGGGATGCCAAGGGTGTTATAGACAAACGCCCCAAATAGGTTTTGCTTCATATTTTTCAAGGTGGCGGCAGATAACTGCAACGCATCGGCAACGCCATGTAAGGAGTGACGGATCAACGTTAGCTGGGCACTTTCAATGGCCACATCGCTACCGCTTCCCATCGCAATACCCACTTCGGCCTGAGCCAATGCCGGTGCGTCATTGATCCCGTCACCGACCATGGCCACGCGCTTTCCTTGTTGCTGTAGCTCGGCAATTTTCGCGGCCTTGCCATCAGGCAGTACCCCGGCAATCACAGTATCAATACCTGCCTGTCGAGCGATGGCTTTTGCGGTTGTTTCGGTATCACCCGTTAGCATGACGACATCAAGGTTCATCTTTTTCAGGCGGTTGATTGCTGCGACAGAATCACTCCTAAGCGGATCGCTCACTCCTAGCAGGCCGGCAAGTTGATTGTCGATAGCCACATAGATAGGGGTGGCCCCTTGGCGGGCGATAGCGTTGACATCGCTCTCAGCCAGGGAAATGTCGATGTTGTGCTGTGCCATTAGTTTCCAGTTGCCAAGAAGAAGCTGGTGGTCGTTGACGGAGCCTGATACCCCAAAGCCAGGCATTGCCTTGAACTTTGACTGTGCAGATAGTGTTAGAGAGCGAGCCTTGGCTGCATTGACGATGGACCTGGCCAGAGGATGCTCGGAACCTTGTTCCAGGCTGGCTGATAGTGCAAGCAGGTTATCACTGTCGGCACCATTGTAACTACGGCTATCAACGACCTGAGGCTTACCTTCAGTCAGGGTGCCGGTTTTGTCCAGTACAACGGTATCGACCCCCGCCGCTATTTGCATGGCTTCGGCATTGCGGATCAGGACGCCGTACTCTGCAGCCCGGCCAACCCCGACAGTGACAGACATAGGTGTAGCCAGTCCCAGTGCGCAGGGGCAGGCGATGATCAGTACTGTGGTTGCCGTGACCAGCATATAGACGGAAGACGGCTCAGGGCCGAAGTAGTACCAGATCATCGCTGTAATGATGGCAATGATCATCACCGCAGGAACGAAAATTGCCGAGATGGTATCGGCGAGGCGGGCGAGGGCCGGTTTACTGCTTTGCGCCTGGCGAACCAGGCTGATAATACGTGCCAGCATGGTGTCGTTACCGATTTGCTCGGCACGAAACAGCAGGCTGCCATTTTGGTTGATAGTACCGGCGTGAAGCTTGTCACCCTGCTGTTTGTTGGCCGGGAGTGGCTCACCAGTCAGCATTGATTCGTCAAGGTAGCTTTGTCCTTCTTCAATCGTACCATCTACAGGCACTTTGGCACCCGGATGAAGCCGCAGCAGAGATCCGGTTTTCACCTCGGCCAATGGTACCTCCCGCTCACCTTCCCGGGTGACGATAATGGCCGTTTGCGGTTGCAAATCAATGAGCTGCTCAAGTGCTTTCGAGGTGCGGCTTCGGGCCCTGGCTTCAAGAGCATGCCCCAGGGTAATGAGGCCTAGGATCATCGCTGAGGCCTCAAAATACACATGCCGGGCCTGCATAGGGAAAATATCGGGGGTTATGACAACCAGCATGGAATACAGCCAGGCAGAGCCAGTACCCAGCGCCACCAGGGTATCCATGGTGGCGCGGTGGTGTTTAAAGGCTTTCCAGCCATTAATATAGAAATGGCGACCGGTAGTATATAGCAGGATAAATGTCAGGAGCCCGATAAAGCCCCAGCTTAACTGGCTGGCCGCTGAGTCAATCATCATGCTACCACCAAAGATCCCCCATGCCATCATCGGGATCCCGGCTCCCAGGGCAATAAAGGCATTGCGTAGGTGCTGGCGGAAGGTTTGTTCGTTTTGTTGCTGCTGCCGTTGGCGGCGGCTTTGTTCATCTTCGCTCTGCTCGGCGCCATAACCGGCTTCGGTAATAGCAGAAATTACTGTTTCTACCGGGGCACTGCCAGCAATGAGTGCTGTTCTTTCGGCCAGGTTGACATTGGCACTGGTGATACCGGGGACGCTGAGAATAGCCTTTTCGACAGAGGATACACAGCTGGCACAGGTCATGCCGGAGAGTAGAAGTTGGGTGGTTTCGCGGCTGGCAGCTTCTAGTCGCGGAGCTTCAGCTGCTGGCGAGTTGGCTTTGGCAGGCTCTACAGCAGGAATCTCGGTAGCCAGCGGCTGCTGGGCGGTGAAACCTAATTCGTTAATGACTGCAATAAGCGTTTCGGCATCGATGAATGTTGTGACGTCCGCTTGTGTCTTGCTGATTTTAAAATCGGTGACATGTGGATGTGCTTCGAGTGCCTTTTCGACCTTGGCTACACATTTTCCGCAGCTTAGGCCTGAGAGGGCCAGTTTGACAACTTGTGCGGTCGGCACTTGATAGCCCGTTTCTTCAATGAGCGTGATCACCGCTTCTTTCGATAATGAGCCCGTTACCTCAGCGTGGCTTTTGCTGACTGAAAAGCTGTCAATCTCAGGGCTGGCAGAAAATGCAGCTTCGAGCTTGGCGACGCACTTGCCGCAAGACAGGCCGCTGAGCGGCAGGCTATGCTGTTGATGGGGAATGACTTGGTAGCCGAGCTTTTCAATGACTGCCGTTAATGCTTGTTCGGTGATCGTACCGCTAACCGATGCTAGGGATTTGCTAACGGTGAAATCAACGATTTGTGGGTTGGCGGCAAGTTCGGACTCGACTTTCTTTACGCATTTGCCACACGAAAGGCCGGCCAATGGTAGCGAATGTGTATAGCCTGCTTCATAGCCGAGCTCGGTAATGGCTTTGATAAGGGGAAGGAGCTCGGTATCGCCGCGCACAACGGCCCGCTGGGTATTAACATCAGCAAATTCAATACCGGGCAATGCAGTTAACGATGCCTTGATTTTTCCCGCACAGCCCATACAGCGAACTTTGCCTAGCGGAAGGGTAAACTCAGCCATGTGTCTTTCCTTAGCTATGATCAGACAGCAACAAAATGACTGCTCTTTCAGCCACTATTTCAATAATGCCTTGAGAATAAACCTTCCAGCAAGTGGAATGTCAAACTTATCTGGGTGAGGCTAGTCACTATTTGCCTGCTGATGCTTTGAGGCTTGCTTTTTCCGGAATTTTTGCAGAATAATACAAGTACAACCTTCCAGGAACTGTAAGGATGAGAAGTGAATATCAGTGATGTTGCCAAGCAAACAGGCCTGACTGCAAAAACAATCCGATTCTATGAAGACAAGGGGATCATTACTGTACCGTCTCGGGCCAGCAATGGTTATCGTCGTTATAGCCAGAACAATATCAATGAACTCCAGCTGATCCGTCGTTCGCGTTTGGTTGGTTTTACCCTGGACGAATGCCGGGAATTGCTGGCTTTTTCACGCGATCCCTTGCGCCGTAGTGCGGACGTGAAAGCCAAGGCGGAGCAAAAACTAACAGAGATTGATGACAAGATTGCAGAATTGATAGAGATGAAAGCCACCCTTGAGGCACTCACCAAGCAGTGTCCGGGAAATGATAGTGCCCAATGCCCGATCATCGAGGGGTTATGTAACCATTCAGACTAGTGGGTGTCGAATGACACTAGGAGATACTGGTAGAAAAGCCGCGAAGGATGCGCGGCTTTTTGCTGTAGGAAGAAAGCTGAAACTCGATCAGTACAGTAGTGAATATAGCTGGCGGCGGTATTGGCTGGCTATTGCATTACCCTGGCCGAGTGCTGACAGAATATCCATCATGGTTTTCTTGGCATTGCCATCGGCAAAGTTCATGTCTTTACGCAGGATTTTGATCAGTAGCTCTAGTGCCTCTTGCGCTCGCTCTACCTGACTGTACTGGACAGCAAGCTCATACGCCACCTGGGTATCGGCAGGGTTGTTTGCTAGCTGCTCTTCGAGGTGACGGATTTCCGGGGAGTCGCTGGCTTGTTTGTGCAGTTCGAGTTTGGCAATCAGGCCTTTATACTTGGCGTCCTGATCCTGCATTGGGATCGTTTCTAGCAGCGTTTCTGCTTCATCGAACTGGGAAGTTTCAACCAGGCACTCGGCAATGGCCAAGGTAATAATACTGTTTTGACCAAAATGCGCTGATAGCTCGCGCAGGACCGGCAGGGCCTGGCTGTATTCCTGGCTGTCGACTAATGCCAGAGCTTGTTTAAGCTGAAGTTCTTCCTGGCTTGGCAGGTGCTTGCCTAGCATGGTGCGCAGGCTTTCTTCTGTCTGTGGCCCTGCGGCGCCATCTGCAGGCTGGCCATTTTTAAATAGTGCAACGGTTGGCAAACCGCGAACACCGAACTGAGCTGCAACCATCTGTTGGCTTTCGCAGTCCAAGGTAGCCAGTACTAGCTGCCCCTGATATTGCGCTGCGATTTTTTCTAAGATGTTGTTAACGTCTGCTGTTTCAGGCATCGAAGGCGCCCAAAAGCTGATCACCACCGGGGTTTGCATCGAAGTTTCAATAACTTGTTGCAGGTTCTGCTCGTTAAGTTCGATCGCTAGTTTTTCATACATGCTGCTGCTCTTTATTTTAGTGGCCTTTGTAGTTATTTATGGGGTTAATTGCTGAAAAATCAAGAGGTATTCTTCTGAACACGTTATTTGGCTTGTTATTGGTGTCAAATAAGATGCACATCGGTGGTATTGGTGTTGTTCAGTAGTTGTCGGAAGACGTCGTCGTGAGGGTGGGTTAAGGTCGCTCGGGCATGACTTGTGGCGTTGAATCGTAGTACCGGAAAACAGGCAATAAAAAGGAGAGCCGGGCTCTCCTTTTTACGCTTGCAATGTTAACAGTAAGGCGAGTGTCACACAGACACAAAGAATATTAATTTGGCGCAACGTCATGACGACACCTGGTTATCTTTTTCACGATTTGAACGGCGACAGAAATGGGACCAGTAGGGCCCCCTTTCAGCTTACCTGGATAAGTTAACGTTTTAATATGACACTAATATTACGTTTCTTATCTTTTTTGGCTAAATTCTTTGATTTGGGGTGCTAAGCGATATTTCTGGCATTTGAAAACTCTGAACCGAGGCTTTTTTGATCAGAGATAATTGTTTTTTTTAGTAAGAGCGATGCAACGATACCAGCAAATACCGGCAAATTAGCTCTGTTTCATTAACGTTGCCGGTATCTTAGACGTGTTGGTTCAGTCACTCTTGCTTAGCATCTGATCCAGCCAACGGACTGGCAGTACCCGGCGAAGGAAACCAAAGACATGGGTTGGCTGGGTAACGTAATAGCGGGGTTTTGGTTGCTCGCTGTGAATAATAGCCTGCAATGGTTTTAATACAGCGTCAGGAGACAGGGTGAATTTATTTGAAGGCGATGATTTACCTAGCCGATCTAAGGTCTTTTGGTAGCTGGCATGATGGCGTGATCCTGCCATGTCGATGTGCTGTTCAAACTTTTGTTTGGCATTTTCCCTGAAATGGCTCTCGATAGGGCCCGGTTCAATCAGGCTGACGTGGAGTGGAGTATCCCTGAGTTCAAGGCGCAAGGTATCGGTATAGCCTTCCAGGGCAAATTTGCTGGCATTGTATGCCCCGCGATACTTCATTGCCACTAGTCCCAGTACCGAGCTGTTTTGGATCAGTTTTCCATTGCCTTGCTTGAGCATAACCGGAATAACGGCCCGAGTGAGCTCATGCCAGCCAAACAGGTTGGTTTCAAATTGTTGCCGCAGTGCATGGGTGGGTAGGTCTTCGAGTGCCCCGGGCTGGCCGTAGGCCGCATTGTTGAATAACACGTCAATACGGCCATCGGTGAGTGCCAGGCAGGCTTCAATGCCCTCATGAATTGAGGCGGTATCGTCTAAATCTAGCTGGATACAATGTAGCCCTTGCTGTTGGAGCTCTGCAACATCCTCAGGCTTGCGGCAGCTGGCAACCACTGTGTAACCCGCCTTATGTAGCTGTTCGGCACAATACCGGCCAATACCGCTACTGCATCCGGTGATCAGAATCGCTTCTTTCATTCTTGTTCCTTAAGTGTTTTTTTTGATTGTAACGCCCAGAAAAAATAGTGAAACACAAAAAAAGAACAGCTAGTGCCTGGTATCTAGCTGTTCTTGTTTAACCGGATTGCTGATATATAGATCGGGTTCGATATTGAATCGCTTCAGTACCTCAATGATGAACCGTTAATATCAATAACATTGCAATTTTCCCCACCCAATTTTATGCAGGTTTCGATGGCTAGCTTCTGGGCTTCCTGAGGGTCGCGTGCTCCCCATGCTGCCCCTGCAATCTTATTTGTGCCTATTGCGTAAGCTTTGTTATTGGATTGCAAACGATAATCCTTATATAACGTATATGTGCCCTGTTCGGCGTTCTGGCAACCACTTATGCCGAGAACAATAGCCACTAAACCTAGAATTAATACATTTTCCCTTAACATATCCACCCACTCACTATCTGGTTAGTTAACAGATAGAAGCTTAGTCAAAAAAATCAGGTAGCAATAAGGTGCCGGGATCATTTATTAAAGATACGGGGTTAGCTCAGACACCATAAACTGGGCAATCCAGGGCTGGGCATCGGGTTTGGGGTGCAGGCCGTCATCCATCATCCATTCTTGCTTTAAAATGATTTTTTCCAGGAAAAAAGGCAGCAGCGGCGCATCATATTGTTCGCTTAGCTGGGGGTAAATACTACTGAATACCTCGCTGTAGCGTTTGCCGTAGTTTGGCGGTACCTGGATCTGCACTAACAGTGCTTTTGCACCTTCTGCATGGATCTGGGTGATCATCTGGCTGAGGTTATTGCGTATAGTAGAAGGAGAGAATCCACGCAGACCATCATTCGCGCCTAGCTCGATAATGACGTAGTCTGGATTATGTTGCTGTAATAATTTGGGTAACCGAGCCAGGCCATTACCTGTGGTATCACCTGAAATACTGGCATTTACGACTGTTATCGAGTGCCCTTGCTGTGCCAGAACCGGCTCCATCAGGACTGGCCAGCTTTGTTCTTCGGCCATTTGGTAACCGGCGCTTAAGCTGTCGCCGACAACCAGCAGTGTGCTGCCGTAGGCTTTTAGCGAGAAAAAAACGATCAATAAAACTGAAAGGAATCGCATCATGTCAACTTCCGTGATTAAGGCTCTATCTGTATCCAAACAGGTGATGACCGCGTCATCATCGCTCACCATTTTGCAGGATGTTTCCCTTGAGGTCGAGCAGGGAGAAGCAATTGCATTAGTGGGCGTTTCCGGTGCGGGCAAATCCACTCTGATGACTTTGTTGGCAGGCCTGGATATTCCCACCAGTGGTGAGATTGAGTTACTGGGCCAGGCGCTGTCCCGGCTTGATGATGAAGCCAGGGCGGCATTGCGCAGTAGCGCGATAGGGTTTGTATTCCAGAGCTTTTTGCTGATCCCATCGCTCAGTGCATTGGAAAATGTAATGTTGCCAGCCATTATCAAAGGCGAAGACGGTGATGAGCAGCGGGCGGCAGAGTTATTGCAACAAGTCGGCCTTGAAGGGCGGGAAAGCCATTTGCCTTCTCAGCTATCAGGAGGGGAGCAACAGCGGGTAGCCTTGGCCCGGGCATTTATGACCCGGCCCCAAGTGTTGTTTGCCGATGAGCCGACAGGCAACCTTGATCAGCATACCGCTGCAACTGTGATTGATTTGTTATTTGCCCTTAACCGGGATCACGGGACGACACTGGTGCTGGTGACACATGATCCGCAGCTGGCGCAGCGCTGTGATCGGACGTTACGGATCCAGGGCGGAAGTGTGGAGGCAGCATGACGGAAATGAGTGAAACTAATCAGCTGGTGAAACCCCTTAAACAGCCATTGCTGCTGAGGTGGAGCTGGCGGGAACTGTGGCATGGCCAGCTGTGGCCGGTTGCGGTGGCGTTGACGTTGATTATTGCCTGTGTGTTTGCTTTGTCGGCACTAGTGGTGAGGGTTGAGAAAATCATGGTTGATCAGGGGCGATCCATGATAGCCGCTGATCTGGTATTTCGTTCGGCTAACCCGCTCGAGGGATCCTTGCTCTCTCAGGCGCGGGAGCTGGGGTTAACCGTCTCACAGCAGACCCGTTTTGGCACCATGGCTTTTAGCGAGCAGGAAATGCAGCTGGTCAGTGTGAAAGCGGTGGGGAGTGATTTCCCGTTGCGTGGTGAGTTGGTACTGCGGGGAGCGGAAGTTCAGCACCGGGTTCAGCCGGGTGAGCTGTGGCTGGCTGACCGCCTGTTCTCTTTGCTGGCTGTACAACGGGGAGATGTGATTGCCATTGGTGATGCCGAGCTTAAGGTCGCGGGAAAAATTGCCCAGGAGCCGGAACTCTCTTTCAACCCATTCAGTCAGATGCCTGCGGTATTGATCCATAACAGCGACCTAGCCAAAACCGGTGCGATACAGCCGGGCAGCCGGGTACAGTTTCGCGCTTATTTCAGTGGCTCCGATGACAAACTGAACCAACTGCAGCAGAGCGTTAGATTACAGCCCGGCCAGCGTTGGATCAGTGAAACAACCCAGGGGCGAACTGGTGACTTGATTGAGCGAGCTAGGCAATACCTTTCCTTGACTCTTATTTTAGTGATCCTGATGGCGACGGCAACATTGGTGCTGACCTGCTTGCATTACACCTCGACCCGGGTCGAGACGGTTGCCATGATGAAAAGCCTCGGCGCCAGCAAACGCTGGCTGTGGCGCTGGCTGGCCAGGCAGTTAACCATGCTGTTTGCCATCGCGGCGGTGGCTGGATTAACCATTGGCTGGCTGCTCGAGTTTTTATTGAGGCTCCCTCTAGCTGATGTGCTACCCGAGCCCTTACCGGAAATAGGCATCACTCCCCTGGCAGTTAGCTTGATGGTGGCATTATTGGTGGCCATCCCCGGGGTGGGTATTTCTTTATTGCGTTTAGTTGATGCACCTGCAATATCGGTGATCCAGCAGCAGGTTGACTGGCCGGCCAAACGACATGGTTATGCCTTGGTGCTGTTACCTGTTTTCGCGGCCTTGATTTGGTTTGGCGGAAACAAATTCATGTGGTTGACCCTTGCCGGGCTGGCTGCCTTGCTGGGCATACTGGCGTTGTTGGGATTACTGGTTGTCGCCTTGCTTAAACGGGGAAAATGGGGAGCCGCTATCAAACTGGCGCTGAGCCGGATCAGTCGCAGCCCATTGGCTACCGGAGCCCAGTTGGCAGCCCTGACCAGCTCCTTGATGCTGCTGGCAGTGATCTGGCTGCTGAGAACCGATTTGCTGGCAGATTGGAAGCAAACCCTGCCGGTTGATGCTCCTAATGTGTTTGCACTGAATATTAGCCCTGAGCAGCAGCAGGGCTATTTGGCTGAGCTGGACCGCAATCAGGTTGTACGCTCAGAAAGCTACCCGGTGATCCGTGGGCGACTGACCGCTATCAACCAGCAAGATTTGTTGGCGGAAAGGAGAAAAGGTGAAGAGCGGGATGAGTCGCTCCGAAGGGAGCTTAACTTTACCTGGCGCGACACCATACCGGTACATAATGAGCTTCTTGAGGGCGAATGGTCTAAGTTGTCCGGTGTCTCGGTTGAGTCTGGTATCGCTGAACGGTTGGGGATCAGATTGGGCGATGAGCTGACATTCAATGTCAGCAGCCAGCCATTTAGTGCCATCGTAACCAGTATCCGCCAGGTAGAATGGCGTAATATGCGGCCGAATTTTTACTTTATTTTTACGCCAGATATCATGGCAGATCTGCCCGCAACCTGGCTGGTGAGTTACCGGATTGAAGCCGACCGGAATGCATTGGTTAACCAGCTTGGGCGTGACTTCCCGACGGTAACGTTGTTGGATCTTCGAACCATGGCAACCCGGATCCAGGCAATCTTACAGCAGGTGTCCCTGTCACTTTCGGTACTGGCTGTCCTTGGGGTCAGCAGTGGCCTGCTGCTGGTACTTACCTTGCTAAGGCTCAGCTTGTCACAGCGTGAAACGGAAATTAAGCTCTACCGCACACTGGGTGCGAGCCGCAAGCGTATTTCCGCCACCGTATGGGGGGAGTATGGGATCATGGCATTGATCGCAGGTGTCATGGCGGCGGCTGGTGCAGAAACGGTGGTGGCTGCCTTGGTGAAATGGGGCTTTGAGCTGCCGGTGCAAGGGCACCCGTGGCTGTGGGCTATTCTCCCCCTATTGTCGCTGGCGCTGGTGGTGGTGATTATCCGCTCGATGATCAAGCAGCTGTTATTGCCGTTGAAAGGGTAAAAGCAGTAGCTAGAACCTAGAACCTGGATCCTGGATATAGAGCAGGAGTGGGTTCCTTGAATCTAGTTCCTAGAGCAAGAGCTTGATTTAGCTTTTAGGCTCGACGAGTCTGCCTTGCAGGAACCAGGAACCAGGAACCAGGAACCAGGAACCAGGAACCAGGAACCAGGAACCAGGAACCAGGAACCAGGAACCAGGAACCAGGAACCAGGAACCAGGAACCAGGAACCAGGAACCAGGAACCAGGAACCAGGAACCAATTTCTCGCTTTATCCTAGCGTCTCTTCCAGCGCATGTTCCAGCTTAGGAAAGCTAAAATGGAATCCTTGTTCTTGTAGACGGGAAGGCAGTGCACGCTGGCTGTCGAGCAACAGTGACGAGGATTCGCCCAACCCCACCTTGAGCAACCAGGCTGGTGTTTTGAAAATATGGGGGCGGTGCAGTACCCGCGCCAGCGTTTGGCTGAACTCTTTATTGGTGACCGGGTTGGGGGCGGTAAAGTTGTAGGCGCCGCTGGCTTCGGGATGTTTGAGCAAGAATAGGATCCCTTTCACCATATCTTGCATATGGATCCACGGGAAATATTGCTCGCCGTTGCCGAGGGGCCCACCTAGCCCTAGCTGGTAGGCGGGCAGCATGCGTGCCAAGGCGCCACCTTGCTTGGCGAGTACGATACCGGTTCGGAGCAGGCAGACCCGGGTGCGATCGGATTGCGCAGCGAGCGCTTCTTCTTCCCACTTCCGACAGACAAGGTGAGCAAAATCCGTATTTTTGACTTCCAGGCTTTCATCAAAGCTGGCTGACTTTTGGTCCCCGTAAATGCCAACCGCCGAACCACTGATAAAGGTGTGAGGCGGGTTGGTACTGGCCTTTATTTTTTCTACCAGCTTACGGGTGATCTCCCAGCGGCTCTGGCAGATAACTTTCTTTTGCTTGTCACTCCAGCGTTTGTTGACGATAGGTTCGCCTGCCAAGTTGATAACAATATCAATGTCATTGAAGTCAGGTAGTTCATCCAGGCAACTAATGACTTTGATATGGTGTCCTAGCTGCTGGTAGGCTCGGTTGGGGGTTCGGCTGAGTACCGTTAAATGCTCATGGTTAAAATGCGGTAGGAGTGCTTTTCCGATAAATCCCGTGCCACCAGTAACTAATATATTCATTCCATCCATTGTCCTGTACCAAGCAATCAGAGCAAAACACAACCTAGCTGAATAGGTTCAACGTAATACTAGTATAAACGATCAATAGAATATTCCTTCAATCAAAGGGTTGTGATTAATCGGACAACCTTTTCTATCCACGGTAATTGCAAGGTTTTTTATTGCGAATATTCAATAATGTGCCTAGCTTCTCGACTTGTGCAATAAAGTTTGTTTCTAAATGTGAATGACCATTACTGTTATAGATAACAATGGAAGTGGCGCAGGAGGCAGCATGACATCGATTCTGGCAATGCTCAAAGCAATGCTTTCTAGCCTGCGTGACTTGCTGCCTATTATTGTGGTCATTGGCTTTTTTCAGCTAGTGGTATTGCAACAGCCCTTACCGCACTTGGGGTCGATTTTGCTTGGCCTTGTATTGGTGGTGATGGGGCTGACTTTCTTTATTTTTGGGTTGGAAATGGGACTGTTTCCGATCGGAGAGTCGATGGCCCGATCCTTTGCCAGTAAGGGGAGTGTGGTTTGGTTGCTGATCTTTGCTTTTTGCCTGGGATTCGGCACGACCGTTGCGGAGCCTGCGTTAACGGCAGTGGCAGCCGAGGCGGCTGAAGTGGCGGCTGAAGGCGGGCTGATTTCAGCCGACGAAGAAATGCAGGATGATTATGCCAATGGGTTACGGCTGACGGTGGCTTTTTCGGTCGGGATTGCGATTATGCTCGGGGTGACTCGGATACTGAAGGGCTGGCCAATCCACTGGATGATCATTAGCGGCTACGTACTCGTGATGATAATGACCTGGTTTGCGCCACCAAGTATCGTCGGTATTGCCTATGATTCAGGTGGGGTGACGACATCAACCATTACCGTCCCATTGGTGACGGCGCTTGGGGTCGGGCTCGCCTCCTCAATCAAAGGCCGTAACCCTATGGTGGACGGCTTTGGCCTCATTGCCTTTGCCTCGCTGACTCCGATGATTTTTGTTATGGGTTACGGCATGCTGGTGCATTAAGTGAAGGGTGCATGATCGAGTTATCGTCAGTATTAATACATTTTTACAATACCCTAGGAACAACAGTGCGCGATGTGCTGCCGATCGTGATCATTATTTTTGGCTTTCAGCTTGCGGTACTGCGACGCCCCGTAGCCCATTGGCATAAGGTTCTGCTGGGGTTTGTCTATGTGGTTCTCGGGCTATCGCTGTTCTTGATGGGGCTGGAGCTGGCACTGTTTCCGCTCGGTGAGTCGATGGCCGCTCAGCTGACCGCGCTTGATTTCCTGTTTAGTGAAGGGGAAACCATTCCGGCCCAGGTGCCCTGGGAAGAATATTATTGGGTGTACCTGTTTTCAGCCGCAATAGGGTTTAGTACCACGGTGGCCGAGCCATCGTTGATTGCGGTTGCCATTAAGGCCAATCAGGTTTCTGGTGGCACGATAAAGGTCAACGGATTGCGGATCTCGGTGGCTTTGGGCGTCGCGTTTGGCATTGCATTGGGTAGCTACCGAATTGTTGCCGGTGATCCGCTGCACTATTACATTATGGCGGGCTATATCGTGGTAGTTGTCCAAACCTATTTTGCCCCCAAGACGATTGTCCCGCTGGCCTACGATTCGGGTGGAGTGACTACCTCTACCGTGACGGTACCGATTGTGACTGCGCTGGGGCTGGGGCTGGCATCTACCGTACCGGGGCGCAACCCGGTGTTGGATGGATTTGGTTTGATAGCATTTGCCAGCTTATTTCCGATGATCACGGTAATGGGCTATGCCCAATTGTCGATATGGCAAGGCCATAAGGAGATAGACTAATGCGATTTAAGTTGTTAGTTGCTTTTGTGGAAGATACAAAAACGGATGCCGTCCTGGATGCGGCACGCGAGGCCGGCGCAACCGGTGCCACCGTTATCAATAATGCTCGGGGAGAAGGGTTACACAAGAAGAAAACCTTTTTCGGGCTGAGCCTGGAAGTCCAGCGTGATGTGCTGCTGTTTGTCGTGGAGGAGCACCTGGCACGCTCGATTTTGGAAACGATAGAAAGAGTCGGTGAGTTTGATTCTGGCCCCGGGCAGGGGATTGCCGTTCAGTTGGATGTCGAGGATGCGATTGGGGTAGCCCACCAGGTAGAGACATTGACGAAGGTTGTGGAGGATAAGCTATGAGCCCTGAAACGGTGGTCAGAGTAAGAGATGTGATGATGAATACCTACGCTATTGTGGAAGGCTTAACCACGGTAGCCGAGGCGGTGGAGATTGCCAAACATCGTCAGGTAAAGGCCCTGATTGTCAACAAGCGCAATGACGATGACGAATATGGCATTGTGCTGATGAATGACATTGCTAAGAAAGTACTGGCTATCGATCGTTCGCCGCGGCGGACAAACGTATACGAGATCATGACAAAACCCGCATTGTCTGTCAGTGCCACCATGGATGTCCGTTATTGCGCCCGATTGTTTGAACGTTTTGGCATTAGCCGGGCTCCTGTGATTGAAGACGGGAAAGTACTGGGAATGGTGAGCTATAACAATATTGTGCTAAACGGTATGCTGCGGGACGATTAATGCTTGTTCGGTAGCCATATAACAGAACGGCATTGCGGTTAGAAATGTTTAACTGATAAGTGTAATATCTTGGCATCCTGTTGTAGTAAGTTCTGGTAAGTAATCATCCTATGAAACTGTTTTTTGCCTCTGATATCCATGGCTGTGCCGAGAGTACCCAAGCCATGTTGGCAGCCTTCGCACAAAGTGGTGCAGAGCATCTGATCCTGCTTGGTGACGTGCTTAATCACGGCCCGAGAAATGCCCTGCCTGCGGGGTATGCACCGATTGAGGTTGCTGAGCAGCTTAATCAATACGCCGATCGTATTACTGCTGTTCGTGGCAACTGTGACAGTGACGTTGATCAGATGCTACTCGATTTCCCGATGATGGCTGATTATAACCTGGTACTGCTAGCCAATGGCCGCCGCCTGTTCCTGACCCATGGCCACCTGTATAACGGAGGCAAACATCCGCGTTTGCGTGCTGGCGATGTGATTGTGTCTGGCCACACCCACCTGCCTGTCGCGGAACAAAAGGATGAGCTGTACCTGTTCAACCCGGGCTCTATTACCATTCCTCGCGGAGAGCATCAGGCGAGCTATGGCCTGCTTGAAGACAATACTTTGAAGGTTATTGCTTTTTCTGGCGAGGTCATTTGCCAGGTCGAGCTAGTGTAAAGGGGCTTGCCCTTGCTGATTGAAACAAGGTGGCTATTGGCCGCCTTGTGCATTCCTGCCATTTTATCGGTCTACATGACCTAGATCCCGCTCAGGATCGATGACATCTCTGACTCGCTGCTTTAGTTGCTTGGCATCAGGAAAGCCACCCTCTGCCTTGCGTTCCCAAATCAGTTGCTGATTGCAGTACACCTCAAAGCGACCGCCGGTATCGGGGTGAAGGCTGAGGGTATCAATCTCTTCGCTGAAAGTATGGAGCAGCTCTTGTGCCATCCAGCTCGAACGTAGCATCCAATTGCATTGGCGGCAGTAATAAATGTCGATTTTCGCTTTTTCCATCATCGTGTGATCCCCAAATTATTGAAGTGCTCGGTTAAAAGCCTAGCAACAGCTTAAAGCCGATGAGAAAGGTTAACACCTCAAAGCAGCGCTTGATAAGGGCATTGCTTTTCTGGGCGGCCAGGTGAGCACCAAGGTAGCCGCCAAGGAGGGAGCCGAGTAACAATGCCGGGATCCAGGGCCAGTATATATCAGCCCCGGCCAGATACATGGTGGCAGCCCCAATACCATTCCAAAATAGCCCGACGCTCACCAAGGTAAGGGCGACGGCCTGCTTGTAGTCAAAGCCAAACCAGCGGATCAGAAACAAGGTAACGAACAATCCCGTGCCAGCGGTGAGTGAACCGTTTAATATGCCAATCAAGGTCAGTCCGATCCCGCCAATAACCATACCTTGCCAGTGGCGGTTGCGAGGCTGATCTTGCTGGCCAAGCTCCGCCTTGGTGAGAGAGTAGATCCCAAGCCCCAAGATCAGTAACCCGAGCATCGCTTCAGCCGCTCTGCCGGGGACAAATAAAATAATATTGGCCCCAAGGATGACACCTAGCATGCCGGCCACAATGACATATAGGGTCAATGTCCAGTTCAGGCTCCCGGCTCGAATGTGCTTGATAGCGGCACCTAACCCTAAGGCCACACTGGCAACTTTGTGGGTAGCGAGCGCAATACCAAATGGCAGGCCAAGGAAAATAAGCAGCGGAAACTGGATCAGGCCAGCGCCCCCTCCAGAGAGAGAGGCAAGTGTGTTGGAAAATAATGAGCCGAGAAACAGTCCGAAGGTATTTAATATATCCATGAAATGTAGGTGATTCCGTTTACCTGCAAGTGTATTGCATCTTAACAACTTCACCTATTATATGCACCAAGGTATTCAGCGGCCATTAGTCACTCGAAGATAGCTGCCATAGGCTGAATCCTTATTGAACTGGCTGCTCAATAGCTATGGTGTACAGGCAGGCTGAACTGCTTTTGGAAGGCTGTTGTGAGGTTTTTTTGAATGAATTGATCAATAGGATTACTGAAATGTTGAATGATGTTTACCAAATCTGTTGATTCGGAAAACTCGAGGTATACACTCGTTTTTATCGAGTTTTTGTCAGGTTCGAGCCTTGTATTTCCGCTGATTTAGGTTCACTATCCGGCATCGCTTTTTATGTGTTTCAGTATGTTCGGGTGCAGAATTATGAGTCAGGGTCAGTTCGATTCTCTATTACCGCCGCAGATGGCCGAGAAGGCTGCTGAGGTAGGGGTTGGCAAAGCCACAAAAGATCCAGTGAAGTCGCTTTTGCTGGCCATTACGGCTGGTATGCATATCGGCATTGCATTTGTATTTTACACGACGGTAACCACTGGCACGGGTGACATGGCGTGGGGGATGGCCCGCTTTGTCGGTGGCCTGGCATTCAGCCTGGGGCTAATCCTGGTTGTAATTACGGGTGGTGAACTATTTACCAGCTCTGTGCTGACGCTGGTTGCCCGCGCCAGCGGTAAAATTAGCTGGAAGAGCCTCTGTTTGAACTGGGGCGTGGTATATATCGGTAATCTCATCGGTGCTTTGCTGCTGGTGGGTATTATGCTGATTAGCAAACAGTATCTGTCCGCTGATGGCGCACTGGGGATCAACACGATGCAGATTGCCCAGCACAAGCTTCATCATGGTTTCTTCCAGGCGGTGGCGCTGGGGATCATGTGTAATGTATTGGTTTGCGTGGCGGTATGGATGACATTCAGCGGTCGTACCCTGACGGACAAAATTATCGTGATGGTTTTGCCAGTAGCAATGTTCGTATCTGCCGGTTTTGAGCACTGTATTGCGAATATGTTCCAGGTACCAATGGCGATTGGTATTAAAACGGTGGCATCACCTGAATTCTGGCAAATGAGCGGGATGAACCCGGCTGATTTTGCTGATTTGACGATGAGTAATTTTATTATCAATAACCTTATCCCGGTGACTATCGGTAACATCATCGGTGGTGGGGTGTTTGTGGGGATGGGTTACTGGATTATTTATTTGCGCGGTAAGTAAATTTGACCCCCGCCATACACGTTCTACGTTTACTCACGTATATTTCTTGTTAGATATTCGAGTCTGACACTGGCCGTCGCAGGTTACTGTGGCGGTCTTTTTTATTTATATTTGTTTGGATTGGACTAACGCTGTGGTTGGCTTATTGCCTAATGATAGATTTCAGGAAGAAATAAGCATCAACTCACTATAATAGAAGAGATATAAACCAATTTATTCTGCTCATACATGATGCAGTATTTGCTAAATAAAACGTGAATATATAATCACTTAGACAAAGCACTCAATAGCCGTTGAGTATGCGTCATTGATTTTATCCATATCTAATAGCTCTAATAATTCCTGTCCCTGCGCATTTATAGGTGTTGATTTCAATATTTTACCAGCTTTAATATTATTTGATGTATCACCAAGACCACCTTTACCAGTATCACTATAAACATCATACCCCTCGGTAAGAGGTTTCGACAGAGATAAGAACTCAGAAACTTCAAGTAATAAGTCACTTGTATTTTCAACCAGCTGTTCCGAAGATATAAATATCTTTTCTCCTTTTAATTCAATCCAGTATTTTATCATGGCATCTATACGATTCAGATAGTAATCTTCAAGCTTATAAATTGTGTCTTTCGTATTTTTGTTCCCTAGATGCATTTTTATCATACTACTCATTGTACGCTCAGGATTTCGTAAGAGAAAAATATACTTAGGTGGTGTATTAAAAATATCCTCATTAATTATAAGCTGATTGTGCAATAGCTTATCTAATAAGTAATCAGCCTGTTCGTAGCTTTCTTTTTCTACGTATAATGCTGCTCTGGTTTTAATAAGATGCTTACGATCTGTATAAGAAGAATGAAGCTCATTGTGCCCACATATTTGTTCATGTGACGATAACACATGGCTTAAGAGCGAGCTTGTGGAACGCATATGACTTAATATAAAGACATTTTTTTTAGGAGCTAATGATTTTGGAGTGTTGATAAAAAAACTGAAGTAACGTTTGAACTTTTTCATAGCTTTCTCTTCCTTAAGAGCGCTCCGGGGGCTTGTATATCCCATATAAAGGTGATTGAGTGTCCAATTAACACACATAGTATAGAATAAGTTACACTCTTCGTAGCATGATTATATTGAATAAAGAAAGTAGAAAGCAGTGATTGAACGAGTTGCTACTTTATTAAGCTTCGCATAAAAAAACGCCCCCGCAAAGCGGAGGTGTTTGATGTTTTGAGCTAATCAGTGATTACTTGCTAGCATCTTCAGCTTGTTTCGCCTGAATAGCAGTTAGTGCAACGGTGTAGACGATATCGTCAACCAGTGCGCCACGAGACAGGTCATTAACCGGCTTGCGCATGCCCTGAAGCATTGGACCGATTGAAACTAGATCTGCTGAACGCTGTACCGCTTTGTACGTCGTGTTACCCGTGTTTAGATCAGGGAATACGAATACAGTCGCTTTACCTGCTACTGGAGAGTTTGGCGCTTTAGAAGCCGCTACGTTTTCCATGATTGCAGCATCGTACTGTAGAGGGCCATCGATGATTAGATCAGGACGTTTCTCTTGAGCGATCTTAGTTGCTTCACGTACTTTATCTACGTCTGCACCTTTACCAGAAGTACCGGTAGAGTAAGAGATCATAGCAACGCGAGGTTCGATACCGAACGCTTTTGCAGAATCTGCAGACTGAATAGCGATTTCAGCTAGCTGCTCAGCGTTTGGATCCGGGTTGATTGCACAGTCACCGTATACCAGTACTTGATCAGGCAGAAGCATGAAGAATACTGAAGATACGATAGAGGCATCAGGTGCCGTCTTGATGATCTGGAACGGCGGTACGATTGTGTTAGCCGTTGTGTGTACAGCACCAGAAACAAGGCCATCAACTTCGTTGTTTTCTAGCATCATTGTGCCAAGGAAAACAGAATCTTGTAGCTTTTCACGAGCAACAACATCAGTCATGCCCTTCGCGCCACGAAGCTCAACCAGGCGGGCTACGTAGTTTTCACGTACTGCTGCAGAATCGATGATCTTAACGCCAGCACCTAGTGTAACGCCTTGCTGCTCTGCAACACGCTTGATTTCTTCTGGGTTACCAAGAAGCACACATTCAGCAATACCACGCTCTGCACAGATAGCTGCCGCTTTAACGGTACGTGGTTCGTCACCTTCAGGTAGAACAACGCGCTTAGCTGCTTTACGTGCAAGCTCAGTTAGCTCGTAACGGAATGCTGGTGGGCTTAGGCGACGCTCTTTGGTTGAACCTTCAGTGAGTGATTCAATCCACTGGCCGTCGATGTGGCTTGCCATGTATTCGTTAACTAGCTCTACACGCTCTTTATCGTCTGCTGGTACTTCTAGGCTGAAGCTCTGAAGGTTCAGAGATGTCTGCCAAGTGTTACCAAGTGCCGTCATTACAGGTAGGCCTGTTTCGAATGCACGATCACATAGATCCATGACTGGCTTAGGAAGCTCGTAACCGCCAGTAAGCAGTAGGGCACCGATTTCAACGCCGTTCATCGCTGCAAGACATGCTGCAACGATTACGTCTGGGCGGTCTGCAGAAGTAACTAGCAGAGAACCAGGACGGAAGTGTTCAACCATGTGCGGGATAGAACGTGCACAGAACGTGATGCTCTTGATACGGCGAGTAGCGACTTCACCTTCGTTGATGATTTCAGCGTTTAGGTGCTTCGCAATGTCAGTTGAACGTGTCGCGATCAGCTCTGAGCTCCATGGTGCACAGCCTAGTACACGGATTGGGCTTGAGTTGAATACCTGCATCACTTCAACGTTTGAAGGTACCGTTGCTTCTGCATCGTCAAAGATTTCAGACAGATCAGGACGAGTACGGCCTTCAGCATCTACAGGCGCGTTTAGTTTGTTAACGATAACGCCAGAGATTTGCTTGTTTTTGATGCCGCCGAAGTTAGAACATGCTACTTCGATACGCTCTTTAAGCTGTGCTGGGTTATCTGTGCCCGGCGCAACAACGAATACGATTTCCGCATCCAGCGTTTTAGCGATTTCATAGTTAATCTGGTTCGCGAACGGGTGCTTGCGAGTTGGAACCAGACCTTCGATCAGCGCAACTTCAGCATCAGCCGTTGCATCTTTGAAGCGAGCAACGATGTCTTCTAGCAGTACATCGCTCTTATCATTACGGATAAGCTCTTCGGCACGAGCCATTGAGAATGGTTCTGCAACCTGCATATTGCTATTAGCGGTAATGATAGTGGTTGTCAGATCTGGCTGCTCACCGCCGTGGCGTGGCTGAGCGATTGGCTTGAAGAAAGAAACGCGAACACCTTTGCGTTCCATTGCGCGTAGCACACCAAGGCTAACGCTCGTAAGACCAACTCCGGCACCAACCGGAATAAGCATAATAGTACGGGACACTATGGATTCCTCAACTATTGAACACGAAAGCACTGTTCGATAACGATTTGGTAACCGGTATTGAACAGCACCACAAAAAGGTCATAAACATTGAAACACCAACGTTTATGAAAAAACGGCTGGCCTAAGCCAGCCGTTATTTGCTGTGCCGAAGGGCACAGCAGAGTATCGCCAGATTAGATTTCAGCTAGACGCGCTGTATCTTCTGCGATTACTAGTTCTTCGTTAGTTGAAACAACCATTGCAGGAACACGGCTGTTTGCAGCAGTGATCACACCTTCTTTACCGAAGCGTGCTTTCAGGTTTGCTTCGCTATCAACTTCAACACCTAGGATAGCTAGACGGTTAAGAACCATCTCACGGATAGGTGCTGAGTTTTCACCGATACCACCAGTGAACGTGATTGCGTCTAGACGACCTTCAAGAGAAGCTGTGTAGCCAGCAACGTACTTAGCTAGACGGTGACAGAATACGTCCATAGCACGAGTAGCTTCTTCTTTCTCACCGTAGTTGTCTTCAACGAAACGGCAGTCAGAAGTCACTTGGGTTAGACCTTGAAGACCTGACTCTTTAGTTAGCATAGTGTTGATTTGCTCAACAGAGTAACCAAGGTTGTCGTGTAGGTGGAAGATGATAGCCGGATCGATATCACCACAACGCGTACCCATTACTAGGCCTTCAAGTGGAGTCAGACCCATAGATGTATCTACAGACTTACCGTTTTTGATTGCACAAACAGAGGCACCGTTACCTAGGTGACAGTTGATGATGTTTAGTTCATCTTCTGGCTTGTCTAGTAGGGTAGCTGTTTCACGAGTGATGAACAGGTGAGAAGTACCGTGCATACCGTAACGACGGATCGCGTGGTCTGTGTATAGGTTGTACGGAAGTGCGTATAGGTACGCTTCTTCAGGCATAGTCTGGTGGAAAGCAGTATCGAATACAGCAACATTTTTAAGTGCTGGGAATGCTTTTTGAGCCGCTTTAATACCGATGATGTGAGCAGGGTTGTGAAGAGGTGCAAGTGTTGCACAGTCTTCGATACCTTTAAGTACTGCTTCGTCGATAAGTGCAGACTGAGTGAACTTCTCACCACCGTGAACAACACGGTGACCGATTGCTGCTAGGTTTTCAGATAGTTCTGGCTTAGAAGCAAGAATAGTGTCAACCATGAACGCTAGCGCTTCTTCGTGAGCTGCGCCGTTACCTAGTTGAGCTTCGTGCTTGCCGTCAAGTTTCCACTTGATACGTGCTTCTGGAAGGTGCAGACATTCTGCAAGACCTGTCAGGTGCTCTTCACCTGATACCGCGTCAACAACAGCGAACTTAAGAGAAGAACTACCGCAGTTAAGAACTAAAACCAGCTTAGACATGAGAGTGACTACCTATAATCTGTCTGAAAGTTGATATTCAACTGAATAAAAATTACCCATAGGATAGACGACTTTTGATTGGGTCGATCTAATCTGGGTCAAATTCGTATTACGTCCGTATACTAGAGAATTGAGGAACCCACAATTCTGGGCCATCCCTGGAGGCTGCCTTAGGTTGCCAGAACGATGATTACAGGCAACAATTACTTTAGGCGCGCTTAGGATAGCGATTGTTACGCAATATAACAAAAAGATTTTTAGAAAAATTTAATTTGAATCAAGTTTATTATTGCTAAATTTGAATTTTTACTGTTTTTTTTGAAGTTTGGTGCTTTATGAGTCAAAAAAAATCGATCTGGCAGTCTTTCCAAAATGGCCAGCAGTACATGGCGACATGGCCGATGAGAAAAGAGCTGACAATGATGTTCCCGGAGCCGCGCTACATCAAGGCGACGAAATTTGCGACCCGAGTAATGCCTGCTGTTGCAGTAATGAGCGTATTGAGTCAGATGGCATTTAACAACTACGATGCTTTGCCCCAGGCGATAGCCGTAGCGTTTTTTGCATTGAGTATGCCGCTGCAGGGGCTATGGTGGCTGGGCAAACGTAGCCGGACTGTTCTGCCGCCCTCACTGGCGAGCTGGTACCGCGAAATTCATGACAAGATCACCAGTGAAGGCTATGCGCTGCAGCCGTTGAAATCACGACCGCGCTATCTTGAACTGGCCCAAGTGTTGAATCGGGCGTTCAAGCAGCTGGACAAGACGTCGCTGGAGCGGTGGTTCTAGGACACTTCGTGTGGAGGCGGGTTACGCTTCGCTTTGGGAAGCGAGGAAAAGCGGTATAAGTACTGTGGAGGAGCAAGAATTGCTCCTTCATCATATTTTTGCAAAACCCTATAGCAGGACCTCAGAAATCAAAAAAAGCGCCGGAGTGATCCCCGGCGCTTTTTTAATGAGCATTTCAAATAACGCGCTAGCCTAACAAAAGGCTATCATCCGCCAGTTCTTCGCCGCGTACCTTGCTGAACATCTCGAGCAGATCCTTGACTCCCATCTGGGCTCGCTCTTGCCCATCAACATCAAGGACAATTTCGCCCTGGTGCAACATCACGGTGCGGTCGCCATAGGCGAGGGCGTCTTTCATTGAGTGGGTGACCATCATGACGGTGAGATCAAATTCTTCGACCACTTTCTTGGTCAAGGCCAAGACAAAGGCTGCCATGCGGGGATCAAGGGCAGCAGTGTGCTCGTCGAGCAGCAGTAATTTGCTGTCGGCCAGTGAGGCCATAACTAAGCTGACGGCTTGACGCTGGCCTCCGGATAGCAGGCCGATGTTATCACCGAGGCGATCTTCCAGGCCGAGGCCAAGAATACTGATGCGCTCCTGAAACAGCTTGCGCCGTTGTGATGACAGGGCAAGCTTCCAGCTTCGCTTGCTGCCGCGTTTGTAGGCCAATGCCATGTTTTCCTCGATAGTCAGCGAGGCACAGGTGCCAGCAAGCGGATCCTGAAATACCCGTGCAGCGTATTGCGCACGCTCATGTACCGATTTCTGGGTGACATTGATATCATCGATGATCACCTGGCCACCTACCATCGGTGTTTCACCGCTGACAGCTCCCAGCAAGGTCGATTTGCCGGCCCCATTAGAGCCGATAACAGTGACAAACTGTTTTTCAGGTACTGTCAACGATACGTCCCGAAGCGCCTGGTTTTCCAGAATCGTGCCTTCATTGAAGGTAACGCGGATGTCATTTAATTCAATCATCTTTTATTTTACCCTCTGAACCGCTTAGGCTAGCTTTTTTGCAGCAACCGCTTGTTTTTTCTTACGCTGAATGGTGGTTTTCATCTTCGGCGCGATAAGTGCGACCGCTACCAATAGCGCGGTGATCAAGTTCAAATCCGAGGCCTGCAAGCCGAACATACCGCTGCTTAACGCAAAGGCGACTGCTAGGCGATACAGTACCGAGCCGAGGATAACGGCGACGACAGCCACCCAGATCTTGCGCCCCGGGATCAGTGTCTGGCCAAGGATCACCGCTGCCAGGCCGACCACAATGGTACCGACCCCTGAAGTGACATCGGCGAAACTGTTGGTTTGGGCAAAAAGTGCACCGGAGAAACCGACCAGCCCGTTGGAGAGTGCCAAGCCAAAATAGGTGTACAGCGCGGTGTTGCCACCTTGGGCGCTGACCATCCGGCTGTTGACCCCGGTCGCCCGCAACCCTAGCCCGAAGTCACTGGCAAGCAGGCGGGTAATGAACCAGGCACTGAAGACGACGAGCAATAACACAACAGCTAGGCGTACGATTCCGGAATCAATGCCGAGATCCATTGCCAGCAATTCGAATGGGGTCAGAATGGTATCTTCTCCCAGTAGGGCCAGGTTTGGACGACCCATAATACGAATGTTGATTGAGAAAGCGGCAATCATGGTCAGGATACTGGCCAGCAGGTGAAGAATACCGCAGCGGATCGCCAGGAAAGCGGTGACTAAACCACACAGGCCGCCGGCAAAAATAGCCAGCAAGGTTGCTATCCAAGGGTTTACACCGGCAACAATGGCAGTGGCAGCTACGGCGGCCCCCATTGGGAAGCTACCGTCGACGGTTAGGTCGGGGAAATCAAGCACCCGGAAAGTCAGATAAACGCCCAGGGCGACTAGGCCATAGACCAAACCGATTTCCAGTGTTCCCAGAAAGGCAAAGAAAGACATCCAAAACACTCCTTGTCTTATGTCGAGGAGGCGAGAATTAAAAAACTAGTTCATTCTCGCCACTTTAATAATTACTTCGCTACTGACGTCGCGCGTTCAAGTACAGATTGCGGGAAGGTGATCCCCAGTTTTTTGGCGGCTTTTTGGTTAAGCGCAAGATCAGAGCCTTTTGCGATTTTAACCGGAAGCTCGGCGACTTTTTTTCCTTTCAGCAGGGCATCAACATAATCTGCTGTTTGTACGCCGACCTGGTAGTAATCAAAGCCCAGTGCTGCCAGGGCGCCGTTTTCAATATAAGTTGTTGAGGCGCCAACAATCGGCTTATTCGCCTGATTCGCAGCGTTAACCAGGCCATCAATGGCACTGGCAACCGTGTTATCGGTTGGGGCATAAATCACGTCAGCCTTCGAGGCAACAATTTGTGCGGCAGACTGTACGTCAGCACTCTTGAGAGCGGTTCCTTCGATGACGTTCAACCCTTTGGCATTCGCTGCTTCTCGAAGCAGTTCAACCAGCGCAACGGCGTTCGCTTCGCCAGGATTGAATACCACTCCAATATTTTTGACATTAGGAAGAAGCTCTTGCATCAGTTCAACATGCTGGGCAACAGGAGAGAGATCAGACAGGCCAGTGACATTTCGGGCTGGCTTATCCATATTTTTAACCAGCTTTGCACCTACAGGATCGGTAACCGCGGTAAATACAACTGGAATCGAGCGAGTAGAAGCTGCAAGCGCTTGAGCGGTAGGCGTTGCGATACCGACCAATACATCCGGGCGCTCACCGACGAACTGTTTGGCAATCTGAACAGCAATCGCAGGGTTGCCCTGGGCTGTCTGGTAGGTGAATTCTAGGTTTTCACCTTCGACATAGCCTTTTTCCTTCAGGCCATCTAGCAGGCCCTGGCGGGCAGCATCAAGTGCAGGGTGCTCAACAATTTGTGACACTGCGACTTTGGCGACATCAGCGAAGACTGAAGGTGAAGATAGAGCCAGAGAGGCAGCAACACAGGCTGCGGTAAGCAGTTTATTTTTTTTGATTTTCTTGAATTCCATATCACAAGCTCCTTGCCTATTAATTATGTTCAATGAGAGAGCAGCAAGCTGGGTACTGTTTACTCTCTGGAATAATGTTTTAGCGCAATGAGGAAAGAAAGAACATCTATATTTTAACAATTATGAAACAATGCGAAGGTGATATATGTTGGTTTTGGTTTGATGTGTAGAGTTAATTGCTGATCTAGAAGGTTTGCGTAGATTGAATTTCGATCGGTTGGATTCTGGATGGCATTATATTCTTAATTCGAATTATGCTGGTTATGAACGCGTCAGTTTGTCTAATGATGGAATTATAAAGCACAGCGTTCAGCCTGCAGACAGATATTGGCAGATAGTATGCGCTTAAGGAGATATTAGCTGTATCTCTCCCTTTAGAACCCCACAAGCTTGGCCGCCGGTGGGGTTCTGTTCTATCTGCCTATGGGTAACATTTCAACGTATTGTTCCTGCCATGAATTCTACTCATCGCCGCCATCATTTTGTCATTGTCGACATAGCTTGTAGGTAGCGCCATGACTTGTACGCGATAGTCTGGTGCTGATTCGGCAAGATCAGCCCCATCGGTGATCGGGGTGACCATCATTACCTTTAAATTTGGGTTCCGCGAAGTAATGCGTGAGGCCGTCCCCAGCCCCTCTGCAACATGGAACCGGCCAGCAACGTGAATGATCTGCTTGGTTGGGTACAGAGCGAGATAATTCACCATGCTCTCGGCCATCGTATCGTCCCAGGCTGTCTGGGCGGCAAACTGACGCTGGGTTTTGGCTTCGTCACCGTGGTGCATGGATGCAATGAATTGCTTTTGATAGGCATCGTTGGTTAGTGTCAGTGACTCGGCTACCCACTGACGTTCGACATTAGGCAGGCGGTCGAGGTATTCGGCACCATTTTTTCCGATACAACGTACAATGGATTTGGGTGCATTGGCAGCAATAACGTCTAACTGGTGCTGCTTGGCAAGTTCAACAAGCGGACGGTAGTCACTACTGTAATTTGGCCAGGCATTACCTTCCTTGATCAGGGTTTTTTCACCAATTTCCCCTGCAAGATACTGGTTAACCACGTGTTGCTTGTCACGGGTAAACTGCTCCATTGACAGGGCTATGTTTGAATTGAGGCTATATAGCTGGGCAAAGAGTTGCGCTTGCATCAGGTGGGCACCGGGGTGGCCATGCCACTCGCCGACCAGAATGATATCGGCTTCCTGCAATGCTTGGGCTAGCTCGGTCAGACTCAAGGGCGTGCCTTGAGGCGAGGTGACCGAATAATCATAGAACGTCTGAGGGAGTGGTTCTGATAGCGTTGTGGCTGGCTGGGTAGCGCATCCCATTAGTAAGCTTACCAACCCTAGGGAAAGCCAATTCTTCATTATTTTCACCACTATGGTTTGAAAAGCACCAAGCTTGCAGTGATAGGCAAATATCACTTCAGGGCATAGATACTTGATATTGATATAACTGTAGACGGTGCAAAATGATAAGAGAGATGAAATCACCATGCAATGGTAATGATAATTAATTTCATTTTAGTGTGTGGGTTGAGTTAGACGCCCTTGACGTCGTCATGTTTGGCGATAAGAGGGCTAACTAGCTGTTGTATGGAACGACCACAGGCTTTGGCTTGAATCGTTCCATACTAATTTCGCGAGGAAATTAAAGCTTACGGTATACTCGGATTGAAAAGTCGGCCTCACAGCCGAATTCACGGGTACTGCGAAGTTTTTGCCACACTTCTTCGGAGGTCTTCCAGGCAAAAGGGGTCATCTGCATCAATGCCGTGGCTTCCTCGCCTGACAGGTTCATTTCATAATGCAGCTGCTGGTCGGCGATCAGCTCAAAACCTTCAATGTCTTCCGCTGCCATTTCATGCAGGCGTACACCGTCGTAGATAAGTTCTTTGAGTTGGTACAAGTGGCGAGCCGCAGGGGTTACCGTCAGCAATATCCCTCCAGTTTTCACTGCTCGGTTTAACTCGTCGTCTTTACAAGGTGCGTAGATGCGTACTACACCATCGAGAAGGTTGTCGCCAAATGGCAGTCGATGGCTGGAGGCGACGCAGAAGTGGCACTCCGGATAACGTTTAGCCGCATAGCGTATAGCCACTTTCGAGATATCTAGACCATGCACAGAGAGAGCTGGATATACTTGATTTAATTTAGCAAATTCAGATGTGTAATAGCCTTCGCCGCAACCTATGTCGAGCAGATTTTTCGATTGTTCTGGTAGGTACTTAGTTAGTTGTTCGACAACATGGTGGCGCAGGGGCTGATAATGCTCGGTGTTGAGAAACAGGCGGCGTGCCTGCATCATTTCCTTATTATCCCCCGGGTTTTTTGACCCTTTGTGTTGGGCCGGCATGAGGTTCACATAACCTTCTTTGGCCTGATCAAACTGGTGATTATTTTCACAGCGCCACGAGTTAGCTTGAAGGCTAAGCGCTGAATGACAAAGTGGGCATTGGTAAGACATGGTGTAAACCGGACGATTTAAGAGACAGCGGGTATTGTAAACATCCCTATATACGCCTGCAAGCAAGCAGTGTGAAGGAGATTGATCACATATTTCGCCTCTCGAAAATAGAGCCGGTTCACAGTTAATATTTAAACAATTAACTCTGTTTTTTGTTCAGCTTATGTTCAGCCTCTCAGGATATTTTGTGACTCAAAGGAAGATTGCTTTATATTGCTATCTCTTTGTTTTATGGGTTTATTTGCTGTCATTTGTTTCATGTATGGTTTGTTATTTTGCTGCTGAATGATTTTGGTGTGTTGGCCTAAATAATAATGACCTTTGTTATTCTAGGTGACTGGAATGGTTGTTTTTTTGAGTTGTGAAAAATGAACGCTGAGGAAAAATGATGGCAGGTGCCACTTTGAATTACACATTTAGGAATGTTAGATGAAACGTTTAGTACTAGGTTCGGTTGCTCTACTAATGGCTCAAAGCGCTTTTGCTTCTTCTTATGTAACCGGTAATGTTCAGTTCCACGACAGCGAACTGCATGGCTCAAGCGCGACGTCTACACTGGAGGCAGGCCATACTTTTACTAACTCTTTTGGTGGCTTGACGGTTTATACTGAATTTGACGGTATCCAGATTGGCGATATTGACCGCATTGATTCTGCTTATGTTACTGTGGGCGGGGAGCAAGCATTCAGCCTTACAGATAACCTATGGGTTGCTGCGGGTTACCAGCACCTTCTGCATCAAGGTTCTACGCTACAGTATCGCCCTTTGGTTAAAATTGGCTACAACATGGACAAGGTGTCAATCTCTCACCGTTCCCGTTTCCAGTTTGATGACGAGGGTGATTACGGCTCAACACGTACTGACACCAATGTTGCTTATCAGCTAAATGAAAATGTAAACCTGAAATATAACCTGGTCTATACCATTGTAGATGAAGGTGACAATTCACAGGATCACGAGCTACGTGCAACCTGGACTCGCAACGGTGTGCAGCCATATTTTGAGTACCGTAACCAAGCCGATAACGAAAACAATGCCATTGTGTTTGGTGCTTCTTACGGTTTCTAATTGAACCAATAAGTGGCTAGGAACAAGGGAGGCAATAGCCTCCCTTTTGTTTTAGCGTTTAATTGAGGCTAACTTTATATTCCGCCTTATCAAGGCTGTGTTTTTTCATTCTCAGGTAGAGTTTTTTGCGAGGGATTTGCAGATAGTTTGATACTTCATTGATCCGCCCTGCAAACAGGTAAAGGGCATCTTCGATGACCTGCTTTTCGTAGCTGTCGACAAGATCATCAAGAGGACTACTCATCTGATCGAGTGGTTTTGTCCTCTCCTGGCCGGTGAGCTTTACTATACCGATAGCATAGAGTTCTGCTACATTTTTCAGTTCTAGCACATTGCCGGGCCATTCGTGGCGGTTTAGAGTATTGATGTACGCTTTGTCGACGGCTGGTATGATCTTATTGAGCTTTAGGCAGCTACTCTTAAGGAAATGGCGGAATAGCGGGGTGATATCGCAATTACGCTGCTTTAACGTGGGAAGGCTGAAACGTATCTGGCTGAGGAAGTAGAATAGCTCTGGTAGCAGCTTATCTTGTTCAACTTGGGTTTCAGGTGAGCCAGTAATTACAGCCAGGACACGGACTTCTTTTTTCCCCTGACGTTCCTGTTCGAGCAGAAAACGACACAACCATTGCTGGGCTTCTATCGGCATATCTTGCGGGTTACTCAGGCACAGGCTTCCGCCGCGAGCGGAAATCATACTTCTTTGCAAATCAGCAGTGCAGTTGATGGCTTGGCCTAATGCATTGGCATAGGGCCCCTCGCATAGTTGGCTATTTTGATGCAGCAGCTTGGCAACCGTGTGGCGACCTGTGCCATTTTCCCCTTCAAGCAGTACATCCTTGGTTGTTTGGGCTATTTGGGTTAACTGTTCCCGAATTTTACAGATCAGCGGGCTTTCGCCCAGAAGCACTTCAGCCGTAGAGTGGGTTAGGTTGGTACGCTGTTGAATTTTATGCTTCCGTAGTGGCAGGTGTTTTTCAAGCAGAGTAAGTAGCTCTGCAGGCTGGAGAGGTTTCTGCAAGAAATCAAGAGCGCCTTTTTTGACGGCATCTACTGCCATAGGGATATCCCCGTGGCCCGTGATCATGATAACAGGCAGTTCAGGATCCAGAGCTTTGACTCTCTCAAGTAGCTCCATGCCACTCAATCCCGGCATGTACATATCCGTTACCACAACCCCCGGCCAATTTTTATGCAGCATAGAGATTGCTACCGTAGGATCTGTGGCGGTATAGGCTTTATAGCCTGATATTTCAATAAGATGCTGATAGGCATCGAGAACATCTTTATCATCATCGATGATTACAACTTCAATCTCATCATTCATTATCATAATTGTTTAACTCCAATACGACCATTGCACCTCCTTGAAGGTTTGAGGCAAGAAAAATATCACCATCAAAGCGGGTCATAATTGAACGACAGATGCTTAGCCCCAGACCAAGTCCGACGTCCTTTGTTGTGGTAAAAGGAATAAAAAGCTTCTCGATAATATCGGTAGCAAATCCACTACCGCTGTCGCTAACAGCGATACGCAAGCGGCTGCTGTTGCTATCAAGTGCACTAATCGTGATTACGCGCTGTTCACTTCCTGCGACAGCATCACAGCTATTTACCAGTAAGTTGACGAGTACCTGTTCTAACTGCACTTGATCGGCAAGGGCATTCAGCTGGCAATCAATCTGACTGGTGATGGTTGTTTTTTGGACTTTAGCCCGGCTTTCAACAATGAGCATTGCTTGATGGAACGATGCTTGGATATCAACGGGGATGAGCGGGCTATTGGCTGATTGTTTCTTTGAAAAACTACGTAGGCTGGCAATAATGCTTCCCATGCGGGAAGTTAGGCTATTAATTTTATCCAGGCTAGCTGGGAGCTGGGTGTAGTCATCTTTGCCGATGGCTATTTGGGTCGCAAATACATGGGTTGAAATCGCCGAGAGAGGCTGGTTGAGCTCATGGGCTAACGAGGTCATCGTCTGGCCAACGATGGCCATTTTGGCTGCCTGGATCAAGTCATCCTGCGCAGCCAGTAAGTCGGCTTCTACCCGTTTGCGATCGTCGATCTCGGCTTTTAATTGACGGTTCCGGCTGGTGAGTGACTGGGTTTTTTCTCTGACCATATTTTCTAGCCAGCGTGCAGCGTTTTCTTGCTCGGTAATATCCGTCATCGTGATGATGACCTTGTCGTGGTTCCCTTGTTTGAACAGGCGAAAATCCAGCCGTAGATAGAGGCTATTCTCCTGATCCTGCCTGTGTTTTAGCGTCAGGTTGCAGGCCCGGTTATTGAATAGCTGGCTGCTGCCTGAGAATAGAGATTGTAGTCTCTGTTGCATATTGTCGCTAAATAACGTCCATATCGTTTGCTGGACAGGGGATATGTCATAGCTGAAAAGGGTCTGCGCACTGGGGTTGACCGATTCAACTACGCCCTTCAAGTCGCAGGTGATAATACAGGCCTGGGTGTTATTGATCAGGTTGAGTGCGTTGCTTTGTTGCATTTCTTGCATTTGACGGCAGAAGTAGCGCAAATTATCGCCCAGCATACCGATTTCGTCATTTCCCGAGACCTGAATATTGGCGTTGTGCTGATTATTGGCGACGGCATATAAATCTTGTGATAGCAAGTTGAGTCGTTTGACAATACCGCGCCCGACCAGATAAATAGAGAGCACGATGGTCAGGAAAATAGACAGGATCACCACACCAATCAGGATGATATTACTGAGCCGGATCGACTTGCTGGTTTGTTCGTTGAGCAGTTTAAGTGAGGCGTTTTCCTGCTCAACCATGGTTTGAATTAACTCTTCTTGGTATTTCAGGCGGGTCTGGATCTGCTCTTTGTACAGTTTGATCGCATTATGCAATTCGACAGCAAGCCTTAACTGCTGTTCCAATATCCCCTCAGGCTCAACAATGGTGATCAGCTCCTGTAGCAGCTGGCGGTACGAGATGGTCGATGGGTAATGGTTCAGGTTCTGGCTCATTTTGCTGACTTCTTCGGTTTTGTAGCCAATGAAGTAAAACGCATTGCCAAGATCCCGGTTTTGTCGCTGCTGGATAATCTCATGTACTAACTGATTCAGCTCATTTTCCTTCACGGTAATAGATTGGATAAAGGAAAACTCGGTCATCACGTCCGTAATTGCCTCTGTATTAATGGCATTGGGCAGCATCCGGGTTAATTGCCATTCAACTTCTTGGAGCAGAGGGGTCAGTTCATCAACCAGATCCTGATGCAACCACTTGATGGTGTTTTCTGTTTGAGTTAGAGAGTACCCGTGGGTATTACGTCGATATAGCAAGTTGGTATAGACAGAGATATCTGTCAGCAATGTCTGATGTTCATTTTTGATCGCTGGGTGAAACTTTAAACTGGCTGTGTCCGAAATCGCGGGTGTGATTTGATCCAGCTTGGTGGTAAGGGTTTGCATGAGTCTTGCGTGCTGAATCGGGTCGGTATTATCGCTTAGCATGTTTAGAGCTGCTTGCAGCCCTGCCGTATTCCGTTCCAGCTGATAGCTAATTCGCAACGTTGGCATATTCTTTTCGATAATCGTATTAACCTGGCTATCAAGGGTTTCCCAGTTAACCACGGCAATCAGGCTTACACTGATGGTGAGTAAAGCCATAAAGCCGATGGATGCTATCAGGCGATTACCGATGGTGTTCCAGCGCCGCATTATTTCGCCCCTTTGTTGTCGGCAAGGATCTGCTCACTGATGAGAATCGATCTTTCCAGCTGCCTGCTCATGGCATAGCGCCAGTTATCAAGGCGTTTCGCGGTATGAATATCAGTTCGGGATAGGGTCAGTGCTTGGGTATCATCGGCATTATCAGCTTGGACCTCAGTAACCGGCGGGGTTGAAGCCAGCTCGATAGCGAGGTTGTACAGCTCTTGCTGGGCGTTACTCAGGTGTGTTTTTGTGCCGATTTGGTGGATTAGCTGCCATGCCTGGTTCAGTAAAACCAGTTGATGGTTGATCACTTGTTCAAATAACTGTTTGATTAAGATAGCACGGTGTTGCATTAGGGAGTGATTGATTGGCAGTATTGAATAGGGTTGGCTGGTTTTCTGGTGTAGGCCATATTTGTTCAATGAGCTGGTAGATAGGTTGTGTTGTACCTTGCCTGATAGCAAATACTCAATAAAAGCTTGGCTGTGAGTTGCCTGGTTAATATTTTTGACGGCGGCGATATAGCTGGGCAGCAGCGGGCTTTGGTTTTGATAGTGAAACCCAATGAAAGGAAATTGTTTTTGGTCTTCATAGGCAAAACTATCAATGACAGGCCCGATCCCGGCAAGGCCGCGAGAAATTGCATCACTGACACCAAAGCTTCGAGCCGAAATGGATGCGAGGTTGCCACCAATCTGGAGCAGTAATTTCCAGCCTTCTTTCCAGCCATACTGTTGCAAAATATTTTCTACCATCAGATGAGTGGTTCCTGAGCGGGCTGGGCTACTCATAATGATATGGCGGAAATATTGTGGTTGTACCAGGCTTTCCCATGTTGCGGGAATATCAAGTTGATGTTTTGCCAGATAGTTTTTGTTCCACATTAGGCCGTAGCCAGAATACCCGAAGATAGCGACATTTTCTGGGGCCTCTAGCAGAAAGGCTTGCTGCTGGGCATTTAAGTCATGGCTTAGCTGACTCAAAGGCAGCAGCCTGTTTTGCCTGATGAGAGGTAAAAATAAGGAACGTGAGGAAGAAATTACAATGTCAATATCATGATCATTCTTACTCAGCAGCCGGAGCCCTGATTCCTCCCGTCGATGAAGCACTTTGATTGTCGCGTGAGGAAACTGTTGTTGGAATTGTTTCGTGATCGGTGTAATTGAGGGTTCTGGAAAGGTGGTTAATATAATCAACTTATTCGTAGGTGCTGCAATACAAGCTGACGAAAATAGTAGAATTACTAGAATAAATCGAATCATGATCTTTTAAAATTACCTTGTATTGACAGTTCTTATATACAAGGTTGCTCCGCAGGATTGTAGTTAATTAAATTAAGCTTTTATGAACTTATAAGATGCTAGCGCTTTTATACTTAGAGAAATTCACTATCGGACAAAAGTGACCCATTGCGATATTGAAGCCCGTTTAATATCACATTTTATCGTTGCAGAGTAGAAGGGGAAAGTGGTGTGAGGAAAATAATAAGGAAAAGGGATTATTATTTGGAAGTGGAATAACAGGTATGGGAATAACAAATATCTTTGCTTTGATTTATGCGGGGGAGTGATGGTACGGGATAAAAACCGGAGCTGTTGCTCCGGCTTCATGTTCTCAATATTTACGACCTAGGCATTTTGAATTTGCTGAATTTCAGTCGCTGACAAATGGTATTGGCGTGGGCAGTTGCGCCAAGTTTGCAGCATACGCTGGTATTTTTCCTGCATTGGAACCTGGCTGTTGAACATATGCTCAGACTTGTCAAATTGAGGGTACAGGCCCTCTTCTTCTGTTAGGAAACGAACGTAATGTACTAGCTGGGATTCTGTTGCAGCATCAAAACCCAGGAACTGAAGGCGGCGCGGATCAACTTGGTTCTGGTTGTCTTCGCTTAGCATTTTGAATGACTCCTGCATCGCGTGATACATTTCCATGAAATCAATCACATTGCGGCAATCTTCTTCAGCTAGGCAACCAAAGTCTTTATCTAGTTCACGCATCTGCAGGCCGTAGCCGCGCTCGACAATGGTTTGCAGGCGACGGTATTTCGCGGCATTCTCTGGGTTCATCTGAGACATCAGGTAGTACTGGTTAGAAAGAATAAGACGTTGTGCGTTAGTCATTTCCATAATGATTGGCCTTTAATATTGTATTGAGCTGGCATTGAGATTATCAGGTTGGTTACAAAAAAACTTGATCTGACGCCGTCTTGCTGGCGATTTATTGTTAATTGAAATTGACAGGCTAAAGCTTGTGCAACCAGGTTTGCAGGTGCTGATTTAACAAAAATAGTCCTTGTTCTTTACAAGGTTATTGGTGAGCTATCCTATTGATATAAGTTTAGCTTATTTGGCATAGAAGGCGGTGCACGGATGACGATGTTACAGTGGGTAGGCTATCTAATTTGGTTAGCTATTTTGGTTGTTAGCTTTCCACGTGAATTTTGGCCTAAATTCAAATTAGAGAAAGATTACCAACACCTGGTATTGGCAAGTGTTGTGGTGTTGTTTCTGCTCTGGAGCTTAAGGGCCGGGATCGCTGAGGGATTGCAGGTCCATTTTTTGGCGTTAACTGTGCTGGTTTTATCCCACGGCTGGCAGATTGCAGGGATAATTGGTTCAATACCTGTTGTGCTGTTAATGGCTATTGGTGTCGTGAACTGGCCTGATGGGGGGATGTATGCGTTAACCGGGCTCATTATTCCCGCAATGTTTAGCTTTGCGGTATTTCTATTTAGCTATCGATTTATGGCAAGACACCTGTTTATCTATATATTTGTCGCCGCATTTCTAAATGGTGCGCTGACCATGATAGCCCACTTGTTATTGACCAGTGCCTGGATGTATATGGGTAATCATTACTCGTGGATATATATTGTTGACAATTATTTGGTGCTGCTTCCTTTATTACTATTTCCTGAAGCCCTAATCAATGGAATGGCAATCACTTTGCTGGTGGTTTATAAACCTGAATGGGTAAGAACTTTCGCTGATCGTGATTATATTTATTCCTCCAATAAAAAAGATGAATAGTTTCTTTATTGTTTATTTATCCGTGTTGTTGTTTAAATTCATTTGCGAGATCGGGCTGTTTCATATTTCTCCACCTTGCCAGTAAAGCCAGCGGTTGAGCGGCTTTTGCTTGCGATATGTTTGTAAACTTTCTACTCTTTGCGCGATTTATTACACGGCGTGATCGTGTCCACTCGCATATTGCGCGAGAATCCCCGTTTTTATTCAGAAAAGAGCACTCGATGAGATGACGTTCTCCTTTTTTGACTGATATAAGCAAACGATTGCCAGGAGGCGTGGATTCAAAGCAGAGGGAAACCGAGTGCATTTGGTGTCGGCAGCAGGGCTGCCAGGCAGAGGTGTACCAGAAAGTAGCGATGCTAATTAGGCTACTTTCATTGTTCTTATGAGTTTGAAATGCAAATTGTTTCTGGTGTGATCGGTATTCTAGTACTGATCGTGATTGCTTACTTCCTTTCTGAAAAACGTGCTCACATTAACTGGCGTACGGTATTAGGTGCACTGGCTATTCAAATCAGCTTTGCGGCTTTGGTGCTGTACAGTGATGTTGGGCGTAGTGCGCTGGGTGCGTTCTCCGGCGGCGTACAAAATGTGATTAACTTCAGCAATGACGGGATCGGCTTCCTGTTTGGCGGCTTGGTCTCCGATAAGATGTTTGAAGTGTTTGGCGGTGGCGGTTTTATTATGGCGCTGCGCGTATTGCCTGTGGTGGTGTTCTTCTCGGCACTGGTGTCGGTGCTTTACTACCTGGGGATCATGCAGCTGTTGGTAAACACGCTAGGCAAGGCGCTGTCGAAAGCGTTAGGGACGAGCCGTGCCGAGTCGATTTCAGCGACAGCCAATATTTTCCTCGGTATTTCTGAGGCGCCGCTAACGGTTCGCCCATTCATTGCCAAGATGACCCGTTCGGAGTTATTTGCCGTAATGGTAGGGGGAATGGCCTCGGTAGCGGGTTCGGTGTTAGTGGGATATTCACAAATGGGCATTCCATTGGAGTATCTATTGGCAGCCTCGTTTATGGCGGCACCTGCTGGGCTGATGATGGCTAAGCTGCTGATCCCGGAAACCGATACGCCGCAGTCTGTGGCTGATGCGGAGGTAGACGCTCAAGACAAGCCTGTCAATATTATCGATGCTGCTGCACAGGGGGCGATACAGGGAATGCAGCTGGCGCTGAATATTGGTGCTATGTTGCTGGCATATGTGGGGTTGATCGCGCTGATCAATGGCGCGTTGGGTGGTGTCGGCCAATGGTTTGGTATGGAGAACCTAAGCCTGGATTTGATCTTTGGTTATTTGTTCCTGCCTTTTGCCTATATTGCCGGGATCTGGGACTTCGATGCTGCGCAGCAGATGGCTGTTATTTTTGGTACTAAAACCACGATCAATGAATTTGTGGCTTTCTCTCAGCTGGCTCCGTTGATCAGCAGCGGGGCACTGGAGCCTCGGGTGGAAGCGATTATTGCTTTTGCTCTGTGTGGTTTTGCCAACTTTGGCTCGATTGCCGTGCTACTCGGTGGTGTTGGACTGATGGCGCCAAGCCGTTATAACGAAATAGCCAAGCTGGGGATGAAGTCCTTGGTAGCAGCGACGCTGGCTAACCTACTCAATGCGACGGTTGCTGGCCTGTTTATTTCACTAGCTATGTAACGTCAGTGAGCGGTAGGATTATCGCCAAATAAAAAGCGCCGGCTATTTGTCGGCGCTTTTTTGTTTGGAGCTATGTTAGCGATAGCTAGCTGAGTCCGACGATATTCCCGTCAGCGTCAATATCCAGTGCCATGTAAGCGGGTTTTTCTGGTAAGCCAGGCATTGTCATGACATTGCCACATAGGGCATAGACAAATCCGGCACCGGCACACAGCTTGAGTTCACGGACTGGAACAATGAAGTCTGTTGGTGCACCTTTCTGGCTTGGATCGTGAGTAATAGAAAGCGGTGTTTTGGCCATGCAAACTGCTAAGTTGTCATGCCCTTGTGCCTTTAGTTCCATGAGCTGTTGCTTTGCTTGTTCTGATAGCTCCACTCCGCGTCCGCCATAGCCCACTTCGGCCACGGTCATCAGCTTTTCTTCCAGGCTTTGTTCTAGTTGGTAGAGCGGCTTGAAGTTGGCAGGTTGCTTACATGCATCGACCACAGCCTGAGCTAGCTCAGTTGCCCCTTCACCACCTTTGCCGAAAGCTTCGCTGATCGCAACATTCACATAGCTACCGAAGTTTTCCGCGGTGATCATGGCTTTCAGTTGGTTTAGCTCAGCCTCTGTGTCTTGAGGGAAACGGTTGATGGCAACCACAACCGGGATCCCGTATTTGGCAGCATTACGGATATGCCACTTCAGGTTCGCAAAACCACCCAGCAGTGCTTTTTCATCCGGCGCAAAGATAGCATCTGGCAGGGCTTGTCCCGGCCTTAGGTCATAGAGACCGGAGTTGGCTTTAAGACCGCGCAGAGTCGCAACGACAACGGCACAATCAGGGCCGCGATCTGCTTGTTGTGCCTTGATATTACATGCTTTTTCAAACCCCATATCTGAACCGAAGCCGCCCTCGGTGATCGTATAGTCACTCAGTCTTAACGCAATTCGATCAGCAATAATCGAGGAGTTTCCATGGGCGATGTTGGCAAACGGCCCTGCATGGATAAGGGTAGGAACCCCTTCTAGGGTTTGCATCAGGGTCGGTTCGATAGCTTCGCACATCGTGACGGCCATCGCTCCCGCAACCTGGAGATCTTCGGCGGTGACAGGCTGGCCATCCAAGTTATAGGCCAGGACAACGCGGCCAAGGCGCTGGCGCATATCGGCCAGATCTTTAGAGAGGGCTAAAATCGCCATTAACTCGGAGGCGGCTGAAATATCAAAGCCGTCGTCACGGGCAACGCCGTTAATTGTCTTACCTGGCTCATTGTTACCAACGGTGATCATCCGCAGGGCACGATCATTATGGTCCATGACCCGTTTCCAGCAGATACGATTAATATCAATCCGCAGAGCAGTGAGGCCAGTTTTTTCTGCAAATGCCTCATAGCCATGGCGTTCTTCATGATACAAGCGTGCGTCCAGTGCCGCTGCCGCAAGATTATGGGCTGCGGTGACGGCATGGATATCACCCGTTAAATGCAGGTTGAGCTTTTCCATCGGTGCAACTTGGCTGTAGCCACCACCGGCGGCACCGCCTTTCACCCCAAATACCGGCCCCATCGATGGCTGGCGGATACATGCCATTACGCTTTGGTTGATTTTGGCCAGCCCTTGCGACAGGCCGATAGTCGTGACGGTTTTGCCTTCGCCCAATGGGGTTGGGGTAATGGCTGTTACCAGCACCAGTTTTCCTTCTGGCCGGTCATTCAGGCGTTTGAGAATTGAGGGTTTAACTTTCGCTTTTAGAGTGCCTTGTGGGGTTAGATCGTCCGGCAGTATGCCGGCTTGTTGAGCGATTTGATCAATTGGGGTGAGTTGGGTATCACGACAAATTTGAATATCACTGTTCATGGGCGGCCATAACCTCGCATCGGTAGCAATAAAGATATACTGCATAGAGCTGCATTTGCAGGTCACGCAATCGTTTGCGCTTGGTTTATACCACAATTTTATCATGTATATGTAGAAAAAATCCGAGATATGTGTGGTTATTTTGCTATTTGTCAGGAGAGGGGCAACAGCGGTGAATCGGTTGAAAGGCGACAGACTTGGTATGAATACAAGGAAACCTGCCAGCTAGACTGGCAGGTTATTGATTAGTTAAGCAATTTCAACTGCTGGTTGGCTATTGTCAATCTCTGTAACAGAAACAAGGCTGCCATATACTGGGCGAAGCGCTTTGACAATTTCGTGGCGGCTGATCATCCCAACCAGCTGGTTGTCTTTTACGACAGGGAAGCTGTGAGGGCGGTTTACTACCATGGTACGTGCACGTTCATTCAGTGAAAGTGTGGTTAGCTGAGTGGCAATCCCCCCGCTGGTGACAGGGTACAGGATGTTCTTGTCGATGCTCATGTATTCGGCAATTTCAAGGATTGAGTTATCTGGGCTGACGGTTTGAATTTCATGCTTCATCAAGTCTTGCACCTTGCACTCGGCATCAGGCATGTAGTCAGTGCACCAAAGATCAACCAGCGTATCGTGGATGGAGAAGAAGCCGACCAGGCGCTGGTCGCTTGATAGGACAGGCGCCCCTGTAAGTTCTTCTTTGATAAGGATATCAAGCGCTTCAGCGACAGGCATACCAGGCTGGAGTGTGGTGGTCGCCGGGCGCATGTAGTCGTTTACAAGTAGGTTTTCCTGAAGCATGGTGTTGTCCTTATAGATAGTGTTAGTCATTGAAAAGTCAGGTGTAATGATAGTTGCCGTTGGGTGTTGCACTTTAGGTGTGCTAAAAATTGCCCAGTAGCTCAGCCCGACAAGCACCCCGCCGCCAACGATGTTGCCTAGCGTGACGGGAATAAGGTTGGCAAAGATAAAGTTATGGATATTGAGATCGGCGTATTGCTCTGGCGATACGCCGAGGCCTAGCCAAAATGACTCCGGTGCGATGTTCTGGATGGTGATGCCCAGCGGCACCATAAACATGTTGGCAACGCTGTGCTCGAAGCCTGTACTGACAAACATCGCGACAGGCAGCACCATCATCGCCATTTTGGTCATCATGTTGGTTGAGCAGAAAGTCATCCAGATAGCCAGGCATACAAGCAAGTTACAAAGAATACCCAAGGCGAAGGCTTCCAGCGGCTGGTGGTGTAGTTTGTGCTGGGCGATGTTGAGTGCATTGAGCCCCCACTGGCCGCCGTCAAGCTGGTACAGGCTGGCCATTGAAACCAGTGCCAATAGCAGCATTGCGCCTAGGAAGTTGCCGAAATAAACTTTGGCCCAGGTGCCAAGCATACGGCCGGTAGTAATGTGCTTATTGGCCCTGGCGATTGAAGACAGCACTGTGCTGGTAAATAGTTCACCGCCACAGATCACAACAAGGATCAAGCCAAGGCTGAATGCCAATCCACCAAATAAGCGATTGATCCCCCAGCTCATATTGCCGCCACCGGTTGTCACGGTGATGTAAAACACAAAGGCCAGGCCAATGAATACACCTGCTGTAATGGCCAGTGCAATGGTAGTACGGGTGGTTTTGGATGCCTTGCCAACTGCATAAGTTTCCGCTTGCTTCATCATCTCCTTCGGAGTGAAGTTGCTGCTAGTGGGGGACGTTGCCGAAGCCATTTATAAGCCTCCTCTCTGTTGGCCGACGCGTTGGCCGGTAGGGGTGAATAGGTAAGGGATTGATAACGTCATATTTCCTCCTCGTCGTGATTGGTAACTGACATCCAGAATAAGGCTGGGAAAAGTGTTGAGTAAAATTGATAATTTTTTTAACCCTCATCACAAAAGTTGATATTATTGGCGTTAGGAACCAAATTGCATTTATCGGGGAGTATTTAATGCGTTATTCGCTGAAGCAGCTTGCTGTTTTTGAAGAGGTGGCAAGCACACGCAGCGTGAGTAAAGCCGCGGAAAACCTAGCTTTAACCCAGTCAGCTGCCAGCATGGCGCTATCACAGCTGGAGAAGCTGCTGGGCCGCCCTCTGTTTGAACGCCAAGGTAAGCAAATGGCACTGACCTACTGGGGAGCCTGGCTTAGGCCAAGGGCCAAGCAGTTGTTATTTGATGCTCAGCAGATAGAGCTAGGATTTTATGATCAGCATTTAGTGAGCGGCGAGCTCAGCCTGGCCGCTAGCCAGACGGCAGCAGAGCACCTTTTACCAGAGCTCATCAGTATTATTGATAAAGATTTTCCTGAATTACGTATCCAACTCATCGTAAAGAATGCCCAAAAAGTCATTGATCGGGTCAGAAACTATGAGTGTGAGCTAGGAATTATTGAGGGGCGTTGTGATGATAGCCGGTTAGAGCAGGAAGTATGGTGTCACGATCACCTTGTGATTATCGCTTCCAAACACCATCCTTATGCCAACCTAGACACTGTTAGTTTTGCCCAGCTTGAACAGGCTAAATGGGTCCTCCGCGAGCAGGGGGCTGGGACGCGAAAGAGCTTCGAAAGTGCTTTGCATGGGATTATCGAGGACTTAGATGTATGGCGAGAGTATGAGCAAATACCCGTTCTTCGCGCCTTAGTGACTAACGGTCCTTACTTGAGCTGCCTGCCATACCTTGATGTGGTGAAGCATATCGAGCGAGGGGAGCTGGTGGCACTGAATGTACCTGAGCTTAATATGAAGCGTACCCTGTCCTTTATCTGGCGGGCTGATTCGATTGAAAACCCGCTTCGCGACTGTATTCGACGTGAAGCGATACGGATGATAAAAGACAGAAAAATGGAGATGTAGTCTAGCTATAAAAAAAATTGATTACTGGAAGTGGTTTTATAGATATGTAACTACACACCTATAAGTATTTTCTTGTATGCAAAATAGAATCAACATTGATTAAATGAATTAAAAATATGATGTTTAACTGGAGTATTCGACTTTTTACTACAAAAGTCAGTCGTTATTGCTAAAAGAGATACTTATCAAGACTGCTTTCTTATTTTTTTCCTCATCAATAATGTTTATTACCATAAGCAGCAAAAGCAATACGCATTTTGTTGCTTATCTTTTCCCTTATGACATGTGGTATGGCTAGTTTGGTATGAAAACGGTCTTCCCCAAAGTAGTGCTTTTCCTGTATATGAATATGACATTTTGTCTATTGGCGGCCTAAATTGCTGGAAAAGTCAGGGAAAAAGAGGTTGCTCCCAAAGACGGAAAAAAAGTGAAATACATCTATTTGATTTCATTTGCGACATCAATAACTGCGCAAAAAGCGAGCGGTTGATCTATAGACAAGGGTATCATTATCCTTAAAATCCGGCCGTAGTAGATATTGCTAGGGACGATAAAATGATCATCAAAGGAAAGCCGGTAAGGGATTTTTCCCTCAAGCTTAATACACTATTTCGTGGGTTAGGGTGCCTGCTGTTACTGCTATTTTTGATTAACTTACATACGCTTACGGAAACACTTTCTAACTCTGCCGTTGCTCTTCAGCAGTTGGTCTTACCGACAAGCTCTGATGAAGATGTATTGCCAGCACCACAAGAGCCGCTACCAGCGCCTTCAGTCGTGGTGGTTCAACCTGAAGTGACGGCGGCACCCGTTAACGATGAGATCGCCGAGCTTAAACAAGCGGCGCTAGTGCGTTTTGCCAATAAGTTTAATTTCCCTAACTCGGTTGAGTTCTATAGCCTGGCCAGTAGTGAAAACTGGATGTACAGCCCTGCGACGGTGAAGGAGAAAGACAATGTCCTTAACCTCACCACCTGCGGTTATTATGCGGCAAAAAATGCCATGGGCCTGGCGCGTGAAAGGGTGCCATTCATTGTTGACCTGGTGTATGACTTTTTAAACCAGAAATACAGCGTTCATGGTTATTTCAAAGATGACCGTTCTCAATATTATCAATTTGACAGCCATAAAAAACCGGTTGAGCTAGGCCGTAGTCGCTTCAATAACAAATGGGATGTTGCCTGCAAGCCACTGAATGTTGAAAAGTTTGACGACATTCTTTCGGTGGCTACCGTCGGGCGTTTTAAGCCTAATGAGGATACGGCTTTCAAGCGACAGCTTAATGCGTTTGATGGCAATGTACAGAATGAAATTATGAGCTGCGTAAAAGATGAGGAGCTCAGCGCATTAGTGCCAGGTTTAGCCGATCGTAAAAACCTTTGTCTGATCAATGCCCAGTGTAATGTCTTGGATGGGATTGCAAAGGGTCAGTGCGAGTTGGTCAACAAGACCTGCTCTGGTGACGATAAATCGCTGCTTTGCAAAACGACAACTAAGGATCTGGTTGCCAGTTAATAGGAAGTGGGTTAACTCGGATGCAGGAGCAAATAAGGATGCTGTTTTGCTCCTGCGCTCCTGCATTGATGGTCTACAAGGTTACCGTGTTAGTACATCACTTTGTGTCCATAGCTGGCAATGATGCCTTTCACTTTTTCCATGGTTTCTTTTGATGGCGGCTTCACATCTGTCAGTTGGTATTCAAAGCCCAGGGCTTCCCACTTGTGTTCACCCAACTGGTGATACGGCAGCAGTTCGATCTTCTCGATGTTGTCCATATCTTTGATAAAGTCACCGAGTAGGTGAGCAGATTTCTCATCGTCAGTGAAACCAGGAACAATGACATAGCGGATCCAGGTTTTCTGGCCGCGCTGATGCAGATAACGGGCAAAGTCCAATACACGCTTGTTTGGCACCCCAACCAGATCCTGGTGAATGCTGTCATCGAGTTGCTTGAGATCCAGCATGACCAAGTCTGTGCTATCAAGCACTTCATCTACCACGTCAGTATGCTTGCGGATATAGCCGTTAGTATCAAGGCAGGTGTGAATGCCTTCGGCTTGCGCGGCGCGGAAAAAATCGCGGACAAACTCAGGTTGCAACATCGCCTCACCACCGGAAGCCGTAACCCCACCACCTGATGCATTCATAAAGTGACGGTAAGACAGTGCATCCTTCATAATTTCTTCGACAGTCACTTCACGCCCGTCGTGGAGATCCCACGTATCACGGTTGTGGCAGTACTGACAACGCATTAAGCAGCCTTGCATAAAAACGATGAAACGGATGCCGGGTCCATCCACGGTACCGCAGGATTCAAAAGAGTGAATACGGCCTTTTACTGACATTGCTTAACTTCTCCGCATGGTGCGTGTTTACTTGTTATTTTATTACAAATTGACAGGCTAAAATAGCGAAAAAAGCGCTAAAAATGTAAGGGTAATACAATATTTACCAAGTCCGCTGCAGCATTTATGCAGTGTTCTGTTTTGCTCTGCCACCCCTTCCTCCTTTTTACTGATGTGTTTCATACCTATAACCTAAACGGTTTAAAAAATATGCATACGTACCACTAAATTATTACATTTGGTGCTTGAAGTGGGGTATGAATCTCAGCATTATGCGCGCTAAAGTGCTTATGCAATTCTTGTTTAATCAATTTCTTTCATTTGCTTAACAACTTGGCTTTTCTTTAAGTCACTCTGCAAACAGAAAGATAGGGGGAAGTGCATGGGGACAGGAAGCCTATATAAGAAGAAAAAGGGAGATTTATGTTCAGTTTAAGCAACTTGACCGTCAGGAAGAAGTTGATAGCCTTTGTTGTTACTGCTATTGGCCTGCTTGTCTGTGTCAGTGCATATAATGTACTGGAACAGAAAAAAACGGCTTATCTTGAGCGAAAAGCATCACTGCAAAGCCAGGTCGAGCTGGTTGTCAGCACTATTGGCTTCTATGCGTCACAGCAGGATTTGTTGGGTCAGCAGCGGGCACAACAGCAAGCGATTGCAATGATTAATGCAGCTCGCTATGACAACAACAATTACTTTTGGATCACAACGCCAGAGCTCGACATTATTACTCACCCTCTCAAACCCAAACTAAATGGCACCAATGCCCGCCAGTTAAAAGATGCCAACGGGAAATACCATTGGCAAGAGATGGTGACAATCAGCCAACAGACTGGCGCTGGCTACCTAGAGTACAGCTGGCGTTCACCCGATGGTGAAATCAAGCCTAAGATCTCTTTCGTGCAGCGCTTTCCACAATGGAATTGGATCATAGGTACTGGCGTGCATGTTAAAGATATTGAAGATGATTTTATGGCTTCTTCTATGAAAATAGGGGGGATGGCTGCGGTTGCAATGCTGGTACTACTTGCTGCCGGGTATTTCATCAGTCGTAATATTTCTGAGCCCTTAGGGGAATTGGTTGAAAAGTTTGATGCGATTGCTAGTGGTGATTTGAGGGTCCGATGCCCTTCAGAGCGACATGATGAAATTGGTAAACTATCGCGCCGGATGGATACCTCGATCAGTAGTATCCGGGAGGCATTGAAGGCGGCAAATACATCAGCCCACCAGTCTACGCTGATGGCGAGTAGTATTGCATCTGCCAGTGAAGAAAGCGCCCAGAGTACCCAGTCGCAGCATATGCAGTTAGAACAGCTTGCCACGGCAATGAATGAAATGACCGCGACTGTGGCTGATGTGGCTCATAATGCAGAGCAAACGGCAACAATGACGAAAGGCATTTCGCACAAAGCAACGGCCAGTAACGATAGGCTTGAAGAAACAACCCGTAATATCCAGCAAGTGGCGGAGCAGATCGCCGAGGCCGATCAACGGGTTGAGGAACTCAAGCAAGGTGTGTTGCAGATCAGCGAAGTCGCGGAGGTGATCAAAGGCATTTCTGAGCAAACGAACCTTCTGGCGTTGAATGCGGCTATCGAGGCGGCACGTGCCGGTGAGCAGGGGCGGGGATTTGCCGTGGTGGCTGATGAGGTACGTAACCTAGCCCAGCGGACTCAGAAATCCACAGAAGAAATCCAGGTGACGGTAGATGCATTGACCCGCGGGGCGCTGGAAGCTGCAACAGCAATGAAAGCGAGCCATAACAGTAGCCGCAGCAGTGTCGAGAGTGCGCAGGACAGCCAGCTTGAACTACAGAATATGGTTGAAGCACTGTATCAGTCCAATGATCGGGTCGACCAGATAGCGGCGGCTGCCGATCAGCAGGGGACGGTATCGGAAGATATCAACCGCAATGTCAGCAGCATTCATTTATCTGCCAATGAAGTGAATGAGGCCGCCCAGCACCTGGCTAACCAGAGTCAAACATTAGCTGAAACTTCAGAGGAGCTGGCCCACCAGCTACAACACTTTAAGGTTTAGCGGGTTGGCAATGCCAAACAACACGCAATAAAAAAGCCGGTCATCAGACCGGCTTTCTATTCAATGAGATAACTAGTGACTATTTCTAGCCGCTAGCTTCTTGTCACTCGATTCTCAATTATAGAGACTCAGTGAAAGTACGTGCGATAACGTCTTTCTGCTGTTCAGCAGTCAGAGAGTTGAAACGTACAGCGTAGCCCGATACACGGATAGTTAGCTGTGGGTATTTCTCTGGGTGCTTAACGGCGTCTTCAAGCGTGTCACGGTTAAGAACGTTAACGTTCAGGTGCTGACCGCCTTCGATGCCAGCTTCATGGTGGAAGTAACCATCCATTAGGCCTGCAAGGTTAGCTTTTTGAGTATCAACTTCTTTACCTAGTGCATTAGGCACGATAGAGAAAGTATAAGAGATACCATCTTTCGCATCAGCAAACGGTAGTTTACCTACAGAAGTCAGTGAAGCTACAGCGCCTTTCTCGTCACGACCGTGCATTGGGTTAGCACCAGGAGCGAAAGGAGCACCAGCACGACGACCGTCTGGCGTGTTACCTGTCTTCTTACCGTATACCACGTTTGAAGTGATAGTCAGGATAGACTGAGTCGGCACTGCATCACGGTAAGTCTTAAGCTTACGGATTTTCTCCATGAACGTTGTAACAAGTTCACAAGCGATGTCATCAACGCGAGCATCGTTGTTACCGAACTTAGGATAGTCGCCTTCGATTTCGAAGTCGATTGCGATGCCGTCTTCGTCACGAACTGGTTTAACCGTTGCGTACTTGATAGCAGACAGTGAATCAGCTGCAACAGACAGACCAGCGATACCACAAGCCATTGTGCGATAAACGTCACGGTCGTGTAGAGCCATTAGAGACGCTTCGTAGCTGTACTTGTCGTGCATGAAGTGAATGCTGTTTAGTGCAGTCACATATTGCGTAGCAAGCCAGTCCATTAGCGTATCCATGCTTGCCATTACTTTATCGTAATCAAGCACGTCGTCAGTCATTGGAGCCGCTTTAGGCGCAACCTGAAGCTTCATTTTCTCATCAACACCGCCGTTGATAGAGTAAAGCATCGTTTTCGCAAGGTTAGCACGTGCACCGAAGAACTGCATTTGCTTACCAACAACCATTGGCGATACACAACAAGCGATTGCGTAGTCATCTGAATCCATGTCTGGACGCATTAGATCATCGTTTTCGTACTGGATTGAAGACGTATCGATAGATACTTTCGCACAGAAACGCTTGAAGCCGTCAGGTAGCTGCTCAGACCAAAGAACAGTGATGTTCGGCTCTGGAGAAGGACCCATAGTGTACAGGCTGTTTAGGAAACGGAAGTTAGAACGCGTTACTAGCGTACGACCGTCAAGACCCATACCACCCATTGATTCTGTTGCCCAGATTGGGTCACCAGAGAATAGCTCATCGTACTCAGGCGTACGTAGGAAACGAACCATACGTAGCTTCATGACGAAGTGGTCGATCATTTCCTGAGCTTGTGCTTCAGTGATAGTACCAGCAGCGATATCACGCTCGATGTAGATATCCAAGAACGTAGAAGTACGGCCTAGAGACATTGCCGCGCCGTTCTGTGATTTAACTGCAGCCAGGTAGCCGAAGTAAGTCCACTGAATAGCTTCTTGCGCTGTAGTTGCAGGACCAGAAATATCACAGCCGTATTTAGCGGCCATAGTTTTGATCTGACCTAGTGCACGGTGTTGCTCTGCAATTTCTTCACGAAGTTGCATCGTCATTTGAAGGTCTTCGCCTTTCTCGAAACGCTCTTGTAGAGACGTAAACTGAGCGAACTTGTCCTTCATCAGGAAGTCGATACCGTATAGAGCAACACGACGGTAGTCACCAATGATACGACCACGGCCGTATGCATCTGGAAGACCAGTCAGAACACCAGTCTTACGGCATTTCATGATATCTGGCGTATAGATATCGAAAACGCCTTGGTTGTGAGTTTTACGTAACTCAGAGTAGATTTTAGATACTGCAGGATCTAGCTCGCGATCGTACGCTTTGCAAGAACCTTCTACCATACGGATACCACCGTTAGGGATGATTGCACGCTTAAGCGGAGCTTCAGTCTGCAAACCTACGATAGTTTCAAGATCTTTGTTGATGTAACCTGCATCATGCGCAGTGATGGTAGAGATAACAGAAGTATCAAAATCAACAGGAGCATGAGTGCTGTTTTCCTGCTTGATACCTTCCATAACCTGATCCCAAAGCTTGTTTGTCGCTTCAGTACCTTCAGAGACTAGGAAAGACTCATCACCTTCAAATGGGGTGTAGTTCTTCTGGATGAAGTCGCGAACGTTAACATCGTTCTGCCATTCGCCAGCGGCGAAACCTTCCCAAGCTTTAGCAAATTGCTCTGCCATGACATACCTACCTTTTTAGTAGAAAAAACACGTACTGATTAAATCGCTGTTGAGCTCATCACCACCAGTTGATGGTGAACAGTACACTTAAATTAACAATAATACGGATAATCAAACCATTTGTTTCAATGAAATAACGATTTCATTATTCGTATTAGCATTAACAGTTAAGGTTAATGAAGGGCAGTGCATCGCACTGCCCCAATTCAATTATAGTAACGCTGGGATGCCGTATTTGCCTTCTAACATACCTACCGCAAGCATTGCTAACAGGCAGATGACAAGCACAGAGCCAGGGATGATAACACGGTCCATGAGCGAGAGTTTTTTCGCACGCTCTTTGTCACCAATAAGGCCGTTGTTATCTAGCAGCATGGTTAGTGCCCATGCCAATACCGGGTTAGCAACCGCTGAAGCAAAGATACAGATACCAGCAGATTGTGAATCTTTGGTGTCTTTAACCATTTGCATACCGGCTTCCAGTAGTGGCAAGAATACACCCACTAGAAGAGCAATACGCATGACTGGTGGCCATACTGCAACATCCATCGGGAAACCAAGGATTGCAATAAGCATAACTAAACTACCAAGAACAATCGCACCAGCAGGGATAGGACGTTTAGCAATTGCTGCCGGGATCATGTACGTACCCCAAGAAGATGTGATGTTACCACCACCGACAGCAGTACCTACCATCTGACGGATAGAACACATAGTCATGGTGTCATCAACATCCATCAGTACTTTGTCAGTACCTTTAGGGTAGTTAAGTTCTTGGAAGATACGGTGACCCAGGAAGTCAGGTGACCACATTGCTACCGCCAGAATGGCAAATGGCAATGATGCAATAAAGTGCTGCAGGTTTGGCAGGCCAAGCATCCAACCTTCTTCAGTGCTGCCCCACCAGTATACAGGGTTCAGGTTTGGCAGACCCATTTCGGTTTCGAAAGTAAGGTCAAAGCCGGCACCAAATGCAAGAGCAACAAGTAGTCCTGTTATCGCACAAGCCGGGATAGCTAACCAACGCTTGTTGATGCGGGCAAGGAAAGCATAAAGAACGATGTTAACCGCCAGTACAACCAGGCCAACATAACCTAGGCTGCCTTTGGCAATTTCGGCTGTTTCCAGGCCGGTTGCCCAAGTTTGGATCTGGCCAATCTGGCTCATTGCCCCGGTGAAACCAAGGAAGACGAGCAAGCCACCAGCAACGCCCTCACCGGTTAGGTTGACCAGTTTCGAGCCACCTTTAAAGTAGCTAAGTAGTAGACCGAATACACCAAGAAGGATTGCAAGAGCAAGAGGGTGTGCACCAGCCAGGGCAATGGTACCGATCAATGGAATCATTGGACCGTGGTTACCTGCCAGGTTGGCGCGGGGATTGATAAATCCGGATGCTAAAATACAGAAAAGAAATGCAGGAATGAGCATTTCAACTCGTGCAACTTCAATGGCGAACTCTTTGCCAAGATTTATATGATCCCAGGCTTGAGTTAGACCGTCAGCCCAAGACATCATTACCGCTGAATACATAGCGATAATACCGATAGTACCGGCTAAAGCGGGAACCAGATCTTCCCATTCAAAGCGGAAATCACGGCCTGGCAGGTTTAAGCCAAAGCGGCGTGGTTTCATTATCTTGAGTTCGTTGTCAAGATAGTCCGATCGACTAGAGAAGTCAGAGGCAGGGCGGTGCAGCTCCTGGTAACTTCTTTCTTCAGATGACATAAGTGCCTCGTTCTACGTTTAAAATAATTCTTGTATTTAGTGGATGTAAATGTAGCGCAAGCCTGGAAATAAAACCCTCATCAGGCGAAAGCTGTCATTAAGTGTAATTATATTTCACCAAATTTTACTGAAGTGTACCGCTTGGCCTGTTTAAGGGAATTGATCTTGATCACTACGCTTAAAAAAATATAGGAAAAAAACCAAAAAAAATTGAGTGGGAAGTCCAGTTGTTATAAAAAATGAAAGAAATTATTTAATTAAAGTAAAACTGTGAATGCGCTCAAAAAAGGCGATTTTCCATTTAAGTATCTATTTTATAATGGCTTTAGCTATTGTAGCTCGAATTTAGTGGTTTACAAAGGTGGCTACACCAAAAGTAGCAGGGATCAGTACTTTATTTGAGCAGGGCGCTTAGGCTGAAAAAATAGTCATAAAAAAATGCCAGCAAATGATTTACTGGCATTTTTGTTAAGTAGGTTGCAATTTTGTAATTAAATTACAGGTTTTTTACTTTATTAGCAGCCTGAGCTTGTGGTATGACGCTAGCAGTTTCTGGTGGGCCGGGAACTGGCTCATGGTCAAATCACCGGCCGTAAGGCCATGGAAGCGAACAGTGCCTTCAATTGAGCCCCATGCTGCTGCGACGATTTCAACGCCGTACATACGTTCAAATTCTGGTTTGTGCTGTGCCGGATCGCATTCTTCATCCAGCGCCAGCTTGAGGCTTGCAACCAGACAACGGAAGAAATGCATACGATCTTTGCTATAAATAGGCTCGTTGTAATCGACGCACCAGTTAGCAAACTCCAGTGCCAGATCCAGATCGCCGCCTGCCAGTGCTAACAAACACTTCAGCTCACCAATACGTAGTGTCTGCCAGGCATCACCAGCTTGTGGAGCCAGGCCAAGGATTTCATACAGGCGGACACTGTCGTCAAAGCCTTCTTCTTCCAGAATAGAGTACATTTCAGCATATTGATCGCTGTCCCACTCCACTAGGGGTATGGCCAACAGTGTTTCACGTAGTTCCAGCGCGACATTATTGTTGGCTTCGATCAGCACCTCTACCGGATAGATTTCAGACCAACCAGGAACAATGATGCGGCAGCAGTCGACACCAAGGTGATCGTAGTCTGCGATATAGACATCAGCGCTTTCTTCGGCGAGGACGGCCATCAGGTGTGCGAATTCTTCTTCGGCTGTACCGCTGAAGTTCCAGTCGACAAAATCATAGTCAGCTTCGGCTGTTAACAGCTCCCAAGCTTTCAGGCCGGAAGAATCAATAAAGAGGGTTTCTAGGTTACGGTGACTGCTGATTGCTTCATTACTAAAAGAGGGTTCTGGGAAAGCACCCTGATCTTTCAGGTTGCAACCCTGCAGCAGTGCGGTGATCGACTGCTCTAGCGCGATCTCAAAGCGTGGGTGGGCACCAAATGAGGCAAAACAGGTATTGTTCTGCGGGTTTAGCAAGATCACACCGATCACCGGATACTTGCCACCCAGTGAGGCATCGTAGCAATGGATCGGGAACCCATTAGCTTCGAGGGCGTCGATTGACTCTTGAATGCTCGGATAGCGGCTGATCACGTGAGCTGGAATTTCCGGAAGGTTGATTTGCTCAGCCACAACGCGGTTTCTAATGGTACGCTCGAAGACTTCAGACAGACCTTTGGTACGAGCTTCAGCCATGCTGTTACCTGCCGACATACCGTGTGATCCATAGAGGTTACCGATAATATTTACCGGGATATATACCGTTTCTTTATCACTCTGACGCTCGAAAGGCAGGCAGCAGACCCCACGCTCCATGTTGCTAGATTGCAGATCAACAAGATCGGTACCCAGTAGTTCCAATGTTGGGTCGTAGAACTGGGTCAGGCGATCGTCTAGGAGCTCTTCTGGCGGCAAGTTCTCTTCCAGATCAATTGGGAACCATTTTTCATTCGGGTAGTGAACGAATTCACCTTCTGCAATGTCTTTCCCCAGATAGTAATCAGCAAAAAAGTCGTTGGTTGATAGACGCTCGAAGTATTCACCCAGTGCTGATGCCAACGCGGCTTGCTTGGTTACACCTTTACCGTAGGTAAAGTTCATTGGCGCATCAGCGTCACGAATATGGACTGACCAGACATTTGGCACAGGGTTTAGCCATGAGGCCTCTTCAATGTTAAAGCCCAGCTGTTTGAGCTGGGTTTGAAAGCGCTTGATAGACGCTTCTAGCGCGGCATCTTTACCAGGGATAAATGTTTTCATTACGGTTCCGTCAGGAGTGTAGAGTGGCGCGGAGTATACCTAATCCGGGCCCATAAGCCTAAGCACGGCAGAGGCTTCGATATCAAATCATCATTATTGGCATTAACTACTTGAGATCTTGTTTTGTGGCTATGGCAGAAGCCATAGCGCAAAATTTAGAACGGCTCTGAGATGGACAATTACTTTTCTTACTTATAGTCCGATATGGCATATGCATGGATTGTATTTAGTTGTTTTCGGCCATTTTTTGAGCCAGAGATTGTTGATTGTGAATTAGATAATGCTGACTTTTTGACCGCCATCCCATATTGAAATGACATCGAGTGAAAGTAGTCACAGTTCAATATCTCACGCTGTAGCAGAATGAATTGGCCAGATGAGGCGGAGGTGATCGTTTGTTCTGGCATTTAATTATAACTCATCATTTTAGTCCGAAATTTCTTAATGAATCAGACTAATTTGGATGTGAATAAGAGGGATACGATGAAAGCAACAATAGCATCAAAGATAGACGCTATGCGTGATGACTATATTGCCGCAGTGAAGCGTTTAGTTGCCATACCCAGTGTGTATCAGGATGACGATAGCGGTAAGCCGTTTGGCCAGCCGATTGATGATTGCCTGACAGAAACCCTGAAGCTCTGTCATGAACTGGGTTTTGCCGTCTATAAAGATCATAAAGGTTACTACGGCTACGCTGAAATTGGTGACGGTGAGCAGATGATCGGTGTGCTGGGCCACTTGGATGTTGTGCCTACCGGCGAGCCTTCTGCTTGGGATTCTGCCCCGTTTGAACCGGAAATCCGAGATGGCAGACTCTATGGTCGAGGCACTCAGGATGATAAGGGGCCAACGCTGGCTGCCATATTTGCCGTCAAGGCATTGATTGATAGTGGGATAAAACTGAACAAGCGCATCCGATTCATTTTCGGTACCGATGAAGAAACGTTATGGCGCTGTATTGACCGTTACCTAGAAAAAGAAGAAACCCCGCAATGCGGCTTTACGCCGGACTCCGCTTTTCCATTGATCCATGCTGAAAAAATGCTGATCCAGTCCTGGCTTCATGGCCCGGGTGATGATCTGCTGCAACTGGATTGTGGCGGAGCCCTGAATGCGGTACCGGAGCTGGCAAAGTACGAAGGGCCGCTTTGGGAAGAGCTAGCAGCAAAACTCGACGAACTGGGCTTTGACTTTACAGCCGAGGATGCTGAGGTCACGGTATTTGGCAAAGCCGCCCATTCAGCCGCCGCGGATATGAAAGGTGTCAATGCTATTGCCCGCCTGTGTATTGCCCTGCGCGAACTGGGCGTAACTCACCCGGCAATACGCTTTGTGGCCGAGCAGGTTGGCCAAGACGCCAATGCCAAAGAGATTTTTGGCCCGGTTGAGGATGTTAGCGGCAGATTGACCTTTAATGTCGCCCAGCTTTGCATTAACGAGCAAAGCAGTAAGCTAGGCATTGATATTCGGGTGCCAGTTACCTTTAGCAAGGACAATTTTGACAGCGATATAAAGGCTGTCACTGAGCAGTATGATCTTCAATATGAAGAATTTGATGTATTGCCATCTCTGTATATGCCAGCAGAAAGCCCGGTTATTCAGACTCTGATGGCAGCCTATCAGGACGTGAGCGGTGATCTGGAAAGCCAGCCTATGACCTCTGGGGGAGCAACCTATGCGCGCGCTATCCCTAACTGTGTTGCCTATGGGGCTATTTTTCCCGGTCGTGACAAAGTTGAGCATATGCCCAACGAGTACCTAATTATTGATGACATGCTCAGAGCGATGAACGTGTATGCAAATGCGATCTATCAATTGCAGGGAGTAAAGCTATGACGACAGCAACTGAAGCTGGCAAAGTGAAGAAATCCTTCAAGATGCCAACGGTTTACACCATTCTCTTTATTATCATTGGCCTGGTGGCATTGCTGACCTGGGTTATGCCTGCCGGTAAGTATGACTATATCGTCAACGGTACCGATCTGGTGATCCCGGCGGCGGAAGTGCTTGATTATGATGGCGGTGAGCGACTGTTGCCAATCCCTGGTTCTTACAAGGAGCTGGAATCTTCGCCGCAAGGATTTATTGATGTGCTGATGGCACCGATCAAAGGTTTCCATAAAGCGGTAGATGTTGCGCTGTTTGTCTTGGTGATCGGTGGATTCCTGGCTGTGACTATGCGCTCCGGTGCGATGGATTCAGGCGTGGCGGCTATTGTGCGTAAATTCCGTGGTCGTGAGCAAATGATGATCCCGGTATTGATCACCCTGTTCGCTATCGGTGGTTCCACGTATGGCATGGCAGAAGAAACTGTGGCTTTCTGGGCGGTGATCCTGCCGGTTATGGCTGTTGCGGGTTATGACCGTATGGTGGCTGCCGGTATTATATTATTAGGCTCAGGGGTCGGGGTACTGTCTTCAACCGTTAACCCATTTGCAACGGGTATCGCATCTGGTTTTGCTGGTTTGCCGATTGGAGATGGTATTGGTCTGCGTCTGATACAACTCGTTATATTGATCGCGATGGCTTCTTGGTATGTGATGCGTTATGCCGCGAAAGTTAAAGCAGACAAAGCCAATTCAGTATTGAGTGATATTGAGTTTGATGATGAGTTCTCTCACATAAATGAAGATACTGGTGAGTTCACCACCAAGCAGAAGCTCACCATGTCAGTTTTCTTTGGCGCTTTCATGGTGATGATTTACGGCGTGATCCCATGGGAAGATATGGGCATTACGGCGATTCCAACCTTGTGGTGGTGGTTTGATGAGCTGTCGACACTATTCCTCGCTTCAGCCATCTTGATTGCACTTATCAACCGCATGTCTGAAGGGGACTTCATTAAAACCTTCTTAGAAGGTGCCAAAGATCTGATTGGTGTGGCGTTGGTTGTCGCGGTTGCCCGTGGTATCTACGTGGTGATGGATAATGGTGTGATCATCGATACTATCCTCAACTGGGCTGAAGGGATGGTCACCGGATTGTCATCGGGTGTGTTTGTCGTGGTGACTTACTTTGTTCACATTGTATTGAGCTTCTTCATCCCATCAACATCTGGTTTGGCTACGGTCTCTATGCCGCTTATGGCACCATTGGCAGACTTCTCTGGTATTGGCCGCGACTTGATCATTACTGCCTATCAGTCTGCAAGTGGCTGGATTAACATCTTTGCTCCAACGGCAGGTCACCTTGTTGCTGGCCTAGCATTAGCGAAGATCCCTTATGAGCGTTTCTTGAAATGGGTAATGCCGTTTGTGATCATGGTGTTGGTGGTAACCGTCGTGATCCTGTTCGCTGGAGCGGCGATGGTTTAAGTTTACACTTGGTGTAGGAAGCGGGTTACGCTTCGCTTCGTGAAGTGAGAAGAAAAAGCGAGAGTTGTTGTTGACTCTCGCTTTTGTATTTCTACAATCGCCGCTTCTTCCCGCTTTACCCAAACATCACCATATATAAGTAACCTGCGCTCATTGCCATTCCCAGAATGACCACCAGAAAGGCGGCGATCATCTGATTTTTGAAAATGGATTTGAGCAAAATCACTTCCGTTAGGCTGGCACCTGCGCTACCGATGATCAGAGCCATGACAGCCCCAAGGCCCATCCCTTTTGCTGCAAGCGCTGCACTTAGAGGAATGACGGCTTCGGCGCGGATGTACAGGGGAATACCAATGACCGCAGCTACCGGAATCGCAAACCAGTTTTCATCACTGGCTACGCTGGCGACAAATTCTGTCGGCATGAAGCCGTAGATCATTGAGCCGAGCGCAATACCACCGATCAGGTACGGCAGTACTTTTTTGAAGTCAGCCCATGTTGATAGCCAGACTTTTTTCCACTTATTGACAGGGGTGGCCGTGGCGCTGCAGCTGCTGCCGCACCCACTGGTTTTTGGCGCCTCGTAAGCCTCGGGCTTGACATGTTTTTCAAACCCTATTTTTTCCAAAATATAGCCTGCAAGCACAGAGACACCCATTGCAATCACAAAGTAGAACAGGGTGACCTTAGTACCGAAGGTAACGGCGAACAGGCCAATGATAACCGGGTTCAGCAGCGGGCTGGCAAATAGAAACACCATCATGGTTCCAAATCCGGCTTTGGCTCTTAATAGCCCTTTCAGGAAAGGGATAGTCGAGCAAGAGCAAAAGGGAGTAATAGCACCTAGAAATGCTGCAATCACATACCCTTTGCCATTTTGAGAGCTCAGAATATTTTTGATCCTGGTCGGTGAAATGTACTCCTGCAGCATGCCGACCAGGTAACTGATCAGCAAAAAGAGGATGGTCAACTCTGCTGCCAGGAAGGCAAACATGCCTGCGGTTTCTTCTATCATCGTCATTATTTGAGGGGTCATACGCTTACCTGTTTTTCTTCTGTTAGACACTTAAGTGCCAAATCTATATTTCTAGAATAATCGAAATATAATCCTGGGCTCTGTGGCTGTCAATTTATTTCTACTATTATCGAAATATAAAAATCCGACGGAATTAATTTATGAAACTGGAAATTGTGGCTAAGGCCCTGAAAGAGTTAGGTCATCCAACGCGGTTGCGGGTGTATAAACATTTAGTGAAATCAGGTTATAACGGGTTGCCTGTTGGTAAGTTGCAAGAAGAGCTAGGTATTCCTGGTTCGACATTGTCACACCATATTTCTGGGCTTGTCTCTGCCGGGTTGGTTCAGCAACGACGTGAGGGCCGAACTCTGTATTGCATCCCTCAATATGACATGCTGGAAGGTGTCGTGGGCTTTCTGCAGGATGAGTGTTGTAGCGTTGAATCAACTGACGATATCTAACCGAGAAAGCGAGGGCACTTCATTTCGAGAAGCGGAAAGGAAACGTGCTGATTGGGTATACACAATGTGTATGCCACTTGTGCATTAGGTCGGTTGGGTGTGAAATACACATCACCGAATTTATGTTTGCCAGCACTTTTTACCCATTGATTTATGCCATATCAATCAAGTTTTGGGTATTTTTGTGCTGGTGAAAATGAAAAAACAACATCATTCGTGATGCATGGTTTTCCAATAAGGCTGAGTAACTTTGCCCTGAGGAGAAAAGTGATACCTTTGAGATCGTTGCCCAATCGGTTACGGGTAGTAAATCGGTACCTAGGCTTGCTGTTTTGCCGAGTATTAAAAACTTACAGCAGCTCAAAGATGAGTTCGAGTATTATTGGCATGGTTGCCGTTGAGTAATGGGCAAAGTTGGCAATGATTTTATCTATATAGTCCCACAACACTATCAGAAGACTACTCTTTATTGGTTTTGGCTTCCAAATGCCAAAATCGGATGAAAATAGTTTTAAAACAATAGGTAACAGCTTAGTTGCTCAATGGGTAATTAACTAAGAAATGATTCTAAATATATACCTATCTGCTACGCCTTACGCTATGACAATTTTAGCGCGCTAACCTACCGTAAATTGCTTCTATTCTTAAATTACTTAAAAGGGTTGATAACTGACTAATTATGCACGATATTTAACTGTTGATTCCTGGGTGTTTTAAGTTAACAAAATGTTGCCAATTGTTGTTGGTGGTGATACCTTCGATGAAGTGCTCGGAAAACAGACAATAGCTCTATAATTGATTTCATGTGCCAGATGGGCAAAACAGGCAGTTATAAGAGCGTCGTTGAAGAGCTTAATTTCCCGATTCACGGAGCAACAGGAGTTAGCGCGCATGGCAGATGTAGTGGCGCTTGATGTAAAGGAACTGCATAAGTCTTTTGGTCAGAACGAGGTCCTGAAGGGGATTTCGCTGACGGCTCATCGTGGCGATGTCATTTCAATAATTGGCTCTTCCGGCTCAGGAAAGAGTACATTCCTTCGCTGCATCAACCTATTGGAAACGCCGACTCAGGGTGAAATCTGGGTGAATGGTGAGCTGATAAAAATGAAAAATAATCGCCGGGGAGAGTTTTTACCGGTGGATGAAAAGCAGGTACAGCGGATTCGATCTAGACTTGCCATGGTATTTCAGGGCTTCAACCTTTGGTCTCATATGACGGTATTGGGTAACGTCATTGAAGCTCCCATTCATGTATTGGGCGTGCCAAAGGCCGAGGCGATTGAAAAAGCCGAAGCAATACTAAAAAAAGTCGGCTTGTACGAGCGACGTAATTATTACCCGGGCCACCTTTCAGGCGGTCAGCAGCAACGAGCTGCGATTGCCAGGGCATTGGCTGTTGATCCGGAAGTGATGCTATTTGACGAACCGACATCGGCGCTTGACCCAGAATTGGTGGGTGAGGTGTTGGGGGTAATGCAGGATTTGGCTCAGGAAGGCCGAACGATGCTGGTGGTGACCCATGAAATGGCGTTTGCTCGTGATGTTTCAAATCAAGTGATGTTTTTACATCAGGGGTTGGTTGAAGAGCAGGGGCATCCTGACAAATTATTCACGAACCCTGAATCAGAAAGGTTACAGCAATTTATTTCTTCGATTTACTAAACTGAGAGTTCGATATTTTAATTATTGCATTGGCTTTGTTTGGGGACAGGCTGATGCAGATGCAAACACAACAGGAGTAGAAGATGAAAAAATGGATTTTGGCAGCTGCCGTAGTATCAGCACTTGGAGCAACATCGGTGCAGGCAAAAGACTGGAAAGTTGTACGTTTCGGTATTGAAGGTGCCTATCCTCCATTTAGCTGGACAGAGCCGAATGGCGAGCTGAAAGGGTTCGATGTTGATATGGCAAATGCCTTGTGTAAAGAGCTGCAGGCAAAATGTAAGATCGTTGCCCAGGATTGGGATGGCATCATTCCTTCACTACTGGCACGTAAATATGATGCCATTATTGCAGCAATGTCTATTACTGAAGAGCGCAAGAAGAAAGTTGACTTTACTGGCAAATACGCCCTTATTCCAAACAAGTTTGTTGCCAAGAAAGGAACTGAAATCGAATTCACCAAAGCAGGCCTGAAAGGCGTGAAGGTGGGTGTTCAGCGTGCGACGACTCACGATAAGTACCTGACTGATAATTTCGGTGGTTCAGTCTCTATTGTTCGTTACGGCTCATTTGATGACGCTTATCTGGATCTGAAAGCTGGCCGTATTGTCACTATCTTGGGTGATGCTTCTGCCCTGGAAGAAGGTTTGCTGAATAAGACAGGCGGTGATGACTATGGGTTTATTGGCCCGTCGCTAACAGATCCGCAGTGGTTCGGTGACGGCTTCGGCATCGCGGTACGCAAGCAAGACAAAGACCTCACCAAGCAGCTGGATGAAGCTATCAAGTCTCTGCGTGAAAAAGGTGTTTACCAAGAGATCGCAGCGAAATACTTTGCTTACGATGTTTACGGTAAGTAAAACCCTTCGGGGGTAAGAGCGAGGGCCTAGGTTGCTAGGTCCTAGGAAGAGCGGTAGAGAGTGGTCCTGTGGAAAAGTTTGATAGTTATTAGAACTGTTCAAACGTTGCAGGACCCAGGACCCAGGGCCGCTCTGACCTTTGCAGTATAAAGGAGCAACCTTTTGTTAGATTTAAAAGGATATGAATGGTCACTGGCTGAAGGGGCATGGATTACCCTGCAGGTAGCTTTGCTATCGCTAGTACTGGCCATGATCTTAGGTATGCTTGGCGCTTTGGCGAAGCTTTCTCCGTATCGCTGGGCGAGGGTAATAGCCACACTTTATACCACAGTGATCCGCGGGATCCCGGATCTGGTACTGATGATGCTGATTTTCTTCGGTGGCCAGATGTTGCTCAATGACAGTCTGTATAGTGTCAATGAGTGGCTCAACAACTATTTCACTTCATCAGATCCTAATCATGAATGGACGGCTTATCTACCGGACTATATTGAAATCAGTCCGTTTTTAGCGGGTATTCTAACGATTGGTTTTATCTTCGGTGCCTATATGGCGGAAACGTTCAGAGGCGCGATTTTATCTGTCGATAAAGGCGAGCTGGAAGCCGGTAAGGCTTATGGCATGAGTGGATTTCTTTCTTTCCGCCGTATCCTGCTGCCTCAGATGATCCGTCATGCATTGCCTGGATTTGGTAACAACTGGTTGGTCTTGCTAAAAACGACCGCGCTAGTGTCGATCATTGGTCTCGATGACATGGTACGTAAAGGCGCATTGGCCGCAGGTACCACACAGATGCCATTTACCTTTTATATGACGATTGCTGTCATTTTCTTAATTTTTACCTCTTTCTCCACGTCGATACTGAAGTGGGTAGAGCGTAAATTCAGTATTCATGCGAGGTAAGTGATGGACTTTAGTATTCTGATTGAGAGCTGGCCACTTTACCTTGAAGGTTTCTATACCACAGTATGGATGGTGTTTGTTGCCTTGATTGCCGGGCTACTGATAGCGGTACCGATTGGTATTGCCAGAAACAGCAAGCTTCCGGTGGTATCAGGACCGGCATGGGCCTTTATCTACTTTTTCCGTGGTACGCCACTGCTGATACAGCTGTACCTGATTTATTATGGGCTAAGCCAGCTGATAGTGGTACAGGGGACCTTGTGGCAGGAAGCCTGGTTCTGCGCACTGGTAGCCTTTGTTCTGAACACAGCCGCGTATACGGCAGAAATTATTCGTGGTGCAATCAATAGTATGCCGAAAGGCGAAATTGAAGCGGCTAAGGCTTATGGTATGAGTACGCCACAGGCATTTCGCCGGGTGATCCTACCGAGTTCTTTACGACGAGCGCTGCCAGCCTACAGTAATGAAGTGATTTTTATGGTTCATGGCTCGGCTGTTGCCGGTATTGTCACCATCGTTGATTTGACGGGGGCAGCCCGAATTGTCAACTCACGCTACTATGCACCGTTTGAATCTTTCTTGTTTGCCGGTATGTGCTACATGGCCCTGACGTTTGTCATTATCTGGGGCTTCAGAAAGCTGGAAGGGCACTGGATGAGGCATCTAAGGCCGTTGACATAGGTTTTAGGGGGGCGAGTTCCTAGATCCTAGGCTGCTGGGAAGATCAAGTGCTGACTTGACTGTGTAGCCAGTTGAATCAGCCTTGCAGGACCCAGGCCCCTAAAAAAGCGCCGAAGATGATGACACCTTCGGCGCTTTTGATTTTTTAGGAACTAGATTCTCGTCACTCGTTTCTTTTGCTTATACCGCTACATCATCATACAGCGTGATATTTGTCAGTGTTGCTACCTCATCGATGTACTGGCGAACACGAGATGGGAATACCAGGCCTTTGATAACCGTGTAGTTGCGCAGGGTTGGGAACAGGTTTACATCATCATAGCTAAGCGTATTGCCGCGCTCTGATGGCAGAGTGAGCCAATCTAGCTGTTCTAGTACGGCATTTAACTGATTAATGTATTGCGCTGAGTTTTCAAATGCCTGTTCGAAGCTCTCATCAATCATGGCTGATTTTTTTGAATAGAACCAATCTTTTGCTTCCTGGCACTGGAATTCAGGCAAGTCTATTTTAAGCCAGCGAGGGTACAGCAGCAGTGAACCATATGGACGTGTTGTTTCAGCCCAAGCTGCGATTTTCTCCCCTTCGGTTGCTTCACCCAATACCGTTTGGCCTTCGGCATCATCGAGGTAAGCGGCTATATCCAGGCTTTCTGCCATGTAGCTACCATCCGGCTTTTGCAGGATTGGCACTAGGTTAGCACCGACTTTCTCAATCCGTGCATCGATATCGTGGTTCTGCAAGTAAACCAGCTCAACGTCCATTTTTTTCAGGCCAGCGACCATCATTGCCTTGATACAGAATGGGCAGTGATCAAAAACAAATAGCTTCATTATCATTCCTTGTAGGTGCTTCGTCTCTTACTCGAACGTCGACCAAATTGGCGCATGATCAGACGGTTTCTCGATCCCGCGCAGCTCGTAGTCGATCCCCGCTTCCACACAGCGCTCGGCCAGTGATGGCGTTGCCAGAACCACATCGATGCGCAGGCCGCGGTTATCGACAAAGCCTTTAGATCGGTAGTCAAACCACGAGAACTTGTCGTCAGCTTCTGGGTGAAGCTGGCGGAAGGTGTCGACAAAACCCCAGTCAAGCAGCGTTTTCAGCCACTCGCGTTCAATTGGCTGGAAAGAGCACTTACCCGTTTTCAGCCAGCGTTTGGCATTGGCCGGGCCGATGCCAATATCCAGATCGATTGGGCTGATGTTGATATCACCCATCACAATCACTTCTTCTTCGCTATTGTGGTGATTATTCAGGTAGGCCATCAAATCGGCATAGAATTTTTCTTTTGCTGGAAACTTGGTTTCATGGCTGATGTTTTCACCTTGCGGGAAATAGCCATTGAGTACGGTCACTTTCTTACCGTTCTCCTGCTCGAAAGTTGCCATGATCATACGGCGCTGGGCATCTTCGTCATCAGTCGGGAAGCCCTTGCGAACTTCAACGGGCTCTTGTTTGCACAGCATAGCAACACCGTAGTGTGCCTTCTGGCCATGGTGGTAGACTTTATAGCCCATCGCTTCGACATCTTCGAGCGGAAAGGCTTCATCGTGAACTTTGATTTCCTGCAGGCCAATCACATCTGGCTGGTGTTTGTCGATCAGGGCTTGAAGTTGGTGAAGGCGGGCTCGAAGGCCGTTGATATTGAAGGAGATGACTTTCATTCTATTTATTCCTAAAGATTATCAGGCTGTTAACTGGCAGTGGCCGGATTTTATCATACAACCAATGAGGCGGTGAAAGAACTGCGCTTGGGGAATCGATTTAACGTCAGGGGATATGGTGTATAAGAGTCATGTTATTTGTAATAAAGAACATGCTTTTAATGTATTTATATGTGTGATAGTTTTCGTTTTTTCTATTCATCAAACCCAATAATAATGAAACCAATTGATGACTTTGATATTCGGCTATTAAAGCTCTTTCTGATTATTGTCGATAGTGGTGGGTTTTCTGCTGCTCAATATCAATTAAATATGCACCAGTCTAGCATAAGTAAAAAAATGAGTGATTTAGAAACTCGTTTGGGTATGACATTATGCCAACGTGGAAGAGGTGGTTTTAATTTAACCAGTGATGGTTTGAAGGTTTATGAGATAAGCAAAAAGTTATTTCAACATATCAATGATTTTCAAGAAGAAATTAATGATATACGTAATGTTTCGAGTGGTAGTGTCCAGATTGGCTTTACGGATAATTTAGCGACGAACAAAAACTGTCATATACAAACCGCACTCAGTAATTTTTGTAGGAAGTATTCAAAGGTTAATATCAACACTCATATTTTTGATTCTTCCCTGATTGAAAAAAACTTACTAGAAAATAAATTTGATATTGGGATTACTTCACCAGAAGTGTTCAAGGGCGGCCTAAAATATATCTACATTTTTAATGAGCAACAGTATTTATATTGCACCCCCTTGCACCCGATACTGGCGCTAAGGCGCACAGTCACAGCAGAGGATATCCTGGCCCATCCTGTTGTTGACCGCGGGTTGGCCCATCCTGTCACACCGCTGAGCGATGCCCGTGAACATTTGTATAAATCAAAAACAACGAATATGGAAGCCACTGCACATATGATCCTTTCTGGATACTTTATCGGCTACCTTCCGGAGCATTATGCACAGATATGGATTGATCGAAAGGAGATGGTAAAAATTCCGACGACAGTAGATCTAGAGTATAAACCGAACTTTTATTTGACGGTGAATGAAAAACAGGATTTATCACGTGCAGCAGGGGCCTTGGTCTCGGCAATAATTGACGCGCATGATGTGAAAGGCTGTAGTGAGTTGGAATATCTATTAAAAAGTGTTAGCGGATAATTAAATATTCTGACTGCTAATATTAAACTAGTTGTATTTGAGTTTGAGAAATAACCATTTAATATTCTGACAGGATCGGCAATTATGTATTACTTAATTAAATCGCCAAGTAGATATTATAAAATTGCTATTTAATTATGAGGTTAAAAATATATAACTACACACTCTTTGATTGTGGTTATTTAGAGGCTGCCTCATATGCAACATCCTTCTTTGTCGGTTAACCTTAGAATAATCGAAGATAATAGTCGTATGCTGGTTCGTCTTTGTTGCGATAAAGGGGTTATTCCAGTCGGGATATCCAGCCTGGTGGAAGGTTCTGAGTCAATTGCCCGTGCGATGATATCTGGTGGGATCCAAACCATTGGGGATACGCAATTGCAAAACCTGATGAAGTTAGCCGATCTTCCGCTGCGAAGAATGTTACTTAGGCAAGTGTTACTCTCAGAAGTCGACAATGTGGTAAAGCACACTGATGTCTCTCTTCACACTGATCGTGTCGTTCTGGAGGCTTTGTCTCAGGCGGCAGTTATGAGTGGTAAGCATCATGAGGTGGTGATTATGCATGACTTGAACTACTTGTCTGCAGCCGGGCTTGATGACGCTGAGACGGAAAATCTTGCCGAGTTGGTGTTGACACTTCCAGGGCTAACACTGATTGGGATTGCTAGCCATCTGGCTTGTTACGGTGAGGTTGAGGCTGCGACCGGCAACGACAATTTGCTTGGTGAGCCGAGGCAACAAGCTGACTGGGTAAGTTGCCGCAACGTAGAAAACCTATCGGGTGCAGGTGTTGCAGGTGTTGTCTTGATGGTACCGAGAAATGGGGCGCCGCGCCTGACGCAGTTACGCTTGGGGAGCTCGTTAATTATGGGAATTGGGCTAAATGCAGCCTCAATTCCGGATATGCCCCAGTCGGCAATGAGCCTGCAGGCTGAAATTATTGAAATAAAAGAAAAGTCTTCTGTTTATGTTTATTCCATTCACGCCGACAGATTTGATGATGAACTTCAGTTTAACGATCGTGGTACCAGGCTAAGAGCACTGTGTGCGATAGGTAAACAAGAGGTCGATATTAGCCAGCTGACTCCTGCTGATGATGGCATTATGATCATTGGTGCGACAGATAACGTATTAATCCTCGACATCACAGATGCGGATCATCGCTATCAAGTTGGCGAGCCGCTGAGCTTCCACCTCTCATATCACGCTGTTTTGCAATGTATGACCTCAGGCTCGGTATCTAAACATTATCGATATTAATCCAGAACGCCTGGCCGCTGACAGTTGTGGCCAGCTTATTCAGAAACTTCGAATAATACCATCAAATCATTGGTACCGACCTTCCTGATAGAACCGCATATACTCAAAGGCAATTGAAGATATGTGAGGTGGTTGCAATGGGTAAGTTAGTCAAAGGGGTTTGGCAGGACGTCTGGTACGATACGGGTTCTAATGATGGTGAATTTGTCCGGGAAGATGCCGGGTTTCGCCATTGGCTTACTGCGGATGGTGGGCCGGGGCCAGGCGGCCAGCAAGGGTTCAAAGCCGAATCTGGACGTTACCATTTATATGTATCACTCGCCTGTCCCTGGGCGCACCGGGCCTTGATTTTCCGTCAGCTGAAGGATTTGGTTCCCCATGTTGGTGTCACGGTTGTCAGCCCGGATATGGCAGAGAAAGGATGGACTTTCAGTGAGCCTGAGCCAGTAAACGGGTTTCAGTATATGCATCAGTTATATACCAAAGCCAAACCAGACTACACAGGCCGGGTGACAGTACCAGTTCTGTGGGACAAACAGACCCAGACCATTGTCAGCAACGAGTCCTCCGAAATTATCAGGATGTTCAATACTGCATTTAACGATCTCACTGGCAACCATGAGGATTACTACCCGCAAGCATTACGGGCCGGGGTTGATGAGTGGAACGACTATATCTACCCGACCATTAATAACGGTGTGTACCGATGCGGCTTTGCGACCACACAGGAAGCCTATGAGGCTGCTTTTGGCGAGTTGTTTACAGCACTGGACAAGGTAGAAAAACATTTGGCAGGCAGCCGCTACTTAGCCGGAGAGTCGCTGACTGAAGCGGATTGGCGGCTCTTTACTACACTGGTACGTTTTGATGCTGTCTATGTTGGACATTTTAAATGTAATCTCAAGCGGATTGCCGATTACCCTAATATCCAGGGGTACCTGAAGGAGTTGTACCAATATCCAGGGGTAGCTGACACGGTGGATTTCCACCATATCAAAAGGCATTACTATTTCAGCCATACCATGATCAACCCGACGGGAGTTGTCCCGCTTGGGCCTGAGCTGGATTTGTTGTCAGCACATGGCCGTGACAGTTTGTGATTCAGCTTGGTATCAGCTGGCCAGCGCTGCCGTATCACTGGTGAGCAGAGACTTGTTGGCTCTGCGTTTATAGGCCAATGCGAGATGCATCTGGCGGGGGGAGCTTGACGGAGCACTCATCTGTGTTAGCAGTCGATCACGCCATTGTGCAAGCTCATCAGGCAGTGGCATTGATGTCACTGCCTGTAGGCTTTGTCGTATTTTCGGCTCGCTAAACAATTTCGCTTGGTATAGACACTGTAGCCGACCAATATGGGCCTCACTGCAGTAGGGATAATCGATGAGAACCTGTTCATAGAGAACCAGTGCTTGGCCTGCTTGCTGGGTATTGAGCAGCTGGTAGCAATGGGCCAGGGTTTTTTCTAGGTTTTTGACTGACTGCATTAGCGTTTCATTCGTGCTAAGTGCGTTAAGGCGATTCTGGCTATGGCCGTCAAAGCTATCTCTAAGCTTCAGAGCACGGTAGATTTCACCAATGATCCTTGTTTCTCCTAGGTGTGCCAAGGCTGGTAACACATCGGCGAGGATCACAGAAGGCAGCTTGGTGATGGCGTCAAAGTAGGTCGACAACCCAAGCATCAACCGACGTTTGGCCTTGAGTGGCTGCTCTTGGGCCAGAAAAAGTCTTGCCAGGGTGATATGGCCAAAGCTGGTCAAAAACGGCTGCTGAGTTGGCAGGAGCCTGATGTGGGCACGATGATGAATGGCTTTCAGCTCTTGCCTGAGGTGCCGGCGATTTTTGTTTGAGTGCAGAGAGAAGTAAAGCTGTTCAAAAATGGCAGTGAATTCGGCAAAACAGATAATCCAGCCAATATCAATAATTGGCAGCCTTGCTGCTAATGTTTTTCCTGCCGTAATAAGGCTGTCTTCTTTATTGAGATCGGCGGCTAACTGGGCTACGGTCAGTGACCGCTGACTGATACTTGGCGTGAAGTGCAAGGCAGTTTCAGCCGTCGCCAGCGCGTCATAGTATTGTTTGTTTTCTTCCTGGTAAATAGATAAACAGTCATAGGCGTCCATGATTAGTGGAGAGCGTTGGATCAACAGTTCGAGTACCGCGATGGCTTCTGTTACTTTGCCTTTGTGGTGTAGCAGGCGAGCTTCAATCAGGCTGACTTTATGGGTGGGATTTTCCTTTTTTAGAATATCGGTAATACGCTCAGCTTGCTCCCACTGATTGGATTCAATGAGTAGATCCAGCAACAATGCTTCGATTCTATGGTTATGCCCCAATAACCGGAGTTGTTTCTTACATTCATCAATAGCCTTGGGGATCCCGTGAACTTCAAGTGCTTCGTAGATAGGCTTGCGCTCTATGCAGGCGGTACGTACTTCAAGCAGTTTTTTCTTTAATATCGCCGGTGTAATAGGCTTGGTCATAAAGCTATCGGGCTCTACAGCCATGGAGGTCAGGATCACTTCGGTGGACGTGTCGCCGGAGATCATAATGATGCCACAGTCTGCAGAGACATATTTGCGCCGCCGGAGTAGGCAAAGCAGCTCAAAACCATTAAGAGTGGTATCTAGGTGATAGTCGGTCAGCAAGAGGTGGTAGTGATTTTTTTTGCAGCTTTCGATAGCGTCCTGATGGGTCAGTGAAATATCAATATCGTTAATATCAAGTTTGTGCAGGAGGCTTTTTAACATCAACGCAGCAGTACGTTGATCGTCAACAATCAATACCTTTAACTTGTTGAAATCAACATCAACGGGTTGCTGGCTATTGCTCTGGCTCCGGGACATTTCACATCCTTGCGTTCGTGTTAAATATGCATCTGGTTTTACTCTAGTTGTTTTCTCAAGATAGTCTGTCTCAAAAAAGAGATTCTTATTAATAGGGTAGTCTTTTTTTGATAAGGACAAAACAAAAAAAGCCAGCTGCTTTCGCAACTGGCTTGAAGAATGGTGGAGGGAGATGGATTCGAACCATCGAAGGCGGAGCCGTCAGATTTACAGTCTGATCCCTTTGGCCACTCGGGAACCCCTCCACGGGGTATTGCTAATTGTTTGGCTTTCAAAGCCAGAAAACTGTTGGCCACTCTTACGAGTTAAACAATTTTCAAAATGATGGTGGAGGGAGATGGATTCGAACCATCGAAGGCGGAGCCGTCAGATTTACAGTCTGATCCCTTTGGCCACTCGGGAACCCCTCCACGGGGTGTTGCTAGTTGTTTGGCTTTCAAAGCCAGAAAACTGTTGGCCACTCTTACGAGTTAAACAATTTTCAAAATGATGGTGGAGGGAGATGGATTCGAACCATCGAAGGCGGAGCCGTCAGATTTACAGTCTGATCCCTTTGGCCACTCGGGAACCCCTCCACGGGGTGTTGCTAGTTGTTTGGCTTTCAAAGCCAGAAAACTGTTGGCCACTCTTACGAGTTAAACAATTTTCAAAATGATGGTGGAGGGAGATGGATTCGAACCATCGAAGGCGGAGCCGTCAGATTTACAGTCTGATCCCTTTGGCCACTCGGGAACCCCTCCACGGGGTGTTGCTAGTTGTTTGGCTTTCAAAGCCAGAAAACTGTTGGCCACTCTTACGAGTTAAACAATTTTCAAAATGATGGTGGAGGGAGATGGATTCGAACCATCGAAGGCGGAGCCGTCAGATTTACAGTCTGATCCCTTTGGCCACTCGGGAACCCCTCCACGGGGTGTTGCTAGTTGTTTGGCTTTCAAAGCCAGAAAACTGTTGGCCACTCTTACGAGTTAAACAATTTTCAAAATGATGGTGGAGGGAGATGGATTCGAACCATCGAAGGCAGAGCCGTCAGATTTACAGTCTGATCCCTTTGGCCACTCGGGAACCCCTCCACGGGTTTTTTTGCCACAAGTAAATATAACTTGTTTTGGCCTGAAAGATGTACCTTACAACAAAAAAGGAACAGCTTTCAAGAATAATGGTGGAGGGGGAAGGATTCGAACCTTCGAAGGCGGAGCCGTCAGATTTACAGTCTGATCCCTTTGGCCACTCGGGAACCCCTCCACAAGTGCGGAGCGGATAATAGCAAACATTGCGTTACTGTAAACCCTTTTCCTGCGAAATTTTGTCTGCATGCTGCTATTTTCATCATATTGTTGATTGTCAGGACATTACACCACGTTTGTTAGCGCCACCTTCGCAACATATAAACGGATTATTGCTTAACTTTACATTTCTTTACCCCGTTTAAGGTTTGGTTTCGATATTATTCAATCAGTTTTCTTTAAGCGGTTTTTATCATGAAAAAAATCCTTGTAGCAGCACTGGTAACGGCTGCTCTTTCTGGTGGCGGTTTTTTGTATTTTCAGGGCGAATCCCACGCGGCAGAAAAAAAAGCAGCGCCGGGGGCTAGTCGGCTTATTCCGGTGACGACGGGAGAAGTGTCTTCACACCCTGTTGCTCAGTCGTTGGCACTGGTCGGTAAATTAGAGGCGCAGCGTTCGGTGAATGTCGCGACTCAGGTGGCAGCCAAGGTCGAGAGTATTGTGGCTGGCGTAAATAGCCAGGTTACCAAAGGGGAACTACTGGTTCAGCTTGATGATGCCAAAGCGCGTGCAGCTTACGAGGAAGCACTGGCGTATTTAAATGATGAAAAGCGTAAATACCGTGAGTATAAGAGCCTGGTTAATCGCGGCGCTATTACTCAGACTGAGCTCGATGCCCAGCTGGCCAGTGTGAGTATTGCCGATGCCAGGCTGAAGGCTGCAAAGGCCGAATTGGATGACCATGCCATTCATGCCCCTTTTGCCGGCACGGTAGGATTGATTGATATCAGTCCGGGCCACATGCTAACCGTTGGTAGTGAGCTATTCTCTCTCGATGATCTGTCATCAATGCGCTTGGATATTCAGGTTCCCGAGCAGTATCTCTCTTTTCTGATAGAAGGTATGTCGGTAACGGCAACCAGCCAGGCATGGCCGGGACGGGAATTTGTGGGCGAAATTCAGGCCATTGATTCCCGGGTTCAGGCTGATTCCCTCAATATTAAAGTCCGGGTGAATTTCAACAATATCGATAACAAGCTAAAGCCAGGAATGCTGATGGCGGCCACGATTGGTTTTGTGCCTCAGGATGCCGCGATCATTCCTGTGCAGGCACTGGAATATTCCGGCACCAAGCGTTTCGTCTACTTGGTTGATGAGCAGAATATTGCCCGCCGTACTGAAGTAACACTGGGGGCCCGGGTTGAGAATGAAGTGGTGATTGAATCGGGTATTAATATTGGTGATCGTCTCGTTGTGCAGGGGCTGGTAAACATGCGCGACGGGAGTAAGATCAATGATCTCACTGCTAAGAAGCAACTTGCATCGGGAGACAGTGCCTAATGTGGTTATCAGATGTCTCCGTTAAGCGCCCGGTTGTTGCAATTGTTTTAAGCTTGCTGCTGTGCGTATTCGGTATTGTCTCTTTTACTAAGCTGTCTGTCAGGGAAATGCCAGACGTCGAAAACCCGGTAGTTAGCATATCGACCCGCTATGAGGGCGCATCCGCGACGATTATGGAGAGCCGGGTGACCACGGTACTTGAAGATCAGTTATCGGGGATCAGCGGGATCGACAGTATAACCTCGACAACCCGCAATGGCTCCTCCCGGATCAAAATTGAGTTCGAGATGGGTTGGAACCTGACCGAAGGCGTCAGTGATGTGCGTGATGCCGTTTCCCGGGCCCAGCGTAGCCTGCCTGATGAAGCCGATGATCCCGTGGTATCAAAAGACAATGGTTCTGACGAGCCTGCGCTTTATATCAACTTGACATCAAATACCATGGATAGGACTCAGCTGACGGATTATGCCGAGCGGGTACTGATGGACCGCTTCAGCCTGATCAACGGTGTCAGCTCGGTGCAATTAAGCGGTGCCCTGTACCGGGTGATGTACGTGAAGCTGCTACCGGAGCAGATGGCAGGTCGTGGGGTAACCACCAAAGATATCGTGGATGCGCTCAATGACGAGAATGTTGAGCTGCCGGGGGGGGAAGTGCGTAATGATACGACCACCATGTCGGTACGAACCGCGCGCCTGTACCGGACGCCTGATGATTTTGCTTATCTGGTTGTGCGTACTGCCGATGATGGAACCCCGATTTACCTAAAAGATGTCGCGAAGGTGTCTATTGGGGCTCAGAACGAGAACGCCACTTTCAAAAATAACGGTGTCTCCAACCTTAGCCTTGGCATGGTAACCATGACCGATGCCAACCCGTTGAATGTTGCAACAGAGGTTCATGCAGAAGTTGAGCGTATGCAGCGGTTTGTTCCTGAAGGGACTTCACTGTATGTCGACTATGACTCTACCGTGTTTATCGACCGATCGATCAGCGAAGTTTACAGTACCTTATTTGTGACTGGTTTGCTGGTGGTGTTGGTGTTGTATATCTTTATCGGCCAGGCACGGGCAACGTTGATCCCAGCAATTACTGTACCGGTTTCATTGATTTCAGCTTTCATGGTGGCGTACTTCCTGGGCTTTTCGATCAACCTGCTTACCCTGATGGCACTGATCCTGGCTATAGGCCTGGTGGTCGATGACGCCATCGTGGTGGTGGAGAATATCTACCACCATATCGAAAAAGGTGAGCCTCCGCTGTTGGCGGCCTATAAAGGAACGCGAGAAGTTGGATTTGCTGTTGTGGCGACAACCGTCGTACTGGTGATGGTCTTTCTGCCGATCTCTTTCATGGACGGTATGGTTGGTCCGTTATTTACCGAGTTCTCTGTACTGCTGGCGGTGTCGGTGATCTTCTCGTCACTGGTGGCCCTGACGTTAAGCCCGGTACTCGGTAGCAAGTTGCTGAAGGCGAATGTAAAGCCGAGCAAATTCAACCAGTGGGTTGATAGCATGTTCGGTAAACTGGAGGCACGTTACCGTCAAGTTGTGACCTTTTCGGTGCGATATCGATATGCTGCGCCACTGATTGTTATAGCTTTCATTGGCCTCAGTGCCGTGTTGATGAAATCAGTACCTTCTCAGTTGGCACCGCAGGAAGATCGCGGGGTGATTTTTGCCTTTGTCAAAGGCGCCGAGGGGACTAGCTATAACCGGATGGTCGGCAATGTCGAAGAAGTCGAGCGTCGGTTGCTGCCGATGGTTGGTGAAGGAGTGATCAAATCGCTATCTATTCAGACTCCAGCTTTTGGCGGTAATGCTGGCGATCAGACCGGTTTTGTCATCATGCCGCTGGAGAACTGGGAAGATCGTAGTGTATCGGCTTCCGAGGCGCTGGGGATGGTACGCAAGGCATTGCAAGGGATCCCCGATGTACGGGTGTGGCCGTTTATGCCAGGCTTTCGCGGCGGATCGTCAGAGCCGATACAGTTTGTTCTTAACGGGGCTGACTACGACGAGCTGTTTCAGTGGGCAAGTCAGCTGATGGATATCGCAGAGGCCAGCCCGATGATGGAAGGGGTTGATCTGGACTATGCAGAAACAACCCCTGAGCTGGTGGTCACCGTGAATCGCCAGCGTGCTGCTGAGCTGGGTATACCGGTTTCTGACATTGCCGAGACCTTGGAAATCATGCTAGGCGGCCGCAGTGAAACCACTTTTGTTGATCGCGGTGAAGAGTATGACGTTTACCTGCGAGGTGATGAGAACAGCTTTAATAATGCAACGGATCTGAGCCAGATTTATGTCAGGGCTCGTTCCGGCCAGCTGATCACTTTGGAATCTGTCGCAGAAGTCGAGGAGGTAGCGTCGGCGCAGAAGCTGAGCCATAACCAGAAACAAAAATCGATCACGTTGAAAGCAAACCTGGTGCCTGGCTATACCCTGGGTGAGGCGCTGGAATTTCTTGATGCCAAGGCATTGGACATGCTGCCTAGTGATATCGTGATTGACTATGCCGGAGAATCAAAGGATTTCCGTGAGAACCAGAGCAGTATTCTGTTGGTATTCGGTTTGGCATTGCTGGTGGCGTATTTGGTACTGGCCGCTCAGTTTGAGAGCTTCATTAACCCGATGGTAGTGATGCTGACGGTGCCAATGGGGATATTCGGTGGCCTGGCGGGCTTGTTGATCTTGAACCAGAGCCTGAATATTTTTAGCCAGATAGGGATGATTATGCTGATCGGGATGGTAACCAAGAACGGTATTCTGATCGTCGAGTTTGCCAATCAGCTCCGCGATAAAGGTGTGGCCTTCGAGCAAGCCATTATTGATGCTTCTGAGCGTCGCTTGCGCCCGATTTTGATGACCGCGTTTACGACCTTGTTCGGTTCGGTGCCATTGATCCTGTCGACAGGGGCAGGGGCGGAAAGCCGGGTTGCCGTTGGTACGGTAGTGTTCTTCGGGATGGCCTTTGCGACTTTTGTGACGTTATTGGTGATCCCTGCGATGTACCGTTTGATGTCGGAGAAAACCGCCTCGCCAGGTCATGTTGCCGAGCAGCTGGAAAAAGCCCTGCAGCATGATTATATCGGTCGTACCAGCCACGGTGAGCTGCCGGAAGCCAGGGAAAGTTAGTCTTGGTGAAAGACTGAAGTTTTTCTTAACTAGAAACCGCCTATTTGGGCGGTTTTTTTCATTATTCCTTTTCCAGTACCCGGCGGGGTTGGTAGAATTAGGGAGTAATACCAAACTGAACAATTATCTGATCCAATCAGGCCAGATAATTATTCAGTTTGGTATAAAGCCAATTTAACTGACCTTGATCGCGTTGCGAAACGCTCATTAAAGAAGAACATCATGTCTCAGAACCAGCCTCAGAATTCAACTGACAATGCCGACCAGAATCAGGCAAAAGCAGTACGTTTAAATAAATTTATCAGTGATACGGGCTTTTGCTCACGCCGTGAGGCGGACAAGCTAATTGATCAAGGCCGAGTGACCATCAACGGCCAGGTGCCGGAAATGGGCATGAAAGTACAGCCGGGTGACGAGGTGCTGGTGGACGACAAGCCCCTGCGCGCCAAAGAGAAGCCAATCTATATCGCGCTGAACAAGCCGACCGGCATTACCTGTACCACTGAGCGCCATGTGAAAGATAACATTGTTGACTTCATTGGCCACCGTAAGCGTATTTTCCCAATTGGCCGTCTGGATAAGCCATCTGATGGCCTGATCTTCCTGACCAATGACGGTGATATCGTCAACAAAATCTTGCGTGCGGGCAACTCGCATGAAAAAGAGTATGTGGTCCGTGTTGATAAGCCGATCACCCAGGAATTTATCGACAAGATGGCTTCAGGCGTTGAAATCCTCGATACCGTGACTTTGCCATGTAAAGTCACTAAGGAAACGACGTATTCATTCCGTATCGTGTTGACGCAGGGCCTGAACCGCCAGATCCGTCGTATGTGTGAGACGCTGGGCTATGACGTATTCAAGCTGCGCCGCGTTCGCATCATGAACATCAGTATCGATGGATTGCCTAATGGTAAATGGCGCTACCTGACAGATGCCGAAATTGCTGAAATTCACAGCCTGATTTCGGCTTCCAGCGGTACGGAAGAAGCGTCGCAGGTTGATGGCAAAGGTTCATCAATCAAGAAAGCCACCGATGCCAAGCTATTTGACAGTCGCCAGCAAGATGCCGAACAGCGTAATAGCGATAAGGTGCAGTACAAAACCTATAAAGGTAAAGGTGAGTTCAATCGTAAGCGCCGCTCTGGTGAGCGCGATGAGTCGCGTTCTGATGATCGCCGTGGTTCTCGTCCTAATCGTGGTAACAAACCTGGCCACAGTAAGCCTAGCCGCGATAATGATTTCTCTCGTAGCCAGAATTCAGGTTCGAGCGGTATCAAGAAGTGGAAATCTAAAAAAAGCTCGTAATTTTGCTCAAGGCCTCTGCTAGAGTCCCTGACAGGTATTGTGACATACGATGATCAAGTAGCGAGAGATGCTTCTCTCGCTATCATCATAGTTACATCAATACTCCTGCTCCCATGTTTTCGCCTTCCTGCTCAACTGAACCCAGCAGGCTCCAATTCTTTCTCAAATATTAAGATAATTCCCCCCTTGCATTCCCTGCGACTAATTTGCACTATGTACTCATTAACGAAGTCATAATTATGAGCATACCAACTAGAAAAACACATTGAGTTGGTATCAAGAAGCATCAGAAAAACACAGAGGAAGTAATGGCAGGCAATACGATAGGACAACTTTTTCGCGTCACTACCTTTGGTGAAAGTCATGGCCTGGCACTAGGGTGCATCATTGATGGCTGTCCTCCGGGATTAGCGCTGACTGAAGCTGACATGCAGCATGATTTGGACCGTCGCCGTCCTGGTACTTCCAAGTACACGACGCAGCGCCGTGAACCTGATGAAGTGAAAATTCTATCAGGTGTCTTTGAAGGGCAGACAACCGGTACCTCGATTGGCCTGTTGATCGAAAATACTGATCAGCGCTCAAAAGACTATTCAAACATCAAAGATAAGTTCCGTCCGGGACATGCTGATTACACTTACCACCAGAAATATGGCGTGCGTGATTATCGTGGCGGTGGCCGTTCATCGGCTCGTGAAACGGCAATGCGTGTGGCCGCTGGTGCTGTAGCCAAGAAATACCTCAAGCAAGTGCATGGTATTGAAGTACGTGCCTACCTGTCCCAGATGGGCGATGTCACGATTGATAAAGTCGACTGGGATCAGATTGAGCAGAATGCATTTTTCTGTCCTGATGCTGATAAAGTTGATGCATTTGACGAGCTGATCCGCAAGCTAAAGAAAGAAGGCGATTCCATCGGAGCCAAGCTGACTGTCGTAGCCAGCAATGTACCTGTTGGTCTGGGAGAACCTGTTTTTGATCGCCTTGATGCAGATATTGCCCATTCATTGATGAGTATCAACGCAGTGAAAGGCGTTGAGATTGGTGATGGTTTCGATGTGGTTGAGCAACGTGGCAGCGAGCATCGCGATGCAATGACGCCAGAAGGCTTCAAAACCAACCATGCTGGCGGCATCTTGGGTGGGATCTCTTCCGGTCAGGATGTGGTAGCGCATATTGCCCTGAAGCCGACTTCAAGTATTACCGTACCGGGTGAAACAATTAACCGCCAGGGTGAGAGCGCAGAAGTGATCACTAAAGGCCGCCATGATCCATGCGTAGGTATCCGCGCGGTGCCGATTGCCGAAGCAATGCTAGCCATTACCTTGATGGATCATCTGCTGCGTAACCGTGGACAGAATGCAGATGTGGTCACAGAGACACCGAAGATTTGATTTTTAGGCCCTAGGGCCTAAAAAGAAGCGGGGGAAGGCTCCGCCTTGGAAGCGAGATTGCGGGTTACGCTTCGCTCCGTGAAGCGAGAAAAAGCGAGAGTTGTTGTTGACTCTCGCTTTTTGCTTTTATCATCTGCGACGCTTCACGCTTCACGCTTCACGCTTCACGCTTCACGCTTCACGCTTCACGCTTCACGCTTCACGCTTCACGCTTCACGCTTCACGCTTCACGCTTCACGCTTCACGCTTCACGCTTCACGCTTCACGCTTCACGCTTCACGCTTCACGCTTCACGCTTCACGCTTCACGCTTCACGCTTCACGCTTCACGCTTCACGCTTCACGCTTCACGCTTCACGCTTCACGCTTCACGCTTCACGCTTCACGCTTCACGCTTCACGCTTCACGCTTCACGCTTCACGCTTCACGCTTCACGCTTCACGCTTCACGCTTCACGCTTCAGCTCTTCGTTGACCTTGCCGACATCCTCAAACTTAAATACCGGCAGACTCCAGCCAAACTGAACCGCGGCAACACGTACTGCAAAGCCAAGCACCAAAGTCGTAATGGTGGTGATCGTCTCGGGCACAGCAAAGTACATCATCGCGTAGTACATTCCCCCGGCCATGAAGGCAACTGATGCATACAGCTCTTTATGCAGCACCATTGGCGGACGGCGACAAATCAAATCTCGTAACAAACCGCCAAAGACCCCGGTGACGACAGCCGCCACAATACAGATCAGCGGCGACAGGTTCATATCCATGGCAACACGGCAGCCGATGATACTAAATACAATGAGCCCCAGAGAATCGAGCAGGACAAAGATTTTATGAAAGCGAACAACCTGTGGAGCCACCATGGTGGTAAACAGGCCAGCCAGGCAAGTAATAGCAAGGTACTGAGGGTTCGCTACCCAACCGAGCGGGTAGTGCCCCAGCAGTATATCACGCACTGTACCGCCGCCAATTGCTGTGGCGCTGGCAACCAGCATGACACCAAACCAGTCCATATGGCGTTTGCCAGCAGCCAGGGCGCCAGTCATTGCTTCGGCAGTTATACCGATAATATATAGTATTGTTAAAAGCATGAGAAAAATTGATGAATTAATAAGAATGCAAAAGAAAATACGATTTTAGGTGGCAATTTTTGTGACGTCGAATGAATTGTTTTTCCTAATAGATGAATTCAATTCATGCTAATTGGTAAATTAAATAAAAAAGAGAGTGCATATCAATGCACTCTCTTTATAAACTGGTTCCTGGTTCCTGGTTCCTGGTTCCTGGTTCGAGGATCTAGGTTCTCGTCACTCGCTCCTAAGTATTAGAAACGGTAGTTTGCCTGTACGCCGACTAGCCAGATGTTACCTGTGGTTTCACCTTCGAAAGAGCCTAGTTGGTCGTCTGTTTCTTGCATTGAGGCGTCTTTAGCAAAAATGTAGGTAAAGCCTGCATCAAAGTCTAGATTATTAGACCACTTATAACCCGCTCCCAAGCTTAGCCATAAACGATCGGTTTCAGGGATTGTTTGTGTACGGTGCTCCTCGCTGACAGCTGAAGTATCGTAAGCAACGCCTGTGCGAAGTGCTATTTTATTTGAGTATTGGTAGGTTGTACCCACGGCAAAGCGGTAGTTATCTTCCCAGTTTTCTTCTTTGATCAGATCTGGGCTGCTTAAAAGTGATGGAATATTTGCTTCAAGCTTGTTAAAGCTACTCCAGTCGGTCCAGTTAAAGCTTGCATGAACGGCGACTTTGTCTGTTAGCTGGTGAAAGCTGGCAATTTCAGCGGTTGCAGGAAGTGTTAAATCCATGCTACCTGGATAATTTTTGCTGGGTGTTTTGCCTTGCATCGCAGCCGCTTTATCATAAGCAAGGCCAGACGCTTCGCCTTCAAGAGTCAGATCAACAGCGGAGCGATAGTTTACACCAATGCGGTTGTTCTCATTGATCTGCCAAGCTGCACCTAGCTGCCAACCCCAAGCAGTATCATCACCTTCCATGTATTTGAGATCAGAGCCACCCATTGCTTTAGGAAGAGCTGCGCCAAAGTGTCCTTCACCAATTACATAGCGAACACCGCCACCAATACTAAATTGGTCATTGATCTTGTAAGCAATGTTCGGGTTGATCTCCATAGACGTTACTTTCGCTTGATTACCGAAACTTGTAGCAAGGTAATCGCCACCCAGCTCAGTTTCCATGCCGTAGTTAGTTGCAAGCGCAAGCCCTAGAAACCACTGGTCATTGACTTGGTGAGAAAGGTAGAAGTTAGGGATAACCGCAGAGCTGGCAATATCTTCAGCTTTGGTCGGCATACCATTGGTTTGTCCTTCGACATCAATGTTCGGATCAACATAAATAGCACCCAAAGACACTTGCGTGCCTTTAAGGTATGTCATCATCGCTGGGTTGCGGAACTGGGTGCTGGCATTGTCAGCCATGGCGGCTTCACCGGCAAAGGCACGGCCAAGGCCTGTTGCTGAGTATTCTGCCAGCTGGAAGCCTGCTGCCATTGCATTGGCACTCATGCCCAGTGTTAACGCTGCTGCCAAAGAAAGAGTAATTTTGTTTTTATTCATCAGTCTGATTGTTCGCTGAAATGTAATGCCGCGAATCATACGCTTTAGAGTAAAAGCTTTAAGTAAATCTTTGTCTGACTCGATAGTTAAGTTTTTTATACTTTAATGGTTGGTCTTTGTGGTGGTATCTCTGGTATAAAGTAATCACACCATTCTGGTCGGATGAGATTTCAGCGTACACATGTATATCAATAAAGAGGTTTCAGCGACGTAGTGTTCACTGAAAATAGCGAAGGGAAGTTATCTTTTTTGCTAATCATCATTTATAGCAGCACATTAGCACCAAAATAAAAAAAGGAGCCAGAGGCTCCTTTTTGTTAACTCAAGCGAAATAGTTCGCTGAATTAGAATGAACGGCTGTACTGGATGCCGTATAGCCATGCGTTAGCACGGGTAGTTGCAGTTACGGTACCTAGCGCCGGATTGTTTTCTTCAACAGATACATCTTTACCTAATAGGTAAGTCACACCGACATCGATGTTGGATTTCGAATCTAGGTGGTAACTAAAGCCGCCTGAGAACCATTGACGATCTGAATCTGGCACAGAGATCGACGTTTTTTCGTCTTGTGCGCTGGTGTCATACATATAACCTGCGCGCAGTGTCCAGTCGTTGTTTAGGTAGTAAGTACCGCCCAGTGCGTAGTGCCAGCCGTCTTTCCACTCATAGCTGTTAAGGTTTGCACCGTTTGTGGTTTCTAGCTTGTCAAAGACGCTCCAGCCAATCCACTGAACGCTATAATGAACAGCAAACTGTTGATTCAGTTTGTGGAAACCAGAGAATTCAACCATATCTGGTAGAGGGATCTTCAGCTTACTATTAGAGATATCTGAAACGGCATAGCTCATATCGCCATCCACTTCTAGCTCAGGGCTGTAGCGGTATGAAAGACCAAAACGGTTATCTTCATCTAGCTCGTAAACTGTACCTAGGTTGAAGCCATAGCCAATACCGTCGGCATCGATATCTACTAGGTCAACACGAGGAGTTGTCATACCGCCTGAGTTCGGGATCTCCGCTTCAGGCATATAACGTTGCAGCTTACCTTCGCCATAAATGACATCTAAACCACCACCAACACTCCACTGCTGGTTAATGCGATAAGAGGCACTTAGGGCAAAGTTAACGCTTTTAACGTCAGTCAAGCCACCGAAGCCATTGGCTTCGTAGTCGCTGCTAAATTCAGTTTTGGTACCGAAGTTAGAATAGATGCCTGCACCAACAGTCCACTTGTCGTTGACTGGGTGGATGTAATAGATATTTGGTACGTAAGACGTGTCACCAACTTGCTGATCTTCCAAGTTACCATTTAGAAATGGGTTTGGAGAGTTGGTATAAGTGCCATCTTGAACCTTGATATCAGTATCAATTGCGTTGATACCTAGCGAGATTGCAGGCGCATCAAACAGCGACATTGCCGCTGCGTTACGTGCCATTGCCGATGCGTTATCAGCGATAACAGCATCACCCGCAAATGCACGGCCAAGACCGGTTGCAGACTGGGCGTTTAGCTGGAAACCAGCAGCCAGTGCTTGCTGTGATGCCATGGTGATTGCTACAGCAACCATAGATTTTGTAAACAGACGCTTCTTGTTCATATTTTTTTATTATTCCTAATCATATACAGCTTTTTATCTGCTATTTCCTGCAGATTGCGCACGATTGTAGGTGGGGTGTCTGAAGTATCAAATCAGACCAGTTGCTAACTCTTTGGTTGTAATTGCGAAGTTAACAACATGGCGGGCAGTGTAACGAATAATAGTGCAGTGAAGGGATGGTAAAATGCAAAATATGCAACCAAGGTAACACTTTGAATTGCATTATATTTATGGGGAATTAAAGCGACCATTAGTATTGATTTTACCAATGATCGCCGGGTTTTTGGGTTAAATTGTTAAATTTCCCAGTTTAGACCAGATTTCAGCCCCTGGGCGATAGGTGTGACGTCCTGGCCTTTTTCACCAACAACAATCAAGCTTGCGTTCTGAATCGGCATGACAACACCCTGCTTGCTATTGTCGCTAAATGAAGACATATTCGGGCTGTGTTCCGGCACAACAAAAACAGTGACTTTTCCACCGTCAGTGGCCATTACCATGTGCAGTGCATTCTTATCACCAAAACCGCAATGGTTTACATAGTAAACATGGCCAGGGAGATCATTGAGCTCTGATCCAAATGGCGTTAATTTGGCGTTAACTTGGCGCAGTGAAACTGACTCATCAATGCCATTTATAAAGGGGGCTTCAGCATAGACATGATCCAAAGCGACCTGGGCAATTTCACTGGTAGCGCTTGCTGGCACTATTTGAGAATTAAACTGGCCGACAAACAAACCGAATACAAAAGCGATAGAGGCAGCGATAGCAAGGTGGAATCGCATTTTACTTCGATTTTGTTCAGGTTGGCCTGATTGATGGAACAAGATCCGATCAGCCAGATCATCGGGTACGTCGACCTTTAATATACTTTCTAATTTGGTATCGAGCTGCAGTAGCTCATCAGATAACTTTCGGTTGGTTAGTGATGCATTTTTCGCAGCGATCATTTCCTGACTGTTGTCGTTAGGATCTGCCAGGATACGACGACGGAATTCAAGATCGTCCATTTTGTTGGCCCCTCCGCTCGGATTGCTTTTCAATTTGCTCTTTTAATTGATTTCTGGCGCGGAACAAGCGTGTCATTACGGTATTGCGGTTCAAGCTGAGGATTTCGGCTATTTCATCGCCGTTAAACCCAGCCATAACCTGCAAAACCAATGGCTCTCGGTACTCTGGTGCCAGTTTCATGATCTGCTTATGCAGGATCTGTTGCTCGACATCCATTTCGGAGCCCTGATGCTTGGTATCTGCGATGGCATAGTCATCAATGTCTACTAAATCCAGCTGCTTACGCTCAAAACGCCGTGCGTTTTCCCTGCGTAGGATAGTGATCAGCCAGGATTTGGCGGCTTTGTCATCTTGCAGGCTGTCGAGAGAGCGCCATGCCCGTAAACAGGTTTCCTGTACGAGATCTTCAGCAATGTGAGGATCATGGCACAACCAGTAGGCGTAGCGATATAAGTCTCGATGCCAGGCCCTGACAAGGGCTTCGTACCGTCTTTGCTTATTCATGTCTACAGAGACCGAGGCATCCGTCTTTTTCTTACGAAAAAATTGCTTAATCATAAATTTGCCCATCAAAAGAGAAATCGCTGTGTCGTTTTTGGGTTCGTTTTATTCAGCGATTGCATGATTCATCGGATTATCAGCACTAAAATTGATCTGGTTCAAATTGTGTCTTCGTGAGGAAGCTATAGTAGTTCACGTCATCTGATGGTAAGCATTGATTTCGGTTCTGTGGAACAGGTCTGTTTTTTGTGATTACTATCTGTTGAGCAAGATGACAACTTCCTTTTGAAGGCTGACTTTACTTTCTCCTATCAGGCTCTGCCTGATTTGCAATTGGCTTTATGTTAATTGACTTATACCTTGCATGGATTGTTATCCGTGTAAATTATAACCATACCATATCGGTATGGTTTTTTTTTGCAATTTTTACAGCTTAGGCAACAAGTTGCGTTATGCATAAATCCAGTTAAAAAAGCTTGCCTTCCTACATCTTCACATCCACACTGCGCCGCTTCCCGCTTCCCGCTTCCCGCTTCCCGCTTCCCGCTTCCCGCTTCCCGCTTCCCGCTTCCCGCTTCCCGCTTCCCGCTTCCCGCTTCTCACTTCTCGTAAATACTTAAAACAATTGTTTGAAATAAATAACAACTTGATTACAATTGATGTGGTCAGACCTCTATTGTGCACACTGAGTGCCCTGCAAATCATAATAAGGAGTAGCGATGACACGTCTCCAGAATCTCACCACTCATCAGGGTGAGCGCATCGCCGTTGTAAGTGGATTACGTACCCCGTTTGCCCGTCAGGCCACCGCCTTTAATGGTGTCCCTGCATTGGATATGGGGAAAATGGTGGTCAATGAAATGCTGCAACAGATTGATTTTGACCCGAAATTGATCGAACAGGTGGTATTTGGCCAGGTTGTTCAAATGCCTGAAGCACCAAATATTGCGCGTGAAATTGTGCTCGGTACCGGTATGAATATCGGTACAGATGCCTACAGTGTAACCCGAGCCTGTGCGACCAGCTTCCAGGCTGCAGCTAATGTTGCCGAAAGCATTATTTCGGGCACTATCGATATCGGTATTGCTGGTGGTGCTGATTCGTCCTCGGTACTGCCTATTGGGGTATCGAAGAAAATGGCGGCCACCTTATTGGCGCTGAGCAAGGCGAAAACGATGAGCAAGCGTTTAAAACTACTCAGTAAACTCAGTGTGAAAGATCTGATGCCAGTTCCACCGGCTGTTGCCGAGTATTCGACAGGCATAAGCATGGGGCAAACTGCTGAACAGATGGCGAAGAGCCATGGCATTACCCGCCAGGAACAGGATGCACTGGCCCATCGTTCTCATACCCTAGCCGCGCAGGCGTGGAAAGATGGCCTGATCCAAGACGAGGTTATTACAGCCTTCCCTGAACCTTACCGCCAGTGGATCGATAAAGATAACAACATTCGCGAAGAATCTACCCTCGAGTCCTATGCCAAGCTGCGTCCGGCATTTGACCGTAAGTTCGGCTCGGTGACCGCCGCTAATGCGACACCGCTAACCGATGGGGCCGCGGCTATTTTGCTAATGCGAGAAGGCAGGGCGAAAGAGCTTGGGCTAAAACCACTCGGCTATATCCGCTCTTATGCATTTTCTGCCATTGGTGTAGAGAAAGACATGCTAATGGGGCCATCTTACGCAACGCCAATGGCGCTTGACCGTGCCGGTTTGAGCCTGTCTGACTTAACCCTGATTGATATGCATGAAGCTTTTGCCGCCCAGACGCTGGCGAATGTGAAGATGTTCGGCTCACAGAAGTTCGCCGAAGAAAAACTGGGGCGTAGCCAGGCAATCGGTGAGATCGATATGGATAAGTTTAATGTACTGGGGGGCTCTATTGCCTATGGTCACCCGTTTGCCGCAACAGGTGCGCGAATGATCACCCAGACATTGCGTGAGCTGCAGCGCCGAGGTGGCGGCTTTGCATTGAATACCGCTTGTGCGGCTGGTGGTTTAGGCGCAGCAATGATCCTGGAGGCAGAATAATGACCCAACAAGTATCCGCATTTTCTTTATCTTACGGTGATAACGGTGTTGCTTGGCTAAAGATCGACGTGCCGGAAGAAAAAATGAATACGCTACAGTCAGCGTTTGTCGAACAAGTTTCCGATGTGCTGACTGAATTAAAAAACAAACAAGGCATTAAAGGCCTGGTTGTCTATTCAGGCAAGCCAGATAACTTTATTGCTGGGGCAGATATCCGCATGCTAGCGGCCTGCACGACAGCAGAAGAAGCACAGCAGCTGGCTGCCAAGGGACAGGAGTTGTTTGCTGAGTTGGAAGCCTTGCCATTCCATGTGGTGGCAGCTATCCATGGGCCATGCCTTGGCGGCGGGATGGAGCTCGCATTGGCTTGCCATAGCCGAGTCTGTTCGGATGATGACAAAACCCGTCTGGGTTTACCTGAAGTTCAACTAGGCTTGCTGCCAGGCTCAGGTGGCACCCAGCGCCTGCCGCGTCTTATCGGTGTGGCGAATGCACTGGACATGATCTTGACCGGGAAACAGCTGCGGGCGAAGAAAGCGAAAAAAATGGGTGTGGTAGATGAAGCCGTACCGCAGAGTATTTTACTCGATATCGCAGAGCAGCAGGCATTAAAAGCCAAGCCAAGCCGCAAGCATACCTTCCAGGACTGGGCGATGGGCGGCAATGCCCTGGGCCGCTCTTTGGTGTTTGACCAGGCTTCGAAGAAAACCAACGAAAAAACGCGCGGTAATTACCCGGCGGCAGATGCCATTCTTGAAGTCATTAAATTTGGCTTGCAGTTTGGTATGGAAAAGGGATTACAGCAAGAAGCCAAGCGTTTTGGTGAGCTGGTTATGTCACCAGAATCAGCAGCGCTGCGCAGCATCTTTTTTGCCACGACGGCGATGAAGAAAGAAGCCGGCTCTGATGCCAAGCCCGGCGAGATCAAGCAAGTTGGTGTATTGGGTGGCGGCTTGATGGGTGGCGGTATTAGCCATGTGACTGCGACCAAAGCAGGTTATCCGGTGCGGATCAAAGATATCTCGAATGACGGTATTTTGAATGCAATGGCTTATAACTATAAGCTGCTGGATAAAAAGCGTAAGCGCCGCATCATCAGCAAAGCCGAGCTGCAAAAGCAGATGATGGATATTACCGGAGGAACAGATTATACCGGCTTTAACCGTGCCGATGTGGTGGTAGAAGCGGTGTTTGAAGATCTGAAGCTGAAACACCAGATGGTGAAAGAGATTGAGGAAAACGCAAAAGCGGACACAATCTTTGCCACTAATACCTCTTCGCTACCGATACACCAGATCGCGGAAGGTGCACAGCGTCCGGAAAATGTTGTTGGCCTCCACTATTTCAGCCCGGTTGAGAAAATGCCGCTGGTAGAGGTGATCCCTCATGCCGGCACATCGCCTGAGACGGTCGCGACCGTTGTTGCTTTGGCGAAGAAACAAGGGAAAACACCGATAGTCGTCGGGGACAAAGCGGGCTTCTATGTTAACCGTATCCTTGCGCCATACATGAACGAGGCCGCATCAGTGTTGCTCAGCGGCGAGCCGATTGAGCACCTAGATAATGCGTTGCTTGATTTCGGTTTCCCTGTCGGGCCAATTACCTTGCTCGATGAGGTCGGTGTCGATATCGGTGCCAAGATCATGCCGATTATGGTCGAGGAGCTGGGAGAGCGCTTCAAAGGCCCGGATGTGTTTGACGTGCTGCTCAACGATGGCCGAAAAGGGCGCAAGAGCGGTAAAGGCTTCTACCTTTATGACAGTAAGAAAAAAGCGGTTGATAAGAGTGTCTACAAGCTGCTGAATATTAAACCGGAGAAAAAAGCGCAAGGCCTGGATTTGGCGATGCGCTGTAGCTTGATGATGCTAAATGAGGCGGCTCGTTGCTTGGATGAAGGCGTGATCCAGTCGCCGCGTGATGGTGATATTGGTGCGATCTTTGGTATCGGCTTCCCGCCATTCCTCGGTGGTCCTTTCCGTTATATGGATCAGCTGGGGATCAAGCGTGTTGTTGAGCTGCTTGATGAGCATACGAATAAGTACGGAGAGCGCTTCAAGCCTTGTGACAAGCTGGTTGCGATGGCAAATGAAGGTCAGTGCTTCTATCCTGCCTAGTTATGATGAAATGAGAAATGGCCTGCTGATGCAGGCCATTTTTTTATCTTAGCTACCTTTGTTTCTTTTTTATCGGGCGCTCTTCTGAAACTCGTCGACTGACTCAATCGGTTGGCCGATACAAAGAGGCTCGAGGTTGCTATGGGCCTGGCCTTGGCAATGCATGACTAACCGATTTGAGGTACGGGGCTTGATGATGTCGACAATGAACCGCACCATATCGGCACGGTTGAGGTTTTGCAGTTCTTCGATGACTTTCTGGCGTTGGTTAAACTCAGCATCTTTATTGCCGATACTGACCCAGAACCGCTGTGCACGAGCACGCAAGTTGGTATCCGGCTCAGAAACCTGAGCAATCAGCCCTTGTTTGCTGGCCTGCCATTGCGCTTCGTTCAGCTCCAGTAAGACGAGGGCAAAAGCATTGGTGAAGTCATCAATCGCTTCAGATAGCTGAGCGGGAGCCGCTACTGGCGACTGGATATATAAAATCAGCCCGGGGTGTCGATTAAGTGGTAGGTTTGCTGTTCCTACCATATACCCTAATTGCTGACGGGTACGAAGCTCATGGAAAAAAGTTGTCGACATCAGGTGATTAGCCAAAGTGTAAACGGCAATTTTCCGAGGTGTCGTTTTCCTTGATTGGTAGTACATCAAAATTGCCGAGTCAGCATGGTTGCAGTTTACCTCATGGCGCAGGGTGCCGATTTGGCCCAACCGAACCAGCGGTCGCTGCGACTCACCGTAAAGTTGATCTGTGACTCGGAAAGCATCTTTAAGAATTTCGGCCAATGCGAGGGCATCATCTTTTAGCCAGTTGCCGTAGATAAAGGTGTCGATGTGCAACTCTGCAAACATCGCCTCAACAAATTCAGGCAGTTCATCGACCTCGATTGACTCCAGTGCTTCGATGAGTACCGGATACGGCGGGTTATTGGGTTGCAATACCCCGGTCAGTTCATTGAAAAGCTGAGATATCGGTTTGTCTTCAGCGGCATTGCGCCAGTTACGAAGCATCTGTGCCTTGATGTTCTGAAACCTTTCTGGGTTAAACGTCCGGCCTGCGAAGCGGTCCAGGATCAGTTTCATCAATAGTGGTTGTTTCTCGCTAAACCCTGATAGCTGTAGGGTTACGCCACCTTGGTGAGCATAGAGGTTGTATGACATCCCTGCGATTTCAGCCGGATAGGCCGATTCATTAATTGCTTCTAGCAACATCTCGACGCAGAGGCGGGTTTTTACAATATTACGAGGCGTATCGACAGCATGCGGGCTATCAATGGCGACATAAACGACGCCTTTGGGAACGCGGAACTCATGTTCCTGTTTGTACCACAGGCGGAACCCAGGAAGATCTTGGATCAGTTGAGGTGGTTGCTCGGCTTCCGATGTCAGTGGATGTGGGTCAAGCTGGTCACAAATATAGGGGTTTTCCTCGGGCAGGAAAAGTTCCGGTTCTACTTCAACCTGTTGCCAACGCTTTAGCTGCTCGTCAGAGAAGGGAGTGACAGAGTACGGTGTATGATACCACTGCGCTATCTGGTCATACTCCTGTTCCTTAGCAACCAGAACCAACCGCATGTTTCCTGGTGTGAGGTAACCAAGGAGCTCATGTAATAGTGCCTCATCATAGCCTGCCATCATGTAGTCACCGTAGATAACATCTTCCGGTGCGTAGTGAAACAGGTTCATAACCAGGTAGCTGACGGTATCTAATGGGCGGCTTTTTTCCTGGTAACGGAAGGCCAGCTCCAGCACTGCTTTTTTCTCTTTGTAGCGCCACTCATCTAACCCATGCTGTTTGATGAGTTCGATATATTGAAAAACAGCTGTGACGATATCATCAATATGATCTAGCCCCTTTGGTGTTAGGTTCAGACTGATTGTGAACTCGCGGAAATTGCTGCCGTTGACCCCACCACCGGCTGCCAGGGTATTGATCAATCCTCGATTTTTCAGCATTGACATCAGGCTGCCGCTGCCTTCATTTCCCAGCAGGTGAGCGATATAAGAGAGTGGTTTCTGGCGGTAATATTGCTCAACAGAAGGCATGGAAAAAGACAGGGTGAGCTTGCGGACTTCCTTGATCGGTTCAATTTTAATGAACTGTGCATTCTCGTTGGCTGTAACCAGAGGAGCGGCGATGGCAGGCTTGGTGTTATCCGTATTGGGAACGTGGTCGAAAAATGTTGTCGCAAAGGTTTCAAGTTCGTCCAGTGATTGCGGCCCGAGCAGTACCAGACTCATTAGGTCGGCAGAATAATGAGTTTGATAAAAGGCAATCAATTCTTCGCGTATCGACGTGTCGTTACGGTCATCTAGCGTGGTCAGATCGCCGACAGAAAACTTAGCAAAAGGGTGGGATGGGTTAATGGTCTCCTTATGGACCTGGTAGAGACGGCGGACATCGTCCTTGATCTTCAGCCTATATTCGGAATCGACAGCCTGACGCTCTTTATCTACCGCCTCTTCGTTAAATAGCGGGGCTGTAAAAAATTGACCGAAGCGATCAAGCCCTTCGCGAAAGGCATGGGGGCTGACTTCAAAAAAGTATGTCGTGTTTTCTGTCCCGGTCCAGGCATTGTTGCTCCCACCGCTTTGGTTGATAAATGTCTGGAAATCACCGACTTTTGGATACTTTTCCGTGCCGAGAAACAGCATATGCTCTAGGAAGTGTGCCATACCCTGTCGCTCAATAGGATCATCAAAGTGTCCGACATTGACGGACAATGCTGCGGCAGAGCGAGGAGCGTCAGCATCATGTACCAGCAGAACCTTAAGCTTATTGTCTAAAGTCAGGTAGCGGTACTGCTTAGGATCATTAGGACTAATATGCACGTGAAGAGCCTATTTTCTAAGGAAATTAAGCTAATTATGACGCTCAATATAGAGGGTGGCAAATTAACTTCTCATTGATTCTTACTCTCATCAATCCTCCTGCGGTATTGTGGATAAAGGGTTGTTGAACCTGCCAGGGTGTTGCAGGATTTTTTTGTTCAGGCGTTTCATGGGTCACGGAACGGTAACAGAGTGTGCGGAATGGCTATTCAGCACCGGAAGGACTTGCTAGCATAGCCGCATATTAGAAGCACACTCTTGTCGTATTAACTCACAGCCGTTGTGATGACTGTTCATGCTTTCAGCAATATATTTTGGCGCTGACGGTCCGGTTAGTTAATAGGATTGGTTTATTGGAAAGGCAATATGCGAATTTATATCATGCGTCATGGTGAGGCGCAGAACTTCGCTCCCAGTGATGCGGAGCGACCTCTGACAGCGCGTGGTGAATCTCACTCCGAGCAAATGGCGACCCAACTAGCAAGCCAGTTAACAACTGGACTTGATATGGTTTGGGTGAGCCCTTATTTGCGTGCCCAACAAACCTGGCAGGCGATGGCTCAGCACCTGCCAGAGCCTAAACGCTTGATGACCATCGATGAAATAACACCTTACGGGGAAGCTGAAGAGGTTACTGCTTACTTGAAGGCGGTAATCACTGTGGAGCGCCCTGAGACGGTCTTGGTGGTCTCGCATCTGCCATTAGTTGGCTACCTAACGGCGGAAATGGTACCGGGGCTTCAGCCTCCGATGTTCCGCACTTCAGCCATTGCAGCGATTGATTATCAGCCTGATGATGAACAGGTTGAGTTTTTGTGGCAAGCCAATCCAGAAGGATAATTGTGACATCCGTCGCTAAGGAAATCGCCACAACGGCCGATACCATTCTAGAGCGCTGACTCAGGGCTCATTTTTAATCTATCAAGGTTTAACTCCCTGTTGGGTTTAGTATCATTCATCGAACGAGAATTAACAAAGTTACTGTTATGAAAGGTAAAATTTTTGCAATCTTCGCTGTTGTGCTATTAGCTGGTTGTATCCAGGGACCAAGGGCTCCTAGCATCAATGCCAATGGCGCGATTAAATGGGCAAACGGTATCAGTGAAGAAATGCACATCTCTGCATCTGGCAGTACTTTGACGTTTGCTTCCCCGCAAGGCCTCTTATCACCAGGCGGGATCACGATTTTTTCACGCATCGACAGTGCCCGTAACGGTAACTGCGAGCACTATTATAGTGAAGGCGCGGTAAAAACCCGTATGCAGATCTGTGACAGTGGGGAAGTGACGCTGATTGTGGAAGGCCAGGTGATCAACGTCGGCTCGCTGGCGAAATACGTCTACTAAAAAGAAGCGTAAGGGTGACGTTTCACTTCGGGAAGTGAGAAGCGTGAGGCGACGTTATTGATAGAGCAGTAAGGTGCTTAGGGCACTGTGCTGCTTTTTTGTTTGGAAATGCAATTAAGCAAAAGCATAATTTTGAACCCATTCTAAAAGCTCTGAAGCTATCTCAAGCTCACAATTTTCTCATGTTATTTTGGGGTTTTGATGAGTGGGTAGTGGTATGCAGTTTCAATTTGAACAGCTTGTTGTATGGCAGGAAGGTTGCGCAATAGCGAAGCAAGTCTATCAAGTATTTGGTGCTATGAAAGATTTCGGCTTTCGCGATCAGATAACTCGTTCATCAGTTTCGATTGCTTCAAATATTGCCGAAGGGGAAGAGCGGCAGTCACTGAAAGAATCTATCCATTTTCTATATATAGCGAAGGGCTCAGTAGGAGAGCTTTATACTCAACTATGTATTGCGGAGCAGCTTGGCTATATAACACCAAATGCAGCTGCTGAGCTAAAGCAACAATCCCGTCGAATCGCTTTTATGCTCGGCAAACTGATAAATGCTAAAAAGAAAAAACTCAATTAATTGCCTTTATTGACAACTTATTGGTGAGATAGAAAATTTCCCGCTTCCCGCTTCCCGCTTCCCGCTTCCCGCTTCCCGCTTCCCGCTTCACCGCTCCGGTATATCAATCAACACCAATAACGCACCCGCACCACCAAACTCCAGCGGTGCCTGGTGAAAAGCCATCACGTCCGGATGCTGTGCCAGCCATAGCGGGGCCTTCTGCTTCAGGATGTGCTTGCCAATACCGTGCATCACGCAGGCGCAGGACACACTTTCTTTAATACAGGCAGCAATCATTGCGGCCAGCTCACGCTTGGCTTCTTGTTGCGTCATGCCATGCATGTCTAGGTACATATCGGGCACATAGACCCCGCGGCGTAGCTTTTTGACTTCATATTTGGACACACCGGTGCGTGCATATTGGGTCGGGCCATGCTCGTTGAGGTGGGGTTCGAACTCGTCCGAGAAGTAAAACTCGTGGTTTTGGGTCTCTTTTTCCGAGACTTTGGGCTTAACAGCCTTTGGGCTCTGTCGGCGTGGCGCGATTATGGTATCATGCGACAACTTTTTTACGCCTTTAACCGCATCCTGAAAGAGTGTCAGGTCATCTTCCAGGGTAAGATTTTTTTTACTCATAATGAAATTCCAACCACTCTATAGCGGTATTGTAGCGTCATCCGGAGGCTATTTTGGATAAGATTTTTGTCGACGAAGCCGTCAACGAACTTCACACTTTGCAGGACATGCTACGTTGGACGGTAAGCCGTTTCAATGCTGCAGGTCTTTTTTATGGTCACGGTACAGATAATGCGTGGGACGAAGCTGTACAGCTGGTTCTGCCAACCTTGTACCTGCCGTTAGATATTCCGTCAGAAGTTCGCTTCTCGCGACTAACCAGCAGTGAGCGCCTACGCATTGTCGAACGCGTGATCCGTCGGATTAATGAGCGCACTCCTGTGTCCTACCTGACCAACAAAGCGTGGTTCTGTGGCATGGAGTTCTTTGTTGACGAGCGCGTACTGGTGCCACGTTCACCGATTGGCGAGCTGATCGAGAACGGTTTTGAACCTTTCTTGACCGAGCGCCCGACTCGCATCATGGATCTGTGTACTGGCAGCGGCTGTATCGGTATTGCTTGCGCGCATGCCTTCCCTGAAGCCGAAGTGGATCTGGTGGATATCTCTACTGATGCCCTGGAAGTTGCCGAGCAGAACATTCAGGATCATGGCCTGGAGCAGCAGGTGACTCCGCTTCGTTCTGATCTATTGCGCGATGTACCGAAAGATCAGTATGACTTGATTGTTACCAATCCGCCGTATGTTGATCAGGAAGATATGAACAGCCTGCCGGATGAGTTCCGTCACGAGCCTGAGCTTGGCTTGGCTGCGGGTACGGATGGCCTGAAGCTGGTTCGTCGTATTCTTGCTAACGCACCGGACTATCTGAAAGAGAACGGCGTGCTGATCTGCGAGGTCGGTAACTCAATGATCCATATGGAAGAGCAATACCCGCATATTCCATTTACCTGGATTGAGTTTGAAAACGGTGGCCACGGCGTGTTCATGATGACGCGTGAGCAGTTGCTTGAATACCAGGAAGAGTTCGCACTATATCGTGACTAAGCGGACTGACTGAAGTGAAGTATAAAAAACCGGAGTATGACTCCGGTTTTTTTATGGGTCTAACATTATAGCCTAAACATCGATTTGACGATTAAGCGTTGCCTTTGGCTTGTTTGCCCTGCAGCTCAGCCATGATCGTATCTTTATTACTTAGATAATCTTCCAAACCGGCACGGCGCAGATCGCACGATGGGCAATCACCACAGCCGTCACCGATGATGCCGTTATAGCAGGTGAGGGTATTCTCGCGAACGTAATTGAGCTTGCCGTACTGATCGGCAAGGGCCCAGGTTTCTGCTTTGTTTAGCCACATCAAAGGGGTTTCGATGTTCAGCGGACGATCCATACCCAGTACCAGTGACTGGTTGAGTGATTTGACGAACTCGTCACGACAGTCCGGATAACCGGAGAAGTCAGTTTCACAGACACCGGTGATCACCGCTTCTGCCCCAATTTGGTAGGCGTAAATTCCTGCCAGGGTCAGGAACAAGATGTTTCGGCCGGGAACAAATGAATTCGGCAGGCCGTTCTCCTGTAGCTCATGAGAGACGGCAATGTTGTCACGGGTCAGGGAGCTGATAGCCAGCTCATTGAGCAAACCGACATCCATCACTTTATGTGCCGCTACGCCTAGCTCTTTGGCGACAGATTGTGCTACTTCAATTTCCAGCTTGTGGCGCTGGCCATAATCGAAAGTGATGCAGTGTACTTCATCGTAGTTGGCGATAGCCTGGATCAGGCAGGTAGTGGAGTCTTGGCCGCCACTAAATACGACTACGGCTTTACGCATGTTTTTATTCCTTTGTCATTATCGTACCGAAAAACAGTCGGTAGGGACTATCTTGCCTTCACAAGATAGACCAATAGCAGGTTCTCTATTGGTAGAGCAATGCTACCGCAGAGCTGCGTGCGATAAAAGTTTCTATGGCCGGAAGATAAAAAAAGCCGCAGGCAAGCTGCGGCAAAGATGTGTAGAGAGTGGATAGGGTGACAGCTTACAGCGAACCCGTTTGCTCGAAGGCTTCTAGCTGGCTGAGATAGGCAGAGATGTCGCCAATATTGTCGGCAACCCACTGCGGGTTGAAATAGGTATCTAAGTAGCGTTCGCCACTGTCACAGAGCAGAGTCACAATTGAGCCCTTCTCGCCACGCACTTTCATTTCGTAGGCAAGTTGTAGTACGCCATATAGATTTGTGCCTGTAGAAGCGCCGGCTTTGCGTCCGAGCAGCTTTTCCAGCCAGTGTACGGTAGCGATACTGGCAGCATCAGCAATAGTGCGCATTTCATCAACTACATCAGGAATAAAGCTTGGTTCTACCCGCGGTCGGCCAATCCCCTCGATACGGCTGCCGACATTACTGGTCAGATTGAGATCACGGGATTTGAAATAGTCATGGAAGACTGAGTTTTCGGGATCGACAACGCAGAGTTTTGTCTGGTGCATTTGATAGCGGATATAGCGGCCAATGGTGGCTGATGTGCCGCCTGTTCCAGGACTCATTACTACCCAACTCGGGATCGGATGCTCTTCAAGCTGCATCTGCTCGAAGATGCTGTTGGCAATGTTGTTGTTGCCACGCCAGTCCGTCGCACGCTCGGCAAAGGTGAATTGATCCATGTAGTGGCCGTTTAGCTCTTTGGCCAGGCGGCGTGACTCGTCATAGATTTCGCTAGGGCTGTCTACGAAATGGGCGCGTCCGCCATAGAATTCAATCTGCTCAATTTTCTTGCGGGCGGTTTTACGTGGTACTACCGCAATAAACGGCAGGCCAAGCAGGCGGGCAAAGTAGGCTTCGGAAACGGCTGTGCTGCCAGATGATGACTCGATAACGGTTGTGTCCTGGCCAATCCAGCCATTACACAGGGCATACAAGAACAGAGAACGTGCCAAGCGGTGCTTCAGGCTACCGGTTGGATGGGTGCTCTCGTCTTTCAGATAGATATCGATGCCTTCAAGACAAGGAAGTTCCAGCTTGATTAAGTGGGTATCGGCAGAGCGCTGAAAGTCCGCTTCTATCTTACGGATGGCATTGTTAATCCACTGTGGGTCACGGCTCATGTTTCTTCCTTATATATCAGGCTGTTTGACAGGGAAACCCCGTCGGTAACTTTCTCGCTGGAATACTAAGCATAGTACTGGAAGCTGCAGAAAAATCTTTGCTTTGTTTGCTGCTATATCGGTAATATGGGGAAAATTTTTCTCCATATTGCGACTAAGGGGTAATTAAGTGGCTGAGTTGGATAATACAGACAGAACATTACTACGGTTGCTGCAACAAGACGGCACCTTGGCGCTGGCTGAGCTGGCGGAAGCGGTAAACCTGACGACGACACCCTGCTGGAAACGCCTCAAACGGCTGGAAGAAAACGGGATCCTCAGGCAGCGGGTAGCCTTACTTGATCCGGTGAAACTCGGGTTGTCATTTACCGCTTTTGTTCAGATCAAAACCAGTAACCACTCCAAAGAGTGGTATCACTGTTTTGTTGAAACAGTGTCGGACTTCCCTGAAGTGATGGAATTCTACCGTATGGCCGGAGAATATGATTACATGATGAAGGTGCAGGTGGCCGATATGGCAGCATTTGATAAGTTCTACAAAAAGCTGGTGAACAGTATAGAGGGGCTGACCAATGTGACTTCGACTTTTGCAATGGAGCCACTGAAATATACGACTGCCCTACCGGTATAAATAGTGCCGTAAAGGAGCGTCTATTGCTGTTTTATATACAGTTATAGTCAATGTGATTGTTTTAATTTCAATCACCGATATTTAGTTGATTTATTAACCAGCCTTCAGATAATGGCTTTGTTTACAAGGTATTTCGTAACAAAGCCAGAATGATAAACCAGCCTTTCTTTTCGCTTTGATGCGCGATCACTTCTTCCGCTAGTTGCACCGGTGGTGCAATTGCTTCTCTGACTGACTTTAATTCGTCATAAACTTTGGCTATGCCTGCTGTTGTGGAGGGGATATGCAGATTTTCTGGCAACTGAGATGGTATTTCCGCCAGCAGTGGCGCCGTTATGGCGGTGCGATATTAATATTGATCCTGGTCTCTCTGTTTGAGCTATTGCCTCCGCGGGCAATTGGCTGGATTGTCGATGGTGTCGTGACGGGGGAGATCAGCCTGCCAGTTATGCTGAGCTGGCTGGCCGGTATTGCTGTGCTGTGGTTTGTTATTTATATCCTGCGTATTATCTGGCGCGTATGGCTGTTTGGCGCAGCGGCAGAACTAGGGACGGTGCTGCGTAATCGCCTCTACCGCCACTTTTCTTCTCACCCTCCGGTATTTTTTGAGCGTTATAAAACAGGCGATCTGATGGCTCGCTCCACCAATGATGTCAACGCTGTCGTAATGACGGCCGGGGAAGGGGTACTGACAGCTGCTGATTCGCTGATTATGGGGATCGCCGTTTTGTTTGTGATGACGACGATGCTGAGTTGGGAATTAACCATTCTGGCATTGTTGCCGATGCCCTTTATGGCGGTGGCTGTGTTCCGTTTTGGGCGTCAGCTCCATACCTGTTTTTCACAATCGCAGGCGGCATTTTCTGATCTTACCGATAAAACACAGGAAACCCTCAATGGCGTGAGAATGATCCGTGCTTTTGGCCTGGAGCAGCGTCAGCAAGCCGACTTTTCCAAGGTGGTTGATAGAGCCGGGGAAAAGAATCTTGCCGTGGAGAAAGTGGATGCCAAATTCGATCCGGTGATCCAGCTGACGATTGGTATGTCTTTCTTTCTGAGTATTGCTGGTGGTGGGTATATGGTTTCGCAGGGGCGCCTGACGTTGGGGGATCTCACCGCATTTGCCCTGTACCAAGGATTGATGATCTGGCCGATGTTGGCAATGGCCTGGCTGTTTAACATTCTGGAACGGGGATCGGCTGCTTGGAAACGACTACAGCATATTTTTGATGAAGCGCCTGAAATCGTCAGTGGTGATGCGGCGCTGGAAGCAACGCAGCAGGCTTTGCAGATCAATATTGAAGAGTTTCGCTGGAACGGACAGATGCAGGCGGCGCTGACTGACGTGAATTTTACCTTGCGGGCCGGACAGATGCTTGGTATTGCCGGGCCTATTGGCAGCGGTAAGTCAACTTTGTTGTCACTGCTGCTGCGTCAGCAGGAACTAGAGCAGGGGAGCATCAGCTATGGCGGGATCAGCATTACAGAAGCCAACCTTAATCACTGGCGTAGCCGGTTTGCGGTAGTTAGCCAAAGTCCGTTTCTGTTCTCCCGTTCGATTGCCGACAATATTGCCCTTGGGATGCCGGATGCCACCTTGGAGCAAATTCGTGAGGCGGCGAAAGCGGCCTGTATCGATGAGGATATCATCCAGTTTCCGGAAGGCTATGACACCTTGGTCGGTGAGAAGGGGATCACGTTGTCAGGGGGGCAAAAGCAGCGAATTTCGATTGCTCGTGCATTGTTGCTGGAGGCGGAAATTCTGGTATTGGATGATGCTCTTTCGGCCGTTGATGGCAAAACTGAGCACCGGATCTTGGCAAACCTGAGACAGCAACAGAAGCAAACAGTGATAGTTATTGCCCACCGCCTGACCGCGCTGGAACAAGCCGATAATATTCTGGTTCTGCAGCATGGCCAGATTGCCGAGCAAGGTGATCACCAGCTGTTAATCGGAGCGGGTAGCTGGTACGCCGAAATGTACCGTTACCAGAAGCTGGAACAAGCGATTGAGGGGGCTAAATGACAGGAAAAGCCGTAAATAAAGCGGTACTCAAGCGGTTGTTGGGCTATGCGTTACATGACAAGAAGAAGCTAGCCATTGCCATCAGTCTGCTCTTGGTGGCTTCGCTGGCGGATGTTTCCGGTCCCTGGCTGATCCAGCTCTTTATTGACAACCATATCACCAAGAATGACTATCCGTTTGGGCTAGTGACAGGGCTGGCACTGGCCTATATCGGATTGATGTGCATTGCAGCCTGGTTTAAGTACATTCAGGCACTGCGGTTCAATGAAATAGCGATTGGTGTTGTCCAAACGGTCCGCAAGCAGTTGTTTGGCAAAGTACTTAACCAGCCGTTATCGGCTTTTGATTATATGCCGACCGGCAGGCTGATCTCCCGGATCACCAACGATACCGAATCCATCAAAGACTTTTACGTTTTAGTGATAGGGACGGTACTGAAGAATGTTATTTTGATCAGCGTAATGCTGGTGGTAATGAGCCTGTTGAGCTGGCGCTTGACCATGGTAGTTTTAATTTTGCTGCCAATTGTTGTTGCTGTCATGGTGTTTTATCAGCGCAAAAGTGCTGATGCATACCGCAAAATGCGTGATTTGCTGGCTGATATCAATGCCTCGATGAGTGAGTCGATTCAGGGAATGAGCCTGATCCAGCTAATGCGTCAGGAGCGGGCATTTAGCCAGCAGTTTTCAGCTCTGACCCGCCGTCATCTTGATTCTCAGATCGGGGTGATGAAACTCAATGGTTTATTGCTGAGGCCGTTGATTGATTTTCTCTCAGGGGTTGCTTTGCTGTCGATTGTCGCCTTGTTTGGTATCAGTGGAACTGAGCTGGTTGGTGTCGGGGTGCTGTATGCGTTTATTAGTTATCTCGGCCGGGTAACTGAGCCATTGATCGAGCTTACCCAGCAGCTTTCCCTACTTCAGCAGGCGCTGGTTGCCAGTGAGCGGATCTTTGGATTCATCGATGCCAAACAGCAGAGTTATGGTGATGACGATCGGCCTCTGCTAGAGGGGAGGCTTGAGTGCCATGATGTGGCGTTTAGTTATGATGGCAAACAACAAGTGCTGAAGGGGATCAATGTTGATCTGCCGCACCGGGGATTCTTGGCGTTGGTAGGCCATACAGGTAGCGGCAAAAGTACCCTGGCTTCTTTGATGATGGGGTTCTATCCGGTCAGCCAAGGTGATCTTCAACTGGACGGTAGGCCACTGGCATCCCTTGAACAGTCGGTATTGCGGGAGGGGATTGCAATGGTACAGCAAGATCCGCACGTACTTAGCGATACGGTCAGAGAAAATGTTTGTCTGGGGCGAAATGTCAGCGACGATATTATCTGGCAGGTCTTGGTGAAAGTAGGGCTGGACGGGCAGATACTCGCTTATCAACAGGGGCTGGATACCCGTTTGGGAAGTGGCGAAGCCAACTTGTCAGCAGGACAGAAACAGCTGCTGGCGATGGCGAGAGTACTGGTTGCCCAGCCTAAAATTCTGATCCTCGATGAAGCCACCGCGAATATTGATTCGGGTACCGAGCATCAGATCCAAAAAGCTCTCCATACTTTGCGTCAAGATATGAGTATCGTGGTGATAGCCCATCGCCTGTCGACCATCATGGAGGCGGATGAAATATTGGTGCTTAATCACGGAATGGTGACAGAGCGGGGTAATCACCAGCAGTTGCTCGCCCACCAGGGACATTACTGGCAAATGTACCAGCTGCAACAGGCTGGCGAGCATTTACATTTGCTAGAAGGCTCCGCTCCTGTCGAGCCTGCAGTATCGGAAAGTTGACCGGATACTGACAATCTTGAGCCCGCGTTTTTGTATAACATCCCGAAAGAACAGAGCTTTATTATCGAATAACAGAGGTTGAGCGATCAACCTCTGCTGATTAACGCTATTGGATTACAGGCCCTGACGCATTAGGCCTTCTTGAACTGCAGAGGCAACCAGTTCGCCTTTTTGGTTGTAGATTTCACCGCGAACAAGGCCGCGGGCTCCGCTGGCTGACGGGCTATCAATGGCATAGAGCAACCATTCATCCATCCGAAATGGACGGTGATACCACATCGAGTGATCAATGGTGGCTACCTTCATTTTCGGCGTCATCAACGTAACACCATGCGGTTGCAGCGCTGTGACTAGAAACCCCCAGTCAGATGCATAGGCGAGAACATATTGGTGGATGCGAGGATCATCGGGCATTTCGCCATTGGCCTTGATCCATAAATACTGCTTTGGTGCCTCGGGTTTGGGGGCCAACGGATTTACAATAGTAACCGGGCGGACTTCAATCGGTCTTTCCCGGCCAAAGGTATCGACAGCCTTTTGAGGAAGATGCTGGGCAATCGACTGCACCAGGGCTTGTTCTGAGAGCAGGGATTCTGGCGGTGGTACATCAGGCATGGTTGACTGGTGATTCAACCCGGACTCTTCGGCTTGGTAAGACGCTGTCAGGTAGAAAATAGGGCGGCCGTACTGGATGGCTTTTACGCGTCGGGTGCTGAAACTTCTGCCATCTCGAAGGGTTTCAACATCGTAGATGATCGGTTTTTGCGGATCACCTGGGCGTAGGAAGTAGCTATGAAAAGAGTGAACCTGACGGTTTTCGTCGACGGTTTCTTTGGCGGCGGATAGCGATTGGCCAATAACCTGGCCGCCATATACCTGCGGCAGCCCTAAATGCTCACTCTGGCCGCGGAACAAACCTTGCTCCAGTTGCTCTAAGTGTAACAGAGTGAGAAGTTCATTCAGTTCTTTACTCATCGGAGCTCCAAGTTCCATGTTATTATTAGCTGATTTTTACGGGTACTTAGACACAAATTCAAGTGCAATTAACGGGTAATTGCAATCTTATCAGCTCGTGTTTAGGTTGAAAGGGGAGAGGGATGAAAAAGATTTTTGCACTGATTTCAGCTTTAGCTGTGGTATTGGTTATTTCGGCTTGTACGAATTTAGTCCAGCAAGACGCTGATTTGGGTACAGTGGAAGGCTCTTTGACATACCGTGAGCGCATCGCATTGCCGGATAATGCACGTATCACCGTAACACTAGCAGATGTCTCTAAAATGGACGCCCCTGCCGACGTGATCAGCAGCCAGGCCTTTATGGCTGATGGCAAGCAAGTTCCTTTTGATTTCCTTCTGAACTTCATGAAAGAAGAAATAAAACCGAATCATACCTATTCTGTTAGTGCCCGTATCGAAGTAAACGGCAAGCTGGTGTTTATTACTGACACAGCTAACCCTGTGATCACTGGCCCAGCACTTACAACTAAGCTGAATTTAATGCTGGTGAAAGTGCAGTAGGCACTTGTTTCCTCCACTCCCTATAAAGGGGCGTGGAGGGATATTGATTACCTACCGTCCCAGCGGTATTTTGCCAACTTCAGCTTTCCTGATTCTGCCACTTCTATCCCTTCTTCTAGTAAGCAATCGCGCTGGCGATGCAAGTCATGGCCTGAGAGTGATATCATCCCTTTAGCATTTACCACCCGGTGCCAAGGTAGTTTTGAGCCTTCAGGCAAAGTCGCCATTAGGCGTCCTACCTGGCGGGCATAGCCGGGGAACCCCGCAAATATAGCAATATCACCATAAGTTGCCACTTTGCCATAGGGAATTTGGTGAACCTGGCTATAGATTTGACCTGCAAAATCGTCCATATTTATACCTGAGCCGAACAAAACATCCCGATAGTTGCTGAGTTTAGAGTTTCTCCTTTGCACTATCGGTTAACGCAAGGAGGTGCTGCCATGTTGTATGCCGCGTTACTTGTTGTGGTTAGCATTGCGCTGACCGTGTTGGGTGTCAGTGCACTAGGTTACAGCCAAGGAGAGCTCCCCGCACTGGCACTAGCAATTCCTGCCTTATGGTTGCTGCCGCAAGGTGGCCTTCATGCCTGGCTGTTATTGCTTGGCCTGGGTGCTTATGGTGCTGTTTTGCCAGAGCAGCCATTGGCCTTGTCGATCAGTATTTTTATGATGTTACCTGTTTTTGCAGTGAGTTTCTCGCCCAAGAGCGGCTGGCAGCTAGCTGCCTTATTGATCTCTATTGTACTTGCAATGGATGTGGGCCTGATGGCGCTCCAGGGTGAAGGTAAGCTACCCGGTTATGCATCGTATACGGTGATCCAAATCTTGGCTGTTACTTTGATTTGGTATGTCGCCCGAAGCTGGCATCCGGTCAAGGGAAATACCTGGTGGCCCCTGTTCCTGGTTATCCCGTTGTGGGTAGGTGGCATGGAGCATGCCGCGCTGGTGGCCCTGTGTGTAACAGGCCTGATAGCCGCCATGCAGGAGATGATGAAAGGCAAGCTGCGAGATTGGGTGCCGCGTCTAACCTGGATCTTGCCAGCAGTCGGGTTCGCGACTTTGGTTATCGTTCCATATTTTGAAGTGCCCAACCCGGTATTGGTTGCCTGGCTATTAGTCTTGGGCGGCGCATTATTGGGTGAGTTCTTGTTAGAAGAACCAGAAGAAGAGCTATAAACCCGCTTTATTTTCAGCTGGTTATGTCGAATATTCTGCATAAAAGCTGGCTTTTGGGTAATAAAACAGCAGTCAGCTCAATAAGGCGTATTGACCCCTTGCATTGTCGCGGGCGTTAGCGGATAATCTCTCCCGTTCTCGAAACGAGACAAAGAATCTATGGAGGCCCCCATTGGTCCTCCCGCAACACTAACCTGTGAACTCGGCCAGGCCCGGAAGGGAGCAACCGCAGCGGGCGACGTGTGTGCCGGGATGTGGCTGGTGGGGGCTTCCACCCATCTGAAATATGCTTATCTATCAATAAGATACCTAGTCTAACCACTTCCTTGTAACACATTATAGATCACAAAATAGAACACACTAACTTCGCTCCTATCACCTCCAGTCAAAAGTGTAATTCAAATTTCTCTTCTCGGCTCAAATAGGCAACCAGTTTCTCTTTGATACGATGCTAGGCTGTTTTTCATCGCACCCGTAAACCCGAAAGGTGATGAATTTTAATCGGGTAGTGTTCTGCTGGCTGATTTGTGAGGTAACTGCTTAGGTTATTGATAAGTTAGGTTTAGTCTACGTACTCAGATTTGGCAAACCGAGCCTGTGCTAGTGGTTGTTTGACCTTTCGGGGTGGCTTGCTTTTACCTGCGTTTGAATGACTCGAATGCATTGAGTAGATGAAACAATCTTGCAGGAGGGCTTCACCGTCTCACCACCTCGGTTTGCGACCCATATGAGGCCATACAATATGAGGCCATACAAATGAGGCCATACAATCCATATGTCACTTCTGGACATTTGTAAGTCAGTGATATTGCTAATTTAGCACTTTACGGATTAACTCAGATAATGGAAAACATGTTAACTGTTTATATGCAACGGGCCAATCTATCCCATCCACTACAACTCTGCCTGATTTCTTCGATCAATTTGCAGGCCACATTACTCACTCGGATAATGTGTTTATGTACAGCTTATTGGATGGTGATGCGGTGTTTGGGTGAAAAAAGTGTGCTTTAGTCTTTGATATTGGCTCGATTCTCTAGATAAACAAAAAGAAACATGTTACATATCAGCAAGATGGCAATTAAGACCATTGAGATAGTGTGCTAAGGCAGCTTGATGTTTTGAGCTGGCGTGCTTTTCTAAGGGCAATATAGGTACAATCTTAAAATTTTTCATAATAAAACAGGTGCTTACTGATTTAGAGGTCGATTAGCTTCGATAGTACAAACAAGCCAGCAGACTATTAAAAATGTTAGATTGTAGTGTTACCCACATCATATAATCACCTAAATTAGAGACAAAAATATTTGGAGTAGATGGTTTGAATAAGAGTTTTATAACTATTTGTTTATCTTGCCTGCTGTCTTCATGCGCCTACCTGAAATATTCTATCATTCAGGAGGAATATGCCAACATTCAAGATGCTGATCCAAGCCAAGTAAATTTAAAGCATATGATAGATCAGGAAACTTTTTTTATTTGGGGGAAATTGACAGCTGAATCAGAAAATTATTCAAATATACCAATGGTTATTGCTGCTTACTCCAATAAATTCAAAGAGAATGAACAAGTTGATGCGATGTACTTTGAAGGCACTGGAACACATTATGGGTTAAATCTTCCTGAAGGCGTATACACCTTATTAGTATATGCAGATATTAACGAAGACCAGGTATTCCATCAGTCAGAAATAGTCGGGAAACGTGAGCTTGTTGTAAATACGACCGACTTTCCGGAAAAAATTGTTAAAAATATCAACATAGAGATAACGGAAAATCTTGATGTAACTTGGGCAAAAGCTATTTTAATGCCTTCGCCAGTTGAAATTAAACGCCCTATATATTACCCCGCAGGAACCATACGTAGCCTTGATGACCCTATGTTCGATGAGAAAATTTCTACTATGGGCATGTACGATCCGGCTTCTTTTTTAGAGTATGCAAAAACTATGTTTTATGCATTAGAAGAAGGTGTGGCTCATAAAATTCCAGTTGTTTTTGTGCATGGAGTTGGCGGTAGCTCGAGATCGTTTAAAACGATCATTGAACATATGGATAAAGATCGTTATCAAGCATGGTTTTTCTACTACCCTTCTGGCGGAAATCTAAGTCAGTTAGCTGATTTTTTTTACAATATCTTTTTATCGGGAAATGTAATTCCTATGGGAGATATGCCTATGATTGTTGTTGCTCACAGCATGGGTGGCCTTGTAGTTAGAGAAGCATTTAATAAATACCAAGGAAAAGAGCAAGAAAATAACGCTGGACTATTTGTTAGTATAGCAAGTCCTTTTGGAGGTCACCCTGCTGCGGCCTCCGGTGAAAAACATGGATTATTCGTATTACCAGCATGGAAAGATTTAAATCCAACTAGCGATTTTATAAAAGAACTTTATAGAAAATCATTACCTACACTTGTAAACCATCAGCTCTTTTATGCCTATAATAATTCAAGTACGCTAAAGCTAGGTGAAAACAGTGATGGTGTTGTACCGCTTTCAAGTCAATTACACCCCCAAGCACAGAAACAATCTGTAAGCCAGTTCGGTTTTAACAACGGCCATGTCGATATTTTGGAGGATGAAATTATGATCGATCATCTACTAAAAAGCATGGACGAAATAAAAAATATATTTCCAGACTCTCATATGAAATTACTTGTTGACGGTGGTTTTGATATTAAATTACCTGATGATTATAGCCCTGCCGTAAGGCATCTAATTAGCTATGCTGGCAAATACTTGATTCTGCTAATTAATGGGAAAATCCAGCCTATTAACTTACAGCAGGAACACTTTATTCAGGCAGCTAAGGGTGAAATAACTGCTACTAATAAATTAGAAATCGAGTTTATTCGTTTTATGGATGAATATGCTGAATTGACCAATAGTGTTTTAGATGATCAACCTAACAAAACATTGCAGCGGATAAACCGCTGAATGTGACGTTACCTGACTATGCTTTCAGGTTTATGGAATTATTAAAAGTAAGCCAAATTATGCTTCTATGCATTGAGTCACCATTCGGTTGAAACACGTAATGGGGCAAAAACGAGTTGGGCTTCTGTGATTTAACTTGTGATTTAACTTCTGTGATTTAAAGTTTTCACTGTCAGAAATTGATTACGTTTCGATCCCCGATCTGAAGGGTAGGGGGAGGGGTAAGTGCTTGTGTCCACTCCCCCCGAGTGCATTAATGAAAAGTCAACTAGCTATAAGCTTACATAACGTAACGGTTTCTTCTTGCCTTGTGTGAAGTCCCCTCAATGGTCATTTCTTCGAATCATCTAGATAAAAAGGCTTAGTTCTATATCGCCCAGTAAACTGTGTCTAATGGTGTAAACAAAGTTATAAGTTTGTTTGCGCATGCTGAACCATGCCCTGCAATTTAAATTAAGTCCTAATTTTGAGTTCGTTTACAGTGGAGTGTTAACGAATGACTTTGTTTACATTCAAGAGGCGTGAACTTCGGCGCATGGACGGTATCAAGACAACATAGTCTCAAGAATGATGAAACTATGCTTACTTGATTCAATGCTAGAGACTTTTCAACAGCTCACCGACTAAATTTGACACAAGTTCGTATCAGTGACTCAATGCGCATCATTGACATGGACATTGTGATTTTGTCGTTGAGGGAAAGGCACCACTACACCCCATAATTTGTTTCTTCGATGGCTAACGAATTCCTGCTGCATGAATTTGAGCGATATTTACCACGCCCACTAGACGTCTATTTGTGTGTAGCACTGGTAAGGCTGTTATGCTGTGCGTGGACATAGCGTCGAGTGCTTGTGTACACATAGTCGCTGCGTAGACATGGTAGAAATCTCTAGACATGTATTTACTGACACCATCAGTTAAGTTGGCGCCGGATGCAACTGCACGCCGGAAGTCACCATCCGTAAATACCCCTTCGACAACTTTTTTATTAGTAATGGCGATTAATCCTTTTCCACTTAGGCATAAGCTATTTACTGCATCGAGTAATGTCCCTTCCTTTGGACAAGAGAGCCCTTTTAGGTTCCGGTCTATTACCCCACCAACTGTTGTGAGAAGTGCTGCGCCTAAACTTCCTGCTGGATGGCTACGAGCGAAGTCGTCATGACTGAATCCTTTACAGCTCATCACTGTCAGAGCTAATGCATCACCAATCATTAATGTGCAGAGTGCGCTGGATGTTGGGGCTAACCCTAATGGGCAGGCTTCTTTGTTAATCGACACATTTAGTACAGCATCAGAGCCTTTTGCTAGGGTTGAGTCATGCCCACCAGTGATGCTGATGACTTTATTCCCCTGTGTGGCTAATAGAGGCAGTAGAATTCGGAACTCGCTGGCCTCACCGCTGTAACTAATCAGTAGGACGACATCATCCTTGCCGACCATTCCGAAGTCACCGTGCAGTGCCTCTGCGGGATGGATGAAGAATGCTTGTGTTCCTGTACTCGCTAGTGTAGCTGCTATTTTTCGACCGATGTGACCACTTTTGCCAACACCCATCACGATAATTTTGCCAATGGTATTAGAGACCAGATCACAAGCTTCGACAAACCCGTTATCTACTCGTGTCAGCATGTTACTCGCTTCTCTAAGTTCATTTTTTATGAATGTATAACCAAGGCGTCTCAGTTCGTTTTTGTTGTGATTCATGGTGTATCTCCGCTGAAGATTGCTTTCATTGTGAAAGTTGCATTGTGCGTTTTAAAAGTGATTATTGTGTGATTGACCTAATCTATCTCTTATTAAGCAACTTTAATGAATACAAAACGGTTTTCAAGGCTGTTTATTGATATTTGAAAATCATTTTGCTCAATTAGTTGGTATTGTGAAAGCGATCACTTTCAAACTGAAAATTAAGGCGCATACTAAAACCTCCTAACAATGATGAGGTGAAATATGGAAACCATAATTTTTGGTGCTGAATGGTTTATTGGACTATTTCAGAAAGGGGGCGAGGTCTTACTTGGTATGATGTCAGGAATCTTACCGCTACTAATTGCATTACTGTGTGCAATGAACGCGTTGATTGCCTTTGTCGGTGAGCATCGTGTTGAAAAGTTAGCCAGTAAGTGTGCGAATAATCCGGTATCTCGGTACTTAATTCTTCCAGTCGTAGGTACATTCATTTTTTGTAACCCGATGACTCTATCACTAGGAAAGTTTCTTCCTGAGTGTTACAAGCCAAGCTACTACGCGGCAGGTTCATACTCTTGCCACTCGCTTAACGGCCTATTTCCACACGTAAATCCTGGTGAACTTTTTGTATACCTGGGTATTGCGAGCGGGCTGACTACATTAGGCCTACCACTTGCTCCGTTAGCCGTTTCTTATCTGCTTGTAGGGGCTGTCTCTAACTTCTTCCGTGGCTGGGTAACTGACTTTACAACGATGATGGTTGAGAAGCAGCAGGGTATCACTCTAGAACGAACTGTTAAGTTCAGCTAATCGGAGGCGTTATGACTAAGACTATAAAAGTACAAGCCGGTAAAGGCGGCTGGGGCAACGAGTTAGTAATCGATTTCCCGAAAGGTAAAAAGATTATGTACATGGTGGGTGGTACTCGTCCTGCTGTAGTTGACCGTTTGGTTGAGCTGACTGGCTTAGAAGCTGTTGATGGGTTCGCAGAGAGCTGTGATTACGGCGACATGGCGTGTGCTGTTATCGATTGTGGAGGCTCTATGCGTTGTGGCCTATATCCAAAGAATAACGTTCCAACACTGAATGTTATGCCTACGGGTAAGGCAGGTGTAATGGCTAAGTACATCAACGAAGATAACTATGTTTCAAACGTCGATGCTGATTGTATAAGCCTTACTGGTGAAGGTGAAGCAGCAACGGTTCGTGCAGAGAATATTTCAGTTGATGCCGGAGGGGCAGCGATTATGACTGGTAGCGGTGATATTGATACAAACAAGAAGCTAACTGAACAGTCAGATGGCCTACTAGCACGAATTGGCATGGCTATGGGTAACGTAATGGCTACGTTCTTCCAAGCTGGACGCGACACAATTGATACGGTTATTACTACGATCATTCCGTTCATGGCGTTCGTGTCAATGTTAATTGGGGTGATTCTAGCGAGTGGTATTGGCGATTCGATTGCTCATGTGCTTGTACCGTTGGCAACAAACCCTGTTGGTCTAATAGCTCTGGCTCTCATTTGTTCATTCCCGTTTTTGTCTCCATTCTTAGGCCCTGGTGCTGTAATTGCGCAAGTAATCGGTGTTCTTATAGGTACGCAGATTGGTCTGGGCAACATCCCACCACATTTGGCACTGCCAGCTTTGTTCGCGATTAACGCGCAAGCTGCATGTGACTTTATTCCTGTTGGTCTGGGGCTGGCAGAAGCTAAGCCAGAAACCGTTCGTGTTGGTGTTCCATCGGTTCTGTACGGTCGTTTTTTAACAGGTGCTCCAACGGTGTTACTAGCATGGTTTGTTTCAATGTTTATCTACAACTAAACAAAATCACTAATTGAGTTAAGAGAGAAGAGAATGAGTTTGTACAACGTTGAAGTGTTAAAAGTTGGCGAATGCGCTTCTGAGGCACTAGAAGATGGCATGTTGATTCTATTCAATGAAAAAGCGCCAGCAGATGTCGCTGAGTTTTGTTTCATTCACAATCACGACGAGCTTAAGGGCGTAATCGTTGTTGGCGGTAATGTTGTGATTGACGGCATTACATTTCCAGTAACAGCAGTCGGTTCAGCCGTTAACCAAAACTTGGGCAATCTTGGTCACATCACACTTCGATTTGATAGTGCTGATAACGCGGAGTATCCGGGCAGTCTTCACCTTGGCGGTAATCAGCCAAAGCTACTAATCACAGGCTCAACTCTCACATTTAATTGATGAAAGAACGGACTCATGTTGTCGCATGAGTCCATTCGTAAACCACTCATGTTGTCGCATGAGCATATTGTAAAAAACAACATTTGGAATTATACACATGAAAACTGCAGTTGTAATTGGTGGCGGTCAAACGTTAGGCGCTCACCTTTCTAAAGGGCTAGCCGAAGCTGGATACAAAGTAGGTATTGCTGACCTGAATGGCGAGAATGCAAAGAAAGTAGCCGCTGAAATTAACGGCGAGTTTGCTGATGAAGCATTTGGTGTTCAAGTTGACGCTACTAATGAGCAAAGTGTTTCTGATGCCTTCAAAGCAATCAATGACAATCTGGGCAGCATTGATATTCTTGTTTATAGCGCAGGTGTTGCTAAAGCAACTAAAATCACTGATTTCACACTGAGCGATTTTAACTTCAACGTAGCTGTTAACCTTAATGGTTACTTCCTATGTGCTCGAGAAGCCGCTCGATACATGGTTGCTCAAGGCAACGGTGGTCGTATTCTTCAAATCAACAGTAAGTCAGGTAAGGTTGGTAGTAAGCACAATGCTGGCTATAGCTCTGCTAAGTTTGGTACGGTTGGTCTTACTCAGTCAATCGCATTGGATTTAGCTGACGATAACATCACTGTTAATAGCTTGATGCTTGGTAACTTGCTTGAGTCTCCAATGTTCCAGAGTCTTATTCCACAGTACGCCAAGAAACTTGGTATATCAGATGATCAGGTTATGCAGCACTATATTGATAAAGTGCCGCTAAAAGCAGGTTGTGGTTATGACGATGTGCTTCACGTTCTTAAGTTCTACGCAAGCGAAGGTGCAAAGTACTGCACTGGACAGTCAATTAATATTACTGGTGGCCAGGTAATGTTTTAAACAACAAAGGGGGCTGTAATAGCCCTCTTTTTTAATTGGTGATGGTATGGATGAAATTAACACTTTAATTGTAGTTTCTTGCATGGCTTGGATTACGCAAATATTCCTTGGATATATGCAGTTACGGGCTTTTAACCGAATGTTGATGGGGTTGCCTTCTGACAAGACAATAAAAATGGGTCGAACAAAAGGCAGATTTAAGCCCCGTACATTAGTCGCTTTGGTGCTGGATAATGATGAAACTATTATCGAAGCAAAAATAATGAAAGGCTTTACTGTATTCGCTCGACCTAAAGCCTTCGATGAGATTATTGGTTGCAAGTACCCGCTTCCAGCTAGTCTTATTAAAAAATTAGGTAAAAGTGTCAACGAGGCTCTAGAAGTGGCTTTTTTGAAGAAATGATCCGCTCTTTTCATAATAAGTGAAGGTTATTTATGAGCAAACAATCTCGGCAGAGACAAATTATCGAACAGCTTGCTTGCAATGGGAAAACCCGAGTAGATGATCTTGCGTGCTTATGCAAAGCGGCTCCTGCCACAATTCGAAGTGACTTACGTGAATTAGAAAAAAGAGGGACGATTGCTCGATGTTATGGAAGTGCTGAGTTGGTTAATAATGATGATCGCCCACTTGATGAAAAACAGTATTTAAATGTAGTAACTAAGAATGTTATTGCTAAGGCCGCAGCGCAATTCATTGAAGGTGGTGATAGCATTATTCTTGATTGTGGTAGTACGACTCTCTGTATTGTTCCACACCTGTCAGAAATACGACAGCTAACAATAATGACCAACAGCATATATATAGCTGAAGCTATTAGCGAAGTAAATGAAGAGTGCAATGTCATGATGTCTGGCGGCACTTGTCGTAAAAAATCTGCAAGTTTTCATGGCACATTAGCTGAAGAAAATATTCTAAAGTTCACGTTTGATAAGCTGTTTATTGGCGCTGATGGTTTCGATTTGGAACTTGGTCTGACTACTTATAATGAGGCATATCATGTTAGCCAGGTTATGTGTCGTAGCGCTGCTAAAGTATTTGTTGTAATTGACAGTAGTAAGTTAGGCCGTAAAACACCGAACGTGGTTATTCCTAAAGATGGTATTCACACGCTTATTACAGATGGTGGTATCACTAAAGAACAGGCGAAAGTTATTACTAAGAGTGGTATTGAGTTAATTATTGCACCGTGAAGATTTATCCTTTTGAAAGGCTTGTTGAAATTGTCAGATAAGGCTGCTCTATCTAGTGATAAACTTAATTATAATTGAGTGGCGTTTTATAGAGTGCAACTAAAAAAGCAATTATGTCCTTGTTATTTTCCTATAAAGCTAATCATCCTGAATAGCTGTAGGCTCTCTGTTGATGGTTATGGTGAATATTATAAATCAAATTTCATATATTATTTGTTTCATGATCATTTGAATTTTATGAGTATTACTGTTAGAAAGGTTATGTATTTGTAAGCCATTTCGTCAAATGTTATTGGCGTGCAGGTAATGTATCTACTTCTTGGCTAAACAACGGATGGTCAAGATAGTAAACTCTCGGTTGGGCAGAAAATACTGTCCTTTATTATGATAATAGCTAGAGAGATAGAGGAACTTATGGATTCAATAACTATTCTTATTGTCACTGCTATGGTTGCATGGGGGGGGCAGATCGGCCTGACTTTTTTTCAGATCCGTGCTTTTAACCGAATGCTGCAGGCTATGGCCCAAAAAGGCCAGGTGAAAATTGGTCGTACAAATAGCCGCTGGAAGGCTCGAACTATAGTGGTATTGGCTGAATCTGATGATAAGACAATAGTTGATGCAAAGGTTTTTAAAGGTTTAACAGTTTTTGCCAGGCCTAAAGCATTACCCAGCTTAATAGGCGCAAGGTATCCATTTAAGGCTCGTATTATTCAACATTTGGATAGTGGTACACAAGAAGCTCTAAGCGTGGCATTTTCAATATGACCACTTGAAAGGCTTTATTACTTTCAAATTGAAAGTCTTTTCGTGTAAAATTAAAGGCTAAAGGAGACTTGAATTGAGACAATATGAATATAGATAACCGAAGAGATAGGCTCGTTAACTATTTAAGAGAGAACGGGAAAACATCCGTTAATGAGCTTTCCAAAATCTTTGAAACATCTGGCGCAACAATTCGCAGTGATTTACGCAGTCTTGAATTAGAGGGGGTTGTTGTTCGACGATATGGGAGTGCTGAAGCCTGTTCACCATCGGTTGCCACAACTGAAGACCGGACGATGGATGAAAAAAAGACGCTAAATTTAGATACAAAAGTGCGGATTGCCAAGAAAGCCGTTGAGCTTGTTGACGATGGTGACTCGATAATTCTAGATTGTGGCAGTACAACGTTGCAGATGATTCCTGATTTGGAAAATGTTATGTCATTAACTCTTATGACAAATAGCATGGACATTGTAAATGCAATGGCAGATTTAGATTCCGATCACACAGTGATAATGCCTGGTGGAACATTTCGAAAAAAATCAGCGTCTTTTCACGGGAGCCTAGCTGAGAGGGCGTTTAGCCACTTTTCGTTTGACAAGTTGTTTATTGGAGCTGATGGCTTTGACTTAGAACAGGGGATCACTACCTATAATGAAGCATATCAAGTTAGCCAGGCTATGCATAAATCAGCCAATAAAGTCATCGTAATTCTGGATTCTTCAAAATTTGGTCGTAGAAGTCCAAATGTTGTTGTTCCAATAGACAGAATAGATGTCGTTATTACAGATACTAATATTAGCGAAGAGGACCTTACCAGTCTTGAGAAGAAAGGAATTACCGTATATTTGGTCTAATGCTCTAGTTTTCTACGTTACCAGATTGACTATCTATCAATCTGGTCTCTTCCCTATGATAGATTAACCTTTCACTGTGAAAACTTATTCGGTGATTACGCTCACAGAATGAAAGTTTGAGTCTTTTAAAGTAACAAATATAGTTAACAATGATATCAATGTGATTGTTACTATTGTTGGGTTTATGGATGTAGTGATTTCTGGTGCTGAGTGGTTTTTAGGGCTCTTTGAAAAAGGCGGTGAAGTCTTTGTCGGCATGGTAACGGGAATTCTCCCCCTTCTCATATGCTTGTTGGTTGCTATGAACTCCATTATTCGCTTTATTGGCCAGCATAGAATTGAGAGGCTGGCCGAAAAATGTGCCAGCAATCCGGTTTCCCGTTACTTGATCTTGCCGTTTATTGGCACTTTTGTGTTTTGTAATCCGATGACTTTAAGTTTGGGTAAATTTTTACCAGAGCGCTATAAGCCATCTTATTATGCTGCGGCCTCTTATAGCTGCCACTCTATGAATGGTATGTTTCCTCATGTCAATCCAGGCGAACTCTTTATTTATCTAGGCATTGCTAGTGGGATCACTCAACTTGATTTACCGCTAGGGCCGTTAGCTATGAGCTATCTGCTAGTTGGCTTAATTACTAATTTTTTCCGAGGGTGGATTACTGACTTCACTACAGTAATGGTATGCAAACAGCAGGGTAAAACATTGTCTGATTCAGTTGTTTTTTCTACCAAGGAGTAAGTGTGGTGAGCCGAGTATTGAATGTGATCGCTGGTGATGGGGGCTGGGGAGGACCACTCGTCATTCCCATTGTTCCGGGAAAAAAAATTCTATATGTAACGGGTGGTTCTAAACCAGAGGTAGTTGATTACATTAGTCAGTTAACAGGGCTGGAAGCTGTTGACGGCTTCAGCACCATTGTAAAAGACGAAGAAGTTGCAATGGTGGTAATCGATTGCGGAGGAACGCTACGTTGCGGTCTGTATCCTAAGAAAAACATCTTCACTCTCAATATTCATGCAACTGGGAAAAGTGGTCCGTTAGCGCAGTATATTCATGAGGGTATCTATGTATCTTCAGTAAACAAGGCTGGTGTTAGTATTAGCTCTACAAGTAAAGAGCAAGCGCCAACTACTCATCATAAGCTTGGCAGCAAGTTTGATACGACTAAAAAGTTAAGTCAACAAAGTGAGGGCTTGATAGTGAAGGCCGGTGTTGGGATGGGAAATGTCATGTCAATATTCTACCAAGCCGGCCGTGATACGATTGATACTGTACTGAAGACTATACTGCCTTTTATGGCTTTTGTGTCGATGCTTATTGGTGTGATTATGGCGTCAGGAATTGGCGATTTGATAGCACATGCATTAACACCATTAGCGCAAAACCCTTTAGGTTTAGTGACACTGGCATTGATTTGTTCTTTCCCTCTTCTTTCACCATTTCTTGGCCCGGGAGCAGTCATTGCACAGGTAATTGGTGTATTAGTCGGCGTACAGATTGGAATAGGAAATATTCCGCCACATTTAGCTCTCCCTGCTTTATTTGCTATCAATTCACAGGCTGCCTGCGACTTTATTCCTGTTGGGCTTGGTCTAGCAGAGGCGAAACAGGAAACGGTTGAAATTGGTGTACCTTCAGTGCTTTATTCCCGTTTTCTGACTGGAGCTCCAACTGTTTTGTTTGCTTGGTTTATTTCTATGTTTATTTATCAATGAGGGGGGAATATGTCGCTACAATTTAAAGCTACTATTACTCAGATCGGTGAATTTGCACCAGATGCGCTAAAGGAAGGTATGTTGATTTTATTCAACCAAAGTGCACCTGAAGACGCGGCAGAATACTGCTTCATTCATGACCAGGGTACCGCAACTGGATTTATTACAACAGATAGTACCCTACTGATTTCAGACAAGGATTATGTTGTGACTGCGGTTGGATCGGTTGCAAACAATAATCTTATGGAGTTAGGGCATATTACTATTAAGTTTGATGCGCGATTAGAGCCGGAATTTCCCGGTACGATTCATGTCAATGGCCACTGCCCAATTTCAATTAAGCAAGGAGATACTATCATTTTCGGTTGATAGTATCAGGGGAAGGCTAGCGAGGTTATGAGAATTTTCTATTCGTAGTAAGTAGTTTGTTATGAATGATAATTATTATTAAACTTGATGTGTTCCATGTGATTTTTGGCTACTAATAAAATCTTATATCTCTACAGAACTGAACGCCATAACGAATACTCCACTTTAAACTGATTATGTGGGAAGTGTAAGAAAGTTACTTTCTGTTTTATATTGGGTGTCATGTATAGTGGTAGATTATGTCACTTTATGATGCAAAAAATCCCCTAACTGACTGTTGTGTAGTAATGCGCTATGTCAACTTATAGAGTAAGCAACAGTTGCCAAACAATATCAATGCCTTACCTAAAATTGTCTGCTCAGGTGATCCACTTTATGTATATTACTAGAGGCTATGATGACAACAAATCTATGGTTATCCCCGCACGGTATTTGGTACTTCCGTAAAGTATATCTTCTCCCTTCTGGCAAACGAAAAGAAACCAAGAAAAGTCTGCGAACGCGGTGTAAGCGTACTGCCAAAGAGCAAGTACTAAAGTTGTTAGCTTGCGAGCCGTCATCACTTAGTCCTCCTTCTGCACCTACACTTATCAGTCAATAAATGATCCCTCGTGACCTGCCATTATTACGCCTGACTATCTGTCTGAACACTTTGAGCACTAAATTGAGATTAAGGCACGACGCTCAGGAACGTGATAAAGCTCTGATGTAGCTTGACGAACGTGGCTATATCCGACGTGTTGAGACACCAAACCCTGGCTGGCCCCCGGAGCTACCTCACTTTGGTGTACTTAATGACTCAAATGTGCACTTCTTTCTCAACACCCTACAAACCCGAGAAACTATCGTTCATGTCAGTTTGTAAGGTTTATAGGGCTCGTAAGCAGGGGGCCCCATAAACCCGTCCCACAGATTTCCCGCTCCATTCTCAAAGATGTAACCCTTCGATAAGCACCACCTTTGCACCTTGATTCACAGAACGTTGAGCTGCCCCAAGAAATCTAGACATCTAGTGATAAAATTGCCTGCTTTTAGATACGTATGTGGGTTTTGTGTCCAAGGGCGGTAGCGTGGTATTTTTTAGCCATTTCTCTGCATCATTGATGCTTACTTTCATCTAAGCTCGAAAGTGATGAGATATACGAACTCAGCTGACTCAAAAGTTGCCAATAGTCTGTGAACATTTCAGGCCAGAATTTGTTGCTGGTTCAGCTAAAGGACATCATGCGCAGACAGATTTTCGGCCACGTTAGGGAAATTTTAAGAGATGGAGTTCCATACAAAAGTATCAAGGGTTACGAGTAGAATGCGGTGTTATAATGATTAAGGTTATTTATGAAGTTTAAAGAAATAGTTATATTTACAATAGTTTTATTAATCACTGCATGTAATGATAAAAGTGAGCCAATAATCGATATCTGTGGTGATCTAAGCTCTTACCCTACAGAGTTTGATCTCACAGATGTTTCTATTCAGGTATTGGTAGCACCTGAGCCCAAAACTTACCCTACAATGATACTGGGTGATATATATAATGAAAACACAGAAGTTAAATACAATGATATTGTTTTATCAATGGATTCAGAAACACAAATAGTTGCTAAGAAAAGCGAAAAGCTCAAGAACAATTCTTTTTCATTTATAAACTCAGCTTATGCATGCTCACCAGTACTACCAAGCACAAATGAAAAAATAGTCGATATTAAAATCACCTCTTCATCTGCTTTTGATGACTCTCTAACAACTGGAGAATCTTTGAAATCTAAATTTAATGTTATCTATGCTGATTCCAGAACAGATTTTTATGAATATGAAAATGGTGCAGTCGTATATTACAGTTTAAATCACTATCTTGAACAAGCCGATGTTTATGCTGGTAATACAATCCAACTTCAATTAAACGAAGCACCTGCCTTTGTGGATAGTCATATCTTCTTTATTGAGTTTACGTTAAATACCGGTGAAATATTCACTTTAGAAACACCTGAAATTAGCTTCAAAAAATTATAAATTCCATAAGGGTGATACTGGATGCTCGGCTTTTTGGTGTGAAGTTCAGTGTGCTTTGTTGGTTCAGTGGGGCGCACCTTATGCCGCTTTTTTAGTTGGTAACAGCCCTCAGGCTTTATCGCATAGTTACATAATGTCTCCGGCCATTCGTTCTTCGTAAGGCTGTCCAGTTAGTCAGGAGAAATGCCGGTTGATGTGTTCTTTGCAGTCTTTGACATTGGCAATGAACCACCGCATTAAACGTCGTTACTCTGTAGGGAAAGGATTGTCGTTTCCTTTGCCTATCAGTTTGGTGCTGCAGCCCAAGTAAGTCTTCATCAGGATGTCATACAAGTTGGTTTGACTCAAAGTTGCTGGAAGTCAGTGCTTAAATTGATTTTCTAAATTGCTGTAGTTCAGGTGTTTTTGTCGCACTTGGATAGTTGAGTGGCCAAGTTTGGAATGGATTTATGGCTCAGGCAGCATAACAAACCACACCATATCGACCCGTTACATTCGGCATTTTTGGTATTACTTTGCTCTGGTGTAACGGTGTTCACTTTCGGCACCTGTGTTACGGGCGCATGTGCTCAGCGTTATGCCAAGAGCCAAAATTTCATCGAATTATGACTATTAATAAAATGAAAACTTATGATAATTACAATGCTTGATTACACCTTCATGGCTGGTGCTGTTGGGATTTTAATATCTATTGTCTCTTTCATCTTCATGATGATTTTTGTAAAGAGGCTAAATCCTTATATCATACTAGTAATGATAGCAATTTTAATAGTAACCCCGTTGGCTGGAACATTTATTCCAAGTCTAGTGAGGTCAGAGTTACATGAAAAATTAGGTGGCGAAATTATCAGTGTTGTTTCTCAATGTGGAGTTGATAAGGCTAAAGTTCTACATAATCTGAAAAATATGTCTTCTCCAAAGTATAACAATACTCATCCACTTGAACGTTTTGTTTTTAAAGTTAAAACTGCCGAAGAAGAAATACACTTAGAATTGGCAAGAGACTCTAATGATAATGAAGTATATTGGGTTTATTACCCAAAATATTACTACAGTGGAATAAATAATGTAGGTAAGATAAAGCTCTCTAATTAGTTGGTTTTGGAATGCAAAACAATCAAGGTGACCCGTTACACTCGGCGGTTTTGGTATGAAGTTCTGTGTGTTTTGTTGGTTCAGTGCGGGGCACCTTATTGCAGGCGTTAGCCTCAGTCCACATTTAAAATGAGACTTTGCTTATGGAATAAAGAGTACATAATTACTTTGGAGGTGGCTTATTTCTTATTTTTACCCATAAAAGTAAGCCAAATATTTTGGCCTACAAAAGTTGCTAGTAATAAGTAAAATAGTAGGTCTTTTAGCTGCTCATCTGCAGCTTCCCAGTGCCAAATTGTAGCAACTAAAATTGCAATAATACCAAGAACGCCAATTATTCTATTCTTCATTAGAAAAACCTTGAAGTGCTTAGGGTAGAACGATGGTCTTTTTCTTTAGTTGCTTTTTTAAGCTCTCTTATATTGAAATATATACAACCCCAAATAATAAGAGTGATCCAGTTTTTTCGGCTTATTGCCTTGTCTTGTTTTATTTTATTTAACATGTCTTTACCGCTGCTAACGGAGGCTCCAAAACCTAATGTGCCAGCGATTGATGTTAGGTGAGTATGTAGTTCTATATCAGCATTAAGTTCGCTGTTGGTTAATGACCAGATTCCCCATTGAGGGTTAACAAAAGTCGTATCAAGTACACGTTTGATCAACTCCCCCATCAAAGCTCTTTTTTTAACTGAACGAATAGAAGTCATTGCTTTAATTCTAAGGTGTTGACTAAGATGACGGTACAAAATCATGTAGCAGATCGCTTCAACTTCTTTTTCTCCAGCGCCAGTCAGTAAATTTTTTGGAATAGATGTAATTTGAGCTAGTTTTTGTAATTGACCCGCTGTATCTTTTGGCAGTTGATATGGTAAGTCGTTGATGGTTACTGTAGGCATATTATTTTCTCGTATTAAATTTCATCAAGAAAGCATACAGTTAACCTTAATCGCTGTAATTTTATTTTAAAGCTATAGGGTACATGTCTCGTTAAAATGTAATCGATAAAACTATGGCTAACAAATTGCTCAAGCAGATGCTAAAACGTATGGCACTTTTGGCTTGGAGTGCGGTGTGCTTGGTAAAGTTAATCGAAAGTGCTGTTTAGCAAGGCGTTAAGCGCAGAGAAAATAGGTAATTATGATACTTACAGCTTTAGTCGATAACTCTCGGTTGGAAAATAGAACAGACCTTACGGTTGAAAGAGGGTTGTCTCTTCATGTAAATACAATGGGTCGGCAGATACTATTTGATGCAGGTAGCAGCAAAGCCTTTTGTGATAATGCGGCGGCATTAAACATAAAAATCCAAGATATAGATGCCGCCGTTATTTCTCATCGTCACCATGACCATTGTAATGGTGTAACTCATTTCCTTGACCGTAATTCTAAAGCTCAGGTGTATTTTCGTGAGTGTGAGGAAACAGATTATTGCTTCAAGGCTTTTGGTTTTAAAAGTGATATCGGCATTGATAAGGATTTATTAGTTAAAGCGAAGAGACAGCTAAGTTTCGTCAATAAAACAACAGAGATATTTCCTAATGTTTTCCTCGTTACGAATTTAAGCAATAGGTATGAGCAACCGAAGGGAAATAAGTATCTTTATACTGATTCTGGACAAGGCTGCAAACCTGATACATTTGATCATGAGCTTCTTATGGTTATCAAAGAAAGTGATGGATTAATAGTTTTTACAGGCTGTGCCCATAATGGTGTTCTTAATATGGTTGAGACGGCTGTTGAGCTTTTTCCAAACACAAGAATTAAAGCTGTTGTTGGCGGTTTTCACTTGGTTGGTTTACCACTCTTTAACAGTATTGGTGGCAGTAAGGAAGACATTGAGGCTATCGGAAAATTGCTACTAACCTACCCAATAGATAAGTTATATACAGGTCATTGTACCGGCATGAAATCATATGGATTACTGAAAAATGTGCTTGGTGAGCAGCTCGAGCACTTTCCCACAGGACGTAGCGTTGTTATTTAGCTTCGATATGCATACAAGGCCATCAAGGTGATGCGTTACACTCGGCGGTTTTGGTATGGAGTTCAGTGCGCTTTGCTTGTTCAGTGAGGCACACCTTATTGCAGGCGTTACATTTTTTCATTAATACTTGATATGGCATTAATTATAAATAAAGAAGGGTGTGATTTGAAAAGTGTACTAAAAATTGTTGTATGTGGAATACTAGGCGTTATAACTCTTTTTGTTGGTATTTTTTTATACTCTAGTATTAAATCTTCAAGCTATGAAGAGCAATTATTACCATATGTTGAAGATTCCGCTGAGATATTATCTTCATGGGACTATGAAAGAATCCGTCCACTTATGCACCCTTATATCCTTGAGGCAGGTGATGAGGATTCGATGATTAAAACTATAAAAATCTTCTCTAGGCTTGGCGTATTAAAGGTTATGGAAAAACCTAAGTATATTAAGCTTAGCTCTGGATACAATGCTAACATTGGTAAATATACAATAATTACTTACAGGTTAAATGGTTTCTATGAAAATGGTGAAGCTGTCATTGATATAAGTGTTATCGATAATAAAGAAAAAATTAGTATTTATCACTTTGGTGTCAATGTTTCGCCAGAGCTATTCAACACAAACTCGTCAGTTAATGAGAACCTGAAGGACAAAGTTAAAGGTAGTTGGGTTGGAACTTATGAATTCAACAATTTCCAAAGTAGTTGGTGTGCAACACACAAGGATGATGGCCAATTACTTATTTTATTTAGAAATAAGGATTTGATTTCAGGTAAAGATCGTCTTCCCATAATGATAGAAGGAACGTGGTCGATTAGTGGTAATTATATTTTGAATGAAACCAGAACATTAGATCTTGATGGGAATTATATTGATGATGAATATCAACGTGAAAAATATAAAATATTAACGTTGAATGAAGATTATTTTACTTATCAAGGTTTACGTAATGATAAGGTTGTATTTGAAGCAAAACGTGTATCTAACTGTGGGAGCTTTCTGAGCCCAAAAATGTAAAAACATCAAGGTGACGCCTTACACTCGGCGGTTTTGGTATGAAGTTCAATGTGCTTTGTTAGTTATGTGCGGGGCACCTTATTGCAGACGTTAGGACTCAGGAGTAAAAATGGATATAAGTATAAAATCGCTATTCCAGCATTATTTAAAACAGCTAAAGGTGATAGTCACGAAAATCCCACAGGATGATTTTTCAGCATCTTTAACCGATGATATGTTTTCGTTAGCTATGAATGCAAAGATAGCTACAAACTTTGCGTTACGGGGTTATTGCCCTTTATTGGGGCTTGAAGTTGTTTCATTTGATAGCGAAAAAGTTGATAAAGTGGCTGTACTGGAGCAAATCTCGAAAACACTCAATTATCTTAATGAGTCAAGTGAAGTCAAAAGTCTGAATAGCCAGGTAACGGTTACTGACAAAGCGGGTTTTGCTGAGCTGAACCTTTCACAACCAGAGTTTATTCATCAGTATATACTTCCTAATTTTTATTTTCATATCAGTATGGTATACGCGATAGCAAAATCTAAAGGGGTAGTGCTAAGTAAAGCAGATTTTGATGGACTTCATTCTTATCCATCTGGTTTCAGCTTCGTACAATAGCCATGCAAGCAATCAAGGTGACCCGTCTGACTCGGCGGTTTTGGTATGGAGTCCAGTGCGCTTTGTGAGTTTATCGTGGCGCACCTTATGCCCGGCGTTATATTTTTACAAATTAAGGAGTTACTAATGGCACATTCTGAAACGAACTGTCTTTGTGGAGCAGTGAAAATTACCGCGGAAGAAGTTAACCCTAAGTTCACTGTATGCCATTGCCAATCATGCAGAACATGGGGTGGAGCACCATTTTTCGCTGTTAAGTGCGGTACTAAAGTGAAAATTGAAGGTGACGATAAAGTCAAAATGTATGAATCGTCATCGTGGGCATCACGAGGGTTTTGTACTGAGTGTGGAACGCATTTGTTCTATAAATTCAAAGAAACTGGTGAATATAACATGCCAGTTGGTATGTTTTCAGACTTGGATGGTTTGGAAATGGATATGCAGTACTTTAGCGATGTGCGACCTAGCTATTATTGCTTCTCTAATGAAACAAAAGAAATGACAACAGCTGAAATAATGGCGTATTTTGCAGATAAAGTGTAGTCATCATATAACAAAGCGTTCAAGCGGGCTGTTAACGTGCGGTAGTTTTAATTCTAATGTTAAGCTGAGGTGTAATTTTAAGTTTTGATGGTTAGCGTTACTGCCCCTTTACACGGCGTTAGCTGTTTTATTGGTTTAGTCATCAATATTTTTATTTGACAGTGTTTTAAATATATGCAAATGGAAAATATTAAACATAGGGAAATACATGGAAAACATTATAGTAGAAAAAAATAAACTTGGTGAAATCGTATATTTGCTCTACTTTAAAAAAGAGTCAACAAATAAACCTTTAGTAATTATTTCTCATGGTGCTGGGAATGACAAATATGAAGGTTCTAACTTGGCTTTAAATTTAGCTCTTCAAGATTATTGCGTTATCTGTTTTGATGCGGATAAACATGGAGAAAGAGATGATGGTAGCGCTAAAAATGTTAGTAGCCATTCAAGTTTTACTAAAATAATGACAAGTATTATTAAGCAAAATGCGAATGATATTAATGTTTTAGTTAATCATTGCAAGAAAGATGATAGGATTGATCAATCTAGAATTGCAATGTTAGGTATTTCAATGGGAGCAATGTCCACATTTTATACTTTAACTAAGAATAAGGATGTTAAATTAGCGGTAGCAATTATCGGATCTCCTGATTTTGTAGGTTTAGAAAAATATGCTTTAGAAGCTAATTCAGCTAATTCAGCTAATTCAGCTAATAAGGTTCTCAGTGATGATGAGAAGTTAGGAATTAAATATATGGAGGAAATCGATCCATATTTATATTTAATTGAAAACGAGAATCGTCCCATGCTAATTATGAATGGTGAAAAAGATGACTGGGTTCCTGCTAATTTCTCTAAGAGGTTTTATGATAAAGTCAAAGGCAGGTACGAGAAAAACAATACTCAAATAGAGTTTTTCTTATCTAATGAGTCGCACTATTTTTCTAATGGTATGAGAGACCATACTATAACGTGGTTGAATAAAAACCTATAAGTCGTCAAATTGGAAGGTTGGAGAAATGCAGCCAATAAAGCGTTTAAGAGTGACTTCAAACGCGTTCCGGTTTCGCTTCGCTCACAGTATGGCACGTTATGTTTGTCGCACCTTAACACGGCGTTATATTGTATCAAGGAAATGGATAGTCTTATGATAAAAACGGAAAGGTTGCTTCTAATTCCAGTAACATCGGAAGATCTGGATATTTATAAACAGCTCTTTACTTGTCCTGATACTACTCGTTATGAAGTGGCATAGTAAATTTGATCTTCAGCGCTCCATCACCGCGACTTGCTATAGGTGATAAATTCACTATGCCTCTACATTACAATCTAAGCTTCCGCCATTTTCGCCTACGTCAAACCGGCTTAAGATTCACCAGAATCAAAACCTTGTTCAAAGATCGCCATGTCGGCGTCCAGGAATTTTGAACGCAATGCTATCAATGGTTGATAATCAGGATCGGAATAAAAAGCCTCCGCGTGCTCCTTCGACGGAAACTCGACTAACACGACTCGGCCTTCGGGCATTGTTCCTTCATAGACATCGACGTTATCTGTCACAGCTAGAGCCTTGCCGCCGTGCTTCACCAGGATGGAATGCGCCTTGGCAAGGTAGTCACGTTGATGGGCTTCAGGGTCTTGAATACGAACAAAAGTTAACATGTATGCAGGCATAGTAATTTCCTATTTTATTGATTGAGATTTACGCTTTTTAAGCGACACTTATTAGTTAATAAAGCGATGAATCGCTTCGTTCGCATTATCTTGAAAAACCTGGTTGTTCAAAGCAGCAAAAAGAGTTCCTTGATCTACGATAGGGCCAGAGATACCTGATTGACTCCCGTAAAATGCGCCACTCTTGTAAGACTCGTTCATAAGATCGGCTACGAACCTCTTGGCGCCTACGTCTACCTTATGCACCTTTCCGAACAGGGACATGACTTGAAGCATTGCTTGGAACATAAACTTTTTTAATAGAGGGAGGCTGTTTAATGCTTGCGTTCCCTTCGTACCCCCCGGGCTCCTGTGATCAAAATGCTTTTCAACATAACGCCTCGCTTGTAAATGCTCTATTTAATTGATGATTGCACCCATTCACAATTTTGCTGAGGTCGCCCAGCTGGCGATGAAAGGTCCGCTCAATCTGTTATTCCAAGATAGAGCACAGCCTGATAAAAAGATAACTAAATAATCCTTTCAAGATGACAGCTTTTATTTATCATGTTGTTTTTGGATTGGAGCTAGGTGTCGTAATGACGAATGAGCAACTGAAGGCGTTTTTGGCTGTTGTAGAGCAAGGTAGTTTTCGTAAAGCGGCGAAGGCTATCTTCAAAACTCAGGCGGCGGTGAGTTCTTCCATAAAAACTTTAGAAGATGAGTATGACGTATTACTTTTTAACCGTGAGGAGTACCGGCCCACGTTGACAGAAGCCGGTCAGGCTTTTTATCACAATGCAAAACTGACAATGGATCACTTTGATCGATTAGATAAAATTGGTCGTCAGTTGACGAAAGGGATCGAGCCCAAATTTAGCATTGTCGTGAGCATTGCGTTCCCTTTACCACCGTTGTTGAAGAAGATTAAAACGATCATAGACCAATACCCACATACTCAATTCAAGGTGTTTACGGAAGCTCTTAACGGTGTGGTAGAACGGATTGACGATGAAGAAGCAGATTTGGCGTTTGGACCGGAAATAGGGTTGAACGCGACTCACGAACGATTTCCAATAGCCAAAGTTACAGTCGTCAACGTGGCAGCGCCGGGTTATTTTAAGCAAGGGATTAAAGACATGATTAGCCTTGAAGAGATTGGCGAATATGATCAAATCGTCACCCGCGACAGTGCCCAGCATTCTAAAACAGTTTCCTATCACGTCACTCCCAATCGAGAGTCTTGGAACGTCAATGACTTCAGCACCAAAAAAGAACTCATTTTGGCAGGACTTGGGTGGGGAGGAATTCCGGAGCATTTGATTGAAAATGAGCTGGCGGCGGGAACCTTAATTCCGATTGACGTTGAAGGAATACCGGTAAGATCTTCCGGAGATTTATATATGTTCCGAAATAGAAACCATAAGAAGGGGCCCGTTGCTCAAAGATTATGGAACGAATTAATGAGAGCTTACGCGGAGGGCTGAGATGAACTTACCTCAAGATGTACCCCTCCAAAAGGAAAGCCCCCAGATGCTAAATTAGTTCACTCCCCCCTCCATTGACAGGCGTTAAGGCGACTCCTACTAAAGAAGCTTATGTGAAGTGGTCACCTAAAGTCCGAACAGGTAATCGGTATCTGAGATATATGGGGTGAGAACAGTCGTGTCCGTTATCTCGGCTGAGTAGAGGTACGGTGTGGTGATGATGGAAAAATCGAAGGCTGTACCATCGTCATAGGTGCCAGACATGATTGATTCTCTGAGTGCCGTTAAGTTGCTTTTCTGCCCGTCGGTCAACGATGCATAAAGTTGGGCGAAGAAGTTGGCATAGTAGTAATTGTTCTCACCATCTAGTTCTCCGTATATCGCTGACTTTTTGAGAACCTCAACAAGCACCTCGGCCTTGAAAGCATCCGAGGGCTCTGTCGTGGTAAGGAGGCTACGGAGGGCTGTTGATATATCGGTCCTGGCCTTAACGATATTGGAATCTCCGTAATACAGGTTTTCCCGCTGAACATCGACTAGGCTGGAGATCAGCGTTGCCTGGCTTGAAGTGACATACCCTTTGGAACTGTCAATCAGGGCAGCTCCCGCCGTTGCCGTCAATTGTTCGTCGATGTTATAACCTTCAACGCCGATAGCGGGCGCATCTTTGATGAAGAAAGAACCGAAATACGTTCCCTGTCGCTCGGGGCAAAAGTAGATATCCGCTTCCAGCGAGCCAGCGTACCAGCTATAGAGATCTCCGGCGTAGGTCATCACGGCCACTGACTCATCATGGGAAAGATCTTTGGTTTTTTCCTTGATAAGGGCTTCGTCAACGTCTGGCCATGAGTTCCAGCCATTGTCCTTCATGTCGTCGAGGTAACTTGTCTGGGTCCAGTCCATGCTCCTGAAAATTTCAGCAAAAACCACCGCACGGTCATAGCTGATCTGACCGTCCAGCTCATAAAGTTCTCTAGACGCAGCGATGACATCGGAAAGGCTCAAGTCCGTAGTTCCGGCAGGCATGTCTTCTTCCATCAGTCGGCGAAAGGCCTTCATCAGTGGAAAGCGTTTGTAGCCATACTCGTTGATTTGACTTACCTGGCTGCTGGCGAGTGTTGTCAGCATCTCCAGCTGGGAATCATTTAGTATGTACAACACATTGTTGGCGACCCTGGTCAGGAAACTGGTATTGTGTCCCATGCTATCGGGATCATTATCTCGCAGGTACTGGAACCCCCAGTAGTCTGCTACCTTGCCGGGAGGGAAAAAAGACTGAGCTTCTAGGTTGCCAGTGACCATGGCTAGACCGGAGAAGGCGAGTGTTGAACGCTGAGCGCCATCAGACAGGGTCTGCTCCATGGTGAAGGTATCGCCTGTGTTTTCTAAATGCTCGTAGCTAACAACCATATCGGTTGTATCCAGTGTAATTCCTTGGATGGCCGTGAGTAGCGCATCACGATCAGCTAAGCCGGAATCGGTTAGGTTCGGAACGTCGGAGAGTGCATACAGGGTTATTGTATAGCTCTTTTCTCCTGGGCCCTGCGAACAGGGCGGGGTGTATTGCGTTAATCCGTCGACACTGTTTATACCGAACTGCCCGACACTCGATTCACCACTGTCAAGAGAAGAAGCACTGGCCGGAATATTGTACATAACCCAGTAGGAATGGGTGTCACCAGCTTCGGCCTCATGAGACATTTCAAGTGCATAGCTGACAGTATTATCCGGTGCGCCATTCCAGCTTAAAGGTGGGGAGACACTCTCACCATCACAGGTATATGCGATGGGTAATTCACCCCCATCCACCATAACCTGACTTGCTAAGGCAAAATCGTCCGTGTCAACATCCGTGGTTATTAGGTTGTCTTCTGCTGTGTTCGATTCTTTAGTTGTGCTGAAATCAAACCCACAAGCCACTAAGGTTAAGCAGAATAAAATACTCGCCAAATTACTTATTAGTTTTTTCATAATGACGTACTCATATTATTTGTAAAAGGTATGTCTTTAATTTCGGGCAGTATATGAAAACAATGTATAGTAAAAATGAAGATTGCGAATATTTATAATCTGTTGTTTTATATTGATAAATCATATCTGGTTCGTTCTCTGTCGATTTTGTGCGGGTGTTTGGTGATAAAGGGGATAATGTTGTGCCTAAACACCATAGATCTCTGTAATTGTTGCCGTGGTTTATCAGGAAGGCAGTATTGAAAGGCCTCTGACGTGTTTGCAGGATAAAGAACTAGGGGCTGTTGTTTCATATGCCTTGCATACGAAACTTAGTCCTACGCTTATTTCTGGGATGAAAAGGGTATTTGTACCACCTGCAGCCCACCACAATTGTCAAACTTTTGACCTCTGTCACTCTATTTGACTTAAATTTTGATAAAACGCATAGTCCTTGCAGGGCTTAATGCATAATGTCGATGACGTTCCGATTTATTTAAGTAAAAGGTTACAAGTATGTCTGATGTACCAGTGTCTGTTACAGAAGCTGTCGAGGTGGTTCAGCCGGTAGTTGAATCTTCAGGTTCGGTTTGGGGTTATGTAGCAGGCGGGGTTGCCTTGCTGGTTCTTGCTGGTATCTATGGCTATAGGAAAATCAATACGCCTACATTTCTCATCAATCAGGTAAGAAAGAGAAACATGAAGGAGCTGCAAAAGCAGGGTGTAGAGAACTCTGAGTTTGTGGTTGATCTCGATAAGTTGCTTGATTCGGTTCTTGAATATGCCAACAAGAACAAAAAAACGGGTAAGGATGTTGTCAAAATTATCAGCCCGCTAAACGACACTCAGCGGATCAAGACGCCGCGTGATATGTACCAGTCGATGATTTATATCGCCAATGAAATCCAGGATGCGGGATTGGTACGCGAACTCAAGAATAAGGCCAAGCAGGTGAAAGGCAGCTCTGCATTGATGACCGGCTTGTTGAAGCGCGCAGGTATTTAATCAGGCTAGAACAAACCTGATATCTGGGCTGGCAGCGTGATTTAATAAAATTATTGTCTGCCAGCTGTAGCTTTCTTGAGCCTCGAGCAAAAGAAAGCTAACTCACAATGTTCACATTCGGGGTGAATCACCTCTTGCAACTGTATTACTGATATAGTTTCCTCTCCTCCTGTACAAAGCTCACTTCCTAAGATCTTTCGATTGTTTTTTTGCTCTGCCTTTGAGAAATCGTGCTGGCAGCTGGTCGATTGGTAAAACCTCAATGATCTGGGCCGGCGTACATTGTTGCCCGTTAACCGGTGACCAGAGTGTGTCTCTTCCGATTTTGATTGCCTGATGAATATAGTCATCACGTTTTGCATTATGAAGACACATAGATACCGGACCATCTCGGGTCATGGCATTAAACACGCAGCAGGCTATTCTTTCCTGATCTAGCTGGCAGGCATCCATAAAGTTATGGACAAAAAACGAAAGGGTGGTGGCTTTTCCTCTGCTGGCAATCACATCGGCTTTTAGCTGCCATAACTTTTGAGCGCCCCAGGCAAATAGTTTGAATACGATAATTGGGTGTTTTACTAGCCAGCATAAAAAATGCAAGGCAGATCCGACTGGTTTATTGCGTTGCCAGTTTACGGTTTTGCTGGCACGTAACAACTTACCAAAAAATTGATTATCATCGTAAAAGTTGTGTACTCGATGATTGAGGAGCAAGGCTAGGGCATAACGGTTGCAGCTTGGGTGGCCAGCCTGAACCACATCAAAATTAAGCGTTGTTTCACACCCCCGATTAATTTGTTCAAGGGTGTTATCTATAGTGATCGCTTCAGGACGTGTTGCCAGGATACCTCTGCCGGTATCGGCCTGCAGTTGGAAAGAGACTGTACGAAGTTGATCGGCATGATCACAGAAAAAGCGAACCAGCTCTGCCAGTTCATGAAAGTTCTCGTTATGTAATGTGGTGTTGAACATGATGCTAAGAGGCAGCCCTTTTGCACGGTTGATATACTTTTGACGGACCGTGTTTAATTCCTGCTCGGTGTTATATCCATTGCGTTGTTGAGTGATATCTACATGGAAGGCGACATCGGTCAAACCTGCATTACATAACCGTTTTAGCAATTTTCTGCTTGCTAAAATTCCATTGGTCATCAAGGTTGCACGCATGCCTAATTTATTGACCTTGGCAATAATTGCTGCGAGCTCGTCAGGAGCTCTTAATGTTGGCTCCCCTCCGGTGATCTGCACATCGGTGCCTTTACCGTAGTAGCGATAGATTTCATCGATTCGGCGCATTATCTCTTCCAGAGGCAAATCGTGGATCGATTGGGAGTGCTCTGATAGGTAGCAAAGGGTGCAGTCTAAATTGCACTTTTGGGTTATTTCCAGTGCAACGCAGGCAATAGGCCAGCGGCTTCCCATCTGCTGGTTTAGGCCCCATAAGCCATATTTTTTCATTGTTTCTTTAGCCGCTTTCATTGGCTCGGCTGTCCAGGCTATCGGCTGCTGCTCTCTGATTTGTTTTTTGTTTAGCAAGGGCATCTGATCTCCTAGTATCTTCATGCAAGTCACCAGCTTTTCGTTATATTGCTCAATCCGACAAGACTATGGCTGACTTCTACGTATAAATAGACCTTGCCCCATGGTGATTATTTCTTCATCTCCCTACTTCCATATTAATAGGTAAACCGTTCTCCTTTCATATAGGTGTATAGGAACTCAGTTAAGCTGCTGCTAATACAAAGAATCAAACAAGGACGCGCTAAATTACAGTGTGTCATTCTGTAAATGTGGAAGGATGCCCTCTTTTTGTTTATTTATTCAGTATTCAATGATGTGAAATGAGGGCTAATTACCTGATCTATTGAAACAGTTTTTCTCATTTTCGACATGGTCAGTATTTGCATTATTCACTGACGTAGCCTAGGTTTGACTTCATTTCATGATGAATCGAGCTGTATCATTAATAACAGCAAAATCAATGGCTTGTTGCTAGTTTGCTCTGTTTTTACCCCCTTTTATTATTCAACTGTTGGTCATGCTGCTGATTGGCGTATGACGATGGGTGGCCATGATTTTATTGTTGACCAAGCCGATTCCCATACCTTTGGGGCTGGAGTTGGCTTTTATGTTTCGAATACGGCCAAATCTGATATTTTTCTAGACATTGGTTTTGATGCCCAGTCATATACAGTAGGGGCGACGGGATCAGCGGGTTATTATTATTTTGAAATCGATGATGATGTCCCAGAAACGCGAGGCTATGGCCGAAATGATTTAGAAAATAAAACATCGGCAGCCTCTGTGCAGGTCTACACCCGTATTGATGTGAGCCAGAATGTCGAGTTGAGGCTTTCGGCCCAGCAGTGGCATGATGGTGATAGCTGGCTTGAAGGAAGCCAATTTATTGTGGATATTGAACACACCAAATATAACTTGGATCCTTACGACAATATCTCCAAAAACTCCCCTGATTATCAGCCTATTTTACCTTGGACAACGATACGTTCGTCCGAGCTTATATCGATCTCCCTTTGAATTGGTGAGAACAGCCATTCCTGCGTTTGAGAGTAGATACTCTTACCGGATCAGAGGCTGTCCAATAGAGATCTATTCTCAAGCGGGAGCTGGGTCAGGACGTTAAACTTTCAAATCTTTCATCAGGCTTTCCAAAACAGCTGCCTGCTGATTGAGCTGTTCAATTTCAGTGGTAGATTGAGTCACCATGTCTGCAACCCTACGTGATTGCTCGCGCACTTGTTCAACATCAGAGGCAATATTGTCTGCCACTGCGCCTTGCTCTTCGGCCGCTGCGGCGATTTCGATACTCCGGCTGGCAATGGACTGGTTCTTATCTGAGATCAGGCCAATATCCTGGCTAACCGAGCTCATCATCTGCTCACTGGATTCAGCATTACTCACTGTCTGGTGCATGACTTTCATCAGGCCCTGGCTGTTGCTCTGTAGCGCTTCAATCATTTTCTGGATTTCTACCGTGGCATTCTGGGTACGGCCAGCCAGAGTACGGACTTCATCGGCAACCACCGCAAAACCACGTCCTTGCTCACCAGCCCGCGCCGCTTCGATGGCTGCGTTGAGTGCCAGCAGGTTGGTTTGCTCTGAGATGGCATTAATGGTGGTAACCACATCATCAATTTGGGCGGCATTGCTATCTAGCTCAGTGACGGCTTTCGCTGCGGTGTTGATTTCCGTGCCTAGCTGGTTAATTGCCGATAGAGTGGTTGTTACTTGGGTCAGGCCCTGGGTGGTGAGTTGCGTCGCTTCGCTGGTCTGGCTTGATGTATCTTGTGAATGGCTCGCCACTTCACGAACTGAGCTTGCCATTTGCTCTGTGGCGCTGGCCAGAGAATCTATGCGTTCTTGCTGTTGCTGGGTTAAGCCTTCATTTTCATGGCTGCGCTGGCGAAGCTCAGAGCTGATTTGCTGGATTAAAGCAATGGCTTCCTGAGTGGCGATCACCAGTTTATGTTCTCGCTCGGAAACGCGATCTACCGTTCGTGCTATCAAGTTAAAGTCATTACGTGCAGGGGCATGGTTAATACGATAGGTCAAATCGCCGTCGGCTAGGCGTGAAACGGCATCATAGATGTTATACAAGGCACCACCCATAAAGGTCATGATGTAGTACAGGCACAGAATAATGAACAGGCACGCTGCAATAATAATTGCAGAGTGACTAACCGTCAGTGTGGAAAGCAGGCTTGGTTGCTCTTTGGTGCTTACGCTATAACCGGTGTTAATCACTTGAGTGGTGTGCATGCCGTCGGTACCAATTTGGATGTCACTGCCTGCAAGAATACGGCTCACGTCACTCTGGTTTAAATTGGATTGTGAGATAAGGGCGACCACGGTTTCCATTTCTTGCTGTAGCAGCTGGCTTTGCTGGTTTTGCGCGGCATCAACCAGCGTAGCGCTTACAATGATGATGGCAAGGAGTGGGGCAAAAAAGAGGATTAAAAAATTCTCTCTAATGGTCACATGGATTAGATGCTTGTCTATCCATCGGAATGCAATTTCTTTCATTGTTTTATCCTGAGTGGTGCTAGAAATACAACTTGGTAAGTTGAGCGTTATTATGAGAGAAAAAGAATTCCAAATACGTTGAAGGTATAGATCTATGTCACATAAGGGGAGAATTGAGGTGTTCGAGTGGCTATAAAATAGGCTGGATATTTCATGGCTGCTGGCCGAAAAATAGAAGAGAGCAAATACCAGCCTTCTTGATAAATCCCCTCAGGTTGTGCTGGGGGGATAACCCTGGTTAAAAATGCTCTTGAGTCACACGCCAACGTCTTGCATGGCAAGCGATAGCGGCCTGTTTGGCAAAGCTATCTGGTCCACAAATAAAGCTGTCGGGGGCCGGTGATTGCTCGTTGATATGGTCCAATAAGCGGGTCCATTCAGGGCGACCTTGATGCAGGTTTATATCTAGATTACCCGGCAGATTAGCAAACCATTCGGGTAAGTGCTCGGTCGGTGAGGTTAGGTACAGGTGCCAGTGGCAGCGCAGTTCAGGTCGGTTGGCAATCAGTTCGACGATAGGGTGAAGCCAGCTGATCAGGTGAGGCTCTTTTAGCACCCACACCAGGTGGATGTCTCCTGTGGTCGTCGGTGTTTGAAGAATGTTGCGCAGCAAGCCAAGAAAAGGGGTGATACCGATACCACCCGCCAGCATCAGATAACTGCTGCTATGTTTGGCAAGGGTTGCAGGACTGGCGTACGGGCCCCGTAGGTCGACGAGCAGCTTAGAGCCAGCTTGATTTGCAAGCTGTCGAGTCCAGTCTCCCTGGCAACGGATCTTCAGTATCAGTTGACCTCCGGACTCACGAGGGCCCGTTAGGGAGAAAGGGTGCCATTCCTGTCGGTTCAGTGCCGGGATCCGGATCTGCACATAGTGGCCGGCTTTGATATCAAATGATGCCGGGCAATCAATGTTAAGCCGAACAACGTCTTCTCCAACCTCAGTAAGCTGGGCTTCGCAGTTTCTATACAATTTTTTGTAGCGAGAGAGGTAGACCTCCAAGATCAACACCGCAAGGGGGACTTGCAGCCAGATCAAACTGCCCGGTAGGTGGAAGATCAGCAGAGCAGCCAAGGGATAGCCTAGGCGGTGAATTTGTTGGAAACGGTGATAGGCTTTTTGGCGTACCGACCCCAATGCCGTTAGCCAGATCAGCAAGGCTAAGGCCAGCATTAATAGGCCGCTTGCATTGACCCGAAATTGTTTGGAACTGATCCCAGAGTTTGTCCAACCTAAAACCTCGTCATAACGAGCCAGCGGCAGATCTTGGACGGCCCAGGTTTGGCTTGAACTGGTACTGTGGCACTTGGTGCAATCTTCTTTGAGCATCGGCTGTATATGCTTTTCATACTGCTCACGAGGTGCTCCTTGGGCAATCCAGGACGACATCATGTCAATAGATTCATCGTCACTGACAAATTCATACATGGTGGTTTGCATCACACGAACCATGTCGCTTTCGCTCCCTAAAAGGGTGTCTGCGAAAGGAGGCTCCAAGGTGTCGTAATAAAATAGGTATTGGCTGCCATGGATCACTGCCAGGGCCATCATGCCATGGCCTAACCAGCGGTGCAGGTTACGGTTGCGGTTAAGAGGTAGCCATAGGCCAATTCGTTTGCACCTTAGCCAAGTGATTGTATTGCGCATTGCAGGTAGCCACATGACCGACAGTACGACCAACAATGCATAGCTGCTGCCCCGGGCGAGGTTCAGATAGAGGTTGGTGGTTTCGTTCGAGTTGTATTGATAGCCTAGCCAGAATTGGTAGCTGGTGGCTGCAATCAGCGTCATAAGCCAGAGTGCACCGATCCAGAACTTTGGGCTGGTAATGGTACGTAGCAATAAGGGATCGCGATAACTGTGGGATCCACTAGCTTGTGTAACCAAAGCGTTTTTCATCCAGAAACTCCGCAGGATACAGGAGAGGAGCGCCCTCTTGAGGGAGGGCGCTGCAGATTAGTTGAAGGTCAGCTTGATCGGCTTCTTGTGGAAGATGTGATTGATCTGCGAATTGTCGAAGACGGTGACGCCGAAGCGGTAGGCCTTGCCTAGGTCCGCAAACTGTACGTCCTGTGTGTTACTGTTTTCGCCATTGGTTACTAGGGTACGCTTGATCTCAAGGGTCCAGTAGCCGTCCTTCCATTCGCCACGGGCATTAAGGTCGGCACGAGGGCCTTCGAACGGTCCGGTAACGATGCCGCCAATGACATCGCCAGGCTGGAAGTTATCGACAAACTTGGTTTTGTTATCTCCCTTCACCCAGTAACGGTTCTCGTCGCTCGGCTGGCTGTTCATGTAGGCCGGGGCTGTTTTGTCTGCATTGAGGTTGTTTTTGTAACCACCACCGGTTTTGGTATCACCGTGACGGCCCCAGGACTTACTTTCGCTACGATCGGCGTTGATGAACTGATCGTCCATCTGGCCTACAGGGTTGGTACGGGCGCTCTTCCAGTGCCACATGTCAAGGGTTTCACCATGTTTGGTGAAGTGGCGTCCTGCAGAAGTGTCTTTAACGCCGTCGAGCATACCGTCTTCTGTGATGTGGCATGACTTGTCACAGCCTTTCTTGGCAAAGCCTTTTTCGTTGATATCCCAGATCATGGCCACTTTATCTTCGTAATACGTGTTGTCGTGGCCAGTGCTGTCTTTGGCTTTCAGCTGTTTCCAGCTGCCATCTTGCTGTTTGACCCAAGGAAAGCGCTCTAAACTCTTGGTCGGATCCGGGTAGCGCACCAGGAAGTAGATGTGTTTCTGATCGTAGACAGAGCGGATCTCGACGGTTGTTTCCTGCATGCCTTCGTAGCCATTATTAGGCTTATAAGGGGTTTCATTAACGTTAACTTCAAGAGGGGTAGCCTGCTCCCACAGAGATTCTTGTGTGCCATCGATGGCAATCGGCTGCGCAGTGCGAAATGATTCCAGGTGTAATGAAGCGGCATTAGCATTGAATGCCAAGGTACCTAAGCTGATTAGGTTAATTAGTATTGTAGATTTTTTTAACATTTTAATGAATCAGTAGCTGTATGATAAGTGAAAAAGCAAATGATAATGTTATTGATAACCACTATCAATAACGCGGATGGGTAATATCAATGCATGTTATCCATCGTGGGTGATATTTGCGAGGAAGGTCGCAATGGTGCCATTTAATTTCAGAGAGTTGCAGTTTCTTAACCATCAGGGCTATCAAGCCCCTCCGGTATTTTTCCCTGCCCATTTTTTGCCAATGATTAAAATAGGGGCAAGGATACAAATTGAAATGACGAACCACTGGAAGTTGTTGACCCCGGCGATTGCACCTATCTGGGTTTGCAGCTGCCTGCCGATTAAGCTTGCCACCTGAGCCGGAGTGGCTTCTAGCATGCTGTTTTGCAGTGCCTGAGCCATGGCACTTTGGTAGTGAACAAAAGTGCTGTTGGTTGCGTTAATGTTCTCACCGAGTACATTCATGACACCTGAGGCTTCTTTGCTCATCAACCGGGAGAATAAGGCAATCCCGGCAAGACCGCCTAATGTCCTGAATAAATAGAAGAAGCTAATTCCCTGGGGGATGTGTTTTTTATCGAAGCTGGAAAGGATGGAAATCGTCACCGTTACATTGAGCACGCCGACGCCAAAGCCACGTAACAACAGTGCCAACCACATGTCGCTTTCACCGCTATAGGCATTGCTGGTAGAAAGGAAGGCGCTGGAAATCAGGATCATCAGTACCCCGATAGGGATCACAGCATCTGGCTTTAATCGTGGGTGGTTGCTGATCCAAATACTGACCACCAGCCCCAGTAGCATCGTGCCAAAAGCGGGAAGCTGGATCCAGCCCAGCTCACTGTGGCTGTACTTCAATACGCCTGCGAGGTAGCTGCTGATCAGCATCGATGTTCCGAGTACGGCAAACCCTGCCAATGCACCATTGTACATTGAGACTTTGTTTTTATTTGAAGTCAGTACATCTGCTCGGATGTATTCACCGTTGCCCCACTGCTTTTTGAAGGCCATTACGGTGAGCAGGAGTAGGACTGCTGTTATTGAGCTGGCATCAATGATTTCAGGGCTGTCGAACCAGTTATAAAACTGGCCGCGCATCAAAATAAATACCACGCCCGAGATCACCGCTGTTATCAGGCCTGCCTGGAGCAGGTTGAACGAGATAGGCTGTTTTTTCTCGGCATCAGCTGGAAACTGACGTAGCCAGAGCCAGGCGATCAATGCTAGGTAGAAGATAACCTGAATGGCGAAAGAAAATTGCCAAAGGCTGCTTTCAGCCAACTCGGCTAAAATCCATGGATAGACCCCAAAAGGCAAAAGGGTAGTCATAAGCAGCATGCAGCCTTCGGCATAAGCGATGTCTCGTAGTGTTAAGTTCCTTAATACCAGTATTTGTGCGGACACGAGCATGGCACTAGCAGCGATCCCGTGGCCAGCCCAAGCCATATAGTGGGCTGGAATGGAAAGAGTGAAGCTACTTATTACTGTGCTGGTTAGGCCGATAACAGCGCCAGCAATAAAAACCCTGCTTGCCCCGAAGCGATAGCTTAGCCAAGAGGCGAATGGCAGCGTTATCAGCTGAGCAAGGATGTAGAGTATGTTGAACCAGGACGCATCATCGGCTGAGAGACCTAAGCTACCCGCCATCTCTGCAGAGCTAGCGCCATAAATGGCAGATGTAAGGCCGAATGGGATCATGGCCAGCGAGACCAGCAGGATCAGTTCGTAGCGGCGAGCCATGTTTATACCCCTGTATTATGGGTGTTTACTGTATTTTTCGTGTGCACAATCACTTCGGCAGAAAGACCAGGGACGACTCTGCCCTTGAGAGCGGCAGGGATCGCCAGCTGAATTTTGACCGGTACACGCTGAACCACCTTAACGAAGTTACCTGTCGAATTATCAGGGGGAAGCAGGCTAAACTGGGTGCCGGTTGATGGAGAAATTGTCTCTACCGTTCCTTTGAATGGGGTATCAGGAAACATGTCCAATACCACCTCAACACTCTGCCCTGGCTTTATATTGGTTAGCTGGGTCTCTTTGTAATTGGCTTCAAGCCAAATATCATCGACAGGCACGATGGCCAGGATCCCCGCACCGGCTTTGACAAACTTTCCTTCCTGTAGTGAACGATTACCGACGATGCCACCAATAGGCGCAATGATTTTTGTGTCTTCCAGCGCCAGCTCGCTAAGTTCCAGCCCGGCTTTTGCCTGCTGTTGCTGTGCCAGTAATTGAGAGCGCTCGGTATGCAAGGTTTTAAGCTGTTGCTTGGCCGCTGCCAGCTTGAACTTAACGGCCTCTAGGTTGGCGCTGGCTTCGGTCGCTTTGTTTTTTTGTAAGTCGTACTGGGTTTTGCTAACAGCCCCGGTTTTCACCAGCTTGGAGTAACGCTTTAACTCTCTTTGCTGAAGGTTATTGTCGGCTTTGGCAACATCAAGGTAAGCGGATGCTTCTTTGATCTTCACTTGCTGCAGATCAACCCGCGCCAGGTTATTTTCTAGTGTCGAGTGTGCCATTGCCAAGGCGGCCTGAGCCTGATCCCGGCGAGCTACGTAATCGCGATCATCAATGACAGCCAAGACATCTCCCGCTTCAACCATCTGGTTGTCTGTGACAAATATGTTTGTCACCCGGCCTGAGGCCTCAGTGCTGATCTGGGTGATTTCGCTATGGATATAGGCATTGTCGGTTTTTACCTGGCCGGCCTTGGGAGCGAAGGTCCCGTAGATTGCGCATCCGGAAACCGTGAGGGCTAAGGCGATGATGCTCACTTTGATCTTGGATTTCATATCGTATCTTCTCATGACTTATCGTACCGTACTGAACAGTACGATAAGTTATTTATTGTTTTCAGATCAAGTTATATTTAAAGCCTTATCATGAAAATACTGATCCTGAAGGCAGCAATAGTGACGTTGAATTCAATCGATAGACTTAAAAATCAAGGCATTAATTGCGTGAAATGAAGTGAACTGTTCTAATGTAGCCGAGATCAAGAGGTATAGAAATGCGTCCATCAACCCTGAAAAAACAAAAAAAGATCATTGAAGTCGCCACTAAGCTGTTCTTTGAGCAAGGCTATTCTGAAACTAGTTTGGATCAGATCATCGAACAATGCGGTGGCTCCAAGCAGACTCTTTATCGATATTTTGGAGACAAGAAAGGGATCCTGGTTGAGGTGATCACCCACTGCACCGAGGAGATGGAAGCGGCTTTTCAGTTCGACTCTGATGATGAGATCCCGTTGGAGGATGTGCTCACCCAATTTGGCTTTGAGTATATAAAGGCGTTGTGCTCTCCGGAATTACTGAATATGTACCGGATCATGGTAGCTGAATCTCGCCATGACAAAGAGCTGGCTAAATTTTTCTTATCACGCGGCCCGCAACGCATGCTTCTGTTGCTTGTTGATTATATGAACAGTCAGGCTGAACAGGGCAAGCTGAAGCTCGAGGATCCTAAAGTGGCGAGCATACAGTTACTTGGTTTGCTAAAAGGAGATTATTTCCATGAAGCGTTGGTAGGCATGGATATTCCAACCGAGCAGGAAATGAAGCTGCATGCAGTGCAGGCTGTGAAGTGTTTTTTACGGGGCTGCGAAATTTAGGGCTAATTATTTAACATATTCGAACTAGCGAAGGCTCCAGAACCCATTTCACCTGAGTTTTTTATGCCAGCTGGTGGGTGCGCTTGGGGCAATGTATAGCTCTGTTAATGAAAGTGCTGAGAGTGGTCACCATACTTGCTTCTGGTATATTCCCAATGCAAATATTGTGATCTTTATCTATATTTACTGAAAATATTGTTCGTCCTGTCAATAAATTACATGTTGTATATCACAACTATTTCTCGCAACTGTTACCATAACGTTTTGGGCTTATTACATGGAATCACGATGAGAGAAGTTGAATTTAGGACAGTTGATCGCCTGTTTATCAAAATGTCTATCAATGACAAATTCTGGGTATTGTTTTTAGCAATAGCTGCTGTCGTTATTGGTGTATCTGGCAGCCAGTATTATTCTGCAGTGTCCCGCATCGAAGCGGCTTCTGTTCTGCGCGTTCAAGCGCAGGTTGAAGCATCGGTGAATACGTTACTAGCGGCAGGGCTGAATGCTAAGCAGCAAGAGCAGGTGCTGGCGAAGCAGAACATCAAGCTGGTTTCTTATTCGGCTGAATCAACACGTGAAAATGATGTGATCACGGCCTCTGCGCCAATGCAGGGTCGGCAAGGTTACGCAGTATTAAGCCAACCTGTAGATTCGGCTGAAACCGAAGCCAAAGAGCAGGCATTCTCCCATTTTGTTTACTCATTACTGACCTTGGCTCCGATTGCGTTGATCTGTTACTGGCTTGCGACCTTCCTTGGTGGTGCGCTGTGGGTGATGCACCAGGCCACCCGCCGAATCGCCGAAGGTGATTTGACTTCCCGCCTTGGTTTTCATGTTGGCCGTGATGAGTTCGGTATCATCGGTTTTGAGCTTGACCGTACTATGGATACCCTCAGTGAGCTGGTCGAAACAGTCAAAGGCAGCTCGGCTACCTTGCATAATACGGCGTCGACATTCGGCCAGGAAGCGCAGAACTCTGAACAGCAGATCAACCAGCAATATGCCTCGGTAGATTCTGTAGCAACAGCAATGGAAGAAATGACGGCGTCGGCCAAGGATATTGCGAGTATTGCGGTACAGACTACCGAGCAATTTGATGCCGATACCGAGAAGCTTCAGCAAAGTAACGAAAAAGTACAGAGTGCTATTGTGGTTGTTACTAAGCTGTCGGAGCAGACAGATGCCGCATCGGCAACAGTCGCTAGCCTGAATGAGAAAGCGACTGAAATAAATGAAGTGATCACCACAATCAACGCGATTTCCGAGCAGACTAACCTGTTGGCACTGAATGCCGCCATTGAAGCGGCACGAGCAGGTGAACAAGGGCGGGGTTTTGCCGTGGTTGCCGACGAAGTTCGTACCTTGGCTGGACGTACCCAGCAGGCGACGGTCGAGATCCAGGCAATGATCGATAAGCTTCAGGCTGAAACCAATGGGATCTCGCAGATTACCTCAGAGACGCTGGAGCAAGCCTACCAGAGCCGTGAGATGATCACCGAAATTGGTACTGATGTGAATTATATTGCCGAGTCATCGAAACTGGTGATGGATATGAGCGCCCAGATCGCGACGGCAGCAGAGCAACAAACTGCAGTTGCCAATGATATCGCTTCCGAGCTGCACGATATTCGCAATCAATCGAGCGTGATTCGTTCTGCTACTGAGCAGTCTGTTACCAGCGTGCAGGAATTGTCTGATGCTTCTCAGACATTGGGCCGAATTCTGGAAAAATACCGAACAGCTAGTTAAGCTTTCGATTGAGAGCTAACACGATAAGAAATGCCAGCCTGTGGAAACAGGCTGGCATTTTTGTTTTGGCTAGAGAAAACGTCTAGTGTTAATAGCTATTTCAAATCATCCATATGCCAAATTGTCACGTAAAATGTAGGGGTTTATGCATAGTTAGTATGAACTGAGTCACTGCAGGAATTTAGGTTGCTTGCTAGTCTGAATAGGTGACCTACAATTTTTCGTCTGGTTACAGCGCGTTAATACATGATGTATTTACAGAGGGGACGGCTTATGAATATTCAGTTGACAATAACCATTGCGGGTCAGGATCACCCTCAATTGATTAATCAACTTGCAGCTAAAACCCATGAACTGGGAGGTAAGTGGTTAGTCAGTAAAATTAACCGCTTGGATAACCAGATTGTTGGTCTTATCAAGGTTGATATTCCGGCAGAAACGGCGCCAATGCTCAAGCAGGAGTTTAACCGCTTTACTGATCTTAACCCTCGAATTATCGAGGCGCCTCAGCCGGCATCTCCTGGCAAGGTTGAACAGATAAAGTTGAAAATAGAGTCGAACGATCGTCCAGGTATTGTGAATGATATTACTAATATCCTGGATGATATTGGCATTGATATTATAAAAATCGAAAACTACCGGCTAGGTGTTCCGGATCTTGGCCAGACCCTATTTTTTGCTGAGCTGATGGTGGGTGTACCGAGTGGAGTGAATGTCGAGCAGATGCTGGAAGCTGTCCAGCAGGTCGAAGATGGTATGCGGGTTAATGTGGTCGAGTGAGTTGCGGTAGCTTTATTGAAATAGCGTTATAGAAAAGAAAGGCTCACGTGTGGTGAGCCTTTTTGTTGTGAGAATTAATAGCGCCTGCTTCCGTCAGGCAGAGTACGAAGAATACGCATCACCCACATGTATTGCTCAGGCTGCTCTCGGATCATTTCTTCCAGCACCTGATTCATAAAGCAGGCATCGGCGTATTCGTCGCCGGATGGAAAATCGGTCAGCGGTGCCTGGATCTTGATTTCATAGCGCCCTGTTTCCATATTGAAAGACGGGAATACCGGTAGCACCGCGGCATTGGATAGCTTGGCCAGCTTACCGACACCTTTTACTGTTGCTTTCTCGTGGCCAAAGAATGGGGCGAAAACGCTTTGTTTAACCCCATGATCCTCATCGGGTAGGTAATAGGCCAAGTAACCTTCTTTGATTGATTTTAGGTAGGGCTTGATGCCTTGGCTGCGCTGATAGATGCGGCCACCAAACTGCATACGCTGCAGGTTCATCAGCCAGTCGGCGATTGGGTTCTTCTGCGGGCGGATCATTGCGACCATCGGCATTTCTTTCGCTGCAAAGTATAAGGCGGTGAAATCGATAGCCCAGTTGTGCGGCACCAGCATAATAATGTTTTTATTTTGCGCTCTTAGTTCCTGGAGATAGTGCTCACCGGTGACATCATGGTTGTTGAGGACAAAGTTCCGCCCCTTGATAAACGGCTGGGCAAAGCCAAGCAGGACAGTACCGGCTGTTGCGTAAGAGCGTTCAAGCAAGTTCATTTGCTGCTCTTCCGTTAATTCAGGAAAACATAGCTTGATATTGATGAGTGCCCGTCGTCTGGCACGATTGTTTTTGGATATAAAATACTTGGCAAGACGCGTTGCAATAACCGCCTTGATACGATGCGGAAGCACGGACAGCAATAGGGCAAAGGGTAGCCCAAGCCAGGTCAGCCAGTATCTAGGGTGGAGAAATGAAGAGGTAAAAACAGGGTTGTACTCGCTGTACGTTTTGTTGCTCATGCTGATAAATCCAAAGATGCCTTGTGGGTGCCAGCGAAGTATGATCCGCTAATCCTAAATACTATGAATAAGTCCAATTTAACAGTGCAAAGCGATATGCTGTTCAAAAAATAAACCTATCCTGAGTATTATTGGAATTCTATTCGTTAAGGTTGAGTTCGGAATTGTAAGTCTTATCGGGCTGGAATCAAGCCTTACTCAAGGCAATACCCGTTTCTTTGCCATTTTGCGGTCTTGACGGGTTCTATAATGCTATCTGACGTTGTAGATATTTATTGTGTGATAACGTTTAATTCTTACCTTCGGTATATTGCTGAACGACACTATTTGCCAAACTGAGCAGGAACATTGATGAAAACTGTATTTGCCCACCGTGGTATTCCGACTCTGGCTCCAGAAAATACGCTTGCAGCCTTTGCTCTGTGCCAGCAACACGGGATCAAGTGGATTGAGTGTGATGTCGACATTCTGGCTGATGGCACTGTGGTGGTTTCCCATGATGATACTCTCGATCGATGTACCGGCCATAGCGGGAGTTTGTATGAGCTGACAGAAGCGGATTTGGTCGGTATTGATGCGGGGAGCTGGTTTCATGATGATTTTATTGGCGAGCCGATCCCGACCCTTGAGCAGCTAATTCAATTAGTTAATCAACATGAGCTCAATCTTAATGTCGAAATAAAATCATGTAGTGCCGGGTGGGCGATGACAGATACCTTGCTCAATAATGTCATTTCTGCGTTGGAAAAATTGGATGCAGGGCGGGAGTTGATTGTGTCGAGCTTTGACCATTCGGCACTGGCGGAATTTAAGCGTCGCCGTCCGCAAACAGCAGTAGCTTGCCTATTTGAAAGTGACAATATATGGGATGACTGGGAGTCAATGCTGCAGATCTGCGAAGCTGACTATATCCACCCGGCGGACAAAGGGCTGAGCCAGGATATGGTTGCACGGTTTAAAGCTGCTGGTTACAAGATCAATGTTTATACCGTGAATGATTTAGCCCGCGCCAATCAACTGTTTAACTGGGGAGTCGATGGTGTCTTTACTGATATTGCCCACCGTTTTCCGTCCAAATATAAGCAGCGGTAAGCGGGTAAAAAAACGGCATTGCGACAATAACGGCTGCAAGTCAAAACTGGCTAAATAGCTAGTGGTGATTGTTATCATGAATGGTAGAGAAAGCGCAGGTATTGACCTGCGCTTTTTTGATCAAAACTCTTTGTTCATTTTTACTAGATAGCTGAGCAGGTTTTGGCGCTCCGTTTCATCTAAGCCGGCAGTAATATCCTGGGTTAGGGCAAGATGCAGGTTATCGTGCTCCTGGTACATTTCTGTCCCTTTGCCCGTTAACTCGACAAGAATTGAACGGCGGTCTGATTCATGCGGGCGACGCTGAATCAATCCGGCATTGACCATTTTATCAACCTGAACAGTTAAAGTGCCGGTGGTTACACCTATTTTGTCTGCCAGCTCTTTCATGCGCATGGCACCATGTACACCAAGAATTTCAACGATATGTACCTGGGGCAGGGTAAAGCCCTTGCCGCGGACGACAGATTGTTCCCAGGATGACAGCTTTTCGTAAAATTCGATAATTGTATGGTTTAACTGTTCAATATCTTTCATTCAATAATCCGTTGTCAGTGCAAGTCCTGACACCTGTTCACTTCAATGGTCAGGTGACTGAGTTTATCGAAATTTTCCAGTAATTGCTTGTAATCCTGTGCAGGTTTCGGGGTATGGGTAACCAGCGAGATCAAGGCCGCGTAGTGGTTGGCGCTGACTTTCCAAATATGAATGTCACTGACTTTGTTGCCTGCATCGGCTTCAAGGGTATCAATAACTTGTTGTTGGTAAGCGTCATCAATATTGCCATCAAGCAAAATCGGGCTGGTTTGTTTCATTAACCCCCAGGCCCAGCGGGTAATGATGACGGCACCGACGATCCCCATAATGGCATCAAGCCAGTGGAGGCCGTAATACTTACCAAATAACAGTGCGATGATGGCCAGCAAAGAGGTCAGCGCATCGGCCAAGACGTGGAAGTAGGCGGCTTTTAGGTTGTGGTCATGATGATGGTGATCATGGCCATGGTGATGGCTGTGACCGTGATGGTGGTCATGATCATGGTGGTGATCGTCTTTTAGCAGGAACACGCTGGCGATATTCACGGCTAGGCCGATTACGGCAACTAAAATAGCTTCATTGAATTGAATAGATTCTGGAGAGAATAGCCGCTGTACAGATTCGATTAGCATCAGCAAAGCGACCAACCCTAAGGCGATAGCGCTGGTGAACCCGCCTAATACGCTGACTTTTCCTGTACCAAATGAAAACGCCCTGTTGTCGGCATGCTTACGTGCATAACGGTAGGCAAAAATGGTGATCATAAAAGCGGCGGCATGGGTGCCCATGTGCCAGCCGTCGGCCAGTAACGCCATAGAACCAAACAGGCTACCGGCCGTTATTTCAGCCACCATCGTGATAATGGTGAGCCATAATACCCATAGAGTGCGTTTTTCTCCCTTGGGGTTTGTTGATACAAAATTATGTGAATGTTGCCACTGGCTTAGAGTCTGGGAATGCACGTATTGCCTCGAGTGAAGTAGTTTGAGTTTATTGTAGTTTGGTGTTCAAACTATAATTTCACCATATAGTTTGGATATCAAGGTAAATTTTACAATGTCATGCGCACAGCAAGATAAAATGATCGATATTGGCTATGTTGGTGAGAGAAAATGAACATGCATGATGATCAGGTTGGGAACATCTCTGCAGTCGCTGGTACGCCAATGGACTATTCCGAAGGTTTATATCAGGTCTATTTTGAAGTCGGTGAATATGAAGATATGGCGCTGAAGATATTGCTCCCTATCCAGGTGATCCCTGAAGTGGTGAGGGCGTTGGTCGCTGCTAATATTGCTGTGTACCAGGTGGTGCGGCAAAGCAAGGCGTGAGGCGTGATGTTAGGTTTGAACTAATAAAGGGAGCCAAAGTCGTGGCTCCCTTTAAATCTATTATTTCAGTTTATTATAGCTAGCGCAGGATCGTGTTCATTTTCATTCCGGCTTCGGCATGGCCTGGAATGTTGCAAGAAAGTTCAACAAAGTTCTGCCCCATGAAATGCCAACCTAGCTCCGCTGTTTCACCCGCTTGCAGCGTAATAGTGGTGCCGTCTGAGTGTTCCATATTCGGCATTGAGCGCATCATGGCACGGTGCTTGTCCTGCTCATCAATACTGCCAACTGAAAATTCGTGGGGCATTTGGCCATTATTAGAAACAACGAAGCGGATTATTTCGCCTTGTTTGATATTCAATGCTGGTGAGAAATGCATTCTCATGTCGTCAGTCAGGCTGACATTGATAGTTTGTGTTGCCTGCTCTACAGGTACAGGCATGCCAACCGCAGAGGCCATTTTCCCGTGATGCTGCATGTTACCGTGATCCATTTGACTATGGTCGACTTGAGCCTGGCTCATTTGGCTGTGATCCATTCCCGCGTGTTGGCCAGAGGCTAATGCAGCTGTAGCTGTAAACAGTAACCCTATTGGTAGAAGTTGGTATTTATTCATTTTGTGTTCCTTTCGATTGTTTTATTCGAGTAATAACTTGCGATGGCGAAGACCAAACGGCGGAGCAAGTAACTGAATATACCGCTCAGACTGACTCTTATTGTTTCAGCTGATGACTGACTTCTTTCCATAGCTTGAATACGGCTGGCAGTACAACGAGTGTTAGCAGCAACGCTGAGGCCATCCCCCCAATCATTGGTGCGGCAATACGCTGCATCACTTCGGAGCCGGTACCTGAGCCATACATTATCGGGATAAGGCCGATGATCACTGTTGCTACCGTCATCATGACTGGCCGTACACGCATGCCGGCCCCTTCTTTGATTGCTTCAGCCAGATCTGCCTGGGTGAGTGATTTTTGCTGTTGTTCGGCCTCAAGCTGTCTGTAGTGCCAGGCTTGGTTGAGGTATACCAGCATGATCACTCCGATTTCGACGGCAACCCCTGCCAAGGCAATAAAGCCGACCCCGACGGCAATCGAGAAGTTGTAACCGAGGATTTCCATCAACCATAGGCCACCGACCATCGCAAGCGGTAGGGTACCCATGATCATCAGTACTTCACCCATTCGACGGAAGCTCATGTACAGCAGCATCATGATGATGGCGATTGTGGCTGGCACGACGACGCTTAGGCGTGCTTTCGCACGTTCCATATACTCGTATTGCCCAGACCAAACCAGTGAGTATCCAGCAGGAAGTATCAATTCTTGGGCGACTTTTTGCTGAGCGTCTTTAACATAAGAGCCTAAGTCACGGCCATCAATATCGATGAAAACCCAGCCGTTGGGACGAGCATTTTCGGTCTTGATCATTGGTGGTCCGTCTTCAAAGCGAACATCGGCGACATCCGCTAAGGCAATGCGTGCACCATTTGGTGTTACCAGCGGCAAGTTTTGCAGTTTGACCAGCGAATCACGGTAACTCTGCGGGTAGCGGACGTTAATTGGGTAACGTTCCAGCCCTTCCACTGACTCCCCGACATTCATACCGCCAATAGCCGTACTGATCACCTGTTGGATATCTTTGATACTTAGCCCGTAACGTGCCGCTTCTCGGCGTTTGATATCCATAGTGATATAACGGCCGCCGGCAACACGTTCGGCGTATACAGAGGCCGTGCCCTCAACGTCTTTGAGCAGAGTTTCCAGTTGGGCACCGATCCCTTCGATTTGTTTGAGCTCAGGTCCGGCGATTTTGATCCCAATCGGCGTCTTGATACCCGTTGCCAGCATGTCGATACGGGTTTTGATCGGCATTACCCAGGCATTGGTCAGTCCCGGGAACTGGATCAGCTGATCCAGTTCCCGACGAAGGCTCTCACTCGTGACACCTTCCCGCCACTCTTCCTGAGGTTTAAACTGGATAAGGGTTTCAATCATAGTCAGCGGTGCCGGATCGGTTGCGGTATCCGCTCGGCCAATCTTGCCCCATACCGTTTTTACCTCCGGGATTGTTTTGATGAGCTTGTCCGTTTGCTGCAGCAGCTCACGGGCCTTGCCAATCGAAATACCCGGGTAGGTGGTCGGCATATACATCAGATCGCCTTCATCCAATGGCGGAATGAACTCGTTGCCCATTTTTTGCACCGGGTAGTAGGCTGAGGCCATGAGCGCGAAAGCAATCACGATGATGATTTTTGGGAACCTCATGCTTAGGTTCAGCAAAGGGCGGTATAGACCAACAACGGCACGGTTGACCGGGTTTTTATGCTCGGGTAACACCTTACCCCTGATAAAGTAGCCCATCAAAACAGGGACTAGTGTGATAGCCAATCCTGCCGAAGCTGCCATGGCGTAGGTTTTGGTAAAGGCCAGTGGCGAGAACATTTTGCCTTCCTGGCCCTCAAGGGCAAAGACAGGGATGAAGCTCAAGGTGATAATGATCAGCGAGAAGAATAGAGGAGTGCCGACTTCTTCTGCCGCTTTTCCTATCACCTGCCAGCGATTTTTATCGGTCAGCGGGGTGCGTTCGATGTGCTTGTGAACGTTTTCTATCATTACAATAGCACCATCGACCATGGCACCAATGGCAATCGCGATCCCGCCCAGAGACATGATATTGGCGTTAATGCCCTGCCAGTGCATCACGATGAAAGCGCTGAGGATACCAATGGGCAGGCTGATCATGACCACCAGTGATGAACGGAAATGGAACAGGAACAGGGCACACACCACGGCGACCACAATGAACTCTTCCAGCAGTTTTTCGTACAGGTTTTCTACAGCGCGATCGATCAGGCCTGAGCGGTCATAGGTTGTTACAATTTCAACACCTTCAGGCAGGCTGCGTTGGAGCTCTGCCAGTTTGATTTTCACATTCTCGATGACTTCACGGGCGTTTTCGCCAAATCGCATCACGATCACGCCCCCGACAGCTTCTCCTTCGCCGTTAAGCTCCGAGATCCCGCGGCGCATTTGCGGGCCGAGGTTGATATCAGCGATATCACCCAGTAGCAGCGGGGTACCTTTTGCGGTCACTTTCAATGGCAGGTTTTTGAGATCGTCGATTTCAGAGATATAGCCGGTTGCACGAACCATATGTTCGGCTTCGGCCACTTCTACCACTGATGCCCCGGCTTCTTGGTTGCCTGCCTGGATGGCCATATTGATCTGTTGCAATGTCAGATCATAGGCACGCAGTTTGGCCGGATCGATTTGTACCTGATATTGCTTTACCATCCCACCGACGGTGGCGATCTCGGAAACCCCCTCAACCGTTTGCAGCTCATATTTCAAGAACCAGTCCTGCAGGCTGCGCAGTTCGCTCAGATCGTGCTGGCCTGTCTTGTCGGTTAGCACATAGTTGTAAATCCAGCCCACACCCGTTGCATCTGGCCCCAGTGTCGGTTTGGCACTCGAAGGCAGGTTCGGTGCAACCTGGCTAAGGTACTCCAGAACCCGCGAGCGAGCCCAGTACATGTCGGTATCGTCATTGAAGATAATGTAGACGTAGGAATCACCAAAGAACGAATAACCACGGACCGTTTCAGCGCCCGGGACGGCCAGCATGGCGGTGGTCAGTGGGTAGGTGACCTGATCTTCTACTACTTGGGGAGCCTGCCCCGGGTAGCTGGTCTTGATGATTACCTGGACATCAGACAAATCTGGAATTGCATCAATAGGGGTTTTCTTGACGCTATACAGGCCGGCTGCGACCAGAAATACGGTGGCGATCAGAACCAGAAAGCGGTTTTTGATTGACCAGCGGATAATCGCTCCGATCATTGTGCACCTTCCTTAGTGTCATGATCCATGGTGCTGTGATCAACGGCTTTGGGTGAAGATTCGGGGGTTATCCGACTGACGGTGTACTGGCCGTCATCGTTTTTTTCCATCAGAAATCGTATAGCCTGGCCGCTGACAAGCTGGGTCAGATCACTGTCATCACTGACGGTAAAATCCATGGTCATTGTCGGCCAGCCCCAGGCATCGACAGGTGCATGCTCGATGGTCAGCATGTTGTGGTTAAGCATGACGCTGCGTACAGTGCCGGTTGCAGCGACTTGATTCATTGCTGCAGCTGGTTGAGTTCCCGCGATACGGCTCAAGTCGGCACTCTGGCTTGATTCGGAATCAAGCATGAAGTGAGCAGACGTAACAACGCTATCTTGTGCTGACAACCCTTGGGTTACTTCTACCATGCCACCGGCAACACGGCCTGTTTCAATTCGGGCTGAGCGGAACTTACCTTCACCAAGCGCCAGTACGACACGGGTCATATTGCCTGCGCGGATCACCGCCTGATTAGGTACGGCTATGACGGTTTCATCACTACGTGGTGTCATGATCAGGCTCGCGAACATATTAGGCTTGAGCTCACCATTTGGGTTGGGGAATTTTAGCCGAACCCGAAGCGTACGGGTTTTGGGATCCAAAATCGGGTAGATGTAATCGACCTTGCCTTGCCAGGCTTTCCCTGGCAGGGCATCAATTTTCATGTCGGCCTCAGTGCCAGGCTTGATCCAGAGAGCCTGGCGTTCAAAGACTTCTGCATCCACCCAGACTTCGTCGAGTGATCCGCCACTAATGACAGTTTGCTGTGGTGACAGGTAGGCACCGTTGCGGACATTTAGTGTAGCGATGACACCATCAGCCGGGGCTTTAATTGCAATATTTTGTCTCGCTTTGCCACGGCGTAGCACATCATTGATCTGGCTGTTATCAACGCCAAGAGATATGAGACGGTCTTTGGCCCCTTTAACCAACACGGCTTTACCTATGCGTTTAGCATTAAGCAGCTCTTCCTGGGCTCGTACTAAATCGGGCGAATAAATCTCAAACAGGACATCGCCTTTTTTGACCTTTTCACCGATAGCATCCACATTGAGCTTTTGGATCCAGCCACTGATCCGGCTGTTGATCTGCCACAGCTGGCTTTCGTCAAAAGCGATGTAACCGACAGTATCAATTTCAGGTGTCAGGTTTTGCAGGCTGACTTTAGTGGTTTTAACGCCAAGGCTATTTTCGACCGCTGGTGATACCGAAACCGTACCAGCATCATCTTGGCTTCCTCCGGCCAAATCCTCTTCATACACCGGGATCAAGTCCATACCCATTGGCGATTTACCGGGTTTGTCCCGTTGGTAATTCGGATCCATGGGCGCAACCCAATAAAGGGGCTCATTGCTGCTGGAGCTAGCTGTTTGGCCATTGCTCGAGCCAGTTATCGTTGCGCCGTAATAACCCAAGACGCCGCCAACGGCGAGTGCCAATACGGCAACAGTCAGTGATTGTTTCATAATATTCCCTAAAATTTGTTCAGCATGTAGGCAAGGTTGCTATTGGCCAGTTGCAGGTCAGCATTGAGGCGTGCCTGCTCCAGTTCGATAGTGAGCTCTTCACTGGCTGCGCGGATATACTCATCCAGCTGGCTGGTATTGTTCTGATAGCCACGCTCAATTGCGTGGGTTTTTTCTTTAGCCTGGCGGAGCAGTGAACCTTGGTAACGAGCCAAACGTTGTTCGATGTTGCTGCGGTCAATTAATAGTGCACTTACCTTGGCATTCATTTGTTTGAGCATTAGGTCACGCTGTGATTTGGCTGCACCTAGCTGGTGCTGGGCAGAAGACAGCTTTTTATCTTGGCGCTTGTCGGTAAAGAGGGGCAGATCCAGTGTCAGGTATGCACTGACCAGATCAGAAGCGGGCCGCCCGTTCATGCCATTTGCCTGACGGTAGCCGTACATGACCTCGACACCAAACTGAGGCTGGTAGGATTCGTTGGCAATATCGACCCCGGTTTCGGAGCTTTTAATTAGCTCATCGACCACTTTTACCGAGGGATGACTGGCTAGAGCCTGGTAGTTATCACCCTGTGCAGTCGAAAGGTAAGCACTAAGGGCTGACCATTGAGGGTAGCCATCGGCCTTTACAGCCATTGCCCGGCTTCCTAGCCATTCTGAAAGCTGGGCATGGAGGCGTTGCTGCATTTGCTCGTTGGCCTGCAGTTTTTCGTCCATACGGCTGATCTGCAATTGTGCCTGGATGATATCTTGTGCCTGGTTGGCACCGACCCCATAGTTAGTCCCAAGGTAGTGCTCCAGTTCTTTAAATAGTGTTTGGTTCTGGAGCAATAGTTGACGGGCCTGTTGCTGATATGCGAGCTCGACCCACAGGGTCGTAATGGCATTTTTGATGTCCAGCTCGCGGACACCCATTTTCTCGCGCAGGCTATTGGCCCGCTGGGTGCTTTGTTTTTGTTGCAGCGCCAAGGTATCGCCTCGGCCGAATTGCTGCATCAGCCCGACAGAAATATTGGTCATGGGATCGTCGTCGAAGGCAAAGCTGTCAACCGGTAGCCCACCGACACCGACCTTGAGCTTTGGATCCATCCACTGGCTGGAAGCGACACCCATATCGACCATCGCATCGGCTTGGTACTGAAGTTGTTGTTTACCGGCGTCGTGCTCGATAGCCCAGTTTATTAGGCTGTTAAGCTCTGGTGTTGCCGCGGCAGTTGGTGCCCACGCGGTGATCAGAACCATGCCCAGCACAAGGGGCAGTATGCTTTTATGCATAAATACATCCACTACAAAGAGTAAGAATTGATTGGCTGGTTAACTGGCAGTGAGAGGGCTATGAATTAGCCGACCATCAGGCCAGGAAACAGCGTGTATTCACTTGCGGAGGTGTATTTACAGAATGGGTGGGCGAAACAGCGTTTCTGTTCGGGATACAGGATGAACGGAAGTCAGAAGAGGAATGAGGCGATTGCGCGGAAAGTCGGTAAAGGCGTCAATTCCAATTGGCAAATAGCTACTGTAAGGCTGGCAATGGGCGGAACTGCAGTCAGAACAGAATGATGACACTGTATCCGTTTGAGAGCAGCACTCAGATTGTGGTTCTGATAACAGATGTGCCGGCTGGTGGCATTTTTGGCTCGCAATATCTTCGCTTGTTAGCGTCATTTGATGCGCCGAAGCAGATATTGCAACCATGTTCATCTGATGAGTAGGCATACCAAAAACTGGCTTGGTGATCAGGCTGATCATCAGAACCAGGATGAAAGCGAGCAGATTGTCTGTGCTTCTTAGGTATGTCATTGCAACCATTGCTATTACATTGAGGTACGGTGAAAACTTTAAACCTTTCCCTTGGGGGAAGGTCAAGCTTCATTGTTAGTAAAGATAATCTTAGCAACCAAGCATCAGGAGAAATGTTCAATTGTGCAACAAAAAGAAATGGGAAATGGAAGTGGGTTGGTCGCAGGACAATATTGAATAGATGTTGAAAAGGCGATAAGAAGAAACGCCTCCCTTTTGAGGGAGGCGTTATTGCATTGGAATATCCTACGAAGAGTGAGGATTAACTTTCTTCGTTTGTGGTCACAACAGCATCTGTTGTGGCTTCAGCCTCTGGAGCAACGGTTGCACTTTTTACCGGCGTCGTTTTTTCAACGGTCGCGGCTGCTGGCGCCTGCTCGGCAGCAAGAAGCTGGGCAGATAGCTTGGCGACTTTTTGCTCAAGCATTGCAGTGCGTGCTTTCTCATCAATCAGCTCGCTACGAACTTTCTTCTGGGCAAGCATTGACTCTTGTTCACCCTGAAGGTTGTCTTTGATGTGTTTGACCAGGTTTTTACCCTGCTTACTGATAGCTTGGTCACGCATATCTTCAGCGCCAACGGCAAGGGTGATTTCTAGCAAAATCTTCTCGTAACTTAGCACATGGCGCTCATAATCCTTTTGAGGCATAGCTTTGAGCTTTTTAACCACGTTTGCGATTTGCTGGGCGTGCTTAAGCGAGAACATCGCTTCGTCGGCTTTGTCGATGATTTGGGCTGTTGCACGTGGTTCGGAAGCAATGAAGGCTTTTGCTGCCGTTACAGCGGCTGCGGCACTTGCCAGCGTTTCAGGCGCATGCATGCCCACTTTTGCTGTTTTCAGGCGTTTCAGTTCTTTTTGTGCGTCAGCCAGGTAGATTTTGGTAACCGTTCTGACTTCCAGCGCTCGCTGTTTGCGAACTAATTCTGGCTGGGCACTGATGGCTTTTTCTGAATTATCATTAGCCACATAGTCGACAAGCTTTTTAAGGCCTTGCTCTAACTGCTTAGCTGTTCTTGGATAATGTTTAGCGGCCTCGATAGTTTCTAGCTGATCACGATAATCGAAAGCATCTTCTAAAATGGTTAATACTTCAGCACGAATTGTTTCAGCTTTGCTGATGTGGGTATTGAATTTATCGATACCTTCTTGTGTAACCTGAAGGTTGGTTTTTGAACTAAAGAAACCACTGCTGCTATTGGCTTCTTCTGGGTCTAGCTCAAACTCAGCATAATATTCTTTGGCTTCAGCAAGTGCTTTCTTCGCTTCTCGCATTTGAACCGTGGCAAACCAATCTAGCTCGGCCTCTTTGGATGCTTCAAAAGTTTTTTCTGCAGATTCAATTGATTGCTTGATGCTATCAATTTGTATTGCAGTTTGAGATTGGTTGGTTTCCAAAGGAAGGCTAGCCGTTGAATCTGAGTCTGACGCACAACCTGACAGTGCAATGGCAGTAGCAAGTGCAGCGACTTTAAATTCCCTCTTCATGAGATACTCCTTGATGGTGGAATTAAACAATGACAATGAAAAAGCAGTTAGAGATCTAATAATAATATAAGCAGTCAGTATTCTAGATATATTTATACGTAAATTAAATCTTATAGCTCAATTATATGATTATTTTTTTTGAATGAGGGATAATTGATATTTAATTGACGAGAACATCAATTAAATGGTCATTATTTTGACGGGTTTTAGAGGGAGTAGGTAATGTGGGTGATGACACTTGCTTTAATTCATTATGCAATCACCAATATAACCATGAATATCTTCAGCAGCCTGAAACACAAGCTGCTGAGAGGGATGGTATCGGATTCTGTTGCTGGAAGAGCTAGCCATTATTGAGTTTTGCTTTGAGATCCTGAGTGACTATCTCTAATGCAGATATTGCAACTTCTGGTGATATTTCATTGCTCTCAAGTAGGTAAATAAGATCAACCGCGAGCTTAATGTCTTCCGGGGCTTCATCTAATGGGGTTGGGGATTTATTGTCTGTCATAATGACCTTTCACAATTTATTTGGAGTTAACGATGGATCTGGACAATATGTCTTTAGATAACCGAAGCTTAGCATAGTTTGTTTGATTGCAGCTTATGTGGGCTGATACACCGCTATAGCAGCGTGAAGCAGCTGGGCATGGAGTTCTACAAGTTGCTGGTGGTCTTGCCGATATCCGCCTCCAACGACAGCTGCAATAGGGATCTCGGCTTGCTGGCAGCGGCTGAGTACTAGGTGATCACGCTGAAATATGCCATCTAAACAGACATCAAAGTAGCCTAGCTCGTCACTTTGGTGAATATCGACACCGGCATCATAGAGGACGAAGTCAGGTTGGTGCTGGGCCATGGCCAGATTCAAAATAGCATCAAATGCCGTGAGGTATTCATCGGTTTTTGTATGTTTGGGCAGCGCCAAATCAATATCAGAATCGGGTTTGCGGGCAGGGAAGTTCTTATCGCAGTGAACCGAGAAAGTGATGATGTTGTCATCATTACTCAGTAGTGTTGCGGTACCATCGCCCTGATGAACATCACAGTCGATGATCATGACTTTATCGATATTATCGAGGGTAAGGGCATGCCTGGCAGCAAAAGCTAGATCGTTGATCAGGCAAAATCCACTGCCAAAATCGTGATGCGCATGATGATATCCGCCACTGAGGTGGATCCCCACCCCATATTTATTTGCCAGATCGACAGCCAGTCGGGTACCGGCAGTCGACATCAGTGTGCGGTCGATCAATTGCTGGCTCCACGGAAAGCCGATACGGCGCATCTTCGCGGCGGGCAAAGAGTTGTTAAACAGAGCGTCAATATAATCCGGGTGATGCAGGCCTTTTAGCTCATCGGCGCTAAGCGCCTCAGGTTGGCAGACCATGATCCCGGCTTGTTGATCTAGCTTTAGTTCGTCGATCAGATATTGGTACAGGCGACGATATTTGGAGATGGGATAGCGATGGCCGGCTGGCAGCTCTAGCTGAGAATAAATAGGGTGATAAACCAGAGGCAGCATCAGTTATCCTTTACGTTCCCGGAGGCTAATATCTTTTTCAATTTTGGCGAGTGCTGTACGGCAGCGAGATAAGCGTCCTTCAACTGCCAGAACCTCTTTTTGCAGCTTTTGCTGCTCAGCCAGGGTCGAGCAACGGCTCAGTAGCATTTCTTTATCTCTTTGCATCGCAGCGAGCCGTCGCTCCCAGTCTTGGTGCTGGGCCAAGTCTTGATACATTTCATGGATTGGACGTCGCCAGCCTAGCTTGCGCTTAGGTTCATTTTTACGTATCTGCTGGGTGGCTAACTCACGTTGTATTGCCTGGATCTGGGCGATAATTTTTTCGCAGATATGCAGAGTGCGTGATGCTTGCAGTTTCCCTGCTTTACGCTCGTTTCTCAGGGCCTTAATTTCACTGCGCACTTCTGTCACACAAGGGGTCAGCAGTTTACTGCGGCAGAAAAACAGTTGTTCATCAAACAGTGGGCGCGAAGCCTCACCGCGTTTTCGGTCGGTCTGCGCTGCATCCAGTGCTAATTGGTCGAGTATATTTTCTAAACGTTTTAGATCAGGCATTGTTTTTCTCGGATCAGAACCAGGCCTGCCAGGCCAGTTTTACGGCCAGCACAATCACTACGGTGACAAAAACAGGACGGATAAATTTAGCCCCGAAGCGAATGGCTGAATGGGCCCCAATATAGGCACCCAGCATTAAGCATATGCCCATTGTGAAGCCCAGGGCGAAATTAATATGGCCTAGAATGGCAAAGGTGATCAGCGACGTCATGTTACTGGTAAAATTCATTGCCTTGGAAAGCCCTGATGCCCTCAGAATATCTAACTTGTATAGGGCCATATTCGAGACTGTCCAAAATGCCCCCGTTCCCGGCCCTGCTACTCCATCGTAAAAACCCAGTGAGGTCCCTTGTAGCCATTGCTTTCGTACAAGTTTGCGGCAGGGGGTGGGTAGCCGGTGCGAATTACCTTTTGGGTGCGGGTGCCAGATGGTGTACACAGCGACAGTCAAAATGACCAGCGGCAGAACTTTTTCGAGCCAACTCGTACTGATGAGATCAACCACCAAGGTGCCGAGAATAGCCCCAATGAGTGTCGCGATGAAAGACTTACGCCAGAAATAGGGAGAAAATAACTGTTTTCTGTAGTAAGTCCAGGCAGCCGTTGATGACGCAAATGTTGCCGCCAGTTTATTGGTTCCCAGAGCAATATGTGGCGGCAGCCCAATAGAGAGCAGAGCAGGAACGGTTAGCATTCCTCCTCCCCCGGCAACGGCATCAATAAACCCGGCAGCTAAAGCAACAAGACCAAGTATGATGAGCATACTTGGTTCAATCATTTCTATCATTTATCGTTATTCTTAGTAATTCGTTTTGGGTCAGGAATATTCAATGACACGTTTAAAAGGTGGTAACGAGTCGAGTAATGCTTTGCCGTAACGGCGGCTGATCACCCGGCGGTCGAGCAGCACGACTCTACCAGAATCTTGCTCTTTTCGCAGTAAGCGGCCCGCGGATTGGATCAGTTTTTTACTGGCCTCAGGAACGGAAATCTGAAGGAATGGGTTTCCGCCCCGGCTCTCGATATACTCGGCATGGGCCTCTTCGACGGGAGAGGTAGGAACCGCAAAAGGAATTTTGGTAATAATCAGATTTGTGAGTAAATTACCCGGTAAATCAAGGCCTTCAGAAAAGCTTCCGGTGCCGAAAAGAATGCTCGCTTTACCTTTTTGGCAGTTCTCTTGATGTTTTTTTAGGGTAAGGTTTCTCGATTCTTCCCCTTGAATTAGTAGTTCCCACTTGTTTTTCTTTATTAGCGGGCGTAATTCTTCGGCAACCTTGTTCATTTGCCAATAGGATGAAAACAACACCAAGCTGGCTTTCTCGCCCTCGAGATATTCCGGTAAGGTTTTGATCAGTAGCTCGGTAAATTTATCAGCCTGGGGTTCTAACGGCATGGCCGGGATCACCAAGCGGGCGTTGTTTTGGTAGTCAAACGGTGAGGCCAGGGCAAGAAAGCGGGTGCTGTCTTTTTCATAGATCCCAGCCTGGCGGCAGAAGTAATCAAACTGATTCAAGGCCCGAAGGGTCGCTGATACCAAAATAGAGCCGGCAGCCCGGCTCCAAAGCAGTTGATCCAATCGATAGCCGACCTCGAGCGGGGAAACCTCAATAATATAGTCGCCTTCGCGGTCGGGATTTTTTTCTATCCAGCGGGCCAGTGGGGCACCTTTATCTTTATTGGGCTGGGCCATCAAGGTCCAGACTTTCTCAAGGTTTTCAAGTCGCTGTAAATAAAAGCCTGATTCTGCAAGAGCTTGTTCTCCCAGCCGAGGCAGGATCTCGTTTTCTTTTGTCCGCTCAGAGATCAGATCATGGATTTTCCCGAGGGACTGCAAGGCCTTCTTGCTTGCCTCTTTACAGCTTTTTGCTTCCTCGACCAACCAGTCGGGGAGCTCGCCATGCTCAAACCGATAAATGCCGTCTTGGCTAAACTGGGCAGGATCGATATTGGCCGCAATTTGCCGAAACGACGGTATCAAATGGGTGATGGTTTCACTGAGAGCCGTTTGAAAGCGACCGGCCTTTTTGTAATCTGCCAATTCTGCCAGCTTGCTTACCGACTGGTTCAGTTTTTCTAGCCAGTTGGCAGCCCCTTTAAGGCTGGCGGCCGCTGATGAGAAGTCTCGTGCTACCTGGGGCAGGTGGTGGGCTTCGTCAATGATATAAATTGTTTGCTCTGGCTCCGGTAGGATAATACCGCCGCCGAGTTCAATATCTGCCATCAGCAGCGCATGGTTGGCCACGATGACATCGGCCTTTTCAAGGTGTTCACGGGCTTTGGCAAAGGGGCAGCTGCGGTGTTTGGGCAGCCCGGCATGGCAGCTGTGCTTATCGGCAACGATTTGCTGCCAGACGCGATTGGGTATCGCGGTTGGCCAGCTATCGCGGTCCCCGTCCCACTTTTGAGCTTCACAGGCCTTCAGCATGCGCTTCAAAAGTTCTAAATCTGACTTTTTAGGTTTTTCCTCCCACAGCGCAACTTGTTGATCGGTATCTGTTACACAACACGCTTCCAGCTTATGTGTACAGCAGTAGCGCTGCCTGCCCTTCGCGAGGATAAAACTGAACTCTTTAGGAAAAATTTGATTAAACAGGGGTAAATCTTTGTTGATCAGCTGTTCCTGCAGCGCCACGGTTGCCGTTGAGATCAAGATTTTTTTGTTGTTGAACAAAGCAAAGGGGATCCCGCCGAGCAGGTATGAAAGCGATTTACCAATCCCTGTACCGGCCTCTGCGACCAGCATACGGTGTTTTGGATGGTATTCGCCAGCCAGGGTTTTGGCGATTTCGGCTACCAGATAGTTCTGCGCGCGCCTGGGAATAAAGTTGTCTAACTGGGCTCCCAGGTTCTCATAGCATTGTTTGATATCACGTTTTATCTGGCTGTGTAACATAACTGAAACTTCATAAGGGCAGGGAACGGCATTATAGCACGAACATCTAAATGTGAGCGGTAGCGTGTTCTGAACAATTTAATGGTGAAAATGAGATTTTGGTCACGAAATAAGATTGAACCTAACCTTAACAGCTTTGTGAGTTGTTTAGAAACAAGGGATTAACCATACAACCCGTCAAACCCTAGTGATTTATCCTGTGCGATGTGATTTTTTTGTCATTTTTAGGTTTTTTGTGTTGTCTTGTGTGATATTTAAAAATGCGAATGAATACTATTACGGGTGAAGTCTATGGTGGGTAAACATCCACCAGCTTTGGTAAGTTATTGAAATTAATTGCTTTTGAGTTTTTTTGAGGTGGTTTTTAGATGATTTGACATAGGGATAATTGTTCTGTCAGGATGAGCTCACAAGTTACTTACCTTCGGTTTTTATCTTTCTTTATGTTTTAAAGGGATTTAGAACCGGGGGAATATAAAGAACAGGAATTCTGGAAACAGGAATTCCAGTCTAAATAAGAAAAGGCAGTGGATATCATGAAAAAGACACTTCTAGCACTAGCAGTACTAGCAGCAGGTTCAGCGCAAGCAGGCGTTAACCTATATGACTCTGAAGGCGTACTTGTTGACGTTGCAGGCGCAGCTGAAGTTCAGTACTTCCAGGGTTACGCAGCTGACAGCGATGCAGCATTACGTTTGGACGATGGTGACCTAGCGTTTAGCACTACGGTTCCAGTTTCTAGCAGCCTGAACGCTGTTGCAACTGTTGCCTACTTCTTCGAAGATGGTAACGTTCAGAACGATGAGCTATGGGTTGGTTTCCAGGGTGATTTCGGTACGTTCACTTTCGGTCGCCAATACCTAATCGCAGATGATTCTGGCATCGGTAAAGATATCGAGCTAGGCGGCGACGGTATTGACTTCGTTCAGGCTGACGGTGACCAGACTGTTAAGTACGTGTTCGACAACGGTCAGTTCTACGCTGGTGTTTCTGCGCTACTAACTGAAACACAACAAGCTGAAGACGAAGCTCAGGTTATCGACGGCCGTCTAGGTGCGCGTTTCGGTGACTTCGATGCACGTGTATACCTATACTCTGGCTCTGACATCAGCTCTGATAAGTTCGATCTGTTTGTTGCTGGTGATACGATTGATATCGATGGCTTCAACCTTGAGGGTGAATACATCATGGGCGCATATGCATTCGCAGCATCTTACGGCCAGCTTGAGTATGAAGATGCAGGCGCAGCAAACAAAGGTAAAGTAGAAGGTACTAACATTGCGCTAGCAGGTTCTTACACTATGGACAAAACTACGTTTGCTGCGGGTTACACATACTGGGACGTTGAAGAGAAACCAACTGGTGCTGCTTCTTCTTCAGACGATGTAGGCTCTTTCTACGTGAACGTTACTCAGCAGCTTCACTCTAACGTGAAAGTATACGGTGAAATCGGTTCTACTGATGCTGACGATTCAGAGTTCGGTTACCTAGCTGGTATGGAAGTAACATTCTAAGATTGGTTTAATCTAAGAAGTCTTCTTGAAAAAGCCGCCTATTTTGGGCGGCTTTTTGCTATCTTGTTGTTGTCATATATGTTGTTGCCAATACAAGGAATGAAATGAAAAAGTTAGTTGGTTTATCACTAGTATTGCTTTCGAGCGGCCTTCAGGCTGCCACTCTCTCAAGCGGTAAAAACATTGAGCTGCTTGTTGTTGATGGCAAAAAAGTCCAGTCATCTTTTTGGTCACCAACAGAAACGGTTGAGCTGCAGCCGGGTAGGCACCAGATAGTGTTGCGTTTTGATGGTGAGCTGAAAAATGGGTCTAAAAAGACGATGTATACCACTCGTCCCTACCTGTTTGAGATGGATGTGCCTGATGATGATGCCACGATTACATTGCCTCGCCTGGCAAGCCTGTCCCAGGCCAAAGCCCATTTTGCCCGTGGGGCGCAGTGGCAGCTCGAGCTTAGTGACGGCTCAACTCAAGCACTGTCTTATGTTGAGTTGCACGGTAAAGGGATGGGAGCATTTAAGGATATGGAAGCCTTGGTAGCAGACTATAACCGCCAGCAGGGGATCACTTTCGAGCAAGGCTATGCTGTTGACCTTAAACAGGCAGCGGTTGAAGTTACCGAACAGGGTGAGGTGACAATTTCCGGTGATGCATTGGCGCAGCTGAAACTCTGGTACAGCAAGGCAAATGCCGAACAAAAAGCGGCTTTCAAGCAGTGGTCAAAAGCCCAAGACGCACAATGATTGATGACTATCCGGAACTAGCTATCTGGATTATGGCGGGACGATAAACTTTAGTCATGAACTACAGTAATGCTTTGTCCCGCTTCTATTAATAACCTAGTCATGGTGATAGCGGCTGTGGACCCGGCACGAGTGGCATCGTGGCTGGGCAGGATCCGCTTGCAGCTCATCGATATCAATTTCATCTTCGCAATCCACACACAATCCGTACATGCCCAGCTTGATTGAGCAGACAGCGGCATCGACTTTTTCCATTCTCATCGCCAAATCGAATAAGTTCGGAATGAACGATGATTTTGCCATCATGATCAGATCATTGAGGTCGGCATTTTCAATCGCGGTAGCCGATGGAACAAGGGTGTTGAGCAGCATTTCATGCTTGAGCTCTTTGGCCAGTGTGCCATGTTCCTGCTCCAAGTGGCCTTTAAGTTGTTGGTAGGTGCGTTCTGACGTTGTCATATCTCTGTATTATGTTTATAAGTGATAAATTTAGTCTAAGACGGTTTGATTGTTTGATTGTGATTTGAATCAAACCTTTATAGAGTAATAGGCGGAATAACCGTAATTTTCATCGGTTTTTGTCGCTTTCCTGATCCGATATAGTAGCACTCGCTCACGATCCGCGGCCAAAGAAGCTGCGGGCAACAAGCAAGTCAGTCGAATAAAACACCCTATAAAGGAAGCGTACCATGGATCACGGTTTTAAAGACCCGTATAATTTTAAGTATTTTGTTGGTTTTCTGATTGCATTGGCACTACCAACGTTACCGGCAAGTTTAACCTGGTTTGGGATACTGGGCCTGTAGTCGCTATATTGTAACTCAGGCTAGTACCTTGTCCCGACCAGTAAGGAAGGGAATGTGAAAAACTTCATCAAGCGAGCCTTACTGTTAAGCTTCGGCTGGCTGTGTGTTGCCTTAGGTATCCTAGGCATATTTTTGCCTCTGCTACCGACTACCCCTTTCTTGTTGCTAGCCAGCGCCTGTTTTATGCGTGGTTCCCCCCGCCTCAGCCGCTGGCTACATCAGCACCCGCACTTTGGCCCTATTTTGCAGAACTGGCATGAGAACGGGGCTGTCTCTTACACCGTCAAGCGCCGAGCCAATATCACTATTGTGGCCAGCTTCCTGCTCTCTATCTTCCTGGTGCCTTTGCTGTGGCATAAAGCGATGCTGATTGCGATGGCAACCCTGTTGCTGGTGTGGTTTAACCGCTTGCCCGTGGTTGATAATCCCAAGCTGCCTGACACGCCGATAAGCTATAAATAAGTTATGGTTAACTGATCACTGCTTGAGGCAAACGGTATCTTTTGATTCATGACAAAGATCCCTTGGTATTAGTTGCTCCAGACGGCGAAAATCAATACTATTTGCAGCGGAATTTATTTGCCTGCTGTTGAGGTCTATTACCGCAGCAGGCTTTTTATTTAGCTCTACAGCACTTGCGTAAAATGGTGCACGGAAAACGATTATGACTCAAGAAAAACTAGCTTTGATCAAGAGCAGCATTAAATCTATCCCGGACTACCCGAAGCCTGGTATTTTGTTCCGCGATATTACTAGCCTGATGGAAAACCCATTGGCATATAGTGCAACCATGCAAGTTTTGATCGAGCAATACCAAGACAAAGGTATTACCAAAGTGATCGGTACCGAAGCACGCGGCTTTTTGTTTGGTGCACCATTAGCGCTGGAGCTGGGTGTCGGTTTTGTCCCTGTTCGTAAGCCTGGCAAACTGCCCCGTGAAGTGATCGGTGAAAGCTATGAGCTTGAATACGGTCAAGATACCCTAGAGATCCATGTCGATGCGATTGTCGAGGGTGACAAGGTGCTTCTGGTTGATGATTTGCTGGCAACCGGCGGCACTATTGAAGCTACCACGAAACTGGTTCGTCGCCTTGGCGGTGTTGTTGAAGATGCCGCATTCGTGATCAACCTGCCAGAGCTGGGTGGTGAAGAGCGCCTGAAAGACATTGGCCTCAATGTTTACAGTATTTGCGACTTCGACGGCCATTAATTTTCTTAGCTGGTCTCTATCTGGCTAATCATTGGGCGCTCGCTGTGGCGCCCTCTCGCTCAAAAATCCTCCCTGTGCTAGCATTGAGTTCTTGATTCTGTAAGGTTAGTTAACATGAGTTATCAGGTTCTGGCACGGAAATGGCGACCACATCAATTTGAGGATGTTGTCGGCCAGTCCCATGTATTGACGGCATTGGCCAATGCGCTTGCGCATAATCGTCTTCATCACGCCTATCTGTTCAGCGGCACCCGAGGGGTGGGTAAAACAACCATCGCCCGTATTTTTGCCAAAGGGTTGAACTGTGAGCAGGGTGTGACGGCAACCCCATGCGGCCAGTGCGAGACCTGCCGCGAGATAGATGAAGGTCGCTTCGTCGATTTGCTTGAGATCGATGCGGCATCACGGACAAAAGTAGAAGATACCCGTGAGCTGCTTGATAACGTTCAGTACAAGCCTGCCCGTGGCCGTTATAAGGTCTATCTGATTGACGAAGTGCATATGCTGTCTCGTCATAGTTTCAATGCCTTACTGAAGACACTTGAAGAGCCACCGGAATACGTCAAGTTTATTCTGGCCACAACGGATCCTCAAAAGCTGCCGGTTACGATTTTATCGCGCTGCTTACAGTTCCACCTGAAGCACCTTGATCATACCCAGATCCAGTCTCAGTTGGAGAATGTGCTGACTCAGGAGAACGTTGACCATGAGCCAAGGGCGCTGAGCTTGTTGGCACGTGCAGCTGAAGGCAGTATGCGTGATGCGCTGAGCCTTACAGATCAGGCGATAGCGCTGGGTAATGGCCAGGTTCAGGCTGATTCTGTTTCAGCTATGTTAGGTACGTTGAATACCGAGCAGGCGCTGTATTTGTTGGAATCGATGGCTCAAGGCGAAGCGCAACCAGCGATGGCCTGCCTAGAAGAGCTGGCGGGCGTCGGTGTCGAGTGGGATAGCCTATTGCGAGAGCTAGCCGCTCAGCTGCACCGTGTTGCTATGTATCAGGCATTGCCAGCCTCTTTGGATGAGGCCGCGCCCGATGCGGAGCGAATTACCGCGTTGAGTCAGTTAGTGTCGCCGCAGGAAGTACAGCTTTGCTATCAAATCGCGCTTCAAGGTCGCCAGGATTTAACCTATGCGCCAGATGGCCGTACAGGGCTGGAAATGGTGTTGCTGAGGATGCTGGCGTTTCGACCTGTATCCGGCCAGGGGATCACTCCTCAGGCAATTAATGTTCCGGCAACAGAGCCTGCGGCCCAACCGCAACATCGACCGCAGCAAGGTCAGCAAGGCATGCAGCGTGTGCAGGCACTCAAAGCTCAGATGAACGGTGGGCAGCAGCATGCCCCCGCTCAACCTGTTGCGCCGACGCAGCAGTTGCCACAAGCCGTATCACAGCCGATGCAGCATGCACAGCCACCCCAACACCCTCAGGATAGCTATTCACAAAGTAACCATCCACAAAGTAGCAGTCAGCCTTCAGCTCCTGCACCTATGCCTGAGCAGGTTCCTCAAGGCTATGGCGCGTCGTCTCAGCCGCCGCAGCAAGCGGTACCGACGGCTCAGCCAGCTGCTCAGCCAATGGCACATTCTCAGCCGGCATCAGCTGCCTCAGGCCTGCTGGCCGCAAGGAATAAGCTGCGTAGCCAGGGCAAGCGCGGCCACGAGGAGCATCCCACTGCAAAAAAGACTGAATCGGCGCCAGCTAAAAAAGTCGCAACCAATGTGCTAGACCGAATTGCTACCAAGCATAAGGGTCAGCCAGCTTCGGTTTCCGGAGCCTCTGCGATGCCAGCGCCGGGAACCTCTGCGATGCAGGAAAACAAGTCGGATGATGAATACCGGTGGAAGCCGATGATGATTCAGCCTGACTCTGAAGATGTTAAGCAGGAAGTAGCACCGGGTACGCTGAAGCGGGCCCTAGAGCATGAAAAAACGCCAGAGATGGCGAAATTGCTTGTCAAAGAAGCGGCAAATCAGGATAGTTGGTCAGATTTAGTGACTAAGCTAAATGTAGGGCGAATGGTCCAACAATTAGCATTAAATTCAGCGTTTGAACAAAACAATCATCAAGTAACTTTGTTCTTACGCCAGTCTCAGAGTCACTTAGATAACCCGAAAGCCAGAGAGCAGCTGGCACAAGCAATCAGCGAATTGCTTGGAATGGACGTCGAATTATCGATTGAGCTGAGTGATAAAGGCCGATCCCCCTTAGAGTGGCGAGAAGGGCTTTATCAACAGAAGCTTAATCAAGCAAAACAAAGCTTAAATAGTGATCCTAATGTGACCTTTATCTGCCAGCGTTTTGCTGCTGTACTTGATGAAGAGAGTGTTAGGCCATTGTAATGCTGTGATTTAGCATTACTGTAAAGCAAAATGAATTTCAACCAGACCAATAGAGAGAGAGTATATGTTTGGTAAAGGCGGTATGGGCAACATGATGAAGCAGGCGCAGCAGATGCAAGAGCGCATGCAAAAGATGCAAGAAGAAATCGCAAACATGGAAGTAACTGGCGAGTCTGGTGCTGGCCTGGTGAAAGTGACTCTGACTGGTAGCCACAGTGTACGTCGCGTTGAGCTGGATGACAGCCTGATGGAAGACGACAAAGACATGTTGGAAGATCTGATTGCAGCCGCATTTAATGATGCAGCACGTCGTATTGAAGAAGCGCAGAAAGAAAAAATGGCTGGCGTAACAGGTGGTATGAACCTACCTGCTGGCTTTAAGATGCCATTCTAATCAATGCGTACCAGTCAATTACTGGAACAACTAATGGAGGCCTTACGTTGTCTGCCTGGGGTTGGCCCCAAGTCAGCACAGCGTATGGCCTTCAGTTTGTTGCAGCGTAATCGCCAGGGCGGCCTGCAGCTAGCAGATGCCCTCAGCAAGGCGATGACGGAAATTGGTCACTGCCAAAGCTGCCGTACCTTTACGGAAGAGGAGATCTGCGCGATCTGCGCCAATCCTCGCCGTCAGGAAAACGGTCAAATCTGCGTGGTAGAAAGCCCGGCAGATATTGTCGCGGTTGAATCTACCGGTCAGTTTTCCGGGCGCTATTTTGTGTTGATGGGCCACCTGTCACCGCTTGATGGTATTGGGCCGTCAGATATCGGCTTGGATGTCCTGGAGTTTCGTTTGCAGAACGAACAGATTGCCGAGCTTATTTTGGCGACCAACCCGACGGTAGAAGGGGAGGCGACGGCCCATTATATTGCCGAGCTGTGTAGTGAGTATGAGATCCCCGCTACCCGTATTGCCCATGGTGTTCCGGTAGGCGGAGAGCTGGAGTTGGTTGATGGGACGACCCTGTCTCACTCAATTGCCGGACGGCATAAGCTCTACTAAAATAAGATACTGATTTTATATCAATTAAGTTTGATAAAATGCCAACCGACAGGTTTCCCTGAACGTTGGTATTTTTTTTGTCTTTAATAATTAAAGTCCTTTAGATTCATTCTTTTAACTGCTTTCTTTTGGCTATTTTAGTTATTTGCAGTCGCTTTTAGTTTTTACCTCAGGTTATTTTCTAACAATAACTATATAAATAACATTTAAGGCTGTTTTTCTTCATAACTCATTGTTATTCGGTATTTAATATTGCCATCTCGGACAGAGCAGAAATGCCAGGGACGTTATTTGAGCAACCTTTTATTACATTGGTAAGTGGTTTTAGGGCAGCTCTTCTAATTAAGGCAATGAATAAAAAAATACCATTACCTGACATACCAACAAGGCGTATGCAGGTCATCAGGAGTTGAAGATGAAAAAGACAGTAGTAGCAGTTATTGGTTCAATTGTTGCCAGCGCATCAGCAATGGCAGCAGAAGTCTATAAGTCAGATGAGCTTTCAGTAAGTGCCTACGGTAACCTGCGTGCTCGTTATGAAACGACTGACAATGGCCATATGGGTGCGGATAGCACTTTTACCGGTGAAGGTACTGAGCTTGGCTTAGGTGTGACATATTTTCTGGATAACAACATGTACGTGAATGGTGATGTACTGACTGAAATGAACATCATTCCTGAAGACGGTGATGGCAATGACGATGACAGCTTCCTGAAGTTTGGCTCGGTTGCGATTGGGGGCGACTTTGGTGAGTTCCGCATGGGCCGTATGTCAGCCGTTCAGGATAGCCTGGCAGGCCAGTACGACATCACTTGGGAATATGGTGGTACTGCCAATATCAAGAATGACTGGTCAGCGACAGATCGCCTGACCAACGGTATTCAGTACAAAACGGATGTTAACGGCCTGACAGTGATGGCGCAGTACCATACTGGCCAGGAATTTGATGACGAACCGACCATTGGCGAAGTTGAAATCGATCAGGCATACGCTGCAGGTGTGGCTTGGGAATCTGATTTCGGCCTGGGCCTATCGGGTACGTACACCCGCTCTGAGCGTACAGAGAAGAGCATCCATAACGAAGATACCGATACATCCTGGACGCTGAACGCAACATACCAGATCCAGGGGCTATCAGTAGCGGCAATGTACTCTGACTATGATTTTGCGGGAGATGAACAAACCGGTATCGGTGCGATGGCCCGCTATGACTTGCCTGTCGGTGTCGGTCTCTACGGTGTCTATGACTATGTAGACTACGATACCCAAAACGATAAATTAAACCAGTACACTATCGGTGCGGACTACTGGCTAAATGACAGTGTCGTATCTTACGCCGAATACGCTGACCAGAGCTTTGATGATGAGCTCGCAGGTAGCGATGACAGTGCATTTACCCTTGGTATGCGAGTGTACTTCTAAACCATTCAGTAGATAGGAACGTTCATCGTTTTGGGGGGAAGAGCAGGGACGAGATCCTAGTTCTTAGTTCCTAGAAAGAGCTAAAGCGAGAGCCCATGTAGGCTCTCGCTATTTTTATTATCCCGCTTCCCGAAACGAAGTGCACTCGTAGCGAAGCGCCCCGCCTCGGTTTTTATAACGAATAAAGAATATTCGACCCGTATGTCAGGCTAGTAAGCAGCAGTGACTTTTCATTAATAATATCAATACGACGGCTTTGCTGGGCATCCATGCGGAACACCTGCTTCACAATCGTCAGGTGACGCTTCTGGAAGTCTTCGTTTTGGCCTGAGGTAATGTCCTTGAACTCCAGTGGTTCGGTGAGCAGGTAGCCACCGCTGATATCCCACTTGCCTGACTCGGAGATATGCAGGGTAAGTGGTTGTTCACTTTCGCTAAATAGCTTTAACAAGGTAATGCGCGAATAGGTTTGGTTGGGCAGGTAGACCACATGGCTGCTTTGCTCTACACGGCGTAGCATGCCTAACTCATCCAGCTGCATCGGTTCAATGCGGCTGACCGACGTTGACTGCCACTCACGGGACATCAGCAATTGCTCTTGCTTGTAGTCACTAGAGAAATAGAGCCAAGTACTAAAAATGGCAGACAGTGCCAAAATAATAAATGCCCAGTACCGCTTAAGCAACTGAGGCATATGGCCTGGTTTATTTTTTACTGGCATAGCTTGGTATTATCCTCTTGGCTAGTTAGCAAACGTAGAGTGACGTTTTCACCCGGCATTGAGGTTCCGTGAATATAGTTCAGCCATAGCTGGTTGTTCTGGCCGCCTGTCGCAATCACTTCCAGCGGGCGCGCGTCACCCTGATGGTACTCAAGGTAGGTTTCCACGCAGCTAGAAATCATCGGGTTCCATTGCAAAATATCGGGATGGTTTTTAGGCGTTAGCACCTGAACACCACCAACGGTCAATAGGTGTTTAAACGCCTCCGATTTAGGAGGGAAACTCAAATTAACCAGCACAGGCAAGAGGCAGGCAACCACAATAGCCAGCAGGCTGAATAGAGGCTTTTTTGATTTTTTGTCACTGACTTCAGGTTTGCTTTCTGCTTTGAATGAGCTGGCGCTGGAAGTATGCGATTTTAGTTGCTTCTCAGTACTGTTGGGCTCTGGCATCACAGTGACAAGGTCGGCATTGCTCATCGGCTCAGTGGCAACCGCTGGCTTTTCGGCAAACTCATCGACGGCAGCAATCATTTGGTAACCGCGTTTTGGCACTGTTTTGATAAATTCTGGCGACTTTGTCGAGTCTTTCAGTGCTTTTCGCAGCGTTGAGATAGCTTGAGTCAGGCTAGAGTCATCAACCTCAAAACCTTGCTCGCGCCATACATAATCGTGCAGGCGGGTTCGGGTGATGATGGCACCAGGCTCTTCAATTAGCAGGCTCAGTGCTCGGCTTTCATTACTACCAAGGCGTGTGAGCTCATCGTTTTCCGTTTGGTCGATCAAGCTATTGTCGTATGGGTCAAAGAGGAATCTTTGGCCAATCAAATATTTATTTGATGTTTTATTCATTTTTAGCACCAATGGTACAGTTGAGCTGTTTATATAGCATGATTAGCCTGAATCATGTCTGAATATAAAATTATAAAAATAATAGGCTGAAAATATCTAAAGCATATAAAAGCGCCATTTTAGGTTGAAAACCCGTAGTTTGACCATATCTATATAATGAATTGTTGTGAATTACGTAATACTACGAGTTACGGAGTTGAAATGAGCGAGCAAAATACCCATAAAAATAAGGAAACACGTGGCTTCCAATCGGAAGTGAAGCAACTGTTACATCTGATGATCCACTCACTGTATTCAAACAAAGAGATTTTTTTGCGTGAGTTGATTTCTAATGCCTCTGATGCGGCCGATAAGCTACGCTTTCGCGCGCTGTCACAGCCTGATTTATATGAGAATGATGCTGAACTGGGCGTAAAACTGTCATTTAATGCAGATGCCGGCACTCTGACCATTCATGATAATGGTATCGGTATGACCCGTGACGATGTGATTGAGCATCTGGGGACGATTGCAAAATCAGGCACCAAAGATTTTTTTGCCAAGCTAAGTGAAGATCAGTCAAAAGACTCACAGCTGATCGGCCAGTTTGGTGTTGGTTTCTATTCTTCGTTTATCGTGGCAGATTCGGTTACGGTAAATACCCGTGCGGCAGGTGTCGCAGCGGATCAGGCGGTACGTTGGCACTCTGGTGGTGAAGGCGATTATTCGGTAGAAGATATTGAAAAGGCGAGCCGTGGTACCGAAATTATCCTGCACTTGCGTGAGGATGAAAAAGAGTTCCTGAGCGAGCATCGCCTGCGTGACATTATTGGCAAGTACTCGGATCATATCGGTATTCCAGTCCATATCCAGACCGTAGAGCGTGACGAGGAAGGCAAGGAAACCGGTACTAAGTGGGAGCAGGTCAACAAGGCCCAGGCACTTTGGACGCGTAATAAATCCGAGATCACTGACGAAGAATATAAAGAATTCTATAACCACGTCTCGCATGATTTCGCCGAGCCGCTGGCATGGAGCCATAACCGCGTCGAAGGTAATCAGGACTATACTAGCCTGCTTTATATCCCGTCTAAAGCACCGTGGGATATGAATAACCGTGATAGCAAGCATGGCCTGAAACTGTATGTTCAGCGTGTCTTTATTATGGACGATGCCCAGCAGTTTATGCCTTCTTACCTGCGTTTCATGCGTGGCCTGATTGATTCCAATGATCTGCCATTGAACGTATCGCGTGAGATCCTGCAGGACAACAAGGTGACCCAGGCACTGCGTAAGGCATGTACCAAACGTGCGCTGACGATGATGGAGCGCTTGGCGAAGAACGATGCTGATAAATTCCAGACATTGTGGAACGAATTTGGCCAGGTGCTAAAAGAAGGGCCGGCCGAAGATTTTGCCAACCGTGAGAAAGTCGCTAACCTACTGCGCTTTAGCTCGACACACAACGAGACAGTTGAGCAGACGGTGTCGCTGGCAGATTATGTTGAGCGTATGAAAGAAGGCCAGGATAAGATTTACTTCCTGACTGCTGATAGCTTCAGCGCCGCGAAGAACAGCCCGCACCTTGAGCAGTTCCGCGCTAAAGGCCTGGAAGTTATTTTGATGCACGACCGTATCGACGAGTGGCTGATGGGCCACCTGCCAGAGTTTGACGGTAAGCAATTCCAGGCGATCACCAAAGCGGATCTGGATCTGTCCAAGTTTGAAAACGAGGAAGAGAAAGAGAAGCACAAGGAAACGGAAGAAGCGTTCAAGTCTGTGGTTGAGCGAACAAAAACCTATCTTGGCGATCGCGTGAAAGATGTACGTACAACATTCAAGCTACAGGACACACCTGCAGTTGTTGTCACTGACGAGAATGAGATGGGCACGCAAATGGCCAAATTGCTGGCTGCTGCCGGTCATGATGCGCCAGAAGTGAAATATATTCTTGAGCTTAACCCGGATCATGCGTTGGTTAACAAGATGGCAGATGAGCCTGATGAAGAAGCCTTCGGCCGCTGGGTTGAAATGCTGCTAGGTCAGGCGATGCTGGCAGAACGTGGTTCGATGGAAGACCCATCTCAGTTCCTGGCAGCTGTCAACAAGTTGCTTGCATAAATCTGCATATAAGAATCGGTTTGACTAAGGTCTAATCGATTCTATTGTCAGCTTCAAATAGTATTCTGATAACGTATGTAATCCAGGCCCGGTCGCAGCACCGGGCTTGCGACTATGGGCTAATCAGTGTATTTTTCTTTTTTTTTGCAAAACTCCATTTTATATAAAGGGGATCAAGATGCGCATCATTCTTCTGGGCGCTCCAGGTGCAGGTAAAGGTACTCAGGCACAATTCATCATGGAGAAATTTGGTATTCCTCAAATTTCAACGGGTGACATGCTACGTGCGGCGATCAAAGCTGGTACTGAGCTAGGTAAACAAGCGAAATCAGTAATTGACGCTGGACAGTTGGTGTCTGACGATATCATCCTAGGTCTGGTTAAAGAGCGTATTGCTGAAGACGATTGTGCAAAAGGCTTCCTACTAGATGGCTTCCCTCGCACAATTCCTCAGGCTGACGGCCTGAAAGAAGTTGGTGTAGCCGTTGATTATGTCATTGAATTTGACGTTGCTGACGATGTTATCGTTGAGCGTATGGCGGGCCGTCGTGCTCACCTAGCTTCTGGTCGTACTTACCACGCAGTTTACAACCCACCAAAGGTTGAAGGTAAAGATGACGTAACGGGTGAAGATCTTGTTGTTCGTGATGACGACAAAGAAGAAACAGTACGTGCACGTCTAGGCGTTTACCATGAGCAAACAGCACCACTGATTGCTTACTACGGTAAAGAAGCCGAAGCCGGTAACACTAAGTACCTGAAATTTGATGGTACTCAGCCTGTTGCGGCAGTAAGTGCAGAGCTGGAAAAAGCACTGGCTTAATCGCAGCTTAGTACCGCAAAGAACATAACAGACGGGTTAGCTTTCGAGCTAACCCGTTTTTTATATGCATGTTTTTTGAAAGCTGATAAAGTTGACCCGTCAGCGCACTACAAAAAACGCGAAGGAAAGTATGAGCGAAAAAAATAATAAATATGGCGTATTACTGGTTAACCTCGGGACCCCAGATGAAGCCTCGCCTGCCGCAGTAAAACGTTTTTTATCCGAGTTTTTGCATGATCAGCGAGTGGTCGATATGACTCGCTGGCTATGGTGTCCCATTCTCCATGGTGTGATCTTGCCTGTCCGATCTCCTAAAGTGGCCAAGTTGTACCAGTCGGTCTGGATGGAAGAGGGGTCGCCACTGATGGTGTACTCCCGTCGCCAGCAACAGCAACTGGCTGATACCCTCAATGTACCTGTTGAACTGGGTATGACTTATGGCTCCCCCGATATTCTGTCAGGGCTTGATAGCCTGAAACAGCAAGGCTGTGACAAAGTGCTGGTACTGCCGCTTTATCCGCAATATTCACGAACCACAACGGCAGCTGTTTTCGACAAAGTGGCGAAGGTACTTAAGCCGCAGGCAGAGATCCCTGAATTGCGTTTTGTGAATCACTATTTTGACCACCCGGACTATATTGCGGCGCTGGCGGAGTCAGTCACTGATTTTTGGGATTCGCACGGTAAGCCGGATTACCTATTGTGTTCGTACCATGGCATTCCTAAACGCTATGCAGATAATGGCGATCCGTACCCACAGCATTGTAACGGCACGACGGCATTGCTAGCTGAAAAACTGGACATGCCACGCGAGCAGATGAGCATGAGCTACCAGTCAATCTTTGGCCGGGAAGAGTGGTTAAAACCTTATACTGAGCAAACCATCTCGGAGTTGGCTCAAAAAGGAGTGAAGCGACTGGATGTAATGTGCCCGGCTTTCTCCGTTGATTGCCTTGAAACGCTGGAAGAGATCGCCGAACAGTGCAAGGAAACCTTCATCGAGGCGGGAGGGAGGGAGTTTAACCTGATCCCATGCCTCAATGACAACCCGGCGCATATTTCGATGATGGCACAGCTTGTCAGGCAGCATAGCCAAGGCTGGTAAAGCCCTGTAAAGGTGTACCCAAAACTTTCCTATTTAATAGTTAAAGCTCTCAAAAACTGTGAGAGCTTTTTCTTTTATGTTCTATATTCTGTGATAGAATTCGCAAAAATTTCTCAACAGACAGCTCATTGACATGAAATTTCCAGGCCAACGAAAATCAAAGCATTACTTTCCCGTACATGCGCGCGATCCCCTTCTGAGTCAAGCTAAACAAGAAAAGCGTCTAACGCGTACCCATGTTGTGGGTATAGACCAGACTCTGGTGGATATTGAAGCATGTGTTGATGATGAGTTCCTGGAACGCTATGAGCTAAGTAAAGGCCACTCACTGGTTATTACTGATGAAAAAGCGGAAGCGCTGTATCAAGAGCTGAAAGAAAATGACCTGATCAGCCACGAGTTTGCTGGTGGTACGATTGGCAACACCCTGCACAACTATTCCGTATTGGCCGATGATAAATCGGTTCTGCTAGGCGTCATGAGTAAAGATATCGAAATTGGTAGCTATGCCTACCGTTATCTTTGCAATACTTCTAGCCGTATGGATATGAACCACCTTCAGCCAGTACATGGCCCTATTGGTCGTTGTTTCGCACTGATTTCGAAAGAAGGCGAGCGTACGTTTGCCATCAATGAAGGTCGTATGAACCAGTTGGATCCGAGCAGCATCCCTGAAGCGGTATTTGAGAATGCTTCAGCGTTGGTACTGACTGCCTACTTGGTTCGTTGCAAAGAAGGCGATCCGATGCCGGAAGCAACGATGCGCGCGATTGAATATGCGAAAAAGCATGATGTGCCAGTAGTACTGACATTGGGTACAAAATTCGTGATTGAGGACGATCCTCAGTGGTGGCGTGATTTCTTGCGCGATCATGTGACGGTTGTTGCGATGAACGAAGATGAAGCCGAAGCCCTGACCGGCGAAGCCGATCCGCTAGTTGCTTCTGAGAAAACCCTAGAATGGGTTGACCTGGTGCTTTGCACTGCAGGCCCTGTCGGTCTGTACACGGCAGGTTACACAGAAGACGACGCGAAGCGTGAAACAAGCTTGCCGCTGCTGCCGGGTGATATTCCAGAGTTCAACCGCTATGAATTCAGCCGCCCGATGCTGAAAAATCAGTGTGAGAACCCACTGAAGGTGTATTCTCACATTGCCCCTTACATGGGTGGCCCTGAGCGTATTAAAAATACCAATGGTGCGGGTGACGGCGCACTGTCTGCACTACTGCATGATATGTCAGCCAACCGCTACCACAAAGAGAACGTGCCGAAGTCAAGCAAGCACCAGCATAACTTCCTGACTTACTCGTCGTTCTCGCAAGTTTGCCTGTACTCAAACCGTGTGAGCTATGAAGTACTGGCACAGCACTCTCCACGCCTGTCTCGCGGCTTGCCAGAGCGCGAAGATAGCTTGGAAGAAGCATACTGGGAACGTTAATCCCAGTTTTCTTTGCCAGTTCGCCCGATAGCAGTATCGAAAGTGCTCACTTATGTTTATAAGCTCCGCGCTTTCTCTTTGCTCTAGAACGAACTGGCGTTGAAAATAGCGATTAAATGAATCTGTTATAGAGAAACCGCCGAAAGGCGGTTTTTTTATATCTCACTTTGTTCGAGGAAACATATTTGCACTTCGTGCAAGAGGCGAGGGCGCTGCGCTTCGGGAAGCGGGGGGAAGGCTTCGCCTTGGAAGCTAGACTGCGGGTTACGCTTCGCTCCGTGAAGCGAGAAAAAGCGAGAGTTTTTATTGACTCTCGCTTTTTGCATTTATCATTTGCGACGCTTCACGCTTCACGCTTCACGCTTCACGCTTCACGCTTCACGCTTCACGCTTCACGCTTCACGCTTCACGCTTCACGCTTCACGCTTCACGCTTCACGCTTCACGCTTCACGCTTCACGCTTCACGCTTCACGCTTCACGCTTCACGCTTCACGCTTCACGCTTCACGCTTCACGCTTCACGCTTCACGCTTCACGCTTTTTGCTCATACGCTTCGTTGTGAACCGCAGCTACAGCACGGCCAGATGGGTCGGCACTGTTCTTGAAGCTTTCATCCCACTCAATTGCTTTGGCACTTGAACAGGCGATAGACGGGCCGCCCGGTACACATTTTGCGGCATCTTCAAGCGGGAACAGCTCTTCGAAGATCTCACGGTACATATAGCCTTCTTTGGTCGTTGGCGTGTTGTACGGGAAGCGGAATTTCGCGGTTTCAAGTTGCTGCTCGGTGACCTTGGCTTCGGCAACTTCCCTTAGAGAATCAATCCAGCTGTAGCCGACACCATCAGAGAACTGCTCTTTCTGACGCCATGCAACAGATTCTGGCAAATAGTGGCCGAAACATTCACGAAGGATGTGTTTTTCCATTTTACCGTTACCACACATCTTGTCTTCCGGGTTCAGGCGCATTGCCACTTCCAGGAACTCTTTGTCGAGGAATGGAACACGTGCTTCGATCCCCCAGGCCGCCATCGATTTGTTGGCACGGGCACAGTCGAACATGTTCAGAGCCAGTAGCTTACGTACTGTTTCTTCATGGAATTCTTTTGCGTTTGGCGCTTTGTGGAAGTACAGGTAGCCGCCGAAGACTTCATCGGCCCCCTCGCCAGAAAGTACCATCTTGATCCCCATCGCACGGATTTTACGTGACATCAGGTACATTGGCGTTGAGGCGCGAATGGTGGTGACGTCATAGGTTTCGATGTGGTAAATCACATCACGGATGGCATCCAGGCCTTCTTGCACCGTGTAGGTTAGTTCATGGTGAACGGTGCCAATACTGTCTGCAACTACTTTAGCCGCTTTGAGATCGGGTGCACCTTCTAGGCCGATGGCAAATGAGTGTAGTGTTGGCCACCAAGCTTGTGATTGCTCGTCATCTTCGATACGACGCGCCGCGAATTTTTTGGTGATAGCGGAAATAACCGAGGAATCCAGGCCGCCTGATAATAGTACGCCGTATGGAACATCAGTCATGAGCTGGCGCTTCACAGCACTTTCTAGTGCATCTGACAGTGCAACTTTGTCAGTTTTTGCATCGGCAACCGTGTCAAATTCCATCCAGTCGCGCTTGTAGTAACGAACTGGCTCGCCTTTTTTGCTCCACAAGAAGTGGCCTGGAGGGAACTCGCTGATCGTTTTACAAACAGGAACCAGTGACTTCATTTCAGAAGCTACATAGTAGTTACCGTGTTCATCATAGCCATGGAAAAGCGGGATAATCCCGATGTGGTCACGGCCGATCAGGTAAGCATCTTCCTGCTCGTCATAGAGGATGAAGCCAAAAATACCGTTTAGGTAATCTAGCAGTTCAGGGCCTTTTTCTTTGTATAGCGCCAGGATGATTTCACAGTCTGATTCAGTCTGGAAAGGATAGTCGGGCGCAAACTCAGCCTGGAGTTCTTTGTGGTTGTAGATCTCGCCATTAACAGCAAGTGCATGTGTTTTGTCTTCGTTATACAGAGGCTGTTCACCGCTATTCAGATCAACGATAGCCAGGCGCTCATGCACCAGAATAGCTTTGTCTGAAGAATAGATACCTGACCAGTCAGGACCGCGATGACGCATTTTTTTGGACATTTCCAGCGCAGTTTCGCGCAACGCTGTTGCATCACTCTTTATGTCTAAAATACCGAATACTGAACACATACTTCTGACTCCAACTTCAAATTGCTTGTTGCTATCCATAATTTTTGGGAGTAGGGCAAGAATCGAGTGTCTCAATCCTAGTCTAGAGGCTCGTTTCTCGCGCTTTGCTGCTAACGTCTCCCGTTCTTAATTGTTAAAATTGCGTATTCAGTAATGAAATGCAACTAATAATCTTAATTCAATTGAAGAAAAGGCTTGTCGCTGAATCATATTTAATAAAAATGGACTTTACTGAATAAAATCCAATATTGGCTGGTTTTTTGAACGAAAAAACGAACGGCAGCCGAAGCTGCCGTTAAGGAGATGAGTGAGGGAAGGTACTTTATCGTGGTGTTATATTGGGTGACAGGTGCTCGCAAACGTGGCGTGCAAACCCACTACCGGCTTCATTGTAGATATTGAACGCTGCATCAACACCCAGTTCATTGAGAAGCGCTTCGTCATCATTGTATTTGGCAATGGCGGCAATTTTCCCTTCATAATGGCGTTCACGAATTTGCTCTAGGGCAAAGCTGTTGGCCTGGCTGTGCGGCATTGCCAACAAAATCAGCTCAGTGTTGTGACGAGAGATGGCACGAGCCCAGAAATCAGGATCGGTAGCATCGCCATGAATGACATTGCGGCCTTCGGCCTGGTGGCTGTGTACTGAATCTTCACGGGTTTCGATACCGATAACTTGTTCGCCATAGCGTTCAACCAGTTCATCGTAAGCGCCAGAGCCAATACGGCCCATCCCCAGGATCATGATTTTCTTGTCACCCAGATCAATCAATTTATCACTCGAATTAAGTTTTTCCGGTTCAAATTCTCGCAGCCATTTAGAAGCATCTTTGTAAAGGCGGTGGCCAATGCTATTCAGTGGGGCGGCAATGAGGAAAGAAAGTGATACCGCGATGGCGATAGCAACCAGAAAGTTACCTGGCAGCATACCCATGCTGTAAGCAAGGCCACCAACAATCAGGCCGAATTCACTGTAGTTGAACAGGGTGAGGGTACCGAGCAGGGAGGTTCGAACCCGGTAGCGGAACAGGTTAAAGATAACGTAGTACAGGATCCCTTTTATCGGCAGCAATAGCAGCAGCAAGACAGCCATCAGGAAGCCATCGAGGGTTGGCTCCTCTGATAAGCCAATGTTGAGAAAGAAGCACACCAGCAGCAGCTCTTTTAAGTTAAACAGGGACTTGGACATTTCTGAGGCTTTTGGATGGGCCGCTAGCATCATACCCAGAATAAGTGCGCCAAGATCGGCTTTCATCCCAACAGCTTCAAACAGCCCCGCGCCTGCAACCAGCGCGAGGAATATTCCGTAGAGCACCAGCATTTCACCGTGTCCGGCTTTATCAAGGATTTTAAATAACGAGGGGCGCAGTAGCGGTAAGGCGAATAAGACCAATGCGGTGAGCTCGGGGATCTTACCGGTAGATACCGTTAGGAAAATAACAGCAAAGATATCCTGCATGACCAGTATACCTATTGCCAAGGTACCGTAGGTTGCATTGAGCTCACCTTTTTCCTGCAGGGCTTTGATTGCAAAAACGGTACTGGAGAAAGAGAGCGCGAAAGCGAAGAGGGCGAGCTGCATGACATCGAGATCGCTGAGCATGCCAAGGCCAAGTTGCTTCAGGGCGAGCAGGGCAAGGGTAAATAGGCCTGTTGATAGCAAGTTGTGCAGGGTCGCACCGCCCCAGATCTCTTTGGTGAGTAGGGTTTTGACATCGAGTTTGAGGCCAATCGAGAACAGCAGCAGGGTTACACCGAGATCAGCGAGCACGCTGAGAACTTCTGTCGACTGGTATCCTGCGCTATTGAGGGCAAAACCTGCGACAAGAAAACCAACCAGTGGAGGCAGCTTGCACCGTAAGGCGATAAAGCCAGCCAAGAAAGCGGCAATAATAAAAATGAGTTCCATGTTGAGACGACCAATCCTTTCTTATTGTGTGCCCAATTGCATCATACGCAGCCTATAGGTTAGCGGATATCCATGTGGTATTGAGCCTTAATTTTTGAGCGCAATATACCACAAGGGGCATGCACCTGTCCGGCACATGCCCCTTTTATGTGTTACGAATTAAATCGCTACAAAATGGAAACGCTGTATCTATTTGCTCTGTATTATTAGTCTTCCAGCAAACGCTGCAGCAATACACCGTTGAGCATTGCACGCTTAATCATTGAAAATGCACCGATGGTAGGCTGGCTGTACAGCTCTGACACAACAATAGGCAGATCTTTATGGAAGGTCGACAATGACTGGGTTTCTACGCAGCGGCGAATCGCTGGGAAGATGATATCTTGCGCCTGGGTGATGTTACCCGCAACCACGATTTTTTGCGGGTTGAATAGGTTAATTGTCATTGCCAGCGCTTTGCCGAGCTGGTTCCCCACCTTGATCAGAGCCTGGCTGGCCAGTTCGTCACCTTTGTTGGCTGCTTCACAGATGGCAGGCATCGTGACCTCTTCCAGCTCCTGCAGGCTACTTGGGTAGCCTTGGTCAAGCAGTGCCTGTACGTGCTTGATGATTGCAGGATCGGCAGCAACCGTTTCTAGGCAGCCGAAGTTCCCGCATTGGCATTTATCACCGAGTGGGTCAATTTGGATATGGCCAATCTCACCGACGTTACGGTTAAAGCCAAGGAACACCTGGCCGTTTACGATGATCCCGGCACCAGTCCCGTGATGGACACTGACCAGAATCGAGTCTCTGCAGTCCTGGCTGGCACCAAAATAGTGCTCGGCCAGTGCCAGGCCCCGGATGTCGTTGCCGACAAAGCAGGAAACACCAAACTTTTCGCTGATGATCTCCGATAGCGGGAAGTTGTCCACCTCGATATGCGGCATGTATTCGATGATGCCATTTTCAGGATCAATCAAGCCGGGTAGGGTGATACCGAAAGCAACCAGTTCACGCATTACGCCCTGGTTATCAGCGATAAACTGTCGGATATGGCCAAGCAAGCCATCGGTAAGCTCTTGCTGGGTGGCGTAGTTAAAGTTATGAGCTGCGCTGGCAATGTGTTTGCCGCTCAGATCAAAAAGGGTCAATTCAATGTAATCACGCCCAAGGCGGATCGCGATCGAATGGAAAGGTGCTGACTCTGTCGTCAGCGATATGGCACGTCGACCACCGGTGGAAGCTTGTTGCGCGACCTCTTTAATTAGGCCGCGCTCAAGCAATTGGCGGGTGATTTTAGTAACGCTTGCAGGAGCAAGCTGACTTACGTCTGCAACCTGGATACGCGAAATAGGGCCTTGCAAGTCTATGAGTCTGTAAACAGCTGCACTGTTAAGCTGCTTTACCAGATCTACATTACCAATTTGTCCGCCTGTCATAGTTAGTTCTGCTCGTATTCACCGTTAACAACAGTCGCCCGAACATTGTACTCGCGATCAAAAATAGCCAGGTTAGCAACCATACCTTTTTTGATGGTACCCAGTGTCTTATCCGCACCAATAGCACGTGCAGGATACAGAGTAGCCATACGAACCGCTTCGTCCAGGGCGATACCTGCATGCTCGACACTGTTTTGAACTGCTTCAATCATCGTTAGTGCCGAGCCACCAAGTGTGCCGTTTTCATCAACACACTTGCCATCTCGGTAATATACTTTCTTACCGACAAAAATAAAGTGATCAATGTCTGCTCCTGCAGGTGCAGTTGCATCGGTGACCAAAACAAGTTTCTCGCCTTTCATCCTGTGAGCCATACGAATATTGGCATAATCAACGTGGAATCCATCGGCAATAACACCTGTGTATACCTCCGGCGTATCGTAAATAGCGCCAACCATACCCGGTTCACGGCCCGCAATTGGGGTCATCGCATTGAACAGGTGGGTGGCAAAGCTGATACCCGCTTCAAAGCCCTTGCGCGCTTCGGCATACGTTGCATTGGTGTGCCCGGCAGATACCACAATCCCGGCATGTGCAAGTTGCTCGATATGTTCATGGGCGTTCTGCTCTGGTGCCAATGTTACTTTGGCGATGATATCGGCATTGTCACAGATCGTCTGGATCATGGAATCATCTGAGCGGCGGATATGGTCGACGCTGTGGATCCCTTTCTTCATCACGTTCAGGTACGGGCCTTCGAGGTGTAGGCCGAGAGAGTGATTCTGATATTTGCCATGATACTCACGGGCCGCAGCAATGACGGCTTTCATATCTTCGTCAGATGACGTGATCAGGGTTGGCAGAAAACTGGTACAGCCTGATTTAAGGTTGGCACGGTGCATGGTATGGATAGTGTCGGCATTGATCTCATCATTAAGCATCACTCCGCCACAACCGTTGAGTTGCAGGTCAATGAAGCCAGGCACCAGGTTGGCACCATCCAAATCCAGGGTTTTAATATTTTGTGGCAGCTCGGCAACAGGGCAAACAGCGTGAATGTTCACGCCGTCAATAATGACGGCGTGGTTATTCAGCACATCGCTACCGGTAAAAATACGGCAATTGGTAAGCGCGTACATGAACAAGTCCTTTTGGTTAAAGGTTATTAATATTTTTAGCTTCCAGCTCTTGGAAGTACTTAACAGTCTTAACTTTCAGCTCTTGTGTTGATGGCTCGTCACATACAATCAGTGATTTAGGGTGTAGCTGAAGGGCAGATACTGTCCATAGGTGGTTCACCGAGCCTTCAACAGCAGCTTCTAGAGCAAGAGCCTTGTTGTGGCCGGTAACCAGGATCATGATTTCATGAGAATCCAGAAGTGTACCAACACCAATGGTTAGCGCGTATTTAGGTACCTGGTTCATGTCACCGTCGAAGAAACGCGAGTTGGCAATACGTGTATCTTCGGTCAGTGTCTTGATGCGTGTACGTGATGCGAGAGAAGAGGCTGGTTCGTTGAACGCAATATGGCCATCATTGCCTACACCACCCATGAACAGGTCGATTTTGCCGTAAGACTTAATTTTATCTTCATAACGCTGACATTCAGCATCGTGATCATCAGTGTTACCATTCAGGAGATTGATGTTTTCTTCTTGAATATCAATGAACTTGAAGAAATTGTTGTACATGAAGCTGCGGTAAGACTCAGGGTGATCGGCTGAGATACCGATATACTCATCCATGTTGAAGGTAACAACATGCTTGAAACTTACTTCTCCAGCTTCATAAAGCTCGATTAAGCGCTTGTATGTTGCCAGTGGAGTGCCACCTGTCGGTAGACCTAATACGAAAGGACGATCTGCTGTTGGCTGAAATTTGTTAATACGATCAGCAATATAGCGCGCAGACCACAAACCTACATCTTTAGCTTTATTCAGCGGGATTAGTCTCACAGTGACACCTCATTCCAAGTAGAAAATACAATAAAATCTTAGCGGCTTGCCGCCTTTGTTTTGAATAATAAAATAAGTTTTATGATCGGGCTAGCAAAATCGCTCTATTGTTAACTAATCAGGTGATAAAGATCACAATTGATGAGGTTTTAATTTGCGGGGCGAAATTATTCTCTTAAACTGCAGGTGACTTAATCGGATAGCTAAAATAAGTTATCTACACGAATCTAAGAAAACCATAGGGGGAACTAAGGGTGAATATTCTTGGATATTTTCAAAAAGTAGGTAAAGCATTGATGGTGCCTGTCGCCACACTGCCTGCCGCCGCAATTTTAATGGGTGTTGGTTACTGGATTGATCCGGCTGGCTGGGGTGCAAACAGTGCACTTGCGGCTTTCCTGATCAAAGCAGGCTCTGCAATTATCGATAATATGTCTGTACTGTTCGCTGTAGGTGTGGCGTATGGTATGTCTAAAGATAAGGACGGTGCAGCAGCATTGTCTGGTTTTGTCGGTTTCCTTGTAGTTACTACGCTACTTTCTCCGGGCACGGTTGCTCAGATCCAAGGTATTGACGCAAGTGCAGTTCCTGCTGCATTTGGCAAAATCAATAACCAGTTTGTTGGTATTCTGGTTGGTATCGTTGCTGCTGAAATCTACAACCGCTACTCAACAGTTGAACTGCACAAGGCACTGGCGTTCTTCTCGGGCAAGCGTCTGGTACCTATCCTGATGTCCATTGCCGGTATTCTGATTGCTTTTGTACTGATGTACATCTGGCCTGCAGTATACGGTGGCCTGGTGAGCTTCGGTGAAGGTATCCAGAGCCTAGGCGAGCTGGGTGCGGGTATCTACGCGTTCTTCAACCGTCTTCTTATCCCTGTTGGTCTGCACCACGCACTGAACTCTGTATTCTGGTTTGATGTAGCTGGTATCAACGACCTTCCTAACTTCCTTGGTGGTCAGGCTTCAATCGATTCAGGTGTCGCTACTCCAGGTGTTACCGGTATCTACATGGGTGGTTTCTTCCCAATCATGATGTTCGGTCTGCCAGGTGCAGCATTGGCTATGTACCACACAGCTAAAGCGAAGAACAAAGAAAAAGTAGCATCTATTATGATTGCTGCAGGTTTCGCATCGTTCTTCACCGGTGTCACCGAGCCGCTAGAATTCGCCTTCATGTTCTTGGCACCAGGTCTGTATGTACTGCACGCATTGCTAACAGGTCTTTCTGTCTACATCGCAGCATCTATGCAGTGGATTTCAGGCTTCGGCTTCTCTGCTGGCTTCGTAGATATGTTCCTGCAGACTCGTAACCCATTGGCAACAAACTGGTACATGCTAGTTGTTCAGGGTCTGGTATTCTTCGGCTTGTACTACGCAATCTTCCGTACAGTTATCCTTAAGTTCAACCTGAAAACGCCTGGTCGTGAAGACGACGATGTTGAAGAGAGTGGTGTTGCAGGTTCAGCTGAAACGGGTGAACTAGCGAAGCAGTACCTGAAAGCCCTAGGCGGCCACGGTAACCTGGAAAACATCGATGCATGTATCACGCGTCTACGTCTTACTCTGAAAGACAGCAGTCTGGCTAACGAGAAGACACTGAAAGCGTTAGGTGCAATGGGTGTTGTTAAGCTTGGTTCAAATAACCTACAGGTTATCCTTGGCCCACTAGCTGAAATTGTTGCTGGCGAAATGAAGAAAATCCCAGCGTCAGAAGACCTATCTTCTGTAAAACTACCTTAATTACTTAGCCTCTAAGTAATCGATATAAGAACCGGCCTCTCGTGAGGCCGGTTAATTTTTGTTTGAATCATTATTGGTCTCTGCTTGCCGGTTTCTAAATACGCTTTCCCTGAAGTGTATTCAGAAGCTGCCCTGGTAGTTTCAAATTCAGGTAATCCTTCTTCCGTGTGGTTTCCTGAGTGGAATGTTGTTATTGGTACCTCATTTGGAGGCTATCCGTTTATATTGCCCCGCGATAGCGGGGTTTTTTTATACATATCGACAAACAATGCATACTATTTGTTGAGTCGTGCCCCATATTTATGGATCATAGAGAGTTCTAAAATCCTGTAAGCACACGAGGTGTAATTGATGAGTGAATCTGAAGCTCGTCCAACTAACTTTATCCGCCAGATCATTGATGCGGATTTAGCAAGTGGCAAACATACAAGCGTACATACCCGGTTTCCGCCGGAGCCGAATGGCTACCTGCACATCGGTCATGCGAAATCAATTTGTTTGAACTTCGGTATTGCTCAGGACTATCAGGGTCAATGTAACTTACGTTTCGACGATACAAACCCTGAGAAAGAAGACATCGAATACGTTGACTCTATTAAGAACGATGTTAACTGGTTGGGCTTCGAGTGGAGTGGTGAGATTTGTTACTCATCAAACTACTTCGACAAGCTATACGGGTTTGCTATTGAATTAATTAATAAAGGCTTAGCGTATGTTGATGAGCTAAGTCCAGAGCAAATGCGTGCATACCGTGGCACACTGACCGAGCCGGGTAAGCACAGCCCATACCGCGATCGTAGCGTTGAAGAAAACCTTGAGCTGTTCGATAAAATGAAGAACGGCGAAGTGGAAGAAGGCAAGATGTGCCTGCGCGCGAAAATCGATATGGCATCACCATTTATGGTAATGCGTGATCCAGTTATCTACCGTGTGCGTTTTGCCACTCACCACCAGACAGGTGATAAGTGGTGCATTTACCCAATGTATGACTTCACTCACTGTATCTCGGATGCGCTGGAAGGTATTACCCACTCGATCTGTACTCTGGAGTTCATGGATAACCGTCGCCTGTACGATTGGGTGCTGGATAACATCACCATTGACTGCCAGCCTCGCCAGTACGAGTTCAGCCGCCTGAACCTTGAATACACCGTGATGTCGAAGCGTAAGCTGAACCAGCTGGTTACTGAAAACCTGGTTTCTGGTTGGGACGACCCACGGATGCCGACTATTTCTGGCCTGCGCCGCCGTGGCTTCACATCGGCCTCTATTCGTGAATTCTGTAAGCGTATTGGTGTTACCAAGCAAGACAACACCATCGAAATGGGCTCTCTGGAATCTTGTATTCGTGATGATCTGAACGAAAATGCACCACGTGCGATGGCGGTTCTGGATCCAATCAAAGTTGTTATTGAAAACTTTGATGATGAAACTGAAATCCTGAACGTTGCTAATCACCCGAACAAGCCTGAGATGGGAACTCGTGAAGTACCTTTCACCCGTGAGCTTTACATCGAGCGTGAAGATTTCCGCGAAGAAGCGAACAAGAAGTACAAGCGCCTGGTATTAGGCAAAGAAGTACGATTACGCGGTGCGTATGTGATCAAAGCTGAACGTATCGAGAAAGACGAAGAAGGTAACATTACCACTATCTTCTGTACTTACGATAACGAAACGCTTGGCCAGAACCCGGCTGACGGCCGTAAGGTTAAGGGTGTGATCCATTGGGTTTCTGCCCAGGCGGGTATCCCTGCTGAGATCCGCTTGTACGATAGACTGTTCACCGTGCCTAACCCTGGTGCTGAGGATGATTTCGTATCGGTGATCAACCCAGACTCTTTGACTGTGATGCAAGGTTTTGTCGAGCCTGCACTGGTATCGGCTGAAGCTGAAAAAGCATTCCAGTTTGAGCGTACCGGCTACTTCTGTGCTGATAGCAAAGACTCAACAGCAGATAGCCTGGTATTTAACCGTACGGTTGGCCTGCGTGATACCTGGGCGAAAATCGGCGATTAATGCCATAAGCTAGAGCCAGCCTAGGGTTGGCTTTAAAAGCCAATAAAAAACCAGCCTAGGGCTGGTTTTTTTTATGCTTAGTGTTGAGCGACTAAGCGAGAATTCAACAATAGCGAAGGCTTATAATTGTTTATTTTTGGTCATGCAGGGTTGGGTCTTCGCTGCAGTTACCTTCTATGCAGTGGCCATAGAGATATAAGCTGTGGTTAGTCAGGCGGACATTGAAGCTTGCGGCAATCTCTTTCTGGCGCTGTTCAATAATTTCATCTGAAAACTCAATAACTTTTCCACAATCAAGGCAAACCAAGTGGTCATGGTGGTGCTGGGTGGCTAGCTCAAACACGGACTTGCCCCCTTCAAAGTGGTGGCGGGTAACAATGCCTGCATCGTCAAATTGGTTCAAAACGCGGTAAACCGTTGCCAGACCAATCTCTTCACCAATGTCGATGAGTTTCTTATACAAGTCTTCGGCACTAATGTGTTGGCAGTCAGGCTGCTGCAGTACTTCCAGAATCTTAAGACGCGGAAGCGTAACTTTTAAGCCTGCTTGTTTAAGTGCTTGGTTATTATCTGACATCCGGGTTTCCTATTGGCTAGCCGCAACAACATGATGCGGTAGTCTTTCTCATATCTATTCATTATAAGTGACGGCAAGGTAACAATAAACCTTAAAAAGCGATGAATCTACCTGATATGTAACTTTTCTTTACTTTGCAGGCTTGTTAAAAAAATGTACATTATGCTCATCGTACCAGTTTAGAGGGGCAGCAAACTGTGAGTCAGTTTTTTAGGCCGGGCATAGTGAGGTTTGCCCTGAATATATGGCCACCATTTTGGGGGGCGGGTATCCGGATCGTGAACATTTCCGACGATTACCGCCAGGTTAAAATTCGTTTAAAATTAAGGTGGTGGAATAAAAATGCCAATCGCACGCAATACGGTGGCAGTATTTTTTCGCTGACCGATCCAGTATATGCACTTATGTTAATGGGGATTTTAGGTAGGGAGTACTATATCTGGGATAAACAAGCGGAGATCAATTTCATCAAGCCGGGCGACTCTGATCTTACTGGTGAGTTTGTTATCTCAGATGAACGGGTGCAGGAAATTCGGCAGGCAACGCTGGCTGGAGAGAAGTATTTTCCAGAGTTTGTGGTCAACGTGACGAATGATAAAGGGGAGGTGGTCTCCCAGGTTAAGCGGGTTTTGTATATTCGTAAAAAGCCTCAGTTCCGTGATCAACAACCTCACGACAAGCAGGAGATGGCGAGTCTTGATAATAGAGAGCCTGCGATTGGTGGCCCGTTGTCTTAGGAATAAAAAACGCGCCGTAAGGCGCGTTTTTAGTAACAGAGGTAATATTAGTCTGCCAACTCAGCCAGGCACATCTCATCGTAGATTTGCTTAACCCACTTTTCTACACGCTCGTCAGTCAGCTCTGGTTGGCGATCTTCATCGATGCAAAGGCCAATAAAGTGGTTGTCATCAACCAGTGCCTTTGATGCTTCGAATTCAAAGCCTTCGGTAGAAAAGTGGCCAACGATAGTTGCACCGCGGCCTTCTACGATGTCACGTACTGTACCCATTGCATCACAGAAGTACTCGGCATAATCTTCTTGGTCACCACAACCGAAAATAGCAACAAGCTTGGTAGAGAAGTCGATATTTTCAAGTTCAGGGAAGAAGTCATCCCAGTCGCACTGCGCTTCGCCGTAGTACCAGGTAGGGATACCTAGTAGTAGCAGATCAAAATTGTCGATATCTTCTTTGCTGCTTTTAGCGATATCTTTTACTTCAACCAGGTTTTTGCCTAGTTGTTTTTGGATCATTTTAGCGACAGCTTCTGTGTTACCTGTGTCGCTACCAAAGAAGAGTCCTACACTCGCCATAGTAGAGATTACCCGTATATTAATTGTTGACCGTTATCGCTGATGATAACGATATACTTAAATCTGATCAGGGTGTTAACCCTGAGTTTCAGTGATAATTATTGCGAATTTTATCACTGTGCAAGCTTGAAAGCGTACCACTGAACATCATTTGTCCATAGCCTGAGCTTTTCTGACATCAATCATGCGCTGAGATATAGCGCCAGGCTTGTTAGTATGACAGTGTCAGAAGCCCGGTGATGTCAGGAATGAAATTTATCCTATGCCGGCACCTTCCCAACTGAGCTGGATAAGGCCTTTGGTCACAAAGCCGGCACAGCCCAAACACAGGACAAGCCAGACGATTTTGCGCCCAAATGGCGGCACATTGCCCTGCTTCAAAACATCTTTAATGGCCATACCAATAAAGAAAAAAATTGCGGCGAACAGCAAGTCCAGCCCAATCGATTCAAGCAGATCCATGTGCTCATATAACATTCCTGTCTCCTTACAGCAGTTGAAGCCGAGCTAGGCGCGCACTATAACACAGACAGTGGGCGCCTGTTAACGGTCTAGGCTGATAGTAAGAAGTTCAGAATAATACGGTTTACCGTGTCTGGTTTTTCGGCATGCAGCCAGTGCCCGGTATTGGCGACCATATGGGCCTTGGCTGAAGGGAACTGCTTTGCAATGGACTCACGGTGTTCCGGCAAAATATACTCAGAATCTTGGCCTTTGATGAAGAGGGTCTTGCCTGTGAATGCGGGTACTTCCTGCCAACCCATGATGGTATCGTAGTTGGCAATCAGCCCCTCGACATTGAAACGCCAATTGTAGCCTGAGTCTGTTTTGGCAAATGATTTGAGCAAGAACTGTCGTACTCCCGGCTCAAGCACATGCTGAGCCAGGTAAGTTTCGGCTTCACTACGCTTGCTGACGGTATGCTTTGAGACTTCTTGCAGGCCGGCAAATACATTCTGGTGGCGGTGAACGTGGTAGTGTACCGGTGCCATATCGAGCACGATCAAATGATTGAACCTATGTGCGGCCAGCTCGGTCATCGCCATCGCGACTTTTCCGCCCATAGAATGACCAATCAGGGAAAAGCTCTCGATGTCACATTGATCGATGACGGTGAGGACGTCGGTAGCCATCTCAAGGTAGGTAAAGCTGTCTGAATGAGGGGATCGGCCATGGTTTCGAAGATCAATACTGATCACTTTATATTTATCTTTCAATGCTCTGGCAAGCAACCCCAGATTGTCGGCACTGCCAAAAAGGCCGTGGATCAAAATGATCGCTTCACCTTGCCCGTCCACTTGGTAATGAAGATTCACTGACTATTTTCTCTTGTTGATAACGCTTTACCGTAGAGTATAACCTCGGATCACGTTATAATCTCACGGTGATTTTCAAACGGAACGATAATGAACACTACGATGAAGAGTATTGAGGTAGACGAAGAGCTATATCGTTATATTGCCAGTCAAACCCAGCATATTGGTGAAAGCGCATCGGATATCTTGCGCCGCCTGCTTATGGTGCCAAATCAGACAGTACAACAATCAGATATTGTTATGCCTGTTCGTCCAAAAGGCATCGTGGTTAGTAAAGACGCGGGTAACGTAGCAAAAATGGATCGCGTGAAAGAAATGCGAACTCTGCTGATTTCTGATGAATTTGCCGTCCAGGAAAAAGCCATTGGCAGATTCATGATGATCCTGTCCTCGCTTTATCGTATCGATCCAAAAGGCTTTGCAGAAGCTGCGGCAATCAAAGGTCGTACACGCGTCTATTTTGCTGAGAGCGAAGAGACACTCCTTGCTAGTGGTAAAACGACCAAGCCAAAAGCTATACCCGAGACGCCGTTCTGGGTCATTACGAATACAAATACTGATCGCAAACGTCAGATGGTTGAGCAGTTGATGGGTAAGATGAACTTCGGTGTTGATATCATCGATAAAGTTTGCGGTGAAATTTAACAGGGGCTTTACGCCTCTTTTTTTACAAGGATAAGTTAATGGCGATCCATCCTCGTGCAGGGCAGCGTGCCCAGCAAGAAGATATGCATAACATCCCAGCGTTAGTGGCTAACTACTTTCTGATCGAGCCGAGTGCTTCTGAACCACAGCAGCAAGTTGCCTTTGGTACTTCTGGTCACCGTGGTACGGCTGATAAGGGAACGTTTAACCAGCATCACATTTGGGCAATCGCCCAGGCGGTTGCTGAAGTACGTGCTGAAAATGGTGTAACAGGCCCGCTGTTCCTAGGCAAAGATACTCACGCTTTGTCTGAACCCGCTTTTACTTCGACCCTTGAAGTGCTGGTGGCTAACAATGTGAAGGTGGTGATTCAAGAAGGCCGTGGTTATACTCCGACACCGGGTGTTTCCCATGCTATTTTGTGTCATAACAAAGCAAATGCTGATAAAGCAGACGGCATTGTGATCACTCCGTCTCATAACCCTCCTCAGGATGGTGGCATTAAGTACAACCCTGTACATGGTGGCCCTGCTGAAGGTGAGCTGACATCCGCTATCGAAAAGCGTGCCAACGAAATCATTGCCAACGGCATGGCTGATGTTAAACGCGTCTCGATTCAGCAAGCATTTTCCAGCGAACTGGTAGCAGAGCAAGAGCTGGTAGCACCGTATGTTGATGATCTGGTAAACGTTATCGACATGGCCGCTATCCAGAAAGCGAACCTGAAAATTGGTGTTGATCCACTTGGTGGCTCTGGCATCGAGTACTGGCGCCAGATCGCCAGCCATTATGGCTTAGATCTGACGTTGGTGGATGAGTCAATTGATCCGTCTTTCCGCTTTATGTCACTCGACAAAGACGGTGTTGTCCGTATGGACTGTTCATCGCCGTATGCGATGGCTGGCCTGCTGGCACATAAAGACAACTATGATTTGGCCTTCGGTAACGACCCTGATTATGACCGCCACGGTATCGTGACGCCTGCAGGTCTGATGAACCCGAACCACTTCTTGGCTGTGTGTATCGATTACTTGTACCGTCACCGTCCTGACTGGGGTCAGGATGTTGCCGTTGGTAAAACATTGGTATCGAGTGCACTGATTGATCGTGTTGTTGCCGATCTGGGCCGTGAGCTATGTGAAGTACCAGTTGGCTTCAAGTGGTTTGTGGATGGCCTGTATTCTGGCAAGCTAGGCTTCGGTGGCGAAGAAAGTGCGGGTGCGTCATTCCTGCGCATGGATGGTACGCCGTGGTCTACCGATAAAGACGGTATTTTGCTATGCCTTCTGGCGGCAGAGATCACAGCAGTTACAGGCAAGAATCCGCAGCAGTACTATGAAGAGCTGGCTACTAAGCACGGTGCTTCTGAGTATAACCGCCTGCAGGCTGTTGCCAACGGTGAGCAGAAAGCGGTACTGAGCAAGCTGTCTCCGGAAATGGTTGCGGCTGAAACTTTGGCTGGCGATGCCATTACTGCTCGCCTGACGCATGCTCCGGGTAACGGTGCCGCAATCGGTGGTCTGAAAGTGACAACTGAAAATGGCTGGTTTGCAGCCCGCCCATCAGGTACTGAAGATATTTACAAGATTTACTGTGAAAGCTTCAAAGGTAAGGAGCACCTTGCCCTTATCGAAAAAGAAGCGCAGGAAATTGTGAGTAAGGTATTTGCTGACGCAGGCCTGTAATTCGCGCTGACAGAATATTCTGTGATGAAACGCCCGGCTTTGCCGGGCGTTTTTTTATGATTTTTTTATGGATGATATTTACGGGTGCAGCTTTAGCGGTTGGGCCACTCTTGGGGCATCACAAACCAGATCTGGTTATCCGGTGCGACGGCCATCGTCGGGTTGCTAACCTCTGCTAGCGGCGGCTCTTGCTCAAGCCATTCAAATAGCGGCGGAGCAATCCATTCCGGCTTGGCAATTCGGCGTAAATTCAACGCTTGTGCTTGAGCGGAATAACACCAGAGCCCTTTGGCAGCATTGGGGTTGAGCTGAATACCTGAACCCATATCATCCGTATCCGCGGGATAGAATAAACGGCCTTGCATAATTAACCGCCTGACATCAGGCTGGCCATACAGTGGCTGGAGTGTTGTTTTAAACGCGGGGTGCTGGGATAACATAAGCTGGTGGGTAAGCATTCGTTTTGCCTTTTTATCCAGGCTATCCCGCGCATTTGGACCTGGCCAGCTTTGCTCATAGGCCAAGTAGAACTTGATAGCAACTTCCCAGTGCTCAATTTTCTGGCTTTGATTGTTTTTCACCAGAAAATCAATGGCACCAATAGTTTGCTTGTCGACAGTCAGCTGGATCTCTTCGGCGATCAGTTCGTAGTGCGGGTGGTTGATGATCAGTTGTTGCCAGAGCCACTGATAGTAAAAACCCAGTCGACGCCCACCCGTATAGTTCAGGTTTTGGGGGAGGTGGGCATCGGTACGGAAGTGATCAAGCCAAGCCTGGTCAGCGATAAAAGGGTGCCCAGCGAGCAGGGGAGGGAGGCGTAAAATAGCACGTGCAGTGTTAAATGCATGTTCCTCTATAGTTGTTTTATTGTAAATCAACGACATATGGTTCTAAAACCCTTCTATTTATAATGATTAAGCCTAAAGAACATGCGAATTTAGGTAGTGTCGCCTAATGGATTTCCATACATTGGTTTGAGGTAAGACCAGTTATCCTTAGACAGTTACAAGGAGGCGACATGTATACCCCTTACCCTCTGCCGTATATTATTCTGCGCCGCACTTTTGTTGTACTTGCAGGCGTGATCACTTTTCCAGTGATGGTTTTCACTTCCATGTCTACCCGCTCTCGCTTCTATAGCTATTTGCATCGGTACTGGCTAAAAACTAGCACTAAGCCAGTCTGGCTGGAAGAGTCTGAGCATGGCTCGCAGGAATTATATTAATTTATGCTACCTGGTATAGAATAGTGCTAACCGTAAGAAGGAAGCGCTAATGAATAATTTAAAACTGGAAGCGGTGCTAAACCAGCTGCTGAGCCCGCACCTGATCAAAGATTACTGCCCAAACGGCCTGCAGGTTGAAGGCAAGCCAGAAGTAAAGAAAATCATCACAGGTGTGACGGCCTGCCAGGCATTGATTGACCGTGCCGTCGAAGAACAAGCCGATGCGATCCTCGTTCACCATGGTTTCTTCTGGAAAGGGGAGCCATCAGAAATTCGCGGTATGAAATTTCGCCGTATAAAAGCCCTGATTGAAAATGGCATCAACTTATATGCCTACCATTTGCCATTAGATGTGCACCCTGAGCTTGGCAATAATGCCAAGTTGGCTGAACTGTTAGAAATAGAAGTGCTGGGTGGTATGGAAGACGGTAATCCTCAATCAGTCTCAATTTTTGGTCAGTTTGAGCAACCTATAACGGGTGAAGATTTGGCATCCCGTTTGTCTATTGCCCTTCACCGGGAGCCACTTCATATTGGTGACAATGCGCCGGCTGAGATTAAAACCATTGGCTGGTGTACCGGCGGTGGCCAAGACTTTATTGAGCTGGCTGCACAGAAAGGCTTGGATGCGTTTATTTCGGGTGAAATTTCAGAGCGCACTGTTCATACGGCAAGAGAGCTGGGTATCCACTATTTCAGCGCTGGCCATCATGCAACAGAACGTTACGGAATCAAATCACTGGGCGAGTGGCTGGTTGACGAGCATAACCTGGATGTCGCCTATATTGATATCGACAATCCGGTATAACCATTCCAACGATTGATAAAACAAAAGGTTGAGCAGAGATGCTCAACCTTTTGTTATTTCTGCCTAGATTCTAGATCTGATCACTCTCGCTCATGGATCGGGCTGAACTCACGCTGAGTGTAACCCGTATAAAGCTGACGAGGACGGCCGATACGATTTCCTGGATCGGCTTGCATTTCGTTCCAGTGGGCAATCCAGCCAATCGTACGAGACATGGCGAAGATCACGGTGAACATAGAAACAGGAATGCCGATAGCTTTCAGGATAATGCCTGAGTAGAAATCAACGTTCGGGTACAGTTTCTTATCAATGAAGTATTCGTCAGAAAGTGCAATACGCTCAAGCTCCATTGCAACGTCTAGCAGCGGATCCTGAATATTCAGCTCTTCAAGGACTTCGTGGCACGCTTCACGCATGACGGTTGCACGAGGATCGTAGTTCTTGTAAACACGGTGACCAAAGCCCATCAGACGGAATGGGTCTTCTTTGTCTTTCGCACGTTCAACAAATTCAGGGATCTTGTCGACACTGCCAATTTCTTCTAGCATCTTCAGGCAAGCTTCGTTGGCGCCACCGTGAGCCGGGCCCCAAAGTGAAGCGATACCAGCCGCAATACAGGCAAATGGGTTCGCACCAGAAGAACCTGCCAGACGAACTGTTGAAGTCGAGGCATTTTGTTCATGGTCTGCATGCAGGGTAAAGATCTTATCCATTGCACGCGCGACAACAGGGCTTACTGTATATTCTTCACATGGTGTTGCAAACATCATATGCAGGAAGTTTTCTGCATAATCAAGATCGTTGCGTGGGAAGATAAACGGCTGGCCAATTGAGTACTTGTAACACATTGACGCCAGCGTTGGCATTTTCGACAACAGACGGAATGCCGTGATCTCACGGTGTGTATCATTATTGATATCCAGTGAGTCATGGTAGAACGCCGCTAGGGCACCAACAACACCACACATTACCGCCATAGGGTGAGCATCGCGACGGAAGCCGTGGAAGAAGCTGGCAATTTGCTCATGGACCATAGTGTGGCGAGTAACCGTGGTACGGAATGTTTCGTACTGTGCTCGCGTAGGGACTTCGCCGTACAGAAGAATATAACAAACTTCTAAATAATCAGCATTATTTGCTAATTGGTCGATAGGGTAACCACGGTGAAGCAGGATACCTTTATCGCCATCAATATACGTAATTTGAGATTCACATGATGCAGTGGCTAGAAAACCAGGGTCGAATGTGAAGTAACCGGTAGCGCCAAGTTTGCGTACATCAATTACATCTGGCCCTTGTGAGCCCCCGATAATCGGCAGTTCGACTGGTGCTTTCCCTTCGATGTGAAGAGTAGCTTTCTTGTCTGCCATAACAATCTCCTTTGCTTTTTTATAATCCTAATCCAAAGCGGATGTGCTTTTGTTGTACCGATCAAGACGCCATTTGTCAATTTTTGTGCCTGTTTGTGTGCGCTTGTTAATAACTTTAGGTAAAAACGTGCAAAATTCTCAAACCGTGTTAGAGGTCATGTAACGGGGTTTGTAATTGGTTGTTACGAGGCGTATACTCGCCGCAGGTCTCTGGTTCTGCAGCCGCCAGAAACGAATGCTTAAGTTATCAACAATATTAGTCACTTAGGTTAAATTATGTTTTAGGTCCCCGTTAAAACATAATTGCAACCAAAGGTTACGAGAATGTTGCACTTAGTTGTCTAGCTTAAGCGGAATCGGAGAGTTCTATAAAAATAAAATGCTTCAATGGAGCTGAGTGGGCAAACACCGTGAAAGTAAATAAGCCAAGACCTGTCAACCTCGACCTACAGACGATTCGCTTTCCTGTGACGGCGATTGCGTCAATCCTACACCGCGTATCAGGCGTGATCACATTTGTTTCTGTTGCAATCCTACTTTGGTTATTAGGCCTTTCCCTTTCCTCCCCTGAAGGTTTCACAAGCGCTGCCAACATTGTTGACAGTTTTTTTGTGAAATTTGTTTTGTGGGGTGTACTGACTGCATTGTTCTACCACATTGTGCTGGGCGTGCGTCACTTAATGATGGACATGGGATATTTTGAAGAAATGGAAACCGGCATTGCGAGCACCAAAGTGAGTTTCGCAATTGTAGCGGTTCTAGCTATCTTCGCTGGAGGCCTAGTATGGTAAACAATGTATCGACAATCGGCCGTAATGGTATACACGATTTTATTCTGATTCGCGCAACTGCAATCATCCTAACCCTTTACACCATCTACATGGTCGGATTCTTCGCCTTTGGCCCGGATCTCAGCTATGAAACCTGGACGGCTTTCTTCGGTAAGCTAAGTACCAAGGTCTTCACAATGCTGGCGCTGCTATCGATTCTGATCCACGCCTGGATTGGCCTATGGCAAGTATTAACCGACTATATTAAACCTGCCGCACTACGAGCAGGTATCCAGTTTGGTGTTGTAGCTGTACTTTTTGTCTACCTGTTTTCAGGTTTCTTCATTGTGTGGGGTGCGTAAGTGAGCATTGCAGTTCGTGAGTTTGATGCCGTAGTAATCGGTGCTGGTGGTGCAGGTATGCGTGCCGCACTACAAATTTCTGAACAAGGCCTGAGTTGTGCTTTGTTGTCTAAAGTTTTCCCTACCCGTTCCCATACGGTGTCCGCACAGGGCGGGATTACCGTCGCGCTAGGTAACTCGCATCCGGATGACTGGCAGTGGCACATGTATGACACAGTAAAAGGTTCTGATTACATTGGTGATCAGAATGCGATTGAATACATGTGTAAGAACGGTCCTAAATCTGTTATTGAACTAGAAAAAATGGGTCTGCCATTTTCTCGTTTTGAAGACGGTACTATTTACCAGCGCCCATTTGGTGGCCAGTCTAAAGCATTTGGTGGTGAGCAGGCAGCCCGTACCGCAGCGGCTGCTGACCGTACTGGACATGCGCTGCTTCATACGCTGTACCAGCAGAATATTAAGCACAAAACAACCATCTTCTCTGAGTGGTATGCGCTTGATTTAGTGAAAAACCAAGATGGTGCGATCTTAGGCTGTACGGCACTTTGCATGGAAACGGGCGAGATTTGTTACTTCAAATCGAAAGCGACAATTCTTGCAACGGGTGGTGCAGGTCGAATCTATGCGTCGACGACAAACGCATTTATTAATACCGGTGATGGTGTCGGTATGGCACTTCGTGCTGGTGTACCGATGCAAGATATCGAAATGTGGCAGTTCCACCCTACAGGTATTGCTGGAGCGGGTGTTTTGGTCACGGAAGGCTGTCGTGGTGAAGGTGGCTACCTGCTGAACAAAGACGGTGAGCGCTTCATGGAACGCTATGCGCCTAATGCCAAAGACCTTGCCGGCCGTGACGTTGTTGCCCGCTCGATGATGGTTGAAATCCGCGAAGGTCGTGGTTGCGATGGCCCATGGGGTCCACATATTAAACTGAAATTGGATCACCTTGGTAAAGATGTACTTGAATCTCGTCTACCGGGGATCTGTGAACTGTCTCGTACCTTTGCTCATATTGACCCTGTTAAAGAGCCAATCCCTGTCATCCCAACCTGTCACTACATGATGGGCGGTGTCCCTACCCAGGTTTCTGGCCAAGCAATTAAACAAAACAGCGCCGGTCAGGACGAAGAAATTCAAGGCTTGTTTGCCTGTGGTGAAATTGCCTCTGTTTCTGTTCATGGTGCCAACCGCCTAGGCGGTAACTCACTACTTGACCTTGTGGTGTTTGGCCGAGCAACTGGCCTGCACCTTGGTGAGACGTTAGCTGCGCAGGCAGAAGCCCGCCCGGCATCGGAATCTGACATTGAAGCGTCTCTAGCGCGAGTCAACCGCTGGAACAACACCCAGAAAGGTGAAGACCCAGTTCAGATCCGTAAAGATCTACAGTCGTGCATGCAAAATAACTTCTCGGTATTCCGCGAAGGTGAAGCGATGGCGACAGGTTTGGAAGAGCTGAAAGTGATCCGTGAGCGCCTGAAAGAAGCGCGCCTAGACGATACTTCAACTGAATTCAACACCCAGCGTATCGAGTGCCTAGAACTTGATAACTTAATGGAAACTGCCTACGCAACAGCGGTTGCAGCAAACTTCCGTACAGAAAGTCGTGGTGCTCACGCCCGTTTCGACTTCCCTGAGCGTGATGATGCGAATTGGTTGTGCCATTCAATTTACAACCCTGAGACAGAAGAGATGTCGAAGCGTGCTGTAAATATGGAGCCGACAAGTCGTGAAGCGTTCCCACCGAAAGCGCGTACTTACTAAGGGGGAGGGGAAGAAAATGAAACTGAATTTCTCAATTTACCGTTACAACCCAGATGTCGACAATGCACCACACATGAAGGGTTATACTCTTGATGTGCCTGAAGGCTCAGACATGATGGTACTGGATGCGTTAATCCTGCTTAAAGAGCAAGACCCAACGCTAGCTTTCCGCCGTTCTTGCCGTGAAGGTGTGTGCGGGTCAGATGGCGTTAATATGAATGGTACAAACGGTCTGGCATGTATCACGCCTCTGTCTGCGCTAACTGGCGAAAACACGATTGTGATCCGCCCGTTGCCGGGATTGCCTGTCATTCGCGACCTGATCATCGATATGGAACAGTTCTATACTAACTATGCGAAGGTGAAGCCATTCCTGATTGATGATGGCGCTCTACCTCCCGCACGAGAGAACCTTCAGTCTCCTGAAGACCGTGCGCATCTAGATGGCTTATACGACTGTATCATGTGTGCATGTTGTTCAACCTCCTGTCCGTCATTCTGGTGGAACCCGGATAAATTCATCGGACCAGCAGGCCTATTGGCAGCGTACCGTTGGCTAATTGATAGTCGTGATACTGCAACAGATGAACGATTATCTGATCTTGACGACGCTTTTAGCGTTTTCCGTTGCCATGGCATCATGAACTGTGTAAATGTTTGTCCTAAGGGATTAAATCCAACGAAAGCGATTGGCCACATTAAATCAATGTTGCTAAAACGCGCGGTATAATTAAGTCGAATTATCGATATGCTGGCTTCTTGATTCGCTATCTGAAGCCAGCCTTAAAGCCCGGCCTTGAGACCGGCGCAAAATGGCGATAACTAGTGGTTAAGGGAAAACAATGCAGAACGGCGTTATGAAGGCATGGCTTGAGTCTTCACACCTGGCTGGCGCCAATGCAACTTATGTAGAAGACCTCTACGAGTTGTATCTTAGCGACCCAGATTTAGTTGACGAAAAATGGCGTCACGTATTTAGTGACTTGCCTGTTGTGAGTGAAGCCGCTGTTGAGCAGCCACACTCGCGTGTTCGTGATTATTTCCGGCGTCTGGCTAAAGAGACAACCCATCTAAGTGCTACCGTCAGCGACCCAGATGTTGATGCTAAACAGGTTAAGGTATTGCAGCTTATCAATGCATACCGTTTCCGTGGCCATCAGCATGCAAACTTAGACCCGTTAGGGCTATGGCAGCAGGAACGAGTGCCTGATCTTGAACCTGAATTCCATAACCTGACAGCAGATGATTTTAACGAAACCTTCAATGTCGGTTCTTTTGCCGTTGGCAAAGAAACGATGAAGCTTTCAGAGATTTACGATGCGCTGAAAAAAACCTATTGTGGTTCGATTGGTGCAGAGTACATGCATATTACCAACACTGACGAAAAACGCTGGCTTCAGCAGCGCCTGGAATCAGTGGTTGGCCAAGGTGCATTCTCAACCGATGAAAAACTAACCTTCCTTGATGAGCTAACGGCTGCTGAAGGGTTGGAACGTTATTTAGGTGCTAAATTCCCAGGCGCCAAGCGTTTCTCACTTGAAGGTGGTGATGCGCTGATCCCCATGGTTAAAGAGCTGATCCGTTATGCCGGTACAAGCGGCGTCCGCGAAGTTGTCGTTGGTATGGCACACCGTGGTCGTTTGAATATGCTGGTTAATGTGTTGGGTAAAAAGCCGCAGGACTTGTTTGACGAGTTTGCGGGTAAGCATGGTGAATCCTGGGGTACCGGTGATGTGAAATATCACCAGGGCTTCTCAGCTGACTTCGCAACGCCAGGTGGTGATGTACATTTAGTTTTGGCATTCAACCCATCACACCTTGAAATTGTTAACCCTGTGGTTGTGGGCTCTGTACGTGCCCGTCAGGATCGCCTAGGCGACAAAGACGGCTCACAAGTACTGCCAATTACCGTTCACGGAGACTCAGCGATTGCAGGGCAGGGCGTGGTTGCTGAAACATTCAATATGTCTCAGTCACGTGGTTACCGGGTCGGTGGTACGGTTCGTATTGTTGTGAACAACCAGATTGGTTTCACAACGTCAAACCCCAATGATACCCGCTCGACGCAGTACTGTACCGATATAGCGAAGATGGTCCAGGCGCCTATTTTCCATGTCAACGCTGATGATCCAGAAGCAGTTGCATTTGTTACCCGCATTGCCCTGGATTTCAGAAATACCTTTAAACGTGATGTTGTTATTGATTTGGTGTGTTACCGCCGCCATGGTCACAACGAAGCTGATGAGCCGAATGCAACTCAGCCGTTGATGTACCAGAAAATCAAAAAACACCCGACGCCACGTAAGATCTATGCCGATGCGCTGACTGATAACGACACTGTCGATTTGGAGACGGCGACGTCTTTGATCAATGAATATCGTGATGCGCTGGATCGTGGTGAGTGTGTGGTCAAAGAGTGGCGCCCGATGAAGCTCCATTCTGTGGACTGGGCTCCGTATCTGGGCCACGACTGGACAGTTGAATGGCCTAACACGATTGAGACCTCACGCCTGAATGACTTGGCCCAGCGCGTTTGTCAGTTCCCAGAAAGCCATAAGCTGCAAAGCCGGGTACAGAAACTGTACAACGACCGCCAGGCAATGATTGCTGGCGAAAAGGCTGTTGACTGGGGAATGGCTGAGACACTTGCATACGCCACCTTGGTTGATGACGGTAACCGTATCCGTATTACCGGGCAGGATTCTGGCCGAGGTACATTCTTCCACCGTCATGCAGTACTGCACAATCAAAGTGATGCCAGCACCTATATTCCGCTTGCCAATATCCACGACAAGCAGGGTACATTCCAGGTGTTTGACTCAGTGCTGTCAGAAGCGGCTGTACTGGCATTTGAATACGGTTATGCAACGGCTGAACCAGGCGGTTTGACCATCTGGGAAGCCCAGTTTGGTGATTTTGCCAACGGTGCCCAGGTGGTGATTGACCAGTTCATCAGTTCTGGTGAGCAGAAGTGGGGCCGTATGTGTGGCCTGACAATGCTGCTACCACACGGTTATGAAGGGCAGGGTCCTGAGCACTCATCTGCGCGCTTGGAACGCTACCTGCAGCTTTGTGCTGAACAGAATATGCAGGTCATCATTCCATCTACGCCGGCACAGGTTTACCATATGATCCGCCGTCAGGTGCTTCGTCCGATGCGCCGTCCGCTGATTGTGATGTCGCCGAAGTCTCTATTGCGCCACCCTCTGTGTGTCTCGACGATGGATGACTTGGCTAGCGGTAATTTCCAGCCAGCTATTCCAGAAATCGATGATCTGGATCCGAAGCAAGTTAAGCGCGTGGTGTTCTGCTCCGGTAAGGTTTACTACGATATTCTAGAGCAACGTCGTAAGAACGAGCAGACCGATGTGGCTATTGTTCGTATCGAACAGCTATACCCATTCCCTAAAGAAGATGTTGAAGCCGCTCTGGCTGATTACCAGCACGTAAAAGACTTTATTTGGTGTCAGGAAGAGCCGCAAAACCAAGGCGCTTGGTATTCGAGCCAGCATAACTTCCGCTCTGCACTGCCTCAAGGTGCAAGCCTGAATTATGCAGGTCGTCCAGCATCTGCTTCACCGGCTGTAGGTTACATGTCGGTTCACTTGAAACAACAAAAAGCGCTAATCGAATCAGCGTTGACACTAGATTAATAAGAACTGGAACAAAAAGGACAAAGCCGATATGACGATCGAAATTCTGGTTCCCGATTTACCTGAATCAGTTGCAGATGCGACAGTGGCAACTTGGCACAAGCAGCCAGGTGATGCCGTTACACGTGATGAAGTTCTGGTTGATATCGAAACAGACAAAGTGGTGCTGGAAGTGCCTGCACCTGAAGATGGCGTTCTAGAAGCAATTCTAGAAACAGAAGGTACCACTGTTTTAACTAAACAATTGATTGGTAAGATTAAAGCTGGCGCTGTGGCTGGTGAGCCTACCGCTGATGTACCGGCTGAAGCTGAAGCTTCACCCAATAAACGCAATACAGCCTCTTTGAGTGAAGAGACTAACGAAGCATTGAGTCCTGCTGTACGCCGCCTGCTTGGTGAACACAGCATCAATGCTGCAGATGTTAAAGGTACCGGTGTTGGTGGCCGTATCACTCGCGAAGATGTTGAAGCGTTCGTTAAAGAAGGCAAGACACCGGCACCTGCTGCTCCGGCACCGGCTGTCGAAGCGAAGGTTGAAGCACCACTTGCGCACCGCAGTGAAAAACGCGTGCCGATGACACGTTTGCGTAAGCGTGTGGCGGAGCGTCTGCTTGAAGCGAAAAACAGCACAGCAATGCTGACAACGTTCAACGAAGTTAACATGAAGCCAATCATGGATCTTCGCAAGCAGTACAAAGACATCTTTGAAGAGCGCCACGGTATTCGCCTCGGCTTCATGTCTTTCTACGTCAAGGCTGTGGTTGAAGCGTTGAAACGCTACCCTGAAGTGAATGCATCGATTGACGGTGATGACATTGTCTACCACAACTTCTTCGATGTGAGCATTGCGGTATCAACACCACGTGGTTTGGTAACACCGGTTCTGCGTGATTGCGATCAGCTTAGCTTGGCTGAAATCGAGAAGGGTATCCGTGAACTCGCTATCAAAGGTCGTGACGGCAAGCTAACCGTTGATGAGCTAATTGGCGGTAATTTCACTATCACAAACGGCGGTGTCTTCGGCTCACTGATGTCGACACCAATTATTAACCCACCGCAATCAGCTATCTTGGGCATGCATAAAATTGCTGACCGCCCAATGGCTGTTGACGGCAAGGTTGAAATCTTACCAATGATGTACCTGGCACTTTCTTATGACCACCGTCTTGTTGATGGTCGTGAGTCTGTTGGTTATCTGGTAACGATTAAAGAACTGCTAGAAGACCCGACACGTCTGCTACTAGACGTTTAATACCTTAAGCTAGGCCGGGCAGGCTCGACGTCCGGCTTAATTCTGGCTTTTGGTATCACTGACGAAGGAATACCCAAGAGTATTTCAAATGGATATAACAGTCTCAAATGGATATAACAGTCCAAAGGGATATGAAAACGGATAGAACATCATGAATCTGCATGAATACCAGGCAAAACAGCTATTTGCTGAGTACGGTCTGCCAGTTCCAGAAGGTTATGCTTGCGATACACCACAAGAGGCAGCTGAAGCTGCGGGTAAGATCAGTGGCGACAAGTGGGTTGTAAAATGCCAGGTCCACGCTGGTGGCCGCGGTAAAGCGGGCGGTGTTGAACTGCATGATACCAAAGAAGGCATCAAAGAATTTGCACAGAAGTGGCTAGGTAAAAACCTGGTTACTTACCAGACAGATGCCAATGGCCAGCCAGTAACCAAAATCCTGGTTGAAGAAGCGTCAAACATCGCCAATGAACTATACCTAGGTGCTGTTGTTGACCGTGGTACTCGCCGAATCGTTTTCATGGCATCGACTGAAGGTGGTGTGGAAATTGAGAAAGTTGCGGAAGAAACGCCGGAGCTGATCCACAAAGCCGCGATTGATCCGTTGGTAGGCCCTCAGCCATACCAAGGCCGTGAGCTGGCATTCAAACTTGGTCTTAAAGGCGACCAAATCAAGCAGTTCACTAAAATTTTCCTAGGTCTAGGCAACATGTTTGCTGACTACGACTTGGCACTGCTTGAGATCAACCCGCTGGTTATCACGGGTGATGACAACCTACTTTGCCTAGATGGCAAGATCAACATTGATTCAAACGCCATGTACCGCCAGCCAAAACTGCGTGAGATGCACGATCCTTCTCAGGAAGATGAGCGTGAAGCCCATGCGGCGCAGTGGGAGCTAAACTACGTAGCTCTAGACGGCAGCATTGGCTGTATGGTTAACGGTGCAGGCCTTGCAATGGGTACGATGGATATCGTTAACCTGCACGGCGGCCAGCCAGCAAACTTCCTTGATGTAGGTGGCGGCGCGACGAAAGAGCGTGTTACCGAAGCATTCAAAATCATCCTGTCTGACAGCAACGTGAAAGCCGTGCTGGTCAATATCTTCGGTGGCATCGTTCGTTGTGATCTGATTGCTGAAGGTATTATCGGTGCCGTTGAAGAAGTGGGTGTCGAAGTACCGGTTGTTGTACGCCTTGAGGGTAACAACGCTGTACTGGGTGCAGAAACACTGGCTAAAAGTGGTCTGAATATTATTGCTGCGACTTCCCTAACTGAAGCAGCGGAAAAAGTAGTTGCTGCAGCGGAGGGTAAATAATGTCAGTTCTAATCAATAAAGATACCAAGGTAATTTGTCAGGGATTCACGGGCGGCCAGGGGACTTTCCACTCTGAGCAAGCGATTGAATACGGAACACAAATGGTTGGTGGTGTATCGCCTGGTAAAGGTGGCACAACTCACCTTGGTCTGCCGGTATTCAACACAGTACGTGAAGCCGTTGAAGCCACGGGTGCGACAGCTACAGTTATCTATGTACCGGCGCCATTCTGTAAAGATGCGATCCTTGAAGCGATTGATGCAGGTATCGAGCTGATTGTAACGATCACTGAAGGTATCCCAACGCTTGATATGCTGGATGTTAAGGTTCGTCTGGACGAAGCTGGCGTTCGTATGATCGGTCCTAACTGTCCGGGTGTTATTACCCCTGACGAGTGTAAGATCGGTATCATGCCTGGCCACATTCACAAGGCGGGTAAAGTTGGCATCGTATCACGTTCTGGTACGCTGACTTATGAAGCGGTTAAGCAGACCACAGATGAAGGTTTCGGCCAGTCAACCTGTGTTGGTATCGGTGGTGACCCAATTCCTGGCGCTAACTTTATCGACGTTTTGGAAATGTTCGAAAAAGATCCTGCGACAGAAGCCATCGTAATGATTGGTGAAATCGGTGGTACTGCTGAAGAAGAAGCTGCTGCATACATTAAAGCAAACGTAACCAAGCCAGTCGTTTCTTACATCGCTGGTGTTACGGCGCCTCCGGGCAAGCGTATGGGCCACGCTGGTGCAATTATCTCTGGTGGTAAAGGTACCGCTGACGATAAGTTCCAAGCACTTGAGTCTGCGGGTGTTAAAACCGTGAAGAGCCTAGCTGATATCGGTAAGGCACTGCGCGAAGTCACTGGCTGGTAATCCAGTGTTGTGAAAAATAATGAAAACCCGCCATCTGGCGGGTTTTTTCATTTGGTATTAATCCCAATGGGGATTGGGCGCTATCAACGGCGAAAACAGCATTCGCATCATTACCTACTAGTATTAAGCCATGCACCGCCGAACAATTGCACGTGTATGGGCGAGCTAAGATGAAGCGAAAGATGACGTTGGCATTGAGTGTTGCCATCTTTTTAACCAGCTTGCAGCTATTGGCGAAAGAAGATAAAGCGGGTTATGAAGACTGTATTCTCGAGCATGTGTCCGGCACGGAAGATACATTGGCGGCCAATATGATGAGTTATGCTTGTCACCGCCTGTATATCGACAATTTTATGTTGAATGAGAAAGACAAAGGTTACTTCCAGTGCCTGCTGGACTATATGCCGGAGGCCAAGAAACCCGAGATTACCATTCAGATCAGGCGTACCTGCAATGACAAATACCGCAGTTTTTTTCGTTGAATTAAATAGCCAGCCGGGGGGATTTCGGCTGGCAAAAGATAAGGGCTTGAGGTAGACCTTAGGCCTCGGTGCGCTTGAACTGGCTGAGCATAAACATTGCGGCTGCGGCAACCACGACAGAAGGGCCAGCCGGCGTGTCATAATGCCATGACATGGCCAAACCGAGTACCACGGCAATAGAACCTATCACTGATGCTAATCCGGCCATAAACTCCGGGCTTTGGGCAAAGCGGCGGGCCGTTGCCGCTGGAATGATCAGCAGTGAGGTGATGATCAGGGCGCCAACGAACTTCATTGCCACAGCGATAACCAGGCCAACCATAAGCATTAGCAATAGGCGCATCAGATCGACATTGACGCCTTCAACCTGGGCCAACTCTTCATTGATCGTCATCGACAGCAACGGGCGCCATAACGTAATGAGAAGGCCCATCACAATCACGCCACCGCCGTAGATCCATAACAGATCAGTGGTCGTTACTGCCAGCAGATCGCCAAAAAGATAGGCCATTAAGTCGATACGGACGTGGTCGAGAAAGCTGACAGCCACCAAGCCAAGGGATAAGGCACTATGGGCGAGAATACCCAGCAGTGTATCTGTGGCGACATATTTTTGTTTCTGAAGGCTAACCAGGATCACCGCAAGGGCCAGACAACAGATCACCAGGGCGAGGTTGAGGTTGATATTGAACAGAAACCCAAGGGCAATCCCCAGCAAAGAGGCATGGGAAAGCGTATCGCCAAAATAGGCCATTTTTCGCCAGACGACAAAGGAGCCCAGCGGCCCAGCCAAGGCGGCAATCCCGATGCCAGCAATAAGCGCAGGCAGAATAAAATCAAGCATTGTGGTTCTCTTGTTGCTCGTGATGGTGCTGACATGGGCCTACCGGACTGCCGGCAAGATCATGTTCGTGGTTGTGGTGGTGGTGGTATAGCGCCAGCTGCTCACTTTGTTGGTTACCAAACAGCGCCACATATGACGGATGACTGGTGATAGCCTCCGGTGCTCCTGAGCAGCATATATGGTGATGCAGGCAGATCACGTTATCAGTCTTTGCCATCACCAGATGCAAGTCGTGTGAAACCATTAAAATGGCACAGTTAAGCTTATCGCGAAGCGATTGGATCAGGCTGTATAGTTCAAGTTGGCCATTGACATCCACGCCTTGTACGGGCTCATCGAGTACCAATAGGTCGGGGCGCTGGAGCAGTGCCCGTGCTAACAGGACACGCTGCATTTCACCCCCTGAGAGGGAATGCATATTGCTGTGGTGCAAGTGAGCGCCGCTAACCAGTTTTAGCGCTTCGACTCTGTCGGCATTGGTATAGCGGCCAGCCAGCCGCATGAAGCGGTCAACACTGAGTGGCAGTGATGAGTTTAGCTGCAATTTTTGTGGTACATAACCGATCCGGAGTCCTTTCTGACGGATAACCTTTCCTGTAGTTGGTTTGCGCAGGCCCGTGATAACTTTCACCAGCGTCGACTTGCCCGCGCCATTGGGACCAATCAATGTCGTGATCTGGCCTCGCTCAAGTTTGATTGAAACTTGATCAAGCACGTGCCGTTCCGAAAAAGTAACGGTAACAGTCTGTAATTCAACTAAGGTTGCCATAAAAAAGTGCTTCAAGATATTTGCCAAAGTGAGATGTTATAATATAACATTTCAGTTCTGGTTTGTAATCAATAATTATTTCGGAAAACACTATGCCCCGTTTATTCCTATACATCAGCTCTATTGCTCTATTGTTCTCGCCTTTTCTTTCTGCCAGTGAATTTAAGGTAGTGACAACGGTAAAACCCCTGAGTTTGATCGTACAGGAGCTCACTGATGGGGCTGCTGACAGTGAAACCTTGTTGCCACCAGGGACCTCTCCGCATGATTATGCATTGCGTCCATCGGATGTGAAAAAACTGCGTGATGCTGATTTGGTTGTTTGGGTAGGCCCAGAACTGGAATTGTTTCTAACTAAGATGCTGGCCGATAGTGGCAACAGTTTGGCACTGACTGAGCAGCATACAATTGACCTTCGCCATTATGACGAAGGCGTTGAAATTGATCACGATGATCACAGTCATAACCATGATGGTGTCGATCCGCATTTTTGGCTAGGGCCGAAGCAAGCGATTCAAGCAGCGAAGGTGATTTCTGAGGCGCTTATCAAGTTTGATCCATTGCATAAAAATAGATATGAAGATAATCTTTCTCAGTTCGTTTATGAGGTCGAACAGGCCATCAATGAATTGAACACGGAACTTAAACCACTAGCCGATCGCGGCTACTATGTTTTTCATGATGGCTATGGCTATTTTGAAGAGCAGTTCGGGCTAAATAACCTCGGGCATTTTACTGTCGATCCTGATCGCCGTCCCGGGGCGAAAACACTGGTATCTATCCGTCGCTCATTACAAGATAAACAGGCACAATGTGTATTCAGCGAGCCTCAGTTCTCTCCGGCGGTAGTAAAAAGTGTAGTTAGTGGCACTGAGGTCAATATTGGAACCCTTGATCCGATGGCAACGGAGATTGCCGAGGAAAAGGGTGGTTACGTCCGATTTTTGCAAGAATTGGGGCAAAGTTTTACCAAGTGTCTTAAATAATAATGAAAATACTCAAGGCTACGGCCTTAACAATTAAACAATTACCTCGTCAGCATCGGATAGCTCTTGCCTCAGCCTCATTGCTTGTCGCGGCGGCCCTTGTGTGGCAGCCATCATCAAAGCTTCAGCAGGCTGTTACGTATCAATCCGATCAGCGGATTGATATTGAGCTCCCAATTGCAGAACTAGATGTCCTATCCGAGCAACATAGTGAGCCGCTAGGAGCGGTTCTCGATCCTCAGGATCCTGAATTCTCGGTGCCGAAAGATGAGCTAGAACAACAGCTGGAAGAAGTGATTGATGTTGCCCATACCCACAAGGTGGCGTCTGGTGAGACATTGGGGGCGATTTTTTCGCAATATGCACTACCGATAGCTGATATGTACCGCTTAATAAAGGTGAACAAAACGGTTCAAAAGCTCGGTGTTGGCCAGATGATCGAGTGGTCGGTATCTGAAGAAGGCCGAGTAAAAGAGTTCAGTATTAAGCGCAGTGCTAAAACGACCGACATCTATACGCTGACTGGGCAAGGTTACGAGTTCAAACAGCTGGAAGAGAACGGCGAAATCAAACCGGTAATGCTGACCGGGCGGATCTCAGGCAGTTTTTATCAATCAGCGCGCTCGGCGGGGCTTTCGCCAAACCAGATCCAAACCTTGGTCCAGGCACTGCAGTGGCGCTTTGACTTTGGCCGTGAGGCAAGAAAGGGGGACCGTTTTGCGGTATCGGTTGAGCGAGAGTTTATTGACGGTAAAGCGGTTAATCGCGGTGACGTGAAAGCCCTGTATTATCTCAGCGGTAACCGCGAAGTGTTCGTCATGCGTCACGATGATGGTCAGTTTTATGATGAGAACGGTAAAAGCTTGAACCGAGCGTTGCGCCGGATACCATTGGCTAAGCGTTACCGGATCAGTTCGTCATTTAATCCAAGGCGCAAACACCCAGTTACTGGACGGATTTCGCCACATAACGGTACTGACTTTGCGACACCAATAGGTACGTCGGTGATTGCCGCTGGGGATGGTGTAGTGGTTAAAGCGAGGAAACATCCGCTTGCTGGCAATTATGTGGTGATTAAGCATGGCCGGGAGTATATGACCCGTTATCTGCATTTGCACAAGTTGCTAGTGAAGGTGGGAGATAAGGTTTCGATGGGGCAGCGTATTGCATTAAGTGGCAATACAGGTCGCTCGACGGGACCACACCTTCATTACGAGCTGATCAAGAAGAACCGTGCTGTTAACGCGATGAAAGTTCCCTTGCCACAGGCCGACCCCATTTCTTCGAAACAGCGTGGTCTGTTTACCCAGCTTGCTAGTGATGAGAGGCAGAAATTACTGGCAGTTATGCCAGGATGATGGGAAAGCGCACTAAGGTGCGCTTTTTTTATAGCCTAAAATGAATTTTATAAAATATTACTTATATTCAATTTTTCCATATTGCATAATGACGGCTGCATGTATGGAAAGTTGTACTATTGTGTGGTGTTTTTTAGTTTTCTCTGTTCACTATGATTAAAGCCCTATTATTGTCTTTTCACTTATTGGTGCTGTTCAACGGCGGTGTTGTGGCTGCTAGCCATGTTTTTTATCCGTTTCCTCCCCAGGACGATGGGATCGTTGTGACGGCGGCCAAAACGATTGATTACACCAAGGATAGCCAACTAATGGGGCATCATTTGTACCTGGATCAGAAGGTAACTGCGGTATATAAAGACAGCAACCAGCTATGGTTTGGTACGTCAAATGGGTTGTATTTATCGTACCGGCTGGTAACGCTGCTTGCTATTTTGTTTCTCGTTATGCTTTCACTGTTCATTGCCTGGCGGGCTCGTGTTTCTAATGATAAAAATTTACGCCTTAAGCAGTCGATATTCCGCAAAACAGCCAAAATTGAGTTACAGAAAATGCAGCTGTATGCCAGTAATACCCATATGCAGCGGATATTGCACATCCGGCAAAACTATATGGCGCAACTTTCCCATGAATTACGGACACCCTTGATGCTTATTCTTGGGCCGGTGCAAAAAATGCTGGCAACGAGTCAAGGAGAGAGCACCGAGCTGCTCCAAATTGTAACCAAGAATGTTGATCGGTCTTTACACTTAGCTGAGCAGTTGTTGATACGCGATGCATTGGCCTTTGTTGATCCGGGTAAGCCCTGTGAGCAGCTGGTGAGTCCGATTATTCAGGCTTGTTGTATGAGTTGGCAGATAGAGGCTGATCAGAAAGAGGTTGTGCTTTGTTTTGAAGATGAAGCAAGTAGGGGGAGCGTGAAGATGGCCCCATACCACCTTGAGATCATGATAGGAAACTTGTTATCTAATGCCTTGAAATATACTCCTAGCCAGGGTTGTATTAGTGTGTCGTTCAAATGCATCAACCACCAGCTAGTAGTATCGGTGAGTGATACAGGCAAAGGTATGTCAATAGATGTCAGGAAGAACATCTTTGATAGTTACTTCAAAGAAGACGCCGACTTTACCCTAGAAGCGGGGTTTGGCCTTGGTTTGAGTACCGTCAAGCAGCTGGTTGACTTATATGCGGGCGATATTTCAGTTATCAGCTACCAAGGTGTCGGGAGTGAGTTTATTCTTACCCTGCCGCTGTACCGTGAAGGTGGCACCAAAGCGGCCGCAGATGAAGAGAGTGTTGAGCGGCAAGATGATATACCGCAGCTATTAGTGGCATCGACAGATGATGAGCTGGTGTCGTGCTTGACCGCCTTACTTGCCGACTATCGCCTGACCGTAGCATATGACGGTTATGAGGCCGTGATCTTAGCGAAAGAAATAAAACCTGATATCGTGCTGTGTGACATGGACCTACCCGGCTTGGATGGCTGGCAGGTACGTGGACGGTTGCAAGAAGTACCGGTAGAGTGTCAACCTGCTATTGTCCTGATGGCAGACGCCAAGAGTTGTCAAGATTGTGTTGATATTGCGGTTGATTCATTGCTCAGCAAACCTCTGGATCCTGATTTGACCCTTAGCCATATCCAATTCCTGTTAAATCGTGAGAAGTCACCTTTTTCAGAACATGCGATTGATTGTGGCAAGGTTTCACAGCCAGCGGCGGGAAATATGCCCTGGCGAAAGCGTGTGATGGTTTTGGTCGAAGAGCACTTCCATCATGCGAATTTTGATACGGTCGTCGCAGCGAAAGCCCTGTATATGTCAGAACGCACTTTACAGCATAAATTTAAACAAGAGTTTGGTATGTCGTTTAAAGACTATGTTAGTCAGTTTCGCTTTGAGCAGGCTAAATTGATGCTGAAACAAGGGGATCGCATTTCTGATGTAGCCCTCGCCTGTGGCTTTAATGAACCTTCTTATTTCAGTGCTCATTTTAAGAGCCGCTTTGGAATAACCCCTTCTCAGTATGCCGCAAAATACCAGAAACAATATGTACACTAACTATTGGTTAAACGAACCTTTGTTTTCCCTACCGCCCCCCCCCCACAGTCGTTAAATTTGCCTAAATTGCTGACTTTAGCCCTAAAGACGAATGTTATTTCAGGCTTGCATAAATGGAACCAATAAACCCATAAATGGAAGGGTTTTTATTGATTTAAAACAATGCGCAATGTGTTTCAGCCTGTAATATTGCAAGTATAAATGCTAATAATTCTTATTAAGGTGTCGATTAAGATGAAACTGTCAGAGTTATCGTGCGGTGCGAATGGAGTTGTGACCAGTATGTCTGAACTTCCTTCAGCAACCCGTAAAAAGCTAATGGTTATGGGGTTGTTGCCTAACACTCAGGTTTCGGTTGTTCGTTTGGCGCCCTTAGGCGATCCGCTTCAAGTGCGTGTTCGTGGTGTTGATATTGCACTGCGTAAACAGATTGCAGCCAATATTGATGTGGAGGTGTGCTAATGCAATACAACATTCTTACTGTCGGTAATCCTAACAGTGGCAAAACAACATTATTTAACGGACTGACAGGCGCCAAGCAGCAAGTCGGCAACTGGGCCGGTGTCACCGTTGAAAAGAAAACCGGTAACTACCAGTGTGCGGGTGATGACTTTGCTTTGACCGACTTGCCGGGGATCTACAACCTAGATAGTGCCAATGATGCGAATAGCCTTGATGAAGCGATAGCTTCTCGCGCCATTCTGACGATGCCTGCAGATGTGATCATCAACGTCGTTGATGCTTCTTGCCTGGAACGTAGCTTATATATGACATTGCAGCTGCGTGAGCTTGGCCGTCCGATGATAGTGGTACTCAACAAGATGGATGTGCTGGGACGCCAGCGCCAGGTGCTGGATGTTAAAGCGCTAGAAAAGGCGCTGGGCTGCCCGGTAATGTGCCTTTCTGCGAATAACCTTAACCAGGTTGCCGAGTTCAAAACAAAGCTGCACAAAATGCTGGCCCAGGGTGTGGCCGTTGGTGATATCGAGCTGGACTATGGCAAACACTTTGAAGCGGCCATTACTGAGCTTGAAGGTCTGTTTTCAGACGATCAGCTAAAGGCTCGCTCTCAGGCGATTCGCGTACTAGAAAACGATACATTGGTGATTAATGGCCTGTCGGATGTAGACAAGGGCCAAGCCTGTAATGTTCGTAACAAACTGATGGTTGATATCGACCCGGATGTTCAAGTTGCTGATGTGCGTTATACACACCTTCACCAGCTATGTCAGAAGGTTCGACGTCAGGAAGGCAAGCTCAGCCGTAGCCTGAGTGACAAAATTGACCGAGTATTGCTGCATCGTGCTTTTGGTATCCCATTCTTTTTCATCGTGATGTACCTGATGTTTATGTTCTCCATTAACATTGGTAGTTCATTCATTGATTTCTTTGATATAAGTGCCGGTGCCCTTCTGGTGGATGGGGGGCATCACCTTCTGGATGATCACTTACCGGTCTGGCTGGTTACTGTTATTGCAGATGGTATTGGTGGTGGTATCCAGACGGTAGCAACCTTTATTCCGGTTATTGCCTGTCTGTATCTGTTCCTTGCGATGCTGGAAAGTTCTGGCTACATGGCCCGTGCGGCGTTTGTTCTAGATAAAGTGATGCAGAAGGTCGGCCTACCGGGTAAAGCATTTGTTCCATTGGTTCTTGGCTTTGGTTGTAACGTGCCGTCTATCATGGCTACCCGTACCCTGGAGCAAGAACGTGAGCGTAAACTGGCAGCAGCCATGGCGCCGTTCATGTCATGCGGCGCGCGCCTGCCGGTATATGCACTGTTTGCGGCTGCGTTCTTCCCTGAAAGTGGTCAGAATGTGGTCTTCGGACTGTACCTACTGGGTATTGTTGCCGCTGTCATGACGGGGCTGATTCTGCGCAATACCCTGTATCCGGGTAGCAGCGATAGCTTCATCATGGAAATGCCAGACTATGAATTGCCGACGATGCGAAATGTAGGTATCAAAACATGGCAGAAGCTGAAGAAATTTGTTCTGGGTGCAGGTAAGACAATTGTGGTGGTTGTTGCAATCCTCAGCTTCTTCAACTCGTTGGGCACGGATGGCACATTCGGCAATGAAGATACTCAAAACTCAGTGCTTTCAAGAGCGGCTCAGGTCGTAACACCGGTACTTTCACCTATCGGTATCAAGGAAGATAACTGGCCTGCGACGGTGGGTATCATTACTGGTATTTTCGCTAAAGAGGCCGTTGTTGGTACATTAAATAGCCTATATGCGCCTTCTGAAGGTGAAGAGTCAGAGTATGACTTGCTGGCAAGCCTACAAGAAGCGGTAGAGACGATCCCTGCCAACCTTGCTGATTTGAGCTACTCTGATCCGTTAGGGATCACCGTGGGCGAGCTTGATAATTTAGACGCCGCAGCAGCAGAGCAAGACGTTGACCAATCTATCTTTGGTAATATTCAAGCGCACTTTGTGAGCTCTGCAGCAGCGATGGCTTACTTGATTTTCATCCTGTTATATACGCCTTGTGCAGCCGCTATGGGGGCTTATGTTCGTGAGTTTGGCCAGAAGTTCTCGGTATTCATTGCCGGCTGGACAATGCTATTGGCGTACACGTTTGCAACTATTTTCTACCAAGTGGCACACTTTACCGACCATCCTGTTACCAGCATGGCGTGGATTGCCTTCTTTGTGCTGATTAACGCTGGCCTATTCGTGGCGTTTAAGCGCCAAGGGCAGAAACAACAAAAAGAGTTAGCCTTAGTATGATCCTTCAACAGCTGAAGCAGTATATTGAGCAGCATGGCCGTGTGAGCAGAAAGAGCCTGGCGCACCATTTTGGTATGAGTGAAGACGGTGTCGATGCGATGCTGGATGTCTGGGTGCGCAAAGGCGCACTAGGCAAAGAGCTCATTGGCTGTGACAACGACTCCTGTTGTCAGAGCGCTGAGGATGTCTGGTACCGTTGGCTGCAGGCCGATGAGTTGTCAGTTACTGTGTTACGCTGACGAAGCAATGAAAAAGCAGCCCCCGGGCTGCTTTTTTCTCACCTGCTAGGTTGTCACCGAGTTTAAATAGCTGCAAACCCTTCAATGTTGCTTAGTTCTGCGCGAAGCTCTTCTGCCAGTGCCTGCTGAACAGCTTCTTCCCGCTGCGTCCCATCGGTATTTCCCCATACAGGGCCAGGCCAGGCAATATCAGACTGGAATCTTGCAATGTGGTGGATATGTAGTTGTGGGACGAGATTACCCAGGGCACCGACGTTGATTTTATCTGCCTGGTAATCTGTTTCTAGCAGGGCAGCAACGGCGCTGGACTCGCGCATCAGCTGGTACTGCTCATCTTGGGGGAGGTGGTGAATTTCCGTTAACGCTTCCTTTCGTGGTACTAAAATCAGCCATGGGCCTAATGCTTCTTTCGACAGTAATACCCGGCATAATGGTAAGTCACCTAATACAGTAGTATCTGCTTGTAGTCGCGGATGGAGTGTAAAATGCATTGTCGTATTCCTTAAATGTATTGTGCGGCTCACATGCTGGAACATTGCTCATTATTATCAGTGAGGGCTGCGGTATGCTGGTAATACCACTGTAGGATAAACAGTTTTGTCTAGCTATGTCATGGTAATACCAATTGAGATAAAGGCCAGCATAGATCATCGTTGATTGGTGATTTCAGTGGACAATTGTGGCGATTGCTTACACTTTGAGCCCGCGGTAACCGTGTGGGGGGAAATATATGGTAGCGGAATATCAAGAAATCTTGGATTTTTGGTTTGGTGAACTCGGTGAGGAAGTGCCAGCAACCAACCGAAATACATTGTGGTTTCAGGGCGGTGAGGATACGGACAGGCTTATTGCTGAGCGTTTTCAGCCTTTAGTTAGCCGGGCAGGGCTGGGCGAGCTGAGCCACTGGGCGGAAGAGCCTAAGGGGGCGTTGGCCCTGATCATCTTGCTGGATCAGTTTTCCCGTAATATCTATCGCGGTCTGAGCGCGGCATTTCGCTATGACTCTTTGGCCTTGGCGATTTGCAAACGAGGCCTGGCAAATAACCAAGATGAAATATTGAGCCCAATTGAACGCGTCTTTTTTTACTTACCGCTAGAGCACTCTGAAACGGTCGAAGATCAGGAAGAGTGTGTATTTCGTTTTGATCGCCTGCGCCAGTCTGTTTCACCTGCACATGCGGTGGTTTTTGAGGGTTTCTATCAGTACGCTGTCAGCCATCATGATGTTGTTAAGCGTTTCGGCCGTTTCCCGCATCGTAATGCCGTGCACGGGCGTTTGTCGACCCAAGAAGAGTTGGATTGGTTGCATGGCGGAGGTCAGCGGTTCGGCCAATGAGCAAGGTGGTCTAAGTCGTTCTTGTTGAAGTTAAAAGCCACCTTCTTAGTCTGTATCTTTGGGTGGTGGCTTTCATATGTACTTGACGAGGGTAAGTGCAGAGGGCATCAATTCAAAGGTAGCACTCTGTTTCGTCCTAATCGCTTGGCTTTGTTGAGGTAGCTATCGGCACGTTCAATAACCTGGGCAGCAGTTTCGTTTTCTTGCTTGGTCGCTATGCCAAATGAGGCCGTGACAGAATTGATCCGTTGGCCGGACTTTTTATCCAAGACTGAAATTTTTTCTATCGCCCGACGGAGTGTTTCTGCCTGCTGGCGAGCTGAAAACAGAGTTTTATGCGGTAAAATAACAATAAACTCTTCGCCACCAAAGCGGTAGGGCTGCGCATAGTCTCGGCTGCACTCTATGAGCCTGCGAGCTACAATTTTTAAGACCTGATCACCGAGCAAGTGGCCGTAGTTATCGTTAAATTCCTTAAATTTATCAATATCCATCATGATAAGGCTAAACGGTATATTGCTGACTTCATAGCTTTGGATATCCCGTTCAAACGCCCGCCGGTTATGGAGCTGGGTTAGCGCATCTTGATTAGCTTCTTTTTGGCTTTCGGTTAATGCCTCGCGCAGGGCGGAGATCTCCTGCTGAGCATTGCTGAGCTGGCCTTTAAAGGTACCGGTGGTTTGTTGTATTTGGCGCGACTCACGGATCAGGTTCCGGACCAATGTCATGGTGTCTTCTAGTGATAACCCTTCTTGCTCAGCAGTTTCAAGCTTGGTAAAAGTGTTGCTGAGTGCCCCCTGGAAGGTTTCCGCGTTGGAGAGTGTATCTGACATGGTATGTGACAGCTCCTGCATCATTGCCGTCAGGCTCTGCTTGAGTTGCTTCATGTCTTTGTCGGTTTGGCTGGCCAGGTGCTCTTGGTAAAGGTTTTCGCACAACGTAGGCGTACAGTGCCCTAGGGCTTCTATTTCCTGGTCGATTGCGAGGTTGAGTTCCGGTTGCTGCTGAGTCGCATAGGTGTACCAGAGCGCATAGTTGGTCGGGGTGGTTGGTACTTTGTGTTTGATCATCAGGGGAACCGTTTTTTTCAACGTTTCCGTCGATTCCACAAAGCTGTCTTTGCTCATACTTTGAATTCCATTCTTGTCGCAAATACGTAAGCAAAATGATTACAGCGCAAATAGCATTCAATATTGATACCTTGAAGCGCCAGTAGACTTAAAATCTTATTAAGAATAAAAAAGCCTTCTAAGGATACCCTAGAAGGCTTTGAATTTTTAGTCTGTAATTTATTATTTCTTTGAATGAAACAGCAAAAAATTACATACGTTCAAGTGTTTCGATACCTAGAAGATCCAAACCTTGCTTGATAGTGTTCGCTGTCAGTAGTGCTAGCTTCAGACGGCTCTGCTTCACGTCTTCTTCTGCATTTAGGATCGGGCAGGCTTCGTAGAAGCTAGAGAATTTACCCGCTAGATCGAACAGGTAGCTACACATTACGTGTGGGTGACCTTCACGAGCGACTGTCTGTACGGCTTCTTCAAACTGAAGAAGGGCTGATAGCAGGGCTTGCTCTTTCTCGTCGTTGATCACAACAGGGTGAGTCAGGTCAGCAAGCTCAACATTGGCACGCTTGAAGATAGAGGCTACACGGGTGTATGCGTACTGCATGTACGGTGCGGTGTTGCCTTCGAATGCCAGCATGTTGTCCCAGTCGAAGATGTAGTCAGTTGTACGGTGCTTGGAAAGATCCGCATACTTAACTGCCGCCATCGCAACCGTTTTTGCAATGTTTGCTTTTTCAGCCGCATCTAGCTCTGGGTTTTTATCTTCGATCAGTTTTGTTGCACGTTCTTCTGCTTCATCAAGCAGATCTGCAAGACGAACAGTACCGCCAGCACGGGTCTTGAACGGACGGCCGTCCTTGCCTAGCATCATGCCGAATGCGTGGTGCTCAAGGGTTACCTCTTCTGGAACATAGCCCGCCTTGCGAACAATTGTCCATGCTTGCATCAGGTGCTGGTGCTGACGTGAATCGATGAAATAAAGCACGCGGTCGGCGTTTAGCTGCTCGTAGCGGTATTTAGCACATGCGATATCGGTAGTTGTATACAGGAAACCGCCGTCACGCTTCTGGATGATCACACCCATAGGCTCGCCGTCTTTGTTCTTGTACTCGTCAAGGAACACAACCTGCGCGCCGTCATCTTCAACAGCCAGGCCTTTTTCTTTTAGGTCGGCAACAATGCCAGGCAGCATGTCGTTGTACATTGACTCACCCATGACGTTATCACGGGAAAGTGATACGTTCAGGCGATCGTAGTTGTGCTGGTTTTGAACCATTGTTACGTCAACCAGCTTTTTCCACATCTCAGCGCAGTACTCGTCGCCGCTTTGTAGCTTAACGACGTAGTTGCGCGCGCGTTTTGCGAATTCTTCATCTTCGTCGTATAGCTTTTTAGATTCACGGTAGAATGCTTCCAGATCTGAGAGTTCCATTGAAACTTCGCCAGATTCTTTTTGAACACGCTCAAGGTTAGCGATAAGCATGCCGAACTGGGTACCCCAGTCACCGATATGATTAGCACGGATAACGTTGTGGCCCAGGAATTCAAGTGTACGGACTACCGCATCACCAATGATGGTTGAACGCAGGTGACCCACGTGCATTTCTTTGGCAACGTTTGGTGCCGAGTAGTCAACAACGATGTTTTTCTGCGTTTCAGCAGCAACGCCCAGGCGCTCGTCTGTTAGCGCTTCTTCAGCACGAGCGGCAAGCCAAGATTTGCTTAGGAAAATATTGATAAAGCCAGGGCCAGCGATTTCAACTTTTTCAGCAATACCGTCTAGATCCAGTACGTCGATAACTTTTTGTGCGAACTCGCGAGGGTTGGTGCCGAGTTTCTTTGCAACGCCCATGACACCGTTAGCCTGGTAATCACCAAACTGTGCTTTCGCAGACTGACGAACGGCTGCTGGGCTACCTGCTGGTGCGCCTGCGGCTTCTAGTGCCTGAGATACTTTATCGTTAATTAGTGCTTGAATGTTCACACGCTTATCCTTTAAATCATTTGGTTCGCTAATCGCCAAGTCGTATTAGCGAGGCAAAAACGTTACGCTATTCAAGAGTCGCTATAAGCAAAAACCGTCAAAAATAGTCACGCAAGCTGGCTTCATTAATTGAAGCATAATGAATGCTGATTGGGATCGCGTGAGTATTTTTGACGGGGCACCCTCTAGAGTTAGAGGTGATATCTTGAATACGTACATTGCATTGCCTTAATAATACCCACAAAGTTAGGTGTTTTGGCAACCCGAAAAAGGCATTGTTTGCGATTTTTTTTTCGTTCTGGGTAGAACGTGAAAATTATGCACAAATCAAGCAGCAACAAGGCCTGTCGTCACCCCAACCGGGGTTTTTATAAACATAAAACTATGGATAATTATGCGTTCGTTTCCCGATGCGGTAATAACTGGAGAAAAAACATGCAGAAGTTGACTGATGCCGGCCTTCATCCCGAGCAAATGCTAGCGGGGCTGCCCGTCTTTGTAGAGCGAATTGAGGCCCTGGCGCAAGAGATGAATGTTTCCCTGTCGGGTTATCAGGCCGATCATATTGCATTGCGGGTAAATGACCGTGATATGGCTGAGGCTTTGCACCAGGCCTGGTTGGCTTATGGCGAGGAGTGGTCGAACAATGAAATCAATGGCCGTCCGATTATTGTTATCGGCTTTAACCAGCCGCTACAGGTTGGCCGTTGGCGTATTGAAGCGCTAGAGTTGCCGTATCCAGGCAGTAAGTCATATCCCCAGGAAGGCTGGGAGCATATCGAGTTCGTTATTCCGGCTAAGGCTAAAGACACCGATGAGCTAAAAACAAAGCTGGATGAGGCCTTTCCGCTTCTTCCGTGGGACCAATTGGCGGAAAAAGGCATTAAGGTGAAAGCCAGCACGCCATCCGGCGAAAAAGAGCGTCTGCCAAACCCGACTTATGCTTTTAAAAAGCAAGGGGTGTGTATCAAGCTGCATCCGTGTTCGCTGAAGGATGTGATTGAAAGCGAAGCATAGGCATGCTGCGCATGGGAAGCGCTGATGGGCGTTGCCCATGAGGCGTAAAGGGGCGCTTCGCTGAGTATCTATGCTGTGCATAGGAAGCGGGACAGAGCTAACAAAAAGCGAGAGCCAGCCAGCTCTCGCTTTTTTCTTGCCTCACAAAGCGAAGCGCACTCGAAACGAAGTGTCACCCGTTTCCAAGGCGCAGCCTTTAAAGGATGACCGTCCTGTTCCCATGCACAAACACTTTATCATCAAGCACAAGGCCCAGCGCCTTGCTCAGTACCGACTTTTCAACATCACGGCCAGAGCGGGCCATATCGGTAGCACTAAAGTTGTGATCAACATTGATGACATTCTGGGTGATGATCGGGCCTTCATCTAAATCGTTGGTGACAAAGTGGGCGGTGGCACCGATGATCTTCACCCCGCGTTCAAATGCTTGCAGATACGGCTTGGCACCGATAAAGGCAGGCAGGAAGCTGTGGTGGATATTGATGATCTGGTGTGGGAACTGGGCGATAAAGTTTGGCGTCAGGATCCGCATATACTTGGCCAGCACGACATAGTCAGGGCTGTATTGCTGGACGGCTTCCAGTAGCTTCGCTTCGTGCTCTTCCCGGCTTAGCCCTTCATGGCAGACATGGTGGAACGGGATATCAAATTTCTCGGTTAAATGCGCCAGTGTATCGTAATTGCCAACAACCGCTGCGATTTCAACATCCAATGTGCCATCAAAGGCCTTGACGAGAATATCCCCCAGGCAGTGGGCCTCTTTGGTAACCATAATGACAATACGTTTGCGAGCTGAACTGACGAGGCGGCGGTAACTGCCTTCGGGCAAGGCTCGGTCAAGATCGAAAAGAAACGTTTCGTCATTGAAAACCCCTTCCAGTTCGGTACGCATAAAGAACTGGTTATGGGAGTGATCAACAAATTCATTGTTGTGAACAATGTTGAGTTGGTGCTTGTAACAGATGTTGGTGATTTTAGATATCAAACCCATTGCATCTGGGCAGTCGGTAAGGAGGGTTTTCGTTTCCATGATCTTCCTTGAGCTACAATATTTATATTTCCACTGCCTTTTATTTACCGTGTATTTATTTCGAGGTCAAAACAAAAATACAGATTAGTACTGGTGATAGTTGCAATTCATTTAGAAACCTAATCAATTATCTTTACTTTCGAGGAGAGAGGTATGTTGTCACAACGGCTGAAATTTTTATCTACGGCTCTCATTTTTACCATGTTGGTAGCCGGCACTGGGTTAGCCTATGCCGATAGTCATGCTCAGGATACCAAGTCGCTCTATAGCCGGCTGGGGGGGCTACAACCCATTTCGGTTGTCGTCAGTGATTTTATTGATGTGATTGTGGTTGATAATACCCTTAATGCGAATCCTGCGATTGATGCGGCGAGAAAAGTTGTACCGGCAGCCTACCTTAAATACCATGTCACGGCGATGGTATGTCAGGTCACCGGAGGCCCATGCAAGTACCATGGGCGGACTATGAAGGATTCTCATGCCCACCTCAATATTAGCGAGAAAGATTGGCAGCAAATGGTGGTATTGTTTGAAAGTGTGCTGGATAAGCATGGTGTGGCGGAAACAGAGCAGCAAGAGCTGATGACGGTTGTTGGTTCGACGAAAGCGGACATTGTTACCGCCCCTTAATCGTTGCTATTGCGAGTGGTGAACCGATAAATAACCATAGTCGTAGGCAGGCAAACTTGGCATAATGGACAGTCTTTTACTGTATAAATAACCAATAAATTTATCAGAATGATAGCCAAGTTTTTCGCCTCCGGGGGCGCGCTCGACAAAGCCATACCGGGTTTCCAAGCTCGTCAGCCACAAATAGATATGGCCCAAGCTGTTGATGATGCAATTTGCGAACAGACCCAGCTAGTGGTTGAGGCGGGCACGGGTACCGGTAAGACATTTGCTTACCTGGTACCAGCTTTGGTACGTGGCAAAAAAACCATTATCAGCACGGGTTCCAAGAACCTGCAAGAGCAGCTTTTTCACCGTGATTTACCCTTGATGGCGGATGCCCTCGGGTTTACCGGGCGGGTCTCTTTGCTAAAAGGGCGGGCAAACTACTTGTGCCTAGACCGTTTGAGCCGCCAGATCACCGAAAGCCACGGCACACATGTTGATCCAACCTTGCTTAGCCAATTGGTCAAAGTTCGCAGCTGGGCTTCAACCACCCATACTGGTGATCTGGGGGAGTGCGAAACGGTTGCCGAAGATAGCCCGGCGATCCCGATGATCACATCGACCAATGACAATTGTATTGGTCGGGAATGCCCTTCCTATGAAGATTGCTTTGTAGTGAAAGCCCGCCGCAAGGCGATGGAAGCCGATGTGGTCGTGGTGAACCATCACCTGTTCTTGGCGGATTTAGCCATCAAGGAAACAGGCTTTGGCGAGCTGATCCCTGAAGCGGAAGTGTTTATTTTTGATGAAGCCCATCAGATGCCAGATATTGCCAGCCAGTATTTCGGCCAGAGCCTGACCAGCCGCCAGGTTCATGAGTTGGCGAAAGATGTCGAGATTGGTTACCGCACTGAGGCGAAAGATATGCGTCAGTTGCAAAAGACCGCGGACCGCCTGGCTCAGGCCGCCTCTGATCTGCGTATTGTGCTAGGAGAGCCTGGTTTCCGGGGTAACTGGCGAGATGCTGCTACCAGCCCGGCTATCCAGCGCGAGCTTACCCGGCTAAACGATGCCCTCGACCTGACCCATGAAGTTCTTAAGCTGGCCTTAGGGCGCAGCCAGCTACTCGATACGGCGTTTGAGCGGGCAACCTTGCTAAAGGCCCGGTTGGCAAGGTTATGTGATACGTCAATTACTGGCTATTCCTACTGGTATGAGTGCACTCCTCGTCATTTTAGCCTCAATATCACGCCGCTGTCGGTAGCCGAAAAATTCCACGAGCAGATGCAGTTGCAGCCGGGAGCTTGGATATTTACCTCTGCAACCCTGGCGGTTGATGATGATTTCAGCCATTTTAGCCATCGCCTTGGGTTAACACCCAAGCAGCAGTTTTCGCTGGAAAGTCCGTTTGACTACCAGCAGCAGGCCTTGCTGTGTGTGCCCCGTTTTCTTCCCGAGCCAAACAGTTTTGGCGTTGCTGATCGGCTGGTGGAAATGCTAGCCCCGGTGATAGAGGGCAATGATGGCCGCTGTTTTTTCCTCTGTACCTCACACCAAATGGTCCGCGAGCTGGCTGAAGGGTTTCGGTCGGTACTGGATTTGCCAGTATTGGTCCAAGGGGAAACGACCAAGCAGAAACTACTGGCTGAGTACCTGGAGCGTGGCAATGCTTTGTTGGTTGCCACCGGTGCATTCTGGGAAGGGGTCGATGTTAGAGGACAAGCCCTTAGCTGTGTTATCATTGATAAATTGCCTTTTACAGCACCGGATGATCCGTTGTTGAAAGCGCGAATTGAAGATTGTCGCTTGCGTGGCGGGGATCCTTTTTCGCAAGTTCAAATACCCGATGCCGTGATCACCCTGAAACAGGGGGTCGGGCGCCTTATTCGCGATAAGCAGGATAAAGGTGTTCTGGTTATTTGTGATAATCGTTTGGTAACGCGCCCGTATGGCGCGGTATTTCTAAGAAGCCTGCCACCAATTCCACGTACGCGGGATGTTAATGGTGTCGGGCAGTTTTTGTCCAAGGTGAATGGTGGCGAGAGCCTTGTTCACAGTGACGATCAGCATTCAGAGGCTTGAATGAGCACCAAAATCCTTGCAGTCGATACTGCAACCGAAAATTGTTCTGTTGCCTTAATGGTAGGTGATGATGTCATTTCACGTTGCGAATATGCGCCGCGTGAACATACCACTAAAATTTTGCCAATGGTGGATACCGTTCTGGCTGAAGGTGGCCTCAAGCTCAACCAGTTAGACGCACTGGCCTTTGGCCGGGGGCCAGGGAGCTTTACCGGTGTCCGTATAGGTATTGGTATTGCCCAGGGGTTGGCTTTCGGCGCTGATTTGCCGATGCTTGGTGTCTCAACACTGGCGGCAATGGCTCAGGGAACCTACCGGGTACACCAGTCAGAGCAGGTGTTGACGGCGATTGATGCCCGAATGGGTGAGATATACTGGGGTCAGTACCAGCGACAGGTTGACGGAGACTGGCAAGTTGTCGATAGTGAATTGGTTATCAAGCCTGATGCGCTCATTGAGCAGTTCAGCGCCGACAACGGTATTTGGTTAACAGCCGGTACAGGTTGGGAAAGTTATGCTGAACCTCTTGCTCAACTGAAGGTCAGAATGGAAAAAGGAACGGTTCTATATCCTGACTCTCAGGACATGGTGTACTTGGCTAAGTATGCTCTGGCGCGAGGTGAAGCGGTTGACGCTGAGCATGCCAGCCCAGTTTACTTGCGTGATACGGTAACCTGGAAAAAGCTGCCTGGCCGGGAGTAAATTAATAAAGGTCCTTGGTACTGGGAAAAGCAGGACCGAGGACCCAGGATCTTGCTTCACCCCTCGATAGGTATTGCATTATGGTCTCAATTCAACGTTTACCAACATCAATACACTCCCCCCAGCAGCCCCGGGCTAATAAACCGGTGCAGGCCCCTGTTACAACTGAGCCGTCAGTTGTTGCGAAGGCGGTCGCAAAGTCTGTTCGTGATCCAGAGCTGATCCAAGATGCCCACGCAAAAATTCAGTATGATCAGCCAGAGGGAAAACACCGCCAGGCACTGGATTCCTATATGGGCGTTATGTACCAGAACCGTAAGGATGAACTTTCCTCATTGGTTGGGGTAGATGTTTACGTTTGAGGTGTTTTTCAGCCAGATAAGTTGGCTGGATCTTAAGCGTTTGTCTTGGAGAACCAGATGTTTAGAGTGCTATTTCTTGGGCTGCTAATGCTCTTTATGGTAGGCTGTGCCGGCGTGCCTGAAAGCTTACAAACCCAATCAGAGAGCCCTGTCACCAACTTTCAGCTGATCCGCGAAAACCCAGCGTTGGTTCAGGATCAGGAGGTCCGGATTGGGGGGATCATCGCGGCGATCCATAATGAGAAACAACGCACCCGAATTGAAATAGTCAGCTTGCCGTTGACCAGTGATGGCAGGCCCAAGCTTGATGCTAAACCACAAGGGCGCTTTGTCGGATATGTTGACGGCTTTATCGAGCCCTTGGAATATCGTCCCGGCCGACTTGTGACCATCGTTGGCCGAGTCAATGGCCATGAACAAGGTTCGGTGGGCGAGTTTGAATACCGATTCCCTGTCGTTATTATCTCTGGCCATCAGTTGTGGCAGGTTAAGCAGGAAATTCGAATTGATGATTTTGCGCGCTACCATGACTGTATCGGCACCCGGTGCTCGTTCATGAGTTACGGGGTAGGGTTTACCCGGGGTGAAGTGACGAAGCGGGTAACCAAATAGATTGAGAATTTTGTGTCGAGTGTAATGTTCAATACACACTTCCAACTGGCGGAGATAGAGCTGGCTGGGCTGTGTTCATTTCAGCATCAAGGTGGGGTGGTGACATCATCTGCACCTTTGTCTTACTTGGATGCCCAAAAACCGATATTGCTGTTTTTGCATGGCTGGCAAGATAACGCAGCCAGCTTTGACGGCCTGTTTTCGATGTTGGCGGCAAACTATCACCTGATTGCGATCGATTGGCCCGGTCACGGTTATTCGCAGCCGCGTAGCAACGACAATTATTATCACTTCGTTGACTATATTGATGATCTTAATCAGTTGGTGAAATTGCTGCCAGATACCCAGGTGTATTTGGTCGGGCATTCCCTGGGGGCTTTGGTGGCAAGCAGTTACGCGGCAGTATTTCCAGCGGACATTGCTGGGCTGGTGTTGATTGAAGGTCTGTCACCGCTCTATGAGTCACCGGAAAATGTGGTGAAACGCCTGCGTAACGGTATCGATAGTCGGCAGCGTTATCGCCAACGGGCTGAACGGCGAGCGGCTCGACGAATGCTGTCTTTTCAAGACGCCCTTGATCTGCGATGTGCAGTGAACCAGCTTTCGGCTGCACAATTAGTACCGCTGGTGGAGCGGGCAACGTACCAGGAAGGTCAATATTGGTTTTGGCGCCATGACAACAGGCTACGCTGTGATTCACTGTACCGAATGGCCAAAGAGCATGCAGAAGCATTGACATCACAGATCCAGTGCCCGGTCTTGTTGATTCTTGGTCGGAGCGGATTTAGTGAACTTAAGCGACCGGAGGCGGGCAGCCTTTGGTTGCAGCACGGCATCCAGGTTGAGGTTGACGGTGGCCATCACTGTCATATCGAAAGCCCGCGTGCTGTTAGTGGGCATATAATGGTGTTCACTTCAAAGTTCAAGTAACTGGTCCAATCAGTTATTGTTAATCATTTGTTAATTGTGTTGTAATGGTGGTTATAAACAGTTGTTTAAATTATTCCCCTACAGCAAATTGTTGGCGTATACGCCAGATTAGAATAAGGAGAGTGCAAAGTGGATAAGGTTTGGCTTAACCGCTATCCGGAAGATGTACCGGCAGAAATCAACCCGGATTTATATCCGTCGCTGGTTGAGATGTTTGAACAATCTGTACAGAAATACGCAGATCAGACGGCATTTATCAACATGGGGCAGGTGATGACTTTCCGTAAGCTGGAAGAGCGCAGCCGTGCTTTTGCTGCTTATCTGCAAAATGATCTCAAGCTGAAGAAAGGTGACCGTGTTGCCGTTATGATGCCGAACTTGCTGCAATATCCCATTGCGCTGTTTGGTATTCTTCGTGCTGGTTGTGTTGTGGTTAACGTCAATCCTCTGTATACCCCACGAGAACTGGAACACCAGTTAAATGATTCTGGTGCAAAGGCGATTGTTATCGTTTCGAACTTTGCGCACACGCTAGAGACAGTGGTGAAAAACACCGGTGTCCAGCACGTCGTCTTGACCCGCCTTGGTGATCAGCTTTCTCGCCCGAAAGGCACGCTGGTTAACTTTGTGGTGAAATACATTAAGAAGATGGTGCCGAAGTACCACCTTCCTCATGCGACCTCAATGCGCGCAGCGCTGAGCAAAGGTCGCCGGATGCAGTATGTGAAGCCGTTTATGTCCGGTGATGATACCGCCTTCCTGCAGTATACCGGTGGGACGACTGGCGTCGCGAAAGGGGCGATACTGACTCACCGCAATATGCTGGCCAATGTGATGCAGGCCAAGGGTGCCTATGGCCCGGTTCTGACGGAAGGGCGCGAGCTGATTGTGACTGCCTTGCCGTTGTACCATGTATTTGCTTTGACGGTAAATTGCCTGCTGTTTGTTGAAATGGGCGGAAGAAACCTGCTTATCACCAACCCGCGCGATATTCCGACCTTTGTCAAAGAGCTCCAGCGTTATCCGTTTACCGCGATCACCGGGGTGAATACGCTGTTTAATGCACTGGTCAACAACGAAGATTTCCACGAGCTGGATTTCAGCAACTTGCGCCTATCGGTAGGCGGGGGGATGGCCGTGCAGCGTGCAGTGGCTGACAAGTGGAAACAGATCACCAATAATTACTTACTGGAAGGTTATGGTCTGACCGAGTGCTCGCCGTTGGTTGCCGCTTATCCGTATGATCTTGTCGACTACAATGGTTCCATCGGCCTACCAGTACCTTCCACGGATGTTCGCATTGTCGATGACGAGGGCAATGTACTCGGAAACGATCAGACGGGTGAGCTGCAGGTTCGTGGCCCTCAGGTTATGCAGGGTTATTGGCAGCGTCCGGAAGCGACTAAAGAAGTCCTGACAGAGGATGGTTGGCTTTCTACCGGTGATATCGTGCGTTTTGACGATGAAGGCTTTTTGCACATTGTTGACCGTAAGAAAGACATGATCTTGGTATCGGGTTTCAACGTCTACCCGAATGAGATTGAAGATGTTGTCGCGCTGAACACCAAAGTGCTGGAGGTTGCCGCGATTGGGCTTCCGCATGAAGTGTCGGGTGAGGTGGTGAAAGTTTGCGTGGTCAAGCGTGACCCAAGCCTGACGCGTGATGAGCTCTTGATGCATTGCCGCGAGCACCTGACGGGTTATAAAGTCCCTAAGGTGGTGGAGTTCCGTGAAGAGCTGCCGAAAACCAATGTCGGTAAAATCTTGCGTCGGGCGTTGCGAGAGGAATCTGACAAGCAGGCACAAGAAGCATAACCTGTAAATTCAGGTTACAATGAGATTAATTTGAGTGCCGGCTACCATGCCGGCACTTTCTTTCGGTTATCTATAACTGATGTTAATTAAAGGTTTGCTGTGAATTTTGAAATCATAACAACAACTGAACGGCTGGAAGTAGTATGTGAGCATGCCCGCAACCAGACGGCTGTCATGCTTGATACGGAATTTGTCCGCACCCGCACCCTTTATCCCAAGCTGGGTTTGATCCAGCTGTTTGATGGGGATAGCCTGGCTTTGATTGATCCGCTTGAGATTGATGATTTAGAGCCATTATGGGCGCTGCTTCAGGACCAGTCTGTCACCAAGGTATTGCATGCCTGTGGAGAAGATCTTGAAGTGTTCCAGCATTACGCCGGGTGCCTACCGGTTCCGATGATCGATACCCAGGTTATGGCATCTTTTCTTGGTTATGGTGTTTCTGCTGGCTTTGGTACCTTGGTGAATGATTTCTTGGGTATTGAGCTGGACAAAGGCGAAGCACGGACTAACTGGCTGGCCCGCCCGCTGACAGCAAAACAGCTAGACTACGCCGCTGCAGACGTTTTTTATCTGTTACCGCTGTATCAGAAGCTGTTGAAGCAGGTTGAAGAGAAAGACTGGCTGGAAGCATTAGAGCAGGAATGTGCCTCACTGATGCTTAAACGGATGAAATCAGTTGACCCGGATAAGGTGTACCTAGATATAAAAAATGCTTGGCAGCTAGAGCCTAAGCAGCTGGCAGTGTTGCAAAAAGTGGCGAAGTGGCGGTTACTTGAAGCCCGCAAGCGTGATTTGGCCCTGAACTTTGTGGTGAAAGAACTGCACCTTTGGAAGCTGGCTCGCTATAACATTAAGTCAAAAGCCGTGATGGCCAAAGAAGGCTTCGATAACATGGAGATCCAGCGCCATGCTAGCCGTTTGCTAAAAATGGTTTATGACGTTGAAGATATGTCTCCCCAGGATTATCCGGATAAAATTGTCCGTCTTGTTGATTTGGCTGGCTACAAGCAGTTGGTGAAGCGAATCAAAGACGAGGTCAGTAAAGTCGAAGCGGAAACTGGCTTGGCGCCAGAGTTTCTGGCATCCAAAAAACAAGTTAACCAATTGATTTCATGGGCCTGGAAGAAGCAAAGGCCTGTCGATGAACTACCGGATATGCTAAAAAACTGGCGCAAGGCATTATTTGAAGAACGCGTGTTGCCGTTATTGGATAGATAATATCTTCAGAAGCAGGTTTAAATAATAAAACGCCCCGGTTTCTCAACCGGGGCGTTTTTATAAAGGGCGGTAGGCTACTTCTCTTCGTCCGGCAGCGTGACATTGAGCTCAAGAACAGATAAATCTTCTTCTTTCTGATCCAGGTTCACACTCACTTGCTCGGGGGTGATTTCGACATATTTTCGGATCACCTCAAGAATGTCCTGCTTTAGCTGTGGCAGGTAACTAGGCGTGCCTTGGTTGGCAGTACGCCTTTCGGCAACGATAATTTGCAGCCTTTCTTTCGCCACACTCGCTGTCGTCGGTTTTTTGGGGCGGAAGAACTCTAGCAAAGCCATAGTGAATTAGCCTCCAAATAAGCGTTTAAGGAAGCCTTTTTTCTCTTCCTCTAAGAAACGGAATGGACGTTCTTCGCCCATCAAGCGGCCAACAGTATCTTCATAGGCGATACCTGCGTCAGATTCTTTATCGAAAATAACGGGCTCACCCTTATTTGAGGCGTTGAGTACAGCCTGGCTTTCAGGGATCACACCTAATAGTGGAATATGCAAGATTTCCTCAACATCACCGACGCTCAGCATTTCGCCCAAGGTAACTCGAGCTGGGTTGTAGCGGGTAAGCAGCAAGTGTGTTTTCACTGGCTCTAGCGAATTTTCTGCTCGGCGTGATTTAGAATCGAGAATACCCAGGATACGGTCAGAATCGCGTACTGAAGAGACTTCCGGGTTGGTTGTCACAATAGCTTCATCAGCAAAGTAAAGTGCCATGAGTGCACCGGTTTCGATACCGGCTGGTGAGTCACAGATGATAAACTCAAAACCCATTTCATCCAGATCACTTAATATACGTTCTACACCGTCTCGGCTCAGTGCATCTTTGTCACGCGTTTGTGAAGCAGGCAGAACGTATAAATTATCAACGCGCTTGTCTTTGATCAGCGCCTGATTAAGGTTGGCTTCACCATTAATCACATTGACAAAATCATATACGACACGGCGCTCGCAACCCATGATCAGGTCAAGGTTACGCAGGCCGATGTCAAAATCAATTACTGCAGTTTTTTTGCCGCTTAAGGCGAGGCCTGATGCGATAGCTGCACTGGAAGTTGTTTTACCAACGCCACCTTTCCCCGAGGTAACAACGATAATACGCGCCATCTATAAATTCCTTATCAAACGTTATAAAGCCAAATGCTCTATGTTTAAATTATTTTCAGCAAGTGAGATAACGACACTTTTACCCCAGAACTCAGCTTCGATTTTATCACTTAGCCAGTAGTTTCCGGCAATGGAAATTAGTTCAGACTGTAAATTATGGCAAAAAATACGCGCCTGTTGCTGGCCGCTGGCCCCTGCAATCGCACGGCCACGCATTGTGCCGTATATATGGATGCAGCCATCAGCAATAATCTCTGCTCCGGCACTGACATGGTTCATGACAACCAGGTCACAATTTTTGGCATAAATCTGCTGGCCTGAGCGAACCGGTGTACGAATGATTTTGGTCGGCTCCATAACGGGCTTTGCCGGTTTGGTTTGCCTTGCCGCATTCATAATAGCAAACCCGGCGCGCTTTGCCTGAGTTTGGTGATGAGTATCCTTACAGCCGCTGATCCCCACAGGGATCATTCCCGCATTTTGGACTTCTGTTTTCAGCAAGCTGAAGTCGATACTGTCTCCAGCTTGGCTGATGTCGATAACGACAGGCGCAGCGGCGAAAAAATTAGGCGCTTGATTGACTTTCTCTTTTAAGAAGTCTGTCGCCTTTTCGATGTCCCCGTCAACGAGATGCAGGGCCGAGAGCGTGAAAGAGCTCCCTTTTAGTTCTGCTGGTTTTGTCATACTCATTCAATGACTGTCGCTTAATTAGCCGTTAAGGTACGTTATCACATAGATACTTGCATGTTATATTCCCAAGGGTATATCAGCAAGCTATCCTTGCTTTAGCGTTGGAAATTCAGACAAGCGTCTCATCTGCGTGGCTCAGTAGTGGCTATCGGAGGGAATGATTTCGCAATATTGCGGTCTGAATTAGGTGAAAGCTTTAACTTACAGGCTATTTTTGATGTTTTGTGCAATTTACAAAAGTCCTAAAAAAGAAAACACATATTTATATATCAACACCAAAGACGACTTTTCAGAGGTTCCTGATAGTCTGATGGCAACTTTTGGAGCTCCTCAGTTTGTGATGGTGCTGAAGCTCGATAATGGACGTAAATTAGCGCTGGCTGATGTGGACAAGGTGAAAGAAGCACTAGGAACGGTTGGCTATTACCTTCAGGTTCCACCACCAGTGACAAATTTGCTGGAACAATATAAGGCTGACAAAGCCGAAAAAATGCATAAAGGGTAACTATGCGCAAGCGATTGATATCGGCCCTTGTGGCTTTAGGTTTAGGGATCTCGTCTTCGGTATTGGCCGCTGACGTAGGGTTTGACGAATATGTTCTCGGGCTCAAAGCTGAGGCCCGTGAAAATGGAATTTCAGAGTCGATAATCAACTCTGCTTTCGAAGGTATTAAATTTACTGAACGTGCGGTAAAGGCTGACAAGAATCAGCCAGAAAGAAAGTTGACCTTAGACGAATATATCCCTCGAGCAGTACCAGACTGGAAAGTAGAGCAAGCTAACCAGCTATATCGGAAGCATAAAACGGCTTTGGATAAAATTGGTCGGCAATTAGGTGTTCAACCGAGGTTTGTTGTCGCCCTGTGGGGGGTCGAAAGTAACTTTGGACGCCTGATGGGTAATTACAATGTCATTGAAGCCTTATCGACATTGGCTTATGAAGGTCGTCGAGAGGCTTTTTTCCGCAAGCAGGTTATGGCGGCCTTAGAAATTTTGAATGAAGGTCATATTAGTCCTGAGAAGATGAAAGGTTCTTGGGCTGGGGCGATGGGTCAGCCACAGTTTATGCCAACTTCATTTTTATCTTATGCCGTAGACGGTAATAATGATGGCCGGATCGATATTTGGAGCACTGAGGCTGATGTGTTTGCCTCAGCAGCCAATTACCTGAATAAGTCGGGTTGGGATGACAAATATACCTGGGGAAGGCAAGTAAAATTACCGAGTAGTATGAATGACTCGGTAATGGGAGTGGAAAAGGAAAAAGGTCGTCCTCTGTCGGAATGGCAAAAACTAGGCGTAAGAAGATTGAATGGACAGCGGTTACCTGATGTAGATATTCAGGCTTGGCTTATTCAACCTGATGATAGTCATGGAAGGGCATATTTGGTTTATGGAAATTACCAAGCCTTGTTAAAGTGGAATAGATCGCATTATTTTGCCCTTGCTGTTAGCCATCTAGCAGACCGAATTCGGTAACAGTTAGACAAGGAAAAGCCAGACATTAAGTCTGGCTTTTTTTGTTTGTACTTTTCTCTGGCTTATAGAGTAAATATTACGTCTCAACTGAATTATTCACATCTGTCGTGTAAGCATTCTTGGGCAGGTAAGATTGAATAAGCGAAGTTATTGTCATCGGTGAAGCCAATGCATCGATGTAGGCCCAAGATGGGCTGAAGCAGCGTTGGGAGTGCATTGTGAGTGGTCTGTACTGGGATCCATTTATCGTATTGCTATCAATCTGTATATCAATCTATATGACGAATGGGTACGACACAGTGTTACTTTTTAATGTGGGGTTAAAGGATTTACAGCTACTTTAGTTGTTTGTTTTATTACTCTTTAGGATTATAGATATAAAAAAGCCCGGTATTTTACCAGGCTTTTGTTCAGCTTATATTCAGCAATTATTCGATTTCGAATTCTTCCAGAGCTTTGCCTTCATCAAGTGCTTTCTTCAGTGCACTTGGAGTACGGCCTTGACCAGTCCAGGTCTTTTCTTCGCCGTTTTCATCAATGAATTTATATTTAGCAGGACGAGCAGCGCGTTTTGCTTTAGGTGCTTTGCTCAGGCTCGCTAGTAATTCTTCTGGATCGATGCCGTCAGCTAGAAGCATTTCACGGTACTGAGCCAGTTTCTCATTACGCTCACTTTCTTTTGCGCGCTCTTCAGCTTCAGATTCTTCACGTTCAGTCACTACAGTTTGTAGTTTCTCAAGAGCTTCTTGAAGTTGTTCCAGAGTATATTCACGAGAAAGTGCGCGAAGGCTACGAAGGTTTAACAGCGCTTTCATTGCATCAGACATTTTAAATTTCCTGTTGGCTTAAAACTATTTTAAATAATAATAGCAGTCACGAATCAATAATTGCAATAATAATACTTTTAATAGCCTGATGCCAAATAAAATATCTGTCCTGATATTAAATTTTTCCTAATTAGGTTCATAAAATCTCATTTGTAATAATTGTTATCCATGCCTTTCGTGCAATTAATCGGGATACAATGACAGCATACTGATTATGTCGGTGCGTTCTGTTTCATATTAAAAGGTATAGAATAGTAGGGTTTTTGTTTATTTTTCCAGCACCTGAGCAAGATTATTCACTATTTCTGTTAAAGTTTTCATCGTAACTTGTTGCAAATGAATCGCTATCCCGTAGAATTAGCCATTCCTTGACTAAGGGTAGAGGCGCATTGTCTATAAGTAGCAGATTGGAGGGTGATTCCTTTGATGGTCTGCAAAAGGAGCCAATGCCGAAGTAAGTAAGGCTTATCATTCCTTCTTGCTGGGGTTGTCACCGAATAGGGGCAGCACTGCCATAGTATTAATTACATTAACTATGGAGCGCTACTGTGGGGTCGGAATAGGGGTCATCCTTTTCTTATGCTCTTCTCTCGCGACGATGTCGTGTTCAGCAGTAGATCTCCAACCAGGATCGGTTGTAGTAGAGATCATGAATATTGTAGATTTTTCCCATTCATCCATTTCACTTTTGCCGCCACTTGTGGCATTAGGTTTAGCGATTCTGACACGTCGCGTATTGGTTTCATTAGGCGTTGGTGTCCTTCTAGGTTCATTGTTACTGACAGATTTTTCGTTTGGTGCAACTGCAGAATATGTAGGTAGTACGGCGAAAGGACTTTTCATTGATGATGGCGCAATCAACAGCTGGAATATGAGCATTGTCGCTTTCCTTATATTATTAGGAATGACCACAGCACTGCTGACCCTTTCAGGTGGTACTCGTGCATTTGCAGAGTGGGCGCAAACAAAAATCAAAAGTAAGCGTGGTGCAAAGCTACTGGCTGCTTTTCTGGGTGTGTTTATCTTTGTCGATGACTATTTTAATAGCTTGGCAGTAGGATCTATTTCTCGTCCGGTAACCGACCGCTTTTATGTCTCCCGAGCAAAACTTGCCTATATTCTCGATTCAACCGCAGCACCAATGTGTGTGCTGATGCCAGCTTCAAGCTGGGGCGCATACATTATTACGCTTATTGGCGGGATCTTGGTATCACACGGCGTAACGGAATATTCAGCGCTAAGTGCCTTTATCCAATTAGCACCAATGAACTTCTATGCTGTCTTTGCTTTATTAATGGTATTTGTTGTTGCCTGGTTCCAGCTAGATATTGGTGCAATGAAAAAGCATGAACTGCAGGCTAGCCATGGCCGTGGTTTCGATGAAGGCGATGATGATAGCTTGGCGAAAGATCTAAACGACGAGCTGGAAATTGAAGAAAGCGATAACGGTCGAGTTTCTGATCTGATCATGCCGATTGTTGCCCTGATCTTCTCAACCTTCTTCTTTATGATTTTTACTGGGTCCCAGGCGCTGGCTGCTGATGGTATTGCCTTTAACATTCTAGGTGCGTTCGAGAATACCGATGTGGGTATGTCACTGGTATATGGTGGCTTGGTGGGTCTGTTCGGTGCGATGATCCCGGTATTACGCCAGCGTCTGCCAATGGCGGATGTGGTTCAAACGCTGTGGATTGGTGCGAAGTCAATGTTTGGTGCAATCCTGATCCTACTGTTTGCCTGGAGCATCGGTAGCGTGATCAGTGATATGGCTACAGGTAAGTACCTGTCTACGCTTGTGCAGGGTAATATCAATCCAATGCTGCTACCGGCAATTTTGTTCTTGCTGGCTGGCCTGATGGCGTTCTCAACCGGTACCTCTTGGGGCACATTCGGTATCATGCTGCCAATTGCGGGTGATCTGGCTGCTGCGACGGAAATTGCACTGATGCTACCAATGCTGGGTGCGGTATTGGCAGGTTCAGTGTTCGGTGATCACTGCTCACCGATTTCAGATACCACTATTCTGTCTTCGACCGGGGCTCGCTGCCACCATATTGATCACGTCGCTACTCAGCTGCCATACGCAGTGTCTGTTGCGTTTGTATCTACGGTTGGTTTCTTGGTTCTGGGTTTGACAAGCTCAATGGCTGTGGCGTTTATGGCCGCGACGATCACCTTTATTCTGGTGTGCCTGCTGCTGATGTGGCTATCTCGCCGTCCGACAGCACTTGCTGCGAAGATGAAAAGCTAGTCATTCGCCGCTTCTATGTTGATAAAAAGCCTGCAATCTGATTGCAGGCTTTTTTGCATCAACGGCGAGCCAGTATTTGTTACTGTTTGATTGATCCGGGTGCTTTCAATTCGGCCCTATTTTCTGTAGCATTTCGGCAGTTTTTTTGCGCTTGGACGGGGAGCCTTATGGCCCAGATGTATTTCTATTACTCGGCAATGAATGCGGGTAAGTCGACGACGTTACTACAGTCATCTTTTAACTATCGTGAGCGTGGCATGACACCGGTAATTTTTACCGCAGCTATTGATAATCGATATGGCAAAGGAAAGGTGAGTTCGCGTATAGGTCTACAAGAAGACGCTGAGCTATTTAATGCGAAAGACGACCTTTACCGCAAGCTTCAGGATATACATGCGACGGGTAAGGTTGATTGTGTCCTGATAGATGAGTGTCAGTTCTTAACCAAAGAGCAGGTTTACCAGCTGACTGAAGTGGTTGATAAAATGCATATTCCTGTCTTGTGCTATGGCCTGCGCAGCGACTTCCGAGGTGAATTGTTTGAAGGCAGTAAATACTTGCTGTCGTGGGCCGATAAGTTGGTTGAGCTGAAAACAATTTGCCATTGTGGCCGTAAAGCAAACATGGTGATCCGCCAAGACGAGACGGGCCGGGCTATTGCTGATGGCGATCAGGTAGAAATCGGTGGCAATGACCGCTATGTCTCTGTTTGCCGCAAGCATTATAAAGAAGCGCTAGGACGTTAATACCCATAGAATGTGTATTGGCCATGAAACAAAAAGCCTGAGTAAATTCACTCAGGCTTTGTTGTATTTATACCAATCGATTTATCCAGATTGATATCTTTCCGGTTTATTTATGGCGCTCTTGTAATTTGGCGGTGATATCGGATAGGGATAGGCCCTGATCCTGGAGCAGCACGATCAAGTGATAGATCAAATCTGCAGACTCACAGACTAGCTCCTCCTTGTCACCCGACGTTGCCGCAAGCGCGACTTCAACGCCTTCTTCGCCCACTTTCTGCGAAATCCGCTTGGTACCACGGGCGTAGAGGCTGGCTGTGTAAGAGGATTCTGGATCGGCATCTTTACGAGCAGCCAGGATCTGCTCAAGTTGATGAAGGAACACCAAGGCAGGTTGCTCATCCTGTCCTTCGATTGTGCTGTCGCTGTCAAAGCAGGTTGTCGTGCCCAGGTGGCATGTTGGACCGATAGGGTTGACCTTGACCAGCAGCGTATCCTGATCGCAATCTAGCTTGATGCTTTTAAGCTGCAGTACGTTGCCAGAGGTTTCCCCTTTGGTCCAGAGGCGGCTCTTGGTGCGCGACCAGAAGGTGACCTGCTTGGTTTCCAGGGTCTTATTCAGCGCTTCATCATTCATATATCCCAGCATCAGGACCTGGCCGCTAGTGTTGTCCTGAACGATGGCTGGTACCAACCCGTCGACTTTTTCCCAGTTAATGTTTGTTATCAGGCTCATAGTCGGATCTCCACATCCTGTTGTTTCAAATACTGCTTAAGCTCACCGATATTGATGATTTGCTTGTGGAAGACAGAAGCGGCTAGGGCGCCGTCTACATTGGCTTGGTTAAAGGCATCGGCAAAGTGGACCATTTTACCCGCCCCACCTGAGGCAATCAGCGGGACATGGCATACTTCGCGCACCATGTTAAGTTGCTTGAGGTCGTAACCATTGCGTACCCCGTCCTGGTTCATCATATTGAGAACAATCTCACCGGCACCGCGTCGTTGCACCTCTTGTACCCAGTCTCGGGTTTCCCACTGGGTGGCTTTGGTACGCGCCTCGTCACCGGTAAACTGGTAAACCTGGTACTTACCGGTATCGGCATCGAAGTAGGAATCGATACCGACAACAATACACTGCACACCAAATTTATCGGCAAGCTCGGTGATCAGTGCCGGATTGGCCAGCGCCGGTGAGTTGATAGAGACTTTGTCGGCCCCAAACTGCAAGATCCGGCTAGCATCTTCAGCAGACTTAATGCCACCAGCGACACAAAATGGAATGTCGATAACTTCTGCCACCCTGGCAACCCAGCTTTTATCAACGACACGGCCATCGCTTGATGCAGTGATGTCGTAGAACACCAGCTCATCGGCGCCTTCTTCGGCGTAACGTTTTGCCAGTGGAACGATATCACCGATGATTTCGTGGTTTCGGAACTGAACACCTTTTACGACCTGTCCGTCACGGACGTCTAAACAAGGAACGATTCGTCTTGCTAACATGCTATTACTCCTTGCTTCTTAGCTATTCCAGCACTGAAAAGCTTCTTCAGCGCTAAATTTACCGTCGAGCAGTGCCCGGCCGACAATAACACCGGCTACACCACTGCCCTTGAGGGCTTCGATATCTTTCAAGCCGCCAATACCGCCAGAAGATTGGAATTGTACTTGCGGATACTGTGCACATAGATCGAGATACAGTTCCACATTAGAGCCTGCCAATGTGCCGTCGCGAGAGATGTCGGTACAGAGGACATGTTTCAAGCCCACGGTTAAAAAGTCATCCAGCAGGGCCTCTATGCTAACGCCAGAATCTTCCTGCCAGCCTGAAATGGCTACTTTGCGGTTTCCATCTTCATCAATGTTTACGTCAAGGGCCAGAACAATATGTTCAGGGCCGTATTTTTCCATCCAGCCTTTAACAAGCTCTGGCTGTTTCACGGCTGTTGAACCAATGACAACGCGCTGGGCGCCTGCTGCCAATAAATCAGCAACGTCCTTTTCCGTCCGGACCCCCCCGCCAATCTGAATATTAGCGGGAGTGCTGGCAAGCAGTTTACTGATCAGATCCAGCTGGCGGGCCGACGTATCTTTAGCCCCGGTAAGATCAACCAGGTGTAGCCAATCGGCCCCTGCCTGGTTATACAGCTTGAACTGTTCGGCGGGATCAACTTTGTATTCTGTGACTTGGCCGTAGTCTCCCTGAAAGAGGCGAACAACCTGGCCATTAATTAAATCGAGTGCGGGAATAATCATCCTAAGTCCTTTTGATGTGTTTTAACTCACTGAATTAACAAGTCACATCTCTAAAAAGTTTTTGATCAGCTGAGCACCTGCTTTGCTGGAGCGTTCAGGGTGGAACTGCACGCCATAATAATTACCACTCTGGACTGCTGCGGTAAACGGCTGGCCATATTCGCAGCGGGCAATGGTATAGCCCCCTTGATCAGCATCCTCGGCGGAAACCGGCATGGCATAGCTATGAACAAAATAAAAGTAGCTGCCTGCCGGAATATTGTTAAACAGCGGGTGGCCATCGGCAGGGGTGACGGTATTCCACCCCATGTGAGGCAAAGGAAGCGAACCGGTTTCCAGCTTCTTGATGGGCGCATCACACAGGCCAAGGCATGGCACAAGTTCTGTCCCACTCTGGCCTTGTTCTTCTGACAATATGCCAAGCAGTTGCATGCCCAGGCAGATACCCAGCAATGGCTTGTCGACCTGCTTGACGAGTTCGACCAAGTCGCGATCCTGCAGGTTCTTCATCGCCTCGCTAGCGGTGCCTACGCCAGGTAAAAACAGTTTATCTGCCGCCAGTACGATGCTTGGCTCTTTGCTGACAGTAACAGTGTAACCTAAGCGCTCGATAGCAAACCGTACCGAAGAGACGTTGGCACAGCCGGTATCAATAATGACAACTTTCTGGTTTTCGCTTGCCATTACAGTACTCCTTTGCTGCTCGGTAATTCGGTGCCTTCTACTCGAATCGCCTGACGTAGTGTACGGCCAAAGGCTTTGAACAGGCTCTCGACGATATGGTGGTCATTGTCACCAGTCGAAGACAGGTGCAGGGTGCAGGCCAGGGTGTCGGTGAGCGAGCGGAAGAAGTGCGATACCATTTCAGTCGATAGGTCACCGACTTGTTCGCGGCCGAATTGGGCATCAAATTTCAGGTAAGGGCGACCGGACAGATCCAGGGCACACTGGGCCAGGCATTCATCCATCGGCAGGCTGAAACCAAAACGGCCAATACCGCGTTTATCCCCTAAGGCTTCTTTCAGTGCCTGGCCGAGTGCCAGTGCGGTATCTTCTATACTGTGGTGATCATCAATGTGCAAGTCACCCTTGACGGTGAGCTCCATGCGGAAACCACCGTGTGTGGCGATTTGATCCAGCATATGATCGAAGAAACCCAGGCCAGTTTCAATTTTGTTGCCACCCGTTTCATCAAGGTTCACTTTTACCCGGATGTCAGTTTCCTTCGTGGTACGAACCACTTCGGCGATCCTTGGGCTGGTAGTCAGATCTTTAACGATCTGAAGCCAGCTCATGCTCTCGGGATTGTATTGGATACCACGAATGGCCATATTTTCAGCCAGCTGCAGATCTGTTGGACGATCGCCTATGACCGCTGATGTCGCAAAGTCGACACGGCCCTGTTGCAGGTAGCCTTTAACGAGACCAAGCTTAGGCTTGCGGCAGGTGCAGTTTTCGTCGTCAAAGTGTGGGCAAATAAGCACATCATCAAATTTCACCCCTTGTGATTCGAAGATTTCCATCATCATATTGTGCGGGGCGTCGAAATCTGCCTGAGGATAGCTCTCTGTGCCAAGGCCGTCCTGGTTGGTGATCATAACGAGCTTATAGCCAGCATCTTGCAGCTGAAGCAGCGCTGGGATCACGAAAGGTTCGAGCTTCAGTTTATCCAATCGGTCAACTTGAAAATCAATGGGTGGCTCCACAATTAAGGTGCCGTCACGGTCGATAAATAAAATCTTTTCCTTGCTCACAATACTCTTCCTTTAACTCTTAATTCTGGTTCAGTTGCTTGCGGATAAACGCCAGTGTTTTTTCACATTCATCGCGGTTGCCGACACTAATTCGAATACAGTTCTCGATAGGGGAGCGTCGAAGAATAATGCCGTGCTCCCACAACGCGTTAAATAAGGCATCCGCATCCGGGAATTTCACCAGTAGGTAGTTGCCGTAGCCGTCATATACCGTCACCCCTTCCAGCATGCCTAGCCCGGCTTGAAGGTAGGCCCGGTTGGCACTGAGATCGAGGACTTGGAATTTGGTTTTTGCCAAACCGGCCGGCGAGAGGGCCTGAACAGCGATATCAGTCACGGGGACAGGAACAGGGTAAGGTGCGATGACCTTGAGCAGCAATTCAATGATCTCTGGGCTTGCCAGGGTGAAGCCGCAGCGGAGCCCTGCCAGGGCAAAGGCTTTTGACAGCGTGCGTAGAATGACCAGGTTCGGGTATTGGCTAAGCAGATCGACAGCGGATGCTTCCGAACAAAAATCAATATAGGCCTCATCGACGACAACCACTGCCTTGTCGGTAGTCATATCGAGCAGCGCCTCAATATCCTGGCGGTTGATCAAGTTACCGGTCGGGTTATTTGGGCTGCAGACAAAAACGAGTTTAACGGTATCGAGGCTATCTCGAATTGTTGGTAAATCCAGTTGCCACTGCGCGGTCAGCGGAACTGTCTTGGTCTTGACATCAAAGGTCTCTGCACTGATTGCATACATACCATAAGTCGGCGGGCAGTATAGGATGCTGTCTTGGTTAGGCTCACAAAAGGCGCGGATCAGTAGTTCGATGCCTTCATCAGCTCCGCGAGAAGTGAGCACCTGCTCTTTTTTCACGTTAGCATAGTCGGCATAGGCCTGGATAAGCTCTTCCGGCTGGCAGGTGCTGTAGCGGTTGAGGCGATCACACTTGATGTTGTACTCATTGGCAAAGGGGGATTCATTGGCGTTAAGCCAGATATCACCGCTGCCGCCGAGGCGCCGTGCTGACTGATAGGGCGTCAGCTCGCGGACTGTTTTGCGCGCTAGTTTTGAAATTGTCATGACTAGGCCTCCTTTGCTGACGTTCGTGCGGCTTGCTGGGCCTGCAGTTTTTCCACCCGGATGGTAACAGCGCGTTTGTGGGCATCGAGGCCTTCGGCTTCGGCCATCGTTACGACCGTCGGTGCCAATTGCTGCAGGCCGCTGGCACTTAGCTCTTGCACGGTCATGCGTTTGGTAAAATCAGCCAACCCTAGGCTGGAGTAGGTTCGAGTATAGCCGTACGTCGGCAATACGTGGTTGGTACCTGACGCGTAGTCACCGACCGATTCCGGTGACCAGTTACCCAGGAAGATAGAACCTGCATTATCTAACAGTGGCACGAGTTCGCGTGGATTACGAGTCTGTACAATCAGGTGCTCAGGACCATAGTGGTTAGAGATCGAGATACACTGAGTTAGGCTCTCGGCCACAATCAGCAAGCTTGCCCCCAGAGCCTGGCGGGCGATGTCAGCCCGGGACAGCTCTGCCAATTGTTTTTGGATCGCATCTGCGACGCGATCGGCAATGCTTGGATCCGGGGTAACCAGAACAACCTGGGAATCCGGGCCGTGTTCGGCCTGGCTTAGCAGATCGGCGGCGATAAAGTCAGGATCGGCAGTGTCATCGGCAATAACCAACACCTCAGAAGGACCAGCTGGCATATCGATTGCCGAGCCACGGAAGTCGTTGCTGACCTGGCGCTTGGCCTCGGTCACAAAAGCATTGCCCGGGCCGAAAATTTTGTCTACTTTGGCCACGGTTTCTGTGCCGTAGGCCATCGCGGCAACGGCCTGAGCACCACCGACATTGTAAATCTCGTTAATGCCACATAGCTTGGCCACATACAGGATTTCATCGGCAATCGGTGGCGGTGAACACAGTACGGCCTGGCGGCAACCAGCAATTTGTGCCGGAACACCCAGCATCAGAACGGTTGACGGCAATGGGGCGCTGCCACCTGGAATGTACAGCCCAACCGAGTTAATTGGTCGTGTAACCTGTTCACAAACCACGCCTGGCTGGGTTTCAACCCGTAGCGTTTGTTGCTGCTGTGCTTTGTGGAACGTCGCAATGTTGTTATAGGCCTGCTGAAGGGCCTGTTTCATGTTGTCGCTCAGGCGATCGGCAGCGGCTTCCACTTCCTCTGTGTCGACTTTGATAGCCTCAGGGCGAACCTTGTCGAACTTTTCGGTCAGCTCCAGCAGAGCGTCATCGCCGCGCTGGCGGACATCTGCAATGACATCAGAGACGATTGCCGTGATGTTGGCCCCTTCGGTGATTGCCGGGCGCTGGAGCAAGGATTCTTGCTGGCTATCGCTTAAAGATTGCCACACAACCGTTTTCATGGTGTTACTCCATCATCTTTTCAATTGGTAGGACAAGGATTGAACTAGCACCAAGGGCTTTTAGCTGCTCCATGGTTTCCCAGAATAGATTTTCAGTACTCACCAGGTGAACGGCAACGCGGCTTTTATCTGCGGCGAGCGGCAATACGGTTGGGTCTTCAGCGCCAGGAAGCAGTGCTGTGATTTTATCCAGGCACTCTGTCGGCGCATGTAGCATGATGTACTTTGATTCCTTGGCCTGGATGACGCCTTGCATACGGGTTAGGATTCGTTCGATAAGTGATTGCTTGTCCTCGCTAAACTCACCCACGCGCTGGATAAGGACTGCTTTGGAGCGAAGGATCACCTCGGCTTCTTTCAGACCGTTTGCTTCAAGAGTGGCACCGGTAGAAACAAGATCGCAGATGGCATCGGCAAGACCGGCTCGAGGGGCAACCTCAACAGAGCCGTTCAGCATACAAGGGCTGAATTCTACGCCTTGCTCATCCATATAGCGCTTAACCAGTTGCGGGTAGGTGGTTGCGATACGTTGGCCCTGTAGATCTTGCGGACCGTTGTAGGTTGCATCTTTATCAATAGCAATGGATAAGCGGCAACCGCCAAAATCAAGGCGACGTAGTTTGGTGTATTCACAAGGCTCGCCAAGGGCTGCACGCTCAAGGCCAACTTCTTCCAGCTCGTTTTCACCAATCACGCCCAAATCGACCACGCCATCCATGATCAGGCCAGGAATATCGTCATCGCGCACCAGCAATAGATCGATAGGCATGTTCTCAGAGTGTACGACCAGGCGCTCACCCATTAGGTTGAATTTAATGCCGCAGCGTTTGAATAGATCCTGGCACTCCTTGCTCAGGCGTCCTTTCTTTTGAATGGCAATTCGTAGTCGTTGTGTCTGCATCGCTTTATTCCCTGTATTCGATTATTTTTTAAGCCTGAAAACGAAAAAACCCTCGGAAGTTTATTCTTCCGAGGGTCTGAATTCTGTAATTTCTATTGACCGCTGGAAGAGTTTTTGTCCGTCTTCCAGAGTGAGGCGTATCCTCCCGAAAGACTAATCAGGATGATGATGGTGATGTAGGTTTACCATTTGGATACGCATAATTATGTACTCTGTATAAATCGTTATTAACTCATTGCTTGCTATTCACACTAACCAAGCTGATTTGATTTTGCAACAGGATTTTTAATGAAATATTAATTTATTAAAATGTTGCAGATAAATTGTAAGCAATTAGCTTGGGGGCGATGGTAAATCAAGCACCTGGCCTTGTGTGTTTGAGGTGTTGCGAACAGGCCGTAACGTCTTGTTAACGTTGGTGCGGCGATGTGGCTATACATAAATATCAAGCAGTCCCTTGGGCGGCCGTTTTTTTGGTTGCTCCTGAGGGGAATTTTCTTTGTCTTTGTTTTTTGCTTCGACTTTTTGCTTTCGTTCATCAATCAATGATGCCTGGGTGACTTTCTTCAGCTGTTTTTGAGCGGTCAACGGCAGATTGTTATTGGGGTTGATCATGTCATTGCCTCGTTACACAGATACGTTCTGGTTACTTTATCGACAACAATGGGTGTTGATTGAGTGTTTTTTGTTCGTTATGTCGGTTTTATTGGGCGGGGTGTGATATTGCCCGGGGAAATGATCACAAGAATGTAACTGGGTATATAAAAGTAGAAATGAGAAGCCCGCTTAAGCGGGCTTCGTATCGGGATCAGATTGATCAGCCACAGCACTTTTTGAATTTTTTGCCACTGCCGCAAGGACATGGATCGTTACGGCCGACTTTGTCACTGGCTGCTGGCGCCGTGACTACAGGAGCTGTGGTTTCCGGCTCTTCATCCGGGTGAGGGTACTCACCATCAATGTAAAACCATTGGGTTTCTTCACCGACAGGTTCACGCAGGAAACGCGATTTTTCATGCAGGAAAAACTCTTCTTCACCGTCTTGGTAGTACGCTTTGAATTCGACAAAACCCTCACCATTGTCGGCAATTTCGCTGCAAATGACTTCAAGTCCAAGCCACTTGGAGTGGACGGATTCAGCAATGGCTTCACGGTACTGTTCAGCTTCGCAGCTAGGATGGTAGGTGGCGACAACAAAGTCAACCAGGCCCAATACATGGGCGCTGTACCGGGCACGCATTAACTGCTCCGGGTGCTGGGCACGGGATGGCTGCTGGTGAATGGGCTGACAGCAGGCTGTCAGTGTTTTCTTGCTACCACACGGGCATAACTGGGCTGGGTTAGGCATTAATTAGTCTGTCGCTGTTGTTTCAAAAAAAGAGGCCCATTTTAATGACTCCAGATAAAGATCTGCAACGTCTGATTCTTCGATGTTCAGTTGTTGGCTTAATTGGCTGACCTCTTCCCAGTGCGCTTTATCATAAGCCCTGATCAACTTAAGAATGGTACCTAGCGGGCCTGCTTGGCATACCAGGGCCTGCTGTATTTCATCACTAAGAGGAAGGAGGGTGATCAAATCTTCGATGGGTTGATCAAGCAGGGAGTCCAGGAGCGAAAACAACCCGGTTAAAAAGGCTTCATTGCCGATAATTTTTGGCGTTACCAGTGTACTCAGCCGTTCGCAGAAGTGCGCCCGCTGCAGTGACAAGCTATACAGTGATTGCGGCTTTCTTTCTGTCGCATGTGCGGTGGCAACGAAACTAATAAACCGTCGCAGGCGTTCTTCGCCAAGGTAGATCAGTGCTTGTTTAAATGAGGAGACGGGCTTAGCCCGGGTCGATGTCATGTTGTTGACATGACGTAGCAATTTATAAGACATCGAGACATCTGTGGCAATTATGCGCTCGACTTTATCAAAATCCACATTAGGCAGGCTGACTTCCTGATACAGGCGAAGGGTAGTCAATGCACACGGGGTTAGCGTTTTGCGCTGCATCATTTCAGGCTTGCTGAAGAAAAAACCTTGGAACAGATCGAAGCCGGCATTGTATGCCTCCATGAATTCCTCATGGCTTTCGACTTTTTCGGCGAGGAAAAGGATCTTGTTGGCTTTGTCTTTGTGGTGGCGGATAAAGAAGCGAGCCTTGGCAATCGGTGTCGAGCGGATATCAAACTTGACGATATGGATATGTGGCAGGAAACGGTTCCAGGCCGCATTGGGGATAAAATCATCCAGGGCGAGGGTGTACCCCTTCTGGTTTAACTCGATAACGGCTTCAAGCAGCTCGTCGCTTGGGTTGCAGGTTTCGAGTATTTCAATGATGAAGCTCTTTTTTGGGAACATCAGCGGTGTTCGCTGGATCAGGCTGCTATAGGGAAAATTAACGAAAGCTTTTTTCCCCGCCGTGGCTTGTACTGCACCGGACGTAAAAAAGTTATCGGCTAACAAACGGTTCGTTGCTTGTTCATCACCAATATCTGGGAAGCAATTACTGGGTCCATCACGAAACAGCAATTCGTAACCAACGGTTGCTTTGTCTCTGTTTAAAACAGGTTGTCGCGCAAGATATGAGTGCATGAAATAAAACGCAAGCTTTTGATTTAATGGCTAATATACCGTTAAGCGCCAGTGATAATAAAGGGCTAATAACACTGTTTTATATCAAGGTCACTTTACAGCTAAATACTACAAATATTTATGGTTTCACATAGTGATACTAATAGCAAATCAAGACAATGATCAAAAACATAGAATCATTCACTGAGTTAATACACAATAGCCTTCTTTAGCGAAACTTTTGTGCAATATATGACGGTGTTTACAGTCATACAAGCTGGATTGCTTGTAGGTGGAGGCGTTTTTATTGCCATGCTATTGAATGCATGGCGTAAAAATCGCACGCAGGAAGCGCAAACTAAAATTGTTCCTATTGGCCTTATTGGTGGCTTTGCCAACTTCTGCGATACCCTAGGGGTAGGCAGCTTTGCGATAAAAACGGCTGGATATAAGCAGCTGAAGCTGATCGATGACAAGCTACTGCCAGGTACGCTGAACTGCCAGGCAGTCATGGCAACGGTGGTTCAGTCATTGATTTTTTTGACGGCGGTTAATGTCGATGAAATCACGCTGGTGAGTTTGGTGCTGGCTGCCTGTTTGGGAGCAACTGCTGGGGCCCGGCTGGTGTCTGGCTGGGATCGCCAGTTGATCCGGCTAGTGATGAGCGGGGCGTTGTTGGTGGTTGCCAGCCTGATGCTTGCCGGGCAGCTAGAGCTGTTTCCGCTTGGGGGATTGGCCCTGGGGCTTAGCGGCTGGAAGCTGGGGTTTGCTGTAGTGGGCAACTTCCTGTTCGGGGCTTTGATGACCGTTGGGATCGGCCTTTATGCTCCTTGTATGACGATGGTTTACCTGTTGGGGATGCACCCGCTGGCTGCGTTTCCTATTATGATGTGCTCCTGTGCATTCTTGAGTTTCTTCTCCGCCGGAAGTTTTATCCGTATGAACCGTATTAACAGCCGGGCGGCACTGACGGTTGTTATCACTGGCCCTATCGGGGTTGTGATTGCGGCTTACCTGGTCAAATCGCTGGATCTGCAGTTGCTAGCCTGGCTGGTGATCGGAGTGGTGTTGTATACCTCGCTGACGATGTACCGCTCTTGGGCCGCTGAACGAGCAGAGTTGAACGCCGCTCAATCCCCATCCTGAATTTAGGGGCTGGTGTAAAAGAAAAGGTACGCCACGGCGTACCTTTTTTATTCGTATTCATTCGTAGCAATGAGGCTAATAGCCAACGCTAGGATTTCAATGCAAAATCACGCGTTTCCAGCTGGCAGCCATCAGGTGTGCAGACCAATACAGAGCCGTGATCATACCAATCGCCGAGCACAGTACGCAGCGCGGGGTGATCATCGACGGTCAGTTCATGGACATCAGGGCGGTGCGTATGGCCATGGATCATCGCCTTTACCTGATATTGCGCCATGACTTTCACTACCTCATCCGGTGTGACATCCATAACATCCTGCCGTTTCATCTGATTTGTCATACTGCTGTTACTACGCAGTTTGTCACCGACCTTTAGGCGGTAGGATAGCGGCAGGCGGAAGAACAGCCATTGAATAAAACGGTTATGCACTTTTTTCCGATAGCGCTGGTAGCCTTCGTCAAGGGTGCACAGGGTATCGCCATGTAGAATTAGCGTTGGTTTGCCGTACAGGTCAATGACGCTATGTTCCGGTAAGAGCTGGACACCGGTTTCCGCACTGAAGCGCTTGCCAATTAAAAAATCACGGTTACCGTGAATGAAATAGCAAGGGACGCCAGAGTCGGTGAGTTGCTTAAAGGCGGACTTAATTTGCTGGTGGAACGGAGAGTCATCATCGTCGCCTATCCACATCTCGAATAAGTCACCCAGGACGTACAGTGCGTCAATCCCCTTGGTTTCCTCTCTCATGAAAGTAAGAAAACAGTCGGTGATATCACTACGTTCGGCACTGAGGTGCAGATCAGAAATAAACAGTGTTGTCATAAGGAAGGAGAGGGCGGCCGTCAGGCCACCCTGAGAGTATTGATTACTCTTCGATAGTCACGTTGTTGATAACAACTTCTTCAACTGGCACGTCCTGGTGAACGTAACCCCAGTTACCTGTAGAAACCGCTTTGATCTTGTTGACAACGTCCATGCCTTCAACAACTTCTGCAAACACGCAGTAGCCCCAGCCATCAGGTGTCTCTGATTTGAAGTCTAGGAATTTGTTGTCATTAACGTTGATGAAGAACTGAGAGCTTGCTGAATGCGGCTCCATAGTACGTGCCATTGCCAGCGTACCTACTTTGTTGCTTAGGCCGTTGTTAGCTTCGTTTTTGATTGGTGCGCGAGTTTCTTTCTCTACCATGCCAGAAGACATGCCGCCGCCCTGAACCATGAAACCATCGATAACACGGTGGAAAATTGTATCGCTGTAGAAACCATCACGGCAGTATTGCAGGAAGTTTGCACACGTTTCAGGCGCTTTTTCTGTGTTTAGCTGAATTTTGATGTCACCAAAAGTAGTGTGAAGCGTTACCATGAGCTTGTCCTTTAATGGATGTATTTTGCTTTAAACGTTGGATTTTATCTTACTAAGGAAAGGCGTCAACATGATCTCTCATCATTATCTGTCTACGGTGAAATAAGGCGACTATTTCACCAAATCCAACGCCAAACCAATAAGTAAACGTTTAGGTATAACTATAGGTGAATAGGGATGAAAGCGAGAATTCAATTGCCACCTTATTAAGCCCTTTGCGACACTGCGAGCTTTTTGTCCGCCAAGAGGGGATAAACCGTGGCATCGGCGCATTTTTCCTTGCCTTCATTTGTCATAAGAGGTGTAATTACTCCTCTTAAAGTAACCCCATAAAATGAGTAACTACGAGACATGTTAAAGATCTATAACTCGCTCACTAGACAGAAAGAGGAATTTACACCCATCCAGCCTGGCAAAGTAGGCATGTACGTCTGTGGGGTTACCATTTACGATTTGTGTCACATCGGCCATGGCCGTACTTTCGTGTCGTTCGATGTGATTTCTCGCTACCTGCGTTATTCGGGTTATGATTTGACATTTGTCCGTAATATCACTGACATCGATGACAAAATCATTAAGCGTGCGGCAGAAAATGGCGAAAGCTGTGATTCTCTGACCGAGCGCCTGATCGGTGAGATGCACGCTGACTTTGATGCGCTAGGCATGAAACGCCCAGACATTGAGCCACGTGCGACAGCTTACATTGCAGAAATTGTTGCCATGTGTGAGCGCCTGATCGAGCGCGGCTTTGCTTATGTTGGCGATAACGGCGACGTGATGTTTGAAGTCAGCAAGTTTGATGAGTACGGCAAACTGTCCAAACAGGATCTTGAGCAGCTGCAGGCAGGTGCCCGTGTTGATGTTGAAGCGGCTAAGCGTAGTCCGCTGGACTTCGTGCTGTGGAAAATGTCCAAGCCGGGTGAACCGACGTGGGAATCACCATGGGGGCCTGGACGTCCGGGCTGGCACATTGAGTGTTCTGCAATGAACTCGGCTATCCTTGGCGACCATTTTGACATCCACGGTGGTGGCTCTGATCTACAGTTCCCGCACCATGAAAATGAAATTGCCCAGTCATGCTGCGCAACAGGTTCACAGTATGTGAATACCTGGATGCACAGTGGCATGGTCATGGTTGATCGCGAGAAGATGTCCAAGTCTCTGGGTAACTTCTTCACAATCCGCGACGTGCTGGGCTATTTCGATGCTGAAACCGTTCGTTACTTCCTGATGTCAGGCCATTACCGTAGCCAGCTGAATTACAGTGAAGATAACCTGAAGCAGGCTCGCTCTGCACTTGAGCGCCTGTATACGTCACTACGCGGTCTTGACGTACAGGTAGCTGCACAAGGCGGTGAAGAATTTGTCGCACGCTTCAAAGAAGCCATGGATGATGATTTCAATACGCCAGAAGCCTACTCGGTACTGTTCGATATGGCGCGTGAAATTAACCGCCTGAAGTCTGATGACGTAGCCGCGGCTTCAGCTCTGGGTGCCCGAATGCGTGAGCTGGCTGATATCCTTGGCCTATTGGCTCAGGAGCCAGAAGCGTTCTTGCAAGGTGGTGCAGGTGAAAGCGATGATGTTGCTGAAATCGAAGCGCTGATCCAGCAGCGTTTGGATGCCCGTGCAGCAAAAGACTGGGCAGCGGCCGACGCGGCTCGTGACAAGTTACTGGCAATGGATATTATCCTGGAAGATGGCCCGCAGGGTACGACTTGGCGTCGTAAGTAAAAACTCCCTCAGCGAACAATAAAAACCGGAGCCATTGGCTCCGGTTTTTTTATCCCTAGCGACAGGTGGCGTCACGATAGTGAAATAACAGAACAATACACTTTAGGCATAAGGCTTTTACCTGGTTTTCATGCGAACAATTAAATCTGATCTAACATCACCATTCGAAAACAAAATGTTCCAATTCGACTGTTTTCGATCACGTTTAGAGCAATAGGTCTAAAATGATTGTTCAATACTGATTACTATGCTTTTCGTTGTATAACCCAATGATGCTTTCGTTCCCCCGATGAAAAGCATCGATTGCTAAGGATGATAATAATGAAAAAAGTATGGCTTGCTGCTGCAATTAGCAGCTCACTGCTTGCACCTTCTGCCCTTGCTCTACCAACCCCTGACACCGATAAAATTGTGGTTGCCCACCGTGGTGCCTCGGGTTACCTGCCCGAGCATACCCTACCAGCCAAAGCAATGGCTTACGCCATGAAGCCTGACTATATTGAGCAGGATGTGGTGATGACCAAAGATGACAAGTTAGTGGTACTGCACGATCACTACTTGGATCGCGTAACGAATGTGGCTCAGCTGTTCCCTAACCGGGCCCGTGAAGATGGCCGGTTTTATGCGATAGATTTTACCCTGGCAGAGATCAAGCAGCTGAGCGTAACAGAAGGCTTTAATATCAAAGACGGCAAGCAAGTCCAAGGTTTCCCTGAGCGTTATCCAATGTGGCAGTCTGATTTTAAAGTACCTACTTTTGAAGAAGAAATTGAGATGATCCAGGGTTTGAACAAATCATTGGGTTACGACATCGGGATTTACCCTGAAATCAAAGCACCATGGTTCCACCGCTATGAAGGTAAAGATATCAGTAAAGCGGTGCTGAAAGTCCTTAAGGATTACGGTTATACCAATAAAGAGAGCAACGTCTATCTACAGACATTTGATTTTAATGAGCTAAAGCGTATTCATGATGATCTAATGCCTGCAATGGATATAGACGTGAAGCTGGTTCAGCTGCTTGCCTACACCGACTGGAACGAAACCATGGTGTATGACAGTAAAGGGCAGGCACAACCTTACGATTACGACTGGATGTTTGCCAAAGGCGGAATGGAAAAAATCGCCAAATATGCCGATGGCGTTGGCCCGTGGAAACCGATGGTTGTCTCGGATCAATCAACCAAAGGGAATATCAAGCTAACAGGCTTGGTGAAAGCGGCTCACCAGCAAGGCATGCAGGTGCATCCATATACTTTCCGTGCTGATACCGGCCGTATAGCAACGTATGCCAATGACTTCAATGATATGTTGGATATTTTCTACAATACGGCCAATGTTGACGGGGTATTTACAGATTACCCAGACAAAGCCGTTGACTACCTATCATCACAAACCAATTAATTACTATTTATAGCTAGATAGTAACGATAAGGCGGCGCAGTTCTCTGCGCCGCTTTTTTAATACAAGCGACTTTTCGGCTAGACATGTTCCGGCAATTCAGCACCGCATTTCTTACAATAATTCGCATCGGCTTCATGACCGCTGGTGGAGCAGTTGAGACAGCGGATCAGATCTCGCTGTACTTTCATTTCCTGGCTAAGCTCTGCGGTAATAATGCCCGTCGGTACCGCTAGGATGGAGTAGCCAAGCAGCATGGTAAAAGCGGCCAGCGTTTTGCCAAGGTCTGTTTGCGGTACGATATCGCCATAACCGACAGTGGTAATGGTCACGATAGCCCAGTAGATACTTTTCGGGATACTGGTAAAGCCATTGTCTGGCCCTTCTATGACAAAAAGCAACGCGCCCAGCACGGTGACGAGAATAGCAACAGTACTAAAGAAGACGAGGATCTTTCGTTGCGCCATCAATAAAGAGCGCAGCAAGATATTCGAATCCTTGAGGAACCGGGCCAGTTTTAATATACGGAATATCCGCATAACCCGGATCAAACGGACGATCAGCAGATAGTTAGAACCGGGGAACAGGAAGGCGATATAGCTCGGAAGAATCGCAATCAGATCAATCACCCCATAGAAGCTCCGGGCGTAAGCCCATGGTCTCGGCGAGCAATATAGGCGGGCGATATATTCGACAGTGAATAGTAGGGTAAAGACCCATTCCATGACAGAGAGGAGATGGGAGAACTGGGTTTTGACATCTTTCATCGAAGAGAGGATCAATACTAGTTCAGAACATAGGATAGCGATGATCAGGACAATATCGAAATACTGCCCGGCTTTTGTCTGGGTACCAAATATCACTTGATAGAATTTTTGCCGAGTATTGAGTGTAACCATAACGCCCTGAATTCAAAGATAGCTGCCATACCAGATAGGATAATGAACAATCAGGAGGGTTACCAGTTACCGGCAGTAAGTACCTCGCCAAAATAGGAAGGGGAGGTACTTTTGTGAGTTCACTGAACCAGTTTTTGCTTAGTCTGGCAGCGTTGCTATCAAGCCAGGCCCGGGAATAGTGCCCGTAGGCCATTGGCGATAAACTCAATCCCCAGAGCAGCCAGGATCAGGCCCATTATACGGGTGATGACGTTGATACCGGTCTGGCCAAGAAAGCGAACAATAATCGGGGCTGCCCGGAATAACATCCAACAGCAAAAAGCAAATGTAACGATAGTGGCTGCGATACCTAGTGTACTGGCCATGCCTGGGTAGCGGGAGCCATAGACAATCGTGGAACTGATTGCACCAGGGCCAGCCATTAGTGGCATTGCCAGCGGAACCACGCCAATTTGTTCACGGCTGATGGATTCCGACTTTTCCTGCTTGTTCTGCTTATCTTCACCCAGTTTACCGCTCATCATCGAGAAAGCGATAGTTAGCAGCAGCAAGCCACCGGCGACACGAAATGAGTCGAGGGAAATGCTGAACATGTCTAGCAGGAACTGGCCGGCTAACAGTGAGACGGTCAGAATAACGGTAACGGCAATATTGGCGGTATAGGCTGTCTTGTTTCTTTCCTCGGCATTCATATGGCCGGTGAGTGAAACGAAAATAGGCATAATGCCGATAGGGTTGACGGCAGCAATCAGGCCGACAAAAAATTGTAAGAAAATGGCGATTTCGATTGTTTGCATTGCGGGATCATCTAACAAACGTAAAAAATAAGAAGCTAACTTCCTCCTCTTTAACAGATAGGCACATAAAGCTAAGACAGGATTTTCTAAGAAGTAGATAGCGAAAGCCGTAGGGATGGAATTTTGCTACCGGATCAGACTGTCGTGTATTTATATGGCGTCCTGTTATTTGGCGCTACTGTAAGCGAAAGAATGGCGTTGCACCAATTAAAAAATGTTATCTCTACCCTTATTAATAATTATCGGTGAATTTGATGTTACGCCGCTGTAAAGCAAGAGAGTTTTGCATTACTCTTAATGGGTGTTCGATGTGCCACAAAATATGCAACAGAACTGATTTTTCTTGTGAGCTTAATCACATTTCATGTCAAATATGATCAAATATGTAGGTTTGTTACGTAATATTCGTTGCCTGTAAGTGAGTCTGAAAGAGGGGTTTTCTTAAAGTGCAATCCTTTTACTCACAATCTATGAACTTAATGTATTGATTTTACATGAGATCTGTCTGATTTTGACAAAAAGTACTCCTATGGGGTTACAAGTGATCTAAATCAATTTTTTTCAAGGCATGAAATAATATAATCAGTTTTGAAAGCAATTTACTAAGTATGTGTGTTATCGGGTTGTAAGAGTAGGATTGCTCAGTACCGGTAACCGAAAGGATTTAAGACGTATCCTTACTAAAAAGTTTTCAATATTAAGTTAGGAGTTAACTATGCCTGTAACAAATATGGCTGAACTAGATGCAATGGTTGCCCGCGTCAAAGCTGCTCAGAAAGAGTTTGCAACTTTCTCTCAGGAGCAAGTTGACAAAATCTTCCGTGCTGCTTCTCTAGCCGCGAACAACGCGCGTATTCCTCTAGCTCAACAGGCTGTTGCTGAATCTGGTATGGGTATTGTTGAAGATAAGGTTATCAAAAACCACTTCGCTTCAGAATTTATCTACAACAAATACAAAGACGAACCAACTTGCGGTATTTTGGAAGAGAACGAAGAGTTCGGCACCATGACTATCGCAGAACCAGTAGGTATCATTTGCGGTATCGTACCGACAACAAACCCAACATCTACTGCAATCTTCAAATCTCTTATCTCGCTTAAAACACGTAACGCGATTATTTTCTCGCCACACCCACGTGCTAAAAACTCAACTAACGATGCGGCTAAGCTAGTACTTGATGCAGCTGTTGCTGCCGGTGCACCAAAAGACATCATCGGTTGGATTGACCAGCCTTCAGTTGAGCTTTCAAACGCGCTGATGAAGCACGATGACATTAACCTTATCCTTGCGACTGGTGGTCCAGGTATGGTTAAGGCGGCTTACTCTTCTGGTAAACCAGCTATCGGTGTTGGTGCAGGTAACGTTCCTGTCGTTATCGATGAAACTGCTGACGTTAAGCGTGCGGTAGCTTCTGTGCTGATGTCTAAAACGTTCGATAACGGTGTAGTGTGTGCTTCTGAGCAGGCAGTAATCGTAATGGACGAAGTCTACGACGAAGTGAAAGAGCGTTTCGCATCTCACAACGGTTACGTACTGTCTAAAGCAGAAGCGGACAAAGTTCGTAAAGTTCTTCTAATCGACGGCAACCTGAACGCAGCTATCGTTGGTCAGCCAGCAACTAAAATCGCTGAGCTAGCTGGCGTTAAAGTACCTGCTGACACTAAGATCCTTATTGGTGAAGGTGTTGAAGTTAAGTACGAAGATGAGTTTGCTCACGAGAAATTGTCTCCAACACTGGGTATGTTCCGCGCGTCTTCTTTCGAGAACGCAGTAGAGCAAGCGGTAACTATGGTTGAGATTGGCGGTATCGGTCACACATCTGGCCTGTACACAAACCAAGACGTAAACCAAGACCGTATCAAGTACTTCGGTGACAAGCTAAAAACTGCACGTATTCTTGTAAACATCCCGACGACTCACGGTGGTATCGGTGATCTTTACAACTTCAACGTAGCGCCTTCTCTAACTCTTGGTTGTGGTTCATGGGGTGGTAACTCTATCTCTGAGAACGTAGGTCCTAAGCACCTTATCAACAAGAAGACAGTAGCGAAGCGAGCTGAGAATATGTTGTGGCACAAACTACCAAAATCAATCTACTTCCGTCGTGGTAGCCTTCCAATCGCAATGAGCGACCTAGAAGGTAAGAAACGTGCATTCCTAGTAACGGACCGTTTCCTATTTAACAACGGTTATGCTGATGATGTTGTTGCTCTTCTTAAAGCGCAAGGTATCGAAGTTCATACTTTCTTCGACGTAGAAGCAGATCCAACGCTATCTGTTGTTGAGAAAGGTGCTGAAGCAATGAAGAGCTTCCAGCCTGACGTAATTCTTGCTCTTGGTGGTGGTTCTCCAATGGATGCCGCGAAGATCATGTGGGTTATGTACGAGCACCCAGAAACGCATTTCGAAGAACTAGCAATGCGCTTTATGGATATCCGTAAGCGTATCTACAAGTTCCCTAAAATGGGTAAGAAAGCTGAGCTGGTATGTATCACTACTACATCTGGTACAGGTTCTGAAGTTACTCCTTTCGCGGTTGTTACCGACGACAAGACTGGTGCTAAGTACCCACTAGCTGACTACGAGCTAACTCCACAGATGGCTATCGTTGATGCGAACCTGGTTATGAACATGCCTAAGTCGCTAACAGCGTTTGGTGGTTACGATGCAGTTACTCACGCACTAGAAGCTTATGTATCTGTTCTTGCTAACGAATACTCTGACGGACAGGCTCTTCAAGCGCTTAAGATGCTTAAAGAATACCTACCTTCAAGCTATGCGAACGGTGCTAACGACCCAATCGCTCGTGAGAAAGTACACAACGCAGCAACTATTGCTGGTATCGCGTTTGCGAATGCCTTCCTGGGTGTGTGTCACTCAATGGCTCACAAGATTGGTGCTGAGTTCCACCTACCGCACGGTCTTGCTAACGCACTGCTTATCTCTAACGTTGTACGTTACAACGCGAACGATAACCCAACTAAGCAAACTGCATTCTCTCAGTATGACCGCCCACAAGCGCGTCGTCGTTATGCAGAAGTTGCTGACCACCTAGGTCTGTCTAAAGAAGGCGACCGCACAGCTCAGAAGATTGAGCGTCTACTAGCATGGCTAGAAGAGCTTAAAGGTGATTTGGATATCCCACTGTCTATCCAGGCTGCAGGTGTTCCAGAGTCTGACTTCCTAGCGAAACTAGACGAGCTATCAGTAGAAGCGTTTGATGACCAGTGTACTGGTGCTAACCCTCGCTACCCATTGATCAGCGAGCTGAAAGAAGTACTGACAGCGGCTTACTACGGTAACGCATACGTTGAAGGTGAGACTTTCGAAGGTACTACTGTTATCAAGAAATCTGAGAAAGAAGCGGTAGTTGCTGAAAAGCCAGCTAAAGCGAAGAAAGAAAAAGCTACAGCATAATCATTTGTTATAGCTAGCGCACTTTTAAGCCCGCCACTTTGGCGGGCTTTTTATATCCTTACCCCGCCTCCGCTTCTATCATCCGCCCGTTAAAATAATCATTAGCGACAATGTATTCTGCGCTTCTGACTATTTCATACTGCAGTGGCTGGCTAAGCAAATTCCCTTGTGAGTGATTGCTTTCGCGGTCAAAGGTCAGTGGTACAACCCCGCCGACTCGGATATTAAATTCGGCCAGCTCTTTTGCCCAGCTTTGTGTCAGGCCTGAAATCATGGCTTTCGAGCCATTATTGATAGGCTGGTGGGTGTTGATTAGGTTAGCAGCCAGGTTGACAATCACGCCTTCGCTGTGGTGCTCTCGCATGTAGTTAGCCGCCTGTTTGCCAAAAATAAAGAAGGGCGTTGCCCCTTCCGACATCGAACGGCAAAACTGATCGACGGAAGTAGGGCTGAGCAGCATCGGTAGATCTGATCCCAGCCAATAGTTGACCAGGACATCAATAGCCCCAAAGTACTGGTGGACATCATTAATCAAGCTTGCAATGGATGTTTCATCCTGAGCAGCTAGCAAGAAAGGATGTGAATCTCCCCCTGTGGCAAGACAGGCTTGTTGTGTTTGCTGCAAGCGCTCAGCTTCGATATCAACTAGGGCTAGTTTTGCGCCTAGTGATGCGAAGTGGAGTGAAATCGCTTTGCCCATTGGGCTGCCAGCGGCAGTAATTACAATGACAGATTGCGCGATATTCATGACTCGTTCTTTCCCCCGTTTGTACCGGATGGTGCGCTGCTGTTATGGCAGTTTCCGGGCACTCTGAAAGTAAAAGGTGTCATCATTTGGCCATTAGTTGGTTTAGGAATTTATGAATGCCAAATTTCAGTTAATTTCAAAGTTACGCACTTGGCCGATAAATCGATCAACAAGCAAATGAAAAATACAATTTAATAGTGAAGCTTTGAGCCGGGATTAACTGTGAAAAAGCGCCCAAATCGCCTCAAACCGCCAGTAAATGTTAGTAAATTGTGAGCAGCGTGCTGCTTGGGGGTAACAAAGCTATGATGGTTGTCACGAAATAAAAATTACTGTGAGCGAGTCGGAACTAGATTGCAATTTAGGCGGTTTGATACATTTCAGCGAAGCGCTTGGCATGGATCAGTGACAGGTATAAATCCTGCGGAGAGGCCTGAATTGTTGCATCTTCTTTGGGGGGGAGCATTCGGCGCTCATGGCCGGAAAGGTTGTGATACACCTCTTCTGGCATCCCTTTGGTCCCTTGTGGTGGGAAGGTGAGGGCCGTGGGTTGTAATTCGTGGAGCAGGCGGGCGTCAGAAAGCCCGCTGCTATGAAAGACCTTGGCTTGAGCCGCACCATTATCGTAACAGTGCTCGGTGGTGCTCAGTGGCTGCGGATCCTGTAATTCGAAGTAGGCCCGCAGCTCTGTTTCGGTTTTCCCTGGCTTGGGCAGGGCGTCAACCGGGATAGTTTCCAGATGATCCGGAGACAACATCGCCAGCATTAATGCAAAGTCAGCCCGGCGTCCGCCTTCAACCGCGTGGTTGAGGTTGCTGCCTAGCTGCACTTCATTAATGAGTTGCGCTTTGTCTAAAGTATGGATTTGCATTTGCGGCTGCATCTGTAAATAAAGAGGCTCCGGTTAGTGATACCTCTTTATCGGATCGACCCGTAAGAACTTTAGCAGTATTTTTACATCGGTTAATTCAAACCTTCGATAGCACGGCGCATTCGTCGCAAGGCCTCATCCAGAATTTCGCTGCAGCAGGCAAAATTTAACCGTACAAAATCGGCGTTGCCAAAATCAGCGCCTGGCGATAGCCCGACTCCGGCTTGTTCGAAGAACTTAAAGGGGCTGGTAACAGGAAGTGCCGAGGCATCAATCCATGCCAGGTAGGTTGCTTCGATGTGATGCAGTTTGAGAAATGGCATAGCATTAATTTCCTGCTCCAGCTTATCCCGGTGCTGGCGGAGAAAATCCAATTGGTGTTCTAGCCATGGTTGGCAGCTTTCATATGCAGCTTGTGCTGCGGTATAAGCCAGTACGTTCACGTCCGGGACAATACCCGCTTTGGTTTTCATAAACCTGCGGCGTAATACCGGGTTGGGAATGATAGCCATTGAGGCACCCAGCCCGGCAATATTGAAGGTTTTGCTCGGGGCGATCAGGGTGACGGAGCGCTGTGCGGCACTGTCCTTGAGGCTAGCAAAAGGAATATGTTTGGCTTCTTTATCTAAGATTAAGTCGCAGTGAATTTCGTCAGCACAAACATACAGGTCGTTCTGCTCGGCAAAGCTAAGCAATGCCTTGAGCTCGTCCCGACGGTAAACGGTGCCGCCTGGGTTGAGCGGGTTACAAAACAGCAGCAGCTTAGATTCTGGAGTAACGGCTGTCTGCTCTAGATCCATCAGCCAGCGTCCGTTTTGCAGCGTAACAGGGGAAGTAGCAAGAGAACGCTTGGCCAGTTTGACGGACGATATGAATGGGGGATAAATAGGCTTGGGGCTTATCACGCCCTGGTGGTCCCCAGAAAGTGCCCTGACGGCCAGGTTAAGCCCGCATACGAGGCCAGGCAAGTAAACAATCCACTCCGGTTCAATTGTCCAGTTATAGCGTTGTTGCATCCGTTCAACCAGCAGCTCGGTCAGCCGTGGTGGCGGATAGCCATAACCAAAAATACCGTGATCAACATGCTGGTGCAGGGCTTCGGTGATTGCATCCGGTACTCGAAAATCACTGTCTGCCACCCACATCGGCAGAATATCTTTGTCTTTGTACTTGTTCCATTTAACGCTGTTGCTATTGGCGCGATCGATGTGTTGATCGAAGAGCTGGTATGGGGAGTGAACTGTCATACTGATTCCATTCAGGGGGCTGTCGGCTGCTACTATCTTATACCAATCTACTTATCCAGATTGGTATTTGAACTGAATTTCAGATGTAAAAAAGCCCTGACGATGAAGTCAGGGCTCTTGATGTCGCTCATGCTTTAGAACGAAGGCTTTGTACCAAATTGCTCGGCGGCATAGGCCACCCGCTCAGCTGGCGTTGGTGGTGTGTTAGGCGTGCCAAGGTTTTCGATATGGTGCAAGCGGGGCAATAACCCACACCCATTAGCGGTCTGGATCGCCAAACCGGGGCGAGCATTGAGCTCAAGTACCATTGGCCCTTGTATTTTATCAAGAACCATGTCGGTACCCATGTAGCCGAGCCCTGCCATTTCCCAGGCACTTGCAGCCAGCGTCAACAATGTACGCCAATTGGGCACCGCTAGTTCACTCAGTAGTCTGCCTGTGTCGGGATGGCGCTCAACCGGGTGGTCAAACTGTACCGCCCGAATCGCTTTACCTGTGGCGATATCGATCCCGACACCAACAGCACCCTGGTGGAGGTTGGCTTTACCGTCCGAGGCTGCCGTTGAACAACGCATCATGGCCATCACCGGGTAGCCTTTAAAAACGATAACCCTAACGTCTGGCACGCCTTCGTAACTGAAGCCATCAAAGACGTCATCAAACTGGATCAGGTTTTCAACCATCGCAACGTCATTCTTTCCCCCGAGTGAAAAGAGCCCTGCCATAGTGTTATTGATATGACGTTCGACATCTTGCTTATTGATTTCAGCCCCTGATGGTTTGGTGTAAATACCATCTTTATGTTTGACAATAACTAAAATGCCCTTACCACCAGAGCCCTGTGCCGGTTTGATGACAAAACCCGGCCAATCCTTCACCATATCGTGAATTTTTTTTACGTCGACCTGGCTGTCAATCACACCAATCAGCTCAGGCACGGTAGCCCCTGCTCGCTGGGCAATCCGTTTAGTTTTCAGCTTGTCATCTACCAGCGGGTAAAGGCTACGGTCATTGTAGCGGCCGATGTAGCTATGGTTGCGCTGGTTCATTCCCATAATGCCACGTTCACGCAACTTGAACGGAGAAGTAAACTGTGAAAACAGTGACATAGTTTAATCCTCTATAAGTGGTTTAAAGCGGCGAAGCTCACTCAGGCGATAGCCGGTGTAGTTACCCAGCATTAGGATCAACGCCAGAATAACCAGCTGTATACCAATGAAGTTAAAGGTCAGGTGACGAACTAGGCCGTTAGTCATTGCCAGGTAAACCAGTACGGCTGTCAGCAGCGAACCACCACCTTGGATCAGGACTTCTTTGGCACCTTCTTCTTCCCATAGGATCGACATACGTTCGATCGTCCATGACAAGATGATCATCGGGAAGAAGGTAATAGAAAGGCCTTCAACCAGCCCGATCTTGAAGGCGACGACGGTAAATACCGAGATGATCATGATAACCGTGATGATAACGGCAGATATCCTGGCCACGAGAAGCAAGTTAAGCTTCGACAGGTAACTTCGAATAACTAAGCCGGTACCGACAATCAGCAGGAAGCCAAGAATACCGGTGACTAGCTGGGTCTGAACAAAGGCAACGGCGATCAGCACCGGCATGAAGGTACCGGATGTTTTCAGGCCGACAATGATCCGCAGGAACACCACCACTAGGGCGCCGATAGGCACCAGCATGATAGTCTTGAACATCGCCTGCTCTTCAACTGGCAGGCTATGGATAGAGAAGTTCAGCAGATCCTCTGCCTGGACTTTTTCACGGGTAGCCTGTTGTGGGGTGATGTCCTGGGCGATGATCGAAAAACTGATGTTGGAATTGCGTCCGCCAATCACATCAAGCAGGGAATGACCTTGCTGGTTCCAGACCAGGATATCATCAGGTTTGCCTTCCTGACCGCTCTGGAGATCAAACAGCTGCCATTTTATACCGTCCCAGACTTCAACCATCAGGTTGATGCTCTGACGGCGTCGACCGTCTTCGAGGAGTAAACCGCCAACGATACGGGCGTGGATATTCTCCAGTGACAGCAAGTTGATAATGGCCTGTTCACGGCTTAGGCTGTTAAGCAGCAGAGAGGCATTCTGGTTAGACTGATCGTTAAACTGCTTGATGAGCTCACGGGTTAGGGTGATATTGTCTGATGACAGGTTTCGTGCTTGGGTCAGCAGGGCTGTGGCTGCTGTTTGCTGCGGATTGTCCAGGCTGACAGAGACGGTGGCGCCTTTAGGCGGCTCAGAAGTGTAACTTGCCAGCTGATCAACCAGCATCTGGGTTTTGTAGTAGAGGATTTGCTTGCCGGTGGCTTCCCGGATTGACCATTCAGCTCGACGACCTTTGTCGGTGTCAATCAGTGCGACGCCATAGCCCGGTGACGATGTGCTTTCATCGATGAGGGTAAAGCCCTGCTGGGTTTCAGGCGCCGCCATTGACACTTTGACCGGATCACCAATCGCATTAAACTCGATACGCGCTTCGAGCTCCCATAACGCACGCTCTTCGCCTGGCGTCCATGGCACACCGTATACATCATGACGGTACATGCTCAGTGCAGCCCCCGCAATGACGAGCAAGGTGATTAAAAAATAAAACGGGATTCTTGACGTCATGACATCCTCATCAATTAATTATTAATTATTAGTTATTTGTATTTTTTGCTCATTCATTCCCTGAACGAATTTTTTACCGACATCGACTAGGGCGATATCTTTGAAGAATTCTCGACCTAACAATACTGGGTAGGTCATTTGGCTACGGTCTGCAAGTGTAAACTGGGCTTTTTCGTGTAACAGGCCTAATCTTACCCAAGCTTCAATGACCGGACGGCGCTCAGCTTGATCAGAGGTTGACTGGCGCACCTTTACCCAGCGAACAACGGGTGCCTCGACAACTTCAGCGTTTTCACTGTTTTTGTCGAAAGTATGGTTTAGGTTGAAGCGGGCCCACTCTTTTCCGTCACGCTCAAAGATCTGAATATCGACCGCATTGAGGGAAGAAGTCGTTGCACCAGTATCGATTCTGGCTTTGAAGAATGACTGTATTGAGTCTAGCCAAACCCACTCCTCTTCGCCTAAAATCACTTTGCCATGAGCAACTTTGGTGTCAACAACAGGCTCAAGAACTGTGACGGCTTCCTCTTCTTCTTCAACAAATGCCCCTATTGCCGCAGCATCCTGAACGGGAGGTTGTGACAGTTCTTCCGAAATTGATGATAGCTCTTTTTCTAGATTAGCAATATATTCATTTTGTTGATCTATTTGCTGAATCATGGTGGCAAGTTGGAAATTAACGCGGTCTTCCATCGTGTTGATGGCATCCATCGTTTTTTCATGATTATTTGACTGCGTAAGGGTGCAGCCGGAAAGTATAGCTAAAGTGAATAATGGCACACAGCGGCGAAGCATTATGTCTCCCAGAAGTACTTCTTATTTTTCTATAGGAGGCGCTAGTTTAACGTACAAAAAGGGATGCGAATAGCATCCCTTGTCAATAGTTAGTCAGGATTTCTGGCCACCAGGACCGCACGTCTAGGGGCTGGGTAACCTTCTATTGTTTTGCTTGGATCTTGAGGGTCCAAATATTCAGGCAGTGAATTATTAGTCATCCAATCGGTTGAACGCTGTTCGTCGGTAGTTGTGACACATTCATCCACAATACGGACATCCACAAAGCCACATTTTTCCATCCAGACTTTCAGGGCTTTCGCCGATGGGAAGAAGTAGACGTTGTGCATCTGGGCATAACGGCCAGTCGGGACTAATACGTCGTTTTCATCGCCGTCGATGACCAGGGTCTCGAGAAGGACTTCACCATCTTTGCGTAGCTGGTTCTTCAGCTGGATGATGTGATCCAGCGGAGAGCGGCGGTGGTAGAGCACGCCCATGCTAAACACGGTGTCGAAGGCTTTCAGTTCAGGTAGCTGTTCAATACCGAGCGGAAGCAGGAAGGCACGGTTGTCCTGGCCCATCAGGCGGCGAATAGCTTCAAACTGGACTAGAAACAGGTTCGATGGGTCAATACCTACCGTTAGCTTTGCGCCTTCGCCTAGCATCCGCCACATGTGGTAGCCGTTGCCACAGCCCACATCGAGTACAGAGCGGCCTTTCAGCGGCGAGAGGTGGGGCAGGACACGATCCCACTTCCAATCGGAGCGCCATTCGGTATCGATATGAATACCGTGCATGTTGTACGGCCCTTTGCGCCAAGGGTGAAGCAGGCGAAGTAGGCTTTCCAGGCGTTTTTGTTCACCGTTGGCAATACCATCTTCATAACGGACACTGACTTCGTTTTTGAGATCGATAATATCCGGCTTAGCCGTTGGGAATTTTTGCAGGGCACGCATCCAGCGGCCCATGTCGCCATGCTCGGCCGTTTCCCAGTCACTTAACTGCTTAGGCAGCGTATTGAGCCAGGGGCGCAGGGTTTCGTGTTGGGCAATGAGTTGATAGAACTCAGAAAAACTAAACATAGTGGAACGAACTACCTTATTTAATGGCGAACATTGAGCCGAAGTTGAAGCATTGGAACCAGACTTCAGAACTGCTGAAACCGATATTGGCAAAGCGCTGCTTATGGGTGTCGATGCTGTCCGGGCGCATGACATTTTCAATGGCACTGCGCTTTTGGCTGATTTCCAGCTCGCTGTAGCCATTGGCACGTTTGAAATCATGGTGGAGATCGATCAGCAGTTCATGGGAACGCTCATCGTCAAAAATGTATTTTTCAGATAGGATCAGAATACCGCCCGGACGTAGCCCGGCATGGATTTTTTCCAGCAGTGTCTGGCGGTCTTCCGGTACCAGAAACTGCAGGGTAAAATTCAGCACCACAACCGAGGCATCCTTGATATCAACATCGCGGATATCGGCTTCGATAACCTCTACCGGAGTATCAGAACGGTAGGCATCAATGTGCAACCGGCAACGCTCAACCATGGCGGCAGAGTTGTCGATGGCGACAATTTCACAGCCTTCCTGATTGATATGGCGGCGCATCGACAGGGTCGCAGCCCCCAGTGAGCAGCCCAGATCATAGATTTTGGAGTGTGGTTTGGCAAAGCGCTCGGCCAGCATACCAATGGCAGAAATGATGTTGCTGTAGCCCGGTACCGAGCGTTGGATCATATCTGGAAAAACTTCAGCAACGCGTTCATCAAAAGTGAAATCACCGAGCTTTTCAATTGGCGCAGCAAAAATATTGTCTTGGCCTGCCATTCTCACGAACCTCTTAAACGTAAAATAACTGGGATCCCTGGATTCAAATCAGGTGCTCCATCACCGAATATACCCAAACCACCTCAATATACGAGATTCAGAGCTTCCACTGGGGACTCTATTCGAACGAAATATGTGTAGGAATGTGACTCCTTTCAAACACATTTTGTGAAGAAGAGATTTTCCAGTGGAGCTCCCAAAGGGCGAGTTTCATTGGTTTTTACTCTGTGTTAGCCATTATCAAAATAGAACCACTATTCATTCAAATGGCTGCCTTGACTAAAAGCCAATGACGTCTCGCTGAAGCCTGTATATTGAGGTGGCTTGGGTATAAAGGTCGCGTATTGTAGAGAAAATGCGGCCATTTGTCTTTAGTGATTTCTGATTAGTTATATTGCCGGTTTCAGGGGGCCCTGCGTAGGTTAGAGCAAGTCGAACTGCGGGCTGGCCTCTGGCCCTGGCGGGAGTTTGATATCAGGGAGTGGGATCATTTTCGCTACCTGTTGCTGTAATTGCTGGTACAGCCTAACTGCCAGCTCGGGTGCCTGGTTGTTATCGGGAGTGTGGATAAACAGGTAAGGCTGCTTGCCGTCATCTAGCCATGAAGGCAGGCGCTTGAGCCAGTTGGAAAAGAAAGCGTCATTGCTGAGATCGTCAGGATGGCCGATAAAACGGATCATAGGATTACTGGCTGTCGCAATGGCATGAACCGGTACGTGCGGTTTTTTTTGATGGGCATCAATCACCGCCTCGGTCGTTGGCGGGGCGGCGAATACCGGGCGGCTGTCCATAATAATGCGATTGACCTGTTTGTCGACAAGCAGACGGTTTAGCGCCTTTTCTTCATCTCCCTTGGCAAAGAAAACCGGGTGGCGGACCTCGACCGCACAGGTGAGGTGTTTAGGTAGTTTGCACAGGAACTTTTCAAGTGCCGGTAGCGCCTCTGGCCCAAAGTGGGCGGGCAGCTGGATCTTCCAAAGTCCGACTTTTTGCTCCAGTGGGCCCATGACGGAAAAGAAATCAGCCAGCAGCTGATCACAGTGCATTAGCTGGCTCTGGTGGGTGATGGTCGATGGCAATTTGAAGGTAAAGCGGAAATCATCCGGTGTTGCGTCATGCCATTTCTTAACCGTACTGATAGCCGGGGTGGCATAAAATGTTGTGTTGCCCTCTACGGTACCGAATACCTCTGCGTAACGGGCAAGGCGATCTCCCGTCTTGCATCCAGCCCCGTACAGGCTTTGCTGCCAGTGATTGTGTGACCACATGGCAAGGCCGAGCATCAAGGGGCGGGTAGGAGGTGTTGGCATAATCAAAACCACGTATCTAATTGAAATTAAAGCGATGGCTAACTAGCCCAGAAATACGCTCATGGCCTATTGTGAATAGTTTGTTTGCGTCAGGTCAATCATCTAGCAAAAGAATAGGGGATTTTTGCTTGATTTCAGGCCGCGACTTTTCCTACATTGACGTTTTTGCTTTATAATACCTCGTTATTTTTGCCTCTCGGCCAGTGTTAACCCTTTATATCGGATAAAGATTGAACAGTCTGGGCCGGGATTGATTGAGCCTGTGCAAGGTAAGCAATTAAGCTAGCCTAATTCGTTCACAGGAAAGTAAGTAGACAGATCGGGAATTTCATATGCGCACCCAATATTGTGGTCACCTGAACAAGTCCCTAGCAGGACAAACAGTAGAGTTATGCGGCTGGGTTAATCGTCGCCGTGATTTAGGCGGTCTTATCTTTATCGATATGCGAGATCGTGAAGGTATTGTTCAGGTAGTTGTCGACCCGGATATGAAAGACGTATTCGACGTGGCTAACCAACTGCGCAACGAATTCTGTATCCGCCTGACCGGTGAAGTACGTGAACGTCCAGAGAGCCAAGTCAACAAAGACATGGCGACGGGTGAAGTTGAGATCCTGGCAAGCGGCCTGGAAATCATCAACCGTTCAGACGTACTGCCACTAGACTTCAACCAGAAGAACACTGAAGAGCAGCGTCTAAAGTACCGTTATTTGGATCTTCGCCGTCCAGAAATGAGCGATCGCATCAAGCTGCGTGCGAAAGCATCTAGCTTTGTTCGCCGTTTCCTTGATAGCAATGCGTTTCTGGATATCGAAACACCAGTACTGACCAAAGCGACACCAGAAGGCGCCCGTGATTACCTGGTACCGAGCCGTGTACACAAAGGTAGCTTCTATGCATTGCCGCAGTCACCACAGCTATTTAAGCAGCTGCTGATGATGTCTGGTTTCGATCGCTACTATCAGATCGTGAAATGTTTCCGTGATGAAGATCTACGTGCTGACCGTCAGCCAGAATTCACTCAGATCGATATCGAAACCTCATTCATGTCTGCCGAGCAAGTACGTGATGTAACTGAGCGTATGATCACTGAAATGTGGCAGGAGCTACTGAATGTTGATTTGGGTACTTTCCCTATCATGCCATTCGAAGAAGCAATGCGCCGTTTTGGTTCTGACAAGCCGGATCTACGTAACCCGCTTGAGCTGGTTGATGTGGCAGATCTTGTTAAAGACGTTGACTTCAAAGTGTTCTCTGGCCCGGCTAACGACGAAAAAGGTCGTGTTGCTGTGATCCGTGTACCTGGCGGTGCTTCTCTGTCTCGTAAGCAAATTGACGAGTACGGCAAGTTTGTCGGTATCTACGGTGCAAAAGGCCTGGCATGGATGAAAGTGAACGATCGCGAAGCGGGCTTCGACGGTGTTCAGTCTCCAGTTGCTAAGTTCCTGAACGAAGACGTTGTTGCCGGTATCCTTGACCGTACGCAAGCGCAGTCGGGCGATATCATCCTATTCGGCGCTGACAAGAAGCGTATCGTTGAAGAAGCGATGGGCGCACTGCGTCTGAAGCTAGGTGAAGATCTAGAGCTGACTGACAAGAGCGCATGGGCTCCGCTATGGGTTGTTGATTTCCCGATGTTCGAAGAAGACGACGAAGGCAACCTGCATGCAATGCACCACCCGTTCACCTCTCCGCTAGGCGTGAGCCCGGAAGAGCTGAAGGCAAACCCGGCTGGAACCAATTCTAATGCCTACGATATGGTTATCAACGGCTATGAAGTGGGCGGTGGCTCGGTACGTATCCACAATGCAGAAATGCAGTCTGCCGTTTTTGATCTTCTGGGTATTGAAGCCGACGAGCAGCAGCTGAAGTTCGGCTTCCTGCTAGATGCACTGAAGTTCGGTACGCCACCACATGCGGGCCTGGCATTCGGTCTTGACCGCCTGGTTATGCTGCTATGTGGCACCGAGAACATCCGTGATGTTATTGCATTCCCTAAAACAACAGCGGCATCTTGCTTGCTGACCGATGCGCCAAGTCTTGCTAACCCGGCAGCACTTGAAGAGCTGGCAGTAACTGTGTCTGTTGCTAAAAAAGAAGAAGCGAACCAAGAGTAATTGATTCGCATACTGGCCAGCCGTTATTCCATTTTATGGTAATCGGCTGGCCAGATTTATTTTGTGAAACTTGAAGCCACTTAGGCTACATATACGGAGCATGTCATGGCAGGTCACAGTAAATTCGCCAACATCAAACACCGTAAAGCAGCACAGGATGCTAAACGCGGTAAGATCTTCACTAAGCTAATCCGTGAAATTGTCGTTGCGGCCAAAGAAGGTGGCGCAGAGCCTGAAAACAACCCGCGTCTGCGTGCCGCCGTTGATAAAGCACTGTCAAACAACATGACGCGCGATACCATTAACCGTGCAGTTAGCCGCGGTGCTGGTGGTGAAGGCGACGAAGGCGTCGAAACCGTTATATACGAAGGTTACGGCCCGGCAGGTACGGCAGTCATGGTTGAGTGCATGACAGACAACCGTAACCGTACCGTTTCTGGCGTACGTCATGCATTCAGCAAGGCGGGTGGTAATCTTGGTACTGACGGTAGCGTAAGTTACTTGTTCGACAAGAAAGGGGTGATTTCCTACGAGTCGGGCCTAGATGAAGATGCCATCATGGAAGCGGCGCTGGAAGGCGGTGCTGATGACGTTGAAACCAACGACGATGGCTCAATCGACGTTTACACAACGCCAGCTGATTTCGGTACGGTGAAAGATGCGCTGGATGCGGCGGGCTTTGATGCTGCGAATGCAGAAGTAACCCTGGTTCCTTCCACCAAAGCGGATCTGGATGCTGGCACGGCACCTAAGCTAATGCGTCTGATTGATGCGCTGGAAGATCTTGATGACGTTCAGGAAGTTTACCATAACGGTGACATCTCTGATGAGGTTGCGGCGCAACTTTAAGTTTGTTAGGTCATAAGTTTACAAGATCATAAGCTTGCAGCAGCTTGCTTTTAAAGGAGCGTGGCTGAATGTCAGTCATTTTAGGGATTGACCCGGGCTCGCGAATTACTGGCTACGGCGTAATTCGGCAAGTAGGGCGGAACCTTGAATATCTTGGCAGCGGGTGCATCCGTACCTCTGTCGAGGATATCCCCGGCCGGCTTAAACAGATTTATGCCGGTGTCTCAGAAGTTATCACTCAGTTCCAGCCTGATTTTTTTGCTATCGAAGAAGTTTTCATGGGCAAAAACGCCAATTCAGCACTCAAGCTGGGCCAGGCTCGTGGGAGTGCCATTGTTGCCGCGGTAAATGCAGACTTGTCGGTGAGCGAATATGCGCCGCGTTTGATCAAACAAGCGGTTGTTGGGAGTGGCGGTGCAGATAAAGCGCAGGTACAGCATATGGTACGGTCAGTATTGAAACTGCCGGGCAAGCCCCAGGCGGATGCCGCCGATGCATTAGCCGTTGCGATTTGTCATGCACATACCTATAAGACATTGGTTGCAATGGCTGGCCAGGCGCAAAGTGCTCGTCGTGGGCGTTACCGATAACGTTCTATATAACAATGCTTTATAATTGTGCTCAACTAGGTGCATAGTGATACCTTGATCAAAAAAGCAGCCATTGGCTGCTTTTTTCTTTTGTTAAACTATTGTTTAATGGCATATATTGGTCGGAGGTCATACAAGTAACAATATTATTGATAAGGATATGAGAAATGACCCCTCTGGCGATCTGGCGAACCTTGTTTTTGCCTTCTTCGCATAGCTGGCAGGGAGAACATGCCCGTTATGTCGATACACTTCTATTTTTCACCCTGTTGTCCTTCTTTGTTGGGTGTTACAGCTTAATCAAATGGTTTAATCACGATCACTCGCTATTAGTGATGACGTCACTGCTGCTTATTGGTTGTGAGCTGATGGCCGGGGTTATTTTACGCCTGGTACAGGCACCGGGTTTGGCCCTGAATGTTGGTTTTTTCGGTATGGTCGCCCATGCGATGAATATCGTTTACCAGAGTGGCGGTATTGTGGTATCGACCCAGTCATTTTGGATGCCGCTGCTGATCATTGCCTGCTTCCTTGCTGCCAAACCTCTAATGGCCGCGCTATGGAGCGTATTTGTGATCATTGCCTCTGCCTGGATGATTAGCCTGCATTTATCAGGATACCCATTTCCGCAACTGGAGCTTACTGCATCAGCTGCAGCTGTTGAAGTGTGGTCAGGGATGCTCTTGCCGCTAGTGGTTATCGGTATAGCCCAGGCCTATACCGTTAAGCAGCGCCTGGCTGCGATTCAAACCTCGGAACAGGCGCAATTAACAAGCCAGCAGATAGCAGAGCAAGCCCAGCAGGGGGAGCAGCAGTTAACAACTGTGCTGGAGCAGGCGAGTGAGAATGCGAGTCAGCTGGGTCAGGTTGCTGAGCAGTTGGAGCAGCAGTCGGGCAACTTGCATCAGCAAGTGACAGGTTTGAACCTTAACTGCGAATCGCAAGCCAGTGCCGCCGAGCAGATGAGCCAGCAACTGGTGCAGATGACATCGGGTATTGATGAATCCGATCGGTTTGTTGGTGAGCTGAAAAGCCGTAGTGAAACCATTCGTGCCCAGGCTGAGAAAAGCTCTGCCTCACTGAGTGCATCGACAGAAGCAATTGCCCAGATCCTTAGCAGTAATGCAGAGATAATGAAGGTGGCGGATTTAATTACCTCGGTGGCCGATCAGACCAATTTGCTGGCACTCAATGCTGCCATCGAAGCGGCCCGGGCCGGGGATCAGGGACGGGGTTTTGCCGTGGTGGCGGATCAGGTACGTGAGCTGTCGGCGAAAAGTAATAGCTCGGCAGTAGAAATCCGCGCCCTGTTGGATAAAAGCCGCCAGGAAGTACAGCATGGTCAGGCGGTGATTGAAGCCAGTGCCATTGAGTTGTCAGGGATCATCGACCAAGTCAGCAGTATTTCAGGTGATGTGAACCAGCTGGCCGACATTATGGGCCACCAGGTCCATGCGTTGAAAGAGCTAAATACCGCCAGCAGTGAAGTTGCTAATGGGGTAGTGGAAACCAATCAGGTTTCTGATTCGGTGGCGATTCAGGGTTCGCAGCTGGCCGAACAAGTCGAAACCCTCAAGGCATTGGCTGATAGCCTCAATACCGTGGTCTCTGCCAGAGCCCATTCCCTCTAATAAACCCACCGCGATAACCTAAAAAAGAGCTGGATATATATCCAGCTCTTTACTATCCTAAAGCCTATTTTGTGAATCAATAAAGAGATGTTGCTGTGATTGGCCGACTACGTGGAACCATTTTAGAAAAACAACCGCCTGAAGTACTGCTTGAGGTCGGTGGTATTGGCTATGAAGTACAGATGCCGATGAGTTGTTTTTATGAACTACCGGAAGTTGGTCAGGAAGCGGTGATCTCTACCCACTTTATCGTCCGTGAAGATGCCCAGTTGCTGTATGGATTCAACAAGAAAAGCGAGCGAGAGCTGTTTCGCGAAGTCATAAAAGCCAATGGTGTCGGGCCAAAATTAGGCTTGGCAATTCTGTCGGCAATGACGGCCAGCCAGTTTGTCTTGAGTGTCGAAAATGAAGACATTACGACACTAGTGAAAATCCCGGGCGTGGGCAAGAAAACGGCTGAGCGGCTTGTTGTTGAGATGAAAGACCGCCTTAAGGGCTGGGGAGAAGGGGATCTATTTACCCCGGCATCAGATACAGCAGCATCAAATGCATTAGTCGAAGAGCATTCGGCAGCGCGCGCAGAAGATGAGGCAGTCAGTGCCTTGATTGCACTGGGCTATAAACCGCAACAAGCATCGAAAGTCGTTTCCCAGGTAGCGCAGCCGGATATGACCAGCGAAGCGATGATCCGCGATGCATTGCGCTCGATGGTTTAAGGTGTAACCCCCTATGATTGAAGCTGATCGACTCGTATCCAATGATTTTCCGGTTACTCGCGAAGATGACATTATTGACCGTGCTATCCGGCCTAAGCTGCTGGAAGATTACCAGGGCCAGGATCACGTTCGTGATCAAATGGAAATCTTTATTAAAGCGGCCAAGCTGCGTGATGAAGCCCTGGATCATTTATTGATTTTCGGCCCTCCCGGCCTGGGTAAAACCACATTGGCAAATATTGTCGCCAATGAAATGGGGGTGAGCATTCGTACGACTTCTGGCCCGGTATTGGAAAAGGCCGGTGATGTGGCCGCGTTGTTGACCAACCTTGAAGAAAACGATGTGCTGTTCATCGATGAGATCCACCGTCTGAGCCCGCAGGTAGAAGAAGTGCTGTATCCGGCCATGGAAGATTACCAGCTGGATATCATGATTGGCGAAGGGCCAGCAGCGCGTTCGATTAAGATTGATCTGCCGCCGTTTACCTTGATTGGCGCCACAACACGTGCAGGGTCGCTGACGTCGCCATTGCGCGATCGTTTTGGTATCACTCAGCGTCTCGAATATTACAAGGTTGATGATCTGAAAGATATCGTCAAGCGAAGCTCAAATTGCCTAGGCCTGTCGATGGAAGAACAAGGTGCGCTGGAAGTGGCGATGCGTGCTCGCGGAACGCCGCGTATTGCTAACCGGCTGCTGCGCCGTGTGCGCGACTATGCCGAGGTAAAAGGCAACGGCCATATCTGTCCGGATATTGCGGCCAAGGCATTGGATATGCTTGATGTCGATAGCAGTGGATTTGACTATATGGACCGCAAGCTGTTGATGGCGATCATCGATAAGTTCATGGGCGGCCCGGTCGGGCTGGATAACTTGGCAGCTGCCATTGGTGAAGAAAAAGATACCATTGAAGATGTCCTGGAGCCGTATTTGATCCAGCAGGGCTTCTTGCAGCGAACCCCTAGAGGCCGTATTGCGACCAACCGTGCCTACCTGCATTTTGGATTTGATATTCCGCAATCCTGAACCGGGAGCAGGAAAGAAGTATTTAAGATGTAATAAAAACGAGGCCCAAAGGCCTCGTTTTTTTTTGCTATTTCCAGAGCGCACACTAATCGTTCAACTTATTTCTGTCCCGTTTACATAACATTGACATTTCAAGCGATGCAGATGCTATCTGTCATGCCTAAAAAGTTATCTCATGTCGATCAGTGGGGTGTTCTTGAGCACTTTTTAATGATTGCTTTTGTACAACTCAGCAAAAGCTGGTTGGTATAGAGCAATAATTTTTTCAAAAATACGAGCCATAACTACTTCCTCAATCTTAAATTAATGTGTTGGGGAAACAGCATACAACCCGCCTAAAAGACGACTTTTACTGTCTGGGCGGCTTAATCTGTTTCTGCTGCTGATTATAGATATTTATTTGTATGGCAAAAGCGATATAAATTTTAGTTTGGCATTAGTTTTTTTAATGAAAAAGTTTTAAGTTTACAACCTCAGTAATTGACATTATTTACGTTTTATAGCGGCTTACCCCAGCTATAACTCGCCATTTTGCTCGGTACTAGGCCTGTTTTTTCTAACTCAGAAAGCTAGTCAATATGACGATTTAAAACAGAATGTATTTGTATGTTAATTGGGTATTTATAGTATGAAAGATAGTGTTTTTTCCTATACACAGAGTGTTTTAGCTTGTTTTAACTAGGCTTGATCTATATCAATTAATATTGATGCGTATAATTTTTGAGCGGTATTTATTGATATTTATCAAAGCAAATTCTGAGATAAATAGATTGAGCAGGGCAAAGAATACCAGTAATATTAGCAATGACTTTATTAGCTGTAGCTTAACAACAAATTAACTAGTTTGGCACACAACTGCAACATAGAAAGGAAGCCATTAATTATTAAAACAAATGGCTACCAGGAAGGTGACCTAATAAGCGGTTTGTAAGCTACATTTTGCTAAGCCCAACCATCGGTACACTGTGTAGTACTGTCGTCAGTCAGCCTGACGAAAAAAGGAGTTCTCAATGTTCACTGATATCGTCGAACTATCGCGGTTACAGTTCGCATTTACTGCGATGTATCACTTTTTGTTCGTCCCATTGACTCTGGGGATGGCGTTCCTACTAGCCATCATGGAGTCCGTTTATGTAATGACCGGAAAGCAAATCTACAAGGACATGACTAAGTTCTGGGGTAAGCTTTTTGCGATTAACTTTGCTCTGGGTGTGGCTACCGGCCTGACCATGGAGTTCCAGTTTGGTACAAACTGGGCCTACTATTCCCACTATGTCGGCGACATCTTTGGTGCCCCTCTGGCCATCGAAGCCCTGATCGCATTTTTCCTTGAATCTACCCTTGTCGGCCTATTCTTCTTTGGCTGGGATCGCCTGTCTAAGCGTCAGCACCTGGCTGTCACTTGGCTGGTTGCTCTTGGTTCTAACTTCTCGGCATTGTGGATCCTTATCGCAAACGGCTGGATGCAGAACCCTGTAGGTGCAGAGTTCAACTTCGAAACCATGCGTATGGAAATGGTGAGCTTTGCCGAAGTGGTAATGAACCCAGTTGCTCAGGTGAAGTTTGTTCACACTGTCGCGTCTGGCTATGTCTGTGGTGCGATGTTCATCATGGGTATCAGTGCCTACTACATGCTTAAAGGCCGTGATATTCCGTTTGCCCGCCGTTCTTTCGCCATTGCTGCTTCTTTCGGTATGGCATCAATCCTATCGGTTATCGTGCTGGGTGATGAATCTGGCTATGAGCTGGGTGATGTTCAGAAAACCAAGCTGGCGGCGATTGAAGCCGAATGGCACACAGAAGAAGCACCAGCCGCGTTTACGTTGTTTGGTATTCCTAACCAGGAAACCATGCACACTGACTACGCAGTGAAGATCCCTTATGTGATGGGTATCATCGCTACGCGATCTTTTGATACTGAAGTCACGGGCCTTCGCGACCTAAAAGCCGAACACGAAGTGCGTATCCGTAACGGTATGGTGGCGTACGGCCTGCTTGAGAAGCTACGTGCCGGTGAGAAGACACCTGAAAACATTGCCGCTTTCGATGAAGTGAAGCATGACCTAGGTTACGGCCTACTGGTTAAGCCGTATGCAGACAGTGTTGTTGATGCCACAGATGCAGATATTGCTCAGGCGGCAGATGATTCAATTCCTACCGTTTGGCCGCTATTCTGGAGCTTCCGAATCATGGTGGCGTGTGGCTTCTTGATGCTCGGTATCATTGGTGCCGCATTCATTCAGACTTGCCGTCATAAGATCACTGGCAACCAGTGGGTGCTGAAAGCAGCATTGCTAGGTATTCCCCTGCCTTGGATTGCGATTGAAGCCGGATGGTTCGTTGCCGAGTACGGTCGTCAGCCATGGGCGGTGGGTGAAATTCTGCCGGTATCGATGGCAGTATCGAACCTGTCAGCATCGGACATCATTACTTCAATGCTGGCAATCCTTGGCTTGTATACGGTATTCCTGATCGCTGAAATGTACTTGATGATCAAGTTCGCTCGTCTAGGTCCAAGCAGCCTGAAAACAGGTCGTTACCACTTTGAAACTACTGATGCACCACAGAATGTGGTATCGCGTCAGGTTGATGCGTAATCAGGGAGAAGTAAGCAATGTTTGAATATGAAGTATTGCGATTTATCTGGTGGCTGCTGATCGGTGTGCTCTGCATCGGTTTCGCAATCACAGATGGTTTTGATATGGGTGTGGGTGTGCTGTCTAACATCATTGGTAAGACAGACACCGAGCGCCGTGTAATGATTAACTCGATTGCCCCGCACTGGGACGGCAACCAGGTTTGGCTGATCACAGCAGGCGGTGCATTGTTCGCAGCATGGCCGCTGGTGTATGCAACGGCATTCTCTGGTTTCTACCTGGCGATGCTGGTGACGCTGGCCGCACTTTGGCTACGTCCTCTTGGTTTTGATTACCGTTCTAAAATTGAGAGCCCACAATGGCGCAGCGCATGGGACAAGGCGATCTTTGTCGGTAGCTTTGTACCACCAGTGATCTTCGGTGTGGCATTTGGTAACTTGCTGCAGGGTGTCCCTTTTGAGCTAAGCGATCTGTTGATCCCAACGTACAAAGGCTCTTTCTTCGGCCTGCTTAATCCGTTTGCACTGCTGTGCGGTATCGTCAGCATTCTGATGATCACCACTCAGGGCGCGGCTTACCTGCAGATGAAAACCACTGACGAGCTTCGCCAGCGTGCACGTAATGTTGCGCCGCTGACGGCAATTGGAACAGCGGTGTGTTTTGCTATCGCTGGCTTCTGGGCACAGAGTATCGAAGGTTATGTGATCACATCCGAGATCGTGACCAATGGTCCGTCGAACCCGCTGGCAAAAGAAGTGATGCGCCAGTCCGGTGCGTTATTCGCCAACTTTGATGCCTACCCGCTACTGTGGATTGCACCTGCGCTAGCCGTTGTAATGCCGCTGCTGACAGCGATTGCATCACGTGCAAACCGAGGTGGCTTTGCCTTCCTGACATCAAGTTTGACCATGGCGGGTGTGATCCTGACATTTGGTTTTGCCCTGTTCCCGTTCGTCATGCCATCAAGCCTGGTACCGAACCATAGCCTGACAATGTGGGACTCAACGTCGTCTGAGCTGACGCTGAATATCATGACAGGTGTTGCTTTCGTGATGGTGCCTATCATCCTGGCGTACACCTCTTGGTGTTATTACAAAATGTTTGGCCGTCTTGATAACAAGTTTATCGAAGACAACAAGACTTCACTGTACTAAGGAGACAGACTATGTGGTATTTCGCTTGGATTCTAGGTGTTCTGCTAGCCTGCTCTTTCGGTATCATCAATGCCCTGTGGCTTGAGACAACCGAAAATATGGATGAGAACGGTGAGTAAGATCGATCACTGGGTGGAGTGTGGCCACCAGCTGTTGGATAACGGGCTACTGCGCCTGTTAGCCATGGCCCTGGCACTATCGGCAGCAGGGCTGGTGATATGGGAGCCAACACTCTTTGCTCAGGCGATTGGTGGATTCGGACCGGTGATCTCACCAGCCCTGATATGGGCAACATGTACAGCAATGATCTACGGTGTCGGCTTTGTGCCGTACCGCTGGTACTGGCAGGTGTTCTTCACCCCGTATTTCGCATTGCCTATTTTGTCTTATATCATGTGGTTACGTTTGTTCTCGTCGTAGCAATAGCTGAGTACGAGGCAGACAAAAAATGACAAAATTGAAACAGCCCGTTACGAATCAGTAATGGGCTGTTTTTTTATGCACTTAAGTGACTGCTGGTGCCAGTGGCGAGCGGCTGGAATGAATATTATTTCACCATCCATTCATTATTTCCACGAACGAAATGACAAGCCTGTCAAAAAATCAACGGTTTTGTGCGTGTTGGCAAATGTGGCGTTTCATAATGCCTTTCAACTTCGGTATAGTAAGCCACTAATTGAAATATGGGGCGGTAGCTGATGCTGGCCGCAGTGTGATTGCATGGAAACCCGATGACCGAAGAAAATGCCTTTGAATGGCCAATCACTGTCTACTACGAAGATACCGATGTTGGTGGGATTGTATACCACGCCAACTATTTAAAATTTTTTGAACGGGCAAGAACGGAACTCTTCCGCAGCCATGATGTCAGTTTACAGGCATTATTTGAACAGAATGTTAGCTTTGTGGTGCGCCATATCGAGATCGACTACCTCAAAGGGGCGAAGCTTGATGATCGGCTGGTGGTAAGAACCTGGCCGAGGAACATTCGCCGGGCCTCAATCGAATTTTGTCAGGTTTTAGTAAACAATGCAGGCCAAACCTTGTGCAAAGTGATGGTTCAGGTAGCCTGTGTCCATCCTGAAACCATGAAACCTATTCAGATCCCAGAATATATTAAGTCGGAGATATCTAAGTGACTGCTGAACTATCGATTTTAGATCTTTTTTTACAGGCCAGCCTGCTTGTTAAGATCGTGATGCTTATTCTACTAGGTATGTCGATTATGTCCTGGGCGATGATTATCAAACGCTCCTCGGTACTATCGAATGCCGCTTCAAAAGCCGAACGTTTCGAAGACCGTTTTTGGTCGGGCATCGATTTGTCTCAACTCTACCAGGAAGTGCAGGCAAGAAAAGACAGCCTGACAGGCTCCGAGCAAATTTTCCACGCCGGGTTTAAAGAGTTTGCCCGCCTGCACCGCAGCAACGGCAAAGTGCCGGAAGCGGTGATGGAAGGAACGGGACGAGCAATGCGTGTTGCGCTATCCCGTGAAGTTGATGATATGGAAACTAACCTGCCATTTTTGGCTACCGTCGGCTCGATCAGCCCGTATATTGGCCTATTCGGTACGGTATGGGGGATCATGCACGCCTTTATTGCGTTGGGTGCCGTGAAGCAGGCCACGCTGGCGATGGTCGCTCCAGGTATTGCCGAAGCACTGGTTGCAACCGCGATGGGCTTGTTTGCCGCGATCCCTGCCGTGATGTTCTACAACAAACTGACTAACCAGGTTTCTAAGCTAGAGCACACCTACGCCACTTTCATGGAAGAGTTCTCAAGTATTCTTCACCGTCAGGCATTTGCCGCGGCGCAGGAGTAATAAGCCATGGCTTATCAACCGAAAAAGCGCAAAATGACAGCGGAGATCAACGTTGTTCCCTATATCGATGTAATGCTGGTATTGCTGATCATCTTTATGGTGACCGCGCCTTTTGTAACACAAGGGGTAGATGTTGAGCTACCGTCAACCCAGACGGCTAAAACAGCAGCTGAGCTGGTCGGTGATGAAAACAGTAGCGCACCGATCATCGTTGAAGTTGACCAGGACGGTAACCTGGGCCTGAGTGTCGATAATGGCGAGATGATGCGCGGCCTAAGGCTGAACGACTTGTTAACCCGTGTCCGGGCCGAGCTACAGCTGAACCCGAAATCGACAGTCTTGGTGGGAGGAGATAGCCGTGCGCCATATTCTTTCATTATCGAGACGCTGGATGCATTGAATCAGGCTGGAGTGGGTTCTGTGGGTCTGATGACCGAACCTTTAGAGAAGTAGGCAGGCAAGCAGGATGAAAAACAATAATTACAGCGCTGCCGTCATCATATCGTTACTTCTTCATGGGTTACTGTTAGCGGCGCTGTTGTGGGGAACGGACTTCACCATGGACAAGCCTAAGACGTCAGGCAATACGATCAAAGCGGTTGTCGTTGACCCTGCGCTGGTCAGCCAGCAAGCAAAGCAGATCCGCCAGCAACGTGATGTGGCGAAGAAAGCAGAGCAGGATCGCCTGAAGCGACTCGAGCAACAAGCTGAAGCGCTAGAGCAGCAGCGACAGGCTGAAGAGAGAAAGTTGCGTCAGCTAAAAGCCGACAAGCTTAAGGCTGAAAAAGATGCGCGTGCGGCAGAAGCTGAACGCAAGCGGGTTGCCGCCGAGCAAAAGAAAGTTGCCGAGGCAAAACGCAAGGTTGAAGAAGAGAAGCGCCGAGCAGATGAAGCGGCCCGACTTTCTCGGGAGCAAGCGGCAAAAGCAGAAGCTGAGCGCAAGAAACAGTTAGTGCAGCAGCGCAAGGCTGAAGAAGCCAAACGCAAGGCTGTAGAGGAGAAGCGCCAGGCAGAAGCTGCCGCGCGTAAGGCAGAGGAAGAGCGACAGGCAAAAGTTGCCGCGAAGAAAAAAGCAGATGAAGCCGCCCGCAAGGCGGAAGAAGAGCGCAAGGCAAAAGTAGCCGCGAAGAAGAAAGCAGAAGAAGCCGCCCGCAAGGCGGAAGAAGAGCGTAAGGCAAAAGTAGCTGCGAAGAAGAAAGCAGAGGAAGCCGCCCGCAAGGCAGAAGCGGCCCGTAAAGAAGCAGAGCGTAAAGCTGCGGAAGCTCGTGAATTGCAACGACAGCAAGAAGCGGCGCTCAATGATATGTTTGCGGGACTGGAAGCCGAAACTGAGCAGCGCGGCGGTGCCCGCGGCCAGTTTGTGGCTGACGAAACTAACCGTTACGGTGCCATCTATACTCAGATGATCCAGCAAAATTTGCTAAAAAATGACAGTTTGACAGGCAAAGAATGTGATGTGAGTATGCGCCTTTCTTCAACTGGGCTAGTTCTTGATGTGTCAAGTTCAGGCGGAGACACGAATGTTTGTCGTGCGGCGAAAGCGGCGGTGGTAAAAATTAGCCAGTTCCCAATGCCGAAAGATCCGGCCGTTGTTGACGAACTTCGCAGTATAAAATTGCTTGTAAAATTGTAGTAAGCCCACAATGATGAAGGAGTTGTTATGAAACGTTGGGTAATGGGCTTGTGTATTGCTCTTCTGAGTTTTAGCCAAATAGCACAAGCTGAATTGGAATTGGTGATCACCGAAGGTATTGATTCAGCCCGTCCAATTGGCGTGGTGCCATTTCAGTGGGAAGGTGAAGGCAGAATGCCAACAAACCTGTCTGCAGTCATTGCCTCCGACTTACGCCGTAGTGGTAAATTTAGCCCGGTAGCAACGAGTAAAATGCCGCAAACGCCTTATAGCGAAGATCAGGTCGATTATAATGCCTGGACTTCATTAGGGGTGGATGCGTTGGTGACAGGCAAGGTGAGCCTGAATGCCGATGGCAACTATGTGATTAACTACCAGCTGGTGGATGTGGTGCGTGGACAGCTCACCAGCGGTGATAGCCGGGGACTGCAGGACGGAAAGTTGGTACTGACTAAAGATCATGTACTTTATACAGGTCGTGCGGTTGTTAAAAAGAGCCGATTACGCAAGTATGCCCATCGAATTTCTGACATCGTTTATGAAAAGCTGACGGGAGAGAAAGGCGCATTCCTGACGAATATTGCCTATGTCGTGATTGACGATAAAGCCAAATATAAGTACCAGCTTCGCGTCGCTGACTACGATGGTTTTAATGAACGCCTTGCGTTGAAGTCACTGCAGCCGCTGATGTCGCCGTCATGGTCGCCTGATGGCAGTAAGCTTGCTTATGTCAGCTTTGAAAATAAGCAGGCGCAGATCTTCATCATGGATATTTACAAGGGCAGCCGTGAAATGGTCGCCTCGTTCCCGCGTCACAATGGTTCACCACGCTTTTCGCCTGACGGCAAACAATTAGCTATGGTGCTTTCTAAGAGCGGCAGTTTGCAGATTTATATTCTGGATCTGGACACCAAGAAAATGACCCAGGTTACCCGTGGTCGAGCTAACAATACTGAGGCGTTTTGGGATCCCGATGGTCAGAGTATGATCTTTACCTCAGACAGAGGTGGTAAACCCCAGATATATCGAGTAAATTTAGCAGACGGTTCGACTAAGCGCCTCACTTGGCAAGGAAGTCAGAACCTGGGTGGTCAATTGACGCCAGATGGACGGTTCCTGGTAATGGTACACAGATCAGAATCTGGGTATAACATTGCCAAGCAAGATCTAAAAACTGGTGCAGTTCAAATTTTAACGAAGACATTTTTGGATGAGTCGCCAAGTATAGCACCTAATGGCGGCATGGTGATTTACAGCTCAGTTAATGACAAATCCAACGAGCTGTCGTTAGTGTCGATTGACGGACGCTTTAAGGCTCGATTACCTGCGACGAACGGGCGGGTTAGGGCTCCCTCCTGGGGACCATTCCTATAACGTTCACCGTAATTAGCAATATAAAAGGAAAAAAATAATGCAACTGAACAAAGTTTTAAAGGGGCTGGCAATTGCGCTGCCAATGATCACTCTTGCTGCATGTAGCTCAACTGAAAGTACTGACAGCTCAGTGGCGTCTGAAACAACTACTGGTACTGGAACAGGTACAACTGCTACTGAGCAAACTACAGTTGCAACACCAGTAGAGGGCGGTTCTGCAGCGATGTCTGAGCAGGAGCTACGTAGCCAGCAGCTACGCCAGGAGCAAACTGTATACTTCAAGTTTGATAACGCTGAAATCCAGGCTGATTACCAGGATATGCTGACTGCCCACGCTGAGTACCTGCGCGACAACACTGCAGTTAACGTGATTGTTGAGGGTCACGCCGATGAGCGTGGCACGCCTGAATACAACATTGCCCTAGGTGAGCGCCGTGCAAGCGCGGTAGCTAAGTACCTACAGGCGCTTGGCGTATCAGCAAGCCAAATTTCTATTGTTAGCTACGGTGAGGAAAAACCTCTGGTACTAGGCCACTCCGAAACTGACTATGCTAAGAACCGTCGTTCGGTTCTAGTTTACTAATATAGGTAAACATGATGAGCAGTAACAAGATGCGTAGCCTCGCATTTACGTTGCTGGTTGGTGCGGCGACCCAGGTGGCCGCCGCACCTGCTCCCGTTACTGAGCTAAAAGGTGACAGTGCGCAGGGTGGTGATAGCCTTGCGCGCCTGGAGCGTATGATTGAGGCGCGAAATCAGGTGCAGCTCGATATGCAGCGTCAGCTGGATCAGCTTGCATCTGAAATGGATGAACTACGTGGTATTGTTGAGCGCAACAGCTATGACCTGAGTCAGATGCTGGAGCGACAGCGAGAGCTTTACCGTGAAGTGGATGCATTAAGCCGCCAGCCTCAGAAAGAAGTCGAGGATACATCGAAATCCGATCCGGCTTCTACTGAGACGTATACCAGTAACGTCAGTGAAAACGAAGCGTATGAAAAAGCGGTTAACCTGATCCTCAAGGAAAAGGATTACCCGGGTGCGGTTAAGGCGTTTCAGGGATTCTTGTCGAGTTACCCAGAATCTGTGTACAAGCCTAATGCCCACTATTGGTTGGGACAGCTTTACTTTACCCAGAATCAGCTAGCAGAAGCCGGCGAACACTTTAATGCCGTTGCCAGCTATAGTGATTCTAACAAGCGTGCTGATGCCATGCTGAAGCTAGGTGTGATCGCAGAGCGTAGCAAAAAGCCTGATGATGCCAAGAAGCTCTATCAGGAGGTGATCAACCTCTACCCTGACTCGACCAGCTCCCGCCAGGCAGAACGTAACCTCAAAGCGCTTGCCAAGTAATACGTAGTTATAGATAAAGGCCAGTTTTTACTGGCCTTTTTTGATCCTGCCAATAGTGAAGAACAGTGAGATAGCCAGAAAGGTGATTATTTCAACGTTTGCGGTGTATAATGCTCGGATTAGTAAGGACGAGCTGATAGAGCAATCGAGAAATGAGCCTAACATTTGATCCCTCTGAAATGGTATACCCATTTCCACCCAAGCCAATGCCGCTAACTGCTGAAGAGCAGCAGGCATACAAAGCGAAAATCAAAACCCTGTTGAAGGAAAAAGACGCGGTTTTGGTTGCCCACTATTATACCGATCCTGAGATCCAGGCGCTGGCGGAAGAGACTGGCGGGTTTGTCGGTGATTCTTTGGAAATGGCCAAATTCGGTAACCAGCACCCTGCAAAAACACTGGTGATTTGTGGTGTGCGTTTTATGGGAGAGTCGGCAAAGATCCTGACTCCGGAAAAACATGTGCTGATGCCAACACTCGAAGCCGAGTGTTCTCTGGATCTGGGTTGCCCTGCAGACAAGTTCTCTGAGTTTTGTGATGCTCATCCTGACCATACTGTCGTCGTGTATGCCAACACATCTGCAGCGGTGAAAGCCCGCGCTGATTGGGTCGTGACATCTAGCATCGCGCTGGAGATTGTCGAGCATCTCGATAGCGAAGGCAAAGACATTATTTGGGGCCCGGACCGTCACCTTGGCTCTTACATCCAGAAGCAGACAGGCGCTGACATGCTGTTGTGGCAGGGCGAATGTGTCGTTCATGACGAGTTCTCGGCCAAAGCACTGCATGACATGAAGAACTTGTATCCTGATGCGGCGATCCTTGTTCACCCTGAGTCGCCAGCCAGTGTGGTCGCATTGGCGGATGCCGTAGGCTCGACCAGCCAGCTGATCAAGGCGGCGAAGACGTTGCCGAACAAGCAGCTGATTGTGGCCACCGATAAAGGCATTTTCTTTAAGATGCAGCAAATGGTTCCTGGCAAGGAGCTGATTGAAGCGCCGACGGCAGGTGCTGGCGCGACTTGTCGTAGCTGTGCACACTGCCCATGGATGGCAATGAATGGCCTGAAAGCGATTGAGCAGGGGTTACGTGAAGGTGGTGAGGAGCATGAAATTTTTGTGACTGACTCACTGCGGGAAAAGTCACTTATTCCATTGAATCGTATGCTTGATTTTGCTGCTGAGCTGCAATTGAAAGTGAAAGGTAACGCGTAATATCGCGGTACCTGCAAGAATAAAAATGGCGGCCAAATGGCCGCCATTTTTATGTGCTACAGTTTGGTATTTATTTAGATTGGTATGAATTAGGAATAGAAGCAAAATGAGCCAGACAATGTTAACTGTGGCATTGCCAATTGCACTCGCATGGATGATGTTTTGTGTCGGGATAACCCTGTCGGTCGCAGATTTTAAGCGGGTAGGACAGTTTCCGGGGCGGGTATTGCTCGGCTTGAGCGCCCAGTTGCTTGGGTTGCCGCTGCTGGCATTTGTTATGATTTGGCTGTTTGCGCTGCCAGAGCCTGTGGCTATCGGTTTGTGGTTATTGGCACTCGCACCGGGTGGGGCATCATCGAATGCCATTACCCATATGAGCGGAGGCGACTCAGCCCTCTCTATCACGATGACGGCGATAAGCAGCTTGATCATTCCGTTTAGTTTGCCATTGATGCTAGCACTGGTGGTTCCTGACACACAGCTGATCTTTCCTCTCAAGACTGCCATTTTGCAACTTGCCGCGGTAACACTGGTCCCGGTGTTGCTAGGAATGGCCATCAAGCATTGGGTGACGGGGAGTTGGTTTGAACGATTTTCTCAGTTTGCAGGCCGCTCGGCACTGGGCGCATTATTTCTTACCGTGATGGTGACAGTCGCAGCTAACTCCGGGGTTTTTCACCAGCTTTTGTCTTTCGCGTCGGTTGCTGCCGTCAGCTTGTGCCTGGCGGGAATGCTGCTAGGGGCTAGTGCAGCGAAATTACTCCGAGGCGATAAGGCATTGGTGAAAACGATGGCAATTGAAGTGGGGGTACAAAATGCCGGTACTGCAATTTTTGTTGCTGTCGTACAGCTGCAGCGACCTGAATTGGCGTTGACGCCGTTATTGTATGGGGTGCTGATGAACTTACCAGCATTTGTGATGATCTATTGGTACCAGCGGCGAAATTTGGTAAGAGCTTGGTAATTGATAGAATAAATTGATTATTTGGCGTAATGGTTACGGAAGGCAGTGGTAGCTGCGCTTCCGCAACGGTTCGGAGGCTCTTACTGCTCCTGAACCAGGGCTTTTGCTCGTAGCGTAAGGCCACAAAGCATCGTTGGTACAGAGGTGAAGATCTCTTCGAACTGGGCCAGGCCGTCAGCGCCTTCCTGGGATAGGGCCTCCATGGCATTCTCAGGATCATATAGTAGGCTGAAACACAGCAAAACCCCGCCAAGTAGTGCATTGTCTTCACTGTCTTCCGGCATGATAGTTTCCCAATCATCACGTGCCAGCTGCCAGCCTTGCAGTATGCCTTCAGCAAGCTCTCGGGTTGCTTCAGAAACAAGCTCCTTGTCATCAAGCTCACAGCCTTCCGGCCACTGCCATTGGCCCGTCAGTAGGGCTTCACGGCTTTGGTTCCACATATTCACGACTTCGTTGGCATAGTTCTCAAGCTCTTCATGGCTTGCAAATGGTGATGTTTCATCGCCACCCCATAGATATGCCAGCCACTCGGACGGGTCGATCAGGTGTGGGGCTGCTGCCATAGCGGTGACAAAACCACGTGTCTGTGCTTCAGACAACAGCTGATCAGCTAGTTGCGGATTTTGTAGTAACTCACTTAATGGTGAAGACATAGTACGATCTCAGTTGAGTAATGTGTTTTCCCTTCATGCCAATATTACCTGCTGCATAAAGTGTTAACAGAAATAGATAGAATAGTTGCTATGCGGGCTATTGTAGCAGCCTGGGTTGCTCTGCACAGCTTCGCCTAAGTTTTTATCGAGGTAAGTGCCTAAATTGTTGTAATAATATACACCTGATGGGGTTTTTATTGATTTCTATTGACCTTGCGCAGCCAGCGCACTATAGTATCGCTCCGTTGAGACGATAGGGTTCTATTGAAGCCTGATGCTCCAACGACAAACTGATGGTGAGGTGTCCGAGTGGCTGAAGGAGCACGCCTGGAAAGTGTGTATACGGCAACGTATCGAGGGTTCGAATCCCTCCCTCACCGCCATCTTTAGAAAAGCCGCCCTATGGGCGGCTTTTTGCGATCTTAAAGTCACTTCTTACTCTCCGCATTTCTGTTACGTTTACCACATCACACCACACACATCACCCGTACTGCGAGAACCCAAGCTTATAATCAGTAATAGAAAACTGACCGTATTCGGCTTAGTTTGTTTACTGTCATCCCTCTGGTAATACCTATACCAATCACTCCGGCATTCACTAATGGATAGGAAATGCCCACTTTCATTTTTGTTCTTTTATTTCACTTTTGACCCTAATTCTTAATCATCTATCAATATTTTGTGAGTAAATGGAATCGATAGTTGAAGGTTACATAGTGAAATCGAGTATGGTTTGGAAGTTTATGTGCTAGAAGTATTAGCCTTTGGCTGGTTGGTAGTCTTTATTGGTTATAGCGGCTAAAAAAACATTAAAATGTATAGCTTATCAGTCCTTAATGCGTGTTTGTGAAGTATTATGGCTGATGGAATAGAGTTGTTATCATTATTGGTTGCTTTATAAGTCCAATTTATTCATACAGTTAAAGTAATAACCTCCATTGTGTTCAGATATGCTTGGTCGATATCTTGAATAAAATACCATTCTCATATGGTATTTAATTCAATTTGGCAAATCACATGAGATAAGTTTGCTTATCTGGGGCTGACATGCGAAGTAAACTGATATTTTCACCACTACTGCCGTGAAATATTATAGTGAGGCACGTCAGTGCCGCCTTTGTAGCTATTCATGCCAAGTTTGGATTCAAAATCAGTTGTAAATTTACCAACAAATTAAAACTTTGGTATTTTATTTTGGTAAAAACCTGTTTTAATACGCAAATCAACTGGCTTACTGTTGAAAGTCCAGTGAAAGTGTCTTGATAATTATAATTTCATGGCCTAATTTTCTTATTTTGGAGGTTTGCGGTATGTCTGTTAAAGGTCAATTCAATGTGCGTAATGCGGCGGCTGATACCTTTGCTATGGTGGTTTTCAGCTTTATTACCGGCATGTTGATTGAAGTGTTCGTGTCAGGAATGACATTTGAGCAGTCTTTAGCATCGCGAACTTTATCGATCCCAGTCAATATTGCGATTGCCTGGCCATACGGTGTTTTCCGAGACTATGTGATCCGCAGTGGTTATCGTTTGTCTCCGGCCAACTGGATGAAGGGGCTGTCAGATATGGTTGCCTATGTGCTGTTTCAGTCACCTGTCTATGCTGGCATTTTGTGGGTAGTGGGTGCCGATATAGATCAAATTATCACAGCGGTAACCAGTAATGCCTTTGTTTCTGGTGCGCTCGGTGTATTTTATGGCCTATTCCTCGATAGCTGTCGCCGTATGTTCCGTGTACCAGGCTATTACCAGCAAGCATAATTACGGTTAAATATCGACACGATAAAGGCTCCCTCGGGAGCCTTTTTTGTTATTTACGCAGCAGTAGTTATTGTTAAGGCAATATGCAACTGGTTATACCTCCCAGGTGGAGGGGCAGTTTGCTCTTGTTTCGAAGTATTATGCTTATACTGACCTAAATTAAGCAGAACCATTTGATAATCATCAATTTTTGAAGCTCGTCAAAGTTTTGAGTTATATGTTATTCCTTGAGTGAACACTTCCATATACCACTGGTTTGTATGCCTATACTTCAGTATCCCTCTTGAAAGGGTATTTTTTAACTAAATCTGGCAGTGGGGCGCTATGGATAGAAGCCGTTTTTTCTTGATACCGATAGGACTTACGATTATTGCGGCTATTGGGTCGATATTGCTTGGCCAGGCAAGCCCCGTTGCTTATAGCGTCGCAGGTGTATTGGTTGTGAGCGGCTATTTTACTGCCCGATTTTTGCAATCTGGTCATGATGAGGCAATGACAGAGATCCGGGAACAGCAAAACGCCGAGTTATTGTATAAACAGCAACATGCGCAGAAAGAGCTGGCACAACTGATCGAGCTTTGCCTGCAGGTGCTACCAATATGGCAAAGGCAGCTTTGTACGGTAAGGCAACAGACCGAGACCGAAATAACCGCCTTGTCACAACGTTTTTCCGAAATTATTACCGAGTTGGATCTGACCGTAACAGAGTCTCAGAATGTCGCGGGTAGTGGGCAAGGCAGCGAAGAAAACGGCGTGATTGCGGTACTCAGTGACAGCGAAAAGCACTTGGCTCAGGTGATTGACTTACTGCGTTCTACCATGCAGGCCAAAGAAGAAATGCTGGCTCAGGTTCGTCATTTAGCGAGTTACACCGAAGAGCTCGACAATATGGCGGTAGATGTCGCCAAGATTGCGGAGCAGACTAACTTGCTTGCCTTGAATGCGGCGATAGAAGCGGCCAGGGCTGGCGATCAGGGGCGTGGTTTTGCTGTCGTGGCGGGTGAGGTGCGTAAACTGTCCCAACTTTCGGGTGAAACCGGTAAGCATATCCGCGACAAAGTCTCGATGATCAACCAGGCCATGGCCGATACGGTGAACATTGCCGAGCAGAGTGCGCAGCAAGATGCCCGGGCTGAAGCCGCTTCAGAAACCAATATCGAATCTATCCTGGCGAATTTCAAACAGCTGGCTACCGAGCTGAGTGAGTCAACCTCACTGCTGCAAGATAAAAACGTGGATATCCAGCAGGAGATCTCAGGTGTCATCGTCTCATTGCAGTTCCAGGATCGCGTTAGTCAAATAATGACCCAGGTAGAGATGAATCTGGATAAGCTGCAAGCCGAGATCACCGACTATGAGTCAGATCAGCATAATGACGAGGCCCACCGGCTTGATGTCACCAATTGGCTCAATGAGATGAAACGAGACTATGTGGCTCAGGAGCAACACCTCAACCATGACAAACACGAGGCGACCACTGCTTCCTCGCAAGATAGCGAGATAACCTTCTTTTAACCCTCGGAGAGTGCTATGGCAAAAACAATTTTGATTTTGGATGACTCGGCGCCGATCCGTCAGGTTGTCGGTATTGCCCTCAGAGGCGCTGGCTATGAGGTGATCGAAGCCAAGGATGGTATTGATGGCATCGACAAATTGGATGGCCAGAAGCTTAATTTGATCATTACAGATGTCAACATGCCAAGAATGGACGGTATCACCTTTGTCAAAGAGGTCAAAAAGATGCCTCGTTATAAATTTACGCCCATTATTATTCTGACTACTGAATCGCAGGACAATAAAAAGCAAGAAGGTAGGGCGGCGGGAGCCAAAGCCTGGGTTGTTAAGCCCTTCCAGCCACCTCAGCTGTTAGATGCTGTAGCCAAACTGATTTTGCCTTGAAGTGAGGGTTGCTGATGGATATCAACATAACGCAGGAAGAGACTGAGTCGGAATGCAAGCTGAGCTTCAGCGGCGAAATGTCTATTTATAATGCTGCTGAGCTAAAACCCCGTTTACTGGCTTATTTACACAATGCTCAATCACTGTCCCTTGATCTCACTGAAGTGAGTGAAATGGACACTGCTGGTTTGCAGCTGCTTTGGTTGTGCCAACAAGAAGCCGCTATAACAGGCAAGACGTTTTCTATTGCAGGGGCAAGCACTGCCGCCATGGAAGCCATTGCTTTGTTGCGGCTCGAACAGAAGCTTAATTTGCTACCCGTGTAGTTAACTGATTTTCATTGCTCCATGCTCTAGGAGGGAAAATGGAAGAGATGGAACATGCCCAAGAGATGTTTGTCGACGAGAGCCTGGATCTGCTCCAGGAGATGGAGTCGGCATTAAACCAGTTAAAAGCCGCTCCCGAAAACAGTGAGATGATCAATTTGGTCTTTCGGGCAGCCCATACCATTAAGGGGTCGGCCGGGTTATTCGGCTATGAAGGCATTGTCACTTTTACTCACACTGTTGAGAACGTGCTTGAGCAGGTTAGGGCCGGCGAGCGTTCTTGCGATGATGATTTGATTTCTACCTTGTTAGATTGCCGGGATCATATTGAAAGTTTAATTGAGCTGCTAGGTCGTGATGAAGCGCCGTACAACCAAGAGTTAGAGCAACGCGGCCAGGGGTTGTTGGCACGGTTAGTCGAGACGACAGCCATTCAGTCTAGTGGCACTCCGGTAACAGTAGTGCAGCATACCGAAGACAATTCTACGTCTTCTCAAGCGTGGGCTAACCAAGAAGTAGACAATGCTTACTGGCACATTTCCCTGCGATTTGGTCAGGATGTGCTGCGAAATGGCATGGATCCGCTGTCTTTCTTGCGCTATCTCACATCTTTGGGCGAGATTGTCGAACTCATCCCCTTGTTTCATTCCTTGCCGGGTAGCAGCCTCATGGATCCTGAGTCTTGTTATCTTGGACTGGAGTTGCAGCTCGATAGCGACGCAGATCATGCGACTCTGATGTCGGTCTTTGAGTTTGTGGCTGATGAGTGCCAGATCCACATTATTCCCCCCCATAGCGACCTTCAGCAATACGTGTTGTTAATGAACGAATTAGAGCAAGAGGCTGCCGAGTTAGGGGCAATACTCGTGCGTTGCGGTGCGTTGACACAAGATGAGCTTGCGCAGGCTAAGAACCCACCGAAGGAATTAAACCAGCCGGTTTTGCCAGTCGTTGAACCAGAGCCTTCTGTTGCATCTGTGCCAGATAATGAGTCAATACTGCCCTCAGTAGCTGCCGAACCAGAGAATAAATCTGCCAAGGTATCAGAGTCAAAACGCCAGGAAAGCCGCAGCCTGCGAGTAGATGCGCATAAGCTGGATCAGCTGATTAACCTGGTCGGTGAGCTGGTTATTGCCGGTGCCAATACCAGCTTGCTAGCCAGGCAAAACGGTGATCCTGAGCTGGTGGAATCGAGCGCGGTTGTTTCCTTGCTGGTCGAAGAGATCAGGGGATTGTCGCTGCACCTGAGAATGATACCGATAGATGACACATTTAAGCGTTTCCATCGCGTTGTACGTGAGATCAGCCGGGATTTGGGAAAAGAAATCCGGTTGAAAATTGAAGGTGGAGAGACTGAGCTTGACAAGGGAGTGGTAGAAAAAATCAATGACCCACTGATGCACCTAGTCAGGAATGCAATAGATCATGGTATTGAAGCCAAAGAAAAGAGGCAGGCAAAAGGCAAGGCCGCGACAGGCACCGTCACACTACGGGCTTATTACGATTCCGGCAGCATAGTGATTGAAGTTTGTGATGATGGAGGGGGCATTGATCCTGAGAAGGTTCGGGCCAAAGCCATCGAGAATGGGTTGATCAGTGCTGAACAGACATTGAGTGAGAAAGAGCTGCTGAGGCTGATCTTAGAGGCTGGCCTGACGACCAAAACCGCAGTGAGCGACCTTTCGGGCAGAGGGGTCGGCATGGATGTGGTTAAGCGCAACATCGAAGCATTGCAAGGCAGTATTGAAGTAGAAAGCAAAATCGATGAAGGCTCTTTGCTGCGCTTACGTTTACCCCTGACACTTTCTATTATCGATGGTTTTGCCGTCGGGGTGGGAACATCCAGTTATGTTATCCCTCTCGATGCGGTGGTGGAGTGTATCGAGTACAGCGAGCAGCTCAGTAAGAATGGCAATTATGTCAATCTTCGCGGTGAAATCCTGCCTTTTATTAACCTGCAGCAGCAATTTAACGAAAGTTATATCGACGTCAAGCAAAGAAATATTGTTGTGGTACAGAGCGGGGAACAAAAAGCCGGGTTCGTAGTTGATCAGCTGCAGGGTGAGCTGCAAACCGTCATCAAGCCGCTAAGCAAAATATTCTCGCATCTTAGCGGGATCAGTGGCTCAACCATTCTCGGCAGTGGCGAGGTTGCGATGATCCTTGATGTGCCCGCGTTGATCCGTAAGGCAGAGGCATGTCGCTCGTCTAGCTACCAAGAATATGAAAAGGCGGTGCCATAAGGTACTGACTGGTTAGCGGTAAAGGAAAGTACCGTGCTGGGTGCAAGGCCTAAAGGTTGCATTCAGAAGGGGGGAGGATTATGACGCAAAGTGTAAGTTTGGCAACGTCCAGAACTCAGGAGATTAAAGAGATAGATGTGGCGGAACAGCAGCAGTTTTTGACATTTTTACTGCGAGAAGAGCTGTTTGCTATCAACATTCATCCTATTAAAGAAATCATTGAGTATGGGCAGTTGACCAAGGTACCGATGGTTCCTGAGTTTGTTCGCGGGGTGATCAATGTCCGGGGCAACGTGGTGCCCATTATTGATTTGGCACTGCGCTTTGGCTGGCCAACCACACCAGTGACTAAGCGTAGTTGTATCGTGATTGTCGAGGTGGAAAGTGAAGGCGAGCCCCTTGAAATTGGGGTGGTTGTTGATGCTGTCAGTGAAGTACTTGATATTCTGCGCTCAGATATTGAGCCAGCCCCTAGCTTCGGTGCAAGGCTCCGAACAGATTTTATCGAAGGGATGGGAAAAGTAAATGATGAGTTCATCGTATTACTGAATGTCAGCCGAGTTTTGTCAGTTGATGAACTGTCATCACTAGAGGCGTTGCAGGAATAGGTATTGTGACGTAGTTGCTGTTGGTATCAATCAGACTATAAAAACAGACGATTTTTTTAAACGAATAATAACCGGAATAATATCCAGGGAGGCGTTATGCTCCGTTTTAGTGACATCAGGATGAGACCTAAGTTGATCGGCCTGTTTTTGCTGGTCAGTCTTATTCCATTAGCAATTGTGGTATTTATTGCCGTTAAAGCGGCAGCCGACGCGTTGACAACTGAATCGAATCATCAGTTGATCGCAATGCGTGAAGTGAAAAAGTCTCAGATAGAAGACTATTTTGCCGAGCGCCAGAGTGATATTGCAGTCCTCGTGGACACTATTGACACCCTACGTACCAATACCCTGAATAAGCTGCACGCGGCAAAAGAGAGTAAGCGGGCTCAGATTGAGGGGCACTTTCAGGCCCTGCAGGATGATATTGCTATTCTTGTTGAAAATGACGCCGTATCAGAAGCGTTATCTGAGTTCGATGCCGCTTACCGAAGTGAAGGGATGCAAGCTGGTGGTGAGGCTTGGCAGGCCGTCAATAGCCAGTATGGAGCATGGCTGAGTCGCTATAAAGAGCACTACGGCTTCTATGATCTATTCCTGGTGAATGTTGACGGTGAGATTGTTTACTCTGTGACCCAAGAAGCCGATCTTGGTCAGAACATTAAGACGGGTACGCTACGTGATAGTGGTATTGGTCGCCTCTTTAGCCAGGCACAGTCTGCCGTTGCAATCGAAGATTTCTCCCCGTATGCGCCTTCAAACAACCAGCAGTCGGCATTTATTGGTGCGCCAGTCATCCAAAACGATGAACTGAAGGGGGTGCTTATCATGCAGATCCCGACTGAGGATATCGATGCCGTGATGCTGCGTGATGATAATCTAGGGGAGACGGTAGAGACGTACCTTGCCGGCAAGCAAGGTGGGAATATCACATTCCGTAGCAACTTTGTCCAAAGTGATGGTGTAGAACGGCAGATTGGTATGCCGACAAACGAGCCGTTTATCGAACATGCGCTGGCCGGCAAACCCGTTGAGGGCGCATATGTTGATCAAAGCGGCAGGTTGCTATTGGTATCGGCTTCTCCGTTAGAGCTTTATGGGCTGAGCTGGGCTCTGATTTCAACCATCGATCTGGAAGAGGCCTTCATCAGCAAAAGGGAAGGAGAGACAGCCGACTTCCTCACCAGTTACAGTCAGAAGTATGGATATTATGATCTCTTCCTGATCCACCCTGAGGGGAAAGTGTTTTACAGCGTTAGCCATGAAGCGGATTACCAGAGCAATATGGTTGATGGAAAGTACGCAGACTCTAACCTCGGCCAGCTGGTTCGCCAGGTTTTGCAGAGCCGACAGTACGGCCTGGCTGATTTTGCACCTTATGCGCCAAGTAATGGCGAGCCTGCTGCTTTTATCGCCCAGCCATTGATTGAACATGGCGAAATCGAGCTAGTGGTGGCAATTCAGCTACCCCTAGAAGTTATTAACGCCATCATGCAGCAGCGAAGTGGTATGGGAGAAACTGGAGAGACTTACCTTGTCGGGATGGATAAACGAATGCGATCTGACTCTTTCCTCGATCAGGAAGGACGCTCGGTGATGGCTTCGTTTGCCGGAACGGTAGAGCGCAATGGTGTCGATACCCAGGCGAGTAACGCAGCTTTGGGTGGTGAAACCGGCATTGGCCGGGTAAAAGACTATAACGGTAACAATGTGCTGGCGGCTTACACCCGAGTGAATGTCGGCGATACGCATTGGGCGCTATTGGCTGAGATTGATGAAGCCGAGGTGAATGAGCCTATCAATAGCCTGCTGATGATGGTTGGGTTAGTTATTGCCGCTACCGTGGTGGTGATTGTTCTGGTCGCGATGATGGTTGCCTCGACGATTACCCGTCCGTTGGCGACAGCCTTGCAAGTGGCCGAGGCGATGGCCAATGGCGATCTGAACAGCCAAATCGAAACCAGCAGCAAGGATGAAACTGGTCAGTTACTGCGTCGGATGGGGCATATGAGCAGCCGGCTGCGCCAGATTGTGGGGGATGTAAACAGTAATGCCAACGGGCTGGCCAGTGCCTCAGAAGAGATCAGTGCCACGGCGCAATCCCTGAGCCAGGCGGCGAGTGAACAAGCTGCAAGTGTAGAAGAAACCAGTGCATCTCAAGAGCAGATTGCCGCATCGGTGCAGCAAAATGCCGAGAATGCCAAGATCACTGATGATCGCGCCACCAAAGCATCGACCCAGGCGATGGAAGGTGGGCGGGCGGTGAGTGAAACGGTCACAGCGATGAAGGAGATCGCCGAGAAGATCAGCATCATTGAAGACATTGCCTATCAGACAAACTTGCTGGCACTCAATGCGGCGATTGAGGCGGCAAGGGCCGGTGAGCATGGCAAAGGGTTTGCGGTGGTTGCCGCCGAGGTACGTAAGCTAGCCGAGCGTAGTCAGGTTGCAGCGCAGGAAATCAGTAATCAGGCTGGTAGCAGTGTTCAGGTAGCCGAGCAGGCCGGGCGTTTGCTTGATGAAATTGTGCCTAGTATTACCAAAACGGCCGAGCTGGTGCAGGAAATTGCAGCTACCTCGGATGAGCAGGCCAGCGGCGTGACCCAGATCAGTGTAGCGATGGGGCAAATGGATCAAGTCACTCAGCAGAATGCTTCATCTTCAGAAGAGTTAGCTTCGACGGCTGAAGAGATGAGTGCGCAGGCTGAGCAGCTGCAGCAACTCATGAGCTTCTTTAAAATTGATGAGCCGTCAATCGAAGCACCGGAGCCTCATGGGTTGAATATTGTTAGCAACCATGCCTTATCTCCATCAATATCGATATCGAAGACACCCACGAGAAAGCCAGAGAAGAAACACCAGGAGCTGATAGAGGAGGACTTTGAAGCCTTTTAGCGCGACTGAGTTTCATCGAGCGCCTTGTTAACCCAAAGAACGCCTTGTTACCGATTGCAGTGACAGGGCGTTCATTAAGAGGGATTGGGCGCGTTGTGTTTTATGATGGCAACAGGGAGGATGCCATGAAGTGTCACAGTGCAGTCCTGAATCAGTCAGGTGAATTATTTTCCCGACATGCCATATCCGACTGGGAGTTTGCCCGGTTTCAGAAACTCATTTATGACCTGGCGGGTATTACCCTTGGTGATCACAAGAAAAATCTAGTCGTTACTAGGCTGGCTTGCCGGCTTAGGCATTTTTCTTTAAATAGCTTCGCAGAATACTACCGGTTATTGATGAAAGATCCCCCGGAGGGAGAGCTGCAGATTGTGGTTGATCACCTGACCACTAATGAAACCCATTTTTTCAGGGAGCCAAGGCATTTTGGTTTTATTAAAAGGCATTTGCTAGATAAGAGAGTGTCGAGAGAGCCACTGCGTTGCTGGAGTGCCGTTTGTTCAACGGGAGAAGAGCCGTACAGTCTGGCTATGTTGCTGGCAAGTAGTTTGGGCTATACCGCGGATTGGACGGTGTTGGGCTCTGATATTAATTCCAATGTATTGGCAAATGCGCGCAGCGGGCTATTTTCGAGCTCGCGCCAGGCTGAAATTCCGACCCGGTATTTGCAAAAATATTGCTTGAAAGGCGTACGTTCCCAGCAAGGCACCTTTTTAATCAATAGCCAGCTACGGCAGCATGTCAATTTCAAACAGATTAACCTCAATGGCCCGTTGCCAAACCTCGGCCTGTTTGATCTTATTTTATTACGTAACGTTCTTATCTATTTTTCAGCTGAAACCAAGCATGAAGTTGTTCTGCGAGTGCTGGAACAGCTCAGGCCTGGCGGCTTTTTATTGGTTGGCCATTCGGAGACAATTACTGGCATCAGTGATCAACTGCGTTTGATAAAGCCCAGTATCTACCAAAAGGTATGATGGCCATTGCACCAAGTGTTCGGCATTTGTTAGGTAGGTCATATGGAAAGAAACAAAATCAAGGTAATGGTGGTTGATGATTCGGCTGTTGTCCGCCAGGTGGTTTCCTCTGTCTTGAAGACCGACAGTGAGATTGAGGTTTGTGGCGCCGTCGCCGATCCCCTGTTTGCGATGACAAGAATGCGAATGCAGTGGCCGGATGTGATTGTCCTCGATATCGAGATGCCGCGAATGGACGGGATCTCTTTTTTGAAAAAAATCATGGCTGAGCGGCCCACACCTGTTGTGATCTGCTCCACCTTGACAGAAAAAGGCGCTGAAACAACCATGCAGGCGATATCAGCCGGTGCGGTAGAGATCATTACCAAACCCAAGGTAGGGTTGAAGGGGTTTCTCCATGAATCGGCGAAAGTGCTGATCAATGCCGTAAAAGCAGCCAGCAGGGCAAACCTTAAGCCTCTTCAGTCTGTCAGGGCATCAAGCCTGAAAGTCCAGCCCAAATTGAGCGCTGATAGTGTGCTCGCCGCCGGAAAGGTCTCACCGCTAAAGACTACTGAGCAGGTTGTTGCTATTGGGACCTCGACAGGGGGAACCCAGGCATTAGAGGTTGTTTTAAAGGGGTTGCCGCGCTTGTCACCAGGGATTGTCATCGTTCAGCATATGCCGGAAAAGTTTACTGCTGCCTTTTCGGAGCGACTCGATAGTTTATGTGAGATCAGTGTCAAAGAAGCCAAGCATAAAATGCGCGTATTGCCCGGCCAGGCTTTGATTGCGCCGGGGGGGAAACACATGCTGCTCAAGCGTAGCGGGGCGCAATATTATGTCGAAGTCATTGATGGCCCGTTAGTCAGTCGCCACCGCCCTTCGGTCGATGTACTGTTTCGTTCGGTCGCTCAATCGGCGAGTGGAAATGCATTAGGGATCATAATGACCGGGATGGGAGATGATGGGGTGAAGGGAATGCTGGAGATGCGCCAGGCCGGGGCGATGACACTGGCTCAGGATGAAGCAAGCTGTGTGGTTTACGGTATGCCCAAAGAAGCGGTCAAGCGGGGAGCGGTTGAACGCAGTTTGTCACTGGTTGAGATCCCGCAGGCTATTCTCGACTATAGCCAGTGAAGAAAATGCGCATCATGGTGTCTCGATGGGGGGAAATTCGAAGAGTACCTGTAGCCCACGTATTAACGGCATAGCGGATGGGCTTGTTTATCTTTGATGGTAATTTCTAGCTGTGGGTGAGCAATAGTGATGTTGTGGTGGATAAACTTGTTTTTGATTCGGTTATGTAAGTCATGAGTTAAGCTCAGGCGGTGCGCGGTTTCTGCTGCATAGGCCCGGACCTCAAAATTTTGGCTGTCGGCGGTCAGGGTCAGGAAAAAGACTTCGGGGGCCGGGTTATCTAACACCAATTCACATTCTTCTGTGGCTTCAAATAGCAGCTGGGTGACTAGTTCACTGTCAGCAAGGTATTTGACACTGATTGATATTGTCACCCGGGTGATAGGATCGGATAGCGACCAGTTGACAAACTGCTCGGTCACGAATGCCTTGTTTGGCACAATGACTTCCTTTCGGTCCCAGTCAACAATGGTGGTCGCCCGGGTTTTGATTTTTGCTACCACTCCAGTTAACTGGCGGATGGTGACGGTATCTCCAATTCGAATTGGCTTTTCGAATAGGATTATCAAGCCTGAAATAAAATTGGCAAAGATCTCCTGCATGCCAAAACCTATCCCTACCCCGAGGGCTGCAACCAGCCATTGCATTTTGGACCAGTCGAAGCCAATCAGTCCAGAGCCGATGATAATTCCCATAAAAATGGCGATATAGCGTGTTAATGAGGTGATGGCATAGCCCGTACCTGGCGAGAGATCCAGATGTTGCAAGACAAGCAGCTCCATCGCACCAGGCATATCACGGGCGATAATGGCAGTGAGCCAGAAGGCCAGGATAGCAAGCAGGAGGCTTTTCAATGAGATCGCACTGAGCTCATCGATACCATCGATGGTATTGGTAACATCCCATAGCGTCACATCTTCAAGGAAGGTGATTGCTTGATAAAAATCTGACCAGACAACTGCAACGATAGTGAGATAAATCAGTAGCAGCAGTGAGCGTAGTAGGCGTAGCGACTGCGCACTAATTTTCTCTAAATCGACTTCAGGCTCTTCGACTTCAATTTGCATTTCGCTGCTGCTGAAGCTCTCTTCTTTTCCTTCTTCCATTTCGGCTAATCGCTGAGCCAGGATCTCTTGCCGTTTCGCTTTGGCCCGATCAAAGGCCAGTCGCCTTTTTTGCAGTAGCATCAGGCGCTTTGTCAGGTAGTATATGAGTAGGGTGACGACCCCAAGGACAGCTGACACCTCCAGCTTTTCCATGACTGTCTGTGATGAGGACAGGTAGCCTTGAAGTGCCGTGTAGTTGAGGATCTGGGGAATGATAATTAACGTCCACCAAAACAGGTTGTGGCCAATATGTGCTTTTCCTGCCGGAAGCTCGCCATAGGTCATGGGGATCTTCTCGTGATATAGCCGCCATAGGAAAAAGCTAACAGCCAGGTTGCTGATGATAAAGGCAAGCCGGCCGAGGGTGGCACTGACGTCAATATCACTGTAGAGATTGGCAAAGTCCTGTACCACCATCATGGGTAAATAGATCCACAGCAATTGTCGGTAATGCGCGAATGAGTGGTGGATCAGTTGAGGCTCCCAGTCAAAGTGGCCGATAAACAGGCCATCGGAGCGGACCAGCTCCCGCATGAAGCAAAACACGGCCAGTGCCATGGGAACGGCCAAGGCCTGGCCGAGGTGGTGTATAAACGGGTATTGCCAGGCCGCACTGAGCAATATGCCGATGAGGCCAATGATGAATGGAAATGGCCAGGCAAGCATAAATGAAGCAAGGACATTGAATGTACTAAAGCGAAATTTATCTTGCGTCACTTTTCCGATCATCTGGCTGGTGGTTTTGAGGTATTTTCTCCAGTGCTTTCTCACCCAGCTGAGCGAAATGATGATAATGGCAATAAAACCCATCACAAAAAATAGCGTAACATTATCAACAACAGCAGGGATCTTGAGCAGGTTGACCCACTGAAAGGGCGAGAAAAACCATTTAAGTTTTTCCCAGGTATTGGCGATTAGGCTGAGGCTGAACGGATTGGCATCCGGAGCCCAAAAAAGTCGTTGGCTGGCCTGGCTTCTTAGATCGTTAAGATTAGTATTGAGGTTTTCATAGGCGACTTTCAATGTTGCCTGCTGATAAATCAGGGTATCAGAGTTGTCAATCAACCTATCGATCAGAGATAGGTTGGCATCAATAAGTTCCAGTTCTTTTTTTTGCTGTTCAGGTGTCAGCGCTTTGGTCCGTGGCCGTAGGGACTGTTCCTTTAGCGAATCGTATTGCTGCTGGTATTCATATTTATTGATTTGGTTTTGGGCAATGTCCCTATCGAGTGCTTCGATTGGCGGATTAGCCGGCAGCCGATTCATCCGGGTTCTGAGGTTTTCGCTAAAAGCCGGGCTTAGTTTTAGCCACTCAGCCATTGTCTCCAGGGCATCAGCTGTATTGTTCACCACCTCCGTCTGCTCAGAGGCTGACTGTTGTTGTTGCTGTACTTCCTCGGATTTTCTTGACAGGCGTGCGAGGGCGGTGGTGTAGCGTTTGTTCTGTTGCAGCAGGCGCTTTAACGCCTTGGGCTGATCATCCAGTTCTTGCACCAATTCTTGACTGCCCTTCGATGGCGGGCTGGTCGTGGTACGCACGATTCGGCTGAGTTTTCGCTGCAGGTTGTTACGATAGGCTTGGCGCGCTTCGATCTCGAGGTTACTCAGCTGGATACGCTGCTTGGCTAGTGTGCGCCGGTTTCCCGCGCTGAGTTGCTTAGCCTCGAGGGTATACAGCTGGCTAACATAATATTGGTGTTCGATCTCCAGTGTTAGCAGCAGATCTTCATTGTTAGTTTGTTGCTGTTCATGTTTGAGCTGGTTTTCAGTTGCTTTGATTTTTTTCCTTAATTGCTCGGATAAGTACGAAAACTCATCGATACCTTGTTCGACAGACTGTAAGTCATTTTTGTCATTGCTCCGAGTCTGCTCGAGTTGTTCTAGCCTATTGTCCTGTTCGGCGATCTCCAGTGCCAGCTTATCTTGATCCCAATTGTTAAAATCTGGAAATTCAGTGGCTGAAAAGGCGGAAATCTGTGATTTCAGCGCTTCGGTTTGCTCATTGAAATTGATAACAAGCTCGCGAAACATCTTGGTTTGCTGATGATACTCCGTTGTCTTTTCTAGCTGTCTTTTTGCTTGGGTAAACGTATCCAGTGCCTTGATGACTTCAGGGGTTTGGTTCTGTTTCTGGAGCGTTTCGATTTTTTGGTCAAGAAGCTGTAGGCGGGATTCATTCTCTTCTGAGGTTCTGGCAAGCCCTCCGGTCGTGATAAGGAGTAAGAAGAGCAGGAGTGAAACCCATTTTCTCATCACTGAATCCTGTATGTTGGTGAGAAACAGCACAGAGGGCCGCTGCATTCGTGTGATTCTTTGAAGTGTAGCAGTGAATAAAAACAACCGATTGGACTAAGAATGGAACGAATTGATCTATTCATCGGCAGTCGTGAATAATTTAAAGAAAAGCGCTTGACCCCAGTGCGCTAAGCCATTACATTAGCCGCCGTTGAGACGCACAGCGTCTAACAACAATGTGGTGAGGTGTCCGAGTGGCTGAAGGAGCACGCCTGGAAAGTGTGTATACGGCAACGTATCGAGGGTTCGAATCCCTCCCTCACCGCCATCATCTTTTAAGATGAAAAAATTTGGAGAGATGGCTGAGTGGTTGAAAGCACCGGTCTTGAAAACCGGCATACGTTTGTAGCGTATCTAGGGTTCAAATCCCTATCTCTCCGCCAAATTCAAAATGAAAAAAGCCGTTGATAATCAACGGCTTTTTTTGTGTCTGGGCATTGCAAGCATCCACCATAGGATTGACTGAGACAATGTACCTATTCCGCGCTGCAAATTGTACCTACTATACTCGTATCTGCCTGCCAAAAGCCTTAAAAGACAGAGGCTTCCCGTTTGACATCAAGGTGTCGCTCCTTACCAAGTGCCGAGCAGATGCTATCGAGCGCAACCTTGACGTCGCCCGAACCCTACGCCCCCTGGTTTCCGGTGTTTCGCCTGATGAAACCGTTGCTGACTTTAAACGCCTGGTTGACCGAACCATCAACCAAATTCGCATTGGTTATACCTCACCTGCCAATAAAGCAGTCCCCATGCGAAGAGACTGCGAAGCCTGCGCTATTGAAGCGCCAAAACCGTCATCGGGTATTTCATTAAGTGAAGCCTTGTCGCAATTTATCGCTTCAAAGTCAAAAGAGTCGGTACGACCGCTGACAGTCAAGCAGCTCGATCAGCGTATCTGTCACTTTATCGCTTCCACCCTCGTTACCACTGTTCATCAGGTCACCAGCGCTGAAGCCCTTGTATATCGGGATGTCTTGCTCGACGAGGGGCGCAGCCATAAAACGAACAAGGAGTACTTGGCAGCTGTGTCACAGTTCTTCAAGTGGTGTAAGTTGATGTGCTACACCACGGCCAACCCATTTACGGATATTCCACTGGCTAAATCGTCGAGCACTGGAGCCGGTTCAGCGCGGCAGCGCTGGCAAAAACACGAATTAAAGCGCTTGTTTCAGTCTGCGGAGTTTAAAGCAAAAGATGCCGCGTTTAAGTGGGTAACCCTCCTGATGCTGTTCCATGGTCTCAGGCCTTCGGAGGCGTGTCAGCTAAGGGTTGACGATATTTGTGAGCAAGATGGTATGACCTGCCTTCGAGTCTACGCGGAAGGAGATGGACAGCGCGTTAAAACCGACAGTTCGTCTCGTCTGGTTCCAGTGCATGCCAAGATACTGGCATGGGGATTTCAGAATTATGTGTCAGAGCAGAAGCACACAGGCCGGGTGCAGTTATTCCTTTATACGCCTTCCGGGGATAACGAAGACTGGTCTCGCCAGTATTGTCAGCAGCTGGCGAAGTTGCAGAAGAAAATCGGGATGATTGCGGGGGAGCGTCCGACGGCTTATTCGTTCCGTCATACCTTCGTGGATGAACTGAAACAGCAAGAAGTCGATGAAAGTATCGTTGCCCAACTGGTCGGCCACAAAAACCAAAACATAACTTATGGCCGCTATGGAAAAAAATACAAACTTAGTGTCTTGAAGAAGTATCTGGCTCTTATTAGCTATGGCCCTGATTGTACTGTGGATTTTTGACTCGTCTATATAACTGCTTGTATAAGTAATTGTTTTTATTTGTGAAAGTCTTGAAATATTAGCAGCTTAGTATGTATTTCGCCCTCCGGGGCGTGCTAGCTTGTAGCCAAAGAATGATGAAAAGCGGCTCGAACCGCGGAGGTCAATGATGGCTCAACACACTTTTGCAGATTATGCTGCGCAATATCTCGCAGAGCGTCAATTTGAGGTCGCCCCCTCTACCCTGAAGTCAGTGAAGTCCAAAGTGAAAAACCTGGTTAGGCACTTTGGTAACAGGCCGATAGAGACAATAAGGCAATCAGATATCAAAGCCTGGAAAATTAAGGCGCACAAGAAGTTTGCCAACAAAACGATTAATGAACATTTCACGGTGCTCCGGGCTATTTTTAGCAGCGCTCAATGTGATGGCGTGATTGCCCGAAACCCAATGGACGGCCTGAGTAACTTATCGATTGAAACCGCAGAACCTCTGCCGTTCACCAAGTCAGAGCTTTCCCTCTTGGTTACAGCGCAAACCGAATACCAAAGTGAGCAGAACTTGTGTCTAACCAACTGTGCAACTGGCGGACGGATTAGCGAGGCGATTGCGTTAGACTGGGATGGCGTTGATTTTGAACGCCGCCAGATTAATATCAACAAATGCAAAGTGCTCGGTGGGTATAAAGTACCCAAGACCGCCTCCTCACTGCGGACCATTGAGATGAACCCGTATGTGGTGGCCATTCTAAAGCGGCAATATCAGCTGACAGGCCATCTCAGGCCCAAACGGATAAAAGTGCTACAGGCGGATAATAAAACCTACAAGACCCTGTACGTGCGTCATGTATTTCTGAATACCAAAACCGGGAAACCCTTCATTGACTCGCGCCAGTACGCTAAAAGCTTTTTTACTCCTTTCCTGAAGGCGCTGGGCATTAAGCACCGGGGACCGAATCAGCCCCGCCACACGTTCGCCAGCCACTGCCTGACAGCGGGGATAAGTAAGGAGTGGGTTGCACGACAACTAGGCCACGAGGATACCACCATGGTGGATAAGCATTATTCCCGCTGGCTCAAAGAGGATGCCCCCAACTACGCAGGCCAGTTTTATGAATGCATGAATGATGTCTTCGGTGCTGTTGAAACCCCGGTCAAAGAAATTCAAAGTCAACCTGTTAGCAGGCCATCATCCCCCTTGCCACCCCGTTCATCCGAAACGTCGCTGGGGTTGGTTGGCCAGTTGCTGATAGCCCTGGAGCAAAATCCGACGTTGGCCAGCACACTTCAGCAGGCGTTGAACCTGTGGGGAGGTGCGCATGACTAGTTTTTTGATTTCGGCCGGTGACAGTCTCGACATGGGCCGCGCCAAAAAATGGCGACGGATATTTAACCAGCTAAGCTGCCGTCTCACTTTTGGCTGCGCAAAAGATAAGACGACAGCGGCTGGCAAGGGAGTCCCCTTGACCCCGGGTTCGGCCCACACCCTCACAGGGGGTGTGGCATGAAAACCATCCATACGTTTTACCGTCATTTTAATCTAGATACGACCGCTAAGGGTGTTGCACTAATTCTCAAGACGCTGTGCCATACGTTGCGCATCCCTACTAAAAAGGTTAAGCCGCCGGAGTGGGATGAATCGCTGGCGAAGGAAAATTTGCTCTGGTTTAACGGCAAAACCGCGCCGCTTGATGACTATGACCTGGAGCAAAAACAAGCCATCTTAGCCGCGATTATGCCAGCCCCAAAAGTGAAGAACCAGGTGAAGCTAAAGACTCGGCGTCGGCAGTTGAAAGCCAGCATCAAAAAGGCGATGGAGGTTGAGCGTCAAAAAGGCCATGAGGATGCGGCCGAATTGCTGTGGCAGCTGTGGAATACACCCGATAATTGCCATATCCCTGCGGGAAAAGTAGCGCAATTGGACATGAAAACGATGGCGCGTCATCAGCAAAAAATGGGCACGGTCAGAAAGTTTGTTGATGTGCATAACAAGCTGACTGGAGCCAGACCCAACCAGAATGCCACATACCTTCAGGAGGGGATAATTAAAATCCCTCACCGCTGGAATGTAGATAATAAAACCATTACGCCGCAGGACTGGCTGGACTTTACGGAAAAGTTTCTCACGCACTATTTTCCGAAATACCCCATCCACGCCATGGCGGTGCATGCTGATGAGCGACTAAAAAATGAAGATACCGGTACGCATTGCCACTATTTCCTCTCTGGGCAAGACAGCGTATTTGGCAACTGGGATTTGCTCAAAACTCAAATTGAAGTGGTTAATCAGTATGTCCGAGAGCAGAACAAGCTGCGTGCTGAAAGAGAAGAGGAGGAGGAAGAGCTGCTCCCTGAGAACTATGGTCTCACACGGGAGCAAATGGTGCAGCATGGCGAGCGGCTGCAAGCCATGTTTCGTGACTTTATCAATGAGCACCTGCTGCACGAACGGGAATTACATGCAGAGATTGCCCCCGAAACCGAGCGCCAGTCCGAGGAGCGTAAGAAAATGAACCGGCAAGCAAAAATGCCCAAGGCCAAGCGCACCCATACCTATGCAACACGCTTATGCGAGCTGGAAGAGAAGCGGCTGGAAAAGCTAAGGAAAGCAACAGAAGAGGCGTCCAGCCGACTCGATGAGCTTGAAACAACCAAGGAGCAGTTAATCAGTGAGCATGCTTGGCAGCAAGAGCTATCGGCGCAACTTGACCAAGATATCAACAAGAAAAAAGGTGAGATTGCTGACCAAGAGCAGACTCTCAAAGTGCTTGGTTTTGAGCATTGTCGTTTAAGCTCGATGACGACAAAACTGAAGGGCGAGCTAAAAGAGCAGTTGGCCGAACTTATCCGGGAGGCGTATATCGGGGTGGCGTACCAGCAGCGTGGTCTCGAGCATCAGGCAGAAGACTTTTTTCAGCGTCTGGCAGAACAGTTAGATAGTGAAATGTCGCTTGATTTACAGCCGATGGTGCACAGCATCGTCCATGCCGTGGACGATGAGCAACGTGATGAGCGCCTTGATGATTGTGAGGTGGACCATGACTAACCTGCCAACAACAGAGAAAGCCGTTTCTTTCTTTGCTTCTTTCATTTCTTTGTTTCTTACTTTCTATCGTTCGGAGAGAGCACACTATGCGTGAAGTTCAGACACAAATCGGGAGAACACCAGAAGTCTCCGATGATGCCATCATTGTGGCTGGTAAAAAGCTGCTTGAAGAAGGCCGGAGAGTGACTGGTTTCGCACTTCGTAAGGCAGTTGGTAACAAAGGGGATGCAAAACGCCTGCATCGAGTTTGGGAAGCTCATCTGAGCTCAACGTATCATCAACAACAAAACCTAGAGGCGGAACTTCCCGTTGAACTGAGTGACCAGCTGTCATTGGTTAGCCAGGCCTTAATTGAAAAGCTGAAGGTTATCACTTTACAATTAAATGCCATTGCAATCGATACTGCCGAACAGCGTGTCGCAGCAGCTGTGCAGCTTGCGAACGAGCGAGAGCAGGCGGCAGAAGCTGAGGTGGTAGATGCTATGTTAACTATTGATGATTTGGAGAAAAAGCTTGAAGACTTAGGTCAAGAACATAGTCGAGCCAACATTGTTTTATCGGAGCAGAAGCAACGTTGTAGTGAGCTGCAAGCTCATTTAACCCAGTTTGAGTTAGAGAACAAGCACGCTCAAGAACTATTAAAAACAGAACAAAGAGAGTGCAGTCGATTGCGTGAAGAGTTATCGACTGCGCGTGCTGATAATGAGAGGCTTCATATGCAAGTTAACGAGCAACTAACTGAAAAGGCATCTATTCAGGGCGAACTACAAGTCTTGACCGTGCAGCTTGAAGATACAGCGAATGAACGCAAAAAGTTTTTGGCTAAACTGCTCTCTGCCGTAGAGCCTGGAAAACTTACCAACTTTGTCGAGTAGTTTAAATTAGGGCTAACTGTATATTTTCGGTTAGCCCGTTAACTAATTTAGATTAGAACGCTCAAGCTGTAAAAATATTATTAATCTAGAAAGCTTACCTTAAATATAAAATTGGCTAAAATTTATATCGTAACGTAAGAATTTTAACTTGCTTTTTTACATTTTAATTGGATTAGTCAGCATGCAATCTGTCAGTTCCAATACCAGAATGTGGCTTTATCTGACAGATTACTCTAAAACGAAAATGCCCCTTTATGAGCTAGCAACTGCCTTTTAGATCCCAAACGCTTACACGAGCTCTTGCACTTTAAGCCCCATGAGGGTTCTTCTAGTGTTTAGTGTTGGTCTAACCTATTTGCCATCAAATTTTACTTGCAATTCTTGAAGTCAATCAGTAAATCCTTTGAACTTTAATGTTCCCCAAACAATGCAGCAGCAGCTTAACCAGCGGCAAGTGAAGGATTATAATCTTCTCCCTTGGACACTAAAGCCCATGAAATACGAGCAAGCTTATTCGCCAACGCAACAATGGCAATATTTGGATGTTTTCGTTCGCTTAAGCGAGTGACCCATTGACTTAATGAGTCATCTTTTCCTGCTGCATAGCGAAATGCAGCTCTGGCACCGTGGACTAACAACTTTCTCAGATAACTGTCTCCTCGCTTACTTATCCCTAAGAGCGTTGCTTTACCTCCTGTACTATGCTGTCTCGGCATCAAACCCAGTGAAGTTGGAAATATGGCTAATTAAAAATATTTTAATGAAGCGCTGGTACTCTTCGCGGTCAATCGAAATTTTCACTGTACAAATCCGCAAATACTGTAATGTATGTTAAAAAGTTGTGAACCACATCTCATACAAGTTGTGCTCATATGATACTGTGTTCAATATTTGTACCTTTGGAGATAGATTAATGAAAATAAGAGGGTTTCTAATCCTGGCTGCGATGATACTGTCAGGCTGTAATGAAATAACTACTAGTGAAGTTTTAGTACGAAATGGGCTAGCCTATGCTCCAAACTCGGAAGCCCCGTTAACTGGAAAGAAAGTCATAAAATACGATACAGGACAAAATAAAGAAGTTATACATTTTTCTGACGGACTTAAGGACGGGTTAGCTGAAACTTGGTACGAAAATGGCCAAAAAAAATCGTCTATTGAATACAAAAGCGGTAAGAAAAATGGTCAAGATATATCTTGGCTACAAGATGGAAACATAGAGTTTGAGTGGACATACGTAAACGATCTAAGAGTCTTCTCTCAAGCGCAGTATCAGGCAGCTGCAGATCATCTAGGTTACTGGTGGGGAAGTGAGTTAAGAGCGATAAGAGATGCATTCCGTGAAAAAGAGGAGTTTGAGGATACTAATAGCTTTCATGAATCAGCAATGTCTGGTGCAATAAATAAAATGGTAGAACGACTAAATGATCCTGAATTTATATCTCCTGAAATTCAGAGTGAAATGAATAAATTATCAAACTATCTAAATGTAAATACTCAGCTGATAAATGGAAATACAGTATTGAAATATTTTGATAGTCTGGTGTTCAATGGTTATGCTATTAATATAACGAATCAAAAAACAATGACTCTTTCACACCTAAATTCAAAGGGTATAAATGTCAAACATAAGACTGTATTTGAAGGTTTCATTAATGGCTTTAATCAATACAAAGATAACCCATACAAAAAAAATCAAGAATTAATAGATAAAACCATTTATCAAGACCTTAAATTTTATCCTTTAAAAGAATTACAAGCCAGAGCTAGTGCATACAAAAACGAGCTTGAGAAACTATCAGGGAAAGATCAGCTTATTAAGCTAGCTGATTTCTTATCTGGTGCTACAAAAGAGGATATAGATATCGAAAATATCGAACAAAAGGAAATTGAAGATTCTGTAAATTCTATATTATCTGAATTAAGTTTCATTATTAAGCCTAAAAATTCAGTCTTAAAAACCAACTACCAAAACGAACATCTTGTATTATGGTTTCAAAATGAGGATGGAAAAACAATTTCAAATTTTTACATTAAGAGCAATGATGAGTGGTATCAGTTCTTCCGTTGGCCTGAAGTGACTAAGCAGGGAGAAGCCTCAAAGTCATAGCTGCTGATAAAATCAGAGGTTATAATCATAAACGGAACTGTAATTAACTATATAATAGCCTATTCTTTAATTATGTATTATTAAGGATAGGCTCGTGTGTAGTGACTTTACTCGAACTGACAGGTTCCCCCTAAATTGGCTCTGCCCCATAGTGTATACCCGTGATCATTAAAGATGCTTGATTTCCCGAAAAATCAGGATCATGCTATGTCCTATGAAAATTACTTTAACCAAAAAGCAGAAACAAGAACTAGAAAGCCAGCATGATATGACTCGTGACGGTCGAGTGCGTGACCGTATAAAAGCGGTACTTCTTGCGTCTGAAGGTTGGAGTACCGCCATGGTTTCTCAAGCGCTGCGTATCCATGAAACAACAGTACTTCGTCATCTGAAAGACTATGAGCATTCTGGGAAGTTAAAGCCTGAAAATGGTGGGTCATCAGTAAGCGCGCAGTTAACCAGTGAGGCCTTATTCGGCCTCGCTAAAGTCAACATTCCACGGCAGTAGATCTGATAGGTCTGCGCCAGGTACTCTCGTTGGCAGTACTCGGAACAGCTGCAAGAAGTAGTAGTAAGGATTGATGTCGTTGGCTCTGCATGTCATCACGATGCTATATAAATTCGCACTCGCCTCTGCGCCAGCAACTGATTTTGAGAACAACCAGTTTTTCCGGCCAGTGGTGAACGGCCTGATATCTCGCTCTGTCACATTGTTGTCGATGCTAATATTGCCATCTTCAAGGTAAGTGGTCAGCTTATCCCATTGGTTAAGCGTGTAGTTGATGGCTTTGCCTATCAGACTTTTTGGTAGCACTTTTTCTTGGCTCTCTTTCAGCCAAGTATGGAACTCAGCCAATATCGGTTTGGCCTTTTCTTGTCTATGTTGATGACGCTTATCTGCGCCCTGTGTTTTGCTCTGACTCTCCACGCCGTACAGTTTGCCGATGTACCCTAGGGCTTTTTCAGCACGCCCTGATTTCCCTTTCGGTTGTGCCTTTTGGGCATCTGTGAACTTGCGTCTGGCATGGGCCATACAGCCTGCCAAGGTGACTTGCTTTAGCCCTTCGTAAGCTTTATAGCCATCACATAATAAGTAGCCAGAGTAATCACCAAGAAAGCCTTTTGGACAAGTTTGAGCTCGACTCGGTTGGTAGTCATAGATAACCACTGGATTTGATGCGAACTCGCCACTGCGATAAACCCACATATACGATTTGCTTGTCGCTGCTCGATCTGGCTCATCAAGTACCTGTACGGTGGTTTCGTCGGCGCAGACAAGTGATTCATCCAGGAGATGCTGTTTCATCGCATCGACCAACACATTCACTTTGGCACCGAGCTGTACGCACCAGTTAGCGAGTGTTCCTCGGCTAATATCGATATCGGCACGTTTAAGAATATCGACCTGACGATAGAGTGGCAGTGCATCCACATATTTGGCGGTTGCCACTGCGGCCAGGGTTTCCGGGCTAGCGATACTTCTCGGTATCATACTGGCGGGTTTAGGCGCGGTGATTATCTGGCTTTGTAACGCTGTTTTCTCACATGTTCGACAGGCATATTTTGTCCGCTGATGACTGATCACACTGACTTTCTGTGGAATGATTTTCAGCTCTTCTGAAGTCTCGCTACCACTTTCATGCATAGCACCACCGCAACAGTCACAGTGCGGTGCATTCAGGGTATGAACGCGCGTTTCTCGCTCTAGTGTATCCGGCAGGGGTTTTCTGCCCTTTTTGTGGTGCTTGGGAGCTGGGTTGTTTTGTTGCTCCGCCTCATTGAAGGTGCCTTTGGGGTACTTCTCACTTTGAGATGCAAAGCGTTTGGATTTGCTAAGGTTGAGTTGTTCCGTGAGCAGTTGAACGGTGCTTTTTAGCTCAATGATTTCTTCAGCCTGCGCTTGTTTTTCTTGCTGAAGCTGTAGCAACATGGCTTTCAGTTGTTCTACATCATCAGGAAGTTCAGTCATTTTTCGTCACACTTATTTCAGTTGATGACGATAGAATGCCAGCTTTAAAAGATCACTCAACAGCAATGAGGCGATCAGTGACGATCACCTCACTTGTTTGCCGATTATCGGTTGGTGTGCCTTGGGGTTTTCAATGGTTAAGCCTGATAACAACCAGTTAAGTTGCTGTCGGGAGAGTTGAATATGGCCAGCGTAATTCGGTTTTGGCCATTTAAATCGCCCCTTTTCCAAGCGACGATAGTAGAGCCAGAACCCGTTGGTATCCCAGAATAAGATTTTGAGTTTGTCACGACCACGATTACAGAAAATGAACCAGGCTTCACTGAGCGGATCCATTTCCAGTACATCAGCGACAATGATTGAGAGGCCATCGATAGACTTGCGCATATCTGTAACGCCCGAGACGAGATAAATAGCGCCGCTGGGGATCATTGCAGTACCTGCAACCAGGTTTTGATTTGTGTCTGGGTTAGGTTCGCAGGCAGCTCCGCCTTAATACCATTAGGGAAATGCAAAGCGACAGTATCAGTGCCTATATCATCATTAATCACAATGGTGTGCGCGTGTTGCGATTCGTCGTTTTGTTCTGTTAGCTTCTTCAGCCAGTAATGAAAAGTCGGATAGCTAAGGTCGTTCACCTTGCAAAAAGCAGGAATAGAAAGTCCGCTTGCTGTTTGTTTTTCAATGACGCTCGTCCAATATTGTCGTTTTTCAGGTTGGTTCATAGTTCCTCCTTTGTTGTTGAGAAAACTATGAACGAGATCTAGTGATGTGGGAATGTGGGTTTAATTCGACGCTTACGGTCATCAGGATTCTTATCAGTTTCTCAAACTATGGCGCTTACTGAGCATCTGACTGAGCACACCTGCCATCATACTCATCAAATCGTAGCCTTCGTAATGGAACATTTTGGCGTTCAATACAGTGTCCCAGGTATGAATAAATGGCTTCATCACAATGGCTTTAGTTATAAGATGCACAAAGGTGTCCCACATAAGTTTGATGAAGCAAAACAGCAAGCTTTTATCGAAGCTTAAGACGCGCTTAAAGCGGGCTGTGGCGAGGATGAATCGATTTTATTCATTGATGCTGTTCATCCAACGCAAGCGACTAAAATCACACATGGTTGGATACGTACAGGGCAAGATAAAGTGCTTGAAACAACAGGTAGTCGTAGCCGACTTAATATTATCGGTGCGCTGAACCTGTCGGACATCGGAGCCACTGTTGTTAGCGATTACGAAAGTATTAACAGTGAAAACATTGTTCGCTTTTTTTGCCAACTGCGGAAGAGTTACCCATTAGATCACAAGCTCCATATCATCTTAGATGGATCGGGATATCACCGCAGTGATTTGGTCAGAGATGCGGCATCCGTTCTTAATATCGAGCTTCATTACCTTCCGCCTTACAGTCCTAACTTCAACCCGATAGAACGGCTTTGGAAGGTGATGAACGAGAAATCGAGGAATAACATTTACTTCAAAAGCAAACGAGACTTCAAGGAAGCAATAGATCAATTTTTTACTGTGACTCTTCCTGAAATCGCAAACTCATTGGTGTCTCGAATTAATGATAATGTTCAGGCGCTCAAGCCAGCATCTTCAAGTTAATTGGGTATAATACAGTAATGTCGCAGGTGCCGCTGCTAGCAAAGCCGTCAACCTCAATGTCACTGTAGTTGCTATGTGATTTGCACCTCGCCAAACGGGCGTTTAATGGCATATTATTGCATGCAAATACATTAAAATGGAATTTGAGCATGACACTGAAACCCATAATCACCCTTTTGCTACTCTTATTGGCACCAAGCATTTATGCATTTCCAAACTACAAAAAACATGACATTGATGTCAGTCAAATCTATAGCTTCAATAACTTCCCGTATGAAAAATTCTTCACCTGTATCGAAGAAAATGAGCCTGAGTTAAATACTTACTTGGCAAGCGACCCTCTTTTTCATGATACCGTTAAAACATCAACAGCCGAGGTTGGTGCTGTTTTTTATCGGTACATTAATAAACTACCTGAGAAAGATAAATTCCGATCACCCACCATAAATAATCAAGATAGAAATCAACAAGTGCCTTTTTACAATGAAAGAACATACTTTTATCCGTATGGTTACATCAGTAAAAATACCAAACAATATCACTATGATATACTGGCCTATAAACTTATAAAAGAAAGATGGAAAAGATCTAACGAAGACCGATATTGGGTATTTAATGTCATAAATTTTCACAAGAGAATATCTAATTATGAGTTAAAGTCAATGAACAGTATAAAAAATCAACTTATAGTGTCATCGATAGATATGAAACTAGTCAAAAAAGCAAGATCAGAACGTGAAGCTTATAAAGCTACTTACAAAAATGTCAAACTCTATTATTTTCCTTTTGATGTAAAGAGATGCACTAATGCTAAGTAGAGCGCCAAAACATCAAACAATACCTTTGGCCCCATCCGCCTTCTACATGCAAAACCTAAAGAGGCTTTGCATGTAAATTCAGAAACAAGAACAACTCTTTTAATCTAATGAGCGGCATTAATTTATATTAAGAAGCTCAACATCAAAAATCAGGACTGAATTGGCAGGAATGTCTGGTGATGATTGTGAACCATAGCCCAGCTTAGGTGGGATGGCGAATCTGAATTTTGAACCAACAGGCATCAGCTGGAGCCCTTCAGTCCACCCAGGTATTACGGCATTTAAAGGAAATGTCGCCGGTTGATTGCTTTTATATGTATTTTCAAACACTGTACCATCAATTAATGAACCTTTATAGTGGACAGTAACTCTGTCTTATTTTTTTGGCTTGTGTCCAGTCCCTGTTTTTATTTTCTCATATAATAGTCCTGTCTCTGATTTATAAACACCAGTTTTATTTTCATGTGCCGCAAGGTACTGAACATTATAAAGTAGATGCTGCTGTGCTTTTTTGTTCTTTTCTTCTTTAATAGCATTATATGTGATATAATCATGCTTGCTAAATACCTATTTTTTTCATCAAAACCTAAATTATAAAAAAGCAGAAAAAGGCTTCCTGTCACTATCCTGCCAATAAATTTCGTTCATCTTGTTGTTTTTTATGTGCGCAACAAGTTTTATGTTATCCACCAAACTTTGTGGCTCAAACACAATTAATTTAGGAGTGAGGCATTTCTTGTTCATTTTAAAAGTTTGATTATTTAAGCGAAAGCCTTGGTGAGGATAGGTTGCGCCTTTAGTAAGATTACATTCTTTCATACCAAAATAAAAGAAAACTATAGGTGATTCATATTCAGCTATTTTATTAAGTTCAACCTCACCTTGTTTTCCGATAAAAGTTTTAATTATTGCGGTCTTTTCACTGTTGTGTCTCATCTCCCATCTCACCGCCCCTTCAAAAAGAGACGCTGCACTTACAGCTGAAAATAATGCGGTAAAACATAGTATAATAAACTTGCCCTTTATCGGTACTACTTTTATTTTATCGCTCATCATATTGAAACCCCAAATTTAAATACCATAATTCTGCTCTTTCGCAAGGCGCTAAATTTATATTGATAGTCAACGCCATAACGCGATACTGGTCACTTTTTCATCGCCACTATAGTAAATAATATTTGGTAACTTGAGCGTTACTTTGCTTTAACTTTCAGAATGGGATATTGATCAAGTCCCATATGGGCAATTGTAGTTTTGCTATCTAGAATTGAGGCGACCAGACGCCAGAGTAAGAATGCAAGCACAAAAGTTCAAGGAGAAGTGAGTCAACACAACTCCAAACACTTCTGCACGTCGTTGTTAATACTAACGCGTTAGGAGAGTTAGCAGTTTAATGACAGCATCTGCAATATCGGCGTTTTTCAAATGTTGCGACTTAATGACCTGCCCCCGTTTTCTAGGCAAGCAAAATTGAGTAATAAGGTGGTTTTGCTATACCTGAGCTAATTGATTGTTCACTAAATTAGCAAAACCACTGAAACATTTTGTCCAGTTGTGAGTTACGATACCAGCAGGCCGACTGCACGATCTAGTCGTGGCTTACCAGCGGATGTGTAAGATCGAGTATGAGCTACTACATTTTAATCAATAATAAGATACGTCTTTTCTTGGATTGTTTGATACCTTCGTTAGGTAAATGCGACCATTTGTTAATCTATCTGTATAATATTTACCTGATAGGTTTATACCGTGTTCACTCTCGATCACATCTAATAATGTTGAGCCGTCATAAGGCCCCCAACTTGGATTTCTAGGCATGGAACGATATACGTAATAAAGCCTTTTTTGTCCTTGTTCTATCGTTGGTGTGCATTCTAGTGTAAATGATTTTACGCTTTTTCCATGCATATCAAGTTCGGTAAGAAGAAGTCCTTGTCTAATTACTGCCCTTACATCTATATGGAGTCCGCTATTAGTTTCTATCACACCAACCCATTCTCCATTTAAGTCTGGATAAAGATCTTTATTCCAATATTTTAAAAATGCCCAAATTTTTCTTGAACACGATGGTAAAAGCAGAAAGAAAATCAATGCTGCGGAAACAAAGGATGAAATAGATACTAATTTAAATATCCCCCAATCATGATAATAGTGTTTTTGAATATAATCAAAAACAATTGCACTTAGGATTATGGAAGAAAGCAATATTAATTTTAATAAAATATTTAGAGGTATTATCTTGGACATAATAATCTCAGTGCTCTCGTAGTTGATTTTTACCATTACTTTTCGCGTCAAGAAGAGCGACATATGCACTCTTTAGTGAGTCACCTACACCAGCGGAAAAAGTAATTTGCATTGGAGCACATCGCTGGATTTCACTGAACAGTTTTTTGAAGTCAATATCAGTTTTTGTTTTACCAAGCACTCCATCGGCTGCACAAAAAACAACCTCAAACTCTTTGGAACGCAGTAGATTAGCTACTTGTTGAGTAGCTTCTTTAAGTAAGATGCTTATTTGGTGTAGCTGTGCCTCATCATTATTAAGATAGTAAGAAGTTATCAAACGTCCTACATCATCACCATCAATCGATATATATTTCATACTATTTACTATCCTTCGCAGAGAATAAAATTATACTCCCACTATATGAACTTTGCACTGTAAAAAGAGCCGTTGCTGTCTGTTATCTTAGAATTAGTTACCGATATCATGTTTTGGTATTTCTTATCTATAACTTATATTATCTAAACTCGTTATCTCACGGTTAGAGACAAGGCCAATCCAACGTCCACACCGGCCTTCAATAACCAAGAGCATGACTCTACCTTGAGGCATGTTTTTCACCCACTCCTCCCTATCCAGCATAGATGGATAGGGATAGTCCTCTGGATGAGTATGCCAATCACCAATAAAAGTACTGTACTGTCCGGATTTTTTCCAAGTATCACTCGCTATATCCCAGTGGCTTCGGCAACGTCGACTAAAATGGCATCGTGAACGTCGGTCATTTGGACCTGGTGGTGTGGCGTTCTCTATATGGAGGTGATGTCCGCGATACTGACCGATTAAAATTCCACCAGCTTCAGTGCTATTGCTGTTCGTTTGTCGATAACGCGCCATAACTGCTAAAACATTTGGTTCAATAATTATGTGAGCCCGATCTGGTAAATCTAAAACTAGTGGCGACATGCTGGACAGTCTTTTCGTTGTGTTAAAGCAACATCTTTTAACAATCTTGCCTTTGATGACATTGTTCTTTGTAGGTAATTAGGGCCCTTTTCAACATGCGTAGTTAATTGCAGGATCATAGAAGCTGCTGCCATTGATAATTCCGTACCGTAAGGAAGATGGTTTTCGCCACATGAACGCCGGAAAGGTAGCTTTGGCTCCTTTCCTGAGGGAAAAACAGGATATCGTGGTTTAGCGAGGCTGCCGCTATACACATATTGGCACGCGTAGCAGGCACCTTGCCCATTATCTCGTAAAGCACGTACTGCATGCCCAAATCCTGCCACCCAACCATGAACAAGAACTGCTTGACTGGAGTTTTCACACTTCCGATACCACTGGGCCAGAGTTAAAGAAAAAGGACGATCCCCTGTAGCATCGATAATAAGATCCCAATTATGCTCGAGATGATCGCGTGTAAAGCACCTCTTAGCCTGAATCTTCGCACCATAGCCTTGCTCATCTAAATAGTGTTTGATTGCATCAGACTTTGGAATGGACAGATAACGCGCCCCAAGGATATGCCGACCTATATTCCCAGAACGCAAACCTAAAACGTCACTATCAAATAAAACGAGCTCACCATCATTGGCACCAGCGCCCGCATGCACCAAAGGGGTAGCTGTATGACCACCAACGGTACCGCAACCTATTAAAGCGATACGCTTTCCTGCTAATGGTGGTAAAGCTTGCACCGCATTACGGCTAACGAGATACGACTGAGTGGCCATATCAATCCACAACCGATCAAAATTTGAAACGTTCTCTGGCTTACTCAGGGCAGTGATTAGGTCAATTTTACTCACCTTGTTTCGCTTGCAACGTCCCCCTGCACGTTTCAACACTCTGCTTGCTGCTGGTTCCAGGTGAAACCTGACACCCACTGACTCTGAACCATATTTAAATAGAACAGAAAAGCGTTTCGATTGCGCTTTATTTCGTAATTTCGACAATAGAGAGTCTAATGCCGGAGGATCTGCCCATTCGAGCCAATTTAACAGTGGTCCTAGCCCCTCAGGTGGCCAAGTACGATCGTAATCAACCTGCATTGGCTTGGTCATGTTGATAACTAAAGTGTTTGAAACAAAACTAACTGAATCTCCACCGCGGCGTAGCGCCCAACTCTTCGCTTGTGATTCGTTATCAGCAACTACCAATTCCTGCGCAACCTGATTGTCAAGGCCTCGCCATGAATACTCATAGAGCTTAGAGACCTGTTCATTCTCTTCGGCTACTTGAAAACACGTGCGGTTAGAACACCAATAATTGGAAAACTCATGAGCAAAATCATCATCATAATTGCCGCTTTCCCAAAGCTTTATTATCTGCTCTATTTTCTCAGCTACCGCAGCATAGAATGCCATTGGATCCAATGGATCCAGCAAATGCGTATTACGGTCGAACAAACACAGCGAACCGTCACTCATAAGGTGAGGTAAACGGACATGCTTAAGGTTATCTGGGCACCTATGAACATAGATAACCGGTGGCTCAAGCAGAGTAATCCCGCTTTGAAAAATATAAACAGCAACCGCTCCAACTTTCGTTTTATATTCACGATAATAAGTAACTAATGGCTCCGGAGACTTTTTTTGATTAATGGTCTTCTGAATGAAACCATGCTGCAATAGCACGGTCTCAATGTCATGGAGATGCTCGATCACCCTGCCTCCGAATTAACTTGCGCCGGAGTGGCTTGCACAATAGGGGTTGCTGCGGCAACTGCGGCAACTGCGGCGACTGCCGAATATCGGGTTACCAAATCTGGTTCAACTGGAATTCGGTCACCGAAAGCGGCTCTTAAACTCTCAAAAACAGCAGATAGATTACTTCCCTCGGCCGCTGCATTGATTTGTTGTGCCAAGTTTTCAGCCTTGAAGACAATATCATTACGTTCATCCTTATCCATATTTTGACGTGGATGTAGTTGTTCATCATTATCCGGCTCAGCAGGGTTGGCGACCCCATCTTTGAGCTGTTGTGCTAAACGGTCAACGCAGGCCAGCAGCGCAGTACCATCATCATTACTTTTGAATCGATCTTTACGCATGATCACTGCGTCATCAAATGATGTTGATACACAGGCCATTAATGCAATGGAGCTTGGTCCGCCGCCATCGGGCCACGTATAATCCCGCCAAGCCTTAAGATAACGACAGACACGACGAAGAATCTCACCATGGTATTCTACTTTGGTTTTAAACCATTGGCGTATAATCATGGGGTCACTTTGTTTCCACGTACACGGTTCACGAATAGCCAGATGGATTTCATCCTTGTTTAGCATTGCTGAACGACCGGCTTTTTCAATGTTCACGGCAACCGATTTACTATCCATTGATTCCATGATCATGGCATAACGTACTCTTGGAATAGCATAAAGCGGAACATCGATATGAGCGTCTTCAGCGATGACGATTCGTACACAAGTGTTCTTCTTAGCGGACTTCCATCCGGGCTTTCTTACTGCTAACTCTTCTAACGTGCGATCGACAATATCGAAAAACAGCTTATTGGAAATTTGAGGCGTGTCCTTAAGATCTTCAAGTGGTAGGTATACACCATCATCAACATCAATCTGTTGGCCATGGCAACAAGGCTTATTTAGGGTGCCGTAAACAAATGAGCCTTGGCTATAAAATCGGGGCTCTAATCCCGCCAGTGCGTGCTTTTGCTCTGAGTTAAGGGACAATAATTGCTTTTCTACGTGGTCAAGCTGAGACTGTTTCTGGTAAATAGCACGCCCATATCCATCTTTAACGAAGGCTTTATCGAGTGCCTTAAACACTTCTTTAATTTCATGCCTCACCTCGGAGCGAACCTGTTTTAACTCTTCAAGCCGATCAGATGAAACTGTAATGTTGGCGATAAGACCTTTTTCGCCATGGTTGAGTAGACTACTTATGTCATATTTCATGCGGCACTTTCTCCTATTATGAGCGTGTTCCATGACGGAGCTTGGTGATGAAAAAATTCTTTAACTTCTTTTCTACCCCATGCATCCCGGTAAAGTCCCCACCCAAAACTTTTCAACCTATCAGCGGATGAGTCGCTAGCATCATCCAAGTCGATTTTTAAATCACCTACGTCTTCATCCAGAGTTATGTATCGATCTTTAGACATGTAGTGACCTGCCATATATTCGTGCCAAATCTCATTGGAGGATAAGACCAGCTCGATCAGGTTTTTTCCTGCCTTCCAACCTGTAAGGTAACCAGTTTTACCTTCACTCTTAAGAGGCATCTTGTACTGAGCACCTAAGGTACCTATTTGCAAAAGGTAAATATCAGAAACTGGTGCACTGATGAATCTTGGGTGAGTCGCTTCATGATAGGCACAAAAACACGGAGAGTTTGCAAACAATCCGCCGTCAAAATACAAAGATGGATCGCTTGAGGGCACCTTGTGTGCAGGAAAGAAAGTTGGCGCGGCGCTGGTAGCCATCGCTACATCAACTGCGCAGAGCACACCGTCTGCATCTATTCCGGGAGTATGCGGTGTTTTAAAGACAGAAGGCTTACCTGTGCTCCCATTGACAACCGGTACAATCAGACGAGTAGGGAATTGGTGCAGTTTGATATCCCCTAAATGTTGCTTTAATAAGGCCTGTAAGGGAGTAGGGTCGTAAATTGGCATAAACAGACGCTTTAAAAACTTAAACCCTGGGATCCGAGACGGAGGGAAGATGGTCTTTCGATTCTCATCCAATAACTGTTTCAATTGACGGGCGTTCATTTTCCCCGAAGCAAGGCCGACAGCCAAAATCCCACCAATTGAAGTACCAGCTATCAAATCAAAGTGTTGAGCAATGCTGTAGCTTTCATCATTGCCAGCAAGCTTGGCTTCCAACTCTGCTAAAACAGTAATAGTGTAGAGACCACGAACACCACCGCCTGAAAGAGAAAGAATTTGAAATCGTTTTGAGTGAGATTTCGACATATGCAACCCCTGGAATTGTAAGATGAGTCATCTTATCCCAACTACCATGCCTAGATAAATAGACTGATTTGCACTTTTAGCGCAGAGAGTAATTAGTGACAACAAAGAAATGGTTTCTGGTAAGAGTCTTAAAAAAATAGAGCCAGCTCTTTGATTTGCTATGGTACGGTTACAGGTAAACTTATCACATACACTTTTTACCGAAAGCGAGCCTTAAGAAATTTCTACTAAATCTCAAAAATTTGCGTAACACTCTTTATCAGAAGAAAACGTATTGGGCTCTGTAGAGCAAATCGATAAACTGACAGAGCTAACCTTGGCTGGTGGGAAATTATCCGGTTCGTGATGTTTCAGGCATACTGAGCCTTGTGAGCTTATTTATTTCTCAGATTTTTGCGTATGATTCTGCTGCTTGTTTATCATAATCTCTCATCGACAGTAAGGGGTTTATCAGTCTTTTATAACATGACATACCTGTCTCGGATAATGAGCGAGAGTGATAACCTGAAGTGGCTTTCCAATGTTTATTACGGTCATGAATTCGTTGGTTAGTGACAGCATGATTTCTAGGATGTACATCTTCCAATATTTTATACCTGTTCTCAGTTGTATCGGCGTCTTGGCTTTTTTGCTCATGATGGCTTGATAGCACCGATGAGAATCATAGGCTCCGTCACCCGATATGGTCTTAATTTCTTGATGAGTTTGCTTAAGTAGTTCTGGCTGTGCTTCGTCGTCAGCGACCTAAGGAATCCCCACAAAATTCCTTTACTGCTCAATAAGTAGACACGCACCCTGCCTTCAGATCTATTGGATTCACCACAAAAACAAAAGAATGAAAACAAGATGCGTGATACTAAGACACTTAACAAGTCACTGACAAATCAATATCTTAGTTCGAATTCACAAGGCTAGAAATCATACTAAAAGCAGATATTTACAATATAATTTTGTGGGGATTCTCCAGGTCAGCGACATTAGAGAGAGACAGTTTGGCCCGACAATTTGATGTGTACCGGCTCAACGGCAATGTGTAATTTTCTCCAGACTCGTCGTTTGAATAATACTGCTGTAATTTGGGCGCTTTAACGGGACATTCATTAAAGTAAAAACGTAGTCCATGAAACCTTGCAGAGAACGAAGTGATAAGCAGAAGATACTCTTTACCATAAGCGAGGTCGTTATTGTCGTGTCAGAATGTTGGAAACCTCGCCTCGTTGTCCATGGTGAACTGATCAGTTCCAGACTGCAATAGCCACTTCATCGACCCAAAAGGTGAGTGAGCCTCGGTTGACAAGGGCTTGGTTATATTTTTCCAGTTGTGAGTTCGGTAAGTTGCTTTGCTCATATATCATGTCTAGTGCCGAGTGTGTTAGATCAGATCGTGATAGTAGAAGATAGTTCATTATGATTTAGTCATTAATAAAGCTAATATTGAGTTACATTATCTTCCGCCATACAGTCTCAACTTGAATCCGATAGAACGGCTCAGGAAGGTGATGAATGAATACGTAAGGAATAACCAGTATTTTGCATCAAAGCGTGAATTTCGAGATGATTTTCACCATTTTTTTGATGTGACTCTCCCGGAGATTGCAGGCTCACTAGTGTCTCGAATCAACGATAATTTTCAAGTGCTCAAGCCTGCATCTTTAAGTCGTTTAAGTATATGGTAGTCTGATATAACTCCCTCACTAATAGTGATGTAAATAGATGAATAATACGTCTGAGATATAATGGTGTTTTTTTTGTATGTTCTTCATATGTATTATTAAGTTCTAGTGTGGGTTATCAAGAGATGCGGCTCTATTTTTAGGTATTTTAAATATCATGCTAACTATTTCTTGTTCTTTCGAAAAAATAAGCGAGTCGTCAATAAATAGTGGGGTTCTTTGAATTAATTCCCACTCTTTGTTTAAGTTTTTCATTAGAGACTTAAGCTTTTTTAATTTGTTGTCGTTTGATATGTCATTGCTATCGAATATTCCTTCCATTAATTTTTTCACTCTTTGTTTACAAATGAAAGGAATAAAATCAATGTGTGGTTTGTCAATTAAATTTCTGCATTTCAACAAGAAAAAATGCGGCCCTCTTTTTATGCGTAAAGCTAGATTTATGCAATTGTAGAAATCATCGGGATTTAATTGTATGACATTGTTATAGCTGTACTTTTTTTCTGATTGCTCATGTAGCTCAAGTCGAACATTTGTACTGAATTTATGAGTTTTAGATTTTTCATCGATTTTATAAGCCGAGATCGCAAGTCTATGTTCAATATCAATAGGTCGTGGGTTTTCATCATTAAATTTAGTAATAAAATCAAACCTACCTAGAAATAAATCATGAATCCTTGTATCAAAATCATCGTTACATTTTTGTGTGTGATCAGTATTAAAATATTCTTTGTTTGTAACTTCTGTTAGTTCCTCAGTGTTAAAATCCGCAAAAAAGAATCTAGCATCTTTATATTTTGAAAACACCTTTTCTTTAAAGTTTTTTGGTATGTTGTTATTAGCGAATACAACAAATAGCTTTCCATGAAAGTCATGACTTAAATCAATTAACTTTCTTATTGATATTAGAGTATTTATATTACCATTAAGCCATGATCTTTTGATTTCAATTAGTTGCTTGTCTGACATTGATGAGTGTATTTCACAAACCTGGTCACTCAAAACATTTGATATATAAGTTAAGTTGGATATTCTGAAATCAGAGCATAAAATCAATAACTTTACCTCTGTTTTATATAACTCTTCCTTCCGAATTAATCTATCTATTAACCTGATAACTATCATAGGACGATTAGAGTATTCATTAAGGTCAGGAAGTTTACAAACTTTATTTATTGACATTTTATTTAATATTACAATAGTATGTTAACCAGTTGTTAACTCGCAGCCAATAATAATGAGGCAGACTGAAAAGTCAAGCTGTATCTCTATGGTTTAATAAAATTCAACTTAAATCTTTTATATTGTAAAAAATATCTTGTTTGAAACTATCTTTTGATGATAGGTAAAACCATTGATTATAAAACTAATTGATTAAGTATAAATGGCTCATTGTTTGATGTAATTATCTTGGTAGTTATGTTGCGTATGTGTTGTTAGCTTCATTGCTGTTTTGAATATTTTGATGGATGAATGGCTGATTGATAGGAGAACTATAACGATACTAAAGATTAATTTGATACTAATAAATTTGCTTCAAGATGATGGATGATAGAAATCTTTGTTGTATAGCTGAAGAGGTGTGGGGTATATGTTTTCCAACTATAAATTATGAGTCTGAACTTATTAATACCCCAATAGTCATCATTCAAGTGTTGACATCATGATGGGTAGTAACTAGAGTCAATTGTATATTTCAATTGCTTGTATTTACCTACAGCTAATTTAGTTATGTGTTGATTTAAAACGGTTTTTTTTGGTTTTTTGTTACTAGGGTAGGGTTCAAATCCCTATCTCTCCGCCACATTTGAAAAAGCCCCAGCAAAAATGCTGGGGCTTTTTCGTATTTGGTAATCTAGGGTTCAATCAGTCATACCCAGAACGCTCCGCCACATTTGAAGAAGCCCTAGACTGCGCATCCCGGCAAAAATGCAGGGGGCTTTTACGTTTTAATAATCTAGAGTTCAAATCCACCATATCCGTAGCACTCCGCTACATTAAAGCATTATCGAATGTTCTGCTGTTGCTCAGTAGCTAGCCTGGCAAAAACTGTTGGTAAATCATTCTTTAGGGTCATATCTTGGTTTTTAGTTAGTCCTTTCAAATATGCAACACATAACCCATACTGGTGATATGTTTAGTAGTCAAAATGGATTTTGTATGCGGTTGACACTCTATGGATGGGGGATCTCCATTGCTCTTCTCGCGTCTGTTGGCGTGTATTTCCATTTCTCCGTTTTACTAAACAATGAACGGCACGCGAAGGCTGAACACTCTCATGATGCTAGTGATTTTGTTGTCTCTCCTGTCGAGCCTGCTCGTATTGATGATCTGCAGGTGGTGAAGCTGGGCTATGCGCTTTTTGTCGACCCCAACCTGGCATCCGATGGAAAAGCGAGTTGTGATTCCTGCCATCATATTGATGACAATGGTGCCGAGAGGACGCGAGTTTCTGTTGGTGTATCAGGTGCTGGAACGAGAAACTCTCCCACGGTGTTTAATGTCAGTTTGAACTCGCGCTTTTATTGGGATGGCAGAGCTGCCAGTTTAGAGCATCAAATCGATGGACCGATTCATGGTCCACTGGAGATGAATACTAACTGGCATGACGTGGTGAGCTATGTGCAAGGTGCTCCAGCCTATAATGAACTATTCAGTGAAGTATTTAATGGCGTGGTTTCAGAGCACAATATCAAGCATGCCTTGGTGACGTTCATGCAAGCCCTTGTTACGCCTGGCGCGCCATTTGATCAGTACCTGCAAGGTAACCACGATGCACTGAGCCCAACTGCCCTGCGAGGTTGGGAGAAATTTCAAAGTTTGGGGTGTGTTATCTGCCATCAAGGTCAAAATATCGGTGGGAATTTATTTCAGAAGCTGGGTAATTTTCAAGAAGATAGGTTGATCAGTAGTGAGCAAGATCTCGGTCGATACAATGTGACTGGAAATGAGAATGACAAGTTTGTATTTCGGGTCGCAAGCCTGAGGAACGTTGAGAAAACGCCGCCTTATTTTCATGACGGCCGGGCGGCAACCTTAGAAGATGCCATTGTTACAATGGCAAAGCTTCAGTTAGGGCAGGAGCTGGATGCGACGACAATTGTCGAAATTAGTGCATTTCTTTCATCGCTCAGCGCCCCTAATCCTCGTATCTTGGAGGATTTAACCCAATGAATATGCAATATACACCAAAACGCGAGTTTACTATCATCGGGCTTATTACCTTAGCTGGTATCCATTTAATCTTCAGCATCTATTGTAGTTACGTCAGCTCGTATTATCAGAAAGAGTATTTAGGTATCTCGCAGAAGGTAATTCATGCAAATGAACAAATCTACAACTTTGAATATGCCCAAACCAAAACTTACGATACGCTGGCTGCAACGCTTGTTGAAATAGAGCTCAGTGCTGAATCTATCTTTAACAACTTGCGTCAATCACGCATTCAGCCATTAGAGTTAGTTGCAGTTGTTAATGCTGATGCGGTGGAGCAGGCTAGACTCATTAGCCTGGATATTCGAGATTTTACCCATACGGTTAATTCAATATTGAGCTCCAAAGTTTCCTATGAGTATGCGTCGCGTACGATCTCTAATATCCAAGGTTCGTTGCTTGCTAAATACGTAGCTCCCATAGAACAGGTTGCAATTTTACAATCTGTTCATCTGCCATCAACGAGCATAACTGTCCCCGAGGTACTGGCTCGTGATCCAATGTTCGATGCCCTCGAGAGCTATGTCTCTCTTCAAGAACGGGTGGGTTCGGCGATTCAAGCAGAACAATTAACCCTTACTAAAGAGCACATCCAACTTAAGCTAGATACAGTAAATAACTATTGGATAGAGCGGTCTGCAAAAAACAAAGTCGAGGCCACGCTGTCTGCTTTATGCCTGCTGTTGGCACTGGGTGCCTATTTTTTCTGGCGGCAATGGAATAACCATAAACAATCAACGGCTTACAAAGAAGTGCTGCTTGATATTGAACAAGAACGTTCCAAGTTGAACTTGGTACTAGAGTACGCCCAAGACACGATTATTATCACCGATAAAGACGGGCTGACGACTTGGGTCAATAAGGGGTTTGAAGAGTTAACTGGCTACTCGTTTGATGAGGCTGTAGGGATTAAGCCTGGTGATCTGCTACAAGGAGAGGAGACCGATCAAAATGAGAAAGAGCGTATTTCCGAGAGTTTGCTACATAGCCAGAGTATCCAAACTGAGCTGTTAAATTATCATAAAGACGGCACATCATATTGGATTGATATGATTATCACTCCAATTTTTAATGAAAATGGCGAGGCGATTAATTTCATTGCGGTTGAACGTGATGTCACCAAACGAAGAGAGTTGGAGCAAAGCCTTGAGCTCAGTGTAGAGCAGGCAGAATCATCCAATAAGGCAAAGTCAACCTTCCTTGCGACCATGAGCCATGAATTAAGAACGCCGTTAAATGGCATTATGGGCATGGCACAAATTATTGAAAACTCGGCAGAGGATGAAATACAAAAAGAACAGTTAAATATTCTTATTGAATCCGGTAACCACTTACTTTCTCTGCTCAATGACATTCTTGACTTCTCGAAAATAGAGCAAAACAAATTGGAGTTGGAGTCAATTCCTTTTCAATTTGAAGATATTATTTCGCCAATACTTTCGACATATAAAGCGTTATGTGATGACAAAGGTATTCAGTTAGTGATTGAAAATAGCATTCCAAGAGAGAAGGCCTACAGTGGAGATAAAGCCCGTATTCGTCAGGTAATATTTAATCTATTAAGCAATGCTGTTAAATTCACCCCGCAAGGTGATATCACGCTTATTTTTTCAGAGTATCAATCCCCTGAAAACGTATTAAATGATGTGAAGCCCGCTCAATCAAACAAATCTTTGATTTCAATTGTGATAAAAGACTCGGGTGTGGGTATTTCCCAGGATCGATTGCAGCATATCTTTGATCCGTTTGTTCAAGCTGAATCTTCGACCACGAGGGAGTTCGGTGGCACAGGGTTAGGGTTAGCTATCGTAAAACAGTTAGTGGCGTTGATGGGCGGTCGGGTGTCTGTGCAAAGCGAAATCGGCGCAGGGACAGCCTTCTTTATTGATATCGAATTGGAAGCGGCGACAGCTATTCCTAAAAAAGTACAGGCTAAACATTCGCTCAGCCAACAAGCCATCAGTCAGGCACTATCAATTCTCATTGTGGAAGATAATCGAATCAACGCATTGGTGACAAAAACATTTTGCCAGAAGCAAGGACACAATGTGTCATTAGCGGATAATGGGGTCGACGCCATGGAGGTGCTCAAACAACAGCGCTTTGACTTGATCATTATGGATAACCATATGCCCGAAATGGACGGGGTTACGGCCACCAAAATAATCCGTGATGAGTTAAAACTGAACACGGTTATTTTTGGTTGTACTGCGGATGTGTTCAAGGAATCGCATGACAGCTTTATTCGTGCTGGTGCTAACCATGTACTGACTAAGCCACTACAAAAAGAGAGCTTCATTGATGCATTGCAACTTTATCAAAACCAATTGGTTAGCAGTGCGGTCTCAAGCAATGACAAGCGGACTCCAAATGGCACTACTCATGGATCATAAAGCTATTTTGCATACTTGATGTTTAGGTAATAACAATGGCTCAATCCTATCTGTTGTTATCAAACCAGGCTTGGAGTTTGTTTGCGTGTTGTAGCATATTCTCTAGCTCATCTAGATCCCAGTGGGTAAAACAATCAGTAATGTCATTCATGACACCAGATTGAGCCTGTGAGAGCTTTTTCAGTCCCATTTTGTTGATTTTAACCCACTTTTTCCTCGCGTCCTGAGGATCTTTCCGAACGTCAAGCAGGCCCATTTCTGTCAGCTTGTTAACAATTTTGGTGATCCCGGGCTGGTTCATTTGCATTGAATTGGCTAGCTGGCTAACCGTGGCTTCTTGCTCGGGATCATTAGAGAAATGATTCAATAACGAAAATTGAGAGTAGCTGAGGTTGAGGGGCTGCAAGGCCTTGGATATTTTCGATGTACTCAGCTGATTTGTTATTTCTAATGATTTCAATAATTTAAATGCCAGTTCGTTTTTATTGTGAGTCATTGTTCCTAAACACCTTGTGTTACATTCCTGGGAATGTATATTTATTCCATGGAATGTATTTTAGCAGGGTATTGGAAGGGGTGATAGCGATGGATAGACGTCAATTCATTAAAGTGATAGGAACAGGGGTTGTGATTACAGCAGCGGTGCCCGTCATTGGAACCTTCACAGGAAGTCATGTGAGGGGAAATGGCCAGCCAGCACAACAGATACGGCCAAACCATCAATATGATGATATTCGTAAAACCTTAATAAGCTATGGCATGCTTTGCCCTAACCCTCATAATAAACAGCCGTGGAAAGTCGCTTTTTCTGGTCAAAATTCAATCTTGCTCTATGTTGATGAAGAGAGGTTATTACCAGAAACAGACCCGTACCACCGTCAGATCCACACCGGGCAGGGGACTTTCATTGAAAGCTTGGTTATTGCTGCATCGTATTTTGGTATCCATGCTGAAGTCGATTACTTCCCGCAAGGTGAGTATGGCAACCAAGCCCTCGAGTTCAAACCGGTAGCAAAAATCACTTTGATTGAGATGAAAGAGAAAAAGCCCGATCCGTTGTTCGCTTATCTGCCAGTGCGTCAAAGTGCTAAGCAATCCTATACTTCTTCGGCGTTAAACCGTGAAGAAATGTCAGCGCTAGAGCATATGGCGAGTGAGGCAGGCTTCCCAATAGCCCTGCTAAGCAAAAAGCAAGATACAGCAGAATTAGGGATCATGCTGACCGAGGCGATGTCGATAGAAGAGCAGAATGCTCTGCGTAATTTAGAAACCCTGGCGATGTTCAGATTTAATGACCAAGAAATTGCCGAGCATCGAGATGGCTTTGGTTTAGCTCAGAATGGTGTGACAGGGATAAAGAAGATTGTTGCCGAAAACTTCTTTGTTACTAGGGAGCAATCCTATAAAGATCCTGCCTCATTTGGAAAAGAGGGGGTGAAACTTGTCGAGAAAGTGACCTCAAGCACGCAAAATTATGGCTGGATATCAAGCCAGGATAATAGCCGTAAGACTCAGGTAGAAATAGGCAGGCTTTATACCCGGTTAAATTTGCTGGCAACCTCGATGGGGGTGGCTATGCACCCGTTGAGTCAAATACTTGAGGAGTATGAAGATATGCAGGCCTTGCAGCAAAGCTTCAAGACACGTTTTGATATTCCAGAGCCAGATACGGTACAGATGTTATTTCGTTTGGGCAAAACATCGGCAACCCCTTTATCTCCGCGAAGGGAGGTTAGTGACATTATCATCTGACCCTACTATTTCGATTGTATATGCTGATATTGATCAAGCTTGTATGGATAACCACAAAAGGTACTTTTCAAATGCACCTTTTGTGGTGTAGGATCGGTCAAACAATAAAACATTACTTTTTGTAGTTATTTATCAATATGACGCGAGGTGCATATGGCTATCATTCATGATTTTATGACCCAACATCACAGAAGTTGTGATGATCTGCTTGTTGAGGCAGAAGGTCCATTGGCTGAAGGCAACTGGGCTGAATTTAGCAGCGCATGGGGTCAGTTCGAAGCCGAAACCTTGCACCACTTTGATCTGGAAGAAGAGATCCTATTTCCTGAGTTTGAGGCGCAAACGGGCATGACCTCAGGCCCAACCATGATCATGCGCCAAGAACATGCTCAGGTTCGCGCCCTTTTCAGCCAGATGCAGCAAGCCATTAGCGAGCAGGCCACTGACCGCGCAATGGGTATTGTTGAAAGTACGATGTTACTCATTCAGCAGCATAATATGAAAGAAGAGCAAATCCTCTATCCAATGTCGGATGCTCACCTGGCCAACGGCAAAGAGCTTGTTGCCCAGATGGAAGCAAAGCCGAACGCTACTCAAGCTTAAACGAGGAAGCAGATCTTATGGATGCCATCATCACCCTGGATGTCAGTGAGCTTGAGCCTCCCCTGCCGATGCAGGAGATCTGCCAGACGCTTACCAACTTGCAGCAGGGCCAGCTGCTGCACGTCAAACATAGGCGCGAACCCGTTCCCCTGTTTACGATTCTTACTCAGCAGCAGTTTGACTACCGCCATCGCGAAGAAAGTGAAGGCAACCACCATATCTGGATTTGGCATCAAGGTGATGAGCAGGCTTATAACCGTCTGATGAGATATAGCGATGAGACTGACAGGACTTAACTTCGAAGAGATCCCTCGGCTGGATGTACCGCTGCGCTTTTATCTGACAGCGCCGGTTTTTGCTGTGATTGCTTCACTGTTGCTGGTATGGCAGGGCGACTATATATGGCTAGGGCGCTGGTTACCTGCCTCTTTGGCGATCACCCATCTCGTTGCTATTGGAATGATGGCAATGATTATGATCGGTTCGCTATTTCAAATCATGCCGGTTTTATGTGGGGCCCCGATTAAAATCCCTCCTGTGCCTTTAGTTTTGATGCAAACAGGCCTGGTGCTCGGCACCCTGGCTTTGAGTGCCGGCTTTTTTGGTTGGCCCACCTTTGGCGCCAGTTTCGTTCTCTTGGCGCTGAGCTTGGGTTACTTCATCGTTTCATTGCTGGTTGTGTTGATCCGCCAGGCGGCAGGTCAGCAGACGCGCATGCCTATTATGCTGGCGGTAGTGGCGTTAGGCATTGTTTTACTGGCTGGATTGATGCTATTGGCAGGTTACCTTTGGGGCTATCATCCAGTTCCAGGCAAGAACCTGACCCACCTTCATGCGGGCACTGGAATTTTCGGTTGGGTATTATTGTTGATCATGGCCGTCAGCTTTCAGGTTATTCCGATGTTCCATGTCACGCCTGAGTTTCCTCGCTATTGGCGTATTGCTCTGCCTTTGATGTTGGTCGTTGGGCTTGTTTCCATCGCTTTGGCAACGTTGTTACAGTTTAGCCTCTATTACAGCAGTGCCCTGATTGCCGCTGTTGGTATCTTGTATGCCATAGTAGGTGTGAGCCGACTTCGAAACCGGAAACGTAAACTTCCTGATGTTGTGGTTAATTATTGGCAATGGGCGTTTGCAAGCCTGATCGGCGGTTGTCTGCTGATGATCATCTTGCCGTTAATCCCTATCCAGCAGCAGGGAAGGGTAGAAGTTGTCATTGCACTTCTGATCGGTATGGGTTTTGTGCTTGGCGTGATCCAGGGAATGTTGCTAAAGATAGTGCCATTTTTGATCAGTTTGCACCTTCAGCCCATTGCGATGAGTAAACCAAATGCAATGATGCTGCTGCCTGATCACTACAGCTTGATCAGTCGGCAGAAAATTAAGATCCAGTTCCGGTTATACCTGCTTGGCATGGCGAGCATTGTAGCCTCATTCTGTTACCCTCCAGTCACAGCGAGTATTGGCCTGCTTATGATGCTAAATTGGCTGTGGATCGGTTATAACATCGCCTCGGCCAGTATTACTTACCGGAAAGTCCATCGGGAGATGCTGGAGAGCTAATGCCTATTGATTGGCTTGGCCTTTGATGATTGTTTCGCCATTGACCTGGAAGCAGATGACTTTGCCTTCCAGGCTCACATCGACAATACATTGGGTATTGTCGCTTTGGTTGATCAGGTAGGCGGCCAAGGGGTTCTCCAGCTGTTTCTCTATCTCACGCCGCAAGGGGCGGGCGCCAAAGTTGATGTCAAACCCATCTGTTGCTAATTTGTCGATCACGGCTTCATCGACATTTAGGGTGATCGCTTTTTCCTGTAACCGTATTTGCAGCTCGGCAATCATCATATGGGCAATCAGTAAAACATGGTTTCGTTCAAGAAAGTGAAAGACGATGATGTCATCGAGGCGATTTAAGAACTCAGGTTTGAAGAAGCGCTTTACTTCCTGCAAGACATTGCGTTTAGCCTCTTCATAGCTAGGTGTGACCGAAGACATAAAGCCGATTTGCTTGCGCTCGGGGCCAAGGGTCTCAACCCCCAGATTTGAGGTACCGATGATCACGGTATTGCGGAACGAGACTTTCCGCCCCTGGGCATCGGTCAGGTGCCCATCTTCAAGGATCTGCAGCAGCATGTTAAAGACATCCGGATGGGCCTTTTCAATCTCATCGAGTAGCACAACCGAGTAGGGATTACGGCGAACTTTTTCAGTAAGCTGGCCGCCTTCGCCATAACCGATATAGCCAGGAGGTGCCCCGATCATTTTTGACACTTCGTGGCGCTCCATATACTCAGACATATCAAGCTGGATAATACGAGATTCATCATCGAGCAGGAACTCGGTAAGCGCCTTTGCCAGTGCCGTTTTACCTGAACCGGTCGGGCCCAGAAAAAGGAAGGAGCCGATGGGGCGTTTGGTTTCAGAAATGCCGGCTCGGTTGCGGCGGATCGCATGAGAGACGGCGGTAATAGCATCATCTTGCCCGGCAATGCGCTTATGCAAGTTAGCTTCCATATTGCCAAGTTTATCAGCCTCTGATTCAACCATTCGTGCCACCGGGATCCCGGTCCATTTGGCCACAACTTCGGCAATATCCTCCGTCGCGACAACCTTTTTCGCATTGGTGGTGGTTTTCTGCCAAGCCTGTCGTTCGGTATTGAGCTCTTCCAATATTGAACTCAATTCCATTTGGTGCGTGGCGGCGGTCTGATAGTCCTGCTGATCAAAGGCCGCCTGTTTTTTACCGAGAAGCGCCTGACGCTTTTTTTCCAGTTTACGTAATTCGGTGGGCATGGCGATAAACTGCAGCCGCTTGCGGGCACCTGCCTCATCGATTAAATCAACGGCTTTGTCCGGCAGGCAGCGATCGGCGATGTAGCGCTCAGATAAGCGCGCAGCCGCTTGTAGCGCTTCGCTGTCATAACTGATTTGGTGGTGCTGTTCGTATCGGGAGGATAGGCCTTCAAGAATTTGTACCGTTTCTTCTATACTGGGCTCTTTAACCACAATAGGCTGAAAACGCCGCTCGAGCGCTTTGTCTGATTCTACATACTTACGGTATTCATCAAGGGTATCAGCACCGATGACTTGCAGGCTGCCTTTTGCCAGTGCGGTTTTGAGCAGTGAGGGGGCATCCAGTCCCCCTGGGGTTGAACCGGTTCCGACAACGCTATGAAGCTCATCAATAAATAGAATGATGTGGCCTTCAGCTTCAATAATTGCATCACGAACACTAATCAGTCGCTGCTCGAACTCACCCCGCATATTCGAGCCTGCGATGATTTGTGCCATGTCCAATGACAAGATCCGTTTGTTAAGCAGCGTTTCGGGAACATCGGCTTCGGCCATGCGTTGGGCGATACCTTCGACGATGACGGTTTTGCCGACACCGGCTTCACCGATCAGTACCGGGTTATTTTTCTTACGTCGGGAAAGGGTCTGGATAACCCGTCGCATTTCATCTTCGCGGCCGATAACAGGATCAAGCTCACCTTTGAGGGCCATTTCGGTCAGGTCGACAGTAAATTCTTTCAATACGTTAACCCGGCTTTCGGCATCGGCTGTCGTTAAAATATTGCCTTCACGTTTTTTCAGTAACTCTGCCCGCACTTGATCCTGGTTTAAGCCGATAATTTTAAGGACCTTGGCTGCCGAGCCGGATGCATCGTCAAGCAATGCGATCAATAGGACAGCTGATCCGATATAAGTGTCGCCAATACGGTTGGCTTCCTGGCTGGCAAGCTCTAGGGCTTTGTCGGCATCCGTTGCGGTTGTTATCTTTTCAATATTGACGTTTTGCTGCGGGGGATGTTGCTGGTAGATCTGATCCATCATGGCTTTGCGTTTGGTGGCATGATCAGGCAGTAAGGAGGCCAGTATATCCAGGGCCTCAGATTTGTCCTGAAGCAATAGCCCCAGCAGGATGAAATCCGAAGTCAGTGTATACAAATGCAGGCTGATCAGTTCATTAACCGCTAGCTGTAGGATTTCGTGAACTTTCTGGGTACTTTGGTGAACGTATTGCTGAAACATAGTTAGGCCCATGAGCTGCAAAGACAATAGAAAAATTTGGTTGGCTATACCTTTAACCTTATGTTTTAAAAATATAGACCTAACATCTTACCTGCAGGTGCTTTTTTATACTTAGCCTCGTTTTAGAGTGAGCATTGGCTCCGATTGCTACAATCAAGGGCTGTGATGAATTCTGTAGTTGATAGCAATAATAGGGCAGGCCTGCCGATGAGCTCAGCTTTATCCATGGCCTGCTCTAGGGATATTGTTAGCCGTGATACATTTAGGGGTATCACGGCTAATTATCGAGTGATGGCCACTTCCCGGCTTTACCCTATCTATCTTTATCAGCGAGAAGGTTAGAGTGATGAGGTGACTGTCAGTTCATCTAGCAGGTGTTGAACTTCTGGAATACAGCTTCCGCAGCCCGTTCCTGCCTGCGTACAGGCGCTGATCTCTTCCACCGATGTTAAGTTATGCTCTTTTATCGCTTGGCAAATGGTATTTTTGCCAACCTGTTTACAGGCACAAATGGTTTTTCCCGCCGCCAGTTTTCCTTCGGCGCGCCCTGATATCAGAGATCGTTCTGCAATATCATCAACCGGCTCGTCCAATAGATGATATAACCAATCTACATCTTGGTGCTGTAAGTCAGCCGCAACCAAATAGCAGCTGCGAAGTTGCTGCTGCTCAATGTTGGCATAGCGGTATAGTCCGCTGGCCGCGCCGCTGAAGCTAAGCTCCCGGCCGTTTTCATGCTGGCAATAACGGGAAAGTCGGTGCATCAGCTGCTCTGGTAATAAGGTACTGGCAATTCGGTACAGGTAACCGTTGCTGACTTTTTGCCTGATCCAATAATCGAATTCTGCCATGTCTTGGGGGGTAGCAGATAGCAGCAGGGCTTCGCTGCGGTATGTAAGCGGGGTGATTGAAACTGGGGTGAATTTAAACTCCGGTTGGCCTGACAAGCTGTCGGTCTCTGGACAGATCAGGTTACAAACCTTAGCGGCACTTGAGGTGGTGTTATTCCAGTGGATAGGAATAAACAACTCACCCGGCTTAACATCTGGAGTAATGCTAACCCGAACGGCGGCTTTGCCGTAACCGCTGGTAATGTTAGCGACCTGGTTGTTGCCGAGTGAGTGACGTTTGGCATCTTCTGGGTGGATCGATACATAAGGTTCCGGACTGTGTTCGCCAAGCCGCGCCGAAAGGCCGGTCCTTGTCATGGTGTGCCATTGATCGCGGATACGCCCGGTGTTCAATACGAATGGGTATCGCTCACTGATCTGGCTTGCTGGTGACTGGTATTGAACGGCAATGAATTGGGCTTTGCCCGAAGGTGTCGCGAATACGCCATCAGAGAATAGGCGTTTATGCTCAATATCTGTCTGTAGGCCTATTACTGGCCATTGCTGTGGCGAAAGCTGATGATATTGCTCCGGTGAGAGATCAGACAGTCCCGTAAGATTCAGTACGCGCCGAGTACTGCCGTAATTGCCCAATCCGGTCATTTTGCTGTATTCCCGGAAGATCTCCCCTTCATGCTGATAGCCAAAGGCATGGCTAAAGCCCATTTTCTTCGCGACCTCGCTGATGATCCACCAATCCGGTTTACCCTCCCCAGGGGTTGGCAGCAGTCGCCGCTGGCGGGAAATACGCCGCTCAGAGTTGGTGACCGTGCCGGATTTTTCACTCCAGCCCTGGGCCGGAAGCAGCACATTGGCATGTCGGGTGGTATCGGTATCGGCGATACAATCCGACACCACGACCAGCGGACATTTATCCAGTGCCCGCTTTATTTTACTGCTATCTGGCAAGCTTACGGCAGGGTTAGTAGCCATGACCCAAACGGCTTTGATCTTTCCGCTGTCTATGGCGTCAAACATCTCGATGGCTTTCAGGCCGGGTGAGTTCGACAGGGTATCGGTTTGCCAAAAGTCGCTGATCACCTGATGGTGGGTGTCGTTGCCGAACTCCATATGGGCGGCAAGCGTGTTAGCGAGCCCGCCGACTTCGCGTCCACCCATAGCGTTGGGCTGCCCGGTGACAGAAAATGGACCGCTTCCGGGTTTGCCGATCCGCCCGGTTGCAAGATGACAGTTAAGCAGGCTGTTGACCTTGTCGCTGCCGTGCGTCGACTGGTTAACGCCTTGCGAGTATACGGTAACCACTTTTTCGGTACTGGCAAAGCTTTGGAAAAAATCGGTGAGCTGCTGCTTTGACAAACCGGTTATACGAGCAAGTTTTTCTGTATCGTCTGCATCAAAGCGGGCACTGGCTAACGTGAGGTCAAAACCTTCGGTATGGGTGGCGATATAGTCATGATCGAGTTTTTCGTGCTCAGCCAGATAAGCCAGTAAGCCATTGAACAGGGCAACATCGCTACCCGGCTGGAGCGCAAGGTGTAGATCGGCAATTTCGCAGCTGCTGGTGGCGCGGGGGTCGATGACCACGATCTTAAGGGCCGGGCGCACCGCTTTGGCCGCTTTGATCCGCTGATAGAGCACCGGGTGGCACCAGGCCATGTTAGACCCGGTAAGTACAATCATCTCGGCCTCGTCCAGATCCTGATAGCAACCGGGAACACAGTCAGCACCGAATGCCCGTTTGTGCCCGGCTACACTTGAAGACATACAGAGGCGGGAGTTCGTATCGATATTACTGCTGCCGATAAAGCCTTTCATTAGCTTGTTGGCAACATAGTAGTCTTCGGTCAATAGCTGGCCAGAGGCATAGAAAGCGATGGCTTCCGGACCATGCTCGGCAATGATCTCAGAGAACTGATTGGCAACATAGTCCAGTGCTTGCTCCCAGTTGCTGTCATTGCCGTTAATCGAAGGCTTCAGCAGTCGCCCCTGATGGGTAACAGTCTCTCCCAATGCCTGTCCTTTTGAACATAGCCGACCATAATTGGCAGGGTGCTCATTATCACCACGGATTTCTAATCGTCCGCCAGGGGTGGGTTTGGCCTCTATGCCGCAACCAACACCACAGTATGCGCAGGTACTCTTAATCCATGCGTCGCTATTTTTTGTGCCCAAAGCATCCCTCCCGAGCTTAATTAAGCTACCGATATTCTCCATGTATGAATAAGCATAGCAATAAGTACGCCAGTTTCGCTTTTTCAGGAAGAGGAGTTGAAATATGGAGCAAGTGGATAAGAAATAGTGATTAAGTTGGGATATATGACTAATCATACCCCTAAAGAGGTATGCGCCATGGTGGTTGGTACCATAAAAAGTGGAATATCGATGCATTATTCTGGTGTGTGTTGCACTAATACTGTGCGAAGTATCAGATCGTGCATTGACTTCTGCTCTTGAAAATGGTCCGGAATATTTATATTTCTGTTTTTTTAATTTTTTAAAATCAGTTAGTTGACGCGATATTGCCTATTCATGAATTCAGCCTGGCACTTTCCTTGCTCTGACGATACCAGAGCAAATAAAGACGTACACGGAAGGTACGTAAGGATGAAAGATGTCACAAATACCAATGATTGCAGACAAGACGACAGATATTGTCAGTTTCACCTCTGTGGCTGTTAATGAGCCAAAGCAATCTGGCTATGTCAGCTTGGTAGGTGCTGGTCCCGGCGATCCCGATTTACTAACGGTGAAAGCCCTTCGGGTTATTCAGCAGGCTGATGTGATTGTGTATGACAGGCTGGTGAGCAAAGAGATCTGCCAGTTATTCCCGCCGGCGACGCCGACAATTTATGTTGGGAAAGCGAAAAACCATCACAGTGTTCCGCAACAGGAAATTAATCAATTGCTGGTAATGAAAGCCCGGCAAGGGCTGAAGATCTGTCGCCTGAAAGGCGGAGATGCTTTTGTCTTCGGCCGTGGTGGCGAAGAAATGCTGGAACTGCGTCAGGCGGGTATTGAAGTCGATTTGGTACCCGGGATCACCGCAGCCGCAGGGTGTACCAGCTATGCCGGGATCCCACTGACTCACCGTGGCTTGTCGCAGGGATGCACGTTTATCACGGCCCATGCGGAAAAAGAACTCAATATATGCTGGCAGTCGCTGGCGCAACTTGACCATACCTTAGTGTTTTACATGGGGCTGACTAAAGCCGGCATGATTGCAGAGGGGCTAACCCAGGCAGGTTTGAGTGCTGACACTCCAGCGGCGCTGATTGAAAATGGCTGTTGCCCGCAACAACGAGTGATCCGGGGCGAGCTGCATCAGCTAGAGACTTTGATTTCGCAGCAACAAGTGAAATCACCGGCACTTATTGTCATAGGCAAAGTGGTGGCGCTAGCCGAAGAGCTGCAATGGTTTAGCACCATGGCCAGCCAAGAATTGAATAGATTGTCAGCTTAAAGAATAAGAAACAGTGAGGATGTTATATGGATAAGCAACGTGTTGTGGTGGTTGGCAATGGAATGGTTGGCCACAAGTTTATTGATGATTTGGTGCAGCGTGATGAGAGCGGGCAGTTTGAAATTATTACCTTTTCTGAAGAGCCGCGACTGGCCTACGACCGGGTTCAGCTCAGTAAGTATTTTTCCGGAACATCAGCACAAGAGTTGGCTCTGACGGATGAAGGCTACTACCAGGAGCGTGGTGTTAACTATGTTCTGAACGAAAAGGTGACAGGCATTGATAGCGATGCACGCCAGGTTGTGACAGCCAGTGGCAGGGTTGAAACCTATGACAAGCTGGTGCTGGCGACGGGATCTTATCCGTTTGTGCCGCCGATCCCGGGCAATGATCAAGCACATTGCCATGTATACCGGACAATTGAAGATTTGGAAGCCATTGATGCATCTGGCCGTCAAAGTGAGGTCGGGGTGGTTGTCGGGGGGGGGCTGCTGGGGCTGGAAGCGGCCAATGCATTGAAGAGTATGGGAATGAAAACCCACGTAGTTGAGTTTGCGCCGCGCCTGATGGCGGTGCAGCTCGACGAGGGAGGCGGCAAGCTACTCGAACGTAAAATTAGTGCGCTGGGTGTAGAAGTGCACACCGAAAAAGCGACCACTGAGATTGTCGCAGGGGAAAGCTGTCGCTACCGGATGAATTTTGCCGATGGCAGCCACCTTGAAACTGACATGATTGTGTTCTCGGCAGGGATCCGGCCGCAGGATGAGCTGGCGCGCCAAAGCGGTCTGTTGCTTGGGGAGCGGGGCGGTATCGAGATCAACGATCATTGCCAGACCAGTGTTGCCGATATCTATGCTATTGGTGAGTGTGCATTGTGGCAAGGAAAGATTTTTGGTCTGGTCGCACCGGGTTACCAGATGGCTAAAGTGGTCGCATCGCAGATCTGTGGCGGGCAGGACATATTTGTTGGTGCCGATATGAGCACCAAGCTGAAACTACTTGGTGTGGATGTCGCCAGTATTGGCGATGCCCATGGTAATACGCCGGGGGCGCAGTCCTATACATTTAACGATGAGATCGAGCAGGTTTATAAGCGACTGATTGTTTCCGGGGACGGACAGAAAATTCTGGGGGCGGTACTGGTCGGTGAAGTAGATGCATACAGTAGCTTACTGCAGATGAAGCTCAATGATATGCCATTACCGGAAAACCCAGCGGTGCTGCTACTGCCGCCGATGGGGGAAGAGGGAGCTGGTGCTGCACTGGGAGTGGATACCCTGCCTGATAGTGCTCAGATTTGTTCCTGTTTTGATGTGACCAAGGCGGATATCAAACAGGCTGTCACCGCTGGATGTACTGACATGGCTGGCTTGAAAGATAGCACTAAGGTATCAACGGGCTGTGGTGGTTGTTCGGCGTTGGCCAAGCAGGTACTTGATGCTGAACTGGCAAGCTTGGGTTTTGAGGTCAATAACCACTTATGTGAACACTTTGCCTATTCACGTCAGGAGCTGGCAGATATTGTCCGGGTTAAGCAGATCAAAACTTTTGATCAGTTACTGGATAGTTACGGTCAGGGGTTGGGGTGTGATGTCTGTAAACCAACCGTAGGCTCAATTTTGGCTTCTTTCTGGAATGACTATGTGCTTGAAGATCAGCATATTGGCCTGCAGGACACCAACGATATCTTCCTTGGTAATATGCAAAAAGACGGCACCTACTCGGTGGTTCCTCGAGTGCCAGGCGGTGAAATTACCCCGGATAAGCTTATCGTGCTGGGTGAAGTGGCAAAAGAGTTTAACCTCTACACCAAGATCACCGGTGGACAGCGAGTGGATTTATTCGGTGCCCAGCTGCATGAGCTGCCAGTGATTTGGCATAAGTTGATAGAGGCTGGATTTGAGACCGGACATGCCTACGGTAAATCCTTGCGTACCGTTAAGTCTTGTGTTGGTAGTACCTGGTGCCGGTATGGGGTGAAAGACAGTGTCGGATTTGCGATTGATTTGGAAGACCGTTATAAGGGATTACGCGCTCCCCATAAATTTAAGTTTGCGGTATCGGGCTGTACTCGAGAATGTGCCGAGGCGCAGTCAAAAGATATCGGGGTGATCGCGACTGAAAATGGCTGGAACCTTTATGTGTGCGGGAATGGTGGTATGCGTCCGCGCCATGCCGATCTGTTCGCCGCCGATCTCGATGATAAAACCCTGGTTACCTACATCGACCGTATTCTGATGTTCTACATTCGTACTGCAGATCGCCTGCAGCGAACATCTGTATGGCTCGAAAACCTGGAAGGTGGCCTGGATTACCTCAAGAAGGTGGTGATTGAAGATAAGCTGGGTATTGTCAACGAGCTGGAGACTGAAATGAAGCATAGCTTGAGCCAGTACCAGTGTGAGTGGAAAACGACGCTGGAATCACCTGATAAGCTAAAGCGTTTCCAGCATTTTGTGAACAGTTCAGCATCAGATGCTCAACTTAACTATGTGATAGAGCGGGGACAGCGTCGACCAATGTCCAAATGTGAGCGAATCGAAATTGTTGAAGTCACGGAATAGGAGTGGGCAATTATGGAACAGTGGCAAACTATCTGTAAACAAAGTGATTTGATAAAGAATACCGGAGTGTGTGCATTGGTTGACGAAGAGCAGGTAGCCGTTTTTTTCTGCGGACGCAACCAGGCGCTGTATGCATTATCAAACTACGATCCGATCGGTGAGGCCAATGTGATGTCAAGAGGGATCATGGGCTCGGTGGACGGCGAAGCTGTGGTGGCTTCACCACTATACAAGCAGCGCTTTAGTCTCGTGACGGGTGAATGCCTTGAAGATCCAGAACATCGGCTTAAAACCTACCCAGTACGGTTGATGGAAGGTGAAATTCAACTACGAATATAATGATTTATGGCGATAACTGAGAAAATGGAGCCTAAATGGCTCCATTTTTTATTTTTATTGGTGAGTGCCTTTTAAAATCTGCCTTGGCTAACAAATGAATACTAAATTAATTCCATATAAAGGTTCTTTTGATGCGGTATGGTGCGGTGTTGCACCATATCGATGATATGTTTTTTATCAAGGTGCTATTGTTTGAGCTTTTCTGCTATATATCGTTGTTTTTATTGTCTTTTAAAACGTGGCATGATAACTGCAAATAATTTGTTAGTGAGTTGATAAAGGAATTAACAAATGACGGATACAGGTAAGTTCAACATATTTTCCATGACTGGCAAAATGAAGATTTTACACTTCAGCTGGTTTGCTTTTTTTATCACCTTTATGGTGTGGTTTAACTTCGCCCCCTTACTACAGGCGGTAAAAACCTCCCTTGGCCTGACAACCGCTGAAATTAAGACGCTACTTATACTCAACGTGGCACTTACCATACCGGCACGCGTTATCATCGGTATGCTGACTGATAAATATGGCCCACGGATTGTTTATGCTGCCTTGTTGGCCGTTTGCTCAATTCCCTGCTTTGCCTTTGCTGTAGCAGACACGTTCGCACAAGCCGCAATCGCGCGTTTTGCGCTGGGCTTTATCGGTGCTGGCTTTGTGGTGGGGATCCGTTTGGTCTCTGAATGGTTTCCGCATAATGAATTGGGAACGGCAGAGGGGATATACGGTGGCTGGGGTAACTTTGGTTCGGCTGCCGCTGCCTTTACGCTACCGACAGTTGCCTTGATGTTTGGTGGTGAAGATGGCTGGCGTTATGCAATGGCGATCACGGGTGTCATGAGTTTGATTTTCTCCTATTTCTTCTATGCCAATGTGACAGATACGCCTAAGGGAGCCACCTACTTTAAGCCAAAGAACCTGGGGGCCATGGAGGTCACCTCAAAAGGCGATTTTTATCTGCTATTGTTGATGAAACTGCCTATGTATGGCGCATTGGCACTACTGGCCTGGAAACTGTCGCCAAGCGGTGTGTCAATGCTCAGCGCTCCCATGGAAATCGGTATCTACCTGGTACTGACTGCACTGTATTTTTATGAAGTGAGCCAGGCATGGAAAGTGAATAAAAACATTTTTGTAGAGCCGGTACCTGAGATCCACCAGTATAAATTCAAGCAGGTTGCTGTGTTGAATGTGCTTTACTTTGCGACCTTTGGCTCTGAACTTGCTGTTATCTCAATGCTGCCACTGTTCTTTTCTGACACCTTTGAGCTAACACCGGTAATGGCTGGTATGGTGGCATCGGCTTATGCCTTTATGAACCTGATGTCTCGCCCAGGCGGCGGCTGGATTTCCGATAAGTTTGGCCGCAAGCCTACATTGTTGATCCTGACGGCCGGGTTAGCAGCAGGTTACTTCCTGATGGGGCAAGTGGACGGTAGCTGGCCGGTGTGGTTAGCCGTGGCAGCCGCGATGGCATGTTCATTTTTTGTTCAGGCTGGTGAGGGGGCGGTATTTGCGACCGTTCCTTTGATTAAACGCCGAATGACAGGGCAAATTGCCGGTATGACAGGAGCCTATGGTAACGTCGGTGCTGTGTGTTACCTCACTATCTTGTCTCTGGTGGATTACAGCACCTTTTTCTATGTGATCGCTGCAACGGCAGTGCTTGGTTTTGTCACGCTATTGATGATGGAAGAGCCTTCCGGGCAGATAGCAGAAGTGAACGAAGATGGCAGTGTAACCATGATTGACGTGGCGAAAAGCTAGTTGAAGTTTGGTTAATGTGGCCAACCCGGATGCAGGGTGGCCACGTTGCCTTTCAGGGGAATACCGATGGCAATGACAATGGATGTAGCAGAAGTACCGACTGATAGCCTGCAAGTCTCGGTGGGTGGTTTCTCCAGTGCAGGATGTCGGGAAGCCAATCAGGATGCCTTCGCAGTGAAGCACTCACCGCGAAAAAGCGTAGTGAAGTATAAAGGGGTAGTGGCGTGTATTGCCGATGGTGTTAGCTGCAGTGATCACGGGCAGCAGGCGAGCCATACCAGCGTCACCCAGTTTATTGATGATTATTACAGTACGCCAGATAGCTGGGGGGTGAGAAAAGCAGCGGCGAAGGTGTTAACTAGCCTCAATAGTTGGCTCTATCATCATGGAAAGCACAGTGATCTACGGCACAACGGCTTAGTGAGCACGTTCAGCAGTGTGATTGTCAAATCCAATACCGCGCATTTGATCCATGTTGGCGATAGCCGTATTTACCGCTACCGACGTGGAAACCTTACTCAGCTCACTCAAGATCACAGCCGAAAGCAAGGGGGGAAAAGTCACTTTTTAACCCGTGCGCTGGGTATGGATAGCCGGCTTGATGTGGATTACAAGCAAGAGCCCGTTGAAGTAGACGATGTGTTGGTACTTACCACAGATGGCCTTCATGATTGGTTGACGAAGCAAGAATTAGAGGGGCTGTTGTCGAGAGCGGAACTGGCCGCGGAAGAACTGGCACATTTGATTGTCCAGTATGCCCAGAAAAATGGCAGCGATGATAATCTAACCTGCCTGCTGGTAAAAATTGATTCGCTTCCACAAGAGAACCTTCAGGAGACGAGTCGGGAATTAACCCAAAGGGTCATTCCCCCCGTATTGGCTGAAGGGAATACGATCGATCAATACGAGATCATCAGAGTGCTCCATAGCGGGACCCGGAGCCATGTCTATTTGGCCAGAAGCCATTTCGACCAAAAACGCTATGTGTTAAAAGCACCGTCGCCAAACTTTTCAGAAGATCTTGTTTATCTGCAAGGGTTTATTCGAGAAGGTTGGGTTGGCAGGCAGATCAGCCATTCTTCGATAATGAAAATACATCGTTATGCGGATTCATCTCCTTTCTTGTACCATGTTTGCGATTATGTGGAAGGAAAAACCCTCAGGCAGTGGATGATTGATAATCCTAGACCGAGCTTAGAAAAAGTCCGAGAAATTGCTTCTGAATTAATTAAACCAATTCGATTCTTTCAGCGAATGGGGATTGTGCACCGTGACTTAAAACCTGAGAACATAATATTAACCGAGAATGGGAAAGCTGTTTTTATCGACTTTGGTACTGCTCAGGTTGAAGGGTTTGATGAGATTGCCGGAGCTATAAAGGAAGACGTACCTGTTGGCGCAACAGATTATATTGCACCTGAATACCTGGCTGGTGAAAAAGCAACGGCTTATTCAGATTTGTTTTCGGTTGGGGTTATTGTTTATGAAATGCTGACAGGGGATATTCCGTACAAGGCTCAATGTTCACAGGTGTTTGATAGACAAAAGACTCGGCATTACGATTATATTTCAGCTATTCAGTTTAGACCTGACTTACCTGCCTGGCTGGATTTGGTATTAAAAAAAGTATGCCACCCTTCACCAAAGATCCGCTACCAGGTGATATCTGAGTTTATTCAGGATCTATCGACACCTAACCAAAAAATACTCAGTGAGTTGAAAGAATCGCCATTAATCCAACGTAATCCACTACGCTTTTGGAAGCTAATGGTTTTAGTATTAGTGGTTATTGTTAGTATTGAAACATACATTATTGCTCTTGGTTAGCCATTACCTATTGGTTGCGGGAATGAACTAATGGGTAATAATAGCTAAGCGGGTCATCTGATATTTCAATAAGTTGCCTGTGTGGTATCCTTTTGAGTTATAAAGGTGATTTTTCACTAATAAAAATTAAATAGTATTGGGACGATGATTCCATTATTTAATTACAGTTTTTGATAACTGAAACGTTATGCCTATAAATACCCTGTCAGCTAAAGGCAAAGGTTCTGAAAAGATCTGACGCAAAACTACCGGCCTAAAGAAATAGTGATCTCATCGGATGTGTTTGTTATTTATATGGCAGCGGAGTTACCTGGTAGGAATAAAAAGCAGTAGTAAGTTTGCCTCCAAATAGCTGGCTTCCCATACATTCAATTGGAAGCTAATAAAATGAAAAAAATAATGACTCTTTCCTTTGCAGCAAGCTCTGTGCTGGCTGCATTAATCCCAATTCACGCGAGTGCTCATGGCTGGGCTGACTTTCCAAAAGCGCGTCAGGTGATTTGCCAGGAAGATGGCGGTCACTGGGGAGCATCAGATGGTTCACAAATCCCAAACGAAGCCTGCCGGGCTTCATTTCAAGAATCAGGCACCTATCCTGTCGTTCAGGTCAATGAGTTTGCCACTTTGGTGAAAGACTACACCAATATGGATGCGGTAAAGGCGGCTGTTAAGGATGGCCTGATTTGTTCTGGTGGCGATGAGCGAAAAAGCGGTATGAGTGTTGCCTCTCAACATTGGCAGCGAACAGACATGCAGGCAGGTGAAACCTTTACCTTGAAGTACCGCGCGACGGCACCTCATAATCCGAGCCATTGGCAAATATACCTGACTAAACCGGGCTATAACGCGGCACATAGCCGCTTGGATTGGGATGATCTTGAGTTGATCCAGGAATTTGGCAACATAGAAAAGATCAATGTTGATGGTGGTAACTACTATTACATGGATGTCACTTTGCCAGCTGGCCGGGCAGGTGAGGCGACACTCGTTACCCGGTGGCAGCGTGATGATCCTGCCGGCGAAGGCTTCTATAACTGTAGTGACATTAAGTTTGACGGTGATGCTCCATTGCCAGAGTGGTCACCTCTTGGGGCATTTGTTAAACCGGGTGTGACTGCTGAGGAGGGTGATAACATCTGGTTCCGTATTTTCTCTGCGCAGGGCAACCAAGAGCTCGTGTCTGAAAAGCTGTTGGTTACAGCAGCCAACCAAGATGTCAATGCCTGGTCTTATGAGCTGGCACAACAAGTGAATCAAAAGCACAGTGCGATAGTACAGGTTGGTATTGAACAAGCTTCTGGTGAGATCGTATATGCCCCAAGTGATCTGTATGCCAACAAGGTGTTTGTGGCCAACGCCAATTATAGCTATGCGCTAGATGTGCGTGATGGCGATGTGATTGAGCCAGAGCCAATTGTTGTGGGAGGGCTGAAATCTGAGTATACCCAGAATAGTGAAGGCTTGGCTGTTATCGAAGCAGAAGTTCATTCTGAAGGGCGTTACCGGATCGACATGAAGCTGGTTGATAGTGCGGGCGAACAGGCTGCCTATGGCAGTGGTGTTGTTGATAATAGCCAAATTGCGGTGACAATGTTCTCACCTTATACCGGTGATTTTACAGTTGAAATCTATGCGGCAGAGCAAGATGCTCAGCCTAAATTGATTGAATCGAAATCTATCACTATCAAAGAGCAATCCGGCTCTGGTGATTACGACTATGTTTATCCCGATGGTATTGGCCAGTATGTACCAGGCGAGACAATCGTTCTAGGCCGAGATGGCAATACTTACCAGTGCCGTCCTTACCCTGAAGGTGGCTGGTGCAATATCAACTCAGCGATCCACTACGAACCAGGATTTGGTTCGGCATGGCAAGATGCCTGGATCCTTCAATAAGACTGATTGATATATGAAACACTAATGAAAGCGCTGACATTGTTCGGCGCTTTTTTTTGTGCGTTGCTTCCCATTTTTTCACCCCAATATATGACGATATGAAAGATAATGTTTCTGTCAATAAACAATAAGGCAGTATTTTATAGAGAAAAGGTGATCAAATTCAAAAAATACAACGTGAATGTGTTAGTGCGTTTCATAACTTGTCCGAGATCAAATTGTTGCACATTTTGACAGTGTTAGATATTAGCACCTAGCCCAAACGGGGTATTCAAGATACTCATTACAGGTAACGGGTTAACCCATTGCAAATTGGGTAGTCTAGCCGGTTAAAGTAATTAGTATTTGATAATTATGGAGAATCAACATGAGTAGTGCATTTTTTATCCCAACAGTAAACCTAATGGGTGCAGGCTGCCTAACTGAAGCGGCAGATGCGGTAAAAGCACAAGGCTTTAAAAAAGCGCTGATCGTTACTGATAAAATCCTAAGCCAAATCGGTATGGTGAAGCAGGTAGCCGATCTACTTGCTGAGCGTGACGTTGAATCTGTTGTTTTCGATGGTACACAACCAAACCCTACAATCGGTAACGTTGAAGCGGGCCTTGAACTGCTAAAAGCTAACGAGTGTGACTTTGTTATCTCTCTAGGTGGCGGTTCACCACACGACTGTGCAAAAGGTATCGCACTTGTTGCCGCTAACGGCGGTAAGATTGGTGACTACGAAGGTGTTGACCAGTCTGCTAAGCCTCAGTTGCCACTAATTGCAATTAACACAACGGCAGGTACTGCTTCTGAAATGACCCGTTTCTGCATCATTACTGATGAAGCGCGTCACATCAAGATGGCGATTGTTGATAAGAACACAACACCACTAATGTCTGTTAACGACCCTAAGCTAATGCTTGCTAAGCCTGCATCGCTAACAGCTGCTACAGGTATGGATGCACTGACTCACGCTATCGAAGCGTACGTTTCAATCGCAGCAACACCAATTACCGATGCTGTTGCTATCAAGGCAATCGAACTGATCCAGGCGCACCTACGCACTGCAGTAGAAGATGGCCAGAACCTAGAAGCGCGTGAGCAAATGGCATATGCCCAGTTCATGGCAGGTATGGCATTTAACAATGCCTCTCTAGGCTACGTGCACGCAATGGCGCACCAGCTAGGTGGTTTCTACGATCTACCACACGGCGTATGTAACGCAGTATTGCTACCACATGTTCAGCGCTACAACGCGCAGGTTTGTCCTGAGCGTCTGCTAGATGTTGCAAAAGCAATGGGTGTTAACGTAGAAGGCATGACGGCTGAGCAGGGTGCAGAAGCAGCACTGGAAGCGATTCAGGTACTATCTAAAGATGTTGGTATCCCTGCTGGTCTTAAAGAGCTAGGCGCGAAGGATGAAGATATTTCAATTCTTGCTGATAACGCACTGAAAGATGCTTGTGGCTTCACTAACCCGAAACAAGCAACTCATGAAGAAATTTCAGGTATCTACGCGGCAGCAATGTAAGAGTTACTGTTAGCAGCGAGTTGAACTCGCAGTATTAAAAAAGCGGTCATTTGACCGCTTTTTTGTTAGGTGACTTTTTTTACTTGCTGCTTTCGGTCTATGACACGCTGGCCATCTGGCAATGAAGAAAGTGACTGGTAATGTAGCAGGCCATCCTTCCCTTGCTGCTTGACTTCATACATAGCGAAATCTGCCTGCTTGAGAACGTCAGAGATTGACTTGGCGCCTTTCGGAAATTGACTCACACCAATACTGGCGGAAATTGAATGAAATGCCCCTGCAAACATCGCTGGTTTGTTAAAGATCCCTGTGAGCTGCTTGCTGATACACGACCCACTGTCGCCAGTTGGTTGGCAAAGCTCAATAATCGCGAACTCGTCACCACCCATTCTAGCCGCATAATAGTTGTTGCAATCTAAACCGGAAAGTCGGCGGGCGACCTCTATCAGTAACTCATCACCGGCGTGATGGCCTAATGTATCATTGATCCGCTTAAAGCCATCTAAATCAATAAGGTAAAAGCTGAATGTAGAGTTCAGTTGTTCTAAGTCATGCAATTTTTGGTTAAGCCACAAGCGGTTGTAGATACCGGTTAAAGAGTCTTTAATTGCCAGATTATGGTGAGACCGTGACTCCCTGAGTAATAAATACGCCATCAGGGCTCCCATGAGCAGGGTAGTGATCAGCAGGTAGCGAATAACTGTTTCGACTTCAGAAATCGCCCTGATCCTATCTTCCAAATCTCCGCTAGCAAGCCGGAACTTATAGTTGAGAAAGACGATCAGTTCTTCATAGTCAGCTCTGAATAGTTGTAGCAAGGCCTGAGTTTCATGGCTAGAGGGCAGATCAAGTAGCCGAGGCTCCTGGGACTGAAGCTGTTCAAAATGTGAATTGATCTTTTCCAGAGCACCATTGAAATGATCAAGATGCATAATCATGCTGTTGTCTACGATAGTGTTATAGCGGCTCCAGAGTATTTCGAATTGGACCATCATTTCGTCATGGTCGCTTTTGCCAAATTGGTAGTTTTGCAGCTGATAGATAAACTCGGAATATTCTTTCGTCAGCTGGAGGACAAACCAAATAGCTTCGTTTTGAGTTTTGGATACAACTTCCGAGTTGCTTTTCAAATGGTTGACAGCAACCAAGGTAGTGATTATTAACAATGGAGTGATGATGTATAACATCAGCTTTATCCATTTCTTTTTTGCCGCTATCACATTGTTTCGGACCATAGGTTATTCCGCTCTGATAGTTTCCAGTTGCCAGACCATTTTGGCCAGGTGCTTCCTCTGGCTAAGTTCAGGGTATTGGTCGATAGAAAAAACGAGCCAGTAGGGGCCGTAATCACGGATTCTTAAATGTTGGTTGTCTTTCCGGATAGCAATGATCGGTTCGTATTTCTCGATGTGTTGCCAGCTGACGGAAGCTGAGTAGTCATTGAGGGCACTCATCATGATTTGTGAAGGCTTGAGCTGGTAGGTTTCAAGTAGGGTTGTAAGTTTTACTCCTTTGAATTCTGACTGGCCATTGATCCAGGGAAGGTGGGTAGTAAGGCTAGTTTGCGGAAGTTGTTCAATTTGAGAGCGGGTCAGTGTAACGGTGACGTGCTGTCCTGACGTGTCTTGGCCTTCAAGGGTAAGTGTCGTTTCGTAGGCCAGCGTTGGCGGTGAAATAGCAATCCATAGCGTAATTAATAGAAAGCAAAATACAGTCTTTGACAACCTAATGGACATCCTGAAACCTCATGGTTGTTATCGATAAATGCAATACTGACGGGCGAAACACGGCTCTTGTCCATGCCCGGAAGTAAATCCGTACTTCAAGTACATGTTTTTGTATATTGTAGCCGGGATTCTATAAACAGTGTGAATGTCATAGTGTGATCAACCTCGTCAGTATTTTGACATTCTAACTGAACTTTTTCAGATGTAATCGATTTTTTGACAAAATCGTTCATTTTCCAATCAATGGAAGAGTATGGATCAAACAAAAAGTTGAAAGAGCTTGAGCTCGATCTGCCAACTCACTAGAATCCCCCCTCATTTTTCATTCGCCGGATTGATTTCTGAGCTGAATGATGCTCGTGGCTCAACGCCATCTCTGCCAGGGAGCTTCCCTGTCTATATAACCCTTGGTTGTATCTAAGCGCTCATATGCGCGACCTGAAAACAATCTGTGTTCAACCTTGTAATCCAGAGGTGCAAATTGGAAATCTTCAATTTCATTCTGGACAACTGGGAAATCATTGTGTCTCGGACTGCTGAACACCTGTCATTGGTCAGCCTGGCTGTAAGCCTGGCGATTTTGACGGGCGTCCCACTAGGCATTGCGATTACCCAGAATCAGCGTGCAGCCAATATTGTGCTGTATGTTGCGTCCATCATTATTACGATTCCGTCGATCGCGCTGTTTGGGATTATGATCCCGGTGCTGTCGATTATTGGCCAGGGTATTGGCTACTTACCCGCGGTGATAGCAGTGTTGCTGTATTCTCAACTGCCTATTATCCGAAACACCTATACCGCGATTAACAACGTCGACCCGGCGCTGCGTGAAGCGGCCCAAGGTATCGGCCTGACCAGTATGCAGCGCCTGCGTCTGGTTGAAATTCCGTTGGCGATCCCCGTGATCATGGCAGGTGTACGTACTGCTGTGGTGATGAACATTGGTGTGATGGCGATTGCCACCTACATCGGTGCCGGTGGCCTGGGATCCTTTATAGCAAGGGGGATCAGCCAGTCCGATCCTCGCCAGCTCATTGTGGGTGCTGTGGCGGTGAGTTTACTGGCTATTGTTGCCGACACTATCCTTGCGATGATCCAGAAGAAATTCACACCAAAGGGTGTCGTGGTGCACGGCTAACGTTTTACGATTTAAGAGGGTGTTTTCATGATCCAACTTGAAAACCTGACAAAAATTTTTGAAACACCACAGGGCGTGGTGACGGCTGCCGACCATATCAACATGGAAGTCCCAACGGGCGAGATTTGTGTATTACTGGGCCCATCTGGTTGCGGTAAAACGACGACACTAAAAATGATCAACCGTCTGGTGATACCGACTTCTGGCAAAGTATTTATTAATGGCGAAGACACGACAGGGATTGATACGGTCACCCTGCGCCGTAATATCGGTTATGTGATCCAGCAGATTGGCCTGTTTCCGAACATGACTATCGAGGAAAACATTGCCTTGATCCCGAAGCTGATGGGTTGGGATCAAAAGCGTTGTACCAACCGTGCCAAAGAGTTGCTGGACATGGTGGCCCTAGACCCGAATGCCTTTATGAAACGTTACCCGAACGAGCTCTCTGGCGGCCAGCAGCAGCGCGTCGGTGTTGTACGAGCGCTTGCAGCAGATGCCCCTGTACTTCTGATGGATGAACCGTTTGGTGCGATTGACCCAATCAACCGTGAAGTCATTCAGGAAGAGTTCCTGAAGATGAACAAAGAACTGCAGAAAACCATCATGTTTGTCTCTCACGATATTGATGAGGCAGTGAAAATGGCAAATAAAGTCGCTATTTTCCGTGATGGTCAGCTTGAGCAATATTCAAGCCCTGATCAGCTGCTTGCCCACCCTGCGACCGATTTTGTTGCCGATTTTGTCGGTACTGACCGTACGCTGAAACGCCTGCAGCTTTCAACCGCGGGTGAAGTGATGGAGCGCCAGGTTCCTACTGTGGCGCCTGAAGATACGCTGGAAAAAGCCAACCACCTGATGGAAGAATACGGCCACGGCATGATAGTCATGGTTAACAAGCAAGCTCAGCCTGTTGGTGTGATCAACAAATCGGTGGCGATGAGCCAGCGAGGGCTGTGTAGCGATCATTTTGAAGGCCTGCCTATTCTGATGAAGCAAGAGCAGGATCTACGTGCGGTTGTCTCCAAGATGTTTGCCCATGATATCAGCTGGCTGGCAGTGGTTGACGAACAGGGCCGCTTATGTGGCGAAATTTCACAGCGTGGTATTACTCACCACCTGGGAGCCAGTTTCCGTACCAAGGGGTAAGCGATGAAGTCGATTAATCTGAGCCCCTACATCAGTGCACTGATGTTCTTCATGGTGTTTATGGTAGGGATCTGGGCGCAATCGTCGGGTTTTGTCGAGCAGTTTATCTATTACTGGGACGAAATCGTGTACCTGTCGGGCCACCACATGAAGTTGACCCTGATTTCAGGTTCGATTGCGGTGCTAATTGGTATGCCTCTCGGGGTGTTGCTGAGCCGTCCTTCCTGCCGGCGTTATGCAGATTTCTTTATGCAAATCTTCAACATCGGCACAACAGTTCCTACTTTGGCTGTGCTGGCATTGGCCATGAGCTTTTTGGGTATTGGCGATAAGCCGGCAATTTTTGCATTGGCGATTGCTTCTGTCCTGCCGATCCTGCGCAACACCTATACCGGGTTAGTGTCGGTGCCTGCTCACCTCAAGGAAGCGGCTACCGGTATTGGCCTGACGCCATGGCAACAGCTAATGAAAGTTGAACTGCCTAATGCCATGTATGTGATCATGGCGGGGATCCGCACCGCTATTGCAATCAACATTGGTACCGTCCCGCTGGCATTTCAGATTGGTGGTACCGGCCTCGGTGAGCTGATTTTCGCCGGTATCGATTTGTACGATACCCCAATGATGCTGGCCGGGGCGATCCCGACGGCAGTACTGGCACTGATTGCTGATATTTTGCTTGGTATGCTGACTTTTTTGATTGTCAGCCAGGGTGTCAACCCGAACCGTAACTAAGGAGTCTGAGAGATGACGTTACTGATACGTATTATGGCTGCTGTTGCGGTGCTGGCTTTATCCCAGGCGGCTGTAGCCGCCAAGCTGGTGGTTGGAGGCAAGGGCTTTACCGAACAGTTGATCATGTCGTCGATGACGGCCCAATACCTGCAGGGGTTAGGCTATGACGTCGATCAGCGTGATGGTATGGGCTCTACGGTACTGCGTACCGCGCAGGAAAACGGCCAGATCGATCTGTATTGGGAATATACCGGTACTGGTCTTATCACCTACAACAAGGTTACCGAAAAGCTCAGCCCGGAAGAAACCTACACCCGGGTTAAGGCCCTTGATGCCAAGAAAGGCTTGATTTGGCTAACACCATCGAAAGCAAATAACACCTATGCATTGGCAATGCGCAAAGGTTTTGCCGAGGAGAAAGGCCTGAAAACCATCAGTGATATGATGGCCTGGCTCCAGAGTGACGATGGCAAAGATGCACTGCTGGCAAGCAACATCGAGTTTTCCGCCCGTGCAGATGGCCTTAAGTCACTGTTGGCGGCTTATCATTTTGAGCTACCTCGCCGCAACCTGAAAAAGATGAACTCAGGTTTGGTGTACCAGGCTTTGGCGCAGGAAGTGGTTGATATCTCGATGGTGTTTGCTACTGATGGCCGGGTGAAAGCGTTTGACTTCTATGTCTTAGAAGATGACCGCCAGCATTTCCCGAACTATGCGCTGACACCTGTCGTGCGCCAGGATACGCTGGCTGCCAACCCGCAGTTGGCCAATCAGCTCAATGCACTAGGCAAGCTGATGAATGACGAGGTGATGGCGACTCTGAATGCGAATGTCGATGTCGAGGGTATCTCGATTGAGCGTGTGGCACAGGGCTTCCTAAAAGAAAACGACATGCTGTAATTCAAGCGGAGAGTCATCGCTTGGAATGCATGTTTTGGCAAGGAAAGGCCAACACCGAGGGTGTTGGCCTTTTTATATTGGCGAAGATGTAATAATGAAAAATGAACTGAAAGTCGGTATAGCCCAGATCGCACCGGTACTGGGTAATGTTGCGGCCAACCTAGAAAAACACTTAGTTTATATTGAAACAGCCCGTGCCGAAGGGATTGAGTTGCTGTTGTTTCCAGAGCTCTCGCTAACTGGTTATAGCCTGCAGGAGAAAACGCTGGAGGTGGCAATGTCTGTCGATGCAGGCTTACTGGGTGAACTTGCGGAAGCCGCTGGTGAGATGGCGGTCTGTTTTGGCTTTATCGAGGAAGCGGCAGCAGGTGAATTTTATAACGCCCAAGGCATGGTGAAGAACGGCGAGCTGATCCACCTGCACCGCAAGCTAAACCTACCTAATTACGGCGGATTGGAAGAAGCAAAATGGTATACCAAAGGACAGGATTTGGTGCCATGCCAACCCTTCAAAGGCTGGCTGACTCATACCCTGATTTGTGCTGATTTGTGGAACCCGGCACTGCCGCATCTGGCGATGCTGGATAAACCGGCTTTGATGCTAGCACCGGTAAACTCAGCCGCCGATATTGTCTCAGATGAGTTTTCCAACCCTCAGGGCTGGAAGACAAATACTGATTTTATATCGATGACCTATGGCGTGCCTTTACTGATGGCGAATAGCTGTGCCCGTGAGGGAAATAACCAGTTCTGGGGCGGCTCGCGCATTATGGATGCCTTTGGTAACTGTATTGCAGAAGCTGGTATGGAAGAGACTTTGATCTCCGGTGTTATCAGTTTGTCTGATACCCGCTCAGCGCGTTTCCAGCTGCCGACAATCCGTGATGCTGACAGCAGGCTTGTGCTGGATCTGCTGAAGAAAAAGATCGCAAGTTAGCTAAGCTGTTGCCAGCGGCTCAGGAGCAGTGGCGATATGTGCTGATATCCTGATGGCTGCGTCCTAGCCAGTAACAGATAACCCGAAGCATCTTGTTTTTGTTTATTGGCTTGGTGAGAAAATCATCCATACCCACAGACAGGCATTGCTGCCTGTCTGTGTCGCTGACATTGGCTGTCATGGCGACGATTGGCACATGCTTATTGGCATTAGCAAATTTTCGTATTTCGCAGCATGCATCAAGCCCATTCATTTCTGGCATTTGCAAGTCCATCAAGACCAGTGAAAATTTATTTTTCCTAATAGCCTGAACCGCTTCAAGGCCATTGTTAGCGGTATTAACTTGAAAACCATATTTAGCAAGCATCGTCTTGGCAATTAGCTGATTTGAAGGACTATCTTCGACCAATAATATGGGTAATGCCTGTTGTTGCGCAGTAGGGGAAATGGTGGCTTGGGCATCATACTCCTGGTGGAGGCTGCTAGCCTTGAGTCCCAACTGAAACGAAAATACCGATCCTTTGCCTAACGTGCTTTCTATATTTAATTTTCCTTCCATGATGGCAAGTAGTTTGTTGCTGATGGCAAGCCCCATTCCCGCCCCGCCATAACGTCTTGAAAATGATGGATCACTCTGTACAAATGGTTCAAGGATCGTGTTGATTTTATCTTTTGCAATACCGATCCCACTGTCTTGTAAGGTGAAAGTAATATTAGTGGTGTCATGATTTTTTTCGCTAGTCAGAGTGAGAGAAATAGCGCCATTTTCTGTAAACTTAACGGCATTACCTAGCAAGTTTGTTAATACTTGTGAGATTTTTCCTTCGTCGCCTATTAATTGTGTTCGGCGGGGGAAGTCAGAATGAAAGGTCAGGGCGATTTTCTTTTTTTTCGCTTGTGCAGAGAATATGGCAATGACTTTTTCTGCCGTCATAACAGGTGAAAAGGAGTCTTGAGCGAGCGTTACTTTATTTGAATCCAGTTTAGAGTAATCCAGTATATCGTTAAGTTGGCTTAGCAATAGTTTTGCCGCATTTTGTGCTGTATCAGTTAACTGGTTGGCTGCGCTTGAAAGAGCCTCATCTTTTAAAATATCAAGTGAGCCTAAAATGACATTCATTGGCGTTCGGACTTCATGGCTCATGGTGGCAATGAATTCTGTTTTGCTCTTATTGGCTTCTTCAGCATGCTTTTTAGCTGTTTCTAATTGTTGTTCTTTTTCTTTCTGTGCCTGCAAGACTTCTTGTAGCATGTTGACCGATCTATTGAGCCGCTCTAATTCTGACAGGTACTGAGGTTCTGGTTTGGAGAGGTGAGTAAACTCATTGATAGACAATAGTTTTCTGTTTATTTTCGTGAGCGGTGAAAGGAGCAAAGATTGTGTTAGGAAATAGCTGAACAAGCCAAGTAACAGTAAAGAGGCGGCTGATAAATAACGTATTTGATCGACATGGTGATTGATTTCATTCAAGAGGTTTTCTGTGCTGAGGGCAAGGGTCATAGAGCCAAAGATTTCACCCTCAAAAGAAATGGTACGATGGTATTGTGCGATTAATTTATCATCAGCAGTGGGGGCCTGCCCTGAGCTTGCCAATTGTTTTCCTGTTTCATTAGAGATTAGTACGTAGATGAGATCGGGGCTATGTGATGTTGCCTGCTCTAGTATCGTTTCGAGGTGTGGAATATCTTCTGTCAAAACATCTTCAAGGGCTGTCGATGATAATGCCTGAAAGTAGCTCTGTAGCTGCTTGTTTACCTTCTCCTCAAGATAGTTTTTCTCGAAGACTCTGACTATTTCCCCAGCACTAAAACTGAGCACTAATGTAATCAGTGTGATCATGGAGGCATATTTCAGCCATAGGGGGAGTGACTTAGTATAAGCAGCCATAGAGGGTACCTATTTAGATAAGAAACGGTTATCGGCCATTGCGACACGGATCCTTTCATAGTCGCTATCGGAGCCAGGCAGGAATCCATCTTTTCTGATTGCTTTTAACGCCTTTTGATCCGTTAGTTCAATTAAGCTCTCAGTCAGGCCTGTAACTATCTTGGGTTGTAGCGAAGCACTGGCGATCCACGGCTTGGTGACATTTTCGAAGCTGGCAATGACTCGAAGTGGCGCTCCTTTGTTGACTAATTTTTTGTAGGTGCTTTCTTTCAAAGCGCCGGCATCATATAGCTCTGATGCCACAGCGGCTCCCACTTTGTCGTGGCGTCCTAAGTACCCGAATGAATCTAAGCTTTGAGCGGTAATGTTTTGGTCGGCAAGATAGCTTTGTGACAAGTAACGGCCAATGGTTGAGTTTTCGTCGCCAAATGCAAACGATTTTCCGGCTAAGTCTTTTGCAGATTGAATATTGCTATTTTGGTGTACGCAGATCACGCCGTTAAAAATCTTCCCGCCATTTTTATTTTCAATCGCCAGGATTTTAATACCTGGGTTCTGCTGTTTAGCCAATACATAAGAACTTGGCCCAAAACGAGAGAAATCAACATGGCCCTCGACAAGGTTGGTAAGCCCCTGTTGATAGTTTTTTGAAATTTGCATCCTAATTTGCACCGGCTCTCCCAGTTTCGTTGTCATTTTGCTCTCGAGGGCATTAAGAACAGGGCGAAACTGTTTAACTATGGTTGTTGCCTTGTCTGATGTATAGACACCAAAGGCTAGCTGGATATCAGAAACGGCAGGTAAGCTAATAAAAGCTAGAGGAATGATGAGAAAATGGATATTTTTCATGGCTGCTCTCGATGGGGGGCTTTAGGTTAATAACAGCAATTAGCAGACCATGTTGTGTGAAGGGGGAGATTTATGAACCCGGGCCGTGTGAACACGTTATTGAGTGGGGTATGTACCCAAAGCCATAAGGATCAGAGCTTTGGGAGTGAGTCAGCGCGCCCACTTCGGTGTCAAATGAGTTCAAAAGGGAATGCCATTCCTTCTCTCATTTTCCTTGAATTGAACACGCTGAACTCACTCTGAATCCTGCATCTTGAGGTCACTTGGGTATATTAGTTCGGGTTAGAATTGATAAACTGGGTGTGGAGCCACTGCAATGGCATGCTGAACTCAGAATGCTGGGACCACAGCAGAGAGGCTTTCCAGCTTTCTTGCTCTGTATTGTTAAATGACAGCGTAATGCGTTGCAGGTTGCCTTGTTCGAGATCTTTCTTTACGACAAAGTTTGGTAGGAGAGTGACACCGATCCCCCTTTTACATAAATGCAGCAAGGTATTGAGATCTTCAATGTTCCAACAATGGGAAGCGGTCTCAATTTCATCTAGGCCCATTTGGTGTAGGTCTGAACATGGCAGTAGGAGCTTGGTATTGCAAAAGTCGGTAAATGTGAGTGTCGAGCCATGTGTATTGATAAATTCAGGTGAAGCAACCCATAATGTGTTGATGTGAAAGGCTGTTGTGAAATCAAACCCTTTTTTCTCATTCAGGGGAAACAGGCCAAGCACCATATCCAGCTGTTTATTTTTTAGCTGCTCTTTTAATGACTGACTATTTTGCTGTTTAAGTTTAATTTCAATCGTTGGAAACTGCTCTGAAAATTGTAATAGCAAGTCTTGAATGTGAGGACCACAAATAAGCGGATCAATCCCAATGTTAATCTGTGTGTCAGTTGTTGAGAATAATGCTGTGGATCTTTCAATGAAAATATCATACTGGTTGATCATGGTTTTGGCGTTTTTATATACGCGTTCACCTTTATGAGTTAATGTCGGATATTTTCTTGAGCGGTCAAATAGCGGATAGCCTAAGTCAATTTCAAGGTTCTGTATTGACTGGCTAATAGCGGCTTGGGTTTTATTGGTTTTTCTTCCGGCAGCACTGAAAGAGCCTGTCTCAGCCGCTGCGATGAAAGAGTTAATGTTTTCAAGCTGGATCTTCATTTGCCACTTCTCTTCAAATACAAGATTATAATATTTGTACTTCTATGTATTGATTTTGACAATTATTGCCTTGGTCTAAAGCTGGTTTAGTGAGCTTTTCGCATAAGCTAAATCCTTTAAAGGTATATGTCAAAGTGAAATATATCCTATTGCATTGTTTAATAAGAATAAACTTTAGTATCTATAAAATAAATCTATAGAATTAATCTAGCTTATTGTTCATGGTTGATGAAATGAAATTATGTATTGATTTGTATCGCTATCTTATAAGTAATGGATTTATTAATAAATGTGTTTGGCTGGCAACAAAATAGTTAAACTCTGATACAAGTTCCTAATAGATTCTATACCCAAGCTACCTCAAGATGCAGGATTCAGAGTGAGACCAGCGTGCTCAGTTCAAGGGAAATAACGGTAGGAATGGCAATCCCTTTCAACGTTATTTGACACAGAAATGGGTTCGCTGGCTCACTCCCAAAGGGCGAGTTTACTTGGCTGTTATGCGTTGTTACCGATTATTAATTTAGAGCCACTAGATTTTCAAATCGGTGCCTAGCCTAGCAGCCAAGTAATTCTCGCTGAAACGAGCATCTTGAGGTAGCTTGGGTATATTTATAGCAATGGACTGAACATATAAAAAAACTGCTCTATCAGTTTGTTGGTAACAGGACGCTTCTCCCATTCTTTGAGAACGATATGAACTGAGTCATTGATATATTCCTGCTGTAGCCAGCTGAGCTGCTGGGTAAATTCAGGGTTATCCACTGCCAGCGTGACTTCAAAGTTGAGCCATAAACTGCGCATATCGAGGTTAACGGTACCAATGAGGCAGTGGTTATTATCGATAACGACGGATTTGGTATGGAGCAGTCCGCCATGGAAACGGTGGATCTTAACCCCGGCCGTTAATAGTTCGGTAAAGAAAGAGCGGCTAGCCCATTCAACCATAATTGAGTCATTTTTATCGGGAATAACAATATGGACGCTAACACCACGCTCGGCAGCACTTTCCAGTGCATGGAGCAGGTTTTCGCTCGGCACGAAGTAAGGTGTGGTGATAACCACGCTCTTTTGTGCCTGGTAAATACTCAGCAGCAGTACTTGATGAATGATCTCATCGGGCATGCCAGGGCCGGATGGGACCACCTGAATCATATCAGAGCTGTCAGCAGGAGAGGCCACTTGGCATGCTGGTAGCTGGGGCAAATATCGCTCCCCTGTTTCTACCTCCCAGTCCCAGGCCTGGATACAGTTAAGTACTGCCACCGTCGGGCCTGTCACCCGTACCATCACATCGATCCATTGGCCCACTCCCGCATCTGTTTTGAAAAACTCTGGATCGACCAGGTTCATTGAGCCGGTATAGGCGATATTGTTATCGATCACCGCAATTTTACGGTGCTGGCGTAGGTCAAGGCGTCGCAGGAACATACGAAAAGGCGACACGGCCAGCGCTTCTGTCACCTCGATACCGGCATGACGCATTAACCTTGGCCAATAGGAGCGGAAGAAACGCATACTGCCAGCAGCGTCCAGCAAGACTTTGACAGCAACCCCACGTTTTGCAGCCATGATCAGGGCTGTGGCTACCTCATCGGCGAGGCCTCCCGGGTGCCAGATATAAAACTCGAGGTGAATAGTGTGCTGTGCATGCTGAATATCTTCAATGATGGAGCGAAGGATTTTATGGGGGGAGTCCTGTAAAGAGAGCGTATTGCCACAAAGCGCTGGGATACCCAGGCGGTTTTCACATAAATCACTGATAGGACGGGCATGGTGGCTCATGTGCTGCGGTTGGTGGCCGGGGCAGTCATTCAAGCACTGGAACCAGTCGGCAAATGGCTGAAACATTTCTCGAGCCCGTTCTGCGCGCTTTTTGCCTAGGTTGAGCTCGCCAAATAACAGATAAGCAAAAACGCCACCAATCGGGATGATGTAAATAATCATCAGCCAGGCCAGTGACACACCGACAACGCGACGTTTAAATACAACGCGCATCGTTACACCCGCAATGATCAGCCAGTAGAAGAAGACACCGACCCAAGTGAGTACTTGATAAAACTGTTCCATGTGAATGGCTTATCTGTTTATAGAAAGAGTTATATACCTTCTATTCTGCATTGAAATGACCGGAATACCAACGTTATCTTGTCGATAGTAACTTCTGCCAATACTTTTAACAGAAACGAAACAAATCAACATAAATTGACTAATTTATGTGCAGAAAAGCGTGTTTTTGGGAGAAATGCTAGTGATAGATCAAAAAATAGAATCGCGGGCTTCACATTCTATTCGCAAACTGTTTTACTTGCCAATATTGACGGTGTGATTGATACTTCTTAAATTGTACACAAAACTTTACACCTGAAATAAACACATGGAAATAGCAGCACAATACCAATCGGGATAAGTAAGTGTTCAGATACTTATCCCGATTGGTATCATCATCAACTAGTGTAGAGATGTAGTATGGCAAGTGGATCAAGAGCGCAGTTCAGCTCACGGATAGGTTTTATTTTGGCGGCAGCGGGTTCCGCTGTTGGTTTAGGGAACATTTGGGGCTTCCCGACGCAGGCAGCTAGCAACGGCGGTGCTGTGTTTCTTTTTGTTTACCTACTAATGGTGTTTGCGCTGGCGTACCCATTACTGGTTGCGGAGTTGACGATTGGCCGATATGGCAACGCGAACCCAATTAAGTCGCTCCGTTCCGTTTGGCCTCAGCAACGTGGAGTTGCAACGCTGCTCGGTGTGGCCGGCATGATCGCCGTGTCAATGATCCTCAGCTTCTATGCGATAGTGGCAGGTTGGTTGTTTGGTTTTCTCGTTGGTCCGATCCTTGAGGCAATTGGATTGGTGTCGGCAGCAAACTGGCTAGAGTCTTTCAGCTCGTCCCGTAACTTAGTACTCATGGTGTTCTTCATGGTGCTGACTATCCTGGTGGTACGAAACGGGGTGGCAAATGGTATCGAGCGCTGGTCGACCCGCCTGATGCCGGTGCTACTGGTATTGTTCGTGGTAATGGTGGCCTACATCCTGACTCAGGAAGGAGCTATCGATGGACTGAAAATGTATCTGGTTCCGGACTTTTCCCGCATCAGCCCTGATTTGGTGGTGAGCGCAATGGGCCAGGCATTCTTCTCGTTGTCGCTGGGTGTTTGTTCAATGATGGTTTATGGTTCATACATTAAGAAAGATGTGAACCTACCGAAAACGGCAGCTCAGGTTGCGTTGTTGGATACCTCTGTTGCCTTTATTGCTGGCCTGTTAATTCTGCCAGCGATGTTCGTGGCCCAGCACAATGGTGTTGAAATCTACAGTGATAGCGGTGCACTGCTGTCATCAGATACCCTAGTGTTCAGTGTATTGCCTGCAATGTTCGATACCATGGGGTCTGCTGGTTTGTTTATTGGCGTACTTTTCTTTGTCTTGATGGTGATTGCGGCACTGACCTCTTCTATCTCGATGCTTGAAGTACCGGTTGCCTGTGCAACCGAAGAGCTTAACCAAGATCGAAAAGTGGCGGTATGGTGGATTGGCGGCCTGATCACGCTGTTCTCTGGCATTATCGTGTTCAACTTTGGCGATATGTTTGGTTTGGTGATTTCGATTACCACTGAGTATGCCCAGCCAATCCTAGGCATGCTGTTTGCCCTGCTTGTGGGTTGGGTATGGAAGCGTGACAAGGTACTACAGGAAATCAAAGAAGGTTACCCTGAGCTTGAGCAAGGCCTATTTTGGAAAATCTGGCCTTGGTATGTACGTGTTGTGTGTCCGCTGATGATGCTGTGGGTATTCTTCGCGTAATCCCAAGTTATATTGGACAAAAGATAAAGCCGCTCATTTGAGCGGCTTTTGTGTTTATAGCGTTTGGTATTAATATCAAACGGTATATACTCCGCGTCTCGATTTTCTGTCTCGCTCAATGGTCTTTGGTTATGTTTACTCTGGTTTATCAACATCCTGATTTTTTGGTTATCAATAAGCATCCGGGAGTGAGTGTCCATAAAGACGACAGCGAGCAGCCGTTACTAACAGAAATCGCCAAGCAGACAGGGGATGAGAAACTGTACCTTATTCATCGCCTTGATAAGATGACGTCCGGCCTATTATTGCTCGGGCGAAACCGCCAGGCGGCTTCGGAGCTTTCAACAAATTTTGCCCGCCGCGAAGTCGAAAAATTCTACCTGGCTATCGGGACGAAAAAGCCCAAGAAAAAACAGGGTGTGGTGATCGGCGATATGACCCGATCGCGTCGCAGTAGCTGGAAACTGGAGGCGACCAAAGAAAACCCGGCAGTAACCCAGTTCTTCTCTGCTGCAGGTGGGAATGGACGTCGCTTGTTCTTGTGTAAGCCCCATACCGGCAAGACCCACCAAATTCGTGTTGCACTGCGTAGTGTCGGCTCCGGGATCACAGGTGATGCGATCTATGGTTGCGAGGAGGCTGATCGCGGTTACCTGCATGCATTCGCATTGCGTTTTCCCTATCAGGGGGAGCTGCGCCAGTTTACCTGTGAGCCTGAACAGGGTGAGTTGTGGCAAACCGATGAAGTAGGGCAGGCGTTGGTGGAGTGGAAGTCACCATGGACGCTAGATTGGCCTAAGCTGCCTTTTAAAAAATAACAACTGGTTATCAAATCACCATGTTTTTTAAAATAGAGCGTTCAAAATAGGCCTTAAAGGCCTTTTTTTACACAGAGTCAGTAAAAACATAGATTAATTTCGGCCAACAGGCTGTTAATTGAGCGATCGCAATTAAACTATTGATAAAGATCACATATAATACTGGTCTAGGAAATACCTAGATTGAGGATTACAATGCGCCTTACCCGTTCCACGTCGCTACGTATGCGACAGAAGAAGAAAAAGAACAAATCTCTATTTTGGGGGCTGGCATCATTTCGTCGTAATCGTCAAAAAATCAAATCCCGCGCAAAACGTCAAAGACAAGTCCGTGTCACCGCAGAATATGTCGTCCTCGCCAGTCATCGCATTGCTGATGAAGAAATTAAATTAGTTGCCTGAACCCTGAACCCTGAACCCTGAACCCTAAGCCTCTGCCGTTTGGTCCGTTGCTATCATTGGATGGCGGGCCTTACTGTTGATAATTGTGTGGAATGGCATGAGGTATTGGTATTAGAATAGCGCCCTTATTTCGATCAAGACTGTAGAGTTATGGAAACAAGTGCGCTACCTACCTTAGAACAACACCTGCTCAATGAACTGACGTCGCCGCCGACAGAAGTTCGTCGCTTATTCCATGGCCGTGGACGCTGTTGGCAGGGGTTAGAGCAGCTCACTGTTGATTGGTTGAGTGGCCAGGTTTTAGTTTCTTTATTTAAAGAACCATCGGAGTCGTTTCTCATTGAGTTGAACCGACTTCTGGCTGCTATGACCGAAACAGAGGTTTGGCAGCAAAGTGGTGCGACATCGTTATTGTTGCAGCACCGAGACCGTCTGGGAGCACCGATGGAAGTGCTTTGGGGCGAGAGCGGTGACTATCAGGATGTGGTAGAAAACGGCCTGACCTTTAAGCTGGACTTAGGGCGCAAGCAAAACAACGGCTTGTTTCTTGACATGCGCTATGGCCGTGACTGGGTCATGCGCAATGCCGAGGGTAAGCGGGTGCTTAACCTGTTTGCCTATACCTGCGGTTTTTCTGTTGCTGCTATCGAAGGCGGGGCTGAGCATGTGGTGAACCTGGATATGGCCAAAGCCGCATTGAGCCGTGGCCGTGATAACCACCACCTGAATAAGCATGACTTGAAGAAGGTGAGCTTTCTTGGCCATGAGCTTTTCAAGTCATGGGGGAAAGTTCGAAAGCTTGGGCCTTACGACTTGATCATTATTGATCCGCCATCGTTTCAAAAGGGCAGCTTCGCCCTGACCAAGGATTACCAGAAGATCCTGCGCCGCTTGCCTGATTTGTTAACTGAAGCTGGTCAGGTCGTAGCATGTGTCAATGATCCTTCGGTATCATCCCAGTTCTTGATTGATGGTATGGCGACAGAGGCACCAGAGCTAAGCTTTACCGAGCGCTTGGAAAACCCGCCGGAATTTAAAGATATTGAGCCTGAGGGTGGGCTGAAAGTACTGGTGTTCGACCGTAACTGAGTATGAAAAAATACCGCCTGATGGTTTGATCCGGCGGTATAGGTTGTCGGGAAAAGAATCACTTCGCTAATTCTTTGCAGAAATCGGCATGTACCGGCTGCTCTGCCATGGTGCGGCCACGCATATCCATGATCATTATCTTATAGTTCAAGCCCTCGCTAACCAATGGGCTGAGCTCTCCACTGTTGCAGTAGTTAACGGCTGCATTTTTAACTGCAAGCGAAGGTGGGATCTTGCCGCCACCACCATACAAGATGGTGATTTCGACCGTTTTTTCCCGTGCCTGCGCCTTCATGATCTGGTATTCACCGACCTTGTCATAGGGCGCTTTGTTGTTGATGAGCGACGCACGGCTTTTAGCCAACGCTTTAGCCGTATCATCCTGGTTAGATGCGCAGCCCGCCAGGGCGAGTAATGCGATACATACAAACGTTTTTTTAAACATCAGATAAATAATCTCGGTTTATCGCTGTGTATAGCGCCTTTGCCAATTAGGGTAGGACTTTCTTAAATGGCTTAACGATGACATTGTCATACACACCAGCTTCGATGTAAGGATCGGTATCAGCCCAAGCTTTGGCATCGGCTAACGAGTTGAACTCAGCAATCACCGTTGAGCCAGTGAAACCCGCTTCACCTGGGTTGTCGCTATCGATGGCTGGCATTGGGCCTGCAACCAATAGGCGGCCCTGTTCTTGTAGCTCTTTCAGACGGGCAAGATGTTTTTCGCGAACACTCAGGCGACGCTCTAAGCTGTTTTCAACATCCTGAGAAAAAATAACATACCACATTCGCTGAATTCTCCCTGTGAAATAGATAAAACCAAGCCGTTTCGGTTAGAAAAATGAAAGGCTTGTTGTTGATATTGAGCGCTATCTTAAAGCAAAAAAAAAGCCCCAACCAGAGGCTAGGGCTAATTGTGAGGACAGGTTTACGCTTTTCGTATTGGGCGAGGGCGTCCTTCGCTGTTGATTGCCACATAATTAAAGGTGGCTTCACAGACACGGTAGCGTTCACCAACACCATCGATAGCGACAGGTTTCACCCATACTTCCAGCGCAACACTCATTGATGTGTTGCCGATACGGCTACATTCACCGTAGCAGCACACAACGTCGCCAACACTGACAGGCGCTTTAAAGGCAATACTGTCAACGGAGACGGTGACAACACGTCCTCCTGAAATTTCCTTGGCTAGAATGGCACCGGCCAGATCCAGCTGAGACATGATCCAGCCACCAAAAATATCGCCGTTGGCATTGGTGTCTGCAGGCATTGCTAAGGTGCGGAGCAGCAGCTGTCCGCGTGGGATGTTATTTTCTGTGGTCATGGTTCGATCTTACAATTATTCAGAATCGGTTTCTTTCGGCATATGGTGGTAAATATATCCGCCGGTGGCAAGGGTAAAAATCAAAGTTAAGGCTAATAGGCCAAAGACTTTAAAATTCACCCACACATCAAGCGGCAATTGGAAAGCGATATAGACATTGGCCGTGGCACAAAGAACGAAAAACAGTATCCAGGCGATATTGATCCGCTTCCAAATCAGTTCTGGCAGGATAATTTCGTTGCTTAGCATCCCTTTGATAAGCGGCTTGCCCATATATTGGCTGATGGCTAGCCCCCCGGCAAACAGGATATAGATGATAGTGACCTTCCACTTGATGAAGTTATCATCGTGGAGAAATAACGTCAGGCCACCAAACACAGCGACCATCACGAAGGTAACAAGCTGCATTTTCTCTACTTTTTTGTATAAGAACCAGGTGAGTGCCACCTGAACAGCTGTCGCTGCGATCAAAGCACCTGTTGCAACGTAAATATCATGGGTTTTATACAAGATAAAAAAGACGATCAGCGGGATGAAGTCGATCAATTGTTTCATTCAATAGCAGCCTTGTTATTGCCAGCTCTCTTAGGACCAAGCGGAATGAATGTATGTCGTTGGGTATCTGTTGCGATATAGCTTGTTACAAGTATACCAATAATAAAAAGGCTGCTGACACCTTGCCAGCAGCCTTTTCATGAAAAGTGAAAAAGATTAAGCGTGCTGCGCTTTATCTTCTGCCACCTGGTTTGGCTCTTCGCTCACCATATCATTGATAATAACCGCACATGCAGCATCACCTGTGATGTTTAGGGCGGTACGGATCATATCGAAAATACGGTCTAGTGCGAACAATAGTGGTAGGCCTTCAATCGGGATCCCTGCTGAAAGCAGTACGGCAACAACCAGGAATGACGGGCCCGGAACACCGGCCTGGCCAACAGCACCCAGGGTAGAGGTAACGATAATCGCAAGGTAGGCACTCATCCCCAGCTCAATGTTGAACATTTGGGCGAAGAAAATAGCCACCAGGCCATAGTAGATGGCGTTACCGCTCATGTTGATGGTAGCACCTAGCGGCAGTACAAATGATGCCGTTGAGTTTCTTACACCCAGCTCTTCTTCACAGGCCTCCATTGTTACAGGCAGTGTTGCCATAGAAGATGCTGTCGAAAGGGCCACAGCCTGTGGCTTCTTCATTACTGATAGGAACTTCTTCGGAGATGTCTTGCTAAATACTTTGACCATTAGCGGGTAGAAGACAAAACCATAAACCAGGATTGCACCCACGTAGACAACAAACAGCTTGAATACGACCATCAGGGCGCTAAAGCCAAATGTACCCACGGCATCTGCCATCAGGCCAAATACACCAAGCGGTGCGATTTTCATGACAACATTGATCATCCATACCATGGCATCAACAACTGCATTTACGCCATTGATAAGTGGATCACGACGATCTTTTTCCAGTTTTGATAAAGCGATACCAAAGAAAAGGCAGAACACGAGAATTTGTAAAATATTCGCTTCATTGAGTGACTGGAATACGTTGGTCGGGATCATACCCAGCACGGTAGCCCAGAAAGATGGTAGTTCACCTTTGCTGGCATAGACATTAGAGAACATGCCTTCGACACCGGTTAGGTCAACGCCCATTCCCGGCTCAAAGACTTCACCCATGAACAGCGCAAGTGCTACAGCGACGGCTGATGTAAAGCCGAAGAACCCCAGCGTTGCCAAGCCAACTTTGCCTGCGGAGTGGCTGCTTCCTAGTCCGGCAGCACCTGAGATGATAGCCACGGCAACCAATGGGATCACAAGCATTTTGATCAAGTGGATAAAAATGCTACCTAGTGGTGCAAATACGCTGGCTGTTTGCCCCATCATCGCGCCAGCGAGTGTACCCACACACATGGCAATGACGACCTGCACGCCGATATTGCCTAATAGTCCTTTTTCTTTTAACACCTTCGATACCTCTGTTGTGTTTGTTAATTCTGCTTAGGGTTAAGTGTTGTGTTTGTTGTGAATGTTAACCCAATATTTTGCGGGTGTGTTTTTACACACAATTTTTATGTTTATCAATCATTGTTTTTGATATTTTGCTTTGCTGGTATGGGTTTTTAAAATGTCTGGTGACAAAATCGCTACCCACAACAACTTGGCTACTGTAAGGCGGGTAATGGCGAAGATCTTTGATCTAATACGGGTTTAGCTTTGTTTGCTGGTTGATTGTTAGGCATTTTGGGGGGGTGGGGAGTAAAAAAGCCGCATGAGATGCGGCTTTGAAGGTTATCATTTTGCAGCAAAGCTTAGCTTAATCGTGTTGCTGCTTTCATGCTACTGATGAACTGATTCATTTGGCTTAGCATCTCGTCATTATTACCGAGGTTGTTCTCGATAACTTTTACCACGGCTGAGCCTGAGATAGCGCCAGCAGCACCGGCTTCGATTGCCTCTTTTACCTGGGCTGGCTCAGAGATCCCAAAGCCAAGTAACGCCGGTGGCGCGTTGTGCGCCTTGAGGCTTTCCAATAGGTGGTTGATTGGCATGCCAGCCTTGGTTTCGGCACCGGTCACACCGGCACGTGATAGCAGGTAGGTATAGCCACCGCTGTATTCTGAGACTGTTTTCAGTGTTGCTTCATTGGCATTAGGTGGTGCGATGAAAATGGGATGGATCCCGTATTTTTCTGCTGCAGCCCGGAACTCTGCCGATTCCTTCACCGGAACATCGGCAATCAATACTGAATCAACCCCAGCTTCGGCACACTTCTGGTAGAAGTTCTCGATGCCTGCTCCAAATACAAGGTTGGCATACATCAACAGGCCAATTGGCATGTCCGGGTATTTCGCTCGGATTGTCGTTAGCAGTTCAAAGCAGACTGCAGGTGTAGTACCAGACTCCAGCGCACGGATAGTCGCGCCTTGGATTGTCGGGCCATCAGCCAGCGGATCTGAGAACGGAATACCCAGCTCTAGTGCATCGGCACCTGACTCTACCAAGGTGTCGATGATTTTCAGTGATTGCTCGGGATTGGGATCACCGATAGTAACAAAAGGAACAAATGCGCCTTCGTTTTTTGCCGCCAGGCGGTCAAATTGTGCTTGATAACGATCCATTACAGCGCTCCCTTTGCTTCTAGAATATCGTGAACTGTGAAAATATCTTTGTCGCCGCGGCCAGAAAGGTTAACGACCAGGATTTGTTCTTTTTCTGGTTCTTGCTCAATCATTTGAAGGGCATAGGCCAGGGCGTGGGCTGATTCCAGCGCCGGAATAATCCCTTCATTTCGTGCCAGTGACTGGAATGCTTCCAGTGCCTCGTCGTCAGTCACAGAGCCGTAGACGGCACGGCCTGTTGCGTTCAGGTGGGCATGCTGCGGGCCTACAGATGGGAAGTCCAGGCCGGCAGAGACCGAGTATGACTCCTCGACCTGGCCGTGTTCATCCTGCATCAGCGGGGCTTTCATTCCGAAGAAAATACCCAGCTTACCGTGTTTCAGCGGTGCACCGTGCATGTTGGTATCCAGCCCTTTACCGGCAGGCTCGACACCGATCAGGCCAACCTCTTCATCGTCGATAAAGTCAGCAAACATGCCGATGGCATTGGAGCCACCACCCACACAGGCGATAACAGCATCGGGCAGGCGGCCTTCTTTTTCGAGGATCTGCGCTTTGGTTTCTTCGCCGATAATATGCTGGAACTCACGGACAATCGTTGGGAACGGGTGAGGGCCAGCCGCCGTACCTAGCAGGTAGTGGGCTTTGTCATAGGTCGCTGACCAGTCGCGCATTGCTTCGTTACAGGCATCTTTGAGGGTGGCAGAGCCCGAGTGGACCGGGATCACTTCTGCGCCCATCAGCTTCATTCGAAAGACATTCGGGCTCTGGCGCTCTACGTCTTTGGCACCCATGTAAACACGGCATTTTAGCCCGAGCAGGGCACAGGCCAGAGCTGTGGCTACACCGTGCTGGCCAGCACCGGTTTCGGCAATGATTTCTTTTTTGCCCATTCGTTTAGCCAATAGCGCTTGGCCCAGCACTTGGTTGGTTTTGTGCGCGCCACCGTGCAGCAAGTCTTCACGCTTGAGGTACAACTTGGTCTTGGTGCCTTTGGTGAGATTCTGGCATAGGGTCAGCGCCGTTGGGCGGCCAGCGTACTCTTTTAGTAGAGAGATAAACTCTTCCTGAAAACTTGGATCTTGCTGGGCTTCGACAAAAGCTTCTTCAAGCTGATCAAGTGCAGGAACCAGGATCTGGGGTACGTACTGACCACCAAATTCACCGAAGTAGGCATCTAATTTGCTCATAATGTTTTATATCCTTAATACTTTCTGATTGCCGCAAAGGCCGCATTCAATTTTGTTTGGTCTTTCTTTCCCGGGGTGCTTTCAACACCTGAATTTAAATCCAACCCTTTGCAGCCTAGCTTGGCTGCCTCACAGACATTGTCGGGGTTCAGGCCACCTGCCAGCATGATGTTCTGCTTGTCGGTGTCGCTGAGCAGGTTCCAGTCAAAGGCAATGCCTGTGCCACCACATTGTTGGCCGACCTTGCTGTCGAGTAGGTGCTTGTCGACAGGCCACTGGGCAAAGTCTGGGATAGCACTCGTAATGCCGTGTGCCTTCCAGATCTCACAGTCATCAGGTAGATGGGCTTTGAGGCCCTGTACATACTCAGGCGTTTCATCGCCATGAAGTTGCACGGCTGACAATGACAGGGTCTTTGCAGCCTTGGTTACCGCTTCAGGATCGGCATTGCGGAAAACACCGACATATTTGAGCGGCGCGCCGCTCATCACCATGCGTGCCTGTTCGATATCAACCTGGCGTGGTGACGTGGAGACAAATATCAGCCCGCCGTATACCGCGCCGCTTTGGTAGGCAGCACTGGCATCGTCGGCACGGGTCAGGCCACATACCTTGTTTTCACCAAGCAGGACACGGCGCACGGCCAGTTCCAGATTGTTCTCTGCCATCAGTGAGCTGCCGATCAGAAAGCCGTTGGCATAGGCGGTAAGATCCCGGACCTGCTGGTGGTTGTAGATCCCCGATTCGGAAATCACAATGGTGTCTTGTGGCAGGCGCGGAGCTAGCTCCTTGGTGCGATTGAGGTCAATGCTTAAATCACGCAGGTTGCGGTTGTTGATCCCGACCACTTTGGCTTTTAGTGCGATGGCGCGTTCCAGTTCTTGCTCGTTACTGACCTCGGTTAAAATACCCAGGTTCAGCTTCTCGGCGACAGCGGCGAGTTCGCGGTACTCGTCATCATTGAGGACCGATAGCATCAGCAAAATGGCATCCGCATTGTAATGGCGTGCCAAGTACACCTGGTAGGTATCGATCATGAAGTCTTTGCACAATACCGGTTGTTTCACCTGATTGCGTACCAGGGGAAGGAAATCAAAATTGCCCTGGAAATACTTCTCGTCTGTCAGTACCGATATCGCACTGGCATGGCCATTGTAAACCTTGGCGATATGCTCAAGGTCAAAGTCTTGGCGGATCAAGCCTTTCGACGGCGAGGCCTTTTTACACTCAAGAATGAAAGCCGTCTGATCACCAGAGAGCGCATCATAAAAGTTACGATCACTCGGGATTAGCCCGTCAATGAAGTCGTCAAGAGGTTGCTCCTGCTTGCGTGCGTCTACCCACAGGCGTTTATCAGCAACAATTTTCGCTAGTACGGTTTCCATGGTTAACCTCGTGCTGCCAGTTTCTCAACCAGCTCAAATGCTTTGCCAGACTGCATGACGTCGATGGCTTGCTGGGTATTGGCTTTCAAGTCTTCGTTACCGAACAGGCGCAGCAATATCGCAACGTTGACAGCAACGGCACCTTGCTGGGCATCGGTACCTTTACCGGTCAGGATATTGGTAATAATGGCGCGGTTCTCTTCCGGCTCGCCGCCCTTGATGGCTTCAAGTGGGTAGGCTTCAAGGCCAAAGTCAGCCGGGGTGAGGGTATATTCTTTGATCTCGCCATCGACGATTTCGGCAACGGTTGTTTCACCGTGGATCGCCACCTCATCCAGGCCACTGCCGTGAACAACGGCTGCGCGCTTCATGCCCATGGTCGCCATGGTTTCGGCAATCGGCCGGACCAACGCCTTGTCATAGACACCCATCAGCTCAATCGTTGGGCGGGCCGGGTTAATCAATGGGCCAAGGACATTAAAGATAGTCCGGGTTTTTAGCGTCTGGCGAACCGGCATCGCATGGCGGACACCGCCGTGGTATTCCGGTGCGAATAGGAAGCAAACCCCAAGCTCGTCAAGGGCACCACGGGCGTTCTCGGGCGTCATTGCCAGGTTAATACCAAATTTGTCGAGCAGATCAGAAGAGCCTGACTTGCTCGAAACACCACGGTTGCCATGCTTGGCGACTTTAACGCCACAGGCAGCAGCGACAAAGGCTGCCGTGGTCGAGATATTGATTGTATTGGCACCGTCACCGCCGGTTCCTACGATATCGGCAAAATCATATTGCGGGCTAGGGAACGGGTTGGCATTGGCCAGAAGGGCGCTGGCCGCACCTGCGATTTCAGCCGGGGTTTCCCCTTTGATTTTTAGTGCCGTCAGTACTGCCGATAGCAGGATTGGTTCGACTTCACCCTTGATGATGGCATCAAACAGGGTCTGGCTTTCTTCTTGGCTCAGTGCCTGCTGGTCATATAATTTGTTGGCTATGGTATAAATGATTGCGTCCATAATCTCTTTCTCCCTAAATCTTTATCGTTCGTTCCGGCTGTCCGGTTTCGACATTACCCAGTTCAGCGTGTTGGTGAGCAGCTGAGCCCCTTGTGTCGTTAGAATTGACTCAGGATGGAACTGGTAGCCACAAACGCGATCTGCATCATTGGTGACTGCCATCACCAGGCCATCGACATCGGCTACTGTTGCCAGGCTGTCTGGTACTTCTGTAGCAACCAGAGAATGGTAACGGGCAATGGACAGCGGGCTTGGCAGATCGCCAAAGACAGTATGGCGGCTGTGGGTCATCATGGCAGATTTACCATGGACGATATCACCGGCGCCTTCGACCTTGCCGCCATATGCTTCGACAATAGCCTGGTGGCCAAGGCAAATACCAATCATTGGCACTTTTCCGCGAACCCGCTTGATAAGCTCAGGCATACAGCCTGCATCGGCTGGTGCGCCGGGGCCAGGAGAAAGTACCAGTACCGGGTTATCTTTCTCTGCCAGTGCCTGCTCCATTTGATCCGCGCTCAGGCTATTGCGGTAAATGGTGACCGGGTAACCCAGCGAGCGGAACTGATCGACCAGGTTGTAGGTAAAGGAGTCAAAGTTATCTAGCAATACAATATGTGCGAGTGTCATGGCTTTGCTCCTTATGCTGACTGGGCTGGGGCACTGTGTGCCTTGCGGATGGCGGTGATCACCGCCTGTGCCTTGCCGCGGGTTTCATCGGCTTCGGCCTGTGGCACCGAGTCGTACACCACACCGGCACCGGCCTGCACACTGGCAACACCATCTTCGACATAAGCCGAGCGGATCACGATACAGGTATCCATATCACCATGGCCTGTCAGGTAACCCACCGCGCCGCCGTAGCTGCCACGGCGGCGTTGCTCGACGTCCCGGATCAGCTGCATCGCGCGAATTTTGGGTGCGCCTGTGAGCGTCCCCATGTTCATGCAGGCCTGGTAGGCATGCAGGGCATCGAGATCACCTCGCAGCTGGCCGACGACACGGGAGACAAGGTGCATAACATGGCTGTAGCGGTCGACCTGGAGCAGGTCCGCGACATAGCGGCTGCCTGGCTCGCTGATCCGGGCAACATCGTTACGGGCCAGATCGACCAGCATCATATGCTCGGCGTTTTCCTTCATGTCGCTGCGCAGTTCAAGCTCAATGCGGCCATCCAGATCCAGGTTGATTGAACCATCTGGGTTTTTTCCGCGGTGGCGGGTGCCCGCAATCGGATAGATTTCTACCTGGTTGCTCTCGGTGCAATATTTCAGCGCGCTCTCCGGCGAGGCACCAAACAGGGTGAAATCAGCATCCTGCAGATAGAACATATAAGGGCTTGGGTTACCGATTTTCAGTTCTTTATACGCGACCAGCGGTGACGGACATGGCAGCGTGAACTGTCGAGACGGAACCACCTGGAACACATCACCATTGATGACATGCTGCTTCAGATCAAGCACGGTTTGGCAGAATGCCTCGTCGCTGATACTGGTAACTGGCTCGCACTGGTCAAGAAACTCAGCATTCGGCAGCGGCTTAGGCTCCAGGCATGCTTCTTTGATATGTTGCAGGCGGCGGCTCAGCTCGAAATAGCTAGAGGTATACTCATCGCCACCAAACAGGCTGGCCTGCAGTTTGCCCCGGCGTCGCTGGTGGTCGATAACCAGCAGGGTTTCGGCAATATAAAACAGGTAGTCCGGGCACTTGTTATCCTGGGTGACGTCCGGCAATGGCTCGAAGCTCGCGACGACGTCGTAGGCAAATAGGCCGCCAAGGAACAGGGCCTCACGCGGATGGCCTGAGGTATCAAAAGCATGCTGGATCATTCGCAATGCATCAAAGGATGAAGTCTGACGCAGGCGGCTGTCTTCATCCAGCGTGCGCTCGGCACTCGGGAAATCGAGGATCAGGCAGTGGCTTTCACGCTGGCTCTGGATATCCGCAGGCAATGCCTGCTCAATGGTCTGCAGGACATTGCGCCCGTTGTCTGTTAATGCTTCTAGCCGAACTTGCTTGCCACGGCATACAATGCGTACCGCAGCATCAATCAGCATCAGGCTTTTTAAATCCTGCTTGGAGTCGACCTCGGCCGACTCCAGCAATAAATTATGTGGTCGGTTGCCACAGACGGAGTAATACAACTCCGTCGGATCCGCCACATAGGGTACGTCGAGGCTAAGTAGCTCTAGCTCGCCGGTACCTAGAGGGGTCGTATTCACAGCGTTCTCCCTGCCGCTTCTACAAACGGTTTCAACTCTTGCATTAACTGTTCAAACATTGGACCTGTCAGCGCCTGGTGGCCATCGGATAAGGCCTCACACGGATTTAGGTGTGATTCGACAATGATGCCATCAGCGCCAACCGCTGCCGCTGCACGCGAAAGTGGGATCACCAGCTCGCGAACACCTGTACCATGGCTAGGGTCAACGACCACCGGTAGGTGGGTACGTTGCTTCAGGTAGGCGACAGCATTGAGATCCAAGGTATTCCTTGTTGCTGTTTCATAGGTGCGGATGCCACGTTCACACAGGATAATGTTCGGGTTGCCTGCGTCATAGATGTATTCCGCTGCCAATAACAGCTCTTCGATAGTGGCGGAAAGTCCGCGTTTGAGCAAGACCGGTTTTTTGCTTTCACCCACAGCTTTTAATAAAGCGTAGTTCTGCATATTGCGGGCGCCAATCTGAAGGCAGTCAACATATTCACACATTGAATCCACCTGGCTGACTTCCATTACCTCTGAAACAGTGGGTAGGCCAAGTTGTTGATTGGCTTTATGAAGCAACTTCAACCCTTCAATTCCCATGCCCTGGAAATCATACGGGCTGGTACGCGGCTTGTAAGCGCCGCCACGAAGTGCCACTGCGCCGTGCTTTTTCACGACTTCGGCAACGGCCATCAGTTGCTCTTCAGATTCAACCGAGCAAGGACCGGCAATCACTGCAAATTTGTCACCGCCGACAGCGGCATTGCCAAAACGAACCACGGTGTCGTGTGCCTGGACTTCACGGCTGACCATTTTGTATTTGGTGAGGATCGGCTTGACATTCTCGACACATGGGTAGGCATCAAGGTGTAGCTGCTGCAATACTCGCTCGTCTCCCAATGCGCCCAGTACGATGCGCTCGACACCCGGCATGTAAAGTGGCTTCAGGCCGGCATTTTCGATACGGCTTAGGATCTCTTTGGCTTGCTCTTCAGTTGCATTGGGTTTTAGTACAATAATCATTTCGCTATCTCTTTATCTGTAATGCGCAAGAAAACTATGGGAAGAGGGCGCATCGTGCTGAATGTCGTGTTAGTAAGTTTTTGGCATAAAAAAGCCCGCAGTTAGCGGGCTTGTGTCTGTTAGGCCTTTAGGCACAGCAAATCACACCACCCGTAGAGAGAAGTGCCACCACCAAGAAAAGAAAGCGCGGAGCCGATGATGAATTTGCTGTAACATGTAAATATCCTGTAATTCTATTACTGGGTAACTGCGTACTAGTAAACTAGTTCATGAGAATAAAGTCAAGAAAATAAATATATGTTGTTTGATTTACATAGCCATACCACGGCGTCGGATGGCCGCTTAACGCCGGAAGCGCTGGTAAAGAGGGCGGTTGAGCGTCGCGTTGATGTGCTGGCGATCACAGATCATGATACCGTGGCTGGGCTAGTATCGGCGCAGCAGGCGATTGATGCAGAAAATCTGCCTCTAACTCTCATCAAAGGTATTGAAATATCGACACTTTGGCGAAATTTTGATATTCACATTGTCGGTCTGAACATTGCTCCTGACCATCAGGCTATTACCACTTTAATCGCTGAACAGGTAGCGCGCCGCGAAGCGCGGGCAGAGTTAATTGCTGAACGCCTAGATAAGAATCGCATGCCAGGTGCGTTAGCCGGGGCAAAAGCAATTGCTGGTGAGGCGACATTAACCCGGTCGCATTTCGCTCAGTGGATTGTCGAACAGGGTTATGCCAAGAATATGCAGGCGGTGTTCAAAAAATTCCTAACCCGTAATAATCCGGGTTATGTACCACCAAGCTGGTGTTCGATTGCCGATGCTGTTGATGCGATCCATGCTGCCGGAGGCCAGGCCGTCCTGGCTCACCCCGGTCGTTACAATATGACTGCGAAATGGCAGAAGCGCCTGCTGACAGCGTTTGTTGAAGCCAAGGGGGATGCAATGGAAGTTGCACAGCCCCAGCAAGCACAACAGGAGCGCAGGACACTTGCTGACTACTCGATAGAATATAACTTACTCGCTTCACAAGGTTCTGATTTTCATTATGCCTCTCCGTGGACCGAACTTGGACGCAACCTCTGGTTGCCAAAAGGTGTGACTGAGGTCTGGCAAGACTGGGAAGTTGAAAAGAAGCGAGTTGATGAGGAGGTTCCGCAGAGCTCGGAACCATCATAGGAGGAAGAATGAGCCAGTTTTTTTATGTCCACCCTGAAACACCGCAAGTCCGACTTGTTAATCAGGCGGTGGCAATTATTCGAAATGGTGGGGTAATTGTCTATCCGACCGACTCAGGGTATGCCCTGGGTTGCCAGCTGGAAAACAAGACGGCGCTTGAGCGTATTTGCCAGATCCGCCGCCTTAACGATAAGCATAACTTTACGCTATTGTGCAGGGACTTGTCTGAGCTATCGATGTATGCACGTGTAGATAACTCGGCGTTTCGCCTATTACGTAACAATACGCCGGGCGCCTATACGTTTATTTTCAAAGGGACCAAGGAAGTACCGCGTCGCCTGATGAACCCAAAACGTAAAACTATCGGTATTCGGGTGCCTGATAATGCCATCGCACTGGCTTTGTTGGATGCGCTGGGTGAGCCAATGATGTCGACATCATTGATCCTGCCCGATAGTGATGTGGCCGAGTCAGATCCGGATGATATCCGCGATAAGCTGGAGCATGCTGTTGATTTAATTATCAATGGTGGTTATTTGGGCGAGCAGCCAACCACTGTCATTGACTTCAGTAACGATGAGATGGAAGTGGCGCGTGTCGGTGCCGGTGATCCGGCCCCGTTTGAGTGATAGTTGCCAATTTTCATCTTGAGTTCGTTTAGGGGCTGACACTAAGTGAGTGCAGGGGGCCATCTAATCCGTCTTTTAGGTGGTATCTGCATTCAGCTTTTGGCATAATCCCCGATCGCTTTAAGAGGGCTTAAGGCGTGATACCAAGCAGTGTAATCCTGTTCGCGAAAAGCAGAGATTTGTACTGTTGGTATATTTGATGATGTTTCGACGCCTGTGAAGGCGACAAAGGTTTATCCAATGAGTGAAAAATTACAGAAGGTGCTAGCTCGTTCTGGCCAAGGTTCTCGTCGCGAGCTTGAATTGATGATTCAAAATGGTCGTGTGAGTATTGATGGTAAGGTAGCGAAGCTAGGCGATCGTCTTGAAGATGATCATGATTCAATTGTTCGTATTGATGGGCATAAAATCAATCTATTAGCACCTTCTGATGAAGTGTGTCGTGTGCTTGCTTATAACAAGCCGGAAGGTGAGTTATGTACACGCCATGATCCTGAAGGTCGTCGGACTGTTTTTGACCGACTTCCACGCTTGGAAACGGGCCGTTGGGTTTCTGTTGGTCGTCTAGATGCCAATACTTCAGGTTTGTTGCTATTTACAACCGATGGTGAGCTAGCTAACCGCCTCATGCACCCAAGCCGCAGCGTTGAACGTGAATATATGGTGCGTGTATTTGGTGAAGTCAACGAGCAGATGGTCAAGAACCTTGTTAAAGGTGTTAAGCTCGAAGATGGCATGGCTCGCTTTGAAGATGTGGTTTATGCTGGTGGCGAAGGGATGAACCATACGTTCTACGTTATGCTGACAGAAGGCCGTAACCGTGAAGTTCGTCGTTTATGGGATTCCCAGGGCGTAACGGTTAGCCGTCTTAAACGTGTGCGTTATGGTGACATTTTCCTAACCAAAGACATGCCTCGTGGCGGTTGGAACGAACTTGAGCTTAAAGAAGTTAACTACCTGCGTGAAATGGTAGAGCTGAAGCCTGAAGAAAATACGATGCTGACGGTAGAAGGCCAAAAGCGTAAAAAAGGTGTTCGCCAAATTCGTCGTGCTGTTCGTCGCCACGAAGAACGTGTGAACGATGACTCTCCTCGTGGCCGTCGTGGTCGTCAGGATAACCGTCGCTCTTCTTCTCGCAACAAAGATGCAGAAGCTGCGCCACAAGGTCGACGTAAACCTTCTGGTACCTCTTCTCGCAACAAAGCTGAAGACGCGGCATCCCAAGGCCGTCGTAAGCCTTCAGGCAATGCGGCAAACCGTCGTAATCCTTTGAAGAACAAGCCGGCCAAGCCGCGTACGCGCAAGTAAGCGAATAACCGGATTTTAAAAAGCAGCCTGATGGCTGCTTTTTTTATATCGATGCGGAGAGCGGTGCTATGACCCTGAGGCCCTATGGAAAAGAAGGTACGGAAACCTAGATTCTGGCTCCTAGGAAGAGCGTTTATAGAGCGGTCCTGTGCCCCTAGGAACAACAGGTCCTAGGTTTCTAGGAAAAGCTAAAAGCTTGCCTTTCTCTTAGGTTCTGAGAACTTGACCATAGGACCAAAAAGCGAGAGCCTCGACTCTCGCTTTTCCGTATTTATAGACCAAGCCGCTCTTACGCTTCTGTGCTTGCCGCCCCTGGCTTGCGCTTCGGCTGGGCATCAAGGCACTGACCATTAACGTCTTTACTTTCAGGCCCCATCAGGTAGAGGTATAGCGGCATAATGTCTTCAGGCGTTTTCAGTAGCGAGGTATCTTCCGCCGGGTAGGCCTTGGCACGCATAGCAGTGCGTGTACCGCCCGGATTGATGGCATTGACACGGACATTGGTATTGCTCAGCTCGTCTGCCAGCACCTGCATCATCCCTTCGGTTGCAAACTTGGAGATCGAGTAGGCGCCCCAGAATGCTCGGCCTTCGTGGCCCACAGTCGATGAGGTAAAGATAATGCGGCCGTCTTCGGCTTTCTTGACCAGTGGCATCAGTGCCTGGGTCATCAGGAACTGCGCTTTGACATTAACCTGCATCACATCGTCATAGCTATCCTCGCCCAGCTGGTCGAACGGGCTCATAACACCCAGCAGGCCGGCATTGTGCAGGACACCGTCAAGACGGCCGAATTGGCCATCGATGGTCTCAACCATGTCTTCATAGTTTTGCTTGGTCGCCCCGCGTAGATCCAGAGGGATAATCGCTGGCTGCGGATAGCCCAGCGCTTCAATTTCATCGTAAACGGCTTCAAGCTTCGCCACTGTACGGCCAAGCAAAATAACAGTTGCACCGTGAGCTGCATAGCTGATGGCAGCCTGACGGCCAATACCTTCACCAGCCCCTGTCACCAGAATGACACGATCTGTAAGAGAATCTGCAGCGATTTGATATTTCACGTGTAACTTCCTTATTTGTTTTTTAGTTTTCCTATTCTATACCCAAACCATTTCAAAATGCAGGATTCAGAGTGATTTCAGCAAGTTCAGTTCAAGGAAAATGGCGGCAGGAATGGTGGGCCCCTTTCAACGTCATTTGACAAAGAAATGGGCTTGCTGAATCACTCCCGAAGGGCGAGTTGAGTTGTCCGGTATGCTGTGTTGCTGCTTTTCAACGTAGAGCCACTATGTTTTCAAAACAGCGCCTTGCCTACGCGGCCCGACCTACCTGCCAAGTCATTCTCGCTGAAACGAGTATCTTGAAGTGGTTTGGGTATATTACGATAGCGGTATGGGTGACAACTTGGTTACTACCAAGGGCACTAAACCACTTCTAATCAATGGGATAGATGTTAAGTTAGCCGTGTTATTAAAACATAACTACTACTACAAATGCCAAAAGCCTATTCATACATTCAGTTTTCAACGCCTGAGCAAGCGCGTGGAGATTCCTATCGCCGCCAAACCAAGCTAGCAGAAGGTTATTGTAAGCGTCATGGAGTAGAGCTTCAGCCGCTACAGTATATAGAATTGGGCCTATCTAGGTTCAGGGGGGCTGCATAAAATCAGGTGCTCTGTCACAGTTTATCGAGTGTGTAAGTAATGGTTCTATCCCATCTAACACTTGATTGCTTATCGAGAACTGGGATCGCTTTATGGAAGCTGAAGACGAGCAGGTGTGCACGCATATTCAGGACACAGAGATCAGAATGCTGGATGCTGGTCAGGACTTTGGATGCATCGAGGAGCTGTGCGATACGATTACCCTGATGAGCAGCGTAATATCTACAGTAAGTACAAGCAAGCTGCAGCGAATGATCCTTGCCTTAGGGATGCAGATTAACCCCTCCCTGCAGAGCCAATACTGCATGTGAAGACACAATGTAACTTAATCTAGCTCGTTGAATGTAATACATAAATGCATCAATATATGCACTTAACTTTGTATTGAGGTGCGTATGTCTGATCGAGTTGGGTTTCAGTGGGACGAGAAGTTAGAAATTAGGGATAAGCTAAACGGGGATAAAGTCCTCGAAACCTTTCCTGAAGACAAACTAGATCGGGTTAAATACGCAAACTTCCTTACGCAGTTCTTAGCTAACCAAGGGTATGATAAAGAGACTGGAGAGAAGCATAACTATGTTTTAAACCTCAATTCAGAATGGGGTTCTGGTAAGACATATTTCCTTCGTCGTTGGGCTGAAGACCTCAAGCAGCACTATCCTGTTGTCTACGTCGATGCTTGGAAACAAGATTATTCTGATGACCCACTAATGACTGTTATTTCTTCAATGATTAAGCAGTTGAGAGAACAAGCAGGTAGTGATGAAGACAAGGCTGTTATTAAAGCTTCCCGTAAGCTATTTGGTTTATTGAAAGCCGCTGCTCCAAGTGCTGCAAGAAGTCTTTCTAAACGATACTTAGGCATTGATCCAGTAGCAATTATGGAGGCAGAAGATGATGATCAGCTTGGAAATGCCACAGACGAAAATGGCGATCCTATTGATATGGGGTTTGCGGCGTCTAAAGTTGTTGAGCATCTTATTAGCGAGCATGATGCGAAAGCTGCTGCAATTGAAAGTCTGAAGATTAATGTTGAGCAGTGGGTTGGCGCAGTTGTTGGTAAAGGACAAACGCAAGAAGCTGACAAACCTAAACGAACATACCCTGCCTTTGTCTTCATTGACGAATTAGACCGCTGTAGGCCAAGTTACGCTGTAGAAATGCTTGAGACGATTAAGCATATTTTCGATATTCCTGGTGTTGTCTTTGTAGTAGCTACGGATACTGAGCAATTGCAACATGCTGTTAAGGCTGTCTATGGTGAAGGCTTTGATGCAAGGATTTACCTTGGGAGGTTCTTCAATAGCCGCTTTAGTCTCAAGGCTCCTTCATTTGATAATTTGCTAGAAGTTCATTGTAGAACGCACTTGCTTGAGAACGAGTATCTTGAATCTATTGGTAATGATGTTTGGAATGTCAGTGATGACTTAGGTTCTACAATTAGCAATATAACATCTATTTTAAATTCATTTGATCTTTCTGCTCGAAGTGCTATCCAAATAACAGAAAGGCTTATTGCTACTGTTAGTGATGAAAGTTTAAATGTAAAAGTTGATTTAATTTCATTAATGATATTCTATTGTATTCGTGAGGTTGATGAAAAAGCGTATAATATTATTATTAAAGGTAACTTTGATTCTTCACGTAAAGATGATGATGTAAAGTATATAAATGATTTCAATCGTAGCCTTTCTCATAGTGGTAAATATAAATTAAAGCTAAATGTGAAACCGAAATTAATAACAAGAAACTTCGTTGTTCGTGAGGGCACATTTAGAAATGAGTATCCTCATATAGACTACTCTTGTAGTGTTCATGACTACTATATCGCAATTACAAAAAAAATATATTCCTCTCCGGCTACGGCACTGGGAGGAGTAAAAACACATGGAAGCACTGAGTATATCAATAAGCGCATACCTGAGTTGACAGATACTCTTTGCAAAATACAGCATGACAGAGATGGAAAGCAACCCGTTGGGATGCATTGGATCGAGTATAGGTACTTACATAAAGAGATTGGAATAAAAGCAACAATTGATGTGTACAAAGACCTCGTAGAACTAGCGTCAGCTCTCGATTGGATTGACGGTGAAGACGAAGAGTAAGGCAAGCTTAGCTATGTTAGCAGTGCTAGGGTGTCTTTTTAGCCTCTCCCTCAGCGCTGCTACCACATACCCAGACATAATCATCCCCTCTGCCTCCGTTGTCTCAATCTACGACGGAGATAGCTTTCGCATAGACATATCGAACTACCCAAAGCTCATCGGCCAGAATGTATCAGTAGCGTCTTTGGGCGATAGACTTGTACGTCTTGGCCTTGCGAGGTCTTATGACGGTGGGAAGCGGGAGAGTTGGTGTGGTGAGTGATGGTTTGTTAGACAAGTATCAAGTAACTTGTATGGGTATCTAGTGTAGACTGACATGTAGTTTATGTTGCTACTATTGGATGGTACATGTCTATAATCTCTATTCCTCGTATCAGTGATAACTACTTGATTAAAGTATTTGTTGATGAAGTTCTTAAAAATCATGAAGAGCATGGTATTACACCGACAGCACAGATAGTTATTGGACTTCCGGGATTGAGTGTTGCGTTAAGTATTGATGCTGAGGGAGGTATTCAAAGTAACTACGATTCTATTGTAGAAACTCTACGCGATGCGACCTCCTCTTCAATCCTAAACATTACCTTTCATGATAAAAGTAAACACCCACACTGCAGACTTGTATATAAAAGAAGTCCTGACTCGTTCATAGATTCTCTAGATTTCAGCAAAGAAGCTAAATCAGAAGAAGTAGTTTTAATACAGCAAAAAATCCATGCGATGCTAATTCGTTGTATAGACGGAAACAGTACTGCTGATGTCCGTGATGACGTCTTTTCTGCACACCATGAAATACTCACTAAGCTAGAAGGGTTCAACGCAAATCTTATTGCTGATCAGCATGAACATAGCCAGAAAGTAGAAGGCGAAAAGCATAGCTTTCTTGAAGCTAATGGTGAAAAGCACCAAGAACGCATGGCTACACTGGAAGATGAGTTCAAGAGCAAACGCGATCAGTTAGACAGCGAGTATCAAGAGAAAGACGAGGCATTAAAGGCCAGAGAGCAAGCTGTCTCAGATGCAGATAACACAACTGCACGAAGAAATACCACGACTTCGATGCTTGAAAAGGTGCAGGAGAAGGCTGAACGTTTTAACTTTTCGTCTTCGGTGAATAGTCGTTCTGCTGTAACAGTAGTTCTTTGCTTGGTTCTGATGATCTTAGCTGGCCTTAATAGCTACTATGCGTTGACTGGTCTAGATGAACTTAACTACACATACACTCAATATAAAAACGATATGCCAGTAGAGTCTACTAAGCAGTTAAGACCTACAGCAGAGAAGCCAACAGAAATGCTGTGGTTCTTGTACGTACGTGTATTCTTAGGCTCCGTCTTATTCATCACGTCCACACTGTACCTAATCAAGTGGATGAACTCTTGGACAAACCGTATCGCCCAACAAGAGCTTGAAAACCAGAAGTTCGTACGTGACCTGAACCGCTCACACCTAACCATTGAGATGTGTCTTGAGTGGAACGAGAAGAAAGATGGTCAAATCCCAGAACAGCTTCTAGTGGCCATGACAGAAGGGCTGTTTAAAGATAAGGCTCAGGCGAATACGGAAGTTAATCACCCTATAGACCAGCTAGCTTCTGCCTTGGTTAAGAGTGCTGAAAAGATAGAGTTTCCTCTAGGTAACGGGAAGATTACGACATCGGGTAAGGCCGTAGCGAAAGAAAAAGCCCCTAAGCAAGACATACCAAAAGACGACAAAGCAGCATAAGAGTAAGAGCCATGAGTTTCCTTCGGGATTCGCATGGCTTATTTTTTCGCTGTGCATGTTGATAACTCATTGAATAACTTGAAATAACTCTCAAAGTGACGCATCGGTGTTCTACAACTGACGTATCGATAAGTGACGTGTCATAAACAAAACATCCTAAACAGAACACCAAGAGCATCTAAACAAATCACCCATAAATAAACATCACCTTATTAAATTACCTAAGTACGGCTGCGCATAAAGAGCCTAATAACAGGTCTTTCTTGTCTTTTTTCTTTACGTCTTTGTACGGTAGAAAAGGCATTCGATCAGATTTTGATCTGTTGATGTACCGATGGAATCAATGGGCTGGAATAGGGTATTTGTGAGAGCTAAAATCAGAGGGTTAGGGAGCGCCTTCGGGAGGAGTCACACAGTTTGTCGCGTTTGTACGTGATGGCTTCACCTTCATGCGCTCTAAGCGTCACCAGAACTACAAACGTATCCTGTCTATCATCGCTGAGACTGCTGATAAGAGCCGTGATTGGTCTTGTTACCGTCATCAAGGCTTTATCGCAAAGAAGCTCAATATCAGCCTTGTAACGGTCTCTCGTGCCATTCGTAAGTTCCTTGCTGAAGGCTGGATAGAGGTCATTGGTCGCGAAGTAAAAGCACTAAAAGACGGTGGTGCTGTGTTAGGATTGAACTATTATCGCTTCACAGACAAGCTATTAAACGTGATTGGTCTTGTGCGCGAAAACAAGCATCGTAAGACTATTGGAAAGTTGCAGGACTTGTGGAATGCCTGCGCTGCCCATATCTCTAAGAAGATGCGAAATATAAGCGAATCATTGTCCCTCGTGACAATGGTCAAAATGCCAAAAATGAGGACTCAACATTGGATTTTTTGTTTGATTATGGGCTTTTCCTAGCCAAAATCGCCACGGTGGTGATTGCGATTGTCAGTATTCTTGTTTTAGCGAAAGGATTGAGCGGGCGTCATGGCTCGCAGAAAGGTGAGCTGGAAGTGACTGATCTCACTGAACAGTACAAAAATACCGTACACCAGTTAGAGTCACACTTATTTGATAAGCCATTGCTGAAAGCCCGTGAAAAGGCGGAAAAGAAGGCAGAAAAAGAGAAAAACAAAGAACGTCAGAGTGAGATCAAAAAAGCCGCGAAAGCTGGTGATCTTTCTCATGTTCGTGATCCTCGTCTGTTTGTCCTCGATTTCCACGGCAGCATTGATGCCCGTGAAGTGTCGGCGCTGCGTGAAGAAGTGACTGCGGTGTTGGCGGTGGCGATGGAAGGTGATGAAGTCTTGCTACGCCTCGAGACGGGCGGCGGTATGGTTCATGGTTACGGCCTGGCCTCTTCCCAGCTTGACCGCCTGAAGGCGGCTGGCATTAAATTGACTATCTCGGTCGATAAGGTCGCGGCGAGCGGTGGCTATATGATGGCCTGTGTTGCCGATAAAATCATCTCGGCACCGTTTGCGGTCGTTGGTTCAATAGGTGTGATTGCCCAGCTACCAAACTTCAGTAAGCTATTGAAGAAAAACGATATTGAGTTTGAACAAATTACGGCGGGCGAATTCAAGCGTACTCTTACCATGTTTGGTGAAAATACGGATAAGGCGCGAGAAAAATTCCAGGCTGAAATTGAAGAAACGCACGATTTGTTCAAAAACTTCATTGAAGTACACCGTCCAGAGCTCGATTTGGAAAAAGTGGCTACGGGCGAGCACTGGTTTGGCAAACAAGCCCATGAGCTAGGCCTGGTGGATGAGATTGGTACCAGCGATGACTTTATTACAGCCGCCTGTAAAGATCGTGACGTGCTGGGTGTTCGTTATGTCCAGCGCAAGAAGCTGGCAGAAAAGCTGGCGGGTGCAACGGGGGAAGCCGCTGATAACCTGCTGCTGAAGTGGATCAGCCGCGGTCAGCGTCCAATTGTATAGGGTTAATGATGAATCAGAAATGGGCACTGTTTTCCTTTAAAGGGCGTATGCGACGTCGTGATTACTGGCTGTATAGTTTGCCGGTATTGTTGGTGTCGCTACCGGTATTTATTTACAGCAGCCCGGAAAATGTGGCTGATAGTTTTGCATTAAATATACTGTCGTTAATCATCCTAGGCTTTGTGTTTTGGGCCTCGGCAGCACTGAATGTTAAACGGCTACATGATCGAAATAAGAGCGCTTGGTGGATTATCGTGACATTTTTGCCGATTATCGGACCAATATTCGTTATTGTTGAGTTAGGGATCTTAGATGGGACAAAAGGGCCGAATCAGTTCGGCAATGATCCAAAAGGGCGTGGTGTACCTCCTTCTGACGATGACAACGATAAAAATGACACCATGACGATTGATGTCTGATAGCAGCTTGTCAGTGTACTTACAGCCCCGCCTATGCGGGGCTGTTTTATTCGGTATCTCGGCTATTCGCCCTTGAGCGTGAATTCTGGCGACAACTTGTGTGCAAGGAACTTGAACATATTGAAAACAGCGGTGGTTTTTCTTGTTGGCAGACCGTTATCATCCAAGAAGTATTCCCCCTTGAACACCAGTACATCGTCTTTTTCTTCCACAGAAGTGGCTCGCATTCCTTCTAGGTAAGCTTCATGCTCCTGAATTAACTGGTTAGCAATCATCAGTAAGTCTTCGGAAGAAATAGTTTTTTTATGGCTCATGCTGTTATCTCTTGAATCAGAAGTTGTTCACTTTCATAGCAGCCGATGATTATCAAGGTGCTATTGATGGTGCTCAGTGTATTGAAGTTAACGCGATAAAACAAACCCTTACTAGGGGTGGGGAAATATTCCCAAATTGGTTAAAGAGTGTGTGGTCGAGGTGCAAATTCGACCAATTTATGTGAGCGACGGCAAAAATTTATGGGTTTTAATAGTCAAAGAGGGGATGAGGTGGTAATGATTAGCGCCCTCGGCCACTTTATGGTGATAAATAAAGAGAAAGAGGCGTTGGACAACAACAAATAGTGACGGAAAATCAGCTTTAACTTGGTGTTAACAAGTGGGGAAGGGACGACCAAACAGTCCGTTTTCATCAAAAAGCAGTTGACCTTCTTGGATTGTAGCCCAATATGTAAATACCAATTACATTACGTAACTACTTATCCCGAGCGCCTTTCTCTAAGATTGAGAATGCCTCTAGTGATTAGTTACTTAATCAGTTTGGTTTACTAACGTTGCCGTATCACATTGTGTTTATCAGCGTGCAACTATTTGTTTTATTTTGAAAGTTTTGCGAGCACGAGGACGTAATAGAGTCATTATGGGTAAATCTCTCGTTATCGTGGAGTCCCCTGCCAAGGCGAAAACTATAAATAAGTACTTGGGTAAGGACTTCATTGTAAAGTCAAGCGTGGGTCACGTCCGTGATTTGCCTACGGGTGCACGTAGTACGGGTAAAAAAGCCGCTCCTACCTCGACCAAGGGGTTGAGTGTCGAAGAGAAGGCCCGTATCAAGAAAGAAAAAGACCGTAAGGCGCTGATCGGAAAAATGGGTGTGAACCCGTATAACGATTGGGAAGCGCAGTACGAAGTGCTACCAGGCAAAGAAAAAGTCGTTAACGAACTGCAGAAGCTGGCTGAAGATGCCGACTTTGTTTATCTAGCGACCGATTTGGACCGCGAGGGGGAAGCTATTGCGTGGCACCTTCGTGAGATCATCGGTGGCGATGATGAACGTTATAAGCGAGTGGTTTTTAATGAAATCACCAAAAATGCAATTCAGCAGGCGTTTGAACAGCCTGGTGAGCTGAATATTGACGGTGTGAATGCCCAGCAGGCTCGACGTTTTCTTGACCGTGTTGTGGGCTTCATGGTGTCACCATTGCTGTGGAAGAAGGTCGCTCGTGGCCTGTCTGCCGGCCGGGTACAGTCAGTCGCGGTAAAACTGATTGTTGAACGTGAGCGCGAAATCAAAGCGTTCACACCGGAAGAGTTCTGGGATATTCATGCCAATACGCAGACGGTAGGCAACGATGCATTGCGTCTGATGGTCGCCCAGCAGGCAGGTAAAGCATTCCGTCCGGAAAACGAAGCTGACACCATGGCGGCGAAGTCGCTATTGGAGAAAGCGGCCTACAAGGTTGTCGATCGTGAAGATCGCCCGACTAGCAGCAAGCCGTCTGCACCTTACATCACCTCGACATTGCAGCAGGCTGCAAGTACCCGTCTTGGCTATGGTGTAAAGCGTACGATGGGTCTGGCACAGCGTCTGTATGAAGCGGGTTACATTACCTATATGCGTACAGACTCGACAAACTTGTCGAAGGAAGCAGTTGAATCTGCCCGTGACTTTATCGGTAGTGAGTATGGTGAGAACTACTTGCCTGCTAAACCGAATGTCTATGGCAGCAAAGGCAATGCCCAGGAAGCGCACGAAGCGATCCGTCCGTCTAGCGTGGAAGTGAAAGCGGAAAACCTTGAAGGTATGGAGCAGGATGCGATCAAGCTGTATGACTTGATCTGGCGTCAGTTTGTTGCCTGTCAGATGGTTCCGGCGAAATATGACTCGAGCACAATTACCGTTCAGGCTGGCGATTTTACGCTAAAAGCCAAGGGCCGTACGATGCGCTTTGCAGGTTGGACACATGTTCAGCGTCCATCCGGTAAGACGGAAGACACAACGCTGCCTATGGTCCACGTAGGCGACTTGCTAACCCTAGAAGAGCTCGAACCGAAGCAGCACTTCACCAAGCCGCCTGCGCGCTTTACAGAAGCTGCATTGGTTAAAGAGCTTGAGAAGCGTGGCATTGGCCGACCTTCTACCTATGCGTCAATCATTTCGACGATCCAGGATCGTGGTTATGTCCGTGTTGACCAGCGTCGATTCTATGCTGAAAAAATGGGTGAAATCGTTTCAGATCGTCTGGATGAGAGCTTCTCTGATCTGATGGACTATGATTTCACCGCTCGCATGGAAGGCAATCTGGATATGATTGCAGAAGGCGAAGCGAACTGGAAAGGCGTCTTGGATAACTTCTTCAGCGATTTTACGTCAGAGCTTGAAAAAGCCGAGCGTGACGAAGATGAAGGTGGCATGAAGCCGAACAACATCGTGCTGACTGATATTAAGTGCCCGACGTGTGAGCGCCCGATGGGTATTCGTACCGCATCTACAGGGGTATTCCTGGGCTGTTCGGGTTATGCACTGCCGCCAAAAGAACGTTGTAAGACAACAATTAACCTTGGTGACGAAGAAGGCATTGTTAACGTTCTTGAAGAAGACGTAGAAACCGCAGCACTGCGTGCCAAGAAGCGCTGTCCTAAGTGCGATACCGCGATGGATGCCTACCTGATTGATCAGGAGCGCAAGCTGCACGTTTGTGGTAACAACCCAAGCTGTGACGGTTACATCGTCGAAAAAGGCGAGTTCAAGCTTAAAGGCTATGAAGGCCCGCTTATCGAATGTGACAAGTGTGGCTCGGATATGGAGCTGAAAAACGGCCGCTTCGGTAAGTACATGGGTTGTACGAACGATGAGTGTAAGAACACCCGTAAGATCCTGAAAAATGGTGAGATTGCTCCGCCGAAGGAAGACCCAGTTCACTTGCCTGAACTGCCGTGTAGCCAAGATCCGAATGCTTACTTTGTACTGCGTGATGGTGCTTCTGGCTTGTTTATGGCGGCAAGTACCTTCCCTAAATCGCGGGAAACCCGTGCACCATTAGTGGAAGAGCTGGTTCGTTTTAAAGATCGCCTGTCACCGAAGTTTACTTACTTGGCTGACGCGCCTACCGAAGATCCGGATGGTCGCCCAACTGTTGTTCGTTTTAGTCGTAAGACTAAAGAAAACTACATCCGTTCGGAAGTCGAAGGCAAGCCATCCGGCTGGACTGGTCTCTTCATCGACGGTAAGTGGGAAATTACCGACAAGCGTAAAAAGCCGAAGAAAGAAAAAGCTGAGAAATAAAAAAAAACCGCCGAAAGGCGGTTTTTTATTAATTCAAGGAAGTAAGTGATGCTTCACGCTTCCGCAAACGCCGGTACACCACTATGGAATCGAAACGCCTCATCAGGCGTGCTAATTAATTCCGCTTCCCTGGCTCCAATCACCTTTACCCGCTCGGAGATATCTTCCCCGGCAATTTGCTCGGCCAGTGTCAGGTAGTCCTGGTAATGGCGCGCTTCTGAGCGCAGCAGTGAGATATAGAACTTCTTCAGCTCTTCATCCAGGTAAGGCGCTAACTTGGCAAATCGCTCACAGGAGCGGGCTTCGATATAGGCTCCGACAATGAGTTTGTCGATCAAGGTGGCGGGCTCATGGGTCCGTACCGCCTTCATCAGCCCTTTGGCATAACGACCAGCACGTAGGTTGCTATAGGGAATGTCACGCTGTTCCATGATCTCCAATACTTGCTCAAAGTGGTGAAACTCTTCTTTGATCAGGCGAACCATTTTGTCGATAAGCTCTTGTCCATGCAAAAAATCTGTTTTTGGAACGAGAGGAGCTGACAGGCCATTTTTTTTGCCATGGAAAGCTTCTGTACTACGCGCTTTACCATAGACAAAATCTTCATAGGGCTTGGCCCATGCCAACAGTGCCTTTCCGCTGTCGGCATCCACAGCGTACTTTCGAATTAACCACATCGCGGTCTGGCTAGCTTTGAGTTCACAGTTACAGTGGTCGACAAGGAGAGCCGTTAGGTTTTCAGGTTTTCTGGCTTCTTCAATCCAGCTCTCGGGTGTGTCGCACTGGAGAAATTGTTTGATTGGCGATAATAGTTCGCTAATCATGCGCTGAGTGTCGTTCATGGGAAAATTACTGTTGAGTCTCTGGGTTTATTATATTGGGGGCTAAAAAAGCCACCTGTGTGAGTGGCGAGTATAACAAATCAAAGCTTTGGAACAGAGCACTATAACCTTGGCACAGAGCACGATGATGCTAGATAAAGGCAGTGTTTTAGACTAGATGTTAATAGAGCAGCAGCCATTTGAATTATTTGATAGTGTTCATTTGTTACAGTACTAAACATTTTATTGGTGCTAATGTACTGTAACTAACCGTTATTTAGCGATGTTACTTTGCATAGTGCTAGTGGATTGCTTAGTATACTAACAACATGTGTGTTACTTGAATGTTGTAATACCATGCTTTCAGATGACTGAAGGACCAGAAATCGAGATAAGGACATTGTTATGCGAAAGCTTCTCGCAACATCAGTTTTACTTGCTACGGCCTCATTTACCGCTTCTGCCGATGAGTGTGGTGGTGTCACCATTGCGGATATGAATTGGAACTCCGCAACGCTGATTGCCAATATTGATAAGTTTATTCTCCAGCATGGCTATGGCTGTGATGCCGAGTTGGTTCCTGGCGATACGATGCCAACGGGCACCTCGATGATTGAGAAAGGTGAGCCAGATATCGCGCCGGAGTTGTGGAGCAACTCGATGAAGGCGGCGTTGGATCGCGGTGTAAGCGAAGGGCGGTTGCGCTATGCAGGCGCAACCTTGTCTGATGGTGGTGAAGAAGGCTTCTGGGTACCGGCCTATCTGGTCGAAGAAGATCCGAGCCTAGCGACAATTGCCGGTATAAAAGCAAAACGGCAACTATTTAAGCACCCAGAAGACCCGGATAAGTCAGCATTTATGGGCTGTCCGGCGGGCTGGAACTGCCAGATCACCGCAGGTAATCTTTTCCACGCAATGGAGTTGGATAAGGCGGGTTTTGAGCTAATTGATCCGGGTTCAGGTGCCGGATTGGCTGGTGCTATTGCTAAGGCCTATGAGCGCAAGCAACCTTGGTTTGGTTATTACTGGGCGCCAACGGCTGTTTTGGGCAAATACAAAATGGTGAAGGTTGATTTTGGCAGTGGCATTGATGAAGACCATTTCCGTGCTTGTATTACCAAGGAAGAATGCCTGGATCCGAAGCCGACTATGTACCCACCTTCGCCGGTTGATACGGTGGTCACTGATACTTTTGCCAAGCGAGCCCCTGAGGCGCTGGCTTATCTATCGTCCCGCTCTTTTGGCAACCAGGAGATGAATACCTTGCTGGCCTGGATGGAAGAGTATCAGGCAGACGGCGAGATCGCGATGGAGCATTTTTTGACTGAGTACGAATCGACGTGGACTCCGTGGGTAAGTCCTGACGTCGCGAAAAAAGTGAAGCAGGCCTTGTCGGAACTGTAGTTGGTATATGCCCGGCCGTTGTCCGGGCTTTTTGTTTTTTACCGGATCAAAAGTTGTTATGTCTGATCAATCTTGGTTAACTGAAATCCCCCAGCTCGATCGTCACCAGTTGCTGGAAATTCGCAAAACGCTGGATGGTGCCTATCGCGCATTTTCCCGTGAATATGGCGACAGTATTGAAGCGTTCTTCGATCCTTTGTTGTCTTTTCTTATTGGCTTTGAAAAGTTATTGCTAGGCAGCCCGTGGTGGCTGGTAATTGGTGTCCTTGCTGCGCTGGCTTATGCTGCCAGTCGCTCGTGGAAACTGACTGTCGGTGTCATTGTGGCCTTTGTCATGATTGGTGTTTTTGGTATGTGGGAGAACACCATGCGGACCATGAGCATTATTCTGGTCTCGACCCTGGTCGCCATTGGGCTGGGTGTTCCGATAGGCATTGCGATGGCACGCTCGAACCGGGTGCAGTCGGTGGTGACCCCGATGCTGGATGTGATGCAGACGATGCCTGCGTTTGTCTATTTGATCCCGGTGGTAATGTTGCTTGGGATCGGTAAGATCCCCGGCGTTATTGCGGTCGTGATTTATGCCATTCCGCCTGTTATTCGCCTGACCAACCTGGGTATCCGGTTGGTGGACAAAGAAGTACTGGAGGCCGCGACGGCGTTTGGTGCCAGCCCGACCCAGCGGCTATTGGGCGTACAGCTACCATTGGCATTGCCAAATATTATGGCCGGGATCAACCAGACCATCATGATGGCACTGGCTATGGTGGTTATTGCATCGATGATTGGCGTAAAAGGCTTGGGGCAGCCAGTATTAAAGTCAATTACGAATCAATATTTCACGTTAGGCTTGCTTAATGGCTTGGCGATTGTGGCCTTGGCTATTATTTTTGACCGGGTTACGCAAAGTTATGCCAAACGTACCCAGCAGCACTTAGGAGGTCACGATCATGGCTAGTCAAGAGAGCACAACCCCGTTAATTCGGGTAAAGAACCTCTATAAAGTTTTTGGTCCTAATGCCAGCAAAGTGTTGCAGCAGGTAAAAGATGGTGAGTCGAAAGACGATATCCTGGCCAAAACTGGCCATACCGTCGGCCTCAACGATATCAATATGGATATCTACCCGGGTGAGATTTTTGTTGTCATGGGGCTATCGGGCTCGGGAAAGTCAACCTTGATCCGTCACTTCAATCGCTTGATTGATCCTACCGAAGGGGTGATTGAAGTAGAAGGCAGTGATGTTATGTCCTTTGACCAAGGTGCCTTGCAGCAATTTCGTCGCCATAAGATGTCGATGGTATTCCAGCGCTTTGGGCTGATGCCGCACCGAACGATACTGGATAATATTGGCTACGGTTTGCAAATCCAAGGGATTGCAAAACCCGAGCGTGAAAAACAGGCAAGGAACTGGCTTGAAACGGTTGGGCTAGATGGTTATGAAAAACATTTTCCTGCCAACTTGTCCGGTGGCCAGCAGCAACGGGTTGGCCTGGCGAGAGCCCTGTGTACCGATGCTGAGATATTGCTGATGGATGAGGCGTTTTCAGCACTTGATCCCTTGATCCGTAGTGAAATGCAAGATCAGTTGATTGAGCTGCAAGAGAAGTTACACAAGACGATCGTATTTATCACTCATGATTTGGATGAAGCGCTTCGTCTTGGCGATCGCATTGCGATTTTGCGTGATGGTGTGCTGGTGCAACAGGGTAAGCCGGTTGACATCCTACTCCATCCTGCCGATGACTATGTTGAAGCCTTTGTGAAGGATGTGAATCGTGCCCGTGCCCTCACTGTCGAGACGGTGATGAAGCCTCAGGTGTTCCGTATTTCTGCCGAGACGATTGGCGAGGCGGTGGCCGAGATGCGTAAATCTAAAGATGATTACGGGTACTATATCAATGAAGAGGGTTACCAGGGGGTAATTACCCAAGAAGCGCTGGAGGGCGTCGAACAGTCAGAATACGGTAATGCCATTGATCCATCGTTGCTGGAAGATGTCCCTGCGGTGCATACAGATGCCTTGCTTGAGGAGGTGATCCCCGAGACCTTGGATAACGAGCACCCTTTGCCTGTTATCAATGCTGACGGTGATGTTGAAGGTCGGCTGTCACGCTCGACGCTGGCTGAAGTACTGAGTGATCAGGCGGGAGCAGAAGAAGAGGATGATGACAAAGCAAAAAAGTTGAAGGCGAATAAATCGCTCGCGGCTTAATGCCACATCATAAAAAGTGTTTGATGCCACACCATAAAAAGCAACAAGGCCGCAGAAATGCGGCCTTGTTGTTTGTTATCTGTGGGCTGGAGTTACCACTTACGTTTAGGCTGGAACAGCACATCCAAGTCATCTTGTTCTTTGTCAATGATTTGCTGGCGCTCTAGTTCATGGCTTTGGTTTTGGCTACTATCGATTTCGCCTAGCATCATTTGTAGCTTTTCGCGCGCTTGGTTGGCGTAGTTGTCGTTCTTGCTGGCCAGTACGTCAATGCCTTTTTTAAGTAACTGTTTAGCGGTACCTAGCTGACGTTTTACACGGGCGTCATTGGCACGCTTAATGACATTTTCAATATTGATACGTAATTGAATACTTTCAAGGCGTGCGTTTTCAGCAACAAATGCCTGGGTCGCAAACCGGCCCTTGCTGTGTTCATTTTTAATGACGGTTTTTAGCCGCTTAACCAGCTGCAACATACCGATTGCTTGCTTATCAGTGCTCGGTACTTTGAAGGCAGCAATATCAGCGTTGGAGTAGTTAGCCTGGAGCTGTCGAATTTGTTCGGCAACATTTTTGACGCGCGGCGGCAAGTTTTTATCCGAAGGATCGGCCTCACTCATGTTTTCCAACGCATGAAGGATTCGTTGATTCAAGCATACCAGAAGATCTTTGCTGTATGGCAAGTGGTGAGCGTTACCGATGAGCTCCTCAGTAGCATCAATGATAGCAATGAACTTGGCCAGCTCTTGGTGCTTAGCGCTTTCTAGGCGTTGGCGATACTGGATGATAATGTTGTAGCCAACAATCAGTATCAGCAACAAAGCAATGAGGCCAATCATTAAAGGTATACTCATAAGATACGTCTGTCTTCCGTGCATTTGGTCGAGCCTTATAAGATACACTATATGGCAATTACGGCATAGTATGACAGTGAATTTTGCTACGCTTGTCGGCTATTCGCGGGATCAATTTGTTGTTTTATTGCCTACCAAGAATACCCGGACGCAACATTGTTCTTTTGCGGAACGTCGGCTTTGTTTTTTTCAAACAAAAACATCGTTCACAGGCAGTAAAATCGTAAAGAAATGCTATGAAAATGAAGAGATTCGATATATAACATGATGTAATACATGGTTGCACTGATATGATGTAACGGACTATGAGTTGGGCGGTACCATGAAATTACAACAGTTAAGATATATTGTTGAGGTTGTAAACCACAACCTCAATGTCTCTTCTACAGCAGAGAGCTTATACACATCTCAACCCGGCATCAGTAAACAGGTACGTTTGCTGGAAGATGAACTGGGCATCCAGATTTTTGAGCGTAGCGGTAAGCACCTGACGAAAGTGACACCCGCCGGCCAAGAAATTGTTCGGATTTCACGGGATATTCTGTCGCGTGTCGAAAGCATCAAATCAGTGGCTGGTGAGCATACTCACCCTGAAATGGGAACGTTGAATATTGCAACAACCCATACCCAGGCTCGGTATGCACTGCCTCCTGTAATCCAGGGCTTTACCACTCGATACCCTAAAGTCTCGCTTCACATGCACCAGGGTACGCCGTCACAGATTGCCGATGCTGTTGCCAAGGGGACGACAGACTTTGCTATTGCGACTGAGGCACTGCATTTGTATCAGGACATGATCATGCTGCCGTGTTACCACTGGAATCGTTCCATTGTGGTTAAGGCGGATCACCCGCTGGCCAAAAAGTCAGAAATTACCATCCATGATCTGGCTGCATACTCTCTGGTTACTTATGTGTTCGGTTTCACCGGCCGTTCAGAATTAGACAGCGCCTTTAACCGCTCCGGCTTGACGCCAAGGATAGTCTTTACGGCAACAGACGCGGATGTGATTAAGACTTACGTGCGCCTAGGTATTGGTGTTGGAGTGATTGCCAGTATGGCGATGGATCCGGCAACGGATGATGATTTAGTAGCAATAGATGCCAGCCACATCTTTGATGCTAGTACCACTAAGATTGGCTTTAAAAAAGGCACCTTCCTTCGTACCTATATGTATGACTTTATGGAACGCTTTGCACCGCATCTAACTCGGAATGTGGTTGATCAGGCGGTAGCACTGAAAACGAATGCTGAAATTGAGGCGATGTTCTCCAGTATGGATTTGCCCGTCAGATAGTACATTGAAAAACAGTGTCAGGGGCTGCATTTATGCAGCCCTTTTTATTTGGCCAAAACAATTAAAAATGCCCCAGGTAATTAGTATAAAATAGCTGCCTGATCGTCCTGTTTGCCTGAAGAGTAGTTACATGTCTGGGTATTCCCCGTTGTTTTGCCGCCTCGATGAGTTATTGACTAGAAATCGTGAGTTTTGGCAGTTTATGCCATTTGCTTCCAACCAGCTGGTCTGGGAAGAGAGCCACCCTGAATTTTGTCAGTGGCTGTTGTCACTGAACGAAGAAGAAATTGCGTATTTTATCGAACACGGTGAAGCATTGGCCCAGGCTCTTGCTGCATGGATCCCTGATTCGCTAGATCTATACCAGCTCTCTCAGCTTAAGAGATATCCCCTGCGTGAAAGAACGTTTTCCAAAGGGCTGGATGTTGGGATCCCTGGGCGAAAATGGCAGCAAATTACCGCATTTAACGGAGCGGTACCGGCTTTGCAATTGCCGTGGCTGGAGTGGTGTGCCGGGAAAGGGCACCTTGGGCGCGTACTGGCAGCGAGCCATCAGACAGCGGTAACAAGCCTTGAGTGGCAAAAAACACTATGTGAAGAGGGGGAGGCTGTTGCCCGCCAGCTCAAGCTACCCATCACTTTTGTCCATGGTGATGCTTTTGCCCCTGACAGCGAACAGCATATTTGCTCACGGCAACATGCGGTAGCCCTCCACGCCTGTGGGGATCTCCATGTCTCGCTACTGCAGCGTGTCACCGCCAAGCAAGGGCAGGCCGTGAGTATTTCACCGTGTTGCTATCACTTGATCCGTGCTAATGCCTATCAGCCTTTATCCCAGCATGCTCAGCTAAGTAAACTGACTTTGAGCAAGCATGACCTGCGTTTACCGCTCCAGGAAACGGTGACCGCTGGCCAACGCGTACGTCGGCAACGTTTTGTCGAGGTGAGTTTCCGCCTGGGCTTTGACAGCCTGCAAAGGCACTTACGTGGCTGCGATGACTATATGCCTGTGCCAAATGTGCAAAAAGCCCAGCTTAACGAAGGGTTTGCTGATTTCTGTCGCTGGGCGGCACAAAAGAAACAGATTAGCTTGCCGGAAGACATAGATTATGACTATTGGCAGCAGCAGGGCGAAAAGCGTTTTTCACTGGTGGAGCGAATGGAGCTGGTGCGTCAGCTGTTTAGGCGCCCGGTGGAAATGTGGTTAGTTTATGATCGGGCGTGTTTCATGGAAGAGTCGGGATATCAGGTCTCAGTCGGGACTTTTTGTGCCAAGCCGATCACGCCGAGAAATATTCTAATCCATGCTGAGTTGAACGGTAGTTGAGGGAATAGCCCTTAGTGTATTTCCTTTAGCGGTCAAAGCCTTTGTCGGGTTTACCGAGCGAATAGCCGGCCAGGGTTTCTTACTTGCAGAGTTAGCAAATAGCCTAACATTGCGAGCCGATGCCCCGGCACAGCAGCATGGACTGCAAAATGGGAAGATATATAGCGGGCAAGCTATTTCTCTCTACCTGTATGAAGGGTTACCGAGAATATACAGCAGTTTTCTTGCTTTTCTCTTTTACCGTTGGGAAGTCATTATGCGTGAAACGGCCATACTCGGTGTACTAGGAATAACGACGCTGGGCTTTTATATAGACTCGGCCTTTGAAGATATGCGCTTTGACCGTGCTATGTTTTATATTGTTATCACCGCCTTGCTTTGTATCGGAATTGATACACTGTCCCGTTACATTCGGCAAAAGCTGAACGTCAAACCGAGTTTAGGCTAAGGCCACATCTATCGCTTCTGCGCTGGCATCATCGAACATTATCGACAGCACTAATATAATGCCGAGATAATTGCGGTCATGCCTGATATAAAGCAAATGGCCAGTGACGCTAGGCGAACCGTTTCTTTGGGAATTCGATCGATATAGCGCATTGCCACTTTATATCCAAGATAGGAAGCAGGGAGCAACGGTAGAGACAAATAAAAATGGTGCAAAGTCATATAGCCAATTGGCACTTGCACTATCAAAGACATCAAGCAGCTTACAACAAAAAAAGCAGAAAGGTTCGCTCTGATTAAGTTACCTTCTTGATGCTGTAATAGCAGTGCCATTGGCGGCCCTCCAATTCCTGAACTTGTGCCAAAGAACCCGGAAAAAAAGCCTGCAACCATCATTCTTTGTGGGTTAGGCTGGATACGGAAAGGGAGCAAGCTAGCGCCAACAGCCAGGATCACCAATACACCTAGCCATAGCGATAGTTGATTTGCATCAACCCAATATAAAAGAAATGCACCAGCAATGGAGCCGGGTACACGGCCTATAATTGCCATCCATAAGCCTTTTAGCGAGATGGTCGCTCTATGGTGGCTGGCATTAATTAAGGAAAGGAATAAGCCCACAACAGTGATTGGTGCCGGAACATAATCAGGTGATATTTGAAACAAGATAGGGGCGGTGACAATGGCTAAGCCAAACCCTATTGAGCTTTGCACAAATGAGGCGATAAAAATCAGCACCATAGCGAGTAATATCCCTAATTCCATGTTATCCCAAGTCTTATGGTATTCAGAGGCGATATTATGTCGGAGCAAGCTTCATAAATCACCACTATTTTGGCAATAGGCTGGGTAAATAAAGGCCTCATTTGAGGCCTTATGGTAATCAGTGAAAAGTTGTTCTGTCTGGAACTGTGTTGAGCAAGCTGAAATTGCGTTCTTCAAGTTCATAGGACGGCATAGGTTTACCTAAGTAATAGCCTTGGCAGAAGTCAAATTTACAGTCTTGCAAATATTGTAGCTGGCTGATGGTTTCAACCCCCTCGGCCACCACTTTAAGATCCAGCTTTTCACAAATCGCCTGGGTCGCTTCGATGATCGCCTGGCTGCCTTTATGCTCACCCTGGACGAAACTTTGATCCAGTTTCACGGTACTGATCGGCAAATCCTGCAGCTGAGACAGTGACGAATAGCCAGTGCCAAAATCATCGAGGTATAGCTCAAGCCCCAGTGCGGCAAGATCTTCCAGGCACTGTTTTGCTTCGTCATAGTCTTGCAGCATGGTCGACTCTGTCAGCTCAAGTGCTAGCTGGGCAGGGTCAATATTATACTGATGAATAAAGGTTTCAATCGTGGGGGCCAGGCTTGATTGCAGCTGAGCACGTGACAGGTTGACACTCATGATAAACTTTTGGTCGTATTTTTTGTGCCAGGCGGTCAGCTGCTGGCAGGCTGTTTTTAAGATCCAGCGCCCGAGCGGTACGATTTGGCCGGTTTCTTCAGCCAAAGGAATAAACTCTGCAGGAGAGACTTGGCCAAGTTCTTCATCATGCCAGCGAATGAGAGCCTCAAAGCCTTTGAGTTTGTGGCTTTTCAAATCGACTATCGGTTGGTAGTACAGTTCAAAGGCATTGGCTTCCAAGGCCAGTGTCAAATGATGGCGCAAAGTCATCTTACGGTACAACGCATCGGCCATGTCAGGTGAGAAATGGTGACTGCGGTTGCGGCCGCGCAATTTTGCCCGGTGCATGGCCATGTCAGCTTGTGTTATGAGTGTTTCGATATCTTTGGCATCATCGGGATAGTTGGCGGTGCCGATACTGCAACCAATCGACAGTTCGCCCACTTCTTTGAGGTGAAACGGCCGGTTGAGGCTGGTAATGATCTGTTTGGCAAACTGCGTTGTGTCATCAATATTGCGGTGTTCTACCTGAATAATGAATTCATCACCGCCAAATCGGGCCAGTAGGCCTTTGAACTTGATTGATTCTTGCAGGCGGATCGCTATCGCGCGTAGTAGTTTGTCGCCAATAGCATGCCCATAGGTATCGTTGACAAGCTTAAAACCGTCAATATCTAGGAATAGCAAGCTGTATGGCTGCTGGCTATGCTGAATTTCACTGATGGCATTAGTAATACCCCGGCGGTTGAGCAATCCGGTCAGGAAATCATGCTCGGCATTATATTTTGCTTTATGGAGCTGCTCTTTCTCAAGGCTGATATTGACAAGGCTGAGCAGTAGCTGTTTTTTGTCTTGCAGCCATTTGCCGTCAATGTCAAACCAATGGTGGGTTCTCCCTGTCCAGCATAGTTTCTTGTGGCGGATCGTACCGTGCTGGCGAGCCTCATCGATCCAGTCATTGGCGAGTACGATGTCACCCAGAAAGTTGGCTAAATCTTGCAGCTGGAAACCAAAAGAGTGGCTGAAAGCGTTGTTGGCACTGATCAAATTACCATGCTCTGAGAACAGCAGTGCCAGGTTAGAACAGCCTGAAAAGGCGAGCTCACGGCGTAAGCTGGATTCTTCGGCAACCACTTCGACAAGCATTGCCGTCCTGCCATCGTCAAGGGGGATCCCCGAGAAGTGGCACAGTGCCTTTTTCAAAATATTATTCGGTGTAAAGTACCACCATGTTTTGATGGCCTCTCCGGCATTAAAGCGTTGCTGGTAACCCTCGAGAATGGCATTGACCGCTTGTGACATGTCGGCGCCCAGATCTCTTGAGGTCAGTTCTTCTACAGTGGTGGCTTCCCATAAAGGCAATGAGGCTATGTTGGCCCAAATAATTTTCTTATGGTGAATATCAAAAACCCAAACAGGGGACTGAAGGCGTTCAAAAAGCGAAAAGGTATGGTTCATTACCAATACTTGGACATTAATTATAGTGATTGTTATTAATAGGTTATCTTAAAAATATGCTTATAAATACATATACACTGAAAAAGCGTGAGATTTATTCATTAAACATGAAAAATGTGATGTGAAATGTTGAAATGCAGCAAAAAAAGCGATAGTTCTCACTTTTTGCTGCAATCAATTTAGCTTATTAGTTAAGCGATAGTTTTATCTGTAATCCTATGAATTGGTTGTCATAAGGCGCGCCAGCATCTAATGCGAAGTTAGCTGCGTCGCTATTGCCAAACCATGGGGTATAGGTAAAGCTGACGTCGGTATCACCTTCCCACCAGTTTGTCATCCAGTAGTGGATATGGCCAACCGGATTAAGCAGGAATAAGCTGACATCTCCCAGTGTTTCTGAGCCCATAACTTCACCGCCATTGGAGGTAATCCCCGCCTCTGTTTGGAACATCCATTCACCTACAGCGGCACCAAATAAAGGTGTGACAATAATATCCTGAATGGAAGGGACTTCGGCAAATGCCTCGACGCCATACTCCCAAAAGAATGTTGACATGGTTGCGGAATATAAAAATGACTCCCATTCGTTAAAGCCAGAATGACGGGCTGCAGTATAGTAAACTCCGCCAAAGTAGGGGTGCATAATGTAGTTAAGATAATGCGAATCTTCATCCCAGACTGGTCCGGCGCTAACGTTATCCCACCACTTTTTCCCTAGATTGCTCAGGTTTCGGTCTTCTTCATCCCAGTTTGTCACGCTTTCCGGCAGCAGGGTCATCATACCTACAGTCGCCAGGCTGAGGCCAAAAATCGTATAGGACTGCCCCAGTAAGTAATCCCAGTCCTTTTCTGATGAAACAGACAGGTGCATTGGCAAGGTATTTACCGATGATTGGCTTTTACTGCTATCGGCTTCGGAGATAGGAGTATCGTTTGCGGCTGAGTAATGAATTGTTGCTGCATAGTGATTTAAAAAAGTTGTTTGGCTGTAGGTACCGTAAGTTGTTGGGATATCATTCCAGGCTAGTGCCGAAGTGCTCAACGAGCAACCCAGAATAAAAGAAGACAAAAGTGTAGTGCGCAATGTACGCTCCGAAATAGCAAGAACAGGACAGGATACAGTAAAGGCAGAAGTATCACTGAAAACAGAAGAAAATCCTAGTGCCTAATTAAGGCGTTTTTGCCTAAAATTGCGATTTTGGCTGCAGTTTAGCGGTTTTTTGCTTTTAATTGCGGTGTTTTTATATTAGGAGAGAATAACGGCTTGCATATGCAAGCCGTTTTGTAATATTGACGGGGTGAATGCCAATCAGCCTACCGCAGGGATAAGGCCGGCCATTTGAAGAAACTGAGCAGAAATAATCATAATACCCAGCGCGGTAACAACGAGCAGGGCAGGCGTTCCACCGCTGACCTTATAGCCATTGCAGCTTTCAGGGCGCTGTCGGCGCTGGGCCTTAACCATTGCAACGGGTAAAAAGATAGCCAGGATCACCAGGGCAATTGCCGCAAAGCCTAATGCCATAATAAACCCTTGCGGATAGAACAGGGCAAAGCATAGCGGTGGGATGAAAGTTACCATGGCAGTTTGGATACGTCCTGTTGCTTGGTTACCACGTTTTAAGCTATCAGACAGAAAATCAAACAGCCCCAGGCTCACACCTAAGAATGATGTTGCTAACGCTAAATCGGCAAAGATTGAAACAGACTGGCTTACCATCGGGTTATGTAGCATCTCACTTAATGTCGCGATGAAGGCGCCAAGTGTCGTGCTAGCCATCAGATCAGGCTGGCTTAATACACCCTGGCTAGCCACTTGCCACAGTACGTAGACCATCAAAGGCGTAGCCGAGCCGATGATCATGATTTTTCTCAAGGCCTTCATATCTAGCCCTACGTAGCGAACGATAGAAGGGATACTGCCGTGAAAACCAAAAGAAGTGAAAATGACTGGTAGTGCAGAAAGTAACAGGCCTTTTTGAACCGGCATATCGACCAGGTGCACGCCCTGTACATGCGGAGCCAGCAGGAAAAGCATAGTGGTAAGGGCGATAACTTTCAGCGCAAAAAGAATACGATTGACCATATCAACCGAATGAGTACCGACTGAAACGACAGATGCAATCAACAGGGTGAAAACAATTGTCCCGGCTTGCGGGCTAACATTCAGCCCCATCCAGTTGTTCAGTTTGTCGTTGAGTTGGGCACCGCCACCGGCAATGTAAGCAGCACAGAGAGAGTAAAATAAAAACATCATCGCGAAGCTGGCGATGATCTGGCCTTTTCTTCCGAGCAGTTGATGGGCCAAGGTGTGTAGTGTCGCATTCTGATCGGCGTGTTGGTGGACTTCCAGCATCAGCAGCGCGGTGTAAATCATTAGCGCCCAGATACCAAGCATAGTCAGCGTTGCCGTCGCAAAGCCTAAGCCTGCAGATGCTAGGGGTAACGCCAGCATGCCGGCCCCTATCGTTGTTCCGGCAATGATCAGTGTGCTGCCGAACGTTTTATTCATGGTCATTGAGTCAAAGCTCCCAGTTGTTTGTTATTAGTTAGTTGGGAGAAGGTGGCCGTGTAACATGCGCCTACCTGCGGTCTTATCTCCCGAATAAGGAAATAGCCACAATGGCGAAATCGAGATGAATGGTGATTACCGGCTGGTAACTTATCTTTACACCTGATCGTGCCACTGTGGCTATCGATAGCAGGTATAGTTGTAGTATTTGCTCACGTAATTTTCTCTCTTCTATAGTTGATCAGCCTGCATATCTAAGGATGGGTGCTGATTGCGACTGCTTGCTACCTTAAAGGCAGTGAACCTAACTGTCAACTATCATGTTTTTAAGTGTAATGTTAAGTTTACAGTTGTGATGGGGGGGATTTGAGGGTTGGGGGTCACTTGCTATTTAGCGAAGAGTTCAATATCAACACAGTTCCATATTTGTGCAATTTACGAATGAATTGGTATAAGGTGTATAGACGTAAATTCTAATAATAAGGAAGAGGGAAAGCATGTTGCGAGTCGCAATGATCAGTACCGGGGAAGAAGTGTTGCATGGAGATATCGTGGATTCCAATGCAGCATGGTTGTCACGCCTTTTTTTTCAACATGGTTTTCCTTTGACACGCAGAACAACGGTTGGCGATAAACTGGAAGACCTGGCTGCGGAAATTGAACATTGCAGCCTGACGGCAGATATCGTCGTTGTGAATGGGGGACTAGGCCCAACAACGGATGATTTAACCGCCCAAGCCGCGGCGATTGCTGCCGACTCGGGACTAGAGCAGTCGGATTATTGGGTACAGCAAATGCAGGCTAAGTATCAGGTGCTTGGGCGTGAGATGCCAAAGACCAACTTAAAGCAGGCCATGTTACCGGAAGGCGCAGAATTGCTAGAAAATCCAATTGGCACCGCTTGTGGTTTTGCTATGAAGCTAAACCGGGCATGGCTCTACTTTACTCCGGGAGTGCCGAGTGAGTTCAAAAAAATGGCAGAGGAAGAAATTCTACCTCGCTTAAAGTCAAAGTTTGAGGACACCCCTGCACTTGACTGCCACCGCTTTTATACGTTTGGCCTGTCGGAATCCGGGATCGGCCAAACATTGGCGTCGGTGGAGTTACCTGACGGCTACGAAGTTGGCTACCGTTCTTCTCTGCCGTTTATTGAAATCAAGTTATTTACCCCGCGAAATGATGGGCAGGCAGTATCACTGCAGCAGCAGATGATTGATCTACTGGGTGATAATGTAGTTAGTGTTGGCCAAGATCTCGTCGAGCATATTGGTGAGCGGTTGGTTGCGGCTGATCAGCGTTTAACCGTCGTTGAACAGTTTACCGGTGGCTGGCTGACAAATTGGCTGCAGGATAGTCCGGATAGCCGTAGTGTCTTGCTGCAGGGTTGGACACTACCATCACAGGCTGAATCTGCTTCCAATTGCCAGGATTGCTTGGCGGATGTTGTGGCGATGGCATCGAAGGCAAGTGAGAAGACCGGCTCTCAGCTGGTACTGGCATCAGGTGTATATTCTGATGATGGAGTTATTGTTGCCTTGACAGCACCTGAGGGGGGGTGGGCACAACTCGTCTCGGCCAAACGTAAGTATAATCACCACGCTTATCGTAATGTGATTGCAACTGTCATGTTGGATATGCTTAGGAGGTATCTCAATGGCAAGCCAGTTATTGGCCAGTATGAATCATTGATATGTAAGCAGGATGTTTTTCTGCCTGTACCTAATTAGTACCTAATACCACTGTTTGTTGAACAGATATTTTGTTGAGGCTGCTATTTGGCAGCCTTTTGCATAACAATATTGATTAGTTAGTTAATGACAGAGTTAGTCAGTTATCCCGAAGTATTCCCCATACTCGGGTGATCTCAAGGCGCTGAAATGCGTGCTTTGAGGTTACTTGGGTATATACCTTGTAAGCCTTCCTCAAAAATGCATTTTAATTAAAAAAGTACGAATATTTCGTGTCACAAAAGTCGGTGTTAAGTTGTTGCTGAGTTTATCAATTTTTGTGAATAGGTTCTTGCTCTGAGAAGCTTGTCGCAATATGGCTAGTGTTAATTTTAACTGCTCTTTGTATTTATTGTTTTAATATGTAATAACATCATTCATGTCTTGAAAGTTAGACATTTTTTCTATGATCCTATCACCGAAGAGTAGAAGGAATTAGCTGAATGCTGAGTGATAATGAACAAACGATATAGCATGACATCTGATCAAGAAGGTTTTGGATTACCTCCTCGTGCAAACCGATCTTTATTTCGGGGTGTGGCAGTAATCTATTTATTAACTTTTTTAGCCAGCTTGCCATTTTATTATTGGAAACTTCAGGCCGACCTTTCTCTATTGGGCGAGGAGGCATTGTTACGTATTGATAGTTTCGTTGAGCAAACGGCAAAGAGCCTCGAGCCACTGGTTGCTGAAAGGATGTATTGTAGACGTGCTGATGTTGATGTATTGCGAAAAACGGTTTTCTTATCTTATCGAGTAAAAGAGATAGGTTTAATCAATCCAGACAATATTGTCTATTGCACCAGTAACCATGGTCAGACCTTGATACCGCTCTATGCCAGCACGGTAACACGTTGGGCCAGCTCTCCAGATCGCCGAACAGTCGCTTTGATGCGGGCGAAAATAGGGAAAACAAACTCTTTCTTTGTGTATGTTCGTGGAAATAATGGAATGGGGGCCAATGCACTCATTCCGCCGGATGTCCTTAATGAGCTAGTCGGTAAGGGGATCCCGTACCCTGATCTGCCTTTTGTTGTCAAAGTAGCCGATAAGCCGTTTGCCAGTATCCTCAATGCATCCGTTGATGCCGATGCGAAAAGCCAGGTAGATACGCTAAGCTTTGCTTCCGAGAAAAACCCGATAGAACTTCAGTTTCGAGTGACTCAGCGATTTAAACTCAACTATATGATTGAGCAATATTGGATTTCACTGTTGCTAGGCAGTTTATTTAGCTTGATCTATGCCTATATCAGCCATCGACGAGTGCTACGTCAGTCTCTGCCTGCAACCTTCGAATGGGCCTTAAAAAACCGTGAGTTAGAAGTCTATTATCAGCCGATTATGGATACCAGCCTGGGAGGGCCGCTTGGCTTCGAATTGTTGCTGCGCTGGCACCACCCGGTGCACGGAATGATTTCTCCGCTGATTTTTATCCCCCTTGCCGAGCAGTTGGGAAAAATATCTACGTTGACTGACTTTGTCCTTGATAGTGCAATCGACTTTATCCAAGCTAATCAAGTTTATATGCAGTCACGCTATCTTGCTGTGAATATTAGTCGGCACTCGTTGTTGGACGAGCAGTTTGCCGATCGTATTTGTCAGCGGTGTGGTGACGATATCATGCTAACAAAACACCTGCTGCTGGAGGTGACAGAGGAGCTGGCGTTTTCAGAGCAGGAAATGACAACAGTGATTGCTCAGCTGAACAAGCTCCAGGCGTGTGGTTTTCGTATTGCTGTGGATGATTTTGGTACTGGGTATTCAGGCCTGGATCTGATCCGCCGTTTTCCTTTTGATGTGGTTAAAATCGATAAAGTCTTTATTAAGGGGCTGTCGGAAGAAGGAGCTGCGATCCCTTTGCTTGATTCCATGATAGGGCTTGCTCGCCGTCTTGATATGACCATTATCGCCGAAGGGGTAGAAACTGCCCAGCAAGCTGGCAGCCTGCTTAAGCGAGGGGTTAATTATCACCAGGGTTTTTATTACGCAAAGCCGATGCCGCAACCAACTCTGATGGCGTGGTTGGGTAGGCCGAAGCAATGTGAGCAGAGCAAAGAAAGTAAGGAAATCGACCTGGTGTCTTAAGATCAGCGATTAACGATTGTTTTGTTTGTTTGCGGGGCTTGCGCTAGTCGATAATCAAATTCGACATCGACATTAGTCTTGGGAATAGAGCAGCAGGCCAGCACTTCGTTAGGGGCAACAAAAGCCATTGTATCACCGTGATCGACGGCACCGGCTTTCAATTTGCAGCGGCACGCGCCACACATACCACTGCGGCATTGAAACTCCGGCTGTAGCCCTGCTTTTTCGAGCTGAACCAGTAACGGTTCACGGCGATTGCCGTGGACCGTTTGGCCATTAACCTTGATGGTTAATTGACTCATAGCTCGAAGTCACCCAGATCGTCGGCACTAACGTCGTTGTCAATTTGGCCAACAAGGTAAGAGCTGATCTCTGCTTCCTGCGGGGCAACCTGTACGTTATCCGAAGACAACCACGAGTTAATCCATGGGATTGGATTCTGGGTCGCGCCAGGGTAGGCATGCTCGAGGCCAACGGCCTTCATACGCAGGTTGGTGATATATTCAACATACTGACACAGGATGTCTTTGTTAAGGCCGATCATCGAGCCATCTTTGAACAGGTATTCGGCCCACTCTTTCTCCTGCTCAGCGGCATCTTTAAAGATGTCGAAGCACTGCTGCTCGCACTCTTTGGCAATTTCAGCCATTTCCGGATCGTCCTGGCCGGTACGTAGCAGGTTCAGAATATGCTGGGTACCCGTTAGGTGCAGGGCTTCATCACGGGCAATAAGCTTGATGATCTTAGCGTTGCCTTCCATCAACTCTCGCTCGGCAAACGCAAAAGAACAGGCAAAGCTGACATAGAAGCGGATCGCTTCTAGTGCGTTCACTGACATCATGCACAGATACAGTTTCTTTTTGATCTCGCGAAGATTAACTGTAACCGTTTCACCATTGATGGTGTGAGTGCCTTCACCTAGGCGGTGGTAATCGTTAGTGGCTGCAATCAGAACGTCATAGTATTTTGAAATATCGCCCGCACGCTTGATGATGTGCTCGTTATCAACGATGTCGTCAAAAACAATGGCTGGATCGGCCACGATGTTACGGATGATATGAGTATAAGAGCGCGAATGGATCGTTTCAGAGAAAGACCAGGTTTCAATCCAGGTTTCTAGCTCTGGGATCGAAACGATTGGCAATAGCGCGACATTCGGGCTGCGGCCCTGAATAGAATCCAGTAGCGTTTGGTATTTCAGGTTACTGATGAAAATGTGTCTTTCGTGATCTGGCAGATTGTTGTAATCAATGCGATCACCTGAGACGTCCACTTCTTCCGGACGCCAGAAAAAAGAAAGCTGTTTTTCGATCAGCTTCTCAAAAATTTCAAATTTCTGTTGGTCATAACGAGCAACATTGACAGGTTGGCCAAAGAACATCGGTTCTTTTAGCTGATCGTTATTGGTTTGACAAAAAGTGCTATACGCCATCATATCCTCAACATCAAAGGGGAGCCGAAGCTCCCATTTAATCAGGGCCTGTTTACCTTTCATCGCCTCAGCCCTTTGGGTAGAGGCTAAAAAAGCTTCACTCTGCGTTAGTCAGAACTTACTTAGCTGACTAAACTTCGTTCTTCTTGCCTTGCCTGAAGACTTTTTTAGTCTCTACAGGTGTGGCGCTGAATGGTAAACAGGCCCTTGTATTTAGTTAAATCTTGCAGCTAGTGCAGTCGTCTGCGCCTACATCACCCTGGCTATCAGCCGCGCCGTCGCGGGTGTTGTGGTAGTACAAAGTTTTCACGCCAAGTTTATACGCTGTTAGCAGGTCTTTTAGCAAGAGCTTCATCGGTACTTTCCCGTTTGGCTGAATGCTTGGGTCGTAGTTGGTATTGGCTGAAATTGCCTGGTCGATGAACTTCTGCATAATACCGACCAGCTGCAGGTAGCCGTCATTGCTGCCAATGTTCCAAAGCAGCTCATAGTTATCTTTGTACTTGCTGTACTCTGGCACAACCTGCTTCAAGATACCGTCTTTCGATGCTTTTACAGAGACAAAGCCTCGTGGTGGCTCAATTCCGTTGGTAGCATTTGAGATCTGTGATGAGGTCTCAGATGGCATCAGTGCCGACAGGGTTGAGTTACGCAGACCATGGGTCTTGATCTCTTCGCGAAGGGTTTCCCAGTCGTAATGCAGATCTGCGCTGCAAACCTTGTCAATATCTTTTTTATAGGTATCGATAGGCAGAATGCCTTGGGCGTAAGTTGTCTCGTTAAATGACGGACACGCGCCTTGCTCTTTTGCCAGCCCGACAGAGGCTTTCAGTAGGTAGTACTGCATCGCTTCAAACGCCTGGTGAGTCAGGTTGTTTGCACTGCCGTCAGAGTAGCGCACACCGTGCTTCGCCAGGTAATAAGCAAAGTTGATCACACCAACACCCAGTGTACGGCGGTTCATGGTTGAACGACGTGCAGCAGGAAGCGGGTAGTCTTGGTAATCAAGCAGGGCATCCAGGGCGCGAACAGTCAGTTCAGCCAGCTCTTCCAGATCATCGAGTGATTCGATAGCACCCAAGTTGAACGCAGACAGAGTACACAGCGCGATCTCACCATTTTCGTCTTCGACGTTATTCAGTGGCTTGGTTGGCAAGGCAATCTCAAGGCACAGGTTAGACTGGCGAATAGGTGCAACAGCCGGGTCAAATGGGCTGTGGGTATTGCAGTGGTCAACGTTCTGAATGTAGATGCGACCTGTTGATGCACGCTCTTGCATTAGCAGTGAGAACAGCTCGATGGCCTTGATGGTTTTGCGTTTGATGCTTTCATCCTGCTCGTATTTCACGTACAAGCGTTCAAACTCGTCCTGGTCGGCGAAGAAAGCATCGTACAGACCTGGTACGTCTGATGGCGAGAACAGGCTAATGTTTTCACCCTTGATCAGACGAGTGTACATAAGCTTGTTGATTTGCACGCCGTAGTCCATATGGCGGACACGGTTTTCTTCAACACCACGGTTATTCTTCAGTACCAGCAGTGATTCAACTTCACCGTGCCAGATCGGGTAGAAAAGGGTTGCAGCCCCGCCTCGTACACCCCCTTGAGAACAGCATTTAACTGCGGTCTGGAAGTATTTGTAGAACGGGATACAGCCAGTGTGAAATGCTTCACCACCGCGGATTTCTGAGCCTAGGGCACGGATACGGCCAGCATTGATGCCGATACCGGCACGCTGAGAAACATAACGAACAATAGAGCTTGCCGTGGCGTTGATAGAATCAAGGCTGTCATCGCATTCAATCAGTACGCAAGAGCTGAACTGGCGCGTAGGGGTACGAACACCAGACATAATCGGTGTTGGCAGTGAGATCTTGAATGTTGAAACCGCATCATAGAAACGCTTGATATAGCCAAGACGTGTTTCTTTCGGGTATTTACCGAACAGGCATGCTGCGATCATTATGTACAGGAACTGGGCACTTTCAAAAATTTCGCCGGATACACGGTTCTGAACGAGATATTTGCCTTCAAGCTGCTTAACGGCAGCATATGAGAAGTTCATGTCACGCCAATGGTCAATGTAGCTGTCCATCAGTTCAAATTCTTCTTGGCTATAATCTTCGAGCAAATGATTGTCGTACTTACCTTTTTTGACAAGGTTCGTCACATGGTCAAAAAGTGTTGGTGGCTCGAATTGGCCGTACGCTTTCTTGCGTAGGTGGAAAATAGCCAGACGTGCAGCAAGGTATTGGTAGTCTGGTGTTTCTTCTGAAATCAGGTCAGCTGCTGCCTTGATGATGGTTTCGTGGATATCTTCAGTCTTGATACCTTCGTAAAACTGAATGTGGGATTTTAGCTCGACTTGGGATACCGAGACATTCTCCAAGCCTTCAGCGGCCCATGTGATCACTCGGTGGATTTTATCCAAATCGATACTTTCTTTGCGTCCATCACGCTTGGTAACAGTTAGCTGTTGATTCATTTTTGGTCTTTTTCCCAGTATTTCTTGAATAACAGTGTTTTTTGCAACTTTAACAACAAGGGCAGCAAAGATTGTGATCTTTGTTCATGTCTTATTGTAGACCAAAAAACACTATATATTGGGGTGTTGAGCTTATGGGGTTACAAGATAGTGACGAAGAGGCACTATTGCAAGGTGGTAATTTTTAACCGCCTGTGGATAACATGGGGATTTATAAAAAAAAGTTAGCATCCACTAACCGATTTAGGCAGATGCGCCAATATAATAGAAAAAATCAAATAAAATCCACAGCCAAATTTACAGCAGTAAAAAAATTTTTCCCTTGATTTTTACCGATTTTCGCTTACCTAAAGAAGCGGTGAACTCATTGATTAAGAAATGACTTATTAGGACATGTTTTGCTGTTCCAGCATGTCTATTAATGCTTCTGGAGTGGGTAAAATGCCTTTTGCTTGCCAGGAGCTGGGAGTGTGCTCTGTGCCGATATAACCCCAGCCCGCAACATAGCCATGCATACTGGCTGCGTTGGCTGCAATCATATCCTTTTCGATATCACCAATATAGGCGCATGCGGTATGCGAGACCCCAAGTAGCTCACTGGCGTGAAGTAAAGGCTCTGGATGGGGCTTGGCGAGTGCCAGGGTATCACCGCAGACAATGACCTGTGCTCGCAACAGTTCGGGGAAAAAAGGTAATAGCAGCTCGGTAAGAAAGCCGGGTTTGTTGGTCATGATCCCCCACGGAATTTGTTGACCTTCCAGGTAAGCGAGCAGCTTGTTGATCCCGCGATAGATGGATGTACCTTCACAGATGTTTTGCTGGTAATAGCCAAGGAACTCCCGCCTTAGCTGCTGGGCGTCAAGATGAGAAGGAATAATGCCAAAACCAGCACGGAGCAGCCCTTTTGCGCCATAACTGGTATTTGCCTTAATCTGTTCGTCCGTTAGCGGACCGTGGTGATGATCGGCCAGAACTTTATTGGCCGCATCGGCCATGTCAGGTGCGGTATCGAGCAAGGTGCCGTCGAGATCAAACAGTACGGCTCTGATAGGCGAACTTATCATTACTATATCCTTATAATAAATATGGTTTATCGTATCTTATCTTTCGATTAAGTGTGGCTGGATGGGTGAAAGTTGTGAGCCACTTTCATTATTGTAGTTACTGATTACGGCGGGAAGCGGGAAGTAAGGTGTATTGGCCGTGAGCCAATGGGAAGCGGGCACCGGACAGGTGCCCATAGTCATGCTGATTATGGCTTAACGGTATGAACGATGTAGTTAACGTCTACATTATTTCCAAGCCAATAGTGGTCGGTAAGCGGGTTATAGTGCAAGCCTGTTATATGGCGATCCTGCAATGGGGTCGGGTCGATCATTGCCATTAGCTCCGACGGGCGGATAAATTTATTGTGATCATGGGTACCTTTTGGCACAAGCTTTAGCAGTTGCTCTGCACCGACAATCGCAAACATATAGGACTTAATATTGCGGTTCAGCGTCGAGAAAAAGACATGGCCACCAGGTTTAACCATTTTTGCACATGACGCAATCACGGATGCAGGATCCGGCACATGTTCCAGCATTTCCATACAGGTGACAACATCATAAGTCTCGGAGAACATTTCAGCATGTTCTTCTGCGGTACGCTGGACATATTCCAGTTTGGTGCCTGTTTCCAGAGCATGCAGACGGGCAACTGTCAGAGGCTCCTTGCCCATATCAAGTCCTGTGACTTCCGCACCTTCTATCGCCATGCTTTCGGCCAGAATGCCACCGCCACAACCAACATCGAGCACTTTCTTGCCAAACAGACCACCGGCATGATCAATTACATAATTCAGGCGTAACGGGTTGATTTGATGAAGAGGCTTGAATTCCCCTTCCAGATCCCACCAACGAGAGGCCATTTCTTCAAATTTACTGATTTCTGCCGGATCGACATTCAACTGCTTGGTCATTCTTATCGCCATTTTCCGTAATTGGTTGGCGCTATTATAACGGAATAGAGCGAGTGGAAATAATAGTTTCTGCCTTGTTAGCAGACGAATAGTGGACATTACTCCAGGAGAGAAACCCGTATCGGCACGTACTTGAAGCAGTAGGGAAGTTGCTACTGTCCCAGAACTGTTCCAGAGCGGTCTCAGAACTGCTTCAAGAATGAAGTTCAATAGACATTGTCATTGTTAACCATTGTTCAATGCCAGTAATTCAGGGTTGATTGAACCTGAAAATACCGTCATTGCAGCGAGAATTAACATTAAGATGTATTTGCCGCCAATGATGCAGAGTCCGATAGTATTGATTGCTTTGCCTAACATAATGACCTCACTTATTTTCAATTGAAAAAAATAGTTGTGCAGGTCCGTTTCAAACAGCTAAACGGTTGGGTGCAAAGGCAATTCTACGCCTCACTTTCATGAATAAAGTGACTTTGATCAGAGAACTATTCAGCTCTCAGTCAGGCTTTGCGTTAAGTTGCATAAAAAGCGACCAGGTCAGGTTTTTACAATTAGTAGCACTTTTTTTATTTGAGAAAAAATAGGGATTAGCCGTATTGAGTGAAAAATAACCGTTTGGGCCTGTTTAATGCCACAAAGGCGTCAAGGTAGTATCTGATTTTTGGTAAATCCGCTAAATTACTCACAACATAAGTAGTGAAAGGTGTGCCTATCTAGGCTGGTTTATGCTATATTCTCGCACCTTGCACGTATAAAAATACGACAGAAATTACCTGAGGGATATTGGCTCCATGAGCGATCTTGCAAAAGAGATCACGCCCGTAAATATTGAAGAGGAGCTGAAAGGCTCGTACCTCGACTATGCGATGTCAGTAATCGTAGGTCGTGCTCTTCCTGATGTGCGTGATGGCCTAAAGCCAGTGCACCGTCGCGTATTGTTCGCGATGAATGTGCTAGGCAATGACTGGAATAAAGCTTACAAAAAATCTGCCCGTGTGGTCGGTGACGTAATCGGTAAATATCACCCACATGGTGATAGCGCGGTGTACGACACGATTGTACGTATGGCGCAACCATTCTCGCTTCGTTATATGCTTGTTGACGGCCAAGGTAACTTTGGTTCCGTTGATGGTGACTCGGCGGCGGCAATGCGTTATACCGAAATTCGTATGGCAAAAATTGCCCACGAATTGTTGGCTGATCTTGATAAAGAAACAGTCGACTATGTACCTAACTATGATGGTACTGAGAAGATCCCTGCGGTTATGCCAACTAGAATTCCTAACCTTCTAGTTAACGGTTCTTCTGGTATCGCGGTTGGTATGGCGACTAACATCCCACCTCATAACTTGGGTGAAGTCATCAACGGTTGTCTGGCATATATCGATAATGAAGAAATCACTATCGATCAGCTGATGGATTATATTCCAGGCCCAGACTTCCCAACAGCTGCATTGATCAATGGCCGTAAAGGTATCATTGATGCTTATCAAACTGGCCGCGGTAAAGTTTACATGCGTGCCAAAGCTGATATCGAAGCTGATAAGAATGGTAAAGAAACCATTATTGTCACCGAGATTCCATATCAGGTAAACAAAGCACGTTTGATTGAAAAGATCGCCGAGCTAGTAAAAGATAAGAAAGTTGAAGGGATCAGTGGACTGCGCGACGAATCTGATAAAGATGGTATGCGTATTGTTATCGAATGTAAGCGTGACGCTGTTGGTGAAGTTATTCTAAATAACCTTTACTCGCAAACTCAGCTACAAACTACGTTCGGTATCAACATGGTGGCACTAGACCATGGCCAGCCTAAACTATTCAACCTGAAAGAAATGTTGAAATGCTTCGTGAATCACCGCCGTGAAGTGGTGACGCGTCGTACTATCTTCGAATTGCGTAAAGCGCGCGAACGTGCTCACATTCTCGAAGGTCTAGCGATTGCATTGGTTAATATCGATGAAATCATCGAATTAATTAAAAATGCACCAACACCGCAGGTTGCACGTGAAGGGCTACTTGCTCGTCCGTGGCAATTAGGTGATGTGGCTGCAATGTTAGAGCGCGCTGGTGTTGACGCTGCGCGTCCAGATTGGCTGGCACCAGAGTACGGCATTCATGGTGGTCAGTACTTCCTGACAGAACAGCAAGCACAAGCTATTCTGGAGCTACGCCTACACCGTCTAACCGGTCTAGAGCACGAGAAGATCCTTGATGAATACAAAGGTCTTCTTGATATCATCGAAGAACTACTACTTATCCTCGGTAGCCCAGAGCGCCTGATGGAAGTCATTCGCGATGAGCTATACGCAGTGAAAGAGCAGTTCAACGACGAACGTCGTACTGAGATCACTGCAGCAAGCCACGATATCGATCTTGAGGATCTTATTACTCAGGAAGATGTTGTAGTAACGCTTTCTCACGAAGGTTACGTGAAGTACCAAATCCTGAGCGACTATGAAGCTCAGCGCCGTGGTGGTAAAGGTAAAGCAGCGACACGAATGAAGGAAGAAGACTTCATTGAACGTCTGCTGGTTGCCAATACTCACGATACTATCTTGTGCTTCTCTAGCCGTGGCCGTATGTACTGGCTGAAAGTGTACCAGCTACCATTAGCGAGCCGTACTGCACGTGGTAAGCCAATCGTCAATATTCTTCCGCTAGAAGAAGGTGAGCGTATTACTGCGATCCTGCCAGTGAAAGAGTATGAAGAAGATAAGTTCGTCTTCATGGCAACCGCAGACGGTACCGTGAAGAAGACACCGCTGACTGACTTCAGCCGTCCTCGTAGCGCTGGTATCATTGCGGTGAACCTACGTGAAGGTGATTCACTGATTGGTGTTGATGTGACTAACAGCACAGACCAAATCATGCTGTTCTCTGAAGCGGGTAAAGTGGTTCGCTTCTCTGAAGAGCAGGTACGTGGTATGGGCCGAACTGCTGCGGGTGTCCGTGGTATGAAGCTGGCTGAAGGTGACAAAGTAGTATCACTGATTGTTCCACACAACGAAGGTGATGTACTAACAGTAACTGAAAACGGTTACGGTAAGCGTACATCACTTGAAGAATACCCAGCGAAGAGCCGTGCGACACAAGGTGTTGTATCTATCAAGGTCTCTGATCGTAACGGTAAAGTTGTTGGTGCAATTCAGGCCGAAGACGGCGATGAGTTTATGATGATCACCAACGGCGGTACGCTAGTTCGTACTCGCGTTGCTGAAGTGAGCCGTGTGGGTCGTAACACGCAAGGTGTTACATTGATCCGCACTGCTGATGAAGAACTCGTTGTTGGCCTTCAGCGCATCGATGAGCCGGAAGAAGTCGAACTGGATGAAGATGCTATCGTAGATGGTGAAATCGCAGTCGACGGTGAGCAGGCAACTGATGCTGAATCGACACAACAACCAGATGCTGATTCAGAGCAAGGCGAATCAACTGACGAAGAGTAATATCGTTAGTTAGATATGCTAATAAAAGCGCAGCCTACGGGCTGCGTTTTTTTATATATAAAAAAACAGAATATGTGGATGATCTGTTTGAATACTATCGAACCGTCTTTTTTTCTATAAATAGTTACCTCCAGGTCTTTTCAGAACTGACATAAAGGTGTAAAAACAAAAGTAGTTGATCTTGGTCACAGTAAGCTTTCGGGCAATAAGTCGTGACAAATAGATATATTTTCCCCTATGCAGAGCAGGAGCGAGTCTTACATCATGGAAAAGGTTTACAATTTTTGTGCAGGTCCAGCAATGATCCCAGCAGATGTCTTAAATAAAGCACAGCAAGAACTGGTTAACTGGAGCGGTCTGGGCACCTCTGTGATGGAAATCAGTCACCGTAGCAAAGAGTTTATTGCTGTGGCTGAACAGTCTGAAAACGATCTGCGAGAGTTATTATCCATTCCTGATAACTACCATGTGTTGTTTTGCCATGGCGGTGCACGTGGTCAGTTTGCTGCGGTACCGATGAACCTGTTGGGTGAGGCAGAAACAGCCGATTACATGGACGGCGGATACTGGGCCCACAGCGCGGTTGAAGAAGCGAAAAAGTATTGTCAGCCAAATGTGGCCGATATTACTTGTGAGCGTGAAGGCAAAAAGGCGATTTTACCGGCTTCTGAATGGCCGCTGTCCGATGAGGCTGCATTTGTTCATTTCTGTCCGAATGAAACGATTGATGGTATCGAAATCCGCGATCTTCCTGTTACTGACAAGCCAATTGTTGCTGATATGTCTTCTACCATCTTGTCGCGTAAGATCGACGTGTCGAAATATGGTGTGATCTACGCCGGAGCGCAAAAGAATATCGGCCCGGCAGGCCTGACTATTGTTATTGTTCGTGATGACTTGCTCGGTAAGGCCAAGCAGGTTCTGCCGAGCATTCTTGATTACACGGTATCGGTTGATAAGGAATCGATGTTTAATACCCCGCCAACATTTGCCTGGTATCTTGCCGGTGAGGTGTTCAAGTGGCTAAAAGGGATCGGTGGTGTCGAAGAGATGCAAAAGCGTAATGAAGCCAAGGCGAAAGTGCTGTATGACTTCATCGACCAATCTGATTTCTACCGTAATGAAGTGCATGCTGATAACCGTTCCCTGATGAATGTACCTTTCCAGCTTAAGAACCCTGAACTGGACAAGTTGTTTCTAGAACAGGCAGAGGCTGCGGGCTTGAAGGCGCTTCAAGGCCACCGTGTGGTGGGGGGTATGCGAGCTTCAATTTACAATGCAATGCCGCTAGAGGGCGTACAAGCGCTGGTGGACTTTATGCAGCGCTTCGAGCAAGAAAATGGTTAATAGCTCCTTTTAGTCATGAATAGAAAAGTCGCCCGCTGGCGGCTTTTTTATTACGGGTCTGATCACTACCAAATTGGTGAGTCACTAGGGCTGCCACAGTGTAGCTGGTTTTTATGCACTTAATGGCTGATAAAAGTCACACTTTTTGTACAAAATTCAACCGTTCATATAAACACAGTTTCCCCCAGCAGAAACAGTCTCGACGCAATTTTCTAGTATCATGTAACAAATTATTGCGAGGGATTAGCTAGAACGATGATGAACTCAAACGCATATCAAAAGAAACCATCAGATTTTCAGTTACTGAGTTTGCAAGGTCATGACAAGGAGTGCTTGGTATCTCTATTTAGTGAGCACAAAGCAAGTCAACCACAACAGGGGACTATCTGTTATCTGGTATTTAAGCAACAGACGCCATACTTCTACTCACTCAATAAACACCGAATTGATGCCAGCCACTTTTCCGGAGCCGAAGCGGGTGACGAAAGCCGCTTTCCGCTAAAAGCGGCTATTAACGACAGTGCCATTGCTGAGGTGGAAGTCGACTTTCCGTTAGCTTTGTATCGCTCTGCACTACGTCACGATATCTTTAACCTGTTGCTGTCACTCAAGGAGCAGTGTGGTCATTACACACTTAACCTTCGTTTGCCGTTGAACGAGATCACGTCAGAGTACGAAATCAATGACATTGCCAAGCTCTGTATCGTGGCTGGCGCAGATAACCTTACCATAGTGCTCGATGGCACCCCCGACGAGCAACAAGAAACCTATATCACTTTGCTAGCCAACCTTTTGAAGCGTTTCTTTATTGCCGACAGCTGCGATCTTATTGTTGCAGGTTTGACAACCCTGTCAGCGATGGAACGTGTTTCCGCGCTGTCTAAAGCTGTGCTGGGTGAAAGTTGGGTGGATAATGCATCGCTTAAGTTTGAATGCTAGTTCAGTACCCAGTGTAGATAACGGTGTCACTGACACCGTTATTTTAGCCGTGGGGGCTTATTCAAGGCTGAAGCGGTTTTCCAGATAGCAGCGAATGGATTGTTCGCTGGCATCAAAATGTGGCATGGGGAGGTGCTCAGGATCTACCCACTGCCAGCCTTCACACTTGTCTGGTTCGCGTAACTCTGGCTGGCCACTGAACTGGGTAACCAGTAATGCGACGCTAATATAGTGTTTCCCTGATTCATGGTAGGTTTGCAGGTTGTTGGTCACGGCAATGACTTTCGGATCTATAATGATCAGGCCGGTCTCTTCTTCTATCTCACGAGCGGCACATTGGGTGAATGTCTCACCAATTTCCATGTGGCCTCCAGGTATCGAGTAGTAGGGGGCATGGCTGTTTTGCCGCTTGCCTATGAGTACCTCGCCCTTATGGTTCACGATGATCACCCCAATCCCTACTTTAGGTGTTTCAGATGCCACAATTTGCTCCTTATCTTGAACTGAGCCTATCCGGTTGCCGACGAGTTGCCGACCGACTCATCTTACCATTTTCTGTGATATCGATTGGGTTGAATCAGTACTAGCGAACTGAGGCATTATTCGCTAATCTGCTGGAACGCCCAAAAAACAGGATTGAATAGATAACAGATGGAAAGTTTAACGTTACAGCCGATAAATCAGATCAATGGCGAAGTGAATCTACCGGGTTCGAAGAGTGTTTCTAACCGCGCCCTACTATTGGCAGCGTTAGCACAAGGTACGACACGTCTTACTAACCTGCTGGACAGCGATGACATCCGTCACATGCTAGCTGCGCTAAAACAGCTGGGTGTGAGCTATCAGCTATCTGAAGATAAAACCGTTTGCGAAGTGGAAGGGTTGGGGCGTGCTTTCAAACCTGAGCAGGCGCTTGAGCTATTTTTGGGCAATGCCGGGACGGCAATGCGCCCGTTAGCCGCTGCCCTGTGTCTAGGCGATGGGGAATTTGTTCTCACGGGCGAGCCTCGGATGAAAGAGCGTCCGATTGGCCACCTGGTTGAAGCACTTCGTACTGCCGGAGCCGATATTACTTATCTGGAAAATGATAATTATCCGCCGCTGAAGATCAAGGGCACGGGGCTGCAAGGCGGTGAAGTGGAAATTGATGGCTCGATTTCCAGCCAGTTTTTGACTGCTTTTTTGATGTCCGCACCAATGGCCAAAGCCGATACGGTCATTCGTATCAAAGGTGATTTGGTATCTAAGCCTTATATTGATATCACCCTGCACATTATGGCCCAGTTTGGTGTGGCGGTTGAGAATCGCGACTACCAAGAGTTTGTCGTACCAGCAGGCCAAACCTACCAGGCACCGGGTGAGTTCCTGGTTGAAGGCGATGCATCATCGGCTTCATATTTCTTGGCGGCGGCTGCGATTAAAGGCGGCGAAGTCAAAGTGACGGGGATTGGCAAGAAGAGTATCCAGGGCGATGTTCAGTTTGCAGATGCGCTAGCTGCCATGGGAGCTGAAATCGAGTGGGGTGATGATTATGTGATTGCCCGCCGCGGCGAGCTCAAAGCCGTCGATATGGATTTCAACCATATTCCCGATGCGGCAATGACTATTGCAACAGCGGCATTGTTTGCTGATGGCGTTACCTCAATTCGCAATGTATATAACTGGCGGGTTAAAGAAACCGATCGCCTGGCTGCAATGGCTACCGAGCTGCGCAAGGTGGGTGCCGAGGTGGAGGAAGGTCATGATTACATCACCATTACCCCGCCAGCGCAGCTTAAGCATGCGGCAATCGATACCTATGATGATCACCGGATGGCAATGTGCTTCTCGCTGGTGGCACTGAGCGATACACCGGTCACCATCAATGATCCGAAGTGCACCTCAAAAACCTTTCCGGATTATTTTGACAAGCTGGCCCAGCTGAGTCGCTAAATAACCAAGTAGCTAAGTGCTAAGTCTTTCTACTTACAGAGAAACCCGCCTGCTGGCGGGTTTTTGTTTATTGGTAACCCGCTGTTCTGCCTGATTGGTAGATTCATAGCCATCAGCAATGTGATTTGATAGTACTCCTGTTTTTTTTCCCGTATAATACGCCCCCGCTTAAGAGCTGTAATACCAAACCTATTGGCCAATGCTATTGGCTAAATGTTTGGTATTAAAGCTCGATATTTGAACAAATTCGGAGAAAACCTATGTCTACTCATGCTCCAGTGATCACTGTTGATGGGCCAAGCGGCGCCGGCAAAGGCACGCTGTGTATGCTATTGGCAGAAAAGCTGGGCTGGAAGCTGCTTGATTCGGGTGCGATTTACCGCGTGTTGGCACTGGCAGCGATTCACCATGGTGTTGATCTTGAATCTGAAGAAGCGCTGGTCCCGCTGGCGGCACACCTTGATGTCCAGTTCAAAGCTGAAGGTGAGTTGGTTAAGGTTATTTTAGAAGGCGAAGACGTGTCCGGTGAGCTTCGTAAAGAAGAAACAGGTATGGTTGCTTCAAAAGTGGCAGCCCTGCCACGTGTACGTGAGGCGCTATTGCGTCGTCAACGTGCCTTTAGCGAGGCACCTGGTCTGGTGGCTGACGGCCGCGACATGGGTACCGTGGTATTCCCAGGTGCGGAAGTGAAAATTTTCCTCGATGCCAGTGCACAAGAGCGTGCAAATCGCCGCATGAATCAGTTGCAACAGAAAGGCTTAGATGTTAACTTTGACAGCCTTTTAAGCGAAATTCAGGAGCGCGACGATCGCGACCGCAACCGTGCGGTGGCTCCGTTGCGTCCCGCAGCTGATGCTTTGGTGCTAGACTCTACTGAGATGTCAATAGAGCAAGTTACTGCCCAGGCATTGGATTATATTGAAAAGAAATTATCGGCTGAGTGATCAGCACGATGGCGTCGGTATCACGGATGAATACTGACATTACTACCAACCCCATGCGGTAGGATACCCATGGTTGTTAATCAAATTGAAGATTAAATAATGACTGAATCTTTTGCTTTACTCTTTGAAGAGTCTCTAAACGAAATCGAAACTCGCCCAGGTGCGATCGTTAAAGGTACTGTAGTTGCTATCGAGAACGGTTACGTTCTTGTTGACGCTGGCCTTAAGTCTGAGTCTTCTATCCCTGCTGACGAATTCAAAAACGCTGCTGGCGAAATTGAAATCGAAATCGGTGCAGAAGTAGACGTAGCACTTGACGCAATCGAAGACGGTTTCGGTGAGACTAAACTTTCTCGTGAAAAAGCTAAGCGTCATGAAGCTTGGATCCAGCTTGAAAAAGCTTACGAAGAAGCTGAAACAGTTGTTGGTATCATCAACGGTAAAGTTAAGGGTGGCTTCACAGTTGAACTTAACGGCATCCGTGCGTTCCTTCCTGGTTCACTAGTTGACGTACGTCCAGTTCGTGACACAGCTCACCTAGAAAACAAAGAGCTAGAGTTCAAAGTAATCAAGCTTGACCAGAAGCGCAACAACGTTGTTGTTTCTCGCCGCGCAGTTATCGAATCTGAAAACAGCGTTGAGCGTGACGAGCTACTTGCTTCTCTACAAGAAGGCATGGAAGTTAAAGGTATCGTTAAGAACCTTACTGACTACGGTGCATTCGTTGATCTTGGCGGTGTTGACGGTCTTCTACACATCACTGATATGGCTTGGAAACGCGTTAAGCACCCAAGCGAAATCGTTAATGTTGGCGACGAAATCAACGTTAAAGTTCTTAAGTTCGACCGTGAGCGTACTCGCGTATCACTAGGCCTTAAGCAGCTAGGCGAAGATCCATGGGTAGCAATCGCTAAGCGTTACCCAGAAAGCACTAAGCTTTCTGGCCGCGTAACTAACCTAACTGACTACGGCTGCTTCGTTGAAATCGAAGAAGGCGTTGAAGGTCTTGTACACGTTTCTGAGATGGATTGGACTAACAAGAACATCCACCCATCTAAAGTTGTTAACGTGGGCGACGAAGTTGAAGTTATGGTTCTTGATATCGACGAAGAACGTCGTCGTATCAGCCTAGGTCTTAAGCAGTGTAAAGCTAACCCATGGCAGTCATTTGCAGAAATGCAAGCTAAGGGCGATCGTGTAACTGGTAAGATCAAGTCTATCACTGACTTCGGTATCTTCATCGGTCTTGAAGGCGGCATCGACGGTCTAGTTCACCTATCTGACATTTCTTGGAATGTTTCTGGTGAAGACGCAGTTCGCGACTTCAAGAAAGGCGACGAAATCTCTGCAGTAGTTCTAGCAGTAGACGCAGAGCGTGAGCGTATCTCTCTAGGCGTTAAGCAGATCGAAGAAGACCCATTCAACGGCTACGTTGCAGTTAACAAGAAAGGTGCTCTAGTTACTGGTACTGTTACTGCAGTTGACGCGAAAGGCGCAACAGTTGAGCTAATCGAAGGTGTTGAAGGTTACCTACGTGCTTCTGAAGCATCAGTTGACCGTGTTGAAGACGCAACTCTAGTTCTTTCTGTTGGCGATTCTGTTGAAGCTAAATTCACAGGCGTTGACCGTAAGAACCGCGTAATCAACCTATCTGTTCGTGCTAAAGACGTTGCTGAAGAGCAAGAAGCTATGGCTAACCTGAACAAGCAAGAAGATGCTTCTTTCGGTAGCGCAATGGCTGACGCTTTCAAAGCGGCTAAAGGCGAGTAATTGAGCTTAGGGAGAAAAAGCGTTTTAGCATTTTCTCCCTAAACGGTTATACTATTGAGAAACATACTAAAAACCGGAGTGTTTATGACAAAGTCTGAATTAATTGAAAGACTGTGTAGTCAACAAACACATCTTTCTGCCAAACAGGTAGAAGATGCAATCAAGGAAATCCTTGAGCACATGGCGACCACTCTTGCTGAGGGTGATCGTATTGAGATCCGTGGCTTTGGTAGCTTCTCATTGCATTACCGTGCTCCCCGCGTAGGCCGTAACCCGAAAACTGGCGATAAAGTTGAGCTGGATGGCAAGTACGTTCCTCACTTTAAACCGGGCAAGGAATTACGTGACCGAGTTAACTCAGCGGTTGCTGGTTAATCGCGATTAGAACAAAAAAACGGCATACTGTAAGTATGCCGTTTTTTTATGTCTATTGATCATGGTCTGATGTGTCAAAATCTTGCATAATCAACCCATCAAATATTTGATCAAGTGAGAAGGATTTACGATGAAAATAATTAGCTTTCTTGTTTTAGTTGTCTGCTTTTTGGCCACGCTGGCGCTTGGTGCGCAAAACCAACAGCTGGTTAACTTCGATTTTCTTGTAGCTCAGGGTGAGTTTCAGTTATCTACTTTGCTTGGTATCGCATTCGGTTCAGGTTTTGCGATCGGCTGGCTGATCTGTGGCATGCTGTATCTTAAAACGCGTTTTTCTAAAAACCGCCTAAGCAAAAAAGTAGCAAAGCAGCAACAAGAGCTAAACCAGCTACGTGCTGAGCCTGTTAAGGAATAATCATTAATGCTAGAGCTGTTGTTCCTGTTACTTCCGATTGCCGCCGCCTACGGCTGGTACATGGGTAACAGGAGCGCTAGTAATAAACAACAAGAGCAGTCTCATCACATGTCGCGCCAGTATGTGACTGGCTTAAACCTGCTGTTATCTGATCAGTCAGATAAAGCGGTTGATGTGTTTATTGAGCTGCTCCAGGTTGATAGCGAAACCATTGATACCCACCTAGCTTTGGGAAACCTTTTCCGAAGCCGAGGTGAAGTTGATCGTGCGATTCGTATTCACCAAAACCTGATTGCCCGTCCCAACCTTACTATTGACCAGCGTAACTTGGCACTACAGCAGCTGGCAAAAGATTATATGGCCGCTGGTTTCTTTGATCGGGCCGAAAAAATATTTGAACAGCTACTGGATGAACCTGATCACCGAAAAGGAGCGCTGCAGCAGCTACTGACGATCTATCAGCAGACTCGCGAGTGGGAGAAAGCCATCGAGATGGCCTCTCAGCTGGTCAAAATGGGCAAGTCAAAGCTAAAGCATGATATCGCACACTACTGGTGTGAAATGGCGATGCTCGAAATGAGCGCTCTGAATTCTGATAAGGCCAAGCAATTTTTGAAGAAAGCCCTGTCAGCGGATAAAAGCTGTGTCCGTGCATCAATGATGATGGCAAAAATTCTGATCAGTGCCGAAGATTATAAATCCGCCGCAAAGCAGCTAGAGCGTGTTGCAGATCAAGATATAGACTACGTCAGCGAGACGTTGCCTATGTTGTTACAATGCTATGAAGCAACCAACAACGAAACAGGCTGGCTGAAGTACCTGCGCCAGTGTGTCGAGCAAAAAGCCGGTGCTACTGCTGAGTTGATGCTGGCTGATGAGATTTCCAAGCATGAAGGCTCTGTAACGGCTCAGACATTCATGACCCGTCAGCTTACCAAAAACCCGACCATGAAAGGCTTCTATCAATTGATGGACTACCATCTTGACGAGGCGGAAGAGGGCAGGGCGAAAGAGAGTTTAAGCACCCTGCGTTCCCTTGTTGGGGAGCAGTTGAAAATCAAACCGCACTTCCGCTGCCGTAAGTGTGGTTTTGCCACGCATTCTTTATACTGGCAGTGTCCGTCATGTAAAGGATGGGGGGCCGTTAAGCCTATCCGTGGCCTAGATGGCGAATGAGTCTTTATTGATAACCAGCCCGTTCTTTTAGAATGGGCTTTTTATTGCCTGGTATTAGATAAGAGTAGAGGGAAGCGAGAGTTCTATTTTCACTTAGTGCGAGTCGACAAACGATTGGCATGTTGAGAAAAGTGCTACTTTTGTTAGGTACGAACATAAATTTAATTATTTCTCGAAAAATAACAAATTTACTGTACAATCCTGACCGCGCTCAGGAAGCTGGGCTAGATTGAACAATAACTAAGCAGGAGATGCCATGTTAGACCCAAAAGTGATTGTCGCTCTCGATTACCCTAGTCAAGACGAGGCTCTGGCCTTTGTTGACCGCATTGAACCGGGAAGTTGCCGCCTTAAAGTCGGTAAAGAGATGTTTACTTATTTTGGCCCTGACTTTGTGCGTAAACTGCATGATCGGGGCCATTCTGTATTTCTTGACCTTAAATTTCACGATATCCCCAATACTTGCTCGCGTGCAGTTGCTGCGGCGGCGGATTTAGGTGTATGGATGGTGAATGTGCATGCCAGCGGTGGCGAGCGCATGATGGTGGCATCGCGTGAGATCTTGGAACCATTTGGTAAAGATCGCCCACTGCTAATTGCGGTGACTGTACTAACTAGCATGGAAGCCGCTGATTTGCGTGGCATAGGTATCCAGTGCGAGCCGCAAGAACATGTCCTGAATCTTTCACGCCTCACCAAGAATAGTGGCCTAGACGGGGTTGTTTGCTCTGCGCAGGAAGCTAGCGTGCTTAAAGCTGATTTAGGCAAAGAATTCAAACTGGTCACCCCAGGCATTCGCCCCGCTGGTAGTGCTGCAGGCGATCAGCGCCGTGTAATGACCCCGGTCGAAGCGGTTCAGGCTGGTTCGGATTACCTGGTTATAGGTCGTCCTATCACCCAGGCTGCCGATCCTGCAGCAGTATTGGCAGAGATCAACAAATCGCTGGCTTAAGCATTTGCCGATAATAGCAAACGATAAAATAGCGCCCGGCTTCTGCCGGGCGTTTTTTATGCCCTCATAGTCCTATAAGATTCAAAGTTTCGATAATCATCGACGTTACAAGGGCTATTTTTAAATACACTTATATAGTTATTTCTTTGTTATGTCAGTCATGGATGCAATTTTGCTGAGGAGAGCGAAAATGGACCTGGCATTCGACTTTGATTCTTCATTCTGGCGCTTGTTCATCGCTTTGATACTTGGTGCCATTATTGGTATCCAGCGAGGTTGGGTTGATCGGAATGAGGCCGCGGGCTCGCGGATTGCAGGAATTCGGACCTACTCCCTGATTGGACTGATGGGGGGGCTTTGTGGCTTATTGACTCAAATCTTTTCCGAGCTGTTCTTAGGCTTTTCGTTACTCGCCTTTTCCGTTGTGATTATTGTGGCTTATGTAAAAAGCCAAAGAGTGAAAATAAACCTGAGTATTACCGGCTTGGTGGGCATGCTGATCACCTTTTTGCTTGGTAGTTTAGCCGTTGTCGGCGAGCCTGTTATTGCCGCATCTGCCGCCGTGATCACTGCTATTATTCTCGATAATAAGAAAGAACTCCATGCGGCTTTAATGAAGTTGCAAGAATATGAGCTCGATGCCGCTTTACGACTGCTGTTGATTTCGGTTGTTATGTTGCCGCTACTGCCCAATCAAGGAATGGGGCCATGGCAGGCCATAAATCCCTATGAAATTTGGTGGATGGTTGTACTTATTGCCGGCATTGCGTTTGTCGGTTATTTTGCGATTAAAATCGGTGGAGCAGAGAAGGGGATCTTGTTTACCTGCCTGTTCGCCGGTTTGAGCTCTTCAACGGCGCTGACACTGCAGTTCTCTCATCTCTCCAAACAGCAGACCCACTTAAGCGGTTTGCTTGCCAGTGGTATTTTAATTAGCTGCGGCACCATGTTTCCACGAATTTTGTTTGTCTGCTCGGTGGTGAATTACGCTTTGGTCGAATTACTTTGGCTGCCTATGTTGTTGATGATGCTTGGCTTTTATCTGCCAGCTTATTGGATATGGCACCATAATAAGTTAGACAGTGATAAGCCGCCTGAAGTAAAACAGAACCCGTTGGCCCTATCATCAGCATTCTTTTTCGGGATCGTACTATTGCTGATCATGTTGCTGTCTAATCTGCTGCAAGAATGGTTTGGTAACACCGGGACACTATTGTTAGCAGCTATATCAGGTATTACCGATGTTGATGCCATTACGTTGGCGCTTGGCAGGCAAAGTGCGGATGGCTTATTGGTCAGCACGGCGATGCTGGGTATTTTCATTGCAGCTGCGGTAAATAGCCTGATCAAAATGGGCATGGCCTGTGTCATTGGCGCAAAGCCACTGCGCAAGTTTGTCATTGTACCGATTGTGGGCTCGGTGCTTTTAGGTGCTGGTGCGGTGTGGGATGCTTTTGCTTAGCGTACCCTGAAATTAAACGGGCTGTAGCCAGCCCGTTTGAAGATTCAGTTTTAGCACAAAATTTTTGGTGTCGCACTGCTAATACGGTTGGTTCGATCGTGTGACGGTGCAGAGAAATGGCTATCGAGCAGCTTCTGGGTCAGTGGGTGCTGGGGATTGTTGAATACTTCAGCCGTCTTTCCCTGTTCGACGACTTCGCCTTTTTGCATCACCATCACCTTATCGGTAAAGTGCTTGATAACCCCCATATGCTGCGATACGTAGATATACGACAGCCCCATTTCTTCCTGCAATTCCAGCAGTAGGTTAATGATCTGCGAGCGCATCGACATGTCTAAGCCGTTCAATGCCTCATCGGCCACAATAATGCAAGGCTGGAGGATTAAGGCACGGGCAAGAGAAACACGTTGCTTCTGTCCGGTTGCCAACATTTGTGGATAAAAGTAGGCATGCTCTGGCAGCAGACCAACACGCTTGAGGGTCATCATGATCCGGCGCTCGCGGGCTTGAGGCGTCATATTGGTATTACGCTTGAGTGGCCCTTCTAGTATTTTACCGATCTGGATCCGTGGGTTAAGAGCGGTGTTGGGATCTTGGAAGATCATCCGGATCAGCTTGCAGCGAGTTTGGAAGTCGTTGGGTTCCAGTGGTTCACCGTTTACCCGGATAACTCCCTCGGTTGGCTCGACAACACCCGAGAGCATTTTAGCCAGGGTAGACTTACCTGAGCCATTTTCGCCAATGAATGCGATAGTCTCGCCAGCTTCTAGCGAGAATGATACCGGTTTAACAGCCTCGATCGTGCGGCGGCGGAATAAACCGGAACGGTAGTGATAATCTTTTTTAAGATTCTCGACTTCTAATAGCGCACTCACTTCTTGGTTTCCTCCATATTCAGCGGAAAGTGGCAGCTGAATTTGTGGTTTTTAATTTTCCTTCTTTTCGGCACTTCAACACACTTGCGCTGGGCATGGGGACAGCGCGGGCCTAAACGGCAGCCGATGGGTAGGTGCTGCAGTGGCGGAATAGAACCGGGTAGCGTTTCCAATTTACTCTTATGTGGTAGAACATCCAGATTGAAATCCGGCATCGCGCGAAGGAGTGCTTCGGTATAGGGATGGTGCGGCGATTGCAGCAGTTGTTTTCGGCTTCCTGACTCAACCGATTGGCCACAATACATCACGGTGATCCTATCAGCCCACTGGGTGACGGTGGTCAGATCATGGCTGACCAGCAAAATTGTAGTATTGCCCAATTGGTTCATCCGGCTTAGCAGGCGGAAGATCTGGGCCTGGGTGATTGGATCCAAGTCGTTGGTGGGTTCATCGGCTATCAATAGGCGAGGACGGTTGGCAATAGCCATCGCAATCATCACCTTCTGGCATTCACCGTCAGTGAGTTCATATGGGTAACTTTTCATCACCCGCTTGTGATCTTTGATCCCGACCTTGTGCAGTAGGGCGATGGCTTGCTTCTGGCGCCACTGAAATCGCTGCCACCAATGGCCGCTGAATGATAACGAAGGGATGGCTTCTTCCAGCTGCTCACCGACTTCTTCCGACGGATCCAGGCACGAAGATGGCTCCTGGAAAATCATCGCAATTTCACGGCCGACTATTTTTCGGCGCTCACGTGCTGATAGTGATAGCAGGTCAACATTACCAAGCCTCAGGCGGTCGGCGCTAACCCGCCAGCTGTCTTTTGTTACCCCGGCAATGGCTTTGGCAACTAAGCTTTTGCCTGAACCGGATTCCCCGACTAACCCCCTGATCTCACCTTCGTTGAGGGTCAGGCTCATACGGTCGACCGCTTTTACCATACCCTGAGGGGTTTCAATTTCTATGGTCAGGTTACGAATATCTAATAATGGCATTAATCAATCCCCGCATTGATCGCTTGGCGGAGGCCTTCTCCTACTAAGTTTACAACTAATACGCTGAAGGTGATTGCAAGTCCGGGCAGAGTCACAGTCCATGGCGCCAAATAAATGAGCTCGATGGAATCTCCCAGCATCGCGCCCCACTCGGAGGACGGTGCCTGGGCACCTAGCCCGAGAAACCCCAGTGCGGCAATGTCCAGTGTGGCGATGGATATTGCCCGGGTGAACTCGTTGGTAATAACGGTCAGAATATTGGGCAGAATAGAGTTGTACAGCAGATAGAAGTCATTGGCACCATCAAGGCGCGCTGCAATGATGTAGTCTTTTTCAACTTCGTTATGTACTGCGGTATAAACGGCACGAATAAAACGCGGGATCAGTGCCAGCCAGATAGCCAGAAGGATATTGAGTTCCCCGGGGCCCATATAGGCAACCACAATGATGGCCAATAGCAGAGACGGAATAGAGAGCACGGTATCAAGAATATGATTCAGGAAGCTCGACTTTAACCCGCTGGTCATGCCTGCCATGACACCAATGATGATGCCAATCACGCTTGAGGCCAGGGCAATCAGCAGCGCGTAGCCAAACGTCAGCTGTGAGCCTAGGATTAAACGGCTCAAGATGTCTCGGCCAAGATCGTCGGTGCCAAAGAAAAACTCGACATGGCCGCTCGGATCCCAGGAAGGTGGCATCAGCAGTTCACCCACCTGCTGGTTAGGGGCATAGGGCGCGATAAATTGCGCGGAGAGGGTAATGAGCAGTAGGAAGAATAGGCACCATAACCCGAACATTGCCAGCGAATTGCTCCGGAAGTTCTGCCAGGCCCGTTCCCATTGGGTCGGGATCTTCTGCTCCTGGTAAATGTTATTTGATAGCATACCATTCCTTTCTGACAAGCGGGTTTACAATAGCGCCAGCAAGATCTGACAGAATGTTCGCAATTAGGATAAAACTGCCGACAGTAATAACACCGGCCTGGATCGCAACGTAGTTTTGATCAGCGATTGCGTTTAGCAGCCAGCGGCCAATACCCGGCCAGTTGAAAATTGATTCGGTCAACATGGCAAAGGTCATCATGGTCGAAAATTGCATGCCGAGTTTAGGGATAATCGGTGGGATAGCATTTTTCAGTACATGGCGCATGATAATTTCGAACATCGACAAGCCTTTGGTCTGCGCAACTTTAATGAAGTTTTGGTTCATGACTTCGGCTACAGATGCCCGGGTGAGACGGACTACCTCGGTAGTTGGCGCCATTGCCAGTACCAGGGTTGGCAAGATCAGATGACGAATGGTATCCATCAGGGCTTCGGCGCGGTATGGCTTATCAGAGAGCAGAACATCAATCAGGGCAACGCCGGTAACATGGTCAATTTCATAGAGCACGCTGTAGCGACCGGCCACAGGAAGCCAGCCAAGTTGCTGAGAGAAGAGCATGATTAGCAGGACGGCCAGCCAGAATAACGGGATCGAATAGCCAAGTAAGGCGAGCGACGAAATAGAGGTATCAATAAACCGTCCGCGCTTAACTCCGGCCAGTGTTCCCAGTGGAATACCCGCCAGCAGAGACAGGCTAAAAGCGAAGAAGCAAAGCTCAAGAGTTGCGGGGAATACAGTTAATACCTCCACTAACACTGGAGTCCCACTTTGATTCAAGCCGAGGTTGCCAGCAAGAAGGTTATCTATGTAGGTGAACCAGCCATCCCAAAATGGCTGGTTGCTCCAGAGTGCATTTTGGTCGAGGCGAAGAATACTGAACCCGATCAAGGTCAAAATGGCCATGGTGATCATAAATAGGTTCAAACGTCGAATAGTATAAATAAACATGCTATTACTCGCTGCGGTAAACACTAGAGAAAGAGCGAGTACCGAAAGGACTCATTTGTAACCCACCTAGAGATTGATGGTGAACTTGGAAGTGGACACCGTGAGCGAGCGGAATAATCGGTACCTGGCTATCTAGAATATCCTGTGCGCGATGATAATAATTCACGCGATGCTCGAGCTTGGTGGTGCGCGATGCCAGTTCAAGCAGGTTGTCAAAGCCGAGATCACACCAGTTGGCCACATTCAGGCCGGCACTCTTGGCACTGCATGACAGCAACGGGCGGAGGAAGTTATCGGGGTCGCCATTATCGGCGATCCAGCCGGTTAAAACCATGTCGCTGCTAGCTGTGGTGGCAGTACTTAATCGGCTCAGTACTTCCTGGGTATAGATAGTGAGCTGAACACCCACGGCATTCAGATCGGCCTGGATTAATTCCGCGGTTTTTCTTGGGCTAGGGTTATAAGGTCGTGGTTCTAGCGGCACCCACATCGTAAGGCGTAGGTTTTTGTCATAGCCAGCCTCTTTTAGCAATGCCAGAGATTGAGCCGGGTCATAATCCAGTGCCTGGCTGTTGTGGTTATAAGCCCAGGACATTGGCGGCAAGATACTTTTGGCCTTGGTTCCAGTACCGTAGTATACCGAGTTCAATAGGTTTTCGCGGTTAATTGCAAGGTTAATCGCTTTGCGTACCCGTGGGTCTTTCAACTCAGGCTTGCTGTTATTTAGCGCCACAAAAGCCACATTCATCCCTGTTTGGGCAATGAGTTCGAATTCTTCGCTATTACTGATCACGGGCAGTTGGCTGGCCACGGGAGAAGAGAGGACATCACATTCCTTGCTGAGCAATTTAGCCAGTGTCCCCGTACCACGAGAAGAGATATCAAATACGATTTGCTCCATCGGCGAAGCGCCTTGCCAGTAGCCCCAATGGCGCTCTAGGCGGATCAGGTCGCTGGGCATGTATTGAGCAATGAAAAAGGGACCGGTGCCAATCGGTTTCATGTCCAGCTGCTGCAGTTTGCCGGCTTTTAGCAGGTTTTGTGCATATTCTTGCGAATGAATGACCGCATAGGTGGTGGCCAGGTTTGACAGAAAGGCGTTATCTGGCCGTGATAAGGTAAATTTAACCGTATGGGAGTCAACGAGGTCGATATTTTCAATCAGGCTGCTGAAGCCCTGGCTTTCAAACCAAGGGTAGCGGCCACCGGACACTTTATTGAAAGGGTGGTTGGGATCGATGATTCGCTTAAAGCTGAATACCACATCTTGGGCATTGAGCTGCCGCGTTGGCTTAAACCACTCTGTGGTCTGAAATTCGATACCTTTGCGTAGGTTAAACGTATACTCAAGGCCATCATCACTGACCGACCAGCTACGGGCTAGAGAGGGCAGCGGCTGGTGGCTGATCGGATCTAACCAGAGTAAACGGTCAAAAATTTGCGCAGCGAGAGTATCAGCTGTCAATCCGCCATCAATGAGCTGGGGATTGAAGGTCGTCGGTTTATCTTGCCCGCAATAGACGAAGCCGCGGCTACGAATATTGCTATCTTGGTGAGGTTCAGAGCAGCCAATTAGGCTGAACAGTCCGAAGCACGCAAGCAGTAGACGAGTAAAGGCGCTCATAAAGAAAAGGAATTTTTTGAAAACAAGTGGGTAAATTTAACATTATCCATCACTGTCACCAAGCTATCTCCTTAAATAACCTTCAATAACTCAGTACTATTGCCCTTACAGATATGCTCAAGCAGGGCAATAGAACCGTTTTCTAGCGATTATTCTGAATTGCCAACAAGTTGGTATTTGCGCAATAGGCCTCTAAGTTGATGGTAGCTTAAACCTAATAAATCAGCGGCTTTTCGCTGATTAAATTTGGCCTGCTCCAGGGCTTGGCGAATGACGTTGACTTCCTGATCTTGCTGCCACTGGCGAAAATCGAGCGGGAAGCTGATCTCGGCCTCGGGGGGAGCTGTTATCTCGGTTTGGGCATCTTCAGCTGGCTGGTCGTGCCAGGGGGCATGAAAAGGATCGATAACGATGTGATCGACAGGCTCATCTTCCAAACTATGGCGAAATACCGAGCGTTCAATTACATTTTTTAGTTCGCGGATATTACCAGGCCAGTGGTAAGCCATTAGCTCTTGCCTGGCTGCTGATGTAAAACCAGCAAAGTAGCCATAGCCTAGTTCTCGGCACATACGTACCGCATAGTATTCAGCCAGGGGCTGGATGTCGTCACGGCGTTCTCGAAGCGGTGGCAGGTGGATAATATCGAATGCCAGGCGGTCTAGCAGATCGGCGCGGAACTTTCGTTCTTCGGCAAGTTGCGGCAGGTTTTCATTGGTCGCACAGATCAGGCGTACATTAGCCTGGCAGGTTTTACTGCCGCCGACACGTTCATATTCGCCATATTCAATCACCCGTAGTAGTTTTTCTTGTACGCCAAGCGGGGCGGTTGCCAGTTCATCCAAAAACAGCGTGCCGCCTTCTGCTCGCTCAAAGCGTCCCTGGTGCCGACCTTTGGCCCCGGTAAACGATCCTGCTTCATGGCCAAACAGCTCTGAATCAATAACCCCTTCGCTCAAGGCGGCACAGTTCAGTGTTACCAATGGCTGATCCCAGCGCTTGGATAGGTAGTGGATCCGCTGGGCAATCAGCTCTTTGCCTGTTCCCCGCTCACCCAAAATAAGGATCGGCCGGTTTAGCGGAGCGAGGCGGGAAGCCTGATCAAGCACGGCAAGAAAAGATTCCGACTCACCGATGAGGTTATCTGTTTTTTGCATGGTCAATCTCGCTAATAGTTGGCGTATATTTTCACACCATAGCACTGAATGAAGAAGCCTGCAAAGGTAACTTATTGATAAATAAGTAACAAAAAGTTGGCATAGTGCTTGATATGTATTGGGTACGAGTTCCTGGGAAAGCAGTTCCTAGGAAGAACAAGAGCTTGACCGGTTCATGAGGATTCTGAATTCTGCAGGACCTAGGAATCCCAATCAAATCTAAGGAGATTAACTATGGGTATTTTTTCTCGCTTTGCAGACATTGTAAATGCAAACGTCAACTCTTTGCTGGATAAGGCAGAAGATCCGCAGAAAATGATCCGCCTGATCATCCAGGAAATGGAAGATACACTGGTGGAAGTACGTACATCATCGGCACGTGCACTGGCAGATAAAAAAGAGCTGCAGCGCCGTATTGATTCATTGCAGGCACAAAGCGATGACTGGCAGCAAAAAGCGAGTCTGGCGCTGCAAAAAGGCCGTGAAGATTTGGCCCGTGCGGCACTGATCGAAAAGCAGAAGCTTAGCGATGTCGTATTGACACTGAATGAAGAATATAAGCTGGTTAAAGATACCATCAGCAAACTAAGCGGTGAAGTCGCTGAGCTGGAGCGTAAGCTGCAGGAAACCCGTGCTCGTCAGCAGGCTTTGGTTACCCGACATAAAGCGGCAGGTAATCGCCGTGATGTTCGTCGTCAGCTAGATACTGGTAAAGCCGATGAGGCGCTGTCGAAGTTTGAGCAATACGAGCGTCGAATTGATGAAATGGAAGCCGAAGCCGATAGTTATAATGTTGGCCGGGGCAAAAACCTGGAGCAGGAGTTTGCTGATCTGCAGGCGCAGGATGAAATTGAAAAAGAACTTGAACGTATGAAAGCAAATATCAAGGATAAAGAGTAAGATAGTGACAATATTAAGTTCTGCACGATTCGAGGATGGAGGTAATTTATGGGTTGGATAGTATGGCCATTAATGGCGTTTCTTATTTTTGTGGCGCCATTATGGTTGATTCTGCATTACCGCGGTCAACGTCATGCCAGCCAGGGCTTATCAGGCGATGAGCATGAGAAGCTGCAAACCCTTGCGATGCGTGCAGAACAGATGCAGGAACGCATCAAGACACTGGAGCAGATACTGGACGAGGAAGCGCCACAATGGAGGCAACGCCGATGAGTAAAACCTTGTATCGAGATCCGCAAAACGGAAAGATAAGCGGGGTTTGTGCGGGTATTGCTGAGTACTTCGGTATGGAAATTTGGCTGGTAAGGATCCTCGCCGTTTCTGCTTTTTTGTTAGGGTTAGGCTTCTTTGCTACCGTTGCCTATATAGCGGCAACCTTGATCCTGGATAAAATGCCGGAGGAGAGAAGAGAGCAGCAATATGTTTATCGTGAGCATACGGTAAAACAGAAACCTTGGCAGGCGGGACTGCCACCTGAGCAAATTCTGCAAAATGTCGAGACTGAGCTGGACCAGATGGAGAAGAACCTGCAGCACATGGAGGCTTATGTCACCTCATCGGCCTTTAAGGTGTCTAGAGAGTTTAAAAACCTCTAGGGCAGAGCCCTGATACCCGGTGACTTCATTATTCCTGAAGCAGGCCTTATGCCTGCTTTTTAATGTTTATTATTCCATCCGATATGAATTCAATCAGATAACTTCATTCATCAGTGGTTAATATTGGGATCGGTATTCTTCATATCGAATAATGATTTAGGAAAAAGTATGAATCGAATTGGTAACGAGTTAAATAAGTTAGTGAACCGCAGCTTGGACCGTCACGTACGTCTTGCGGTGACGGGGTTGTCACGTGCGGGCAAAACGGCTTTTATTACATCGCTTGTTAATCAGTTGCTTCATGTTAGCACCAACCCGAGGCTTCCTCTGTTTTCTGCGGTACGAGATGGCCATTTGCTCGGAGCCAAGCGGGTCCCGCAGCTTGATATGCATGTACCTAAGTTTGGTTATGATGAAGGCATGAATGCACTGTTGTCTTCCCCGCCTGCGTGGCCAGACCCAACCCGAGATGTCAGCCAGACCCGGTTGGCACTGCGTTACAAGCCGCAAAAGGGACCGATGAAGCTGTTGCAGGATACGGCAACCCTGTATTTGGATATTGTCGATTATCCGGGGGAGTGGCTGCTGGATTTACCACTGCTTGAAATGGACTTTCTAGGCTGGTCACAGCAGCAGGCTAAACTATTAAAGGGCAAGCGCCAGGAACTGGCTCAGAGCTGGCTTGAGATGGCTGAGAGTATCGATCCGCTGGCTCCGGCGGACGAGGTTCAAATTGAACGGCTTTCGGCAGCATTTACTGAGTACTTGTATAAATGCAAGGCAGAAGGTGGATTGCATTGGGTGCAACCAGGTCGATTTGTGCTTCCTGGCGAGTTGTCCGGTGCGCCAGTACTGCAATTTTTCCCGTTTGTATGGGCCGATAAGTACCCGGAATCCCAGTTGCAACAGGCGGATGAACATAGCAATTTCGGCATGTTAAAGAGCCGCTATAAGTACTATCAGCAACATGTTGTCAAAGCGTTTTACCGTGAGCATTTCTCTAAATTTGATCGCCAGATCATTCTGGTTGACTGTCTGCAGCCACTAAATACCGGGCCTGAGTCGTTCAATGACATGCGCCAGGCATTGGATCAGTTGATGCAAAGCTTCAAATATGGCCGGAGTTCATTGCTGAAACGTCTGTTTTCACCCCGTATTGATAAGGTTCTTTTTGCTGCCACCAAAGCTGATCATGTGACTCCCGAGCAGCACCCTAACCTTGTTAGCCTGCTTCAGCAGATGGTTAATGATGCCTGGCAGACGGCATCGTTTGAAGGGATCAAAATGGATTGTGTCAGCCTGTCATCGATTCAGGCGACCGAGCCTGGATTTGTGTCCCATCAAGGGCAGCAAGTACCGGCGCTACGTGGTCACACCCTGGCTGAACAGGCGCAGATGTTATTTCCGGGAGAAGTGCCGCGTCGCTTGCCAAACGACTTATTCTGGCAGCAGCACGGCTTTGATTTTGTCAATTTCCGCCCGCTCGAGATCCAAAGTGATGAACCCTTGCCACATATTAGAATGGATAAAGTGCTGGAATACCTGTTGGGAGATAAACTGCAATGACACAGTCTTATAAAACGAAAATAGTCTTTGAAGAGCCCGAGCAGAAAGCTAGGGAGCATGAGCCTGAACTGACAGCCCAGCAGCAGTTTGCCAAAGACAATAGTTTTTTACCGGATGCGGCCTCAGAGCCAGATGTGGAAGAGCAGCTGGCCCAGACACTTGCCAGCAAGCCCAAGCGAAGTGGTCGCTGGTTTAAGGGGCTGTTGTTGGCAGCGGCAGCAATGACTGGTTGGCAAACGCTGGACTATGTCGTTACAGCTTATCAAAGTGCTGACTGGCTTGCTCTTGGCTGGAGCGCCATTGTCACCGCGGTTGCCGCAACCGGAATTACGGCACTGGGTAGTGAGCTCTTTAAGCTGCGCCGCCTGAAGCAACGTCAGTCAGAGCGTGAACAAGCGCAGATGCTGCTGGATGCCGACGGTATCGGCCAGGGCAAATCGTTTTGCATGAAGCTAGCTAAGCAGAGCGCGATCAGGGAAGACCATATCGGTTATGATCGCTGGGTACAGTCATTAGCTGCGACTCACAATGATCGTGAAGTGCTGCAACTCTATGATCAGATGGTATTGACACACCAGGACAAGCTGGCTCGTCGCTTAGTCGCGAAATATGCCAGCGAGGCGGCAGTTATGGTCGCAGTCAGCCCATTGGCCGTTGCCGATATGCTGCTGGTCGCGTGGCGAAACTTCAGGCTGATTGATCAGATCTCGGTTGTATATGGTGTCGAACTGGGGTACTGGTCACGAGTTAAGCTGGTGAAGCTGGTACTGGCTAATATGGCTATTGCCGGAGCAAGTGAAATGATTGCTGATACCGGCATGGATATGCTGTCGATGGATCTGGCTGGGCGAATGTCGACACGCGTGGCGCAGGGGGTAGGGGTTGGCTTATTGACCGGGCGATTGGGGTTGAAAGCCATCAGCTTAATGCGTCCATTACCATGGCAGCCTGAGCAGCAGCCGAAATTAAGTGAAATTCGTAAAGATCTCGTGTTACGCCTAACTCGTCAGCAGAAAGACCCTAACTAATCATTGAGAAAAATAGCCGATTGGGGATGGTACCCAGTCGGCTATAACTGGCGTTATATTCAGATTGATACCTCCCAAGCATATTGAAAAATAGCTTGAATGCTCCAAATGTTCTGGTTATTAAACCGGCAAACCCACCTTGGTATACTGTGTGATCTCTCATCATGCACCATCGGTAACTTGACTCGCATACCGTGAAGGCGCACACTTCTCAGGTGTCAACAATTCCTGACACCTTGTAAGAAAAGAAAATGAGAAGGCATGTGATATGAGGCTACAAGTCTTTTGTGAAGACCGAGTTGGCATGACCCGCGAGCTGCTGGATATTCTGACCAGCCAGCAAATTGATTTGCGGGGTATTGAAATTGATCGAATAGGGATCATCTATCTCAACTGCCCGGAGATTGAATTTGAGCAGTTCAGCCAGCTTATGTCGCAAATCCGCCAGCTTGATGGTGTGACTGATGTCCGTAAAATTCAGTTTATGCCGAGCGAGCGTGAACATAAAGAGCTGAAGGCATTGCTAGAGACACTGCCGGATCCGTTTTTCTCTATTAATCTGCAAGGTAAAATTGACTTGGCTAATGACGCGGCCGAGTTGCTGATGGGCAAATCCCGCGGGGATATCTTAGGGGAGAATATCCAGTCTCTTCTTGGCTTTAATTTCCACCGCTGGCTGGAAAAAGAAGAGGCTGCGAAACGCAGTGAGATGGTCGTGATTTCCGGGCTGGATTATATGATGGAAATCATGCCGGTCTACGTTGCCGATGAAAGTGAAAAGTCGGTGCTGGCCAGCGCAGTCATCTTGCTGAAATCATTATCAGAAGCCAAGATGCCAGTCGCTATGCGCGAGATCAGCGGAGACAATGGTTTTGAACACTTCGTAGGACAGTCTTCCCGGTTCAAGCACCTGCTTGCCCAGGCTAAAAAGTTATCACTTCTTGATGCTCCATTGTTAATCCAGGGTGAAACCGGGACGGGTAAAGAAATGTTGGCCCGTGCTTGCCACCAGCGCTCATTAAGGCGTGAACAGCCTTTTTTGCTCGTGAACTGTGTCTCTATGCCGGATAACGCTGCTGAAACCGAGCTGTTTGGTTTTGCGGGCAGTGCGACTGAGCCGGGCAAGAAGGGGATTTTCGAACAGGCAGATAGCGGTACGGTCTTTCTGTATGAAATTGGCGAGATGTCTGCACACCTACAAATTAAACTGCTTCGCTTCCTACAGGACGGTACGTTCCGCCGGGTCGGTGAAGAAAAAGAGATGAAAGTCGATGTCAGGGTGATCTGCTCAACGCAGAAGAAGTTGCCGGATTTGGTCGCGGCGGGTGAATTCCGAGAAGACCTGTATTACCGCTTAAATGTGCTGGCGCTGGTGGTGCCGCCGCTGCGTGAGCGTACTGGTGATATTGTTCCGCTTGCTGAACTGTTCCTCGCGCAATTTTCGCAAGAGATGCAGCAACCGAAGCCAGCTATCTCTGATGAACTGGCACACTATCTCAGCCAGTATGCATGGCCAGGTAATATCAGGCAGTTACGCAACGTCTTGTTCCGTGCGATGACTCAGATCGAAGGTCCTGAAGTGACTGTTGATGACGTACAGCTACCGGAAAATGAATCGGCAAGCATTATCAGTGACGAAACGCTTGATGGTTCTTTAGATGAGATCATGAAGCGCTATGAATCGGGAATTTTGAATAACCTTTATCGCAGCTATCCGTCGACACGCAAACTGGCGAAACGCTTAGGCGTCTCACATACTGCCGTTGCGAATAAACTCCGTGAATACGGAATTAGTAAGCCTTAGTGAAGCCGCAATAAAGTAACAAGGAGGCTTCGGCCTCCTTTTTACTTTGGGGGCTGGAACAATGTCAATTTGCCCGATTCCAGTGCCAATAGCTGCAGGATCATCTCTTGTCCGTAACGGCAACTTGCCTGTCGGCTATTGTCGCCCAGAACCCGGTGGCAGGGAATGATGATGGGAATAGGATTTACATTTTTTGCCATTCCGATAGCCTGAACGGCAGCGGGTTGCTGAATCTTATTGGCAATTTGTTGATATGAGAAGCAGGATCCAAACGGAATTTCAGTTATTGCTTGCCAGACTTGCTGTTGAAATGGAGTGCCCTGAGGGGCCAGTGTGAGAGTGAACGTTTTACGTTGTCCTTGTAGGTACTCCTGAAGCTGGGAGGTGTATTTTCGCATGAATACCGGATTGTGTTCCCAACCTGAGTCCGGGCAAAACCCCCCGCTACCTACTGTAAGTTGCCTGAGCCCTTGGCTATCTGCAAGTAAATAGATTTTTCCCAATACCGTATCAAGGTAGTCGTAATACATAATCATCACTATTAGGTTAAAGGATTACTACTAGGCGGTAGCACTGAGTGATCCAATCATAGCTCAGAAAATAGGCTGGAACGCGTATTTCCTGAGCAAAACGTTAGTCCTGTCATTCATTTATGAAATCACGAAAAGTATGTTGTGTGAAGGTTGCGTGTGATAACGTTTTAAACTTAGATTTGAACAAAAGGTGAGGTACTGTTGTTTCATTCAATAATAAACCGTTCTCCGGCAATCATGGTGGATGATCTCAAAGTACGGCTAATCACTACTCGGGATGCACCGCTGATTGCCGCGTATTATCAGAGGAACAGGGCATTTCTGCAGCCTTGGGAACCACTACGGGAAGAGGCCTTCTTCACAGAAGCTGGCTGGGAGAAACGTTTAAGTCAGCTTGCAGAATTACATAAGCATAAACTGGCTTATTACTTTGTGATTGTAAAGCCTGACTCAGATGAGATCTGCGGGGTGATCAATTACAGTAATTTGGTCAGGCATCCTTTTTTTGCCTGCCATGTCGGCTACTCGTTGGATGAAGGTTGCCAGGGGCTGGGGATAATGCGACGGACCCTTGAGGCGACGGTGGAGTGGATGTTCGAGCAGCAACACTTTCACCGGGTAATGGCGGCATATATGCCAAGAAATCAAAAGAGTGCCGCGGTTCTTAAGGCATCTGGCTTTGAAAAAGAAGGGGAGGCCAAAGACTATCTCTTGATCAATGGCCACTGGGAAGACCACATTCTGACAGCACGGACCAACCCTAACTGGACTCCACCTAAGTAACGAGATGAATCACCGAGGATATACTTCGCATCGTAGGTATTTCGTTTCGAGAGGCTAGAAAAAAGCGAGAGTGCTTGTAGACTCTCGCTTTTTAGCTCTTACTCTCTGCGACGCTTCACGCTTCACGCTTCACGCTTCACGCTTCACTGCTTTTATTCAACCGTCAGAATACGCATATTATTGGTAGAACCAATAATATCCATTTCATCACCCTGAGTGATGATCACCAGATCGTCTTTAGTTAGATAGTTTTGCTCTTTCAGTACTGCGATAGCATGTTTTGCTGCCGCCAGGCCGGCATCGCTGTCACGGTCGAAAAATACCGGTGTTACACCGCGGTATAGTGCGGCACGGTTTAGCGTACTTTCATTGCGTGATAGGGCAAAGACAGGCAGGCCAGAAGAGATACGGGACATCATCAGTGGCGTACGTCCTGATTCTGTCATTGTGATCATCGCTTTAACGCCTTCCATGTGGTTTGCGGCATACATGGTCGACATGGCGATGGTTTCCTCGGCAGACGCAAAAGTGCGAGCCAGGCGGTGGTTAGAAACGTTAATGCTAGGCTCTTTTTCTGCACCGACACAGACGCTAGCCATTGCTTTGACGGTTTCTTCCGGGTATTGGCCCGCCGCCGTTTCGGCTGACAGCATAACGGCATCAGTCCCGTCCAGTACGGCGTTTGCCACGTCCATCACTTCGGCGCGGGTTGGCATCGGGCTGGTGATCATCGACTCCATCATCTGGGTCGCGGTGATCACCGTGCGGTTCAGGCTGCGTGCGCGGCGGATCAGTTTTTTCTGGACGCCAACAAGTTCTGGGTCGCCAATTTCAACCCCGAGATCACCACGGGCAACCATGACGGCATCAGAAGCCATGATAATGTCATCCATCGCCTCGGTGGTTGCGACCGATTCGGCACGCTCTACTTTAGCGACCAGTTTTGCTTCAAGGCCTGCGTCTGTTGCTAGGCGACGGGCATACTTCATGTCTTCGCCGTTACGTGGAAAAGAGACGGCCAGGTAGTCAACTTTCATCGACGCAGCGGTGATAATGTCCGCTTTGTCTTTATCCGTCAGGGCTTCTGCAGATAGCCCGCCTCCTTTTTTATTGATGCCTTTATTGTTCGACAGCGGGCCACCTACCGTGACTTCAGTGTGGACTTTGTTTCCCTCTACCGCGGTTATTCTAAGCTGAACGCGACCATCATCGAGCAGCAGGATATCGCCGGGAATGACATCTTTAGGTAGTTCTTTGTAGTCAAGACCAACGGCATTTTGGTCTCCTTCACCTTTAGGTAAATCGCTGTCCAAGGTAAACTTGTCACCGATAGCCAGCTGAATTTTATCGTCTTTGAAAGTTGAAACTCGGATTTTAGGGCCTTGCAGGTCACCTAAAATAGCCACGTGCTTACCAAGCTTCGCAGCAATTTCACGTACAGTTTTGGTGCGCTGGATATGATCTTCAGGGCTACCGTGAGAGAAGTTCATTCGAACTACGTTGGCACCGGCTGCAATAATTTTTTCCAGATTATTATCGCGATCAGTTGCAGGGCCCAGGGTAGTTACGATTTTTGTACGTCTTAGCCTTTCAGACATTGGAAACTCCATCTTTATTTTGTGGAAGACAATGAAAACGATTGCCTTAAGCAATCAGGCTCATTGAATGTGAATGAAATTTTACTACAAGCTATCGCTTTACTGAGCTGTTCTCAATCAACAAAATGTAAGAAAATACCAAGTCCAGATGAACAAATGATGAATAAATTTTCATTGTCAGCCAGACGGTTGTGTTTGGTACGAGGTAACAATAAGTAACACAGGGCTGACTGATTTATTGCAAGATGCCAGTAATGGCACCCATTTAGGAGCAACGACCTAACTGTAATAAGTGTAGTGCTTCGTCGATTGAATGGGGGAGTGTAAGGTAAGCTCGAAGAGAGCCTGAATAAAAAAGCATGAACTTGCAGTTCATGCTCTTTTGTCGGTGGAGACTGAATGCCAATGCAGCAGGCCCTACATGATGCCTTCTTTCGAGAATCGGGAGTCTTTCAGTGACTCTTTTACCCGTTTAAGGTTTTCACGAAATCCCGCGCCTCGGCGTAGGGTGAAGCCTGTTGCCAATACATCGATTACCGTCATCTGAACAACGCGACTTGCCATCGGCATATAAATGTCAGTGTCTTCTGGTACATCGAGGCAGATGGATAGAGAACACTCACGATCAAGTGGTGAGTCTTTGGCTGTAATACCGATGACAGTTGCACCATTTTCTCGGGCCATACGCGCTATCTCAACCAGGCTCTTGGTTCTGCCTGTATGTGAAATCATGACCACAACATCACCATCTGAGCAGTTGATTACGCTCATGCGTTGCATGACAATATCATCAAAGCAAACGATAGGGATGTTAAAGCGGAAGAATTTATTTTGGGCGTCATGGGCGACAGATGCTGAAGCACCCAACCCAAAGAAAGAAATTTTCTTCGCTTGAGTGAGCAAATCAACAGCACGGTTTACCTGCATTGGGTCCAAGCTGTTTTTGGCAACATCCAGGCAGGCCATGGTTGATTCAAATATCTTTGACGTATAGGCGTCAGGGCCATCGTCCTCTTCAACGTTACGATTAACGTAAGGGGTTCCATTGGCAAGGCTCTGCGCTAAGTGCAGTTTAAAATCCGGAAACCCTTTGGTATCAAGGCGACGGCAAAAGCGGTTCACTGTAGGCTCACTAACATCTGCCATCTTGGCCAGTGTTGCAATACTAGAATGAATCGCTGTCTGTGGTGATGCAATGATCACTTCAGCAACCTTACGTTCAGATTTGCTGAAGTTATCTAAGTTCTTTTGAATTTTCTCTAGGGTATTCATAGCGATTACCGCGCTTCGTTACTGAATTTCATTAGAGGTCCTCATGATGACATGAAGCCAATTTGATGAAACTATACTACTTTTCATGGATCTGCTCCTAGCAATTCCACGAATAAGCCTTTTACTTTTTATTATAGTTTGACAGGGATCGAATTTTTCCTTTCAGTTTTGAAAATTTTTTTAATAAAAATGCCTACCACGTACGAAATAATCGCTTTTTTATGTTGTTTCCTTTCATTTGAAAGGAATTAATTTACAGGTCGAAATAAATGATTGTAGTTATTTTATGTCATACGTTGCATTTGAAGGGGGAGTAATATGAAAATAAGTGTATGTGGTTGTGGCTGGCTTGGACTTCCGCTGGCAAAACAATTAGTGCTAAACGGCTATCAAGTTTATGGCAGCAGTAGAGATCAAAGTCGGGCAGCCGAGATAGCTGGGTCCGGTATTCATGCTATCACTCTGGTACTTCCTGTTGAGCTGCAGGAAAACAAGGCTGATCTTGAACATCAATATAGTGAGTTTTTTAAGACAGATACTTTGGTAATAAATATTCCTCCTGGCCGTGGCGACGGGGCTGATAAGAATTTCATTGCCGCAGTTAAAAGCTTGTCTGCTGTGGCCAAAAGATATGGCTGCAAGCGAGTTATCTTTATCAGTGCAACGTCTGTTTATGGCAGTGTGACGGGGGAGGTAGACGAGGTTACGGCACCTTTGCCTGATACTGCTTCAGGTCATGCCCATTTTCAACTTGAGCAATGGTTGCATGAGCAGTGGGGAGAGAACGTTGTCGTATTACGGCTTGCAGGGTTAATTGGTCCTGGCCGGCATCCGGTGAAGTATTTAGCCGGAAGAAAAGCATTAGCCAATGGTTCGGCTCCTGTGAATTTGGTTCACTTGGATGATTGTATCCAGGCGATAGAACACATCATTGCATGTTGGCCATCTCAAAAGCTATTGCATCTATCAGCACTAGCACACCCATCGCGCCAAACCTATTATACAAAAATGGCCTTAGCCGCAGGGTTGCCAGTACCGGAGTTTCTTGAACCTTCGAGCGGTGAGGGTAAAGTGATTAATGCCAAAAGGACCTGTGAGATTTTAGGTTTAACTTTGATATATCCTGATCTGATGGTGCTGCCCCCTGAGCTACCCCATATTGTGTGAACGTATACCCAAGTGATCTCACACTGAATCCTGCAACTTGAGGTCACTTGGATATAGCAATTCTTGGGCAAAAAAAAAGCGCTGAGAAAATCTCAGCGCAACAATCCATGATATGAATAGGAGTTAAAGCAGCAGTGGCAATTAATAGTTACATGCTCAACTGTTACTTAACATATGCTGAGCCAATAACATCAATCTTACTTAATATGACTACACCGAATTGCGAAGGTTCAAAAAAAACATAGAAAAAGGCAATTTTATTTATTTAGGTCTGCTTCATCTGCAAATCGAGGTCAACGCAAATTAATCGATGAAACATAAGACGAGTAAATAATCTTTACATTTAGTTAGTTAACAATAGTGGCTTCGCAGGCTAGGACGGTAATAGCCTCGCAATCCCTCCCCTTAATGCCAACCTCATTAATAGTAGTGGTTGAACACCAAAGTCATTACAACACGGGGGAAGTATCTATGCAGGAATGGTTGCCTAATTACTGAATACGAGGCAAAAAAATCCCGCTGAAATTTCAGCGGGTTAAATCCTTAACACAATTAGGAGTTTAGCAGCAGTGGCATTGCAGATTAATGAAGAGTTATCTCTAAGAGTGCTCTCCATTAATGTTAATGTCATTAGTTATGACTGCAGTAAAATAGAAAGGTTCCAAAAAAGTGCATAAATAATTTTTTTTTTGAAAAACGCTATAACTCAAGGGCTAACAGATAGGCCATGGGTTTAGCCTGGTATGTCTTTGGTAGCCTAGAAATCCAAATGTTGGAATAAAAAAAAGCCTGCTGAAATTCAGCAGGCAAAGGCTCTATTTACACAATTAGGAGTTTAGCAGCAGTGGCATTTAGAGATTAAAGAGTAAGAAGGCTTGTTTGGCGGCCAGCTAACAAATTAATGTGTCTTTAATCTTAATGTCACTATTTATGACTGATGTTTTGAACGTTGGTTCCACTCAATTCTCAAATAATATGATTATTTTCTTAAGTTGTTGATTTGAAGTTTTATTTTTATAGCTAAGTGGATGTTGGATGTACCGCTTTCGTTTAACGTGGTTATGATTTAAGTCAGGATCTGTTGAGCCACGATCTGGCACATTGTAACCCTTCTGTACCTAGTGACTTAAATCAGTACCTTAGCTCTGAAACGAAAAAGGAGAGCAAATGGCTCTAAATTTTGATCTGCAAACCTACCTAAATCAACTCGAAAAACTGGTCAATGTCGACTGTGGTAGCTATACCCCTGCCGGTATTGCTCAGGTTGCAGATGTACTGACGCCAATGTTTGAGCAAATTGGCTTTACTGTTGTACGTCATCAGCTGGATGAAAAAGCCGGCCCTTGTTTGGAAATCACCAACAAGCCCGGTGCCGATTGTTATGATGTGATGCTTAGTGGCCATATGGATACCGTATTTCCCGAGGGGACGGTGGCAGAGCGTCCGATGACATGTGATGCTCAGAAAATTTATGGCCCAGGTGTAACCGATATGAAGTCGGGCATCTTAGGCGCATGGTATGCATTACAGGCATTGACTACTGACGAGTTAGATCGGTTAGCGATTGTCGTCGCTCTTAATTGTGATGAAGAGATTGGATCTGTCTATTCTCGTGGCTGGCTGGAAACTATCGCTCGCAAGAGCCGACAGGTGCTGGTGTGTGAAGCTTCACGGCCAACCGGTAACCTTATCCGCTCGCGTAAGGGCAATGCTAAGTATGAAATTGAGTTTCATGGCATTGCTTCACACGCGGGATCGGCGCTGGCAGAAGGCGTTTCCGCTATCTACGAGTTGAGCCACTGGGCTTTGGCTATCAAAGCGATGGTTAACTTGGAAACGGGCACGACGATGAATGTCGGGGTTATCGAAGGTGGCATGGCCGTGAATGTGGTACCTGATTATGCCAAAGCAACGGTAGATCTTCGCTTTTGGAACACGGATGAAGCAGAAGCGATTGATGTTCGTCTCCGTGAAATGACCGAAGAACCATTTGAACCTGGCTCAAAAGTGACCGTGAATCGGCTGACCTTCAAACCGTCAATGCAGCCAACTGCCGATACAGAGGCATTAATTCGCCTTGTGAGCAACGAGGCTGACAAGCTTGATATTATTTATGGCTGGGAAGATGCCGGGGGTGGTTCGGACGGTAATTTTACCGCGGCGGTGGGCATACCGACATTAGATGGTTTTGGCCCGATGGGGGCAGGTTTCCACAGTGACAAGGAATATTTGCTGATTGACTCAATCAAACCTCGAATTCAGTTACTGGCGAATGTATTAAAGCGTTTGTAATATCTTGATAAAAAGCAAAAAATGATGATTCTATTGCAATTTCCACTCATCATTGGTGGGGGGGGGGATTGTTCACTGGTTTCTTTGGCACAATAAAGAAAGCCCATCTCCATTAGGTGATGGGCTCTGAAGAATGTCTTCTAAGAAAAAGCAGTGGCATAATATATGACCTGCAATCTGTTTTTTTGTTCCCAATAAATATCATTTTTTCTTATTATTTTTGTGTGGTTTGCCTGTCATTATTTTGACGGTTTTTACTCGTTGATTTAATGGTGTTTTCAAAATGTCTGCAGAGAAAGCCATAATCACCTCTTCAAAATAGATAGGCGATCAGTATCACATCTTGACTCATTTCCTGCTCCAGCCGGAGCAAAATGCATGATTTGAATTTATTTGCAGCTTGTTAAAAATATTAATGAGATGTAAAGTTTAAACATGTGTTTAATACAGGTGAATGAAAATGGCGGGAAAGGGAGAAACTAAAGGCCGGATCCTTGATGCTGCTGAGTTGTTGTTTGCTGAGCATGGATTCAAGGAAACGTCATTACGAACCATAACCAGTAAAGCCGGAGTGAATCTGGCGTCGGTGAACTATCACTACGGTGATAAGAAAACGCTGGTAAGAGCTGTACTGAGCCGCTACCTGGAAGAGTTCATGCCAGCCCTGAAAGCTGAACTAGAAGTGTTGCTTACACGCGATGATTTTTCAATGGAAGATGTCTTCCGTTGTGTCAAAGCGCCGCTAATTGGCCTGAACGAATATCGCCCGAAAGGCGCAACGTTATTTATGTCTTTGATCGGCAGAGGCTATACGGATGTCCAAGGGCACCTACGCTGGTTCATTCTTACCCGTTATGACGAGGTATTTAAGTTATTTACGACTGCTGTTTGCCGAGCCAACCCATCTTTAGATCCTGAAACCTTATTCTGGCGGCTGCATTTTACCTTAGGGGCATCGGTTTTCACTATGGCCTCGACGACGGCCCTGTGTGAAATTGCTGAAAATGATTTCTCCCGCACAGTAACAACAGAAGACTTGATCGAACGCTTGGTTCCTTACTTAGCGGCCGGCGTTGCTGCACCAATCGAACAACCGCTCTCACTGGTGAGTGGAGAGCCGACAGGAACACGATAAGTGACATAAAACCAATAACGACAAATGAGACAAAAGGACCTGAAACATGAGCACGTTAACTAACATGCGAAAACGCTACCTCAGTGATCCCGCATTTAAGATGTTTAAGAAAGTACTACCACCATTATCAGACACCGAGCGCGAGGCAATGGAAGCCGGAAGTGTTTGGTGGGATGGGGAGCTGTTCAGCGGTTCGCCAAACTGGAATACTCTGCTGAGCTACCCGAAGCCGTCACTTAGTGATGAAGAGCAGGCTTTTATTGATACCAAGCTGGAAACCCTGCTTGCGATGCTGGATGACTATCAGATCGTTCAGGAAGAAAAGGACTTGCCGCCTGAAGTCTGGGAATATTTGCGTAAAGAAAAGTTCTTCTCATTAATCATTGGTAAAGAATACGGCGGGCTAAATTTCTCCGCCCATGCCAACTCGACCATTGTGACTCGCATCGCGACCCGAAGCCTGAGTGCCGCTGTGTGTGTCATGGTGCCTAACTCCCTTGGCCCGGGAGAGCTGTTGTCACACTATGGTACCGAGGAACAAAAAGACTACTGGTTGCCTCGGCTTGCCCACGGTGACGATATTCCGTGTTTTGCCTTGACCGGACCGGAAGCGGGGTCAGATGCCGGTGGGATCCCAGATCTTGGCGTCGTTTGCTATGGCGAGTACCAGGGAGAGGAAGTGCTTGGCATCCGAGTCAGCTGGAACAAGCGCTATATTACCCTGGCACCGGTGGCGACTGTACTTGGGCTTGCCTTCAAGCTTCAGGATCCTGATGGCCTGATCGGTGACAGTAAAGATATTGGTATCACCTGCGCATTGATCCCGGCAGATTATCCGGGGGTTGAGATCGGCGAACGCCATGATCCGTTGAACCTGGCATTTATGAATGGCCCAACCCGAGGCCAGGATGTGTTCATCCCGATGGACTGGGTGATTGGTGGCCAGGATTATGTTGGGCGCGGCTGGCGTATGCTGGTGGAATGTCTGTCGGCAGGCCGTGGTATTTCACTGCCTGCGTTGGGAACGGCAGTGGGCCACTTGACGGCAAAAACAACCGGGGCGTACTCCTATGTCCGCAAACAGTTCGGGATTTCTATTGGTAACTTTGAAGGTGTCGCGCAGGCAATGGGGCGTATCGGTGGCTATACCTATATGCTCGAAGCTTCTCGGACATTAACGACTACCTCGCTAGATATGAAAGAAAAGCCGGGTATTGTTACAGCCATCGCCAAGTACCACATGACAGAAATGGCACGAACCATACTCAACGATGCGATGGATATTCATGCTGGCCGGGCTATCCAGCTTGGTCCAATGAACTACTTAGGGCACCATTATTTCGGTATGCCGGTGGCCATCACGGTTGAAGGGGCAAATATCCTTACTCGCAACTTGATGATTTTTGGCCAGGGAGCGACGCGATGCCATCCATTCGTACTGAATGAAATGGAGGCGGCGGCCAACCCAGATACCGAGCAGGGGGCTAAAGAATTTGATGTGTTGCTGTCGAAGCACATCGGTTTTGCCACAGGTAATGTGGCAAAATCAATCCTAAACGCCTTTAGCGGTTCTCGATTTAACCGTGCGCCAGTGAGCGGGGAAACAGCGGTTTACTACCGTCAATTATCACGTATGAGCCGTGCCCTAGCCGTTGCTGCAGATTTTGCAATGCTCAGCCTGGGGGGAGAGCTAAAACGACGTGAGTTGGTATCGGCACGACTGGGCGATGTATTAAGTCACCTCTACCTGGGTTCAGCAACCTTGAAGCGGTTTGAAGATGAAGGTCGCCAACAGGACGATTTGCCAATGGTCCACTATGCGTTGCAGCATTGCCTGCATCAATGTGGTGTCGCCTTTGACGAAGTGCTGAGCAACTTCCCGCGTAAAGGCGTGGGGCGCTTGCTTCGTACTATGCTATTCCCGCTGGGTATTCGTTATCAGGCTCCTAAAGATGAAATCACAGTGAAAATTGCTGAGCTGCTGATGACACCGGGAGCACACCGTGAACGTTTGACCCATATGTGTTACGTCGGCGATAAAGACGATGATCCTGTGGCGATCATGGAACGTGCCTTCGTTGCGATGCATGAAGTGAAAGGAATTGAGCGTAAACTTGCCAAAGCCGTCAAGGCGGGTGAGATCCCGCGCAAGGTTTCTTTAACTGAGAAGCTAGAAATTGCTTTGAGTGCGGGTATCGTCACAGAACATGATGTCGAAAAAATGCACAATGCTGACCAGCTAAGGCAGAGGGCGATCCAGGTTGATCACTTTGCTGCGGCTCAGTTTAAGAAAGGTAGCTTGCAACCGGGAAAGGCTGCCTAAGAGCGAGAGCTCTCTAACGAACAATAAACCTGGTGTCTCCCATGTGCCACGCTAATGCGTGGCACTTTTTTGCCTGTAATTTGGCAAGTAGCCGTAATTCATGACTGTTTACTGTTATTTCGTATGGCCGCGCTTGGCTCGATGGTGTTAATCCACCATTCTGACGAGATCTGTAAGGGTTTTGCTAACCTGTTTACTTCCCTTGTCGTCTTTGAACCGTGGCGGATACTGGTGCAAAAAACGGCAATTTACGCTGAAAAGTGGTGATCAACACCTCCAACCACTACCATTTTTAGCGTTTACAGTCATAAATTTAATGCGAATTTGTCATTAACCTTTTATCCTACAGTCAATTATGTAAGGGAAGTTGAAAATGATCATCAAACCTAGAATTCGTGGATTTATTTGTACAACAACTCACCCAGTGGGTTGTGAAGAGAACGTAAAAGAGCAGATTGCTTACACCAAGGCTCAAGGCCCAATTGCAGATGCGCCTAAGCGCGTACTTGTCGTGGGCTCTTCAAGTGGCTATGGCCTGTCTTCTCGTATCGCAGCGGCTTTCGGCGGCGGTGCGGCGACAATTGGTGTGTTCTTTGAAAAACCAGGTACAGAGAAAAAACCAGGTACAGCAGGTTGGTACAACTCAGCAGCGTTCGATAAGCTTGCAAAAGCAGAAGGTCTTTACTCGAAAAGCCTGAACGGTGATGCTTTCTCTCATGAAGCAAAACAAAAAGTGATTGATCTGATCAAAGAAGATCTAGGTCAGATTGATATGGTGGTTTACTCACTGGCGTCTCCAGTACGTAAAATGCCTGAAACAGGTGAAGTTGTGCGTTCTACCCTCAAGCCGATGGGTGAAACTTACACAGCAACAGCTGTTGATACCAATAAAGACGTGTTGATCGAAGCGAGCATCGAGCCGGCAAACAAGCAGGAAGTTGCTGATACCGTTACCGTTATGGGTGGCCAGGACTGGGAACTGTGGATCAATGCACTGTCTGAGGCTGGTGTACTGGCTGATGGTTGTAAGACGGTAGCTTATAGCTACATCGGTACCGAAATCACTTGGCCGATCTACTGGCATGGTGCTCTGGGCAAGGCGAAAATGGACCTGGACCGTGCATCAAAAGAGCTGAACGAAAAACTCTCAGCAACTAACGGCTCGGCAAATGTTGCAGTACTGAAAAGTGTTGTGACCCAGGCAAGCTCGGCGATCCCGGTAATGCCACTGTACATCGCGATGGTATTTAAGAAAATGCGCGAAGAAGGTGTACATGAAGGCTGCATGGAGCAGATCCACCGTATGTTTACCCAGCGCCTGTACAAAGCGGACGGTACGGCACCTGAAGTGGACGCTGAAAACCGCCTACGCCTCGATGACTGGGAGCTACGTGAAGACATTCAGAAACACTGCCGTGATCTATGGCCGAGCGTGACTAACGAAAACCTATTTGAAGTGGCGGACTACCAGGAATACAAAGATGAGTTCCTGAAATTGTTCGGCTTCGGCATCGAGTCTGTTGACTATGATGCGGATGTGAACCCGCTAGTTGAGTTTGATGTAGAAGACATCTAATCGGACTCAAATTGCAGATATAAAAAAACCGCCGAAAGGCGGTTTTTTTTATATCTATATCAAGTTCTTAGTGCTTAGGCATCCGAATGACAAATGCAGCCCCTTCGATACTGGCTGTCTCGACATGGATCGTGCCCTGATAGCTTTCAACAATTTCGTGGCAGACGGATAAACCAATCCCCTGGCCAGGGTTGAGCTGATCGGCACGCACCCCGCGTTGGAAGATAGCTTCGCGCATTTCCTCGCAAACCCCCGGGCCGTCATCTTCTATCCGGATCAGGTAGCAATCAGCACGCTCTTCGACACATACTCGCACCTCGCTAATGCAGAAGCGGTAGGCATTTTCCAACAGGTTACCCAATAGCTCCATCAAGTCAGTGCGGTTGATTGGCAGCTTGAGCTGGTTGTTGAAGCGGTAACCAAGCTTGACTTTTTTCTCGCTGTACACCTTGCTGAGCAGGCGGCTAAAACTGTCAATGGCGGGTTTAAGCTCAGTCTGATCTTTCTGCAGGCCTTGCTGGCCCATCATCGCTCGCTTGAGCTGGTATTGGACTAACTCATCCATTTGGCTGATTTGCTCCATGACCCGTTGGTTGAGATCCGGGCGGGCGATCTCCTTGTCATCCAGCAGGGCATTGGTAGCGGCCAAACGTGTTTTTAGGCTGTGGGCAAGATCGTCCATAGCATGGCGGTAGCGACCTTTTTGGTCATTACTGATCTGAATAAGACGGTTGAGTGCCAGCGTGACATCCTGAAGCTCCATTGGGTAGTCATCATCAAGCTTGTCACGCTTGGCTTCCGTCATCTGATCCAGCTGCGCTGCCAGTTTGCGCAAAGGCTGGAAGCTCCAGTGAAAGGCTGCAATCAGAAAGGCAATCGCAATGAGTACGAACAGGCCGAGATAGAATGTCGTTCGCTTGTGAAGCTTAGTAAGCGAAGACTGGTAAGAATCACCAGAACGCAGGACAACCAGCTGGTAGATGTTGCCACCTTCACGGTCACGGCTCATGTTGTAGGCAATATAGCTGTCGCCGCTATTGGTTTCGATCAGCGTTGGGACCGGGATATCATCTGGCAGCTCGCTGCAAATATTGCCAATGTTGGCTTCTTTGGCCTCATCGGATAACCATATCGTATGATCTTTCATATCACATACGACTGACATGTAGTCGGTATCTGAGGGGTCGACAGAATCAATCCACTTGTCGACATCTTTGATCAGGCCTGCGCGGTTGAGCTGCGCCACCACCATTGGCATCTGGGCAACCAGCTCAGAAGAATAGGCCGCCATATAGCTTTGGCTATAAAGCTGGTTGATAACGCCAGCCAGTGCCGAGGTGATAAGAACAATAATCGCCACCGAGGTAACCAGTACCCGGCGGCGTAATCTAGGTTGCAGGATCTGGCTCATTGAGCTTGCAACTCAAAAATATAACCCTGGCCCCGGATGGTCGAGATTGGGTTTTCCTGGCCATTGGTGGTGAATTTCTTCCGCAGGCGACTGATCATAACCTCAATGGTATTCGGATCCCCTTCCTGATCTTCATACAATACATCAAGCAGGCGCTGTTTCGATACGACCTGACGGCTATGGCGCATTAAGTATTCAAGCAGATCGTATTCGAATGCCGTGAGTTCGAGCAGGGTTTCGCCGATGAAAACTTGCTTGGCAAGTAGGTCGACGCGGATATCGCCCGCTGTCATCTCGGGTTTCACAAAACCGGCACTGCGGCGTACCAACGCACTCAGGCGGGCGACCATTTCTTCCTTCTGGAACGGCTTGACAAGATAGTCGTCAGCGCCGGCTTCAAGCCCGGTCACTTTGTCCTGCCAGTTGGATCGCGCCGTGAGGATCAGCACGGGTAAACGTAGTCCTTTCTGGCGGATATCTTTAATCAGGCTGATGCCATCACGATCCGGCAGGCCAATATCGACAATCGCCACGTCATTGGGATAATTTTGGGCAAAAAACAGGCCTTCTTCCGCGGTACCTGCACATTGGATCTGGTGTCCTAGCTCGCTGAGTTGGGATTTTAGGTGGTGGCTGAGGATCGGGTCATCTTCGACGATAAGGATACGCATAATTTTGATTACCAAAAATAAAAGTATGTATTCAATATACTGAATAGAAAAGAGACTAGCGAATATCGGGCCACCTAAATGTGTGCTCAAGCGGCACTATTCGCTTAAAAATGCTTGTATTGGTATCACTATAGATAAGAGGACTGAATAGACGCTGACTCATTAATCATAATTAGCCGGATTGATGAGTCAGCGCCAGGAATTTAGTTGAGGATGATGATCAGGGTACCGGCAATAGTGAGCAGTACGTTGGCAATCGCATAGGTACCCGCATACCCCAGTGCCGGGATCGTACTACGGGCGTGCTCGTTGATCATGTCCATTGCCGGTGCACAGGTGCGGGCTCCAATGATGGCACCGAACAACAGGGCACGGTTCATCTTCAGGATATAGGCACCAAACAGGTAGGCCAACACGACAGGGATCACACTGACCATCAGGCTGGTTGCAAATACTGCCAGGCCGACCTGGGCCAGTGACTCGAACAGGTTGGAGCCGGCGCTTAGGCCAATGCCTACCATAAACACCATCAGGCCGAGATCTTTGGTCATATTCAGCGCACCTTGCGGCACGTAGCCAAAAGTTGGGTGGTTGGCCCGCAAAAAGCCGAGTGTGATCCCAGCAACCAGCAGGCCGGCAGCACTACCTAAACCGAATGCGATCTGGCCAAACGTCATGGTGATCGTACCGACCAGCAAGCCAATGATGAAGAAGCAGCAGAAGGCGAGCAGATCGGCTATCTGGCTGTGGACCGAGATGAAACCGATGCGTTCTGCAAGGCCAAGCACACGGCTCTTTTCACCGCTGACCTGTAGGATATCCCCTTTGTTGAGCAGGATATTATGGTCCATCGGCATTTCAATCTGGGCACGAACGACTCGGTTAAGGAAGCAGCCATATTCAGACAGGTTAAGATCGGATAGCCGTTTGCCTGCTATGCTGTCATTTTTAACCACGATTTCTTCTTCGACAATGCGCAGGTCGAGTAGGTCGCGGTCGAACACCTCTTTACCGTTTCGAAAGCTCGGATCCAGGCGGGCGTGGCTGTCTGGGTAGCCAACTAGCGCGATTTCATCACCTTCTTGTAAAATGGCATCACCATCGGGATTGGCCAAAATACCGTTACGGCGGACTCGCTCGATATAACAGCCAGTCTGGCGATAGATCCCCAGTTCACGCAAGTTACGGCCGTCAATCCAGTTGATTAGCTCGGGGCCAACCCGGTAGGCTCGGATAATTGGCAGGTAGACTTTGCGCTGTCCGACCTCACCGATCCCACGCTCACGGGCAATTTGCTGTGAAGATTCAGCCAGGTTTTGTTTCTGGAGCTTCGGCATCAGTTTTGCCAGCACAATTAGGCTGACCAGGCCGACCAGATAAGACATCGCGTAACCGACACTCAGGCTATCAACCATATACTGGACGACCGAGGCGTCGGAAATGCCAGCCAGGCCACTATTTAGCGCATCTTTCGCACCAACCAGTACCGGGGTCGCCGTCAGAGAGCCCGCCATCAGGCCAGTGGCTAAGCCCAGCTCAAGGTTCAGGTAGTTGGCCATGGTCATGGTGATGGCAATCGCCGAGAGCAGGACGACCAGGGCCAATAGCAGATAGTGCTTGCCGTCGCGGAAGAAAATTCCGAAGAAGTTCGGGCCAGCTTCAATACCGACACAGAAAATGAACAGCATAAAGCCGATATTTAAAGATTCGGCATTAAAGGTAAAACCGGCATTGCCAAATAACAACGCAGTGAGAAGAACACCGATAGAGTTACCAATTTGAAGGTTGGCGATCCTGAGTTTACCAACACTAAGACCAACGGCGAGTACAACAAAAAGCAACAGAATATCATTCTGATGGAGGAGGGCGGCGACATCGATGTTCACAACAACATTTTCCGGAGAAGAAAGACAGCAACAAGAGTGGTGGAATTCTAGCTGATTTTAGGCGGCGGTTATACCGAAAAATGGATTATTGCTATAAAAAAACACAATGTTTTTTAGTGCCAAACCAAATTGATGGCAATAAAAAAGGCTGATGAGTCAGCCTTTTTTAAGTGTTTGTTAAAACTAGGTTTTATTGAAACAAGCCTAGGTTTTCTTTTGCGTATGCTTCGAATTCTGTACAGCCGCCAATGTGCTCTTGGTCGATGAAAATCTGAGGCACGGTTTCTACAGGCTTACCGACTGTTTTTTCTAGATCAGCCTTGCTGATGCCTTCGGCATGGATGTCAACGTAGCGGTAGTTGAAGCCTTCACGATCTTCTTTTAGCGTGTCTGCCAGCTCTTTGGCACGAACACAGAATGGGCAACCTGGGCGACCGAAAATAACAACGAACATAATCTCTCTCCTTTATTCTGATGCGCTAACTATATCGTGACTGGCGGGGATGAGAAAGTGGGTTTTATCTCTTGCTGTGATAGATAAATTCGATTGGTTGCGAGGCTGCTTTGTCAAAGCAGGAAAAATGCCACTCGGCGAAGTCGTATTGCTGTCGTGGGTTGCACAAACGAAGTGTGATGGAGGGTTGATTCTCGCTCCAGGGGAGGGCGATCTCGGTAAAATCTTGCTCAGAATCAAAATCAGGATCCGTCTAGCGGTCACACTCGATGATAATAAAATTATTCAATTGTGTAATGGAGTGCCTATGTTCCAGTTTATGACATCCACCCGGATCATATTCGGCGAGGGAGCCCTGAATAATTCACTGTCATCGCTCAATCAATTTGGTTACAGCGTGCTGTTGGTGACAGGGAAAGACAGCCAGCGGGCGGAGCCTGTGATCAGTTACCTTAAGCAGCAGAATATGCGTTATCAACAAGTCGCTGTTCATGGCGAACCGCTGATAGCGATGATTGAAGAAATGGCCGCAATGGGCAGAAAGTTTCGCCCGGATATGGTGCTGGCCATTGGCGGGGGCAGTGTCTTGGATGCCGGCAAGGCACTGGCTGCGATGATCCCCAACCAAGGCAGTGTCTATGATTATGTTGAGGTGGTGGGACGAAACGTACCGCTACAGGCAAAGCCACTGCCATTTATCGCAGTGCCGACAACGGCAGGGACAGGTTCGGAGGTGAGTAAAAACGCGGTACTCCGTTCGGCACAGGAAAATGTCAAAGTGAGCCTACGTAGCCCGGATATGCTGGCTGATCTGGCTATTGTTGATCCAACCTTAACTTATGGTATGGATCCGGTTATGTCAGGCTGCTGTGGTATGGATGCCTTTAGCCACTTAATGGAAGCCTATGTATGTGGTGAACCGAACCCGCTGACCGATATGGTATGCGAGGAAGGGCTGCGGCGTCTATCGGGCGCTATCCTGGCTGCCAGCGAAGATGATGATCCCCGCGCACGCTCTGACATGTCATTCGCTGCCATGCTGGGAGGAATGGCATTGGCTAATGCCAAGCTGGGCGCAGCACATGGGCTGGCTTCTTCACTCGGCGGCCGCCTGAAAGCCCCTCATGGCCTGATCACCGCCCAGTTGTCTCCTTATGTTATGCAAGAAAATGTACTGGCAGCCAGGGAGGCGGGCAGGGCTGATGTACTCAATCGCTATCGTCAGCTCGCATGCATCCTGACGGGGAGGATGAATGCCGAAATTGTCGACGGTATTTTATGGACCAAGCGGACCTTGAAGCGGCTTAACCTCCCGCCTGTTTCGGAGTATGGACTGTGCGATATCATGTTTGATGAAGTCGCTGAAGATGCCTTACTGTCCAATGCGATAAAAGGCAACCCGCTGCCATTGAACAAACAGCGGTTATTAAGCATTCTGGAGCAAATTTGCGATAGCTGCCATGTCAGGCACTCATCGATGACAGATCCCTGCTGACAGAGCAAAAAATTACTCAGTTTGCTCTATACCTTAATGATAGGAGGGGGGAATTTGTGTTACATTGGGCATCCCCTCCCAACTTTCTGCAGTGTGATAAGGATATCCATGAATCAGACAATTGAGACCATTCTTCAGCATCGTTCAATCCGTAAATTTACTGAACAGCCGATATCGGCAGAGCAACTCTCTGCAGTAATTGACTGCGCCATTGCTGCATCATCATCGAGCTTTATTCAGTGCGTCAGTATTATTCGGGTTACCGAGACGGACAAGCGGGAGCGGCTGGCTGAATACGCTGGTGGGCAACCTTATGTTGCCTCGGCGGCAGAGTTTTTGGTGTTCTGTGCCGATTTCCATCGACATAAACAGATTCACCCCGAAGCGCGGCTAGGTTTCACTGAGCAGACATTGATCGGAGCCGTTGATGCGGCACTGATGGCACAAAACGGGTTGGTTGCGGCTGAGTCGATGGGGTTAGGCGGGGTTTATATTGGGGGGATACGTAATAATCCTGCAGACGTATCTGCATTATTGTCACTTCCACACCATGTGATCCCACTATTTGGTTTATGCTTGGGGTATCCGGCACAATCTCCAGAACTGAAGCCTCGATTGCCTCAGCAGATGATTGTCCACCAAAATAGCTATCAGCCAGATCTGAATAGCGCACAGTTGGAACAGTATGATACTGAGGTACGCGATTACTATCGGACTCGCACTGGTGGAAATAAAGACACCTCTTGGTCAGAGCAAATAACAGCGGCACTCAATAAAGAAGCACGGCCATTTATGAAGGACTTTATTAAAAATAGAGGTTTTAGCGTTAAATAATAACAAGATAGAACTTTAGAACTCAATCTGGGTCCTATACACTTAACTGAGTATTTGCTCAGATGCTGGTTGATAGTGAATGAGTTTTAACAGAATTGATACCGATGCATAGATAGAGGGCTGCTGTCATCAGTTGGTAGATTTCAATCAGTATTGTGTTTTTGCAAATTTTAATAGCGGAATGAGATATGAAACAAACGGGGAAAGTAGCCTGCATTATCTGCCTGGTTGCTTTACTAAGTGCCTGCCAGAGCACGCCAGAAGGTGAAGACGGAGTTTTATCTCAAATTAATACAGAAAACCTCTTTCAGGGCGCATTGAAAGCACACCAGATTTGGCTGAATAGGCTGGAAGGTACAGAGCACCTCAAAATCTATTCACCTGATAAATATGGCTTGATGATGTCGAGCTGGCAAAAGGCAGATTCAATTTTCCAAGAATTTAAGGAAACACCGGAAACCGCATTCCAAAGCTATTCGTTATTTTCATCATCCACCTATCTTGATCGTTTTTACGAAGAGATTGTGACGGTGGAAAAAACATTATCGGAGCTCGAGCATTTGAAGCGAGTCGCCGATGATGTGCTCAAACCAGCGATTACCCAATTGAATTACCTGAATTCAATTGATGCCCGCCAGTATTATCGAAGTGAATATGTCAGGCTGACGCGTCTTTACGCCAAGTTGTTCCGCCTGGTGGAAGATGATGAGTTAAGTGATGCCAGGGAGGAGCAGGAAGAGTTTCTCGAACGTGGGCACAGCCTGGAAGTACGCACCATCAAGAAGATTTATATTTCCCCACAAGAAGATGCATTGCGAGAGCTGAAGCGTAATGATGTTAAATACTATGCGCCTATAAGCTATTTTCGGGTGGAAGCTGAAATATCGAGCGGAAAGGGGTTGATTGAGCGCTCACCACGCGCTTTTGCTGAGATAAAGCAGGCAGTGTCTGAGATCCAGTTTGAGCTAGCACATGCCGAGCACATTGCACTGGAAGTCCAAGGGCTGCGCGACCGTAGCAAAGATGAATATGAGAGCTTTATTTTAGATATTGAAACAAAGCTGCTGCAGATTTCATTGGCACTGAATGATAATGACCTCAGGGATCAGTCGCTTAGAACGCAAGCGGCGCAGATCAAAGACGAAGTAGTGGCTGCCCGTCAGCAGTATGCATCTTCTCGTCAGGACAACACGATAAAACGTGAAGATGATGAGCAGGTTGCCTCTTTGTCAGCTTTGATCGGTATTCAGCAAAAGCAGATAGAACAGCTTAAGGCTCGCCTCGCGAATCTTACCGATAGCCGACCTGCTCTAAATGCCGAACATGCGGGTGTTCAAATTCGTGGTGACGGGCTAGGAGCCCAATCGCAGCCTACGTCAGGCTTGATTTCACCGAGCCGGACAGTGCGCAATGAGCAAGAGGTCGAATGATGGATACTGAGAGTGTTGTCTGAATAGCCAGATATCATGTACAGAGACGTTTAGGTTTTTGGATAAATAAGCAGCTTAGTGCTGCTTTTTTTATATTGATTCAAAATGTAAATCAGCACTGTAATGTAAGTGAACTTGTTATATTGATTAAAATCAAACTCTTAGGTGTCATTTTTGTCTGATTTGAGTGTTTTGTGTTGATGTCTGTCACATTCACTAACACTTGTTGTCGTTACTAATTACAAAAAAACTTTACAAATTCAGGTGGAAATTCAACTTTTTTTGCATTTGGTCAGAAATCGACCTGGAATTGGATTGATTTGCCCCTCATCATCCTTTAGAATTCGCCGCGCATCAAAAGTGCACCCATTTTTTAATTTTTATCACATTTTTTGAATTACTCCTGTAGGGGAACTAAATGTCAACGAAACTAGCTAACCCAGCGCCACTTGGCCTAATGGGTTTTGGTATGACCACTATCCTTTTGAATATCCACAATGCGGGCTTTTTCCCTATTGATTCGATGATCCTTGCAATGGGTATTTTCTATGGTGGTATTAGCCAGGTAATCGTCGGCATGATGTGCTTCAAGCGTGGTGATACGTTCGGTACAACAGCGTTTACTTCATATGGCCTGTTCTGGCTAACTCTGGTTGGTTTGATTGTTATGCCTTACATGGGTCTTCCAGCTAGCCCTGCGAGCTTCATGGGTTGGTACCTACTGCTTTGGGGTATCTTCACTGGCTTCATGTTCATTGGCTCACTATGCTACCCACGTGCTAAGCAGTTTGTATTTGGTTCACTGACTGTACTGTTCTTCCTGCTTGCAGCTCGTGATTTCACGGGTAGCGAACTGATCGGCACTATCGCTGGTTTTGAAGGTATCATCTGTGGTGCAAGTGCGATTTACTTCGCAATGGCGCAGGTACTGAACAACGAGTACGGCCGCACTATCTTGCCTGTTGGCGAGCTGAAAAAAGAGAAAGCAAGCCTAAAAGCCGCTGCTTAATCTGACAGAATTTTGAAAAAACCTCGCTCCGGCGAGGTTTTTTTATGTCTGTAATTTGGCCTACTAGGCGATGATAAACAAGGAAGCCATTAAGCGAATGAAATTGGTATAAGCTTATGATTAGTATTTTCTAAGCAGAAGGAGTGAGACAATGGCGCAACGTTACGCAGCATTAATGGGCGCATTAGTTGCCGATGCCGCCAGTATGGGTACCCATTGGATATACTCACCCGAGCGGATGAAATTGCTTACCGACTTACCGCACTTTCCATTTATTGAGCCAGATGCCAAACATTATGAAGGGGTTGATAGCTATTATGCCCACGATAAGCTCACGGCCGGTGAACTAACAGTCTATGGTGAATGGCTGGCACTATATATCCGCTTATTAGGCCAGGCCGACACAGATACCCATACTATCCAACAGCATATCCTGGAGTACTTCGGGCCGGGCGGGGAGTTTATCGGTTATATCGACAGTCCGACCAAAGCGTTGCTGCTCACCTTGTTCTCCCTACCTCCTGAAGATTGGCCTGAAGACTCAGGCAGTGATGACGATCAGAACCCGGCTTTATGTGCGATCCCGGCTTTGGTTTCGCTGAAGATGCCTTCAGAGCAGATGGAGCAGGAAATTGAACGTATTATTGGCATCACCCACCAGAATGAAACGGCGTTGGCTTGCGCCAAGGCATTTGCCAGTGCACTCAATGAAGCGTTGCGATCAAGGCGAATGGAGCCTGTACTGAATGTCCTCAAGATCAAATCACCGGAAGAAATCTGCGAAAAGATAGAACAGGTGAGGCTGCTGAGCGGGGATGTGAATGATCTCAGTCATGTATTGGCGCTAGTGAACCAGGCTTGCCATCTTGCTGATAGCCTCCCGATGGCTGCATGGATATTGCAAAATAGCGATAGCTATACCAAAGCGATTATCAAGAATATATTAGTCTCCGGTGATACCTGCGGCCGAGGGATCTTAGTTGGGGCGTTAGCTGGTGCCTGTTATGGTTTTGGCAATGAGAAAGGAATACCCATTTCATGGGTCACAACACTGCAGTGCGGGGAAGCGCTGGCGGAAGATATCGAGGTGTTATTAGCTAAAGCCAATACTAAGTGATAAATCGGTAACAGGGAAAATTACAAATAAAAAAGCTACCCACATTAGGGTAGCTTTATATTCTCTAGTTTCTAGTTTCTAGTTTCTAGTTTCTAGTTTCTAGTTTCTAGTTTATTAACAGACAACCTTGATTGCCAAACCACCCTGAGAGGTCTCACGGTATTTCGCGTTCATGTCTTTACCTGTCTCAAGCATGGTCTCGATAACTTTATCCAGAGAGACGCGTGGCTCAGAGGCACGGCGTAGCGCCATGCGGGAGGCGTTGATAGCCTTAACCGCGGCAATACCGTTACGCTCGATACATGGTACCTGTACCTGGCCGGCAACCGGATCACAAGTCAGGCCAAGGTTGTGCTCCATTGCGATTTCTGCTGCCATACAGACTTGCTCAGGGCTACCACCCATCAGCTCTGCAAGGCCAGCGGCTGCCATAGAACATGCCACGCCCACTTCGCCCTGACAACCGACTTCGGCACCAGAGATAGACGCGTTACGCTTGTACAGGCCACCGATTGCTCCGGAGGCTGCGAAGTAGCGGGTGTACTCTTTAGGGCCAACCGACTGGATAAACTTATCGTAGTAAGCTAGTACCGCAGGGATGATACCGCAAGCACCGTTTGTTGGTGCAGTAACCACTCGGCCACCGGCTGCGTTTTCTTCGTTTACCGCAAAAGCATACATGTTGACCCAGTCAACCACGGTCATTGGGTCATTGCTTAGCTTCTCGGTTGTCATCAGCTGTTGGCGTAGTGCAGCGGCACGACGTGGTACACGCAGTGGACCAGGCAGAATGCCTTCTTCGTTCATACCGCGTTCCATACACTCACGCATGGTCTTCCAGATATTTGAGAAGTAGGTATTGATCTCATCTTCAGCATTCATTGCACGTTCGTTAGCCATGACTAGCGAGCTGATAGAAAGGCCATTCTCTTTACATTGTTCAACGAGCTCTTCAGCCATAGTGAACATGTAAGGCACTTTAACTGTTGATTCTTGTTCTTTGCCGAAGTTCTCTTCATCAACGATGAAACCACCGCCGATAGAATAATAGGTCTTGGTATAGGCTTCTTCGTCACCAATCCACGCATGGATGGTCATGCCGTTTTCGTGCAAAGGAAGGTTGGTAGTATGAAAGTTCATACCGCTATCACGAGGAAAATCTACAGTGTGGCAGTGCATGCCGACAGGAAGGCGCTCGGTTTCTTCAACACGTGCGATAAAACCTGGGATGCTATCGATATCAACATGTTCTGGGCTGTTGCCTGCAAGTCCCATAATGATAGCGATATCTGTGTGGTGACCTTTACCGGTAAGAGAAAGTGAACCATAAACGTCAACGGTAATTTTAGTTACATCACGTAATTTGCCCATAGCACGCAGGTCGTCGATAAACTCTTTACCTGCTTTCATTGGACCAACCGTGTGCGAACTGGAAGGGCCCACACCAATTTTGTAGATATCAAAAACACTGATCATGCGAATTACCTCAGTCGGGGGAAGCGATCTTGCCTCGGCCAAGACTGTCATAGTTTTTATAATTCTCGCCCCTTCCTTGGCGAGATCACTAGAAAAACAAAAGAGCAGGTGGCGTAGGCTTCCTGCTCTTATGTATCGTCTATTTTACTCAAATTGCCTCAGAAGACTATGCGTTGTAGCACATTTTCTCAGATGGACAAGTTGGTAATTGATATATATCACTGTAGTAGTGATGCTCTCTTAGAATGCGCCGTAGATTACAGAAGTAATTGCCGCAATACCACAAAGAGCTGTGAAAATCTGTACTGGTGCAGATGTTTTGTACTTAGCCATTGCTGGTACTTTGTACATTGCAAACACAGGCATCAGGAACAGGATTGCCGCAATCATCGGTGCACCCATCGTTTCAATCATACCTAGGATGCTTGGGTTGATAACCGCAACAATCCAGGTAGTCACTACGATGAAACCAAGAGAGATTTTCTCAATCTTCTTAACTGGCATCTTAGAGCTAGATTTTGCCAAGCCTACAAGACCTTCGTGTGCACCCAGGAAGTGACCGAAGTAGCTTGAAGTGATAGCAGCAAAAGCAACTAATGGACCAAGCAAAGAGATAAGCTGAGATTCGTGAACATTCGCTAGGTAAGACAGAACACTAATGTTTTGTGATTTCGCTGTAGCAAGCTGCTCTGGAGACAGAGACAGAACAACAGAGAATACGAAGAGCATTACGAAGCCCATTAGCATCATTGCTGCGCCACCAGTGATCATGTCAGTCTTTTTCGCTGCATCATCACCGTAAACGCGACGCTGCTCTTTAGAGAACTGGCTGATTACCGGGCTGTGGTTGAAAGAGAATACAATGATTGGGATTGCTAGCCAGATAACAGCAGGCATTGTGCTCCAATCTGGGCTTACAGATACCATTGATGTATTCCAATCTGGAATTAGGTAAACAGATAGAGCCAGTAGGATGAATACTAGAGGGTATACCATTGCAGACGTTGCTTTAAGCATCAATTCTTTGCCGAAGACTACACCTGCAGTCATCAGAAGGATCAGGCCGCCAGACAGTAGCCAGCGCGGAATTGACTCCATGCCAAGCTGGTTAACCATGAATGAATCAACAGTATTGGTGATACCTACACCGTAGATAAGAACGATTGGGTAGATGGCAAAGAAATAAGCAAAAGTGATGATTTTAGCGCCAGATTTACCAAAATGCTCTTCTACAGTATCAGTGATATCTGCTTCAGGGTTTTTCGCTGAAAGTACAAAACGTGCCAGGCTTTTGTGTGCAAACCAAGTCATTGGTGCAGCAATAAGAGCTAGAATGACTAGAGGCCAGAAACCGCCAGCACCTGCTTTAATCGGAAGGAAAAGTACACCGGCACCTACAGCTGTACCGAATAGTGAAAGGGCCCAAGTAAAATCTTTATACGTCCATCTTGCTTTTTCAGCAGAGGATACTGCCGTGTTCGAAGTGGTATGCATGGTTATATACCTAAAGTTAAATTACGGAACGGAAATTAGGAACGGCGCGCATTTTGAGGATTTATGGCAGGAAAACTTTGATCAAGATCTCGTTATGTAATGGGTGCAAATTGCAATACAATTAAAGGTGATCTTGATCACATTAGATGTTGCGGCAAGGTTAGGGGAAATGATGTGTTAGAAGGTGGTTTTTTAATACCAGAGCTGTTTTGATAACAACTTAATCATCTGGGCAGTTGCCCCCCAAATAGAATATTTACTAAATGAAATTGCATAAATATTGTGTTTCATGCCATCAATGGTGAATTTCGCAGTGCGCATATTCACTGGGTTTAATAGGTACTCGATCGGGACTTCAAACAGGTCATCGACCTCGTTAGGATCCAGGTCTGGCCTGTAATCAGGTGATATGATGGATAAGTACGGAGTGACGATATAACCGCTGATTGTTGGCAGGGTAGGTAGCTGGCCGAGGATGCGCGCCCTATTGCATAAAATCCCAGTTTCTTCTTTGGTCTCGCGGATAGCAGTTTCAATTAAATCAATATCTTGAGACTCATATCCGCCACCAGGAAAAGCGATCTGGCCTGGGTGGTGTTTGAGATGGCGTGCACGACGTGTAAGGACGACATTGAAGGTATTTTGACGGGGAACGAGGGGGATCATCACAGCAGCTTGTTTAAAGGAGCCGGACGCAGACACATGCTGGCGAACCCGAGCCGAATGGCTCTGATCATAGCTTGCCTGTGGTGCTAGCAGAAAACGCGCTAGCAATTGTTGTTGATCGTTCATAAACCGTCCGTGGTTATTGCTTTATACTGTGACAGGCTTTGCCTGGTACACAGTTGGAAGGCGACAAACTTGTCACCTTCGTGTTGATTGTCGGGCCAATCTTTTCTTTCGCTTTACGCTAGAGAAATCGCCTACTTTTCTAAGATTGGCAGAATTTTACTCAGTTTGTCCAGTGTTTCTTGATATTCACTGTTGGCTTCACTATCGGCAACGAGTCCGCCCCCCGCCCAGGCATATAGGGTATCCTGCTGAGAAATAAGGGTTCTGATTGTAATGCTGGTATCCATTCGGCCACATCGGCTGATATAGCCAATACTGCCGCAGTACACGCTGCGACGGTGTGGCTCCAGCTCTTCAATGATTTCCATTGCCCGAATTTTGGGTGCACCAGTAATCGAGCCGCCAGGGAAGCAAGCGCGAAGCAGGTCCAATGAAGAATAGGGGCTATCAAGCTCTCCGGTCACCGTACTGACCAGGTGGTGAACGGCAGGAAAGCTTTCGATATCGAATAGGTTCGGTACTTTAACTGAGCCTGGTTTGGCAACCCGGCCAATATCATTCCGCAGCAGGTCAACAATCATTAGGTTCTCAGAGCGATCTTTGCTGGCATGGCGCAGCTCATTGGCATTGTCGCTATCTTGCTGTTCATCTTCCGCGCGGGGGCGGGTGCCCTTGATGGGCTTCGTTTCAACGTAGCCTTGATTATGTTGAAGGAAACGCTCGGGTGAAACGGACAGCACTGCGCCTTCAGGGGTGCGGATGAAACCTGAGAAAGGCGCACCGTTGGTATGTTCCAAACGAAGATAAGCTTGCCACTCGTCACCTTGGTAACTGGCTTGAAAACGCTGTGCCAAGTTGATTTGGTAGCAGTCGCCTGATAGTAGGTACTCTTGTACCTGATCAAACTTGTTGCAATAGGTTGCCTTGCTCATATTGGCAACCCAGCGACTTGTTAATGCAAATGAGGACTTTTGTTGTAACGTATTTTTTGCCTGATGTTGCTTGAAGGCGAGCTGTTGCTCAAGGAGCCATTGTAGTCGGTCGCTCCCTTTCGGAGAGATAAGGAATAACTCGCGGGTATGGTGATCAGCAACCAGGGCCCAGTCATAGATCCCCACAGCCATGTCTGCCGCATGGATATCATGTTCGGCAATCGTATCAATCTTTTCGACCCTGCGTCCAAGATCGTAGGCGAAATAGCCGACTGCGCCACCAATAAATGGCACATCTGTCAGAGGCTTAAACGATGGCAATAGCGAGGACTGAACATCTTCAACAAGCTTGAAAGGATCAGCGTTGCTGGTTTCTTCATCACCATTTGAAAACTTAATACGAGTTGTTTCACCATATGTCTCTAAAGTGGCTAAAGGATCAGCAACTAAAATGTCAAAGCGATTATCAGGGTGATCCTGGGCGGCCGAGCGTAATATCATAGCCCATGGCTGGCCCGCTAAAGGTTCAAACCACGAGAGCGTCGCTGCTTGGGAGTAATCGAGTTGTTCAATACTCAGATGAGGATGTGATTTACAAATCATTTTCTTTTTTGTGACAGGTGTTCGATTGGCGCATGGCGCGAAATTGTCCGCAAGAGTATCATAAACGCAGAATTTAATACGACGCCCAAGGACGATCCTTTGTGTTTTATTTTTACTAGCACGGTATAAATGGTTTACAAAGGACATTGCCATGAGGATCATGGCCGCGTGGTTGCATTGTTCCCTGCATGCTTTATTCCCTATGCGCAGGGCACGAATGATGTGAATCACACCCTACACTGGAAGCATGCTGTAACGGCAAAAAGTCGGGCGCCATGGAACGATAATAATCAACGAGGGCAATTATGACCGTCATTCGTAAACAAGATGTGATTGATAGTGTAGCGGATGCGCTACAGTATATTTCATATTACCACCCGCTGGATTTTGTTCAGGCTTTAGAAAAAGCCTATAACAAAGAGCAGAGCCAGGCCGCGAAAGATGCCATTGCGCAGATCCTGATCAACTCGCGCATGTCGGCAGAAGGGCACCGTCCAATCTGTCAGGATACTGGTATCGTAACCTGTTTTGTCAAAATCGGTATGAATGTACAGTGGGACAGCGATCTGACTGTGCAGGAAATGATCGACGAAGGTGTTCGCCTGGCCTACACCAACCCGGATAACCCGTTACGAGCCTCTGTCGTCGCGGACCCTGCCGGAAGTCGTAAGAATACCAAGGATAATGCACCGGCTGTCGTGCATATCGATATGGTTCCGGGTGATAAGGTTGAGATCCAAATTGCTGCCAAGGGTGGTGGTTCAGAAAACAAAACCAAGATGGTGATGCTGAACCCGTCGGATGATGTTGCTGAATGGGTTGAAAAAACGGTTCCGCTGATGGGAGCAGGTTGGTGCCCGCCGGGTATGCTGGGTATCGGTATTGGCGGTACGGCTGAGAAAGCAGCAGTACTGGCTAAAGAGTCGTTGATGGAATCCGTTGATATCCACGAGCTGCAAGAGCGTGGCGCGCAGAATGCCGAAGAAGAGCTCCGCCTCGATATCTACAACCGCGTCAATAAACTGGGTATTGGTGCCCAGGGCCTAGGTGGCCTGACAACGGTTGTTGATGTGAAAATCAAAACAGCCCCAACGCATGCGGCGTCCAAGCCGGTGTGTATGATCCCGAACTGTGCGGCAACCCGTCATGTTCACTTTAAGCTAGATGGTTCAGGTCCTGCTGATCTGACGCCACCGAAGCTGGAAGACTGGCCGGAAGTGACTTGGGAAGTGGGCGAGAACGTCCGCCGGGTCAATATTGATGAAGTCACCAAAGCCGATGTTCAGGAATGGAAGTCCGGCGAGACAGTTTTGTTATCAGGTAAAATCCTGACAGGTCGTGATGCCGCCCACAAGCGAATTCAGGATATGTTGGCGAAAGGTGAAGATTTCCCTGTCGATTTCAATAACCGCTTTATCTACTACGTTGGCCCAGTTGATGCTGTCGGTGATGAGGTCGTTGGTCCGGCAGGTCCTACAACTTCAACGCGCATGGACAAGTTCACAGAAATGATGCTTGGCCAGGCGGGCCTTACCGGTATGATTGGTAAAGCAGAACGTGGCCCGGCAGCGATTGAGTCTATCAAAGAGCATAAAGCGGTTTATTTGATGGCTGTAGGCGGCGCTGCCTACTTGGTTGCCAAAGCAATCAAGAAAGCACGCGTGGTGGCCTTTGAAGATCTTGGCATGGAAGCTATCTACGAGTTTGAAGTCGAAGATATGCCGGTTACCGTTGCCGTTGATGCTGAAGGTACCAATGCCCACCAAACAGGCCCTGATACCTGGAAAGTAAACATTGCGGAAATGGATGCATAGTCGCCAAATCCCGGTTAGTCATTAATAAAGGAGCCTTGTAGGCTCCTTTTTATTTGTTTGATATTCAATTACACCTGATTTAACACCTTCATCCTGATTCTCTCTGAAATATCTCTTCTGCAGGTGCTTAATCCCCCTAAGGGGGGGCGTCACCTTTCAATTGTGCTTAATGAGTTGTTTTTTCTTATTTTTCGCTGTTTGTTGGGTTTCTGTGTTGTTTTATTGGCTACACTATTAACTTGCAATTAAAGGCTTTTTGTAATGAATGAGTCGGGGCTGTTGGATGTTCTTGCGCTTGATACCAGAAGAAAAACGAGAGCGAACAATAAAAACGTAGAGGGGTTGTATGGGGCGCGCGATATTAGTGACCGTCATCGCTGGCTTGCTATTGTCAGGGTGCGGTGAAAAGAAGGTTGAGGTTCCTGAACCGGAGTCAAGGCCGGTAAAGTTGCAAACGGTCTCCGTGGGCAATAACGAAACGTATCGGACATTTCCTGCTACCGTTGAAGCCGGAGACAAAGCGGTATTGGCATTTAGGGTTTCAGGACAAGTTACCTCTTTGGATGTGAAGCCTGGAACCAATGTTAAGCGTGGGCAACAATTAGCAAGCTTGAACAAAGATGAGCTCACGCTGTTGGTTGAACAAGCACAGGCGAATTATGAACTGGCGTATGTTCAGTTTAAGCGAGATGAAGAGCTTAGAAAAACCAATGTAGTTTCAGAACTCGATTACGACACCTCAAAAGCTGAGTTAAAACAAGCCAAAGCCGAGTTGAGCAAACAAAAATCTAACTTAGGCTATGCAACATTAGTTGCACCCTATGATGGGACATTGTCTCTATCATTAATCGAGAACTATGAATATGTAATGGCCAAAGATCCTGTTGTACATATCCAAAGTGCAGGCCTTATTAATGTTACCTTCCAATTACCCGATCATCTATTGGCTCGCTTCCAAGGTAAGTCTCAGACTCAGCCAAGCGTCATATTCGATACCATTCCGGGAGAAGTTTATCCTGCGCAGTTTAAAGAGATCGATACTGAAGCAGATGCAAAAACTTCCAGCTATAAAGTGACACTATTTATGGAGCGCCCTGAGAGTAAAAATATCCTTCCCGGTATGGCTGGTTTGGTGAAAGTTGCTATTCCCAAAGGGAGCTCAGGGGCAATTTCCAAGCGGGCGATCATGAAAGAGGGGAATGCAATCTATGTCTGGTATATCGACGAAGCCGGTATTGCGCATAAAACCCAAGTTGAGCTTGATGACAAAGGGCGAGTGGTGAAAGGGTTGAATGATGGCGATCAAATTGCGACTTCTGGGATCGCTGAACTACAGGATGGTCAGAAAGTACGGGCTTGGGTTAAGGAGAGAGGGCTGTAATATGAAAAAACTATCCCTTATCTCAATGGCGCTGGCGACGGTATTTATCCTGTCTGGTTGTGAAAAGCCGTTAGTTGAAGAGAGACAAGTTGTTCAGCTGGTTAGTGTGAGTGTTGTTGCCTTGGCTGAAGAAGCCCCTCAGCTTACCTTTCCGGCTGTAGCTGCGGCTGCTGACAAGTCGAGCCTGTCATTTCGAATCCAGGGTGAGGTGATCCGTATTGCAGTGCGCCCAGGTGATTTTGTAAAAAAAGGCCAGTTGCTAGCAGAACTTGATCCAACAGACTACCAGCTGGAAGTTGACGATGCACAGGCAAAATACAATGTTGCGGACAGCCAATACCGCCGCTCTGCCAAGTTGGTGGACAAGGGTTTTTTGGCTCAGTCACAGTTTGATGAGTTGAGAGCGCACCGTAAGATCGCCCATGCAAGGCTCAAGATTGCCAAACTTAACCTCACATTTACTAAGCTGAATGCCCCGTTTGACGGCGTGATCTCACGGGTTCCTATGGAGCAGTTTGAAAATGTGCAAGTCGGACAGCAAGTGATGAATATTCATAGTACCAAAATGGTGGATATTCTTATTCAGGCACCTGATCTTATTTATTCCCAAAGTACTGCTATTGATATTCAAGAATCTAGGCCTGGCTCTCGGATTGTGATGACTGATGGGACTGAGTACAGGGCTTTGTTGAAAGAGTTCACTACCGAGCCCGATCCTGAATCCGGTTCATTCCTGGTGACTTTGACCATGCCGATGCCGAAAGATCGTTTTGTTCTTGATGGCATGGCGGTTGAAGTTCGAGCGGATGCGCAAAAACTGAAAATCTATAAAAAGGGTGAGCCTGTGATCCCACTGGAAGCCATTTTCAATGAAGATGGTGATGGTTTATCACCAGCCGAAAAATTTGTTTGGGTTGTCAATGCTGACAAGACAGTGACCAAGCGCCGCGTGGTAACAGATAAAGTTGTACCTGAAGGTGCCCGGTTGCAGGCTGGTTTGAGTGAAGGGGAAACCATTGTTGTCGCAGGAGGTAACCGATTACGGGAAGGCCAGCAAGTGGAAGTCATTAGCAAGGAGGCTGAACAATAATGAAACAAGATATCGCAGCCTATTTCATTAAAAACAAAGTGATTAGCTGGATGGTGTCCCTGATCTTCCTGATCGGCGGTACGATGGCATTTTTCGGTTTGGGGCGATTGGAAGACCCGGCATTTACCATTAAAGATGCCATGGTAGTTACGGCTTATCCTGGGGCCACACCGCTCCAGGTTGAGGAAGAGGTGACCTATCCGATTGAGAAGGCGATCCAGCAGTTAACGTATGTTGATGAAGTCAACTCCATCTCCAGCCGTGGTTTGTCTCAGATCACCGTGACGATGAAAAACAATTATGGCCCGGATGACTTACCACAGATCTGGGATGAATTGCGGCGTAAGGTGAATGATCTCGAGCCGAATTTACCTCCCGGTGTAGCCTCCCCATCGGTGATTGATGACTTCGGTGATGTCTACGGCATTCTGCTGGCCATTACGGGGGAGGGGTATTCGTATAAAGAGCTGAATGATTATGTTGACTACTTGCGCCGTGAGGTCGAGCTTGTCAACGGGGTCGGTAAAGTCTCTGTTACGGGCACGCAGCAAGAGCAGGTTTTTATTGAAATATCGATGCAGCGTTTGAGCAGTTTAGGTATTTCGCTGCAGACAATATACAACACGCTTGCGATGCAAAACATAGTCTCGAGCGCCGGTGCGGTAAAAATTGGTACAGAATATGTTCGTGTCCACCCAACCGGGGAGTTTACCGATGTTGATGCCCTCGGAGATTTGATCATTACCGATAGCGGGGCCGAAGGCTTGATCTATTTGCGTGATGTCGCCGAGATCAAGCGTGGTTTTAAAGAAGTACCTGATAACCTGGTTAGCTACAATGGAAAAGTAGCGCTGAATGTCGGGGTCTCGTTTGTTTCTGGTGTCAATGTTGTCGAAATAGGTAAAGGTGTCTACCGCCGCCTAGATGAACTCAAAGAGCAGCAGCCCATCGGTATTGATATCGGTGTAGTCTATAGCCAGCCGGATGAAGTAGATAAGTCCGTTAGGGGGTTCATTGTTAGCCTTGGCCAGGCGGTGGCGATTGTTATTGTCGTTTTGCTGTTCTTCATGGGGTTGCGCTCTGGCCTCTTAATTGGTTTGATTTTGCTGTTAACTGTGTTGGGTACGTTTGTCTTCATGAGTTGGATGGCGATTGACTTGCAACGTATATCGCTCGGGGCCTTGGTAATTGCTCTCGGGATGTTGGTAGATAATGCCATCGTGGTCGTCGAAGGGGTTCTGATAGGGATACAAAAAGGGCGAACGCGGATGCAGGCGGCATCGGATATAGTGACGCAGACCAAATGGCCTTTGTTGGGGGCGACGGTTATTGCAGTCACAGCGTTTGCGCCAATCGGGCTGTCACAAGACTCGACTGGCGAGTATTGTGCAACGCTCTTTAGTGTCTTGCTGATCTCTCTGATGCTGAGTTGGTTTACGGCCATCTCACTGACCCCGTTCTTTGCGGATCTGTTTTTCAAAAGCGTTAAGGCTAATGGCGACGGCGAAGACAGCGACCCGTACAAAGGGGTTGTTTTCGTGATGTATAGGAAATCGTTGGAAGCGTGCATGAAACACGCATGGGTAACTGTGATCGTGTTGATTGTGATGCTGGGGGCGAGCTTGTATGGCTTTACCCAGCTAAAGCAGTCTTTCTTCCCGTCTTCGACGACACCGATGTTCATGGTTGATGTGTGGTTGCCGGAAGGGACAGATATTCGTTCAACCAATGATAAGTTGCGTGAACTGGAGAATTGGGCCAGTGAGCAAGAGCATGTTAGCCATGTATCATCCAGTGCCGGTAAAGGTTCACAGCGCTTCATGCTGACCTATTCGCCAGAAAAGAGCTATTCATCGTATGGCGAGCTGATCATTCGCCTCGACAGCTATGGCGATGTGATGCCAATGTTACACAAAGTCAGTGCTGAGCTCGACGCCAAGCATCCCGACATCGAATACAAGCTAAAACGTATTGAGCTGGGCCCATCGTCAGGATCAAAAATCGAAGCGCGTTTGGTTGGGCCAGATCCAACCGTTCTTCGAACCCTTGCCCAGCAGACACTTGATATCATGCGGGCTGATCCTGGTGCATTTAACGTCCGTCATGACTGGCGTGAGCGCACCAAGGTCCTTGAGCCGATCTTCAATGAAAGTCAGGCACGTCGCTACGGGATCACAAAATCCGAAGTGGATGATTTACTACAAATGGCTTTTTCTGGTTTGTCTGTTGGTATCTACCGTGATGGCACCAACTTGATGCCGATTGTTGCCCGCTTGCCTGACGAAGAGCGGGTGGACGTCAGTACGATTGAAGGCATGAAGATTTGGAGCCCGGCAATCCAAGGCTATGTGCCTCTCCAGCAAGTCATGCTCGGGGTGAATGTACGGTGGGAAGATCCGTTGGTGGTGCGCAAGAACCGTAAGCGGATGCTCACTATTATGGCAGACCCTGATCCATTGGGTGATGAAACAGCTGCAACCTTGCAAGGGCGTATTCAGTCAAAAATTGAAGCATTGGATTTCCCTCCGGGGTATTCATTGGAGTGGGGCGGTGAATATGAATCATCAGCTGATGCGAAGGCGTCACTGTTCCAGACTATGCCGATGGGATATCTGTTTATGTTCCTGATCACTATCTTCTTGTTCAACAAAGTGAAAGAAGCTGTGATTGTATGGGCGACGGTTCCGCTGGCGATTATCGGGGTCACGACGGGATTGCTAGTGCTGAATACTCCATTTGGCTTTATGGCCTTGCTGGGCTTTTTGAGCCTGTCTGGCATGCTGGTCAAAAACGGTATTGTACTGCTTGATCAGATTGAAATAGAAATCAGTAGCGGCAAGGAGAAGTACCAAGCCGTGGTTGATGCGGCAGTGAGTCGTGTGCGCCCTGTGTGTATGGCAGCTATTACAACAGTTCTCGGTATGATCCCGCTCTTGCCTGATGTTTTCTTTAAGCCAATGGCGGTAACTATTATGTTCGGGTTGGGCTTTGCGACAGTGCTAACACTGATTGTGGTGCCTGTTCTTTACCGGATGTTCCATAGTTTGAAGATCCCCCAGACGTCATAGTTTGTGGTTATCGTATATAAATCCCCCAGCCTGCCGGTAGGGGGATTTATGCCATTTTCTACACGCAAAAATGACAATTCTCGTCGTCTAACCCATGGAGCCCCTGTAGATTGGCCATATGCTCTTGCCCGGCGCTTAAACCCATCTCATAGCCTTGTTGCAATAAGGGTTTCTTCATCGTAAGCCGTTTCACCGCAAAGCCCTCTGACGGTGCGATCACCCTGATAATCGTGCCTTTGGGCGGATTGCGGATAAAATCGAGCGATTGATTATAATTTTCGGCCCTTACGTTCATCGCATTCGCTAGCTCTGGATGACGGGCGAGCAATTTTTTCATTATCCAGGGGTATTTGCTTGGCTGCTTTTGATAACTCAATGGATGAGACAAAATAACAGTGATGTCACGGGCACCTCGGCGGTAGGCTTCTTTTACCGGGATAGAGTTAGCAACACCGCCGTCGGTAAAGCAACCGCCAGAAAAGCAGGGGGTAGACTTAAAGGCAATGGGAAGCGCTGCGGTCGCGACCATGGCATTTTCCAGGTTATGCTCGTTAACTTGGTAATAATCCGCCTCGCCAGTGTCAATATTGGTCACTGTGGCCAAAAGCGGTATTGACGAAAACAGTTGTTCTTTATCGACAGGAAATTGCTTATTTGATTCACTCCAGAGCCATTTCACATCGGTTAAGTCGCCGCCTTTGAGAAAACGTGGTGGATTGAAAAAACGCTTGCTGGTGGCGAGTTCAGTTATCACCTGGTAACTGCGGCCCGGTGCGTGGGCGATATAACCCAGCAAGTTAGAAGCGCCAGCCGATACACCGATGGCAAAGTCGTACGGTTGAAAGTCAGCCTCCATGAAAGCGTCCAGTACACCACTGGCAAAGATCCCGCGCATCGCCCCGCCCTCAACGATTAATGCTCGGCTATTATCAAAATGCATATCTACCTCAACTGTGATTAACGTACGGAGGATACGTTTAATCGCGTTGTCGAGATAATGGATAATGTTTATTGAATTGGTAGGTGAAACCTATCTTGCGTGAGGGTCGAGATAAAAAAATCCCCTACCTATGGGTAGGGGATTGAGAAAACAGAAGTAACCCGGAGGCTCTTTACTGGCAGCTTGCTAATACCTTTGCGCTAGAAGGTATTAGTCGCTTGGGTTTAGATAACTTTCCAGCTCATCGTTTCACCTGCACGGATTGGCACGACAACATCGCTGCCAAATGCCATGGCCTCAGGCACTGTCCAGTTTTCTTTTACCAGCGTAATGGTATCGGTATTGCGTGGCAGGCCATAGAAATCAGGGCCATTGAAGCTGGCAAAGGCTTCGAGTTTTTCCAGTGCACCAGCTTGCTCAAAGACTTCTGCGTACAGCTCAATTGCAGCGTGGGCGGTGTAAGAGCCCGCACAGCCACATGCCGATTCTTTGCGGCCCTGGGCGTGAGGGGCAGAGTCAGTACCAAGGAAGAACTTAGGGCTGCCGCTAGTTGCTGCTTCAACCAGTGCCTGCTGGTGAGTGTTGCGTTTTAAGATTGGCAGGCAGTAGAAATGTGGGCGGATCCCGCCAACCAGCATGTGGTTGCGGTTGAACATCAAGTGGTGGGCGGTGATGGTTGCCCCCACGTTTGGCCCGGCATTGTTGACAAACTCTACCGCATCTTTGGTGGTGATATGCTCGACAACAACCTTAAGGTTTGGCATCTGCTCGACAATAGGTGCCAGCACAGTATCAAGGAAGGCTTTTTCACGGTCGAAGATATCGACATCGTGCGTTGTCACTTCGCCATGGATCAGCAAAGGCATACCGACGTCTTCCATTGCCTGAAGTGTAGGCAGCAGCTTGTCGATAGAGGTAACGCCTGAATCTGAATTCGTCGTTGCACCTGCAGGATACAGTTTTGCCGCATAGATATGGCCTGTGGCCTTGGCTTTGCGAATTTCTTCAGGAGAGGTGTTGTCGGTGAGGTAGAGGGTCATTAGAGGAAAGAAATTGCCTTGAGGCTTTTCGGCTAGAATACGATCGCGGTAGGCTAATGCGGCTTCGGTATCGGTAACCGGTGGAACCAGGTTCGGCATAATGATCGCCCGCCCCATGTATTGACTGATATCGCGAACGGTATCTTTTAATACGTCGCCATCACGTAAATGCACATGCCAGTCATCAGGACGTGTAATTGTCATAGTCGTCATAATTGCTTCCCTCCCAAAATTTTGCCCGATTCTAAAAGCATCCCTACCTTAAGTAAAGCTCAACAATCAAACAAGATACCCAATTGATGATTAATAGCGCAATCGTTTGCAGAGGCAAGGGATTAGGAGCGGGAATAATTAAGCCAGCAGTAATTGCTGGCTTTGCTTGTTAATAAGAGTAAGTGGGTTCAGGGTACTGGATATCTCCGTCACTACGCTCTGCTTTATTCCCTAGGCCCTGCTCCTCCTAGGACCTTATCTTCCCTACAACTTAAACCGCGTCACCAAGTCTTTTTGCTGGTGGGCTAGACTATCTAGCTTACTACTTGCTTCAGCGACTTCTTCCATTGCGTTGTAGTTGGAATCGGCAATATGACTGATATCTTCCAGGCTCCGGGCAATCGACGTGGTGGTGGTACGCTGTTCTTCGGCAGCCTGTGCAATCTGTGAACTCATTTGGCTGATTTCGAAAATGATAGCCTGGATTTCTTCCATGGCGCTATTGGCATCGGATGCCTGGTTAATGCTGTTTTCCATTTCGGTCACACAGCTTTGCATCACTGATACGGCCTGGCCGGAACGGGACTGAAGGTTTTGGATCATCCCTTCAATTTCAGCCGTCGAATCGGTGGTGCGCTTTGCCAGAACCCGGACTTCGTCGGCAACCACCGCGAAGCCTCTCCCTTGATCGCCTGCGCGAGCCGCTTCAATCGCCGCGTTAAGTGCCAGCAGGTTGGTCTGATCGGCGATATTACGGATCACATCGAGGATAGAGCCGATATTACTGCTCATTTCCTGGAGCTTCGATACGGCATTTACAGATTCATCAAGTCGCTCGGAAAGCTGATGGGCCGTATTGATATTTCGGCTCATTACCTCACGGCCGGTGTTAGAGGCTTTCTCGACTTCATGAACGCGTTCCATGGTGTTTTGCGCACTGTGTGAGACATCCGTCACGGATTGTTCCATTTCGGTCATGGCTGTCGCGACAGATGCTGTTTGCTGTCGTTGCTCGTTGAGACGGTTTTTCGCTTCAGATGTTGTCGTCTGGTTTTCCTCTGCAACGGTTGCCAAATCGCCTGACGCCTGGCTGAGTTTACCCAGCACCTCTTGTAAGTTATCTGCCAGCGTATTGATGTGACGGCTGAGTTTGTTGAATTCGACGAAGTTGTTGTTGTCGCTTCGCTTGGTCATGTCACCATTGGTGAGTGCTTCTAAGGTTTTAAGCGTTGATTCTAGCGGCTTGCGAACACTTTGTGCCAGATACCAGCCGATGAAAACAGCAAATAGGGTAGCACCGATACCGATCATGATGGCATTGCTGAGCCCTTGGCTATAAGCGTTGTCAGCATTGGCAATGGCACTGTCCATATCGGCGTTAGCCTGGGTTCTGAAGGTATCGAGCAGGTCAGTGGCTTGGTCAATTTCCGTGGCCAGGGTGGCGATATTGCCGTAAAGGCGGTTGCGGGCATCAATAAAGCGGTAGTGGACATCCAGTACACCGCCAGGTTTTCCGATATCGAGTGTGTATTGTTCAATGGACTTGTCGAAAGTCGCCTTTAGCTCCGGCATTAATTCGGTTAGTGAGCGGTAGGCATTACCAAGGTGGTTAACGTAACGCTTGTTGTCTTTGACGGCTTTATCGATGATCGTAATATCATCAGTTGCCAATGCATCGGAAGTGAGGGTTTCTGTCTGGCGAAGCTTAATGAAGTAGTTCTTGGCGATCATCTTGACCGAAATACTGTCTTGATCTTCGACGTATTCTTTCATTCGCGTATTCAGCTCGTTGTGCAGTTGCTGAAAACGGCGTGCCGATTGTAATCGTTCTTCCTGGGCCAATAATTGAGCGCGGTAGTTTTCCATGGCGACATGGGCTTCGGAAAAATACCGCTCCTCAAGTGCAATCAGTTCGTTTAGCTGAGTGCTGAGGGCGCCATTGCCTTTAGCTGCCCCCTCAAGTTGATCTAGGGCTTCGATGAACGCGCGATGCGCCTGGCTAAAGTTTTCCTCATAGGCTTTCATTCGTTCAGGGTTCTGGCTGGTAAGAAAGTCTTTGAAAACCTTGTCGGCGGCCAGCAGCCGGACGCTAGTTTGGTTTGCTGTAGACACCAAAGGCAGTGCATCCGAAGTCACGGCTTTGAGCTGGCTGTGAATCCGGTTTGTTCCGTCAAGCATCAGAACAATCGTTGCGGCAAATAGGATAACCATTACCGCAAACCCAGTGTACATACGTCGTATGACAGAGGTTTGTCTCATTGTCTTCATAATATCCCTAAAAATGGCAAATGCGGACGACAGCAAGCCCACATAAAGTACAGTAATACGAAGCTGTAATTATGTTATTGACCTTCGTATAAAATGTGATGCCGAAATTTCAAGCGTCAAAATAAGCACACTAAAAAGGACAAAATCGACTCACTTATCACTCAGACTTGTTGTCTTGGGGAGGAGTGACAGCCTCTGATGATAAATGAATAACACCTACGCATACTTTGACGACTGCATCAAAAAAAAACATCTTTTGTGAAATATTCACTGGAAAAATGGTTTAAAACGGTGTTCAATATTGCTCTATAGTTTTGAGTCAAGCATACTCCACAGTTAGGACATAGCCTAAGACACAACATAGTAAATGGAGCATGATATGGCAGAAGAAACCATCTTCAGCAAAATTATTCGTAAGGAAATTCCGGCAGATGTTTTATATCAGGATGATTTAGTGACTGCGTTCAGGGATATTAATCCTCGTGCACCAAGCCATATCTTAATCATCCCGAATAAGCTGATCCCAACGGTGAATGATGTCGATGTGGATGATGAAGCGATGATGGGGCGCTTGTTTACTGTTGCGCGTAAGCTGGCGGAAAAAGAGGGCGTGTCAGAAGACGGGTACCGTCTGATTGTTAACTGTAATCCTCATGGTGGCCAAGAAGTCTACCATATCCACATGCACCTTCTTGCTGGTCGCCCGCTAGGTCCAATGCTGGTTGGGTAATACGAAATAGTCACCCGTGATAGACGCGGGAACTAATATTGCTGAGTCAGGTCTGAGTGGATTATGTTTTTGAATCATAGACACTCAGACTTTTTTGTATAGAGAACTGGTTATTAATACAATGCTAAAACATGCTGCAGTGCTGGTGCTATCGTTGAGCATGACGGCTTGTGCGAATTTATCGACTCAGAGTTTATTCAGCCATTATAGTGCGTCAAACGCGCAGGCTCATGAAGCCCTGCAACAGGGGAAATACCAGCAGGCGATCGAAGCGCTTCCCGAGGCTCCGGCGGGGGATATCCTTGATGGTATGGAGCGGGGACGGGTTAATTTCGTCGCTGAGCAATATCCAAATAGTTTTGTGGCCCTGCAACGTGCCGATATGGCAGTAAAAGAGCAGCAACGTCAGGCTAGCATTCAAATTTCCGAAGGATTAAACCAGGCAGGGGCGCTGCTAACCAACGACAATATGATCACCTACCAGCCAGCTGATTATGAACTTGGTTTTTTGCACCTGTATTTAGCGCTGAATTATATTCAGCAGAAAGATTTAGAAGGGGCGCTGGTTGAAGTCCGGCGTGCCAACCAAGTTCAGGAAGCTGCACGGAAACAGCGCGAGGCAGAACTTGGACGAGCTGAACAGGAAGCACAACGTAAAGGGCTCAGTCAGAACCTGGGTGCAGTATTGGCGCGGTATCCGGATACCGGGGAAAAGTTAGCGAATGTCCAGAACGGCTATTTGTTTTACCTGTCTGGAATACTGTACGAGGCCGACGGTGATTTAAATAGTGCTTATATCGATTACAAGCGCGCTTTGGCAGTAGCTCCGGGTAATATGTATATCGCCAATACGGTATTGCGCCTGGCGACCCGTATGCAGATGAAAGGCGACCTTAACAAATTGCAGGCACGTTACGGCAAATATACTCCCGCCCAAGCAGGAAGTGGACGGGTTGTGATCCTTGATGAACAAGGCGTGGTCCAGGCCCGTGATGGTTGGCGCTTGCCACTGTGGTTGCAAGACAGCCGGGGCGATGGCGTAATTTATAACCTTGCTTTGCCTTATTACGGTAATACGCCGAGCCCGCGTTTGAGTCCGTTAGTGCTCGATAGCCAGTCAGTGAATAGCAGTGAGCTGGCCAATGTCAACAATATGGCCAAGAGCAGCCTGAACGAAGAGTTACCGGTGATTGTTGTTCGCCAGGCACTGCGGGTGTTGGCGAAAAATGAAGTCAGAAAGTCAGCCGCCAAAAATGGCAATGATGTCGGTAATGTACTGGCGAATATTTTTAACACCCTGACTGAGCAGCCCGATACCCGAAGTTGGCAATCTTTACCATCATCTATCAGTATGTATCATACTGATTTAAAAGCAGGGAACCATCAGCTCAGCTGGAACGGCCAGAACTTGGATGTGAAGGTTGCGGCAGGCCGAACTACCATGGTTTGGGCCTCTCGCCAGGGTAACCAGCTTAGCTGGTGGTCGGTAATATTAGGAGGAAGCTAATGATGAAATATCTTTCTGTCTTGCTGTTTGCGCTGGTGTTGTCTGCCTGCTCGTCAGCGACTTCAGGGATCAGTATTGAAAGCAGCAATCAAAATGTAGTGATTGGCAATACGTCGCTAGCGCACCGGATTGCGATTGAGAAAGCCCTTATTTCTGATGTCAATGGATTGATGAAAGCCGGTGTACCTGTCACCAGTAAAACTGATTCGGATATGAAGCTGCAATATCGTTTCTATTGGTATGATGCCCAGGGGCTTGAAGTCGATGGCAGTGATAGCCCATGGCGCCAGTTTGTTCTGCATGGCAAAGACTCCATGACCTTGCAGGCGGTTGCCAGGAAACCAGAAGCAAAACAGTATCGTATCTACATCCGTCAGGCGGACTATTAATTGGGAATGTGCCACCATGGTGGCCGGCCTTGCGACAACAGTAATTTAAAGGTAATAAAATGAATAAAAGCGTAATTGCATTATTAGGTGTAGCTGCATTAATGGGTGGTTGTGCGCAAAAAGTCAGCTACGGTGATGCGCAGGAAGCAGAAACCACAACCATCGAGTTTGGTTCTACGGACTTGCAGAAGATTGCAGAAGAAATGACTGACAGCATGCTGACCTCTGGCTCGGTGGCTTATATCACTGGCAATGGTCAGCGACCAATTATTGTGGTTGAGGGTATCAAGAACAAAACCAGCGAGCACATTGATACCGAATCTATCACTGACTCAGTCAGTACTCGCATGCTGAATTCAGGCAAGTTCCGCTTCGTTGATATGACCCGTGTCGAAGCAGCCCGTAAGCAGCTAAATTTCCAAAACAATGATGAGCTTGTTAACCAAAGTACCGCGATTCAGTTCGGTAAGATGGTTGGTGCGGAATACATGCTGTATGGCAACCTGGCAAGCATTGTAAAGCAAGCTGGCAGTGATAAAGATGTTTATTACAAAATGACCATGCGCCTGATGGATCTGGAAACCGGCCTGATTGAGTGGGCGGACGAAAGTGAAATTCGCAAGCAAGAAGCCAAGAGCCTGCTTGGCTGGTAATGGTTGCTACTTGGTTGAATATGGCAGGCTGTGCTTTGCCAGCGAGGCGTTGAGTGAATACGTTTGATCCCTCTTTACTGAGCGCCTTGCCGGATCTCGAGATACTTTCTGCCAGGCCACTAACAGGTGGCCTGAGCAATCGCTGTTGGGTACTCGAGCTTTGCAACACGCAAACGTCAAAGTGCTCGAAAGCCGTTTGGCGTCCGATCGCGGAATCCACCAAGGCTTTCGGGCTTTCACGCCAGCATGAGCATCAGGTATTAGATAGTCTTCAGTCGGTGGCCATCGTCCCGCGTAGCATTGCGCTGCTAGAGCATGGCCTGCTGGTTGAATGGGTCGAGGGCGAGATGGCCGGGGATGAGCTATCGGAGCAGGATTTACTTCAGCTTCAGGTTGATATCCATGCCTTGCCTGTTCCACACTGGCGTCTTGATGTGCAAGAAAAAGCCGCACATTACTGGCAGCAGATCCCCGATAAGTATAAGTCCCCTTCGCTACAGCAGCTTTTCCATCACTATCAACAGCTACCCTCACAAGCCTGGTTTGACGATACCTGCTGTCATCATGATTTAGGCCGATACAACATTATTTGCCAACCCGATGGCAATAAGCGGGTGATTGACTGGGAATACGCGGCAGCAGGGGATCCTTCCCTTGATCTAGCCCTGACAATCAGTGCTAATGGTTTAGATGTGGAACGTGCAGTGGCGACTTACTGCCAATTACAAGGCCGGCAAGATAGCGAACGCTGGTTGGCTGCCGTGAGAGACTGGCTACCTTGGTGTGATTATCTTGCCATGCTCTGGTTTTATGTCGGCGCTTCGCTTTGGCAGGATAGAACTTATTTGTCTGAAGCTGACAAGCTGCAGCGAAAGCTGATTGTATGTCTGAATTAAGTGGCAACCTATTTCATTACTGTGAAATATACAACCGAAACTCAGGTCTACACTATTAACTCACCGATTAGCTGTTTTACAAGGACGTAAAATTGAATGGGGGTTAAAATGCCTCAAAGTATTGCCCGTTTTTTTGCAGGTGCGTTTATCTTATTGATGCTATTCGGGTGTGTTATGCGCCTGGGCTACAATACTCTCGATTTTTGGATCCCTTACTACCTGTCTGATTATGTCAGCTTGAACTCAAGTCAGGAGCGGGTGTTTGGTGCCGAGCTTGACAAGGCACTGGCTGTTCACCGCCGGCAGGAGCTTCCTAAGCTCCATCGAGAGATCTTTGCTTTGCAATCAGATTTAACAAAGCCGCTGACGTATAGCCAAGTCCGTGGCTATCACTATTCATTTACCGCTCTCGGCCAAGATTCAATGGCCTTGCTGGCCAAACCGCTGGCCGTGATGTTAAGGCTGCTGGATGATCAGCAAATTGCGCGGATGAACAGTAAGATCGAGTCTACCATTGATGAGATAAGAGAAGAGCGCGAGATCCTCACGACCAAGCAGAAAATCAAGAAACGCGCTGAGGCGCTTCAGGGTACCTCCGCAGATTGGGTTGGGCCATTAACCAGTAAGCAGCAAACCCTGTTGAAAGAGCTGGCAGGCTACCAGGTTGAAATGGAGCCGGCGTTTTTTAATGTCTGGTATCAGTTTCTGCAAAACTGGCGCTTTTTGATGAAAAACCGAAGCCAACCGGACTTTGAAGCCAGATTGAGTCAGGAGCTTCAGCAGCTGGTGGCCCTCGAAAATGATGACATTCAGGTTGAGTTGAACTTTTACCTTAACCGTCGTTTTGATGTTCTCAGGCGGTTCAATCACAGCCTAAACGATAAGCAGCGTCGTTTTTTCGATAGTCGGTTAACCGCTATTCGCAAAGATGTAGCTGTTTTGATAAATCAATAGCGCAATTGGCGTTTTTTTTGTTAACAATGTCATGTTTTTTACCTTTTAAACCATACAAAACGTGTTAGATTAAATTCAAGGTAGAAAAGAAGAACGACAGGGGATAAGAGATGATCATCTATCTGCATGGCTTTGACTCCACAAGCCCAGGTAATCATGAAAAGGTACTACAGCTTCAATTTATTGACCCTGATGTTCGCTTTGTGAATTACAGCACGCTGCATCCTAAGCACGACATGCAGCATTTGCTAAAAGAAGTACATAAGTTGCAAGAAGAGTCCCGTGATCCTCATCCACTGATTTGTGGTGTCGGGCTTGGTGGGTTTTGGTCAGAACGCGTTGGTTTTTTGTGTGGAATAAAACAGGTTATTTTTAATCCAAACCTACACCCTGAATTGAACATGGAAGGAAGAATTGACCGACCTGAAGAATATACCGACATATCGACTAAATGTGTTACTGACTTCCGTAAAAAAAATGCCGGTAATTGCCTTTGCATACTTTCAACCAATGATGAAGTGTTAGATAATCGCCATACAAAAGATGCATTGGGTGATTACTACGAAATCATCTGGGATGAGACACAAAGCCATAAATTCAAAAAAATCTCACAGCATCTACAAACTATAAAATCCTTTAAAGAAACATTGTAACTACCTCCTACCCTCCGCAGACGGAGCCAATCCGTCTGCTTCAATACCAAATTGAACAGTGAGCTTTGGTGTGCCCGCATACCCAGAGCATTGTTCAGTTTGGTATTAGTTAGTCAGCCAGAGCATTGTCATCTGTCATTTAAGGATGAATAACAGGCATAAGGCTCTGAGCAATAAAAATTTATACAAAATAAGAGGAAGTTATCGTGACTCGTATTATCGTAGTTGGTGGCGGTGCGGGCGGTCTTGAGCTTGCGACCAAACTTGGTCGTACCTTAGGGCGTAAACGTCGTGCAACAATCACACTTGTTGATCGTAAAGCCAGCCATTTGTGGAAACCGCTTCTGCATGAAGTAGCGACTGGTTCAATGGATGCCGGGGTCGATGCCCTGAGCTATCGTGCCCATGCAAAAAACCATTCGTTTGATTTCCAAATGGGCAGTCTGCAAGCGATTGACCGTGAGAGTAAGATAATCAAATTGGCCGCGCTCTATGATGAGCATGATGAGTTGCTAATGCCAGAACGTGAGCTGGAATACGATATTCTGGTGATGGCAATAGGTTCAACATCCAATGATTTCAATACGCCGGGTGTACGTGACAACTGTATCTTCTTAGATAGCCCGGAGCAGGCACACCGCTTCCGGACTGAAATGAACAACCAGTTCCTGAAACTACATGCGAATAAAGATCAGAAAACGGTTGATATTGCGATTGTCGGGGCAGGCGCGACCGGCGTTGAGCTTTCAGCCGAGTTGCACAATGCAGTGAAAGAGCTGCGTACTTATGGTTTTGGTGATCTGGATAGCTCACGCTTGAATGTTAACCTGGTTGAAGCGGGTGAACGAATTCTACCAGCCTTGCCACCTCGTATCTCTGGCGCTGCACATAGCGAGCTGACAAAGTTAGGCGTGAATGTTCGTACTGCCACCATGGTGACCAAAGCTGACGAAACAGGTTTGACAACCAAAGATGGCGATCATATCCCGGCTCAAATTATGGTATGGGCGGCGGGTATTAAAGCGCCAGATTTTATAAAGGATATTGCTGGCCTTGAAACGAACCGCATCAACCAGCTGGTTGTTAAACCGACATTGCAGACCACCCGTGACGACGATATTTATGTTATTGGTGATCTGGCGTGCTGTGCCCAGGAAGACGGTAGCTTTGTACCGCCGCGTGCCCAGGCAGCCCACCAGATGGCTAGCCGGTGTTTCTCTAATATTGTTGCGAAGATAACTGATCGTGCCCAGAAGCCTTATGTGTATAGCGATCATGGTTCATTGGTATCACTAAGCCGTTTTTCAACTGTCGGTAGCCTGATGGGTAACCTGACCAAAGGTTCAATGATGGTCGAAGGCCGTATTGCCCGTGTGGTATATATTTCTTTATATAGAATGCACTTGGTGGCGTTGCACGGTGTATTTAAAACCGGCCTGATGATGTTAGTTGGCCGTATCAACCGAGTGTTGCGTCCAAACCTGAAGCTGCACTAAGTGACAATAGCTGTTAGCTGCTACACCAATAAAAACGCCGCTATGTATTAGCGGCGTTTTTTTAAGGTGGGTTATCGTGGCTTAGTTAATTTTGATGAGTTCGACATCAAAAATCAGCACCGAGCCTGATGGGATTGTGCCAACAGCCCGGTTGCCGTAGGCAAGCTCTGATGGGATAAATAGCCGGGTCTTTTCGCCTTCGACCATGAGTTGCAGGCCTTCAGTCCAGCCTTTGATAACCTGGCCTAGGCCAAACTGAATAGTTTCGCCACGTTCAACCGAACTGTCGAATACGCTGCCATCAAGTAGGGTACCATGATAGTGAACCGTGACCTTGTCAGAGGCTTTCGGGTGAACGCTCCCTGTGCCTTCTTGCAGTACTAAATACTGTAGGCCTGATTCAGTGACTTTGACCCCTTCTTGTTGCTTGTTGCTGGCAAGAAATTCTTCCCCAACTTTGATATTTTCAGCCGCTGACTGTTTATTGCTTTGAGATCGCTGCATGAAAAAAATGACAAGGCCGATGATCGCAATAGTGATGATAATTTTAAACACGATAGATACCCGTTCCTTCGCTTGAGGTTGGCCCTAATAGTACCTTAACCGCTTAATTCATACCAACTTTGTACGCTGCCTGAGGGTTGCTGCTACTTTGTTTTTCTCAGGACATCATTTGCTGGGGTAGGGCGGCTTACTGTGGCGTAAATCATCCGGGATCAGTGAAAATACAATCCCGTCATAGGCTTTGCCTGACGAGAAAATACGGTTTCTGGCGGTACATTCAAACTTAGCCTGGCAGGCGAGCGCGGTTCGCTGACTGGCAAGGTTTCCGGTGTGGGTGACAATCTCCAGCCGTGTGAGCCCAAGGGTGTTGAAAGCAAAATCAGCTATTGCCTGGCACGCCTCGGTAGCAAAGCCTTGTTGCTGAGCGTGGGTTCTTATCCAATAGCCCAGCTCAGCCGAGTTCGACAGTATTGATAGGTTATTGAGTGAAATACTACCGACTAATTGTTCTGTATAGCGTTCAAAAATGGCCAGCTCATAACTGATGTCATTTTGCCAGTTTTGACGGCTGGCATTGATCCACTCATAGGCATCATGCTGGTCATAGTCCTCTGTACACCAGGTCAGCCATGGACTTAGCTGGGTGAAAGATGTCTGCACTGCATCAAGAAGGTCGTTGAGGTCGACAATCTTGTAAGGGCGGAAAAGTAGCCGCGTGGTGGTTATTTCGAAATCGGTTTTCATGGGCTTGATCGGGTACTTTCCTTAGCATCGAGATCTGTAGGATGAACACCAAGCATAGGTGGGGGGTAAGAGATCGGCAATGGATTGGCGCGATATCTGTGAAAGCCGTCCGTGAATGAGTCATAGTTGAATAGCAAACAAAAAGGCTGCCGTTTGGCAGCCCTTGTCTTTGTCAAAGTGGCAGGTGATCACTCTGCTAGCAACTGGCTTACCTGACTAGTTCGCCGGCTCTTCCTCAACCCGGCGGATCTGGATCACCATGCCCATCAGCGGATGATCAAGGTAATGTGTTTCGCCGCTACGCATCTTGCGTTGTTGTTCAAAACGGTAGGTTTTAAGGAACTCTTCGACTTCAACCTTTTTCTTCACTTCCTGTAAATGGCCAATCTGAACATTGCTGTCCTCAGTCAGTAAATCGCTTTCAATATCGATAGGCTCTGCACCGACAATAACTTCACGGCGGCCTGGTTCACGTAGATCCAAGCTAGTTTCCGTAAAGAGGAAGTGTTGTACATAGACGCGGATCTTACCCTCTAGTTCATACAGCGGCGGCTCTGGCGTTGCTGCGGCAACACTGATCTCAGAGCTGATCTCAGAACTGGTTCCAGAACTGGTCCTAGAGCTGGCCTCAGATGGAAGGCTGTTCGTTGTATCAACAATTCCACTTTCTGCATTCACAGGCGCTTCTGGGGCTGACATTTCATTGCGGCGTAGTTCTTCTTTCGAGGTGCCATCTGGCAGGTACTGTGCCGAGAAGTCTTTGCCTGCTGTCAGGTGAAACTTAGGTGCAGCCCCTTTGCTCAAGTCACCCTGGCGCCAACCGAAATGGGCCAGTGGCGTAAACCCGGCATGTCCTTTCAGCTTATCGTACTGGGAGGTCAGCTGGTATTGCCCCTGTGTCATCAGGGTTATGCCTTTTGCCGCCAGCTGGCTATCATCACCAAAGGAAATCGTGCCTTTCATATTGATAGGCTTTTGTTGATCCGGCCAGGACTCACTGACTTGCGCCGGATCGATATTGCGCTTAAATAGAATAACTTCAATATCAAATTGTCGTGCTGCCAGGCTTGGCCAGCTAATAGCGATAAGCAGCAAATAAATCAGTTTTTTCAAGATAGTACTCCGCACGATAGTGCCATCAATTATAGAGTGTTTTCGGCAAGCTTTGTTAAAAGCCCGTCAACATACTTAATTCGGTCTTTGCGATCACTCATTGGTGCCATGACTTTTAGTTTTGTCGGGCCTTCCATACGGTAATGCTGTGGTTGTGATTGTAACAAATTGACCAGGAAACCAGGGTTTATTGATGCATTTTGTGCAAACTCAACATAGCCTCCTTTTTCTCCTGCCTCAATTCGACGCACACCCAGTCCAGCCGCTTTCAGCTTTAGCCTGTTCACGGTCAGCAGGTTGGTAGTGGCGTCCGGCAATAGTCCGAAGCGGTCGATCAGCTCGACTTTTAGTTCGTTCAGCGCAGTTTCACTGTCTGCACTGGCGATACGTTTATAGAGTGACAAACGGGTATTGATATCCGGGATGTATTCGTCTGGCAGCAAGGCAGGCAGGCGTAGCTCGATTTCTGTCTGCTGGCGCAGCAGATCATCAAGTGATGGCTCTTTGCCTTCTTTCAGTGCCTCGACAGCTTGTTCAAGCATCTCCATAAACAGGGTGAAACCAACCGACTGGATCTGGCCGCTTTGTTCGTCACCAAGGAGTTCTCCGGCACCGCGAATTTCAAGATCATGGGTAGCAAGGGTAAAGCCAGCACCTAGATCCTCGAGTGAAGAGATAGCTTCCAGACGCTTCACGGCATCTTTGGTCATCCGTTTTGGATGTGGTGTCAGCATATAGGCATACGCCTGGTGATGCGAACGACCTACTCGCCCCCGTAACTGGTGCAGCTGTGCCAGGCCTAAATGGTCGGCACGGTTGATAACAATCGTGTTGGCGGTCGGTACATCGATACCCGTTTCGATAATTGTGGTACAGACGAGCAGGTTGAAACGCTGGTGGTAGAAATCACTCATGATTTTCTCCAGCTCGCGCTCGCGCATCTGGCCGTGGGCAAAGGTGATACGTGCCTCCGGGATCAGCGTCGCTAACTCTTTCGCTGTTTTCTCTATTGAGTCGACATCATTATGCAGGAAGTAGACCTGGCCACCTCGCATGATCTCACGCAGAACTGCCTCTCGAACAAGCACGTCTTCGCGCTCACGGACAAACGTCTTGATAGCCAGGCGGCGTGCCGGCGGAGTCGCAATAATTGACAGGTCACGCATGCCACTCATTGCCATGTTCAGCGTTCGAGGGATTGGGGTCGCTGTTAAGGTCAGGATATCGACATCCGAGCGGATCGCCTTGATTTTTTCTTTCTGGCGAACGCCGAAACGGTGTTCCTCATCGACGATCAGTAATCCCAGATCCTGATATTTCACCGATGCATTGAGCAGCTTATGGGTGCCGATCAGAATATCAATTTTTCCTTCCGCAACATCGGTTAGGATCTGTTTCTGCTCTTTGGCTGTTTTAAAACGAGACAAAACTTCGACGCGAACCGGGGTGTTGGCAAAACGGTCGCGGAAGTTTTCGAAATGCTGTTGTGCCAACAGGGTAGTAGGAACCAGTACGGTTACCTGCTTGCTGTTATCTACGGCGACAAAGGCAGCGCGCATCGCTACTTCTGTTTTACCAAAGCCGACGTCACCACAGACCAGGCGATCCATGGCTTTGGCCTGGCACATGTCGGATATGACGGCGTTAATAGCCAGTGCCTGATCATGGGTTTCTTCAAATGGGAAGCCGGTACAGAAATCGGCATAGGCTTCTCGATCCAGTTTGAATTTAAAGCCGGGCTTCATTTCGCGTTTGGCATAAACATCCAGCAATTCAGCCGCGACATCCCGTACTTTTTCAGCGGCTTTTTTACGGGCCTTCGCCCAGGTCTCTCCGCCCAGTTTGTGGATTGGGGCTGTCTCTTCAGCACCGCCGGAGTAACGGCTGATCAGGTGCAGGGAAGCCACCGGAACATACAGTTTTGCACCGCCTTGGTATTCAAGGGTGACATACTCGGTGGTGATCCCACCGGCTTCCAATGTCTGCAGGCCCTGATAGCGACCAATACCATGATCGAGATGGACAACTGGCTGACCAACCTGTAGCTCGGCAAGGTTGCGGATGATGGTGTCGGTATTTAGGGTTTTCTTGTCTTCACGACGGCGGCGCTGAACAACACGTTCACCCAGTAAGTCGCTTTCGCAGATGAAGGCAATCGAAGGGCTTTCCAGAATGAAGCCTTGCTCAGCCGCGCCGATAACGAGGGCAAACTTGGTCTTCGCATTGGCAGCCTCATGAAGGTTGCCACATACCATAGGGCGAAGTTTGATCCGTGCCAGCAGATCCAGTAGGGCCTCTCGGCGGCCTTCGGAGGCCACGGAGAAAATGATTTGGCCGTCAAACTGTTCTGAGAAGCGGCGCAGCTCGGCAAGCGGCTCCTTGAGCTGGTGATTGATAGCCAGCTCTGGGATCGGTCGCAATGAAGGGTTGTAGCGGCCAGCTTTTTCAGGTTCAGCATCTTGGTGAATGCGTACCTTCGGCAGCGTTTTGAAGCCACTGAACATTTCGTCTTTGCTGAGCCATAGTTCCCGCGGACTCAAAAGCGGGCGCAGTGGATCAACCCGGCGTTGGTCATAGCGGTACTCGGCATCACCGAGGAACTGATCAACCGCGGGTTCCAACTCGCCGACAGTGATTAGCAGGCTTGAGTCGGGCAGGTAATCAAACAACGTCTCCGTTTGTTCAAAGAACAATGGCTGCCAGTATTCAATCCCGGCAGGCCAGGTGCGTTTACTGACTTGCTGGTAGATGGATTCGGGCTCGCGGCGGGCTTCAAACCGCTCGCGCCAGCGCATGCGGAAGTTCTCTACCGCGATTTCGTCAGTTGGGAACTCATGGGCTGGCAAGAGGTGAATGTTGTCAATTTCACCGGTAGAGCGCTGGTTTTCCGGGTCAAACTGGCGAATCGAGTCAATTTCATCATCAAAGAAATCGATACGGTAAGGCTGGTTGCTACCCATAGGAAAAAGATCCAGCAGCGAGCCGCGACTGGCATATTCGCCATGTTCCATTACCTGGTCAACATGGCGGTAGCCGGAGGCCTCGAGCTGTAGGCGTAGTTTGTCCAGCGATAGCCGATCACCCTTGGTGACTATCAGTGCATGCTGGTGGATAAATTCTCGTGGCGTAAGGCGCTGCAACAGGGTACTGATGGGAACCAGAATGATCCCGTTCTTTTGCGTCGGTAACCGGTACAGGCGCGACAGGCGGTCAGAAATGATGTCCTGATGCGGGGAGAAATTATCGTAGGGCAGGGTTTCCCAGTCCGGGAATACACTCACTTCGACATCGGTAAATTGGGTGATTTCAGGCTGTAGACGAAGGGCTGTCTGCGTGTCAGAAACAACAGCGAGAACTGGCCCCAGATGTGATTGTGCCAGCTCTGCAACAGATAAGGCCAGTGCAGCGCCTGATACATTACCGATAAATCGGCTGTCCCCGTGTTTATCCGGTAAAGGAAGAGAAAGTAAAAAATTCGATTTCATGTGTTTTATTGGGTATCTGTTCGCTGTTGGGCGCGCTGGCGCAGTAGTTTCTGTTGGATATAGAGAGCTGCTCGTATTAGCAAGTCTCGATCATCTTCCAGAAGGCGGTTGTATTTGAGCGTGACTTCAACTTTATCGCCCTTCACTGCATTGCCAATCACTTCGGTATAGCAATAAACCGCTGCCGATGGTTTGTCTAAAAATAGCTTAACCCGGGCAAAACTGCCGACCGGTAAACCGTTACCAGACAAAAACGTGAGCCGGCTTGCACCAAAGGTTTCTGTGGTATAGCGATGTGCCGGGTTGTCTTGTTGTGACAAGACAAAAGACAATAGTAGATTAATCTTGCTGTTCTGGGCCGCGAGATAATCAAGCAGCGGCTTGGTCTCATCCTTGGTTAACTTACTGAGCGACTGCTCGACACCTTCTTCGAGGCCTGAACACTCGCTGGCAACACGAAACAAGGGCGGGATTTCCTGGCTGAATGTTAACTCATCGGGAAGCTGCTCTTTAGGGGAGAGCGGCTCAACATTGATGGTTAGCCCGGCATGGACCGAAAAATACTCGTCCTGATTCATGTCATACTCGTGATAAATTAACTATTCTTCGATTATCACTTACCCATCGCCTTCGAGCAAGTGCAGTACGGTCGCAGTGTCTGTTTTACCCTCTGTTTTTACGTTACTTTTACGCCCTTGCATGGTAATCATGAGCAGCAACGGGTATTCTTGCGGGCAGTTTATAACAGGATGGTTTCGACTTCGTTTATGTTTCATCCAGTCTCTTTTTTTATCGGCCTGCGCTATTTGCGGGGGCGTTCCGGGGATCGCTTCAGCCGCTTTGTCTCCTATATGTCCACGGCGGGGATCACCATTGGCGTGCTGGCTTTGGTGACGGTTCTCTCGGTGATGAACGGTTTTGAACAGCAGCTCAAAGAGCGCATTCTTGGGGTAATGCCCCAGGCGGTGGTTTCACAGCCAAATGGCAAAATGGTGTGGGAGGATGAGCCTCCGGCATCGCTAAGCCAGCTGCCTCATGTTTCTATGGCTACGCCGCTGACCCGCAGTGAAACGATTGTGCAAAGTGCCGCATCGTTGTCTGCAGGTTCATTACTGGGCGTTGATCCTAATGCGTTCGAGCCGGTTGCTTATCATATTACCCAGGGTGAATTAGCCAATCTGACCCCGGGTAGCTATCGCATTATCCTTGGTCAGTCACTGGCGGGGCAGTTGGGTGTCAAAGTCGGTGACAAGGTTCGCCTGATGGTGACAAGCGCCAGCCAGTACACGCCCCTGGGACGCATTCCGAGTCAGCGAAATTTTATTGTTGAGGGCATGTTCAATACCGGCTCGGATGTCGACAAGCAGCTGATCCTGACCAACATTATTGATGCCGGCAAGCTACTGCGCTATAAGCCTGGAGAAATGACTGGCTGGCGTCTATTTGTTGATGACCCCTTTGTGGTGACTGAATTAGCCCAGGAGCCACTCGAGAATGATTGGGTTTGGTCTGACTGGCGCGAGCAGCGCGGTGAGCTTTTCCAGGCGGTTAAAATGGAAAAGAACATGATGGGCCTGATGCTTGGCCTGATCATCGGGGTGGCGGCATTTAACATTATTTCAGCGCTGATCATGGTAGTGATGGAGAAGCAGGCTGAAGTGGCGATCCTTAAGACACAAGGGATGACAAGCCGCCAGGTCTTGATGGTCTTTATTGTCCAGGGCGCCAGCAGTGGTGTGATTGGTGCCGTATCAGGCGGCCTGCTGGGTACGATTCTGGCCTTTAATTTGAATTCTGTTTTATCCGTACTGGGTGTGCAGCTGCTGATGGTCGGCGGCTCGCTACCTGTGGTTGTAAAGCCTATGCAAATTGTTTTAGTGATTGTCGGGGCTATTGTGCTGAGCCTGCTGGCAACTGTTTTTCCTTCTTATCGTGCAGCATCTGTTCGTCCTGCTGAGGCATTGCGTTATGAGTAATTCGTTATTGGTTTGTCATGGGTTGCGTAAGGTTTACCGCGAAGCCCAGCTTGAAACCGAGGTATTGAAAGATGTTGGTTTTAGCCTCAATGCTGGCGAGCTGGTCGGTATTGTGGGCGCTTCCGGTTCGGGGAAAAGCACCCTGTTACATTTGTTGGGGGCGCTAGATGAGCCGACTGACGGTGATGTCTTTTTCAAGGGGCAGAAACTGAACGCAATGAGTTCAAACAAGCAGGCGAAAATCCGTAATCAGGAGGTGGGTTTTGTCTATCAGTTCCATCACTTGTTGGCAGATTTTAGTGCGGTGGAAAATGTAGCAATGCCGCTGTTGATAGGGGGCATCGGGGCTGATAAAGCCCGGTCCCAGGCAGAAAGTATCCTGGAGCAGGTTGGGCTCCATCACCGTTTTGAGCATCGGCCGTCGGAGCTGAGCGGAGGGGAGCGTCAGCGCGTCGCGATTGCCCGCGCGTTGGTGAACAATCCTGCCTTGGTGCTGGCGGATGAACCGACCGGTAACTTAGATCATAAAACGGCATTGGAAATTTATGATCTTATGCGCAAGTTGAATAAAGAGTCCGGCACAGCGTTTTTGGTAGTGACCCATGACAACGAATTGGCAGGCAAGCTGGATCGCTGTATGCACATGCAAGATGGTGTGCTGGAGCAGGTAGAGGTGGCTTAATGTTCCGACCACTTTCTCTGTATATCGGCAGCCGTTTTAGCCGAGCGAAACAACGTAACCGGATGGTGTCCTTCATCTCGATTTCATCGACCTTGGGTATTGCCGTCGGTGTGGCAGTGATCATCATTGGCTTGTCGGCGATGAACGGTTTTGAGCGGGAGCTGCAAAACCGGGTGCTGGCGGTGATCCCGCATGGAGAACTTGAAGCCGTGAAGCCACCTTTTACTGAGTGGACATCGGTGTTGAATACCGTACAGGAACACCCGCGGGTGACGGGTGCTGCACCCTATATTCGGTTTACGGCTTTGCTTGAAAAAGGCAGTCGCCTGAAGGCGGTTGAAGTTCGAGGGGTCAATCCGCAGGAAGAGCGCAAAGTCAGTGCGATTCCGGATTACGTGAAAGGCAATGCCTGGCAGCAGTTCACCGCAGGTAAAAAACAGATCATTTTGGGGCAGGGAGTAGCTGATAAGCTAGGTATCTCTGAAGGGGATTGGATAACAGCAATGATCCCCAATCCTGATCCCGCCCTGAAGCTTAAAGCCCCGCACCGAATCAGGCTTCAGGTGTCCGGGTTGCTGGCACTGGGTGGGCAGATTGATCATAACTTTGCATTGGTGCCGTTGGCAGATGCCCAGCAGTATTTGTCAATGGGGGAAGGTGTATCGGGGATCTCACTTAATGTTGATAATGTGCTTGATGCGCAAAGTATCGTGAGGGAGGTCGGGTTTACCTTACCTGTTTATGTCTACCTCAAGAGCTGGACCCAGAAGTACGGTTATTTATATCGTGATATCCAGATGGTGCGTACCATTATGTATTTGGTGATGGTGCTGGTGATCGGGGTGGCGTGTTTTAACATCGTTTCAACCTTGATGATGGCAGTGAAAGATCGCTCGGCAGATATCGCGATTTTGCGTACCATGGGGGCTGGCGATGGTTTGGTGAAGTCTATCTTTATCTGGCATGGCATCCTTTCTGGTGTTATCGGCAGCCTGCTTGGTGCGACTTTAGGATCACTCGTCGCCATTAACCTCACCACACTGATCAAAGGCCTGGAAAACGTTATTGGCCACCAGTTCCTTTCTGGTGATATCTACTTTGTCGACTTTCTGCCTACCGAGCTTGCGATGCAGGATGTGGTGATTGTTGCCCTGACAGCGATTGTGCTGAGCCTGTTGGCAACATGGTATCCGGCAAGGCGGGCTAGTGCCCTGCAACCGGCACAGGTGCTGAGCGCTAAATAGTCGAAGATAGTGGGAGTCAGAGCCATATTAAACTCTGGTTCTTTAGGCTTAGGCTGCTATTGCATAAGTTGAAGGGAGCGGGTTAAACCGTGTGAATGGGATCGCGTGTTGGATGTTAGTTACACTACTTGGTGCTAGCAGTTTGATAGCTGGTCCCCATCCCCGTATTTTTCGGTTGTACATCTGCCGCCCTGAATATAAAAAACCTCGCCTAGGCGAGGTTTTTTGCGTTATGCCCTAAGGCAAACAGGTCCTAGCGGAATCTTCGCTTGTTCCAGCTACGTACGACCGAATAGCGCCACAGGCCCCGAATGCCGAAGTAGCCTATAAGGCCAAAAAGGATGCCACAAACGGTACAGCCTAATAAGAAAGGAGGCCCGATTTGGCTCATTTGATTCAGCAGAAACTCCCACGAAAGTTCAAAGTGAAAAGGTTGGTGGGGAGAGTTCATCAGCCAGGCACCGACTTTATAGGCACCATAAAAAAGCACTGGCATGGTAACTGGATTGCTAACCCAGACAAGGCAGACCGACAGCGGCAAATTGACACTAAACAAGATAGCAAGGCCGGCCGCCATGATCATCTGGCTGGGAAGAGGGACAAATGCCATGAACAGGCCCACGGCAAAAGCCCCCGAGGCCGAACGGCGATTGAGGCACCACAAATTGGGGTTGTAAAGCACATTGCCGAAAATCTTAAGCGCTTTCTGGCGCTTGATCACGTCATGGCTTGGCAAGAAACGTCTAATAACTTGTCTTGGCATTTTAATTCATTTGTTATTTTGGCAATACGGTTATGAACCAAGCCGTAGCCGGTATTGCGTTAGGAATTTTGTCGCTTCATTTTTGGCCGTTTATTCCAGATTACAGCTGGTTTGTTACAGCCTTCATGATTGGTGGTGTAGTTTCATATTTTTTACGACTCAAATTTTTGATCTGGGTCGTGATTGGTACTCTTGTGGCGAAGATTGGAGCAACATTCTATGTAGATGCGGTTCAATTGATACCTATTGAGCGCAGAAATATTACCATAGTTGGTGAAGTTAGTAGCCTATTAAATCCAAATATCCCAACCTCCCAGTTTGATTTTACCCTGTCTGCAATAGAACAGCATAAAATATCGTTTATAAATCCGTTACGGGTACGGTTAGAGTGGCCGCATGCTATTGAAATGAAACAGGGTGAGTCGTGGCGGCTGGAAGTGAGATTACGTCGGCCCTACGGTAGGGTCAACCGTGCGGGGTATGATGCAGAACGCTATTTCCTTGGCTATCAATTGCATGGCAAAGGCACCGTTATTTCCGGTCAAAAAAACTATTTTACCAATGAATACCAGCCGAATACTTCCCGGCCGACGTTGCGCCAGCTTGTTTTCGATCAGGTCGTCGAGTTAACGACTGGGCTGCAGTTCCAGCCTTATTTGCTGGCGCTAAGCTTTGGCTTTCGAGATGGGCTGGATAACGCAGACTGGCTTCGGCTGCGCGACAGTGGGCTTTCACATTTGATGGCGATTTCGGGGCTGCATATTGGCCTCGCTGTGTTATGTGGCTGGTGGCTGGGAAGCCAAATTCGAGGCATTGCACCGGAGGGCGAATTGTTGCTCTGGTTACCATTGTGGCTTGGCTTATTGTTTGCCTTGGGGTATGCCTGGCTGGCGGGCTTCAGTATACCGACGCAGCGGGCACTGATGATGAGTGCGATGGTCATGGGGTTAATTCGGTTAAGGCTGCAATGGCCGGGCTGGCAAGTTCTGCTTGTTGCCCTGATGATATGTCTGGTAATCAATCCTATGGGCTCGTACGCCGCTGGCTTTTGGTTGTCATTTTCTGCCGTCTTCGTGTTGTATTTGGCGAATGTCAGTGGGTTGCGTGCGGGTAAGGCCGCAAAATCGCAGCGACACGCTTGGCGAGAAAAGGTTAAATGGCTGGCTTTATTGCAGCTGACTTTGATGTTCATGATGCTGCCATTGCAATGGCAGTGGTTTGGCGGGGTATCACTGATTGCGCCAGTGATTAACTTCTTGGCAGTACCTTGGGTTAGCGCCGTGACAGTACCGCTGATTCTTGCGGCAATGGTGACACTGTGGCTGCCTTCGCTATCTGAGTGGCTTTGGTGGCTGGCCGATCTTTCGTTACTTCCCGTCATGAGGCTGGCCGATTTCTCAAGTGGTGCGTGGTGGAACTTGCCATCGTCTTGGCTACCGTATGTGCTCGGCGGCCTTGGGCTGATGGTCTTACTGTGGTTCTTGCCTTTTCGAATGTTTAAAACACTGCACTTGGTGGTTGCACTGATAGTTGTCAGCTGGCGGGGGATACCTGTGTTGACTGAAGACGAGGCTAAACCGTTCACCGGGTGGCAGCTTGAGATGTTGGATGTTGGGCATGGCCTGGCAGTACTGATCCGGCGCCGTGATACCGCGGTATTGTACGATACCGGCAATCGCTGGGGATCCGGTAGCATTGCCACCGCCGTGATCGAGCCGGTTTTACTCAGTTATGGTGTTAATAAGCTCGATGGGCTGATACTCAGCCATGCCGACAGTGATCATGCCGGTGGGCTGGTGGATGTGGTTGAGCGGTTACAACCAGAGTGGAAACGCAGCAGCGACAAGCGAGATGGGTTTATGGCTTGCCGACGTGGTGAAACGTGGCAATGGCAGCAACTGGATTTTCGGGTACTTTGGCCTCCAAAACGGGTTGCACGCGCAGCAAACCCCCATTCGTGTGTAATAGAAATTAGTGATAGGGCATTGAATCCAGTTAATTCGACATCAGTATTACTGACTGGTGATATTGATGCTATTTCTGAGCTGTTGCTGGCCCAGCTCGAACCAACCCTCGATCCTGATGTGCTTTTCGTGCCTCATCATGGCAGTAAAACCTCTTCGACCAATACATGGTTGGCAACAATGGCTCCGGATTATGCGCTGGTTTCAGTGGCTCGATATAATCCGTGGCAGCTGCCGTCGGCCGAAGTCAGGCAGCGTTACCTTGATAAAGGTACAGTCTGGCTCAGCACCGCAGATAGCGGGCAGGTCAGCGTTCTAGTCCGTGATGGTAACATCAACATTTTACGCTATCGGCAAGAGGTCAAAGCTGGCTGGTTTCGCCAGCAACTTGGTGAGTAATGCATTGATAAAATGCCTAAATATTAGGCAGTTTAAGAAAAGGAAGTAGGAACTTATTTGGTGCATTGGCCCGAACAGAGTAGAATGTGAAGAATTGTCTTCAAGAAAAACTGGTTTTCATGACACAACCAACAGATCAATCCACTTGGGATACCTTTAAGCGGCTTTGGCCTTCAATCAGCCTGTATAAGGCTGGCCTTGGCGCTGCGGTCGTTGCGTTAATTATCAACGCTGCAAGTGATGCACTGATGCTTTCAATGATCAAGCCCTTGATGGATGAAAGCTTCGGAGGCTTAGATAGCCTTGAATCAAACTTCCTGGCAATGATGCCTATTTACCTGCTAGGACTGATGATCCTTCGTGGCATCAGTGGCTTTGTTTCCACCTACTGCCTGTCGTGGGTGTCTGGCAATGTCGTTATGACATTGCGTCGCCAGATGTTCAATCACTTCATGAAAATGCCAGTGGGCTTCTTTGATAAAGAGTCTTCCGGCAAGCTACTGTCCCGCATTACCTATGATTCAGAACAAGTCGCATCCGCAACCAGTAGTGCTTTGGTCAGCTTGGTTCGCGAAGGGGCAACCATTATTGCTCTGATGGGGATAATGTTCTGGAACAGCTGGCAGTTGTCGGCAATCCTGTTGGTTATTGCGCCTGTCGTTGCGGTGAGTATCCGTATCGTATCGAAGCGTTTCCGTCGCATCTCAAAAAATATGCAGGATGCAATGGGCTCTGTAACCTCCTCTGCCGAGCAGATGCTAAAAGGTCATAAGGTTGTTCTTAGCTATGGCGGTCAGCAGGTTGAACAAGAGCGTTTTGAGCAAGTCAGCAACCGCATGCGCCAGCAGACGATGAAGCTGGTTTCGGCACAGGCGATTGCTAACCCGGTGATCCAGGTGATTGCCTCTATGGCATTGGTGGTGGTACTGGTGTTAGCTAATACCGAGTCGCTACGTGCAGAACTGACTCCAGGTACCTTTGCTCTGATTTTCGGTGCAATGTTTGGCCTGATGCGCCCGCTAAAAGCCCTGACCAATGTTACCTCTCAGTTCCAGCGCGGTATGGCTGCCTGCCAGACCCTGTTTGGCCTGATGGAGCTGGAAACGGAAAAAGATCATGGTACCCATGTGGCCGAGCGTGTGAAAGGTGATATTGACATCAAAGATGTAACCTTTACATACCCAACCAAAGAGACTCCCGCATTGCGCAATGTGAGTTTTTCGCTACCGGCAGGGAAGACCCTGGCACTGGTAGGACGCTCAGGTTCGGGTAAAAGTACCATCGCTAATCTGTTGACCCGCTTCTATGATATTGACTCTGGCCAGATCACTATTGATGAACATGATCTTTGCGATTACAAGCTAGCCAATCTGCGTGATCAGGTAGCTGTTGTGTCGCAGAATGTGCACCTGTTTAACGATACCATTGCCAACAACATTGCTTATGCCAGCGGCGAGCAGTTCAGCCGTGCTGAAATAGAGAAAGCCGCTGAGTTGGCTTACGCGATGGACTTTATTAAAGGCATGGACAACGGTCTTGATACCATTATTGGTGAGAACGGTGTTAGCTTGTCGGGTGGTCAGCGTCAGCGTATTGCCATCGCTCGTGCCTTGCTGCGAAATGCACCGGTTCTGATCCTTGATGAAGCAACGTCTGCGCTGGATACGGAATCTGAACGTGCTATCCAGTCGGCGTTGGACGAGCTTCAAAAAGACCGTACAGTACTGGTTATTGCACACCGTCTTTCGACGATTGAAAATGCCGATCAGATCCTGGTAGTCGATGAAGGCGAAATTATTGAGCGGGGCGTTCATGCTGAGCTGCTGGCTCAAAATGGCGCTTATGCCCAGCTGCATCGCATCCAGTTTGGCGAGTAATTACTTGGTAAACAATAGCTTTGTTAACAATAGCTTGGTGAACAATGGCGACCATTATTGAAAAAATCTGGTTTGAGCAGCATCCGGCAGGACAGTTGCTTAAACCTCTGCTCTGGCCCCTGAGCAAGCTGTTTGGTTTGATCAGCCGCCGTCGTCGCCAGCAGTATCAGAGCGGTGATAAATCGGCATTCCGGGCACCGGTACCGGTGGTGGTGGTCGGCAATATTACCGCTGGCGGTAATGGCAAAACTCCAGTCGTAATATGGCTGGTTGAGCAACTGCAGGCCAAAGGCTTAAAGCCAGGCGTCGTTTCCCGAGGCTATGGCGCTAAAGCGCCGTATTACCCTTATCCAGTGAGCATAGATACCTCGACGGGTGAAGCAGGTGATGAACCTGTTTTGATCCATCGTCGTACCGGCGCACCGGTAGCGGTGGCGCCAAAGCGTGCCGAAGCCGTGCAGTTACTGCTTGAGCAGGATGTGGATATCATCATTACCGATGACGGCCTGCAGCATTATGCGCTTGAGCGTGATATTGAAATCGTGGTAATTGACGGTCAGCGCCGCTTTGGTAACCAACAGCTGATCCCGATGGGGCCACTACGTGAGCCCTGTGAGCGATTGGCCGAGGTTGATTTTCTGATCTGCAACGGTGGTCAGTCGCAGCCAGGTGAAGCGCCAATGCAACTGCAGCCCTCACCGCTGATCAATGTAAAAACCGGAGAGCGCAGGCAAGTCGCCGAGTTGGCCGATGTGGTTGCGATGGCAGGTATTGGCCATCCACCTCGGTTCTTTAATACACTAAGTATGTTGGGAGTTACTCCTGTGGTGTGTCAGCCGTTTGCTGATCACCAGGCTTTCTCCGAGCAAGAATTAAAACAATTGGCCCAACAAGGCCAGCATTTAGTAATGACAGAGAAAGATGCGGTGAAATGCCACACTTTCGCTCAGCCTAACTGGTGGTATTTACCTGTAGATGCCGTGCTGCCAGTACCTGAGGCTGAAGCCATTATTAACCGGATTATTGAGGTAAAGGAAGAATATGGATCATCGTCTGCTTGAAATCGTGGCTTGCCCAGTCTGTAAAGGGAAGCTGAACTACGATAAAGACAAGAGTGAGCTGGTTTGCAAATTTGACCGTCTTGCCTATCCTATCAAGGATGGCATCCCGGTTCTGCTTGAGCCGGAAGCGCGTACGCTAAGTCCTGACGAGGTGAAATAATGTCATTTACGGTTATCATCCCGGCGCGTTACCAGTCATCGCGCCTGCCGGGTAAGCCGTTGGCAGACATTGGCGGCAAGCCAATGATCCAGTGGGTTTACGAGCAAGCGAGCAAAGCCGGTGCCGAGCAGGTGATCGTTGCGACCGATGACCAGCGTATCGTTGATGCGGTAAAGGGCTTTGGCGGTGAAGTCTGCATGACGCGTGATGATCATGAGTCGGGCACTGAGCGTTTGGCGGAAGTGGTTGAGAAATACCAGCTTGCCGACGATCAGATCGTGGTGAATGTGCAGGGAGACGAGCCGTTAATTCCTGAAACGATCATCCGTCAGGTTGCTGATAACCTAGCCCACAATGATGCGCCAATGGCAACCTTGGCGGTTGAGATTGATCATGCTGATGAAGTCTTCAACCCCAATGCGGTAAAAGTGGTTACGGATAAAAGTGGCTATGCGATGTATTTTAGCCGTGCATCGATTCCGTGGGATCGCGATAACTTTGCCAAGCGGCCGCAGGAGATCCACCAGAACCTGATGCGCCACATCGGTATCTACGCTTACCGTGCTGGGTTCATCAATACCTATATCAACTGGGAGCCGAGTGCGCTGGAGAAAATTGAAGCGCTGGAACAGCTGCGTGTGCTTTGGTATGGCGAAAAAATCCATGTTGAGGTAGCGATTGACGCGCCGCCAGCAGGGGTTGATACACCAGAAGATTTGGAAAAAGTGCGCGAGCTAATTGGTTAATTGGTTACCCGCCAAGCTTAGAATTTGAGAAGGGCTGATCGTGATGAACAGCCCTTCTTTTGTATAGGAGCCATGTGGAGCAGCCATTATAGAAGCTGAACTCTGTCTACTTCGATTTCAGGTGTCACCCCACCTTCTACTTCCCCATATATCCGCAAACGGGTATTGGCAGTGATGGCCTGATCCAGGCGAATATCATCATCCAGTTCAACATTGATTTCTTTAACACCATCGCTGAAGACAAAGGTTTCGGTATCAATCTGCTTAATTAGCTTACCTTCGAGAATAATATCTTGCTCAGAGAACAGGTTAGTTTGATTCAAAACTTCGCTTACTGTCGTGGTTTGGATCGGGCCTTTGTACGATATACCGTTAGGGTTCGCCAGTGCGACTGCTGGCATGATGATCATCGCTGCGGTAATTGCGTAAACAGTTTTCTTCATCATGGTCATCCTACCTATTTCATTGTTGGGTTCATCATTAGTTGATGAGGCTATTAAACACTGGTGCGGCTGAACTTGGCGTGAGCAGTAAATTCATGTTCCGTTTATGCAGAGTTGAAATAAGTAGCGATGTGGCAGATGACCAGATTCTTGGATGCTATCGTTAGGCAGTAAAAAGGCCACCGCTCGGTGGCCTGAAAAATATTAAGGGCTCAGTATGCGGGTTAAGCTTTAGCTGGCTTACCTTCGGTGAATTCATCAGACTCAAAAATACGGTTATCAGCCTGGCCAAGCACTCGTGAGGTAATGGTACCTGCAGTTATGGCACCGCTAACATTAACGGCAGTGCGTCCCATGTCGATCAATGGCTCGATAGAGATCAGCAGTCCAGCCAGTGCCACAGGCATATCGAGTGCTGAGAGAACAATCAGGGCTGCGAACGTTGCCCCGCCGCCAACACCGGCAATACCAAATGAGCTTATTGCGACAATGGCAATCAGTGTCGCCATAAAACCGGGATCGAGCGGGTTGATGCCCACTGTCGGTGCGATCATCACCGCCAGCATGGCTGGGTAAAGGCCCGCACAGCCATTTTGTCCCATGGTGGCGCCGAATGAAGCTGAGAAGTTAGCGACGGCCTCACCGTTGCCCAGTTTTTTCACCTGAGTATCGACATTCATCGGGATTGAACCGGCACTTGAACGTGATGTGAAGGCAAACGTCAGTACCGGCAGGATTTTTTTCAGGTAACGAACGGGATTGACGCCAACCAGTGTTACCAATAGCAAGTGCATTACCAGGATCAGTGCCAGGCCTACGTAAGAAGCAGCAACGAAATGGATCAGGCTTAAGATATCATCGTAGTTTGAACCTGCGACAACCTTGGTCATCAGTGCCAGCACACCGTAAGGGGTAAGGCTAAGTACCATACGAACCAGGGTGCGAACGATCTCCTGGGCCACATTGATGAATTTTTCAAAACTGGCACCTAGTTCGGGCTGGGTACGCATGACTGTCAGGCCTGCCACACCGATGAAAGCCGAGAAAATAACGACTGCAATGGTGGATGTCGGGCGGCTGCCTGCAAGATCTGCAAAGGGGTTGCCAGGGAAGAATGAAATGATCATATCGGCAAACGACAGTGATTCAACACTGACCAGGCGGGTTTCCAGTAGTTCCCCACGTGCTATCTCACGGGCGCCTTGGACGATCCCTTCTGCAGACAGGCCGAAGAGGCTGCTCACCAAAATACCAATCAGTGCTGAAGCTGCCGTTGTGGCAAGAAGAATACCGATACTCAGGCCGGAAATTTTACCCAGTGAACCCGAGTCTTTGACCTTAATGATTGCGCCGATGATCGACACAGTAATTAGCGGCATGATGATCATCTTCAGCAGGCTGACATAGCCCGCCCCAACGATATTGATATAGTCTAAGGTAGCGGAAATCACCTGGCTGCCACCGCCGTAAACTAGCTGTAATGCGCCACCAAAGAGGACGCCAAAGCCAAGGCCGGTAAAAACACGTTTTGAGAGGGTGCGTTCGGCCTTCTGTTGCTTGAACAACAAGCCAATAAGCAGGGCGAAGATCGCCACATTGATAATCTGATACATCATGCTGAGCAGTTCCAAGTTTATTCTGTTGCCCGAAACTCCATTTCCAGACTTATCAATAAGATGAGGCGGGCAATAGTATGACGTAAGTCTCAAAATCGGAACGACTTTTACTAATTCCAAATATAAAAAAATAGAACATAATAAAACAAATTGGAATAAAGATAGTAAAACATGCAACTTGAAGACGTTTTGTACGCGTTTTAGGCGTCAATTTGTCTTTTTGGGGAATGGATATAGCACATGGGAAAGCTGATCCACTATCAGGCCAGTTACCTGGCCTGATAGAAAGGGGTTAAGCTGAGGCCTTGATGGTGTTTAATGCCAGCTCGGTCGACACGTTGGTCGTTGATTCTGGCTGCTGGGGAGCCTGTTTCGGTTCACCAAGTAGGTTTCTCAGGCGTTGCCACCATTGGCCCAGTGTTTCGTGCCAGTAGCGTTCAGTTTGCTCAAGGTATTTGGCCTGGGGTTTATAGCGCTCCCATGGCTGTTTGATCTTGTTACTGGCAAGGAAGTTCGTAGGTGCCGGGGTCGGAGTTAGGCCCGCCTGTTTAAACTCGCTCAATGCCCGGGTCATATGGCTGGCAGATGTCACTAGTACTAATTTTTTGTCGCCGACCACAGAGGCAGCATGAAAGGCCTCCTCCCAGGTATCTTTGGCGGTTTCAAGCAGTAGTATATCGTTTTTGTTGGCACCCAGTGCTAGTGCGACCTTCGCCATCATTCTTGCCTGGCTGATACTTGAGCCGCCGCCATAACCCGATAAGATCAGCTTTGATCCCGGGAACAGCCGGTGGATACGCATACCTTCTGCCAGGCGCATTAACGAGGTACGCGAAAGCTCAGAGGTAATTGGCATCGCGTGATCAATAACATGCCCGCTGCCTAATACCATCACGTAGTCGACAGTTTGGGATGAAGGCACATACGGGTTATTCTCGCGCTCCAGCGGCCGTAGCAAACTGGTTGCAATCGGCTGGAAGGATACCAGGAAGATCCCCAAAAAAGCGAAAGCAATGAAAAAGGATGCCACCCCTTTACGCCGGGTAAACCAAAGTATCATTAAGCCAAATACCCCGATAATCAGCAGTGCGGGTAGGGGCATCAGTAATGCAGAAACAATTTTTTTTAGTTCAAACATGCAATGTAGTCCGAAAATTCAGCAGTTGAGCTCGAAAAAGCACCACAAGCCTTTATTCCTATAACGCTTGTGAGAAAATAAGCCACATTTTTTCAACCGCTATCATAACGTAAAGCTGACGTGATCAAAGATCGAAATTTTGACGACCTAGCGCAAAAATTTGCGAAAAACATCTACGGCACCGCGAAAGGCCAAATTAGGCAGACCGTTGTCTGGCAAGATCTTGAGCAGATTTTAGCCTTGCTAGACGCACAAACACCGTTGCATATCCTTGATGCAGGCGGGGGGATCGGCCAGCTGTCGCAAAAGATTGCAGAGTTGGGCCATCATGTCACTTTATGTGATCTTTCTGGTGAAATGCTGAAGTTGGCAGAGCAGGAAATTGCTAAAAACGGCCTTCTTGAGCAATATCGTCTGGTTCATAGCTCGGTCCAGGAAATTGGCGAGCACTTGAGTGAGCCGGCGGATCTGGTTTTATTCCACGCGGTGATGGAGTGGCTCTCTGATCCGAAGGAAGCGCTTGAACGGTTGCTTGAGCAAACCAAGCCCGGTGGAGTGATTTCCGTTATGTTCTACAACTACAACGGGCTGCTGTTCAAGAACCTGATTTGTGGCAACTTAACGCATATTGAAGAAGGAATGCCACATCGCAAGCGCTTTAAATTACAGCCGCAACAGGCCATAAAGCCGGAAGATGTCTATAGCTGGTTAACCGATGCCGGATGTACCATCTTAGGCAAGACCGGCGTGCGTACCTTCCATGACTATATGCAGACAACCATGGTAGGTGACTACAGTTTTGAACAAGTTCTTGAGATGGAGCAAAAGCTTTGTCGCCAGGAGCCTTATTTGTCTTTGGGCCGCTACATCCACGTATACGCCCAGAAGCCAGTATGCCAAGAAACACTGGCGGATAAAGAGACAAACAATGATAACAGCAATAAGGACAACGGATGAGTGATGTATCCCAGACCGTTCCTGAGTTGGTGAGTTGGGTTAAGCAGCATGAATTTTCGCTTAACCTGCCAACGGAGCGGCTGGCGTTCTTGTTGGCGATTGCTGTCTTAAGCGGCGATCGCTTTGATGAAGAATTAGGGGAAGGTGAGCTGATCGATGCGTTTCGTATTGTGAGCGATATGTTCGATCAGTCACAGGAAACCCTGGCCTTTCGTGCCAATAACGCCATAAATGAGTTGGTTCGCCAACGTTTAATCACCCGCTTTACCAGCGAGGTGACCGACGGTGCCAGTATTTACCGCCTCAGCCCGCTTGCGCTGAGTATTACGGATTACTATGCCCGCCACCGTGAGTATTCATCCCTGAAACTGTCGATTCAGCTGGCGATGGTCGCCGATGAAATCAACAAAGCGGCGGAAGCCGCGCAGGAAGGCGGTGACGAGAAACACTGGCGTCAGCAAGTTTACGCTGTGTTGAAATATTCTGTGGCGGAAATTTTCGATCGCATTGACCTCAACCAGCGCACCATGGATGAGCAGCAGCACCAAGTGAAGCAAGATATTGCCGAGCTGCTAAATCAGGATTGGCGCGCGGCGATCACCAACTGTGAAAGCTTGCTGAATGAAACCTCCAGCACCTTGCGTGAGTTGCAGGATACGCTTCAGGCGGCAGGTGATCAGCTGCAGACTCAGCTACTGGTGATCCAGGAAGAGACTCAGGGCAACCCGGATCTGGATTTTGTCGACGGGATGATATTCATTCTGCAGGCCAAACTTGACCGGATCATTAATTGGGGCCAGCAGGCCATCGATTTATGGATTGGCTATGACCGCCACGTTCATAAGTTCATCCGTACCGCGATTGATATGGATAAGAACCGTGCCTTCAGTCAGCGCCTGCGCCAGTCAGTCACAGACTACTTTGATACCCCATGGCTGTTGACCTATGCCGATGCTGAGCGCTTGCTGGATATGCGTGATGAAGCATTGGTACTGCGTGACGACGAAGTAACCGGCATTGTGCCGGAAGAGATGGAATTTGAAGAGCTCAGCCTGGTGAACGACCAGCTGGCCGACCAAGTTGCTGCAATGCTGCAGGCCCATAAAGAAACGGGTGCTGCGATTAACCTAAGTTTGCTTCTTAAAGATTATTTGGCTCAACATCCCTTTGCGCAGCATTTTGATTTAGCGCGCATTGTGATTGATCAGGCAGTAAGGCTCGGTTACTCAGAGTCAGACTTCAATGCAATACAGCCTGATTGGGAAGCAATCAACGACTACGGAGCCAAGGTACAAGCTAATGTCATCGATAAATATTGAAGAATTTATGCCTGAAAAGCTGGCCAAGGCGATTGCCAACCCGCTTTTCCCGGCACTGGATAATGCGTTACGTTCTGGCCGCCATATTGCCAGCGAAGATCTGGATAACCATGCCCTGCTGATTGAGTTCGAGCAGCCGCTGGTGATGTTTTACAAGCGTTATAACGCCGAGCTGGTACGTGCGCCGGAAGGTTTCTTCTACCTGCGTCCCCGTTCAACCTCATTGATCGGTCGTTCGGTGCTGTCAGAAATCGATATGCTGGTAGGAAAGGTGCTGTGTTTCCTTTACCTGAGCCCTGAGCGGTTGGCTCATGAAGGGATTTTCTCCAATCAGGAGCTGTTTGAAGAGCTGCTGGCACTGGCAGATGAAGCCAAGCTGATGAAGCTGGTCACAAACCGTGCATCAGGCTCCGACCTCGACCGCGAAAAACTGTTCGACAAAGTCAAAACCTCGCTACGTCGCCTTCGTCGTATCGGTATGATTATTCCAATCGGTGAAAACGGTAAATTCCGCATCAGCGAGGCGGTATTCCGTTTTGGTGCCGATGTGCGTACTGGCGATGATGTGCGTGAAGCGCAGCTACGTCTGATCCGTGATGGTGAGGCCGTGGTTGTGCACCAGCAGGAACCTAGTCAATCAAGCCTGTTGGATGCAACCGGCGAACAAGAAAAAGAACGAGAAACAGAGCATGCCGGACAGGAGGGTGAAGCCTGATGGAACGCGGTAAGTATCAATCGCTGACAATGGTCAACTGGAACGGCTTCTTTGCCCGTACTTTTGATATTGATAATTTGGTCACCACCTTGTCGGGTGGTAACGGTGCCGGTAAGTCGACCACAATGGCGGCATTCATTACCTCGCTGATCCCCGATCAAAGTCTGCTGCACTTTCGAAATACCACGGAAGCCGGCAGTTCAAACGCCTCCCGTGACAAAGGCCTGCACGGTAAGTTGAAGCCGGGTGCCTGTTATGCGGCCTTGGATGTCGTTAACTCGAAGAAGCAACGTATTGTTTTTGCAGTAAAACTGCAGCAAGTGGCTGGCCGTGATAAGAAAGTGGATATCAAGCCATTTATTATCCAGGGCTTGCCGTCTGACGTTAAGCCGACTGAAGTGCTGGTTGAAACGCTGTCAGATAACCAGGCGCGCGTTCGCCAGATCAATGAAGTCAAAGAGATTGCGACCGAGTACGAAGGGGTACAGTTCAAAGCGTTTAACTCGGTGACCGACTACCATGCTCAGATGTTTGAATTTGGTGTATTGCCGAAGAAACTGCGTAACAGCAGCGATCGCTCTAAATTCTATCGCCTGATCGAGGCTTCATTGTACGGCGGTATTTCAAGTGCCATTACACGCTCTCTGCGTGATTACTTGCTGCCGCAAAACACCGGGGTGAAGAAAGCGTTCCAGGATATGGAAGCGGCACTGCGTGAAAATCGGATGACGCTGGAAGCGATCAAGCTGACACAGAGTGATCGTGACCTGTTTAAGCACCTGATCACCGAAGCCACGAATTATGTTGCAGCGGACTACATGCGCCATGCCAATGAGCGCCGCAAGAAGCTGGAAAAAACATTGAGCCTACGTGGTGAACTGCTCGGTTCACGTAAGATCTTAGATGATCAGCAACAATCAATGATCAACATGACGGGTGAGCTGGATGAGCTGACCGAGCGTGAAGGCGCACTGGAGCAGGATCACCAGGCTGCATCCGATCACCTGCAGCTGGTTCAGACCGCTGTACGCCAACAAGAAAAGATTGAGCGTTACCGTGAAGATCTAGAAGAGCTGACCGAGCGCCTGGAAGAGCAGGTGATGGTGGTTGAAGAAGCCGCCGAACAGCTTGCTATGGCTGAAGAGCAGGCACTCTTAACTGAAGAAGAAGTTGATAGCCTGAAAACCCAGCTCGCTGACTACCAGCAGGCACTGGATATGCAGCAGACCCGTGCTCTGCAATACCAGCAGGCGGTACAGGCGCTGGAAAAAGCACGCGAGCTGTCTGGCGATCACCAGCTGCTGGCCGATCAGGCAGTACCGTATCTTGCTCAGCTCAAGCAGGAGCAGGAAGTTCAGACTACCGCATTGCTTGCGCTGAAGCACAAACTGGATATGTCCTCGGCAGCTGCCCAGCAGTTTGATAAGGGCCTGCAGATTGTAACGACTATTGCGGGCGCCATTGACCGTACCCATGCCGGTGATAAGGCCCGCGAACTGATTGCGCATGCCCGCCAGCTTCGTGCGGTGGCAGAGCGTGGTGAGCAGCTTAAGGCGCAGTACCGTGATCTGGAGCGCAGTGTGCGCAACCAGCGTCAGGCGACTGAGCTGGCTGAAACCTATACCAAGCGCTTTGCTGTAGCTATCGATAGCGAATTAGCGATGGCAGAAGAACAAGCGCGCCATGAAGCGACGGTGGAAAGTTTAGAGCAGCAGCAAGATAGCCTGGTTGAGCAACGTGGTGAGCTACGCCGTCAGGAGCAGCAGCTGTCATCACAAATCTCTTCGCTGGAAGCCTCGGCACCGACGTGGATTGCAGCATCAGAAGTGCTTGAGAAGCTGTCTGAACAATCCGAGCGTGAGCTGTTTGACAGCCAGGCAGTAATGGATGCAATGCAGCTGACGCTGGATAAAGAGCGTGAGGCGTCTGCAACGCGTGATCAGCTTGCGGCTCGCAAGAAGCAGCTGGAGCTGGATATTGAGCGTCTGGCACAGCCGGGTGGTAGTGATGATTATCGTCTGCGCGCCCTGGCCGATACCCTGGGTGGTAGCCTGCTGTCTGAAATCTATGATGACATTACACTGGCCGATGCCCCTTATTTCAGTGCGATGTACGGCCCTTCGCGCCATGCGATTGTGGTGCCGGATCTAAAAGGCATCAAAGACAAGCTGGTGGCACTGGATGATTGCCCGGATGATCTTTATATCATTGAAGGCGATGCGGACTCGTTTGATGACAGCGGTTTTGATGTCGACGAGCTCGAAGATGCGGTATGTGTTCACCTTAACGATCGCCAGCTGCGTTACTCACGCTTCCCGAAAGTACCACTGTTTGGCCGTGCGGCACGTGAACAGCGCCTTGAACAGCTACGTGAAGAGCGTGAGCAGGTTGTCGAAAATCACGCCAAGGCAGCGTTTGATTCACAGAAGCTGCAGCGTTTGTACCAGAGCTTCAACAGCTTTGTCGCCACGCATATGGCAGTCGCTTTCAACGCTGATCCGGAAGCAGAGCTAAAGGTAGCACGTGATAAGCGTAACCAGATCGCTCGTAACCTGTCTGAAGCCGATGCCAAAGAGCAGCAGCAGCGCAGCCAATTGGTAGCAGCGCGTGAAGGCTTGGCATTATTAGGTAAGCTGACGCCGGTGGTGAACCTGCTGGAAGATGAGACTCTGACTGAGCGCTTTGACGAAGTCGAGCAGCAGTTGTCGCAGCTTGATGAGGCACGAAACTACCTTGACCGCCACGGTAAGGCGATTGTCGAGCTTGAAGGCCTTGTTTCTGCCTTGGATGCTGACCCAGAGCAATTTGATACCCTGCAAGCTAAATATGAGTTGGCTGATAACACGCTGCAGTCGCTGAAAACCAAAATCTTTGCAATTGCCGATCTGGTTGAGCGTCGCCACCACTTTAGCTACGCCGATTCGGTTGAGCTACTGAACAAGAGCTCGGAACTCAATGAGCAGCTGAAGGCGAAGCTGGTAGCGGCCGAGCGAGAGCGTACCCGCAGCCGTGAGACACTGAAACAGTCCCGTGCTCAGGCTAGCCAGTACAACCAGCTGATGGCCTCCCTGAAGAGTTCCCATCAGGCGAAGCTGGAAACGGTTCAGGAATTTGAACGCGAGCTGCAAGAGCTTGGCGTACGTGCCGATGTTGAAGCGGAAGAGCGTGCACGTCTGCGCCGTGATGAGTTAAACGAGCGCCTGCACAGCTCACGTAGCCGTCGTAGCCAGCTGGAAAAGAGCATCACCTCGGTTGAGCTGGAAATGAAAGGCCTGGTGAAACGCCTACGTAAAGTCGGTAAAGAATACCAGGAAATCCGCAAGCTGGTGGTTACAGCAAAAGCAGGCTGGTGTGCCGTTCTGCGACTGGCCCGTGAGAGTGATGTTGAGCGTCGCCTGCACCGCCGTGAAATGGCTTACATGTCTGCCGATGAGCTACGCTCGCTATCGGATAAGTCACTCGGTGCTCTGCGTCTGGCAGTGGCAGACAACGAAGAGCTGCGCGATGCATTGCGCGCCTCGGAAGATGTGTCACGTCCTGAGCGCAAAGTTCTGTTCTATATTGCGGTATACCAGCATCTGCGCGAGCGTATCCGCCACGATATCATTCGTACCGATGATCCGGTCGAAGCGATTGAAGAGATGGAAGTCGAGCTGGCCCGCCTGAGTGAAGAGCTGACCGCACGTGAGCAGCGTCTGGCTATCAGCTCTGATTCGGTAGCGAATATTATCCGCAAGACGATCCAGCGTGAGCAAAACCGTATCCGCATGCTTAACCAGGGCCTACAGAATATCGGCTTTGGTCAGGTGAAAGGTGTACGCCTGAATGTCAAAGTCCGTGATACCCACGAAGCGCTGCTGAGTGGCCTGGCGGAGCAACAAGATCAGCACCAGGATCTCTTTGGTAACAACCGGCTGTCATTTTCTGAAGCGATTGCGAAGTTGTTCCAGCGCCTGAACCCACATATTGAAATGGGTCAGCGTTCGCCACAGATCATGGGTGAAGAGCTGCTGGACTACCGTAACTACCTAGAACTCAGCATCGAAGTCAACCGTGGTACGGATGGTTGGCTACAGGCTGAATCCGGGGCGTTATCGACCGGTGAGGCAATCGGTACGGGCCAGGCCATCTTGTTGATGGTTGTCCAGAGCTGGGAAGAAGAGTCCCGTCGCCTGCGCGGTAAAGATATCATCCCATGCCGCCTGCTGTTCCTTGATGAGGCTGCCCGTCTGGATGCGAAGTCGATCGCGACTTTGTTTGAGCTCTGTGATCGCCTGGATATGCAGCTGCTGATTGCGGCGCCTGAGAATATCAGCCCTGAAAAAGGCACGACCTATAAACTGGTTCGTAAAATATTCAAGGATCGTGAGCACGTTCATGTAGTTGGCTTGCGAGGCTTTGGTCAGGAGCCGAAACCACAGACCAATATTCAGGAAATGCTTGAGCTCGATCTTGCGTAAAATGCGCGACCAAGCAGAATAGACTGACAGTGAAGGCCGGAGAAATCCGGCCTTTTTTTATGCCATCCTTCTATTGTATTGGCTGGCTAGAGATTCATTTTTGACCTCATGTCTTGTTCATAAGATACCTATCTCATTACTTAATTGCGTTACCGATAAATTATTTGCGGTGTCATTAACCTCTAAAATTTTAACTGTTGGATTCGGCCATCCAGAATTACAAGCCAAACTGAGCGGCGGCCCGCGAATCCGTTTGGTCACGGCCAATTTATACATTGTCGTAGGGGTGAAGACATGAAAAATATAATATTAACGATGCTCACCACGTTAGTGGTGGCTGGGTGCGGCGGTTCGTCGGGGGATTCAGGTGCGGGAAATGTGGCTCCGGGTTCAGGTGCCGATGAAGTACCGGTTTCATTAGATATCTCAACACCGCCAACAGAGGTCCCGGAAGTGCCTGATGATGGCGACCAGTTGCAGGCTTGTGTCGCGATTCAAAGCGTTAAACTCACTAACCTTGCTGGTGAGATTGTTGAGTGGACCACGAGGAGCATGAATAGTGAAGTTGAAAGCTCTGAGTTATGTATTCCCGAAGGCTCAGAAATTCCTGTTTATGACGATGGTACACCTAAATTTATCGTGGTCGACCTTTATGATGTAGCTGGGGTTGATCTTGTCAGTTTGATTTCAGAACAACTCGTGCCTGTTGGTGAATATGTCAGCATGGCATTGTCTCTAGCTCAGGGGGAGTATGAGTTTCTAGATGATTTACCTGTTGATGTACCAATGGATGAGTTCATGGGTGTACCGTACTCCTACGTTGGTAGCTGGATCGACAATAAGGCAATTGCAGGTGACTTAACGTTTGACGGTTTGAATATCAATATCGATGCACCTGAATCTTTTGTGATGACATTCGATTTTAGAAGCATGTTTGAGCTGGTCGAGGATGCCTACAAGTTCAAAAAAGAGGCGTTCCATTTACTCAGCGAGACGTTATCAGGCAGTATCTTCGGCGACATTGACACTTCATCATGCCCATCTGTCGATGACGCCTATGTATATCTCTATGAATCCGATGATGAGCAGGAGAAGTATGGTGATTTGGGCTCTGATGAATATACGCCGACGATGACGGCCAAGGTTTCGGAAGGCCATAACTACGCTATGCCTTACGTACCGGCGGGAGAGTATGACGTGGTCTTGGTGTGTGATGGCTTGTTAGATCTGCCGGACCAAATTGACCTAGACATCGACCTTGATGGAGAGGCTTCTAAGTATACAGGTCAACACCTTGATAGTGGTGAGGATAAGTACCTACCACTCTAATAGGCAACGATCAAGCAGTTAAAACCTGAAGCCGTCAGTGGTGACTGACGGCTCTGGTTTGAATGCAGAAGAAGCATATTCTGCGTTGATTCAGCTTTCATTAAGCATATACCCGTAGTATATATGGTGAAAGAATACGATCTATATCTCATAATCAACAATGCGCTGTCAGCTATTTTCCTATCTAACTCCCTGAGCTCTCTTTGAATAATCCCATTTGTCAGCAATTGTAGTCATAATTGCCTATCTTTTTACGGTTGTTTTTTAATCACCACTTCTATAGATTTCATTTCAACACCACGAAGCTAGATTGAAAGAGAACCTGATATGCCTGCAGTTAAGAACCTAAAGAAAGTTGTTTTCGGTGCAATGCTTGGCCTCGCTGTAGTTGGCTACGGAACAGCCCAAGCTTCTGTAACGACATCCCCTGAGAACCACTTGTTGGCAACTTTGAACTATGTTGAACTTGAAGCCGAACAGGGCGATAAAAATATGCAGCTTTTTTTAGGGCGTGCTTATCTTGAAGGTTCAAACGGACTACAAGCTGACCCGATGAAAGGTATGTACTGGCTACAGAAAGCGGCCGTTGATATGCCAGAAGTGAAAACCATGATTGGTGACCTATTCAAGGCAGGCCAAGTACTACCGAAAGATCATGCCCAGGCGGTGCGTTGGTATACGGAAGCTGCAGTGGAAGGTGATGTGCCAGCAATGGTTGAGCTGGGTGCTTACTATGCTTCTGGTGCAACTGGAAAAGTAGATTGCGGTAACGCCATCAAGTGGTTTAACGAAGCATCGAATGGTGGTTCTCTAGAATCAAAGCGTAACCTGGTATGGTTATATGCGACTTGCTCAGACGAGCGTATGCGTGATGGCGAGCGTGCTTTAAAATTAGCCAAGCAAGTACTGAGCCGTACAGGAACAGGCGATGCAGGTGATTATGATAACTTGGCTGCTGCTTACGCTGCATGCGGTGAGTTCCGTCAGGCCATTGATGCGCAAGAAGTGGCAATTGATAAGCTGGAAGAAACCAAAGGCCAGCGTTATGCAAAATTTGAAAAGCGCTTGAAGCTCTATCAGCAAAACCAGACTATCTTCATGGCTTCGCTATAATACAGGCAGATTTTTAAAAAAAGCCGGCTTCTTTGAAGCCGGCTTTTTTATTGATACTTTTCAATTAGCTCTGAAGGTTCAATTTTTATCATCCCCGCCAGCTCCCTCTCCTTTGGGTGGCTGCAGAATATATAAACGGTTTGTAATTTACCGCTCAAATGTTATGCCATTGACATCCTTAACTATACTTTGTGGTGCATTACCCCTTTGGCAGTACCTAAAGGGGATAACCATAATAACGATAGGATGTTAGCAATGAATAACTCTGAAGTTGTTGATAAAAAAGACAGAGCCAAATATGAGTGGCAATCCTTCCTATTTATTGTCATTTTTCTATTCCCCATCCTTTCTGTTGTGATTGTCGGAGGCTATGGCTTCTTAGTATGGGCGATGCAGATTCTGTTCATAGGGCCTCCTGGCCACGGTTAATTTGCCCATTACTGCTTAGTTAACGGAAAGGTGATGTTTATGATTAGCTTGATAAACAAACTGTGGGCGACATTCTGGCGTCCGGCAGTGCATATTAGTTTAGGTGTGTTGACCTTAGGTGGGTTTATTGCCGGGATAATTTTCTGGGGAGGATTTAATACTGCCCTGGAGTTTACCAACACCGAGAAATTCTGTATCGGTTGTCATGAAATGCGCGACAACGTTTATGAAGAACTCCAGTCCACAGTACATTGGTCGAATCATTCCGGGGTGCGGGCAACGTGCCCCGACTGCCATGTCCCCCATAACTGGACCGATAAAATCGCCCGGAAAATGCAGGCTAGCAAAGAAGTCTTTGGTGCGATATTCGGCACTATCAATACCCGTGAGAAGTTTCTCGATAAGCGGCTTGAACTGGCGAGCCATGAATGGAAGCGTTTCTCAGCCAACGGGTCGCTTGAGTGTAAAAATTGTCACGATTACGACAGCATGAATTGGGAGTTAATGTCTGATCTGGCAAAGACCCAGATGAAACAGGCGGCTGAACGTGATCAAAGCTGTATTGATTGCCACAAGGGGATAGCCCACGAGTTGCCGGGCGATATGGATACGTCTGGCGGTATGGTTTCTGAGTTAGTCCAGAAAGCGAGTAATACTAGTTATTCTGAAGGAGAGAGCTATTTCAGTGTTCGTTATTTACCGATGTACGAAGACGAGGCTATGACGGTTGACGGTGGTCAACTAAACCCGGCATCCGAAGTGAAAGTCGTGCAGGTGAAAGACAATGTGATTCAGGTTGAGATCGCTGGATGGCGGAAAACCAAAGGGTTTGGCCGGGTGATCAATGAAGACTTTGGCCTTAATATCCCCACAGCAGCTCTTAGCAAAGAAGCGGCTCTCAATGAGACCTTGGTTGAGAAGTTCGAAGAGAAAGAAGATGACTTAACCGGGCTTGTCTGGCAGCGCGTGTCGCTAAAACTGTGGATGCCGAAAGAGTCCTTGATGGGTGATGTCGAAGAGATATGGGCGGTTGCAGGTCCGGCCTACAAAAATAATTGCAGCGTGTGCCACACCCAACCAGCTGAAAATCATTTTGATGCCAATACCTGGCCGGGCATGTTCAATGGGATGCTGGCATTTGTGAACCTGGACAATGATAGTGAAGCCCTGGTGCTTAAATACTTACAAAAACATTCATCAGATTTTTCTGATGGCGGTCATTAAGATGCAAGTGAGGGATAAACAATGTCATTAAGTCGACGTAAATTCTTAAAAGGCCTAGCGACGACCTCGGCTGTGTCTGTGATTGGTCCGAGCCTGCTTGTTCAGGTTGCAAAAGCGGCTACTGAAGACGCCTCGCCATATTCGTCTGATGGTATCTGGAAGGTATCTGGTTCCCACTGGGGCGCTTTTCGAGCCCGGATATATAACGGGAAAGTCACTGAAATCAAGCCGCTCGAGAGAGATAAATATCCGACGGATATGATTAACGGGATCAAAGGTATTATCTATAACCCGTCACGGGTGCGATACCCGATGGTGCGTCTGGAGTGGCTGAAAAAGCATAAGTATAGCGGTGACACGCGAGGCAACAATCGCTTTGTTCGGGTGACTTGGGATGAAGCATTAGATCTGTTTTATCAGGAGTTGGAGCGGATCCAGAAAGATTATGGCCCGTGGGCACTCCATGCAGGAATGACGGGCTGGCGGCAGACGGGGCAATTTCATAGTTGTGGTAACCATATGCAACGGGCAGTGGGTATGCATGGCCGTTTCATGACCAAGGTCGGTGATTACTCGACGGGGGCCGGGCAGACAATACTGCCGTATGTACTGGGATCAACAGAAGTCTATGCCCAGGGAACCTCATGGCCGGACATCTTGGCCAATAGTAAAACGATCATTTTGTGGGCCAATGATCCGGTGAAAAATACCCAGGTGGGCTGGCAGTGCGAAACCCACGACTCATATGGCTACTATGAGCAGCTGAAGGACAAGGTGGCCAAAGGTGAGATCAAAGTGATCTCGATTGATCCAGTACGCTCGAAAACTCAGAATTACCTGGGCTGTGATCAAGTTTATGTCAATCCGCAGGCCGACTTACCTTTAATGCTCGCTATTGCGCATACCTTGTATAAAGAAGAACTCTTTGATAAGAAATTCATCGAAACCTATGCATTGGGGTTTGAAGAGTTTATTCCTTACGTACTGGGAAAAACCAAAGACAAGGTAGAAAAAACGCCGGAATGGGCTGAACCTATTTGTGGAGTCAAAGCCGATCAAATTCGCGAGCTTGCCCGGTTGATGGCAGGAGCAAGGACTCAGCTTATCTTTGGTTGGTCTATCCAGCGCCAGCAGCATGGTGAGCAACCCTATTGGATGGGGGCTGTTATTGCAGCCATGCTGGGGCAAATTGGATTACCCGGTGGGGGGATCTCCTATTCGCACCACTACAGTGGCGTCGGTATCCCACCGACAGGGGCATCGGGGCCTGGCGGTTTCCCACGAAACCTTGATGAGGGTAAAAAGCCGAAGTGGGAAAATGATGATTTCAAAGGGTATAGCAGTACTATTCCTGTTGCCCGGTGGATTGACGCCATTCTCGAACCCGGCAAAGAAATTAACTATAACGGCAACAAGGTCAAACTGCCCGAGACCAAGATGCTGGTGGTCAGTGGCTGTAATCCGTGGCATCACCACCAGGATCGTAACCGGATGAAGACCGCATTCCAGAAATTGCAGACAGTGGTGACCATTGAGTTTGCTTGGACGGCAACCTGCCGTTTTTCTGATATTGTTTTGCCCGCTTGTACTCAGTTTGAACGCAATGATATTGATCTCTATGGTGCTTACTCAGCATCGGGCATTCTGGCGATGCATAAGCTGGTCGATCCGCTGTACCAGTCAAAAACAGACTTTGAAATCTTTACTGAGCTCTGTCGCCGTTTTGGCCGCCATAAAGAATTTACCCGGGGTATGGATGAGATGGAGTGGGTCAGAATGCTCTATGCCGATTGCCGCGAGGCAAATAAGGGCAATTTTGACATGCCGGAATTTGACCAGTTTTGGGCAGATGGTGTGGTGGATTTCGGGGAAGGGAAGAACTTCGTGCGCCATGCGGATTTTCGTGAAGATCCCGAGATTAACGCTTTAGGTACCCCATCAGGCTTTATCGAAATATTCAGCCGTAAGATCGACCGTTATGGCTATGAGCACTGCCAGGGGCATCCGATGTGGTTTGAAAAAGCCGAGCGGTCTCACGGTGGGCCTAAATCGGACAAGTTCCCGTTATGGCTTCAGTCTTGCCACCCCGATCAGCGTTTGCATTCACAGATGTGTGAGTCGGAAGAATACCGGGCAACCTATGCTGTGCAAGGTCGGGAGCCGATTTATATCAGCCCCGAGGATGCCAAGAAACGCGGGATCAATGATGGCGATCTCGTCCGTGTGTTTAATGACCGCGGGCAGTTATTGGCTGGGGCACGTGTCTCGGATAATTATCCTCCCGGCGTGGTACGTATCCATGAAGGGGCCTGGTATGGGCCGTTGAATGAGAAGGTCGGTGCCATTGATACTTACGGTGACCCGAATACCTTAACCATGGATATCGGCTCTTCAGAGCTTGCGCAGGCGACCTGCGCTAATACTGTCGTGGTTGATATTGAGAAATTTGAAGGTGAAGCACCGCCAGTAACGTCCTTTGGAGGCCCGATCTACGAGAGCTAATCCTTTGCTTACTGACAATATAGAGCTGCCGTGAGGTGGCTCTATATACCCAAACTATTTCAATATGCTCGTTTCAGCGAGAATGACTGTTCTGGTAGGCTAGGCGCTGATTTGATGACATAGTGGCTCTACGTCAAAAAGCAGCAACACAGCATACCAGCATAGTCAACTCGCCCTTCGGGAGTGATTCAGCAAGTCCATATCTTCGTCAAATGACGTTGAGAAAGGGATACACCATTCCTATAGCCATTTTCCTTGAGCTGAACTCGCTGATATCACTCTGAACCCTGCATCTTGAAGTTGTTTGGGTATACTGCCTAAGTGCGGGGAATGCTGTATCTGTGATCGCTTGAGGGTGATCTAACCGAGCCATGTTGTACAATAAACAAGTATTGTATTTACACCAATTATAAGTAGTAAGAAGTAACATGAAGCCACAACAAGAAGATATTTCTGCAGTAACTAAACCAACAGCACCTGTTTACGGTGTTGGAGACAGTACCTTACAAGCTGCCGGCGGAGAAGCTGGTGTTAAAAAGCTGGTCGATGCGTTTTACGACTACATGGATACCCTGCCAGAAGCCGAAACGATCCGGGCGATGCATGCCGAGGATTTAACAGAGTCGAGAGAAAAGCTAACTACGTTTTTGACTGGTTGGATGGGCGGTCCATCACGCTATGCTGAAAAATACGGCAGCATGAATATCCCAGGTGCCCACAGCCACCTGGCGATAGGTATTGCCGAAAAAGAAGCCTGGTTGTTATGTATGCAAAAAGCATTGGACGATCAGGGATACGACGAAGTGTTCAAGCGTTATGTGATGGTGCAGCTGTCGTTCCCGGCTGAAATGTGCCGAAACCGATAACCCCTGACTAGGAACCTGAGCAGATCCCTGAGCAGGCTCCTGAACAGGTGAAAATGGTATTGAAGGTGGAGTAGGCACTCCACCTGTTATTGTTTGTCCCAGTGTTGGCGAAAGAACTCGTCAATCGCTTCTATCGCTTTTTCAACAAGTTCTTCCCAGTCGTAGGGTTGAATTTGTCTGGTATCCTTCCGCACTTTTCGTTCAAGGCTTACCATATTATTTCAGCCTCCAGCTATCGCTGGTTTTATCTTGTGGCATTAATAATTATAGATAGCCTGCCGGTGACATGTTTCGGTGAGCAGCAAGAACATCAGCGTTAGGCGACCAGCTCGGGTGCATCCTCTTGTGCCCATCGAATACATTGCTCGGCTAAGATATCAAGTGAATCCAGACAGTGTTGAGGCTGTTCTATCGTTTGCTCAGCAAGGGCTACAGGGATTTCGGTGCAGCCGAATATGACCGCTTCCGCCCCGCGTTCCAGCATGGCTTCGAAGACCGGTATCATTAGCTGTTTGCCGCGTTCGACTTCGCCAGCCTTGACCGCATAGATGCCGTTCATGACAGCTTGCTGCTCTGATTCGGTCGTTTCGATAGCGTTTATTTGCTGCTGGGCTAGCTTGGTTTGGTACATCCCTGTCATCATGGTTGCGCTGGTCGCAAGCACGCCGACTTCGCGGTATTGCCGTTTCTTCGCTTCACTTACCACACTGTCGATAATACTGATGGTGTGCACATTGCAGGTCTGGGTCAGGCGCGGATACCAGTAATGAGCAGTATTGCATGGCATGACGATGCATTCAGCACCAGCCTGTTGCAGTTGTTCCATACCTTGTTTTAGAGCAGGAAAAGGGTCTTGGCCGTTGCTGATCAGGTAAGCCGTGCGATCTGGGATCTGCGGGTTATTACTAACAAGCATCGGGATATGCTGCTGATCATTGTGAGCAGGTGTTCGGGAAATGATCTTTTGCATAAATTCAACCGTTGCTAATGGGCCCATGCCACCAAGAATTCCTAATTTTCTGCTCATGCTCTCATTCCTACAATATTTTTAACTGTGTTTACTATAAGGCTACTGTTTTTTGTTGAGAAATGCCGTTGCTGAGGCTGTCATGCCGGATCGGTATGGATAATTGTTAAAACTGTGATCAATCGTGGTTGAAATATGTCTGTCTCATAATTCGGCTTGGTTATACTGCATTTTTTCTTCGTGTGAATTGCTATGAATATAGAAAGTAAGTGGCTGGAAGATTTCCTCGCTCTCGCTGATGTTCGAAATTTCTCTGTGGCTGCACAAATGCGCAATGTGACCCAGCCTGCCTTTAGCCGTCGAATTAAAGCGTTAGAACATACCGTGGGTGCAGAGTTAATTGATAGGAGCAAGACGCCAGTTGCCCTGACCCCGAGTGGTCGGTTGTTCCGGATCACAGCCCGCACCTTGATGAACCAAATGATGGACGGGATCGGCCAGCTGTCAGATCTGTCAAAACTTGGCGGCAATATTGTCCGGGTAGCAGCCGCTCACTCGTTAGCAACCAACTTGGTTCCTTCTATTCAGCCTCAGCTACTGGCCGGCAAGCATAGCCCGCTGCTGAGTGTTGAGGCGATTGATGTTGACCAGGCGATTGAAGAGCTGCAAGAAGGTGGCTGTGATGTATTACTGGCGTTTGATGATGACTTGCTCCGGTTGCCTCCGTATCAGTCATTGCAAATTGGACAGGCGGAGCTACTGCCGGTTTGTGCCTGTGATAGTGAAGGTCAGCCGCTTTATCAGTTAAGTAAAACCAAAGAGGTTCCATGGCTGGCTTACAGCCCTAGTTCCTATATGGGGCGACAGGTTGAGGCTATTCGTGATCAGGTTAACTTGAAAGCTGTTTTTTTATCATCAATGACCGATCTGCTGAAAGCATTGGTGCTACAGGGCCAAGGTGTAGCCTGGTTACCGGACTATTCAATACAGGATGAACTGGCTAGTGGGAAAGTCGCGGTGGTGGGTGAGCCGCACCTAAGGTTGCCGATCACTTATTATGCTTACCGCTATCAGGCTCGTTTGCATCCAGCAGGAGAGCAAGTATGGCAAACACTACGCAACCTGATAAGTCAGTAAGGCTGATGCAATAACTAAGCAGTGCTGTTATCTATTCTCATTGATTCCAATTGGGAATAGGTTGTCATCCAATCTTTCGCTGTTCGTTGTTAGGCCGCAGTGCTAACGTCTTCGCTCAGTTTGATTGACAGAAGAGATGTTGCAGGATGGATTTTTCGCTCGATATTATTGCGCTGCTTTTTTTAGTGGCGGGCCTAGCAGGGTTTATTGATGCGATAGCTGGGGGAGGCGGCTTGTTAACCGTACCTGCGCTATTGGCAGCAGGCGTACCACCGACACAGGCGCTGGCGACCAATAAACTGCAAGGGGCATTTGGCAGTTTTTCTGCTTCATTGTACTTTGTCCGCAACGGCTTTGTGAGCCTGCGCGAGATGCGCAATGCGATTGGCTGTACATTTGTCGGCTCGGCAATAGGGGCAGAACTCGTCCAGCGAATTGAGGCGGGGGTACTAACTAGTCTGATCCCTGTTTTGCTGGTGTGTATTTCGCTCTATTTCCTATTGGCACCCCAGGCCGGTAAAGGAGGCGGTACACCAAAGCTGTCGGATAACGCTTTTGCGCTGACTGTTGGGGCCGGTGTTGGTTTTTATGATGGTTTTTTTGGGCCAGGAGCGGGGTCATTGTTTACGGTTGGTTTTGTTGTTATTGCCCAGCTGGGCCTTGTTGAAGCCACGGCAAGAACGAAAATCCTCAATTTTACCTCTAACTTTGCCGCACTTCTGTTCTTTATTTTTGCCGGGTTGCCGATTTGGGAAATTGGTTTGGTGATGGCAGTTGGTGGATTTATTGGTGCTCGCACGGGGGCCAAAGTGGTGGTGACTAAAGGGCGAAAGTTAATTCGGCCGATGGTGGTTATTATTTCGATGGTGATGGCGATTAAATTGCTTTGGGAACAACATCCGCAATGGTTTCAATAAGGGTACGAACTCGCTCTGATTGATAGCTACTCTGACGGTAGCAAAGGTGAACCGGGCGGGTGAGCTCATCGAGGAAATCGAAATGGTGGCAGAATGTTGCATCGATTTTTAAGGTTTTGACTATCGACTTTGGTACCAAGGCTGGTGCCACGCCTCCAAGTGCCAATTGGGCGGCGGCTGAGTAGGAGTCCATTTCCATCAGAGGAATAATTCCTACCTTTTGCAGTAAGCTGGCCTGATTCGCGTTGGCGGGGTTTTTAAAATCATTAACAAGCAGGGCATGGGGAGTTTGTTGTAGAGGCTGGTGGGCGATGACGGCAAACGGCTCATCAAACAGGTGAAGGGTTGACAGCCCGTGCTGTGGCGGCAGATGACCGGCACAAAAGCCGATAGTTGCATCACCTGACTGGACTTTCTCAATGCTCACCGGGGTGTGGTGCGTTGAGATAGAAATGTAAGGATCTTTTTGAATATAGTTGCCCATCATTTCACCGAGGTACCCGGCGACCAAAGTCTCTGAGCAGGCAAGGGTGATGATGGTGTGATCCTCGAAACGCTGTTGGTCGAAGATCAGGCCTTTGATTTCTTTATAGCTAGGGCCGACACTCTCTATCAGAACAACGGCATCGGCTGTCAGCTTTATCCGGCGACCGGAAGGTTCGATTAGTTTTTTTCCTAATCGTTTCTCGAGCCTGGCAATACGTTTGCTGACCGCGCTCTGGCTGATATACAGATAGCTGCCAGCCTTGCTCATTGTTCCTTCTTTTGCCAGTACCAGTAAGGTTTCGATCCCTTCAAGTAACACCTTGATACTCCAGAGTTTAATAGTTAATAGTTAATAGTTATATCGTTTATCGGAGAACGGCCGAAGGGAAGTGCTAAAGCGCAGTAACAAATAGCCGGTGCCCCGGCTATCTTGTATTAGTTAGGGATGGTTTCTTCTTGCTTGGTAATACTACCGACTTCAAGTACGGCGGCAACGTCAAGGTGCTCAGCATTCATCATGGAAGAGATCCGTTGCACAGATGACAATAGCAGCGATTGTTCCCACTCTTCAAGTTCATGAAAACGGGAGACAAAGTTCTCCTGAAGCGGAAGCGGTGCTTTTTCGAGAACTTCTTTGCCTTTATCGGTTAAATAGGCATGTACTTTTCGCTTATCTAGCTTACTTCGCTCGCGTACGACCAACTCTCGCTTTTCCAAACGGTCAAGGATCGTTGTCGCCGTAGCCTGGCTCATATTTGTATTGTTTGACAGCTGACGAATGGTGACTTCACCTGAGTCACGAATCGCTCGCATCAGAACTAATTGAGGCCCCGTTAACCCTGCGACTTTATTGAGTTTTCTCGAATGCAAATCGATAGCTCGAATAATTTGTCGAAGGGCAATGAGGACTTCTTCGTGCTTGTCCATTTAACTCTCCCAAATTAGTGTCGCGAAGGTACATCAATATTAATAAACATGAAAGACTTAGTTGTCGTAAAGTCGACAAAACTGCAATTCTTAAAAGGTATTATCGCTGCCATAGGTAACTAACACAATTTAGTTGTTGAGTTTAAGTGTTTTTTTTGGGGGGAAGGGCTGAAACTCCTGACGGCCAGATTGGGGAAAATTGGGAATGGTTTGTCAGCGATAAGCAGCGTGGTTTTTCGGGCCTGCACACGGATCCATTGGGTTAGTGAATTGTGTGATGTTACTGTTTTTTTAATTCATACGATGATTAGTTATTCCAATATGTAAAAATCATGGCTATCATATTTGAATAAAAATAATTCTCACTAGCATACGTATTAGTGACTTTAGTTAAAGCAGCTCTCAATAAGGATGAAAAACCATAATGAACAATAAATTCACCCGTAATCTTATTGCGGCGTCATTACTGACGCTTCCTGTTTTTGCACAGGCAGCACCAACCAAAGCTGAAGTTGTCGAACATTACGCTGATCTTGCTCACAGTGTATACAGCGATGCCCTGATCACAGCTAAGTCTCTTGATGATGCCCTAGATGCGCTGATTGCCAACCCAACAGACGCTAACCTTGCGAAAGCCCGCCAAGCTTGGAAAGCCGCACGTGTACCATACCAACAGTCTGAAGTGTTCCGTTTTGGTAATGCGGTTGTCGATGATTGGGAAGGGCAGCTAAATGCCTGGCCGCTGGATGAAGGCCTGATCGATTATGTTGCGGATGATTATCAGTATGAGCTGGGGAATGATGGTGCACAGGCCAATATTATTGCCAATGAATCACTGCAGATCGGCAATGCTAAGATTGATGTTAAGAAGATCACGCCAGAACTACTGGCTGAGCTGAACGAGCTCGGCGGCTCTGAAGCGAATGTTGCGACTGGTTACCACGCAATTGAATTCCTACTATGGGGACAGGATCTAAATGGCACCAACAATGGTGCGGGTCAGCGTCAGTACACAGATTTTGCTTACGGCGAAGCATGTACCAATGGTAGTTGCGAACGTCGCCGTGACTACCTAAAAGCGGCATCTGGGCTGCTGCAAAATGACTTGAGCTGGATGGAGCAGCAGTGGTCTGCTGACGTTGCCTCTAACTATCGTGCTGAGCTTCTGGCTGACTCTGCTGATAACGGTCTGCGCAAAATGCTATTCGGTATGGGCTCCCTATCTCTTGGTGAGCTGGCCGGTGAGCGTATGAAGGTTGCATTGGAAGCGAACTCAACCGAAGACGAGCATGATTGCTTCTCGGACAACACCCACTACTCACACTATTACAACGAGCAGGGTATCTATAACGTTTACACCGGTACCTACATGCGTGTGAACGGCAGCTTGGTTTCAGGCCCAAGCCTTCATGATCTTGTCGAGAAGAAAGACAAGCAGGCGGCAAAAGAGATCCAGGCTGGATTCGACCGTGCGCGTAGCCAAGTATATACCCTCGTTCAATCTGCCGAGAAACAAGATCAGCATTTTGACCAGCTAATTGCAGCCGGCAATAAAGCGGGCAATGCTCTTGTTGGCAAATCTATCACGGCACTGGTTAAGCAGACGGCGGAAATTGAGCGTGCTGCCGGTATTATCGGGGTGAACAGCCTAAATCCGGATACGGCTGATCACCAGTTCTGATTGTTATAACTACTTAATAACAACAATACGTTAAGGGGCTCTATTGAGCCCTTTTGCCGTCATAATAAAAAGAGTGTGTGAGCTATGAAGTTGTACTTTGCCGCAGCGTTTCTCTCTCTGTCTGCTTTTTCTTTCGCAACTTATGCCCAACAGGCCAGCGCTGGCCCTGCAAAGGCAAAACAAGATCCAAGTGTCGTCAATGCCTTGAAGTCGGGTGGTGATACGACAGTTAAAAAATCAGGTGCCAATGCCTTTTCACTACCGGCGGGTAATTTGCCACTGTCAAAGCGCCTTGATTTCAGTGTGGGTAACAGTTTCTTCCGTAACCCTTGGGTCCAGGCACCAGCTACGACAGATGCCAGGGATGGTTTAGGGCCACTATTTAATACCAACGGTTGTCAAAACTGCCACATCAAAGATGGCCGCGGTCACCCTCCTGAACCGGGCGATAGGAATGCCGTCTCTATGTTGGTTCGCCTCAGTATCCCGGCAATGACCGTTGAACAGAAAAAAGCGTTGATCACTGATGGGGTTATACCCGATCCGATTTACGGTGGCCAGCTGCAAGACTTTGCTTTGTCAGGTGCTAAGCCAGAAGGGCAGATTAACCTTACCTATAGCGATGTTCCTGTCACGTTTACTGACGGTGAAGTGGTGACCTTGCGTAAGCCAGAGCTAGCAATTAGCGATTTGAACTACGGCCCGATCCATCCGGATGTGATGATGTCGGCACGTATAGCACCTCCGATGATTGGCTTGGGGCTACTCGAGCAGATCCCTGAGGTTACCTTGTCTGCGATGGCTGAAGAGCAGCAAAGCGCCGGGCAGGGAATTTCTGGCAAACTGAACAAAGTCTGGGACGTTGAAAAGCAGCAAACGGTGACCGGGCGCTTTGGCTGGAAAGCTGGCCAGCCGACCTTGATGCAACAAAATGCTGCCGCATTCAATGGTGATTTGGGGCTGACCAGTAACTTGTTCCCAAATGAAAACTGTTCAGTGCTGCAGTCTGTCTGCAGTGAGTTGCCCGATGGCGGCAAGCCTGAAGTTAGCGACAATGTACTGACATTTGTTGAGTTCTATTCGCGCCACTTGGCGGTACCTTCACGCCGGAATGTGGCTGAGCCACAAGTGATAAAGGGTGAAGCTCTTTTCTCAGCACTAGGTTGTGAAAGCTGTCACCAGAGCAAAATCAAAACTGGCGTGAATAAGGCGCTTCCGGCGATTTCCGAACAGTTGATTAACCCGTATACCGACTTATTGCTGCATGATATGGGTGAAGGACTGGCAGATAATCGTGGTGAATTCTTGGCTAACGGTCGTGAATGGCGGACAGCACCGCTTTGGGGGATAGGCTACACCGAAGAGGTTAATGGTCATTCTTATTTCCTTCATGATGGCCGGGCGAGAACCTTGATGGAAGCCGTACTTTGGCATGGTGGTGAAGCTCAGCAGAGCCGGGACAAGGTACTTACGTTGTCTAAAGCCGAGCGAGATGCACTAATAGCGTTTCTGCAGTCATTGTAAAGGGAAGTCCAGATGAAATTATCAGTTATATCGCTATCAGTGGCGGCCGTTATGGCTCTTACTGGCTGTAATGACCAGCAGAAAACGATGAGTAGTGCCATTCACCAGCAACATCTTCAGTCAGCCGAACAGTTCGCCGTGGCAACTGGTCAGCTCAATGAAGAGTTGGCTCAATTGTGCCAGAGCTATGGCGAATCCCAGTTGCAGGATACACAACAGTCATGGCAGCAAGTGATGGTACCGTGGATGGCTTTGCAGGGCCGAGAAAAAGGCAGCGAAGAAGCATTGGCGCTGAGTTGGCAGATCCAATTCTGGCCCGATAAAAAGAACACGACCGGCAGAAAGCTTAATCAGTTGCTAAAGCAAGATAAACCATGGACGGCAGCTGATATTGCACAGCAGAGTGTTGTGGTTCAAGGGCTTGGTGCAATTGAGTGGTTTCTGTATGAGCAGCAAGCGAAACTGAAAGGCGAAAAGGGGTGCCAGTTAGCAGGTGCCATCGGTGACCGTCTGCAGCAAAGTGGTGAGCGACTAGCTGTGGCTTGGCAGAGCGATCCTTGGCAGCAAATGACCCCGGAGTTAGCGCTGGGCGAATACCTTGGTGCACTGAATAACCAGCTTGATTACAGTATGAAAAAGCTAAGCCGCCCGTTAGGAAAGCCCGGCTCGCCGAAACCTTACCAGGTTGAGTCATGGCGCTCTCAAACGTCTTTGAACAATTTAAAAGCCAATGTTGAAGCGATGCAACAGCTTTATCTGGCGGGTGGAAATGGGCTTGACACACTACTGCGACAGCGTGGCCTTGTCGGTACTGCCGATAGAATTGCCAACCGCTTTGCCTCTTTGCTGGAAAGCTGGCCGGGTACAGCCGCGATGGTGCCAATGCTGAAGACTCGGGAAGGTTATCGAGAGCTGCTTAATATTTACAATGGATTGGAATATATTCAGATTGCGCTACAGGATGATGTGGCACTAGAGCTAGGTATTGTGGTGGGGTTCAATGCAACAGATGGTGACTGATTTTACACGTCGGAAATTACTGCGTTCGGCGATGGGGGCGGGTGCGCTTGCTACGGTACCTGCGGGCGGGTTGCTCACTGCATGTTCAAGCACCCAGGCAGCCCGTTCTCAACAACCTAAAATTATCGGTTGTAGCCGGACGCCAAGCGGTGGCTATGGTGTGGTGATTGCGGCTCAGAATGGCCAGCCGATCTACCAGTTCGCACTTCCTGCCCGTGGCCACGGCATCGCAATTCAACCTAGTGGTTCACTAGCGGCGGCTTTTAGCCGTTGTCCCGGGCAATACTTGCAGGTATTTGACTATAAAAATGGGAAAGAGTGGCCGATCAGGGCGGTTGATCCAAAACGTCATTTTTACGGTCACGGTGTGTTTTCGGCAGACGGTAACTACCTGTTTACGACCGAAGGCGTAACCGCTAGCAGTGCTGGGGTGATAGGGGTTTATGAAGTCAAACCCGGAATGCCGAAAGTCGCTGAGTATTCAGACTTTGGCATTGGGCCACATGAAATTGTATTGGCTGATGAGAATACATTAGCGGTTGGTGTTGGTGGCGTGCATACCCAAGGACGCACCCCGATGAACCTTGATTCGATGCAGCCTGCATTGGTTTATCTTGACTCCCAGACAGGCGAGCTGTTGGAACAGGTTGAACTGGAAGATAAACGCCTGAGTATCCGCCATTTAAGCGTGACCGATACGGGAGAGGTCGCCTGCGGTCAGCAATATCGCGGGGAGCCCGAGCAGGCGGCACCGCTGGTTGCATTGCATCGCCGTGGTCAGCCGCTTCGCCATCTTCAGGCTGACGATGAGCAGTGGCTTCGATTCAATCATTACATTGCCAGCATTGCCAGTGTAGATGGCTATTTACTGGCAACGTCTCCCCGTGGCAACTGTTATGGTATCTGGCATGAAGCGAGTAGGGAGCTGGTAGAAATCAAGCCATTAATTGATGCATCCGGCGTAGGCGTGGTCGATGGGGAGTGGCTGGTCGGTTCCGGTTCGGGAAAAGTATTGACGATTGCCCCTCCGAATCAGATCACTGCATTCCAAAGCCCGGTAATGTGGGACAACCACTGGAACGTGCTATTGGGTTAAGACTCGCCGCTTTTAAATTAGTACTTATTTACTATTGTATTTTTATAGAACCTATAGTTGTTATATAGTTGTTTTAATTCAATGTCATACAACACAGTCGGTTTTGTTGATGCTTGTGTTTTTGTTGATAATAATGCTCGAGTTTAAGAATTGAAACACTGCTGATATCCCCCTGAAGCTAAATTTAAGTCCGTTGGTTTATCAATTTGCCATACTTAAAGTGTTGCTGACGGGGATCTCAAATGGCTGTGTCAAAGCTTAGTTGTATCGGGCTTGTCCTGATGGTCGCTTGTACGCAGACGGTGTTGGCTGAAACGCTACCGTCATTATCACAATCACAACCCCTTGCCGTAGCCACTGAACCACAGCAACCCGCTGAAGGTGTGTTACAGCAGCAAAAAGCCGAACAATGGGTCCATCAAGTCGCAAACAATATATCGGCAATCCGGTATATTGATAAACTTGCCCAGCTTTACCATGCCATCGGCTATACCCCTCTTTGGCAAGATACATTCGCTGCTACCGAATTTGAAGATCAGCTGAGGCTATTGGCCCAGGCCAGTATCAGTGCTGATTTTTCTCGCCGTTTTTCGCTTCTGCAACACTATAAAAATTCGAATGACTGGCGCCAATATGACTTGTTGGCCACTGACTCTCTGTTGGCATATATGAGTTATGTCGAGAGTTTGCCCGAGTTTGGTCGTGGGTGGTTGTTTGGTGCCGGGATTGAACCACGTTTGCCTGCACCATCTGCAATAGGGATCAAGCAATTGCTAACTGCGGTAGAAGTTGACCGGCTGCGGTTCTTTATTACTGGCTTCAAGCCTGCTGATGATCGCTACACCCAAATACAATTGGCAATAAATGAACTGGAGCAAGTGGCAAGCAAGCGCTGGCCCGGATTCTACCAGCAAGGCTTTATACGCCTTGGAACCCGCTTAAAGAATCCTGATGGCTTGATCACAATGTTAGAAAACCTCGGTGATTTGAAGGATTATGAGGCCGAGCAGTTACGGGAAGCGGGTGTTCGCACTTATAATATCGATCTTGCTAATGCAATAAAAAGCTTCCAGCAAAGGCATGGCCTCAAGGTTGATGGCACCATTGGGCCTAACACCCGGTACTGGCTTGCTATGCCTGCGCAAGAGAGGATCAGGATACTGGCGCTTAATGCCCAGCGGTTACGCTTGTGGCCGGTGGAGCACCCTTCAGTGCTGATTGTCAATATACCTGATTATGGGTTGAGCCTATGGCTGGACAATAAGCATGTACTTGACAGTAAAGTGATTGTCGGCAGACCAAGCCGCCGTACACCTTTGATGACATCAACTGTCGCTTCGGTTGTTTTCAACCCTTATTGGAATGTCCCGATTTCCATCATGCGCAAGGATATCCTGCCTAAAGCGCGTTATGACCGCGGTTACCTGTACCGGAATGACTTTAGAGTGATCCGTAGTTGGACAAGCTCCGAGCAAATCCCGATCCACACGATTAACTGGCGCATAGTGAATGCTAAGGCCTTCCCTTATCGGCTGAGACAAAAGCCGGGTAAAAAAAATGCGCTAGGCCGGTTTAAGTTTAATATCCCGAATGATCACTCTATCTATCTTCATGACACGCCAGCTAAAAGTCTGTTTAATAAAGATGAAAGGGCATTTAGTTCAGGCTGCGTCAGGGTTGAGCATGCCGATGACTTAGCGATGATTCTGCTCAATTATTCAGGCGTGCCAGAGCAGCGCGTTAATGAACTTAAAGCCCGGACGAAAACCAAAACAGTTGGTCTCAACAACCGGGTTAAAGTACATGTGATTTATCAGACAGCATGGGTAGATACTCAAGGCTTGGTGAATTTCCGTAACGATGTCTATAGCTATGATCGAATGATTGAGATGTCTCAAAAGGGAGAAAAATTTACAATTAATTACCATGAATAAATTTCTTATAAGTCAGTAAGTAGGCGACAGTTGCACAATAATTGATCGTTTTATTGTGTTTTGGAGGTTTGACTGAACAAAAACTGAACGGTATCTTGCTTTTTGTTTCACGGCTTTGGCCCGATATTAGCAAGAAAGTGGTTTTGTTTAGGATGTCTGAGATTGATTACAAGCGCCGCCAGTTATTGGTTGCTGGGGGATTGGCGGTTGGCGCATGTTTATTGCCAGGAGTGGCATTTTCTAGCCCGTATAAAGCAACGAGCGCACGAAATATTTCGTTGTGTAATATTCATACCCGTGAAGATCTGGAAACCCAGTATTTTGACGGTCAAAACTATATCAAGGAAGAATTACAGCGAATCAATCATATCTGTCGTGATTTCCGCCGCAATGAAGTGGCCCATATGGATCGGCGTTTGTTTGATGCGATTACCCAAATTCAGGAAGGTCTAGGCCATAAAGGGCAGGTGCGAATTATTTCTGGCTACCGCTCTCCCGAAACCAATCAAGCGTTGCAAAAAAATGGTGGTGTCGCTAAAAAAAGCTACCATATGAAGGGTGAGGCGATTGATTTCAATCTTGAAGGAGTGCCGCTTTCGAAAGTTCGTCGTGCAGCTCTAGAGTTACGTCTAGGTGGTGTAGGTTATTACCCGAAGAGTGGCTTCGTTCACATAGACACAGGCCCAGTCCGCCGCTGGTAAGTGTTCTTTCAACATCCTATCGAATAATTCCAAAGCCGGTTTCTATCTCCCTCTCTTGATAGTTTCCGGCTTTGTTGTCTCTGGGTTTTTGTTGTTACCGCCACTGGCGTGTTATCCTGCAACGAGATTATTGTCAGTTAGGAAAGGGCTATGAGTCTCCAGTTTGAAATTGTTCCAGTTACCCCGTTTCAGCAAAACTGTTCCATCATCTGGTGTGATGAAACTAAAGAAGCCGCAATGGTTGATCCAGGTGGTGACATTCACCTGTTGAAAGAAAAAGTTCAGCAGCTGGGGTTGACGGTAACCAAGCTTATTTTGACTCATGGCCACCTCGATCATGTCGGTGGTACCGCTCCGCTAGCAGCAGAGCTGGGTGTGCCCGTGATCGGCCCGCATAAAGACGATGCGTTTTGGCTGCAGGGGTTACCTCGTCAAAGTGAAATGTTCGGTTTCCCGCTGACAGAAGCGTTTGATCCGGACCAGTGGCTGGTTGACGGCGATATCGTTACTGTGGGTAACCAGCAGCTGAATGTGCTTCATACTCCAGGCCATACGCCGGGTCATGTCATACTTCATAGTGACGAAGCCAGCATTGCCTTTGTCGGTGATGTCTTGTTTAAGGGCGGTATCGGCCGTACTGATTTCCCTAAAGGTGACTATCAAACTTTGATTGATTCAATCAAAGGCAAGCTATGGCCTCTGGGCAACGATGTCACGTTTGTACCGGGCCACGGTCCGCTTTCAACATTTGGCAATGAGCGTGCTTCGAACCCATTCGTCGCGGATGAAATGCCGGTGTATTAAGGCTTCGCCTTGGAAGCGAGTTACGCTTCGCTCCGTGAAGCGGGAAAGAGCGAGAGTTGTTGTTGACTCTCGTTTTTTTGTTTTTACAATCTTCCCGCTTCCCGCTTCCCGCTTCCCGCTTCCCGCTTCCCGCTTCCCGCTTCCCGCTTCCCCATAATAATAGTGTGACTACTTTCACGCTTTTCCGACTGTTCTAGTAAAACTAGGAATCTTTCCTAATTGTTTTAGGCCACCTTCTCAAGCCAGCAAAGCTGGCCGTCTTTAGAATCCTCAACCAATCGGGTTAGCCATCATCATGTCTTCAATCAATAGCCATGCTCGTCACGAACGCATGCGCGGCTTATAGAAGGCATGACCTGGACATATAACTATTCATCTTGCTCCCGATGATATCCAGCGAGTCTGCTTACTGAATGCTGCGTGACTTACCGGAACCATTCCGGAACCGTACCGGAACCGCCCAGTATTTAGTAAGCAGGCTTATTTTCAAGTAAATCTGTTGAGGATTTCACATGTTTAAATTGTTGGACCAGGTCAGAAAACCAACTCTCGACCTGCCTGTAGAAGAGCGCCGCAAAATGTGGTTTAAGCCATTTCTGCAATCATATCTGGTTGTATTTATTGGCTACATGACCATGTATCTGATCCGTAAAAACTTTAATGTTGCCCAGAACGATATGATTTCGACTTACGGCCTGTCGATGACAGAGCTGGGTCTGATTGGCTTGGGCTTCTCCATTACTTACGGTATCGGTAAAACAGCCGTTTCTTATTATGCCGACGGGAAAAATACCAAACAGTTTCTTCCTTTCATGTTGATCCTGTCAGGTATTGCGATGTTGGGCTTTAGTGTCAGCATGGGTGGCTCAGGGATTAGCTTGTTCCTGATGATTGCTTTTTATGGCTTGAGCGGTTTCTTCCAGAGTACCGGTGGCCCGTCAAGTTATTCCACGATTACCAAGTGGACGCCTCGTAATAAGCGCGGCACATACCTTGGCCTGTGGAATATGTCACACAACGTCGGTGGTGCTGGTGCGGCGGGTGTTGCCCTGTTCGGTGCAAACTATCTGTTTGACGGCCACGTGATCGGCATGTTTATCTTCCCGTCGATTATTGCATTGGTGGTTGGTTTTATCGGCCTGCGCTTTGGTAGTGATTCACCGGAAGCTTACGGCCTGGGTAAAGCGGAAGAGCTGTTTGGTGAAGAGATCAGCGAAGAAGATGTCAGCGCCGAAGAAAACCAGATGACCAAGCGCGAAATTTTCATGGAATACGTGCTAAAAAACAAAATCATCTGGCTGCTGTGTTTTGCCAATATCTTCCTATATATCGTTCGTATCGGTATTGACCAGTGGTCAACCGTTTACGCCTATCAGGAACTGGGCTTGTCAAAAGAGACGGCAATTCAGGGCTTCACACTGTTTGAGGTTGGTGCTCTGGTTGGGACATTGATGTGGGGCTACCTGTCTGACCTGGCCAATGGCCGTCGAGCAATTGTTGCCTGTGTGTCGCTGGTCCTGATTATTTTTGCCCTTGAGTTTTATCAGACGGCAACCAATGAATACATGTACCTGGGCTCGCTATTCGTTCTTGGTTTCCTGGTCTTTGGCCCTCAACTGTTGATCGGTGTTGCTGCCGTTGGCTTCGTACCGAAAAAAGCAATCAGTGTTGCCGACGGCATCAAAGGGACATTTGCCTACCTGATTGGTGACAGTTTTGCCAAGCTAGGCTTGGGTATGATTGCCGATGGCACGCCAATCTTTGGCCTGACAGGCTGGAAAGGCACATTTGCAGCATTAGATACCTCTGCTGCGGTCTGTATTGGTTTGCTGTTCTTCGTCGCGATAGCTGAAGAGAAAAAAATCCGCCGCGAAAAACGTTTGCAGAAACAGGCTGAGCTGGAATTGGCGTAAGCTGGCTTTGATACTAAACCACCCCGCGGGGTGGTTTTTTTGTATTCGCAAACGCAGGAAATAACGCGTGGAGCGCTGGCTTTACCGTTTCCTGCCACTCGCTACGCTATGAATTTTGGCATTTAATTTTTCAGCCTTGCCTGACAAGGCGGATGGATGTAGTTTATGCCTCTTTTTTGCTCTGACTGGGTGTTTCTAGATGATCAAAGTCGTACTGGTAGATGATCACATCATTGTTCGTTCGGGGTTTGCACAACTCCTTTCTCTAGAGATGGATATTGACGTTGTCGGAGAGTTTGGCTCTGCGCAAGAAGCCCGGCAGGGCATACCGGGTAGCCAGGCGAATGTTTGTATACTGGATATCTCTATGCCTGATGAGAGCGGTTTATCCTTGTTGGCCGATATGCCTGAAGGGATGGCCTGTATCATGTTGAGTGTCCATGACTCGGTGGCGATTGTTGAGAAATCCCTGGAGTCTGGTGCTCGGGGTTATCTGAGTAAGCGTTGCAGTCCAGATGAACTGATACAGGCGGTACGCACAGCAGCCACGGGAGGTTGCTACCTGACACCGGACATTGCATTAAAACTGGCTTCTCCGGACCGGGGAGCCAAATCGCTGACCAAGCTTACCAAGCGAGAGCGCCAAATTGGCGAGATGCTGGCATTGGGTTTAGATGTCAAATCGGTGGCTGCCAAACTTGGCCTAAGCCATAAAACTGTTCATGTCCACCGTGCAAATGCGATGGATAAACTGAATGTGAAAAATAATGTCGAGCTGGCAAAGTGCTTTGCGTCTGAGGCGCTTTGATGCGCAATTTTGCTATTACCTCCCTGTGTAGCTGGCTGCTGATATCCTGCTGCTGGTTCTGCCTGTGGATCATTGCTTCGTATTTCACGCTTGATCCTGAGCTGGCGGTATTGTTTTTCCCGTTTGCAATGCGGCTGGGGGTATCGCTCCATACGCCGAAAGCCTATTGGGCTGCGGTGTATGGTGCCGAATGGTGGTTGATGGTGTCACTGGCAGTGCTGCTGGAACAGCCGCAGTGGGTTTCGGTGCTCGCGGCTAGCTTGCTCAGCCTGCCAGTTTTGTGGCTGGCACAGCAATATTATTATGGCTCTCAGTGGCGCAGGCTGTGTGTGATGGGGGCGGTAATTGGTATGACAGCACTCATCAATACTTTCGTTGTCGGCTTGGCTAGCGGCCATAGCCTGATGGTGCTGCTGGTCAGTATTACCGGCGGGCTAATGCTGGTGCCGAGCTGCTATCTGATCTGGAGCTATCTGTTTCAGAAGGCATGGATCCCACTTACCGTTAACTTGGTCTCCCGTCCTGTTGAGCTGCGCAGCCGGCATGTAGTGCTCTATGCCTCGCTGTTTATTATCAGTATTGCCATCCAGCTCGGCCTACCTGATGAAATGCGCCGTTTTGCGCCTTTTTGTCTTGCCATACCCATCATTCTTCTTGCCTTTCGTTATGGCTGGCAAGGGGCCTTACTGGGTACTTTGCTAAACAGTGTGGCCCTGATTGCCGCCCGTACCGGGGGCAGTAACCTTGAAATTACCGATCTCTTGCTATCGTTGTCAGCCCAGAGCCTAACAGGCATTCTGTTGGGGATGGGGATACAGCGCCAGCGGGAGCTGAACCAGAAGCTACGTCATGAATTGGTTCGCAACCATAGCCTTTCCCGTCAGCTGGTAACTGCCGAAGAGTCGGTACGCCGTGAGGTTGCCCGTGAGCTGCACGATGAAATTGGCCAGAACATTACGGCTATCCGTACCCAGGCCTCGATCATTCAGCGAGTCGAAAACACGCCGATGGGAAAAAATTGTGCCTCGACGATAGAGGGGCTGTCGCTGAACATTTATGACACGACCAAAGGGTTGCTAACCCAGCTAAGGCCCAAGTCACTCGATGATCTCGGGCTAGAAGAGGCTGTCCATCAGCTGGTGCGGGAGCTGGAGTGTGAAAGCCAGGGAATTGAGACTTATATTGCCTGGCATCATGATGGGCAAGAGCTGGCGGATCTCAGTGATACCATGAGCGTGACGTTATACCGGATCTGCCAGGAAGCGCTGAATAATGTAGTGAAGTATGCCAGTGCATCACAAGTGAGTATCTGCGTGCGTGTTAGGGATGAGGTTGAGCTGGTGGTAAAAGACAACGGCATCGGCTTCAAGCCAGAGCATACCCTGCAGGGGCTTGGTTTACGCGGGATGCGCGAGCGGGTTCAGGCCTTGGGAGGCACATTTACGCTTAGTAGCCAGACCCAGGGCGAAGGGAAGGGTACTGAGCTTCGGGTGATCCTGCCTGCGTTATAAGTGGGCTTCTGGCTAAACAAAGAGTATTGATTGATGCTTGGTTATTTGAAATCCCCACCGTCGACTGTTGTTGTCACCGAGGCCGAACAGGTCGATGAAATGTACCGCTACTGGCGGTTTCACATTATGTTTACCATGTACATCGGCTATGCGGTGTTCTATCTCACCCGCAAAAGCTTTAACTATGCAATGCCGGCGATGATCGCTGATCTGGGGTTGGATAAAGCGGACATTGGCATGATGGGCACGATGTTCTATATCACTTACGGCTGTTCTAAATTTCTCTCCGGGATCATTTCCGACCGCTCTAATCCGCGTTACTTCATGGGGCTTGGTCTTATTGCGACAGGAGTGGTGAATATCCTGTTTGGCTTTTCGAGTTCTTTATTGGTACTGACAAGCTTATGGGTGCTGAACGCATGGTTTCAGGGCTGGGGGTGGCCGCCGTGCTCTAAGCTGATGACGACTTGGTATTCACGTTCGGAGCGTGGGTTTTGGTGGTCACTGTGGAATACGGCCCACAATGTGGGTGGAGCATTGATCCCGTTATTGGTGGGCTACCTGACCCTTCACTATAGCTGGCGTTATGGGTTTATTGTCCCCGGCTTGATCGCGGTGATCGTTGGCCTGGTGCTGTGCTGGCGTCTAAGGGATAAACCGAGCACGCTAGGCCTGCCAACGGTCGGTCGTTGGCGTAGGGATCGGCTGGAGCTGGCACATGAGAGTGAAGGGCTAGGCTTGAGCCATAGCGCCATTTTAAACAAGTACGTATTGGGCAATAAATATATCTGGTTGTTGGCGTTTAGCTATGTATTGGTTTATATCGTACGAACAGCAATTAACGACTGGGGAAATCTGTACCTTACTGAACAGCATGGCTATGGTTTGATCACCGCCAATACGGCATTGTCGCTGTTTGAGGTGGGGGGCTTTGTAGGCTCTCTAGTTGCAGGTTGGGGGTCCGATAAGCTATTTGGCGGCAACCGTGGACCAATGAATTTGATCTTCTCTATTGGTATCTTCCTTTCGGTGGCAGCGCTGTGGCTTATGCCGATGACGGGCTTTGTTTTGCAGGCGGGATGCTTTTTTGCTATTGGTTTCTTTGTTTTTGGGCCGCAAATGTTAATTGGTATGGCAGCGGCAGAGTGCTCTCATAAAGATTCAGCTGGAGCCGCAACAGGGTTTGTGGGGTTATTTGCTTATATGGGGGCCGCACTGGCAGGCTATCCACTGGCTCTGGTTATGGAGTATTACCACTGGGCCGGCTTTTTTACGGTGATATCTTCTGCCGCGGCTGTAGTTGGTTTATTGTTATTACCATTTTTGAAAGCCCAGGCAACTGAAGCCCACGAGGAGAGCTGCTATGAGGCTGCCAGGTAACGCCGGGTAAGGCCAACAAACTCATCTGTTGAACGGTCAAGCAGATCTTCAGAGATAAAAAAATCAAACCCAAGAAATTCTCGGTTATATTTCATGCGGTTGGCTAGCATGGCGAGCAATCCCTTGAATGTTTTCCCATTCTGGGTGATGTAATGCCTGTCATCAAATAGCATATCTTCGATTTTATGTGGGGGATTCTCCACCCGCTTGTAAGCGAGGAGCAGCAGGGCTCGCTGCTCTATCAGGATCCTGCTGGCGATGCGAGGGCAGATTGAGTCGAGGAACTCTTCATAGTCCTTTAGCCTTATCCCAACCCAGGGTAAAGGTTGATACCAGCCTTGGTATGAAATCGTTGCCTGGCCAATTTCGGAAATGTTCTTCCAGCGAGCGAGCCAGCCGCCGCTGGAGCAGTGGAACTGAATGTGCATAAAGGTCAGAGTAAAAGAAAGCTCTGGCTCCTGTGCTTGTTTTATCCCAATGATCAGCATGGTGAATGCCGCCAGCAACAGGATTGCCACAGCAGCGGAATTCACTGCCGGGAATAGGAATACAGCCAGGCCAAGGGCAATAAATGCAACCAGGCTGAATATCAACAGCAAGCCCCCGGGCTTTGCTGTCAGTGGCTTAATATAGCGTGTCTCCAAGCCATTCTCCTTCATTGCTATCTCTATTAATTATGGCTGAAACTTAGGCAATACAGCCTTGTGCGTTTTAATGCATATTATTGTGTGTCATTTTACTGAAGTCGTCATAATTAGACCTATTTGCCGCAAATACCCTCTCAGTTACGGGTTATCACTTGATATTCGGTACATTTTTGAGCAGCAAATATTTGTCAAAAATGAGAAGCCAGCGCTCATTTTTGAGTAATATCATGTTTTGTTGCGGGTTAAATGACCGTTTGCTGGCATTTCTCTAACAGACTTGGTATAACACGCGCTTACTTTTTCCCGCTGGAAATACCAAACTCAGTAATTATCTGATTGGTATATGGTGGTGACTGAAAGTAGTGCAACGGAGTAGGAAATTTAATGAGAATCTCTCACAAACGTAAAGTTCAGCTTAAGCTGCAAAAGCGCGTAAAAGCAACTGTAGCAGTAGCAAAACCAGCAGCAAAAGTTGCTGTGAAAAAAGCACCAACTGCAGAAACAGTAAAAGCTGCCCCAGCGGCAAAATCTGTTGAAGAGCAAAAGCCAGTTGAAGCGGTAGCACCGGCTGCGGCTCAAGTGTCTTTAACTCCAAAACAGCAGGCAGTGCTGGATATTGTTGTTAAAAACGTAGAAGGCATCAACCCTAAGGGTATCGGTCTTCAAGCTGGCCAGGAAGATGCAAAAGCAGCTTCATGGGCAACTGGTGCGCTGAAAAAACTGGCTGAAGAAGGCCTGGTTGAGCGCGTCCAATTAGCAGGTAACAAAGTGCTTTATAAAGCACTTTAATCTCTGCTGAGCCCGTTCCTGTTGTAGCAGGAACGGGTGTCCCTCTGTCTCTCCCCTCTAAATTGTTCAATTTCTCAGACCACGTTGTTTATTTCTAAGACATTGTTAGCTCCAATCTTTCCTGGCTTTCAATTAGTACTCTGCCTTCTCCATCATTAGTGGTTAAGCGACTTCTATTGGCACTTGATTTTATTGATAAATTTACTTTGACGCTGTCGATATTCCGGAGCTCTGCTATAACTTACTTATAACGGAGTAAACTTTTCAGGGAAATAGATACTCGGAGGCGATTTTTTATGACAATGATAAGTGCTAGAGAGTTTTCTGACTGGCTCCGCAATCGCTTTGCTGATGAAGATCAAGGGGTATGTTTAACGCGCGAAGATATCAATCAGTTAACGGGCAGGCAGAGCTTCTCTCTGGGATTTGTCCATGATATCCATTATGAGCTGATGCAGCATGGAATGGCTTTTGTTACTGATACTTCAAGAGAAACCTTCTATTTGGTCCCTGTTTCTAACAAGCCCTGGCGAGAGCAGTTAGAACACCAATATGAGAGGGAGCTTTTTTGCAATGTCCTGCCCCTCGATAAATCTGGCTGAAGAAACAAAGCGGCTTAGGGAGAAAGCAAAAGGCAAGGATAAAGATAAGTAAGCCTCAAATTTAATCTGTGAGTGACTAAATTTAAGACATGCTTGAAACTGTCTTTGCTGTGAATTAAAAAGGGCGCTGAGAGCGCCCTTTTTGTTTTTACAGTGCGAGTTTTGCTTATAGTACTGCTGCAATGCCTTTACATAGCGGTGGCATGTTAGTTTTTGTCATGCCAGCAACACTGATACGGCCAGAGCCAACAATGTAGATACCAAACTCTTCTTTTAGGCGGTTAACCTGATCTTTATTCAGGCCAGAGAAAGAGAACATACCGTTCTGGCGTTCAATGAAGCTGAAGTCGGCTTCTACACCGAGATCTTTGAGTGTCTGCACAAACAGAGTACGCATTTCCTGAATACGGTCACGCATGTCAGCCACTTCCTGCTCCCACTCTGCACGCAGTTCGGCATTGTTTAGGATTTCAGTGACGATGGCAGCGCCGTGTGCAGGAGGGTTCGAGTAAATAACACGGGCAATGCTCTTCACTTGGCTAAAGGCCGTCACTGCCAGCTCGGTGTTTTCAGCAACCAGGGTAAATGCACCAACACGTTCGTTATACAAACCGAAGTTTTTGGAGAATGAGCTCGCAACAAGCAGTTCTTTACACTGAGCGGCGAAAATTCGCAGGCCTTGTGCATCTTCCTCGACGCCTTTGGCAAAGCCCTGGTAGGCAAAGTCGAACATTGGTAGCAGTTGCTTCTCAACACACAATTCTGCCAGCTTCTGCCACTGTTCAGCATCTGGGTCGATACCCGTTGGGTTGTGGCAGCAGCCGTGAAGCAGGACAATATCGCCAGGGGTGGCATTAGCCAAATCAACCAGCGCTGCGTCAAAATCCATGTCTTTGGTTTCAGCATTGTAGTAAGCGTATTGTGCGGTTTCCAAACCAGCCGCCTTAAATACACCCATGTGGTTTGCCCATGTTGGGTTGCTGATCCACACTTTCACATCGCCAAGCTGACGCTTGATAAACTCGGCAGCGACACGCAGGGCACCGGTACCACCAGGTGCCTGGGCTGTTTGTGCGCGTTTGTCTGAAATAATTGATGCATCTGCACCGAAAAGTAACTGCTGAACAGCTAAACCATACTCTGCTGTACCCGGGATACTCAGGTAAGATTTAGTGGTCTCTTTTTCCAGTAAAATGGCTTCTGCTTTTTTTACCGTTGCCAGAACAGGGGTATTGCCTGACTCGTCCTTATAGATACCGACACCCAGGTTAATTTTCTCTGGGCGGGTGTCTTTTTTGAACTCTTCAGTCAGGCCTAAAATTGGGTCGGCAGGTGCAGCAGTAATTTTCTCAAACATTGTGGTCATCCATGCTGATAAAAACAAACGGTCATAACCTTATTTATACCCTTTGTAAGCAACTATTGACAACAAAATGCAACAATTTCATGAAAGATTTTTTCAAAGCCGCTCATAGTTATAGCTTTTGCTTAACTCGCACCTGGCTTCCACATTAATCAGTAATTAATTTTGCAATAAAATTACGACAAAAAATCACCCAAGAAGGTGTAAATATATACTTTTTGGGCTTATTTTCGTATTAAAAACATAAAAAGTGGTAATTTTACAAGATTTCCGCATGTGGGAATTTGTTGGTGTGAAACTGATCACAGATGGTAGGGGTGAGCTTCACATAGGATCACTCCCCGATGGAAAACGGTCAAATATGATGAATCCGGTCTGTTTATGATTCTAAAGGGTATAAAAATCCTGCTTTAATTTCACCCAAGCGATAAACATGCCAAATTACGATTATTGCAGTCTTCATCATATTCGGCCGAAGGTTGGAAAATTGCCACAGTAGCCGCAGAATTTCAGGTTACGGTGGTATATATCGGGGATATATCAATGGAAAAGCCACGCCTTTCGTTTTGGCAAATATGGAATATGAGCTTTGGGTTCATGGGGATTCAGTTTGGCTTTGGTCTACAAAATGCCAATGTCAGCCGGATTTTTGAAACCTTGGGAGCAAGTATTGATCAAATCCCTGTCTTATGGATTGCAGCACCTCTAACAGGTTTACTAGTGCAACCTATTATCGGTTATTTTAGTGACCGCACCTGGACAGGCCTAGGCCGTCGCCGTCCTTACTTTTTGTTTGGTGCGATTGCATCATCGCTCGCTCTGATTGTTATGCCTTATTCCCCCTATTTATGGGTGGCTGCAGGTATGCTGTGGATCCTTGACGCATCGATAAACATTTCAATGGAGCCTTTTCGCGCGTTGGTCGCTGACAACCTGCCATCCGAGCAGCGTACCCAGGGCTTTGCGGTACAAACCTTCTTTATTGGTGTAGGATCGGTTGTCGCCTCTGCCATGCCTTACCTGCTGAGCAATGTGTTTGGCGTGGCAAATACAGCGCCTGCCGGAGAGGTCCCGCCATCTGTAAAAATTTCCTTTATCTGCGGCGCGGTTGTGTTCATTGGTTCGATCCTATGGACAGTGCTCCGTACCAAGGAGTATTCACCGCAAGAGCTGGCTAAGTTTAACAATGAGTCGTTTGAGCCAGAAGAAAAAGCCAGTTTGAAAGAGATCATCACCGACATCAAAGCGATGCCAAAGACAATGGTACAACTTGCCGTGGTCCAGTTTTTCTCTTGGTTTGCTCTATTTGCGATGTGGATTTATACCACTTCGGCAGTCACATCACACATATTCGGTGCCTCTGATACCAGCTCTGCGTTGTATAACGAAGGGGCTGACTGGGTTGGATTATGCTTTGCAGCCTACAATGGCATCTCAGCGCTCGCAGCATTTGCATTGCCCTGGCTTGCCCAGCGCACCAGCCGGAAGTTTGTCCATAGCTTGAGCCTGATCATCGGTGGCCTGAGCCTAGCCTCTATTTCACTGATCGAAACGCCATCAATGCTGATGCTAAATATGGTGGGCATTGGTTTGGCATGGGCCAGTATCCTGTGTATGCCTTATGCTATTTTGGCCGGCGCGCTGCCAGCGAAGAAGATGGGCTTCTATATGGGGGTATTCAATTTCTTCATTGTGCTACCGCAGATTTTGGCAGCGGGTATTTTAGGTTTCTTCACCCGTTGGGCTTTTGATGGCGATACCATGATGGCAATAGTGCTTGGCGGGGCATCAATGGTCTTTGCCGGCCTGATGGTGTTCATGGTCAAAGATGAAGACGAGCCGAACCAAGCCGGTGAGCAAGCATCCGCTCAGCCTGTGACTGTTTGATTCAGTCTTGAACAATGATGAGGCCAGCACTATCAGTGCTGGCCTTTTTTGTTCTTAGTTAACGCGAGTAGGGGACTTTTCAATAAATGCACTGACCGCATTGGAGAGTTAGATAAAGAAGGTATCAAGATACAGCTGTTCAACTTCCTTTCTTGCCCATTCAGTACGGCGGAGAAACTTAAGGCTCGATTTTATGCTTGGTTCGCTGTTAAAGCAGCGGATATTGACCCGTCTGCCAAGTTCTTCCCAGCCATAGTGATCAACCAGCTCGCCGAGTAGGGTTTGCAGGGTAATGCCATGCAGCGGGTTATTGGGTTGAGTTTTCATGTACGTTGTTTCTTCGCGTGATCTGTGAAAGGTGGCCACTATACCAGCTTTAAATCAGCGTTTGTAAACTAATGGACGATATATCTGGTAAAATAGGAGACAACTTCGCAGCACGTCATTTCGGCAATGCTGCACTTATTTACTAGGATTTACTGTGCTCAACAACGACATCTTGCGACGTATTCGCTATACCTTTGATTTTAATGATTCGGCGATGATCAGTGTTTTTGCTGCTGCTGACCATGAGGTAACACGTGAGCAAGTTAGCGATTGGTTGAAGAAAGAAGATGATGCGGCTTTTAAAAAATGTACTGATCGTGAGCTCGCAATTTTTCTGAATGGCCTGATTAATACAAAGCGCGGCAAGAAGGAAGGCGTACAGCCTGAGCCTGAGTCACGTCTTACCAATAACATGATTTTCATGAAGCTACGTATTGCATTGAATTTAAAGGCTGAAGATGTGCTCGATATTATGAAATCTGTCGATTTCGATATGAGTAAGCATGAGTTGAGTGCTTTTTTCAGAAAGCCGGACAATAAGCACTACCGTGAGTGTAAAGATCAGATTTTACGTAATTTCCTGTTAGGCGTGCAGCAACGCTTCCGCCCTCAGGAGCAGGGTGAAGCAGAGTAATATCAATCTTGATATAAACAAAAAAAGGCTACCCGAGGGTAGCCTTTCATATTCAGGGTAACTTCAGATTAGAAGTTAGCAGAACGCGGTGCACGTGGGAATGGGATCACATCACGGATGTTAGCCATACCAGTTACATAAGTTACCAGACGCTCAAAGCCCAGACCGAAGCCTGAGTGAGGCACGGTGCCGTAACGACGTAGGTCGCGGTACCAGTCTAGGTGAGTAGGGTCGATACCCATCTCTTCAATACGCTTGTCTAGAAGCTCTAAACGCTCTTCACGCTGAGAACCACCGATGATTTCACCGATGCCTGGTGCTAGAACATCCATCGCCGCAACAGTCTTGCCATCATCGTTCATACGCATGTAGAACGCTTTGATGTCTTTCGGGTAGTTTTTAACTACAACTGGTGCTTTGAAGTGTTCTTCAGCAAGGTAGCGCTCGTGCTCAGAAGACATATCGATACCCCACTCAACGTCGAACTCGAAGTCACGACCAGAAGCTTTTAGGATTTCGATAGCGTCAGTGTAGTCAACCTGAGCAAAGTCAGAATCTACAAACTGCTCAAGACGAGTGATCGCTTCTTTGTTGATGCGCTGGGCAAAGAACTCAAGATCGTCGCGGCGCTCTTCAAGAACGGCTTTGAACACATACTTCAGCATGTCTTCAGCCAGTTTTGCCACATCGTCAAGTTCTGCGAAAGCAACTTCAGGCTCTACCATCCAGAATTCAGCTAGGTGGCGGCTGGTATTTGAGTTTTCAGCACGGAACGTTGGGCCGAATGTGTACACTTTGCTTAGGGCACAAGCGTAAGTTTCAGCATTCAACTGACCTGATACTGTCAGGAACGTCTCTTTACCGAAGAAGTCTTTATCAAAGTCAACTTCGCCAGCGTCAGTCATTGGTGTGTTCACCAGATCTAACGTTGATACGCGGAACATTTCACCGGCACCTTCACAGTCAGATGCTGTGATCAGTGGTGCAGACATCCAGAAGTAACCTTGCTCGTGGTAGAAGCGATGAATTGCCTGAGATAGACAGTTACGAACACGTGCAACCGCACCGATCACGTTGGTTCGTGGGCGCAGGTGAGCTACTTCACGAAGGTATTCGATAGAGTGACGAGTTTTCGCCATTGGGTAAGTATCAGCATCTTCAACCCAGCCAACAACTTTTACTTCAGTCGCTGCTAGTTCAAAATCCTGACCTTTTGCTGGTGATTCAACAATCTTGCCTGTGACCTCAACAGAGCAACCAGTCGTCAGTTTAAGTACTTCTTCCTGGTAATTATTTAACTCATTAGGGACCACGGCCTGAATCGGGTCGAAACAAGAGCCGTCATAAATGGCAAGAAAAGAGATCCCAGCTTTGGAATCACGACGTGAGCGGATCCAGCCACGAACAGTGACTTCAGTGTCTACTGCTAGCTTTCCGCTTAGTACGTCTGTTACAGGCGCGTAAGTCATGTTTAAATTATTCTCCGTTAAGGCACTTTTAGATCTGTGCTTAAAGATACAGTCCGAAAGAGCAATATTACCTGTCTTACGTCAAGCATCAAGCTTTGTTATCACTTGAAAGGGTAAATTGATGAAGTAATCGCTCTAGTTGTTCTACCAACTGTTCAAGATTTACACTAATCTCACGAGATTGTAGTGCATGGGCGGAGGTATCGTCTGCATGACTGGTGATGGTTTCGACTTTTGTTCTGATGGAATCGACCATATTGGCTTGCGTGGTACTTTGTTGCTGGATGTCATTCGCGTGGTTATTAACCACTTGAATACCGCCACCTATTTCAGACAAAGCCTGAGAAAGCTGTTCGATGGTCGCCATTTTGCTATAGGCCGTCTGGCAGGTATTTTCAACAGCACTGGCGGAGGCTTCACAATCATTGTGCAGCGCCTCGATAATTGACTGGATATCGCCAGTTGCCTGATGGGTGCGGTTGGCCAGATTGCGCACCTCTTCAGCAACAACGGCAAAGCCACGACCTTGTTCTCCGGCTCGAGCCGCTTCGATGGCAGCATTTAAAGCCAGCAGGTTAGTTTGCTCTGCGATTGCACGGATCACGTCCAATATACTGGCGACTTGCTGGCTTTGCTCATTGAGGTTATCGATACGGTGTTTGACGTTTTCAATATCGGTTACCAAGAGTTTTATGTCATTGCCTGCTTCACTAGCCAGTTGGGTACCTAGAATGGCTGACTGGGAGGCATTTTGGCTTAGTGTGGCGGCCTCTGTGGTCCGTTGCTCGACATCATGCTGCTGATGCTGCATGTCATCGATAGCCGTGAACATTTCAGACGTTTCGTTACGCTGGCTATCAGCGGCAGTGGTCGTGTCTGCCGACACCTTGATTAACTGGTTGGCCTGCTGTGTCAGCGATTCTGAGGTATTTTGTACCTGCTGCAGACTGGCTGAGAAATTATCGAGCAGTTGATCGTAGCTGTGGCATAACTCGCCGATTTCATCGGTACGGGTTTCGTTCAGGCGGCTACTTAAATCTTTATTGATGCTGGTTTGCTTCATGTAGTCCGACACCCGGCGCAGCGGGCGAACGATCATTCGACGGATCAAGGTGAGTGAGAAAAGGAAACCGGTAGCTGCAATGGCTGCCATGATCCCGCCGGCAACCAGGAGTTGTTCGTTGACGCGCTGATAGAGTGGGACGAGGTTATATTCCAACCTTACCACTCCTAATACTTCCCCCTCTGGCACAATATGGCACTGCAGGCAGTTAGTGCCACGGTAATTGGCGCTGGCCTTCATTGGCAGGGCAACAAGCAGGGTTTGGCCGTTATTGGTATTGATCGTTTCGGTGATCCGCTCGCCTTTAAGGGCGCGCTGGTCAAATTCATCAACAGGTGCCTGATCTTTCAGGCCGGGACCAAATATATTTGTCACCGCCGGGCTGCGAATAACACGGACGTTTTCTATCCCGTTGTGGGAGAGCACTTTATCGCGCAAGGTTTCCCGCTGGGCCATGGTGCCTGTCAGCATCATCATATTCAGGCTGTCAAAGTAGTTACCCGCTTTATCTAATGTCTGCTCGCTAATTACGGACTCGAGCAGAGCCTTCTGCTGGCGTGACTCATAGGCTAATGACGTGATCAGCACGACGGTAAATACAATAAAAAGCGTTAAGAGGAGTTTGTGAGCAATTGTTAAGCGCATCTTCCATGATCTCTTTTGTAGGGCATTTCGTCGCAAACTGAATAGATTCCGCCCCTGACCTTTCTTTTTGCCAAATACAGCAGCTACGCAACGACGACTTTAATTGCTTTGATTCTGATCTGGATGAAGAACGACTTTGGTTGGTTCAGATAACAGTTCAGTCTGTTATTTTTTATAGTTTTATATGCGCATAGTGTAATTGCTACGATTGTTAAAAAATAGTGTAGCTCTGGTTATTGTGAAGTTGAACGTGACACTTGGATCACAAAAAAAACAGAATTTGGAAAGTATCAGCATTTTCGTGGAAATTAAGTAAAAGCTCGCTGATTCGAGCTTTTACTTGCTTAAATTACTGTGTATTAAATCAGTGGCAGGGTGATTTATGGTGTAGGCTCCGGTTCTGTTGGAGGCGGAGGAAGGATACATTCCAGTCCATCATTGAGGACTGTACCTGCAGTTTCTCCCTCTGCTGGGGTTTCTAACACAATATTAGGGACACTCGTAGCATCGACCAGAGATACTATGTCGCTCCATACCTCGCCGTCTTCAGCCCCGAATTGTAAGGTTTCATCAGTCTGCCAACGAGTCTGGTGGTTGAATGCTTTGATAGCAAAGCGGAAACCGTCCGTGTCAGTCATCGATATCCGTTCATTCATTGAGCCGTCGACTGCTTCATAGTAGAGCGTGCCGTCCTCTTCGAGTTTCCAGAGAATTTCAAAGTCAAAACCACAACCGTCAGAATCTAAGTATCGACCTTTGAAAAAGTCACCAATAAACTCATCACTGAGTTGCAAGAAGCGCGAGCTGTCACCGGAAAACCGTAGGGCTTTGTCGTCACTGGTATTGCCAGTTTGCCCAATTAACAGTGCCTCAGTAAAACGAGGTACCCGTTGCTCCCAGGTTTCATTACATTGTGAGGCTTGGTTTTGATACTGAGCTAGGGTTTTTACGGTGATAGGGCTGGTCGTTGGCAGATCCCACCCAGAGTCTTGGTCAGTACAGGTTGCCAGTTGATCGGGGGCATACTCTTTGGTCATCAAGGTGGAGATCTGATTATTACCATTTTCCGGGTCTGCCGAGTACACTTTGACTGCCAGAATCCCCCTGTCACGATCCAAATTGGTTAACGCCCAATAATCGAAATCATCAGGATTGGCTGTATTCGGTGTTAGTTGCAAATACCCCTCTTCAGTCAGAGCCCATCGGCGATTGGCTGACTCTAGAGTTGTATTGCTGTAAGACTCCCAGCTATTGTTGCTACGAAGTATGGTTGTGGAAATGTCCCCTTGCTCGGAGATTTGTATCAAATGCTGATTGATGAAGTCGTTGACGGATTGAGTAGTAAAACGTTCGTCACCCCCGCATTCTGTCACGGCATTGAGGTAATTGCTCATGTTGGCACCGAACATATTGCTAAAGTTACAGACGCCAAAGGGGGGCAGGTTATCTCGGCTTGCAGCTTCAAATATCTGCAGCTTGGCATTATCGTCAAAACCTGAGTAATGGAATGTTTCTTTATCGAGCAAGGTTTCACCGATATGGACAAAATCGCGGTCCTTGACCAGAAATAGGTTCTGGTGAGCAAAGCGGTAATTATCTGACAGCTGTTTGATGATATCTGGCACATCAAACCGGAACATGGCTTGCCCGGAGGCGTTAATGGGGGCCCATGCACTTACCTCCTGTACACTCCAGCTATCGGCTGCAATATTGACCCAATATCTGGCAGTAAAGACGTTGTCTTCTATCAGTTCGACAACGACGTTGTCTGCAATTTTGAATCCATTAACCGCGTTAATATTTTCGACTGTGCTTTCAACCACTGCTAAGTCGGGGGAAGTAAGCACATCGCTTAGCTCGGGATAGGGGCTATTGGGCAGGGAGGCAGGAGAGACCCTACAGGCCGTGGCCGTATTGTTGTTTCGGTTGTCACACAACAGGTAAGTTTCGCTTTCAGGCCGCCAGGTGAAATAAAACCCGAATGCGCCTTCTTGGAATGTTGCATCTTCCTGAATGTAACGGGTGATGTAATGATTGTCTTTGCTTGAAAGGAAGTCATGGATTTTTTTGCTGGCCAGGGGATAAACCTTGGCATCCATAGTGATACCAGCTTCATCGTCTTTGCTCAAAGCCGCATCGGTCAACAGCATTGTCGCTGATGTTGCTACTTCTACTTTTAGGTAGTTAAATAGGCCAACCCAACCTTCCGAGGTTAAAACAAAATGGGTAATATCGTCAGACCCAAAGTCGGTCGAGTCACTGAGATAGGTGAAAACCTCAGTCAGCGAGATATCTTCACCACCATTTTTATCCCAACGGTATTCTTCAACACTGGTTTCTCCAAGTTCAGTTTCTTGTCCGCTATAGGAGGTTTGTTCAGTAAGGATCCCACTGCCGTCATTAGAACTGAAGGTACTGATTTCCCAGTATCCGTTATTTAATATTAACTGGATGTTGGCTTTTGCAGCGGCCTGCTCTGTGACAAACCGCTCCATTCTGCCTTTAGTCATGGTCTGAACGATTGAAAGTGACAGTAAATCCCGGAGTCTGATGCCCTGCAAGCCGACTTTGGGAAGTATAGTGGCTTCGAGATCGTCAGCGATAGCGTTAAGATCCTGCTGGAATCGGAAGATTTTGCTACGCGATGCATTGAAGAAAACCTCTTCGAAAACCCCCCAGCTCTCATCGAGCAATATGCGCTGGGTTAAGGCGTAATAAGCCAGGGTTGACTTCAAGTCTACGCCAATCCTCTCTTCAGTTAACGGTGTGATATAGAGGTGAGAAGGAAGGGCGTCGCCGATTGTAATGGTGGTATCAGGAGTCGGGGATAAGTCGACCAACAATACCGCATTGATACGAATATTGGTGCCAACTTCTAGTTCATAGGTGCCATTGCCCAAGCTGTTCCAGCTGGTGATGTCTATCTGTTCAAATATCTTCCCTTTGTCGTCAAGCCAGACGGCCGCGAAGTTTTGTTCATTGAGATCGGCCTGGGCTTCAGCAAATGCTTTATTGATAAGGCTAAAGCTGTGGGTTTTGGCTGTTAATAAATCAGCGGGAGTATCAACAGTAACAGTAAATTTAGTTGATACAGGAGCAGCTTCACCTACTGCTACAGGTTCGTCTTTCCCTCCGCCGCCACATGCAGAAAGAACAAGGCAGCAGACAGCGACAAGGCAATATCCTAGATAAGCGCGCATAAAAAAGTCCCCAAACATTTATTATGTTTTGCGCTCAGTATAGATTTGGGTGAAATTAGGTGTGTTAAAGGAGCGGCACTGTCTTGCAGATTGAGCAAGGATCTAATTTGTAAGAATGAAATCAGTCGCAGTGAAGGCTGTCACGATGAAATCAGCCGCTGTAAATTAGCGGCTGATATTAAAGGTGTTCAGCTTGATTCGAGATGATTTGAATTTAGGCAATGGCGAGGTATTTGTGTGTCTGAATAGACAGGCGCCAATTGCGTTTTACACAGGTATCGATACAAAGTTCGGTAGCCCGAGGCTTCTGGCTGATCGGCTGTAGGGCAATGCTGACATCCGCCTTTAGCGCAATACCTTCAAGTAGAACATCAAGTTGTTCAATGTCTTTTGAGGTACCGACAGGATGTTTGATTTCGTTCGCACGCTCTAGGGCCGAAGGCAAGACGGGAAGTTTCGCTTTCATATTGATTTTGGGCGATACGGTGACCCAGGTATCGGTCGTTGCCTTGACCTCGGATGTACCGCTGGTTTCAATTTGGCAGCGAAAGCCAGCCTCTTCTAAAGACTGAGTTAGCGGAATTAGATCGTAGACACAAGGTTCACCACCTGTGATCACAACATGCCTAGCGGTATAGCCCTGTTCGGTTAATAAGTTAACAACGCCATCAGCATCAAGGTTGGTCCAAAGCGGTGAATCAGCTTTCTTCGCCATAATCTCTTCTAGAGAAGAAAAATCTTGTGGCTCTGCTGTCCAAGTCTGTTTGGTATCACACCATGCGCAACCGACAGGGCAGACCTGCAAACGGACAAAAATGGCAGGAACGCCGGTAAATACACCTTCACCTTGAATGGTTTCAAAGACTTCGTTAATTTTGTACACCGCTAACCTCGTGGCGAATTGAACATGTTTTTCTGTGACAAATCATCTGCAAAATAGCAGCAGGACATTATGTCAAAACTCTCTGCTGATGTCTTTAGTCAAAAATGGCATGTTCAAAAAGGTGAGTATACAGTGATGAAATGTTGGTGAGGTTAATAGCGGGCCATAAGTAACAATGTCTTAAATTTCGGTTGTAAAAAAACTGCCTAAAAAGGGGGCTTGTCCCCTCTTCTCAGCACAAAAAATGGCTACAATTGAGCATTGGCCGTGATGGGTATCACGTCCTTGAAAGATTCGACTTCACAATTAGTTCGCAAAGTAAAAAAATTAATCCTGTAACGTTTATTTTCACTTTTAATGTCTGGAGTATTGGCATGTATGTCGCTCAGCCTGGTCACATCGATCATATTAAAAGAAATAATGCCGGCAGCGTCTACAAGCTTATTGACCAGTACGGCCCTATTTCACGAATAGAATTGTCGAAACGCAGTTTGCTTGCCCCTGCTAGTATCACCAAGATCACCCGCGAGCTGATTGATGCCCACCTGATCAAGGAAACCCAATATCAGGAATCAACTAGCCGGGGCCGTCCGGCCATAGGCCTAGTGCCAGCGAACGAAGGGTGGCAGTTTTTGTCGATTCGTCTTGGGCGGGGGTATTTAACGATAGCCTTGCATGAACTCGGCGGTGATATTCTGGTTGAGGAACGGCAAGATATTGAAGTATTACATCAGGATGCAGTGCTCAGTAAGCTGCTTACTGAAATCAATACTTTCTTTGCCAATCATGTGAGTGAGCTGGATCGGATCACCGCGATTGCTGTATCGCTGCCAGGGTTGGTGAACGCCGATAAAGGCATCGTGCTGCAAATGCCGCATTATGATGTGCATAACTTAGAGCTTGGCCCGGCTATCCATGAAGCCACGGGATTACCTGTTTTTATCGGTAATGATACTCGCTCTTGGGCTCTGGCTGAGAAGCTGTTTGGTAACTCAAGAGATGTTGCCAACTCTATCCTTGTTTCCATCCATCATGGGGTGGGGGCTGGTATCATACTGGATAATGTAGTGCTTCAGGGGCGAATCGGTAATATCGGCGAATTAGGCCATATTCAGATTAAGCCCTATGGTAAGCGTTGTTTCTGCGGTAACCACGGTTGCTTGGAAACGGTTGCAAGCCTAAAAGCTGTCATTGAGCAGGTCGAACAGCGTTTACGGGAAGGTCATCCTTCCGTCCTTCATGGCAAAGTTCTGACGATAGAAAAGATTTGTGATGCGGCTGTTGAAGGCGATACGCTGGCCAGGCAAGTCATTGTCGAGCTGGGGCATAATTTGGGACAGGCCATTGCAATCATGGTGAATTTGTTTAACCCCGAAAAAGTTTTGATCGGCGGCGAATTTAACCGCGCAAAAAGTGTGCTCTATCCGGCGATAATGGAATGTATCCGTACTCAGTCCTTACCCGTTTATAATCAGGATCTCGTGCTTGAACAGAGTAGTTTCTATACTCAGGCCACGATGCCGGGGGCGGCATTGGTAAAGCAGGCGATGTATGATGGTCATTTGTTGATGAAGCTGGTTGAGGGGTAGGGAGGACTGCCCAAGCCCTATCCACATAATCTTAAAATTTAGCAGCCGGTAAAGGCTGCTAATTATTTTGATTACGGGTAAACACTATCTCTAATCAGTTGAGCTTAAATTGCTTCACAAGTTCACTGAGTTGCTTGTTAGCAGTAGATAGATCGTGGGTAGAAGAGGTGGTTTGCTGAGCGTTGTCGGTTAGCATCTTAATGATATTTTGAATTTGATTCATATTCTGATTAATTTCTTCTGTCACAGAATGTTGTTCTTCGGCTGCTGTCGCAATGTGGGTACTCAAATCATTGATCTTGTTCACGGCACCAATCATTCCATCTAATCCTCCGTTAACGCGCTGCGTATCATCAACGACGACCTGACAGCGGGTCTTGGTACTGCCCATCGCTGTGACCACAGTATTGACCCCGGTTTGCAGACGGCTTAGCATTTCATTGATTTCTGAGGTGCTGTTTTGGGTACGTGCAGCGAGTGCGCGAACTTCATCGGCAACGACAGCAAAACCTCGGCCTTGCTCACCGGCCCGTGCCGCTTCAATCGCTGCATTTAATGCCAGCAGATTTGTTTGCTCCGCAATATCACGAATAACATTAAGGACTGAGCTGATGTTTTGAGTTTCCTTGTTCATGTCCGTGACATTTGCCGATGCTGTTTCAATTTGATCCATCAGTAATGAAACACTTTCACTGGCTTTGTTGATGGTCTGCTTCGATTGGTCAGCAGAGCTAGTGGTATTGTGAGTGACCGTTGCAGTGTCAGTTGCATTACGGGCGACTTCTTCTGCAGTCGAAGCCATTTCATTTATTGCTGTGATCACCTGTACCGTTTCATCAGCATGTTGATCAACAATATCTTGGTTGGTACGACTCTGGCTTTCAACTTTATCGATAATACCTGAAATCTGATCACTGGCGTTAGACACCGAGCCCATCATATTGCGCAAGTAGATAATAAAGTGGTTAACAGATACTGCAATATCTCCTACTTCGTCATGTTTATTAATATTGATCTCAGCGGTTAAATCAGCCTCGCCTGATGATAAAGACTCAATGTTATTGCGTAAGGACTCAAGGCGCAGGGTTAGTCGCGAGAAGGCAATGAAGCAAAATACGATAATGGCTGCGGCAATGGGCAATTGAATTGAAGCTAAGGTTGCTAGAATAGAGTGGGTTGTTACTTCAAGTAAGGCTGTTTCAGTACTGAAAGCCACTATCCATGGGGTTCCAGAAATTCGATTCATGAAAAGGGTATGAGCGATACCGTTACTATCATAGTTGATCTGTAATGGATTACCTTCTTTAACTTGCGAGAGATAGCGGTGAACATTGGCTGCAAAAGGCGATAGCTGAATGACTGATGAGAGGTTTTCAAGGACAAGCGGGCGGCTAATACTCCGTGTGTTGTTGAGTATTTTTCCATCCGATTCAATGATAAGAATATTTCCATTTAACGCTTGCTCGTTGTCGGCTGCAAGGTTGTTGAAAAAGCCCAGAGTGAGATCAATGGTTGCCACACCGTAGCGCTGACCATTTTTGAAGATTGACATCGCACAGTTTGTCCTAGCTTCAGTGCTGGCCGAATCTTTGTAGGCCGGAGCCCAAGCACACTGTCCTTCAGGCGCAGCGAGGCCATTTTTGTACCAAACTTGCTCGTAGTAATTAAGCGAGTCTGCAGAGTTCCAGTAGGTATTCTCGATCAGTTTGTTATTGGTATTACGGTGAAAAAAGGTACTGAACTTCTCAATGTCTTGCTGGCGTTGCCCGGGAAGCGGCCAGATCCCCCCTCCAAACACTTTGCGGTTGCCGTATTGGTCGACCATACCCGGTAGTATTTGGTCAATTTGTTCACTAGAGACAAGTGGAATTGTTTGGGTGATCACTCGCTGCTGTGCTTGAACTTGCTCTAATTCCATCGATATTTCATCATTAAGAGCTTGCAGTACGCCTTCTATGATGGTTTCTTCGTTTGCAACTAATTTGGGTGATACCCAGTAGGTTATTCCAAGTGTGGTTACCAGCCCCACAATGAGCATGAAGCAAGTAAAATAAAGTGGATATATATACCGAATTGATTTCATGTTCCCTCGTGCCATGTTTTTCCCTATCTCAGCAGCGCTGATAAATTGTGTGATTAATTGTTCTTATATTGATGGATCATTTGTGTAGTAGGACGTGTTAGCCCCTCTGCTTATCGTCCATTATTTTCGAATTCGAAGTCTTAAGTTTCGAATCCGAGTAATGCTAAACAAAAAAAGTGTGGCTGTATGTGATCTAAGCTTGAGTAATCCCCAGAAAACTCCAGTAAAAAGCATCGAAAATGAGCCATGAGGTTTGTTACTGAGTAGTTGAAGATACTAAGATTTTAGAATGGTTTTATGCAGAAAGCCTGACAAAGTCGACGGTTTGACAATATCTACAATTGATAAGAACAAATTGTGAAATGTTATGCTCGAACGAAGCTATCAATAATTATTGATAGCTTCGTTTCCATATTCAGTTCACACGGTAACGCGGGCAGCTGTAGCCAAACAGGCGGTGTATGTTGATCATTTGTTGTTGAAGATGATTAGGAAGCCTTCCAATTATATTCTTGCTCGATGCACCTGATTAACTCACCAATCAACCCTTTGTCCTGATGGCATCCCGGATCAGAATTCATCATTACTACAGCTCCGGCACCGAGGTAGGGATAAGCGATAAGCATACACTGGAAGCCAACCCCCCAGCCTAATGACATCATGCGTGTTTGCGCTTCTTCTCCCCCTAGGAATGCCCCTAATCCTGCCCAGTCAGTCACACCTTGTGATGTCAGCATATCTTGAACGAGGTTTGATGAAATCTGCAGTTTTCCGGTTCCTTCCAATGATCGGTGTAATTCGATGATTAGCAGGCTCAAATCGGAGGGTGTCGACCATACCCCTGCAGCGGCTGGGTAGGGATAGATTGGTCTTCTTTCGTCGACAACGTTGCCTTGCTTGTTGTGTCCAAACGCTACATGAGGGGCATTCATAGACTCAATAGTAGGTTGAAAGCAGCTGTTTTTCATTCCTAAGGGATCAAAAACTAGTTCTTTTACAGCCTCTTGAAGTGACTTCCCAGTGTTATCGATAATAAGCTGTTCTATCACACAAAAACCAGCGTCAGAGTATGAAAATTGACTGGCTGGTAAGTATTCAACTTGAACAGGCTTGGTATTGTATTCTGATCTTCCTTGTAGAATATCATGCAATTGAGGGTAAGGGTTTTCAGCTTGGTAAACACCAAAGCAGCCATCTTGATCAACGATACCTCCTTGATGGCTTAGCAGGTGGCGCAAAGTGACGGGGTGTTCCTGGGTGAGTGCATTATCTGGCATTTTCCACCCATTCAGTTTTAGATTGATGTCCTCATCGAGAGTTAACACATTGTTTTGAACCAGTTTTAGCACAGCTATTGTGGTGACAAGTTTACTCATAGAGCATGCATGAAAGAGTGAGTCAGTACTCACAGGTGAACTCTCTCCCTTTGCTAGCTGACCATATCCCCGGGCCCATTCAAGCCTGCCACCATTAACAACGGCGATACTAACTCCTGGGATATTAAGATGTTTCATCCGCTCCTGAAGGCTAAATGATTTACATGTAGGCGTTTGTTGGCTATCTGCGGGTGGCGTAAGTCCATTTTCAATTCGTGAGATAGCTAATGTTAAATCATTCGTCACGGTCATATTGAAATCCATTATTGAGTATCGCTCTTTCACTATTGTTGTCGTTAAACAGTGCAAGACTGTTGCTGGTGAGGGATGCAGCTTCATGAGAATTGAAGCTTAGCTCGCGTATTGAAAGAGTATACAAATCAAAAGGCACTGTATAAAAACACAGTTGTTTTTGTGATGTTTATCACGCTTTGTTTCATGTTTTTTGTCTGTGATGAAAGGTTAGTGTTGCTGTTGATTCATATTATTTGATATCTGCTGTGAACTGTGACTTTTTAACTTGTGGAAAAATTTGAGCTGTGTCGTTATATGGTTATTCATTGTCAGATGTTGCTGTGAAACTTATGGCTAAATATCAGTTTTTTACCCAACCAAATACAAAACGAAGAAATTATACTTTTCTCAATTCAGACTCTGAAAGTGTTATTAAGGAGAAAGAACAGCTAATGCAGCAAGGCTTCGTTGTTGAAGATGATTATATTTATGCAGATAACGAAAAAGAAGCTGATGAGAAATTCAAGTCTAATTATAGTTATGCGCTAGATGAATATAACGCTTCTTATCCGGAGTCAGGTTTTGTTATTTTTGTAAGAGAGCTATTTAGAGCCGTGTTAAGAAAAATACGAAAATAAATTATCCTCAATACACAGTACTTATTGTTTTGTGTACCCAGCTTATCAGAATCAAAAAAACACAATTCTACCTAGGTATATTATGATTGAAAATCATTCCCGTAAATGGCTGTTGATAGTACCTTTGAGCGTATTAGCAGTGTTCGTTATTGGCTGGCTCATATTGAGGCCAGCAAAAATAGATATGAGTACTTTTAACTGGACTCAGGCTTCTGCTCAGAGTGATTGGAAGGTCAGTCCGCCAACCGATCTTGGCTTTGATCCCAATACCTTAATAGATCTGCATAATCACGTCACGCGAAGAAAGAGCAAACGTGTCCAGTCGCTGCTTATTGTACGTGAGGGGCAGCTTGTGTTTGAGCAGTATTATCCGGTAAGAAGTGCCAAAGATGGGACTCCAATGCCTGTCTATTTTCCACCATCGGCCGATACTTACCATCAGATGCGTTCAGTGACTAAAACAGTCACATCAACACTCATCGGTAACCTGCTATATAGAAAGATGATCCCGAGTATCGATGTGCCTTTGTTTGATTACTTTGCTGATAGAGATGTTGCTGATCTTGATAAGAAAAAGCATATTCAGCTAAAACATGCGCTGAACTTCAACAGTGGCCTTGATTGGGCTGAGTGGGGAGCTTGGCCGAGTGACGCAATGGGGATGTGGCTATCTCCAGATCCTTACGCTTACATCCTTAACAAAGGGGTTGCGTATGAACCAGAAGAGCAGTTTGTCTACCAAGGGGCAATGAGTGTACTCCTTGGTGGTGTGATTGAAAATATAGCTCAAATGGATCTAAGGGAATATGCCGAACAGGCCTTATTTAAACCGCTTGGAATTTCTAATTATGATTGGTTTGCTCATGAGAACACCGGTGATTATTTGGGGTCATCCGGCCTTTACTTAAGATCGCGTGATTTAGCCAAATTAGGACAGTTATACCTTAATAATGGCGTTTGGAATGACAAACGGATTTTCTCAAAAAATTGGGCTGAAGAGAGTTTGCAGCCCAAAGGAAAGTTTTGGCCAAACAAAACGATTGAATATGGTTATAATTGGTGGTTTCCGCAAATAACAGTAAATGGAAAGCGATTAAAAATTGCTGGTATGCGTGGTTTTGGTGGACAGGAAATGTTTATCATTCCAGACTTAAAATTAGTTTTTGTAATGACATCGGGTGCTTTTATTGGACAGGATGAGGATTATCCTTTTAAGCTGCTCGTAGACTATATTTTTCCTTCAATTGGTCTAGAAGGTGCAAAACATGAATCTTAGATCTCGTAGCTGTTAACTTAACTCTGCGTAACCATATCGAGATGAATTAAGTATAAGGTCTGTTGTGCTGTGATCTTGAAGACAGAATGTGCAATTCAAAGTCATTATATTATCCGCCTACTTTAGTGGATACTATAGAGGCTCACCATGGAAGCTCGTATAAAAATTCCCAAGCGGTTGCTGTTGTCTTTTCTAAGTATATTGTTTGTTTTTCAAACAGCGGTAGTGCAGGCTTCTACAGAGCAATATCCATTGCCGACTGGTGAGCAATGGCTCAAGCATGTAGAAAGCGGTTTACGGCCCTTTTGGATGATGGACACAGCGAAAGGAAAGCCAATAGGTAATTTCCCGACCTTTCGCTGTGATAACGGTTCATTGCTAAACATTGAAAAGCCCTGCAATGAACTTAACCAATCTTGGATAAGTAACAACTTTACCCGTGATTATACCCGGATGAAGTCGAGGCAAATTTATGCCTATGGGGTACTTTTCCATCTGACAGGTGAGGTTGAAGCGCTGAGGCTGGCAAAGGCTGGTGTGGATTTTCTGTTAGAAGAGCTTAAAGATCAGCGCAATGGTGGGATGATCAGTTTCCGGGAAAACGGAAAGCCAGGCCTGAAGTGGCAACAACGCACTTCTCAAGATCAAGCCTATGCGATCGTGGGCTTGGCCTTCTATTATTACCTCACCCGCGATCCTATCGTTGAGCAAGTGCTTATAGAGCAGCAAGAGTTCATTTTCAGCAAATACCGCGATAGAGCGACCAACCAACTGCTGTGGGTGATTGAAGACGGGGACGAACAATATCGCAAACAGCAAGAGCTTGTTGCACAGCTGGATCAGATCAATGCCTACCTGTTACTGGTTACGCCGTTGTTACCTGAAGCGCAGCAGAAAAAATGGCGCGAGGATCTCTACTGGCTAACCGAGCAAATGCTGGCTCAATATCATGCCGCCGATGAACAGCGTTTTTACGGCGCGATTCACCATCCCGCAGTAAAAACCTTTGATGCCCGTCATAATGACTATGGGCACACCATTAAGGCGTACTGGATGACCTACCTGGTGGGACGCTACCTGAAACAGCCTGAATGGGAACAGCTCGGCCAGAAAGGAATGAAGGTGACTCTGGATCGGGCGGCTTATACGATGCCCTCGGAGCAGGCTAAACCATTCTTATCAGAGGGTTTGTACAAGGAGTGGCAAGGTATGCCCGCCATTCCCACCTGGCGCAGCGGTGAATACAATTGGTATATCTCTTCCTGGCAATGGGCGGAATTGGATCAGGCTGCCTTGACGCTGAATATGCTGGAGCCGGGGATAAAAACGGAGCAGTTGTACTTTACACTGAATCAATACTTTGATGTCTGGGTGGATCATCAATATGGGGGAGTGGGGTTAAACCCCAAGTCCACCAAGCAATTTCACTGGGGCAATGGGTACCATCAGTTCGAACATGCGTTGGTGGGTTATCTGGGCGCACAATCATGGCATAACAAAGTGGCACGGCTTTACTATGCCCTCCCTGCTGATTTCAATGGAGAACTACAGCCCTATTATTTTCGGGGTGAGGCGGCCAAGGTTATAGAGGAGGGGCGCTTAAATGATTTTCAAAACCGCCAGAGAGTGGCTGTTGAGTTTACTCATATTCGACCGTAGCGATCGGGTGTCTAGTAATTGCATGCCCTCTAGATAGTGAATAGCTGATGAAAGAACCGGTAACGAATAGCTTGCCGGTTCTTTTTTAGGCGCCTGTAAGGGCCTTAAGATATGAAGCTAAAACCGATCTTTGATTTCCAGGTAACGCTCGCGGATATGCTCAATCAGTGCCTGAATACGTTTGGCGGGCTTGCGGGTATAAGGATAGACAGCATAGATGCCGACAACTTTACCAGTATGCTCAGGTAGTACCTCGATCAAATTCCCTTTCTGAAGATCGTCATAGATCAAACACGTTGGCAGGTAGGATAGGCCATTACCTGCCAGCGTGGATTTGCGAAGTGCGGCGGCATTGTCTGAAGAAAAGTTGCCAGCGACTTTAAGGGTATAGAGTTCCCCATTGCGCACAAACTGCCAGTCAAACGGCCCGGTACTTTGCTGGTTATAGCCGAGGCAGTTGTGATGCTGCAGCGCTTTTGGCGTCATTGGGATGCCGTTTTGCTCGATATATTGTGGGGATGCACAAATGATCCAGCGTGAGTTAAAGATATGGCGGGCAATAAGGCTGGAATCTTCGAGGTAACCGGTACGGATCACCAAGTCGACATTTTCGGATAGGAGATCGACGAAATGGTTATCCAGCGACATATCAACGGTCATGCCGGGATGTTTTTGACAAAAGTCGGAGACGGCTTCTGCCAGTAATAATTCACCTGAAATCGTCGGGACAGACATCCGGATATGGCCGGACAAGGTTTCGCTGAAACCCGTGACAGCATCAAATGCCGACTGGGCGATCTGGCGAATATCTTTTGAACGGTGATATAAAATTTCACCGGGCTCGGTGAGGGTCAGTTTACGTGTTGTACGGTAGATGAGCTGGACACCGAGCTCTGACTCGAGTTTGCTGATACGCTTGCTGACAACAGATTTTGTGATCTTATTGAGTTCAGCGACTTTGCTGAACGAGCCGTGTTCTATCACTTGGGTAAATAAGACGAGATCATCAATTTGGGGCATGGAAACAGTTACTCCTCGAAACTGACAGCATTATATACCCAAACCACTTCAAGATGTCTGTTTCAGCCTCTTGAAGTGGTTTGGGTATAGCTAAATGTGACGGTGGCAGAAACACAAAAGATGCGACCTTTCGGCCGCATCTTTTATGGATGAACAGGGATCAGGGAAGTTGCGATCTGATCACATATCGTTAATCACGATATAAGTGGCATAGACCGGGCCATGAACCCCGACAACCTTGATCAATTCAATATCAGCCGTTGAGCTCGGGCCTGAAATAAAGTTCACACAAGACGGAATGCGTTCACCGTTCTTGGCTTTTTCATGCAGGGCGGCGGTTGCCTGGGTCAGGCGTGCAACCAATGCACTCTGGGGTACGACAAATACCGAAGCTTCCGGCAGCAGGCTAACGGCCCGGCCCTGGGCTGGGTTGCTATAGAGCACCATGGTGCCAGATTCAGCCAGCGCCTGTTCGGCAAAGACCACACCGACCTTTGCCCGCTCGGCAATGGTAATATTCGGCTCGTAACCAGCAGACTGGTTCCAAACATGCACGACGTGCTGTCCTTCTTCCAGCTCTGATGGATCAACCAGGGCCAGCAGCCTTTTATCTGCGGAAAGAATAGTTTCGCCTTCGTAGTGCTCGGCATCACCTTCGGCGCTGGTTTCTTCGTTACTGCAATAATGCAGGCAAACCGATTTCAGTGTCTTTGCCAGATTGGCCTTTGTCGTTTCTACCGCACGGGCGCCTAGGGCCGTCTCGGTATACTTGATTAGATCGGCTTTAAGCTCCGCCTGGCTGTTGTTTGCCATCACATCATGATGACAGCGGTATTTCAGGGCTGGGCGCTCGACAGGCGTTGTTTTGCGCTCGCGGCCTAGCTTTTGGGCAATATTGTCCAGGAAACTATCACGGTTATAGATTCGCTGGTCAGTTTGTTGCTGATCCATCGTTTTTTCTGAGTCGTAGTTAGTCATAATTTCCACCTTTATCCCTGATTACGTTTTTTGAACCAGCTACGGAACGACTCACCATCTGGCTCTGGTAAATCACGTGATTCGGTCCATGCGCTGACGCCAACATTGACGGGTAGCTTACCGTTTCGGATCAGGCCGCTGGCCATTGTTGCTCCGACTTTTACGGTATTGCCCCATAGCAGCGGGCGGGCATTGACGAAGTTGAAGGCACTGACAGAGGCACGCTCAAGCAGAGGTGTCTGCTTGCTCTCAGCCATTTTTTGACGGTGCTTGAGCAATAAATCTGATAGTGGGATTTTTACCGGACATACGTCGTGGCAAGATCGGCATAAGCTACAGGCATATGGCAGATCCTTAAAGTCATCGTAGCCACCTAGCAGAGGCGACAGCACCGCACCAATTGGTCCTGAATAGATTGAACCGTATGACTGGCCACCGATATGGCGGTAAGCCGGGCAGGTATTGACGCAGGCAGCACAGCGAACACAGCGAAGAATATCTTTAAACTCAGAGCCAAGAATGTCGGAACGGCCATTATCAATGACCACAAGGTGGAACTCTTCCGGTCCGTCACAGTGTTCATCTTCACGAGGCCCGGTCAGCGCCGTCACATAACCTGTCAGAGGCAGGCCAACGGCGCTGCGGCATAGCAGGCTGATAACGATATCCAGCTCTTCAAAGCTCGGGACGATACGCTCCATGCCCATGACGGCAATGTGGGTCTTAGGCAGGCTGGTGGCCAGACGGGCATTACCCTCGTTGGTTACCAGAGTAACCGTGCCGGATTCTGCCACGGCGAAGTTACACCCGGTAATACCAATGTCTGCTTCCAGGAAGTCATGGCGAATGTAGTTACGTACATAGCGAGTCATTTCTTCCGGATCGTCCGAGCCCTGATAGTCAATTTTTTCCTTGAACACATCACGGATTTGCATCCGGTTTTTGTGTAGCGCCGGTACCACGATATGGGATGGTGGATCGCAGTCATCGACCTGCAGGATATACTCGCCAAGGTCGGTTTCTACTACTTCGCAATCATTGCGCTCAATGATTTTGTTCAGGCCGATCTCTTCTGTCACCATTGACTTGGATTTGACGACCTTCTTGGCATTTTTCTCTTGGATGATGTTTTCGACGTAGGCCGTCGCTTCTTCAGCGGTACGGGCGAAGAAAACATGGCCGCCGTTTTTTTGTACGTTGTCGCTTAGCTGCTGGAGGTAGTAGTCCAGGTTTTCCAGTACGTGGTTACGGATGTCCATTCCCATCTCGCGCCACTCTTCCCAGTTGCCGAGCTTTTCAGCGGCGATAGCACGGTTGGTGAACATGCGTTCCTGCGCATTGGCAACAGACTTGCGCATGAAGTCGTCTTTCATCTGAACGTCTAGACGATCTTTAAATTTTATATTGCTGGTTTTCATCGACATAACAACGCCCTCTTAACGACTCATCAGCACATCAACAATGTGCAATACTTTGACCGGACGCCCTTCACGGGTCATACGTCCACCGATGTTCATCAGGCAGCTGATATCGGCACCAATGAGGTACTCAGGTTCGACTTCGCTGATGTGGTGGACTTTTTCTTTGACCATCTCTCCGGAAATTTCAGACATTTTGACGGAGAATGTACCGCCAAAACCACAGCAGGTTTCCTGGTTCTTGATTGGCACCATCTCAAGGCCTTCGACATTGGCCAGTAGACGTAGTGGCTCTTCGCGTACGCCCAGCTTGCGGATCAGGCTGCAAGAGGGATGGTAAACCGCACGGCCTTTAAGGCGAGCACCAACGTTTTCGACACCCAGCTCGTTAACGATGAATTGGGTCAGTTCAAATAGGCGATCAGCCACTTTCTGAGCACGGGCTGCCCACTCAGGCTCATCGGCTAGGTATTCCGGATAGCGTTTGATCGAGGCGGCACAAGAGCCAGCAGGCGTAACGATAAGGTGATCATTTTCTTCGAAGGCGGCGATCAGGTTTTTTATCGCCGGCTTGCTGCCTTCAATGTAGCCACTATTCAATGAAGGTTGGCCACAGCATCCTTGTTTCTCGGGGAAGATGATCTCGCAGCCAAGCTGTTCCAAAAGCACGACAGACTTTTTGGCAACCTCGGCTTTGACCGTGTCGCACAGACAGGTGGCAAAAAAGTTTACCTTCATGATATAGCTCCAGTGACGGTTAAACCGTTGTTTATATTGTGGTAGTTATTCGTTGTGTACAGCGTGATGGTTCACGCTGTACACGGATTGCGATATAGGGTCGACTGTATTAGATAAATGCGCTAACCAAGCCGACAATCACACCGTATAGCACCATCGGCACGACGGTACGCTTGATGATATAGCCTTCTTTGTTGGCGATACCCAAAATGGTCGATACGGCAATAATGTTGTTGATGCAAACCATATTACCCATCGAGGCTCCCACTGATTGCAGGGCAAGAATCGTCGTTTCAGGTATTGCAACGCTCTGCGCGATAGTTTGCTGGATACCACCGAAAGTCAGGTTGGATACCGTTGCAGAGCCAGAGAAGAATGCACCTAGTGCGCCGAGGTAGGATGCGACCCACTGCCAGTTGGCACCCATGAGGTTGGAGAAAGCCTGACCGGTTGTCATGATTGGGGAGCTCTCGCCGCCAATCATCATGAACTTCACCATGATCAATGCGCCGACCAGGGCAATAAATGGCATCTTGATACGGCTTGCCGTTTCGACAAAAGCCTGCTTGACCGTACTGCGTTGCATGCCCAGTACCGGGATAGAAATCAGTACCACCAACAGGAAAGGGATCAATGCTGGTACGTACAGTGTTTTGTAGGCCCAGCTGGTTTCTGTTCCCAGAATATTGCTTAGCTTAATGATCAGTGCCTGGCTGACGCTTAGGTCACTAAAGCCAAGGCTCAGGTTAAATAGCGGGGTACTGTCAGTCAGCATGCCCTTGATACCCAATTGCTGAATACGAGTAACGATCAGGATCAGGATCAGCAGCAGCGTCGGGCTCATCGCCTTTAGTACCGTCTTGAAAGGGATCGGTGCGTTTTTTGCCTGAGATGTTGACTCAGGGGTTTCCAGGCCAATGTTATATCGTGCCAGTAAGATAGACAGCGTCAGGCCGATAGCACCACCAATCAGGGACGGGAACTCGTAGTTCCACTGGGCAAACAGTAGATATGGAACAGTACAAGAAAGTATGCTGAGTTGGATAAACAGCAGGTTACGTCGAATTGCCTGCCAGCTGACAACAAATTTTAGTGCGATCACTGGGATAATAAAGGCAGCAATCGAGTGGAGCAGGGCAGACAGGCGGCCTGTTTCCATCAATGTTGCTTCATCCAGTCCCAGGCTGCTAAAGCCAAACCAGGTCGGTGTACCTACAGCACCGAACGAGACAGGTACTGAGTTCATCACCAACGCCAGCATAGCGACTTTCAATGGGTTAAAGCCTAAGCCGACAAGAATAGGGGCGGCAATAGCGGCTGGAGTACCAAAACCGGATGCCCCTTCAATCATGAAGGCAAATGCCCAGCCAATGATCATCAATTGGGCTGTTTGGTTGCGGCTGATCCCTTCGAGCCATTGACGGATAACCGCTTCAGCACCAGAAAGGGCTATAACACGGTTCAGTAAAATGGCGCCTGCAATGATAGAAATTGGGGTGATTGCAGACAGCATGCCGGCGATCATATTGGCAGAGAGCAAGGTGACATCTGTACCAAAGTAAAAGAGTTGCAGTAAGCCAATGATTAGGGCGGTGACAGGAAGCGCAATATGTGAAGGTAGGGCGTCTTTCTTTGTCATCATCCAGATAAGAAGCAAAATCGGTACAACGGATATTGCAAGGTTTATCATTCTTTATCCCACTCTATTATTAGTCGATGTTTGGATTGTGTTTTTTGAAGTTATTTTTCTAATTATTCATTGTCGGTAGAGGCATAGTGGCCCGGCGACGTTGTGGGGGGAGTATTCTAGGTAGGAAAATGAATCTGGCTATTTGTTTTTGCACCTCAATAAGTATGACAAATAGGCGATTTGTGATTATTATCCGAATGTTAAAATTGGCTTTGATATATTTATTTTGTTTTTCAGCTTGTTACAGTATTTTTTTTGTGACGGGGCAAGCCATTAGTTCAGTTATGGAAACAATTATTTCACTATATTTAATCAATTTGGCTGGTGAGAATTTAGCTAAATTTTCTAGTTTTCCGCATAAATAATAATGGTTATCACTATTATCACCTAAATTTGTCGTAAACTTACAACAAAATGCTCATCTAGGGCTTAATTTTGGTGCTTGTTTCCTACAATTAATAGAGCAGCTTAGGATGTGAGATATGACCTGAGGAGTAGGTGTAATGGCTAAAGCTCGCTTGACTGTATTTTATGATGGCTCCTGTGCCAGCTGTGTCGAAGATCGTGCCCGGTATGAGCTCTGGCTAGGTAAGCATATTGACCAAGTCAGGTGGTTTGATATTACTGGGCAAGAAGGCTACCTGATGCAGCACGGTATCGATCCGGCGTTGGCTCTCAGGGAGCTTCATGTTCGGGATGAGGAGGGGAGGGTTTACCGGGAAATTGATGCCTACATTTTATTGCTGAAGCAGATTTGGTGGCTGAGGCCTGTGGCATGGGTTATCCAAATCCCGTTTGTTCGCTGCCGGTTATCAAGTTGGTACCGTCGGCAAGTGGATGAACGGCTAGCGCGTGATGGCAGAGGGTAGTGCCAGATTGGCCGCTGGAGTTGTCTGGTGATGTGGGATCTCAATCATGTCGCTGTGAATCAGCACGTCCATAGACATAGATTGAGACTTATCTGAAAGAAACCGCCTGTCTCGTATTATTCTTGGTTTAATTGCTCATCAATCATGTTGTGTAGAAAAGACAGGGCGGCACGATGATCACTACGACTCATAAACCATTGTTTCTGGTTGGTTTCCAAAGGTAATATTTCCAGCCAGCGCTGACATACCCATGTCATATCGTTGTAATCCGGTATGGGGTAGTTTGTTGCATGCTCAGGGTATTCATCAAACAGGGCTCTTAGACTATTGGAAATATCACGGTCGACAAATTTTATCTCCGTCGGAGACCAGTTTTTCATTAATGTGATATCACCAAATCGTAGTCCATCGTCCTCTTGCCAATGATTGTTGATGACAAACTTTTCGACACCTTTGACAGTGACGCCTAATAGGCCATCGGATAAACGTTCAAAGTCGGTAATGATGGCACGAGTGCCAAAGTGGCAAAGCGTGTCATCAGCTTTCATGCAAAGACCAAAGCCTTCACCTGAAGCCATCGCAAGTTTGACTAAGCGCGTATATCTTGGTTCAAAGATCCTGAGTTTGCTGATACCACCCGGTAATAAATAAAGTTGTAATGGAAAAAGGGGTAACTGCATAATTCATAGCCTTCACTGACGTTATGTAATAGTAGTAACGTTAGTGATTAGTATAAGCAGACAATTTTGGGATATTGTCTGCTTTTCGATACTACTGCAGAGTTCGCAACATTGCGGAAGTCAGGCGGCTAAGTTCCTGTGGTTTAATGATAAATGGCGGCATAATGTAGACAAGTGTGCCAAAAGGGCGAATCCAGACACCGTTGTCTACGAAATCCTTCTGTATTTTGGCCATATCGACAGGTTCGTAGAGTTCAACCACCCCGATTGCCCCCAGCCAACGCACATCTTTTACCTTATCAAGCTTGCCGATCTCGGGCAGGGCTTCAGCCAGTTGTTTTTCAATGTTGGCAACTTGTTGTTGCCACTGGCCTTGCTGCAGCAGTTCAAGGCTTGCATTGGCAACGGCACAGGCGAGCGGATTGCCCATAAATGTCGGCCCATGCATGAAGCAGCCGGCTTCTCCACCACATACGGTGTCAGCAACGTGTTTGGTTGCCAGGGTGGCAGAGAGCGTCATGTAACCGCCGGTCAGTGCTTTGCCGACACACATTATATCCGGGCTGATCCCAGCGTGCTCGCAGGCAAACAGTTTGCCGGTACGGCCAAAGCCGGTGGCAATTTCATCGGCGATGAGCAAGATACCAAATTGGTCGCACAGTTCGCGTACCCGCTTGAGGAAGGTCGGATGGTAGATCCGCATGCCACCGGCGCCCTGTATAATTGGCTCGATGATCACCGCTGCAACATCATTCTGGTGGGATTCTAATTTGTTTTTGAAGTCCTGAACGTCTTCCTCGCTCCATTCCTCATCAAACTGGCACTCAGGCGACTGGGCAAAAATATGCTCGGGCAGGAAGCCCTTATAGAGACTGTGCATGGAGTTGTTGGGATCGGTAACCGACATAGCCGCAAACGTATCACCGTGGTAGCCATGTTTGACGGTCAGGAACTTTGACCGGCGCTCGCCCTTGGCATGCCAGTACTGCAATGCCATTTTTAGTGCGACTTCAACAGCAACCGACCCTGAATCGGCTAGAAAGACATGCTGTAACGGCGCTGGTGTCATATCGACGAGCTTCTTGCATAACTCGACAGCTGGCTGGTGGGTAATGCCGCCAAACATCACATGGGACATTTTATCAATCTGCGCCTTCGCTGCCTGATTGAGCGCCGGGTGATTATAGCCGTGAATGGTCGACCACCAGGATGACATGCCGTCAATAATCTCACGTCCGTCTTCCAGTTTTAGGTAGACCCCGTCAGCACTCTCTACCGGGTAACATGGCAGTGGGTTGAGTGTCGAGGTATAAGGATGCCAGACGTGCTGCTGGTCAAATTCCAGATCAATTGTGTTGATTAATTTTTGCACAGATGTAAACCTTGCTCCTTGTTGGTGGTTGACAGTCTACTAAGTCAAAGTAGACTAGCCAAGTATTGATATCCGTTTGAATCGAGATTTAATGTCATGATTCAAATGAAAACAGAAAAATAAAGTTGCTGCTTAGCTGATGGCCCTAATCATTCACCAACTGCTGAACAGCCACTGACTAAAGAGGTTATTACACGTGGAAGTACGTCACGACTGGACAGTCGAGGAAGTTCAAGCCTTATTTGACAAGCCGTTTATGGATTTGGTGTTTGAAGCTCAGCAAGTTCACCGCCAGCATCACGAGCCAAATAAGGTACAGGTAAGTACCTTGCTTTCGATCAAGACAGGTGCCTGTCCGGAAGATTGCAAGTACTGCCCGCAGAGTGCCCATTATCGTACCGACGTTGAGCGTGAGCGCTTGCTGGAAGTCGAGCGCGTATTGGATGCTGCTAATAAAGCCAAGGAATCCGGTGCGACCCGATTCTGTATGGGCGCAGCCTGGAAGAACCCGAAAGCGCGCGATATGCCGTATCTGCTTGATATGGTACGCGGTGTGAAGGGAATGGGGTTGGAAACCTGTATGACCCTTGGCATGATCACTGGCGATCAGGCCAATGAACTGGCTGGGGCCGGGCTTGATTACTACAACCATAACCTTGATACCTCGCCAGAATATTACGGCAACATTATTACTACCCGTACCTACCAGGACCGCCTAGATACCCTTGGCCATGTTCGTGATGCGGGAATGAAGATTTGTTCAGGCGGTATTATCGGTATGGGCGAAAGCGCGCGTGACCGCGCCAGCCTGCTGGTTGAGCTGGCTAACCTGCCGACCCACCCGGAAAGCGTGCCGATCAATATGCTGGTTAAGGTAAAAGGTACGCCGCTGGAGTCAGTTGACGATGTTGACCCATTTGATTTCATCCGCATTATCGCAGTAGCGCGTATTATTATGCCGCAATCGGCAGTTCGCCTTTCTGCAGGCCGTGAAGATATGAACGAGCAAATGCAGACACTTTGCTTCATGGCAGGCGCTAACTCAGTATTCTATGGTTGCAAGCTGCTTACCACGCCGAATCCGGGTGAAGATAAAGACATGCAGTTATTTGAAAAGCTGGGTATTAACCGCCAGCAGCAAGCTGCAAAACCTGATGAGGTACAAGAGCAGGAGTTGCTGGGTCAGGTTGCTGAGCGGGTAGCTGCGCGTCCGACGAAAGATGATCTTTTCTACGATGCCTCACTTTAAACACCGCATTGGACAGGCCCTGAGCGAGCGAAAAGCTCAGGGTTTGTACCGTCAGCGTACCCGGCTTGACCGTCGCCAGCAGATGATCGATTGCCATGGGGAGTCGTTAGTTAACTTTTCCAGCAACGATTACCTTGGGCTGGCACAAGATCCGGAATTGGTTAAGGCTTGGCAGCAAGGTTTGAGTCTGTATGGTACCGGAAGCGGTGCTTCGCCATTGGTTACTGGGTTTCACTCTGCACATCATGAGCTGGAAGCGCAGTTAGCTGATTGGCTCGGTTATGACAGGGCGCTGTTATTTAGCAGCGGCTTCAGTGCCAACCAGGCGGTGTTGTTTACTTTGCTCGAAAAGGGCGATGTGCTGATCCAGGACAAGCTCAACCACGCGTCGCTGATGGAGGCAGGGATGCTGTCACCAGCAACGATGCGACGTTTCCCGCATAACGATACAAGCGTACTACATCGAATACTGTCACGTTGTCACCAACAGCAACCTGAGACTGCCAGTATGGTGGTGACCGAAGGTGTCTTCAGTATGGACGGCGATGTGTCACCGCTTGGTGAGATGAAGTCACTGTGTGTTGATCACAATAGCTGGCTGGTTGTTGATGATGCCCACGGTTGTGGGGTGTTGGGCGAGCAGGGCAGCGGAAGCTGCAGTCAGGCAGGGATCAAGGCCGACATGTTGATTGTCACCTTTGGCAAAGCCTTTGGTCTGCAGGGGGCGGCAGTGTTGTGCAGTGAAGAGACGGCGGACTATCTGGTGCAGTTTGCCCGTCATTTTATCTATTCGACAGCGATGCCTCCCGCCCAGGCTTTTGCATTGAGCAAGGCGTGTACCTTGATTAGACAAGGACAATGGCGACGGGAGAAACTGCAAGAGCTGAGTGAATTGCTGAGCGAGCGTGTTGAGCCGGAGATTGACTTAGTTGCCACATCCACACCCATCAAACCGCTGATCATTGGCGACAGTGACAAAGCCATTGCGGTTTCCCAGGCATTGAAAGATCGCGGGATCTGGGTGAGTGCCATTCGCCCTCCGACGGTTCCGGCCAACAGTGCACGCTTGCGTATTACATTGACGGCGGCTCATAGCCGCGCAGATGTAGAGAAGCTCGCAACAGGTATTAATGAGGTGGTTCATGACTAATGGAATGAATGCAGTCACTCATGGTCAGCATGAGATCCAGGTACAAGATAAGCAGGCCATTGCTGAGGCTTTTGGCCGTGCAGCAAGGCACTATGATAAAGCGGCAGCCTTTCAGCGCCAGGTCGGTCACCTGTTGCTAGATAAGCTCCCGGTTGTCAGCCCGGCGGGTAGCCGGGCGCTCGATCTCGGCTGTGGGACTGGGTATTTCAGTGAGCAGTTGCTGCAGCGTGGTTATCAAGTCTGTGCGGCTGACTTATCGGTACAAATGCTCAAGCATGCTGAAATGCGTTGCGGTGACTTGGCCCGTTATTTTGAAGCGGATGCTGAAAACCTACCATTTGCCGACAACCAGTTCGACCTTGCCTTTAGTAGTCTGGCATTGCAGTGGTGTGATGATCTGTCTGTACCTCTCAAAGAATTAAAGCGGGTCGTAAAGCCAGGTGGCCTGATTCTGCTTAGCACATTGGCTGACGGCTCGCTGTATGAGCTATCACAGTCTTGGCTGCAGGTTGATCAATATCAACATGTGAACGAGTTTCTTTCGCAAAAAGCAATAAAACTTGCGCTGGCGCAAGCGGGTTGTCCGAGTGATGGCCTAGAATTTAGGCCGATTACAATGCATTACATTACGGCAGTTGAACTCATGAAGGACCTTAAAGGGATAGGGGCGACACATCTGCAGCAAGAGCGCAAAGCAGGCTTGGCCGGTCGTAAAACGATTCAGGCATTAGAAAGCGCTTACGATGAGTTTCGAGATGAGAATGGCCAACTGCCGGCAACATACCAAGTCTGTTTTGGAGTAATAATTAATGACTAACGCTTTCTTTGTAGCAGGAACAGATACCGAAGTCGGTAAAACTGTTGCCTCTCGCGCAATTTTACACGCAGCTGGCAGCGCGAATATTAAGATGGCGGGTTATAAGCCTGTTGCGTCTGGCAGTGCGCCGACTGACGAGGGGATGCGTAACTCAGACGCACTCTATATTCAAGATGCCTCAGTAGTAGAGCTCGCATACGATGAAGTGAACCCGTATGCGTTTGAAGCTGCTGTATCGCCGCACCTGGCTGCTGAGCAGGAAAACCGGGTAATTGATTTTGATACCTTGTCACAAGGCTTGGAACACCTTAAATCAAAATCTGAAGTGGTACTGGTTGAAGGGGCTGGAGGTTGGCGCGTACCGGTCTCTCGCACTGATTTTCTTTCTAGCTGGGTGAAGCAAGAGAAACTGCCGGTAGTACTCGTTGTTGGCGTCAAACTTGGCTGTTTGAGCCATGCCATTCTGACCGCGGAAGCGATTAAGAACGATGGCTTGGAGCTGGTAGGCTGGGTTGCAAACCGCATCAATCCGGGTACGGAAAACTACGCAGAAATTATCCGTATGCTGGAAGAGAACTTACCCGGGCAGAAGCTTGGTGAGATCCCGTATATGCCTGGTATTAAGAAGCGTGATTTGTCGAAGTATATTGACTTGTCACCGTTGGGTTTATAACTAGCCCTATTACCATTCTGATGGTTTGATAAAAGAAAACCCTGCACTCAATGCAGGGTTTTTTGTTGTCAGTTTGTCTAAAGGTTTCGGAGGCCTACTTACTATTTTTGAACAGTTCAGGCAGGCAGTACCAGGCGGCAGCGAACACGATCAGGCTGTAAGCTAGCAGCTCCACGCCTTCTTCTGCCAGGTCTTTTACCGATCGCATGTAGTTTTCTTGCATGGCTCCCTGCCATAAGTCCCCCATGCCATAAATACGGGCAAAGACTAACAGCGTTGCAACTCCGGCTAGCATCAGGCCATAGCTTTTATGGTTGACGTATTCGGTTAGCGGCTTGAGCGATGTTTCTTTGTGCATAAAGGCATAGCCAATTGCACTGGTAGCCAATAGCCAGGCAGGGTACTTCCAACAACCGTGGCTGATTTGGTCGAACACTCCGTCAAGTTCTCGGACCAGCATGATATAGAAAAAAGCGCTAGCCAGGAACGCAAATCCCCGTTGTTCACTGCGCTTAAACGCCACTGCAGCAAAAAGACTTCCGGTAATGAAGAGGTAGCCTTCCTGTAGGTATTCTACAAGCGAATTCTCACCGACATTTCCATTGATCTGGCTAACTTCAAGGTGGATGACCAGAGCCGACGCTGCAAGCAGGAGTGCCAGCCCAAAGAAGTATGCAGTTGAAATGATTAGCGGATGTAATGGTTGCACCTCGGTGTGGGTGCTTTCATTGTTGATTAGAGTAGATTGCATAATAAGAACCATATTCCCTGCATACAGATAGCTCGCTGTTGACGAGGTTCCGGTAGCTGCAGGATAAGTTATCTTAGATAGTTATATGGGGCTATTATGCTGTCACGATACTGAATGTAGGCTGTATTTAGTGACGAGAGTCACATTTTTTCGTGCCAGAAAGAAAAACCTCCTCAAAAGAGGAGGTTTCAGAAATCTGGTAATCGCTCTAGTTTAGTTATCGCCGGTAAGACCGATAAGCGCTTCCTGCGTATCAGATAACTTTTTGTTTCCAGCTGGCTCAATACCAAGTTCTTTATGAGCTTCGTCAGCTGACATCCCCAGATGGCAGCGTAGGATATCAATAGCAACCTGGTAGTTTTCGTGATCAGCCATCATTCCTCCTTGATTATTCGACGACAGTATACGGCATGTTCAATGCTATACCTCCGACAATAGAGGAATGCCTTCCTACTTTCAATAAGACTAAAGTCTAAAGCTGCCATTTATGATCCAAATCACCGACCGTTCAGCGTGCTTACAGCCTTGTTCAGCAATGGCGAGCTATAGTGATTGGGGGGCAATTTGTGTGAAATAACAAGGTGTCAGAGGGCGAGTTCAGCGGGTAATCATAACGAAACGTAACAATTTAGCTCTTTTACTTGTAATTAGTTTGATCGACCATACTATAAATAACAACTAGGTTGGATGACGCCGTATGGCTTTCTGTGGAAGGTATTCCAGCCTTTGAACTGAATTTAGAACGCGTTCTTGCGATTGGAGAAAATAATAAATATGAAGCGAATTGCATTATTTCTGGCAACTAACCTTGCTGTGATGCTGGTCTTCAGTGTTGTCTTGAACATTATCTATGCTTTTACCGGTTTGCAGCCTGGTAGCTTGAATGGCTTATTGGTAATGGCAGCACTGTTCGGTTTTGGTGGCTCACTGATTTCACTGTTTATGTCGAAATCGATGGCGCTGCGTTCAGTGGGTGGAATGGTGATTGAGCACCCTCGCAATGAAACCGAGCACTGGTTGATGGAGACAGTTTCACGTCAGGCCCAGCAATCCGGTATCGGTATGCCAACCGTCGCTGTGTATGATTCGGCCGATATCAATGCCTTTGCAACTGGTGCAAAGCGTGATGATTCGCTGGTTGCGGTATCAACAGGCTTGCTCCATAGCATGACACGTGATGAAGCTGAAGCGGTACTGGCGCACGAAGTCAGCCACATTTCTAACGGTGACATGGTAACGATGACGCTGATGCAGGGTGTGGTCAATACTTTTGTTATTTTCGTATCCCGCTTGGTCGCTGGTGCTATCAGCGGGATTAATGATAGTGAAGAAGAGGGGGGGGAAGGTGGCAGCTTTATGACCTACTTCATCGTATCAACGATCATGGAAATACTGTTTGGCTTCCTGGCGAGCATTCTGACAATGTGGTACAGCCGTCATCGTGAATTTAAAGCCGATGCTGGCTCGGCGCACCTTGTTGGGCGCGAGAAGATGATTGCGGCGCTTGAGCGCTTGAAGGTCAGCCATGAATCGCAATTGGAAGGCTCTATGATGGCTTTTGGTATCAATGGCAAAAAGTCATTGTCCGAGCTGTTCATGACGCACCCGCCATTGGACAAGCGCATCGATGCCCTTCGTCGTGGTGAGCACTTGTAAGGCCTGATTATTTGTAACGAAAAGCCCTTTTGTTCAAGCCTTTTTGAGGTGTCGGCAAAAGGGCTTTTTTACACCAAGAGCAAAGTAATCTATGAAACTGGGAGTGAGGTTCGAGGTGTTTGGGTTTGCCCTGAAATGTTACGGTAGAAAGTAATAAAAATGCCTATGTGAAAGACATAGGCATTCTTGGTTAGAGCTGCGATCTAGGCGGCTGTAGCGAGTCTTGGTACCGGGCGATCGTCTACAGGCAAGTGGATGAGTGCTGCAAGGAAGGCCATAACAACGGTTGTCCACCAGATAGGTTCGTAAGAGCCGTAATAGTCATAAATACGGCCGCCGAACCAGGCTCCCAGAAAGCTGCCGAGCTGGTGAGTAAAGAAAACAAGCCCGTACAATGTCGATAGGTAGCGGGCACCAAAGATCTGCCTGACTAGTCCGGATGTCAGCGGTACGGTTCCCAGCCAACAAAAGCCAATGGCTCCGCCGAAAAATGCGGCTGTTTCAACCGTGACAGGAAAGATAATGAATGCTGCAATCACCACTGTACGGATCAGGTACAACGAAGACATGACATAGCGTTTGTTGTATTTGTCTCCGACCACCCCCCAGAAGTAGGTACCAAAGATGTTGAAGATCCCGACATAAGCCAATGCCATTGCAGCGGTAGTGCCAGGTAACCCTTTGTCCGCCAGGTAACTGGGTAAATGGGTGGCAATGAACATGACATGGAAACCACAGACGAAGAAGCCCATGTGGATCAGCCAGTATCCCCGGTGGCTAAACGCTTCTTTGAGTGCTTCGCCCTGGGTTTGGTGCTCTTCACCGTCACCATTCTGAGTGCCGGAACCGGGGTTGTTGCTTCGTATAAAGCACGAGAAAGCCAGCATCAGGCAGCAAAGCATGGCAAAGATTTGTAGGGTGGTTTGCCAGTTAAACTCACTGAGCAAAACCTGGGCGCCGGGGATCACGGCAAACATGCCAAAAGAGCCCGCGGCCGTTGTTAGGCCAAATGCTTTGGCGGTATGCTTGGCCGGCACGACGCGTGCGACGGCACCTAAAATAATTACATAGCTGGTGGCACTTAGCCCCAAGCCGATAAGGGCGCCCAATGACAGATATAGCCAGCTTGGCTCAATGGCAATGGAGGTCAGGTATAGCCCGAGGCCATATGCGACGGCACCTGCCCAGATAACCTTTTGTGCCCCCCAGCGATCAGCCGCCATACCAACGAATGGCTGGAAAACGCCAAACAACAGGTTTTGCAGGGCAATAGCAAGGCTGAAAAACTCCCGGCCAGTATCAAAATGATTAGAAATTGGCATCATGAAGATACCAAAAGACTGCCTGATCCCTAGGCTGATAATTAGTGTTCCAATGCCCATCCACACCAGTAGTGGAAAGCGAAAAATGCTCATGGTTTAAAGCCCTGAATAGTTGGGTTCAATGGTACTTTGCTGATGGCAGCCGCCGCTCATGGCTTGCTGCGCCAGAGAGTCCAGCAATGGCTGGCAATGATGAACACCGAAAAGGGTAATTGTCAGCAACAGACCCATACGGATCAGCTGGGCAATAAGAGATTGGGAAAACATCAATGCCTTAAGTTTGTAAACAGAGGCGGGATAGTAGTGGATCGTTATTTGTGATACAAATGAATAAAACTCAGTATTGCCATGCATAATATGCATAGCAAATGTGGTGGTTAGTTTTCTGAACGCATATAGGGTGAAATTCGGTACAGGTTACCATTGTCCGTAGTGAAATAGATCCAGCCATCGGGGCTTTGCACAATAGCCCGGATCCGTTCCTGTAGCTCTGCAAGCAAGCGTTCTTCCGAGGTAATTTCGCCGTCTGAACTGAGGGTGAGGCGATTGATATGTTCAAGTTTCAATGCGCCGGCAAATAGATCATCTTGCCAGCCGGGGAAGGCTTTGCCGCTGTAGTGCAATAGGCTGCCTGGTGCAATGGAAGGAATATACACTTTCTTCGGTGACTCAATGCCCTCTTTTTCCTTGGCTTCTCCGACTGCGATTGGCCCCCAATACTCTTTGCCATGCGAGGTGACAGGCCAGCCGTAGTTGAGGCCTTTTTTGATCAGATTAACCTCATCCCCCCCTCGTGGTCCATGTTCAATCACCCACAGTCGGTTGTTGCTGGTGTCATAGGCTAATCCTTGTGGATTGCGGTGGCCATAGCTCCAGATCTCGGCGCGTGCTGTCGGGTGCCCAACAAAGGGGTTATCGGACGGAACAGTACCGTCTAAATTTAGGCGCAGGATACTACCGGCATGGGTAGTCAGATCTTGTCCGTTAGAGCGCTCTCCACGATCACCGACAGAAAAGAACAAGTGTCCTTGCTGGTCGAAGGCAATACGGCTGCCAAAATGGCGACTGGTTGATGTTGCAGAGTCGGTAACAAGCAGCTCTTGCCATTGTTGAAGGGTATCTCCATTAAGCTTGCTCCGAGCCAATACAGTAACAGCGCTATTATCGACAGCCTTGCTATAGGTGAAATATAACCAGTCACCAGGCTGCCGGTATCCCGGTTCGGTAATAACGTCGAGCAATCCGCCTTGTCCTCTGGCAACCACATCAGGCAGCCCCTGAACTTGGGTTTGGTTATTGTTGGCTATATCGATAATAACGGCTTCACCGTGGCGCTGGGTGATCAACAGTTTGTGGGGAGCAATAAAAGTTATCCCCCAAGGAATAGCTAAGTTATTGGCAACCAAAGAAACCTGGTAGTCCATGTTATGGCTTGTACCTGTCAGTCGTGGAGAGCCATGGCTACTGAAAGAGGTTGCCAATGCAGCAATGATTGCGGGTAACAAGCGAAAAAAATAAAGCCCAGAAGTTATCTTCATCAATTTATGCCTCCGGCTGCACGCGTATATTTCACAGTTTAAGACTAGAAAGTCTTCCCTTCGGTCTTGTGGTTAAGGCCTATAAGCTGACCTTGGCGACAAAGTTGTTTTTATGCGGAGTGCCGCTTATCTTGACGCTAGGCTCTAGTTGGCAGGGGGTAATATCATGTTCATTTGATATATAAAGTGTACTGATCTGGCCTGAAGGGCTCACCAATAAATAGGCTGTATTGCCATTTTGATACTGACATTGAGCGAGCGAAATAATGTCGTTATTAATGGCTGAAACCAGCGTCTTGTTCAACGTTATGCCTTCTTGGCCAGCAATAGAAACTTCATGCATCTGCTCCAGTTTATCGACTGTCATTTCGGGGTCTTTGAAGAACCCAAAGGCAATCAACAATAAAAATTCTATGATGCCGCCCATGCTATACCTCTGTGAACTGGAGTGCCTACAGTTGATAAATATACTTTATTCTTAACACTTTAGCTTTTTATTTCTATTTGATCATTGTTTCTGGAGGTGACACGCAATTATTCTGGCGAGTGTTTCCAGTCCTTTATTCCACTGGGTGTTCTCATCAAAAGTGGCGAAGCTTAGGCGAATACAATGGTTGTGTTGATTCTGGGTACTAAACATATTGCCAGGCAGTATGCTGATGTCGTGATTAAGCGCTTGTTGATAGATCTCGGCGCAATCTGCGTTTTCGGGCAAGGTTAGCCAACACAGAAAACCACCTTCAGGCTGCGATAAGTGATAGTGGTTTTGTAACCATGGGTAGCGGTCTAGCTCCGCGGTGAAAGCCTGATAAAACAAGCGTTGTTTCCTGGCGTAACTTTTACGGATTTTTCCCAGGTGCTGGCGGTACTTGCCAGTCGTTAAGAATTGTCCCACGGCAGACTGCATCAGGTTCAAGCTTCCCATGTTGTCCGTCATCAGACGCATTTCAATTTGGTGCTGGTACTTACCGGCAATCACCCAGCCGATGCGAAGCCGAGAATCCAGTGTTTTTGATAGCGAACTGCAATAGATCACCCTGTTTTCTGTATCCAGCGCCTTGAGGGGAAGTGGCCTGCGGTTGTAGGCTAGCCCACCAAACACATCATCTTCGATGATAGGAATACCACGGGTAATAGCTAAAAATTGCAGCCGATCAGGCTGCGACATGAGATAGCCAGTGGGATTGTTAAAGCTGGGGTTGATGATAATGGCACTGACAGGCCAGCGCTCAAGGGCCTGTTCCAAAGCAGCCAAATCCATCCCACAGGTTACACTGGCTGGGATCTCGACCACTTTGAGCCCAAGGGATTCAAGCAGTAGTAGGTTGCCAAAGTAGCTAGGAGACTCAACCAAGACAATGTCACCGGGCTGGGTGATAGCCTGCAGGCTGAGGCTGATTGCCTGCTGTGCTCCATGGGTGATCAAGATACTCTGTGCAGAGGTCGTGACGCCCAATTCCTGGGTGATAAACACCAGTTGCCTGATCAGATCTTCGTTTCCCGGCGGCAGCTGGTAGTGGCTCGGGATATTGGTTTGGTATCGGCTATGGCGTCCTATTTCGGCATAGAGGGATCGAATGGCAGGAAAGTCAGTATCCGGATGAGCGGAACCTGCAGGTAATACCCGACGGGTAAGGGGCAGACTCATTATTTCCTTACTTAGCGACATCAGATCAACATATCCGGGCTCACTGATCTTGGCGGCATTGGGTGAATTCGGTTTGGCCACCAAATACCCCGAGCGTGGGTGTGCCTCTATCCGCTGGCTGGCCTCGAGCTGCTGGTAGGCACGAATAATGGTGTTCTTGCTCAGCGACAGCTGGTTGCCTAAATCCCGTATAGAAGGAAGCTTATCGCCAGGTTGGTAGCTCTGTTTATCGATTCGCTCGTTGATGAGATCGACGACCTGCTGATATTTCTTTGACACACTGCCCCCTGAGGTTGGAAATCTGTACCCTAAAAAGTGTTCAAATCTGTCTCTATTAACTTCGCTGTACCTGATTAAAGTAATGTCTAACAAATAAAAAAGAAAGGGAAATAGTGATGGTAGCTCGCATGATACCGCTTATTTTTGTTGTGCTCTGGAGCTCGGGCTTTATCGGCGCACGTTTTGGATTACCTTACGCCGAACCTGCGACATTTCTTCTCATCAGAATGGTTGCCAATGTTGGGGTTTTCTTATTACTGATGTTGATCCTGCGTGCCCACCTACCACGAGGTAGGGCATTACTGCACTCGATGGTAGCAGGCTTGTTGATCCACGGTTTCTACCTTGGCGGAACCTATGAAGCAATTTCGCTAGGGATGCCTGCTGGCCTATGTTCATTGCTTGTCGGGTTACAGCCGATTTTAACGGCGGTGATCATGGTAATGCTTTGCCATGAACGGATGCGGCTTTCCCAGTGGCTGGGCTTAGTCATCGGTTTTATTGGGATTGGGCTGGTACTGCAGGGGAATATGGAATGGCAGCAAGAGGGGAGCCGTCAGGCAGCCTATGTCTTTACACTCTTTGCTTTGCTGGGGATCACCTTGGGTACCCTATATCAGAAAAAGTTCTGTCAGGGTGTTGATATGGTCGGCGGGGCGGTGTGGCAATATACTGCGGCAGCATTGCTGTTTATGCCAGTAGCACTGACCACCGAAACCATGGTTGTGAGCTGGACCCCTGAATTTATCTTTGCCTTAGTATGGTTAGTCTTGGTGCTGTCGGGTATCGCGATTTTATTGCTTCTTTATATGGTAAAAAATGGCGAGGCATCGAAAGTGGCATCAACCTTTTATCTGGTACCGCCAATGACTGCTTTCCAGGCGTGGCTTGCTTTTGGAGAATCATTTGACGGTTACGGTGTGATCGGTTTCTTGCTCGCAGCGACGGCGGTTTATCTGGTTACCCGCAAGCCCAAACTACCTTCAGATATTGCACCAGCAGCGGTTCGAACCGAAAGCTAGCTTACGGACATTCAGTCGAGGCGGTCAGTATTAAAACTCTGGCCGATCTCGGCCCTGCGAGAGCGCTTGTCATAGATACATATCATGGATGATTTAGGCGCACGCAGCCCGGAGCTGCGGCGTAACTTTCCTTTCGCAAAAGCAATCCCGTATGACTCTGAGCCATAAGGGTCAATGTGTATCTGGTAGCGGGAGAACTCACGGTCAAACAGAATGCTGCATTGTACTTTGATGGCATCTTCAAGCTCTTGCCGGGCCTCAGGAGTCGATGCCGATGAATCGTGGGTAGATAGAATTGCAATGAATGCAAGGGGTAACAATCCGGGCTTCACTTAGCGCTCCTTAATGATTAAGCCTCTGTTTTTAGTATCATACCAATCTATCAGTGTGCAAATCGGAGAAGAAATTCGATTCCATTGGCTAAGCACGAGAATAATAGGCTATGAAATGGCTAAAAAAGTACAGTGTGATTGATAACTGAGCAGTTGAACGGCTAGGGTATTTACACCTACAAACTGAGTGTGTATTATTCGCCGCACTTACGGAGAGATGGCTGAGTGGTTGAAAGCACCGGTCTTGAAAACCGGCATACGTTTGTAGCGTATCTAGGGTTCAAATCCCTATCTCTCCGCCATATTCAAAGAAGCCAGCTTTATTGCTGGCTTTTTTACATCTGTTGCTTGGGAGAACCAAGGGTTCAAATCCTCTAATACCCAAAGCGCTCCGTCACATTCAAAGAAACCGCTGACATTTCAGCGCTTATTTATGCCTGAATTTTGTGTTTAAAGATAGGGATGCAGAATCCTAGACTGGGTTCAACGCCAAACGGCAGTTATCGCCCCCGATTCTGTTTATCAAAAGTATAGAAAGACACAGGCTTCCCCTTTGACATCGAGTTTTCGTCATTAACCAAAGAGCGAGTGGTTGCAACTAGCCGAAATGCTGCAGTTGTGGCCAAATTGCACCCTATCCATACAGATAATATTAATGAGCGATTGTCTGAAATCGAGCCTTATGAAGGCGGTAATCTGAACTGCTTCGAGACAAAAGCTAGTTAAAATGGCGTCACAATTGGTAAGAAAGGTGTTATCACACAAGCAAATACATCACTTGCGATGGTTATTCCAACTAGTGAAGAGCTAGTTATCGCGAGAGAGTGTGCAGAGCGCACCTAAGGCGCTGATAAAGATTAGATAATAAAAACCGCCAGTAGTGATGCTGGCGGTTCTTGTATGTTTGATATGTTGGAATGGCGATAGTAATAAAGAGTGCTATATCTTCCTAGGTCCAATCTTGCTGGGAAGATCACCCTTCGTTCTTAGATCCATACAGCTGGAAGCTAACGTTTCCTTTGAGGTAGCATATCAGTAATGGTGCCATCCACCAGTTCAGCGGCAAAGGCCACCGTTTCTGCCAGTGTCGGATGAGCGTGAACAGTATTAACTATATCTTTTACCGTAGCCCCCATTTGCAACGCCATCACCGCTTCGTGAATCAGTTCCCCTGCATTCACTCCGCATATTCCCGCACCAATGATCCTTCCTGATTTTTTATCGAACAATGCCTTAGTTACCCCGTTTGCAGCACCAACGCTCTGAGCTCTGCCACTGACTATCCAAGGCACTTTACCTACGTGATATTCAATATTTTTTGCTTTAGCTTCTTTTTCAGTTAGTCCCATCCAGGCTATTTCAGGGCTGGTGTAGGCAACCGAAGGAATTGTCATCGGGGTAAAGCTCACCTTATGCCCTGCGATGACCTCAGCGGCCACTTTAGCTTCATGGGTAGCTTTATGAGCAAGCATCGGTCCAGATACGATATCTCCAATGGCGTAGATATGCGGAAAAATAGTCTGCATATGTTCGTTAACTGGGATTAGCCCCTTTTCATCTACCTGGATCCCTAGTTCTTCTAAACCGATTTCCTGAGAATTTGGTTTACGACCAACGGCCACCAGTACGGCATCATAGATCTCTGACTCCGGTGCTTTGGCTCCATCCATGGTAACTTGAATTCCAGCCTTCTGAGCCTGCATTTCTGTTACTTTAGTTTTTGTAAAAATTCGGTATTCTTTTTTCAGCTTTTTGAGCAGAGGTTGAACGACATCTTTATCTGCCTGGGGTATGACTTGCTCAAGTGCTTCAACAATAGTGATTTCTGAGCCGAGTGCGGAATATACCTGTGCCATCTCAAGGCCGATAATACCACCACCTACAATAAGCAGTTTCTCGGGTATGTTACTTAAATTTAAAGCATCAGTAGAATCCCAGATACGTGTATCGTCAGGCGCGATTGGTAGTGAATATGGGTGTGATCCCGTAGCAATGATTGCGTGTTTAAAGTTCACCAACTGACCGCCAGTATCTTCGATTTTAAGTGTATTTTTATCCTGAAAGCAGCCCCTCGCTTGTACTTTGATAATCTTCCTGGCTTTACAAAGAGCATCCAGTCCACTGGTTAAATTAGTGATGGTTTTTTCTTTGTGACTTCGTAACTTATCCAGGTCAACACTTGTTTCACCGAAGCTAATACCCATAAGTTCTGTGTCCTTGGCTTCTTCAAGGATCGCAGTAGCGTGCAGTAATGTTTTTGAAGGAATGCAGCCTACATTAACGCATACCCCTCCAAGGTTTTTTTGTTGTTCAATGATACATACTGATAACCCCAGATCCGCAGCGCGAAAAGCAGCGGTGTAGCCACCTGGTCCACCACCAAGTACAGCAACATCGACGTTGATAGCTTCAGTCATTTGATTCTCCTTTAGTATTCGTATTGTCAGGAAGTGAGGCTAATGCCCGTCGGTGCATCCCAACGAATAGTGGTTATCCTAAGTAATTGTTGCTACCAGCCATGTATTACGAGGTTTCATGCTAAGTTGCCTGGTCAAGGTTCGTACTAGCTGTCCGTTTAATATACTCATCAACCATAGGGTGATCAACAAAAGTTTCCTATAGGAAACTTTTATTCCAAGTGTCAGGTGTTATAGCTACAGGATATTTCTGAGGTGGATTTGAATTGGTCACTTCCGCCTTAATTCTGCGGTGGAATCAGCATAAGTTTCCCTACATGCTTTTTCTCAAGAAACGCTGTTTTGCAATACTATACCTTTGTCAACCAATGAACAGTGGGCATTTGCTCAGGGCTGGAACTGTTGCGAATTAGATCTTGAACTCGAATACACTTATAACTGTTCCTTTGTGAACAAAGTGAGCGAGATGTTTTACTTTTAGAAGTTCTTTTAGATCATTCCTTCTGTAGAACGATAAAATCCCTTTAATACATCACATAATAGTGAGGCATCATGAAGCTTTATGTATCTAAACCAATGGTGGTGATTCACATTAGTAATGTTTGAATATTTTCTAGAGATTATGTTGATCTATAAGGTATGAGCTTAGTCGATACTGTAAGTGTGAAAATAAATGCAAGGACATTTTTTCTTTAATGCGCGATCTCCGTCGTAAACTGGTAACCTTTTACTCTGCATGTGAGATTTTAATTGTTTGGATCACACTTATTGATAACAAGCATATATTTATCAATTTAACTATTGGATACTAGCTCCATTGGTTTAAAGCATTGCTTTTTCATATAGGAACATAAAATGAACGTGTACCTCAAATGGCAATCCACTTCGTCGCTAACATTGTTGGCCTGGTATAACGTTGATCACAAACTTTCCTTCCACCTGTCTTCAGAATAAATTTCAGAGGCGCTGTTTACGCCGCCTTGAAAATGTCCGATATATTTTTATAATTAATTTTTGGTATTGTTAAGGTTAAATTGAATTTGCGAGAGCAAAGTTATTTCAATACATTAATCTAGAATGCTGACTATTAGACTTTAACTTTGATTTTCATGTGGGAACATAAAGTGAATATGTGTTTTCAATGGCAAACTCCATTGTTGCCATTACCATTGCTTATGCAGTGGTACAATGAAGATTATAAGATATCTTACTATTTTCCTTTAAAGTGAATAATGGGAGCATTTACGCCTCTATTATTTGAAATGAAATTAATTCTTTCAATATTCGTTATTTGTTTGGCGCGGTTTTACTCACCGTAAAATCAACGCATCAGATATCTTTGAAGGTATGTAGTTAATTTAAAACTTAGTCATATAAATTTAACGGTATTTAATGGTGAATTAAAATACCAAATAAGAGTAAAGGCATTATTATGGAAAACTTTAAACACTTACCTGAACCATTCCGTATCCGTGTTATTGAGCCTGTAAAACGTACTACTCGTGAATATCGCGAAGAAGCAGTTTTAAAAGCGGGCATGAACCCATTTTTGCTAGATAGTGAAGATGTATTTGTTGACCTTCTTACTGACAGTGGCACGGGTGCAATTACTCAAGAAATGCAAGCAGCGATGCTTCGCGGTGATGAAGCATATAGCGGTAGCCGCAGCTACCATGCACTTGCGAACGCAGTAAAAGATATCTTTGGCTATGAATTAACAATTCCAACTCACCAAGGTCGCGGTGCCGAGCAAATCTATATTCCTGTTCTTATCAAGAAACGTGAAGCAGAGAAAGGGCTAGACCGTAGCAAGATGGTAGCACTGTCTAACTACTTCTTTGATACAACACAAGGCCACACTCAAGTGAACTGCTGTGTAGCAAAAAACGTGTATACAAAAGAAGCGTTTGATACAGCTGTCAATGCAGATTTCAAAGGTAACTTTGACCTAGTCAAGCTGGAAGAAGCGATCCTAGAAGCGGGCCCAGCAAACGTACCTTACATTGTGAGTACAATTACCTGTAACTCTTCAGGTGGTCAGCCTGTTTCTATCGCTAACCTAAAAGCAGTGTATGAGATCGCGCAGAAATATGACATTCCAGTGATTATGGACTCCGCTCGTTATGCTGAGAACGCCTACTTTATTCAACAGCGTGAGCCTGGTTATCAAGATTGGACTATCGAAGAGATCACTCGCGAAACTTATAAGTATGCAGATGGCCTAGCGATGTCTGCGAAGAAAGATGCCATGGTACAGATGGGTGGTCTGCTTTGCTTCAAAGATGAATCCACGATGGATGTGTACACAGAATGTCGTACTTTGTGTGTGGTTCAGGAAGGCTTCCCAACCTACGGAGGCCTGGAAGGCGGTGCAATGGAACGTCTTGCAGTTGGTCTTTATGATGGTATGCGTCAGGAGTGGCTGGCATACCGCATCGGTCAAGTTCAATACCTTGTAGATGGTCTAGAGGCTATGGGTATTGTATGTCAGCAAGCGGGTGGTCACGCGGCATTCGTTGACGCTGGTAAGCTGCTGCCACACATTCCTGCCGAGCAATTCCCAGCGCATGCACTCGCTTGCGAACTTTATAAAGTTGCGGGTATCCGTGCAGTTGAAATCGGCTCTTTATTACAAGGTCGTGATCCAGCTACAGGTAAACAACATCCTTGTCCCGCGGAGCTACTTCGTCTGACTATCCCACGAGCGACTTACACTCAAACGCATATGGATTTCATTATCGAAGCGTTCCAAGAAGTGAAGAAAAATGCAGCGAATGTGAAAGGCCTTGACTTTACTTATGAGCCCGCGGTGCTTCGTCACTTTACAGCTCGACTCAAAGAGGTTGAGCCAGCGAAGCAAGAAGCAGCGAAAAAGGAAACCAAAATACTAGAAGAAGCTTAATAACAATAAAAGAGCGCAACCCCTTAGGATTGCGCTCTTTTCCTAAACACATAATCAAATAATACAGTTTAGGTTTATTGATCCAATAACGTGAAATTAGAAGAGTGACTGAATTATGGAAAAGAGTCCGACATTAATAGCAAGTGACAGAATTAAGGAAAAGAATCCGTCGATAATAGGAGGAGCATGCATTATAGCCAGTGTCTGCGTTGGTGCTGGTATGTTAGGGCTCCCAAGTGCGGGAGCGGGTGCATGGACAACTTGGTCAATTCTCGCGATTACATTAACAATGATCGTAATGACCGTTTCGGGTTGGATGCTGCTAGAAGCATTTAAGCATTATGACTTAAAGGTATCTTTTAACACGGTAACCAAAGATATGCTTGGTGAGAAGGTCAACATGTTCAATAACCTGACGGTGTATTTTGTAGGGGGTATTTTACTGTACGCCTACATCACTTCTTCAGGCCTTATCCTTCAAGATGTTCTGGGCGTTAATAGCAAAATCACCTCTATCTTGTTTGTCTTGGTGTTTTCAGCCTTTGTGTGGCACTCAACTCGAGCAGTAGACCGAATTTCCGTTGTTTTAATTTTATTTATGGTCTTAAGCTTTGTATTTGGAGTGTCAGGGTTGGCGATCAAAGTAGATATGTCCATCTTGTTTGATACCATCAATGAAAAAACGAGCTACGCACCTTACGCAATGGCGATGCTGCCAGTCGCTTTGACCTCGTTTGGTTATCACCACTCCGTGGCTTCAATGCGTGCTTATTACGGCGAAGAGAGAAAAGCGAAATACGCGATTTTGGGAGGCACCGTAATCGCATTAAGTCTGTATTTTCTATGGTTGTTCAGCATTTATGGAAATTTACCGAGAAACCAATTTGGGCCTGTGATTGAGCAAGGTGGTAACGTAGATGCACTACTAACCGCGTTAGGCTCAGTCATTGAATCTGAAAAAGTGGCGAGTGCTATCAATACTTTCTCAATGGCGGCAATTCTATCTTCTTTCATTGGTGTTGGACTTGGGGTGTTTGACTATTTGGCTGATCTATTCAAGTTCGAAGACACCAAACAAGGTCGTGCAAAAACGTGGCTTGTGACTTTCTTACCACCTTTGATTATGTCACTACTGTTCCCGTTTGGTTTTGTCATTGCCATTGGCTATGCGGGTGCCGCAGCTACAGTCTGGACATGTATCATCCCAGCTCTACTTGTGAGAAAGTCGCGAGCGTTAGATACAGGTGGTGAAGGTTTTAAAGCGCCAGGTGGTCAGGCCATGATAGTTTTGGTGATTGGCTTCGGTGTTTTAACGGCTGTGTTCCACTTTATGTCGATGCTAGGTATACTCCCAGCATTTACAGGCTAAACAAATTTAAATCAATATAATAATGCTCACAGCACCATACTTAGCTGTGAGCATTTTAGCTTTGAATTAGTATTCAACTGTACGTTCTACCTCGCGAAATTTTTGTACGTTCCCATTATTTCTCTTATATAAGCTTGAACAGGCTTTTACCTGATTCTTTCTACACTTATATGTATTTCTTAACTGCTTAAGCGCTCCTGACAAGTTGTAAATTTCCGCGATATCACGATCATACGACTCGATTCCAACCTCACAATACAGTAGGGTGCCACTAATCATTTTCCCACTTTGTTGATGCTCACTAGAAGTGTAAGAACGATTCCTATTACGAACAAAATTTTCACAGCCAACATAATCTACAGCACTTTCTAATGTGTCATGATCGGTGAGTGATAAACGCTGTACTGGTCCGTCACACCACCATTTCTTCGTTTCTTTCGATTGGGCACAATAAGCCATAGATTCCACACGAATGAGGTCGATTTCGGTTTTGGTTCGTTTAGGCTTCGCCGTATTTGAGGCTTTTATCTTTGCCGTTTGGTTAGCTCCGCTAATATTTTTAGAAGCAGTGCTGATAGGTGTGTTTGAAGTTGCGTTAATCGGTGGCTTCACTTTCTTACTCGAAGGCGATGTATTAGTAGTGGAATCGCGTACGAGTTGTGACTTAGCTGTATTTGAACGAGCGACACCTTGTTCATATTCTTTGTAAACAATAGAGTTTTGCGCAGCGTATTGAGCTTCTATGCGAGCGACATCTTGAGAAATTTGTTGTTCTAACTCTTCCGCCGAACGGTCAAATTTTAAGTTACTGGTCGCCTGTTCTAGTTGTTGAGCATCGCCATCATTAACTAAGTTGTACATGCCAACACCAAGCTCAGCAGCAGAATCACTGGTTAATCCAGAATTAACACCATAAGCAACGGTAGAGACAGCACCAGCAATGGCGAATAGTTGGGTAAAGTCAACGTCGTTTTGGGAATCAAGACGCTCATATCTCGCTTGTTCACGCTTTTCTTTCTCATATAGCTGTTTGAATTGTGCGATTTTCGCCATGTCCGAAGTGACAAGGCCAGTACCATACTCACCCATAACCAAAGAAGTACCAATTGGATAGTCTTTTCTGGCTAGCACGACTAGCTCACTGTCTTTACCAAATTCCAGTTTACCGGTAAAGACTACATTCGCGATCGACCAGGGGTGGTTTGACCCAGGGTTCTCTTTGTACCAGTGTGTTAGGTAACCTCTTGTTGGAATGGCAAAGAAACGGCCTACATATCTAGCACCAGTTGCTGAATGGTAGATACCTTCGTTTGGAAAAAAAATCGTTTTGCCGGAGAATGGGTCGTAGTAGGATTGCCACGAGCCATTAAAAAAGTCGAGTTTATTGCCGTGTTGATTGTAAAACTTCACTCCTTGGACTGGCCTACCGTTTTGATATTTTGCAGTGTATTCAGCCCCTTTATAGTTAATAAGATACTCCCCATTGGAGATGTTACCTCCATCCCATTGTCCTTTATATTTAAGTCCTAATTCAGAAGAGTACAACGTTCCTTGTCCGTTGCTGCAATCACCCTCTATACAGTTGCCATAACCGATATTGTGTGGCATCAATGTTGTGGTTTGACATGCTGCCAGTAAACCACTGACAGCTAAAATTATCATCGCTCTCATCAGTACGCTCTAGAACCTTTCACACGTTGATGTTTGCACAATGTTGCCATTTTCAAAACAATGGGTTGTGTCACCGAACTGTTTATTGATAGATTGAGTTTCTCCATGAACTTTGCCATCTTTTGTTCGACTTATTGCCGCCAACTCTTTTCCTGAGTAGGTCGTAGTTCGTACTCTGTTTTCTGTTAGGTTTACTGATTCAGAAGTCATGTAAATACCTTGAGTACTCGCAGTATCCATAAAAGAAACGCCACCTTGCTCATCATGGAAGGAGTAGATAAACGTTGGATCATTCATATCATTTAAGTTAATAACTAAACTTGACATCAAGCCGTCATGCAAGCTGCCACCAAATGTTACTGATGAGGCGCTGGTTACGAAAGTACCGTTCGATTTGCGGTCCGTACCAGTAACGATATGAGCTTTGGTTTCCGATGTGCTTTCGTGTATTTCACCTGAGACATCAATTTTCACTTCAATAAGGGAACTATAGCGATATTCTACTAAGTAGCGAGCAGGAGTTTGTTCAGAAAGTAGTTCAGAGAAATCTTCAGGTTTTGCCATCACAGATCCATCTGCCCAAGTATAAGTTGTTCTCGTTTTAGTTGATGACTGCTGAGCGGCTGTGGAGTTTACTCTTTCTGCCAATGACTTAGAATTGTCTTCGTTCCCTTCACTATTTATATCGTTAGCAATCTCGACCAACTTAGTGAACCCGACAACCTGCTGTAACTCCTTTTTGCTCAAAGAGCACGCTTCGAAGCCTGTAACGTCAAATGGTAGATTTCCAGATTTTCGGAAATTGGTCACTTTCGTTAAAAATTGAGGTTTCAGTACGTTAAAGTCGGTTCTTGTTAGTGTAGGTAAGTCGCCTTCTTTTGAACCGTAAGCATCTTTGGTCATGGATGCTGTGGATACACAACCTAATAAAGTACTGGTAGTTAAAGAGATTAATAGAATTTGATATGAGCGCTTCATTGATAATCCTGATCATTACTGTCGGCCAATTATATGGTTAACCAATAAGATGTAACTATAACCAATAGGTAGTAGTTGATTGATTGTTATGAGTGATGACTAGGCCGAGGTTTTGTCTATGAATGACTTTAGTGCCTCTGAAGTCACACACATTTGATATGCATTGGAACTTTAAGCGTATAGGGAAATGACGCAAATGATAGAGTTTGTCATCGCGCTATAAATATAAAACCAGGCTCATAGTGAAAGTGGAAAGTAATAACATTAGAGATTTTACTTTAAATTAATATAAGTAGCTAATATTTAACTAATTTCACCAAAATATTGGAATTAAGTTATCACCCAATTCATATAAACCAGCAAAAAACAGAGGGGATGGAATTTAAAAAAACTTGATTTTAGTTGAGAATTAAGTTATTAATACGATTGTCACTAATGCTATTATTAAGAAAGGACTTTTATGAGAAGCATTGCCGATTTTATCGAGACGATTGAAAGTGAAAAACATAATTTTGATATCTGGATATATTCCAGTGAAGGTCACTATTGTCAATTTGATACTCAAAGGAGTAAACCAGGTACTCTCCAACTACAGAAAGCAATTGAACAGAACTTACAAGTTATAGTAGAAATGCATAACGATGAAATTGATAATGTTTTTCTCTTGTTACCTGAAGTGCAGGTTGTTGTGCCAGTAAAATTTCGTGGTAATAAAGTACTCTCAATAACTAGACCGCAAGCAGCATCTATCCTTGTATTGAGGAAAGAATAACGATTGAGAAATAAACTATAGCTAGGTTATTTATTAATTGCTCAGGACAAGCGTACTAATCGTTAAAATAATAGCGTTTCGTCGTCTAGTCAATTTCTACTCGTAATTTAAGAGATAAATTTACATGTGCTTTGTCATTTTAATGGTCTTGTCCTGCTCAATTTTTCTAATCAATGAAGATAAAAGAAAACAGATCTGATGGGCAGGATCACACTCAGCTAATTAGCTGAGCTTTTAATTATTCTTGCGATCTTGTCGGTGTTATGTTTCTTGTTTTATCTGCTATATCTTCTGGCTCTGAAGGGGGCAAGATATTGAAAGATGTGGAGAGTTAAAGCTCGACTGGCTACGTCAGCATTGTTCATTCAAGCATGGGCTCCCGAGGCGTCCACGATTGCCAGAATCATAGGAAGTGTTGACTGTCAGAGTTTAATTCTGGCATTACTTAGCTTGAAAAATCAACAGCGTAAGCAATCATCGCTTTAGATGGAAAGATATTACGAGGTTCATACAATGAAAATCTAAGTGAGGCTCTACACTCTGTCGCAGCTAAACTTGTTGAAGCTCTATAAGAGATTCTTCGTTAAATACATTTGAATTTCTATTAATGATAGATCCTTCATTGTCATAAATCTGTGGGGATACCAAGCGGTTTAATCCAATATTTGTTAGTACACCAATGGATACGACGAAAATAAGAAAGTAAACTGGAAAAATATGTTCAATCGATTTCATTTTACTATTCCTGTAAATATACATCAGTGGAGAAGGTTAGAACTTTAAAAAATCACTAATGTTGAGATATGAAATAACTCCTGACTACTACTAAGTACACCTATTGTCACAAGTCCTCAAGAATACGTATATTTTGTTGTTTTTCACGACCTCCATTTACATGGTGATATATTTACCCCGTATGTTTATACGTTAAAATTTTAGATGTTTTTTTAGTTATTAGGTCTTCTAGCAGGTTGATCTCCTCAGGTTTCAAGTAAAGCCCTAACTTAGTTCTTCTCCAAAGAATATCTTGCAATTCAGTAACAAACTCTTCTTTTATCAAATACTCCAACTCTTTTTCATAGAACCCATTACCAATATGAACGCCCATGTCGCTTTGTTGCTGCACTCCAGCCAGGAGTGCCCATGACAATTCACCATAAGTGGTTGCATAACGTAACGCTGTTTCGGAATTCATCCACAAATGCTGAGATAGAAGCTCCAGCGCCAGTGTTTCATGATTATAATTCTTTTTGCTTCCCGGAAGGTACGTTTCAGCAGTTTTTGATTCAGGCAGATCGGGGAAATATTTTCTTACACTATCAACCGCCGCTTTAGACAGTTTTCTGTATGTTGTCAGTTTTCCTCCAAAAATAGAAACCAATGGTGCTTTTAACTGTTCGTCATCTAATGACAACGTATAGTCGCGAGTGATTGCATCCGGAGAATCAGATTCATCATCACACAGCGGACGAACACCACTGTAGCTCCATACAATATCTTTGTGGGCTAATTTTTTCTTAAAGTGTTTATTGTAAACGTCTAAGAGATAAATAATTTCCTTTTCATCAATCGAGACATCCCGTACATCGCCTTTATATTCAACATCAGTTGTACCAATAATGCTGAACTTATCTAGATAAGGAATAACAAAAACAATCCGTTTGTCTTCATTTTGCAGAATGTACGCCTGTTTGCCAGTATTCACTCTTGGAACGACTATATGTGAGCCCTTTATATGGCGAATATTATACGGTGATTCAACGCCTTCAATATTGCTATAAAACTCTCGTACCCAAGGGCCGGCAGCATTGACCAGTACCTTGCATTGGCGAGTAAATATTTCATCTTTCTGCTTGTCATAGATGCTGACTACCCAATGGTCAGCTTTCCTTTGCGCACCAACAACCTTGCAATAGTTTCTGACTTCAGCGTGATGCTTTTTAGCCAACATGGCATTTAAAACGACTAATCGGGCATCATCTACCCAGCAATCAGAATACTCAAATCCCTTTTTTATATGAGATTCAAGAGGTGACTCTGGCCCGAATTTAATACTCTTACTGGCTGGTAAAGTTACACGTTTCGCCAGGGTGTCATAAAGAAATAATCCAGCCCTGATCATCCAAGCCGGTCGCAGATGTGGGCGATGCGGAAGCCTAAACCTCATAGGCCTAGCTATATGCGAGGCGATTTCCAGTAACACTTCCCGTTCTGCCAATGCCTCTTTAACCAACCGAAACTCGTAATGCTCTAAATACCTTAACCCGCCATGAATAAGCTTAGAACTGGCTGATGAAGTCGCAGATGCAAAATCTCTGGATTCAAACAGTCCTACCTTCATTCCTCTGATTGCAGCATCAGCCGCAATCCCTGCGCCGTTAATTCCTCCGCCAACAACAAGTAGGTCTAACTGTTTATCTTGTGCCTTCATCATTCTTTACCTTTATGACCATCGCTGCGCTCGATATCGAACATTCTGTGACTAAGCATATTGCAATAGTAGCACTGGATAACACTTATTCAACATGTGCATTACATTGCGATCTCATCTGTGATCGTATTTTGATGGTGTAAATAACCATAATATGTGAGAGTGGCGACATTTAAAGCTATAAAATCGGTTGGTTTAGGTTGGTGATGTTGGCTTTTAAGGCTATTCAGAATATTTAAGAAATCTGAGTAGGGTGCTCGAATGGTGAGTTCTGTCACGAAAATGGCTCGAAATCGAAAATAACTTGCGCGGTATATGTACATTTCATCTTGCTCTGGCATATATTGTGTTGCACGGATGTTGCGAAATGACATTTGCGCAACATGTATAAAACAAGTTGATGGCGATGAAGAGGAACTCTTATGAGTATTCAAAATGGAAAGACACTTGCCGGAGAGTGCATAGCAGAATTCATTGGAACGGGTTTGCTGATATTCTTTGGTGTTGGATGCGTCGCGGCTTTGGTGCTGGCGGGAGCCAGCTTCGGGCAATGGGAAATCAGCATCACGTGGGGGCTGGGTGTCGCCATCGCTATCTATTGTACTGCAGGAGTCTCAGGTGCCCATATTAATCCGGCAGTGACTATTGCCCTGGCCTTATTCCACGGTTTTGATAAACGTAAAGTCGTGCCATATATTGTTGCACAGTTGCTGGGGGCGTTCAGCTCGGCTGCACTGGTTTACTTTCTGTATAGCAATTTATTTACAGAATATGAATCTGTTAACCAGATTGTTCGTGGTACTGAGGCTAGCCTGGCTACCGCCGGGATCTTTTCAACCTACCCACATCCAGCCTTGTCATTTGGCGGAGCATTTGCTGTAGAAGTTGTGATTACTGCGGTACTGATGTTTGCCATTCTTGGGATTACAGACGAAAAAAATGGTGCACCTCGTGGCGCTATGGGGCCTCTGCTGATTGGTGTCCTGATTGCGGTTATTGGCGGTTCACTGGGGCCTCTGACTGGCTTTGCCATGAACCCGGCACGTGATTTTGGCCCTAAATTCTTTGCTTTCCTGGCTGGCTGGGGAGATGTTGCACTCACGGGTGGTAAAGATATTCCATACTTTATCGTGCCTGTTTTTGCACCAATCATCGGTGCCTCATTCGGCGCTTGGTTATATCCAAAAGCGATCGCACTTTACTTACCAAATGGTATCAGTACCGACAACGAACAAGCTCAAACCAGCAATGCAGCAATTACTGACAAAGCTTAATCATAGAAAAGGATTACACCATGACTATTGAAAAAAAATATATCGTAGCACTTGATCAAGGTACAACCAGCTCTCGTACCGTTGTATTGGATCACGATGCTAATATCGTCAGTACTGCACAGCGTGAATTTACTCAGATTTATCCTCACGCAGGCTGGGTAGAGCACGACCCATTAGAAATTTATGCCACACAGAGCTCTACACTTGTTGAAGCGCTGGCCAAAGCGGAGATCAGTACGGATCAAGTGGCAGCGATCGGTATTACCAACCAGCGTGAGACAACCATCGTCTGGGATAAAAACACCGGCAAACCGGTTTACAATGCCATTGTATGGCAGTGCCGTCGAACCGCTGAAATCTGTGAAGAGTTGAAATCGCGGGGCCTTGAAGAGTATGTAAAAGAGAACACCGGCCTGGTATTAGACCCATACTTCTCTGGCACAAAAGTAAAATGGATCTTGGACAATGTAGAGGGCGCAAGAGAAAAAGCGGAAGCGGGAGAACTTCTGTTTGGTACTGTCGATACCTGGCTAACCTGGAAAATGACCCAAGGTAAAGTTCACGTTACCGATTACACCAATGCTTCACGTACCATGCTTTTCAACATCAACACTCTGGAGTGGGATGAAAAGCTGCTGTCAGAATTTGATATTCCTCTTAGCATGATGCCATCCGTGCGGAAGTCTTCTGAAGTCTATGGCATGGCAAACCTCGGCGGAAAAGGGGGGACCCGTATTCCTATTGCCGGCATAGCCGGTGATCAGCAGGCAGCGCTGTTTGGCCAAATGTGTGTAAGTTCAGGAGAGGCTAAAAATACCTATGGTACAGGCTGCTTCTTACTGATGAACACAGGTGAAACAAAAGTGACTTCGGCTAATGGTCTGCTAACGACTTTGGCTTGCGGCCCTGAGGGTGATGTCAGCTATGCCCTGGAAGGTGCTGTGTTTATGGCTGGTGCATCGATCCAGTGGCTCCGTGATGAACTAAAACTGATCACCGATGCCGCTGATACTGAGTACTTTGCCGAAAAAGTTGCAACCTCGAACGGTGCTTATGTTGTTCCTGCCTTTACCGGCCTGGGTGCACCGTATTGGGATGCCTATGCACGTGGGACTATCGTTGGTTTGACCCGCGGTGTTAACAGCAACCACATTATCCGTGCCACGTTAGAAAGTATTGCTTATCAGGCCCGTGATGTTTTAGATGCGATGCAGGCCGATTCAGGTATTAAGTTAGACAGCCTGAAAGTCGATGGTGGTGCCGTAGCCAATAATTTCCTGATGCAGTTCCAGGCGGACTTGCTTGATACCGAGGTTCATCGCCCGGTTGTGACAGAAGTTACGGCATTAGGAGCTGCTTATCTTGCAGGCCTTGCCGTCGGGTTCTGGAATAATTTGGATGACGTAAAAGAAAAAGCGCAATTAGATCGCCTGTTCACGCCTGATGGCGATCAAGAGAAGAGAGAGCGCCGATACTCTGGTTGGAAGCGCGCAGTTGCTTGCTCTAGAGGTTGGATCGAGCACTAATTACATTTCCCCAAAGCCCATCACTATCACAGTGATGGGCTGTCCAGCGATACCATTCAGAAACGCGTAAAATTCGCACATCAAAAACGATTACCCACTCTTTGATGATTAGCTTCAGAGGTGTTCATATAGCGTTAACACTTTATAGTGTTATAAGAATTATAATTTTCTCCTTTTATCAGAAAAATAATAAATATTATTATTCAAAGAACTACATACTCATGTTGCATAAGTAACACACTGGCACAGTTCGTGCCCTATACAATACAAATAAATATTAAACAGGGTGTAAGTGACAGATGTCGCTCGTGCTGGAAAATATCAATCGCATCGTCGATGGCGAGCATTGGATAAAGGACACGAATCTCGTATTGGAGCCGGGTTCATTTAATGTGCTTCTCGGTCGCACGCTTGCCGGGAAAACAACGCTGATGCGTTTAATGGCGGGGCTGGACAACCCCAATAGTGGCCGGATCATATTTAACGGGATTGATGTTACTGGCGTGTCAGTACGCCATCGTAATGTGTCCATGGTTTACCAGCAATTTATTAACTACCCCAACTTGACCGTATTTGAAAATATTGCCTCGCCACTTTGGTTGGTAAAGCGGGGTAAAAAGGAAATAGAAGAACGTGTTCATGCTATAGCGAAAATTCTGCACATAGAACAATTCCTCAATCGTCATCCGCTCGAGTTGTCAGGAGGTCAACAGCAGCGCACGGCGATGGCTAGGGCGCTAGTTAAAGATGCTGACTTAATTCTGTTTGATGAACCTTTGGTTAATCTCGACTACAAACTCCGGGAAGAGTTACGACTGGAAATGCGTGAGCTTTTTGCATCACGCAACACCATTGCAGTCTACGCCACCAGTGAGCCAAATGAAGCGTTAGCACTAGGCGGTAATGTGTTGCTCATACACAATGGTGAAGTCATTCAATTCGGTCCAACTGCAACTGTTTATCACACTCCGGCATCGGTAACGGCGGCGGAACTGTTTGGCGAGCCGCCTATCAATGTCATATCCATCATCGTCAGTGAGAAAGATGTCTCGTTTGCCGACTGCATTCACTTTCCTCTAAATACCGATTTAGGGAACCTTGTACCGGGTGAATATCAACTTGGTATCCGTCCGAATCACTTGAGTTTGGTGCCAAATGACGATGATGATCTTGAACTCACCGTTAAGGTTGAGCTAGCAGAAATCAGTGGCAGTGAAACCTTTCTTCATGTGCGAAATGAAACATTTTCACTCATTCTGCACCTGCCTGGCGTTCATGAATACGCCGTTGATGAAAAAATCAACATTTATGTGCCGACACACAAGCTCTACGTATTCTCAAAAGACAATCGGCTGATTCAAGCTGCGCGTCGTGTAAAAAAGGGGAGATGCAGTGGCTGAAATTCGTTTGGAATCTTTGGCTCATAGCTACATGAAGAGTCCACAATGCAATGACGATTATGCGATTCGCCGAATGAACCATGTATGGGCGGATGGTGGTGCATATGCATTACTTGGCCCTTCAGGCTGTGGTAAAAGCACCATGCTGAATATTATCTCTGGTTTACTCCTACCATCGGAAGGTTCTGTCAAGTTTGACGGAGTGGAAGTAAACAACCTGGAACCACAGGAACGTAATATTGCTCAGGTTTTCCAGTTCCCGGTGATCTACGACACGATGACGGTGTTTGATAATCTTGCCTTTCCACTGCGTAATATGAAGGTTCCAAAAGCTAAAATTAACTCAAAAGTCTCTGAAATTGCAGATATTTTAGAGCTGACGCCTGTCTTAAACAAAAAAGCGCGTAATCTCACAGCTGATGAAAAACAGAAAGTGTCGATGGGACGAGGCCTCGTTCGTGATGATGTATCAGCGATCTTGTTTGATGAGCCGCTAACGGTCATTGATCCGCATTTGAAGTGGAAATTGCGTCGGAAACTAAAACAGATCCACGAGCAGTTTGACATCACGATGGTCTACGTGACCCACGATCAACTCGAAGCGGCAACGTTTGCCGATAAAATTGCCGTTATGCACGACGGCAAAATCGTCCAGTTTGGTACACCGCGCGAATTGATAGAACGACCTAATCATACTTTTGTCGGCTTTTTCATTGGTAGCCCAGGCATGAACATCTTTGATGTATCAAGGGCCAAAGAGGGTGCAGTGACCATTGGTGACATTCGAGTAACGCTCTTTACGACTCAGTTAGAAGCATTGGCAAAGACCGACAGTAATAACATCAAGATTGGCATCCGCCCTGAATTTGTCCATGTGTGGGCTAAAAAGCACAACAATGCCTGGCCCGCTCAGATAACGCATCTCGACGATCTGGGTACTTATAAAATCCTGACCGTGAAGTTGGGTGAGCAATACCTGAAAGCTCGTCTTACTGAAGATGAGGAAGTGCCCGTCCGAGATGTCTGGATCAGCTTCCCTTCACAGTGGGTTAAGCTCTACATTGATGAATACTTGGTAGGTGAAGAAGCTGAACAACAAGGGGGGCATAATGCAGGTTAAAACGGAAAACAACCGCGCATGGTGGTTAGTGTTGCCTGTCTTCTCTCTGGTTGCTTTCTCCGCCATTGTGCCGCTGATGACCGTTGTTAACTACTCAATTCAAGATATTTTTGATCAAAGTACTGCTTATTTCGTTGGAGCAGAATGGTACAAAGAAATTCTCAATGATCCTCGATTGCATGACTCGTTGATCCGACAGTTTGTTTACTCTACCTGTGTACTGCTTATTGAAATTCCGCTGGGTATTATGGTTGCCCTGACTATGCCGAGCAAAGGTATTAAGTCCTCGATCGTACTGATTGTGCTCGCTGTTCCTTTGCTGATCCCCTGGAATGTAGTCGGTACCATTTGGCAGGTTTTTGGCCGCGCTGATATCGGCTTGCTAGGCTGGTTTCTTAATGAAGTCGGTATCGATTATAACTATGCCTCTAATCCGGTAGATGCCTGGGTGACGGTGTTGGTCATGGATGTATGGCATTGGACCTCACTAGTTGCTCTGTTGTGCTACTCAGGCTTACGTTCTATCCCTGATGTCTACTATCAGGCCGCGAAGATTGATCGTGCCTCGAACTGGGCTGTATTTCGCTATATTCAGCTCCCCAAGCTGAAAAACGTATTATTGCTCGGTGTGCTGCTGCGCTTTATGGACAGCTTCATGATTTACACCGAGCCGTTTGTCCTGACTGGCGGTGGCCCTGGTAACGCTACCACCTTCTTGTCACAGGCACTGACCAAAATGGCTATTGGCCAGTTTGATCTTGGCCCGGCAGCGGCCTTCTCGATTATTTATTTCCTGATCATATTACTCGTCAGCTGGATGTTCTATACAGCAATGACCGTAATGGATAAGGAGAAATAAACTATGGTTAAACCTAAAACCCTTGGCCTGCTAACGTATATTGTGTTTCTGATGTTGCCAATCTACTGGCTCCTGATGATGTCATTTAAGACCAATGAAGAAATTCTGGGTGGGCTATCGTTCTGGCCAGAGAACTTCACATTTGCCAATTATATGGTGATCTTTACTGACCCAGCGTGGTACAGCGGTTACTTGAACTCACTGACTTATGTTTCGATGAATACCGTTATCTCATTGCTGGTTGCCTTGCCTGCCGCTTATGCATTTTCCCGGTACCGATTCATTGGTGACAAGCATTTGTTCTTCTGGCTGCTGACAAACAGAATGGCGCCACCCGCCGTCTTTCTTTTGCCATTTTTTCAGCTTTACTCCTCGGTAGGGCTGTTTGACACCCATATTGCCGTTGCATTGGCACACTGCTTGTTTAATGTGCCACTTGCGGTATGGATTCTTGAAGGGTTTATGTCAGGTGTACCGAAAGAAATTGATGAAACGGCCTACATTGATGGTTACAGCTTTCCGAGATTTTTTATGCGGATTTTCCTTCCAATGATTAGATCGGGGATCGGGGTAACTGCTTTCTTTTGTTTCATGTTCAGCTGGGTCGAGCTCCTACTGGCGCGAACACTAACCTCAGTGAATGCTAAGCCGATTGTCGCCATCATGACTCGTACAGTTAGTGCATCCGGTATTGATTGGGGGGTACTTGCTGCCGCTGGAGTGCTCACAATTTTACCTGGCTTGTTAGTTATCTGGTTTGTCCGTAACCACGTTGCAAAAGGTTTCGCGCTAGGTCGCGTATAAGGGGGAACATAATGAGTTGGATGGCATGGACTCTACCTAGTGCATTGTTTTTTATAACCATTGCATGCATTTTGATAGTAATGACAACTTTAGAGATCTTCAAACCGTGCGTTGAACGAAAAGGCTTTTTGCCAATTAGTACCACTCGTGGGGATAGATTGTTCATTGGCCTGCTGAGTAGTGCTTATATCCATCTGCTTTTCATCGGAACAACCGACTTCACTGTATGGATACCATTGGGTATATCGGTTGTGTGGCTCACACTTGTTCTTCGTTGGGGATAAGGACAATCAATAAACAGGAGTTCACATATGAACCTAATGTCAAAAATGCCAAGACATGTGACATTCAGTTTGATTACTTGCTTGCTGTTGCCACTTGGTGTTTATGCCGATCAATATAATGACGCTGCAAGAAAATGGCTTGAAAACGAATTCACTCAGTCGTCACTCTCACCGGAAGAGCAATATAAAGAACTGACCTGGTTTGCCAAAGCCGCAAAACCGTTTCGCGGTATGAAAATAAAAGTCGTTTCTGAAACTATTACCACTCATGAATACGAATCAAAAGTGCTGACTAAAGCTTTTGAGGAAATCACGGGGATCAAGGTAACACACGACTTGATTCAAGAAGGTGATGTGATAGAAAAACTACAGACTGAAATGCAGTCAAATCGCAGTATCTATGATGCCTACGTAAATGATTCCGACCTGATAGGAACCCATTTCCGTTATGGCAAAGTGATCCCTATTAGCGACTATATAAAGGGTGAAGGGAAAGATGTGACGTTGCCTACACTGGATTTGGATGACTTTATCGGTCTCGAGTTCACTACAGGTCCAGATGGCAAAGTATATCAACTCCCTGATCAGCAGTTTGCCAACCTATACTGGTTCCGTGCTGATTGGTTTGAGCGCGAAGATCTACAGAAACAATTCAAAGAACTTTACAGCTATGAATTGGGTGTCCCAGTGAACTGGTCAGCCTATGAAGATATTGCTGAGTTCTTCACGGTCCATGTCAAAGAGCTCGATGGTGAGAGCGTTTATGGCCATATGGACTATGGGAAGAAAGATCCGTCGCTCGGTTGGCGTTTTACCGATGCTTGGTTCTCAATGGCTGGCGCGGGTGATACAGGTATTCCAAATGGTAAGCCTGTCGATGAATGGGGCATTCGTGTTGATGGCTGTCGCCCTGTAGGGTCCAGTGTATCACGAGGTGGTGCTACAAATGGCCCAGCGGCGGTTTATGCAACCACTAAATATGTCAACTGGCTACGCAAATATGCACCACCCGAAGCACAAGGTATGACCTTTTCAGAAGCTGGCCCTGTTCCCGCGCAAGGTAACATCGCACAGCAAATCTTCTGGTATACGGCTTTCACGGCTGATATGACCAAACCAGGCCTTGCCGTTGTAAATCTGGACGGTACACCGAAGTGGCGTATGGCCCCATCGCCCAAAGGCCCATACTGGGAAGAAGGTATGAAGCTAGGTTACCAGGACGCAGGCTCATGGACATTGATGAAAACCACAGATCCAATGCGCCGTAAGGCGGCATGGCTGTATGCTCAGTTTACTGTAGCAAAAACGGTCTCACTCAGAAAAACGTTAGTGGGCCTAACTCCAATTCGTGAGTCAGATATAAATTCCGATGCGATGACAGAGGTTGCCCCAAGGCTGGGGGGGCTGGTTGAATTCTACCGTAGCCCTGCTCGCGTACAGTGGACACCAACCGGTACGAACGTTCCTGATTACCCAAAGCTGGCGCAGCTTTGGTGGCAATACATTGCGGAAGCAGCGAGTGGGGAAAAATCACCGCAAGAAGCACTAAATGGTCTGGCTACCGCACAAGACAAAGTATTGAAGCGCCTTGAACGAGCTAACGTGCAAGGAGAGTGCGGCCCGAAACTCAACAAAAAGCGAGATGCTGAGTACTGGCTTTCTCAACCGGGTTCACCCAAGGCGAAACTTGCTAACGAGAAACCTCAGGGTAAAACCATCAAATACAGCGAATTACTAAAATCTTGGCAGTAGTAAGTTGTAAAAGTTCAAGCCTGCACTTTTATAACTCATGGGGGAGGGTTCAAATCCCTTTCTCCCCGCCATATTCTAAAGCCTTAGCAGAAATACTGGGGCTTTTTCGCTTTGCAAAGTAGGGTTCAAATCCTCTAATACCCAAAGCGCTCTGCCATAATAAATAAGGAAAAGTCGTTGATTATCAACGGCTTTTTATTTCGAGGTGTTCTGGCTTACAGATAACGCAACATCTTGATCTCTTCCAAGTTGTTGTAAATCTTCATCCATGATCCCGTGAAAACTACAACTTACTCTGAACGAGTCTATTCAGTCCAAACAGCACTCAGGCGCTCTTGGATGCAGGCTATGATAAACGGCTGCGGTTTCTTCTGGTAATTGTTCAAAGAAAGCGCTGAGAACATGTGATGTCCGACCGTATTCAACTCATATACAGTCAGAATCAAAGAAAGCATAATTGCATGTATATCCGCATATATCATAAGGAATAAATAGTATGCAACTTTACGTATAGTTTTGGGAGCTAGTTCACTGATTGTAATGACTGATGGGTTACTATTTGCCCTAATAATACGAATAAATTGGAAAGGCTAGAATGATATATCAGCTATTTAGCTTTGCGTTGTCGGTGTCTCCCGATGGTTAACGATAGACTCAATGATTTAGTCAACAAACTATATGCTTCACTTTTAGAACAAGATAGTTTTCAGTCATTTATAGCGTCACTCATCAAAGCTTGCCAGTTCCGCTCAGCTGCTGTTGTGATCGTTAATCAGTCAACAGGTACCGCCAAGGCTATATGGGCACAGGGCTTTGATGTCAAATGGCAACAAATATACGAAAAAGAGTTTAAAGATCAGGATCCTCTTTTAGAAATGGTCAAGGCTTCACCTGTCGGGAAATTTGTCTATATAACAGAGGAATTTGTTCAACAGGAAATCTTTATAAAAAGTGATTTCAATCAAAAATGGCTAAAACCACAAAACATTGCTTATGCCGGAGGCATAACCTTGGTGCAGGAAGGTGATTGGATAACCCAACTATTCGTGCAGCGATCCCAATTTGACGGCCCTTTTAATGAACAAGATATTGAATTAATCAATAAGCTCATTCCTCACTTACAACATGCGGCTCAGATCTTTCAGCGCCTGTATGAGTCTGGTAAGAACAGTCTGTTAGCTGGAAGTTTATTTGATAATGTTCAAATTCCGGTACTGCTTCTCGATGTTTTCGGCAATGTATGCCACCAAAATCGCAAAGCAGACGTCTTTTTTCGCCAGCAGACTCTGTTAAAACAAATAAATAAGCGTTTGTCATGTATTGACAGTCAGAATACAAGCCATCTTGAATCTGCTATTTACGCCTCCATCACACATAAAAACAATTCCCTGCAAACCGTCGAAACTTTTCATATTAATAATGGATTGGATCGTTCAATCTCCCTCATGATCACCCCACTACACAATCAACAAACTGACTGGGCTGTGGGGGCGGCAGTCTATGTTTTCGATACGCGAGAAAGGTCAAATATTTCCCGCAGAGCACTTAACTCACTCTTTCAGTTAACAGATGGTGAAAGTCGTGTATGCCAAGCGTTAGTTACAGGCAAATCACCTGCCGAAATAGCACTATCTCTCCACTATTCAATTGAAACTGTCCGCAGCTACTTGAAACAGGCCATGAAAAAAAACGGTACGTCGAGACAAAGTGATCTCGTTGCCCTGATACTTTCCAGCCCGGCATTTTTTTACCCTGCAAGAGAGTTAGAACTGTCATAACACTGCAAGGAAACGTGTTTAAGTTCACATTTTTGCAACATGCCCCAAAATGGGGACAGGTAATAACAATAGTTCCCACCTAGACTCTAAAGAAGTTGAAATGTGTATGTTTTTTTAACCTTTTATGGGTTTCAGAGGGAATTACATATGCTCATTAGTAACAGGTTGTCCTGTATGTTGGATTTAGCTTGCTCTGTTTTGTTGGGGTGGGGGCTCATTTATCTCACAGGTGGAAATTCTCATAGTGCCAACAGCCAAATTGTATAACCACCCACTTTACCGTTATCTGTGCCAAGCCCTTTTCTGAGCTGTACGAATAAGAAAACAAATGGATTTTGGAAGGAACAAAAATGATTGGCAATAATATCAAGTTACGCACCAAACTAGTGACTGGCTTCGCCATTCCTGTCGTGGCGTTCATAATTATGGCGATAGTGGTATACAGCAGCGTGAACTCCTTGTTGAGGGCAAATCACTGGGTAGATCATACTCACAAGGTGATTGGCGAAGGCAAGGCCATACTCTCCAGTATGGTGGACATGGAAACCGGGATGCGCGGTTTTTTGGTTGCTGGCAAAGAAGAATTTTTGGAACCCTATAATGCTGGCCAGCAGGTCTTCACCAAAACCATTTCCGAACTGAAGCTGACGGTGAGCGACAACCCTAAACAGGTAGAACGACTTGGCGTTATCGAGCAAATGAAGGCTAAGTGGGTCTCCGAGGCCGCCGAGCCACAGATCAACGTGCGCCGGGAAGTGGTCAAGAGCGAAGGGGCAGTCAAGCGGTTTAAGGAACTGTCGGCTCGCACCGTAGGCAAGGAGAAGTTTGACGGTCTGCGCGCGGCACTGGCTGAGGTTGACAGGGAGCTGATCCGGCAAGAGGATCTGCAGGGGCGTTACATATTGCAAGCCATCCTTATGGATATGATCAACCAGGAGACCGGCCAACGAGGCTTCTTGTTATCGGGCCAGGAGGCCTCACTGGAGCCTTTCGTTAAGGGGCAGAAGGAATTTTCCCGTCATGTCTGGGAGTTACGTACACACTTAGACCGCGCCTTATACAATACCTCTTCGCTGCAAGATACATTAAGTCAAGCAGTCATCTTGGCTGAAGACTGGGTTAAAGAAGCTGCTGAACCAGAGATCGAAGCTCGGCGGGAGATGAATCGGGTGAGTGCTACTCTGGACGATGTCACCGCTTTGATCGAGACAGGCAAAGGCAAACGCAACATGGACGCTATCCGTGACAAAATTCATGAATTCATTAACGAAGAGAATGGACTTATCGGAGTGCGTGCCCAGGAGGCCGACGATATCGCTTCTATGACCATCAGCTTGGCTATCATCAGTGCCCTTTTCTCTGCCATCATTGTCAGCATATTGGGTTTCTATATCATTCGTAGTGTGCAGCAGCAGGTGGGGGGAGAGCCGGATCTTATGGCTGACATCTCCCGACGAGTAGCCGACGGCGATCTAAGCATGGTGCTGAACAATACCGGTACAGAAACAGGCATCTACGCTGCCATGCGCGATATGACAGAACGGCTACGCGCCATGTTGGCCAAGATTTCCGAAGCTGCAAACTCGCAGACCGCTGCGGCCGAAGAGTTGGGCACCATCACCGAACAGACGAACCAAAATGTTCAAGTGCAAACCAGCTCCACTGATCAAGTGGCAGTCGCCATCGATCAGATGCAGGCTACTGCCGTAGAAGTGGCAAACAGCACCACCGCTGCGGCTGAGTCTGCTAATCAGGCTCGAAAATTGGTGGATTTGGGCAATCAAAAGGCGGAAGAAGCCGCCGGAGAGATACAACAGCTTTCAGCTAATCTCGATGATGCGTCCAATGTTATCCAGGGATTGGCCAGCAGTGCGGAGAGCATCTCCAACATTCTTGACGTAATCAAGGGCATCGCGGATCAAACTAATCTTCTGGCACTTAACGCCGCCATCGAGGCTGCCCGTGCAGGTGAACAAGGGCGAGGCTTTGCCGTTGTGGCTGATGAGGTACGTTCCTTGGCGCAGAACACGCAAAACTCCACCTTCGAGATAGAAGCTATGATCGCTAAAGTGCAAGATGGAGCCAAGGCCTCGGTGCAGTCCATGACTAGCGGTCAGCAACAGGCGGATAGCATTGTTGGTCAGACGATGGATGTAAAAAATGCCCTGACGGAGATCAAGGCTGCAGTAGACAATATTACCGATATGACCACACAGATTGCTAGTGCCGCAGAAGAGCAAAGTGTCACTGCTAGTGAGGTGAGTCAGCGTGCTGTAGAGATCCGGGAGCAGTCTGTACAGACAGGCACCGGTGCCCAGCAAATTGCTGCGTCTACAGGAGAGTTGTCCCGATTGGCCATTCAACTGAACGAAGAAGTATCGCAATTTAAGGTGTAAGCGTTGAGGCGCGATATCGTTTTAGATAGCGCGCCTCATCCATATTTTAACATGATGAAATATTAGCAAAATCTTAATACCATTTGATGCGGTAACTAAGTCGACTAACTTGATGGGGCGGAAACGAGCCTGAAATTAGCGGTTTTGGCTGTGGATATTGAGGTTGCCTGAATGGCCTCCTTAACACGTAATGGTTATAAATAGAATTATATAATGTCAAGTGTGCTCCTCAAATGTTCAACCTGATTTAAGGTTTATTAGGTATGCATTAATTCGGTGTGTAAATGTTCTTGCTGTTTCTGAAATAGTTACAGTAAATAATTGTCACCATTGCTTAGAACTGCCGTTTGTTTTCGGAAAAGGTGTTTTACTGCTTTGGGTATTCGCCCTCGTTGATCCCATACATTATTAACTGTTATAGCCGATTTTTACCGATCTGTTCTACCCTCCTTATTGGTCACCTATGTTTGAATGTATTTAATGAATCCAAAAATACCGATTCACTGAATACAAAATCATACCTTTACCTTAATTCAACCAATGGGTGTCTAAATGAAAAAAGGAATTTTTGTTTTACTCTCTGTTATATTATTTGGGTGTGGTGGGGGAGGTGGTTCAGAGACAATCCATTCACCAACTCAGACTGCTGCGCCTAAAAGCTTCAATATTGAAACCATTCAAGCCAGTGTGACAGGAGTTAAGACCTTTCAGCTAACATGGGGCGTAAGCCAAGGCGCAACGTCTTATCAAGTTTGTCTAAAAAATACATCTAAGCCTGATAATTGTGAAGCTCTTGGTGTGCCTGTTTCTACCACTCAAACTGAGATTACATTAGATAAAGTGTTGCTAAATGATAAGTTGGATTTCTTTATAATGGCATCAAATATAGTGGGAAAAACGTCTAGTAATGAAAAAATACCGGATGCTACCGCTATAACTGCGGCTATTGGCTATTACAAAGCCTCAAACCCGGAAGCAGGGGACTATTTTGGCACTTCCGTGTCTTTAAGCGCTGACGGCGCCACCTTGGCGGTCGGGGCTTTTGGTGAAGACTCCAATGCCACAGGGATTGGCGGTGATCAGACGGATAACAGTACGACCGGTTCGGGGGCGGTGTATGTGTTTACCCGTATCGGCGGGGCATGGACGCAGCAAGCGTATGTCAAAGCTTCAAATCCAGATATGGATGACCAGTTTGGCAATTCCGTGTCTTTAAGTGCTGACGGCACCACCTTGGCGGTCGGGGCTTATGGTGAAGGTTCCAATACCACAGGGGGTGACGGCGATCAGGCGGATAACAGTGTTCCCTATGCGGGGGCGGTATATGTGTATACCCGTACCGCTGGAGCATGGGCGCAGCAAGCGTATATCAAAGCCTCCAATTCAGATGCGGATGACAAATTTGGTTATTCCGTGTCATTAAGTGCTGACGGCACCACCTTGGCAGTCGGGGCTCATGGTGAAGACTCCAATGCCATGGGGGCTGACGGCGATCAGGCGGATAACAGTGCTGACCATTCGGGGGCGGTATATGTGTTTACCCGTACCGCTGGGGAATGGACGCAGCAAGCATATGTCAAAGCCTCCAATACGGAAGCAGATGACAGATTTGGCTATTCCATGTCATTAAGCGCCGACGGTACCACCTTGGCAGTCGGCGCTCATGGTGAAGACTCCAATGCTGTGGGGATTGGCGGTGACCAGACGGATAACAGTGCTGAGTACTCGGGGGCAGTGTATGTGTTTACCCGTACCGCTGGGGGATGGACGCAGCAAGCATATGTCAAAGCCTCCAATACGGAAGCAGATGACGGATTTGGCGAATTTTCCGTATCTTTAAGCGCTGACGGAGCCACCCTAGCGGTTACGGCTCCTGGTGAAGACTCCAATGCCACAGGGGTTGGCGGCGACCAGGTGGATAATAGTGTTGACGACTCGGGGGCGGTATATGTGTTTACCCGTACCGCTGGGGAATGGACGCAGCAAGCATATGTCAAAGCCTCAAATCCGCAAATAATTGACTATTTTGGCAGTTCCTTGGCTATAAGTGCTGACGGCACCACCTTGGTGGCCGGGGCTTATGGTGAAGACTCCAATGCCGTGGGGGTTGGTGGGGACCAGACGGATAACAGTATTTTCTATTCGGGAGCCGTGTATGTGTTTACCCTTACCGACGGGGTATGGACACAACAAGCGTATGTCAAAGCCCCCAATCCAGGAGTGAGAGACGGTTTTAGCTTGGTTATGTCTTTAAGTGCTGATGGCACCACGTTGGCGCTTGGGGCTCACGGTGAAGACTCCAATGCTGTGGGGATTGGCGGCGACCAGGCTGATAACAGTGCTAGCGGATCAGGGGCGGTGTATCTCTATTAAAGTTTTTATCATTCTTATTTCCCCGTTACATAAAAAAATCCCTGGCTGAATTGTCAGGGCTTTTTTTTATGGTTTGTCCCGCTCCAAAAAACAACCCTCCCTTATTTACACATAAAAATTAATTCACTTGGATATTGAAGAATAAAGTCAGGTTGAATTGACCAGCCTTTTGCGTCGCACCACTGTAAGCTGCCGCCACAGTTATAGCAGTCATCTGTATAAAACCTGTATTCCCATCAAGCCTAGCTTTTACTTACAGCCGATCTGTAATGGGAGTAGGCAATGTCCATTACTAAATTGGCATAATCCACTTTTATATGGACGTTGATGATTGATTAAAATTTGTCTTACCTCCCATTTGTGCTGCAAGTTTCTATAGTTGTTGTTTCATATGGTGTAATGTTCTTTTTATAAATTGCGGCTTGGCACTCTGGCGACAACTTGATGCCAGAGATTATTCGAGCGGATCCTCGATTGCCGTGACTATTTACAGTCGCTTGCTTCGGCCCAGTTTAGAGTAGGAAATGACTATTCCTGCTCAGGTATGTAGCACTCATGGAAGCAGTTAAAGCATGAGATTTAATTAACAGGAAGTTATATGAAAAAGTTCACTTTGTTACCGCTGGCGGCGCTTGTGGCCTCTAGCTTGGCTATGGCGGATGACATCAAGGTCTTGAAGTTCTCTGAAGACGGAGCCCCAACCACCTTTGACCCGGTCCAATCGGGCACGACTTATGCCAATACTGTCACTACCGCCGTTTATGACACGCTTTACGAATACAAATACTTGAAGTCTCCCTATGAACTAAAACCTAGTCTGGCTGTGGGAATGCCTCAAATCTCTGAAGATGGTTTGATTTACACCATTAAGTTAAAGCAAGGCGTTAAGTTCATTGATGATCCAGCATTTGCGGATGGAAAAGGACGTGAACTGACAGCTGACGATTTTGTATATTCGATAAAACGTCATTTCGATCCGAAAAACCGCTCCCAGGGGGCGTGGCTGTGGACGGGCAAGATTGTTGGTTTGGATGATTGGAAAACCCACGGCTCTGACTATGCGAAAACGATTGAAGGCCTCAAAGCCTTAGATCCTCACACGGTGCAAATTAAGCTGGTCAAACCCTTCCCTCAGCTCACTTATACATTGGCGATGGGCTTTTCCGGTATTGTGCCTGTGGAAGCCGTTAAAAAGTATGGTCGTGAGCTGTCTGTACATCCCGTGGGATCTGGCCCATTCAAGCTGGTATCACACAACAACACCAAAACAGTCCTTGAAAAAAACACCAACTACCGTCAAGAAACCTTTGACGTAGCCGGGGCTGGTTACGATGAAAAAGTACACGGGTTTACCGGTATCGCCGAATTAGATGGTAAGACATTACCTATTGTTGATCGTGTTGAGCTTAACTGGGTGAAACAAGCTTCAGCGCGTTGGAACTCCTTCAGTAAAGGAACTGAAATTGTAAATACAACACTGCAAAATGAGCAGATGAATGAAGTGCTGGCGAGCAAGAATCCAGTGAAACTCAAGCCTGAGTATGCCGAGAAGTTTAACTTCCGCGTGAACCCTGAAGCAGGCCTGGTTTACAACTTCTTCAATTTTGATGATGAGTATTTCGGTTATTCTGATGATCCGGAAACCAATGCAGCCAATAAGGCACTGCGCTGTGCAATTGTGAAGTCGTTTAACTGGCCGCAGCGGGTTTCTCGCTTTTACCTAGGTATTGGCGAAGCCTATCCTGGTTTTATTGTTCCGGGGACTGACGGTTTTGATCCCAATATGGACCCATCTTCTATCCAGCAAGATATAGCTGGTGCAAAGAAGCTGCTGAAAGAGCACGGCTGGAACAAGAAGACCCTACCAGTATTGCACTACCCAGCGATATCCAGCACACGACATAAACAGTTCTTTGAACAGTATCGGGGTAATTTGACCAAGATCGGCTATCCGAAAAACAAGATTAAGTTTAAGTCGTATGCGACCTTTGGTGATTTCAACAAAGCCGTCAAGATGAGCAAGACGCAGCTCGTACCTATGGGATGGGGGTTGGATTATCCGGATGCGGAGAATACCTTGCAGTTGTTTTACGGGCCAAACCGTTCTCCGGGCTCCAATGGTTCGAACTACAACAACCCTGAATTCAATAAGCTATATGAACAAGCCGCGGTGATGCAGCCTAGCCCGGAACGTACCGAGCTCTACAAGCAGATGAACCAGATGGTGGTTGATGACTGCGTAGGTATTGGTGGCTACTCACGCACCCGTATCCGTATGTGGAACAAGAACGCCGTTATGTGGCCTCAGCGTGATGTTGTGGGCAACTACCTAAAATATGTTGATGTCAAATCATAACTAAAGCTGGGTCATTATGGAGATTTTAAAACACTGTTTCAGAAAGCTGATGTACAGCATTCCACTGCTTTTCGGGGTGACTCTGATCAGCTTCATTCTGATGGTATATTTCGGGCCGGATAAGACCTATGACTTGCTGGGCCGTAACCCCACCATCGAAGAGATCAACGAGATCCGGCACCAGCTGGGTTATGACCAACCTTTTTTTGTACGCTACTTTGAGTACGTCAAAGAAGTGCTGATATTTGACTTTGGTTATTCCGACTCCACTGGCGAGAGGGTGACATCGATTTTGGCCAAGACTATTCCGGTCTCGATTGCCTTGCAGCTGCCGGGGTTTATTCTTGGCAACGTGTTAGGGATCTTGCTGGCGCTGTTTGCCGCTATGCACAGATCGACCTGGCTTGATAAGCTGATTATGTCATCCTCTGTGGTCGGTATGAGTATCTCGTACCTTATCGTGATCATTACGACACAGCTGATTTTCTGCTCCAGTTATGGCCTGAACCTCTTCCCAGTCTATGGCTGGGAAGTGAACTCACTTTCAGATTATCTCTACTACATAACGGTACCGACCATTTCCTCAGTGTTTGTCGCCTTGGGCTACAACACCAGGTTCTACCGTGCTGTGATTGTTGAAGAGACTACCCGAGATCATGTCCGCACAGCCAAGGCTTTTGGCCACAGTGCCAGCACGATTTTGTTCAAGCATGTCCTGAGAAATGCATTGGTTCCTATTGTGACCCGCATTGTGTTTTCCATTCCCTTTGTGGTGGTGGGGGGCGCGCTATTGCTGGAGAGCTACTTTGGGATCCCGGGGGTAGGGCTGACTGCCTACGATGCGATTACTACGGGTGATTTACCTGTATTAAAGGCAATTATCGTATTGACGACAATCATGTTTATTCTGGTTGTGAGCTTGGTGGACATTTTGTACCGCGTCGTCGATCCGCGTATTTCACTTAAATAAAGGACCATAGCAATGTCGGATACATTGATGGAGCAGGGAAGTAGCGCGGTGGTAGTGACAAAACGTGAATCCCTTTGGACTAAAGCCTTTTCTAAATTTATTCGCGATAAGGTCGGCATGGTAAGCCTGTCTGTCGTTGGGTTGTATCTCTTACTTGCTATTTTGGCGTGGCTTGGATTGATTGCCCAAGGGTGGGATGAACTTCTGGCTGACGGACAAATGGGGCCGACGGCCGAGTACTGGTTCGGCACTAATATTAACGGGCAGGATATTTTCCAACGCGCTATTTACAGTACTAAAACAGCGTTTGAAGTGGGACTGACTGTCGCGGTTGTGGCAACGATCACGGGGGCCTTGGTGGGTTCGACCACCGGATATTTTTCAGGTACGTGGATTGACGAGTTATTTCTATGGCTGATGAACTGTCTTGACTGTATTCCATATTATTTGATGGTGGCAGCCTTTGCTGTGGCCTTGGCAGACAATCCTTACGCTATGCATATCGCAATGATGTCCTGTTTCTGGATGGGGACGGCGCGATTGGTGCGGGGGGAGGTTATCAAGCTGAAAAATATGGAGTTCGCCGAAGCCGCTCGATCATTGGGGGTGCCGGTGTACCGGGTGATCTTCAAGCATCTGCTGCCTAACACTTCACACATCTTGCTGGTGGAGATGACGTTGCTGTTCATCACTGCGATTAAAAGTGAGGTGATCTTAAGTTTCCTCGGTTTAGGCGTGAAAGATAGCATTAGCTGGGGACTCATGATTGCTGAGGCCAGTGGCGAGGTAACGGCAGGGCATTTTTGCAACTTCTTTGCCGCTTCAGGCATGCTGTTTGTACTCGTGTTGGCTTTCAACATGTTCTCTGATTCGCTGCAAGACGCGCTGGATCCAAGGAAGATTTAATATGTCTGAGCAAATCCCACTGTTATCGGTGGATAATCTTACGGTTGAATTTAAAACCGACAAAGGCACGGTTCGCGCGATCAACGGAGTGAACTTTAAAGTTATGCCGGGTGAAACGGTGGCTATCGTCGGCGAGTCTGGCTGTGGTAAGTCAGTGAGCTCGCTGTCGATTATGGGCCTGGTACCATCGCCGCCGGGAAAAATTGTCGATGGTAGTATTACCTTCAAGGGACGCGAGCTTGTCGGGCTGAGCGAGAAAGAGTACCGCAAGGTTCGCGGTAACGAGATCTCGATGATCTTCCAGGAGCCGATGACGGCGCTCAACCCGGTGCTGAAGATCTCGACCCAGATGGTCGACGTGATACGGCTCCATAACGATGTCAGCAAGAAACAGGCGCGTGCTCGGGCTATCGAGATGCTTGATACTGTTGGGATCCCTTCGCCAGAGAAAAGGATCGATCAGTATCCTCATGAACTCTCTGGAGGAATGCGTCAGCGGGTGATGATTGCCATGGCACTATCTTGTGGCCCTGATCTGCTACTAGCTGATGAACCGACGACGGCTTTGGATGTAACGATTCAGGCCCAGGTGATGGATGAGATGGTTCGGCTGCAAAAAGAGCTGAACATGGCGGTCATTTTGGTTACCCATGATTTGGGTGTGGTGGCTGAATCTTGCCAGCGCGTGGTGGTGATGTACTGTGGTCAAATTATTGAGGAAGGACCGGTAGAAGCTATCTTTGCCAACCCGAAGCATCCCTATACCAAAGGACTGCTGGAATCGATCCCGGTAATACGGGACAAAAAGATCCCTCGTTTGCCAACCATCAAGGGGGTAGTACCCGATCTGCTGCATCTGCCAGACGGCTGCCGCTTTGCTGATCGCTGCGACAAAGTACACGCCCGGTGCCATGACGCGATTCCTGAGTTGAATGGGGATGAAATGCATAAGGTCGCCTGTTTTAGCCCGAATGGAGATGCCCAATGAGCGAAGTATTGTTAGAGGTAAACGGCCTGAAGAAGCACTTTTCGGGCGGCAGTCGCTTTTTTGGTACGCAGGCAGTTTGTAAAGCGGTGGACGATGTCAGTTTTAGCATCAAACGAGGAAAAACGCTCGGTCTAGTGGGTGAATCAGGGTGCGGTAAGTCGACCTTGGGACGTTGTGTGCTACGGCTACATGAGCCGACCTCCGGTGAGGTGAGGCTGGAGGGGCTGGATATCTCTCAGCTAAGTGGTCGCGAGCTAAAAGCGATGCGGCGTGATATGCAGATCATTTTTCAAGATCCCTATGCTTCGTTGAATCCGCGCATGACGATTCATGAGATCCTGCGAGAGCCTTTGGATACTCACAAAATTGGGACTGAAGAAGAGCGGGAAGCAAAAATTGCTGAAGTGATGGCCATTGTTGGTCTGCGCCCGCAGGTGTTGAACCGTTATCCCCATGAATTTTCAGGTGGTCAGCGACAACGGATCGGTATTGCCCGGGCGTTGGTATTAGAGCCAAAGTTCATTGTTGCCGATGAACCGGTATCAGCATTGGATGTGTCAGTGCAGGCTCAGGTGCTTAACTTGATTGCGGAGCTGCAAGAGAAAAAGGGTATTTCCTTCTTGTTTATTGCCCATGACTTGGGTGTTGTACAGCATATCTGTGATGAAGTTGGGGTGATGTACCTTGGCAGGATTGTTGAAAAAGCGCCAGCGGAAGTGCTTTACCGTAATCCTAAGCACCCTTATACCCAGGCATTGTTGTCAGCAATTCCAATCCCCGATCCTACTGCCAGCAAAGAGTCGATGAAGCTGCAGGGGGATGTGCCTTCACCTTTGGCACCACCAAGCGGATGCACTTTCCGGACTCGTTGCCCTCATGCTATGAGTCGGTGTAAGGAGGAACGGCCAACGGCTCATAATACTGGTGAACAAGGAGGGGAACATCTCGTTGCTTGTCACTTGTTTGATTAAAGCGCTAAAATCCAAAGCATAGCTTTACCTAAAGGCCAGCAATATACCGATTGGATGTTGCTGGCCTTTTCAATATTCAGTTATTACTCGCCAAAACGTCTATATGGGTATGGACACTGTAGGCCAGGGCCTGCAAGTCATACCCTCCTTCCAGTACAGACACAATCCTATTTTTGGCAAAGCAAGCTGCCGCTTCAGCGATGAGGTTGGTTACCCAGCGGTAGTCACTTTCATCAAGCAGAAGCTGCCCAAGCGGATCATCTTTATGAGCATCGAAACCGGCTGAGACAAAGATCATTTGTGGTTGGTGGCGGTGCAGAGCCGGTAGCCAGTCACGCTCAACAGTACGGCGAAACTCGCTGCCTTTGGTTCCGGCGGGCAACGGCGAATTGATAATGTTGGGCCGCTGGATATCATAGTACCTAAGGGGATAAAAAGGGTGCTGAAAGGTTGAGCATACCAGTACCTCTGGCCGATCCTTGAAACAATCAACCGTGCCATTGCAGTGGTGGACGTCAAAATCAAGGATGGCGACTCTTTCTATCTCAGCATGGCTTAGCGCATGTTCAACCCCAACCGCGATATTGTTGAGAAAACAAAACCCCATGGCAGTGCTTCTTTCGGCATGGTGCCCGGGAGGCCGTACGGCACAAAAGGCGTTGGTGATCTCTTTGTCAAGCACCATGTCGGTTGCCATGGTTACTGCGCCGGCGGCTAGGCGCGCAGCTTGCATGGTGTGAGGGTTGAGTGCTGTATCGGGATCGGCGTAAACCAGCCCTTTTGTAGGCTGTAGGCTGTCAAGCCAGTGGATATAGTCTGTAGGATGGACCTTCTCCAACATCTGTTCAGATGCGGGTTGGGCTGCTAACCACTTTACTCGGTCGCCGAGTTCAGTTGATGCCAGATATTGGGTTATGGCCCCCAGCCGCTCTGGACATTCGGGATGATCTTCACCCATCGTATGTTTTAAGTAATCTCCATGGGTGATAAAGGCTGTAGTCATAGCAGATCATGCCCTCTAGCGTCTGCAGATAGGTATAAACTTTCACCACTAGGTGAACTGCTTTTAACTATAGTTGAATGTACCAACTCAGAGGGAGGATTCTAATGGACTGTATTTTCTGCAAAATCGCAAGCAAAGCGATACCGTCTAAGCTGATCTATGAAGATGAGCAGATTGTCGCTTTTCATGATAATGATCCCCAGGCCCCGACACATATTCTTATTGTTCCACACCAGCATATTGCCACCATTAACGAGCTGGATAAGGAAGATAGTGCTCTGATTGGCCACATGGTTTTGACAGCAACCAAGCTGGCTAAGGATTTGTCACTGGCTGAGGATGGCTACCGACTAGTTTGGAACTGTAACCGCCAGGGGGGGCAGGCGGTATTTCATATTCACCTGCATCTTCTCGGTGGCCGTAGTATGCATTGGCCTCCGGGTTGAGACAGGCTTTTTTATTGTTAGCACCGGACTGTGCGCTTTGGCGCTAGCAGTCCGGCACAAGCTTTCAAGTTGTAGGTTAGCTAGACGTTCTGTGGCGACGAATAGCCATGATCAGCGATGAACCACCAATCATTACCATCATTGAAAGCATCACAATAACTACGCCAAAACCGACATGAGACCAAGGCTCGATATGGCCCAGAGCGCGATTTACCAATAACACCATAACCGGGATCAGGTAGGTGTAAGCGGATACTTGTTCCGGGGCCAGAGATACACTGCCTTGCTGGAACAAAAAGAAGCTCAGTGCTGTCGCAAAAACAGCTAAGTATCCAATACCGAGCCAGATATCAAATGAAATGGCAGACCAGCTTGTCGAGACCAGCTGCGGAGCTGCACCTAGCGTAAGTAGCCCTGTGGCACATATTAGCGTCCAGCAGGTCATATGGGTGATCGACTCACCACGGTAAAACTTCTTGACCACAATTGGGTTCAGCGCCATTGCCATACAGCCGAGCAGATAGATTTTATTAGAAGACGTCAGGGCTATAGAGCCCGCCGCTGATAAATCGCCTCGGAAAATGATCAATCCAGCGCCCAGCATACCGCCAAGTAGGGCAACGATAACGGTCAATGGGGTGCGGCGTTTAAAGATAACAGCGGCCAGTACGGCACTCATGAGTGGAACTGTCGTATACAGCGCGCTGGTATCAAGCGCACTGGTGTCCTGCAACGCGATAAACATGGTCACGAAGTAGGTCAGTGCCGGGAGGCAGATCAGCGTATAGCGGGCAAAGTCTTTCGCACTTGGAATGCGAAACTGCTTTTGGCCAATCATTAAGCCAACAAAGAGTAAACTGGCCAATAGGTAACGCACCCAGGTAACAACCAGAGGGTTCAACTGCGCAGTGATGTGGCTACCAATCGGGAACGAAAGGCTGATCAGAGCCGTAAAGGCAAACATCTTCAGGTGCGCAGTGTGGCTGGTTGTCATTGTCATAGGCAAGTTACTCGTTAAAAAGGTGATTAGGATCAAATTGCGGGCTATTTAACCAATACTTGACCCATTGGTCAACAAATTTGTGATGTTTATCACGCGCCTAATACGGTTTGGCCAGGAACTCATATAGATGAGATCCTAGCCATTTGGTTTTTATCGCAGCAGTGCGGCGTTACTTGGCAACATTACCAGCGACGTTCATGACATCCCAGGTGCGAGCAAACGGTGGAGCATAGGCAAAGTCCATCATGCCAAGCTGCTGGGTGGTTAGCCCGGCTGTAATGGCCACCGCCATGGCATCAATACGGTGAACGGCACCTTTGCGACCGATCATTTGGGCACCCAGTACCTTTTTCGACTCTGCTTCGTATACTAGCTTCAGGTAGATATCAGACTGGCCTGCACAATAATTGGTGTGGCATTTGTCTTTGATCACCACTGTTTTGTAATTGATCCCCGCAGCCTGTGCTTCAGGCTCTGAAATACCGGTACGGCCAGCCTCAAGCCCTAGTACCTTGACGCAGCTGGTACCGAGCGAGCCAGGGAAGGTCAGTGCCTTGCCTGCAATATTTTCGCCGATCAGACGGCCGAGCTTGTTGGCACCCGTTGCCAGCGGGATGTATACGTTTTTTTGCAATACCGCATGCCAGATGCTGGCACAGTCACCTGCTGCCCAGACATCGGAAAGTGAGGTACGGCCTTGTTGGTCGATACAGATTGCCCCATTAGGCAATGTTTCAATGCCTGTTTCTTTTAGGAAAGCGGTATTAGGCCTAACACCTGTGCACACGACGACCAAATCTGTCGGGTAGAGCTCTTTGTCAGTTTTGATTGAGGTGACCTTGTCATCACCGAGCACTTCACTGAGTGATTCGCCAAGGTGAACCTCAACGCCAGCAGTCTGAAGCTCCGTTAGGAAGTGCTCGCTAATTTCGACGTCGAATGCATCGGGGATCAGGCGCTCGGCGCGTTCAATCAAGCGCACTTTCTTGCCCTGGTGGATCATGGCTTCAACAACTTCAAGGCCGATAAAGCCAGAGCCAATAACAGTAACATGTTCACAGCCAGGCTGGTTAATTGCCGCTTTTAGCGATAAGCCATCATCCATACGGCGCAGGCTATGGACACCTTGTTTGTCGAGTCCGCTAACAGGCGGTAGTACTTCACTGGCACCGGTGGCGATCATCAGGCGGTCGTAATGGGTGGTGAATATCTCTTCACCGTGCTGGACTGCCAGTTTTTTGCTCTCGGCATCGATATTGATAACTCGATGCGATGTCAGTACTTGTACTCCGCGCTCGGCAAATTGTGCTGGGGTGAATTCAGCCATGTAGTTATGGTCCTGGAATTCATCACCAACAAAATACGGTAGGCCGCAGGCACCAAAGGAAATGACTTCAGAGGCTTCATAAACAACGATTTCGGCATCACGGTCAACTCGTCGCGCTTTGGCTGCTGCGCTCATTCCTGCGGCTTCACCGCCAATAATTACAATCTTCATGGTTGTTTCTCATTATTATGTGGGAAAGGGAGACCGGAGCCTCCCTTTGAATCATTATTGTGCCTTAAGCAGTCGCATCTTCGCCATCGAGGTTCACTTCAGCATCGCTGTTGAAGATCTCCATGTCGGTCTGCCCTAGAACCTTACTGGTCACTGTACCGGCGGTGATGGAGCCTGATACGTTCAGTGCGGTACGGCCCATATCAATCAACGGCTCGATTGAAATTAGCAGACCAGCCAGCGCCACTGGGAAGTCCATCGCCGATAGAACAATCAGCGCGGCAAACGTTGCACCGCCACCGATACCGGCAACACCGAATGAACTTACGGTGATAATGGCAACCAGCGTTGCCAGGAAGCTGATATCCATTGGGTTAACACCGACAGTTGGTGCAATCATCACAGCTAGCATCGCAGGATAGATACCGGCGCAGCCGTTCTGGCCGATAGTGGAGCCGAATGACGCGGAAAAGTTGGCGATACCGCTTGGGATACCCAGGTGTTTTTCCTGAGTCTGGACATTCATCGGAATTGAGCCTGCACTTGTACGGGATGTGAAGGCGAACAGCAGAACAGGAATGACCTTTTTCAGGTGGCGAATAGGGTTGATACCAACGAAAGCAACCAGTGCCAGGTGAACACCGAAGACAATGAAGATTGCACTGTAAGATGCAACAACAAAGTTAGCCAGATTGATGATATCGGCATAGTTTGAGCCAGAGATCACCTTGGTCATCAGTGCCAGTACGCCAAACGGGGTCAGGCGCAGCACTAAGGTCACCATACGCATTACAATTGCCTGAGCGACGCCGACAAAGCTTTCGAAAGAGGCGAAGACTTCAGGTTTCTTACGGGCGATCCCTGTTGCTGCGATACCGATAAATACCGAGAAGATCACAACTGCGATTGTTGATGTACGGCGCGCACCTGTCATATCCAGGAATGGGTTGGCAGGCAGGAACTCAATCATTAGCTTGGCAAACGACATGGCCTCAACGTTACCAAGGCGGTTTTCCAGGGCTTCACCACGGGCGATTTCGGCAGCTCCAGATGTCAGGCCTTCTGCGGTCAGGCCAAATAGGTTAGCCATTGCGATACCGACAGCGGCAGAGATCATGGTGGTGACAATTAGGACACCGATTGTCATGCCACTGATTTTACCCAGGGAGGTGCCACCATTAAGACGAAGGATCGCCGAAATAATAGAGACCATAACCAAAGGAATAATGATCATCTGGAGCAGCTTGACATAGCCGACACCGACGATATTGAAATAATCAATACTGGTTTTAATGACCTCTGAACCGGCTCCGTAAAATACCTGTAATGCACCACCAAAAATAATACCTAAACCCAGGCCGGCAAAGACACGTTTGGTAAAGGTGACATATTTAGTTTGAAGTCGGTATAAGAAAAGTATTAACCCAACAAATATTGCGAGGTTAAATATAACACTAAAAGTCATCTGCTAATCCTTAAAAGATGGCGAGCGAATCCGTAATTAAACACATTAGTTTAATTAATCCCACTCAATAATTATCATAATTGATATTTTTTGATTGTCTTTGGTCGTTAGAGCCCAATTGCAATCGAGTTTGAGTAACTATTAAAATCCGTTATAAATAACTGTAATTCTTGAAAGTAGGCTCTACATATTGGCTTGTGGAATGGGTGTTCTAACAGTCCTAATTTTTTTCATGCTCAATCCTAAAGTGTGTGAAAAATAATAGTCATAAACTGACAAAATAATAATTAAAGGTGGTTATTAAAACTATGAAATCAATAAATCATTCTTATGGTTTCGAATGTGTAAATAAACAGTATGTTTTGAAATACCTAGCATTTCGGCAACTAAAGCTGGAGAATCTTTTAACTCAAAAATACCGCGGTCAAATAACTGGCAAACAACTTCTTTATTTTTAAGGTTACTGGCCAAATTAGGATCATTATTAACCTGATTGATAATTTGGCTCACGAGATCGTCTACTGAGGTGGCAAATGTTTCACTGCGGATTTGCTCTTGTGCATTCGGCATTTCTGCTGGCAGGCTAAATGCGTCAATCATGCTGGCCAGTGGTGCATTGAGGCTAAAATTGACACAAAGCATTCCGATTGGTTTACCTGTTCGATTGCAGATTGTTGTTGATGCTGATTTCATCACCTGACCATCCTTGGTTCGGGTAAAGTAGGTGCTCCACTTTGAACCACATGAAGAAGTCAGCTTCTGCAGGGCAAAGTCTGTGACAGGCGCGCCGGCCTGTCGTCCGGTGACATGTCCGTTGGCAATCTTGGTGACTGAACACTGTAAGTTGTTGAATGAGTGCAGAACAACCTCGCAACTTGTGCCGAATAAGGCAGCCAGTGCATCTACTGCTGGTTCCCATGATGCGATTAGATGTTCATCTTCGGTTAGCTCGGTTACCGATTGGTTAGTCTGAGCTACTTTTATATCCATATTCAACTCCTCACTCAACGGGAGTTAATTTACCTTTGATGAACTTACAAAAAATTGAGTCAGATCGGTTAGTGATAAGCCGTATGTAAAGTAAGGTAATTTTGTGTAGAAACTTAGTGGTTGGGCACAAAACCAGCCTTGGTAATCTTCTTTTTGATAAACCTGTTATTACCATTGGGTTACGGGTTGATATCCAATCGTTAACATTTGTCATATTGGCGATCTGGTTGTAACTTATTGTAAATTCATGGTTTTTATGTGTTGATGGGTGTTGATTTGTTGTGGTTATGTTGTGTGTGTTTTTTGAGCGACAGGTGTGGTACTGATGAGTTATCTATATGATGCTTTTACTGCAATCAGAGATCCATTAATATAGAAAAACCAAATAAAACAATGCGCTGGCATATTGAATAATAACACTGTTCAGTTGCTAATGACTCCGGTGGTTGCTTCGTTTGGAATTTGGAATTATCGGGAAGGCTGGGCTGTCAATGTCACGAATAAGAGAAAAGAACCAAGAGCTGATTATTAAGGTTGCTTGCCAGCTGTTCGCTGAGCAAGGGTATGCGGCAACCAAGATGGCTGACATAGCCAAGGCCGCCGAAGTACCAAAACCCAATATCTATTATTACTTCAAGGCCAAAGACAACTTGTATCGGGCTGTGCTTGAGAGTGTGACGTTACCTCTGCTCGAGGCGTCGAAACCGGTTGAACTACTTGATGATCCAGCTGAAGCGTTAAGTGAATATATCAAGACCAAACTAAGAATATCCCGTGACCACTCATATGCCTCCAAGGTGTTTGCCAATGAGGTCATGTCCGGTGCCAAGTATTTGCCGGAAGATATTGCCGATAAGCTTCATAGCCAATCAAAGATGATAATCGCCAAATTTGATAGCTGGATCGAACGTGGAGCGATGGCGCGTGTCTCACCACAGCATCTAATGTTTACGATTTGGGCTGCGACGCAGACCTATGCAGACTTCAGTTGGCAGATCTGCAAAGTCATGGACAAAGAGCAGCTTGATGAACAGGATTTTGCTGATGCTGCAGAGTTTTTGACTCATTTGGTGATCAACGGTTGTCAGCTAGAACAACCTAAATAAACGTTTCTGACAGTAGCAATCAAGCCAGCCGTATTAAAGGCTGGCTTGTTGTTTCTGGTAAGGTAAGGGTTACATCAAATCTTGAGCTTTATGAGCCAGGCGTTTGGCCGCGTTGCGGTGTTTAGACAGCAACTGCTCGAGATCTACACCGAGTACCTGACCATCATGAACCCGCCACTGGCCAGCAACCATTACACGATCAGCCTGATACGCACCGCACAGAATCAATGCAGCGAGCGGATCGTGGGCACCGGAAAAGCGAATATCATCTAGCCTGAACATGGCAATATCCGCCTGCTTTCCAGCCAATAGTGTACCGAAATCATTCCGTCCCATTGCTTTGGCTGATCCCGAGGTCGCCCAGCGCAGTGCATCAAAATGGCTGACATTGGCAGAACCATAGCGCAACCGTTGGATATACAATGCCATGCGAACTTCATTGATCAAGTTCGAGCCGTCATTTGAGGCCGAGCCGTCAACACCCAAGCCGACGTTGGCACCTGCAGCCTCCAGCTCTTTGTTTCGGCAGATCCCGGAAGCCAGCATCATGTTTGAAGACGGGCAGTGGCAAATGCCGACATTGGCCTTGCCGAGGCGGGCAATTTCCTCATCATTAAAATGAATGCCATGGGCTAGCCAGGTGCGGTGATTCAGCCAGCCGACATCTTCGAGGTAGTCAACCGGACGAAGGCCAAAGCGCTGCAGGCAGAAGTCCTCTTCATCAATGGTTTCGCATAAATGGGTGTGAACCATGACATTTTCGGCTTTGGATATTCGTGCCGTTTCTTTCATCAGATCAGTGGTGACGGAGAAAGGCGAGCACGGGGCGAGTGCCAGCTGAATCATGGCACCGTCACCTCGCTGGTGGTAGTCACGGATCAGCCGTTGGCTATCATCAATGATGGTTTGTTCGGTCTGAATGGTATGGCGCGGTGGCAATCCACCGTCATCTTCTCCCAGGCTCATTGACCCACGGGTGAAAATGGCCCGAACGCCCAGTTTGTTAGCTGCCTCGATCTGGAGGTCGATGGCATGCTCAAGGCCTGTTGGAATGAGGTAGTGATGGTCGGACGCTGTGGTGCAGCCGGACATCATCATCTCTACCAGTGCGACTTCCGTTGCCAGGCTCATCATTTCTTCATCTAACCCAGCCCAGACAGGGTAGAGCGTTTTAAGCCAATGGAACAACTCTTTGTTGAGCGCATCGGGGTAGGCGCGTGTCAGGGTCTGGTAAAAGTGATGGTGGGCATTGACCAACCCGGGTGTCACAACATGCTGGCTGGCATCGACAACCGTATCGATTTTATGGGTGGGCTCGTGACCTAAACGGATCAGCTCAATAATGGTGTTACCTTGGATGACCACACCCCCGCGGGCATCTTCATCGGTTCCGGTGTACATTGCTAAAGGGTTTTTAAGCCAGATGGTTTCCATTCATAGTAATCCTTAGCCATCTCAACCTTTTCAGGGGAGAGGGTCTTTATCACATTGCTTGTTAATAGAGAGGTTTGGTTAAGTAATCGTATTGCCAACAACGACTATTATCGGTGTTGCTGCCTGAACGTATATATTATCCAGGCAGCAAATGGTTTATCGCTCGGAGTCTGCTATTTTTGGCGATGCCAAAGGTTGTGCATCTACCTCTGATAGTTGCTCGGTACCACTTTCAGGCTCTTCATCACTAGTTTCTGAGTCAGGCAGCAGTTGGTTGAGCAGTACGGTGACAATCGTGCCTGTCGTAATGCCCGAGTGGAACAGGTTTGCAATATCATGGGGCAGGTGCTGGATCAGGCGCGGCTCGATGGTGACGGCCAAGCCTGATGCAATACCCACACAGATTACCAGTGCGTTACGTTTGGTGTCTGCGGCTTTGATCAACATACGGATACCGGCGTAGGCGATCATGCCGAACATGACAAAACCGACTCCACCAAGAACCGGTTTGGGGATGGTGACTGCAACAGCTGCTAGTTTAGGGAATAAACCGCCAAGGATTAATAGTCCACCAGTTGTTGCCACGACAAAACGGCTGGCCACCCCGGTGATGCCGACAATGCCGACATTCTGGCTGAATGAAGCCAATGGCATTGCTGTGAGGAATGCCGCTAGCGTACTGCCAAGGCCGTCGCCTAGCAGGCCGCGTTTAAGATCATTGCCCGAGACTTTGGTATGACAGTTGTTGCCCAACGCCATGAAGTCGCCGGTTGCCTCGGCGATCACCACCAGATACACCAAGCTCATGCTGATAATCGAAGAAACCGAGAACGTCAGGCCATACTTGAGGATCTCCGGTCGGCCGACCCAGTCCGCTTCTGAGATTTGCTCAAGGTTAACCATACCCATAGATAGCGCAACGATATAACCACCCGCCAGGCCGATAACAATGGCTGAGGCGGCAACAGCACCTTTACAGTAAACGGATACGCCAATCACGATTGCCAAAGAGGTAAAGGCCAGAAAGAGTTTGGGCAGGGTAGCGAATTCCTGGCTGACAGCAGGCGCATCACCAACCCAGTTCATTGCCACCGGCAAGATAGTGAGGCCAATCAAGGTGACAACGACGCCGCTGACCACCGTCGGGAACAGCTTGCGAATTTTATCCATATAGAAACTGGCAGCGATAACCACAAAGGATCCGGCTAAGCTGGCCCCCATGATCCCGCCAACACCGTCTTTGTTACCGATGGCGATGGCGATGCCAAGGAAGGCAAAGCTGGACCCCATCACAACAGGAAGTCGGATCCCAACCGGGCCGATGCCAAGACACTGGGCAATAGTAACAATACCGGATGCCAATAGCGCGGCATTGATCAGGGTGACGATTTCACTCGTCGGTAAGCCGATTGACGCGCCGACAATCAGGGGAACGGCGACAATTCCCCCGATTGATGCGAGCATGTGTTGCAGTGCCAGTAACAGGGTGATCCCATAAGGGGGACGTTCATTAAGTGTGTAGAGAAGTTTCATTGGTGATCCTCTGTAATCCATCGTTCGAATTAACGTTTTCTGTACAAAGAATGACTTCTACAAACAGCGTAGCGTCACACTGGTTTCTGCTTTTTGGCCAGGGAGCAAAACTGGAGTTCGGTTACCCCAAATGGAGTGAGTATTAAAAGGGCGCTTTCATCCCGGATGAAAACGCCCTTTTGGCTTAACCGATATAAATCAGCTTGGCGACAAAGATGGCGGTCAAAACGTACATACTGATCGACACATCTTTAGTCTTGCCGGTAGCAACCTTCAGGACTGTGTAGGTGATAAAGCCCAGCGCAATCCCGTTGGCGATTGAGAAGGTTAGCGGCATCATCAGTGCGGTGATGGCAGCAGGCGCCGCGTCGGTAAAGTCGTTCCATTTGACATGCTGCATACTGCTCATCATTACAAAGGCAACATAAATCAGGGCACCTGCCGTGGCATAGCTTGGGATCATGCCAGCCAGCGGCGAGAAGAAAATTGCAGCCAGGAACAGGGCGGAGATAAAAATGGCTGAAAGGCCGGTTCGTCCACCTGCAGCAACCCCTGAAGCACTTTCTACATAACTGGTTACCGGCGGACAACCGACACAGGCACCTGCAACACTGGCAATACTGTCGGCTTTTAGGGCCTTGCTCAGCCCTTCAATCTTACCGGTTTCTTTATTGACCAGGTTGGCGCGATCCGCCACGCCCATTAAAGTACCCGCGGTGTCAAACATGTTGACGAACAGGAAGGCGAGGATCACGCTGACCATTGAAATGTTTAGCGCGCCGGTAATGTCCATAGCAAACAGGGTTGGTGCGATACTTGGTGGTGATGAAATCAGCCCCTGGTACTGGACAAGGCCAAGCATCATGCCAACCAACGTCACACCAATCATGCCGATTAATACGGCACCAAACACCTTACGCTCGCTCAGTACCGCGATGATCAGGAAGCAGATGGCTGCCAGCAGGGCTTGTGGCTGGGTAAAATCGCCCAGGGTCACTAGCGTTGCCGGGCTTTCGACCACGATTCCGGCTGTCTTTAGGCCGATAAGGCCAAGAAACAGGCCGACACCGGCAGTCATCGCATAGCGCAGGCTTTCAGGTATGCTTTCGATGATCCATTCCCGGACCTTGTAAAAGCTCATGCCAACAAAAAGCACACCTGAAATAAAGACAGCGCCAAGCGCGACTTCCCAGCTATAGCCCATCTCACCGACGACAGTGAATGAGAAGAAAGCATTGAGCCCCATTCCCGGAGCCAGCCCGACAGGCCAATTGGCAAACAGCCCCATCAACAGGGTACCAATCGCGGCCCCGATGCAGGTAGCAACAAAGACTGCTCCGGCGTCCATTCCCGAGGCAGACATTATGCTCGGGTTTACAAAAATGATATAAGCCATGGTCGCAAAGGTGGTGAGGCCACCGATGAGCTCATTTCTTACGTTAGTTCCATGTGCCTTTAATTGGAAAAACCGTTCCAGAAAAGGGGCTGACCCCATTTCCTTTTCATTTAGCACTTCTGCCTTAGTGTCATTCATGACTACATTCCTCTATCTAACGTTCTAAAAATGAACTCAATTTTTGTCTGTATCGTTCACAATTAAATGTATAGCTACCATTTGTCTGGATAGTTTACGTAAGCGTTTTAAATATTCATCGTTGGTAAACATCGTAAAAAGCATTCCAGCTTTTTGTATCATCCAGAACGGTGCATGCCGATGCCTGTGAATACCACAATCATTCAAAGGGGAAGGCGAGTAATGATTTCCTATTTTGGTGTTAATGGGCAGGCGGTGTTGATTGCTGCCCGATCTGAGATAGTTTGACGCTCTAGCTCCCCCGGTAAGTTGAGAAACTATAAGGGGATACAAGCAGAGGCACATGGTAGTGCGAATCTGTGTCTGAGATGCCGAAACGGATCACTACGTCATCAAGGAAGGGAATATCAGGCAGCTCAACACCCAGTTGTTTGAAATAGTCGGCAGTATGGAAGACCAGCTGATATTTTCCCTTGCTGAAATTGTCATCTTCCAAAATCGCTGAGTCTGTTCGGCCATCTGCATTGGTATAAACGGTTTTTATCCGCTGCAAAGATGTATCTTCAACTCGATACAGTTCCACTTTTATTTCTGCGCCTGGAACACCATTTGCAGTATCAAGTACATGTGTCGTTAATCGTCCCATGGTCTGTCACGCGCTGAGCGCTCTCCTTAGTTAACTTAAAAAGATCAATATCGATAAGAGGTTGCATGTCAACAGGTAGTCGCCTATGACAATGGGCTCTTATTCTGAATTGTATTTAACTTTTACTAACTATGTACACAATGCACCTGGATAGTAAAGCGCATTGTAACTGAAATGTTAAGTCTTTTTGTGGGGTAAATGACAAATTTTGAAGTTACACGTTGATAGTAAAGGGCTTTGGTGAGATTCTGTTATTTGACCTCAAAGTCAATTAAACAAAAAATTTACATTTTGACTTTCGATTGTATACAATCTGTGTTAAATATTTAAATAACACGTTGCCAAGCAGCAGGATCGTGATTGGCATTTGAATCGTTAGAAAGGAGTCATGTGATGAGTACAGACTATCCGCGTAATCTGATTGGCTATGGTGAGGCGCCTCCTCATCCTCAGTGGCCAAATGATGCCCGAGTCGCGATTTCTTTCGTGCTGAACTACGAAGAAGGTGGCGAGCGCTGTATTTTGCACGGAGATAAAGAGTCAGAAGCTTTCCTGTCAGAAATTCCATCAGCGCAGCCTTTTGAAGGCCAGCGGCATATCAGCATGGAATCGATTTATGAATATGGTAGCCGTGCTGGTGTATGGCGGGTGCTAAAGCTCTTCAAAAAATATGATATCCCGCTTACTGTCTTTGCCGTGGCTATGGCTCTGGAGCGCCATCCCGATGTCGCAAAGGCATTGACTGAAGCCGGCCATGAAATTTGTAGCCATGGCTATCGCTGGATTGACTACCAGAATATGGATTACAGCGAAGAGCGTGATCATATGGTAAAAGCGATTGAGATCATTGAGAAGATCACCGGGCAGCGCCCGCTTGGTTGGTACACCGGCCGAACTGGTCCCAATACCCGCAAGATTGTCGCAGAAGAAGGCGGCTTCCTATATGACTCTGATGCTTATGATGACGACCTCCCTTATTGGCATGAAGAGGGCGACAAACCGCAACTAGTGATCCCTTACACCCTGGACGTCAACGATATGCGCTTTGCGACTGTACAGGGATTTAATGCTGGTGATCAGTTCTTCAATTACCTCAAAGATACCTTCGATACCTTATATGAAGAAGGTGAAACCGCCCCGAAAATGATGTCGGTCGGCCTGCATTGTCGTCTGATCGGCCGTCCGGGCCGCATCGCTTCACTGAAGCGTTTTCTCGACTATGTCCAGCAGCACGACAAGGTCTGGGTTTGCCGCCGAATTGACATTGCCCGGCACTGGCATGAACACCATCCGCACCCAAGTATGAAGGAGTCTTAATGATGGCGCGCTTTAACACCTGTCAGCCAGCTCAAATGAGCCGTGAAGAATTTGTCGCCCACTTTAGCGATATCTACGAGCACAGCCCGTGGGTGGCGGAGCGGGCCTATGATGATGGCCTTTCTGAAACCGACAACCGAGTTGAAGAGTTGCATCAGCGAATGGCGGGCATCTTGTTGCAAGCCGACGTCAAGGAACAGCTGGCCCTGATCAATGCACACCCGGATTTGGCCGGCCGCGCTGCTGTGAATGGTGAGCTGACAGCGGCTTCAACCGCAGAGCAGGCCGGAGCGGGGATTGATCAATGCTCCCCGGAAGAATTTAAACAATTTACCCAATTTAATAACAGCTACAAAGAGCGCTTCAAGTTTCCCTTCATCATGGCAGTGAAAGGGGCCAATCGTTACCAAATTCTCGAATCCTTTGAGATGCGATTAGGAAATGACAGTGCAGCTGAGTTCGCCAAGGCGATAGAAGAGATCAATAAAATCGCGCTTTTTCGCCTGCAGGACATGTAAGCCTCGTCTGATGTCCCAAGAACTTACTCAACCCACGCATTTCATCACTAATGGAATTGATAAAGGAATGGAAATGACAACGAAATTTGAACAGTACGTCAATCTGGCAGATGCAAAAATTGGCGCGGAAGCGATTTATGCCACTGATGATTTCTTTGCCGATAAAAGCCGCTTGATCAGTAATGCACTACCGGTATTTAAAGACGACCTGTATGACGATAACGGCAAATGGATGGATGGCTGGGAATCACGCCGCAAACGTGGTGAAGGCTACGACTATTGTGTTGTCCGTCTCGGTTACGCGGGCACTATCAAAGGGCTGGATATCGATACCTCGTTCTTTACCGGGAACTTCCCGCCATCGGCATCTGTCGATGCCTGCTACAGCCCGGATTGTGATCCAACGGACACAGCCGAGTGGCAAGAGATCCTGACCTCGCAAAGCCTTCAGGGTGATAGCCACCATGAGCATGAGATTGAAAATGAAAAGGTATTTACCCATGTACGCCTGAATATCTATCCTGATGGCGGTGTGGCACGCTTGCGGGTTTTCGGTCTACCAAGTGTGGACTGGGAAAATATCTCTGCCGATGAAGAAGTGGATTTGATTGCTTTGGAAAACGGCGGCCGTGCACTGGCATGCAGCGATGAACACTTCGGAACAAAATCGAATATTCTTCGTCCGGGACGTGGTGAGAACATGGGAGACGGCTGGGAAACCGCCCGACGCCGTACACCGGGTAATGATTGGGTAATTGTCGCGCTGGGCCATACGGGATCTATCAGCAAAGTTGTTCTCGATACCGCACATTTCAAAGGCAATTTCCCGGATAGCTGTTCTATCCAGGCAGCTTATGTACAAGGTGGCACTGATGATCAGGTGGCAACCCAAAGCCTGTTCTGGCGCGAGCTGCTGCCATCACAAAAACTTGCGGCTGATAGTATTCATGAGTTTGCCGATCAGGTGAATGATCTTGGGTCGATCACCCACGTACGCCTGAATATCTTCCCGGATGGCGGGATCAGTCGTCTGCGTTTGTTTGGTTTTAAACATCAAGAGTAATCATTTAGCTCAGGAGAGAATAATGCAACCAGCGACTACGGTAATGCAGCTGACCATTGAACCGCTAACACAGGAAGCATTCCAGCCATTTGGTGATGTGATTGATAAAGAAGCCAGTGACTACTTTATGATCAACAACGGATCGACCCGCCGTTATCACCGGATGGCTGATGTAGATGTGGCAGATGAAGGCGGAACGCCAATTATCAGCATCTTTGAAGCCACGCCGCTGCAATACCCACTGCCGATAAAAATGATGGAGCGTCATCCGCTCGGCTCGCAGGCATTTATTCCGCTTCTGGGCAATCAATACCTGATCCTTGTTGCCCCCAAAGGCGACAAGCCAGATCCCACGGCCCTGAGAGCTTTTTTGAGTAATGGCAAACAAGGGGTGAATTACCACAAAGGTGTCTGGCATCACCCGGTATTGGCTCTCAGCGAGCAGGATCAGTTCCTGGTCGTTGATCGAGTAGGCGAGGGCAACAACTGTGACGAAGTTTATTTCACCGATGATGTACAGGTGGTGTTGGCTTTGGACAGTTTGGAGCAGGCGGCGTTAACCGAAGCATTCTGATAAGCCAAGGGGCGATCAGAGCGCTGAACATGACAGGAGTTAGTTATGGATCCACATATGACTGAATGGTTGAACCTGGCGATTCGCTGGATTCACATGATTGTGGGTGTAGCATGGATAGGTGCTTCATTTTACTTTGTATGGTTGGAAAACAACCTTAACCGCGTTAATCCGAAAACCGGGTTATCCGGTGATCTCTGGGCGATCCACGGTGGCGGGATCTACCACCTGGAGAAATATAAGCTGGCTCCCCCGACAATGCCGGAAAAGCTGCACTGGTTTAAGTGGGAAGCATACTTCACGTGGATTTCAGGTATTTGCCTGCTAGCGGTCGTGTACTACCTCAACGCAGAAATCTACCTGATTGCACCGGGATCGGGGCTTGAACCATCCACGGCGATTGCTTTAGGGGTTGCTGCCTTGGTCGCGGGCTGGTTTATCTATGATTTCCTTTGTGACTCGAAACTGGGCCAGACCCCTATGCTGCTCGGGGCGATATTGTTCCTTGGTCTGGTCGGCACGGCATATGGCTTGAGCCAGGTATTCAGCGGACGTGGTGCCTATATCCATGTCGGGGCGATTATCGGTACGATCATGGTGGGGAACGTATTCCGTGTCATCATGCCGGCTCAGCGCGGTTTGGTTAAAGCAATTGAAGAAAATCGGGAACCGGATCCGGAACTGCCAGCGAAAGGGTTGCTGCGCTCTCGTCACAACAACTACCTGACGCTGCCGGTCTTGTTCATCATGATCAGCAACCATTTCCCTAGCACTTATGGCTCAGAGTATAACTGGTTGATTTTAGCTGGCATTGCGGTATTCAGTATCCTTGTCCGTCACTACTTCAATACCCGTCATGATAGTCAGAAGTACGCCTGGACAATTCCGGCTGCCGCTCTTGGGATGATCACCTTGGCGTTTGTCACTTCACCGTATGCAGCAAAAATGTCTGCAGCGCCAGTAGCATCGGTGAGTGCTGAGCAGCCAGCAACCGCGCAGGCTAATACGGACGTCGCCCAGGCCCAGTCAGATACGATCAGCTTCAATGATGTGAACCACGTCATTCAGGAGCGTTGCTCGGTATGTCACTCAGCCAATCCAACCCATGCCGCGTTTAAAACGGCTCCGGCAGGGGTGATTTTAGATACCCCGGATGAAATTAAAGTCAATGCGCCCCGTATTATGGCGCAGTCGGTACAGACCAGGGTGATGCCGCTTGGGAACCTGACTCAAATGACTGATGACGAGCGCGCGCTTATCGGGAATTGGGTAGAGCAGGGCGCGGTGATCCAGTAGCAGTCTTAACATAAATAATCTCCTTGCCTCTTATTTGCGCTCCCCGGCATGAACTTGTCGGGGATTTTTTACATTTTTCAATCATGAATTTGACTTTTCCAAGCCCTAGGGCTTAACTGGTCTAATGAGTTGATAATAAAGTGAGAAGGCAATGGAAAGCAGAGTCGCGAAAGCCAATGAGATGCTAAAACAGTTTGGCAAACATAAGGTTAAGTTGATTAATTACTGTACTCCCGAGATCTTGGAGATCAGTGACGATCATTTGTCGCTTAAAATCCCACTGAATGAAAAGACCAAAAATCATCTCGAGAGCATGTACTTTGGCGCATTGGCCATCGGCGCGGATGTGGCCGCAGGCCTGCTGGCAATGGATATGGCCAATAGCTCAGGGCTGGATGTTTCCCTTGCCTTTAAATCGGTGCAAGGAGAGTTTCTGCGCAGGCCAGAAGATGATGTGATCTTCAGCTGCTACCAGGGGAAAATGATCCGCGAGATGCTGACACAAAGTCATGAAACTGGTGAGCGGATCAATGAGCCAGTTTCGGTAACAGTGACTTGTCCGGCCTGTGATGGGGATGACCCCGTTGCGACGTTTTCCCTGACACTCTCGCTCAAGGTCGTCTCGACGAGTGCTCCCATAGAGTTGAGTTCATAACCGCATATAGTGCTGGCTGTAATTCATCGGCAGATGTTTACAGCTAGCGGTCATGATAGCTCCACCAACCCAAGCTTAACTAACTGGAGTTGCTTTCATTGCGGTTATAGGGGGTAAATCATCATGGAATACGCCTTGGGCTGCCATCATTGCAAACGTGTATTCTTTTGAGTTTGGCGCTAATTCTGCTGAGCTCTGGTTATTGCACATTTCTCCAAACAACCACTCTTCTAATTTATGGTTGATTTCTTTAAATTGGGTTGGTGTCAGTGACGTTTTAACCATCAGAAAAAAAGCATTTTGATCATGTTTTTCAATATTTGATGTTCTCTTATACAGTCGGCTGATGACCTTGTGTTTGAAGTAATTTGGAAATTTTGAGCCAACGGCAAATGCAGTCTGTTTTTTGATTAGCAAGGAACATGAACTGTTTGAAGTCATACGTACTAAAGCTAATCGCTCAAGTTCTCTTAGGTATAAATAAAGAGAGTGTTTGTTTAGTTGATGCTTCTCGGCAATATCGCAAGCTTTATTGCCTTCCATCAGCTCGACTAAAAAAGAATACAGTGATGGGTTGTTACAAAAGGCATTATCTTGAGACTCTGTATAAAGGGCAACTCCCTGAATACTTTCCTCGGCTTCTTTTATAATTTTTGAAGAAGGGATATTCAAAAAATCTGATATCGAAAGAAGCCTTTGCATGGAAAAGGCTTGCTGATTGTTCATCAGGCGCTTGATGCTAATTTCAGAAACATCCAAATATACCGCAAGGTCTTTGTATGAATACCCAGCGCTTTTTACATATTTTTTGAGAATAATACAAATTTGTTCCTCGAGCGATTTCTTCACTATTACTGCCTAGATATCATCATAATTTCCTTTAGGTATCATACATTGATACTTTTTTGAAGTTTCTTGTCAAGATGGCTCAGATAATTGATGCTTGGTTTCAATAATTTCAGAAAGAAGTTAGATTGAGATGACAAGAAAAAAACTAGTAATTATTTATGCGCTACATCAGGCTATACATTGGTTCATAGTCGGAATTGGTATTCCATTTATCATCTTGCTATTTCAGGCTCGAGGACTTGAGCTGGGACAGATTGGTTTAGTGATGGCATGTTGGATTGGCAGTACAGCCTTGTTCGAAGTACCATTTGGTGGCGTTGCAGACAGGCATGGTAGAAAGGTCGTATATCAGTTATCGATGGGTGTTAACTGTATTGGTACAAGTTTGCTACTGTTTGCTAGCTCACTACTGCCTATCATTGCTACTGTTGTATTGTTAGGACTTTCCAGGGCTCTGTATTCAGGCACACTGGACGCGTGGTTTTATGACAGGTTTATTGGTTTGAGAGGGAACCTAGATTATTTTAAAGCGACTTCTATTGTCAGTGTCTTTATCACCATTGGGTTATCATTAGGTGCACTAACAGGTTCTTATCTTCCTAGTTACCTTTATGATCTAACCGTCTATTTAGGACTGAGTGAGGCGATGGAAATCAATTTGATTGTGATTGTTGCTCTTACTATGTCTTTAATCGTTGCCACACATTTCATGATAGATGAAGAGGTTATGAAAGATGATATAACAAGCGATACTGAACAAAAATTGACATTTATTCAGCATAGCATGGAAGTGTTGAAGAGCAGTGCTAGCCATCCAGTGCTCAAGTGGCTATTGATGACGACTGCTTTCTATGGTGCTGTTCTGGCGAGTGTTGAAACCTATTGGCAACCCCAGTTACATATATTAGTTGAGCAAGAAGGATTGGGGCTGGTTTATTTTGGAGTATTGTCAAGCTTGTACTTTTTAATGTCAGCATCATCGTCTTTGGTGTCAATGCTGAGTATAAAATTGTTTAAGGGCTCTCATCGAATGTTATTAATGACAAGTCGTATTATGGCTGGAGGTTTATTATTACTGCTAGCAGAATCGACACATGTACTTTCATTTAGTATCGCTTATTTAGCCTTTTTCTTTCTATTTACTCTGGGGGCAAGCTCTGAAAGAACACTGCTGCATCAAAACACCGAAAGTCGTTATCGCTCGCAAACTTTGTCAATCGTTTCTCTAAGCTTGACGGTTGGCAGTGTACTTGCCTCATTAGTCTTTAGCCTTATTGCTGATGAATATGGAATACGGGTTGTATGGCTAGCATGTGGTATCATTTTAGCAACTTCATCAAGTTTGTTTATGAATATACCGTCAGGGTGCGTACCGCAATCTAAGTCATTTTCGAGCTCGGGTACTTTGTGAACATTTTGCAGGCGGTTATTGGTTGTTGCTTAATTGGCCTTAGGATGGTTTGTTACTCGGAGCTGCATGCACTTCAACACCCAGAAAAGAAGCGATCAGAATGCACTGAAGTCCGAACGGGAAATAGCCGGCATAGCCCAATAAAGGCATTTCAAACAGATGAAAATCGTTAACAAAAGGAATGTTGTACTTCCAAGGAGCCGCGCTGCCATAGTTCCACAGTTCCCAAAAAAAACCACATTGCAGCCCGGCTAGTGCAGGCAGGCAGAATGGCCGCCAATCTCCCCTTTGCAATACAGAAAAGACTGTCTTTTGGCCAGCAAGGACCTGCAATGACACCAATACAATCAGTGGAGATACCCAGACTAGCGGATAAAACGAATTAGGCCATGCTCCGAGAGCGAACAGTGACAGGGTTGAAGCAATCAAGCTAAGAAGTGCTACGAACCTGGGGTATGGCACACTGAATGTCCAATAGTTGGTATAAGCATGGTGTACTCGCCTGAACGTTGCCATCCAGTAGACAGTACTGAGCACAGCAGGCAGCACCGTTGAAAATGACAGACTGGCAGTGAGGACGCGAGTGAGTGGTGTGATAGGGGGCCCCAAGTAATACCAGTTATGTACAAAATGGTTGAGAAATTCAAAGAACCACCAGAACACTGAGCTAACGAGAAATAGCAGCAGAAATATTTTCGGCCGCTTTAACATAAGGCAGCTGCCACTACGTTTTACGCTCAGCGCATTGATTAACAGTATGTATCCCAGCCAAAGCGGCGTGAAGGTATACCGTTGCCAACCGTTCGGCACATCGAAGTTTATCCCCGTGAGGGTCCAGTTGACTGCGATCAGCGCAATGCCAAGCCAACCCCACCAAGGAAACGGTGTATACATCTGGGCCATGTTTGCAGGTAAACTTTTCGTATGGAATAGGCGATACAGAAAGGGAAGGCTGCAAACCGATATCAATACACCCAGAAAAATAAAAATAGGCCATGAAAAGGGAGGTTGCTGCACATAGACTGTTGAGGGCAACAAATCTAAATACGGTGCCAGAGGTTTACCTGACCAGTATGCCCCTGCCAGGGGAGGCAGTACTAATAGCCCTGCCGCGAGTATTCCCCTTGTTGGCCACCACCATTTAGAATTGCCTATAGCACTGAGCCCGAAAGCCATCTTTGCCGCCCACTAAATTTTTCCGATACAGCTATAGTCTAGCTTACTAGGAAAAAGGACGTTTTAACGTGTGGATTTTATAGAGAATGTGATTGACTTGTCTATCTAATTACTATAGGGAGATCGACGGTCAGATTTCTATAGTTAGTTATCAAGACAAGTATAGATTTCTATTTGTGCTGGTTATCTTTGGCTTGATGTTGATAGCCAGAAAATGAATTCTGAGACATTGCATAGTCCAACCGAGATTTCAGTTTTGCATGTTTATCTTCAGCACGCTTACGCATCAATACGTGAGAAAGTAACCTGGTCAAGCTCATAACCGCCCTCCTGTTTTAATGATGATTGCAGGATAAATTTAACATCAATGACAAAAAAGTCCTACAAGCCCAAGTGTAGGGGATGTGAAGATAAAAGCCATAACTCTAATGGGGAAACTGGGGTTGTGAGCTAACTGGTAATGCCTGGCTGTAAAATAAAAAGGCCTCCAGCAAGGAGGCCCTTTCAATATATTGCGACGAATCCAACTGGATGAGTTGTTTTAGGTTGATTAACCTTCAGCTGGCGCAGAAGCCATCTCTTGTGCTTCTTCGCTGCTTTTTAGCATAACGCGGATAACGCGGGATGCCATAAGGGCTACAACCACCATTACAACAGCCAGGATGGTTAGTGTGCTGAAGTAGCCGCCGTATACACTCTGTACGATTTCCTGAGTGATTTCCTGGCCTTTCTCAAGTGCGATCGAAGTAGAGAAAACTGCACCGACGATCCCACTCATAGCGATAGCGACTGAGAACAGGCTTACAGAGAAATTCTCAATGTGCTTGGGAGCAACAGATAGAATAAAGGCAACGACCATACTACCTACAATTACCTCAGCAAGTGCCTGGAAGAAGTGGATAGCCAGGAATACCTCTGGACGTATCACCACGTCAGTGCCAACTGTCATAACTGCAAAGGTAAGGATACCGAACGCTATGGCCGTTAGAATAAACGCAAAACCGACTTTAGTCGCTGTCGAGAAATTGATGTTACGCTTCTCTAAAGAAGAGAATGTCATGGCAATGAGTGGTCCACCCACGATACACCATAGGGGATTCATCGCCATTGAAGCTTCTGGAGCAATTGGAATGAATCCAAATAGGTCACCACGCATTGTGTTGATGGTTACCATGGTCATGGATGTCATCATCTGGCCGTAGTAGACGAAGAAGGCTGTCGTCAGCACTGTCATGATAAGGATAGTACCCATCTTCAGTGAGTCAGACTTCTTGGCTTTAAGCATCAAAGAAATGAAGTAGCCGATTGCAGCCGCGCCGATGGCGTAAACGATGTTCTTACCGATATCCATGTTGGAGAACATGAAAAATACCAGTCCAATCATCGAAAGTGAAATACCGACAAATGCAATCAGGTTCTTAGGGCTTACAGGCTGTTGATCAATCTCTGCGCCAACGGATAACAATGGTTTACGAGAAATAACCAGAATCACAAATGCGATGAATGCCATAGAGGCAGACAACATGAAGCTGCCATTAAACCCAATCGCAAGAACGAACATCGGGAATAGGTATTGTCCAAAGAGTGCACCGATATTGTTAACTGAATAGTTAACCGGATAGCCATTTTCAAACTCTTCTTCAGTAGTAAACGTGCGCTTAAATAGGCTCGGATAAGAAGGAGACATCAGGCCTCGGGAGTAACTGGCCAACGCAATACCGACAAGGCTTAGTGAGATATTTGTTGTCGAGGCACCTAATACCAACAGCGCATATCCGGCTGCAAACCCACCATAGGCGAGTGTCAGAGAGCGGTATGCCCCCAAGAACTTATCGGCGATGAATCCGCCGGCGATAGCAAATAGAGGACCTATAGAGGAGAAGGCACCTACCACCATCATTGTATCAGCTTCACTATATCCGAGATCTTCTAAGAAGAATCGGGTCAAAATTACCATCACGCCGTAAAATGATAGGCCAAACATCATCTGGCAAACCATCATTGACTTATTCAGTCTATTCCACATAACCACATCTCTTTGTTAATGGATAATAAAGGAAAAATTTTGTAATAAATTGTAATTGCGGGAGGGATGTTAACATTACAGGGGTTACCAAACACGGGCGCTCTGTCGCAAAAAATGATCTATATTCATTATATTTTCTAATGTCTATATTCATATTTTCTTATACTGATCTTTAACGGATAATTTTGATTTGGCATGAGTTTTGTGTTTTTTACTCTATTTGCATGGGATCTATGTACTTTTTATGCGGGGTGTTACAGGGTTTTCTATGAGGCAAACGGTTGCATCAAATTAGTTTACCTATGCCAAAGGTCGACGATGGGCGATAGCCTTTGAGCCTCTTCCGAGGTATCCTCTTCAGCGCTCGGGCGGCCACAACTGACAGTAAGGTGAGTATTTTTTAATTGCTGATGCGCAATTCAGGGGAATGCTAATTCTGGAATATGCTGTCGTAGGGCTAACTGCTATTGTTAGGAATGCTCGGATAGCTTATTTGCCTATGCTCCAATAGCGCCGCATTTCAAGGTAAAGGAATGAAGCTGTCCAAGTGATCAAGACCAAACCGATTAGCGACTCTATTCCTGTCAGGTATCTTAGGTTGCCCGTTGGTTCAATATCGCCAAAGCCGAGGGTCGTAAAAGTTGTAAATGAAAAATAGGCGCAGTCGAACAGACTGCCATTAAAGTTTCCTGACAGATGCCCCCAACCTTCAGAGTGGTGCATAAAATAGTAAGCAAAGGCAAAAACCCATACTTCCACGGTGTGGGCTATCAAGGCACCGAACACCCCAAAAACAATTCTAAGACGGTGGAGCATGATCATTTTGGGGATCAATGTTGTGAGGTGATATAAAAACTCGTAGTGGATAATCACGGCGATTACGGCAATAATACTATTAACTAAAAATATCGTTATCACATTGCCCCCGCGGTTATCTATTTGCGCTTTGGTAGCTAACTATGTGTAAAGCTTAATTTTACGAGGCTGATCTTTTCGGTGGTGCATAAATGTATTTTAGTAATATTGGTGTCAGCAGCGTAGTCACTACAGCCATGATGATAACTGCTGAGTAGATATTTTCGGTTATTGGTGTGCTCACCGTTAGATCATTGAATAATCCGGCTTTGAGTGCAATGTCAGCTATCACAAGTTCCACCGCTCCGCGGGCACTCATTCCGACACCGACGGCCGTGGCTTCTTGCCAGGAAAGCCCCATTAAGCGAGCTGTAGCCCCAGCCGCTAGGAATTTGCCCAAGAAAGCGGCGAGAAGGAGAAACCCGACAAATAGTGGTACCTCAAAGATGGCAGATAAATCTAAATGTAGCCCGACTGATGCAAAAAAAATCGGGGCTAAAAAGCCATAGGTCATGGCAGACGTTTTATCATGGACATCGTCGTAGGATGCTTGGTCGATGGTCTTACGGTCAAATAATAGTCCGGCCATAAAGGCACCAATAATAAAATGCAGATCGAGGGCTTCGGCCAGAACGGCAAAAGCCAAAGCACCAACTAACAGGGCACTAAATTTGATCTCCTGTTGTTTAATTGCGCTGATGAAACGGCCACCGAAAGGGAAAATAAAGACGCCAATAAGGATTGTGATCGTAAAGAATGCGATTACTTTGAGGAACATCGGCAATAATTCGACACCACTTCCAGTAGATCCATTGCCAATTAAAGCCGTGAGCCAAGTTAGTAAGAGCAGGCTGAGAATATCATCGAAAACAGCGGCCGATATGATAATTTGTCCTGACGGTGATCCGAGTTTACCAAGATCCATTAATATTCTTACTGTCGCGGGTACCGCAGTAATTGCCAGTGCCGTGCCAAGGAAAATGCATTGGGCAAAAAGGAGATTTGATGAAGGAAGGAATAGCCACCCAAGCCCGATGCCAAATATCATTGGTAGTACCATACCACTGATGGCAACAGACAAGGCAACCCGTGAGTACTCGATGAGTCGGTTAGGTTGCAGCTCAAGCCCGGCAAACAGCATGATAAAAAACATACCTAGATCAGTGATTGTGTTAAAAACAGGGCTGTCGCCGAGATCATTGAGATAGGGAATTTCGTCAACATATTGGGCTGCGATGGCACCAAGCATAATACCGGCAATAAGTTCGCCAATTAGGCTAGGCTGACCGAGTTGCTCGGCGATTTCACCAAAAATCCGGGTGGTTACAAGCAGGATAAGTAAAATGAAAAACAGTTCCATGACTAATCCCTTCTATGACGAATAGTGCTGTTTTCTAAATCGTCAAATAAAATCCTCTCACTGGGCTATATCTTAGCCCTTGGTGTTATTCAAGCTAGGTGAATTTATAGGATAATTGGCAATTTCTAGACAATTTCTGCCCTGTGCCTTAGCTCGATAAAGCGCTTTGTCAGCACTTTCAATAAACCTTTCCAGTGTTCCTTCTTTTGCGTAGCCAATGGCTAGACCGAGGCTGATCGTGCACTTAACTTCTTGCTGTCCAACGTTTATGTTTAGTTTTTCTACGCAAACCCGAATTTTCTCTGCAACCCATTGGGACTCTTTGAGGTTGGTGTCGTACAGGAGTACAGCAAATTCCTCCCCTCCTAACCGACAAATATAATCATTTTTCCGAAGGGTAGATTTCATGGCTGTTGTTATTTTCACTAATACTTGATCGCCACACTGATGTCCATAGCGATCATTCACCTGCTTAAAATGGTCTATATCTATAATGATGACACTTACCTGTCTGTTGTTTTGATAGAGGTTATGAAGCATTAAGTTACTTTTTAGGTCAAATGCTCGTCTGTTTAACAGCCCTGTGAGAGGGTCTAAATTTGCCAGCCTGCACATACGCTTAGATTGCTTTTCATGAAAATCTACCCAGCGGAAATTGGCATATATAAACAATAAAAACCCCACGGGCATAAAAATATCTTCAAGAACATCGAGAATGGCGATCCTAACCGTTAATTCATCTGCAGCATCTAATAAATGCCCAAGATACAAGAAGATGGAAGATATCAGAAGAAGTCGGTAAATGTTACGTGAACCTTTAACATTTAACTGTTCAACCCAAAACATCAGAAAAAGGCAACTGAAGGCAATGCCTCCTTCTGTGAATACCTCTAAATACTCAGCTTCGTCTGTAGAGGAATAAAACATCAATATACAAGATACCAATATAGATGAAATAAATACGACGGCCATCTGAATCTTGAATCTTGATAAACTAATCACTTCTTTGTGCCTAAGAAAACAAAACTATAATAATTTTAGCATAAGAAAATCACACAGGTTGAGTATGTCTAGCGTTGCTATGGAGTGATTGGTGTTTCGGTTATGTTGAGGGGGATATGATGACTATAATCTTTGGCCCGACGCATTGATAACACCATGCTATTGATAGCGATTGGAGGGGGCATCTAATGGCACCAGCTGGTTTCTCTAAGATAGAAAAGGATAGAATTTGTTACCCTTAATTTATTAGGTGTAAATATTGCTCTTTGTGAATAGGTAAGATAATAAATTGCACTATGTAAATAGTGGGGGGTGCTTTTGTGTTAAAATAATTATATTTTTAGCGCAATCCACTTATTTAGCATTCACGGTAAAGCCATACTCATGGCGCGTCACAATTACAGTCTGTTTTTTCTAAGTCAATATCTTGAACTTTTCGCCGTCCCAATGCCAATTGTTTGGCGTTGCTATACTTAATGGCCAATATCAATACTTGGAATAATCACTCTAATTAGAAAACTATCCATAGCAGCTGATCAGACCACAGTTTGTGTTGTCTGCATTACCGGTCAATGATGCCCAAATTTATTTATATGGCGAGAACTTGTGAGGCCTTGCTACTTGGTATCGGTAATTCTTCGATTTGTATATCAAATATCAAATATCAAATATCAAATATCAAATATCAATTACTCACCTCTTTGTGATGACTACCACTTTAGTGGTATGTGTTTTTTGTGTTAGCATGTGCTTACGTTATTTAATAAAGAGCCCTTCATTGGTTCAATAGTCGTGGAGATAATAAACAACTGGTAGTTAATGACTTATCAGTCAGTGTAAAAAATAACCTATCGGTGGTTTATTTTTTACTCTGCAAAATCAAAATTAAATTTGTAGCACTCTAGATGGAATAGGCAGACATGCTGCAGGGTAGGTGTTGCTTGCTATTTGAATAGTTACTGAATGTTTTTAGGCTTTTAGTGATAATTCGGATATTAGCATTAACCGCGCCGTTTTTTAAGGTGAGTCAGAGTCTTAAAAAACGGGTTCACCAACCAAAATTCTAGTTTATTGCTCTTATTGAATTAATCCACACCAAGAAGGTTAGGTGATTATATGAATATATCAAACATGTCGATACGAAATAAGCTACTGCTTGGTAACTGCATAACAGCAACCATTCTCATTATCCTTTTTTTAGTGGTTTTGAATTCCATTAATACTATGGAATCGACATCCAAAATGGTAGAACACACCTATAAAGTTATTGATAATTCCAATGGGCTGGTTAATGCCATGGTTGATCAGGAAACAGGGTTACGAGGTTTCGCAATAGGTGGCCAAGATGATTACCTGGAACCTTACATTGCGGGTAAAGATAAGTTTCAGTTGCATTTAAAGACAGTTAAACACCTTACTAGTGACAACCCTGTTCAACAGAAGCGATTTGATGACGTTGCAAAAGATGCTGCTGGCTGGCAAGCCTATGCAGAGAGAATTATTACCCTAAGAAAAAATATCCGCGAAGGGGAAAAGTCCAATCAAGCGCTTAAGACGTTGATTGCTTCTGGTATGGGTAAACAGAAAATGGATGGGCTACGTGCCGAAATCACCAACGGTGAATTCGGTTATGTTGGCGATGACATTCTTGCCGCCATGATCAATATGGAAACCGGGCTACGCGGGTTTATGCTCAATCGACAAGAAGCTTTTTTGGAACCCTATAAGGGAGGACGAGAGAGTCTTGCAAAACTGTTACCCACAATTCGTGGAACTGAACTTGCCCGAAATGTGAATGAGTGGGTCAACAATTATGCTGAAAGAGCGATTGTTCTTGTTCGAAAAGCAAATCAGTTCAATATGATGGATGATCTTTATCTCGAGCTATCTCATAAAAATGGCAAAGCCTATATGGATGGTTTACGTGAAAAAGTCGCTACTATTGTCGGTGTTGAAAATGAATTAATGCAACAGAGGAAAGTTGCGTCAGAGGAAGCTTCTTCCCTAGCCATTATGGTGATTATGGTGGGTGGATTAGTAACGCTTATTATGGCTTTCGGATCTGGAATACTGATCTCTAACAGCATTACAGGGCCTATTGGCCGTGCTGTTGATGCTGCTGAACAATTAGCTAAAGGGGATCTGACCATTCAATTAGAACAAGGTGGGAGTAACGAAGTTGGCACCTTGATAAACGCGTTGCAGACTACATCAGATAGCCTGAAAAGGATCATTGGCAACATGGCCAGTGCAAGCGAACAGCTCGGAAGCGCTTCTGATCAATTGACCTCAATTACATCCAGCACCAGCAAAGGTGCCCAAGAACAACAGCATATGACTGACCAAGTGGCTGTTGCAATGAACCAGATGTCTATCTCAGTGCAGGAAGTTGCGCAAAATGCGGTTCATGCTGCTCAGTTTGCCAATGAGGCCCATAGTGAGGCACAAACGGGAATTGCGGTGGTTCAGGGTACAATTGAAAGCATCAATAAGCTGGAAGGTGAAATTTCCCAAACCTCGACCCGACTAGGTCAGCTGGAGCAGGAAGCTGACAATATTGGTGGCATCCTTGATGTCATCAGGGGAATTGCTGATCAGACTAATCTACTGGCCTTAAATGCAGCCATTGAGGCAGCTCGTGCGGGGGATCAGGGGCGCGGCTTTGCAGTTGTTGCTGATGAAGTACGTGGGCTTGCCAAGCGTACCCAAGATTCAACCACTGAAATTCAGGAGTTGATTGAAGGCTTGCAGCAGGGTACCCGAGATGTTGTTACAAGAATGGAAAAGAGCAACGGCTTTGTGAAATCCAGTGTTGTAGAGGCCGGGAAGTCTGGCGATGCGTTTAATGTCATTTCTGAGGTTATTGCCAAAATTAATGATATGAATGCGCAGAGTGCCAACGCTTCAGAAGAACAGAGCGTAACAACCGAGCAGATTAACCAAAATGTGGTTAGCGTTAATAAGATTTCCCAACAAAGTGCGGTTGATGCTGAACAGACGGTTGAGTCGAGTAAGGAGCTTGCCAACTTAGCGCTAACATTGCGGGGAATTGTCGGTCAATTCAAAGTGCAATAGGCTACACATTGCTCAAGCAAGCGATGGCAACAAGCAACATCGTCAGAAGTCACTGGTAAGTTTCAGTAACATCAAATCACTCGGGGGAGTAACTCTCCCCCGGCTGGTTTTTTTCCAGTCATCCCATTTGTGACTGGAGGTAATTTTGCAACCCCACTTTCTTGATTAACCCTAATTGCTTTTCAAGCCAATAGGCGTGGTCTTCCTCAGTATCGGCCAGCATTACTTCGAGGATCTCACGTGATTGGTAGTCTTGCTCATCTTCACAGATTTTGATCGCGGCTTTAAGCGCCTTGTCTACCGAGTACTCCAGCTGAAGGTCATTATTCAGCATTTCAGGCACATCTTTGCCGATCATGAGATCTTCACGTTTGGTTAGATCGGGCGTGCCTTCCAAGAATAAAATACGTTCAATCAAACGGGATGCATGGCCTTTTTCATCATCAAATTCGTGATCAATACGTTCATAAAGCTTCTCCAATCCCCAATCCTGATACATTCGGGAATGGATAAAATACTGATCCATGGCGGTGAGCTCACCAGCTAATAAAGAATTAAGCGTGTTGATTATTTTGGTATTACCTTTCATATGCGTCACCTATTTCCTACATCTGAGATTGGAGATAATTTTCAATGCCAATATTGCGGATCAGTTCTTGTTGGGTTTCAATCCAGTCGACATATTCTTCTTCGTAAGCAAGGATATCTTCCAGCAGCTCACGGCTGACAAAATCGGCTTCGGTTTCACAAAATGCGATAGCTTCACGTAGTAGTGCCAGTTGTTCCATCTCCAATACCAGATCACACTGGAGCATCTCTTCGGCATCTTCGCCGATACGCAGTTTTTCTAAATGCTGCAGGTTGGGTAAACCCTCAAGAAAAAGAATACGTTCAATCAGATCATCAGCTTGCTTCATATCTTTGATTGATTTTTTATATTCTTTCTCATTCAGCTCATCCAGCCCCCAGTTTTTGAACATCCTGGCGTGCAAAAAATACTGATTAATCGACGTTAGTTCTATGGTAAGTACCTGGTTCAAGTAGCTGAGCACTTGGGTCTTGCCTTGCATAATACTTCCTCCATAAGTGGCACATATAAATATTATTTTTGCCAGATTTAATCATAGGCGCTGATTTTCAACTGTGGGTAGCTGATTGTGAAAATGCTTGAGCAAGAGAGGAAAAAGGGCGAACAGCTTAAAATAGACAATAATTATAATACTTCTCATTTCTGTTGAGAGGCTAACAAGTGCAGCGATAGCGATATGGTTACTGAGTGATAGGTTACTGCCTGTGGCAAAGGCGATCAGAAGCGAATGTCTTGATGAGGCTTAGCAACTGGTTATGTTCATCTGACAACTCTTGTGCCAGGCAGTATATGCCGACGGTGCCACGAAAAGCGGGTTTGTCCATGGCGAGCGGTTTGAGCCCGAAACGGCTCAGGTAGTCAGTCATTACATTAGGGTAGGGCATGACGGCACAAGTTTCTAAGGCCATATCAATACTGGCGAGTAATGAATCGACCTCATAAACAGTGCGCTCATCCAATTTTTGCTTGTGGCTTTCAACCCACTTGGGCATTGGGTCGTCGATGATGTGGCTGAACTTGCTTGAGTCATAGGTTACGGTAATGGAAGGGTAGTTTTCCAGCATCGCCTCGGTGGCAACTTGAGCCAACAGCGGATGGTCAGGGTTGACGAAAAAGGCATCATGGGTTTGCAACAGTGGAGTGAAGTTGACATTGTATTTTGATGACAGCCCAATGATCTCATGACCAATAAAGAATTCGATTTGATCGTTGATCAATGACTCCATCAGCGATAAATGGTTACCGAGTTCAACCTGAACTGATGCAGATGGAAAGTGTAGGCGTTGCTGGTGAAGGGCATCTTTAACAAAAAGTGTCCACCACGCATCACCAGTACCGATCCGAATTTTTCCGGACAGGCATTGTTTTCGTTCATTGATACGGTTCATCATCTGCTGGAATTCATGTTGCATGCGAGAGCTGTGCTCATACAGGATTTGGCCAAACTCTGTCATGACCATACCGCTCGCTTTGCGTTCGAATAAGCTAACCCCTAAATTTTGCTCCAGCTTCTTGAGGTTACTGGTGACGGTTGGCTGGCTTAATCCCGCCTTTTGAGCAGCTGCACTGACACTTTGCAGGCGGGCAACGAGTAAAAACTGCTGAAGTAATTTGTCCATGGTTGATGGATTCCTATTGATATTATTCTGAGCCACACCGTGACTAAGTTTTTTATCAGCATCACATTTTGATAATTTCATATCAATACCCATCTGGCTAATCTATTGATTAGGGTCACCTTTAAAACAAGCAATATAGGTTTTATCTATACCTTGGTGTCTGACATCAATTTTTATTTTGATGTTGAGAGGTTCAGAATTTTGTCAGCTGACCTTAAGACGAAAGAGAATTGAAAATGAAACCAACCATACTTGCGATTGCCGTAGCTGCAACGTTAGGCTTGATAGGGTGCCAGTCTGACAACTCGGTTCCTGTTGCCAGGGAGGTGCCGGTAAAACCCGATACGCCCATTACACCCGAGAAAAATGATGATATTCCTCTGATCAAAGAAGCTCTTTACCTGCGGGGGCTAAATGGCAACTGGGGCACGGCATCTCATGCCCGTCTGATTTATCAGGGGCAGAATAAGTATGAAACCGTATTGCGGGTTGCAAGAGGTACCAACTCGTTCAAGATTGCGGATGAGAGCTGGCAGATCGAATACACAAACTACCAGTCTCCAGCTGCCATAGGCAATGTGAATAGTTATTTTCCAAAGCCTGAAGATAAAACCCCTTGTATGAACGCAGACTGTAACTCGGTAATCACTTTCCCGGCAAAAGGCTACTACAAGTTCAGTGTGACGATAGCCGATACTGCTAGTGTCGAAATGGTAATAACAGAGGCGAGTCAGGAAGAAGCACAGGCCTATTATCAGGATGCCATCACCGATCCCGAGCTTGTGCATGAAGGCCACCAGCAAAAAGCCAATGTGCAATTTGATAATTTTGATGCCTCGAAAGAGACTGTCACTTTCTCGGTGAAAGACCAAAAGGCACCATTGAGAGAGTTCGGTATTTCGACCACAGCAGATTTGCGTGATGCGCTGGACCAAGGGTTGTATGTTAACGAGTTGGCCGGTAGCCCGAAGGTGGTGACGGGAGATGTGGCATTCGATTCTCTGTTTGCCCTATCACTGCAAGAGCTGGATCAGCTGGCAGTGTCTGAGATCCGTGATGGTAGTTATAATCACAACCAGCCGATTGCCGCTGAGGTATTTGAAACAGGTGCCAAATGGCATTACGTTTGGACTCGCGATCTGGCCTATGCTGCCGATCTGTCCCTGGCCATGCTGAATCCGCAACGGGTGAGAAACGGTCTCGAGTTTAAGCTCTCTGGCTTTAGGGAAGAAACGGGGTTGCAATATGACGGTGAGCAGATCATCCAGGATACCGGTACTGGCGGAAGCTGGCCAATTAGTACTGACCGCGTAACTTGGGCGTTGGGTGCTGAACGCTTGCTATCTGTTCTGTCGGGCGAGGAGTACGATCAATTTGCGAAGCGTACCTATAGCGCAGTTAAAAATACCGTCGAAGCTGATCGCCAGGCTGCATTTGATACTGTTTCCGGCCTGTATCGTGGCGAGCAGTCCTTCCTTGACTGGCGTGATCAGACCTATTCAAGTTGGAGCCATGACGATGTCAATGTCATTGGTACTAGTAAGTCTCTTTCGACCAATGTGGCACATTATCGGGCACTGTCGCTGGCGGCCAAACTGGCGGAGGGGGTCGATTCCACTGCTGCTGTCCGGTATAAGCAGTGGGCAGCCGATCTCAAAACGGCGATAAACCAACATTTCTGGGATCCGGCGAGCGGTATGTATGTCAGTTATTTGTTTAATAACCGTGGTGATCTTCAAATAGATAAGTTTGATATGTTGGGCGAGGCGCTGGCCATTACTAGTGGCATTGCCACGGATGAGCAAGCCAAACAAATTATGCAGAATTATCCGCACTCACAATTTGGTGTCCCGGTCTATTTTCCGCAGCAGCCCGGGATCCCTGTTTACCATAACCGTGCTATTTGGCCGTTCGTAACAGCGTATAGCCTGAGGGCTGCCAATCAGACTAAAAATGTGGCTGCAGCCAATAACGCCTACCAGTCGTTGATCCGCGGCACGGCAACCAACCTGTCAAATATGGAGAACCTTGAGTGGTTATCCGGCAAGTCTCAGTTGCTCCATAGTGACTATGGCCAGGATGCATCACTGGATGGCCCTGTGATTAACTCACAGCGCCAACTGTGGTCGGTAGGTGGGTACCTTAGCATGGTGATAGAGCAGGTATTTGGTATTGATACGGCATCAGGAGAGCTACGCATAGAGCCGTTTATTACTGGCTGGCTTCGTAATACGACATTCAGAAACAGTGATGAGATCCGGCTTGAGAATTTCAGTTTCAAGGGCCAGAACTATACCGTTACTGTCAAGCTGCCAGCGTTGTCGGAAAACCAGGAAGGGTATTACGATATTGCTTCGGTTAAAAAGAAAGACAATAACTATACTGTCACACTTGGGGACTTAATCGAGAGTGATCAGACTATCAAGGTTATTGCTGATGTGAAGCCGTATGCGGCGGGTGATAACAAAGTTTACTCTCCGCAAGAGCCTGTACTCAGTGCCGATTATAGCAATGGGCAAGTGAAGATCGATGTGCAGAATAAGGGCGAGCACAAGATCAATCTGTATCGAAATAATGTGCTGGTCAAATCGCTGGTTGATGGTGTGCAGTTTGATGACGCCTTGCCAACCGGTCAGTTCGCTTGCTATACCGCAGAAACAGTAAACACTGTTGGCCACCGCTCAAATCCGAGCCGCCCGGTGTGTGCCGGTAAGAAGCAGGATCTGCTGTTTGATGGTAAATACCAGCAGCTAAAAGAGGGGGCTGACGTCGTCACCCTGGAAGGCATAACAGGTATGGTCGGCAGCAAGGAGAGCTTTACGGTAGAGAGCTCAGGTGACTATGAGTTCAGTGCTCTGTATAGCAACAACCAAGGCCAGCTAAACACTGGTATCACCAATGCGGTGAAGGTGCTGACAGTAAGTAATGAAGTAGGCGAAAAAGTCGGAGGGGGGCTCCTGCAAATGGGTCATATCGGCGAACAGCAGGGCCTGCGATATTCAACCCCGGTAACCGTAAATTTGGAAGTGGGCAAAGCATATCGGTTTGAACTCACGGATTACTATAACATGAGTTATCTGACTTCTAATGCAACGTATATTTATGCAGGAGGAATGGATGGGATTGTTAACGCTGTGGACTTGGTGAATATGCGTGTGACACGTCATTGATGTCCGAATTGTGATTTCTCGGGCTTAACCTGAGCGTTCCTAGTATCAGGCCCAAGCAGTGCTTGGGCCTGATTTTTTGCTATATGGTTCACTGTTATGAAATAGGCAGGCCTGTGTCTGCGTCGATCCGATCCAGTGAGGGCCCTTGGTAGTTATTCAACAGTAATGCAACCACATCATTGCCATATTGCTTAAACCAAAAATCCCCTAGTTTTCTTAACCGCTGGATGTTTTGCTGGCTGATATCATCCATTGCATCGTCCGGAGCCTGGGGGAAGCCAGGTTGTGATTTCAATTCGGCGTTAACGCGAATATAACTGCCCGGTTTGGTGATGCTCATTGCCTGATACGCAACGACGCGTTCGTCGCTGAGTATGTCGAGAATATGCCCTTTGGCAAACCATTGCAATGCCCCCCATTTACGTGAATCCGGGCCGTTTATCTTACGGGTACGATAGCCGGTTCCGACAGATAAAACCCGCATTTGGTCAATTGAGGTGTTAGTCCAGACTTTCTTGGCTTCGGCCAATGCGCACATTGTCGGATTGTTGGCTGTAACACCGCCATCAATGAGCCAGGATTCTATGCTTGATGCTGAGGTGTTGAACTCTTTGGTCGGGAAATAAGTGGGTGCCGCACTGGATGCGTCGGCTGCCATGTAGGATTGGGTATTTTGAAACGTGGGATCAGTTGATTTGATAATCACGGGTTTGCGTTTTTCTACCCCATAAGTGACGACCAAAATGTGCTTGTCTGCGGGGACATCGCTGATTTTGGCGCTGCCGAAATTAGTCTTTAGAACCTTGGTTTTTCCTGATGCTTCGTATTTAGGGGCGTTTATTCCGTCGATCTCGAATAACCCTTTATTCTCGGTAAAGATCTTCTTTGCGTTTTGGTAGTTGTAGAGTTGGTTGATGTCACTGACCGATAACTGAGTTGTTGCAAGAGCCAGGGCGATGATACTGCCGGTGCTAGTTCCGGCATAGAAATCAGCACAGTCTCGGATAGAGGTTTGATGGTTGGTGTTGAGTTGGTTTTCGATATGATTGAGAAACTGTGCAGTGGCGGCACCGCGTATACCACCGCCATCTAATGACAGGATTAATTTGGACATGATTAACTCCTTGTAAGTTTCCACATGCTCTGCAATTACCACAAGTACTAACCCGTTCATGCCTGTCGTCAGGCAAGATTAGCCCGGTATTAAATAGGAGCGACATTCACAGCGACTATAATGGCTTGCTCCGATTCAGAGCTCAGTGTGTATGTTGATTGATCACTATTGGTTGTAGCCTTCTGCTTGCTCGCATTGGTAAATTCGACGGGGCCGAGACGGAATTGAGATCCGTGTGTTAATTGGTTGTCGTTACTTTGAACAAAGTTTTTGCTGGCACTTAATTGAGTGCTTGGTTGGTAGGCAACCAGTAATTCCGATATACGGCAGTTTAGAAGCCCTTGTGGGCCAAAAAAAGTATCAAGGTTATATCCGCCTTTCAGGCTAGGCTTTTGCTCTTTGATCAGGGTAAGCAGGCTACTGTTAAACCAAGCGCCAGGTGTGACTTTAATTCTTCCCCATGCTTTGGCCGATATCTCCAGGTAATTTTTTCGATGAGCCAGTGGCAAGCTTGAGTACTCACTATCTGGTGCTATAAAATGCAATGTCAAAGGTGTATTAGTGGGAATAGGAAAACGGATTGTTTGGGGATTGCTACCTTCGGTAATCGTTGCTAGCCATTGTTTGGGCCAGGTACTAATACTGTAAGTGGGTGTCCAGCGTATTATCTCAGCGCCATCGTTTATTTTAGCCCAGCCAAGTGGTGCGATATTATCGCTGGTTGGTGAGTATGCTGGCCTTTGCGTCATTCTTTTGGCTTCAATGAGTAACTCTTGCGGTACGAAGCTATTGTCCAGCAAATCGAGCAGCAGGGTATAGCTGTCAAACAGCCTTTCTGAACGGAAATAGAAATTTTCGGCACCTTGACAGGACTGTGGGAGCGTATCGCAAAAGTTGACCATATTTCGGGGAAGGGTGCCTGAGCCTGATATATTCCAGCTCCATGCTTTATTTGGTACTAAAATCTGCTCCTGAAAAACGGGAATAGATTTGTTATCGGCAGTATATTTGATACTTAAATGCGCCATGATAACCAATATAGTTAGTGTGATGATCACTAGTATTATGTAGTGAATCAGCTGTGTGTTGGCGGAATTTGTTTGCAAAATAAATTTCGCCCCTGAAGGTAATAAATAAAATAGTCATAAAAGGGCTGCCATATCAACAGCCCTTTTATTGGGGTTAATTAGGCCGTAATTGGATCTTTATTTTTGGCCGATATATTGACATTGGGTTCAACGCCGCCAGGGAAGCTGACCACTACACCCAAAATAACCGGGTTCTCTGAAGTGCTCTCGCCCTTGAAGGTGTTTTTGCCTGAAGTGCTGTGAACATAATCGCTTTCGTGGCCACCGTCACCGCCAAAACTAAATGGACCGATACGGAAACCACCGCCACCGTTGAACTTCTCGTAGTTGCGCTGGTAGGTTTCTTCACTCATGGTGACTTCGAAGCTAGGTTTGTAGGCGACCAGTAGCTGTACAACGCCTGTAGTCAGGATGCCATGCTGGCCAAATAATGAACTGCTACCTTCCGGGCCGTTGGCTACCCAAGGGCTGGTTATAGTGAAACCTTGACCGGATGGCCCTTGTTTTGCCTTGGCAAGCTCATTGAGGAAACCACCGTCGTACCAAGCTCCGGGCTGGACGTCTACCAAGGTGCTGCTTTGAACTTTAATGACAGCCTTCAGGCTTGAGTCATTGCTGCTAATGTCGAGTTTCTGCCAACCACCACTGCCATGAACCCCCCAGAAGAATGCATCATAGCCTGCGCTGCCACCTGCCCATGATTTGTTCAACGTGGAATTGCTCTCGCCAGAATCAACCGTAATAGTAAAGGCTCCCTGACTGCCACTGGACAGTTGGTTGCGCCAGTCGCTACCACTTGTTCCGACTATAAAGTCAGGTTGCCAGCGCAGTATACCGCTGCCATCGGGAACTTTGACCCAGCCTCTAGGGGCCGTGGAAGTTGCAGGATCGCTATCAGGCATTTTGCAGGCATTTCTTGCGTTTTGAAGCGTTTCCGGCATCAATGAATTGGCCAGCTGCTGCTCGAAGTCAATTGCTTTTTTCGCTGTTTCGGCTGCAGCCTTGCTCTCCTTGGCATAGACTTCGGCTTCAGGGGATTCTTTAACCCAAGTCGCCACATCAGGATATTTGGCTGCAAAGACAATACCACCGTTTTGCTTGGCAGTGAGGTAAGCCTGGTTACAATCTGAGTTGACTTTGTTGAGTGCATTGTTCGCTTCTGTTACCTGATCTTTCGCGTTTTGCAGGGCCTGCTGCTGCTCAGGGCTGGCCTCAAAAGTCACATGATCGAATATCTTGCTGTATGCATCAAAGAAGCGGGTTGTGGTGGGGAGAAACTGACCGATAGGAGACCAGTTAGGCATAGCACTTAACATTAGGTAGGCTTCGGGATCAATTTGACCGGTCGGGGCTACATTCCAAGCAAAGTTTTTCGGTGTTCCATTCATTTGTAGGTATTTTATACCGAGTTGAGTACTGAGTTGTTGATAAACCTGGCCAAATAAATCTTTGTTATTAGACATGCATAATTTCCTTGTGAGTTTGCAGTTAACCCTGAATTACAAACAAACTACGTTTCATGGTTTAACTTAATGAAGTTAATGTAAATACAGATAAACCATTGCATGGATAGGTATACAGCATGTGACTATCACTAGTTTAACCGACAGCACTGTAAAGCTAGGTGAAGGTATTAAATTGTTCCAGGGAAATATTGTGAGCAAGGTGTGACTTTGAATTGAAATGATGTAATTACATGACTTTGTAATTAGGTGTGAGACTAGTGGTTATGTGACTGGTTATATACGTGCGCCTTCTGTTATTGCATGAAATTAGAGATTAAATTCACTGCGTTAAGAGTTAGTAAGTAACTTGGAGGTGGTTGTATTAATTCTTTGTGTGTTAATTAATGATGACTTGCTGAAAAGATTTTTTATGAGTGTTTTTATGAATTGAGCGTTATTTTAAATGTGAACGCAACATAATGTCTAGGTGATAGTAATCATGATGATAATAAACATGCCTGCTTCTAAATCGGCAGGCATGAAATAACGTAGGCTGTTTTGAAGGACTACCAGATCCTAGCAGATACGGTAATGTCTATTTAGGATAAATAGTCTGGCGTCCGCACCCCGCACAGACACCGTGCTGGATGCGTAACTCGCAGTCATGGGTGGTCGGTGTTCCATGCGGGCAGTCGTCATCAATGCCAGAGACAAAATCTAGGCTGAATGTGCCGTCTCGTCCGTCGCCGCGCGGATCGTATTCGGCATGCTCGCCGAACCCACCTTGCTGTTTGATTTGCTCTAGCATGGTATTCAATTCGCCAGTAAAAATATCGGCGTACCTAGCGTCTTTGCTGACCATTTCACTCATGCGCTGCAATACGGTGGCCACGCGAGTTTGGGTATTCTTGTTATTGGACATAAGTACAGTGCTCATGGTTAGGGTGGCTGGCTGCCGGGCAGCCAGATAATTAGGTTAAACGGCTATCTTATTTCTTGGCTCTTCACCATTGATATCGTAAGCCTTTTCACCGTAGATATAGGTCTGGCTGACGGTTCTGTCATCGCCCAGGCTCATCAACACAAATAGCTTTTCGTCCAGTGTGGTTGCTTGGTTCATACGGAAGCGCATTAGCTGGGTTGCATGCAGATCAAGGACGACGAAGTCAGCCTCTTTGCCTATTTCGAGGTTACCAATTTTGTCATCCAGACGTAGCGCTTTAGCGCCACCTAGGGTAGCCAGAAATAAAGATTTCAGCGGATGCAGCTTTTCTTGTTGTAGCTGCATGATTTTATAGGCTTCGCTCATAGTCTGAAGCAGCGAGAAGCTGGTTCCTGCGCCGACATCGGTCCCCATACCGACATTGATGTTGAATTTCTCCAACTTAGGCAGGTTAAACAATCCGGATCCGAGGAATAGATTGGAGGTGGGACAGAATGAAATTGCCGAGCCGGTATCGGACAAGCGCTGGCATTCACAATCCGACAGGTGGATGCCATGGGCAAATACCGACCGTTCATGCAACATGCCGAAGTGATCGTAGACATCGAGGTAGTTGTCGCGATCCGGGAACAGCTCCATCACCCATTCGATTTCCTTTTTGTTTTCGGACAAGTGGGTATGCATGAATACATCCGGGTATTCCTTCAGCAGCTTGCCGACTGTTTCCAGCTGAGCATCGGTGCTGGTTGGCGCAAAGCGTGGGGTGACGGCATAGAGCAGGCGGCCGCGGTTATGCCAGCGCTCGATAAGCTCTTTGGAATCTAAATAGCCTGACTCAGGCGTATCGGTGAGGTAGTCAGGGGCATTTCTGTCCATCAGGACCTTGCCGGCAATCATCCTCAGCTTGCGCTTCTCGGCTTCCTCAAAGAACACCTCGACGGACTCTTTATGCACCGTCCCGAAGACTAATGCTGTTGTCGTCCCGTTGCTGGCCAGCTCATCTAAAAATAGCGTGGCCACTTTCTTGGCATAAGTTGGGTTTTTGAATCGCAGTTCTTCTGGGAAGGTATAATTTTCCAACCAGTCGAGCAGCTGCTCACCATAGGAGGCAATCATTCCCGTCTGCGGATAATGAATGTGGGTATCAATAAATCCTGAAGTGATGAGCTTATTTTCAAAGACGTTAACTTCAATGCTGTTAGGTTGACGAGCCAATACGTCCTGAGCATCGCCAATATCTGAGATATGACCGTTTTCAACCACGATCATGCCATCGTCAAAATACTGGTAGCTATCTTCCAGGCCGACATCTTTAGGATCGGCAATACTGTGCAATATTGATGCGCGATACGCGATTTTGTCCGTTGTCATTGTGCTATTCCTTTATCGCTCAGGCGATAGTGTTGCTTGCCTGATTTTCTGGCTCTGCGGCACTCGATCTGGCCGGGCGCTTTTGTTCCAGCGGCTCACCCTGGTAATGGGCAATCAACTCACCGGCTACCGAGACCGCAATTTCTGCCGGATGTTTTCCTTTTACGGCATTGATACCGATCGGGCAGACCATTCGCTCGATCGTTTCTTGACTGTAGCCGCGCTCTGTTAATCGGTAATCGAACTTCTTCCTTTTGGTCAAAGAACCTATCATGCCGAAATAAGCCGTATCATTTCTGTTGAGAATGGCTTTAGCGAGGTCAAAATCTAACTGGTGGTTATGGGTCATGACCAGATAGTAGCTGTTAGCTGGCATATCCTTGACTTCTGCAACGGGATCATCGGAGACCAGTTTTTTTACGCCAGTCGGCAACTCGTCAGGGAATTCATTTTCCCGCTCGTCTACCCATGTCACACGGAAGGGCAGGGTTGCAACAATATGGAGCAGGGCTTTGGCAACATGGCCTGCCCCAAACAGTACTAGATGGTTTTGCTGCTGGCCGATAGGCTCGAAACTGAGCGTTGCCATACCACCACAACACTGACCAAGCCGGGCACCCAAGTTGAAGTGCTCAACTTTGGTGTGCCTGTCACCAATTAGCAGCATTTCTCGTGCCATTTTTACTGCCTTGTGTTCAAGATGACCACCGCCAATGGTCGCAATAATGTTGTTACGGGTGACTAGCATTTTGGTTCCAGCATCTCTAGGGACGGAACCTTTGTCAGCCAGTACCGTTACCATGACGCAGGCTTCGCCGTTCTCATCTAGCTTGGCCAGCTCATGAATCCAGTTATCGTTAAACATGTCATACTCCTTGGCGGTTGTTATCTTAAAAAAGGGCTTCTATTTGATATCGTTCGTTATAGCCTCTGCAGGGTTCTCTTGGGTTTTATCATCCGATTGCGGTTGCTGAACTGCATTGACTGCCCACAGTACGCGCTCTGGCGTGGCCGGCGTATCTAGCTTCGGGATCGCACCATCGATGGCAACAGAGGCAATGGCATCTCTGAGCGCGCTCCAGACTGACATCCCCAGCATGAATGGGGGTTCGCCCACTGCTTTGGAATTGAACACGGTATCTTCCGGGTTGCTACGGTTTTCCAGCAGGTGAGTGCGGAAGTCAATTGGCATATCGGCAATGGCCGGGATCTTGTAACTTGCCGGGCCGTTGGTCATCAAACGGCCTTGCTCATTCCAGACCAGCTCCTCGGTGGTTAGCCATCCAACACCCTGAATGAATCCGCCTTCAACCTGGCCGATATCAATGGCTGGATTGAGGGAAGCGCCTACATCATGAAGAATATCAGCACGTAAGATCTTGTATTCGCCGGTAAGTGTATCGATGACCACCTCGGAACATGATGCACCATAGGCGTAATAATAAAATGGACGGCCTCGTGCTTTTTGATGGTCGTAGTAAATTTTTGGTGTGCGGTAGAAGCCGGTACTCGACAGTGATACCTGGTTGAAATACGCTTGTTGGACAAGCTCTTCGAACGGTATGAACTGATCGCGGACCTGGACGATGCCATTTTTGAAGACGATTTCTTCCTTGTCGACCTTGAAGTGCGAGGCTGCGAAATCAACCAGACGCTGCTTGAGGATTTGCGCTGCGTTTTGGGCAGCTTTACCGTTTAGGTCCGCGCCTGACGATGCTGCTGTCGGCGAGGTATTCGGCACTTTGTCAGTATTGGTCGCGGTGATTTGAATTCGGTCAATATCGACCTGGAACTCCTGCGCCACAATTTGGGCGACTTTGGTATTGAGCCCCTGGCCCATTTCCGTACCACCATGATTAAGGTGGATACTGCCATCGGTGTAGATATGGATCAGCGCACCCGCTTGGTTTAGGAAGGTGGCGGTAAAGGAGATCCCAAACTTAACAGGGGTGATCGCCAGGCCTTTTTTCAATATCGGGCTGGTTTTGTTGTATTCAGCGATCTCTTTGCGGCGTTGATGGTAGTCGCTGCTGGCTTCGAGCTGTTCGGTGATCTCGTGGATGAAGTTGTCTTCTACGGTTTGGTAGTAGTGGGTGACATTGCGATCATCATGGCCGTAGTAATTATGCTTTCTGACTTCAAGTGGATCTTTTTTCAGGTACAGCGCAATTTCATCCATGATGTGTTCAATAGTCATCATGCCCTGCGGGCCACCAAAGCCACGGTAGGCGGTATTCGAAGCGGTATTGGTTTTACAACGGTGGCCAGTGACGGTGGCATCACCCAGGTAGTAGGCATTATCTGAGTGAAACATTGCCCGATCAACAATTGAGCTGGAGAGATCCGGCGAGTAACCGCAGTTACCGGCAACGGTAATATCGATCCCCTGGATCCGGCCGTTGTCATCAAAACCCACTTTATATTGGTTGTAAAAAGGATGCCGTTTACCCGTCATGGTCATATCTTCATTGCGATATAAGCGCATTTTGGTGGGGCGGCCAGTTAAGGTGGCAATGACTGCGGATAAGCAAGCTGGAGCTGCTGCCTGTGTTTCCTTGCCGCCAAAGCCTCCGCCCATACGACGCATGTCGATAACAACTTTGTGCATTGGCACACCCAGCACTTCGCTAACCAGCTTCTGGACTTCCGTCGGGTTTTGGGTGGAGGTATAGACAATCACTCCGCCATCTTCAGTCGGCATCACACTGCTTACCTGGGTTTCCAGGTAGAAGTGTTCCTGGCCACCAATATGAATGTCGCCTTCCAGAACATGCTTGGCTTTTTTCAGGGCTGCTGCAGAGTCCCCTCGTTTTTGCTGGTGGCTTTCGGTTACAAAGTGTTTTTTGGCTAATGCTTCTTTGACATCCAATACGGCTGGCAGTGGTTCATATTCGATAATTGCTGCCTGGGCGGCTTTGCGGGCAGTATCAAGATCGTTGGCAGCAACAGCAATGACAGGCTGGCCGTAATATTCTACTTTGCCGTCAGCGAGCAGAGGGTCGCCCGGAAGGATCGCGCCGATATCAAGCTGGCCCGGAATATCCTTGCTGGTAATAGCTATTGCCACACCGTCGAATTCGTAGCATGGAGTAACATCAAGTTTGGTGATCTTGGCATGGGCCTGAGTACTTAAGCGGGCGTAGACATGAAGCTGATTTGGAAACTCCAGCCGATCATCGATATATACCGCTTCACCTGTGACTTGTTTACCGGCGCTGTCATGTTTCACGCTCTTTCCGACACCGGTTTTCAGATCTTTCTTTACCAGTGCGACCATCTCCTCGTGGGTCATCGCCTGATGATTGTGATTAGACATATGAGGTCACCCTTGTTTCGATTTGGCCATTGGTATTTTGTTGTTCGATGAAAAAGCGATGCAGCATGTTGGCTGCTGTTAGTGTGCGGTACTCTTTGCTGGCCCGGAAATCACTGAGAGGTTCGAAGTCCTGCTCTAGGGCTTGCATTGCGGCTTTTACCGTGGTGATTGACCAGGTTTTACCTATTAATGCTTCTTCGCAGGCAGTTGCACGTTTCGGCGTGGCAGCCATCCCACCAAAGGCAATGCGGGCATCAGTAACTTTGCCGTTATCAAGCTCGATGTTGAATGCTCCGCAGACTGCTGAAATATCGTCATCCAAACGCTTGGACAGCTTGTAGGCGCGAAATTCTTTGTGGGCTGATGGCTTGGGAATGATGATCTTTTCGATAAACTCGGAAGGTTGCTGCGCCGTTACCTTATAACTAATGAAGTAATCTTCCAGTGCAATGGTGCGGTGCTCATTGCCCTTGCGCAGTACTAGCTGTGCATCAAGAGCTATCAATAATGGTGGGGCATCGCCGATAGGGGAGGCGTTACCAATATTACCGCCAAGGGTGCCTTGGTTACGTACCTGCAATGAGGCAAAACGATGCAGTAGTTCGCCGAAATCCGGGTAGTGTTTGCTGACTGCCTGGTAGCTATCACTAATCGGTAAGTTGGCACCGACTTCAATAGTGTTGTCCGTTTCGCGAAGGATTTTCATGTCACTGACTAAGCCGAGGTTGATCAGTTTATCAATCGGACGGTGAAACTGAGTGACTTCCAAGGCGAGATCGGTTCCGCCAGCAACGAGTCGTGCATCAGGGTGAGTGAGCAATAGCGTAGCGAGCTCATCAGTTGATGTGGGTGAAAAGCTGTAACGGTTGTCATGGGTTAGCGTCGCTGGCTGATCGCTGAGCTGGGTTAGTTTGCTAATTGTTGCTTGTTCCAGCTCGGCGAACTGATCCAATAAAGGCTTTTCAGTACTTAGTGATAGGGCGGCATCGACAATGGGACGATACCCTGTGCAACGGCACAGGTTGCCTGCCAGTGATTCGAAGATTTCTTCCTTGTTGGCATTAGGCTTGTTTTTGCCCAGGGCAAACATGGACATGATAAAGCCTGGAGTACAGTAGCCACACTGCGAGCCGTGAAAATCCACGACCGCCTGCTGGACGGGATGCAGCGAGTTGCCATTTGGTTGCAAGTCTTCAACGGTGATAAGTTGTTTGCCATGCAAAGCTGAAACGAAAGTCAGGCACGAGTTGACTGAACGGTACTGTAGTTTTCCATCAACTAACTCTCCGAGTACGACGGTACAAGCACCACAATCTCCAGAACCACAACCTTCCTTGGTTCCTGTCTTTTTTACATGAGTACGTAAGTAGTTTAACACCGTCATATTCGGTGAGATCTGGTCTTCCTCACGCACTTCCTGGTTGAGTAAGAACTTAATCAAGGGACCTCCTGTTCTCGGTTGTGATTAATTGACCTTTGAGTCAATATTGGCCTTTGTTGACTCTTTGGTCAACTTTTTTATCACAAACCTGCAACATTTGGTTGTGCTGATGGTGTTTTATTCATTTGTAATCAATGGTTTATATTGTTTTATATTTCACCTCTAATTGTATGCAACTTTTTGGACGGACAAGATCATTGCTTTAGGCTGTTGTGGTATTCAGTGGTGAGTTGATATGTTGTCTTGTGAGTTTTCGCTGGTGGAAGTCACCATTAACTCTGGTGTATGTGGTGGATTTTACTTTAGTGTGACGGGATGGTTTTGAAAAAAAGCCGCAATATGCGGCTTTTGATAGAGTCTGTTTTCTCAGTGATTTTTAGAACGGATACCAGAATAATTGCCTGGACTGGTAGCGGTTTATAAAGCCTAGAACCAGTACCAAGGCAATAATAGCGAGCACCATGAAATCACTTTTTGTCATCGGTTTGAGGCTATACCATGATCGTTTTTTGTTGCGGCCAAAGCCACGTAATGTCATGGCATTGGAAATCACATCGGCGCGATCAAGGCTTGAGAAAATCAGCGGGCCAAGGATTTTGGCGACATTTTTGATGCGTGTCAGCACGGGGGCATTCTTGGAAATATCGACCCCGCGAGCTTGCTGGGCATGCATAATGTTCACGAAGTCTTTGGTCACTTCCGGCAGGTAGCGCAGGGTCAGGCTGACAGCGTAGGCAATGCGGTACGGTACCCCAAGTTTGTTCAGGCTGGCTGAAAACTCGGTGGGATGGGTTGTAAAGACGAAAACCAAGGCAATCGGGAACATGCTGAAATATTTCAGCGTCACTGTCAGCAGGTAGAACAAGGTTTCAGTGGTAATGGCGTAATTTCCTGCCATTGCGAGCAGTACCGTTTCGCTGCCCATGTATTCAACGCCCTGCTGCGGGGCAATCAGGAACATGAACAGGGCATTCATTAGCAATACGGATGCAGTACCGATCATCAGCGGCTTGTAGGTCGCAAAAGGAACTCGGCTGAGTTTCAGCAGGCTAAAACCAACCAGGATCAGGCCACAAATTACCCGTAGGTCAAAAGTGATCAACACCATGGTCACCCAGCCCATAAATAAGATGAACTTGGTGATACCGTTTAGCGCGTGCAAAGGGGAACCAGTATTGGCATAGCTGATTCCGAATTTTATTTTATTTGTTTTCATGCGGTTTTATTTGCCTCATGGTCAATGAAGCAACGGATAAAGTTGTCGATTCGTTCGATACCTAATTCTTTAGCCATGGTATACAGGCTGGTTACCGTTAGGTTGGCTTTTTCCAGTAGCTCTGGCTGGCTGAAAATGGTGTTGACCGGCTGGTCGGCCAGCAACTGGCTATCGGCAATGACAATAGCGCGGTCGGTATACTCCAGAACCAGGTGCATATCATGAGAGATGATCAGGATAGTGATCCCCAGCTTCTGGTTTAACTCGCGGATGAAGCTCATCATGGCGGTGTAGTGATGGTAGTCCTGGCCGGCTGTTGGCTCATCAAGGATCAGTAGCTCTGGTTCAAGCACCAGGATTGTGGCGATGGTAACCCGCTTTTTCTGGCCGTAGCTCAAAGCTTCAATTGGCCAGTGGCGGTATTTGCCCAGGCCGCAAAGCTCTAGTACTTCAATAACCTTTTTCTCGACCACTTGTTCCGGTACGCCGCGGTTACGAAGCCCCGAGGCCACTTCATCGAAAATCATGTGATGGGAAATCATATGATTTGGATTTTGCAGAACTATCCCGATGTTCTGGCTGCGTTCGAAAATAGAGCACTCGTTAAGATCGCGACCGTTAAATTCGATATTGCCGCTGTCGGGATCAAGCACGCCCATGATAAGGCGGGTTATTGTCGACTTGCCGGAACCATTCTTACCCAGGATTGACGCAAACTCTCCTTTATTAACCGTGAAGCTGACATCATCTAGAGTCATACGCTGGCCGTCGTAAGAGTAGCTCAGGTTATTGACCGTAAGTAGAGGTTGGTCCGATTCAGGCTTGGTTGCTGCCTCACCTTGCTGATACCAATTGAGCAGCTGGGGTTTGAAATTATCAAGCGCTAACGTCGACAGGTAGGCCGGTTTATCGGCAGCTGTTACCTCACAGCCTGCCGCTTTGAGTGCTGAAAGGTAGAGAGGCTCACGGATACCGTGCTGAGATAGAAGTGGGCTGGCCAATAGCTGGTCTGGTGTCATATTAGCGACAACTTCACCGCGCTCCATCAGGATAACTCGATCGACATTGCGGTGGAGCACATCTTCGAGGCGGTGCTCGATAATGATGACAGTTTTACCGGTATCCCGGTGCAGCTGATCGATAATTTCAATCGTTGCCTTGCCGGTTTTCGGGTCAAGGCTCGCCAGAGGCTCATCAAACAGCAGGATATCAACATCATCTACCATAACCCCAGCCAGCGATACCCGCTGTTTCTGTCCGCCGCTGAGATCGAACGGAGACAGGTGAAGCATATCATCCAAATCAACCATTTCTGCTGTCTGTTTGACGATGCTGTGCATTTCGTCTTGTTCGACAACCTGGTTCTCTAGGGCAAAAGCGATGTCCTCGCCAATGCTTAGGCCGACGAACTGGCCGTCAGTATCTTGCAGAACAGTGCCGACCATATTAGTGCACTGGTGGAGGTCCATATTTTTGGTGTTATGCCCGTTGATTGACAGGCTGCCAGAGATATCACCTTTGACTGCAAATGGGATAAGCCCGTTTAAGCATTGGCCAAGGGTCGACTTGCCACTTCCGCTCGGGCCGATGATGACAACCTTTTCACCCTTTTCGATTGTCAGGTTGATATCCTTGAGGGTCGGTTTTTCTAACGCCCAATATTTGAACGTGAAATTAGAAAACTCAATTGTCATGCTTTAATAAGCCTCTTTCAGGTTGTAGCTTTGCTGTTTTCGCTTGGCAACGGCAGTAAGAATGAAGTGGCCGACGATGGCGATGAGAAGTGTGTTGCCAGCGGCAATAATCGTAAGCTGAGCCAGTACCTTGGTAAATGGTTCTGCATAAAGGACGGCGTCAAGAAATGCCGAGCAGCCGTAACCGAGCACATTGCCGATGAAAGCAAGTAAGACAAATAGGGTAAAATCCAGTTTGGATAGTTGGCCTTTTTCCAGGCGCGCTTTGGTAATTTTTGGATAGAGGCCAATCAGCATCCCCACAATCCCTGAGCCAAGTACCCAGGTGATCCACACCCCCCAGCCTGCAAACAGATCCGTTACCCAGTGGCCGATAAAGCCAACCAGAAAGCCCACCAAAGGGCCAAATAGCACACTGAATAGGGCTAATACTGCCATTGCTGGTTTCAGCGTGGTGTTAGCAAAGACAGGGATACCGAACATAGGTAACCCACCTATGCCATATAGGGCAGCACCGATGGCAATAAGAACCACAGTCTTGGCAGAAAGATTCATGACATAACCTTCAATTTACTCTTAATGGGTATTTTCATCGTCATGCCCACCTGAAAAGCTTGCTAGAAGCAGACAGCCGCAATGCGAATCAACAGGAACAAAAAAACACACCTAAGTGTGTTTGGGGCCTGCGTTCAAATATCCGTTTTGAGCAAGAGCGGTTATGTGGGTAGACATAAGCGGTGGCAATCATACCTGAAGCGAGTTCAGAAAGGAAAGCTTTACATCTAGACGTCTAAATATTAAACGTTTAGCAGATGTTTGAACCATAGGTTTCTGTAACTTACTGATGCTGAAAGACATTAGTCCTAATAAGCCTGATATTGAGATTTTATGCTACTTGTCATGAGGTGCCTCAACGGGCAATGTACAGTTAACGTGACAGCCAAATCGCAAAAGTGAGACATATTATGTTTTTCGGTGCTAATCGACAGGGGTATGTGAACTTTTTACTAGGCACTTTAAGCTAAAATTGTACCAGTAACTAGTCATTCGTGGCTGAGTAGCTATACAGGTTTTTTTAATATCGCCTTTTTGTAACTCATAGACAACCAAGGAAAAAATCACTATTTGTTTGAGAATTACTCAAGATGATTTGGGTTAAGTACGTAACAGTGAAGGATGGGTGTGAAAATTTACTATTAAGTGCACTATCAGTACGGTTGCTGTGAGTCATTTTTTCTGTTTAACAGATAAGCATCTGGATATATTGAATTTTATACTTTATTTTTTTGTATATATGGTAAATACTGCTGTGCGGCACGTTTTTTTTTGAAGCATGCAAAAACAGCATTAGAGCCAGTTTTGTCAAGCGATAACTTGAAGAGAAATTTTGCGCTGATACACAGAAACAGTGTTAGTTCAGATTTCAAGTTAAGGTAAAATTGGGTAAGATCAGTAATAGCAATCCCGCCAATTCCGGCTGGGTGCAGAGCCAAATCATATTGGAGATACAGCTTGATTAATGTATTCCTTGTAGATGATCACGAACTGGTTCGCACAGGGATCCGACGTCTTCTTGAAGATGTCCGTGGTATTAAAGTGGTAGGGGAAGCCGACAGTGGTGAGGAAGCCGTAAAATGGTGCCGTGCAGAGCATGCGGACATCATTCTTATGGATATGAATATGCCTGGGATCGGTGGACTTGAAGCGACGCGAAAAATTTTACGCTTTAATCCCGATGTCAAAATTATCGTTTTAACTATTCATACAGAGAACCCGTTCCCGACGAAAGTCATGCAAGCGGGGGCGGCAGGTTACCTGACCAAAGGGGCAGGTCCGGATGAGATGGTTAACGCGATCCGCATGGTCAATAGTGGCCAACGCTATATTTCCCCTGAAATTGCACAACAAATGGCACTAAGCCAGTTTGCACCAGATTCTGAGAATCCTTTTAAAGATCTTTCTGAGCGAGAATTGCAGATCATGATGATGATCACCAAAGGCCAGAAAGTCACCGAAATTTCGGAGCAGCTGAATTTAAGCCCTAAAACGGTTAACAGCTACCGCTATCGTCTGTTCAACAAATTGGACATTAATGGCGATGTAGAGCTGACCCACCTTGCAATTCGTCATGGAATGTTAGACACAGAGACGTTGTAGTGTCCGAACCTTTTGACGCAAATAGCTTTGATTCCAAGAGCTTTCTGAAAACTGTCACTCATCAGCCAGGCGTATACCGAATGTACGACGAGGCTGATGAGGTCATCTATGTAGGTAAAGCTAAAGATCTGAAAAAACGCCTGTCGAGTTATTTCAGAACCAATGTCGCGGGTGAGAAAACCCGAGCCCTGGTGAAGAATATTCGTAAAGTGGATGTCACCGTGACTCACACTGAGACAGAAGCGCTGATCCTTGAGCATAACTACATCAAATTGTATTTACCTAAATACAATGTCTTACTGCGTGATGATAAGTCTTACCCTTATATTTTCCTCAGTGCCAGTGCCCACCCCCGCCTGACTACTCACCGGGGTGCGAAAAAGCGCAAGGGTGAATATTTTGGTCCTTACCCTGATTCAGGGGCTGTGCGCGAAAGCCTTCACTTATTGCAGAAAATATTTCCAGTACGCCAGTGTGAAGACTCGGTCTATGCAAACCGAAGCCGCCCGTGCCTGATGTATCAAATTGGCCGCTGTCTTGGCCCATGCGTCAAGGGGCTGGTGAGTGAGGAAGACTATAAAGAACAGGTGAATTTTGTTCGTCTGTTCTTGCAGGGAAAAGATCGCCAGGTCATCACCTCGATGGTTGAAAAAATGGAACTGGCGAGCCAGCAGCTGGCTTTTGAAAAAGCGGCTACCTACCGTGATCAAATTCAAGCCTTGCGCCGGGTGCAGGAGCAACAGTTTGTTAGCCATGACAGTGATGATGATATGGATGTGATTGGCATTGCCCATGAGCGGGGAATGGCTTGTATCCATGCACTGTATATTCGCCAGGGCAAGATCCTCGGTAGCCGTAGTTATTTCCCCAAAATGCCCAATGATGCAGAACTGACAGAAGTGTTATCCAGTTTTGTCAGCCAGTTCTATCTTAACCAGGCAGAAGGCCGGGTGATCCCTTCTGTGATCCTTCTTGGAGCAGACTTAGGTGAAGAGAAAACCTTGATTGCTGATACGCTCACTGAGCTGGCAGGCCGTAAAGTGGAGCTGAAGACGCAGTCCCGCGGTAATCGGGCCCGTTATCTGAAGTTAGCGCAAACTAACGCCAGTACAGCCTTAACCAGTAAGCTGAATCATAAGATGACGATTCAGCAGCGCTTTTCGGCATTGACCAAAGCATTAAGTCTTACAACCCTTGAGCGTATGGAATGTTTTGATATCAGCCATACCATGGGGGAAAAAACGGTTGCGTCGTGCGTGGTGTTTAATCAGGATGGGCCTTTGAAACAGGAGTACCGACGCTACAATATTACCGGAATCACCGGAGGTGATGACTATGCCGCTATGGCGCAGGCGCTCGGTAGAAGGTATGGAAAACAATTAGATCCAGATAAGATTCCTGACATTATTTTTATTGATGGGGGTAGAGGTCAGCTCTCAAGAGCGTATGATGTAGTCAATCCTCTGATGAAAGAGTGGCCGAAGCGATCAATGTTGGTGGGCGTTGCAAAGGGAACGACACGTAAACCCGGGTTGGAAACCCTACTTCTAGTAACCGGGGAAGAATTCTCGATGCCGTCAGATTCTCCCGCTTTGCATTTGATCCAGCATATCCGTGATGAAAGTCATAACCATGCTATCAGTGGCCACCGAGCTCAGCGAGCAAAGGTCAGGAAACGTAGTGCATTGGAAGATGTTGAAGGTATCGGTCCGAAGCGCCGCCAGGCATTATTGAAGTATATGGGTGGTCTACAAGAACTAAAAAGAGCAAGCAGAGAAGACATTGCCAAGGTCCCTGGGATCAGTAAGTCCTTAGCAGAAAAAATATATGACGCATTGCAACATAGCTAGCTTTGCGGCACCCTAATGAAGTCAATCATAAGAACTAAGAACTAAGAATTATGCGTTTAACGATTCCGAATATCCTGAGCTTCATCCGGCTATTGCTTATCCCATGTTTTGTGATCACGTTTTATTTACCCTATAGCTGGTCTCCGTTTGCTACTGCTCTTATCTTTTTTATCGCTGGCGTTACGGATTGGTTCGACGGCTATTTAGCCCGTAAACTCAATCAGACAACGCGCTTCGGTGCATTCATTGACCCTGTTGCTGACAAAGTCATGGTGGCTGCTGCCATGGTGCTGGTTGTTGAACACTATCATTCAGTTTGGGTAACTATTCCGGCCATGACTATGATCGGCCGTGAAATCATTATTTCTGCTTTGCGTGAGTGGATGGCAGAGTTGGGCAAACGTTCGAGCGTCGCAGTCTCTTGGGTTGGCAAGGTGAAAACCGGATCGCAAATGTTCGCTCTGCTTGTTCTGTTATGGCACCCAACCGAATGGTTAGTCTGGGTTGGCTATATTGCCCTTTATGTAGCAATGGTTCTGACATATTGGTCGATGTATATTTATTTGAAAGCAGCAAAAGATGATTTGCTCAATTCAGAAGATATCTGATTGAGAGTGAAAAGAATGTAGAAAAGCGGCTTTTGAAGCCGCTTTTTTAATTCTTGGTTGGTCTGTTAGGTTTACCTACTGTTAGTAAAGGCATCATTTAGATGTTGTTTTGATACCATTGGTGGAAATTAGAGCGAACGGTTTCGCTTTCTCATTTTTTTCGTGACAGCCTCTACTGATTCTGTACAATGGCGCCCATACCGAACAGGCTTAGCCCTTAACGGTCAATAACAATAAGGCGCGTTGGCAGAGTGGCTATGCAGCGGATTGCAAATCCGTGGACCTCGGTTCGACTCCGGGACGCGCCTCCATTTCATCTTGGTGAAATGCTATTAGACCAGCTTAATGCTGGTTTTTTTATACCTGTAATTTGGTGATAGCATCCTCACTAGCCCATTCTTTCCCCGAAATACTGCAAGTCACTTCAACTAACTGCTATCCCACTCTTTGATCAATCAGCTAAAAATAGCATGCTGCTAGTATTAGCAGAGAGTGCCGAATGGTTTGCTTGATACCCTCTGACAATTGGCGCCGCGCTGCAAAGTCGATTGATAAACTTTTTGCAACGAACTTGTGAATTAAAGGTTATTTATTTACTAAAACACCCTCTATAAAATAAGGCTATTACAATATTTGCCTAAACCGTACAGCGAAGCAAAAGTCCGACTGATAACAATAGATGCATTTAGCATATGGAAGCACACGGAGCCACAATGCAGCAGCCCTACACGACACTCATTGACCAACTACAGGGTCAAATTGATGATAAGCGGATTATCACTGATCCAACCCTAACCTTAGCGTATGGGACTGACGCCAGTTTCTACCGCCTGGTACCCAAACTGATCCTTCAGCTTGATAATTTAGATGAGGTGGTTTTCGCCATTAAGTCGTGTTACAGCCTGAATATCCCTGTCACCTTCCGTGCGGCGGGTACGAGTTTGTCTGGGCAGGCATTGTCTGATTCTGTGCTTATTACCCTGACGACGAATTGGCGCCATCACAAGATCCTTAATGAAGGCAAACAGATTTGGCTTCAACCGGGTGTCATTGGGGCTGATGCCAATAAGTTCCTTGTTCCGTTTGGCCGTAAGATTGGCCCCGATCCGGCTTCGATAAATACCTGTAAGATTGGCGGTATTGCCGCGAACAACGCATCAGGAATGTGCTGTGGAACGGCACAAAATAGCTACAAGACCTTGGCAGGGATGACTGTAGTGCTGGCCGATGGGACCATCCTCGATACACTTGATGCCGATAGTGTTGCGGCGTTCAAACAAAGCCACAGTGAGCTGCTTGCGGATTTATCTAATTTGGCCCAGTACTGCCAGGACAACCCTGAGCTCGCTGACAAAATCAAACATAAGTACCGCTTGAAAAACACCACGGGTTATAGCCTGAATTCGCTGGTGGATTATGATGATCCTATTGAGATTTTGCAGCACCTGCTGATCGGCTCAGAAGGGACGCTTGGTTTTATCGCTGACATCACCTACAACACCGTGATTGATCACGCTTTCAAGGCATCGGGGCTGTTTGTTTTTAAAGATATAGAAAATACCTGTCTGGCCGTTAGCGAACTGGGCAAAACTAAGGTTGCGGCTGTCGAGCTGATGGATAGCCGGGCTCTGGCTTCGGTTGCGGATGAACCTGGTATGCCTGATTTTATAGCGAAACTAGGCTCTAATGGTAATGCAGAAGCGGCGGCGTTACTGGTTGAGATCCATGCTGAAAATGATGACGAACTATCAAAGCAGAGTGAGTCACTGACGACCCTTATCAATGGGTTCTCTCCGATTGAGCAGGTCGCTTTCAGTCGCGATGCAAAAGTGTGTGCCCAGCTTTGGGGGATCCGTAAAGGGCTATTTCCCGCCGTGGGTGCTGTTCGTGAAACGGGCACAACCGTAATTATTGAAGATGTTGCGTTTCCTATCGAGCAGCTTGCACCTGCCGTTAGGGAACTGCAGGAACTCTTCATTAAATATAACTACCATGAAGCGATTATTTTTGGCCATGCGCTGGCCGGTAACCTGCACTTTGTATTTACCCAGGCATTTGATACCGAAGAAGAAGTAGCGCGCTACAGTGCCTTTATGGATGCTGTGGCCCAGTTGGTCGCGGTTGACTACCAGGGCTCGTTAAAAGCGGAGCATGGTACTGGGCGAAATATGGCCCCGTTTGTCGAGCTGGAGTGGGGCGCCGAAGGTTATGCCCTGATGCAACAAATCAAGCGCATCTTTGATAGCACAGGGATTTTGAACCCTGGCGTGATCTTAAATGATGACCACCAGGCACATGTCAAAGATCTCAAAGCAATGCCAGCAGCAGATACCTTGATTGATAAGTGTATTGAGTGTGGGTTCTGCGAGCCAGTCTGCCCTTCACGTGATCTTTCGTTAACACCTCGCCAGCGTAATACGATATATCGCGAAATTAGCCGATTACGCCGTACCAATGAAGATCCGGCACGGTTAGCTGAAATGGAGAAATCTTTTCAGTACCAAGGCATTGATACCTGCGCGGCGACGGGGCTGTGTGCCGAGCGTTGTCCTGTCGGGATCAATACCGGCGATTTGATGCGCAAGCTTCGCGAGAATCACTCAAGCATGGCTAAGAGTATTGCACGTTGGACGGCGGATAATTTCGATGGCATTACGGCGGTTACCCGAGTCGGGTTGAGTGCGGCAAACGGTATGCACTCTATGTTGGGTAGCAAAAATATGCAGGCACTGACTAAAGCAGCGCATAAGCTATCAGGTCAGAAGATCCCGCTTTGGACTCCCCATATGCCAAGATCGGCAGGTAAGATGCCAAAGCCAGGTGCGATGGTCATTCATTCGGTTTCCAAGCAGAAAGTTGTTTATTTCCCTAGCTGCGCCTCAAGAAACATGGGGACTGAGAAGCAGGCGATGGATCCACGGCCTCTTGCTGAAGTCACTATTTCGCTGCTGGCAAAAGCAGGCTATGAAGTCGTTCTTCCTAATGATTTGAATAGCCAGTGCTGTGGTATGCCATACAAGAGCAAAGGCTTCGTTGATACGGCGAATAGCAAGGCCAAGCAGCTTGAAGAGGCCCTTTGGGAGGCATCAGAACAAGGGACCTTACCAGTGCTTATGGATACCAGCCCTTGTGCCAGTTTGAGCAAAGATACCTTGCGTAGCGACATTACCATCTATGAGCCGTTTAAGTTTGTGGCGGAGTTCGTAATGCCTCGCTTAGATATCACTCCTCAGGAGGCGCCTGTGATGTTACATATTACCTGTACCTCTAGGAGAAAAGGTCTAGCTGGCGTGATGCAGCAAGTGACCGAGGCCTGTGCCAATCAGGTAATTATTCCGGAGGATATTCAATGTTGTGGTTTCGCCGGGGATAAAGGTTTCACAACACCAGAGCTGAATGAATCCGCATTGTCACCACTGAAAGCACAAGTGCCTGAGAATTGCCATGAAGGGTATTCAAATAGTCGTACCTGTGAGATTGGCCTATCTGAACATAGTGGCATCGAGTATCGTTCCATTTTATATCTGGTTGATAAAGTGAGTCAGGTACGCACGAGCAGAGACCACTAATTGTAATAGTTAACATGTAGTTAGTTCTTCAAAAGAGCAAGTTGGGTTGACCAATTTGCTCTTTTTTATTGTTATCCCTCAATACCTTTCACTCTTCATACTGTTTTTATCAGCTTTACTTGAACTGTCAATTACTCTAATTGTTTATTTGTCTTGATTTCTTTGTTTAAGATTGTGATAAGTTAAAATATATTTTGTCTGGTTGCTAATTATTTTATTGGTGCTGTATTTTATGCTTTAAAGTCGCAATTTCAACTTATATCTTGTCTTATGTGTCATTAAATTCCATTGTTACTTGCCTTTATCTGAGATAAGAGTGTTTTAGTGATTTCATAATGTGTGCGTATATTATAAGTTCTGAGCATAGGCCTTATGTGGGAGATAGTGATGGTGTAGTTGTTCTCTATATTGAATAGAGACTATTTACGAAACATATTGTGTCATTTACTCGCATAGTTTAAATCTTGCTAGTGGGTGCTTGTTGCTTATCTTATTGTTTTTAAAGTTTAATTCCCACTTGTCAGGTGCTTGATGCTGTTTGGTTTTTTAATTGTGTCAATATGTTACTAATTATTGCTAATGTCTTGAGTAGCATTATTTAAAAACCTCATTAGAATGTCTTTTCATAATAATAATCATGTCAGCCAACAACAATAATTAATGAGCGTGTTGTTACACCTCAAATTGATAGCAAGGCCCTAATTACAATATACATGCTATGTAATATGGCAATAACAGGGTCTTAATACACGGAGTAGATTTTTAATGACGTCCCTATTTTTATCGGTAATACCTATTGTCATTCTTATTTGGATGATGACAAAGAAAAATGGTGTACCATCGCATATTGCACTGCCTATTACGGCTTTAATGGTAGGCGCACTACAGCTCTTTTACTTTGGTACCGATATTACCTTAATTAGCGCCAATATTATTGCCGGTATGCTGTCGGCCGTTACACCAATCTCAATTGTTGCCGGTGCGATTTTACTCAACCGAATGATTTACCTATCGGGAGCCGAAGATGTTATTCGCCGTTGGCTTGAAGGTATTAGCCGCAACCAAGTTGCACAGCTGATGATCATTGGCTGGGCGTTTGCTTTCATGATTGAAGGTGCATCCGGGTTTGGTACCCCGGCGGCCATTGCGGCACCTATCCTTGTCGGCCTTGGCTTCAACCCATTAAAAGTTGCTATGCTGGCATTGGTGATGAACTCAGTGCCGGTTTCATTTGGTGCTGTTGGTACGCCAACATGGTTCGGTTTCTCAAACCTGGGCCTGGACGATGTGACATTGCTTGAAACGGGTAAGATCACCGCGCTAATTCACCTGATCGCCGCATTCATTATTCCTCCGATGGCACTTCGCTTTATTGTTAGCTGGAGCGAAATTCGTCGTAATTACTTGTTTGTCCTGATTAGTACTTTGTCATGTACTGTGCCTTATTACTTATTGGCACAATGGAATTATGAATTCCCGGCTTTGGTTGGCGGTGCTATTGGCCTAGTGCTGTCAGTCGTTGTTGCGAGAAGTGGCTTTGGTTTGGTAAAAACTCAGCCAAGCAATAGTGACAGTGTAACGGCGGCCGTTGCAGCGGGGGATGTTTTCAAGGCGATGACGCCGACAATCTTGCTCATCGTGATTTTGATTGTTACCCGTATTAAGCAATTTGGCATCAAATCAATGTTGACTGACAGTACGGAGATGTTCAGCATTTCGTTTGGTCCATTGGGCGATTTCAGTATCAGCCAGGCATTGATTTTCAAGCTGAGCCATATTCTAGGGACAGATGTGTCCTGGGCCTATAAAACACTATATGTACCTGCGCTTATTCCATTCCTGTTGGTGGTGCTGATCTCAATCCCGTTGTTTAAGTTGCCAGCGAATGTCGTTAGGCAGATGTTTGTCGAAACCGGAAGTCGTATAAAAATGCCATTTGTTGCCCTTGTTGGCGCGCTGATTATGGTCAAGCTGATGATGACGGGTGGTGAGAGCTCACCCATCATGACAACGGGTCAGGCGTTTTCAGATTTGATGGGGACGAGCTGGCAATATGTGGCGGCTTACCTGGGAGCGTTGGGGGCTTTCTTCTCAGGCTCTGCGACGGTATCGAACCTGACATTTGGTGCGATTCAACAAACCATTGCACTTAATGTCGGGTTGCCGCAGACGACCATTCTGGCGCTGCAATCTGTGGGCGGAGCGATGGGTAATATGGTCTGCATCAATAACATCATTGCCGTATCTACGATCCTTGGTATTGCTAATAAGGAAGGCTTTATTATCAAGCGTACGGTAGTGCCTATGCTGGTTTATGGTATTGGCGCAGCAGTTATGAGTACTCTCATCTAACAGTGGGTTGTCAGTACTGACATATAATTGCGTGTTGTGAGGAAAAGCGTGGCCATTACTGGCCACGCTTTTTTTAGGTATTAAAATTTATCTTCATGGAGGCGGTAACATTGGTAGAGATGCTCAATGAACAGCCGTATTTTGGCAGGTTGATGGCGGGTATAGGGATAGATGGCGTAGATCCCCAGGCACTTTGCAACCTGGTGCTGCAAGACTTCAACCAGCCTTCCCGCTTGCAGATCATCGGCGACCAGCACTTTAGGAACATAGACCAGCCCCTGGCCAATTAGGGCTGCGCTTCTTAGGGCAGAGGCATTATTGGTACTGAAGTTCCCTGCAACTTTGACGGTAAATGGTGAGGACTTCCCTTTAAACAGCCATTCCGTCGCCCCTGTTTCTTGATAGGAGTAGGCAAGGCAATTGTGATCAGCAAGATCCTGGTAAGACTCTGGTGCCTGACAACGGGCAAAGTAGGAAGGGGCACCACAGATCACCCAGTGGGCATCAGTGAGACGGCGGGCGATGAAGCTGGAATCGGGCAATACACCAGTGCGGATGGCAAGATCGTAGCCTTCTTCAACTATGTCGACAAACCGATTATCCAGATCCATATGAATATTGATATCTGGGTATTTTGCGCTGAACTCGGCAATGGCTTGAGGCAAAATCAATTCACCTGAAATCGTCGGCACCGTAATACGGATAGTACCGGAAAGGCTTTCTCCCAAGCCGCTCATGGCATCTTCGGCATTTTGTACTGAAAGGTAAACTTCTCGGGCATGGCTAAAGAAGACTTCGCCCGCTTCGGTCAGGGTGAGCTTGCGGGTTGTTCGATAGAGCAGCTGAACGCCGAGCTCTTCTTCAAGGCGGGTAATACGCTTGCTGACAACAGATTTTGTCAGCCCAACTTGCTCCGCGGCCTTGCTGAAAGAACCCTGTTCGATAAGGTGAAAAAAAATAAGGAAGTCGTCGGTGTTTCGCATTATTAGTGTACTTTTTGCAACAATTTCTGATTTGGTTGAAATTATAGCAGGTAATCGTAGGGCTTAGGGAAATGGATGGATTGGGGTGACTGTTTTGCTTTGCTGATCACGTAACAGCAAAGGCTTACCGAAAGGTAAGCCTTAGTACCCGTTGCTTAACTGATCGTTACTTAACCATTTGCAAACTGTTGCAATGGAATACGCTCAGCTAACAGGCGTTTGTAAACTTGGTTACCAATGACACCGCCGACCATTCCGGCAAAGGCTGCAGCGACCACTGCCATAAATAAAGTCAGTGGATCGTTGAAGGCGATGGAAGCGAGTAGGCCTGGGATTGGAGCTGCACTACCTGGCGCGTCATTGACGATGCCAAAGTACGCGGCGATGGTTCCTGCCAGTGCACCACCGAGGAAGTTCGACATAAAGATAGGGACAGGGTTACGGGTGACAATATGTGCTTGGGTCAGCGGTTCAAGCATGACACTAATGGTATTACTGGATTTTCCGAGCTTGAGGGTATGGAAAATATAACCATTGGTGAACGAGCCACCGACACAGGCAATGGCTGCAATACCCATTGGTAAGCCGGTTAACCCCAGCATGGCTGTCAATGCCATCGAACTCAACGGGGACGTACAGACCATCTTGATTAATCCGCCAAGCAAAAAGCCCATTGCAAGCGGTGATAGCAATGTTGCTTCCGTGATCATATTGGCCAGGGTGCCCATCAGCATATCTAGTCCTGGGCTGATGAAAATACCAAGCAGCCTTGCTAGCGGTGCTAAGGTCAAGACACCGACAATGACATCGACGCCTTCGGGTAAATATTTCTTAAACAGTGGCGTTGCGAAAGAGAACAGGTAGCCGGCGATAAAACCTTCGAGGATCCCGAGATTGGCCATCGCTAAACCTGTGACGATGGCGAATACGGGTTGTACGCCCATTCGCAGCATCACTAACGTCGCAGCCGCGACGCCGCCCATCCCACCGACCATGTTGCCGAAATCAGCGAGATACTCGATGCCAAGCAGGTTTCCCATCACATATTTATGGATAGCTTCGACCAGAAATGTTGCGATTGCGGCGTCCGCCAGACCGCTCATGGCTGCGCTGCCATTTGGCGCTTTAAAGCTAAAGACAGAAAACAAACCCAAGGCTGCTAATAGGGCAGCAATACCCAGAATAATTTCCATATTATTTCCTCATCATTGTTTATTGCAGGCGTACGCACAGAGAGCTACGCCCAAAGTAATAACCTAATAAATGAAAGAGAAAGCGGGAGCTAACCTGGATCAGGTACCGTGATATTGAGGTGGAAGTTGAGTTTAGCCGGGGAGATGAAGTAGGTCATGCTGTACAGACTGTCAGCGTGATGTTTACCTCAGGGGTGGAGATGGCCTATGCAAGCCGATACCATGTTTTTTGACAGAAAACGATTGTCCATAAAGATCACCATTGCCGAGACATAGTCGAAATAAATCTTTGATTCTGTCTGGTAAACCTAACATAACTCTGTTGTATGAATTTTGAACTGCTTCATGTTCTGTTATGAAAGCTAATTTATATCTATAGGTGCGGTCACAAAGATTCACCAACTAACGGGAACTGTGGGAGATTGGCTTGATGCTAAGGGGTTATATAGAAGGGACTAACAAACACGATATTAGCTGCCATCTATAACAAGAAGCATAGTGAAATAACAGTTGGCATCCACACCAACAATGTGTTACTTTTCTGCGCAATCTCAGGGGGTCGTTGTACTGAGACATATCGTTGTGATGAATTCGAGCTGATTGTGTCACAACGTGCCGTAGGTACTGGCGAATCTATCGTCAGTAGAAGGGCATTAATAGCGCGGACCTGCCAAGAAGTAGAGCAGGAGCATATTGAAGGAACCCAACAGTGAAAACTCTAACATTGAAAGCCAAAATCAGCTTTTTCTTACCTAATTGCAGTATTATTACTGAGCCTTGATATTTCCTATCTAAATCATTTCAGCTTTTTGCTGTAAACCTGTTACCTCATTAGCATTTTGCTAATGGCATCTTTGTGTTTACCGGCAGGAAAACTCTATCTGAATACCCGACTCTTCGCCATAACGGTTATGCAATAGTTAGCTAATCGTATGGAGTACTATATGTATTTGCGTCGGAAACGATACAGCTATGATCTGCCGAACGTCATGTTTCATATGACGTGTTTATTTTTTGGATGACACCCATGAGTAATGTGTTTGATTTAGACGATATCAAGCTAGCCTCGAATATACCTGTTGTGCACGAGTTGTACGATTTGACGCCTGATGAGCTCCTACTGAGCCAAGAGCATTATGAGTCGGAAGTTCGCTCTTATCCGAGACGCCTCCCACTTGCTATCAAGAAAGCATCAGGTGCACTGGTGGAAGATAGCCGAGGCCAACTGTTTCTAGACTGCCTGGCAGGTGCCGGCACGCTGGCGCTGGGCTACAATCACCCAGAAATCAACCAGGCGATCATTGAACAGTTAAACCAGGGCTTGCCTTATCAGACCCTGGATATTACCACCCCAACTAAAGATAAATTCATCAAAGAAGTGATGAACTTCCTGCCGGATGACTTTGCCGCCAATGCACGTATTCAGTTTTGCGGGCCATCAGGTGCAGATGCTGTCGAAGCCGCGATCAAGCTTGCCAAGCAAACAACAGGTCGCAACACAATGGCAGCCTTCCATGGTGCATACCATGGTATGACAAACGGAACGATGGCATTGATGGGCAACTTGGGTACCAAGGAGCGCCGTCAGGGCCTGATGTCTGATGTCCACTTCTTGCCGTTCCCATACAGCCTTCGCTGCCCGTTTGGCCTAAACGGCAATGAAGGGGCAAAACAGAGCATCCGTTATATCGAACGTATGCTGAGCGACGATGAGAGCGGTGTACAAAAACCGGCTGCGATCATTGTTGAACCCGTACAAGGCGAGGGCGGTGTGATCCCGGCTCCGGCATTCTGGCTACAAGAGCTGCGCCGTATTACCAAAGAGCATGGCATTTTATTGATCCTCGATGAAATCCAGTGTGGTATCGGTAAAACAGGCCATCGTTTTGCCTTTGAAGAATCAGGCATTACGCCGGACATCCTTTGCCTGTCGAAGGCTGTCGGTGGCGGCTTACCAATGTCTATTCTGCTATTTGATAAGTCGATTGATACCTGGCGTCCGGGTGAACATACCGGTACGTTCCGTGGCAACCAGCTTGCCATGGCGACAGGTGCAAAGGCACTGGAAATCATCCGTCGAGACCACTTGGTAGAGCATGCTGAAAAAGCAGGGCAGTACCTTCGTGAAGGTATTGAGCGTATTGCAGGTTATACCGACTGTATTGCTGAAGTACGCGGCAAAGGCTTGATGCTAGGTGTCGAAATCGTTAAGCCTAACGGCCAAAAGAACAAGTTTGGTGAGCCAGAAGCTGATCCAGAAATGACGGTAAACATCCAGCGAGCAGCGCTGGAGCGTGGCCTGATCATTGAAAAAGGCGGGCGTCAGGGTTCGGTGCTGCGTTTTCTGCCACCACTGATCATTAGCTATGAACAAATCGATTTCGCTCTGGATGCATTGAGTAAAGCTATTCTGGCAACCGCAGGGCCTGCAAAGATTGCAGAAGCAAATACCGAATCAGAGCAAGAGCAGTGGCGTTCTTATTTCATTCACACCGGTGAAGGCGGTGCGGATGAGCTTGAAGTAGCACTTAACCAGACCACTCAGGTACTAAAGCAAGTTTTCGAAGCTGCAGACGCGCCGTATTCCGGTCTAGAGCCGTTGGTACTGAAAAACCTAATCAATAATATTGACTTGGATGATCAGCAGCTGCCACTGGAAACCGTGATTGAGCAGACCGGGGAATTAATCGCCAAGAACTCTATCATGGTGCAACACCCTAACTGCATTGCACACTTGCATACCCCGCCTTTACTGCCAGCGGTTGCAGCCGAGGCATTTATTAGTTCCTTGAACCAATCAATGGATTCTTGGGATCAGGCTAGCTCAGCAACATATGTCGAACAGAAGGTCGTAGACTGGCTGTGCGGTGTGTATGAGTTAGGCGATCAGGCTGACGGTGTCTTCACCAGTGGTGGAACCCAAAGTAACCTGATGGGACTGTTGCTTGCGCGTGACTGGGCCGCCGATACTATTTCTGGTCATAACATCCAGAAAAAGGGTTTACCGGAATATGCGGGCAAACTTCGTATCCTTTGCTCGAAGAAATCACATTTCACTGTACAGAAATCGGCGTCGTTACTGGGACTTGGTGAGCATGCCGTTGAGTGTGTGGATACCAACCCTGATGGCACTATCAAGCTGGCTTCATTGGTTACGACCATTGATACCATGAGAAATGACGGCCTGATGCCATTTGCCCTAGTTGGTACGGCGGGTACGACCGATCACGGTGCGATTGATGATCTGGCCGGACTGGCTGATGTTGCCCAGCAACACAACCTGTGGCTGCATGTTGATGGGGCTTATGGTGGCGCATTGATCTTAAGCCGTCATAAAACACGCTTGCATGGTATTGAACGAGCGGATTCACTCAGTGTTGATTTCCATAAGTTGTTCTATCAGCCAATCAGCTGTGGTGCGGTATTACTAAAAGACAAAGAGAACTTTAAGTACTTGCTGCACCATGCAGATTACCTGAACCGTGAAGATGACTTGTTGCCAAATCTGGTTGATAAATCAATTGCAACCACGAAGCGTTTTGATGCCTTGAAAGTGCTGATGACCATGCAGTGCGTAGGCACGCAGGCGCTCGGTGCGATGTATGATCATTTGCTGGGCCAGACGCAGCAAGTTGCAGACTTAATTAACCAGTCTGCTGATTTTGAATTGTTGGCCGATCCGGCACTGTCTACCGTTTTGTTCCGCTGTATTGGCGATCAAACGGTCGATGTCGATCAACTCAACAAGCAACTTCGCATCGAAGCCTTGGTGAAAGGTGTAGCAGTACTGGGTGAAACCGTAGTGGATGGCAACGTTGCCCTGAAGTTCACTATCTTAAACCCGTGTCTGACGATGGCTGATTTTGAATCTTTACTAAACGATATTAACCAGCTAGCGCGCTCGCTGGTTCACTAATTGACTTATTAATAAATGTGCTGCTTTGATCTCGCGGGTAAGCAGATCAAGCAGCAACAGTTATTCTGATTATTACGGAAGAAAAATAACGATGGCAATTCTACAAATTGGTGCTGGTGGTGTTGGTTGGGTTATTGCGCACAAAGCAGCTCAGAACAATGAAGTACTTGGCGATATCACTATTGCCTCTCGCACTGTATCTAAGTGTGAAAAGATCATTGAATCGATCCAGAAGAAAAATAACCTTAAAGATCCTTCAAAGAAACTAGAAGCACGTGCAGTTAATGCTGATGATGTAGATGCACTGGTTGCATTGATCAAAGAAGTACAACCTGATCTGGTCATCAACGCAGGTCCTCCGTGGGTTAACATGGGCATCATGGAAGCGTGTTACCAGGCTAAGGTATCTTACCTAGATACATCTGTTGCCGTAGATCTATGTTCTGAAGGCCAGCAGGTACCACAAGCATACGATTGGCAGTGGGGCTACCGCGAGAAATTCAAAGAAGCTGGTATCACAGGTATCTTAGGTGCTGGTTTTGATCCGGGTGTGGTAAGTGTATTTGCCGCCTATGCGGTTAAGCACCTGTTTGATGAAATTGACACCATCGATGTGATGGATGTTAACGCGGGTGATCACGGCAAGAAGTTCGCGACCAACTTCGATCCTGAAACCAACATGCTGGAAATCCAGGGTGACTCTTTCTATTGGGAAAACGGTGAATGGAAGCAGGTTCCTTGCCATACCCGTATGATGGAATTTGACTTCCCAAATTGTGGTAGCCACAAAGTTTACTCTATGGCGCACGATGAAGTACGTTCAATGAAAGAATTCATCCCAGCAAAACGTATTGAGTTCTGGATGGGCTTTGGTGACAAATACCTGAACTACTTCAACTGCATGCGTGACATTGGCCTGCTAAGCCCAGAGCCAGTTACCCTGCAAGACGGTACAGTTGTAGAGCCACTGAAAGTACTGAAAGCTATTTTGCCAGATCCAACATCGCTGGCACCGGGCTACACAGGCTTAACCTGTATCGGTACTTGGGTACAAGGTAAGAAAGACGGCAAAGAGCGTAGCGTCTTCATCTATAACAATGCCGATCACGAAGTGGCTTATGAAGATGTTGAGCATCAGGCTATTTCATACACCACAGGTGTTCCAGCGATCACTGCTGCACTTCAGTACTTCCGTGGTACATGGGCAGAAGCGGGTGTGTTCAATATGGAACAGCTAGACCCGGATCCGTTCCTGGAAACTATGCCAGGTATTGGCCTTGATTGGCATGTTCAGGAGCTGGAAGTAGGGCAGCCTCTGATCAACATCCTCAAGTAAGGTCTCACACTGGCTATTTCGCGCCATGACGTTGTCGGAAGTGCTCATTTATGGACATAAATTCCGCGCTTCCTCCTAGTCACGGTGCGAAATCCCTGCGTGTGAAACGCTGACTTATGAATAAGTAAAAGCCGGTGTCGGGAACGACATCGGCTTGTTGGTAACTAAGATGCAGAAAAACGATTTAAAAACTCCTTTCTTCATGATTGATGAAGAAAAACTGATCGCCAATCTTGAAAAAGCCAAGCTGCTGAAAGAGTTGTCTGGCGCAAAGCTGGTACTGGCACTGAAATGTTTCTCGACCTGGGGCGTGTTTGACATTATCAAACCCTACCTGGACGGCACAACCAGCAGTGGTCCGTATGAAGTCAAATTGGGGTATGAAACCTTTGGTGGCGAAACACACGCTTACAGTGTTGGCTACAGCGAAGATGACGTAAAAGAAGTGGCTGAGATCTGCGATAAGATGATTTTTAACTCGCAGAGCCAGCTGGCAGCCTACCGTCATATTGTTGAAGGCAAGGCATCTTTAGGCTTACGTCTAAACCCTGGTGTAAGTTATGCCGGGCAAGATTTGGCAAACCCGGCACGTAAATTCTCCCGCCTTGGCGTTCAGGCCGATCATCTTAATCCAGAGGTGTTTGATACTTTGGATGGTGTGATGTTCCACATGAACTGTGAGAACAAAGATGCTGATGCGTTTATTGGTTTGCTTGATGCTATTTCAGAGCAGTTTGGCCAACATCTGGACAAGCTGGAATGGGTGAGTTTGGGCGGTGGGGTGTTCTTCACTTGGCCGGGGTACGAGCTTGAGAAGCTGGCTTCAGCACTGAAGGCATTTTCTGAAAAACACGGTGTTCAACTCTATCTGGAACCGGGTGAAGCGATCATCACCAAAACGACGGATCTTGTCGTCACAGTTGTTGATATCGTAGAAAATGAAGTGAAGACAGCAATTGTAGACAGTGCAACCGAGGCCCACCGTTTAGACACCCTGATCTACGATGAGCCTGCATCGATTGCCGAAGCAAGCGAGGCCGGCGAGCACAAGTATGTCATTGGCAGCTGTTCGTGCCTAGCTGGCGATCAGTTCTGCGTAACACAGTTCGATAAGCCGCTGGAGATTGGCCAGCGACTTCATATTATGGACAGTGCAGGCTATACCATGGTGAAGCTGAACTGGTTCAATGGCCTGAAGATGCCTTCGGTTTACTGTGAGCGCAAGAACGGTGAAATTGAAAAGCTGAACGAATTTGGTTACGAGGATTTCAAACGCTCGTTGTCGCAGTGGGCGGTGAGTTAGTCCGAGCTTTGATTTGCAAAGAGAAAGGTCGCTATGCGGCCTTTTTTGTTTTCTATGCCATAAAAGCTGTGTTGCGTATTTGAGCAAAATTGGCGTGGTTTATGGCTGATTTTATTGCTTTTTGACCAGTTGAAAGAAAAACGACATTTTTTCATTGACTCATTATTTAAAATCAGTAAATTACACCACGTACCGCAGCGGGGAGACTTGTTAAGCGGTAAGTCGGAAGACTGCTTTTATATGTAACACGAAGGCGCGTTGGCAGAGTGGCTATGCAGCGGATTGCAAATCCGTGGACCTCGGTTCGACTCCGGGACGCGCCTCCAAATTAAAGTCTCATGGCGAAAGCGATGAGAAACAGATGGTGTTTAACTTTTCAGTTAGCGCATCGCATGAAATTGCGTGCCCTGGTGGTGGAATTGGTAGACACAAGGGATTTAAAATCCCTCGACGTTCGCGTTGTGCCGGTTCAAGTCCGGCCCGGGGCACCATCTAAATATAAGGCGCGTTGGCAGAGTGGCTATGCAGCGGATTGCAAATCCGTGGACCTCGGTTCGACTCCGGGACGCGCCTCCATTTTCTTGTGAAAATACATTCGACACTAGCTCATCTTAGAGTGCAACCTTACCAAGGTTGAGATTGTTTCTGTTTATTAAGTTAATGGAACCTTGTGTGTCAGTCCAAATTGTGAAGCCTCGACAAAAATGTCGGGGCTTTTTCGTCTTTGCTTTAAACCTCTTCTATACCACTCCTACACATTGGACCTTCATGGCTCAGTTCAATATAGCCGAAAGTGATGAATCAGACGGTCTATCCGTGACGCTCGAAAACTCCCAAAAGTAATATCAATCAACATAAGTACCTGATCATGCTTGCTGGTTAAAATCACCTATTACTACGTCAGAATTTTTGTAATTAGAACCACTAGTTACAGCAAATTCTTCCTTGCCTTAGGTGATTTTTCCTGAGCAATTATCTGAACACTTACTTATCCCGATTGGTATAAGCCAAACTCAGCAGTACATTCCTATTATCTAACAAAGTGTATTGACAGGGGTAGAATGGACACTTTACCCTATAGGTAGAACAAATATTCTACCTATAGGGTAATTATGCTTAGAGAACAAATTGCCGCTAGTCTTGAAGAGGCATTCAGTAAACATGGTTTCGCCGAGCCGAGCGTTGCTCAGCTAAAGGCTGCGTGTAACGTCAGCCTGCGAACGCTATACAAACACTATCCATCCAAAGAAGCGATGATAGTCGGTGCTCTGGAGTATCGTCATCAAAGATACCTCACTTTTCTGCTTAACGAGTCGCCTGCTTGTGGTGTTGAGTCTGTTTTGCATATTTTTAATAAACTTGAACAATGGATGAAGGAGTTCGCGCCACACGGGTGCCTGTCTATGAACGCTATTGCCGCTTTTCCCGACAATCCACTTATCAGTAAGGCAGTTAAAGAACACAAGGAAGAAGTCCGTCAGTTCTTAGGCCTGCAAAGTCAGAGAGAAGATCTTTCTACGGCTCTTTTTTTACTGCATGAAGGCGTATCAAGCGCATGGCCTGTGCTGGGGCGAAACGCGGTAACATCTGCTCAAAAGGCGCTATTACAACTTTTAAAGGAAGATTAATGATGACCACTATTCCAAAGACCATGAAGGGCGTTCAGCTTATCGGTCATGGTGGCCCAGACATGCTCCAATACCGTGATGATATTCCAGTCCCAACACCAACTTCAAATGAAGTGCTGATCCGTGTCTCTGCCGCCGGAGTTAACAATACCGACATCAATACCAGGACAGCGTGGTATTCGAAAAACGATGGCGGTAGCTCTGATGCAGGCTGGTCTGGTAGTGCCTTGGCTTTTCCTCGTATTCAAGGAGCTGATGTTTGCGGCATTATCGTTGCGGTCGGTAATAACGTTAGTACAGAGCGTATCGGGGAACGAGTGCTTATCGAACCTTGTCTTAGCGGAGCTAACGATCAGCCACTTGACTCACCTTGGTACTATGGCTCTGAGTGTGATGGAGGATTTGCGGAATACACCGTGATCGCAGCCAAGCATGCCTATGCGGTGAATAGCCCTCTCTCTGACATCGAATTGGCTTCATTTCCTTGCTCTTATTCAACAGCTGAGAATATGCTTACCCGAGCGAACGTCACATCACTGGACAGAGTGTTGATATCTGGTGCCTCTGGCGGTGTTGGCTCGGCAGCGATTCAGCTTGTCAAAGCTCGCGGAGCGTATGTTATCGCCATTACCAGCCCAAGCAAAAATCAACAACTGCAGGAACTGGGAGCTGACCAAGTAATATCGCGAGATGCTGACTTGGCCGAAGCTCTAGGTGAAAACAGTCTTGATGTAGTTATCGATTTAGTCGCAGGAAAGCAGTGGCCTCAGTTTTTACGATTGTTAAGACCAGGTAGCCGATATGCCGTGTCTGGTGCGATTGGCGGAGCTTTGGTTGAGTTGGATGTCAGAACGCTTTATTTAAAAGATTTAAGCTTTTTCGGCTGCACTGTGCTAGAGCCTGGAGTATTCCAAAACTTAGTTAACTGCATCGAGCAACGTAAAATTAACCCAACCGTTGCGCAAACTTTCCCACTGGAAGAGATAAATACGGCTCAAGACGTTTTCTTGAAAAAGAAGCACGTAGGAAAAATCGTTCTAACGGTATCCGAACAATAACGACGACTTAACGAAAAACAGTGGGTGAAGAAATGGTCTTGGTAAACCAAATATGTAATGTCTCGCTTTCAACAGTGACACAGCTCGTTGAAGAATAAGCAAGCCGGTGCTAGGTTGTTAATTGCATAACATTTTCTGAGAGTGTTTTTCTGAGCCAAGTATCTGTTCGAACATAGACAGAATTATTGGTAATACACTGTTAGATGACTGCAATGGGTCGACTAGAGCAAGCCGTGGTTCGGGAGCATCCAAGTTGGAAATTGGGTACCACGAAAGAAAGGTCCTAACTGTGTCCTTTTACTGCGTTACGCTGCGCCTATCTTAAAAGTGAAGAAAAAGAGGACAAGGAATGTCTAAAAAGCTTGTTGTCGTCACCGGTATTTTGTTGGCTTTAATCATCGTCGGTTTTGTCTGGTGGCAGTCTGCCCCGAAGGTGGAAGAAGGGCCGAAGACAACCGGTCTGCCGATGAAGGTTGCCCGTTATTATTGGCCTGGGACGTACTGGGTAGAAATCGCTGATAAAAAAGGCTGGTTTGCAGAGGCTGGCCTGAACATTGAGCTTATCGATTCTAACCCTGACTATTGGGGGTCATTGCAGGATACAGTTGATGGAAAAATAGACGTCAGCAACTTCACCCTGTTTGATCTAATGCGTTTTAACGCAGAGGGAGCTGATCTGGTTCTGGTCACGAATAGTGATAACTCTACCGGCTCAGAGGCCATCGTTGTGAGGCCTACTATTACAACACTAGCGGACTTGAAAGGGAAAACCATCGGTGTTGATACCGGGACCTATTTGGAATACATACTGGATGTCGTACTAAGACGTTATGGGCTAATGCCCGGTGATGTTACTAAAATAAAGATCGCCGGCGAGAAGGCCGCAGAAGAATTTGAGAAAGGTAAACTGGATGCTATTGTCACTTGGGAGCCTGTTGTATCTCAGGCAATAGAAGCATTGAATGGCCGAAAGCTCTTTGATACTTCAGCGATTCCTGGCATATCTCCTGGTGGTCATACTTTCCGTCGTAGCTTCATTAAAGAAAGGCCAGGTGATGTTCAGGCTTATGTCAACGTATGGCACAAAACTACGTTATTTATCAAGGAGAATCCAGATGAGGCATTTGGCATCATTGCTGGGATTTACAATGTCACTTCTAGCGAGGCACTGGCGTTTGCACGCTTAGCCCAAATACTTGATACCCGGGATAATCTTACCTCCTTCTCTTACGGCGCGGGGTTTGAATCGCTTCACGGTACTGCCCGGCAGATAAATAACTTTCTTATAGAGCAAGGTGCGACTAAAACGCAGCTGAACAGCACGGAATTTATTGACGCAACCTTTATCCGTACTCTCATGCATTCGTTGCAGCAGGAAGCGCTATGAAATTTGCATCCAAAATCACGCTATCGATTGTAATAATGTCTTTTATTGTCGTACCAGTGCTGGTTTTGGGTACTTTTTATTCCGCCAGAACTGTGCTTCTGAAGAACATTGCCAACAATTATCAGGAAATTGCTCAGCATCAAATGCTGAGCATTGACCGGGTCCTCTATACCGCTTATCGAGATATCCAGATGATCGCCGAAGACGAATCATTACAAGCTTTTATGGAAACTCGAAAAAAAGCGGAAGACGTAATTCCAGCTCTGATAGTCAAAGATTGGGAGGAGCGTATCTTCTTAACAGGCCCATGGGACCAGTTAACGCTGATTGACGGACAGGGTTCAATCCTTATGTCGACAGATAAAGAGAGTGTTGGAAAACATATAGAGGAATATCCACCAAGCAGTGTCGCCTATCACAATGCCATGAAGGGTAGGCAGTATTATTCTGACTTGGTGCAGCCCGGGGAGACCGGCAGGCCCACGGTCATGTTTACCGCGCCGATTAGAAGCAATTGGGGAGATAATTCTATTACAGGTGTGGTTATCGGTCATTTTGCCTGGCCTGTGGTTATGCAGATGCTGGATGACATTGCCCCGCCAGCCATTGCACATCTTTTCAATCAAGAGGGTATGACCATAGCCAGCATGACAGCCCATGCTGATCATATCTTACAACCTCGTCACGCCAATGATGAACTGGTAAAAAAGATACTTGCAAACGCTACTCTGGGAAAAGTTGTTATTGATACAAGCTCGCATGAAGAGCTAGGGACTGTGCTGGCCGTATCCTCCTTGCAGAGCGGCCTTTTCGGTTATAAAGGGAGTGGTTGGCAACTGCTGCTGGAGGTCCCGCTTGAAAAGGCGCTGGCGCCAGTTAATCGGCTGGCAAGAAATATCGCCGCTCTCGCTATGATTGTTATGATGGTTCTGATTATGGGTCTCTATTACATCGGTAGATTACTTGCCCGACCTGTTGAAAGGCTAACTGAAACGGTAGAGGAAGTTTCGCGCGGCAATCTGGCAGCAAAGGCCGAAATAACCACAAAAGATGAAGTTGGAGAGCTGGCCGGTTCATTCAATAGGATGACCGAAGCACTACAGAGGACGACGGTTTCGAGAGATTATGTTGACAATATCCTGAAGACGATGCCAGGTTCCCTTATCGTGATGGATTCTGGTGAATTCATTGTGTCGATGAACCAGGCTGCCCTTAACCTGTTGGGCTATGAGGAAAAAGAGCTGATTGGCCTGCCGTTTGGCGTCATTTTAGAAGAAGGATCCATTTTTCAGGAAAAAAAACTTGATGCCTTAATCAAGCAAGGTTTTATTACCAACGTTGAGAGATCCTATATTGGCAACGATGGCACCAGGATACCGGTGCTGCTCTCCGGTTCGGTGATATACGATGGTGACGGAAAGGTTCAGAACATTACTTTCGTTGCAACGGATATCAGAGAACGTAGGGCATATGAAGAAAAATTACGCCAATCTAACAATAAATTAGCGTCAAGCAACCAGGCATTAAAAATTGCCAAGAATCAACTGATCCATTCAGCAAAAATGGCTTCAATTGGTGAAATATCGGCAGGTTTAGCGCATGAAATTAATCAGCCGCTTGGTGCTATTCAGCTTAACGCAGAGCTAATTCATACCATTGCTAGTGAAGAAGACTTGATCAATAAGGAAGAGCTGACACCGATTTACAATAAAATAAATCGTCAAATAAACAGGATAACGAAGATAGTCCAACATCTGAGAATATTTAGTCGAGATGATAAGCTCGTGGAGTTTGAAGAAGCGGATATTGTCAGTTTAATTGATGACTCTTTAGTACTGTTTTTACAACGCTTTAGACTGAATAATATACAACTGGTGAAAGAATTCACCGCCAATATACCTAAAATTAAATGCAGCAAGATCCATCTTGAGCAAATATTGATCAATCTATTGACGAATGCAGAGCATGCTCTGTCAAACTCAATAAATAAAACTATAAAAGTAAGAGTTTATATAATAAATGATTATCTTGTCGTCGAAGTTGAAGATAATGGTTATGGCATTGCCAAAGAACACCTGAGTAAAATATTTGATCCTTTTTTCACAACGAAGCAAGTTGGTGAGGGAACCGGGCTTGGTATGTCTATCAGCTACGGTATAGCCAAGTCACATAACGGAAATTTATCCGTAAAAAGTGAATTAGGTAAAGGAACAACCTTTACGCTTTCGCTGCCAATTAAGCAGAATCGAAGAATAAAAACAGACGAACAAGAAAGCTTACAAGGAGTGAGCTAATGAAAGTGCTATTGATAGATGACGATCAAGACTTCAATGATGCGGTACACCAACAGCTTATCAGAAAAGGGCTTGAAGTCCACATCGCCTACGACGGGATACAGGGGTTACGAAAGTTTCAGTCAATAAAACCGGATCTCGTCATCATGCCAGTAACTCTGCAGAAAATTATATGTTGCAAAAACCTGCCCCAAGTTCAGAATCATGACCGAATCATACTTTGTTAAGAAAGCAGGAACATCGCTGATTTATAGGAAAGATTATCAGGTAGAATGTAGGGCAAACGGAGAGAATACGGTTCCCAGTATTTAACCTACGTTCGCTAATAAAAAGTAGTCATGTTAATGTCCGCTCTTTGTGTTGTTATACATATTTAATATAAATTCTGCTCGCTTGTTTTTACCAATACCGAACGTAACCACCAACTTCTACTAACGCTGTAGCATTGAATAGTTACTCGAACATTGCTCGCCGTTGTTAGAGGGTTCACAGTTGTTAGAGGGTTAACTTTAACTTGGTTTTGCCCCTTTCCGCGTTAGAGCTGAAACTCATCTATATCCTGTTAATGTCTATTAGCCATATGTGAACTAATGAATAGAGAAAAACTCAAGACCGCTTTCAACGCAATAGACTTTGTTTTTACTCAATTCGCACACTGATTCCCCATGCTGTATCTAGTACAATCAAAATAGGTAAGTACAGTCGAATACTTGAACAAAATGCAATTTTTAGAGAGACGAGCAGTGATGAAGTCTAATGTTTGGATCAAGGCAGGTATAGTGATCATATATGGTTCATCTATAGATGCTTCTCCTCATCGTCACCATGCGATTCAGTTGGCTTGGCCTAGAAATGGCGATAGCTGCAAACTAGATAATAATGAAATATCGACACCTGTAATTATTGATTCTAACGTCGAGCATCAGCTACAAGTTGATGAGGGTTGGATCTTGTTGGTCGAACCCACTAGCGAATTAGGGATCGCGCTATCTAAGAAATTGGCAGGGCAACCTTCAAAAGTACTTATAGCACCTTCACCCAACTTTAAACATACAGAACACACTGATGATTTAACTGTACTACTTTCTCCTTTATTTGAAGGTTTAGATCTTTCAAATCAATTCCCTCTCATCAATGAAAGCCAAATCACGGATCATCGCATTAGGAAGCTGCTGCATGAACTCAACCAGTGCTTAGATGGGAAGTGCCTTAAACCAAGCAATTGGCGGGCGTCTGATGTTGCTCAAAAACTCGCTCTATCGGAAAGCCGTTTTCTTCATTTATTTAGCAAAGAGCTTGGCATTCCTTGGCGACCATATTTGCTATGGTGCCGAATGATTTGTGCTGTAAGAGCAATATTAAATGGAGAGCCTGCAACAGATGCCGCTCATATGGCAGGGTTTTCTGATAGTGCGCATTTAAGTCGAACTTTTCGAAAGACATTTGGAATGACGATTCGCCAAGCAAAGACTATTTTTCAAAAAAGTTAGCCAGTTTATTCAAGTTTTGGCGCGGAGAATTGGTTACTCTTTTCACGTATTCGATGAAAGGAGTTACCCATGAGCGAGCTATCAAAAGATTACCTACAAGAAACGTCAATGCTGGATTTCATGCATCCACATATCCAAAATCTGGTTGAGAAAAAAGAATGGAAAACACTGTCTCAATATGACGCTATTGGTGCAATTTATAATTATGTACGAGATGAGGTTCGTTTCGGCTATAACAAAGATGACCGTTTGTCTGCCAGCCAAGTATTAAAAGATGGTTACGGGCAATGTAATACCAAAGGAACGCTGTTAATGGCAATGCTTCGTGCTGTGGGGATTGCAACTCGTTTTCACGGTTTTACCATTTATAATGAGTTACAGCGAGGGGCTATCCCGAACTATCTTTTCAAGGTCGCGCCAGATCGCATCATCCATAGCTGGGTGGAAGTTTATCAAGGTGGACGTTGGGTTAACTTGGAAGGCTATATCTTAGATAAAGATTATTTAAAGCAAGTTCAAAATCGATTTGCCAATCAAAGTGAATCGTTTTCAGGTTACGCGATTGCAACCAAATGCTTATCTAATCCTGATATCGATTGGGACGGACAAGATACTTATATACAGAGTGAAGGGATTGCTGATGACTTTGGTGTATACACTCAGCCAGAAGATTTCTATTCAATACATGGTAGTAATTTGTCTGGTATTAAAAAAGTGATGTTTCGCTATGTACTTCGCCACTTAATGAACTTAAATGTGAATAACATTCGCACAAGCGGAATCTCAAATAAAGTGGCAATTTAAACAGACAATAACGTTTGCTTTAACTAGCTTTATTTAGATCAAGTCCAGCATTAGAGACTGAATAATTGGACTATTGCGTTTTCAATTTGGGCTTTGTCATCTATATATCTAGACAGTGAGCTTGAGCATAGTCTCTAGTTCATTATTGCCCCATAATACGTTAAAGCTGAAGCTCATTCACAGGTTGTTAATGTTGAATTGTAATATATTTTCTAATGTTTTTCTGGATGTGATAACACTAACTAAAGGTCTGTCGAGTGCAGACCTCTATTCTTTTTTATTAGATATTGCCAATTTTACATTCATCGAATGTAGACCAAACATATTGCCTTCAGTATCTATTACTAGAGATATGAAACCATACTGTCCAATTGTCATTTTGACTGTTGGATACTTCCGCCTGCCTTCATAACTCTCGACTCTTCTATCTCACAGTCTTCACAAGAAAAATAAACTATCGTGCTATTGCGACCAGCAGAGAAGCCCTCCATTTTGACGAGAGCACCAGTTGCACCGTATTGCTCCATGTTTGAAGGGAAAAGCCATATCAATTACAGGTGAACTCCTCAGGTTCCGGCAAATTTTTTCATTCTCAATGAATATAGTCCGGACCGGATAAAATCGGCCTCGTTCTAAATGATTGTGGTCCCATTCTCAATCAGCGTGGTTCCTTAATATCTTATAGTCGCAATGATTGTGGGCTGGAAAATGCGGATAAAAGCGATCCTGACAATTATAAAACTGGTCCGCCACAGTTACGAATTCGACTTTAAAGCATTGTTATGTATTAACTTTCAACTCCATAATGAACTTTGTTTCTTCAACACAAACTACCTGAAACCCATGAGTTTCATAAAGTTTCACGAGGTGATCTTCACAACGGAGATAAAGAGCTGGTAGTTGTAACTCAATAGCCTTGGATTTAGCAAACTCAATTAGTGCTGTTGATATACCTTTTCCACGATACTCTAAAGGAACATAGATCCCATCTAACCAATAGTTATAACTTGAATATTCTGGATACTCACGATATTTAAGTTCGCCAGCTCCAGCTAACACTCCATCAACATGCGCTACAAACGCAGTTCGGTTGGCAACCGAAGATACTTTTTTAATTACACTTTCTAGAGTTGCTTTCGGGTCTTTATGATCCCACTCATTAAAGTACCACTTGGCAATAGCCTCAGTCTCACTTGGATAATCCACTAAATCCGAAATTTTCATATTGCTTCGATTACACATAACGCCCTGTTCTCAGGAATCCCCACAAAAATTCCTTGTTATTCAATAATTAGGCACGCACCTTGCCTCCTGAACTAATGAATTCACCACAATAACAAAAGAAGAAAACAAAATGCGTGATATTCAGATACTACCTTTTCAGTTTTGTTATGTACATTGACTTTTGACTCTAATAAAAAGGTAAAAGATTTTCCGTTTATGGCTAAGTACAAGCTCGCGAAAACACATAAATATCTAATAAATGAGCGAGGGATCGAATTAGCATATGCAACAGTGCTCATCAACGGAGAAAACTAATGTTCTGCGTTAACCTAATTAAACTAATGACATCCAGCCCCTATAGATCAACAACTCTAACGCATTTCTGTCCAAAAATGTGTTTGAACTATCGGTAGTAATGTGTGATCGGTAGTAATGTGTGATGACGGTCCACCTTTGTGACGGCCCACCTTTCTACACCGGAGCCCCTAAAAGCGGAAACCAGCCCAAATGACTTTGCATCCGCTTTCGTCTGCGTAGATAACTGCCAAAATCTCTGGTCAATCTCCGGTTCCGCAGGATTATAAAGTAGTATTTTAGTTGGTGGTTCTAAGTCAGGATTCAATATAACTAATTATATTGTGCAAACATTATGGAGAGGTGTTAGTGAAAAGAACGTTTTGAGTTAATTAAAATAAATTCTTTGTTTTCTTATGTGTTGATAACTCTATGATTGATTAAATTTTATTGAATACTAATGGTTATAAAAACCTCATATAAGGAAAAGTTATAGTTTCAATAGAACAAATCTATTTTTAATTATTGTCTTGCTTTTATAGACTTGTTCATATTGTGATATTTCTTGGTTACAGCTCCATATTATAGGCATCTGTGGGGACAGATGAACACGAGCTTGGTGATATGTTTAAAAATAAAGTCGAGTGCTGATGATTAACGGCTGTTGCTTGATAATAAGTATATTAAGAGGGAATTAAGAATGAATAATGTACATGAATATATGAAAAGTCTTTATCAGATTGTTGATAATCGAGATGTTGATGCCCTAGCAGATTTTTTGCATGACGACGTTTGCTTCTATTTTTCAAATGCCGAGTCGGTGTCTGGGAAAAGTGCTGTACTTGATATTAACCGTCAGTTTTTTGATTCCATTGCCAATATGTCTCATACACTGAAGGGAAGCTGGCAGCAGGGCAGTGAGCGCATCTGTAACGGACAAGTTGATTATGTCAGAAAGGATGGCAGTTATTATTCAGCTCAGTTTGCCACAATCCTTACCATCCGGGAGGGGCTGATCACCGATTACCGGATTTATGCAGATGTTTCGGAACTCTGACTGGGACTGGATACACTTTAAATCTAAATCTAAATCTAAATCTAAATCTAAATCTAAATCTAAATCTAAATCTAAATCTAAATCTCAATGAAGAAGGCAGCATTGTAGGCTGCATAATTTCCTTTAAATACTAGATTATAAAACCAATATGGTAGCTGAATTATACTAAGCTATCAGCTCATCTATTCCGAGGTGGACACCTAGCCTAATTAAAATTGTTAATAAGGTTTCGTGTCCGCTTGCCCACTTGTCCAACGGCTCATGGCCTCCAAAGTCCGATTTATCCCCGGTTCCACGAAGTCGTAAAGTTATTCTTGTGCGAAATTGCCTATGTACGATTCTGTGCCACTATCCATTCTCATAATTCGTTATGCGCGAGTAGAACTGAAATCAGTTTGAATTATCGCAATCAACTATTGTGTGCCACTGGTAGTGGAATTGGTAGACACAAGGGGCTTAAAATTCCTCGATGTTCACGTTGTGTCGGCCAAAACCTCGACCATCAAATCCAAACTCATCATGGCTGCTGCTAGGTGAAGGTGAGCAGTATTGTGATCAAGGTATAGAAATGAGTAAACACCTCTATAGCCATGTGTAAATTGTGGGTATCTGTACTATGTTAGCAATAGCTATATAAGCATTTTATGTTTTAGTGCTTCCTAAATCATGCTTGATTAGTACTATTACTCAAAACTTCCCCCCTAAGTGAACAACCTTTGAGGGGCCGTTTTTAACTTACATTAGAACATTGTTGAAAGCTAATTGTCATTCGGTGACGGTGGCTTTCACTCTTGGATGATAATGAGTGGCGTAATCAAGCAGGTTGGAATCTTGTTGCTTAAGGTGACCTGTGATCATGAAAAAAGAAATTACTCTGCTGTTTACGCTGCTCTCTTGTTGGGTTACTTCAACCTACGCTTCTGGTGGAGAGGAGGCCGATAACACAACGCGTGAGATCTCGTCGATTGCCGGTACGGCAGACCATTCCACATTTGAGATCTTGAATCAGGACTTTGACTATGCGCCAGATGTGACCGAGGCCTGCCTCAGTTGCCACACCGAGGCATCAAAACAGATACATCAAACCTTCCACTGGTCTTGGTCGAAGGAGGTAGATGGCGTCAAAGTGGGTAAAGGGCGGAACGGTTTCAATAACTACTGTGTGTCCGCCAAAGGCAACGAGAGCTGTACCCAGTGCCACATTGGATATGGTTGGCGTAATGATGACTTTGAGCACGATGCTGAGGAAAATGTCGATTGCCTGGTTTGTCATGATCAAACAGACACATACAAGAAATCAGCAGCCTCGTCAGGCCATCCTTACTATGAAGCGACTAAAGTTAACGGCAAGCTTCAGGAGGCGGTTGACCTGAAGTATGTCGCGCAACATGTTGGTAGTCCGGACCGTGAAAATTGTCTGGCGTGCCATGCTGTTGGCGGCGGCGGTAACGGGGTAAAACATGGTGATACGGATCTGTCGCTGATCAACCCTGACTTTGCGCTTGACGTACATATGAGTCCGGAAAAGCTGAACTTCAGCTGCCAGACATGCCATACCGCCAACGAGCACAAAATTTCTGGTCGTTACAATGATCGAGCAGCATTCATTGACCATGAATTGAATAAAGGCCGGGTATCTCGCGAGGGTAACAGCGTTTCCTGTGAATCTTGCCATAGTGCGATGCCACATCAGCAGCGTACTCTCGATAATCACACGTCTAAAGTGGCTTGTGCCTCATGCCATATTCCAGAAATGGCTCGTGGCCCCTATCTGACTAAACTTTCTTGGGACTGGTCAACAGCCGGGCAGATGAAAGATGGCAAGCCCTTCACCATTGACGAAGAGTTTGATGGTGTCACTAACCATGCCTATATGAGCAAGAAGGGTACTTTCACCTGGGGCCGCAATGTCGTTCCAGAATACCGTTGGTATAAAGGTGAACTAAAGCAGAAAACACTGCTTGATACCATCGACCCAGATAAGGCACCGATTGATATCAACCCTCCCACAGGCAATTACAACGATCCTGATGCGCGTATCTGGCCATTCAAAATCCATCGCGGCAAACAGCCTTACGATACAGAGCTCAATCGTATGCTTCCAATCAAGCTCTATGGCCGACCAGGTTCGGGTGCATTCTGGACAGAATACGACTGGGGCAAGGCGCTTGCTGCCGGCGTAAAGCTAAACGGCGTGGAATTTAGCGGCCAATACGACTTTATCGAAACCAATGGCTACTGGCCGATCAAACACATGGTTGCACCAAAGGAGCAAGCAGTCGCTTGTGAATCTTGCCATAGCCGAGACAGCCGCTTGGCCGGGCTCAACGATTTCTATCTTACGGGCCGTGATAGCAATTCCCTTGTTGAATATTTTGGCGCTATTGCTATCTGGGGCGGACTTTTCGGCGTCCTGCTACATGCGCTTACCCGCATTGTGACAATACGCCATAGAAGAGCCAAAGCTGCGAGTAACCAGAAGTAACGAATACGGGAAAAATAATGAAAAAGACAATTGTAATTTTTAAACGATTTGAGCGCTTCTGGCACTGGGGGCAGGCTGCATTAGTGTTACTGCTTATCCTTACTGGGCTGGAGAGCCATGGAGTTATTAACTTGCTCGGTTTTGAACAGAGCACAACGTTTCACCATTGGGCAGGCTTTATCTGGACTGCTGTCGTTATCCTGATTTTTACTTGGGTATTTACGACAGGCGAGTGGAAACAGTTTGTGCCTGACATGAAGGGTATTGATGGCGTATTGCGTTTCTATCTTTATGGTGTCTTTGTCGGTGAACCTCACCCTCACCATATGTCACCTGAAAACAAATTTAACCCCCTACAGCGATTCGCTTACCTGGGGCTGCTATTTGTATTGATCCCTGTCCAGATCATTACGGGGTTGATTTTCTACTTCTTCCCTGAGCTACGCGCTGCAGGTTATATCGATCAGATAGGAACTGTGGCTGTGATCCACACATTTTCAGCCTATATCATTCTCGCGTTCCTGATAGTGCATTTATACCTGATCACCCTGGGTGCCAAGCTTTCGAGCCACCTCAAAGCGATGCTCACCGGGAAAGAAACTATTGACGAATAACGATATTTATATATTCACCATAAGAGGTACCTACGATGAAAAAAATTATTCTTGGTGTGATGATCGCTTTGATGTCTTTTGGAGCATCGGCTGATGCCGGAAAAGGCCAGCAATACTATCTGAAATACCTGCGCCCTCACTTTGAATATAACGGACAAGAGTTCGCGGCTCAGCATTTGAAAGTCGAGTGGAAGCGTTACTTTAAAAAGGACGGAGAGAAATTCATCAAAAAATACAGTAAAAAGCATCCTGAATCAGCTGAATTCCTAGCAAGCGATAAATTCCAAAAAATCGCACCGCATATAAAGGACTTTGCAATGAAGTATGCAGCGGATAGTGGAGAGCTCCCTAGCTGTAATTGAGTTGATTATCTTCAACGTTTATACAAATCGTTTAGGTGTCTTTAAACGGAGGTTCCCCATGTATAAAAAAGTAGTTATATTCTTGCCCCTTTTCTTTATGTCATTTTCACTGATGGCAGAAGACATTGTCGGCAAGATCCAATCGATATCTGTGCAGGCAAAAGTTATTCAGTACTTTAACCCAAAGACAAAAACTGTCAGTGTCATTAAGTTTACCGATGAAACCAAACTTGAGAGTGCTGAGTCTTTTAAAGACTTAACGGTTAATACCAAATTTAAAGCCACTATTGATGACAACATGGTGGCTAGCAAGATCAAGAGGATTCTGGTCAAACTACCCAAAGATCAGGTGATTGATACGGATGAACTGGCTGATCTGATAGAGAGTGGCCAGCCTCTTTTTATTGGAGATGCCCGCCCTAAGAGTAAATACAACATTGGTCATATTCCGGGTTCTAAGGCGACTCCCGTCAGCGACCTTGATAAAAATATAAGTTGGCTACCGGAAGATAAAGCCACGCCGTTGGTATTCTATTGCGGTGGTGTAACATGCCCGCTGAGCCCAAAAGCATTAAAGATTGCCAAGGCGAATGGGTACCAAAACGTCAGAGCCTATGTAGAAGGCTTCCCGGCTTGGAAAGCAGACGTTTTTCCATCCCATGTTAACCAAGAATGGTTAGCGAGAAACCTTGATGCTCACCATGTTATCCTTGATGTAAGAATGGCTCCGAAAACCATTATCAAAGGGGCTGTTCACTATCCGACGTCAAAGCTGGTACAGATGCACGAGCAGTGGAATAAGGAAAAATACCCGACACAAAAGCGCACTATATTTGCACTCAGAGATAAAAAAGCGCCTATCACCATCGTTGCTAATAGTAATTCAAGCGATGAAGCGATCGAAGCCTATGAGATACTGACATTCTGGAAATTCAAGAATGTCGCAATTTTAAATGGCGGGATGCCAGCGTGGAGAAAAGCACAGCTTCCTGTTGAAAGCGGTAAGATTACAGGTGAGCTCAATTATGTTAAGAAGCTAGCAAAAGGGGCGATTGACGAGAAAGATTTTGTCAATGCAGTGACTTCTGGCAAGGCAACGATTATTGATGTCCGATCCGCTGACGAAGCGAGGAAAGGTCGCTTGGAAAATTCAATAAATATTCCCCTTGAGGAGCTTGAACAGCACTTAAATAAAATTCCTAAATCGGGTTTGGTTGTATTACATTGTGTCGGTGGAGCCCGTGCATCCCTTGCGTATACCACATTGACCAAGAAAGGGTATAGCAATGTTAAATTCCTCGACGACACATTCGCAGAAGTGGTAAAAGACTATGGAATTACGCTGATTTAGGGAAATTTTTAGGCGTTATGTAAAGAAACTAGTGCTGCCAGGAGCGTGATCTCTAATTCGTTTGTTCGCAACAAAATTAGTTAGCGAGTAAAGCTGGTCTAATGCTGAATTTTTTAGCCTGAAATTCAGCATTCAATTCATAGCTACTAATTTCCTCAAACGTTTTTCCCGCTCTCTGTGGTTTATAGAGCTTCGGTAGATGACAGAGAAGGACCACAGGCTTGAGCTTGTGGTTGAAGATCTGGCCATTTTGATAGCTGGCAGGAAAGCTCTTCACGCCATTTCTCATTATTCCAGATTGTAATTGGTTACTATACAACTTAGGAATAACTTCAAGGCGATAGTTTTCATTGAATAGTAATACTCTGGCTTCAGTCATGGCCAAGCAAATTGGTGTAACTCATTTTAGAATTGGCAGTGAAGAGTGGTCTATAAGCGAGTTACTTTGTTTACAAAAGCTGTTGTTGTTGCATGCTCCTGATATTCGGACTGGGATGATATGGTGGAGTAAGTCCATTTCGTTGTTCAACCGCCGTGTGTATGCCGAGCCACAGGTAAAGTCTGGATTTTTCTCTATACCTTTTTTGACTGGAGATCAAAGCAAGTTGCCAGATTGGGCAATTACCCTTGCTAACGATCTCGTCTCTGAACTGTCTTCAAGAGCGCATTTTAGCCACTCATGGTATCAAGGCCCTTGCCATACAATCCCACTGTTGCGGGGTGAATATAGCCCATCGTTTACACTCTTTTTTGATTTGGATGAAATCAACATGATTTCTTCCTCCAGTTCTGAACTATTTCAATTGGCGAAACAGACGTTATTACTGTTACTCCACCAAAATATTGAAAAGCGCGATCTACTGTCACGGTTACGTTCATTGATTAGGGATGAATTCGATCAACCGCTAAGGATCCATGATTATGCCTCGCGCCTAAATGTTTCCCCCCGGACTTTACAAAGAAGGCTGCAGGGCAGGCAGCTAAGCTTTTCATCTTTAATTGAAGAAGAGAAGAAAGCCGCGGCGCTTAAGCTACTTGCGGATACAGATTTGAGTACGAATAGGGTGGCTGAAAAGCTGGGTTATGATGATCCATCTAATTTTCATCGTGCTTTTCGTAAGTGGTTTCCTGTTTCACCTAAGAAGTATAGAGAGCTCTGCAAAGAAAATAGGAGCCTGAAAAAGGCTAGCCCGATTCGATTGCATTACGCAAGAGGAAGCATTGGCCAAGATGGCACTCATACCGCTAAGGAAGGCCGGGTATGGCTAGAAGTGGATAATATCTCTTTTGAAAAAAAAGTGTCGGTAGAATGTATAGACCGAGATGGAGTGTGGCGTCACTATCCTGCTTTTTTTGAAGGCTTTCTTAACTTGGGAACGGAGTTGTGGTCTACAGCTAACCTTCCGGTAGCCATGCCCTTAACTTTTAGGCTTAGCTATGAAGTGGATGGAAATAAATATGTGGATGACAATCTTCAGCGAGATTATGTCGTCAATGGTAGGCTCCTGATTGGTAGCCCTACCGTTATTGTTACTAACCAAACCGTTATTAAAGAATCGCAGCTATTTCGTGTAGTTATTGAGCTTGTATGTCGAAACGAAAATATAGGCCAAATAAATTGTATGTTGAACAAATCGAACAATGAGTTTCGATTGAGCAGGGTAGGGGTACAAGATGGCTATACTGTCTGGACCTTATCAACGTGCATTGAGCAATACCCGGAATATTGTACCTTTAGCCTTACCTCGGAAGAAGGTGACAGGCTTCTCTGCGCTAATCATCAGCATAAATACCAATTTTCTCCCCCACTAGGCTTATAAAAGTGTTACCACTTTCAAATTTGGCACTAAGTGGCATTAAATCACTTGGTTATTGGCGCAATATGACACTAAATTGTTCCAAAGAATAAAATATTGTACCTCCACTTATCTAGAGCGGAGACAATTCTATGTCACTTTTTCAGCATAATAGTCTAAACAAACTAAAGATATTACCTTTATCTATAGCAATAGCCTTGTCTGGGTGTAATTCTGAAGGCCAAAGCGCTACAACCACAGGAAACGATAAAGAAAACCCAATAGAAACCCCTAAAGAAAACGGTAGCCATGTGGCGTCACCAAACTGGCAAGATCAAATTATCTATTTCCTGATGATCGATCGCTTCAACGATGGTAATAATGCGCTAAACGATCAGGGTCATGATGAATATAATCCGACTTCCGATAAAAAATTCAGTGGTGGTGACTTGCTCGGCGTTAACGACAAGCTTGCCTATATTCAAGATTTAGGGGCTACGTCTGTATGGATCACTCCACCGATAGCCAACCAATGGTGGGATGCAGAACAAAATTACGGTGGCTACCATGGATACTGGGCCAGAGACTTTCAAAAAATCGACGAACATTTTGGCGATCTTGAGACGTATCAAAGTCTGGCCCGTGAACTGCATAGCCGTGATATGTATTTAATCCAAGATATTGTCACTAATCATGTCGGGAATTATTTTACCTATGACGATCCGTACGGCTATGATTCAAGCATTTCCTGTGACGGATTCAGGTTGATCGATACTCCGCTAGCCCCTGGCCAGTCGTTACCTTATCCGCTTAACAAGAATCAGTGTAAGGAAGATGGTTCTGGGTCTTATCATTGGGCACCAAGCATTACTGATCATAATAATTCACAACAAGAGAAAGAATGGCAGCTATCAGATCTCGATGATCTTAATACTTCAGACCCGGAAGTAAGGGCTTACCTTAAGGAAAGCTACCGTAAATGGATTCGTGAAGTGGGTGTTGATGCATTTCGGATCGATACGGTTAAGTTTGTAGAGCATGATTTTTGGAATGATTTTCTCCATGCCGACGATGGCGTTATGGAACAAGCCAAGCAAACCGGAAGGCAAAATTTCCTGACTTTTGGTGAAGTATTTGAAGCCTCGACGCCATATCATACCGAGGGTGAGGAAAAAATGCTGACCTATATTGGTGAGAATGGGATGCCGGAGCAGCTGACCGCCGTTTTAAATTTTCCTCTGCAGACAACCATGACTCGGGTATTTGCATCGGGTCAACCGACAGATTACTTGCGTTATCGCCTTGAACGTATGATGGAGATGTTCCCGAACCCATATATCATGCCGAACTTTATCGATAATCACGATATGCCCCGCTTCTTGTCTCAGGGCAGCAAGGAAGATATGAAGCAAGCGTTAGTCACTATGATGACATTGCCTGGTATCCCGGTTATCTATCAGGGGACAGAGCAGGCGATGTCTGCCAGCCGGGACGCAATGTTTGCTGGTGGTTACCGTGATGACGGCCAACAGGTTGATTCATTTGATACCAACAGTGAGATGTATCAATTTATTCAAGATCTTGCTGAACTTCGTACTCAAAATTCTGTAATGACTAGGGGCGATATCAAGGTACTTGCCAGTGATAAAGCAGGGGCTGGGGTATTTAGTTATATTCGAACGCAAGGTAACGAAGAAGTATTAGTTGTGCTAAATACGTCGTCTTCACCAATGCTGTTAAATCAACTGGATGTTAAGCAGCCTGGCGGGACTATTTTTGAACGACGCCTGCAGTCAAATTGGGATCAAGCACCGCTAACCCTTACCACTGACGCTGATGGAGACATGAGTTTAGAGCTAGCGCCGAAGTCTGCCGTTATCTACTTCAAAACCCACCGTCTTGGTGATGTTGCAGAACCGAGCATTGACGTAGACTTAGATGATGGCTGGCAAGATGTCACGATTACCGTTGATACTCAAATCACTGGCACGGCAACCCCAGACATTAAGCTTAAACTGGTTGTCGATGGTAATTTGGAAACAGCAACAGATATACAGGTAGATAGCTTGGGAGGTTGGTCAACAACGTTGTCGACAAGACATTTTGTTATCGGTGAGCAAGCACACCGGTTCGCTATTTATTCTATTGAAGAGAATGCTGGCACCGAAGATGTTTACTTCACCTCTGATCTTGCATGGCCTGACTCTCCAGATGTACAGGTCGATGACTCTGGCGATGCAAAAGATGGCTCTGCTGGGATCAACGGCAATTACTCGCTACCTACCGATCCAACGTTTGACAAAGTAAATAGTCAACTGGCTATTAACAAAGCAGAAGTCTTTTCTGTGGGAAGCAACGTTCGCTTGAAGTTAACGATGGATAAAATCACCAATAGTTGGTTGCCACCTAATGGGTTTGACCATGTAGGCTTTTCTATCTTCATAGGTCTTCCAAACGAAGCCTCTGAAGGTCTGACTGAGTTGCCGAAAATCAATGCGACTATGCCAAGTGGACAGTGGAATAGAAACGCTGTGGTCTTTGGTTGGCAGAGCTCTATCTATGACACTGTTGGTGCCACCGAAAATACTTGGGGATCTACTGTCACACCTGCGCCAAGTGTATCTGTTGATATGGAAAATAATGCCATCTACTTCGATTTTGCCAGTGATGCACTAGGGCGGCCAGATTCACTGGATAGCATCAGCTTCTATATTACAACGTGGGATTTGGATGGCTTGTCAGCGGCCTACCGTCCACTAGAAGTAGAAAGTGGACCTTGGAATTTTTCAGGTGGGAGCCCAGAGGAAGCAAAAATCTGGGATGAGCTGCCAATAATTACACTTTCTGAATAATGTTACTCAAGCCCCTCTCAATAGAGGGGGGCATGATATTGGCCGTGACAATAGAATATGCACGTTGAGGTTGAATTACTGCCTAAGGTGAGGTCTCACGCTCGTTACATGCCATTAAACCTAGCTTTAATAGGCAGGTTAATATTGATTTCAGCGACATGGAAAACTCTATTAGTGATATTTAATAAAGAACCTTAGCAAGATAACCTCGTATTTTTATCGAGAAATAAAAATAATCACATAGACACAGTGGTATCTTCAGTTGTGCTCTTGATATTGTTGAGCACGGCTTAAATAGTGTGGAAATTGGAAGCGTTTAAGGAAAGCCCTTAATTGAGGGCTTTCCTTCATTAGCAACCATTACTCACCAAGGTCTGAATGATCTCTTTTTTATCGTGCCTGTTAACGACCTCTAAGTAGCATTGACCTTCTGCAACTTTAAAATTTTCGCCTTCATTGACAATGATTACCGCCGATGAGTTTTCCGCTTTACCGCCATCAATAATCACCATGTCGGTGTTTAGGGCTTTCTCTAAATTATCCTTAGTCATGACAATATTGCCACCAATCGTAGCTATTGTTTCGACAGCACCGCTTGTTTTTTCAATGCCTGCAATTGCTGCTTTTCCGTAAACAATAGCGTTAGCGCTTTCTATTGCGCCGGACGCACCTTTTAGTGCAGCAATACGGGCATCAGATTGCAGGTTAAGGAACCTCATTTTCGGGGTTATATTATTGCTGAATTACTTTAGTGCGGCTTGCTTGGGGGAAGGGGGATTAGTGATGGATAAAAAAGCGCCAGTTAAAATTAACTGGCGCTTTAAGTTAAGGACTAGCCGTTATTTCTTTTGGATATCGACCTCTTTGGTCAAAATATTAAAGGTTACTTGGTAAATACCACTTTCAGCAGGAGTGAACTCAATGTTGCTTGAGCCTGAGAACACTAGGCTGCTCTCTGCTGCAACAACGTCGCTGGCAGCATGCTCAAAGACACCCCAGTCACCACCGGTAAACTTGAATTCATACTTAGTATCAGCAGTCAAAGAGGCTGTTGTGAAGCTGAATTCGGTTATTGAATCGGCTGTCATTTGGCGATCTGCAGTATGGTCCCATGCGCCTGAAATGGTGCCCGGAATATACCAAGAGATATCGGTATAGTCGTCTTCAAGTTCGGCACTGATAACCGGTGACTCTGGGTCGGTTGCATCCATTGAAAGTGTGTACATACCGAGCGCAGTGTACTCAACAGAGCAGTTACCGCCATTGCAGCCAAAGGCTGTATCCCAGTTGCCAAAGGTAAACTTGTAATCAGTGCTTGCGCTAAGGCCTACAGTTGCGTCGTATACGCCTTTGCCGGCGTATGGTGCTTTAGTGCCTGCTGCATCCCAGCCGTTGAAACCACCTGCGATAAAGACTTCCTGGTTGGCACCAAACGGAGGAATATCTGCTTTTTGTGAAACAGGCAGACCTAACCCGCGGTCACCATCACGTGGCTGAACAAAGACGGCACTTGACCATGCTGGAACAGTGAACTTGCCGTCAGCAAAGCTGGCGTTGCCGGCGATAGAGTTTGCCTGGTTGTGGGTAGAGCTCAATTCGAAGCCAGCAAGCTCGATGGCCTCGTTGTTGTTGTCAAGGAAGCTGCCTGTGGTTTGCTCTTCAGGCGTGGCGTTAATCACGATAACAATGGAATCAAGCGTATCATCGAGATCTGATGTTTGCATTGAACCATTGTCAATGGTCATCACAATCATACCCGGAGTTTGACTCTCACCCGTATTCCGGAAGTCAACTCGTTTCATGATTTCGTCAGCGCCAGGCAACGTCATCAACGGTGATGCTTTACGCAGTTGGAGTAGCTCTTTGTAGAACTCAAACATCTGCTCAAGATCTGCAGCAGCTGGCTGAGCATCTGCTGTCAGTACGTCCTCAATAACAGCATAATTGGCCTCGTCTTTGTCTTTCGCTGGAAGGCCTTTGTCCCAGTTATTGTCATTCAGGGTAAAGTCCACACGGTTATACCAGTCACCGTAGTCGTACGAGTCTCGCTGCATCGATTTAGAACGCAGCAGCTCGCCGCCCATATGGTTGAATGGCATCGCCTGGCCTAGCAGAACCGTTGACATGCCGATAGCTTGCATGCGAACGCGATCTTCTAGCGAGGTATCATGAGAGATTTTGTACATGTTGATGTCCCAAAGCGTTTGGTTATCATGCTTGGACACATAGTTTTGGACTTCCCAAGGCTCTTCTGCATAACCAGCAGCCTGGCCGTTGTAGTCCAGTGTGGAACCCTTCTGGGCATCGCCTTTAGAGTCAATGAACTCGAAGTCCTTGAGGTTACCTGCCATACCCAGGCGGGTTAGATCCGTTTGATGAAGAGCACGTGCCAGTTCATCAGATACACCATCTTCATTGTCATCAGCTTCAATATCGACTAGTTCATTTGGCTGTACATAGGCACCTGTCGCAAAGCCAGGGGTTTTGCGGATCCCTTCGCCGCCATCAAATGGGCTGCCGCCTCGGACTGCATCACGTAGTCGGTCAGAGAACGAACCGATACCTGTGCCGCCTAAGTGTTTTTGGGTTGCCTGAACAAAACGCTTGTCATCTTGAACTTCACCAAAGTTCCAGCCTTCACCGTAGAAGTACACCTCTTCATTGACTTTACGTGCAGCTTCAAGGGTTCCTTGCATTTGAGAAAGAGGGTGGTGACCCATCAAGTCCCAACGGAAGGCATCGATCTTATAGGCTTCTACCCAGGTCTGAACAGAGTCGTCGATAAGCTTGGCAAACATCGCATTTTCTGGTGCCGTGTTATCACAGCATGTTGATGTTTCCACTGTACCGGTATCTGGAACTAGGCGTTGGTAATAAAGAGGAACCACCTTATCGAGAACTGATTTGTCATTCAGTCCAGATGCATTGGTGTGGTTGTACACAACGTCCACCACGACATTCATCCCGATGTCTTCCTTGACGGATTTCACCATCTCACGGAATTCTAAAATACGGGTAGTACCTTCAGCGTCAGTTGCGTAAGAGCCTTCTGGCACCGTGTAGTGGAATGGGTCATAGCCCCAGTTGTAGCTATCGACACTACGAACATATTCATTGAGCGCTTCTACTTTCGCATTGTCTTTGCTGTCTTCGTCGGCAAGCTCAGCAAACGCATCTGCAATTGTGCCGCCACTGGCGCAGTAGCCTGAGAACTCAGATTGTTTAACTGCCGGGTTCACTTCACAAAGCTTGCTAAATGGTTCATCGATGTTGGCAACTTCGGCAGGATCTTCGTTGATGGTAGCAATATCAAATACCGGCATTAAGTGCAGGTGGGTCATGCCCGCCTCACTTAGCTGCTTAAGATGATCAACTGGTACGGAGCCTTGTTCAGTAAAGGCAAGGTACTTACCTTTGTTTTCTGTGCTTGCGTCGCGGGCAGAGAAATCACGGACGTGTGATTCATAGATCACCATGTCAGATAGGTCGCTGCCTTTTTGCGAGTGAGGCGCTTCTAAGCTATCCCAGCCACTTGGTTTTAGTTCATCAGAGTCTAAGTCAATCGCCTGGCTATAGATTGAGTTGGTTGAAAGGCTGACCGAGTATGGGTCAGTTACCTCATAATCGTAGCTTTTTTGTTCACGAGGCTGGAATACTTTCATGGCATAGCGATAAAACTTCCCATCGACTGCATCGGTATCAAGAGCAATACTCCAGCTACCCGATGCGCTATCTTCAACCATAGCGATGCGTTGAGCTTCAGATTTATCACTGTTGTAGATAACCAGCTTAACTTCAGCAGCAGTCGGAGCCCATAAACGGAAAGTGACGTTGTCATCATTATAAATAGGGCCGTATTGCAGCTCTGTGGCTTCTTGGGCAAATAGGGCATCCAATGCACCAGCATACTGAACACCGGTGGCAGAGCGAAGTTCACCATCGCTGGTGGAAGCGATCGCGACCATGCTGCCTTTTACCAATGAAGAAAGTGCGATACCTGTCGGAAGCGCTGGCAGAGAAAAGGCTGGGTAGTCCGCAAGGTGTGGGTATTGTGCTTTTTGCTCTGAAGTCAGCGTGGCGGATTTGAGGACAATAGAGGCGCCACTTACAACGTTCCTTGTTTCTCCGCCTTGGATTTCTTCTTCAACCTTGTAGTTACCATCGTGGCTGAACATGATTTGAACCATGTCGGCATTTGCACCACCTTTCCATACTAGCGTATTGTCATCTAGCATGATCGCGCCCAGAGTATCAACTGAAAAGTCAGATGACGGCCCGGCTAATTCAAAGGCTTCTTCCCGGGTATCGTACTGAGTTGAGCTACCTGGTATAAACGTTAGCGAGTGGTTTTCGCCCATAGAAGCGATATCAATTTTAATGTCCGCGCCGATGAGCTTATCTTTGTTAGCATTGCGGAAAATGACATTGAAGCATCCTGACTCTGTGTCAGGAGCTGAGAGGTACCAGACAGGGCCGAAGTCGTCACTATCATCTGGTGTTACTGATATATCATCCCAACCGTCATTTCTGGCCGAGTCACTGAGTCCCTCACAACCGCCATCAGGGGTAGTATCAGTTCCCCACAGGTGTAAGTTCATGGTTTCATAAGGGGCATAGTCACCCATTGGATCGTAAAGCTGAAGGGCTATTTTGCCCGCAGGTGGCTCGGGAAGATCACCCGGGTTGGTAACTATGGGTAAAGTGACATCAGTGCCAGTCTGCGGAAGGCCTTTCGCTGCCAGCAAGCCGTCTTGGCGCGAGCCTTCAACAATTATTGCTGTTTCCGTGCCAACGCTAACAACAGAAAACTCTTTTCCTAGAGAGGCTTCGGTAACGGGTACTGTCGCTTTAGGTGATTGATTCTCGTCTTTTATCTGTAGTTCACTACAAATGTCGAGTACATCTTTATTGACCAGCCACATTGGGCCAAATTTATCCGAGCTAGTTGCAGAAAGTGGTTCTATGCCATCACAGTCAAGCGTCCAGCTGTTGTAGCTAGAAACACCACTTTTCAAACTAGCCGCAGCTGAAGTGTCAACGACATAACTGACTGCAATTTGTTCTTCTGATGGTGCGGTAGCGTCAGCAGGTAGATCGATTATTGGCTTAACTGGAGCGGGTTCTGAGATGTTTGGGTTTAAAGATGTATCAGACGAGGCATCGTCATTACAACCGACAATCAGAGCCGCAGAGCACAGCGGTATGATTATTTTCGCAAGTGTTGAGTAGTTAAACTTCTTAGTATTTATAGTCACAGTCCTAATCCACTAGTCGTTAATAAATTGGCGATGGGAAACAAAAAGTTGTTATCAAAATGATAAGTGAACTATTGATAATGAAATCAACCTTACTAATAAGGGCTAGGGGGATGAGGTTGAGGGAGGAGAAAATAATAAACTTGAAACGACGCACACTAATTAGGCTTAGTGTTGTTATTTCATAACAAAAACCATACACGGATGGATAAAGCCATCACTTTTTGTAGGTGGGGTGAGGAATAAAATGTAATTTATTAATAAATCATTAATAACCAAGCGTGGATGAGCAAAGCGTATTTTTGTGACTGCGGCTTTGTTTCTCAATCTAATTCTCAGATTAATTACACAGCTTTAATGGTGTGAATGTCATACATCGCGTTAGTCATTTCACCTAACAGTATCAGCCTTTATATGGTTTAAGACTTTTTCTGGAAAAATTGGTACATGTTCTTTTTTTTGATTAACTATATGAAATATAAGATATTATATTGTTTTTCTGGAGGTCCGTTAAGCATCCTTTACCTAGTTTTATCACTATCCAACATACGTTTAGCGGTATGAGGCTACGCTTAATGTAAGCTCGGTTGTTTCCTCATCGTGCAATGGACTGTTTAGTAAGTGGTGGAAATAGTCGGTGTGATAAAAAGGTGGAGAAACTAAAAATGAAAAAAGTACATATTGCTCTAGCGACTATGGTGATTGCTTTTTCTTCAACATCATTTGCTGATATTAGAGTGACAGATTCACCAAATGGTGCTTGGGTAAAAGTGACAGATAACGGTCAGCCAGTGGCGAATGCAACGGTTTCACTGGAGAATTACCCTCAAGTTAGGCAAACATTTAAAACAGGTGAAAGTGGCCGGGTATTTATACCTATTTCAGTGACTAATTCCCGTTCAATTAAGTTTAGAGCTGTGACGGAAGAGGGTATGGTCTATAGTCGCTATGCATTCCATAGTGACAAAAAACGGTAAAGATAATTGGCTGATATCCTTTGGGTTAGTCAGCATGGCTTCTATGTATAAGCAACGTTATGGCCATAATTAAGACCCGGTGCCGATGCTAAGGGGAGCCTTGGTGTTGGCATCGTAAGTTCTAATTTATCTATTTGCATACCTTCCTGTTTACTTCTTTCGTGCGTGATGCCGTTTAGAGCAATCCGATATGGGTAGTGGATAAAAAACTCTTCTTCTTATCTGACCGTTCTAAATGTTATGTGCGAGGTTATGAATTGAAACCCATCGTGTGGGTCTATGTGCGTCTGGGTGCGTATAAATGTGATGTTTAGTTGCTTCACATTGCATATTTAGTTAATACAATTAAGAGCACCTAGGGGTGTTAACCGTATCTCAATAGAGTTAACCGTTTGTCTGAGTCGCACTCTTACGGAGTTCTTATTGATTTTAGTTATGAATTTATGAAAAATATGCCGGCGACTTATAAGGCCTCTATTCGAACCCTCTGGTTGAACTCATCGTCACCCAAGATTTCCCTGATAGATTGAACGCTTGTATCTGAGCGCATGGGCTGCTTTTAAAATTTTGGAGTAACAATGATTCGCTTTGCCGATTTTCGTATTCGCCCCAAGCTGGTGGGGCTGCTTGTTATCACTGGTGTTATCCCTATGCTGATAGCGGTTTATTTCAGCAGTCGACTTGCTACTGAAGCACTGATCGAAGAATCGTTTGATGGGCTTATCACGATTCAGTCGATCCGAAAGGGGCATATTGAGGACTTTTTCAACGAGCGTTTTGCGGATATTGATGTTTTAGCTGACTCTGAACGCGTCATTGAGCTATCACAGCGGCTAAATCAGCATGAGAAAGGGATTGATACGGGAGCCACTTCCTCTATAGATATTAAATCTCATGCGTATTCTCAATTAATCGGAGGCTTTCTTCCTCATTTCAAGAATTATGTTGAAGCTTATGGTTACAGCGATCTCTATATTCTTGATGCCGATAACGGTCATGTCATGTTCTCTCTCTTTGGTAGCGATATTGAAGGAACCAACCTGGCCCACGGAAGATACCGGAATAGTGGACTGGCCAATGCGTGGCGTAAAGTCATCTCGACAGGCAAAGTAGTGTTGACTGACTTTGAACCCTACGAACCTTCCGCAGATAGTGAAACAGCGTTTCTCGCACACCCAATCTCTGACGAACGCGGACAAATGATCGGAGTATTGGTTCTGCAACTGTCGCCAGAACTTATCACACGGATTGTCGATTCTCGTATTGGAATGGGGCTAACAGGGGAGTCCTATCTGATAGGCTTCAATAAGCAGGATGGATCCTACGAGTTTCGTAGCAATATGCAAACGATGGGTAACGGGCGCTATGTGGTCGGGTACTCTTTGAACCCGCCCCTTGATTATTGGCTCAAGGCTGTGGAAACCGGTGTTGGCGGAGGATTTAATACTTATATTGACAGTGCTGGTGTACCAGTGCTGGTGACCTATAACAAAGTAAATGCGCCGGGCGTTGATTGGTATCTGATCTCTAAAATTAATGAAAATGAAGTGACCCAGCCAATACATGTGATTTACAAGACACTGGCTATTGTGGGTAGCTTGCTGTTGGTGTTGATTGCTATTGCCGCTTTATTTATCTCTCGGACCATCACCAAACCTTTAATCGAAGGGATGCATTTTGCGCAAGCGATCGCGAAAGGTGAGCTGACATCAAGCCTCGAGTTGCCTCGTAAAGATGAGCTTGGAGATTTGGCTCAGGCGCTAAACAATATGGCTAGCAATCTTCAAGAGCAAGACTGGCTTAAATCGGGGAAAGAGGCCCTGGACGACCAGTTACGTGGTGATTTGGGTACGGCAGATCTTGCGACTCGATTTATCACTTTTTTTAGCAAACATATGGGGGCCCAGTTGGGCGCTTTATATCTAGCTAATGAGGATGTGCTAGAGTTGCAGGCAAGTTACGCGTTTACCGATCGCAGAGGGAACTTTAACTGTATTAAGTTGGGTGAAGGCATGGTAGGGCAGGCCGCACTGGAAAATGAAATTATTACTTTCACCCATATTGTAGATAATGTACCAACCATCAATTACGGTGCCGGAGAAGTAGTTCCTCAAAACTTCATGGCTATTCCTATCACCATTGATGACAAGCTGATTGGTACTGTATTGCTTGGCACGTCTGAACAATTCACTTCGCTACACCGACGCTTTGTGGAGCAAGTGATCCTCAACGTCGGTATCTTGTTTAATGCGGCTAACAATCGCCAGGTGATCCGTGAATTACTGGCGCAAGCTCAGAAACAACAGGAAGAGCTGCGGGTGACCAATGAAGAGCTGGAAGAACAAACTATAGCCCTTAGGAAATCGGAAGAAGTACTTCAAACGCAGCAGGAAGAGCTCCGCGTGAGTAATGAGGAGCTTGAAGAGCAGGCTAAAATACTTAAGGAATCCGAAGCGGAATTGCAGGCGCAACAAGAAGAGCTGCGAGTCACCAATGAAGAGCTGGAGGAGCACACCAAGGCGCTAGAAGAGCAAAAAGGGGAAATGCTCTCCAAAAATGAAAAACTGGTGCAAGCGCAAGAGGTAGTAAAAGAAAAAGCTCGCGAGCTTGAAATTGCGAGTAAATATAAATCTGAGTTTCTTGCTAATATGTCCCATGAGCTGAGAACGCCATTAAATAGCATTCTTATTCTTTCTCAGCTGATTGCTAGCAATAGAGACGGTAACCTAACGGATAAACAGGTCGAATCTGCCAATGCGATCAACTCCTCCGGATCGGATCTTCTGTCGTTGATTAATGAGATTTTGGATCTGTCTAAGATTGAGGCTGGCAAGGTTGATCTCTTTATTGAAGAGGTGGGTATCGATGGTTTGATCACGGATCTTAATCGCATTTATAAAGATATTGCCAATGAGAAAGGGGTCGCGTTTGAGCTGAATATTGCTGACGATGCCCCGACATCCTTACACACTGACTCTCAGCGTCTGCAGCAGATTTTACGTAACCTCCTGACTAACGCCTTTAAATTTACCCATGATGGGGCTGTGCAGTTAGCGATTTCCCGGCCTGCCCCACAGGTATGTAAGCAGTTAAGTGCTGAGCCTGAGTCTCTGATTGCGTTTGCGGTTAAAGATGATGGAATAGGAATTGTGAAAGATAAGCAAGCCGCTATTTTCCAGGCGTTTCAGCAGGCCGATGGCAGCACCAGCCGCAACTATGGCGGTACTGGGCTTGGGCTTTCTATCACCAAAGAGTTAACTCACCTGTTGGGCGGCACTATCTCTCTGGAAAGTGAAGAAGGGCAAGGAAGTGTCTTCACCATTGTGCTGCCTCTTGCACATAAAGGCAAAGCCGCCCATACCAATGATATGCTGTCCAACCCAGGAGTTATTGTTGATACCACACCTGAAGCTAAGCCGCTAACCCTCATAAAGGCTGAACCAGAAGAAAACACTGAACCTCGTGAATCAAAGTCCTTGTTACCTGCTAATGCGGTGCAATCACTGCAAACTCCGCCCATGGATAGCGAGTATGTTGATGATGATCGCAAGGCGATAACTGCGGAAAATAAGAGCTTGCTAATCATTGAAGATGATCGTGCCTTTGCCAAGATTATGCGCGACTTTGGTCGGGAACGAGGCTTTAAGTGTATCGTTGCTGAAGATGGTGAATCGGGCCTGCACTTTGCCGATTACTATAAGCCTAGTGCCATTATTCTCGATATTGGTTTGCCGGGCATCGATGGCTGGACGGTGATGGAACGCCTCAAAGACAACTCTGAGTTGAGACATATTCCGGTGCATTTTATGTCCGCCAATGACAGTACTCTGGATGCCATGCGAATGGGCGCCATCGGTTACCTGACCAAACCCGTTGATGTGAGTAAGATGGAGAAGGCATTCGGTAAAATCGAAGATATTATCTCTAAGCAGGTGAGTAGGCTGTTAGTGGTAGAGGATGATGATGTACAGCGAGAAAGTATTAAAGAACTGATCGGTGACGGGGATATCAGCATTACCGCGGTAGGCTCTGGTAAAGAAGCATTACAGGAGCTGGAAGACAGCAGCTATGACTGCATGGTACTGGATCTGGGGCTTGGTGATATGTCCGGGTTTGAACTTCTGGAGTGCATTCGTAAGAGCGAAACGGCAGCCCGGGTGCCGATCATCATCTATACCGGTCGCGACTTAACGCGTGATGAGGAGAAAGAGCTCAATCGTTACGCTGAGAGTATCATCATCAAAGGGGTGAAATCGCCGGAGCGGTTGCTCGATGAGTCAGCTCTGTTTCTGCACCGTGTTGAAGCTAACCTGCCGGAAGAGCAGCGTGGTATGCTCAAGATGATCCATGATAAGGAAGCCGTTTTGAGCGGAAAAACGATGCTGCTGGTGGATGACGATATGCGTAATGTGTTTGCGCTATCGAGTGTGCTGGAAGAGAAGGGCATGGAGGTTATTATTGCTAAAAACGGACTCGAGAGCCTTGAAAAGCTTGAGAAGGAAAACAACATTGATGGCGTTCTAATGGACATAATGATGCCCAAGATGGATGGCTATGAGGCGATGCGTGAGATCCGCAAACAGCCGAAATTTGCGAAGCTGCCCATTATTGCTTTAACTGCCAAAGCAATGAAAGGTGACCGCAGTAAATGCATTGAGGCTGGTGCCAGCGACTATTTGGCTAAGCCTGTAGATACCGACAAACTGCTATCTATGCTAAGGGTATGGTTGTACTAATGTCTAATACAATAACTATTTCAGACGAGCAGTTGGAGATCCAGCTTCTGCTAGAAGCCATTTTCCGTAAGTATGGCTATGATTTCAGGAATTATGCATTTGCTCATACCAAGCGCAGGTTGGAAAATCGGCGGGCGTATGAGGGGCTGAGAAGCTTTTCGGAGATGCAGCACCGGGTGATCCGAGAGGAGTCATTTTTTAATAAGGTCTTGGTTGACCTTTCTATTAATGTGACTGAGATGTTCAGAGATCCCTGGTTTTACGAGCGGATCCGCGACACTGTCATCCCCCATCTCAAAACCTATCCTTTTATCAAAGTGTGGCATGCGGGGTGTTCATCCGGTCAGGAAGTCTATTCGATGGGGATCTTGCTGGAAGAGGAAGGGATAAAAGATAGAGTTCAGATCTACGCCACTGATTTTAATGAGCGGATCCTTGAAAAGGCGAAGCTAGGTATCTATCCGATGGATCTTGTTCGGGAGTACACGGCTAATTACCAAAAGTCGGGTGGAGCCGGTTCCTTATCTGATTACTATACTGCCGATTATGATAATGTAGTGATCAAGAACTCTCTTAAAGATAAGGTGTTGTTTTCTCAACATAACTTGGTGACAGATGGCGTATTTGGAGAGATGAATATCATTTGTTGCCGAAACGTATTGATTTATTTCAATAGAGAGCTGCAGAACCGGGTACTGCAGTTGTTTTATGATAGCTTATGTCCCGGGGGATTCCTCTGCCTGGGTTCAAAGGAGAGTCTCAGGTTTTCTGATGTTGTTGATAAGTTTGAAGTGGTATCAGAGCGAGAAAAGATATACCGCAAAAAACGCACAATTTAGGAAGGGTGATGAGTAAAAGCAGACAATATCGCGCGGTAGTTATTGGTGTTTCGGCTGGAGGACTGGCTGCCTTAGAAAAAATACTGCCTGTTCTTAAGGACACATTTTCGCTACCTGTATTGGTTGTTCAGCATCTCAGCCCGACATCTGAAAATTACCTTCCCATTCATTTCAGTCATCACTGTTCGTTGGAAGTAAAAGAAGCTGAAGATAAAGAACCAATCGAGGGGGGCGTAATCTATTTTGCGCCGCCAAATTATCATTTGCTGGTTGAGTGCAACAGGTTTGTCGCGCTCTCAACAGAAGAGCGTGTGAATTTTTCTCGTCCCTCCATAGACGTGTTGTTTGAAACAGCCGCTGAGGCCTATCAACATGAGTTGATAGGAATTGTTCTGACTGGGGCCAACTCAGATGGTGCTGTTGGAATGACTAAAATCAAGCAGCTAGGAGGGCTGGTTGTCGTGCAGTCTCCTGAGACAGCCGAGTCTGATGCAATGCCAAAAGCAACTATTGATGCTGTAGAAGTTGATCACATCTTACCTTTAAATGAGATTGGTCATTTTTTGAATATACTTTGCGAAACTGAATAATTATGGGTATTCCCAAGATACTGATTGTTGATGACAAGCCAGAAAATCTATTAGCGCTAGAGGGGCTGCTTGATCCGTTTAATATTGAGCTGGTTAAAGCTAATTCGGGAGAGGAAGCGTTAGCTCATACTCTTGATCATGATTTTGCGTTGATCCTTCTCGATGTTCAGATGCCAGGCATGGATGGCTATGAAGTTGCGGAATTGATGCGAGGAAACAAGAAAAACCGACATATCCCGATCATTTTTGTCACTGCCGCCTCTAAAGCACCCGACCACATATTTAAAGGTTATGAGTCCGGCGCTGTCGATTATCTGCTGAAGCCTTTGGTTCCCATCGTCTTCCAGAGCAAAGTTGGTGTGTTTATCGAGTTATTTGAACAAAAAGAAGCATTGCGGGAAAAAACACAAGAGTTTGACCGCAAACTTGTTGAGCTTGAGGAGTTACAGCAGCAGCTAGAGGAAACGAATGAACAACTACTGATGTTGTCCACCACCGATGGCCTGACTGGCCTGTTGAATCGGCGGCGTTTTGATGAGGTATTTAACGCGGAGTGGAAGCGGGGAATGAGAGCCCAAAGATCTCTCTCCTTGATCATGCTAGATATTGATCATTTTAAAGCCTACAACGATACCTACGGGCACCAGGTTGGTGATGACTGCCTCAGGGAAGTTGCACGTACGCTTTCGAGCATTCCACTGCGTGAATTGGATAAGTTTGCTCGTATTGGTGGTGAAGAGTTTGCCATTATACTCCCTGAAACCGATAGTGAAGGGGCAATGCAAGTCGCAAAACGTATCAGAGAGAGCATTGAGATATTGAGTAAACCTCATAGCTCTTCACCTTCGAGCAATTACCTTACTGTGAGTGTTGGTGTCTCTACCGTTATTCCTAATCCAAATATTTCTGCTCGTAAACTGCTGGAAGTTGCGGATGATGCTTTATATGAAGCGAAACATAGTGGTCGAAACTGCTGTTGTAGTATGGCAGTAAGTGCAAAAGTAGACACTTAAGTGGTACCCCTTGCTTTCTTATGACAGTCGTTGGCGATGAGGGATAGCATTTTAATCATATTCAAAAGGGAGGAAAGAGCCTCCCTAGAAAAAAGTTCAATCATAGAGCCAGAAATCAGGTAGTGATACTGGATTCGAAGGCACTAAGCCTGCTTTATCAGGCCTAAAGCATAAATGTATTGGTCAGTACCTTATACAGCTCCGTTCCTTGTTGTACGCTTGCTGAGGCAAAGTGCAAGACCGGGATGCTGTCACAGGGCAGGGTAAGATCACGGCTTAGGCAAGACTCACTGCCGAGGGTATTAAAGTGCCAAAGGGTAGCGAGGGGCTCACCAGCAGCAAGTGGCTGATTAAGCTGAGCCCGATATTCGACCTGACCGCCCGCCGGGCTGTGATAGGCTTTATAGTCACTTAGATCACAGGCATAGAGCGAGACAGGATCACAAATAAATGGATTGTCTTGCCACACACCCTGGTGCTGTAGGTAATTGCAGATCCCTAGCGCATCACGCTCGGCTGCGTTCACATCTAACAGCTCTTGCGAACCTAGCTCTATGGTAAAGGCATCCACCATCACGGGTAGCTTGCGGCCAAGTTTGGCAAATTGCTGGCTTAGCTGCCACCAAGGGCTAAAGCTGGCTTCATCCAGTGCGCCGCTAAAGTCACTTGGGATCAGGATATTTAGCGGGATATTAAAGTGGCGGGCTCGCTCGCGGGCATATTCCGGTACATAGAGATGGCGAGCAGAGATAGGGCCGGTATGCAGGTCAAGGACAATATCGGCTTCCATGGCCATTTTCTGCAGGTTGATGGCCAAATGCTGACCACAGGACAGGCCCCATGCTGAGCTCTGGCGTTCTTCAAGTTGCTCCCTTAGTTCTTGGCGAAACGCATCACGGATCACGGCCTCGTCGGCATCTAAGTATTGTTGGCTGAAAGGTTCAAGCAGGCTGCTATTAAAATGATATTGGCGATTCCAGTTGATACCTGTAACCGGATCAAAACGGCCAAGGGTAAACTCGCCACTCTTTTGGTTGATGCCAAGAGGGTTAGCTTGAGGAACCATTACCACATCCCCTTGCGGCGGATGCTTGCGGAATAGGTCTAACAGCTGGTAAATAACGGCATTTCCCTGCACTTCGGCACCATGGATATTGGCCTGAATATAAACACGCGGGCCATCGCCCCGACCTTTAATATGGATCACCGGCACTTCCATCGGATCGCCGGTTGGCTGTTCGCCAACTTTGACAGTAGTTGTTTTTATCATCTGCACTGCCGGATATGTTGATCCGGCTCCTTTCCATGTTGTGGCAACAGCATAACACTTGGTGGTTAGAAGTGTATGCTGTTGCAGGTAACGCTGAAAATTGCTAGCCGTGACAGGGCTGGCTATTTACCCCTGAGCTCACTATTTGCCTAAGCTAAATAATGGCTGGCTGGAGCACTTGCTCGCACAACCTTCATACCTTCTCGAGAGAAAGTTAACTCAGCAGGGAGGTTGTGGCACAGGAAGTAGGGCATACTTTCGGTAAAACCATACGCTCCTGCTTGAGAGAAGATCAACCACTCACCACGCTGCAGGCCGCCTGGCAACTGTAAGCTGCCGAGGCAATCTAGCCCGGTGCAGAGGGCGCCGTGGATCTGGTAAGACCTAAGTAGCGAATCATCAGCTTGTAGAGTTTCAACTGGGAATGCTTGCTCTGTGAGTGCCGGACGCAGCAGGTGCTGGCTTCCGCCTTCAATGACGGCAAAGCGGACACCTTGGTTATGTTTGATGTCGGCCACTTTACTCGCATAATAGCCATAAGGGCCAACCGCATAACGGCCTAGTTCCATCCAGCACTCGCCAAGCTGGAACTCGCTTTTTAGCTGTGTTAGCCCTTGGCAAACCTGCTGCCAGTCAAGTTCTTGCTGTTGTCCGGCATAAGGGATACCAAGCCCGCCGCCTAAGTCGACAATCGGTTCTTCTATTTGCCAGGCATCAAGTAGGGCAGCAAGTCGCGGCATAGCCGCCCACCAGGTTTGCACTAGGGTATCGGCACAAAGGATATTGCCCCACTGGAAGCAATGCACGCCCAGCAGCTCAAAGTCGTCAGGTAGCGTGAAAGCATCCGGCATCCACTGCTCAGGTGTCAGCCCGAACGGGGTTGGAGAGCTTCCCCCTAAGACATTCATCTTGTCTTCTGGATTTTGAGCCCACGGCAGTTGCACCCGTAATAAGACCTGGACGCGAATTTGCTTTTCGCTGGCGATCTTGGCCAGATCATCGGCCTGCTGGTGACTCTCCAGCACAAAAATGCGGACGCCATGCTCGATAAATTCGGCCAGGTGCTCTGGTGTTTTTACCGGCCCGGTATTTAAAATACGTGCCGGGTCGACGCCTTGCGCCAAGACCTGATGTAATTCGCCTAAGCTCGCGACATCAAAGCCAAAGCCCCTGGCGTCAAGGGTTTGGATGATGGACGATAGCGGATTTGCTTTAACGGCATACCATAATCTGGCTGGCGCATCTGCAAGGTTTGCCAAGTGTTGATCGAGTCCATCAAGATCGTAGGCATAAAAGGAGTGTGGTTGTTGCTCGCTGGCCAGTTGCAGCGCTTTGCGAACGTGCTCAGTCAGTGCCATTAACGCAGTGCCTCTTCCAGTACCAGTGAAGCATCGCTGCTGTCATCCCGGTATTTGATGATAATCGGGCACTGTACGCTCAAACCCATCTTCTTGCCCCACTCACTGCTGGCAGGTCGGCTGCCCGGAACGACAACTGCGCCTTCTGGGATTGGTGCCCCTTTTGGTAACTGGCACTCATTGACCAGATCATAAACAGCAACAGCCGCAGACAGAGTAACACCTGGTGCCAGTACCGCTCCTTTTTTGACGACTATCCCTTCAACGATCACACAACCGGCCCCGATAAAAGCATCATCTTCGATGATCACAGGTGTTTGACCAACAGGCTCCAGCACACCGCCGATTTGCACACCCGCGGAGAGATGGACATTTTTGCCGATTTGGGCACAGGAGCCAACGAGGGCGTGGCTGTCTACCATCGTACCGCTATCGACATAGGCGCCGATATTAATGTAGGCCGGTGGCATGATCACAACGCCTGGCGCAACATAAGCACCGCGTCGAACCGCTGAACCTCCCGGTACCATGCGAACCTGTTCTTCCGGCCTGAATTGGCGTGGATTCAGGTTATGTTTGTCGACTGCGCCAGGGTATTCAGGCCCGAAGCTAACGAGTTCGCCAGCTGGAAAAGCGGCTAGGATCCCTTGTTTCACGCCAGCATCGGCGTGCCATTCTCCTTGTGGATCCTGGGTGGCGGTACGCACTTCGCCGCGCTCAAGTTGGTCAAGTAAAAGTTTCCAGTCTGGGGCTACTACTGATTCAGACATGTTTCCATCCATTGGTTTATTTTTAAATCGGCATTGATAATCGGGGTTAATTCTTGCATCTCGTCCATGTAAAGCGGGGGACGCAGTCCGGCGTTATTGAGACGACCCTGACGCTGCATCAGGGCTTTTACCGGGATTGGGTTAGAGGCACAGAACAAGCTGTTGCTGGCTTGTTGCCATAGGGCCTTGAAGTCTGGCGCTGGTTGGCTAAAGCTCTGGCGCACATAGTGCGCAGTGGCTTCGGGCCAGGCGTTGGCGGCCACAGATACCAGGCCGCAGGCACCGGCGGCAATAAAATCGACCAGCAGGCCATCATCGCCACAGAAATACTGTAGTGACGGGGCTGCGTTGTGGTAACGGGTGAAAGTCTCGACGCATCCACTGGCTTCTTTCACAGCCCATGCGTTGGAGTGACTAGCTAGTGAACTCAAGGTTTGTTCGTCGAGGGCGACACCGGTGCGTGAAGGCACGTTATAAATCATGCATGGCCATTGGCTGGCATCAAGTAGGCTGTTAAACCACTTCAACTGGCTAGCGGCACCAGGCTTGGCGTATAGCGGAACCGGTATTAGCAGGGCATCAACAGGATAACCTGCCAAGAACTCCAGCCATTGCATCTGTTGTTGCAGTTGGAAGCCGCCGACGCCCACCATGAGTGGAACAGAAAGCTCCAGTGCGCAGATATGGCGGATCACGTCCTGCTGTTCAGCAGCTGTCATCGCTAATGCTTCGCCGGTACTGCCAAGGATCAGGATCCCATTGCCAGCCGCTTCTTGCTCTTTTGCCAATTGGGCCAGGCTAGCAAAGTCAATCGACTCATCGGCGTGGAACGGGGTGATGAGGGCCGTCCATAAAGTAGTTTGCTGTAAGCGTGCATTCCCGGCAGCGGGAGCAGAAATAGAAGTTTGATTAGGCATCTCTCATCCGAACTTTTTAATATCAGTTCAGAGAGCTTGGTTTTGCGAAGGCACCAATGGCAATGAGCCACTTTGGGGCAATAAAGCACAAATACCAGAAGCTCTCCACCATAGGTGACAGTCCTGAGGATTCAGCCTCAGCAACCGGTAAGTCTTGCTTCCAAACGCAAAACACTTACCTCGGCGTTAATCCCCCTTATCTGCGGTCACGGGTACTTGGATACCTCGAGCAGACTACCTGGTTAACGCACCTCTTCTGATCCCAACAATACTTGGGATAGCTTGATTCAAACATCAAATGTAGATAGGTGTCAACAATATCGTGAATATTTATGCGTATAGACTATCGCTTTCTGTCATCGATAAGGCAAGAGGGGCTGGTGTGTAGAGAAACAAATCCATGCGAAAATGGAAGTTAATTCTTATCTGGGATTGCATAAATGCGGACAGGGTTTATCACTATACCCTTTTGGAGTCGCCAAACCAGCCTAATGCTGGTTTGGCTGTCGGCTTGTTTACGAGCAGACACACTCAAAGACTTCCCGGAGGTTTTGGTTCCACCGGGTAACGAATTTTTCCTGAATATGGTCCCTCAGCCATTGTAGGCCTGCATCCTTGTCCTGGCGTTTGTGCCACCACATTGAAACAGAGCCTCGGGGGATCTCTATCGGGCTGTGGGTGACGGAAAGCTTACCGCTGGCAACGTGCTTATAGGTTGCTGCTGCCGGTAGAATGGCAATGAGATCACTGTCAATGAGAAGGGGGGCTGCAGAAGCAAAGTGATTGACCGTAACGGCTACTCGTCGCGTCATCCCAAGCTGGTGCAAAGCCCTGTCTGTCGCTCCATAGCTATCGCCCGATAGCGAAACCAGCAGGTGATCGGCATTGGCAAACTCTTCAATGGTTAAATCCGGTTTTGCCAACGGGTGGTCTTTTCGCATTGCGCAAACGTGGCAGATATCGAGAAGGTGTGTTGAACGGATACTTTCCGGTAGCGGGGTAGTCGCCCCCATGACCAAATCCACTTCGGCATCATCCAAGACTTTTTGGGCATTGATGATGGTATAGGGAACCGCATGCAGGTTGATACCCGGCGCGTGTTCTTCAAAATAACGTCGTAAGTCCAACCAGACGGTATCTACGACGATATCGCTGACGGCGATCCTGAATGTGCGTTTAGCGACTTGGGGCTCAAAGGTATCAGGTTCAATAGCGCGATTTAGATCGTGCAGAGGATCCCGTATTTGATCCCAGAGGTTTTTCGCATAAGTTGTTGGCTGGATATTACGGCCGTCTTTGACAAACAAATCATCCTTCCACGCCCCCCGCATCCTGGCTACCGCGTTAGAGATCGCTGGCTGTGTCATTGATAACCGCTCAGCAGTACGGGTGATCGATTTCTCGGTCATGATGGTATCAAAAATGACCAGGAGGTTGAGTTCTTGCGGTCGCATACCTAGCTCCCTGCTTATGTATTGGAGTGCGATACATCATAGTATTTTATGTATTGGCTGGCTAGTATTGGTCAATACATCATAAAAATTTATGTGTGTGATAACAATTTAAAATTATTTGTGATGTGTTAGGCGGCATAGAATGCTCTCCATAAGAACTACATTCCATGGAGAATAAGATGAGAGCACAACAAGGATTACGGAACCTGGTGCTAGCTACAGTAGCTGCTGGTGTGCTGGTGGCCTGCCAGCCGCAGATTGGAGAGCAGGCCAGCCATGGCCAACCGCCAGCTCCGCAGATCACGGTTGCACAAGTGATCAGCGAGCGGATCACCGAATGGGATGAATTTACAGGTCGCTTGCAGGCACCGCAAACTGTTGAACTAAAGCCTCGAGTCTCTGGCTACGTTGAGCAAGTGGTCTTCGAAGAAGGCACATTGGTTAAGGCGGGCGATGTGCTGTTTTTGATCGATGCCAAACCCTTAGAAGCTCAGGTAAGTCGTCTGAAAGCTGATCTGGTTGATGCACAAAGTCAGGCGCTGCTGGCTCAGCGACAGCTTGCACGTGGCAAGCAACTGATAAAAAAGAATGCTATTTCTCAGGAAGAGCTCGACAATCGTGCTGCAAGTCAGCAGCAGGCAAACGCCAGGGTACAATCACGTAAAGCGGCATTGGCACAAGCCCAGTTGGATCTTGAATATACCCAGGTTAAAGCACCGATTTCCGGCAGGGTATCAAGCGCCTTGATCACGAAAGGGAACTATGTGACGGCAGGGCAGAGCCTGCTAACAACCCTGGTATCGACAGATACAATCTATGCCTATTTCGATGCTGATGAACAGACTTACCTGAAATACAAGCGTCTGGCACGTGAAGGCAGCCGGCTTGACTCCCATGACAGCAAATCACCAGTCTTGATGGGCTTGGCTGATGATCAAGGCTTCCCCAATGCCGGCCATATTGATTTTATGGATAACCAGGTTAACGAGCAAACCGGTACGATCCGGGGCAGGGCAGTGTTTGAAAACAGTGACGGGCGTTTCACTCCCGGTCTCTTTGCCCGGATTAAAGTGGCAGGTAGCGCGAGTTACCAGGGCATTCTTATTGATGATAAAGCCGTCGGTACCGATCTAAACAATAAATTTGTGTTGGTGTTAGATAGCGAGAACAAGGTCCGGTACCGCCCCGTTACGTTGGGGAAAAAGCATAATGGCTTACGCTTGGTTAAGGATGGCCTATTACCTGACGATACGATTGTGATCAGCGGATTACAACGTGTACGACCGGGCGCAGGGGTCAACCCTACCGAGGCTGCGATGGCCAGTGATGAAATATTGGTACAGATGCAGCGCCAGCAACAACGGGTGGATGCATTGCAAGCGGAAGTAACAATTGCCGCTAGCGACCAGCATTCAGGCAATCGCGGTTAGGGGGAGCAAGGATGAAGTTTTCTCAATTTTTTATATCACGGCCGATTTTTGCTGGCGTCATCTCGTTGATGATCATGATCGCCGGGGCGATTGCCGTATTTCAATTACCCATTACTGAATATCCTGAAGTCGTACCGCCGACAGTTGTGGTTACTGCGAGTTACCCGGGAGCCAACCCAACCGTAATTGGTGATACCGTGGCAACGCCACTGGAGCAGGCAATTAATGGTACAGAAGGCATGCTGTATATGTCATCGCAGGCGACTTCTGATGGTAGTCTCAGCCTGACAGTTACATTCGAGCTGGGGACGGATATCGATGACGCTCAGGTACTGGTGCAAAATCGGGTAGCCCGTGCATTGCCGCGATTGCCGCAGGAAGTGCAGCGCCTCGGGGTGGTGACTGAAAAGTCATCGCCGGACTTGACGATGGTCGTACACTTAACCTCGCCTGATGACAGCTATGACATGCTCTACCTGTCTAACTATGCCAACCTCAATGTGAAAGATGAGCTGGCGCGTGTCGAAGGGGTGGGTAGTGTTCGTCTGTTTGGTGCGGGCGAATATTCGATGCGAATTTGGCTCGATCCGCCCAAAATGGCGGCTCGTAACATGACAGCGATGGATGTTGTTAGTGCGATCCGTGAGCAGAACCAACAAGCGGCCGCCGGTAGCTTAGGTGCCCAACCGACTGCCGAGAACAATTTTCAGCTGCTTATTAACTTAAAAGGCCGACTAAGTACGGAAGAAGAGTTCCGCAAAATAGTGATTAAAGTCGGGGAACAGGGGCAAATTGTTCGCCTGAGTGATGTCGCACGTGTTGAACTCGGTGCAAATAGTTATTCATTACGCTCGCTACTTAACAACAAGCATGCGGTAGCAATACCTATTTTCCAGCGCCCAGGCTCAAATGCTATCGAAATTTCTGATGGCGTGCGTGCCAAAATGGCGGAGCTGAAAGAAACTTTTCCGCAGGGTGTCGATTATTCGATTGTCTATGATCCGACAGTATTTGTTCGTGGTTCCATTGATGCTGTGGTGAAGACGCTGTTTGAAGCTTTGTTGCTGGTTGTGGTTGTCGTCGTACTCTTCCTGCAAAACTGGCGCGCAGCAATCATCCCCCTAGCGGCAGTACCTGTATCTTTGGTTGGTACCTTCGCGATCATGCATGGTTTGGGTTTTTCGCTCAACGCGTTATCACTGTTTGGCTTAGTGCTGGCCATTGGCATCGTGGTTGATGATGCAATTGTGGTGGTGGAGAACGTTGAACGGAATATCGATGATGGGTTGTCACCAGTTGCGGCCTCTCGGCGTGCAATGAAGGAAGTGACGGGACCGATCATCGCCACCACCTTGGTGCTGGCAGCGGTGTTTATTCCGACGGCCTTTATGTCTGGCCTAACCGGTCAGTTCTATCGTCAGTTTGCCTTAACCATTACCATTTCTACGGTGATTTCAGCATTGAACTCGCTGACTTTGAGTCCAGCGTTATCAGCATTGCTACTGCGCAGTAAAGACGCACCGAAGGACGGCTTGAGCAAAGTAATCGATTGGTTATTTGGACGTTGGCTGTTTACGCCTTTCAACCGTTTATTTAATTGGGGGAGTAATACTTATACCAGTATCGTTAAGCGGGTGATCCGTGGTGCAGGTATTGTCATGGTGATGTATGCCGGGCTGTTGGTATTGACGGCTAATCAGTTTGTTGAAACGCCGACTGGTTATGTGCCTTCTCAGGATAAACAGTATTTGGTGGCTTTTGCCCAGTTACCTGATGCGGCATCACTGGATCGCACTGAAGCCGTGATCCGTGAGATGTCCCGTATTGCACTAGACCATCCGGGGGTTGAATCATCCGTTGCCTTCCCGGGGCTTAACATTAACGGGTTTACCAACAGCCCTAGTTCCGGGGTGGTTTTTGTGACCCTTAAACCGTTTGCGGAACGCCAAGAAGAGCACTTGTCAGGTAACGCGATTGCTTGGGCGCTTAATGGCAAATTCTCAAGCATTCAAGATGCCTTTATCGCCATTTTCCCGCCACCACCAGTAAATGGCTTGGGTAATATTGGTGGCTTCCGCTTGCAGATCCAAGATAAAGGTAACCTAGGTTATGAGGAGTTGTATGCGGTTACCCAACAAGTGATCATGAAAGCCTGGCAGGCACCGGAGCTGACTGGCGCCTTCACCAGCTTCCAGGTGAATACGCCTCAGATCGATGTGGACGTCAATCGTGAAAAGGCCAAGATGCAAGGTGTCTCCGTGGATGACATTTTTGCCACCATGCAAATCAATTTAGGGTCGCTGTATGTCAATGACTTTAATAAGTTTGGCCGTAACTATCAGGTGAATGTGCAATCACAAGACAGCTTCCGCCAAGAGCCAGAGCAGATTGCCCAGTTGAAAGTACGTAATGCTAACGGCGATATGATCCCCTTGGGGTCTTTTATCTCGGTTAACCATTCTGCAGGTCCAGATCGCGTGATGCACTACAACGGTTTCACTACCGCTGAGGTGAATGCGTCACCGGCACCAGGGTTTAGTACGGGCCAGGCACAAGCGGCAATTGAAAAAATTCTGGCTGAAACACTGCCACACGGTATGAGCTATGAGTGGACAGAGTTGACCTATCAGCAGCAGCTAGCTGGCAATACAGCAATGTATATCTTCCCGTTGGTGGTGTTGTTGGTATTTTTGGTGCTGGCAGCTCAATACGAGAGCCTTAGCTTGCCGTTGGCGATTATCTTGATTGTACCGATGACCTTATTGTCGGCGATTACTGGTGTGATCATCTATGGCGGCGACAATAATATCTTCACTCAGATCGGCTTCATCGTATTGGTGGGATTGGCAACGAAAAATGCCATCCTGATCGTCGAGTTTGCGCGTGAAAAAGAGCAGGAAGGGCTATCCGTACGAGAGGCAATACTTGAAGCCAGCCATCAGCGACTAAGACCTATTCTGATGACGTCGATTGCTTTCATCATGGGGGTGCTGCCTATGGTGGTGTCAACAGGAGCGGGTGCCGAAATGCGCCAGGCGATGGGGGTTGCTGTGTTCTCCGGAATGATTGGTGTCACTATTTTCGGCTTGCTACTCACCCCAGTGTTTTATGTGCTGATACGCAAGTACCTGGGAAGAGCTTCGTTGAAAAGTGGACAAGCAGCAAAATCTGATGTTGTGCCTGATGAGATGATTGAGGCTAACTAATGAATATCATTGACTATTTTTTGATTGCATCTTCACTGTCGCTAACTGCGTGTAGCTGGGTCGGGGTTGAATGCCAACCCCCGGCACTGATAGCAGGTGAATTGGCCTTTATTCAGGCGCTGGATGATGAACGGCAGTGGTGGCAATTTGATGGTATCGATACATTTGGGAGTGCTGATGTTGAACCTCAATACAGCAAAGATCTGCAGGCTAGTTTGATGTCTGAGCGCTTGCAAGATCCTAGTTGCCAAAGTGACGAAAGCATTGAACTGACGTTGGGCTCTGGTTGGACAATTATGCCGATTAGCGCCAGCTTGTGCGGGGTTGATTCAGGCAGTGTTGAACACGTTGCAGTGATCAATAGTCAATAATCTGGTGATAGCTTATGCCGTTGACTAGGATTTGAATCGGTTGATGGTTGTTGAGCATTAGATAGGTGAGGGGGAGAGGCTTGATGTTACGGCTTCTCCCCGTTACCAATTACAAGGCTATATGTAGCGTTAGCTTCTTGTACTGACATCGAACCATATTCACCAGTAATAACGTGATGCCTCCGCAGAGTTAAAATTTGGTTATGCGCTATTTTTATCCGTTTTGAATGGAAACTATAACTGGAGATCGCTTTTTAAGCAGTTGAGTGAAAAGGATAAAACTTCCTGTTGACTCACAATTTAAATCAGTTAAAGTACGCCTCGTTCTCAGGACAACATGGTTCAGAGAAAAAGAATTTTGCGGTATTGATACTTCTAGTTTTGAAGTGTCGGTATTAAAGATGGTGTCTAACTTAAATCAGTTACGAGCACCGCAATCAAGCATTGCGTGCCCTGGTGGTGGAATTGGTAGACACAAGGGATTTAAAATCCCTCGACGTTCGCGTTGTGCCGGTTCAAGTCCGGCCCGGGGCACCATCTAAATATAAGGCGCGTTGGCAGAGTGGCTATGCAGCGGATTGCAAATCCGTGGACCTCGGTTCGACTCCGGGACGCGCCTCCACATCTCGAAAAGCCCCAGCAGAAATGCTGGGGCTTTTTTGTTCCAGTTACATATCAATTCAAACTGATGGCCAACTAGGATAGTTACCTTATCGTTGTGCTCTTTGCGCACTCCCATATTACAACCATACCTTAGGCAATTTATTTAAATGAATTGTTTAACTTTATGAATTTAAGAACCCTTGAAATATGATTAAGTTTACAGCTAATATCTATCATATTGTTATATAAGTATTTTTTATCTTCATTGATTGCAATTTGGCTCTTCGAAAAATTCGAATAACTACAGCTAATTTTTACGCTATCTTGATCTGGGCGCTATCCCTATAGTTACTTCAACAGCGAAAAGCATTGAACCTAGTAAGGATAGCAATATGTCTAAAGTTCTCGTTCTGAAATCAAGCATTCTTGGTGACTACTCTCAATCTAACGGCCTCATTGACCACCTAGTTTCTTCTTGGGGCAGCAACGTTTCTACGGTTACAGTGCGTGATTTGGCTGCGCAACCTCTACCTGTTCTGGACGGCGAAATTGCTGGTGGCCTGCGTGGTGGTGATGATTTGTCGCAGCGTCAAAAAGAGGTGGTTGCACAGTCTGATCTGCTTATCGAAGAATTGAAAGCGCACGATACTCTTGTTATCGCAGCGCCTATGTATAACTTCCATATTCCGACCCAGCTCAAAAACTGGATTGATCTGGTTGCCCGCGCCGGCGTTACTTTTAGCTATACCGAAACTGGCCCGGTTGGTTTGATCAAAGATAAGAAGGTGGTGGTTGTTACAACACGTGGCGGTATGCACAAAGACGGTCCGACTGATGTGATGATCCCATATCTGAAGACGGTACTCGGGTTTATTGGAATGACCGATGTCGAAGTCGTTTATAGCGAAGCGTTGGCAATGGGTCCTGAAATGGCTGAGAAAGCTATTGCGGAAGCTAAATCTGATCTGGAAAGCCTCTCCTTGGGTGAAAAGAAAGTTGAACAGGGAATGGTTGCCTCTCAGAAGCAAACACCAGTTTGGAAAAAGCTACTCAGTAAACTGGGCCTAAATTAATCCTACGTAGGCAAATTTGTTGGGTGGAACTCTATAATGCCAATCGGCTAAATCGTAGTGTCGATTGGTACTCTATAGATATACAAACATAACCCGCATCATTCTTTACTTAACTTTATATTCGTTCAACTTTGGTTTACCTACAGAGCGCTATTATTTGTAACAAGTTGATTGCTTCTTCTGCACAGTAAGTGCTACTTGCCTAGCAAGTTGAAGGTAATAACAGCGGTAAAATTAAATGATGGAGAAATCAAAATGAAAAAAGTAAATATTGTACTGTCATCTGTAATGCTTGCATTCTCTTCAATGTCATTTGCCGATATCAGTATTACCGATACGCAAAATGGTGCCTGGGTTACTGTTACTGATGGCGGTCAGCCGTCAGCGAACGCGACAGTTTCAATAGAAAACCAGCCTCAAGTCCGGAGTACGTTCCAGACAGATGACAGTGGTCGTGTATTTGTACCGCTTTCCTTGAATCACTCAAGATCAGTGAAGTACAAAGCCGTGACTGAAGACGGCAACGAGTTTAGTCGCTTTGCTTTCCACGGAGTGCAGAAGCGCTAATAAAAAGACGACCTTGTTGTCGCAAAATCGCCTTTTCATGGAAGAGAAGGCTAGTTACGACATTGATAAAACAAATCCATTTCTGCGTTATAAGCCTCAGTTTCAAAAATGTTTTCAATCATACCGTAGTCAAAAATGACGCCATAGTTGTACATGGCGTAGCTAACCATACTCGACAAAATAAGGAGGAGTGCAAAAAAAGGTCGAGAAAAATATGGCCAGCTGAAAAGGTTAAAAATAAAAATAAAAATAAAAATAAAAATAAAAGCGGCAATAAGGAATACTGGGTTCGAGATTATCAATCCAATTTTAACGTTTTCTAAACTGCTGCTGATCCCATATCTTTTGCGCGCCCACTTAGTTCATGTCAGTCAGAACCGGTTGCGTGAGTTATATGGGTTATCCCTGTTTTTCCTGGTTTCATATTCATCTCAGTTTGTGTTGTGCAGTCCATAGAAAATGTGAGTCCGATAGCGTAGGGATTGTAGGGACTACGATGTGGATAAAAAGTGAAAATAGGTGAACTTGTCTTTCAAATTAATATGGTGATATTAAATGGGATATTGCGGTGTTAATAAACACGTGCCGCGTAAGCACTTGTAAGGCAGAAGTCGATAAATGTACGTGAATGTAAGATCGTAAGGGGTAGGGCATTTAATAGATGGAAAGTTTAATAGAGATATTGGTCTTAAGTGATGAAAATATTACTAACTGTTTCAAGGTTTTAGATACTTATATTGTGCACGCTGTCTCATGTTGGGTGGAGTATTTATAGATGTTGTTGTGAGTGATATACATACAGTGACTACATCCAGGCATTCCCAGTAGCAATCTTGAGTTTAACTGTACTGTTAGCAAGCGCATAAAAAGGTATGATGATTTATATCAATCTATTCGAGCTTCGAATGCTTGATGATGTGCCCGGATTGAGAACATTACTGCTACTGAGGACCACCTAGATGACGGGTCTAGAAGAAAAATTAGAAAATTTCGATACGAATCATGCAATTGAGTTAGCACCGCGTGTGTGGTGGGTGGGGCATGTCCAGGAGGGAGACCCGTTTCAGTGTCATGTTTATCTTATTGAGCAGGGTGAACAATCAATACTGATCGACCCCGGTTCAAAGCTCACCTTTGCGAATACGCTAAGAAAAATTAACGAGGTCGTCCCGTTCACTTCAATCAAGTATTTTGTCTGCCAGCATCAGGATCCGGATATAACGGGCGCAATTCAGTTAATTGACCAGCTTCTCTGTCGTGATGATGCAGTGATTGTGACCCACTGGCGAACGAAGATGCTGCTCAAGCATTATGATTTCGGGATCCCGTTTTGGCTGATCGAAGACAATGACTGGCAGCTCGCGTTAGACGATCGCACGTTGAGTTTTTGTTTTACACCTTATGCGCATTTCCCCGGGGCATTTACCACATTTGATCCCAAATCTGGAATTATGTTTTCAAGCGATATTTTTGGTGGCCTCACTGAAGAGTTTGCTCTGTTTGCCAAGGATGAAAGCTATCTGGAGTGTATGAAGCCATTTCATCAGCACTACATTCCAAGTAATGATATTTTGCAATATGTACTCAACGAGATAGAACAATATCCAATGGAGATGATTGCTCCCCAGCATGGGTCAATCATTCCAAAGTCGTTGATCCCTTATATGATTGATGGACTTAAGTCTCTTGACTGTGGTTTGTATTTGCTACTTCGGGGGACGACAGATTTCGTCAAGCTGGCCAAGTTTAACGAAACACTCAAAAACATCACCAAAACGATGACGATCTATCGTGATTTTAGAGAAATTGCGGCAGCATTGTTTAAGCTAATTCAAGGTGAAATAGCGATAAATAGCTTAGACTTTTATGTCCGTGATACGGATGGCGATATGCTCCATTTTGCCGAGACAAATCATTACCGTGGTCATACTATCGCCAAAATGCCAGCTATGGTTACTCAGATCTTTGAAGCAAAAGAGGAGCCGGGCAAGGAGGCGCGTAGCGAGCGGTATGAGATCACACAGCTGGAAGTTGACGGGGTTATTTGTGAGAGCTTGCTTATTCCACTTATTTTGCCAGATGAAGGGAGTGCCCAGGCTGTTATTTTGATAAGTCTAGAAGATCACAACAGCGATCAAGAGAAAATTCAGCGTGTGGTTGAACAGATGCACTTGCCGCTGCAGATCTCGATTGAAAGGGAAATGATCTATCGTGATATGGAAAAAGAACGAGAAAAAATCTACCAGCGTTCAATACGTGATCCGTTAACGAATTTGTACACCCGAATCTATATGAAGGATGTTGTTCAGAAATTGTTTGATCAACAAGATAGGGACACTGGCTCCAATATGGTTGCTGTTATGGTGGATATTGATCATTTTAAGAGTATTAATGATACCTACGGGCACAGCCAGGGGGATGTTGTACTACAAGGTGTAGCATCAACAATTTTGAATAATTGCCGCAATGCCGATATTCCAATCCGACTCGGTGGTGAGGAGTTCGTGATTTTCTCTCAACTCGGGCTAGAAGGTGCGCTTGCTTTTGCAGAAAGGCTTCGCCAGCAAATAGAAAGCCTGCAGTGGGATGGTCTTGAAAAAGGAAGAGTAGTGACAGCGAGCTTTGGGGTAGCTTTACGTCAGCCTGGGGATTCGCTGGAAACCTTGATTTCACGGGCGGATGTTGCCCTGTACCGTGCTAAACATCAAGGCAGGAACCGTACATGCATACTTCAAGACAGCTAGGCTACATTTGTTGATACCGGCCTGGGTAACCCTATAGAATGTGACGGCTATTGTCGCGATAGGTTTATGAACGCAAACCATCAGAATACTAATTATTATGATGGTTTGCGGCATGAGTTAGCAGCTAAGCGTTTCATCCATTTGTTATATTCAGGGCTCTCTAGCTCCATTGCCTTAAATTGTGCCGGATGATTAACAATAAAATAATCTGATGTATTTACAGCACCTTTTAAAAACCAGAGCCCTTTTTGCCCCTCTTTGAAGAACAGCATATCGCTGCTTATCGGTGCATTTGGATTAGGCACTTGGAAGGCAAGCCATCGGGAGCTTTCATTGCTTTTAGCATGGTCTGGAGACAGCAGCACAGCTTGAATGTTAATGAATGACAGGTAAATACCATCATGTATGAGATTAATATCTCTTGGCGCAGAGCTAAAGTCTCCGTAAACAATATACTCCGACTCACAAATTAATTGTGAGTTGGATTTAGGTGCCCAATAAGCCATAACTTGCCCACTGAAGAGTAATAGTATTATTAGGCCAATTCGCATCTGTGTTCACTCCAATGCATCAATCATGCTGTCTGCGTTTCAACGATATAGCAAGCATAGCAAAACTTAGCATCATTAATAATGTAGTATCAGGTTCAAATACATCTTGTGGTGCCCCATATATGGCTTGGGCACCTGCGATATCATCCGCCTGCGGGCCACTAAAAGCTTCTGAGTAAAATGGTTCCAATAAGGAGCCACTTGCGCCGGTATGATCTAAACCTATCGCATGGCCTATTTCATGTGCCATTACCTGAAAAATGTCGAAGCCAGCACCGCCAAACCCGATTTTCCACGTATCAGCGGTATCAAAATGGATATCACCTGCGGCGGTAGCACCATTTGGCGGCGGGAAAAAACCATGGGCCAAGGTCCCCCCGGCTCCATCAAAGGCATGTCCTCCAATGCGGATATCTCCGGATGTTGTCGCTGCATTAAAAGCGGCACCATCATCAGCAACCTGGTTAAAGGTTATATCGGCAACTGCGCTCCAGGCCGCAAAAGCGTTCACAATTTCAGTAACAGCACCTGTGGGCATAAAATCAGTAATACTGGTAATAGTACAGCCTACAAACTCAGCGGCACAAGAGGTGCCTGTAGGCATTAAGCTCCATGTGACTGTTGTTCCTGGGCTTCCGTCTCCCCATGAACCACCTTGAAGAATGAAAGCATTGGCATTGAATGAACTTAACCCGCAGGCAAGTAAGCCGATAGCTGCGACACTTTTTATTTTCTGCAAACTCATAGTTAACCCCTGTTCAAGTCGAAACCCGTTTGGATTTTTAATCATTTTTTGGGAACTTAATAAAAATATAAATTTCCTAATCAACTAAGCAAAGATAGTGCCATATAAATAAATCAATCACTTAGCGTCAAATAAAGTTCTATATGTAAAGTAACTCGACAATTTGGCGGATAGAATAAAGAAACGTCAGAGTCAAAAAGTAATATTTCCATCACGGTTTGTAAGGCATCACTCTCTATATATTCACTATTTGTTGTTACCTAGTAATTTAAGGGAAGTAAGAGAATGGAACAGGAACGCCAGCAAGCACAGTTAGCCTTTGTCGAAAGTGGGCAGAACATTGAAATAGGAACCTTGCAGGGCGTCCCTATCACTGTTGAACAACTTAAAGCCACAACAGCAGAATCAGACTATGTGGTGGAAACATTCAATTCTGGCCTGACGGCGGTGGTTTACCACCTGAGAATTGGTGATCAACATTGGACTTTAAAGCAGAAAAGGGCCGTAAGTTTGGTTAACAATGTTGACGGTCAAACGTCGTTTCTGAATGAAGTTCAACGTCGGCGGGATCTCAGTGTTCTGAAGCAGAAGTACCCTGAGAGCTTCAGCCATATTGTTGATACTCAGTATGCCTCCTACACAGACGGCATTATGCTTTCTCCATGGGTTGAAGGGGAGCCTTTGGCAAACTTGGATCGCGATGTATTTCAGCAGATTTTTACCGCCATCGTTAACCTGGAACTCAATGGTTTGTTTGAATGGGATTTTTGTCCGGGTAATATTTTGCTCAATAGCCAGGGGGAGATAAAGCTATTTGATTTTGGGTACATGTACTCGTTTGATCCCCTGTCGGATTTTAATAGCAACGGCCTGGCGACTCCTCTCTTCCATGGCGTTGAGCGATTTGAAACCCGTTTCCTGTTTGATTATTTGCTGAAAAACCCGCTTGGCTTAACAGAAGATGCCTTGTTTGAACTATACCGCGATGAGAAGCAGTGTGCTTTAGCTGCCTATCAGTACAAGTTACAAAGGTTGGTTGAACTTGGTGCCGGTGAGGCGGTGATCGCCCGTCAGCAGACCATCAATAAATGCTGGGAGCAGGCGCTTGCTGATGAGGAAGCCCTACAGACACTGTATTTGATTGAAAGCTACCGTTCAAATGTATTGGATTTATTAGATGATTTGCATGGCCAATCTTGCTCGCCATATACGCTTAAAAAAGCAGACTTAGTGCTGCAGCTAATTGAAAAGCATTTTGAACAGCTGCAAGCAGGTGATGCATTCTTTTTCGGTGATGAAGTGTTGGGAAAAAATGAGTTAGTGGGCAAGTACCGCAAGCTTCGCCAGGATGCCGAATGTTATCAGCTTGATAGCACTGTTGAAAAAACAGCTTAAGGGCTAGTCGTGTGGTGAGGTGGCATGAGCCATTTTGGTATTATTCACCTGCTACAATGGCTTGGTTTTTTCCGCGCTGTTTTGCCAGGTAGAGCGCTTCATCGGCTCGGGTTAGTAGGTGATCGATCGTGTCATCATTTCCTGCTATTGCAGCGATTCCCATACTGATGGTAAAACTGATCTGGTTGCTGCCGGTAGGTACTTTGAGTTTGGCAATGTCCTTGCCGAGGCGGTGTGCGATATGCTTCGCTTGTTCAATGTGGGTACCTGGAAGCAGCAGGACAAATTCCTCCCCGCCCCAGCGACCTACAAAGTCGCTGTGGCGGATGCTGTTCCGGCAGGTTTCAGCGAATAGCTTCAACACCTCATCGCCGGTATGGTGGCCGTATTGATCGTTAATGGATTTGAAGTTATCGATATCAATCAATACACAGCATAATGGCAAAGCGTGAGTTTGGTGGTTAGTGATTTGCCGCTCAAGTAACTCAGTGAGTGCCCGCCGATTGAAGAGGTTGGTAAGGACATCATAGTTGGCTCGGTGCTCAAGCTGCTCGCGAAGCTGGTGCTGCTGGGTGATATCCATTGTTGTTACTTGCACCACTTGTTTACCGTTCCAACGAATTGGGCGGGCTAGTAACCCCAGCCAAACGACGGTACCGTCGGCTCGGATGAACTTAGCTTCGGACTTGACTGATGTTTTCTGGCCACTGACAAGCACTTGGTTATTCTGCAGTGCTTTTTGGTGAAAGGCGGGATCGTAAAGCGGCAGAACGGAATCAATGGCCGTTAAGGCGTGTTCATTTTCATACCCCAGAATTTGTGCGTAGGCTTTGTTGCAGAATAACGGCTTGAAGTTGTGGTGGACCAAAATTCCCTGTATCGAGCCGTCAACCAGTTCTCGGTATCGCTCTTCGCTGGCCTGAAGTTTCTTTAGGGTATCGACCTGGTTAGTGAGATCCATCACTGTAGTTTGCATGGCTGGCTCATCTAGCCAGTTAATTACGTGGTCGACAGTTAATACAATAAACTCGTTACCTTCATTATCGATATTTCTATAGGTCTGAATCCCCGGCTTTTCCCTCCCGGCCATGATGGCATCATAGGCCCTGATTACATTGCTACGTTCGTTAGGGGCAATCAGGTCCAGTAGGCTGTTGAGGGAAAGCATCTCTTCTCCGGACTCACGTCCAAAGAACCGAGCGTAGTTATCATCGGCATATAGGGGTTTGAAGTTCCGGTGGATCACCACACCGTAGTGGGAATCAATCAGAAATTTTTTATCAAAAGTCGGAATAGCGTGTACTCACCTATCAGCTGAGCTAGGAAATATTACTTGATCTAGCCACCTTCATGAGGTTTAGAATTCCACTCATTGGGATAAACTTCAAGTCACGGTACCTACGAAACCCAATAATTTGACTGGCGTCATATGAAAATAGAGAATTAGTCTGATGTTCTGGATGTTGGTGTACAAAAACAAATAAACTCATTGGCTCGAAATACCAGGTCTCTTGGTACCTGGCAGTGATTAGACAGTTACTCAAGACACAAGGATATGTGATGAAAGTAGTACCAGCCTCGTTAGATATTATTGAGCAATACAGTGAATACGTTTGTGAATGCTATCGAGCAGGAATTAGCCATTATGCCGATGCAGTGAATGCACCATATGTCTACCTTCAAAAAATTATCGATTACTCCCATGGCCGGAATTTGCCACCAGGATGGGTGCCTTCGACAACATTTTTTTGTATTAGTGAAGGGCGTATCCTGGGTGCTATACGGCTACGCCATACTACAAATGACTATATAGAGCATGTTATTGGACATGTAGGTTATGAAACCAGGCCGTCAGAATGGGGGCGTGGGATTGCCAGGTATTTACTTACTTGGATTCAGACCAATCAACTAAACACTGGTGTAATCATTACCTGTGCAGAAACAAACCTAGCATCGAGAAAAGTTATTGAGAGTTGTGGTGGCGAATATTTGAATGGTACTCATGATGGCGACATAAATGCAATGCGGCTTCGGTATAGGTTACTACCAACCAAAAGAAAGAGGATAAAGCATCCTCTTTCAAACAGTGACATCATGAATCAATGTGATTAGAACTTATAATCCAATGACAATATAATTTGCTGTGAGTAATCGATTTTGGTGTTGTTTTTATCATAATTTTGATCGATGTAACGATAGGTTAGATCTGTCGACCATTTTTTGTTGATCTCATATATCGCACCTACCTGGCCGCCCCAGGCAAAGTCAGTTGAACTACTACCTTGGATTTCGCTGTCTGCCCAACCTGCAGAGATACCTGCATATATATCAACGCGTTTTGCTACAGGGTGAAGGTAGTCATACGATGCTAGGAACAAGTCTTGCGAAGACTTATCCATGTAACTATAAGTACCCATTAGACGGTGATGGTCATTAACAATGGCACCACCACGTAACTGGTAAGTACCGTCTTCACCATTCTTTTCAAACTCTCCTTTGATGTTGTCTTCCTGATAACCGACACCTGCACCTACAAACCACTCGGTGCTAGCTGCGTAAACCGGAGATGCTGCAACAGTGACCAAAGCAAGGGTTGAGATAATCGATAATTTCCTCATCAGTGAAGCTCCTAATTGGGCCGAGGCTCCAATCAACAATTGAAGCCTTTATCGGCTTCGAATGAACTATAATTATGGCCCCAAAAGGTGAACCTTGCCGCTTTTGGATGCCAGTAGGTTAACGCTCTGCTACGGAAGGTTTTTTCACCGCTCCCCTACTGATTAATATTCATTATTGATTGAAATTAAAGAATATTATTTGTAACCCGTGGACAGTGATATTGGCCAGCGATGCCTTTGGGAACCACTTGTATTTGATCGAACAAAACAGTTAAAAATGAGGGCTCAAAATGATGCACAGCAATCTATACTTTAACTGGATTTGCTAATAGAGATCAGGGACAGGATAAATGTACGCTAAACATCGCTCATATACTCTTGCTGGGAAAACACATCACCATGCGCATCTCGCTGTTAATCCTACAGGCGTTTTATCAGTAGAAATTGAGGAGGAACACAAAAAACTAGAGGCTGAATTCGACGATTTATGCTTTTCAACGCATGGTAAAATAACGGGCTTAGACTGTGTAGAGCACTGTAAACCCACACACACCCTATGGCATATTGATCTCTCTTGTAGCGATGCAAGGGATCTTACCCAGTTAATCGATGATGCCAAGGAAGAGTATGAAATTATTATGCGGGATCTTTGTTAACACCTTGTAGAGTTAGAAGCCATGTACTCTTACGAGTCAATGAGCTTTCGCGGTTGTAACTGAATTCATCATACCTGTGTATGATGTTTTTTTGTCTCGGCTAAGTGTATCCAAGGAAGGGAAAGAATATGCTCAAGAAAGTAGGTGACACCGATATACAGCTGAAACACAAAGCGTCATGCCACTGTGGAGCTGTTGTACTGGAACTAACGTTACCCAATGGTATCGAAGACCCTAGACGATGTGATTGCTCGATTTGCCGCAGGAAGGGAGTTATCGTCGGCTCAGTGCTGTTGTCGGGTATTAAGATCCTTCAAGGTAAGGGTGTCTTGAAACTGTATCAATTCAATACCAATACAGCCAAGCATTATTTTTGCTCGAACTGCGGTATTTACACCCACCACCAACGCCGCTCAAACCCTCAGCAGTACGGTTACAATATAGGCTGCCTAGAAGGGGTGAATCCGTTTGATATTGATAACATTCCGATCAGTGATGGCGTAAACCATCCAGCAGATAGGGCAGGGAGCTGATACTTGTATTTGCTAAGGGAAATTAAAACGCTAGATAGTCATGAGTTGGTGTGTACTATCAAAAGCGACGATGCTTGGCCGTCGCTTTTGATTAGGGGGATAGGGTTTAGACCATCGTGAACTATAGCAATACGCGGGCTGTTCTTACTTGATTTGATTCACCAACTTGAGTCCAGGATAGATAGACTTCGCCACCTGAAGCAGTAATAGAAGGGAAGCCTGTTGAGCGTGCAGCTTGAATTTCAGCCACTGTTACCTTGTTAAGTAACTCTCCTGCAGGACTATATTTAGCCGCCATAACTTGTGCAAGCTCGCCTACATTATCCATCCAGCTTACTACAATGTCGCCAGAATCAAGGGTTGCGACACCTACACGCCCCATGGTTTTGCCTTTGCTCACTATCGCAGGCGCGTTAAAGCTTTCTCCTGAGTTTTGAGAGAACGCCAATTTCACCTGAGGAACATTGTCACTCATTGTAAACCAGGCAACGGCAACCTGTTCATCATCTGCAGTAATAGCTGGGCCGTTTACCGGGCACCCCTCGATTTTCCAGTTGTCGTTATGCACGGCAGTAGGCTTAGTCCACTGATTAGCAACATAACGCACGACGGAGATATCGCGGATCTCTTGCTCAGAGCGGTCACGGAAGGCGACAATTGGCCCCTTGCTGGTCATGGCGGCACTGGTTTGGCAGCAGTCGCAGACGCGGTGGTCTAATTCCCATTCATCTACGGTATTACTTTGGCTATCGAATATGCCGGCACGGAGAGTCATCGCTCCACCGCCATGTCCATGAGAATGGCTGTCTTCACCATGCCCGGTTTTGGTAAAACGCCCGTCTAACCATGTGATGAAGGTCTGCTGGTTAGTCATCGGTAACATGCTCACAAAGCCATGCTCAGCGCTGACACCGTCTTTGTGCGGGGTCATTGGCTCATTCCATTCTCGGCCGTTATTGTTGGAGAATGATACTTTGACATCGTAGTCATATTTACCGCCGGCACGTTTTTGTAGCCAATGCGCTGTTAAGCGATCATCATCAGCAATGAGTGACGGAAAGTCAGCCCAGTTAACAAACCAGTCATTTCCCGAAGCAACAGGAATAGGTGTACTCCACTGGCCATCATTCAGGGTGGAATACAGTAGCTGGCTGGTGTTAGTACTGGTATTTTCCTCTACCCATGACAGGTAAACCTCACCCGTGTTACTGGTAAATAACCTGGAAAGACTGCTGTTCAAACTCGCAGGGCTAGCAAGCGTAGCAACCTGGGGTTGTTGAGGCTGAGTGGCGCATGCGGATAAAAATAGCAATGGTAGGCCCACTGAGCTGATCAGGCGCTTCATATGTTGTCCTTAAAATAATGGTTGATTTAGCTTTTTATAGTTAGTTAGATATTGGTACTGATTGCATATTATATTTCAGTTTTTGACTTAACAGAGTCTTGCAGTTTATATAATGTATTGCGGATGCTCTGTTGTGTTTGCTCACCCACAAGGGTGCCGGCTATATTTCCATCTGAAGTGAGAATATAGGTTGTAGGTAAAACCATTGGCTGAGGCAAGCGGATTTTCTTTAACGAGTTTGTATCCAGCACAGGGAATTGAATGTCCAAACTTTCTAATGTCTGAACAAGGTTGTTATTATTCAAATTGTCATAGTTAATCCCGACAACAAGTACTTGCTCTTCCTCTAGCTCTTTGGCTAATTCGTTAAATTCAGGGATTTCACGGCGGCATGGGCCACACCATTCTGCCCAGTAGTTAACGACTCTCCATTGGCCTTCCCAGGCTATGGGAGCTCCATACGCGTCCTGAAAGGCATGAGCCGTTGAGGTGTTTAATAGTCCAATGAACAACAAACTCAGGAATTTAATTTTATTTTGCATCCTGTTATTCCGATACTCTGCTTTAAATCTTGTATTGACCATAAAAGGTTGAGGTCATAAACATATATGGATAATGCAATAATTGGTATTGTTAAGTGTTAAGTTTGTGATTAACAACTTGTTAACCGGAGAGGATTTGATCCATATCAAGCCTATAGCGACCTATGAGCAGCTGTATATGCTAGAAAGAGCTAATACAATGAAAATAATATGAAGTTGGTTGTGTGGCGTTTGATATGAGAGGCGACAGGAAACAACCACCATCAGTTTAAAGAGAAGTTATGGCGGGAATTGTTATTTTTGGTGTCTTCTTTATAGCAAATTGAATATTCTTTAGCCAAGAAGGCAAATGAAAGGTTAGTAGTGATATGGCAATTCATGGTGAACAGGTAGCGCACTCCGTGCTGGTGGAGAAGTTTTCAAGTGAGCTGATACAAGCTTCTAAGCAAGGTGAAATCTTAGACTTAGCGTGTGGGAGTGGCCGTAACGGATTGTATCTGGCCCGACAGGGGCTTCCTGTTGTGTTCGCCGATCAAGACGGTGAAAAGCTAAGTCAGATTGAGCAAATCATCCAGGCAGAGCAACTCCCAGCAAAAACGTGGCTGGTTGATCTTGAAAATGGTACACCATTGGCTGATAAAACATTTGGCGCCGTTATGGTATTTCGCTATTTACATAGGCCACTATTTGAGGCAATCAAAGCCAGTATCACATGTTCGGGGGTGGTGGTGTATGAAACGTTCAATGTAGGGCAAAGAGCGTACGGAAGGCCTCGTAACCCCGACTTTTTGCTGCAAGAAAATGAACTAGTGGAAGAGTTTGCTGGGTGGCAAATCCTCCATCAGTTTGAGGGCGTGATCAGAGAGCCTGAAAGTTCGATTTCACAAATTGTTGCATGCCGTTAGGGCAGGGGAAGGTACCATTGAGCTTGTATTATAAACGGTTTGATAAGTATAAATCTTTTTTGAAGTCAATCGTTTAAATATCTGACAGCAGATTTGGAACGGAAGAATATGGTCAGCGTTACGCTGACCATTTAGGTTAATCTATTGGTTGCCTATTGCAGTGCTCTTTCGAAATGAAAACCTTTAACTAAGTGACAGGCATCTAGAGTTGAATAGTTCTAAGTATTATGACGAAAGCTCTTGGCTATCCGGCTAAAATATCCTTCCATTTCCTTGATTGAGGTAACGGTTGTCTGTTCAACCTTATTTCTCGACATATTGAAATTATGGGTAATGTTATTACCTGTTCTTTCCATAAAGTCTCCAGCATCCATTTTGGCTAGGTGACTTTGCAGAGCAGCGTGGTCAAGTTCAGTTTTTGCCTGGCTAGTCGTCTTGTTAGCGAGTTTTTCAAAAGATTCGCTGATATTTTGCCATTTGTCGTGTGCTTCCATAGCTGCCAGATGGGCCTGCAGGGCTGCTTCATCAGTCTTGCCGGCAAGATGATTGGAGGCTTCACCAAGTTTATCGTTAATCTCAGAAAGTCGATCCTTGGCGTGTTGCCACACTTGCTTGGTGTTTTCTGAAAACCCCTCTGATTTGTTCTCAATTTCTTTGGTTATTTCCCGGATTTTTTCACGAGATTGAGAAATCTTTTCATTAAGCTGGTCTTTCATGCTAGCTCCGTCTTTTCGCAGTTATGTCACTTAGGTCACATTGCATTACGAGACTATGCTTGACGGTATAGGGAAGCCGTTAGTGGAGTCTCCTGTGCGATGACCGTTCTAAGTATAGACACTAAGCCTGTAAAAATAGCTGACCTATTAGCCTGCAACTCACCAGCAGTTTCTTCCCGCAGCTTTGGCTTCATAGAGTAATATGTCCGCTCGTTCTATAAGTGTATCTATTTCAACACCTTCCGCGTTGTTACTAACCACCCCAAGACTGACTGTGCATCTTACTTCTTGTTGATTGTGGGGGATCGCCATCTTCTCGATGTTTGTTCGGATCTTTTCCGCAATTAGCGTGGCGTCCTTGCTATCTGTATCGTCAAGAAGGATCACAAACTCTTCACCACCAAGCCGGGCAATAGAATCCGTTTTTGTAGTGTTGAGTTGACTGTACTAGCAACTTTAGTCAGTACATGGTCACCTAAAAGGTGCCCATGGCTATCATTCACCTGTTTGAAGTGGTCAATATCAAAAATAATGATACTGATTTGTTTCGTCGCCTGGCCTTTGTGTTGAACTAACGACTGGGCCTTGTTAGTAAACGCTCTGCGATTCAATAGCCCTTACCGACGGGTAATACACCAAAACAAAGGCAAATAATGAGCTAGGGAGGAGCAAAATTAGCGACGGAATTTTGGTGTTTAAAATGCTGCCCATTTGATCTTTTCTCCGCCGGAGCACTAACTTAAAAAAGTGCATCTTATCATGCGCGAGAGATATATCTGTCATATGGAAGTTAGAAAACCCTAAGTGATGTGTTATTTGGGATATAATGCCAATTGCATTACTATAGGCTGCATGAGTCTCGGGAATAGCCTGGATGCGATGATGCTCTGGTGGTATGCGCCCTAAAGAAAATTAGCAATAGAATATGAAGACAGTTAAACCAGAGAATAATATTGAACCACTAAAACTAATGCATATTGGTGTGCGTTTGCAGGTTGAGGTGAACCTCCCCAATGGCAAAAAATCATTAGCGACATCACGGTTAATTGGTTACAAGATAAATGAGTTTATATTGATCGAATACCCAACCAGCCGCGATACTGAGTTTGAGAAAATCTATCTTGAAAATGCTGAAGTTATAGTTCGAGCGATTACAGATACAAGCCTTCGCGATATTGTGGCTTTCAAAACAAGGGTTAACGCAATAGCTTATAACCCCATTAAAATGCTATCGCTTGATATGCCTGCAAATATCGCGAGCCATAGCATTCGCAGGCAACCTCGAATTGAGACCGAATATGATGTATACCTCAAGTTTGGCGGGCACAAAATTCCAGCCAAAATGCTGGACTTTTCCATCTCAGGCTGTCGCTTAATAACAGGGCAGCAGCCCTCGCCTATTAGTGAAGGGAGTCAAATCACAATTATTTTCTCGCTTTCACCGCATCTAAAAGGGCAACTTGAGGGGCTGGCTGTAACCATTCAGGCTGGTTCTGGTCAATGTCAAGTCGGCGTACAGTTTGATGACCAGCAATTAGAATTGAGAAAGGATATTTTCCACAGCAGCCTCGTTGATATGCACAATTTTAGTAAGACAATGGGTGGTTAGGTTAAAGAGCTGGCGAGCCGTAATACAAATCGAATGTCAAAAAAATGAACATTTTTGTTAAATTTCAGTTTTGATAATATTTTGGATGTTTAATTCAGTTTGTCTTGGGGTTGCCAGTTGATCTATCTGGATACGCTTGCACTATCAAATCAATTGTCTGCATGGTTATTCTCTTTTTGTGCCTTTTTATTGGTCTGGCAACTCATCCATTTGAGTTGATGATATTTTATTTGCTATAAACAACCCTGTATCAGCTTGATACAAGCCAATTCACCAATAATAAAGGATACAAGGATGTCTATGCGCAAGTTATTCAGTGGTTTTGTCGCAGCTATGGCTTTGATGACAGCTTCCTCGACCGTTTCGGCCGGACCCATTCTCGACGATATTGCAAAATCAGGTGAGCTTCGGGTGTGCTTTGATGCCGGTTACATGCCATTTGAAATGAAAAGCAAAAACGGCTCATACATCGGTTTTGATATCGATATCGGCAAAATAATGGCTCGCCAGATGGGCGTTAAATATGTACCGGTAAACACGGCCTGGGACGGTATTATTCCAACCCTCTTAACGGGTAAGTGTCACCTAATTAATGCCGGTATGACCATCAATGCCAAGCGTAATATGCGTGTTAACTTTGCCGACCCTTATATCGTTGTTGGCCAAAGTATTTTGCTAAACCCTGAGCTGGAAGGAAAAGTGTCCAGCTATAGAGATTTGAACAACAGCAAATACACCATTGCAACAAAATTGGGTACCACTGGCGAGCAAGCTATCAAGCGTATGATCAGCAAAGCCAAGTTAAATGTATTTGAAACACAAGCTGATGCTGTATTAGAAGTGGCGAACGGTAAAGCGGATGCGTTCATTTATGATATGCCATTCAATGCAATCTATGCTTCGCAAAATGCAGGTAAAGTGGTTCACCTTGAACAACCATTTACGTTTGAACCTTTGGGCTGGGCCATCGCTCAAGGGGATATGGATATGTTGAACTTTTTAAACAACTTCTTACGTCAAATTAAAGGTGATGGTAGTTACGATCGCATTTATGATAAGTGGTTCAAGAACGATAGTTGGCTAAGCCAAGTTCAATAATGATCTTTTTGTGGCCGGGTGTTTGCTTGGCCACAGCCTTTCGCTTTTCAGACACGTTTCAGTGCTCCTAATGGAAGATGTATATGCTTAGGAACTCAAATCGATGGCTTTGGCACGGTATTTTTGCAGCCATTTTGGCTGTTCTAGCCTTTGCTGTTTACCAGTCATCACAAACAATAAATTACAATTGGCAGTGGGAGCGTATTACGCCTTTCCTGGTGGATACGAGCCCAAAAGAAATCCGTGCCAATGGCAGTGGAACCGCTGTAATTAATGCCGATCGCAGTATCACCATTAACTTTGATTATGGTGATGAAGCACAGCAGATCACTAACTATGATGAACGTTTAGTCGAAGATGGCGATTTAATTTTTGAGGGTGATCTTGTTGCTCGTAGTGAACAGTGGACAGTGGGCCCTTTGGTTATTGGGTTATGGGTAACCATTGAAATTTCAGTTATTTCTCTGTTCTTCGCAATAATTCTCGGTTTAATTACCGGGCTGATGAGGATCTCACATAACCCGGTTACCAAAAACTTTGCTTACCTGTACGTCGAGGTGATCCGTGGGACGCCTTTATTGGTTCAGATTTTCATTGTTTACTTTTTCCTTGGCACCATCCTAGATTTAGACCGGTTCGCTGCCGGTATTGTTGCCTTATCTATTTTTACGGGCGCCTATATTGCGGAAATTATCCGATCCGGTATCCAATCTATACCTCCTGGGCAAATGGAAGCGGCACGCTCTCTTGGGATGAGCTATCCGAGAGCAATGGTCTACGTGATCCTTCCCCAGGCGTTTAAGCGGACATTACCGCCAATGGCCGGACAGCTGATCACGCTAATTAAAGATTCCTCACTGGTCTCTGTGATTTCGATTACTGACTTAACCAAGGCTGGACGTGAAGTGATTAGCGGCAGTTTTGCGACATTTGAAGTGTGGTTTGTTGTTGCTGGTTTATACCTGCTTCTTACTACCACTTTGTCTTGGGGTGTTCAACGTATAGAGAAGAGGCTGGCGACCAGTGACTAGAAACTATGATGGCGACGATATGATCGTCGCAACGAAAGTGAATAAAGTCTACCCGAACAAATGCCATGCCTTGAAAGATGTTAGCGCTACTATCAAGCGGGGTGAGGTGGTGGTGATTATCGGTCCTTCGGGATCAGGCAAGTCGACATTCCTGCGTACCCTGAATCAACTGGAGGTGGCATCTTCGGGGGACATTTGGGTTGATGGCTTAGATATGTATGCTAAAACAACCAATATCAATACGCTTCGAGCCAATGTTGGAATGGTGTTCCAGTCCTTTAACCTCTTTCCGCATAAGACCGTAAAGGGGAATGTGATGCTGGCACCTGTTAAGGTATCTGGGCGTCAGGTTGCAGAGGTTGAACAGGAAGCAGAAGATCTACTGAAACGAGTTGGCCTTGCCGATAAAATGGATGTGTTTCCAAGCCATTTGTCAGGTGGTCAACAGCAGCGTGTTGCAATTGCCAGGGCGCTGGCAATGAAACCTGATGTGATGCTTTTTGATGAGCCGACATCAGCCCTTGATCCTGAGATGGTGGGGGAAGTGTTAGACGTCATGAAGGATCTGGCTGCAGAGGGGATGACGATGGTTGTTGTAACCCACGAAATGGGCTTCGCCCGTGAGGTGGCCGATCGCGTGCTTTTCATGGAAGATGGTGAACTACTGGTTGGTGATATACCTGAGCATATTTTTGATACGCCTAAGCACCCTAGGCTTCAGCAGTTCTTGTCAAAGATTCTGTAGAACGATTCACCCGTGGAGGGAGCCAGTTGGCTCCATCCACATACATCCGCAGATAGAGCTGTAATACCAATTGATAATTTATGCGGAACGATTAAGGGACAGTCTCTGTTCAGAATAAATCCGTATGATTGGCTTTTGGTATGTAATCAGCCCCCTGTATTGGATGTGCAAATGTATAACAATGAAAGAGTAAAGCGGTTAGTTCGGGAAATCTCAGAGAAAGTGAAGAAAAAGCACCTGAGAAAGAATCCTCAGTCACAGTAACCTAGTAAGACTACTTCTAAAATATTACTTGTCGCCTTTAACTTACGCTAGAGTTTTGCGTTGTCAAAGTAACCTGATTAGGCTTCAGTAATGATTCCTCTCGCAGTGAAAAATAGTCAATGGCTATAATTAATTATTTCAAATAATTAGGCTGGGCATATGTTAGGCAAAAAAAAGCCAACAGCATGCTGTTGGCTTTCTTCAGAATAAGTTGCTCTGACTAGGCAGATTCGCAGGAAAGACTCGCTTGTTTGCGCTCTTGCTGCATCTTGGCAAGGAAATAAACGTTAACGCAAGCAATAAAACCATTCGTTACAACCACTGGCATTGCATCAATCATGAAGCCGTAAGTGGTGAAAAGGACACAGCCAACGAAGTTTAGAACACGTAGCCATACAATGTCTTTCATCATGAGTGAGATAGCCACCATCAGAGAAGACGCATAACCCAAAATTTCAACTGTGTTAAATTCCATAATGTTTACCCTCTAGTTTTGCCAATCACCTCATCATGAGTCTGTTACCAATCAAAGATTGGTATAAAGGGGGAGATTCCTTGCCCCGAATGGTCTTGTATAAATAATGTTGTAATTATAACAACCGTGAATGTGATATTGAACCGGTAATATGGCGTAAAGGGAGCGTTAGCGATTACGCAATCGTTTAACCTGTAGGTTTATTACTTTCATCAACATTGTTGTAATGAATTTTTATGAGTTCGGTTTCTTATTGTTATCATATGCATCAAGTTGTGATTCGGTGTCAAGATGCTATTTTGCAAGCTCAACAAAGTTATAAACACCAAACAGACAGATCATCAAACCGCCGAGTAGTTGTAAGTAAAACGGAAAGGTTAGGGTTTCAAAGTGGCTTTTATATGCGGAACCAAAAATGGCCAGCAGACATTGGATCAGCAAGCTTCCCGTAAAAATAGCGCCAGCGAGCTGCAGGGCAAATAGTGGGTTAGCATGGCTCGTGGAATGGCCGATAAAGGCTGAGAGGGCAATAACCGCGATTGGGTTGGCAAGTGTTAGGTAGAAAGCTGCCCGGAAACCAAGTTTACGGGTCGGTCGGTCAAAGTTGGCAAGCAGTTTGGTGTTTTGCAAGGCCCCGAACATCATATAGAAGCCGACAAAGATAAGTACCCAAGACGAGAGTAAAATGATCTGGTAATGATATTCCGTAAAAGAGGTGATAATCCAGGTACCTGCCATAAAGCTGATCACGGCATAACAATAGTCAGCTAACGCTGCCCCAATTGCACTTCTTACTGCGACCGTGTAGCCATGTTGGATACCATTATTGAGAACCAGTATGGCAATCGGCCCGATAGAGAGGGACAAGATAAAGCCGAACACAAATGCTTTCATTACTTCCATAAGCTCTCCTTTCAAACTCTGACAACCAAAACGTCCAGTGAGAAAAATATTGTTTTATATTAAGCATAGTCACGGTTGTAAAAGATGTGCCACATCTAATGCCCTGTTTATAAAGCGCATAATCTTGCTAAATATAAGATGCGTTAAGTCAGTTAAAACGGGAGGTGTTAGCGAATGGATGAAATGATCGGTGTGTTTTTATGCGGAACTTATGAATAACTGATCACTATTTGGAAATGAAATTTTAGTATTAATAAAAAACGTCCCATTGATTCAAATGGTTACAGCTTGGAGTTAGTCTTGTGTTTCTTCTGAGAATAAAGCCCGCTATCTCATTGGAAATAAGGGCTTTTATGCAGAGATACTTATTATCAACTTTCATCAGGAATTAAATTGGCGGCTTTGATGCCAGTGATGGCACATAGTTCATCGAGCTCTGATAAATCTCCGCTGATCCCAACAGCACCGAGCAGCTGTTTGTCATCGTCACGGATCAATACACCTCCCGGGACGGGTAGCATGTTGCCTTCCGCGAGCACATTGACAGCAGATATAAAGGCTGGACGCAGTTTGGCATCATCGGCCAATTTTCTTGAGGAGCAGCCTAATGCAAGGGCACCCCATGCTTTGGCAATGGCAATATCAGGTCGCATCATACTGGAACCATCCTGACGCTGGAGGGAAATGAGCTTTCCGCCGTTATCCAGCACTGCGATTGTTAAGGGTGCTGAGCCTTTGGTAATTCCTTCACTGAATGCCCCTTTGGTAATGGTTAAAGCATCGTTAAGTGTTAAGTTCATTGTGTATCCCTCCAATCATAATTTCAGACATTAATTGATATATATGAGCCAGCAATACTTTGATATTGGTTGCTGCAGATACACCCCGTTGCAGCAAAACTGCTTTGAGCATAGGCGACGGCAATTTTCTAACGTGGTGCAGGCTATGTGGTGTAGTCATTAGATCGGTATCACCAGCCTGCGATTCTGAGGTTATCACGGCTGGTGTAAGGCGCGTTTAACTCTATAGTTAGTGCTTACTCTACTAGTAGTGGGTAGCTAGGTAACGTCAGGAAAGCTGCGAATTTTTCAGCTGTTGAAATGTTATCAAACAGCGTTGCAGTCTCTTCAAAACGACGCTGAGAATATGCATCTGCACCTATTTCGTATTTTATGGCATCGAGTTCTTGTGCTAACCAGCGGCGGAATAGTGCAGCGGTAAATACCTGGCCATCATCTAACGTAACGCCGTGGTGGATCCACTGCCAAATGCTGGCACGTGAAATTTCAGCGGTAGCAGCATCTTCCATCAACCCATATATAGGTACGCAGCCAACGCCCCGGATCCACGCTTCGATGTAATACAGTGCAATGCGGATATTTTTACGTACGCCTTCTTCATTACGTGTTCCTTCACAGGGAGAAAGCAACTCTTCTGCTGTAATGTTGCCTGCAGAGTCGGGGAAGAAATCAAGCTGGTTTTGACGTTCGCCAAAATGGTTGTCGAAGATTTCCATTGCTACATGGACAAGGCCAGGATGGGCGACCCATGTACCGTCATGGCCATTTTGAGACTCGCGCTGTTTATCTTCGACCACCTTAGTCAGTACTTGCTGCATTTCGGTTGGGTCTTTGCTAGGAATGAAGGCCGACATCCCCCCCATTGCCAAGGCACCTCGCTGGTGGCAGGTATTAATGAGCAATTGGCTATAAGCGTTCAGGAAGGCTTTATCCATGGTAACACCATGTCGATCAGGCAGGATCTTGTCTTTATGGTTTTTCAGCGTTTTGATATAGCTAAAAATATAGTCCCAGCGCCCGCAATTCATCGCCACGATGTGTTCACGCATGGCGTAGAGGATTTCATCCATCTGGAACACTGCAGGTAAGGTTTCAATCAGTACGGTTGCACGGATTGTACCCTGCTTTTTGTTGAAGTAGTTCTCGGTAAAATTGAATACATCATTCCACCATTGCGCTTCTTCCATACTTTCTAGTTTTGGCAGGTAGTAGTAAACCCCAAGTCCTTTATCTTCCCGAGCTTGGTGGTTGTGATAAAAGTAGAGGGCAAAGTCCATCAGGCAGCCAGGGATAGCTTTGCCATTAAAGGTAATATGATACTCCGGCAGGTGCAGGCCCCGCGGCCTGGCAATGAGGAGTGCCGGGTCGTCATTGAGATGGTAGCTCTTGTCTTTTTTCTTATCGTGGTAGCTGATACTGCCGTTGTTGGCATCACGTAAATTAATCTGACCTTGGATCATGTTGTCCCAAGATGGTGCGGTCGCGTCTTCAAAGCAGCACATAAACACCTTAGCACCAGAATTGAGTGCATTAATCACCATTTTCCGCTCAACCGGACCGGTGATTTCGACGCGGCGATCTTGAAGCGGGGCTGGGATTGCTGCGATTCGCCAGCTTTTATCTTCACGTATTGCCTTGGTGTCGTCCCGAAAGCCGGGCAGGACGCCGTTATCAAAGCTTGCTTGCTTTTCCTCGCGCATGAACAGTAATGATTGGTGGCGGTCGGCAAAATTCTCGACGAGTTTCTGGAGGAAAGCCAGGGTACTGGGGGTAAGAATAGTCTTGTATTCGTCAGTCTTAATGCTTCCTTTTACCTGCATACATAACGGTTGTCGCTCCATGGTACTTTCCTGATTCATAGTCGTCTCCTTTAAAACAATATTTCACATCGTTGTATACATAATTATCTGTGAACGTACATATCTATACCGCAAAAGGTATAACAAGGCAAAAGTAATTTTAAAGGCTTGTAACCGAATTGTTGCTTGCTTGGCGTTTGGTTGACGACCTTAATTCATTGTTTTTAAATAGCTTAGGTCTTGTTGGATACGGTGAGAATGCGCTTATTGTATAAAAAATGTAAATTTCCACTTGCTTAAATCTCAATCGGGCGATAATAATACAATTAAGTTTTAAATTGTATACAAAGTCGATTGGAGGCTGGCATGGCGAGAATGAAAGCAATAGAAGCGGCAGTAGAAGTATTAAAGAGAGAAGGTGTTGATCTTGCCTTTGGCGTTCCAGGTGCGGCGATTAACCCTATGTACGCGGCATTGAAAAAACTGGGCGGGATTGATCATGTTCTTGCCCGCCACGTCGAAGGTGCCTCGCATATGGCAGAAGGCTATACACGAACCAATGATGGGAATATTGGTGTTTGTATTGGTACCTCGGGACCTGCGGGCACCGATATGATCACTGGTTTGTATTCAGCCTCGGCAGATTCAATTCCAATCCTTTGCATTACCGGGCAGGCACCACGCGCACGTCTGCATAAGGAGGATTTTCAGGCTGTCGATATTGAGACGATTGCCAAGCCTGTGACGAAGTGGGCGACGACAGTACTAGAGCCTGCACAGGTGCCAAGGGCCTTCCAACAGGCATTCCACCTGATGCGATCGGGGCGCCCTGGACCGGTATTGATTGATTTGCCTCTTGATGTGCAGTTGGCTGAAATTGAGTTTGATATCGATACTTATGAGCCTCTTGAAGCCTACAAGCCTACGGCTACAAGAGCGCAGGTTGAGAAAGCGCTGAGCATGCTTAACGACTCGGAAAAGCCACTGCTGGTTACCGGTGGTGGGGTTATCAATGCCGGGGCCTCGGCTCTGCTGCAGCAATTTGCCGAGATCACCGGGGTGCCAGTTGTTCCTACCTTAATGGGCTGGGGGGCACTACCTGATAACCACGAATTAATGGCGGGTATGGTCGGCCTGCAAACGGCCCATAAATATGGTAATGCAAATATGTTGGCCTCTGATTTTGTATTCGGTATCGGCAATAGATGGGCAAATCGCCATACTGGCTCGGTAGATGTGTATACCAAAAACCGTAAATTTGTTCATATTGATATTGAACCAACTCAAATTGGGCGCGTTTTCTGTCCTGACTTGGGCATTGTTTCGGATGCCAAGGCGGCACTTGAACTTCTGGTTGATGTTGCGCGCGAAATGAAAGCGAAGGGAGAGCTAAAAGATCGTTCAGACTGGGTGTCCGAGTGTCAGCAGCGCAAGGCAACAATGCTGCGCAAGACGCACTTCGAGACCACGCCCGTCAAACCAATGCGTGTTTATGAAGAGATGAATAAGGTATTCGATGAAGAGACCTGTTATGTCAGTACAATCGGGCTTTCTCAGATCGCTGCAGCGCAATTTTTGCATGTCTATAAGCCTCGTCATTGGATCAACTGTGGCCAGGCGGGCCCGCTAGGCTGGACGATCCCTGCGGCATTAGGTGTACGGGCCGCTGATCCGAACCGCAAGATAGTGGCGATCTCTGGTGACTACGACTTCCAGTTCATGATTGAAGAGTTGGCGGTGGGTGCTCAGTTTAACCTTCCTTATATTCATGTTTTGGTTAATAACTCATACCTTGGTTTGATCCGCCAGGCTCAACGCCAGTTTGATATTGATTATTGCGTACAGCTGGCGTTTGAGAATCAGAACGCACCAGAACTGAATGGGTATGGTGTTGATCACGTTGCTGTTGTCGAAGGCCTGGGCTGTAAGGCAATTCGGGTTACCGATCCGAACAACATTGCAGAAGCTTTTATTGAAGCACAAGCCTTAATGAACAAGCACAAAGTACCAGTAGTGGTTGAAGTTATCCTTGAGCGGGTAACCAATATCTCGATGGGCGTTGAAATCGACAGTATCAATGAATTTGAAGCGTTGGCAGAAGGGGCTGATGACGCACCAACTGCGATTACATTCAATCAGTAATGTGTTCTGAAAGTGATATCAAAAGGGATTTAAGATGCCGAAACTTGCTGCAAACCTATCCATGCTGTTTAACGAAGTACCATTTCTAGACCGCTTTGAAGCGGCGGCCAATGCCGGATTCCATGGGGTTGAATATCTATTTCCATATGGTTTCGATGCCGCTGATATTGGGCAACGTCTAACACAGTTTGGTTTAACCCAAGTGTTGTTTAACCTTCCTGCCGGAGATTGGGAACAAGGCGAACGGGGGATCGCAGTTGACCCTAATCGTATTGATGAATTTCGCGCAGGCGTTCCTGAAGCGATTAAATATGCCAAGGCACTGAACTGTACCCAGGTTAACTGCCTGGCTGGTATTGTGCCAGCCGGTGTTAGCGACGAAGTTGCTAATGACACCTTTGTGGCCAACCTAAAGTTTGCTGCCGCAGCGTTGGCTGCAGAAAATATCAGCTTAGTGGTTGAAGCCATTAATACCCGTGATATTCCGGGATTCTTCTTGAACAACACCAGCCAGGCTCTTGATGTGCTAGAGCAAGTGGGCAGCGATAACCTGAAACTGCAATACGATATTTATCATATGCAGATTATGGAAGGGGATATTGCCACAACCCTCAGCCGGGAGCTTGACCATATTCAGCACGTTCAGCTAGCCGATAACCCTGGCCGCCATGAGCCGGGAACGGGCGAAATCAACTACGCATTTATGTTTAGCCATTTGGATGAATTGGGCTATCAGGGCTGGGTTGGCTGCGAATATAAGCCGAAAACAACCACCGACGCTGGGCTGCACTGGCTGAAAGATTTCAATCAAATCTAAGGAGAGAATGATGAGTACAATTGCTTTTATCGGTACAGGCATTATGGGCAAGCCAATGGCGTTGAACCTGCAACAGGCAGGTCATCAGCTGGTGTTTACCGAACATTTCAATAAAGCCCCAGCAGAGCTAGTCGCGGGTGGCGGCATTGCCTACTCAAACCCAAAAGAAGCGGCTGCAGCAGCGGAATATATTATTCTGATGGTGCCAAATACCCCTCAGGTTGAAAGTGTACTGTTTGGTGAGAACGGTGTGGTTGAAGCTCTGGAAGCAGGTAAAACTGTGATTGATATGAGCTCGATCTCTCCTATCGAAACTAAGGACTTTGCCGCCAGGGTCAAAGAGACCGGTGCCCAATACCTTGATGCTCCCGTATCGGGCGGTGAAGTCGGGGCGATAAATGGGGTGCTAACTATTATGGTCGGTGGCGATGAGTCAGCCTTTGAAGATGCCAAGCCTTTGTTTGAAATCATGGGTCAGAACATCACCTTGGTAGGTGATAATGGTGCTGGTCAAGTCTGTAAGGTAGCCAATCAGATCATTGTTGCTCTAAATATTGAAGCGGTGTCTGAGGCTTTGGTATTTGCTTCCAAAGCCGGAGCTGATCCCGCTCGGGTTCGAGAAGCTCTAATGGGTGGCTTTGCTAATTCAAAGATCCTGGAAGTGCACGGCGAGCGGATGATCAAAGGAACTTTCGACCCTGGCTTTAAGATCGCCCTTCACCAGAAAGATCTAAACCTAGCTATTACAGGTGCCCAGGCGCTGGGAGTCAGTCTGCCTAATACGGTGATGGCACAGGGTTTGTTTGATGAATGTGTCAAATTGGGTGGAGAAGGCTGGGATCACTCAGCAATGATCCGCGCGATCGAGAAACTGGCTGATCATGATATTCGTCAGTAACCCAAACTGAACTGATTGATATGAATTAACTGCAACATAATTTGGGCAGCCGTCGTTTTTGCTAATGCGTTCAGCGGCTGCCCGCCAATTACTAACACATAACTTTCGTCTCCTTTGTTATGTGATCCCGGAGCCCCTGTGCGGTTCGGCAAATCATTGGCCTAAATTGTTACTGTATAGCCGCTATATGATTTGTCGTTCAGGTCTAGCTCCGGTTTTTTTAAAGTCTTTCCGTTGACAGGGAGCCTCACCATGCAAGTAGATACGCACCAATTTCTGGTTTCATTATTTGAACAGGCCGTTGATCATGCTTTGCCAAAAGGCCACATTGCAGACTATCTGCCACAGGATAAATCCGGTAAGGCGGTGGTTATTGGCGCGGGCAAAGGCGCTGCATCGATGGCACATGAGCTAGAAACGCTGTGGCAGGGAGAATTAGATGGTGTTGTAGTCACACGGTATGGCCATACGCAGCCATGTGAACACATTGAAGTGATTGAGGCTGCCCATCCTGTTCCTGATGATGCCGGACGTGAGGTTGGAGAGAAGATCTTTAATTTGGTCTCTGCGCTTGGTCACGGTGATTTGGTCATTTGTTTATTATCCGGCGGGGGCTCGGCGTTGCTGAGTATTCCAGCACAAGGGATCAGCTTTAGTGATAAGCAAATGATCAATAAAGCATTGCTCAAATCAGGTGCAGCGATAGACGAGATGAATTGTGTTCGCAAACACCTTTCGGCAATTAAAGGTGGACGCTTGGCGAAAGCAGCGTACCCGGCCACAATGATCACTTTGGCAATTTCTGATGTGCCTGGTGACGAGGCGACGGTGATTGCATCTGGTCCCACGGTTGCTGATCCAACAACAAGGCATGATGCCTTGGCCATACTGGATCGTTACGGCGTAACAATGCCTGATTCAGTCTTTGAGTGGCTAAATGACCCGCGGTCCGAAACGGTCAAGCCCGGTGAACCCTGTTTGGACAAGAGTACCTTCCATATCATCTCCAGCCCGCAGTCGGCATTGGAAGCCGCTGCCGAGAAGGCGCTTGATTGGGGGATACCCGCCCATGTGTTAAGCGACAGAATTGAAGGGGAGTCGCGTGATGTGGCTAAAGTACATGCTGCGATTGCGAAACAGGTGGCCGCCAATGGTCAGCCATTTGAACCCCCTTGTGTATTGTTGTCCGGTGGTGAAACAACCGTCACAGTAAAAGGCAACGGGCGGGGGGGCAGAAATAGTGAGTTTCTACTTAGTTTGTGCCAAGAGTTACAAGGCCACCCGCAAATTTTTGCCCTCGCCGCGGATACTGACGGCATTGACGGTATCGAGGATAACGCGGGTGCAATATTGCAACCCGAGGATTTTATTGCCAGCAAAAAGCTTGGGTTAATCCCCCAGCATTATCTCGATAACAATGATGGCTACAACTTTTTTTCTCAGTTAAATCGGCTTATTACAACTGGGCCCACACTGACGAATGTGAATGATTTCCGGGCTATCTTGATTTTACCCCAGAGCGCGACTTGATCTGTTATCGGTAACAAACCCTGGCTGATTAGGTTGCCAGCTGAGAGATTGCTGGTACCAGAGGATAGCAGCAATTGTTCAGTCATAACCTGATTGGTAGGCGCGGATCACGGTGTCCGGGCCCTTTGGAATAGTGTTTTATATGCTATTCCTTTTTTTGTTTCTATTAGCCATTTCAGCTTGGCTATTTTTTCTTGATAACGTCAGAAAAAACGGCGTGTAGATCTTTAGTGATGGCTTCTTCATCGAGAGCCAGTTTCGATTTAATATGCTCAAGGTGAGTTTTCATCAGGCTTAATGCCTTGGCTTTATCACCCGATTCAATAGCATCAAGCAAGCTGTTATGTTCATCAAAAGAGCATTGGCTGCGAGTGCCAACTTCATACAGGGCAATAATGAGTGATGTCTGCGACACGATACTACGCTGGAAAGAAAGCAGTGGGGTATTATTTGCCATATTGCCCAGCTGGATGTGAAACTCACCGGATAAACGGATCCCTCGGCCGATATCACCCAGATCAAAAGCCTGATGTTCTTCTATGACAAGTTGGCGTAGAGACTCAATCTGTTCGCTGGTGGCATGTTCAACCGCCAGCTCGGTAATGGCAAGCTCCAGCACTTCTCGTGCTTTCAGCACCTGTTTGGCTTCTTCGATGCTAGGGGCAGCAACAATCGCACCACGGTTTGGTCGTATATTGACAATTTGTTCAACAGATAAACGCAGCAAGGCACGGCGAATGATCGTTCGGCTGACGCCAAAAATTTCACCGAGTGCTTCTTCATTGAGTTTGGTATTCGGCGGTAGGCGCTGCTCTAGAATGGCATCAAAAATGTGCCCATAGACCACATCATCCTGGGTCTGACCAGCTTGATCAGAGGCTGATTTCTTCAGCGCTGGTTTTTTCTTCTCAGGCATTTTAACTACATTTCTCCTAAATGCTCATCTAGTACCGTTCGACACTGTGTTTAGTGGTTCGAGCGATTGGATGATAACCCTTTTAGAAAGGTTTTCGTCTAGTTAGCGGGTGAACTAAATGGATAATCGGTACTAGCTATTTGATTACTGCAACATTCAGTTACATAGAGTATGAGAAAATAAAATTATTACCACCATTTATCTCTGATTTTGTATACAAGTTCGCGAAGGTTTACTAAAAAAGCTTCGTCTTAGTCCATATTGGCACCAATAAACAAGAAAGAAAGCGCGATGGCTTTCTTTCTTGTTGATGCAATGGCGCATACATCGGTATTACTTGTTTTGTACCTCATTAGCCTTAGGCTTTAGAGGCTGATCCCCAATGGTGGTTTTCCCCGGACAGATTTTTTTGACCGGGCACTTAGGGCAGCCCCAAATAGCGGCGTAGGGACACAATGCTATTTCCTTGTTTTTTCTTGCCATGAATTACCTCTTTCAGCGTGCTCACATTGAATGGGCCGTTTACCGGCCTCTGAGTTCCGCGATTAGCAAACGTTGTGTCAGCTTATCTTGGATACTGGTTGGGTTCTCTAAACCAATTCGTTCTAATAATGGTTGCAAAGCCTGATCGGACTTAGCTGAAGTGATAGCATGCAATATACATTTGATCTTACCTGTTGGTGTTGCTGTCTTCGCCTTTAGAGATTTTAAGGCTTTGCCTAGCTGAAGTTCCTCTGCTGTGAAGCTACAGCCAAACGGGAATGGACCAAATATATTCTGCTGGGTATATTTTTGATAAACGCTCTTAATCGCCTGAGGGGTGTTGTTGCCGAACTCCACTGGGATCGTATAGTCTTTGGCGACTTTACCAGCCGCTTTCGCCTGTTCGAGCAGCTGCTGCTGGAAACGTGAATCGGCAATTTTAATCAACTCAGTGTATACAACATGATCGGGCTTACCGCGTAAGTCGGCAATACCGTATTCTGTAATAACGATGTCGCGTAGCTGGCGAGGTATGGTGGTGTGGCCGTAGTTAAACATAATGTTCGACTTCAGCTTACCGTTTCGTACCGTACAGCTACGGAGTTTCATGATTGAGCGTGAATCAGGTAGCTGATGTGATTGGGCTACAAAGTTGTATTGACCGCCAACGCCACTGACCACTTGGCCATTTTCTAGTGCATCTGAAATCGCTGAACCATTCAGTGTGACCATCATCGCCGAGTTAATGAAACGTGCATGCTTACGCTGAGCCTGTTTTAACTTCTGGTTGCCAATGAAATGATCATATAGATCATTCACATAGTTAACACTGGTCATACAGAACTTCTTATGCTCCTCATCACTCATCGCATTAAGTGCATCATAGAAGTCTTTCGGGCCGATGAAAAATGCACCATGCATGACAACGCCACCGGCAAGTTTGTCGCCTAAGCAGTACTTCGTGATCCACTGAAGGGCTTCGGCATTGGCAAGGTTTGCCGACATTGTCTGGTGGTGAGCCTGTAACTGGCCGTTGGCGAAGTCAACCGATTGATGAAATACACCAATACGCTTCAGGTAGCTAACATCCTGTACGGTTAACTGTTGCTCAATTGCACCGTGCTCGAGTAGTGTCAGCAACGTCGAAACCGTCACATCGGTGGTTATTTTCTTTCTGTTGAGCAAGGTCTGAATGGTGAGATCTTCAAATACCTCACGCTTCAAGATACCTGCCTTGAACAGGTTGATAAAGCCGTCTACCATCAGCTCACTACAGCCATATAGACCTTCTTCGAATGTGCCTCGGTCACCCACAGTACGGCAAACCGGGAACTTTTCAGCGACTTTCAGTTCGTCCATGATCTGGTTATAAACACCGTTATTTTGGTGTCTAAGTAAAGCACTGTAGATAAGAGCACTACTGAGTGAACCAATCCCAACCTGCAGTGTGCCGCCATCTTTCACCAAAGTACTGGCATAAAAGCCAATCATATGATCTTCGGGTGAAATACTGGCGTGAGGAGCGGCAAACAGGGCGTAATCTTTATGCCCAGGCTTTAAATTCTGATCGAGGACAAAATCAAATACATTATCAGCGACTTCGGCATGGTTTCGCATGAAAGGCATATTCGAGTTGACTTCTGCGACCATGGCAACAGGTGTGCCATTGTCTTGCATCTCTTTCAAGACAGGTGCAAAGTCGAGGGCCAGATCCGAGTTACTGCATAAGCTGTAAGTAGTCACTCCATCGATAGTTCGTTTGGCTACAAGCTGGGTAACAACATTTACTCCCTTGTCTAGCAAATCGCGAACGGCATGGGTGTAGTTGGTGCTGGTGTAGTTAAGCTGCTGCGGGCTATTCATAAAACTGCCCGCTTTAAAGAAAAATTCACTGATGGTGATATTTGCGGGTACGGCCCCTTTTCTTAAGTCCATGATGTAGTCAATATCAGGGACATCGGCAAATTCACGCTCAACAAACGGTTCGAGAAAGTTTTTCTCTAATTGACTTTTTCCGACCGGTTTTTCCAGTGTGATCCCGGTTTCAATGCGCAGCGAAATACTGGGATCAGACTTTGCCCGTTGATACAACGCGTTGATAAAGGAGACTGATTTACCTATTGCCAGAGGGGCACCAAGTACAATCTCTTTACCTATAACCTCAATGATGTGGTCAACCAGCTTGTCAGCTTCAGAAAATTCCGTGGCGGCTGGTTTTGCTTGTGAGGTAGCAGTAGCGGTAAGGGCGGTAGTAATACTGGTATCAACTAACTCTAATACTGACATTTTGCATTCCTTGTTCAATTTTCTTATTGGAGGTAAGCATTTTTTTATTATTATTTCTGAGCATTTTTAGCTTTAAGAATAGAGTCGTCACTCTAGTTTTATAATTTGATGATTGTTTTATTCCAATAAATTGAACTCAGTCACAGTGAACATATTTTATACAAAAAAAATACGATTAGGTGGAGTATTCTAATTTATTGAAGGTGTCGAACGTGTTGCTTGTAAGGAGCTGAAAGTTAAAGATATTGCCGTATGGCAACAATCTGTGATCTTGCTATCAGTAAATAGAATAGATTAGAAAGAATGATCTAATTATTATTGTTAGGCTCAGTTTCAGTTATAGATTTAATTTTTAATTCTCTGTGAGACATTAATAGGAAACGAGTTATGATTAATCCAGTGAAAATGATTGGCAATATTAAATCAGCGACTGATATCGGTGAGGCATCGCTGAAAAATGTCGCGTTGGCTAGCCTGGGCGCATACAGTAAAGGTATAGAGCAGGTGGGTATGGCCCAGCATTTAGTGACAAAGCGATTTAACGGCTTGGTTGAGAAAGGTCAAGAGGTTGAATCCGAAACACTGGAACGCGTTAAAATGACGCAGTCTGCCATTACCGAACGCGCAGAATCTCAGTTTAACTGGACCCTGAACAAGACCTGTGGACTTGATCGCAATCGCCTGTCAGATTTTGAAGAAAAGGTTGATCAACTGCAGCAAGCGGTAGAGAAACTGACTAAAGAAGTAAAATAACAGCAACTAACGATTGTTTTAGGTTCACTGATTATTGTTTGAGGCAGATTGGCCGCCAAGCAAGCTAGATAAAGGAACATCATATGCCAAGTTTGTCTCTTCTTGATTTCAGTTTCATTGCCTTTGAAACCGCAAAAACACCGATGCATGTGACTGGGTTGGTTATTTTAGAGCCGCCAGAAGAGCATGCAGACTCGTTTGCCCAGGAACTTTACAGCCACTTCCTGCAGCAAACTGAGGCCGTTGCCCCGTTTAACTGGAAGTTGAACTGGTCGCTGACAGGTAAGCCCCGTTGGGATGTTCAGTCCAAAGTTAACCTAGAGGATCATTTGCGGATCACCATGCTGCCTTCTCCTGGAACGGAGCAGCAGCTTCAGCAAGTGGTTGGTCGCCTTCACAGTCAAGTGTTGGATCGTAGCCGCCCGATGTGGGAACTATGGGTAATTGGTGGGCTTGAAAACAACCGTGTTGCCTTAGTGATGAAAATTCACCACTCCATGGCAGACGGGGTACGAGCAGGGCGCATCTTTACGGACAGCTGCTCAGCAGATGTTGAAGACTCGTTTGCCAAACCATTCTGGCAGTGTGATTTACGTAAGAGTAAATCGGATCGCCGTGCAGAAACACACCTGACAGATATGGTGATGAAAACAGCGATGGCAGCCTCTAAACAGATTTCGCTGATCCCATCGATGTTCCGGCTTGGCAGCAAGTTAGCGCTTAAGGCCGTGAAGCTTGCCGACTGTGATTTAAAAGTACCTTTTACCGCACCCAAAACACCGTTTAACCTTAGCCCGAAACGCAGCCGGGCTGTTAGTCTGGGCCACTTCTCGATTGGGCAGCTAAAGCACATCAGCCGGATCACCGGCGCTTCAATGAACGATGTTTTGTTTACCGTCAGTGATATTGCACTCAACCGCTACCTCAATGATCGTGCGATACCGCTGCGAAAGCCTTTGGTTGCGATGATGCCGATCAACTTGCGTGGCAAAGGCGATGCGGAAGCCAAAGGTAACAAAATGTCTGTTGGCCATGTCGAGCTAGGTAAACCGCACCTAAGTGCACTGGAACGCTTAGAGGCAATTCAGCATGCGACTCTAGACCTCAAGAAAGAAGCCCTGAATATCTCGCCAGATGCCTATGTCAATTATTCATTGCTGGTCAATGGCGTTTCGTTGTTTAGTGGCAAGTTTGGCCTGAATAACTTTATTCCGCCAGTCAGTAATTTGCTTATCTCTAATGTACCCGGCGCGAAAGAAAAGCTGTATTTTATGGGTGCCAAAGTGCAAGAGCAGTATCCGGTATCACTGCTAATGCCTGGACAAACACTGAATATCACCTTCTTCAGTAATGCCGATACCATGTATTACTCACTGGTGGCTTGTAACCAGTCGCTGCCTGGCTTTGAAATGATTGCAGAGTATATGAATGAAGCGCTGGCAGACATCGAATTTGAAGTGATGAATACGGCGGTGTCGGCAGTTTCAGAGCAACTTGAATATCAAGAAGATGAAACGCTTGCAGTTGAAACAGCGGTTGAGGCAGCGAACTACTCGTTAACGCCTGAAGATGAAGAATTCGAGCGCTTGTTTATTGAAAAGCAAAAGAAAGTAGAAGAACTGGAAAAACAGTTGGCTAAACTAACCGAGATGCTGTCGGCGACAGTTGAGGTTGACCCTCAGGAGAGAGCGAAAAATCAAGATAGCCTTGAAACGCAAGAAAAGGCAAAAGCGGTGAACTTGCACTGATTCTGAAACTCCTCTTGTAACTAGAAGCCATATAACGTTGTGTTATATGGCTTTTTTACGCTTGAGATTTGCTTAACTGACTGGAACCAAACGCTTTCAGGCCACAAAGCAATGTGCAAACAGCAGGCTGGTCCAATAGGTGATTTTACTGAAGCAAGGCTGGTGTTCATTTTGATGTGAACGTATAAGTGCAGGCCTGTTAGGAGCACTTTGTTGAAGACAGGTTATTATTAGGCTCGTTGCAGGATGGAAACAGTCGCTGCTCGACTGGATGAATTGATGAGAGGATACGGTGTGACAATCTGGGAGTTATCAGTCGAGGGTGTGATCCGATAGATGGAATTATAAATACTGTATAAAAGTACAATGCTATATCTAAATTATTAATTAGAACAAAAAAGGCCGCTATGCGGCCTTTTCATTATTTAACAAAAAGTCTTTATGCGTAAGCAGCAGCTAGATCAGCAACTTTATCTACATACTGTTGCATTGCTGTCTCAGCGTCCATGCCCTTTAGGCCTTCCCATGCTTCATACTTAGCAGCACCTTTGAAATCAAACATACCAGGACGTTTACCATGCACATCACCGTCTGTTGCCTGCTTGTATAGCGAATATAATGCCAGCAGTTCATCGTTTGATGGGCGCTTAGTCAGTTTTTTAACGTCTAGTTGAGCTTGTTCGAAGTTTGCTTTTAAATCAGCCATGATTTTTTCCTTAAATAATAATTATCTAGCCAACACTTCAGTAGTAAGTGCTTGTTACTGTTACAAATGAATACCTTTCAGCAGCGCAGAGAATGCAATGAGCTCTGCCGAAGAGGCTTTTTCGCCTTTTTGTTCTTTTCCTTGCTCACTTTCTTTAGAGTCAGGGAACATGCGGAAACTGCTGTTCATGATAATTTCAGCCAGTTTCGGGAACAGGGCATGTACGAGGGAGCCAAAAATTCCCAAGTTAGTGGCAATGCGCTTTGGCTTATCGATAATGGCCGTTGCTAGCATATCGGCAGCTTCGTCTGGTGTTAACGTTGGTACCGATTTGTAGATCTTGGTTGGTGCAATCATCGGTGTTGCCACCAAAGGCATGTTAATGGTGGTGAAATTGATATTTACATCAGAGTATTCAGATGCAGCGCAGCGAGTGAATGCATCCATTGCCGCTTTTGATGAAACGTACGCAGAAAATCGCGGTGCATTAGTTAGCACACCAATTGACGAGATGTTGATAACATGACCACCTCCCTGTGCTTCCATGCTTGGCAGTAAACCCAGAGTCAGCTTCAACGCGCCAAAATAGTTCAGCTGCATTGTGCGCTCAAAGTCATGGAAACGATCAACGGAATTGGCAACGGAGCGTCGAATTGAACGACCGGCATTGTTAACGAGAATATCAACGCGGCCGTGATCTGCGAGTACACTTTCAACCAAAGTATCAACTTGTTCAATACTTGATAAATCACATTGGTAGGTGTGTGCGATACCACCGCGTTTCTCAACTTCTAGCTTGGTGTGGGCAAGTTTCTCTTCATCGCGAGCGACCAAGATGATCTCAGCGCCATTTTCCGCTAGTTTGTAGGCGGTTGCCTGACCAATACCAGAGCTAGCTCCTGTGATCATGATGATCTTGTTTTCAACGCGACCTTTTAAGCTGCGATCACCAGAGATCTCCGGATCCAAGTGGCGCTCCCAGTAGTCCCAAATTGCAGGGGCATAGGTCGGAAGGCGAGGGCACTCGATACCTGAACCTTTCAGTGCTATTTGGGTTTCACGGCAATCAAATTCAGTCGGGTATGTGAAAAACTGCAGGGCTGAAGAGGGAATTCCTAAGTCTTTCATTGTGACTTCAGCAATTTGCTTGATAGTCGGTAATGAAAGAATCGCGTTTCTAACCTGGTTTGGGATAAAGCCAAACAGTCTTGTATCTAAGCGTAGTGCCATGCGCGGAGCATGACCGGCTTCAGCAAAAATATTGAGAACTTCACCAGAACGATAAGGTTTTGGATCCGTTAAATGGAAGCAGCGGCCATCAAGCTCATCTTTATGGGCAATATGGTCTAAAGCATCAATAACATAATCGACAGGTACGATATTCAAACGCCCGCCTTCAAGGCCGATGGTCGGCACCCATGCAGGCAGTACATTACGAATACGCTGTATCATCTTGAAGAAGTAATACGGCCCGTCAGCGCGATCTGCAACGCCTGTTTTTGAATCACCAACGACCATTCCAGGGCGATAGACGCGGAATGGAATCGTACATTTGTCTCGGACCACTTTTTCCGATAAATGCTTGGTTGAGAAGTAAGGGTGATCTAGGTTCTCTGCTTCATTGAACATGTCTTCGCGGAAGTGACCTTCATAAAGGCCAGCAGCAGCGATAGAGCTGATATGGTGGAAACAACCTGCGTGTAGCGCTTCTGCGGCATCAACAGCATTTTGAGTACCGGCAACATTGACGGCTTCCTGAGCTTCAGCCGTCGCTTTGAGATCATAGATCGCAGCAAGATGGAAGAAGTGAGAGATTTTCCCTCTAAGTGCGGCAATATCTGATTCTGATAACCCTAAGCCTTCCTGGGTAAGGTTCCCCTGAACTGACATTATGCGATCAGCAGGGACATTCCATTCCTGTAGGCTAGAGGCTAAACGATCTTTCGCCAACTTATCGTGACAAAGTACATAAATAGTACCCTCACGCTTCAATAAACGGGTGATAAGGTTACGGCCAAGAAAGCCTGTACCACCAGTCAGAAAATATGCCATTCGATCTCCTTAATGTTCCAGCAACGTTTTTCATATTCCTTTCAGAAATATAAACTACACTGGTCAGAGCTGTTGTCTTTAATTAATGGTGAAAAATATTAAACAGATCACCTTTTTATTTTGTAAAACTGAATAATTCACAATTTAGCGAAGGAAAGAAATCAAAAAACGTTAAAGTAATCTATGATTTAAGTTGTAATAAATAAGCAAGACTAATGACTGGGTTTATAAATTGGCTGGCAAATCATCGCGATTAACTTGAGAGGATATTATGTATGATTTCATAATTGTGGGGGCAGGCTCGGCAGGGTGTGTACTTGCTAATAGGCTGTCTTCAGATCCGACTATTAAAGTTTGCCTGGTTGAAGCTGGCCCGAAAGATTCCAGTGTAATGGTTCATGTTCCTCTTGGCCTCATAGGTATGATGCATTCAAAGAAAATGAACTGGCGTTATTACACTGAGAAAGAGCCTAATTTGAATAACCGAGAGTTATTCTGGCCACGGGGAAAAACACTAGGGGGAAGCAGTGCGTCTAACGCGATGTGTTACATACGTGGGCATGCCTGCGATTATGACGAATGGGCATCGCTGGGTAATGAAGGATGGGGCTATCAGGATGTGTTGCCGTACTTTAAGAAGTCCCAGAATCAGGAGCGAGGTGGGGATGCCTACCATGGGGCCAATGGCCCGCTGAGTGTTTCTGACTTGAGGATAAAAAACCCACTATCAGAAGCTTTCATCAAGGCAGCCAAACAAGCTGGTCATAGGTTTGTTCAGGACTTTAATGGCGAGGAGCAGGAAGGCGTTGGTTATTATCAGGTTACGCAAAAAAATGGACAGCGCTGCAGTACGGCTGTCGGCTACCTACGGCCGGCAGAGCAAAGAGATAATCTGACTGTTATTACCGATGCACTTACAACACGGGTATTGTTTGATGGGAGGGAAGCGACAGGGATAGAGTACCTTAAAGATGGCCGGAAACAGACGTTACGCTGCCGTGGGGAAGTACTGCTAAGCGGTGGGGCGATTAATAGCCCACAGTTGTTACTTCTATCGGGAGTTGGGAGCAAAGAACAACTAAATCAACACAATATACCTGTTGTTTGCGACCTTCCTGGGGTTGGTGAAAACATGCAGGACCACTTGGATGTGTTGGCGGTAACCCGTGAGAAAACCTTCTATTCAGTCGGATTTTCACCCGTTGCGTTGCTACGCTCTTTAAAGGGTATTGTTGATTATGTCTTGTTTCGAAAAGGAAATTTCACCAGCAATATTGCTGAAGCCGGTGGATTTGTGAAAAGCTCACCCGATCAGGCAGTTCCTGATGTGCAGTTTCATTTCTCCCCCTGTTTCCTTGATAACCATGGCCTGAATTTATTGCAGACGGTCAGGCACGGATACTCACTTCATGCCTGTAACCTACGCCCTAAAAGCCGCGGACGCCTGACACTTAGGGATCGCAACCCGAGTACGCCACCATTAATCAAGGCAAACTACCTCGAGAATGAAGAGGATATAGGCATTATGGTGAAGGGTATTAAGTTGTCTCGTGAAATTCTGAAGCAGCCTGCGTTTGATCGCTACCGAGGTGTTGAGGTGTTTCCTGGCAAAGATGTTCAGACAGACGAGGAGCTGGAAGCATTCATCCGCCGGAAAGCAGAGTCTATATATCACCCGGTAGGCACATGTAAAATGGGAACAGATAACATGGCGGTGGTTGATCCCCGGTTAATGGTAAAGGGGGTAACAGGCTTGCGAGTAGTGGACGCTTCAATAATGCCGACGTTAATTGGTGGCAACACAAATGCGCCAACAATTATGATTGCTGAGAAAGCGGCAGACATGATTTTGGAAGATTATCTAAAAAAGTCACTAAATGATGAACTATTATCAGTAGAAGCTTTGTAATTAATAGTGGTTATAATTTCAGGCTATTTATATATAGCCTGAAATTATTTTCAAATTAATAATAAGATTAGGGTGAACGTTCTAATTTTTATTGTCATACTTGCTTTGCATCTTTCTCTATTTAAATTATTTAATATTTATATTTCCATATGAATTGATTTTAATAGTCTCAAAATTGAAAAATCAGACTTTCCTCAATTAGAATCACTTGATTTCATTATTCAGCTAATCAATGATGGTTAGAGAAAATGGCTTAACAAAGGTTGAAGTATGATTTCTAGGAATAACCTGAGTCAGAAATTTCAGACGCTAATGGATGAGCTCTCATCAAAAGTGTCTGAAAATAGAGTGGTGGCTAAGGATAAACTTGGCGACTTCATCGAACACGGGCTGCCACCAGTACAGAGCGAGGCCGTCATCGCCACGTTGAATGGCATCTTAGGGGATTACCTGGTTCAGCGTGATAGTCGCTTTAAACAAGAGATGGCCATCCGAGATCAGCGTCAGACACTAAGCCTTGAAGCCGACAAATTGAACCAGCAGTTACCGGAATGTAGTGATCGCATTGTGTTGTGTGTCCATGGCTGGTGCATGAATGATGTACAGTGGAAACGCAAGGATCACGATCATGGCCGCAGTCTCGAAAAGTATGGTTATACACCCATCTACTTACGTTATAACACTGGCCAACATATTTCAGTTAATGGTGAAGCATTTGCGATAATGTTGGAGCAGCTCATCTCAGCCTGGCCATGCAAAGTGAACGAGCTGGTGGTGATCGGGCATAGTATGGGGGGCTTGGTTACCCGCAGTGCCTGTTATTATGCTCAGCAGCATGAACTATCCTGGCTGTCTACTTTGCGTACCTTTATCACGCTTGGAACGCCTCACAACGGTGCTCCGCTGGCACAGCTTGCTTGCTGGATTGATGGCAGGATCGCTGAGGCACCTTATTTGAAGATGCTCACCAAGCTGTCTGAAATTCGTAGCAGTGGTACGAAAGACCTGAGCAAAGGTTATGTGCGCCACGATGACTGGGAACCGGATGAAGGAGATGCTCATGCTCTACTAGCCCGTCCGTTGCTACCTCAAGGTGTGGTTTGCTGTGCGGTTGCCAGTTGCCTGGGACAAAACCTAAACGATGAGAATAACCTCAAATTAGGAGACGGATTAGTCCCGGTCTCTAGTGCATTAGGTGAGTCAACACCTGAACAGCGTGCATTGAATTACCCTGAAGAAAACAAATGGGTAGGAGTGGGGATCAACCACTTAGACTTGTTAACGCATCCACAGGTAACTGGAAAAGTAGAACAGTGGGTATTATCTAATACAGCCGAAACGCCTGATACCTTAAGTTAGTGATTCAAATCAATATGCGCCCCGCTCAAAGGGGCGCTGCTTTATCCTCTCTAATCTTGCCCTTTCGTATCAATATATGGTTATTGTTATATATATAGAATCATATATACTGGCGTTAGTTCATTATTCACTTGGAAGATCATGAAGAAGATACTTTTTCTTTGTACGGGAAATTCTGCCCGATCACAGCTCGCAGAAGCATTGATGCGCCATATGGCCGGCGAACAGTATCAAGTAATGAGCGCAGGTATGAAACCTGAAGAAGTTGATCCTCGCGTCTATCAGGTATTGGCTGAGCATGGCGTTTGTGCGGATAATTTGCAAAGCGTGTCAGCTATCGACATTCATGATCAACACTTCGATGTCGTAATTACCTTATGTGATAAAGCAAGTAATGAATGTGCTTTGTTCGCCGATTCTGATGCCCTTATTCATTGGGATTTTAAAGATCCTAAGCCAATGGAAGGCGTCGATGGGTTTAGAGAAACCTTTGATGGCCTACAAGCCCGGATTGCGCTGTTTTTGATGCTCAACGGCGAAGCACAACATAATGTTGTCGGGCCGGTCGAGCTGTTCAAGATCATGAGTGATCCTCTTCGGCTCCGGATCCTAATGCTCATTGAAGATGAGCAAGCGCTGACCGTTGGTGATCTGACAAAAATTCTGGACGTAAGCCAACCAAAAGTTTCCCGTCATCTCGCTCTACTTCGTGATGGTGGGGTGCTTCAAGATCAGCGAGAAGGATTATGGATCTTCTACCGGTTGGCTGATCAGCTGCCAGCCTGGATCCGCCATACCCTGGCGACAGTAAGAAACGGCAACCCGGGAATGATTAATCAGGAAAAACTAAAATTAACCCTGATCAAAGATCGGAAAAAGCCCGGATTTAGCCTTAAACCAAACAACCAGCTTGGCGCTTGAGCTATCAAACAATTTTACTTAAATCTACAGGAATGCATTATGTCTAACACGCATCCATTTTGGACGTTACCTTTAACTGGCGGTGCAAAATTACTGCTTACACCTTGCCCAGGGACGAAAGAGGCTAATTTGCAAGAGTCTTTGCAACAGTTAAAAGATGCAGGGGCAACGGCAGTGCTAACAGCGTTGGAGCCGGGCGATTTACCGGAAGATGGCTTAAGTCACTTGGCTGAACAGTGTAAATCCTTGGGGTTACAATGGTTTCATTTACCTATCGAAGATGATTGTGCTCCAGGGGCAGAGTTTAACGCTAACTGGCCTGAGGCAAATAAAGCGGTGCAGGTAATGTTAGATAACGGTGGGGCTTTAGTAGTTCACTGTATGGGAGGTTCAGGTCGAACTGGCTTGATTGCTGCCCGTATTATGCTTGATCGCGGTGTTGCGCTTGATAGTGCTATTGAACAGATCCAGGCACTGCGTCCGGGGGCTTTTACCCGTCAAGCACATATCGATTATATCCAGCAATATAAATAGCTTCATTGATAGAGCCCCATCAGTGGGGCTCTATCGTTTTTTGCATGTTACTGTCCAGCTAAGAAGTCTTTAGCTTGCTGTAATCGTGGCCGTTCTGTATCTCCCATTCCTGCTATATCAACCATCATCTGATAGTAGTAACCAGCCCTGCTCTTATCACCAGCCAGTTCTGCAGATTTTGCTGCGCCATACATGCTGTTAAAACGGTTCTTGCTTCGGTTTAGGGATCTTTCATATTCAGCAAAGGCTTGCTGATATCTTTTCATTTCAAAAAGCATATCGGCCAGTAGTTCTCTGGCCGGTATTACCTCACCCGGGGTGACGGGATGTTTTTCTGTCGTTGCCTCCATATCGGCTGCCTTTTGCATTGTAAGCAGCGCCTGATCATGTCTGTCTTGGTGGAAGAGAAGCCAAGACAAAGCAGACAAACGTTGAATTTCAACCTGTTTGGCCCAGTATGCTGATCCCTTTTCGGCTTGATCATGTAATTTACTGAGAGTATTCAGAGCTTGCTCTGCTGCTTTCTCGTTGCCTGATCGGGCAGAGCCGAGCGCAATGGCAAAGTGGGTGATTGCCTCCATGGCAGGGTAGTTATCCCAAGGATAACTGCTAGGTATTCTAGGTTTAAGTTTGGCAGCTGCTGTCCATTGTTGCCTTTCTAAGGCATAGCGAGCCGGAATAGCGGCTAGGGTATAGGCCGAGGCGACATGAGGTTGAAGTGGATCGCTGATCGCCTGGGTTGTTTTTACGACTTCCAGCGCATGTTTGTCTTGTGCCAACTGAAGGTAAGAATAAGCCATATAATCAAGTGCATGGAGGTAGTGAAGAGAGATCTTATCTCCGGCAGGGTGTTGCTTGGCCGCTTTTGCTGAGCGAATATTCATGGATATCGACTCTTCCCATAAACCAAGCCGAGTGAAAATATGAGTCGGCATATGCAGGGCGTGGGGGATTGATGGTGCGATATCACCATATCTACGTGCAACCGCTAATGCTTTTGGCGCCAGCTCAGGATAGTCGTAAGCATGAATGATATAGTGGTGGGCCCCTGGATGTGTCGGTATTTTATCCAAAACTGTAGCGGCAGTTTCTCCCGCTTTTTTCTGCTTCAAATAGTTCTTATCTTCCGGAGAGGCGGTAGCCAAATGTGCCAGTGCATAAAAGGCGGTAGCTTCTGGATCTGATGGAAAAGCTTGATGCACTTTTTGCCAACCTTGTTCAAAAGCGATGAGGTTATCGGTTTCTTTGGCTTTCCTCCCCTGGGAATAATAGCTTTCCACAGCTGCAATATAAGCAAGCTCTCGCGGATCTTTCTTTCCTTTACTATTGGCCAATTCAAGCATTGCTAGGCCTTTAGCAAAGCTATCATTATTAGGTGGATCCGACCAGAGCGGGTGGATCATTGACATCGCCACTCCCCAATAAGCCATTGCACAGTCAGGCTCTTTGTTAACCACAGCTTCGAATGTTGCTCTGGCCTTTACATAGGTCATGTGGTGGAGCAAGGCTAACCCTTTTTCCAGCAACGCCTGGCTTTCTTTACTACAAGATGTTGGGAATTGAACCATACCAAGTTTATCTTTGTCATTGCCGTGGGAAGCTGCGTGTAGATTTTGGCTAAGTAATGCCGTGCAGGACAAGAATGTCGCCGCCAATAGCCAGCCATTCCTACGATTTGTTTTCATATTATTTCTCCAAAAATCTTGGATTCGTTATTGCCTTGGGTTTTTTAAAACAATCAGTGGTTCACCTCTTTCGCTATGGCAATCTGCTTAGGGTCAACAGGTGAGGTCGAGCTATTGAGAAAAGTATAGGTAAAAAATTGAGCGCGATGAGCGGGTTTCACTCTTCCGATTTAATTGTTCTTTTAGTAAAAAAGATCTGGCGATGAATGACGGATATCATTACTATATGCGGAAAGGCATATATATGCTCTTCCAAATGTTAAACTTGGGCTATATTGCTTGTAGCACTCTCATAAAAGGACAGTAACAATGGCAATTAAAGTGGGTATCAATGGTTTTGGTCGTATTGGTCGTTTGGCTTTACGCGCGGCTTATGACTGGGCTGAAATTGAATTTGTTCAGATTAACGATGTTGCTGGCGATGCCCATACACTGGGGCACCTGCTGGAGTTTGACTCAGTGCAAGGCCGCTGGCATCACGAAGTGAAAACAGACGGTGACGCTATTGTGATTGGCGAGCACTGCATTCGTTGTACCAAAGAGCGTGATATTGATGCGGTTGATTGGTCAGGTTGTGATGTGGTGCTGGAAGCTACTGGCGTTCATCGTAAAACATCATTTTTGCAGAAATACCTGGATCAGGGCGTTAAGCGCGTTGTTGTTTCTGCACCTGTTAAAGAAGAAGGTGTATTGAATGTGGTCGTTGGTGTTAACGATCATCTGTTTGATGCTGAAAAACACCGTATTGTGACTGCTGCGTCTTGCACAACGAACTGTATCGCACCTGTAGTTAAAGTGATCCACGAAAAACTGGGTATTGAGCAGTCGTCATTCACAACGATCCATGATTTGACTAATACCCAGACAATCCTTGATGCTCCTCATAAAGATCTGCGCCGTGCCCGCGCTTGCGGCATGAGCCTGATCCCAACCACAACGGGCTCTGCAACGGCGATCGTCGAAATATTCCCTGAGCTTAAAGGTAAGATTAATGGCCACGCAGTTCGTGTTCCACTAGCCAATGCATCACTAACTGACATCATTTTTGACGTAAGCCGTGACACCACTGCCGAAGAAGTTAATGCATTGCTGAAAGAAGCTGCAGAAGGCGAGTTGGCTGGTGTACTTGGTTTTGAAGACCGCCCACTTGTGTCGATTGATTACAAAGGTGATCAGCGCTCAACGGTGGTTGATGCCCTGTCGACCATGGTTGTGAATGACCGCATGGTTAAAGTGTATGCTTGGTATGACAATGAGATGGGCTATGCAACCCGTACGTCTGAACTGATCCGTAAAGTTGGTTTGGCATAACAGCTAAACATAAATAGTATCAGTGATGACCATATTACCAGCCAGCGTCGTGCTGGCTGGTAAAATGACCGGACACCAATAAGAGAGCTCTGCATGATAGCCGCTTTTTCAAACCTTTCTAAAGATGTGCGTCAGTATATGCTGGTGACCTTCAATTACTGGAATTTCACAGTAACAGATGGTGCCTTAAGAATGCTGGTCGTCCTTCACTTTCACCAGCTGGGTTATAGCCCTCTACAGATAGCCTCATTGTTCTTGTTCTACGAGTTTTTTGGTGTGGTCACTAACCTGATCGGTGGTTGGCTAGGGGCGAAACTCGGCCTTAATCGGACGATGAACATCGGCCTGGCGATGCAGGTGGTTGCATTGTTTATGCTGGCTGTACCTTCAGCCTATCTGACAGTACCTTGGGTGATGCTGGCCCAGGCGTTATCAGGCATTGCCAAAGATTTAAATAAAATGAGTGCCAAAAGTGCCATTAAAACGCTGGTTCCTGGTGATCAACAAGGGGCGCTCTATAAGTGGATTGCCATCTTAACGGGCTCTAAAAATGCCCTGAAAGGCGCTGGATTTTTTGTCGGCGGGCTTCTGCTGGCAACAATTGGCTTTAAAGGTGCCGTGATTGCAATGGCATCTGTACTGTTTGTAGTGTTGCTCATGAGCCTGACATGGCTTGAAAAGGACATGGGTAAAGCAAAGAAGAAAGTGAAGTTTTCCCATATTTTCTCCAAGAGCAGCAGTATTAATATCTTGTCGGCAGCACGGATGTTCTTGTTTGGCGCCCGTGATGTCTGGTTTGTGGTTGCACTGCCTATTTATATGGGGCAGGTGTTTGGCTGGGATCATACTTGGGTCGGAGGCTTTTTGGCACTTTGGGTGATTGCCTATGGGGTTGTCCAGGGTTTTGCACCACGGATCACGGGTAAGGCGAAAGGCATTGTGCCTGATGGCAAAGCAGCATTAGGTTGGGCTGGGTTACTTTCTGTTATTACGGCAGCCGTTGCGTTTGCAATCCAGACGGGCTGGCAGCCAGAGATCACTATTGTGGTTGGATTGCTCATCTTTGGCGCTGTTTTTGCGGTGAACTCATCGCTGCATTCTTACCTGATCGTGAGCTACGCCAAAGACGATGGTGTCTCCCTGGATGTTGGGTTCTATTATATGGCGAATGCCATGGGACGTCTGATCGGTACGATTTTGTCTGGGTGGCTGTATCAAGTTGCCGGCTTGGCCGCTTGTCTATGGGTGTCATTTGCCTTTCTTGCCATAACAACCGTTATTTCCATTCGGCTGCCTGCACACCCTAAAGCTCAAGTAGCTAATTAAAACTACAGTAAGCAGTCGGGTACCGAAGCCTGGCTGTTTTTCTGTGCTACAGGGTATACCTCATGCTGCTGAGGTATGAGTTGTAGCCTCAATTGTGGCTACAGTGACGTTAATCAATATTTTTGGATAATGGCATACGCAACTTGTAGAGTTTTCTTTAATAAAAATATCTCATGCTGTAAAGTCTCATCCGTTTCGCATATATAACCAAGATAATCCTTGGGTTTGCATTTTAGTTCAGAGTGTTGCTAAACGAGTGATGAATAAAACAATAGAAAAAGCGCTGCAAAATTTACATGGAAATCAGTTATTTGACAAAATCACTAGTCTCCTGTTTGAACGTTTAGCGCCTAGGCATTGCTTTATTGGCTACTTTGATGAAACCAGAAAGTATGCTAATACCCTTTCTTATCGCGATGCTGGCAGATTAAAAGATAACTTCTCTTATCCGTTAGTTGGGACCCCTTGCCAGTTAGTTCAGGGTAATAGCCAATCTTGTTGCTATTCTTCTGATATCAAGGAACTTTTTCCCCAGGATTTAGCGTTGCAGGCGCTAGATGTTGAAGGCTATCTGGGAATTCCTGTTTTTGCCCAAGGCCATGAGCCTGTTGGCATTGTTGTCTGCCTGTTTGAAGACCATTATGAACATTCTGAAGAGGCACAGAGCTGGTGCAACGATCTCAGTTATCTTCTTGGTGTTGAACTGAAATATTCCGCTTTGTTATCAAAACAAGAAAAGCTGCTATGGGAATTGGAGGAAGGCCAGCGAGTTGCCAAGCTTGGCAGCTGGTCCTGGGACTTAACCTCAGACACCATTACCTGGAGTCAGGAGGTGTACCGTATTTATGGTATTGAAGATACAACGGTAACGCCATCCATCGACTTGCTGTCGGAGTATATCCATCCTGAAGACAGAGAGTGGGTACTCAGTACGCTAAATGGCTCCATTGAGTCGGAGTCGGTAACCTATAATCTTGTTCATCGTGCATTATTGGCTGATGGCTCGATTAAGTATTTGCGTAAGCGTGCTGATGTGACGCGTGACAGCGATGGCAAGCCTCTGTTGATGCGCGGCACGGTGCATGATGTTACAGATGTCTACCAAATTTCAGCCAAGTTGACTAAAACTTCCCACAAGCTGAATACGACATTCAACTCTGTTGAAGAAGGGATCTGGGAATATGATCTCGTTACCGGTGAATTTTTCACCTCGCCGAAGTTTTGGAGCATTCTTGATCGGAAAAAACCGCAAAATGGCAGTGACTTTTCAGAGTGGATAGACTGTATTCATCCGGAAGACCGTATCGAAGGGCTGAATTTTTTCCAGCGCTTTATTCAGCAAAACTTCACCAGTGTGTTCCAGTTTGAATTCCGCTTGAGTGAAGTGCATTTCCCGCAGCTTGCTGATGGCTGTGAACGCTGGCTGAAACTGAAAGGGAGTGTAATTGCAAAGGATACTAAAGGCCATCCTATCAGGATTGCAGGTATTCAGCGCGACATTACGACTACAGTAGAAGCGAGACGTCAGTTAAACCGTGCCCAGGTAGTTTTCGATAATACCTCTGAATGTATTTTGATCACCGACAAGACCAACAAAATCATTTCCGTCAACCGTGCCTTTGAAGAGACGACAGGGTACCGGGAAAAAGAGTTACTTGGCCTAACACCTAACATGCTGTCTTCAGGGCTTCATGACCATGAATATTACCAGTCGCTTTGGTATAGCCTAAATTCTAACGGCCATTGGAAGGGTGAAGTTTGGAACAAACGGAAAAACGGCGAGATTTACCCGGAAGAGATGTCAATCAATGTCATTCGGGATAGCAATGATGAGGTTATCAACTATGTCGCTGTTTTTAGGGATATCAGCCATTGGAAGAAAGCAGAAAAGCAGCTGACTTTTTTTGCTTATTATGATCCCCTTACTGGTTTGGTGAATCGCCGTAGCTTTATTCATCGCGTTGAACAGCAGATCAATTCAGTACACAAAAATAGCCAGGTGTTCTCACTGCTATTTATTGATATGGATGACTTTAAGTCGATCAATGATCTGTATGGCCATGATTTTGGTGACAGGGTACTCACCCACATTGCAGAGCGGCTGAAAAAGCTCTTTCACGAGAAGGACAATATTTGTCGCTATGGTGGTGATGAGTTCTGTATTTTATTGCCAGATGTCTCTGCAGAAGATGCTAAAGAACGTGCACAGGAGGTTGTAACCGCTATTTCCAAGCCACTGGAAATTGATGGCATAGAGATCAACACCACGGTGAGTATCGGTATTTCGGCCTTCCCTGAGAGCGGCTTGACCCATCATGCACTGCTGAAAAATGCAGATTATGCCATGTATAACATGAAGGGGCAGGGGCGAAATGGGTTCTGTGAATATGACGGTGAACTCCAGTCTGAGTATATCCAAAAGCTCAAGCTGCGTGATCGGCTAAAAAAAGCGATTGCCGAAGAAGCCCTGACGGTGCATTACCAACCCATCGTGAATGCCCAGACAGGGGAAATCAATAAGTTTGAAACGCTCGTTCGTTGGCATGATGAAGTGGGGGGGGATATTTCACCGGCTACCTTTATTCCTGTTGCTGAAAAATACGGTCTCATTAAGCAGGTAGGCTCATTTGTCCTTCATCAGGCGTGCCGCGATTTGAAGATGCTGCATGAGGCTGGCTATACCCATTTGAGCTTTTCTGTTAACCGTTCGGTGAAAGAGTTCATCAATAACAGCGAAGAGCCACAGGTTTGGGAGGTGATAGAGCAATATGGATTGCCCGATAGAGCCATTATCATTGAAATTACCGAATCGACTGCCTCTCAAGAAAGCAATGACATACAGAGTTTGCTGAGCAATTTTAAGCAACGTGACATTCAGGTAGCCCTGGATGACTTTGGTACCGGCTATTCGTCGCTGAGTGCTGTCGTTGAATTACGCCCGGATATCATCAAAATTGATAGGGGGTTCATTAAAGAGCTCGGCTCGAGTCAAGATAGCCTGACTTTAGTTTCCCTGATCATCGATCTCAGCCATAAGCTTGGTATTAAAGTTGTCGCTGAAGGGGTTGAAACCAAAGCACAGTTGGATATCTTGCGAGAGTTAAAGTGCAAGTATGTCCAAGGCTACTATTTTAGCAAGCCGATGCCACTGGATAGGTGTATAGAGTTGCTAATTAGACGCTAACTTCGGGACTTATGAGGTATTGGCTTGATTAACTTTCACCATTTCGGGGGAGGTGTTCAAGCCTTTTTGATCGTACGGTTTCTTCTTATTTGCGAAAATGATTGTGACTCCATACTATAGCGGGTTTGAAGTAGCTGATAGCTAGGATAAAAAGTCACATGCAGGCAATTTGTTTTGACTTCGATGGCACCTTGGTGGATTCGGAAGTGTTTCATGCTAATAACTGGTCGAGTTATTTGGCACAGTACGGTAAAGAGATGTCCTCGGCGTTGTTCTTGCGTGAATATGCGGGAGTCACCTGGGATAAAGTCGCTGCCGCCTTACAGGCACGTTTTTCACTAGATCTTTCCATCGAGCAAATGCTTGTACAAATGGAGCGGCTAACGCGCAGTGCCTTGCTACAGGGCAACATCCCAGCTAAGGTTGGCGCGGAAGATATGCTACATCAGTTGCATGGCCATTTACCTTTGGCTGTGGTGACTGGTGCCCCGAGAGAATATGTTGAGGGAATTTTGCATCACCACGGCTGGCTTGATTTGTTCGAGCATGTATTCTGTGGTGAGGACGTCGATAAGAATAAACCCGAGCCGGATATCTACCATCTTGCTTGCGAAACCTTGGGCTACAATTCATCACAGGTAATCGCCATTGAAGACAGTTTAACAGGGGTGCAATCGGCCAGCTCGGCTGGCTTGAGAGTCGTGTTGGTCAACGAAGAGCAGCCTGATTGGGCTATTACCCCTGATTATCATTTCACAACGATGGTTGAAGCCCACCCTGTGGTCGCTGACTTAATACAGTATTCCAAACGAGCTGCTGATAAATGACATGTGCATGGGTTAAAGCGAGCAATATTAGTATAAAATAGAGTTGTTAACGTAATTTACAGGCTTAATTATGCAAAATGATGAAATCATGACTGGCGATATGCTGGTGGAAACGGTAGAAAACCAGCTGGCAGAAGGCAATCCTATCAAAGTTAAGGAAACGCTAATGCGCCTGATGATGACGGGGACACCAAGAGAAGAAGCAATTCAAATGATTGCCTGTGCTTTGTCTATTGAAGTATTTGACGTTGCCAAAAATGAAGGCAGCTTTGATCTAAAGCGTTACAGTGAAAATCTGAACGCATTGCCAGATATGCCTTGGGATTTCGAAGACTAACTTGTCCAGCCACATCTGATTTTATAAAAGCCGCGGAAGCGGCTTTTTTTGTGCGTAATAGACTGTGCTCTACAGCACAAAACGATCACACAATTGTTGCTTTTGTGTGATCATTTGTTGTCCGGTGTGGTTGTTGGAGACAACCTACCTCATGCGTATAATTCTGCTATTAAAGCGCAAAATTCTGCATTTTCCTCTTTTATTAACGCCATAACACATTGAAATAATCTGCATTTGCGGGTTTTTGCTTAGTCATTATGACTGCTGCCTATCTCATTGGTGGTAATAATCACTAGATCTTGGTGAAAAGGTGGTTTAGTGGTCTAATTTCTGGTCAAAAACCGAATTAATCTTGTGTGAGCTAGGTCAAAAACAGTTTATTGTGCCACAGCAGAAGAAAATCCTAGATGCATTTGTTGTGATTAGGTTAAAAAACGGTGGCACATTCCAAGAGTTTTTCATTATTGTGTATATAACTTTTAAACAAGGCAGCAAGGATACAAAGATGATTATTGGTGTACCTAAGGAAATTAAAGTTCATGAGTACCGTGTGGGTATGGTTCCAGCTTCAGTAAGCGAAGCGGTAGCACATGGTCATACTGTGTATGTTGAAACACTAGCGGGTACAGGTATCGGCTTCAGTGATCAGGATTACATTGATGCGGGTGCTCAAATTCTGCCAACAGCAGAAGCTGTTTTTGCTGAATCAGAAATGATCGTTAAAGTTAAGGAGCCGCAGGCTGTTGAGCGTGCGATGCTTCGTGAAGGCCAAATCCTATTTACTTACCTTCACCTTGCCCCGGATCCAGAGCAGACTATGGATCTAGTGAACAGCAAAGCAGTATGTATCGCGTACGAAACAGTCACTGATGACAAAGGCCGCCTACCACTGCTGGCTCCTATGTCTGAAGTTGCAGGCCGTATGTCTATCCAGGCTGGTGCGTTTGCCCTTGAGAAATCAAAAGGCGGCCGCGGCATGCTACTTGCTGGTGTTCCAGGTGTTGAGCCTGCAAAAGTTGTTATCATCGGTGGTGGTGTTGTTGGTGCTAACGCAGCGCAAATGGCTGTTGGCCTACGTGCAAACGTTGTTGTTCTTGACCGTAACATTGACGTACTACGTAGCCTAGATGCGCAGTTTGGTGGCTCTGTACAGTGTGTGTACTCAACCAAAGATGCTATCGAAAAACACGTATTGGAAGCTGACCTTGTAATCGGTGGTGTATTGGTTGCTGGTGCTGCTGCACCGAAACTGGTTACTGCTGAAATGATTAAGAACATGAAGCCAGGCGCTGCGATTGTTGATGTTGCAATCGACCAGGGTGGTTGTGTTGAGACGTCTCACGCAACAACACACAGCGACCCAACTTACATTGTTGACGATGTTGTTCACTACTGTGTTGCGAACATGCCTGGTGCCGTTGCTCGTACCTCGACGTTCGCACTGAACAACGTGACCCTGCCTTACATCCTGAAGCTAGCAGATAAAGGCTATAAAGCTGCACTACAGGAAGACAAGCACCTACTAAACGGCCTGAACGTATACCGCGGCCAGATCACTTGTGACGAAGTTGCCGTTGCTCTGGATCTACCATACGTATCAGCTGAAGACGTACTTGCTTAATCGCATTACGCTTTAAAATGATTACTAAATCCCTGCTTAGGCAGGGATTTTTTTTGCCTCAATGTCTTTATACCAACCTAAATGAATATCTGGTCATTCCTCATGGTTAAAATCACCAATTACAGCGTTGGAAATTTTGTAATTAGAGCCACTAGTTACTGCAATTTCCGCCTTGTACTTGGCATTTTTTCCACATGAAAAACCGACCATCTACTTATCCAGGTTGGTATTAAATCAATGATTGAAAAGCTGAGCTAGTATCAAATAACGATGCTGATCATGTTGGTTATAGATCAAATATGCTTCGACTAGAGTCTCTCTGCTCTGGCTCTGAACATTGAGGGTTATGCCTATTGTATGAACGTAATAGCCTTAGTCGTTTTCATTGTTGTCCAAATTACCTTTATCCCCTTAGCCGTTTTAGGGCTGATGCTGGTATTTTACAAGCAGACTTATATCAGTAAAAAACTAGGCGTGGCCTCGACGGCAGTTGAAGTTATTAACGGTCGCTGGGTCATGCACCTCTTTGGGTTGAGAGACGATCCTGTATCTCTACAGCTTAATCGTGCTCTGCCTAATAACTCTTTGCTGGGGCTGTGGCTGGTGTTGTTTCCGAGTTACCTTCGCTACAAGATCAGCGGCAAAACGTATGGTTACCCAGCGATCCCGCAACGAGAAGAAGAAGGACTTTCACACCTAGTCACTGCTCGTACTCTCTATTTTGATCAACTTATTGAAAAGCATCAAGACAGTATTGAGCAGTTCGTCTGTATGGGCGCAGGCTTCGACACTCGCTGCTATGGCAAACTCAAAGGCCATAAGCTACGCTGCTTCGAATTGGATCAGCTAAAAATCCAGCAACTTAAGCTATCTAGCCTCAGGAAAGCAGGTATAGATGCCAGCCATGTTCATTTTGTAGCGGTGGATTTTTCAACAGAGCATTGGTATGAAAAGCTGAAGAATGCTGGATATGACTCGTCTAAGAAAACGTTGTTCCTGTGGGAAGGGGTTACCCTTTATCTCGACGAACAGTCGGTTAGGAATACGCTTCGAGAAATTCGGGATCATTCCGTTTCAGGTAGTGTTTTGGTCTGTGATATTTATGCCGATAGCTTTGTTAAAGGTAACTATGCGGCCGGAATGAAGAAGTCTCAGGCTATATTGAAGATCACTGGCGAACAGTTCGGTTTTGGTTTGGATTGTAATGGTAACGCCAATAGGGAGATAACTGACTTTATGGCAAGTGAAGGCCTCGCTGTGCAAGACATTTATTTGATGGGAGCGAAAACAAAAAAAGGAATTTTTATGGTAGTACTAGAAGCACTAATTGGTTAGTAAATATCGGTAATATTGCGTTTTATTATTGCTTAAGACAACAGAAGAACGATTCCTGAACGCAATGTGCCTGATTATACTGTTCTCTAATGTGTTGATAATATAAGAACTATAGGAATAAAGGTAAACTGTTATAACTCAATTAGTGAAGGTTATCTTCACATTAAGTCTAAATTCAGGTAGCAAGTATTATATTACTTGGAGAAGCAAATATATGACTGCTGTTAAAAATAACAGCCATATATTTACTACAGATATTAAGCATGGGCGTAAATAACGCTACCACCCTTAATTGTATCAATGATTTGGCGAGACAAACCTCTTGGCAGAGCAGGGCAACCCCAGCTACGACCCAGATATCCATTACGCTTGATAAAGGTTTCTGTTGCGTAGTCGGCACCGTGTACCACGATATAACGCCGGCGTGCGTTGTCGTTAACACCATGGGTCAGGCCATCGAGCTTTAACGAGTAACCATTACCACCATAGTATGTTGTGTCTGTGAGATAGGTACCTAAAGATGTCTGCCTGGAGTTAACTGTGTTTGAAAAGCGTTTGGCTTCTCTGCCACCGCTGTTAACGCCATGTGAGACATATGTGTTGTAAACCAGTATGTTCCTTTTTAAATCAATAACAAAAAAGCGTTTCTCAGTCGAAGGCTTGCTGTAATCAATAATGGTAAGTAACTGTTTTTTTCTCCCCTTAGTATTATAGTAAGCGTTATAGCCTTCCTTAAACACTTGATAATCAATAATTCCTTTTAAATTCGCCTTTTCATATACATGATTAATGACGACATCAGGATTGTTAACATTACTATATGAGTTGCTATGAGTATTACTTGCTGATACTTGTAGCGGCAAATAGCAAAAGACCAAGATGAACAGGTAAATCGCCTTTTTCATTGTTCTTATTAAACACTCTATTGTTTGATTTATGACTAAGATGGCGAGACTTTACCATAAAAGATTATAAAGTTTAGGCTTGAATACCATGTCTATTGATGAGTGGCATAGCAAAATAATCCGGTATAATTTAAGATAAATTTATCATTTCTATTAAAATACATTAAGTTAAATATGGATTTTATTATTATCTCCTTATCTATGTCATGTTTGTGTTAAATATCTTAAAGATGAGAAAGTTGATATTGAGGAAACTGTAATTGACTGTTTTACAATCACAAAAAAGTGAACGCAACTCATAAAGAATGAATTATCGTCATTAGAACTGTTTGTCTGTTTTTTGAGCACAATATCGCATTTTTTTCCTTGGTTTTTGAACCGTCAAATTTCCGTTAGTAATCAAGTTGCGTATGTGTGCTGGAATTTTGACGCTGCTTCTTGTGTGAAATGAATGGCTAACTGGCCAAAAAATAGGCGATTTTAGTTAAAAAGCGCGGGAAACTTCCCGCGCTAGGCTAGCAGATTAACAATTGCTTAAATTGTGCACACTTTTGTCCAGCTACCGTCGCCACCCGGTGTTGAGCTTGTCCACCAGTTTGCTTGGTAGACCACACCATTATGGATGATCTTGTCGCCTTGGTTGGCGTGGGTAGGGTTTCCTGCCCAATCAGTTTGTGGCCAGTTAGGGTAGGTATTTACGCCTGTGGTGACACAATCACCTCCTCCAGGAGTGCCACCGCCTGTTGATATGTCGCCGAGCGGCAGATTTGGTTGCTCGAACTTAAAGGCGTAATCTTTACCATTTACGTTAACGCTATAGTTCGCCGGGCCAGAAATTGGTAGGTAGTAAACCATGTCCAGTTCATAGGTTCCGCCTGCCGGAAGGTTTTTCCAGCTTGGTAGAGTGAAAGCGACTCGATGCATATCACCTTGAAGTCCGCCAATATTGTTGGCAGCGGTATGGCCAGAAGCAATGACTTTTAGTCCTCCTCCTGATTGATCCTTGGCGTTATCAGGAGCCGAAGTAGGAATATCAAACTGGAATTCAGTACCGCCCGGTAGTTCTTTGCCTGTGTTATTGGTAAAGGTGAGCTTAGGATTGATTGGGTAGTTCTTATCACCAACCTTAAAACCACCAATGGTTACGCTAATATCGAGGGATTCGGTTGGAATGGCTCCCGTGGCAATTTTGTTTCCATATGGCGCTGCTGACTTGAACTTATCGTAGATAGCTTTAGTCATCGTGTTACCCATGTGGTACTCACCATTGCCCGTTGCACATGCTTGTTCTGTTTCATCAACGGTTGTTCGGTTACCGGTTGCATCTAGAACGTAACAGCTATAGTCGCCGGCTAGTTCCCAGAACATGATACCGCCAATTTCTTTATCTTTAATGTAATCCGCTTTTATATTGATCGACGCCTTGTCTTCGGTTGAAAGGAATACGCTCTTTTCAGCGTTCCATAGCCAAGGTGCTACCGCTATATTGTCATAATGGCGAGTGTACGTACCGACCAGTTTATCTGCAGGGTCGTTCACTGGATCAAGTTTGTAAGCGTTCGCATAAGATCCCCAGATCCCTTTTTCTAGGTTCTTCGCGTGCCACATTGGGTTGGAACCTGCACCCATTTCGTTGCCTTTAGGGTCAGTATCGTGCCACATGTTGTCGATGCCTAGTGCGCCGTTACCACAGTTGTTCTTTTCTCCTTCACCAGTACCTGGAGCACAATCAGCTTGGTTGGGGAGTGCCGCACGTCCCCATAGGCCATTTTCGCCACCAGTCACACCTTGCCAGCCACGGGTGTAGTAGGGAACCCCGATATTGATCCGGCCCGCTGGCATCGAGCCACGGAAGTAGTGGTAGGCCCAGTCGGTGTTGAGGTAACCAATACCACCATATGCCGCGGTACCATAGACATTCCACATGGCGAGTTCGGAGTCTTTACCGGTGTCGTAAAGCGCAGCGTTATGACCAACATGATCGTTCCATGCCCCGTGCAAGTCATACGACATGATATACATAGCCTTTCGAACACCCCGTAAATACTGGCTTTCCGCACCTTTTCAATTGGTTATAAAAAGCCTTAAAACGAGTGTGAACGAGAAAAACCGCCTGAAAACGACTTATGCCGCCACTTTGTCGCCACTTTTTGGCGGCAGGGAGAGCTGGCAAAGAGGGTTTAGTTCGCGAACTTCAACCAGGTGATCGGGGCTTAGGTGGGCATAAACCATAGTCTGTTTTATGTCGGTATGGCCGAGTGCTTTTTGCAGTGCCAGGATGTTTCCGCCACCCATCATAAAGTGGCTGGCGAACGTGTGGCGAAGCACATGCGTAGATTGCCCCTTGGGTAAATCAGGGAAGGCTCGGGTAATCCACTTGTGAACCACGCTATAACTTACATTGAACAAACGCTCTGAAGTGGGTTGGTAGATTTCATCGTAGAGTTCTTTACTGATGGGTAGGGTACGGTTCCGTTTCCCTTTGGTGTTAGTGAAGGTGATTGAATACTTAGATAGCTGCGAACCACGCAGTTCGACAGCTTCCATAATCCGTGCACCAGTAGCCAGGCAAACCTTCATGACCTTTTCAAGCTGATCACTAACACGGCTATCTTTGATAACCTCGAACAAGTGGTACATTTCATCATGGGTTAAGTAAGTCAGCTCATTTTCAGAGAGCTTGATTTTCTTTACGCCCTGCATCGGGTTTGGATACTTCACTTCACCCATTCCAATTAGCGTATTGAAGACAGTAAGCAACCACTGCTGATCATAGTTATGAGAAGCAGGGGAGAGCTCAGTACCGCATAACTTGCCACTGCCTTTATTGGTGCGATTAGCACGATAGTGAACATAGTCGCGAGCAGTGAATCGGCAAGCAATCGGGTTACCCAGCTCTTCACAAATCAGCATCAACCGATACTTGGCATGGCTACCAGATTTTAAGTTCTTGCCGTGCAGCTTGTACCACAGCTCAATGATGTCACACAACCGACGGGTATCATCTTTTTCACCAAGCCAGGGCTTATCGTCCACTTCATTCATGGTGAAGCGTTCAAAAGCAAGCGCTTCGCCTTTGGTGGCGAAGCGCTTACGAATGCGTTTACCGGAACGGCCTTGCGGGTAGCATTCGCAGAGCCAGGGTTTTTTGCTGCTGTCTTTTAGGTTTCGTATTGCCATAATCACCAATAACTGTGTGTACATACAGTTCAATGATATGCGAAAAGTTTCATTTTGACATACGAAATAAACAAATGACGTGATCTTATTGAGTTATAAAAATGGTGGGCTTGGAGCACGGTTTCTTTTGACCGGTTTGAACTTGCTTCTAAATTTTGCTAGATTTTATAAAAATCCCGAATGAGTTCAGTTAAAGTATCACGCATGTCTATGATAAATGGATTTTTCAGAATATTTGGTATCAATAACAACCGGGCCATACCGAAGGAAACGGACTCGAATCACAGCCAACAAGCAACAATAAAAAGGGTGCATCACCGGGGCTATCTTATGGAAAGCTCAACTGAAGGTTTTGATAACTGGAAGGCTAAGATTAACGGTAAGGTTGTTATTGGTGAACAAGCTTTTATCAAAGAAAGCATTGATTGGTGGTGTGATAATAAAACGGAGTTATCACCTGAAAAAACCGTCAACAACGATACATCGAAACGTAAAATTGAAGTTTACCAAGGGTTCAAATTAATAAATGATACTGGTGAACACAATGCATGGTACATGTTACATAATGGCAAGTTATTAAAAGGGACTAAGAAGGGCATTGAATCCAGGATAGATGTTGCTCTTGAAAGGTTACGAAGAAAACAAAAGTAATTTGAATTTAATTTGCCATTGCCTTTAGTTGTGCAACTGGCACGATAGTGAATATAGTTTTGTACCGCAGCTCAATGATGTTAGATACCCGTCGGGTATCATCCTTTTCCCCAAGCCAGGGCTTATCATCCACTTCATTCATGGTGAAGCGCTTACGAATGCGTTTACCGGAACGGCCCTGTGGGTAGCATTCGCATAGCCAGGGTTTTTTGCTGCTGTCTTTTAGATTTCGTATTGCCATAGGTGCTCACGACTGTGTATGCATACAGTATTATGATAAGATAAAACTACACCTTTGGCATAACCAAGGAACGGATAATGCGAACAACACTTAAAGATTTCAATCGAGATATTGATATTCTGACCACCATCTCAATTATTACATTTGTCTGTATTATTCTTCTTTCGGTTTCTCATTTTGCATCTTATCCCCAGCGTTCCCATTTGGTTGAACGGGTGCAGATACTTGAGCAGAAGGTTTTGAGCCAGCAAGTAACGAAAGATAATCTTTCAAATCAGACCACGATGATGCAACAGAGATAGCTAAACTCAAGGCGGCAAGAGCCAAAGAAACCTTGGTATATATACCGGGCTTGCTCGCTTTCTGAATTGCTCGACGAGTAAGTTCTGATTGAACTGAAAACTGAGTGCCAGGATAAATAATTTCATCCTGGTTGGCACCCTTACCATCAAGAAAAGCGAGCAGTTCTTCGTCCGTCATGCTGCCCATATCTTGTTTGGACAGCTTTGCAGCTTTAACTAATTTTTGCTCAGTTTGTGCCACAGCCTCAGATCTAATTGGCTTGGGCATCACAAAACTTTCAAGAAGCTCAGGGTGAGCGTCTGCATCAGTGGGTGTCTTTTCTTCTTGAGTTCTTTTTACCTTAATGTCGAGTTTGTCCATGTGAGATTCAGCCATTAATATGCGCGAGGGTTAATATCTTAATGGCTTTTGATATTTTAATTCTATGGGTTGTGCTGGTTTTTGTCTTTTTTGCGATAAATGCAGCTACTTCGCCTTTGGTGGCGAAGCGCTTACGAATGCGTTTAGGAACGGCCCTACGGGTAGCATTCGCAGAGCCAGGGCTTTTTGCTGCTGTCTGTTAAATTCCATACCCAAAGTACCAAGTGTAACGCATCACCTTGATGGCCTTTAGTTAGGCATTTTATGCCGATATTAGTGATACTGATTTAAGCCAATTCATTGTAATGACCGTTGCCAATGAACAGATAGATTCATCGCTAGCATCTACAAATTTTAGCTCTTCAATTTCAGCGTCTGGGAGCAAGTCACCATTAAAACCTGAAAAATAACATGTTAGTTTTACTGATACACCGCTATCTTTACCATCAGCTTGTGCTGTAAATGTTTCTGCATATTGAATCGTATTTGGAAGCAGATCTACTGATAGCTCTTCTTTAACTTCTCGAATAAGTGCTTGCTCATCACTTTCACCTTCTTCGCGCTTACCGCCAGGAATATAAAATAAATCCTTTCCTTTGGAACGAACAACTAAAAGCTTCCCATCACGAATGTATAACCAAGCTAACTTATCAATTACTTTTTTCATTTATGACCTCAATGCCATGTTCATTTTAAATTTCTACGCCTGCAATAAGGTGCCCACGACCAACTTACAAAGCCGAAACGAACTCTATATCAAAACCGCCGAGTGTAACGCATCACCTTGATTGTCTTGTATGGGCATATTAAAGCGCACACCTCTCGACATAAAGACCATGTTTCATTTTTTCTTTTTTCAATTTATATGCACTTGGTAAGTCAATCATGTGATACACAGTTATTTCGGAGTTGATATATTGTCGAACGTAGTTATCTAGTTCAATTGGCGACTTACAACCTATTATAATTTCTTTGACTAATGATTTATCGAATTTCTTGATCCCATATCCATCAGTTACAACTCGAAATTCTTTCTCATACGCCCAAGAAGTAGACTTGTTAAAGAACACTGCCTTATAAAAGTCTTCAACTGCCTGTGAGTAATACTTAAACTCAGGTACGTCATTACTATATGCGACAGGTCCCTTTGCTTGATAATCCTCTATCGTGTTTAAGATCTCATCATCAAACCCTATGCAAAAACCTGTATGAGATTTTGCATAATGCGACCACATTAGATAGTTTTCAGGCTCTGTAGTAAAGCAGACAACTCCGGTAGCATTCAAAAGGTTTTGGCGTGTCTGATAGCCGATGTGCCATTTGTTATTTTCGTTCAGAGAGCTATACCAACGCTCAAATTCATGTATAGATTTTGAGGGGTTATCAACGAAGAAGCGTTCCTTAATGCTCCCTTTATCTGCTTCAAAGTTATATTTAACTTTGAACTCTGATGGGTCATTAAAAGTTCTAGGATTGCTTGCCATGATGCTCCCATCATTAACAAAATATTCTAGTATATTAATCGATTCTTCAGGACTATTTGTCCCAATATATTTATAAATCATTGTGAATATCTACCTATACCAACGCCTGTAATAAGTCATCTTGATGGCCTTTTAGGCTTGTCCAAAGTATTGCTCTATATCATTGATGTCATGTTCACTTAATGCAAACCATTCACCCCGAATACGCTTTGCTTTAAAAGTACGATGCAGGTTATCCTCATCAATCATTGAACCTACCCAAGAACCTACTAATTCAACTTCTGGCTCTTGAGATTGTAAGGTTGATTCACGATATTGTGGTTCTTTTGTAGTAAAACCTATCTTGTAATACCCATTACGCATATTGACCATTAGATATACATTGCCAACCTTAATTTCACTTGCGCGAGGTTCACTCTTAGATTTTTGCGCTTCGTCACACTCTTTCTTCCACTCATCTTTTTGACTCTGATTCAAAAGGTCTATCTCTTGGTCTGATAATTCGTCAAGATATTCGTCGCATGCCTTTTTAAGTTTTTCGACCTCAATTCTAGAAGGAAGAAGACGGCTAACTTCGTTTGTGATGGATATACCAGCTTCCGAAAAGACAATTAGGTAAATATCGTCTTTATATCTTCGTACAATTGACAATTTTCGATTCCTTCTATTTAAAGCCTAACGCCATAGTCGTTTGTTATAACCCGCCTCCCGGAACATTAGGATATGCTTTTATCCAAGGGTCATCGTTATCACTATCTTTGTACCATTCAATTGTCGCATTTAACATTTCAATACCAACCTCTATTGGCGCATCAGAATAGCTACTTTTTGAATCCTCTTCATAAGGATAACGAGCTTCAATAAATAGGTTGTCAAATCTTTCAATCCAAAATTCTTTGAAACCTAATTTTAGGAGAAGTGATTTATCAATCTTTTGGTATAGCTGAGTAAGCCTATGGAATCTTTTTTTTATCTCATACTGTTCAGATACAGTATTGATTCTTTGATTTTCGACAGGGTCAGCGATAAAACTTTTAAGCAATATCTCCAATGCAATAGCGGCATTCACAACGGAGACTCCCTGTAAATGGGGTTCACCCCATAGCAATTTTGCGGCTCTCAAATAACTGTGAGCTGTAGATACCATATAAGCGGATTGATTACTGCTCATTAATTCACCTTAGAGTTATAAAACGTCGCGATAACGGGCGCTCACCAAACCGCCCAAAAACAATTTAATTGCTTGTATTAAACCACTTTTAATAGCAGCTGCAGTTACAAAGCGTCCCGTTTATTACCTTGTTAAGCATCTGGGACACGAACCAAAAATTTGCTGAATTCGGCTTCCATTTTCGTGTTATTTGTTTCGATAGCATTGCGATACTCTGATTCATTAAAAGGCATATCAAGTTCACTACGAATGCAAGTGATGGCCTTTATTTCCAACTCAGACAAACTTATTGATGCTTCCATGCACTTAACAAATAACCCTTTCATTTCTCTATTTAGCTCAGCATATTTTGAGTCTCTATCTTGAATGATTTGATTAACCTGAGAAGAATGGTAATCAAAATTATCTTGTAATGTTTGCCACAACCTCGGGTCACTTTCTCCCCTTAGATTGTATGCAGTCATTTCATTGAGCATCTGATTCTGCTTCTGGAAGTTACCATCTAATTGAGAAGTTAGAATTTGAATATCCGTTCTAAGGTTATCTAAAGGTAGCTTTTCAGGAATTAGGGTAAGAAGCGCCTGACCAATAGCGGCAGAGAGATCTGTGACCGCTTGTACAGTTGAATTATCTGCAACAATAGTTAGCTTTGCTGTAGCCACTCCTTTAGCTGATGAGCTCTCCATTTCTTGCAGTGAGATATTAGGAAGTTTCATTAGCATTAGCTTAGAAGCTGCCAGTTGCTCTGCGGCCGCCATGTATATTTCAGATTTTATAGCATGTTCTCTATCTTCTTTTTTTGATTTTGACTGGTAACGATTAGTTAGCCACATCCCAACAATCGTAATAAATGATCCGATTGTTGCTCCTAGAACTACATCTGAGATTAAATTTTGCACTAAGTTCTCCATGATGCTTAACATTTATATATAATATGCGCACCGAATGCGTATATCTCCCTCAAAATGGAAGGCTGCATCACGCCTTAGCCATAGTCATAACTATCCTGCCAAGCACCTTGATATCACCCTCTGCAACCTCAATCGATGAATCACCAAAACTCATAGCTAGCTTCTTACCAGGAAGTCTTTGCAAATCGTTTAATGAGAGTAGGTCATCAATTGTTACTAAATACTTTCCACTGATGATAGTTGTTTCATCTTTATCAACTACATAGGTGCAGTTAGGTTCTTCGATCGCAATTAGGTTATGTGAGGCAGATTCCTCAACAACTGATTTATCCAAAGTCAGTTGGTTTTGCTCTACTAGCTGTCCACTTTTGATAAGAAATCTATCAACTAGAAGGGCGTTTGGATTGGTACTGCTAGTAACAACTTGGGAAGGGAAGGCTTCACCTTCATCTAGCAACAACCATCTTAGTGATACACCTGTAGTCAAGTGCGCTCTGATTGCAATCTCATACGGAGTTGTTTCTCTAGTATGCCAAGTAGAAACTGTTCCTCTTGGTATAGAGAAAACTTCAGCCAGATCTTGATATTCATTCACATGCAGCACGTCACACAATTTTGATGTGACGGACTTCCCACCCTTGTACTCAAATGCAGCAATTTTTGGTGTTGCTGCATTTTCATCTTGACTATGCATCATATGTAGATCTACCATTTCAAATGTAGCGTGGGGCTACAGAAGTTGACCGATTGAAACCGAATAAAACGAATTTGACAGATGAGGATACCATTATGTTGCCATATCAAATAGCGATAACCGTCCCATTCGTAACCATTCAGCAGTATTCCGCCCTTACTGGCATGCCGCTAGGCACCATTAAAGACAAGATTTCGAAGGGCCAAATCATTATTAAGAAAAAAGAAAAGACCCGTGAACTGCCACTTGTGAATATGATCGCCATGCAGCAAATCGCTATGCGAGAAGCAGAAATGCAGGTGGCGTAATGCAAGTACGCAAATGCAACCTTTCAAACCCTGTGCCAGCTGCGCGTATCAACGGCCACCTTGGTGGATTCATTGAAGTGCAGCCTGGCTTATACATCCAACCGGGTAAAAAGAAAGCAGAGCAGGAATGTCGCCAAATGGCTAAAACTTTGTGCTCATGCTTACTTTGCGTACTCATTTTGTTCATTTGAATAATTACATGATAGGGAAGTTATTCAATGTATGTACTAGACCAGCCCAAACAAGACGCCTTTGACGCAGCGTGTGTGCGATTTGCAGATTCAGAGAACCTTGAGCAGATTGCAAATGAAACTGCAATGCGTCCTCAAATGCTGCGCAACAAGCTGAACCCAAATCAGCCGCACCAACTGACCGTTCGTGAACTGGTAAGCATCACCAAGAACAGCGGCAACGAAGGCTTAGTCAATAGCGTGTTGTTTGCGTTGGATATGACTGCAGTGAAACTTCCAACCCAAAGCGGCGAAAGCAAATCACCCGTAATGGCTGCAATGTCCATCAATACCTGTGCTGGCGACATAAGCCGCAGCATTTGTGAAGTGGAATCAGAGCAGCGCCTTACCCGCCGCAAGAAAGATGAAATCGTCGGCAAAGCCCAGAACGCAGTACGTGAACTGGTCTTGCTGATGAGCGATGTAGAAAACCGTTGTCAGGGAGCGACACCGTTTGTGTCTATGTGCGCCGATGCTGTGATGAACGGTTTACCCATTCCAGGATTAGCATAGGAGAACACCATCATGGCACAGGCACAACTTCAACCTTCCGCCCCGGCAGCTGCCGAATCAATAGCCAACATACACGCGCTATTTAATAGCGATTCCCGTGGCGGGTTGGTTTACGACCATTTACCAGAAAACATCAAGGCAACGCTATGTTATGGCGCTCGCCTTACCAAGAACCACGTAACCATGAAGCTGGCCGACATGGATGAATTCGACCGCGCCAAACTTCATCGAGCAATCAACCAACTGGCAACAGCACTAAAACCGCTGATGACTTGCCCGTTATCTGAATTCCACTAAGCACTTTTTCGCACGAAGGTTGGGAGAGAACCATGAGTAACGAGAAGAAAACCGCATTGGAAATGCTAGAAGAAATTAGAACAAACCGTAATTGCCAAGATGTGGTTCTTGGCATCATGCAGCTAGCGCTGATGAACAAAGATGTGATTGAAATTAATGTGCGCTATCAATGTAATGTGGATGAGTTTGGCGTTCGTGTTCACCCAGCTGGTACAGAACATAATGAAGAAACATCACCTATCTATAAATACAGTGTTTATTTGGATATAAATAGTTTTGAAGATAATACCCCACCTCTTACTAATCTATTAAAAATCGAAGACAAACTGCTTGAGCTGATCGCCGAAGCCAAAGACAACGCGGAGGTGGCAGCATGACCATTCACACAATTATGGTCACGCAAAGTGACTTATTCGAAGCCCTAAAAGGGATGATGAACTTCAACCAGGACGATGTTGAACACTTCATCTCAATGTTCGATTACATCGAAGACAACTCAGGCGAATGGTTTGCGCTAAGCAAAAGCCTTTCACTAGTTCAGCATTGCGAAGTGATTTCACCAGAGAAAACCCAGCTAGGCTGGTTCGCGTTCTGGATGTGTGTATTCAACAGCAGCGACAACGGCAGCCCATTAGAGTCAGATTCTCTTGGCGCAATCCGTAGCCTGTATTTCCTCTGCCGCCATCAAAGTGATCTTGTTGTTGATGCAATTGAAACATGGTGGGAGCAAACAGAACCCCTTCACCGCTGCAAATCACTTCAGGAGCAATAGCCATGATGAACTATCTAGCGGTTTGCCTGAATTCTGGCGGTGGTGTTGTTCGTAATTCTGAAACTCAGGAAGTAATGAACATGCAGGTGGGGGAGTTTGAATCCCGCGATCAGGCAATCGAAAACGCCTGCGTTCAGCTGGATTGCGCCCATGTAAAAAATGGGGTGTTGGTGAAGGGCCAGCACACTGGCGGTTATATGATTTGTGATGCACAGGAGTTTGCTGAGTTATGAGTAACCAAACATTCCAAACCGCCCATGGCGTTGTAACCGTAAAACCACGCCACTTCAACTGGCTGATGAATGCTTTCGTTATTGAGTTAAAGCTAACACCGCCAAACCTTTGGGGGTGGGGTGTGACAGCAACACTGCCAGAAGAAATGGAAAATAAGGTGACGCAAGAGTTTGCTAATGCTTGGGCAGGTGAGGCAATTGGCAAGTTGGTGTGAAGAATCAACGCCCCAAGAGGGGCGCGATATTAGCGATTATTCGTTCGAGATAGGTTTTCACCCGCAAGAAAAGACATAACGAGTTCAAGCCGAGTTAGCGTGATAGTGGAAACATCACAGCCAAGCTCGATACCGGCTCTTACATGAGCAGCAGTATCAAAGATTTGTAATACAGCGGTATCTTTGCCCTGAATCGTTTTGTACTTAGTAAGTAGTTCATCATCACAAGTTGGTTCCTCCGTTTGAAGGTCAACATACTGCTTGTGCTGGTATTCAGAATGAACTGCTTTTACTGCAGGTTGAATGGTATGTGTGATAGCGGCAACGAAAGCAATGAACAGCCCAATTTCAATATTAAATTGAGTACCAGAAACAACGGCTGAACCTAAGAATATCTGAAGGATAGACATTGTTTTATCTAATCGATGATAGAAGCAGGCATTCATTTGCTCCATTCGGTTGGAATAACGAATTTTAAATTGGGTGTCATGCCTAGACATATTTAGTCCTTATTTTTTTGTGGTTGAGGTATCGGGGTTTGACGTTTAGGTACATGGAATTTTTCAGAATCATTGTTTGAACGTTGGTCAGTGTAGCCAGTCATTTGGCTCTCCTTTTTTGCTGGGTTGTTATGTCGAAACAACATCTTAGCTAACGTGCGCCAGCTACGTAAATGGGCCGGATTCCCCCACGTTACGGGGGATTTAAGCAATACGAACGAGTAAAAACGGATAAAACTGAATGCGAATGAATAAGAGCCTGAAATAAATTTTAGAAATTATTTGAATTGTATTTTTTAGGTGAAAGAAACCATGAAAAGGTTTCCTTACATGGCTGGGAAGATGATGTTATCTAATAGCGATCTCTATTATGCGGCTGGTAGTGTCCAGCCGCATGACAAAACAGAACAACACTTAGCCGCTTATAATAGCGGTTTTTTAGGATTCGATTTTTGTGGGCCACGCCCAAGCCGTTTAAATCCAGAACAGATTTGGAATTTGAATCGCGTTAATCGTGAAAATCAATTCCTTGTCGAGAAGCAAAAAGAGCACGCTGCTTCTTTGCCATTTTATAGCGCAGAACACATCCGCGAAGCGGCGGCACGCAGTGCCGAAAACAATAGGCTTGTCCAAGGGCGCAAAAGTCCGACACACCCACAACAAGCCCAATTAGATAAGATTCTGCGACAGGAGCGTAAGTTACAGCGTGGTAATACGGTTTTTGGTAGCACAGAGTCATTCTATTCTGAAGACACGTTATACGCGCTTACAGAGGAAGGTAACAAAGCGCGAGTATTGCCGCCAAAAGGCAAATCGAAGATTGCAGAGCCAAAAGTCAGTCCAAATTCAATCAGGTTGATGAAACGAGATTGGTCCGGCGGGTTCAAAGTTCAATATCATACCCAAACACCTTCAAGTGCAGCCCCTGATGCACAAGAAGGTGATCGATTTACTGAGAGCCTGACTAAGCGTGCAGTCAGTAAAATTTTTGAATCGGGCGCTTATGTTGCAACATGCTGTGGTGGATTTACTACGTTCCTAACCCTGACCTTTAAAAATGAACAACGAAATAAAATATTTGGGGGAATGGTAGAAGGTGATGCCGCACCATATTCCACATTGCCAGAACCACCACTTCCAGCCAGTAAAACACGTGGTCCACGTTCAATGCTGCGCGGTCGCCCACAGCTGAAATGTACTGATGGAACTAACACCCCCATAAATATTAAGCGCAATATGGCGAAATCTGTTGATCATATTGCGGGGCCCTATTGTTACATTGACACGTGTGCCGATGACCCCGCGGCCACCGTCGATATTCATGATGATGGTTCGGTTAAAGTGATGAACGAAAACGGTGATATTGCCGGGCCATATACTCCTATCTTTGCCAAGCCAGAAAAAGAATTCACATTAACAAAAACGGCTGAGACAACCATAGGAAAAGAAGTTTCCCGTTTTCTTGATGGTGCCAAAAAGATGTATCACCGTGGTTGGGTGGCAAATCATACCGTTGAAATTGATGCTGAAAGCGGCGCGGAATATTGCAAATTAGAAGAAAAATCCATAAGCGGTTACACCAAAGCCAGTGACGTTGGCCCGACTCAAGAACCTGCAGACTTTCATTATATCTGGGTGGCTGAATGCCCGGCCAATGAATACGGTGAACCTAATCCTCACGTACATGTTTTATTAAATTGGTCAGTGCCTAAACCGCAGTTTTCTGCCTGGTCAAAACGGCTAGAAAAGTTATGGGGTAATGGTTTTGCTAACTTGCAACGTATCCAGCAACCAAAAGCCGCAGGAACTTACATCATCAAAGCCGTTGGTTATGCTGCGAAAGGGGAAAATGCCGACCAAGGACTAATTAAAGGAAACCGCTACAATATTGCTCAGTGTAGTCGCGCCCCTGCGTGGGAATGTGTTGCCAGCTTTGAAGCCGATAACATGGCAGCAATTATCAAAGAATGTGGCTACAAGCTAGAGCAATGGCGTAAACCATTAAACCGAAGCATAAGGCGCATTGAAAAGCAGTTAGACCAAACCATTAAAGCGAAATCAATTGCGAAACAAGCCAAAAAACCACAAGACACCATTAACAAATTAACAGGCAGAATCATTCGTCTCGAAAACCAAATTAAAACCCAACGTGATAAAATGAAAAGCCGTGGCGTTCATGCCAGCACTAAAAATATATTTTGTATTGCCTTCGATGGCGAACAGGCCGAAGACAAAGCTTATGATTTTCTACTTTGGGCTGCGGGTGCACGTGGTTGGTCGATGGAATCTAAATCTGAAGATGAAACCTATCGCCAAACCGTAGCAGAAGCCAAACAAACCGCATGTATCGAATACGCCAACAGCTATTTCCGATTCAAAGAAAAGCGTGCTTACTGGCAAAGCGTTTTAAGTGATGAGCGATTTCTTAATGAAAATGAGGGTGATCATGAGGATGAATTGTCTAAGAGCATGCTAATGATTGAGCAATATGAGAGGTATCACAATACCGGTGATCCGTACCTACTGATGTGAGGGAATGATTATGTGTGACGAAGAAAAGCGGGTACTGGAAAAGTAGGTTGTGCTGTAATAGCCACAACCTATAAATCTGGTTAAAGCGTAAATTTAGCAACTGATGTTGAAATTGCGTCTTCCATTGTATGTTGCTCATGAATACGATGTGTAATACGGGTGATTGTTTGGTGATTACTGTTGGAATGCTGGCTAATCAGATTGATGATTTCTGTCATACTCGCGCTCATATGTTGTAAGTCATGAGCAAGTTGCGATGTCTGATCGACTAGCTCAAGCGTAGAACTTCCTTCTGTTGCCGTTTGCTGGATTATGTTTACTGTTTTATCCATGCCAGATTGCATCTCATCTAGTCTCTTGATTTGCCTGTTCATCTGTCCAGTCGCTTGATTGGTAGCCTGAGTAATTTCGCCGACAATTTGATCAATTTCACCAAGACTTTTCTGAGTGCGAGCAGCAAGTCCACGTACTTCATCTGCAACTACAGCAAAACCTCTTCCTTGTTCTCCAGCACGTGCGGCTTCAATCGCTGCATTTAGAGCGAGTAGGTTAGTTTGATCTGCGATACCTGCGACAACTGTTAATACGCCTCGTACCTTATCTGCACTGTTGTTGAGACGATCTAGATCCTGTTCCAACTCCGCATTATTTAGTGTGTAGTCGTGTAATAGCTTTTCCAGCGAGGTAAAGTTTTGCTGTACTTCTTGCAGGTTACTATTTATGTGGTCGATATTGTTGTGAGAGTCAGTGGTGCTGGAGGAGAGTACAGTTGCCAACTGGTCTAGTTCAATCAGTTTTTCACTACCTTGGAGCACAAGATTATTAGAATTTGCAGTTAGCTTTAAAACATTGTCCGCCATCTCAGCAACCTGTCCTGCATTATCTAAACTGGTGTGTGAGTTGGTTTTTATTTCTTTTAATACGGCGCTAATTTCACTGCGTAAATTGTCTACGACTGTAAGTAGTTGGGCAAGTTCAGCATTATACCGGGCATCGACATCGCAAGCGTGGGATAGATCCTTCTGTGAGATACTCTCTAAGTAGTGGCTCACTTGAGCTAATGTATCCACTCCCCAACGCTTCTCGTCAAGATCATGGATTAAAATGACCGCAGCAATAATTAGCTGGATAATCGTGGATAGTAAATTTTCTGTGAGTAAGAGTGCATTTAGCACTAGTAGTAGGATTCCAATCCAGTGAACTGTGCGCATTCTGATAAATAGTGACTTCATTCCGTGTTCCTATCACATCTAATGAGTCTGGTTTATTAATTATTTTGAATAAACCAAGTTGTTAATAGCTTTAGTAATTACATCTATCAGTAGCAGATTAAACATTCATCTACAATACATCAATGTGTTTATGTATTGGACAGCAATTTTCTGGATGTCTGGTTTTGTTGAAGCGTTTCAATACCCCCTCAGATTATACTGTTATGTAGTAAGTACCCATGGTAGACAAGCCCTGTAAATTCGTTAAAGGACTGAAAACTGTACACACACATCAAAACTACTGTATATTTGCACAGTACTATTTTTTAGGTTGGCTGTGCTGATGAAAAACGAAGAACAATTTATGGAAGCTATTGAATTCATTGTTGATAGTGTTGTGCAGAATACGGGTGATGAAAACAAAAGCGCGATAGGTATCTACTTGGCCAGCTTAGTATTGGCAGATAAGGCTGAACATTTCACTCCAGAAGTGCTTTTAGGCCTAAAGGAACTTGTAGATCAACTGGATGTAACAGCGATAGCTCTCGAGAATAGAAGCTGAACAGAGAAGGGCAGCTAGACGCTGCCCAGGTAGAAGAGATTAAAAAATTGATAACTGACTATGAAGCTGCTTCGCCTTCTCTGGCGACATCGTCTTAACCAAAGCTGTCACTAAATCGGTGGTGTCTTTTGCCGATGGGCTGAGAGTGTGGCTGAAACCTAACGACATAACGAAGGTATGGCCGCACTCTGGGTCAGCACAGGAACAATATAAATCAGCCGAACGGCTAGTAAACCAATTCGTTTTTTCAATACGGGCTTTATGCCCGCACTGAGTGCAATTAATCCGCATCGACATTTGAATACCCTTGACTTGATCTGATGTATCAATAGTAATCTAGTTGCCTGTTTTTTTGTACAGTTGCGTGTTAATCTTTGTTAAAATCTTCTCCAGTTTTATCATTTTCGTAGAAAGTGATTCTACCTTGCTTGGTTGCTGAGAGAATTTTTATGATGTCTTCTGGGCTGTAGCCTTTTGCTTCTTCAAGGTTGCCTTTATTATCGAATTTTGCATATCGTTCTTTGTTTGAGTTAACCCAAGCAATCATAACTTTTGCAATGGCATTCCACGGCATGGCATCAAAGGTAGCGCTAATAGCACGTAACACAGGGGTTTCAGGGGCGTTAGAGAAAGTTAATATTTCACTGTTTTCAATATTGGCCTCTTCTAACAGGGTAAGTACATCGTCTGCAATGGCAGGGTGTAACACTAATTCAAGGTGATAATTCATGTATATGCTCGGTTTTCATCCAAAAACAATGACCAGGCGATTAAGCATGGTGTGCTTCATGATTTGCTCTGCATTTCGATTGCTAGTTATAGGCCGTTACTACTGGGTGGGTAGTCTTGCCAAAGATCAATCAAAAGCAGATAAAAATCATTCGGATATAAACGTATATGAATTGGTCGATTGCCGTAAAGCCAATCAGCTCGCAAAACCTGACGATTTAGTGAAAGACATCATAAAGCTATGAAAAACAGGCCGTTAAATGGCCTGTTTTGCTATGCGACTAACTGAAGCCGGTATCGCTTAGGAATGTCGGGATCTTGATTTATTGCGTCAATAGTCTTTCTCGCCAGCGGGATAGATTCATTCTTCTTATAGGCTTCATCGGCCTTTAGCGGGTCGCCAAGGTTCTGATTACCTGATGGAATAATGCCACCTAGTGATGATGGGAACCGATGAGCCGCTAGCATGTCTTGCGCTGTTACTGATTTGATACTGGTAAAATCATCTTTAGTGGCAATGTCACCCACAGGGATGATCTTAATGCCGTCTGACTTACCGTTGGGGATATTGATAAACATACTGCTGAAGTTACCCACGCCTTTGCTACTTTTCATCGCTTTCTGCATCTCTTCTTCTTTATCCGCATCTAGCCCTGGGTCGGTGGCATAAAAAATAAAACCACAGTGAGCGCCATTCTTATAATATTTGCGGCGGAACAGGGTAGCGTCGGTGTTCAGCATGGCAGATTGCAAGCCGCCCATGTAATCGGGAATGCCATAAATTTGTTGGTACGGGTCGTATTGCTTAATGAAGATAATGTCATTAGCGGAATAGGTTTTAGGCTTGTTATCGCGCTGCATGTATTTAAAACTGCCATCTTTGCATACGCGAAGCCAAATGCTGGAAAGGCAAATCAGTTCAATAACACGGCCTAAGCGATCCCGAATTTTTAGCAGTGCGGCATCACCGAACATCAAGTAATTATAAAGAAAGGCTTCATATTCATGGCGTTTAATTAACGACGTCAGCTGAACTTGTTCTGCTGCCATATTGCGCCGGCTAAATATAATCGGTCCGTGATATGGGTTAGATTTGCTGACTTTAAGCAATAAAGTGCGATCAAGCGGTGGAACCCAAAACTCGTTCCAATCGTCATAGAAAATACAGCCACTGTCATCTAAACAGTTAAGCATGTCGAACCCGCTAACCGAATCCCACCCTTCATTACCAAATGAAAACATCAATGGCGTTTTAGTGCTGGCTTCGCTGTTATCTACGTCTTTGTTTACGCTGCTATTGTCGTCCATGATGATTTCCGTTTCGTATTATGGTCTAAGGGTTCATTGGCAGCCGCATGAGAAATAGCAAAGAATACATCTGCATGGCCTGTGCTTTCGGTGCGGTCGGCTTTAAAGGTCATTTGGTTGGTGCTGCCAGTAACCCCGCGCTTAATAGCCAGGAATGAAGCACCAATATCCTTGTGCTCGGCATCCCAGCTAATCCGTTGGTTTTCAATTAAATCAATCATCTTCAATACCAAACGGGTTTTACTGTCCACACTGTAATGAATCGCATGGGCTTCGCGTGGGAAAAGGTTGTGCAGCATATCGAATACACCGCCACCTATTCCGGTAATGTCGACACCGATATAGGTCACGTGGTAACGCTGGTAAATGCGTTTTATCTGTTCAACATGGTGCTGGAAGTTGAGCCCGCGCCAATGGTGCTTTTCCAGTACCCGGAATTTTTCACCCTCAAACTGAGGCGGAGCCAATACAACCAGGGTGGCATTGTCTCGGGTTCGGGCAGGGTCGTAGCCCAGCCATACTTCACGGCTGGCAAATGGCCGTATATTTTTCGGCTTGAAGTCGCGCCAGCTGGCGGAATCAACACCACAGCTTTCCAACTGGGCGAACTTGAACACAGATTGCGAATCATCAACAAACATGCACATGAACAAGTTTTTGAAATCATCTTCACTGTATTCGTCGCGTAGTTCCTCGATATCGAATAAGTTACACCCACCATTGGCGGCATCTTCAATGGTGACGATATAACGCCATTGCCTGTCGGGGCAGAGTCGGCCGCCGTCCCGCATATCATCGAAGGCTGGAAACTCTTTGAGCTGGCGATCCTTCTTATCACCTTTCCACTTGTCGCCAGTCCAGAACCCGTACGCCGGGTGCCCTTTGGCGGATGGGGTGCTGAAATAGGTTTTCCGCCAGTTCTTGTGGGTTGCCATTGCAGACGCGAGCTTGTTTAGTTTCTCGAACTGCGGGATCCAGAAATACTCATCAATATAAACATGGCCGTGGTAAGACTGGGCCGTATTGCTATTGGTAGAAAGGAAGCGAAGTTCAGCATCACCATGGGCGGTATGTAAAGTGATAGGGTTGCCGGAAAGCTCAACACCTAAAAACTGTTTGGCAATGGCAATAATGTAACTGCGGAAGACTTCCGCCTGGGCGCGGGAGGCCGACAGGAATATTTGCGGGTCGCCAGTAAGTACGGCATTTTCGAGTGCTTCACCTGCAAAGTAATAGGTGGCCCCAATCTGGCGAGACTTCAGAATGTTTCGAGTTCTTTGGTGAAGGTTGTCACGCATTACATGCTGATAGTCGAACAGGCTATCGTTCCACCCATCAAAGTCGGATGCTGTCAGCTGGCTAACATCGTTCTTTTTCTTCTTGCCTTTCTTCTTATTACTCGGCTTACCGCTTTGATTCTGCCCCTGATCATTGTTCCCAGTTTCGCTATCACTATCAGCCGGTTGAGCTTTAGCTTTCTGCTCCTGGGCTCGCTGCTTCTTCAGCTTCACATGCTTTTCAATCAGCATGTCGAGTTCTTTGATCTGGTTTGGTGATTTCTCTGGAATATCAGTAAGCATCACGATTCGACGGGAAATCGCCTCGTCCACTTCTTCTTCACGTAATAAATCACGCCAGCTGTATTTATCAGCCCAGTAATAAATCACCCGAGCATTCGGTAGCTCAAGTTCGCATCGTATTTCATCTGGTGTCCAACGCCGTAAATAGAGGCGTTTGGCCGCTTCGCGGATTTCGGGAGAGTATGCCATGCCGCAATCATACAACTGCAAATACTTCAATTGACGCAATACTGTTCGGATGGTTTCGGATAACGTAAAAATCCGAATTTGTCAGAACAGTATCGAATGCGTGAGGTTGTTCAAATGCGTATTCTTGCCGTGACTTGATATTCATTTGAACAAAGCACTGACCCTAGCAACAGAGTGAACCACGGACGATGCCTAAACACGGACAGTTAAAAACCGAACGGATTCGGGTGGCCACGGAAGGCCAAACCATCGACGGTCGAACCATTACCAAAGACTGGATCGACCAGATGGCAGAAACGTACAACCCCGATGAGTACACCGCACTAATTTGGCCGGAGCACCGTCGTTTTAATTGGTTTGAGGGTAAAGACGAAGACAACTGGGGTGAAGTGCTTGAATTAAGCGCTGGTAAAGAAAATGGCAAGCACCGTTTGTTTGCTGTTCTTCGTCCTAATAGCCATCTGCTACTGGCAAACGAAAAAGGCCAGAAGCTATTTACCTCTATCGAACCAGACCCAGATTTTTGCGATTCAGGTAAATGTTACCTGAAAGGCCTAGCAGTAACCGACCGCCCAGCCAGCACCGGTACCACTCGATTAGAGTTCTCCGAGAATAAGTCACAGGACGTGACGGAGTTAGAACCGTTAGAGCTGGAGTTTCAATTCACCGAGCAGGTTAAAAAATCACTGGCAACCCGATTTTTCTCGATGCTGTTTGGTGAAGAACAGAGCGACACAGATAACCATCTACCAGACAAGGATGATGAAACCATGAAAACGGAGCAATTCAACGCTCTGACCGAATCCATTACTAAATTGGCGGATGGTCAGGCTGCGCTTCAAACAACTTTGCAAAACCACTTCTCAAAAGATGGTAGCGGTGAAGGTGGTGAGCAACCGCCAGCAGATAAACTCAAAGGTGCTGATGATAATCCGAAGGATGAAGGTTCTGTCACCACTGAACAGTTCAGTGAACTAACGGGTGCATTAACTAAGTTGGCAGAAGGCCAAACCGCGATGCAACAGCAGTTCAGTAAGCTACTGGAAGAAGGTGGCGACCAACGCCCTGATCTTTCTGGTGGTTCTGACGACTTCAATTATAACGATCTGGTTTAAGGAGAGACCATGCAACTTAATCAAATTGCTCGTAACAACTTAAACCAGTACAGCCAGAACTTAGCAAAAGCCTTCGGTGTTACTTCGGTTAAAGAGCTGTTCTCTATCACTGGCCCAAAAGAAACCCAACTGCGTAAAGCACTGATGGATTCAGTGACGTTCTTAAACCTGATTACTGTGGTTGATGTTGATCAGATCTCTGGTCAGGTGGTTGAAATTGGTGCACTTGGCTTGCATTCAGGCCGTAAAAAAGATGGTCGCTTCAATAAGAAAGCATCACCAGATGGTTTTGAATACAAGCTGACTGAAACAGATTCCAACTGTTCAATTACCTGGGACACCCTGAGTGTTTGGGCGAACTCGGGCAGCAATGGCGAGTTCATGAAGCTGCTGAACGAATCCGCCAATATGGCATTTGCACTGGATATGATCCGTGTCGGCTTCAATGGTACGTCAGTAGCAGAGACAACTGACCCGGCAGCTAATCCTAACGGTGAAGATGTTAACAAAGGCTGGCAGCAAATCGTTAAAGAACAAGGTGCGAAAGAAGGGGAAACCAGCCGGATTGTAGCACTCGATGTTTATTTAGATGGCGATGGCGGTGGTGATTATAAGACGCTGGATGCAATGGCATCTGATCTTATCAACAACTACATTCCGGCACAGTTCCGCAATCATCCTGGTTTACGTGTTCTGGTTGGGGCTGACCTTATCGCCGAAGAATCTGCTCGCATCTATGACAAAGCAGACACCCCAAGCGAGAAGAAAGAAGCGCAGCACTTGCCGTTCTCTATTGCGGGTCGCCCTGCGATTGTGCCGCCGTTCTTCCCGGGTAAACGTATGACGGTAACCATTCCGAAGAACCTGCATATCTATACCCAGAAAGGCACTCGCCACCGCAAGGCCAAGCACGAAGAAGATCGCAAAGCGTTCGAGAACAGCTATTTGCGTTGGGAAGGCTATGCCATTGGTAACTTTGAAGCTTATGCCTCTTTCGATGAAGCGAAAGTGCATATTGGCGCTAAACCAGCAGAACCAGCAGAGTAAATATTGAGAGCCTAAAGCATGAGCCTTTCACCGTGTCGTCGCGATAAACAGATTAAGTTAGCCAAAAAGCAATCTATGCAGGCTAAAGAGTCCGGTATCGCACCAGAAAGCAGCAGTCTTCACCTTCAGTTGATTGCGCTGGAAGACGACATTAAACGCTTGAAACAGTGTGACCGCATCGCAGACAAAATCACCATGAAGCGTGAAGAGCTGCTACCCAAGTACCGCCCTTATGTAGAACGGTACTTATCAGAAGGGGATGTGTTCACCAATCAGGTGTTTGCTCATGTGGTGATCTGGTTGTTCGACACAGAGCAGTTTGACCAGGCAATTGAATGGGCATTGGTCTGTATTGAGCAGGGGCAACCAACCCCGGATAACGTGAAGCGTAACTGGCCGCATTTTATTGCCGACAGTGTGCTGGTTTGGTGTGAAAAGCAGGCCGAGCAGGGCAACAGTGTAGAGCCGTACTGTTCCAGCGTGTTCGAGAAAGTCCGTAAAGACTGGCGACTGAACGAAAAGTTAACCGCTAAATGGTTCAAGTTCTGCGGCTTACTTTTAATTCGAGATATGAACGGCAAGCCTTTAGCCAGTGCTATCGATGATGTGGAAAGGTTAGAACAGGCTCAAAAGTTACTGTTTGAGGCTAATAGCTTCAACAACAAAATTGGGGTGAGAACCCTGATCGAAAAAATTGATATGCGCATACGTGCGCTAACGGAATCATAAAGACTCCCAACCCCCCAAGGGTTTTTGGCCGAGGTGTTGCCCAGCAATGGAAAACAATAACCGTCGACACCAATTAACCCTTACCTATTTAAGTAGGTGACGTGATGAGCTTTGGTGGCAAACCTAACACTGATGACAATACGCAAATTGCAGGTGCAGGCTGGCCGGATTTATCAACCGATGAGTTCCGCAAGGTTCGCCGCGTTCCTACGACATTCGATAACGATTCTATGGCAATGGCAATACGTATTGCTGCAAAGGCGGTAAAGAAACAACTGGTTTCGCTACTGGATGAAGCAGGCCAGCCGCCAGTGTTGGATGAAGATGATACCGCCATCTATAAACGTGCTGTGTATGGCCGGGCGCATGGTGATTTGTTGCCAGAGTTCGCCACGCAAGACCGCCGTAAAGAAGCCAATAATGCGGCAACGGATGAGCCCGACCAGCAAGATAAATTCTTGGCCCAAAGCACACGAGACACCCGCCAATTGCTTGGCCTTGGCCGAGCGTCAGTAGGGGTGATCTGATGTCAGATGAAATCTATACCAAAACCAAGTTAGAGCACCTCACCGAATACATGGTTGATCACCTGAAAAGTGATGTGCTCGAAAACAAATTAGATGCCTGGCAGGAGTCGGCAACCATTCAGGTGGATGGTGAAGACCGGGGTAATGGCGGCCACATCGTTGCCCAGTGGCGTTACACCGCAGTGATATCGATTGAAGATTTACCACATCAGCAGTTAGACCCGCGTAACGTTTTTGCGCTTGTTGCTTGTTGGCTGGCTGATTGTGACCGCGACCGAAACGAATACGAACTGGGAGATCCAGAAGTGACCGTGGACGTAAATAGCCAGGAATCAGCCGATGTATCAATTGAACTGGAGTTGATGGAGCCGATTGAATTGATCCCTGACCCGCTCGGCATGGTGTCATGGCGTGGTCAAACCTACCGTGTTCAAACTGTGCCGATTGATGTGGCCGAGGATATTGAGGTGGCAAATGACACCGATCATCCAACTGAATGAACGGCACCGGCTGAACTTCAATGAAAAGCTGGCTTTGATGGCAATGCCACCGAAGAAGCGAGTTTGGATCCTTAAAACGCTTGGACGGTGGGAACGAAAAAACACTAGGCAACGCATTCGCCAGCAAAAAGATATTCGCGGTAAGAAGCTTCAGCCAAAGCAATCGAAGAAGAAAGGCAAGATGCTCAAGCGAATGGGCAAAGGGTTGGAACCTTATGTTCGCAACGCCAACCGCTTAGAACTGACATGGAAGAACAAGTTAACGGGCAGAATTGCAGCCCGTCACCACTTGGGCCAGAAGCAACGAGTAACTGCCGGCCAGATGAAAAAACGCTGGGGCACACCGGATTACAACGCGCAATGCACCAAGGGGCAGGCAAGGAAGCTGCGGGAACTGGGTTATACGGTACCGCGAAAAAGTGGCAAAGGACGAAAGAAGCCGACCTTACGCCACATTATGGAAACCATCACCCACGGTAAGGCAGGGTTAATCATCAGGGAGTTGAGCAACCAGCCTAATCAGACCGCATGGGATATCCCACTGGCAGAACGCCAGATACTGGGTAGCCGAGAACAGGAAGTGAATCGCCAGCTCATTCAAATTATTGAGCAGGCTCGCAGAAGGAACTGAAACAATGGCAATCGGTAAGGTAGAGGTTAACAACCTCAATTTAGGGCAGGGAACACCGCCTGAAATTGAACGCCACATGCTATTCATTGGAAAAACAACAAAGGCTGAATTGCATGGCAAGGTAACACGCATTAATGCCATGACTGATTTAGATGATGTTGTCGATAGTGACAGCTTGGGTGACAACGTTAAAGCGGCACAGCTTAACGGTAAACAGAATTGGACTGCAGCTATTTATGGTTTGGCTGATGGTGCTAGCTGGGAAGATGCCATTGACCATGCCAACGAAACGGACAGCTTCGAAGGTGTTGCCTTGTGTGATGTCACCACAGATAAGGCTGACTTTGACACTATGCAATCCAAGGCCGAAGAGCTAACCAGTAAGTTAGGCCGTTGGGTGTACATTCTGGCTGCTACGCCGGGCATTGATACTGATGCTCAAACATGGGCGCAATATGAAACGGCCATGATCCTCTTAACCAAAGATGTCGCTGCCCGCTGGGTGACGCCGGTTCCTATGCTCAATGGCAATAACATTGGTGTACTGGCTGGCCGTTTGTGTGACCGCACGGTAACAGTGGCAGATACGCCAATGCGAGTATCAACCGGTTCAGTTTTGTCTCTGGGTGCAATGCCTGTTGATAGTGCGGGTAAAGCGTTGGCAATGTCGACCATTGCAACACTCGCAGAGGCTCGCTATTCGGTACCGCAATGGTACGCCGATTATGAAGGCACATACTGGTCTGATGCGATGACGCTGGAAACCAAAACAGGTGATTACCAGTATTTGGAGTATGTGCGTCCCGTTCATAAAGCTAACCGCCGGGTTCGCTTCAAGGCCATTGCACGTATTGCCGATCGCATTCTTAACTCTACCCCTGCAAGTATTGAATTGAACCGCAGTTACTTCCGTAAAGTGCTGTTCGATATGAGCGAAACCACAGAAATCGGCGGTATTACTTTCCCTGGTGAAATCATGACGCCACGTGATGAAGACGTGACGATCCAATGGGTAAGTAAAACCAAAGTCATTATCAGCATCATGATTAAGCCGCATAACTGTCCGAAGCACATTGTGGTGAACATTGCGCTTGATTTAAGTAACGGAACGGAGGCCTAACTATGTCAATGCGTATTTCTGGCAAGAACATGCATTTCACCTTGGGCGATATCAAACTGAAAGCCCAAAAGAACACTCTATCTATTACCGATAATTCAACCACCAATAAAACCAGTGGTGTACCTGATGGTTATGTCGATGGTGATGTAGAAGCCTCGGGCGAAATGGAATTAACGACGGCACAGTTCAACCTGTTAAGCAAAGCGGCCAAGAACGCAGGTTCATGGCGTGGCCTGCCTGAATTCGATGCCATGTACTACGGCAAGATTGATAAAGAAGAACTCAAGGTTGAAGCCTTTGGTTGTCGTATCAAGCTATCTGACCTCTTAGATATTGATGGCAATGGTGGAAGTGCCTTGGTTCACAAGGTGCCTTATGAAGTGACCAGTCCTAAGTTTGTTCGCATCAATGGCGTGCCGTACTTGCGTGATGATGAAACTGAAGACTTGGTGCAATAAGGGGGCTTGATGACTGATGTTGTCGACCAAGGCTGCCGTTTCGAAGCCCAATTCACAGAAATGGCGATTGCCAAGCAACGGGCAAGGTCTCACCAGACTGAACAACGGGAAAGCGCACATGAATGCGGCGAATGTGGCGAGCCAATTCCCGAAAAACGCCGCGAGAAAGTACCGGGGTGCAGGTATTGCACCTCATGCCAGGAACTAGCAGACAAGGGACGTCTATGAATATCGCAAAACGCTTTATTAGCTATGTGATTAAGCCTGTGCTTGATCAGTTGGATGCGGCCGCCGGAGGTAAGGGCAAGCTGAACACGGATGCGGCGGTTGCTCTCATCATGATGATTGTGGCCCATGAATCCGGCAAGTTCACGTATTCCAAGCAGGTTCGTGGGCCAGCGATGGGTTTTACCCAAATGGAGCCGGCCACCTTCTACTGGCTGATTGAATGGCTGGGTAAAACAAAACCACACCTGTTGGACGCCATGAGTATGTTCGGGGCCATTGGTGAACATGATCCGTTGATGATGGTGATTTGTCCTCAGTATGCAGTGGCAGCCGCCAGGATGAATTTGATTAGGTTCCCGGAGCCGTTACCAGCAGCTGATGACCTTGATGGTCTTGCTCGGTACGCCAAGAAGTACTGGAACACCTCGGGAGGTAAAGCCACCGAAACGGATTACAAAAACGCTTACCTTCACATGATGGAACAGGAGCAAGCCGCATGAATTTCGTTACTGGCGTACTACTGAAAACGGTTTGGGAAGTCCTGAAAGGTCTGTTCTTCCAAATCGGTTGGAAAATCATTCTGGAACGCTTCGCAACCCGGGCCGTGGTTTGGGGCTTGGAAACACTCAAGAACCTGACAACCAACGATGTGGTTCAAGCAACGGTTGACGATGTAATTGCATCGCTGCAGGGCAAACGCCTGAAGGAAGTCCCTAAAAAGGAATAGCTATGGATCCAAACTGGCTGAATGCACTGGTAGCACTGGCCTCCTTACTCACTTTGCTTACCAGTGTGCTAATCGGCTACCTCTTCCGCTTGTCGAAGGAGCTATCTGATTACAAAACCTATGTGGCGCAACATCATGCCACCAAGGAAGAACTCAAAGATATGGCGGAAAGGATGGAACGCCACTTTGATACTGGATTTAACCGAGTTATCGAAATGCTTAAACAAGGAAAGGCAGCATGAAAGAGCAAGTAGTTACCCTGAACGTTGGCAAAGAAGAGTTGGCATTCCAACCAACAGAAGTTGAATACAACGACTATATGAACGAGTTGATGCCAGATAACAAAGTCGCACCGGCACATAATTTTCTGTTCAATTGCGTTACGGAAGAATCGAAAGATGCCCTGCGTAGTATCACCAATGCCAACCCAAGTGCTGCTGTGCAGTTAACCGCAGCAGTAATGGCTGAATACGCGCCACAGTTGGAAATCACCGTAAAAAAATAGATGGCCTTGTCGCTGCGCTTGACCGCAACGACTTTGGCAAGATGCTCGCTTGGCGTCGTAAGTGGATGCCTGGTGAGCCGGACACCGATAGCAATTTAGCCAGGGCTGTTTGGCTAGAAAAGAATCACTGGGAAAACATGGCAACGGCCACCGCGAACGGAGTAGCGAAAGCCTTTAGTTCATAAGCAAGGATGCATAACGAGTGAGCTTACCAGACGCATTGATGTTCCAAGTGGGCCTGATTGACAAAATCAGTAAACCACTTGGCAACATTCAAAGACAATTCGGTGATATGGGGCGGGATTACCGTGACGGTACCCATACTATGATAGCGGGTGCCGCTGGCGTTGCAGGTGCAGGTTTTGCACTGCAAGCCGCGTTAATGCCTGCCATCGAAATGGATCGCGTTCTTGGTGAAGTGAAATCGTTAGGTGTGGCTGATGAGCAGCTGCAGCAGCTTAGTGATACTGCGCTGAACTTTGCTGTTGATTATGGTAAGTCGGCCACTGAGTTTGTGGCCGCTTCCTATGATATTCAATCGGCCATATCTGGTTTGGCTGGCAATGAGCTTTCCGAGTTTACCCGTGCTTCAGGTGTGTTAGCCGCAGCCACAAAGGCGGATACATCAACCATCACCAACTATGTTGGCACCATGTATGGCATCTTCCAGAACTCAGCAAACGAAATGGGCAAAGCTGACTGGGTGAACATGCTTGGTGGGCAAACGGCAAGGGCCGTTCAGATGTTCAAGACTACTGGTGATGGCATGTCCTCGGCTTTTACTTCGGTGGGAGCTTCGGCCACGGCTGTTGGTGTTGGGATGACAGAGCAAATGGCGATCCTTGGTACTTTGCAGTCCACTATGAGCGGAAGTGAAGCGGGTACCAAATACCGTGCTTTCCTCGCAGGTACAGCCAAAGCCCAAGAAGCCTTGAATATGCAGTTTACTGATGCCCAAGGGCAGATGCTGCCAATGGTCGACATCCTGAACCAAATCAAAGGGCGTTATGGCGACACTATTTCTGTTGCTGAATCAGCAGAATTGAGCAAGGCATTCGGTACCCAAGAAGCAACTGCCATGATTCAACTTCTGATGCAAAACACCGATGGGTTGGCTAATTCCATTGATGAGCTAGGCAAGGTGAAAGGTCTTGATGTGGCTGAAGAAATGGCTGGAAGCATGACAGACCAATGGGAGCGACTGGAACAACTAGTGTTCGCAATACGGGCAGCATTCGGCCAAGCACTACTGCCGGTTGTATTGCCTGTGGCTCAGGCATTTGCCGACGGAGGAAAAGAAATCCTTCTTTGGACGAAGATGTTCCCGAACTTGACCAAGTACATCGGTATGGCAGGAATGGCTGTGCTTGGGTTAGTAGCCGCTGGCGGTATGTTCACCATGATGATGGGTATAGGCAAACAGGCCATGGTGGCCTTTACCTTAACCATGAAGATTTGGGCAGGCATGAACTTCCTGTTGACTAAAGGCATGGTGGCATTACGTGCCGCCGTTCTTGCAGCAAACATCATGATCGCTGCTAACCCTATCGTGCTGGTAATTGTAGCCATCGTTGCCGCAATAGCTGCTATCGGAGCCCTGATTTACTACTGGGATGATCTGAAAGCCAGCTTTGGCGATACCACTTGGTTTCAGATTATCCAAGGTGCAATCACCTTGCTAACGGCACCATTCCAAGCATTGTACCAGTTCCTGAAAGGCGGCTGGCAATGGGTAATGAGTGGCTTCACCGATACCAGTGGCTTTGATGGCCTGTTCGCTTTGGCTGATAGTCTGAAAAACATTTTCGGTACCGTCTTCAGTTGGATATCAGAGCAACTTGGCAGTGTATGGGAAGTGGCGAAAGGCTTGGTGGATTGGATCCCCGGCTTTGGCAGCGAGGAAACCGAAATTAAATCCCAAGCCGTTCAGCAGGCTACACCAAGGGCAGCTATCCAACCAGGCGGCGCGGCTAAATCCATAGCCAGCTATCAAACTAGTTCAACTAATTACGGTGGGGTGGCTATTTATCCAACTTATATGGGTAGCCCGCAAGATATGGCGAGCGAACTAGAAATGGCGGCAGGCTGATGGCGGATTATAAATATCAAGATTTGCTGATTGAAGAAGGTGATGTGGTGCTTGATGCCGGGCGCAACCCTATTTTGATTCAAGACCGAGCAGTGATCGCCCAAGACATTAAACACGCCATTTTAGAAAGCCAGCTAGCAGTTGAACTGATTGCCGAGCGTAGCCCATCACTGAAAGCCGATATTCGCACCAAGTTGGAATTATTGGTGGAAGAAGATGTGCGCTTGGTACCGGGAACGGTACGACTTGAAGAGCCCAAAGAGGGCACGATTTATATCTTTGCTAAAACTATCGACTTTGGCGAATTGACCGTGGAGCTTGTGAATGTCTGATATTCCTAAACCTGATTATTCTGAACTAGTGAAACAATCGGGCATACCGACTGATGAAGCGGGTTGGAAAACAGTGCTCAAAGAAGAAATGGAAAAGGAAGAGTGCATAATCTCTAATGATTCGCCTTTCTCCCCGTTCTGGCGCTTGATTGAATCTGCCGTGGTTAAAGTCACCTTGTGGCTAATTATCACCTTACTGGTTGGTTATGTGCTGCCAAATATGTTTGTCGCTACGGCAGTAGACCAATGGCTGGACTTGCTTGCATGGCAATGCAAATTGACTCGAAAGGGCGCAACTAGCGCCAAAGGCATGATCGCCTTTCAACGTGCGGCTGTGAAAGGCCCGGCATTGGTCATTCCAAAAGACACGTGGATTCAAACCGAAGCGATTAACGGAAATATCTACCGTGTTCGTGTTCTTGCCGATACCACCTTGCCAGAAAACGAAACCATGATTTTGGTTAATGTCGAGGCAGAAGAAGAGGGTGCGGCCTACAACCTTGGCGAAGGTTACTACCATATTTTGCCTACTGCGATACCTGGTATTGCAGCAGCAACCAACCCCGCAGAATGGTTGCTCGAAGCAGGGGCCGATAAAGAAAGCAACGACGAACTTCGCTTACGTATCCGCAACCAGTGGAGCGCCGTAGCGAAATGGCACATTGATGCAGCTTATCGCTCTTTGCTGACCAGTCGCGCAGGTATTAATGACGATAACGTGTATTTCGAGCATAACGCACCCCGGGGACCAGGTACTGCAAACGCCTACATTCTGCTTGATACGGGTGAACCATCACAAGAAATGCTCACCGACCTGAACACCTACATTCGCAACCAGGGGCAACACGGCCATGGCGATGATCTGCAGGTGATGGCGATGCCAGAAACACAACACAGCATTGTTTGCCATGTTTGGCCGCTTCGCTCCCTCACTATGGATGAGCGTACCCAGCTAAAAGCGGCGGTTGAAAAGTTCATCGGTGCCGCATTCCGCGAGAACACTGATTACTCGCCAACGGTGACGAATCCGGTGCTTCGCTTTAGCTTCTCCAAACTTGGGCAAGAACTACACGGCCAGTTCTCGGAGATTGAATCACTCGAATTTGATAATGCAGACATCATCAACAACCTGACGGTACCACGAATTCAGACGTTGGAGGTATCCATTGAAAATACCTGAGATAAACCTGCGTTACTGGATGGGTAGAGGCGAGTTAGCGAAATTCGCCCGAGCACTGTGTAATTACTGGGAACATGTGAAAGCCGCTTTTGAAATGCCGCTGCAACAACATGACCCGCTGATCGCCCCGATTGCTTTGGTGAATATCCTGGCTTGGCAACGTGGAGTCGAAAAGCTCGGCCAAGAGCCCGAAAAACTGTTTCGCATCCGTGTGGCTCATGCTTACGGGTTTTCCCGCGAAGCTGGCTCGGTGGCCGGATGGGAAGAGATGTTTGAAAAGCTCGGCTATCCGCACATTGCCCAAGATGAAAGGCTAGTGAATGTCGATTGGGATGTAGTCAGCCTGAAAATTCAAGACGGTGACTTAACCAACGTTCCGAAGTTATTAGACACAGTGATCCGCCAGTACGGACGTACCTGTCGCCGTTACCAATACACCAGTTATGTCGAAATGCCGTTGGCTGCACGTAGCAAGAACATTGAAGCGCAATATACAACGTCACATGTAAAGACACGGATAAATGTTGGCATGTTACCGAGTGTGCTCAATGTCGATTGTGAGTTTTACCAGGCCACAGTGAAAGGTTAAGGATTAACAAGAATGACAAACACCACTGATAAACAGATTCTAACTGCTGCTGGTAAGGCGTTATTGGCCCAGCTTAACGCAGAAGAAAAACCACTTATCATTGATAAGATGATTTTTGCCAACGTGCCGAACCGTCCAGATTTTCCACAGCCTGATGATGTGGTACCAGGTGACGATGTTGTTCATGAAACAGCCGTAGAGCAGCGTGGACGCCTTTCTGCAGACACGGTTATTTACAGCACAACACTAACCAGTGAAGTAGGCCCGTTCGAGTTTAACTGGACAGGTACCTACTGCTCTGAATATGGCGTTTTGGTCACTATCGACCACCATGCACTGACACCAAAGACTGCCAACGAACCAGGTGTCTCGGGCAATACATTGGTGCGCTCTGTGGTGCTTGAGTACAAAGACATTGCAGAAATCACCAACATCACGGTTGATGCGTCAAGCTGGCAGTACAACGCTGATCCTCGCATGAAGAAGATGGACAACGATACAGCTCAAGCCATCATCGACCAGAACGGCAAAGACTGGTTCATTGAAGATGGTTTCTTGGTAACGCCACAATCCACGGCCTACAACATCAAAGCAGGTGCCGGTTATGTGTCGGGCAACCGTGTCACCTTAGAATTTGATCGCAACGTTCAGGTACCTAACAAGCCATCGTTCATCTATGTGGATGCTCACCGTGAAGGTACATCAACAGGTGAACAAGTCACGTTGTTTGATTTCGTAGTCACAGCCGAAGAAAAAGATGACTACACCGATGCAAATGGCGTGAAACACTTTGTGTGCAAGATTGCTCAGGTGCTGGCTGATGGCTCGGTTGTAGACATGCGGCCGGAGGGAGAGAGCGCAGGTAAAAAGTGGGTGGAAGAAAACGCCGACAAGTCATTTGATGATCTAGAAGAGTTAAAAGGTTCTAGCTATCGAGTCGAAGGTAAACGAGTTTATCTACAAGGCCGATTTAAACCTAACGATGGTGGTGCAGCATATTACAAAATTAAGCGTGGATTAACGGCAAACGGCATTTGGATACATGATTTGGGAAGTAGTTGGTTCGCGGAGTTACAGTTTGATGATATGGGTGTATCTGTTGTTACTCTGGGAATGAACCCTGAAGCTGCTGATAATCGTCAAACTTGGAATGACTTGAATAATTTGGGTATATTTAAAACCGTGACGGTTCCTGCTAAAACATTCCGTTTGTCTCAATTTGTTCCAAGAAATATAACTATTAAGGCCGAGCCAGGGGCTAAATTTGAGTTTTTTTATACCACCACCCCTGTTTTTGTTGGGTTTAAAGAAAACGTTAATATTTATGACCTGTGGTTGCATTCCACTGAGGAAGATTTGGAGTGGCAACGGGCAGAGTTTTCAGATACTCATGATGTAAACATTTATCGTGGCAAAATCTCAGGTTTTCGCCATGATTCTGTATCACCTAATGCGTGGGGGGCTTACTTCAAGCGCGCAAAACGTTGTTACTTGCATAATGTTGAGTTTGAAGATAACACGCAATCGGATATTGCTATTGTTGACGGCAATGAAGATGTTGGAGTTTATCAGCCGAAACATACAACTGACGAGTTAGTGATTAACTGTGAGCCAAACGGGAATGAAGTAAATAAAAGAATTGAGGTTAGTGGTTTTAAAGCTAAACGCCTCTATTTGCTTGTAAACACTCGTGGCATCAATCCGCTGACAGAGATAGCCATCAAAAACGCTGAAGCCGAAGAATTGTATTACGATGGCGCTGACGTTTCATTTGAAAATGTTGTATGTGGTCGAGTGTATGGTGATCCTAATCAGTACTTTACAGGGGTTATCAATTCAATTAATTCGTTTGGAATTGGCGATAATCTGCTAATCGACCCAAGGATTGTCGTTCTTGGGTCGAATAATGGTAACTGGAATGTTCGTTTTTCTAGCATAATTCCTACCAGTCGTTATGAACTGTTTAAACACCCAAATTATGTAGGCGTTCATATTAACCCTCAGAATCTCAATGGTGTTGTAAATATTGAGAGTCAGCACCCTATTCCGATTGAGGGCGGAAAAACTTACTACGTCCACGTAACGGGAACAGCGTTTATTCCGGACGGTGCGCCACATGGTTCTGATTACTTACGCCTGGACTGGAAAGACAATACTGATACGGAAATTCAGTCTGATCCGGTTCGACCTTTCAGAACACAACCAGGAACCACGTCACCAGTGCGAAGTGAGGGTGTGTTCGTTACCGCCCCCGGCAATGCTGAAACTGTAGTGATTCGTATAGCCAATGCTTTTAGTACAACAACCGTCAGTTGTATTTTGACGGCAATCACGTTTCATGAGGCGAGAATGGACTCGACTCAGTTCAACGATGTTTTAGTTAAATATCACTCCCTATCAAATGAGCCAAGGAGTGTTTATAAGTCAAAGCTGACCTCTGAAAATTTCAATTATCAGTTGCCAATGCTCCTCAATGACGTGATATCCGTTGACAGTAACAAGCAAATGTTCCGCTGTATCGATGACACCTACTATCAATCAGCCGGTCATTGGCTTGGTCAGTTCAAAGAGGTGTGAGAGTGCTAACCCTAAACGGAACTCAACTCCCATTAAAGAACCTACGCATTAGCGTTCGTCAGCAATTAGCCGGACAGGACATGTCCGGCCAAACCTCGGCTACTGACCAAGCGGAAACAGGCAGCAAAGGTAAAATACTGACTGTTAAAGGCGCGATCCCTTTTACCAAAAAACAGCTATTAACCAACTTATTCAGCATGGCCGAAGCACTGGAAGACGGTGCTCGGCAAGTTTATCGAATCAGTAATAAAACCGCCGAAACCTTAAAGATTCGCCAGGTGAAATTTCAAGGCGCGATTCGTGCGAATGAGCAAGACACACTCAGGCAGTGGAGCGTGTCATTTGAACTTGTTGAACACTTATCCGTTCCAGAACGTGTTGAGCAACGTCAACCCGACAAGCCAGCTGCACAACAAAAAGTGCAGGGCGTAACCACACCAGTGGAAAGTGGCCGGAGTGAAGATGTTCCTCCTGGTACAGAGGTGGAAACATCACTGGTAATGAGAGCGTTAAAAGCAACTGATGAGTGGTTAGCATGACGGCAAACAACAAATTCCTTTGCCGAATCTATCTCGGCAAGGAAAAAGCCAAAGTAAAAAGTCACCGCATCGTATTCAGTGAGAACACACCAGGGCGATGCAATCTCATGGTTGAAGGCAATCCTGAGCCAAATACGATCGTTGCGGTTGATTTGGGATGGGGGGACTCAATCACGCGAGTATTCTTGGGCTACATCGAACGTGTACAACCTGCTGAAAAAGGGTGGTCAACGTTATTTTGTCGTGAGCTGGCGGCGGTATTGTTCAAGCCGCTCAACATCATTATGCGCCATCCAACATTGATGCAGCTACTCAGTGAAGTCACCAACAAAACAGGGCTGCAGTTTGTGGTGCCAGAAAGAGCCTACAGCAAAACAGCTATTGCTTGTTTCTACAGTGATGGTAATGGCTATCGGGTCATTGATGAACTGGCCCAAGCATTCAGCATTGATGATCTGTTTTGGCAGCAACAAGGTAACGGTCAAATATATGTTGGCAGTTGGAAGGACTCGTTTTGGGCAGATAAGCCAATCACCATCCCAAACCAACTAATGACTAATCACACCGCCAACAAATCAGTGAAAATCCCTGCAATCCCAAAACTAAAGCCGGGTGTTGTTGTTAATGGCATTCGCCTCACTGGCGTAGAGTTCGAAGGAACGGAGGCAAAGATAACGTGGATGTAAAAACAATTCGGCGCATCATCTTTCGCCTGTTTCCAGAGTTGACAGGCCGATGGCATTTACCAAGATGGGGGAAGGTGGTCGCACTGCCAGAGCTGCCAGAAGAGGGCGATTTGTCTGATCGCTTTTATCCTCACTATGCTGTTGATGTTCAGCTACTTGATGAAAAGGGTATGGAGTACGAGAACAAACCACCACTTCAAGCGGTACCGCTTCCCGTTCCTGGTCTTGGTGATCATGCTGGCCGACTCGAACCGCCTGTAATCGGCAGTATTGTCGAGCTCGGCTTTATGTTTGGACAGCCAGATAAACCATTTATTCGTTGCGTCTTACCGCTTGGCTTTAAGTTACCGGCTATCAAAGAAGGCGAAAGCCGATACCAGCAACGTAAAGGTGTTTACCATTACGTTGACAAAGACGGCAACTTTGAAAGCACCACAGACAAAAACGCCACACTCAACTGTATCGACAGAGCAGTTAACGCCACCAATTACACCGCCATCATTGAGCAGATGTGCAAAATTGTGGTGAAACAGAGTGAAGAAATCACCATTCTCAAAGATCAGGTTCAGGACATCAAAGGGCAAGTGAATCTCACTGTGGGCAAAGACCTAACCATCAAAGCCAAGAACATTACCGAAGATGCAGACACCATCAAACTCAATGGTGGTAAAGGGGTGTGTACTGGCGGAACTTACTGCCCATTTACAGGGAAAACCCACGTAGACGTATCAACTACAGTATTTGCAGGAAAATAATATGGCATTAAGCAAAGCATCATTGAAACAGAAACTGGAAACCGAACTGAAAGCCCAGGGCTTTGTTCTTGATGGCGAGTTCGCAATGGCGGGTAAGATGGCCGAGGCCATAGCTAATGCCGTGGTGGATGAAATAACCCAGAACGCCAACGCCGATGTAAAAGGTGGTAGTTCCACCGGGCAGCATTCAATCATCTAACACTTATACCTCATACCTAATCACCACAGAGCGCCCTTAGCAGGGCGTTTTCTTTCATCTGATGAATCTACACCGCCAATCATCCACGAAAAGCACAGAGACAAGCGCACACCACCACGGAAAGGCTGACGGCGACGTTAACGCCACGGAAAGCGCACTCCTCCTCCCCCTCCTGCGGGCTTTGCGATCTAAAATTTTTTCAGTTTTATATTTTCGCAATTCTGGCAAGCCAGCGAAGAGCGCAGGCCACGGCGAGAGCAGAGAAATAGCGGGGTTCGGGCTGAGAGTAGACACGCTGAGAATGGCTGTCAGGGAGGAAAATAAAATCTCAAAGAATGATCTTCTTTTCACCGTTTTTCAGTTTAATGATCACGATAAAGATTCAATGTTTTTAACTAAGTGATTGATAATAAATGGAATTGTGTGTTTTTCGTCGTATTTCTTTGAAACGAAAGGATCTGCCACAATTTTGAGAGGTACCGACAAACCCAGTAACCACGCGGGATGAATTAAGTAAGAGTGAAAATGAAAACTGAAACTAGTGATATGACAACTTGACTACCTCAATTTTCCAACAAGTCAGGATTAGCAACTTTTATTCGTTATTTTTCGAAAGTGTTGGGTTTACTCTGTATTGAGAATGTAAGGATACTTGGACAGTGATAGGATATTCAGCAAGATAGATAAGTTAGCTTAGTGCCAAGGAAAATGATGAGACGACAGAAACCAGAATTTTATCGTTACAAGAAGCAACTCAAGACAATTCCTTGTGCAAAACATTCGAAACCGATAAATAACATGTTACATCAGTTAGCTAACTGGTTGAATGACTGGCATTTAGTGCGGATTTTCTCGTCTCTATCAAGTTTTTTGTTGATAACAGCACTCTTTTCATTTTGGACGGACCTTCAAGACCGTCAAGTCGGGCTAATTAATTCCGCATGGCAACTTCTTACTAGCGATGTTTCTGGTCAATCAGGTAAAGCACAAGCAATTGAATATTTAAATAGTGAAAAATGCTTACTGAACTCAGTTCTATGTTGGAAAGAGCGTGTGCCATTAGCTGGACTCGACTTAGCACCAAGTAATGAAAATGAACTCGGGGTATATTTGGTTGGGGCTAAACTTAGTGGTGCTCAACTTTATGATGCCGATTTTACGGAAGCTGACTTATCTAATTCAGATCTTACAGGAGCTGAATTAACAATTGCTAATCTAATGAGAGCTGATTTTTCAAGAGCTATATTGATTGGTGCAATACTGGTGGATGCTGATCTAAGTCAGGCATACTTAAGTGGAGCTAACCTTTCGTATGCTAATTTGAGCGGAGCTGATCTTCACAACACGTTTTTACGGTCAGCTAATCTACAGAACTCCAATCTTTCTAATGCTGACTTAACTGGTGCTGATTTGGGTTCTACAGATCTAAGAGGAGCTAATTTTATCAGGGCGGATATTAAAGGGGCCAACATAGGCAATTCAGATTTGAGGGGAATTCGCCTTGTATCAACTGAAGAGAGAAGCTTACATGTCAAGTGTAGTAGGCTCTTTGAATTTAAAGGTTGGGAAAAAGCCAAAAGAGATGAAAGCCTTGCTTGTGGTGCTTCTATCCCAAGATATCTTGAGTAAGATGCACTTTTAAGTGTCGCCACTTTGTCGCCATTAGTTGTTCTTGTGGCTTTTAAGTTCTTGAATAAGAAAACATTAATTTTGATAAAAAGATTCTACGACATGATATTGACGTAATCTAGGTACTTGGTGACGTCAAACGTCTCCATACCACGCAGCAGGTAACCGGAAGATGGCGCTGCGATAGTTAGCATATAGTGAATGCCATCTTGCGCTGATGCTTGATCTAGCTTTTGACGGAGGACTTTCATTAGCTCTTGGTAAGAGGCCCATAGGTACTGACGGCGAGGCTCCATGAAAGTTTTGTCATCTGGGTTGCCTGCACCTGCCATTGACGTTGGGTATTCGTAGTCGATATCCAGACCGTCGAACTTGTACTTTTTCATCATCGCAACTGCAGAATCGGCAAATTTTTGAATACCTGCGTGGTTAATGCTACCGTCAGCGTTGGTCGTCATTGTGTAGAAGCCGCCATCGGCAACCCGTTTGCCATCAACACCAAAGTGACCGCCGGTTTCAGCCCAGCCACCAATTGAAATCAGAGTCTTTACTCCGTGTTTGGCTTTTGCTGTTGCGAGCGCGCCGAAGTGGCCCTTGAATCCAAGAGAAGGATCGATTTCAACGCCGTTCCATTCCATGCCAACTGCCGGGTTGGTCGGATCATTGACATTGCCAATATTGACATTGCCGTCGGCTCCTATGCTGACAAATGCATAGTTGATATGCGTCAGCTGCTCCCATGGAATATCTTTGACTAAATATGAGGCTTGCGGATCATCTCCTGCACGCCAGCTAGTGAAGTAACCAATGACCCGGCGAGGGTGGTCTGCCCCCATTTGTTCACGGCCTTGCTCATCGTAAACGGTACAGTATGGAACGGTGACCCCTTCAGTCTGGTATAACCCGTCGGGGCGACAATCTTTGGCCACAGCAGCGGTACCTGATGCTGTAGCATGCACATTGAAAGCCAGTAGGCATGAAACAGCAAGGGTTGTTAGCCTGAAAGCCTGTTTTATTACCTTTCCTTGTTTCGAATGATTCATTTGTTCATCCTTAAGTTGTTGTTACATTATTGGTTTGAATGAGAGGCAGTGTATTTATTCTTTAATTCTGCCGTGAAAAAACTATAGAAAACCATCTGGAATTAGCACTGTTTATAAGTGTTTTTTTTATGATGCCTCGCAAAAACAGGTGGTAAAATGTAATGTTTAAGCCCTTTTTTTGCACAGAGAACCAATTGATTTGTAGGATGAACACTTGATTTATTTGAATTGCCCTTTAAGCAATCCAAATTTAGTTTGTTGCATTTTGTGCAGGAAGGAGCTTACTTTGAGTTAAAATTGCTCAATTGCCATTGGTTGCCTGAATGTTTTCTTGGTGGGGATTTGACTTGTAAATGGTGCGCTTGTATAAAGGCGTTATATCATTTTCCAGCTAAAACCCACGGTTGTGTATTTACTCAAAATACGAGCAGGTGTTAGAGAAGTACTAAAATGGAATGTTCCGCGGTACGGCAACCGATATATAATGCTAGAAAGAACAAAGTCGCATACCAAATCAGTTTTGTGAATCAAGAACAGCTGGCCAATAAATGTATTCCAGCGGCTGTTTTCCAGGATAGATCTGATCCCAGAAAGCTATATGAGCTGCTTGCCAAGGCTGGTGTTGACTATTATTCAGACAATAAAACAGTAATCATTACATTTGAGCGTGAGACCCTTAAGGGGATATTTGACTACTTTTTCTCTTCTAGAAGCCTAGTGATAGAGCTTTCGACTGCAGAGGCATTGGATGACGAGCTTCTTGGCCTTATTCGTATCGGTAAGCGTCGAAATTATAACATTATTCTTGGAGAGAAGGCGCTGCTAGGCGGAAATGAAGATTTTCTGAACTATATTAGTCATATTAAAGTTGATGTGGCGAATAAAACACCAGAAGCTGTGCAGCTGCTAATTAATAAAGCACAGAAGCATAACGTTCGAATAATTATCGATAATATCTCTTCTGATGAGGAATTTAATAAATTCCATGCACTCAACGTGGATTTTTTTATTGGTGATCTTTTTTCAAAACAAGATCTTGTTGAAATGCGAACCAATAAGCTTCATGAGGGTAGCTTGCTGAATGTATTTCAGCATGTGATGTCGGAAGATTATTGCTACCAGAAACTAACCGATATTCTTGCGTCAGACGCTCAACTCACTCATAAACTGATTTCTTTTTTGAATTCAGTGATGTATGGACGAAAGGGTAATATTTACTCGGTGAAGCAGGCTATTTGCTTCATGGGCGAAAATAAAATGCGTAAGTTCATTTCATTGCTGACGGCGCAAGAGCTGACGGATTCTCGCTCGGAAGATATTTATTTAAAGGCGACGAGTCGTGCTAGGTTTTGTGAGTTGTTGGCCATGAGGATGGGTAAAAAGAGAGCCGTCGTTGATCGGGCTTTTTTGAGTGGATTATTCTCTAATCTACCCGATATTCTGGGGTTAGAGATGGAAGAGGCTTTAGATATACTCAAAATTCATGATGATATTAAGAAGGCCTTGATGGGATCTGAAGGTGACTTGAAGCGCTTGGTTGATATGGTTGTGGCTTATGAGTCTGCCGACTGGGATAGGCTGTCAAAACTGACGGAAGGAAGCGGCGTGCCGTTTGATTTAGTTCCCCGACTCTATAAGCAAATGATCAAGGATATGAAGACAGAAACCTATCTAATGCATTAGTTAGTCGTTCCTCGAATATTAAAAGGGCCCAGGCGAGCTGGGCCTTTTTTGATCTAAAACTGGCCGCAGGGCAGTTATAACTGGTTAATGTGGGCTTTGAAGCGTTCACGCGTTGCTTCGTCAGCTTGCGCATACCAATAGTTAAGCATGTTCTCGGCAACATTCTTGCCTTGTGGTAGCGGCTTGCCATCAACGGCAGGTTTGGCTGTTGGCGCAGCAGCGATCGCAGGCAGTGTAGTGATCGCCATGGCTGATTTGAGTGCTGCAGGTTTGTCAGTTTGGTTATAAGTCGCAATTTCTGCTTCAAAATTCCGCCCGAACTGTAGCCCATGCTTCATTAATTTGTCTTGGGCATAATCGACCTGGTTACCTTGCTCGTCAGTTAGGGTCAGGGAGGGGCTCTTGTTGAACTTCTGAGCGTCTTGTGCACTGCGCAGCTTAGGTAGTTCGAGATGATATGTTGAATCCTGGCCGGAGAATTTCACGATGACCACATCGGATTTAAATAGCTGATGCTCACCGTTCTCTCGGTAGCTGTCTTGATAACGGAAGGCGATTTGGTTTTCACCGTTTTTGAGTGAAACAGGGTCGTTTCCATCTGCTTCAATGCCATTGACTAAGACGAGCTCGGCGCTGTAAGGAAGCGCTAACTTGATATCAGCAAGAGTCGGAAAGCTTAACCCGCATGCAGCTATGGCCAGAACGGCCGTACGAAATTTCATGTCAGTTCCTTGATGGTTCTATTATCACAGCAGTTTGGCGCTTACGGCCTGAATATAACCTGAATGCTGTCGTGCATAAGACAGAGAATAATGTATTCCAAATCCTCCCTCAAGAACAAAGAGCTAGCTGCTTGACATCTGGGTTTAGTTAACGAGAAAAACTGTATCAAAATGACTTCCGCCACCAATAAAAATATTTTTGCTTTTCCTTTGACGGTGAAAACGCAGATGAAAAGGCGTGGGACTTCTTGCTTTGGGCCGCAGGTGCGCGTGGCTGGTCGATGGAATCTAAATCTGAAGATGAAACTTACCGCCAAGCCGTAGCTGAAGCTAAACAAGCCGCATGTATCGAATACGCCAACAGCTATTTCCGATTCAAAGAAAAGCGTGCTTACTGGCAAAGCGTCTTAAATGATGAACATTTCCGTAATGAAAATGAGGGTGATCATGAGGCTGAACTGTCTAAGAGCATGCTAATGGTTGAGCAATATGAGAGGTATTACAATACCGGTGATCCGTACCTATTGATGTAAGGGAATGATTATGCGTGACGAAGAAAAGCGACAATAAAAGTTTCAAGGATTAAAATAATCCATACATTGTGTCTGGTTGTCTTTACAACGGAAGGTGAGCCAATATAATCAACACGTTTTAGTCATTACTGCGTTGTGATAACAAGTTCAAGGTGTTGTATTTATAGATCATCACCTAATCATTAGGTGAAATAACTTAAAATCTCACTTTGAAATTTCAAATAATTCATAAAAATGTCGGTTAGGATAAGAATTAGCTCAAGGAGCGATACCACATGAAACACTTAGTTCGAGGTGTTCTTTTTATTTTTCTATTAGGCTCATTAGTCGCCTGTGGTGGTGGCGGTTCAGGGGACAGTGCAACACCAACACCAACACCAACACCAACACCAAACACGATTGATAGTCTCATAAGTTCAGCTGATGAGGCATACAACGAGGGTGAATATACAAAGGCATATGGGCTTTATAAACAGGCCGCTGAGTTAGGTGACAAATGGGCCCAGTTTAACGTTGCTTGGATGGCAGAAAATGCTGTGGGAGTGCAACAAAATTATGAAACTGCAGCATATTGGTATCAAAAGTCCGCTGATCAACATTATCCTGCGTCACAAAATAATTTAGGTGTCTTGTATGAAAATGGCTTAGGAGTTGAACAAGACTATACCAAAGCAAAAGAGCTTTATCTTGCATCAGCGAAGCAAGAAAATGAATACGCTAACTATAACCTAGGTCGCTTATACAAATCTGGCCTTGGCGTTGACCAAAATGATGAATTAGCTGCAGATTGGTTTGAAAAGGCTGCGTACCTGGGGCATGCCTATGCGCAAGCTAATTTGGCTGATGCTTTCTATTACGGAAATGGCCGAGAACAAAATTTATATAGTGCTTATTCTTGGTATCTAGTGGCAGCAGAGCAGGGAGTAGCCAGTGCTCAGAATAATGTTGCTGAAATATTTGAAAAAGGTAAACCTTACGGTGTCAACTATAAGCTAGCGTTTTATTGGTATCTCAAAGCAGGCGAACAAAATTATCCTTCAGCCTCATATAGCTTAGGCTTTTTGTATGAGAAAGGGTTGGGCGTTACCAAAGACAACAATATTGCCAAGAGCTGGTATCAAAAGGCTGCAAGTCAAGGCTATGAGAAAGCAATCAGTCGGCTAAATCTCGCGCCAATTAAAATGATTTTTTCAACGGCCACGGCGTTTGCCGCACTTAAAGAAGATGGCAGTGTAGTTACCTGGGGCTCAGACTACTACGGTGGAGATTCATCAAGTGTCAATACTGAACTGTCCGCTAATGTTGAAACTGTTCTTTCAACCATTGATACATTTACGGGCCTCAAAAGTGATGGTAGTTCGGTGGTATGGGGAAAAGGAGCGAGTATTGCAAATTACTCAGCAGTTGCTTCAGACCTTACTAGCGGTGTTAAGCGCCTTATTGCGAGAAAAAATGGTTACGCTGCGCTGAAAGACAACGGAAAGGTAATAACTTGGGGAAGCGGCACAAGTGATATAGATTTCTCATCAGTATCTTCAGCATTAGAAAACGGAGTTAAAGAGATTTATTCTTCCAAAGATGCATTTGCCGCATTAAAAAATGATGGCAGTGTCATTACTTGGGGAGGGAAATATTCTGGTGCAGATTCATCATCTGTCGCTTCCGAGCTAGAAGGTGGTATTAATATGATCTACCCGTCGAATGATGGCTTTAATGATGGCTTTGTTGCATTGAAAGACAATGGCGGTTTGGTATTGTGGGGTTATATTGATAAGCCCTATTCACATCAGCAGCCTAACCTATCGAGTGGAGTTAAAGAAGTATATACCTCATCTGGAGGAGCTTTCGCGGCCTTGAAAGATGATGGTAGTGTTGTTGTTTGGGGCGATAGCAAATATGGAGGAGACCCCTCTTCGGTAGCATCAGATCTTACAAGTGGTGTGAAATCTATTGTTTCAACTCGTAATGCTTTTGCCGCTTTAAAAGATGATGGTAGTGTTGTTGTTTGGGGTGATAACAAATATGGAGGAGCCCCCTCTTCGGTAGCATCAGATCTTACAAGTGGTGTGACGGAGATGTATGCCGTTTTCGATATCTTTGCTGTACTGAAAGAAGATGGTAGCGTGGTAACTTGGGGCTCAACCGATTATGCCGAGAGCTTATCTTCAGTGGCTTCAGAGCTGTCTAGTGGCGTGAAGACGATTTATTCAAACAAGTATGCCTTTGCTGCATTGAAAGAAGATGGCAGTGTAGTTACCTGGGGCTCAGACTACTACGGTGGAGATTCATCTTTAGTCGCTTCTGACTTAAAAAGTGGTGTGAAGATGATTTTTTCAAATGATAATGCCTTCGCAGCTTTGAAGGAGGATGGCAGTATTGTCACCTGGGGAAATTCGGGGGGTGACTCTTCGTCTGTAGCGCATTTACTTAACCCCCTTTAAGTAGAAAAAGCTCAAAGTGTTTTTATTTACAAGGCTGCTGAAGGCAGCCTTTCGGACTTCCCTTAAGTTACTCAGCTAATTTTGTTTTAAGTACACGTTTCATCCCTTCTTCCGGGTCGACTAGCTCTAAACCTGCACCACCGACAAAGAGTCCCATTTTTATGTAATTCTCAATGAAGTAGTTTTGGCCAGATTCAGCGTCAACAATTAAGTCATTAGGGCTAAATTCGGACTCAGTTGAAAGGGTATGTTTACCTTCACTAACCAGTCTATAGAAATAAACGGAGGGAGCAGATTCACCTAATACTTCACCATCAATCCATATGGTTTTTTTCAAAGCACCACCAAGAGCAGAGTCTCTAAACACATATATACCGGCATTACCTTCAGGTGGGGGGGTGAATTGTTTTGCTTCTTGATCCATTTCCTTAGACGCCATTGGTACTGTTGCACATCCGCCTAGAGTCAATAATGCCAATGTTATTACTAGTATTCTTTTCATCAAAATCACCCTGTGCCATCTGATATTTGTAATTGTTACAATTCTCAAAAAATTGATAGTTACTATGCCCGTACCCAGATCCTTTATATGAAAACAGACATCACGAGTCAAAGCTTGGCATTGTGCCTTACTTCTCAGGCAGCAATGTGTGATGTTGCAAGCAAAATGAATTGTGAGATTGATATATTTACAAAAATTAGAATGCATGGAAATTTTGATGTGGGCACAATGAAGATACATAACTAGACTGCTAAATGAGGATCGTTTTTCGTCACTGGTGTGTCCTGCTTCCTGTGAGCGTATCAATAGTGTTAATTGATAACGTTATGAAAACCTCCTTTACGGAAACCTTTATAATCACAAGTCAGAGCAGTTTTTAACTAAAAGTTTGATACGTTTTAGATATAATCTCAGATAATTTCGGTTATAACGTTGCCTATGTCTATAAAAAAAGAGCTATTTAGATTATTCGGCTTCAATAGCAATCGGACTTCATCAAAGGTAACTGAGTCAAGCCACCTGCAACAGCCAGTAATAAAAAGAATGCATCACCGCGGTTATCTTATGGAAAGCTCGACTGAGGGTGTTGATAGCTGGAAAGCAAAGATCAACGGTAAGGTTATTACTGGTGAGCAAGCTTTTATCAAGGAAAGTATTGATTGGTGGTGTGACAAGAAAACAGAACTATCACCGGAGAAAGCTTCCAGTCACGACAGCTCAAAGCGTAAAGTTGAAGTTCACCAAGGGTTCAAAATAATGAATGATACCGGTGAACACAATGGATGGTATATGTTGCATAATGGAAAATTGTTAAAAGGAACAAAGAAGGCCATTGAAGCAAGGATAGATATTGCAGTTGAAAGGTTACGCAGAAAACAAAAATGATTTGCCGCGAACATCGTCCCGTGCTGTAAATCGGCCAGTAATTGGGGTAGTTAGCTCCATACTAATCACCACCCCCCGATAACTCAGAACCTCTAGCGTTACCCACACAGAAAGCTAGCCTCAATCAGCTAATCAGTGAGCCGGTTTGGGATGTATCTCTATTGAAGGAAAAGTGGTGATAACGAAACCTAGAGGGTATTTCGTTATCACCCGATAGACACGAATGTCTCGAAAAAGAGGTGGTGCACAATGCTCATTAGTGAGTATAGGTGCTGATTCACTGTATAGGACTTTTTTGTTGTACATTTTTTGTGTGCGATGTGGCTGATATCCCGATACAATGAAAACCTGTCACCATATTGTCGCCATTTTTGATTTGAAATGGTTATAACTAATTGATATCTAATGAAGTTAAACATGGTGAACTGGATTGATATATAACTGATAAAGAATTAACTAGGAATTTGAAAAGTATATGGATATTACTCTTTTTCAAATTGTTTTGCTGCTGGTAACAGGTTTTCTGGCCGGCATTATCAATACCCTGGCCGGTGGAGGTTCCAATTTAACGCTGCCCGCGCTAATGGTGATGGGGATGCCAGCGGAAGTTGCCAATGCGACTAACCGGGTTGGGGTGGCAATTCAGGGGCTGACTGCTGTTGTAGGTTTTCGCAAACACGGCAAGCTAGATACTGACGATACCGTACCTATCTTAATTCCATCGGTTGTCGGAGGCTTGTTGGGTGCTGCGGGTGCGGCCTATGCCCCTTCCGAGTGGATAAAGCCGCTGCTACTTGGCACTATGCTGACCATGGCTTTTGTTATTTTGGTTAAGCCATCTATTGTTGCACCTGAACCTGGCACAGTTAGCCGAAAAGTGATGGAGACACCAAGTTCGTGGTGGGGGCTAGGCCTTGCCGGTTTTTATGGTGGTTTTGTACAGGCAGGGGTGGGCTTTGTATTACTTGCCGCTTTGGCAGGCACGCTTCGCTATGATTTGGTCAGAGCCAACGCCCTTAAAATGTTGTGTACCCTGGTGTTTACCGTTGTTGCGCTGGGGCTGTTTATTGCTGAAGGCTTGGTGATGTGGCTACCGGGGCTTATTTTGGCCTTCGGAACTATGTTTGGTGCCAATATGGCGGTTAAAATGGCCATTAGAGCCAAGCCAGAAACATTGAAGTGGTTTTTGTTTATTATGACTTTATGCGGGTGTATTGCTGCGATACTCAGTTAATACAATTGGTGAAAGCCATTATAAGAAAGCCAGGCTGCATAGCCTGGCTTTATTGGTTGGAAAGAATCATTGCTGCTGGGGAGCAATTATTTCACGTAGCAGGCAAAGCCTTTCAGGTAGAACCCTTCAGGGTAGGCACTGTCTAGCGGGTGATCAGCGGCTTGGCTGAAGCGTTCAATAAACTGGACTTCACGCTTTGCATCCAAAGCGGCATCAGCAACGATTTTCTGGAATAAGTTGTTGTCCATTAAGCCAGAACAAGAGTAAGTAAGCAGGGTACCGCCAGGCTTCAGGATCTGCATCGCCAGCATGTTGATGTCTTTGTAACCGCGACAAGCACCAACCAGCTGAGATTTAGATTCTGCAAATTTTGGTGGATCCATGATAACCACATCAAACTGCTCGCCACGCTCACGGTACTCACGAAGTAACTTGAAGACATCGGCATTCAAGAATTCAGCGTTTTCAACTGGCAGGTTGTTCATCTCTGCATTTAGGCGTGCGGTATCAAGGGCTGGCTGAGAAACATCAACATTGACTACTTCGCTAGCGCCGCCTTTAAGGGCGTATAGGCCAAAACCGCCGGTATAACAGAAGCAGTTCAGTACGCGCTTGCCATTAACATATTTTACGGCACCCTGGCGGCTATCGCGCTGGTCAAGGTAGAAGCCTGTCTTGTGACCGCCAACGATGTCGACATTGATCTTAACGCCATTCTCTTCGATGGTAACGAACTTTGGTGGCTCTTCACCAGATAGCACGCCAGTGTGTTGTTTCAGCCCTTCTTTCTTACGGACAGAAACATCAGAACGCTCATACACATTGCAATCTGGGTAGCAGATGTTCAATGCTTCAACCAATGCATCCTTCTGCGCCTCGGCACCGGCGCTCAATAGCTGGCATACCAAAAAGTTCTGATAGCGGTCGATGGTGATCCCCGGTAGGCCATCAGACTCGGCTGCGATTAGGCGGTAACCGGTCAGGCCATCACGCTGAGCCAGAATATCTCGCAAGCCCTGGGCGTTGTTTAGACGGTTAACGAAGAAATCAACATCCACAGCTTCGTTTTTATTGAATGTCCATACACGAACACGGATCTGAGATTGTGGAGAATAAGCACCACGTGCTAGCCATTCGCCTTTATGATCAAAAACCTCAACGGTTTCACCAAGAGAAGGCTTGCCTTCGATACGTTGAATACCACGTGAAAATACCCAAGGGTGGCGGCGGCGAAGTGATTTTTCTCGGCCTTTAACCAGATAAATTGAAGCTGTCATGACATGCCCAGTAAGGAGTTCAGAATGGTCGCGTATTATGTTGTCCACAAAGCGGAAAAGCAAATTAATCTGTGGCTAATCGATGAATGAATTTGCTCAAGGTGTATTGGGGGCAGTTTATCCAGATAGTAAGTTGGAAGTTACTAACAGAAAGGGCGCACATTACTGCACGCCCTTACAATGATAATCAGTGTCACTTAGGCTTTTAGGCCACTCATTAATGATTCGAGTACTTCAGCTTGTTGATTCAACCGCTCAATTTCACTGGCAGATTGGGTGATCACATCGCAAATTTGACTTGATTGAGAACGTACCTGCTCGACACTGGTCGCAATATTGTCAGCTACGGCACCTTGTTGCTCTGCTGCTGCAGCTATTTCAGTACTGCGGTCAGAGATGAGCTGGTTACGTTCGGTGATCTGGTTGATTTCACTATCGACGGAGTCCATCAGCTGTTCACTGCTGGTGGCATTGTCGACAGTGTTCTTCATGACTCCCATAAGCCGCTGGCTGTTTTGCTGCAGGGACTCAATCATTTTCTGGATCTCAACCGTGGCACTTTGTGTTCTGCCTGCTAGGGTACGAACCTCATCGGCAACGACGGCAAAGCCTCGGCCTTGTTCACCTGCACGGGCGGCCTCAATAGCAGCATTGAGTGCCAATAGGTTGGTCTGCTCTGAAATGCCGTTTATTGTGGTTACGACATCATCAATTTTGGCCGCATTGCTATCTAGCTCTGTTACAGCATCAGCCGCCTGACCAATTTCTACGCTCAAGACTGAAATTGCCGAACGGGTTTGGTCGACTTGAGCCCGGCCTTGTTCGGAAACCTGCTGGGCTTCTCGTGTTTGTTCCGAGGTTTCATGGGCATGGGTCGCCACTTCTCGGATTGATGTCGCCATTTCCTCGGTAGCACTGGCCAGTGAGTCTAAGTGCTGTTGCTGATCAGAAGAAAGTGTCTCGCTTTCATGGCTACGCTGGCGTAAATCGCTGCTGATTTGCTGCATTAAGGCGGTAGCTTGCTGGGTCGCTTGAACCAGTTTCTGCTCTCTTTCGCTAACTTTGTCGATGGTGATTGCCAAGGTACTGAATTCATCGCGAACCTTGAAGAAATTAAGGCGATTGGTTAAATCGCCATCGGCAAGTGCTTGTAGGGCCTTGTTGGTGGTAAACATTGCACCACCAATGAAAGTCATGATGTAGTACACAGTTGCCAGAACAACAGTCAGTATAATAATGGTTACGCTGATCTGGGTAGTAGAGAGATAGTTCAAAATGCTTGGAGTGTCAGTGGTAGTAATCGTGTAGTTCATCCCTGGTACTACCGCTGAAAAATCTCCATTGCCGATTTCTAGTCCGTTTGGGGCCAACAATGCGGACGCATCTGACTGGCTGACCTTATATTCAGACAGCAAAGCTGCCGTGGAATTTAACTGATTATTCGTGATTTCAATACGTTGTTCATCTGCCGCATCAACTAGAATTGCACTGACACTTACGATGGCAATGATTGGTAGTAGGAAGAGAAGATAGAATTTTTCTTGTATTGTTATATGAATGAGATACTTATCGATCCATCGAAAGGCAACTTCTTTCATGAGGGCATCCTGTTTTAGCTGGTGTTTTGTAGCTTTATTGATAAAGCTCATACTAAGCATTTATCGGGCTATATAAAGAATACTTGAGGTGATCTATGTCACAGATTTGTGTAAAAGCGTTGATCAAAGGAATGGTGCAGGGGGTAGGGTTCAGATTTCATACCGCTCATGAAGGCTTACGGTGTGGGCTGACAGGGTATGCGAAGAATTTACCCGATGGTAGTGTTGAGGTGTTAGCTTGTGGCCATGAAGAAAAGGTTAGCCAATTGCTATTATGGCTAAATTCAGGGCCAAGAACATCGAGAGTAGATAGTGTTGAAACCGAAGAAATAGAATGGCGTCATATCGATGGTTTCGAGATCATGTAGTGTTAGAACCTAGAACCTAGAACCTAGAACCTAGAACCTAGAACCTAGAACTGACAGTTCAGGCTCTAGGAACCAGGATCCAGTGGCCTAGCTCAATACATTATATGCATTTTACCGGCTTAGGCAGCCCAGCTAGCTTAGTGGCTTGCTTTGCAGGGCCTTTCGGGAAAAGTTTATATAGGTAGCGTGAGTTACCTTTTTCTTCACCGTACTTTTTAGCCATCGCTTTAACGAGCATACGAATTGCGGGGGAGGTATTAAACTCCTTGTAGAAATCACGTACGAAGTGAACCACTTCCCAATGCGCTTCGCTGAGCTCAATCCCTTCTTCATCGGCAAGGAGGGGAACTAGCCCGGCAGACCAGTCATCAACATTCTTCAGATAGCCATGAGCGTCGGTTTCGATTTGTTTACCTTCAAATTCAAGCATAATGCGCCTCGATATTTTGAACGGGGCAAGAATAGAGATTAAGGCATAAGGCTGCAAGTAAAAGTGTCATTTGCAGATACTGGAATAATAAAAAAGCGCCTCGAAAGGCGCCTTTTAAGCAAAGAGTTAATCGTAATGATTAATCATCACCACCCATGATGCCTAGAATTTGAAGCAGGCTCAGGAATAGGTTGTAGATAGATACGTACAGTGTCACTGTCGCAGAGATGTAGTTCGTTTCACCACCGCGGATGATGTTCTGTGTTGTCAGCAGGATAGCTGCAGACGAGAACAGTACGAACATACCGCTGATAGCCAGTGAAAGCATCGGCATCTGCAGGAAGATGTTAGCGACAACGGCAACCAAAATAGCAACAAAGCCAGCTAAGATCATCCCGTTAAGGAACGACAGATCACGCTTAGTGGTTAGTGCGTAAGCTGAACATGCCATAAAGGTCAGCGCCGTACCACCCAACGCAGGGATGATGGCATGACCCATGCCAGCGCCGATATACATGTTCAGGATTGGGCCGAGGGTATAACCCATAAAGCCAGTAAGAGCGAACGTAAATACGAGACCTAAACCGCTGTCACGGTTCTTTTCTGTCAAGAACATTAGGCCGTAAAAGCCAACTAGGGTAATAATCAAGCCTGGGTGCGGTAGGTTCATTGCCATCGCGAAGCCTGCGACTACTGCCGACCATACAAGTGTTAGCGATAGTAGAAAATATGTGTTGCGTAGAACTTTGTTGGTTGAAAGTACGCTTTCGTAAGCTGAGCCACGATTGACAATACGATCGTTCATAAATACACCCTCAGGGTTAGTTATGTTGATAGCTAATATGACATATATTGGGGTATTCACTAATAAATGCAAGTCATCAATACGCATAAAAGTGATTACCGATGGCAATATGCCTTCTGTAAGTTGTTGACACAGATAATACTTAACAATTCATTATCTTTGCTCTCAAAGTTGTAAATTTATGTTTCAACTCCTAGCTGGCTCACAAAACTGAAGATTAGCGCCGTGAGAATTGGTGATTTCGACTCGGTTACATCACTTCTTGTATGCTTGATTGAGTTGCTGATGATCTTGTTTAGATTTAAATAATGAGCGGGGGAGGGTTATTCCCCCGTCTCGTGGTGATGAATGTATGGGTTATCGAATCGGAGGAGCGTACTGGATACCGCCATCGCGCCATAGCGCATTAAACCCACGCCTTACCTTGAGCGGGGAGCTCATACCAATAGTACGTTCGAAACTTTCACTGTAGTTACCAACTTGCTTGATCACTTGGAAACTCCAGTCGTCTTTTAGCCCCAGCCCTTTGCCTTTCGGGCCATCTAGGCCAATGAGGCGGCGAATATTCGGATCATTTGAATTTTTCATATCGTCAACGCTGATTGATGAAACCCCCAAGTCTTCAGCATGCAGCATTGTATAGAGCGTCCATTTCACAATGTTGAACCATTGTTCATCACCTTGTCGAACGGCAGGCCCTAGTGGTTCTTTGGAGATGAGCTCGGGTAATACGACCACTGAATCAGGCTCCTCCATCCCAAGGCGATGGGCATAGAGTGCAGATTGATCGGTTGTCATCACATCACAACGGCCAGTTCTAAACCCGTTAACGGTTTCTTCCTCCGTATCGAAGACAATAGGCGTGTATTTCATTTCACGGAAGCGGAAATAGTCGGCAAGGTTAAGTTCAGTTGTCGTACCTGACTGGACACATACCGTCTTGCCATCAAGCTCAGTTGCACTGGTTATGCCAAGGCTTGTTTTGACCATGAAACCCTGACCGTCATAGTAATTCACGCCAGCAAAATTGATCCCCAACGCGGTATCGCGATGGAGTGTCCAGGTCGTATTACGCACTAACAGGTCAACTTCCCCAGACTGAAGGGCGGTAAAGCGTTCTTTTGTTGTTAGCGGGATATACTTCACTTTTGTTTTGTCGCCAATTGTTGCCGCTGCAACGGCCTGGCAGAACTCAACGTCTAATCCTTCCCACTCGCCGTCTGCATTGGGATTAGAGAAACCCGGTAAGCCCGTACTGACACCACATTGCACATAGCCCTGTTTTTTCACTTTATCCAGGGTGCCCGCCTTTTCCGAGGTGGCGGTGTTACTGGCGAGCTGTTTTTCGAGGCTGGCAATTTTGTCTTCTAAAACTGTTGTATCGGCACTATCACTACTGGCTGTTGCCGGTGGCTGTTCGGGTTCTGACTGTTCTAGTTGTTTTTCGAGGGTTTGGATTTTTGCCTCTAGCGATTTGATCAGTTCTTTGTCCTGAGCGTTGTTACTATCACAGCCGGATAGCATTAACGCCAGGGTAGAAATGGCCAGAGAAAACTTTATTGTTTGATTCATAGTTATGTCCCGTCGATCCAAATGAAGAGAAACTAAAAACAATTTGGTTTCTCATTTAGAGCACTGATGCATTAAATCTATGTTATTCGTATCAATATTCAGTATAGGAATAGATTGTAATTCTTCTAGTAATCGCCTTTTATCATTGCTCTAAGACGAATATGTGGTTGGGATCGAGAGGCGCAAGGTGATTTGTCAGTATAAGCCACGTGAGATGTGGCTTATGTGTTGGTTAGTGACGGCCCGTATTATGCCGGTGAGTTAGCTAGCTTCAGTGACACAGGTTGTGTAGAGCAGGGCGAGAGGACGGTATTCATCGTGCTGACCGCTACGAAGGTTCAGGGTTTCGAACTCACCGGAGTATAGGCTGATAGTCTTACTCCAATAACTGGATTTAATCGGCCAGTGATGGCGAAGAAGGTAGTGTTGCCCGTTAGTGTGAAGGTCTTTTAGCTCACTAATGGTTGGTAGGCGAAGGCCATAACGTTGGCACCAATTATTTGCCGTTTTGAAGTTAACTTTCGACCAATATTGGTCGTTCTCATTAATGAACATTGGTGGCATTTCTTGGGTGGAGTTGATGTTTCTTGGTTGGTGGTATTTTATGTTATTGAACGTAAAAGAGTAGAGGATGGAATTCAATACGACCCGGTTATCAATCAGGGTGTTTTTCTGGCTATTTGCATCAGCCTCTTGGTCTGGGGCTGATGATTTAGTCATTTGATTGCTGACGGAAATACGCGTAGCCGTTTGACGGATAAACGTTTCAGCGAGTCCATGCCGAGCAAGTTGCCCCTTGGCAGTCAAAGCCTGATCATAGTGCTTAAATGGGCCAATAAGACAGCGGAACTTGCCATTGTCGGGTACGAGGTAACGGTGATCTTGAAATAGACTATTGACGGTTGCTGTCACTGTTTTATTGGGTAAGGCTTTACCGTAATTGCATTGGAGCCAAAAACTACGGTCACCACTTTTTGGCTTTCGCCCCCATAATCCGCTACCGATGTCACATTGCGAGTTAAGGTAGTGCCAGCCAGACGCAGATTTTTCTACCTGGCAGTCTGCTGTGCTTTGTTCCCCCGCAGAACTGGCCTGAGGGAAAAGAGGGCTAGCGGCTAGCAAAAGCCAGAAAATGGACCGTATTTTGTTCTGACAGATCATGGTGCTTACAACTCGGTATTAAGATGTGCGTGACTATGGAAACATAGAAAATGTCATAAATACGTGAAAGCTCAAACAGAACTATTGATAAAAACCATGTTTGTGTCAAATTTGAGGAGAAGCGCAAATAATTGGCAGGAGAGTCTATTGCTATTGAAAGAAGGTGAACGAGGCTAATTCTGAGTTATTACAGCTATCTGAAGCACTCTTTAATGTGTTTACAGCGATAAGATTCAACGGTTTGTACCTACTTTGTGCAATTGTGGCTTTTTTGCCAAAAAAGGCTTTACAGTAAAAAGTGAAATCCGTATTATTCACCGCACTTACGGAGAGATGGCTGAGTGGTTGAAAGCACCGGTCTTGAAAACCGGCATACGTTTGTAGCGTATCTAGGGTTCAAATCCCTATCTCTCCGCCACATTCTAGAAATTGGATGGTCATCATCGAGTTTCATACAGAATTGGAGCGGTAGTTCAGTTGGTTAGAATACCGGCCTGTCACGCCGGGGGTCGCGGGTTCGAGTCCCGTCCGCTCCGCCACTACACTGAAGCCTCAGCAGCAATGCTGGGGCTTTTTTGTATGCGTTGGATTAACTTCGCCCTTCGGTCGAATGAGTCCCGCTTGATCGCAAGCCCGACCGTTCCGCCACTGATTTAAGCCCGATGCGAAAGCGTCGGGCTTTTTTTCGTTTATAACGCTCCCGAGAGCCCTTCGGTCTCTTGGTCTCGGAGCTAGGCGCCCCCGATCGAGTCCCGGTCGTGTGCGACCCCAGCCGTTCCGCCACTACACTGAAGGCTCAGACTACGCGTCCCGGCAGCAATACTGGGCTTTTTTGTATGCGTTGGATTAACTTCGCCCTTCAGTCGAATGAGTTCCGGTCGAGCGCGACTCCGATGGAATGCCAGCCCAGCCTGGGCGTCCCCGCCGCTCCGCCACTACAACGAAGCCTCAGACTACGCGTCCCGGCAGCCATGCTGGGGCTTTTTTATCTGATAGCCCTGAGGGAAACAAGGAAAAGCCCGACACTTATATGTACCGGGCTTTGTTCGGCGCTCTAAGCTAAAGTTAGTCTCAATGCTTGTGAGTTACAATCATTCCCACACTGAGCAGTAAAGCATTAGCGACGACGACGTTCTTCATACCTTCTTGAACGATAAGGCTGTGGTAGTTTTACTGATTTTGTATCTGTGAATGTTTCTAAGTACGCCACGAGTATACGCTCATCTTCAGTGGTCAGACGAAGATCGCCAACACCGAATCTCGCAATATTTTGATCTACTTCAGGTTCAGGCCAGCAATTTTCAGCCATGGCGTCCTCTACGGTCGTAATATGAGCTTCACAGCGTGTTTTTCCGAAGAAACAAGCAGTAGAAGCAGCCATTTTTTCCTCATCCGTTGTTGCACTGTTACACTCTTCTATCTCTTCGGCCGTTGTTGGTACGGTTGATGTATTATAAAAATGGACCAGCTGCTCTAAGGTTTTAAAATACCCGTTATGGGTATAAGCTTTTACAAAGTTGGGATCTGGTCGTTTATCCACATTACGGAGTGTCGGCACTTTATGTTGACCTTTAGTGCTTTCATCGTCAATTCCTTGAGCCTTTAGTGTATTATAAAGACCTAAGTCAGGTTCTGGGTTTCCAGATATCTGATGATTTCTTGGTACCCCTAAATTGAAATATCGATCATTGGTATAACGTTCACCCATACTCACACCACCATCGTTTTCGCTCTGGTGGCAGAAGAAACACCTGGCACCGACCCCTGGCCCAACGCCATAAAAAAGATCATGTCCACGATTCTCTTCATCAGTAAATTGCAGTAACGGGAATGCTCCGTTATCATCATTTCTTAGTGCTATATCACGCTTAGAGCTAAAATTGTTGTTGTCTTCGGACATTTGCCAAGCCGTTAAAGCGACTGCATATCTCGCAAAGGTTGTATCTATGTTTTCCCCATCACAGCTATGTTCCGCTCCCCAAGCATATTCGAATAGCTCATCACCCCACGCTGTCCCCTTAACCTGCGCACAAACATCTTCTTTAGAAAGGTGAGCCTGCTCTACTGGGTTAATATATGGGCTAGCATGAGCCTGATCGGTGACTGCCCCAATATAGTCTTCATACATCTCTTTGTATTCAGGATCCAATCCTGCGAATACATCAATTCCAGCCTCATCTATTAAGTCGCCTTTTGCCCGACCATTCCAGAATGCCCCGCCACATGGTGCTGTTCCGAAAGGAGTGAGACATTCTGCACTAAAGTTAACCAATCCAACATTATTTCCCTCACTATCTTTAAATTGTGCGTATTGGTTTGTTGGTGGCTTAAGGGCACCAAATCGGCCGGGAACAGATGCCTCAGAACCGACAATTGTACGGTTTGTTTCTGAATCACCGTGAGTACCACCTGTTCCAGGGCTGTGGCATGTAGAGCATGACATATTGTTGTTTATTGATATGGTTTCAAAGAATAGGCGCTTACCCAACTCCTCCAAATACGACATATTACTTGCACTGGCGTTATTGGGCAATAAGCCCATACAGAGCACTCCTCCTACAACAGCACTATAATGATATGTTCTTTTTTTATTTCTGACTCTTTTCTTTATGGATATTTCAGACATCACTCTCTCCTTACTCCTACCGTACCCTACTGAGAAATATTGGCTAGGACTAATAACGAACCTTCATTATTAGCTTTGTTAAGTAGAAATCGAATTATCAGATTAAATTTAGCACCCATAATAATAAGAAGTTATCTCAATAGTAGTAATTCAGGCGTCGGGGTATGGATAAATAAATATTGGAATGGGCAGTTAACATGCTGTCTTATTTATTACATGTTTTTATTGTTTTTTGTTCGGTTTTTCAGACAAACAACAAATCGCATTTATTTGAGTAAGGCAATACATTGTTTCGAGAAAGAAGTGGTGTTGTTATGCTAATCATTGACTTAATCAGAGTGAGAATATGAATGCATCTAATTGAGTTCTACGGTCGAGATGTTTGTTTTTGTAAGTGTTTTAGGTGTAATCTCAATGGACTGACTTGATGGATTTAGGATGGAATAGCGCTTCTAACTATTAGCGTAGATAGTATTATCGATGTGAATGATTAACATCATTATAAAGACAATGTGTTATTAATGATTCATTTCCCCAATTTTTTTAGACTTTAAAAGAATTAAAATTTGGATGGTGTATTACAACTAAGAGTTATGATAACAAAATTGACTATTAAATTTGGCAAATGCAATAAATTTAATAAACAAAAAAGCCCGACTATTATAGTCGGGCTTTCTGGCAAGGATCAATCTCACAATCTTGTGGTGAGATTGGTGCTGAGTTTACGCTTGGGCGAGTTTCCTTTCCAGCGCTTCAGCATCAACTGGCTTGGTAATGAAAGACAGAACAACAGCTACGGCCATCATTACCGCACAGATAGTGTAAGCCAGGGTGTAAGTACCGGTAGTGTCTACAGCCACAGCTGCGACGACTGGGCCAATGAAACCGCTGATACCCCATGCGGTGTAAAGCACGCCATAGTTTGCACCGTAGTTTTTCAATCCATAGTAATCAGCCGTAATCGATGGGAATACAGCAAGCAGTGTTCCGTAGCCAATACCGGCCAGTGCTGCACCAATCATCAGGGTGAAGTCAGACTGGAAGCTTGCAAACATTGCCATGTTGATGCCTTGCATAATGAAAGCAAGCATTAAGGTTTTAACGCCGCCAATTTTGTCAGACAGCATACCTGCAGCCACACGGCCACCAGAGTTGAAAATCGATAGAATGACAACCAGGTAAGCCGCTTCGGTAATGTTTGCCTGCGCTGCTGCAATAGAAGTGATGTTACCGATGACCATGAGGCCGGCAGACGATGCTAAGGCAAACATTAGCCATAGAGAGTAAAACTGTGGTGTTTTAAGCATGCTACGCCAGTTGATGTCTACAGGCTTTGCAGCGGCTTTATTTGCAACGCCAGCTGGAACCTCAGGTGTGTAGCCTGCTGGGGGGTTGGAAATAGTACACGCCAGGGGTACAGCAATAAAAAGAACGGCTACACCAAGGATCAGGAAGCTGGTGTTAATACCAAAACCATCGATCAGGCTAGAGGTTAGGGGAGCAAGGTATACTGCAGCAAGGCCGAAACCAGCGGCAATCAGGCCATTCACCATGCCTTTCTTTGAAGGGTGAAACCATTTCATTGCCGATGGGGCAAGGCACGCATAGCCAAAGCCAATACCACAACCTGTCAATACGCCAAAAGTTAAGATCAGTAGTAGCGGTGAGGTTGCAAAGCTAGAGATGATCATGCCTAGGCCTACCATCACTGTACCCATGATAAGAATACGGCGCGGACCCATACGATCCTGAAGTATACCTGCGACAAGCAGTGACAGCGAGAAGGTGATGACAGCAACAGTGTAGGGCATCGATGCGTCAGCGTTAGACCAGCCTAGATCGACCACTAGCGCCTGCTTGAATACACTCCATGCATACAAAATACCCATACATAGGTTAATACAGAAACCGGCAAGCAGGATCTGCATAGCTTTATCGAATTTTTTCATTTTTATCTCAATCACCACGACAAATGCAGCCAGTAGTATTGGCTGCAGCAAAGGCTCTAAATTTTTTGGGGTTTATCAACAAAAATTGCAGTGTTGATAAGGTGCGCGGATTCTATCAACTTTTTTTGAAGAGGAAATAGCTAGAAATGTCTTGTTACACATATTTTGCGGGCTTTAGATACATAATCCCCCCGTTCGAACGAATGGGGGGATATCTATGTAAGGGGCTCGGCAGCAAGTACTGCCATCTCATTGATAAGCAAAGGGGTTAGTTAGTTAAGATGCTGTAGATTCTATCCTTCAGTTGAGCTCGTTCAAATTTGAGTTGGGTAAAATGTGAATCTTCAGTAGGGATGTTGTTACCTTCTAATCCTCGTATCGCATGGTCGAGTTTATGGTATCTATCTGACATGGCTTTGAAGTTTTCATCAACTAATTTTAGCCGCTGGATCTTGTTCTGCATTTCTGGAAACTCAATGAAGAGTGCGTGATTTTCACCTAACATCTTAATACTCCATCCGTTCTGTGTGTGAAGCCCTGCTTTTCTCTTAATTATTTTATGAACATACCAAGCCGTTAATAAACGAAATGATATAAGAACTTAATTGCGTACCCTTAATGAAATGTAGAACGATGTTCCATGTGAACAGCTTAAGTTGCGTGAAATTCGTTATTTGTTTGTATTAATAATAGAACGAAAAAACGCGGCTGAGGTATCCGAAGATAATAAAAAAGGCCAAGTGACGGTGTCACTTGGCCTTTTTGTGATCTTGCTCAGGCTACTGAATAAAGCTGATATATGCTTGCAAGACAACCAGGTTGGCAATATCAATGAAGAATGCCCCAACGATCGGTACAACCATGAAAGCCTGAGGTGACGGGCCGTTCCTGGATACCAGAGATCCCATGTTCATCACGGCTGTAGGGGTTGCACCCATACCGAAACCACAGTGGCCTCCAGAGATGATGGCCGCATCATAAGTCTTGCCCATCAACCGGAAAGTCACAAAGTAGGCGAAAAGAGCCAGAGTGACAGTCTGTACGGAGAGGATCAGTAACATCGGCAATGCAAGCTCAAGTAGCTCCCAGAGCTGTAGGCTCATCAGTGCCATTGCCAGGAACAATGATAGGGATATCGTTCCCAGAGCATCGACTGTTTCTTTGTTAACTTTGTAGACTTTGGTCGTTTCACACAGGTTAGTAATAAATACGCCAATAAATAAGGCATATACAAAGTCCGGGATTCGCAGCCAGCCAATACCAAAGCCATCAATAAACTCTTTTACATGTGCGGCACCGGTTACGCATATGAGCAAAATAAAGAGCACTTCAATTGAGTTTTTAGCCGTGATGCGATCTTCTTCATGATCGCTGTACGTTACTAGATCGGGATGCTCAATGTGGTGATGTTCACCTTCGCCAAACTCAGACTTTAGCTTGTGTTTGTTGATCAGCCGTTGTGCTACAGGGCCACCAATAATCCCGCCCATTACAAGGCCGAATGTGGCTGCAGCCATTGACAGTTCAAGAGTATGCAGGCCAAAGTTACTTGAAAATGTTTGTGACCACGCAGCACCTGTACCATGGCCGCCTGACAGTGTGATCGAGCCGACAATGAGCCCGAGTAGTGGATCAAGGCCTAGCAAGGTACTAAGGCTAACACCAACAGCATTCTGGATGGTGATATATAGTGTGGCAATACCTAGAAAGAGAAATACTCGAGAGCCGCCTTTAGCCAGAAGCTTAAAGCTTGCTGCTAATCCGACGGTCGCAAAGAACATCTGCATTAAGGTGTCTTTGATGCTTAGCTTGAAAGTGATATCGATACCTTGCTGGTGGAGCAGTGTGATGAACACCGCGACGATCAAGCCTCCAACAATGGGTTCCGGGATATTATACTTTCTTAGAACCTTTACTTTGCTATTAATAAAGTAGCCAAGAAAAAGCACGATAATCGCAATAAGCAGAGATTCCAGCTCGTTAATTTGAATTATTGAGTTCATGATTATGTCTATTCATACTTTTTTAGACAGCAATTTTACCCCTTAAAAAACGTTGTGCCTATATTGCTTTTGTTGAGTTGATAGTGTAGGGCTCGTGATAAATAATTGTTTAAAATGTAACATCCAAAATGTTTAATTTGCCATAAATGTATTTCTCTGGATTGTATTGTTGCAAGCTAATATTTCCATTGTAGCTGTTGGTCCGGAAGTGTTAATTGTTATGATCAGCTAACGATTTAACTGTTAGGGTTGGTTTAAACTGGATTTTATAAGTAATATCCTTAATATACAGTCTGTTACCTCTTGAGTATTATGTGATTTGACATCTTTATGAAGAATAATGAGGGGACTTTTCATGTGAGAGTTTTGTTGTTAAGTCTGATTTATATATAAAAATAATATATATATCACCGGGTGGTTGATTTGTGCTCACTTTGGTTTGTTTTTACCCTTTAATTTTTTTGATTATCATTATGATTATTTTAAAAGAGATCATGCTGATATTTAAAAGCTATCATTTAGCTTGTTTTTTGAACTGTACTTTGGGTTAAAAAATAGCCAGAAAATAAAAATTACAATGAAATGGTGTTCAATTTACGATACTTAAGGCTATTGAAGCTTGGAATATAGGAGGGGTAACAGCAATAAGTTTATAGAGCGCTAAAGAGTTAGATGCTTGTACCTCTGTTCATTAGCGCGATTGGAATGGTAAACGATATTATTAAGACCGTTTTTTTAGCTTAAGCTCTTTTCTTAATTGTTTGATATAGTCGATGCGATCGGGGTTCGCTGGTGCAGAATCCTCTTTCAGTTGATCGACAACCTGGGCTTCATTCTCGGTAACGCAGCGCCCATTGATACGGACATGCGGGGCCTTGGTATCTATCGTTGCTTGTATCGCAGCATCCTCTTGAGCTTTGGCAATTGCTTCGCGAGCGACACTCTGGTTGGTAGGCTCTTGAACTGCATACTGACGCCGGAATGGACGCTGCGATGTAGATTGAGGTTGCTGGTTTCGCTGTTTAATGAAGTTATCTAAGTGATCACTAAAGCTCATATGGGTACCTTAAGGTATCGATGTTCTGTGGTTCTATAAGTCAGATTATATGCTCGAACATGTAAAGCAACAAATGCTATTGCCTGTTATACCCAAACTACCTCAAGATGCTTGTTTCAGCGAGATTGAAGCAGCTTGGGTATATACCCGTTAGTATACTTGTTCATTGACAAGAAACGCATCGGGCGTACAGAGATATTGCCGCTCGAACTCTTCGAGCGGCATTGGAGGCCCAAAGTAGAAACCTTGAAACTCTTCTACACCAATACTGGCTAAAAATTGCTCTTGAGCTTCTGTTTCCACACCTTCGGCAACGACTTCCATATTAAGGTTATGCGCAAGTTCGACAATTGAACGGGTGATGGTGATATTGTCTTTATTTTTTGGCAGATCTTTAACAAATTCACGATCGACCTTCAATATATGGACAGGGAATCGGCTGAGGTAGGCCAATGATGAATACCCAGTACCAAAGTCATCGATAGCGATTTTTACCCCCAGAGCTTCTAGCCCCATGAGTTTGTCCAGTGCGGTGGTAACATCAGCCATAATCACACTTTCAGTGATTTCAAGCTCGAGATATTGTGGATCGCAGCCTGTATCTTCAATGGCTTGGCTTACCGTTTCAACAATGTTGGAGTTAAGTAGTTGGCGTGCAGAAATGTTGAGCGCAAAATGGAGTCGGTAGTTTTTCTTTTGCCATTTTTTCAGTTGGTTGCATGCACGGTAAATGAGGTATTCGCCTGCTTCAATTATCAGTCCGGAATGTTCAAGGATTGGGATAATATCCAGCGGAGACTGGATGCTGCCATTCTCGTCTTCCCAGCGCAATAGCGCCTCTATGCCACAGATGTCATGTGTAATGGCATTCACTTTTGGTTGGTAATAAAACTGGTAACGGTCGGTGCCTATTGTTTTTCTGAGTTCCGATTCGAGCTGCATACGCTTGATACTGTCTTGGCCCATTTGCTGGGTGAAGAAGCAGAACTTGTTACGGCTTTCTTCTTTAGCTCGGTATAAAGCAATGTCGGCATTTTTGAATAAGGTCTCCACGTTATCACTGTCATCAGGGAATAGGCTAATCCCCATGCTGGCCGTAATAAACAGTTCATTGTTGTCTATACATAGCGGCTCGCTGATATGGCGAATGATACGGTTAGCCATATTGACCAAGTTCTCAGGCTCTACACCATGCTTGATAATGATTGCGAACTCATCACCGCCTAGTCGCGCCAGAAGGTCATCATCTCGTAGTGAACTATGGATTCGCTTAGAAATAGCTAACAGTACCTTGTCACCAATATCATGGCTTAATGAGTCGTTGATCTTTTTAAAGTGGTCAAGATCGATGGTGATCAAGGCAATACTATTGAACTCACGTTTGGCTTGCTCTATAGCATTTTCGAGGAATTGTTGGAGTAGCGTTCTGTTGGGAAGCTCAGTTAGTAAATCATAATGAGCAAGCTTGTGCAGTTTGCTCTCAAACAGCACTCTTTCAGTGATATCTTTGCCCGTCGAAATGTAATGGCTTATTTTGCCTCGGTTGTTGCGAATAGGGGCAATGGTTTTCTCTTCGTAGAATATATTATTGTCTTCTTGCTTTCGTGCTAGCACCCGTTGGATTGTTCTACCATCTTTTAATTGTTCCTGAACTTTACGAACTTCAGCTTCATCGTCCAGTGTTTGCTTGAGCAGTGTCGAAGATTGTGCACCGAGGATATCCTTGGACTTTACACCGGTGAATTTTTCAAATGCCTGATTAACATATTCAATAATGCCACGGTGGTTCGTTATGATAATGGAGTCATTACTTTGCTCTAGTGCGCGTGACATGCTTTTAAGCTTTTCTTCTCGCTCAATCCAGTAGGTAACATCTCTGAAGTTCAGCAGTAACTCACTGCTTGAGCTATAAATTGTTTCGGTGGCGATAAACTCAATATGTCGAGTCTTTAAATTACTTAACTGGATACGCGTTTTCACAGGGCGATTGTTATTGTCTGCTTTATTTTCATGAACTTTTTGTACGAGTTGCTTAATTTGCTCCCGGTTTTTTTGCCCGCTGATAAGTTTGATCAGGTTCTTTCCTGTGGCGGATTCCTCATTAATGTTGAGAATGTGCCCGGCAGCTTTGTTGATAGTATTGATTGTCATATCTTGGCTGACAGTAATGACTCCGTCAGGTACATGCTTCAGCACAGTTGAATATTTGAGTGCAACATCTTCGATGTCCTGCTTTAAGCTCTTTTCGTGTCGAAGCATCTGTAGGAGGTGCCAAGCCAGCACGATGCAACCTGCAACCAGAGCCATAATCAAAATAGTGAAGATGGTGAATTTCACGATACGTTGTTGAGAGAAGGCAAGCTCGTTGATCGCTTCATTCATATTTACCCGAGAAATAATTGTCCAAGGTAGATCTGTACCATCAAAGGGTAGGGTAAAAAGCTTATCGCCTAAAAACTTGTCGCCAGAGAAGAAACGGGTGAAGGTATAAAGGTATTCGCCTTGTAAGATTTGGCCATTTTCACTCTCATTGATTTGCTCCCACAGATTTGGGTAGGCCTGAAAGAAATCTTGATTCTGCGTATTTTCCTGCGATGGCATAAATTGCCAGGAACTATCTGATGTTGGGCCGAGCAGCCAGTGCCCATTGTTGTTGATTAACCAGTTTTGACCACTATTCCAGTTATATTGGTTATTGAGCTCAGCGAGATAGTCACGGCCAAGATAGTTAAGTGAAATGAGCCAGCTTTGCCCGTTGATTTTGAAGTGGCTAACGAAACGCAGCGTGGGCTTGGCGGGGACTTCGACTTGGCCATTTTCAATATTTAAGTCAAATTGTGAGGTATAAAAGGCACCGGGACTGATCTTTAGCGATTCTTGTACATACGGACGATGGCTTTTATCTTGAAGCTTATTATCTGCCACCCGATAGGCTTGGCCGTTTTTCATGTTAACCCGAATAACTTCGAATCCTTGATCGTTGATAAGCCGAACTTGGTCGTAATAGGCCCGGGTTTGTGTCATTCGCTTGAATGTAGCAGCCAGGGTGTTTTTTGGCTGGGTTGTAGGATGTGGGCTGATACTAAGTTCATTTGCTTTTTGGGTCAGATAACGAAGATCGTCGATAATAGGCGCAAAATGCAACCGTGTTATGTGTAGGGTTGATTGATGAACACTACGCTCTCTTTCCTGAATACGCTGCTCAAGCTGGATGACATCCCCGTAGTAGATATAAAAGGCAGCCGCTGCCGTTATTGACAGTAAGGGAAGTAGCAGTGCCAAAAATCGAAGAAAAGCTAGCTTCATATGTCATCCGTGATGTAATTAAACCCCTATTCGCTAATAGTATAGTGTAGCAGTGAAGTAAGGCTCATATGTGATTGTCTGTATTTTATCGACTCACCACAATAAATATTTTGCAACAGTATGATTTCTTGCGGCTTGGCTGCGATATTTTAGCCGTACTGGTAGGGGTAATCGTGCGCTCTGACACGATAGTCCAGTGCAAGAGGTGACTTTCTAAGGGAATAGGTTAGCGAGAAATATCACACACAGGCCGCTAATGTAGAAAAGGCTGCTCACCAGTTTGTTCATTATAAGTGACATATATTTGACGCCCGTAATCAGGATAACTTCTTTTACAAATAAAAAATATAAAGAGGGTGGCCGAATCATTCAAAAAACTAGAGATGGGGGGGCTTTATTAGCTTCGAGAAAATCATTTTAATATGAACGTGAATGCATTTTTATGCTCTCATATTTTACATCCAAACGAAGTATTTATACCAATTGGCTATACATCGAGGGGCTTTTCACTTATTTTTCACACTAATGATGCTACCTGTGTATTTTGGGTGGCATTTAAAATATAAGGTGCTGTGTGAAAAATAAACAAAAAAGATTCGTTCGCCTTGTCTAAAAAGACATGGGATCGGCTGCTGTGTTACTAACCCTCATCATGGCGATATCCACTTGGGTGTACATCGTTTTTTCAAACTTAGTTATGTCATAACAGGTTTTATTACAGGAAGTAAAAATGACAGATATTGTCAAAAAAAGGTTGGGTGTTCTATATCCTATCTGTGCCGCATTTTTAATCTGCCTCTGCATTCTCACTATATCCCGTATTGGGTTAAGCCTTTGGCATAGCGAACGTGTCACTGAGGCAAATGGATGGTTGAATATATTATTCAATGGCATACGCATTGATATTGCAACGTTGAGCTATTTATTTATTTTGCCTGCGCTGCTGACATGTCTTTTATCCAGTGATGGGTATATCGGAAAAGCATGGCTATTTGTTCTACGAATTTGGACTTTGCTAGGGCTGTGGTTCTTGGTCTATATGGAGATATCCACGCCTACCTTTATTATGGAATACGACGTTCGCCCCAATCGGTTATTTGTCGAATACCTGATCTACCCTAAAGAAGTGTTGGGTATGTTGTGGAGCGGCTACAAAATAGAGTTGTTTATCGGGGCAACGGTCAGCACTGCAACATTATACTTAGGGTGGAAGCTTACTCATCATTTAGTGTCAGGCCTTGTTTTCCCTCGCTGGCCCTGGCGGATCGCTTTAGCAATGTTAGTGGTTGTCATTGGAGTGATGGGTGCTAGATCAACACTTGGGCATCGACCTCTTAATCCTGCGATGGTGGCTTTTTCTACCGATCCGCTAATGAATGATCTTGTACTCAACTCATCGTATTCAATGTTGTTTGCCGTCAAGCAAATGTCTGCAGAAGATAGTGCAAGCAAATACTATGGCAAGATGGACAGCAAGGAAGTTATTGCGCTTGTCCAGGAGTCAACTGGGCGACAGAGCCAAGATTTTATCTCTAGTGAAATTCCAACGATGGCACACCACACTGCCACGTATAAAGGTAAGCCGAAAAATCTTGTTATTCTGCTGCAAGAAAGCCTAGGGGCGCGTTATGTCGGTGGCCTCGGGGGGATGCCGTTAACACCGAACCTTGATGGATTAATGCAAGAAGGCTGGAACTTTACGCGTATGTACTCGACGGGCACACGCTCGGTACGGGGCATAGAAGCGGTTGTTACTGGCTTTTCCCCGACGCCTTCGCGTGCTGTGGTCAAGCTAGGTAAGAGCCAAACCGGCTTTTTTACTATTGCCGATCTATTAAAAAGCAAGGGATATCATACCCAGTTCGTTTACGGAGGGGAGAGTCACTTCGACAACATGAAGACCTTCTTCCTGGGCAACGGTTTTATGGATATGCAAGACTTCCCAACATTTAAGACCCCTTCTTTTGTGGGATCCTGGGGGGCTTCAGATGAGGATTTATACCAAAAGGCGCATGAGCAATTTTCTAAGTTGCATGACTCAGAACAACCGTTTTTTAGCTTGGTATTTACCTCTTCGAACCACAGTCCTTTTGACTACCCGGATGGACGAATTACACCCTATAATGAGCCAAAGCAAACGCGGGAAAATGCAGCGAAGTATTCTGATTATGCGCTTGGTGAATTTTTTAAGCAGGCGAAACAATCATCATACTGGGACGATACTATTTTTGTTGTGGTCGCCGATCATGACTCTCGTGCCTATGGCAGTCAATTAGTACCGATTGATCATTTCCATATTCCTGCTGTTATTTTAGGTAAAGGGGTCAGTGCCAAGCAGGATCAGCGCCTGGCGAGTCAACTTGACCTTCCTCCAACGCTGTTATCCCTAATTGGTGTTGATAGTTATAACCCAATGATTGGTCATGACTTAACTAAAGATATCGACAGTAAGAATTTACGGGCGATGATGCAGTTCTACAAAAATTTCGCCTGGATGGATAATAATAACGATGTTGTTATTTTCCAGCCAGATAAAGATCCGATTGGATTCTCATATGATGCGGAAAGTACGGACTTGTTTGAACGTGAACAGCCTCTAACTATGGTTAAGATGGCCCAGGCGAATGCACTCTGGGGTAGTCTTGCCTACCAGAACAACTTCTACAAGTCATTGGCTGAAAAGTAGCACTCTCAACGCGTAGCAAAGCAGATAGCGATTGCTTTGCTACGCATTCTTCTTACCATTCCCCAATATTCTGCATCGATATCCAGGGTTCTTGTTCTACCAGTGCGGCACCTTTTTGCAGCAGTTCAATTGATATTCCGTCCGGAGAGCGAATAAACGCCATGTGCCCATCACGCGGCGGTCGATTGATAGTGACACCTTGTTGTTGCAAGTGGGTACAGAGCTGGTAAATATCATCAACACGGAAGGCAAGGTGGCCAAAGTTACGTCCTGTGGTGTAATTCTGCTGATCCCAGTCATAGGTGAGCTCTAGCATTGGAGTACTGTGTAATTCGGCATGCTCGGTGTCGCCCGGGGCTGCGAGGTAAACCAAAGTGAAACGTCCCTTGTGGGTGTCGACACGACGAATTTCTTTGAGTCCTAGCTTGTTGCAGTAGAAGTCGAGTGACTCATCCAGATCACTGACGCGTACCATGGTATGTAGGTATTCCATCAATAGTTCCCCCTCGTAGATAAGCCATTGAGCTGGCTACTTCTGAAGCAAATCGCAAACGGCCTCGCCGACACCTGCCGCTGATTGTGGATTCTGGCCAGTCACGACTCGGCCGTCAATAACGACATTGGCTGTCCAAGCAGGCTGCTCGACATAATGCGCGCCGTTGATGATCAATTCGTCCTGTAGCGAGAAGGGGACGATATCGGTCATTTCCACGGCGTCTTCTTCTTTATTGCTAAAAGCCGCAACCCGTTTGCCATCAATAAGCAGCTGATCATCAGAGAGCTTAATGTTGAGAAGGGCGGCAGGACCATGGCAGATAGCTGCGACAATCCCCCCTTGCTCATAGATGGTTGCGGCTTTGTCCTGCACGTCAGGATCATCGGGAAAATCCCACATGGTGCCGTGACCGCCTGCAAAAACGATGGCTTGATAATTATCAGGGTCAATATCATCCAGGGATTGGCTATTTTTGAGGAGCTCTGTCAATTCTGGCGTGGCCATAAAACGTATATTTAGTTTGTCATCTTCATCCCAGCTTCGTGGATCTACCGGTGCTTCGCCTCCCTGTATCGAGACTATGTCTACTTCGATGCCGCGATCGGCAATGGCATAATAGGGGTGGGTGAGCTCTGATAGCCAAAATCCAGTTTTTTCATCGGTATCACCCATTTGTGAGTGGCTGGTTAATACAATTAATGCTTTTGCCATGTTCCAGATTCCTCTTCATGAAGTGCGAAGCCTAATTGGTGCTATTACGAAGTTTAGTCACAACCCCAGTAAGTTGTTTTCGGTTGAGGTGCTATAGCATGAAAATAGCTGATATGAATTCAAGAAGAGCCATTGCATGGTTTGATTGTTGAAGTTTCTGATGAATACAATAGCCAAAAATGTGATTATATTATTGATTTAAAGCTTGATATCAGCTCATGGTGTCAGTGGTGTATTGGAAAGGAGAACCAGGTTGTATATCGGAGAAATATCTAAGCGCACAGGCGCTTCGCCAAAAGCAATTCGGCTGTATGAAAAATTAGGGTTGTTATCAGAAGTCCGTCGTGAAGGTAGCTATCGGGTATATGACCCTGAGGATGTTGAGTTTGTTAAGCTCATCAAACAGGCGCAATTACTGGGGGTTAGCCTCTCAGAGCTGAAAAAGCTGGTGGTGGGGCGTAATCAGCTTGATTGGTATGCTGTGATTGACTTGCTTGAGCACAAGCAACAGCAGGTCGATGCCGAGATTAATGCATTAAAGGATATGAATGTGCGCATTCACGCCTATCGTTCAGAGATAGAAGCATGCCTGCAAACCAGCGCCTGACCTTAGCGCCTGGAAATTCTCGCTGAAACGAGCACCTTGAGATTACTTGGGTATAAAACGATAGTTCTTTGTTGACTCTTCCCCAAGGGACAAGGTTTATGCTGCCTCCTATTGGATAAGGAGGAACTATGAGTAAGAAAATACTGGTCATAAACGGAAATCCTAAGGCAAGCAGTTATTGCCATAAGCTGGCTGAGCAATATGTTGAATCAAGCCAAAGTCGCCATGAGGTAAGGGTTGTACAACTCAGTGAGCTGAAATTCGAACTTGATCTGAATAATGGCTATGACGAAGTCCAAGCCCTTGAGCCAGACTTGGTTGATTTTCAAGCTAGGTTAAAATGGGCAGAGCATGTTGTGTTTATTCTTCCAGTTTGGTGGGGAGGAATGCCTGCCAAGCTGAAAGGCTTGATTGATAGAACGTTCTTATCTAATTTTGCCTTTAAATATCATAAGAATAAGTCAATACCAGAAAAGTTGCTGCGCGGCCGCACAGCTGATGTCGTACTTACCATGGATACACCTCCATTCTTTTATCGTTGGTTTCAAGGAAACCCTGTTTATAAACAACTGAAACATACCTTGCTGGAGTTTTGCGGTATTAAGGTTGTTTCTACGACTTATATCGGGCCTGTTATAAGTTCTTCGAAGCAGCAGCGAGCAAAGTGGGTTAAGCAACTTTCTAGGCTGGCAGTGAAGGTATAACGTTATCGCTATCGGAAGGATAAAATGTGAACGTTTGGATATTTAGTGCAGGTATAATCGGTATAGTTACGGCTTTGATCCATATTTTTGCTGGTCAAGTTGACCCAGTTAAGCCATTTCTGAAATTGGATTTTCATGATGGACGCAAAGCGACATTGTTAGCGTGTTGGCATATGGTATCAGTGATGCTGTTTTTTTCTTCTCTAGTATTTATATATATCGGCTGGAATTCACTTGAAACCATATATTCAACCATTATTGGTCTATCGATTAGCTACATTATATTTTCGATGGTGTTTGTAATTGTTGGTTGGTGGTTCTTTGGTGTAAAAGTGTTTGTCAAAGTACCACAGTGGTTGCTTATGTTACCTATAGGCTGTTTGAGCTTATACGGTAGTATGTATGCTTAGCATCAAGTTTAATTATTGGGAAATCGGCTTTCTTGATTTGCGCCTTAGCTATAGCATTATTCTTTGGTTAATTGGTCATCTGGATCTCGATAAACTGGCTGCGTTTGGTCATTCGTTCGGTGGTGCGATGGCCTCTCATCTAGCAATGAATGATGAGCGGGTGAAAGCAGGCATAAACTTAGATGGTCAACATTTCTCCTTTTCTGTTAATTCCGCAAGCAATGCACCGGTTTGCTTTGCTTATTCTACCGAAAATCAGTTGGCAGGTATTAGCTATGACTTTTCGTGGACAAACCAGCAAGTAGCAAAGGCCAACCCGAGAGGTGGCTGTGAAGCTGTATTCGCGGGGGCTGGACATATGAATTTCAGCGACCTGAACCATTTACCACCGCTTAAATATGCAGGGGTACTTGGCAAGATAGATTCAGCCGATATGCATACTGCAACCAATGCCTTGCTAGTGGTTTTTTTTAACGAGCACCTGCAAGATGGTGAGCCATTACTCGTACCAGAGAGTGTAGAATTACGCCGTTACTAAGGCTAATCAACAAATATAAAGCCCTGGTCCTGACTTGTTATAAGTCGTTGGTCCAGGGCTTTTAAAGGTTAAGTGCTATTGATGAGAAACTAGGGGGATGTTTCTCGCCCTTACCACTTAGCTGACTTCAATCGGGCCACCAAAGGAGGTCACAGGCGGTACTTCACCAGTGAACTTCTCAAAGTCGACCAGGCAGGTATTGGCACTGGTAGCCTGTGCAAGCTCCGATGACGGAATATCCTGGGTCAGGGTGTTTGGATCACCATAAGTACAGACTGCACCGACTTTTTCATTAAGCGGGCCATACCAAGCACCTTCTTCAATACGGATCACGCCGCGTGCGTAGCTATCTGTTAGAACCGCACCGGCGAGAAGTTGGCCACGGTCATTAAAAACGCGAACGATATCGCCATCTTTAATGCCTTTTGCTGCCGCATCTTTCGGGTTGATGTAAACAGGTTCACGACCTTTCACTGCATAGGTTGCACGGTATTCTTCCGACTCACACATCTGGGAGTGCAGGCGTTTGTCAGGGTGACAAGATTGCATCCAGAACGGGTGTTTTTCAGAACCCGGACCGCCGTGAGAACGTTCACTCTTCTCAAACCACATTGGGTGGCCCTGGCAATGTTCGTAGCCGAAACGGTCGATCTTGCGGCTGGAGATTTCAATGAAGCCTGATGGCGTACCCAGTGCGTTGATCTCTGGATCTTCACGGAAGTCGGCATGGCGAACCCATGGTTTACCTTCACCAAAATCAAGCACGCCTTTTTCCCAGAATTCATCAAACTCAGGCATATCGAATGATGCCTTGTTTGCATCTCGGCAATCTGAGTACAGTGAGCGTACCCATTCCATTTCATCCATACCACGGGTGTATTCTTTGTGGCGGCCGAAACGGCGAGATAGCTCGGTAAAGATCTCAAAGTCAGTTTTTGACTGATACAGCGGGTCTACCAGCTTTTGCATCGCAATAAGCCCACGACCACTGTAAGAGCCGTAAATGTCGATATCGTTACGTTCGAACTGGGTACAAGCAGGCAGTACGATATCAGAGAAACGACATGTTGCTGTCCAGGCGAAATCCACTGTGACTACCGTTTGCAGCTTCTGGAAAGCTTGTTTCATACGGTTACGATCCTGGTGGTGATGCCAAGGGTTGTTACCGCTGATCACCATCATTTTGTAGTCAGGCAGGATGACTTTTGAACCGTTGTACTTGATCTCTTTACCCGGTTCCAGCAGACAGTCTACCCAGCGTGCAACAGGAATAGTACGGCTGTAGCCATTGAAGTCGTCATTGTCCCACTTAGGCTTCTGACCTTGGTCAACGTTACGAGGGAAACCACCCGGAGCCGCAAAACCAGTAGAAGGAACACCAATCGAGCTGTAGTGGTGACCGTAAGAGACACCACCACCAGGCAGGCCAATCTGGCCAACCATTGCAGCGATAACGGCACCCATCCAGTATGGTTGCTCACCGTGCTCCTGGCGTTGAATACACCAGCCAAACAGAAGCTGAGTACGGCCATTGACCAGCATGCGGGCAAATTCACGGATCTTGTCGGCTTCGACACCACAGATTTCAGCTGCCCACTCTGGCGTCTTCTCGATGTTGTCCTTGGTCTTACCCATGAAGTAAGGAACAAACTCGTCAAAGCCTAGGCAGTAAGTTTTAACAAACGCTTTGTCGTAAAGATCTTCGGTGTACAGCGTATGCGCAACCGCAAGCATGAAAGCGACGTCAGTTTGCGGGTTGATGTACATATGGTCGTTACCTAGGTAACGCTGTGTTTTGTTCTTAACCGGGTCAACAGAAAGTACGTTGATTTCACCGTTGGCAACTTTCTCTTTCAGTTTCTCAAGGTATGCATATGACTCGTGTGTTTCACAGTTCCAGCCAACCTGCAGGTTTTTAACGGGATCGGTTGCCCACAGCACGATGTTCTTGCTGTGATCAAGGATCTCAGACCAAGACGTCCCTTGTGCGTACACTTCGGTCGAGCCTAAGATATACGGAAGAATAGTTTGCCCAGCACCGGTCGAGTAATCGCCGACTTTGGTGATGAAGTTACCGTGCATACCCACGGCGCGCTGCATGTGGCTGGTACAGCTATGGAACTGGCCTGTTTGGCGCCAGCCAGTCTGGCCAGCATGCAGAGCCCACGGACCGTAATCTTTCTGTACACGTTCCAGCTCGCGATAGAAAAGATCCAATGCTTCATCCCAAGTCACACGGACAAAACGGTTATTACCGCGGGTTTCACCGCTGTATTTGTGTTTTTTCAGCCAGTCTAGACGTACCATTGGGTAACGGACACGTGATGGGCTGTATATAATCCCCTTAATACCGTTCATCATATCGGTTGGGTGCTTATCAAGCTCCAGCGGCTTGATTTCCTGCACCTTGCCCGCATAGATATGGGCACGGAATGCACCCCAGTGCGAGCCAGATACTTTCCAGGTACCGGTAGTTTCTGCGGCAGTTGCTTTTGCTGAAGCCAGCAGGCTTGGACCGATGACAGAGACGGCGCTTGTGGTCGCCAGACCTTTAAGAAAACTTCTTCTGCTAACAGACATACTTAAATTACTCCATCAATCGCTTAGTGGTGGCCGTCAGAAAAATCTGATGAATGCTTTTGTAGATACTTCAGTACCAGTGCTTTGCTGTCGGTATCGAAGTTAACGAATGCCATCATGCCGTTGAACATGCCAGGCCAGGTATTGGCGTCAAAGTGCGCTTCATCAGGCTGGGTGTGACACACTGAACAGTTAGTCTGGTAAGACTGCTTAGCCTGCTCCCAGATTGGCTCGACATCACCAAGTAGGGCTTCTTTCTTCATCCACAGCTTGGCGGTTACACGCTGCCAAGGCAGACCTGTTAGGTCGTCTTCTTTACGTTCGAACTTCTCAACAATTTGATCGTTAGTTGATGTCTCTTTAAGCAGAGAGGCAACAGCGATGTTCATACCAAAGTCTTCCTGGATAACACGGCCAAAGCCCTTGTCTTTACGCCAGCCAGAAACTTCAACCTGAATTGCATCACCAGACTGATCGATAACTTTTACTGAAGAGGCAGGGTTTAGTAGGCCGGCTTCCGTTGATAGGCTTTTTTCTTGATAAAGAGGTAGATGGCGAACACTGATGTATTCTTCGCCATTGGTAAACTTAGTGTTAGAAGCCAATTGTTCAAGCTGAGAAATCATGCCGCCAGTGCTGTCCATATTTTCAGGAAGGTGGTGGGCGATGCCTTTGTGGCAATCAAGACAGCTTTGATCACGCTCTTTTGCTTGTTTCATCTGGATACGCGCGGTCGGAGACATCTTTGTGAAGTCCATACCGTCATAGTCGTGACAGTTTCTACATTCCAAAGATTTGTTTGAGCTAAAGCGGTCCCACTCGTGTTGAGCTAGTACAATTCGTCGATCTTCAAATTTTTCTTGGGTATCAATAAAACCAGCAAAGTGGGCGAACACTTCTTTACTTGCTTGGATCTTACGAGCGACTTTTGATGTCCAATCGTGAGGTACGTGACAATCAGGACAAGTTGCACGAACACCAGAGCGGTTCTGGTCGTGGATCGTACCTTCGTATTCAGGTGCGACGTTCTCAGCGTGGCAGCCGATACAGAATTCTTCTGTATTAGTCGCTTCCAGTGCGGTATTGAATCCACCCCAGAATATAATACCGGCTAGAAATCCACCTAGCGTTAGTACGCCGAGGCTGATGTGGATACTTGGACGAGACAATGTCCGCCAAGTTTTAGTTAAAAATGATTTCATGATGGGTTCTCTTAGTGATGATTCTGGTTAATGTCGTGAAGGGATCAGCCGCCGTGACCTGGAGGACCAAGGAAAAAGACCTGCATCATCCAAACGAAAAATCCGTATCCACCTACCGTCATGACACTAAGAACCGGGAAGAGAACGACTGTGATTAAAAAAAATGTTCGCCACTCAAGCTTCTGCTTGTCTTGGCTAGCTGTGCTAATGCCATTGTTCATAGAGCTACCTGCATATTAATTAGTTGAACAAAAAACAAAGATGAAATTTAACAATTCTATTTTTAGAAAGATCATAAGTTATATTTTCATAGTGATTCAATTGGCAGGCAGGTATTAATCCCTTCAATCTTTAGCTTTTTTGATCTTCAACGGAAAGATGAATGACAATAATATAGTTGTGTTTTCTTGTGGTTATTTATTAATAAATGTTAATAGATCATGAAATGATAATCATCGCCACATGTGTTTGTTAAATGTTGCGATGGTTGCGGTGTTGTTGCGCAATGGTTGCTTTTGATTGGTGGCGGCGGTGTTAATAATCATTTTGTTATGCGTTAATGATATTACCGCTTGTTCATATATTTCCAATTGCCATAAAGAGGTGAAAATTGTGAATTAACTATGAATAAGTGTAAATGTGCATATGCCTATAAAACAGGAGTTTAGATAGGAATAGATCTCATTAAGGTTGATGATTTACTCGTGTTTGGACTTTTTAAAAAACTTGAAATAAAAAAAGCCAGTCATTTTTATAACTGGCTTTTATTATAAAGTGAGGCACCTGTCGTAATATTAACGCGCTACTTCAAATGCAAGGGCTTTTTTCTCTACACGACGAAATATCAGGGTAAGCGCTCCATTTACCCCTAAATAAAATAGGCCAGCTACGCTAAAGACAACGAGTGTGTCATACGTTTGGGCATTAATTCGCTGGGCATAGCCCATGATGTCCATAATGGTGATTGTGCTGGCTAGTGAGGTGCCCTTGAATACCAAAATAACTTCATTAGAGTAGGCCGGTATTGCACGACGGATTGCGTATGGTAGCAATACATTCAGTGTTGCTTTTTTATCCATACCTAAGGCCTGGCAGGCATGCCATTGGCCTGCTGGAATGGCATTAAAGGCACCCTGAAACAACTGGGTACTGTAGGCGGCGGTATTTAGAGCCAGTGCCAGCATTGCACAAAACCATGGTTGGCTGAGCCAGTCCCAGAAAATACTCTCACGTACAGCTTCAAATTGCCCCGGGCCATAATAGATAAGGAAGATCTGTACCAGCAACGGTGTTCCGGTAAACAGGGTGATCAAGCCACGGCTTAGCCAATGAATGACAGGAGTGCGTAAGATCAGCGTTACTGTCATTAGTAGAGCCAGAAGACAGCCGACTAACAGTGACGCAGCAGTCAACTCGATACTGGTGGCAAGACCTTCTAGCAGTTGCCAGATATGCTGTTGGTTCATGCTGAAGCTCCTTGTGCATTGCCTAGCCCCTGGGCACTGAATTTCTTATCCATGATCTTTACGACCCGCTGAGTGAGTAGGGTGATCATCAGATAGATGGCGGCGGCACAGGCGTACCAGGTAAAGCTTTCGTGAGTTGCAGCGGCTGTTAACTGTGCTTGTTTCAGCAGATCGGTCACACCAATCAGCGATACTAGCGCTGTGTCCTTGAGCAGAACCAACCATTGGTTAGTGAGCCCCGGCAAAGCATGACGAATAGCCTGGGGAAGAACCACTCGGATAAAGGATCGGAACTTGCTGATCCCCAGTGCGCTGGCGGCTTCTCGTTGTCCTGCTGGCACTGCTTTTAATGCACCACGCAACGTTTGCGCTGCATAGGCTGCAAAAATGAGCGAAAGGGCAATGACGCCAGATAGAAACGGGCTGACATCGACATAATCGCCAGTAAGAATGAATAGTACCTGGGTTGAGCCAAAGAAAATAAATAGAACAACCAGCAGTTCCGGCAGGCCGCGAAGTATGGTGACTAACGCCGTTGTTGGCCATGAAATAAAACGATGGCGAGACATTTCGCCGCTAGCGAAGACGACTGCCAATACAAGTCCTACCAACAGGCTGGCAAAAGCCAGCTGGATAGTCAGCCAGCCAGCCTCTGCCAGGGTAAGCGCATAACCTGATAACGCCATATTACTTACCGAAGTATTTATCGAAGATCACCTGGTATTCACCGTTGGCTTTCACTGTCTTCAGTGCCGCGTTCAGTTTTTCTACCAGCTCCTGGTTGTTCTTGTTAATCGCAATGCCGAAACCATTGCCGAAATACTTGGCATTGGTTACTTGCTCGCCGACGTAAGTAAGCTTGTCATTTTTTTCAAACCACTCTGCAACGACTGCCGTGTCACCAAAGACAGAATCAATACGGCCGTTTTGCATGTCAATGAAAGCATCTTGGTAGCTTGCATAAGGGACTGCCGTTACGCCGTCCATTTGCTCGGTTAGGTAGCTCTGGTGGGTTGAACCATTCTGAACACCAACACGCTTGCCATCAAGTGCGGCTTGGCTGGCAACGTTACCTTCAATGGCAACAAACGCTGCTGAGTTTTCATAGTACGCGTCGGTAAAGTTCACCTGTTGCAAGCGTTGCTCGGTAATATCAATACCAGAAATTGCCGCATCGTAACGACGGAATTTCAGGGCAGGGATCAGGCTGTCAAAAGGCTGGTTATGGAACGAGCATTTCGCATCGATTTCTTCACAAAGTGCATTCGCAAGATCGACATCAAACCCCTGAATTTGATTATTTTCATCAACATATTCAAAAGGTGCGTAAGTGGCTTCCATAGCAAATTTAATTTCGTCTTGCGCTGCCGCGTGGCTTGAGGCCAGGCCGATTAGGGAAGCTAGTAAGATCTTTTTCATCGCGATACTCCATGCGTAACTATGCCCTGCATCGTTGTCGATAATGATGACGCAGAGGAAATTGGGTTATTAAGGGTATAAAGGGTTAAATCAGTGTGTGAGGTATTCTGCAAATTCCGGTGTTGCCGGATTTACAAACGCCTCTTTGGTGCCATGTTCAATCATTCGACCTTGTTCCAGGTATAAAACATGGCTGGCAATTTTTCGTGCGAAGTCGACTTCATGAGTCACAACAACCTGGGTAATACCGGTTTCGCTCAGTTCATTGATGATCTTGACAACCTGGTTGGTAATTTCAGGATCCAGAGCAGCGGTTGGTTCATCAAAGAGCAATACATCCGGTTTCATCATCAGTGCGCGGGCAATTGCCACACGTTGTTGCTGGCCGCCAGAGAGCTGCAATGGCCAGGCATCAATCTTGTCGGCCAATTGCAGGGTAGACAGGATCGTTAGAGCCTCTTTCTTGGCGTGTTCTTTATTCATGCCTGCGACTTTTACTGGCGCTTCGATCAGGTTTTCCAACACCGTTAAATGAGGCCATAGGTTGTATTGCTGAAAAACCATACCGACCTTGCGGCGTAATTTCAGGCCATCTTTTTCTTGAACTGTCGTGGCGAAGTTGAAACGTTCGTCAGCAATTTGCAGCTCACCGCTGCTGGCCGTTTCAAGCAGGTTCAATACACGTAGCAATGAGCTTTTACCGGCACCGCTTGGACCGAGTAATACCAGGGTATCGCCCTTGTCACAGGTGAAGTTCACATCATGAAGAACCTGCGTGGTTCCGTAGAATTTATTGATATTGTTTACTTGAATACTCATGCTGACTTACTGCATTAATCGTCACTGGGTTTTTATATTACTCAACGTGGGATCTTATGCAAGAAAAATGTATAAATAATCCAATGTGTTATATCTTTGTTTAAAAAATGTTCGGTCTGTGGTTTTTATCTCTGGTTTAACCAGTGTGTTATCGGCTAACTGTTAAAGATATAGCAAGTAGCAAAGATGGGTGGATTCTAGAGGATGAGATTTTAATCATTTTACGATTGGAGGTGATAGGGTGTTTTTCGGCGAAAAAAGAAGGCTGCCCGTAGGCAGCCTTAACTATTTATTCGATCTTGAGTGCTAATTTATGCGGTCTGAGCGTGCTGTACTGACTGGCGTCGAGCTTGTACAACCAGGGCATAGCCAATCAGGGCAATAAAAGCGGTCACGAACATTGAAGTTGTAACAGTGATCAGTCCGTAAGAAGAGAAGGCCGACACGATACCGCTTGCTGCGAAACACACCATCGTCTGCAGGAAGTTCAGCAATCCAGCTGCTGTTGCACTGCAGCTCCTAAAATCTTCCAGCGCTTTACTGATGATGATCGGGTAGATAGCACCGTTTGCGACTGCCAGCAGGCAGAAAGGAGCCAAGATTGGCCAGATTGTTGTTGGCTCAGCGTTGACAGAGATAAGGAACATGACTGTTACGCTGGTAACAAATAATTTTAGGATCCAAGGCAGGATTTGTTGGCTATCAAATTTGCTTAGCAAAGTACGGCAACCATAACCACCAATAATGAAGGCAACGGTTTGAGGTGCGTAACTCAGGCCGATATCAGCACCTGAATAGCCCATGGCTGACATAACAAACGGTGAGCCTGTCAGGTAGGCGAAGAATGCCGCAGAACAGGCTGCAAAGATCATCATGTTGCCGATGAATTTTTTTGAACTTAAGATCTGCTGGTAGTCGCGACGTAGCTGAGTGGTGACTTTTTCCTGCTTTTTGTCTAAATTTGCACTTTCAGGCTCTTTAAGCGTCATAATGGATAAAACAGCGCCAAAACCAACCAGGGCTACAAAAATACTGCGCCAACCGAACTGGCTTTCAAGCAAGGCACCGGCAAGAGGGGCAAGTGCTGGAGAAAGGGCAACTAGGGGCATAATGGTAGCAAATACACGTTCAGAGACCTTGCCTTCGTAGCGATCAACAACCACGGCCTGCCAGATAACAGTTGCGCTGCAGGCGCCTAGTGCCTGGGCAAAACGGGCGACCAGCATGAACTCGACATTCGGTGCAAAGGCACACAGTACAGATGCAATGCTGAACAGAATCATTCCGCCCATCAATACTTTAATACGGCCGACACGATCGGAGAGCGGACCGTAGATCAACTGACCTAACGCCATACCCAATAGGAAAATACTTAGCGACAAACCTATAAGTGACTGTGATGTATTGAAATCTTCTCGCATTGTTTCAAAAGCAGGGAGGTACATGTCGGTTGCCAGGAAACCCAGCATACTTAGACATGCAAACCATATAAGAGTAATTGTTGAAGGTTGTTTGTTCATAAAAGGTGACTTTATCTGTTTTACTATGGTGGCAAGTTTAATATTGCTTTACTTGGCTGTGAAACGGTAATATTTCATCATTGCTTTCAAAATATTTGATTTGATATGTTTTCGTACAACGATCTGCAAGTTATTGATATTGTTGCAAGAAGAGGGAGCTTTTCGGCGGCGGCAGACGAGTTGCATAAGGTTCCAAGTGCAATCAGTTACACGGTTAGGCTTATAGAAGAGCGTCTTGCTGTTGATTTATTTGTTAGGTTGCACCGACAGGTGCAGCTTACCCCGGCAGGTGAGTATTTTGTCGAGGAAGCCCGTAACCTGATCAAACAGATGGAGCAGATGAAATTACAGACCCAACGGGTAGCAAATGGTTGGTCGCAAAGCGTATCGGTTGCGCTTGATACGGTGGTGAGGGAAAGCCGTGTGAATACCCTGGTACGTGACTTTTACCGCGAATTCCCTGATGTTGAACTGCACTTGTCGATGGAGGTATTCAACGGGGTGTGGGATGCCCTGGCTGATGGCCGGGCTGATCTGGTGATTGGTGCTACGGCAGCGGTGCCTGTCAGTGGCTCGTTTGCCTATCGCGACATGGGGACCTTGTACTGGAAGTTCGTGGTCGCGCCAGATCATCCGTTAGCCACGGTGGATTATGAGCTCGGTCCTGAAGAGTTAATGCAATACCCGGTTATTTGCATTGAAGATACATCCCGGGTATTACCAAAGCGTGTTACCTGGATGATGGATAACCAGCGCCGGATCATGGTGCCAAACTGGTACAGCGCCATCCAATGCCTGAAAGCCGGGCTTGGGATCTGTGTGGTACCAGAGCATATGGTCCAGCCGAGGATAGAGTCTGGGGAACTGGTTGAGAAGGTACTTACAAATAAGCCTGCCGCAAGCCCGTGTTGCCTAGCCTGGAGAAAGGAGAGCCAAAACCCTGCCATTGATTGGTTATTAGAATATCTGGGAGACAGTGAGCAGCTTCATCGAGAGTGGATGAGATGATCGAAAGAGAAGACTTGCGGTATAGATACAGCAAGTCTTCAAAATCAGAAAAAGAGCGCTATTCGCCTGTAGATTCAGCTTGGCTGTCAGCAGGAGTTTGCTGTGGCTCTTGTGAGGAAACCGCGTCCTGGCTTTGGGCCGCTTCTGCTTCCATCTTAGCTCGTTCTGCTTTTGAAATATAACGGGGCTTGTTACTACGGTGAAGCTTCGCGTTAGTCCTCTTCTGCCTTTTCTTCAGGGCCTCGTTAATCTTTTTCTTTCTGTTCATAGTCTCGGTGTACACTCGTCAATATTAGGCGCTGATTGTAGCGGTATCTTGGCTGAAGACAAGCAGAATGATGGTTTATTCATCTAGGGGTGCGTAACCTACTTAGCTTCTTTGAGGGTATGGTAACCCGCCCAAACCCGGGTGCTGGTGGTGATCCAGCAAAGAGAGCCAAAGATCCAGGCGATAGTGGCAAAGTGCTGCGGCAGTAGGCAGAACAGAACAAAACAGCCAATAGTCTCTGTACCTTCGGTCAAACCACCGATGTAGTACAGGGATTTTTGTTTATACACCGGGCTTTCGATATTGCGCTTGCTCGCCATAATGGCAAAGGCCAGAAAGCTCGAGCCCGTACCGATAAACGAGAAGATCAAGAAGGCACCAGCAACCGCATTGGTGTCGGGATTGGCGATCACAAAGCCAAATGGCACCATTGAGTAAAACAGAAAATCTAGCGTTATATCTAAAAAGCCGCCGCAGTCGGAGATCCCTTGTCGCCGGGCGACAGCGCCGTCAAGGCCATCAAAGCACCGGTTTAACAGGATAAAGGCGAGCGCCCATTCATACTGCTGAAAGGCCAAAGAAGGCAGCGCAAACAAACCGAGGACAAAGCCTGCAAGTGTGATTTGATTGGCGGTGATCCCCAGTTTGTCAGGCAGGGCTGAAAAGGTATTCAAAGGCCAACGAATTACTTTGACGGCATAGCGATCTAACATGGTGTTTCCTCTTCAATCCTGGTTTGTTTCAGCCCATGGCCAGCGCAGTACACTGCCGCCATCGGGAATATCGTCATCGTCATGGGTTACCATCAGCGCGGGGACTTCTTGCTGCTGGATCTGCTGGAAAACAAAGCTTCTAAACTCGTTGCGCAGGGCTTTATCTAGCTTGCTAAATGGTTCATCAAGCAAGACGGCATGAGGCTCTGATAGTAACATCCGCATTAAGCTAATACGGGCGCGTTGGCCTCCTGATATTTCGGTCGGCATTTTCTCTGCCAGCTCGCTCAGGCCGAGTTGTTGCAATGTCGCCATGGCTTTTGCTTTGCGGTTGTTACCCACAATAGATTTAGGTAAGCCAAACGCGAGATTTTCCCAGATGTTTAAGTGTGGAAACAAGAGATCATCTTGAAAAAGTATCCCAATACGGCGTTGGTCGGGGGCCATTTCGATCATATTTAGCCCATCAAGGCTAATTGCTCCTTCTAGCAAAAAAACAGGGCTCAGGTGGCCGGCAATGGCGCTGAGCAAGGTCGATTTTCCACAACCGCTGGGGCCCATCAGGGTAAGGATTTTACCTGGTTCAACCTGAAAACTGACAGGTTGGAACAAGCGCTGCTCACTATTACTTAAAGTGAGGTTTTCCACAGATAATGTCATCCGTGTTTTCTCTCCGTTGTTGCTGGGTTCGTCGGGTAAAGCGAGCAGAGTAGCGATTTGCTGCGATAGCCATGGTAAAGAAGATAAAGGGCAAAATACCCTGAAGTAGACCATATACCGCACTGACGCGTCGGTCCTGACCACTGGCAAGCGCGACAGCTTCGGTGGTTACGGTTGATATACGTCCCGCCCCGAGCATCTGTGTCGGTAGGTACTGGGCGAGGCTGACGCTGATCCCGACAGCCAAGCCTAACCAAATTGCTGGCAGCATTAACGGACGTTTTACCCGCCACCACGTCTGCCAACCATTCAAACCCAGGCTTCGGGCTGATTGGTCGAGGCGAATGTCATAGTTACGCCAGGGGCCGTCCAATGCCAAATACAGGTAGGGGAAGACAAAAAATAGATGGCTCCACGCGACCCAGGTCCAGTACCACTGCCCGGGTATAAAATACGTTGTGATCTGAATACCAAACAACAGTGATAGCTGAGGCAGCACCATCGGGAGCGCAATTAACCAGCTGGGAATACCACGCTGATATTTCTGGCGATATTCGAGACAGGTAATGGCCAGTACCAGCGCACAAAGGCTGCTGACCAAGGCGAAACAGATACTGTTGGTCGCGAGCTCAACCAGCGTGAAAGACTCCTGCTGCCAGAAACGGGTACTATATCGGCTGGGTAGTAAATCGGGAAAACGCCAACGTTGGGCAAATGACCAAAGCACCAATATCGGGATGACAAGCATCGGAACCAACACAAAGGGGGCGTAGCTAGGGAAGCGACGATTGGTGTTATTTGGCGAAGCTTCACTGAAACTTACGTATGATTTCAAGCGTTTCGGACCATTAATCTGCCATTGGCGGCAATGCTGCAGCAGGTACCACTCTACTGTGCGGATGATACCCAGTGCCAGCACGGCAAACACTAATAGCACGATAGCCCCAACCGCCGCCCGTGGCAGCAGCGTGAGCTCAGGTTCGTTAAACCATTGCCAAACCAGTACCGAAAGTGTTGATGGCCTTGCCGGGCCCAAAATTAAGGCGACGTCGACCACAGAAATACCATAGGCGGCAACGGCGAAGATTGGTAGTCGCATGCCTGGCAACCACTGGGGCAGTATGACTTTAAGCCAGCTTTCATTATGGTTATAACCCAACCCTGAGGCGACGGCCTGAAGCCGGTTTACTTTGATTTGTTGGAGAACAGAAATGCTCATCAGTAGTAGAAAAGGGGTTTCTTTTATTGCCAGGGCAAGCAGGAGGCCAATGCCATATTGATCCTTTATCAAACTGAACCAGCCATTGGTGTCAAACCCGGCTGATTCAAGGAGGCGAAAAAACCAACCTGTTGGAGCGAATATAAACGCAAAACCGATAGCAAAGGCGACGTGTGGCATGGCCAGCATAGGCGACAGAGTGTGTTCCACATGCTGCCAGCGGGGGCTATTCCAGTATTGCTTTAGGATCAGAAAGCAGAACAAAATTGCCAAGGCAGTACTGCCTAAGCCGGTAAACAGGGTGAGCAGTATGGACTCTGCTAATCCAGGCCATTGGGCAACAGTGACAAAGGCAGAAATATTGGGTGTCGTCAGCCCTAACGAAGGCAGCCAGGAAAATGCTGGAATCACAACCCCTAACACCCCAGGCACGAATGGCAGAGCGCAGAGGAGTAGGGTGAAAAGGTACAACAAACGAATCATAAAAAACCTAGTGAACAGGTATTAGCGCAAGTATCAGCGCTAATACCTGTGCAATTTTAGCTACCGTAGCGCTTTTGCCACTCTAGTTCCAGCGCTGTAAGCCAGCTAGGGTGAGGCTCGGGAATAGACTTAAACAGCGAGAAGCCCCGTGCCCCTCCGTTTGCCAGTGCACTTTGCTTCAAAACAGAAGGATCGCCCCAGATGGCGGCATTGGCCTTGCGGGCTTGTGCCTCTGGGCTCATCAAGAAGTTGATCGCAACCAAGGCGCCTTCTTTTGCCGATGCATTCCAGGGAACGGCCAAAAAGTGAATATTGGACAATGCACCCTGATTGAATGCATAAGTCTGTGCGGTTTCTACCAGGTTGCCATGCTCAATGGCCGCATTGGCTGCATTGGGGTTGAAGGTAATCGCCAGCAATAATTGTTGGTCATCCAATAGCTGGATTGTTTCGCTGGTGCCAGATGGGAAGCGCTTGCCTTGCTGCCAGGATACCGGGTGGAGTTGATCTAGGTACTGCCACAAGGGTGCGGTGACCTGGTCAAACTTGGCCTTTTCGGTTTTTGCATCGACTGGCTGATATAACGCGTCTTTGTTGTCAGTTAGCTCGATCAATGCAGCCTTGAGAAAACTGCTGCCGTGAAACTCAGGCGGTTGCGGATAGCTGACTTTCCCCGGAAAGGCTTTTGCCAGGCTAAGTAGCTCGCTAAAACTTTGCGGGGGGTTATTCAGCGTTTGCTTATCGTGGATAAAGACCAGCTGACCGACACCCCAAGGTGCTTCAAGGCCATTGGTTGGCTCGGTAAAGTCCTCATCGATAGGCAGCGATTTATCAACAAACTCCCAGTTTGGAAGTTGCTCAGTAAAAGGGCCGTAAAGTAGGTTGCTTTGCTTCATCGAACGGAAGTTTTCGCCGTTGATCCACACCATATCGACACTACCGCCGCTATTTTTTCCGGCGGTTTTTTCCGCCAGCAAACGCTGGGTGGTTTCTGCAATGTCGGCAACTTTGACGTGCTTTAGCGTAACGCCATATTGCGCCTGAAGCTGTCGGCCCGCCCAACGTAGATAATCGTTGATCTCCTGGCTGCCACCCCAGGCATTAAAATACACCGTTTGGCCCTGTGCTTTGTCAACAGTTTGCTGCCAGCTCGTGGCCGCTGGTGTCTCGGCAGAGGCTTGCACTGCCGGTAGGCTAGTGGCTAGCGAAATGGCTAACCCTAATAGCAGTCTCTTCATCTGATCAGATATCCCTTTCTTCTTTTAGTGTGGTATTGGAAGGTACTTCGTTTACCTTGTTGTTGTTTTCTTTGCGCATCCAGGTGTGGTATTTCTCTACCCAGGCGAGCAGGCCTTTGGGAGCATTGGCTTGTTTCCACACTCCAGCCGTATATTTCACCGCCTCGCTCATCGTCGGGTAAGGGTGAACAGTCCCTAGGATTTTGTTCAGGCCTAAACCATGGCGCATTGCGAGGGTAAATTCAGCCAGTAGCTCTCCGGCATTGTTGCCGACAATGGTTGCTCCGAGGATTTTATCCTTTCCTTTTGGCGTAATCACTTTAATAAAGCCATGATCTTCACCATCTGTGATGGCACGGTCAAGATCATCTATCCCATAAGTGACGACTTCATAATCAATACCTTGCGCCATGGCTTCTTTTTCATTGATGCCAACTCGGGCTACTTCTGGTGAGGTGTATGTCGCCGCCGGAAGCACCGAGTAATCGGTTTTGAATTTCTTAAACTGACCAAACAGGCCGTTAACCGCGGCATACCATGCTTGGTGAGCGGCAGCATGGGTTAATTGGAACGGTCCGGCAACATCACCGACAGCAAAAATATTTGGATATTCTGTCTGCAAGTATTCATTTACTTTTACGGTACCACGCTCTGTGGCCGTGATACCTAACTCTTCGAGGCCAAATCCTTGCACATTGGCAACCCGGCCCAGTGCCAGCATGACGGCATCAAACTCGACGATGACTTGTTTTTCATTATTGAAATCAAGATAGGCACGCTGGGCACGATTACCATCTTGGTCAGTCACGGATTCAAACCGCATTGCCCGGTGACCCAGCTTGATGTCTACGCCGTCATTTTGCAGGCTTTGCCTGACAAGCTCAGATGCCTCACTGTCCTCGCGGATCAGCAATTGGTCGACCATTTCAACTAAGGTTACGTCACTACCCAAGCGGCTGAAACTCTGGGCCAGCTCACAGCCAATAGGGCCACCTCCCAATACAAGCAGGCGTTTAGGTTGCGTTTTGAGCGACCAGATAGAATCGGACGTCAGGTAGTTGACCGTGTCTAGCCCCGGAATATTGGGTACCAGTGGGCGTGCTCCGGTGGCGATAACGATATTGCGCGTTGTGATGCGCTCGCCATTGACTTCGACTTCCCATGGCGACAGGATCCGCGCATCCCCTTTAATGCAGTTGACGCCCAGCTTGGAGTAGCGTTCTACTGAGTCATGCGGTTCAATTTTGGCAATGACGTTGTGAATACGTGCCATAACTTGTTCAAAATCTACCTCTGGCTTGCTCGTTTTAATACCAAACTCCTGCGCTCGTGAAATTTCAGCCATTGTATGTGCTGCACGAATGATCGCTTTTGAAGGAACACAGCCGGTATTTAAACAGTCGCCACCCATTTTATGACGCTCGATGAGTGTTACTTTGGCTTTTACCGCTGCGGCAATATAAGAGCTGACCAATCCACCGGCCCCGGCGCCAATCACAACCATATTTTGATCGAATCGTGTAGGCCGCTGCCAGCTCGCATACACACGGCGTTGGTTGATCATATTCATGACAAATTTGGCAACGAGAGGGAAAACACCCAGGAGTGCAAGGGAGATCAGAACTGGTGCCGAAATGATACCGCTTAGCGAGTCAATTTCGCCTAATTGGGTACCGGCATTGATATACACCATGGTGCCAGCCAGCATCCCGACTTGGCTAACAAGGTAGAACATACGGGTGCTAATCGGGGTTAACCCCATTAGCAGGTTGACCACAAAGAACGGGAACACCGGGATAAGGCGTAAGGTGAACAGGTAAATGGGACCATCTTTGGCAATGCCTGCATTAATCGGAGCCAGGCGGTGGCCAAATTTATTCTGGACCCAGTCCCGTAAAATGAAGCGGCTGAACAAGAAGGCCAAGGTTGCCCCGATAGTACTGGCGAAAGAAACCAATAGTAGGCTCCACCAGAAACCAAATAAAGCCGCTCCAAGCAGTGTCATAATGGCCGCGCCAGGTAGCGACAGGGCCGTCACAACCACATACAGGACAAAATATACCGTACTAGACAAGATTGGTTGTTGGGCAATGGTATCCTGCAGGGCAACCTGCTGGGCTTTTGCCTGCTCAAGGGTGAAGTACTGACCAAGATCGAAGGCAAACCACAGACCAATAAGGCTGGTTATCGTCCCGAGTAGTAGCAGTTTTTTTCTGTCCATGACTTCACCTTTTATTTATTGTCGGAAGGAGAGGCTAACGATTTCTCTCCGGACTTGTCCGTATCACCGGGCTGAATAGGCAGTGAGCAAAATCCTTGTGCCGGTACATCAAGCGCGGTATTGAATTTGGCTGATAGGTTCTGGAATGAGATTAATGCTGTTAGCTCAACAATCGCATCATCGTCATACCACTGTTTTAGCTGTGCAATCATTGCTTCGTCTACGCGCTGACCAGTGATGGTAATCGCTTCTACATAGGCCAGTACGGCACGCTCTTGCTGATCAAAAAGCTCGCTGTGCTGCCAGTTGGCAAGGGCCTTGATTTTCTCCACGGAATCGCAGCGCTCGGCTAATTTCATTCCATTGGCATCGACACAAAACGCGCAGTCATTGAGCTGTGACACCCGGACGCAGACTAAGGATCGGACAACGGGTGTTACGGGGGAGGACTTGCGATCGAGGTAGCCGAAAAATCCAGCGACAAGCCAGAATAGGGTAGGACGTCGCCCCCAGAGCAATGCCGGGTTTAGCACGTTGCCATAATGGCGCTTTTGCAGCCAAAGAAGTGGCTTGATAAGAAAAGAATAATGTTGTTTGGCTGGAATACGCACATGAGCCCCTTAATGATGCCTGTCTGGCTGTAATTTATGCTACAGCGAGTATATCAATCTAATCGATGCAATGATCGGGTAAAATACTAGATTGGTATGAGACAGAGACCGAATAACGGGCAAGAAAATTTCAGGAAATCGAAAAAATTCTTTAAATTCTATTAGTTGAGCGAAATATGAACAGCTTGGGTTTTCTGTTGTTTGGCCATATCCGGAACATCCGGTTGCGATAGTAGTATATAGCCGGATGCAATGACAGGTAGCATTGCTAGGAGCATGGTTTTACCAATATGGTAGTTGCGATACCAGTACTTTCTTGAGCGGATTTTCAGTAATAACCCCCAGAAAAGCAATAATAGGTTGAAACCTGCCGTGAGGGTAAGTGCATCGTCAAGGGCTGCCACCGGAGCAAGTTGCCTATAAACCATAAACAAGATTGCAAAGGGGGGGATCAGGCTAATTATCACCAGAGCACGCATGAGCTTTGGCCACTTGCAAAACTTGTCTTTGAACATCTGGTCTGCTTGTCCAGGAAAAGGCTTGGAACAGTGCATGACAACCTCCTGTGTGAACGACAGCCTCATTCTACTAATGCCGATATTGAAGAAAAGGATATTGATGCATTTATGAACAGCTTTGTGAGAGGTATCAATATTTGACGTTCTATGACAAAAAATTGTCATAAGAGAGGGCATAAATTTACAACGAAACCAATATGCTCGTTCGGCAATGTGCTTAATTTCACTGGTCTTGGGTGTGTATTTGAGTGCAGATAATAAAAAGAGGTGCATAGCACCTCTTTTTTATCGATGTCTCTAACCTATGGCAACTCAGATAGGAGCTCTGAGCGGCGTTGCTGAGTAATGACCGACCAATGCTGGCCACTTACGGCACCTTCTAAGGCCCATAGCAACTCGATATTGACCGACTCCTGGTGAGACTGCTGTAACGCCTTGTAAGCATTCAGGGCACCGGCTTCAAAGAGCTCGTCAACCGTAGTAATACCTGCTTTTTTCAGCATACGTTCGTTGGCTAAACGGAGGTTTGGTAAGTCTTTAATACGACTTGGGCCTGATTTGCTTTTGGTTTCTTTATCTTGTTTGGCGGCAGTAAAGGAACGCTTAGCTTGGCAAAGAATTTTATCGGGTTCACTCCACCATTCTTCTGGAATAGCGTAGTGCTTAGTTACAACAGGAAAGCCGCGCTTTTTATACACATAAGGTGTAAGCCCTGCTTTTTTAAATTCTTTTTCATTTTCGGCATTTGCACGAAGGTGTAACTTGTCATTTACCACGAGTGCAAACATAGTTTCACCCGCGAAAATGCCAAAGCCACCAAACATTGAGCGAGACTTTACATTCTCGAAACAACTGAATAATCGTAATGATTCTTTAAGTACTGGTTTGTCCATGCTTCTTCTCGGTGAAATATTTCTTGGGTCACCTAACAACAGAGCGAGGATTTCAGATTAGCAAATTTCACAAAAAAGTTATGTCAGGATAATGTCAGGATTCATGACATGACTTTTTGCTAGATCCATCGGCGACCCCGCTACCATAAGAGACTTAGTTGTTGAAAAACTAACCACTTTTAGGCCGGAAGCTTTGCGTCCCACCCTTTCGGGAGGTTTGCCTTGTTCGTGACTTAATAAGCATATCCCATATAATATTTTTGAACTTGCTCCCACTTTTAAAAGTGTGATATTGCTTCAATAAATATGTCTATGTTTTTAGTGGCAAAAAATATATTTGCCTCAAAATCAATGCATCACAACCGTCATTTAAGACATAAAAAAACCGATAAGTAATATCGGTTTCTATGGGTTGCGACTTGGTTGATTAGGCGTTCAAGTCTTTGACTGACTTGCGAACAACCAGTTCTGGTGCCATCTCAAAAATACGGCGTTCATGTTCTTTATCTTTGACTCGTTCCATCAGGATCTCAATCGCCGTTTTGCCCAGGCGGCGCTTAGGCTGGTGAATCGTCGTCAGGGGCGGAGAGAAGTACGGTGCCAAGTCGATGTTGTCATAGCCAATAATTGAAATATCATCAGGAACGCGTATGCCTGCCTGCTCGAAAGTACTGATCAGCGCCATTGCCATAATATCGTTAAAGCAGAAAATTGCTGTCGGGCGCTCTTTCATTTCAATGAACTTATTGGCGGCGATAACCGCTGACTCACACTCGAAATCACCTTCAAGCAGCCAGTCTTCATTGACACTAAGCTGCGCTTCACCCATCGCTTTATAAAAGCCCTTCAGACGTTCTTGGCAGGTCGATTTGTCTGAGTGGCCTGACAGGCAACCAATTTTAGTGTGGCCGTGTTCGATAAAGTACTTGGTTGCAACGTAGCCGCCGAGCTCTGCATTATCCTGAATTTTATCCGTATGCGGGCTTTCCGGGCCCCAGTCCATGATCACCATTGGTAAGTCTTTCTTGCGCTCAAGGAGTTCAAGCAGCTTCTCGTCCAAGTCAGAACACATTACCAATAGGCCATCTACACGCTTTTCAGCGAGCATGCGTAGATAGTCACGTTGCTTATCTAGGTTACCTTCAGTATTGCATAGGATCAGGGTGTAGCCTTGGCCATAGCAATGCTCTTCAACCCCATGGACCACTTCGGCAAAGAATGGATTGGTAGACTTGGTTACCAGCATGCCGATGGTGCGGGTTGTGTTACATTTTAGGCTTCGCGCAACAGCACTTGGCGCGTAATTTAGTTCATCTACGGCCGCTAATACTTTTTTCTGTGTTGCTTCTGCAACAAAGCGTGTTTTGTTGATCACGTGAGAAACTGTTGTGGTTGATACACCAGCCATACGTGCAACATCTTTAATCGTTGCCATACTTATTCTTCTAATAATTTAAGATCAGAGGTCAGAGCCGACCATTTCATAATCACTTGTAATTGAAAGTACCAAACAGAGTAATTATCTGACTGTATCCAGATAATTGTTCTGTTTGGTACAGCGTACAAAAACGCCAAAAAGCCGCTTCAGTCACGAGCGGCCTTGTTCTCTCGTCTTTCCCGACGTTGCATTGTGTAATCGCTTGCGTTCACATTCTACTGAGTGTAGCGCACAGTGCAACGTTTCTGTATCCCAACCCTGTAATTCTTGATAGATATCAACAAACTCACCGCAATTTTACAACAATTTAGTGCATATGACGTGCAATCTGGTTCGATGATTTTGCTTTCTGGCAAGTAAAAAACCTCAGCTTTTGGGCTGAGGCTGTCCTGCTAAAATAGGATTAACTTATACTGCTTTTGATAACTCTGCAGACGAGATCGCAGGCATCACAACAGGATAGTTATCGGTTGGGTGCTCGCCGATGTGTACGGGCCAGCCATAGACTCGGCTGATCGTGTCTTTCTGTAATGCTTGTCGGGGGGGACCATCAGCCTGGATCTTACCTTCATTGATAATAACAAGGCGATCAGCATATTGAGCCGCTAGGTTCAGATCATGGATCACTACGATCACGGCAGCCCCCGATTGCGCAAGGCCTCGGGCGACTTGCAGAGTTCTATGCTGGTGGGCGAGATCGAGCGCCGAGGTCGGTTCGTCGAGCATCAGCATACACTGCTTGCCTGCCTGGCTTAACTGGGTAAGCACCCGTGCATAGTGCACCCGTTGCTTTTCACCGCCGGATAGGGAAGGGTAGAGCCGATTTTTGAGCGACAGCACATCAACAAGCTTCATTTTCTCAGTGGCGATTGTTTTGGTTTGCACATTGGGTATTTGCAGTGGCAGGCTACCGAGCTCTACCACTTCTTGTGCGGTAAAAGCAAAACTCAAATTGCTGTGCTGTGGCAATACACCTAAGTGCTTGGCAAGCTTTGCCTGCTTGAATTCATTACGTGCTTTACCGAAGAAGGACACTTCGCCGCCTGCATCGATTTCCCCACACAGTACCTTGAGCAACGTACTCTTACCGGCACCATTGGGGCCCAGAAGGGCGGTTAGTTCGCCGCTGGCAATGGTTAAGTTGAAGTTGCTCAGCAGTGTTTTTCCACCCAACGTCAGGTGCAGCCCTTTGGCTTCGATAGCAGCAGGCTTGTTCTTTTCTGTTGCAGTGTTCATGACATTCTTCCCTTTTGGTTTATAAGTAGGAAGATAAAGAATGGTGCGCCGAGAATAGCTGTGATGATCCCGACGGGTAATTCTGCCGGGGCGGCGACAACACGAGCCAGCATATCGGCGATGAGTAGGATTAACGCGCCAAGTAGTGCCGACAATGGCAGCAATGTTTTGTGATTCGGCCCGGTAAGCATTCTTCCTAGATGGGGAATAATTAGGCCGATAAAGCCAATGACACCGGTTAATGAGACCGTGACACCGACCCCCGCGGCACAGAGCAAAATAAGCAGCCTTTTCAACCGCTGAACATTTACGCCCATATGGCGAGCTTCGGCTTCGCCCAGCAAGAAAGCATTTAACGCATTGGCATTGCGGTCGAACAAAAACAACAAGCTACCTAGGGTAACAAAAGCAAGTATGATCCCTGGCCATGTCGCACCAGCAAGTGAACCCATGCTCCAGAGAGACAAATCGCGCAGAGCCTGATCATCAGCATAGTAGTTCATCAACCCAAGGGCGGCACCTGACAAGGCGCCAATAGCAACACCGGCAAGCAGCATGACAGTGACAGAAGTGCCGTTTTTATCTGTGCCAAGGCGGTAGACAAGATAAGTACTGGCCGCACCGCCAATAAAGGCAAAAATCGGTACCGTTCCAAGAGTTAGCAGTTGCGGGAATGATGTTGCCAGCGGTGCAAAAACAACAATGGCAAGGGCGGCACCAAGGCTAGCGCCGCCAGACACGCCAATGATACCGGGATCTGCCAGGGGATTACGGAACAGCCCCTGCATGACCGCGCCGCAAAGGGCAAGTATTGCCCCAACCGCCATACACAGCAGGGTACGTGGCAGGCGGATCTGATGGATAACGATCTGAATGTGGGCCGGAAGATCAGATTGCCATGGCAAAAGCACCTTAACACTGTCAGAAAAGCTGATTGCCATCGGCCCGACAACCACCGAGGAGATGATAGCGATCGCAAGTAGTAAAAAGCCCAGTGGAAAAACAACACTAACAGGCATGCGGTGGATCTGCATAATTCTTGATTGCATAGATAGCCGTATCTAGGTTGAGGATCAGTTGTAGAACACGTTATTCAAACGCTCAGCTTCACTCAGGCTCTTCAAGCCAAGGCCGCCAATCAGCGCTGTGCCGTCAATGGTTGCCAATGCTTTGTTTTGACCTGCTGGTGTCGCAGATAATAGCGGTATCTTTTTCAGCAACTCATCAGCATTGCCGATTGTGCTCAATGTCCGTGAGCTGATCAGGATGATATCGGGTTGCATGTCGACCATGGCTTCGGTCGAAATCGGTTTGTAAGACTCAACAGCATCAGCAGCGGGGTTGATGGCCCCTGCAAGTTTGATCACGGTGTCGGCGGTGGTGTTACGGCCAGCAACGTTGGCCGGGCGGCCGTCATGGATCATGAGGAACAGAACTTTTTTGCGCGTTTGCTGTTTAGCCAAAGTGGCATTGATCGTGGCAACTTTTTGTTTCACATTAGCTTGCAACTGAGCCGCGTCTGCTTCTTTGCCTGTAATACGACCTATTTCCTCAATGCGAACTAATAGATCATTAACGGTTTCACCCGAGTTGAGGATATCGACATTGATCCCAGCTTGCTGGAGAAGCTCTAACGTCGTTTTCGGCCCCATTTCATTGGAGCCTAAAATCCGGGTTGGGTTGAGGGCAATTAGGCTCTCTGCAGAGAGCTGGCGGTGGTAGCCCAGCTTAGGAACCGAGCTGTCAACCATCGACTTGCTGGTAATATCAACGGCTGCGAGCTGTTTTTGTGCACCCATGGCATTGATAAGTTCGGTAATTGCAGCGCCAGCACTGATGATGCGTTCATTGGCCCAGACGGAGCTCGCTGTGATAAGTAATGCTGTAGCCAGAGCGATACGCTTCATGATTTGTCCTCTTCCATTAATAGTTGTGTTGCTTTTATTTCTTGCTGTTGCAAAAAGGCGAGTAATTTCAGCATGTTCTCGACTGAGCCTGCTTTGTCTGCACCAATAACAACAGGCTTGTCTGGGTTAGCCTTTACTTCTTTGAGTAAGGCCTGCGTGAATTCATCCCAACTCTCAACAGGGCGACCTTGTAGTGCCCAATATGGCACTTGTGCGGTCAGGTTGACGGTGACAGGATCCGATTCAGTAGTTTGCAAGGTCTGGGTTTCTGTCTGTGGCAACTCAACCTCAAGGGATTGCAATTTGACACTGGCTGTAAGCAATAGAAAAACCATCACAATGAAGATGATATCTAGCAACGGAGTAAGATCAGGCTTGAGTTCATCATCAAACTGGCTGCTGTTACCGACACGGATCATTGGGCAACCTCTTTGAGGCTGGTTGTGGATCCGGGCTTAGGTTGGTTGCCAGGGGCAAGATCTAAGCCTTCGAGCCAAAGGTTGCAATAATTTAAGGTGTGCTCGAGCTTGGCTGTTACCTTATCAGCCCAGAGCCCGAGTAGCTGCGCGGATGTAATTGCCGGTAAGGCGATAATTAGGCCAGCAGCCGTGGTGCGCATCGCCAGCCCCAAGCCATCAGCCAGATCATTGGGAGTTACAGCCCCCGTCGTTGCAGCAATCCCTTCGAACATGTCTATCAGGCCTAAAACGGTACCCAGTAAACCGAGCAATGGGCTAATCACCCCAATCAAAGTCAGCAGCCTGATGCCGGAACGCAGCTGTGTACGTTTCTGCTGAAGCCAGATCCCGGCGGCATCTTCACGTAGTGGTTTGTTGAAGTGGCGATGGGAGATAAGCATCGCCACACCCTTGTATAGCAGCGGCCGTTGATTGCTGAGGTCATCGGCAAGCCGATCGAGATCAGTGCCGTTGTTACGGTTCCGGCCAGCAAGCAGGGCATTGATTTTACTTTTACCAACACCAGTGCATAGCAGCACCTGAATGCACCTTTCCAACAAAATCATGACGGTCAGGGCAGAGCAGATAAGAAGTGGCCAGGTCATAAGGCCAAATTGATTTTGCAATTGTTCAATAGTGTCCATTGTTTAATCCAACTGAAAACGAACAGGAATTTGTACACGGTGCGCAATGGCTTGCCCGTCAACAATATGTGAGGAGAAATGCCAGCGCTTAATGGCTTCCAGAGCGGCTTTATCAAGCACTTGGGCACCAGAAGATTTCACTAGGCTGTGTTTGACTTGTTTACCTTTTGGGTCTAGCCAAACCTCAATCATGACTTGCCCTTCAATGCCCCGGCGCTTTGCCAGTTTTGGGTATTTAACCGGGCTTGGTCGGGTTGTAAATGTTGGACGGCTAACAAGCTTGGGAGAGCTATTTACCCCGGCTGCATCTTGAGTTTTCACTTCCGGCTTGGGTGTTGGCACCGGGCTGACCTTCTTAACGGTTTCGGATTTTGCTCTGGTAACTTCTTTGATGGGGGGAGCATGCTCTATGCTCTTTGCCTGTTCGAACTTTGGCTTTTTGCCAGGAGGTTTCGGAGCCGTTTTAACCACTTCTTTGGCTGGCTTCTTTTTTACAGCCTCTGGCTTTTTCTTCTTTACCAGCTTTTTAGCCTTAGTTTTTTGCTCAATTGGCTTAGGCTTGGCGACAGGAGCAGGTTTATGAACGCTATTTTTCTCAGCTGGTGGTTGCTGGGTTGGTTGAGGAGCAGAGACAAGGTTCAGTGAAACTCGAGTAGACTCGGCCCCGACTGGCATGGCCATAACGATTTTGTTTGGTACCGCTGACAAAAGAACACTGTGGATGATGATTGATGCAGCCCCTGCAATTGCGTATCGTTTTGTGTTCATTTCTTGTTACCTATATCAATGCTATTCATTACTCAGAAATAACTTGTATTTGCCAATCATAGATCTGACATATAAGTAAGTCGCTGATTTATAAGCTCAAAAAATAACTGAGCGATTTGTCAAAAAATACCGCCAGACAAGATGGTTTTTCATTATCCATGAATTGCGAATAATATCAATTATCATTTGCAATCTCATTTTTGCGTGATTATGATGCTCGCAAATAAGATTTATTATCATTTAGTGGCGCTTTTTCGCTTGGTGGTAATGAAAAATGAAAGTAGTCAGGCAAGTTGCTCAAAGCTGAATTCGACACCTGTTTAGATGATGGACTTGATATCCAGTAGAGATACTGGGTGAGGAGGAGCAAGCCTCTGCTAGCTCGTATTACCTATGAAAATAGAACGACAAATTGATCCCGAAAGCCTTGGTGCTGAGATTACAGGTAAAAATACACCTGATCCTTTGCGGTATTCATTTCAGAACAAACGTTCCGCGCATGCGGGAGGTATGGTCGCTATGGTGCCGGAAGAGGAGCGCCAGCTGAAGGCTATTGGTGTACTTCAAGCGCAAGCTACTGGTAAACGCTGCCTGTATATTCACATTCCATTTTGCCGTGTGCGTTGTACCTATTGTAATTTTTTTCAGTATGCATCGAGCCAGTCGCTAATTGATGCTTACTTTGAAGCCTTAATGAGCGAATTACTGTTCAAGGCGCAGCTGCCTTGGACACAATCAGCTCCCTTTCAGGCTGTCTATATTGGCGGGGGAACACCAACGGACTTGACATCCGATCAGATCACCCGCCTTGGTAAAATGGTGCGTCAGCATTTTCCGTTAACGACAGACTGTGAGCTAACTCTAGAAGGGCGTATTAACCGTTTTGATGATCGTATGTTTGATGCGGCATTAGAGGGTGGGTTTAACCGTTTTTCCTTCGGCGTACAAAGTTTTGATACCCAGGCACGCAGAAAGGCCAAACGGCTTGATGACAGGGAGGTTGTCCTTGAGCGTATTCAAACGCTGAGTGCAGCCAATGCCGCCCCCATTGTGATTGATTTGCTCTATGGCTTGCCGTATCAAGACTTAACTACCTGGTATCAGGACCTCATTGATTTTTTAGACAGCGGCGCTCATGGCGTTGATCTGTATCAGTTGATCGAAATGGGAGGGACCCCGATGAAAGACATGATTGAACAAGGGCGGCTGCCGGAACCCGCTGATACGCCGACCAAGGCAACGATGTTCGAAAATGGTGTGAATTTTATGGCCAAGCACCATCTTCGCCGATTGAGTGTGAACCATTGGGCTCGAGATAACCGAGAGCGCAGTATTTACAACAGTTTAGCCAAAACGTCAGCCGAGGTTTTGCCTTTAGGTGCGGGGGCTGGCGGTAATGTTGGCGGCTTTGGCTTTATGCAACATCGCAATTTAGATACCTATATTGCAGCCGTCAAGGCGGGAGAGATCCCGCTGGCGATGATGACGCAAACCTCCCCGCAGGCCGCATTGCATTCAGAGATTAAAGCTAGTTTTGACCGTGGCTTCCTGTCTGCCAGGGATTTTGTGACAAAGTTCCACCAAGATGTTTTTCATTATTGTCGCCCACTGTTTGCCATTTGGCAGCAGAACGGATTAGTTAACCTGAAAGGTAACTACTTGTCGCTGACACTGGCTGGTGAATTTTGGTCTGTCTCGTTGGCTCAGGCGATGATTGAGGTTGTGCAAAAAAGCCAACTGCCGAAAGCCGCCTAATATTTAGCTATAGCATTAACAAAGACAGAGCCATGGATATAGGGTTCTGGATAACGATAAAGCCATGCCGTTGGCAATATGAACTTCCTAACTAATCATTGTGAAACGGCGCTATCTGGAGAGTAATTGTGTTCGAGAAAATTTCATTTGATGCATTGAAGTCACAAGTTGCCGAGCAATTGGCCGCAGAGCCCAAATTGCATGCTATGGCCATTGCCGAGGTTCTCGATGTGACAGAAGGTGAAGTTGTGATGGCACTTCCGGAAGAGTTAGTGGTGCCTGTTCCAGGTGAGAAAGCAAAAGCTATCTTGGAAGATCTACCTTCTTGGGGCCCAGTTACCACGATTGTCCATTCTATGGGCTCGATTTTTGAGGTGAAGGCTCCGTTTCCCAAAGGAAAAGAGGCTCGAGGTTATTATAACCTGATGGGGAAAGCGGGTGAGTTACACGGTCACCTTCGCTTAGACCTAGTGACTGACATTGCTCTTGTCAGTAAGCCATTCATGGGCCAGGAGAGCTACTTTATCGGCTTCTTTGCTCACAGTGGTGAATGTGTATTTAAAGTTTACCTCGGTCGCGACAAACAACGTCAGCTATATCCCGAGCAAATTGAAAAATTCAAACAATTAAAACAAGAAAATCTTGGAGAAAAGTAAACATGAATCAAGTAAAGCAAGAACGCCTTCAAAACCGTCTTGGTCCTGAAATTGCCGAGTTTCGCGAAGCTTGCCTCACTTTGCAACTGGCAACCGTTGATGCTGACGGTAAACCGAATGTGAGCTATGCGCCGTTTGCTTTGCTGGAGGACGGCTACTATGTACTGATCAGCCAAATCGCCAAGCATGCACGAAACTTGCTGGAAAACCCACAAGTGTCATTAATGATGATTGAAGACGAAGGGATGTCTAAAACGATTTATGCCCGCAAGCGTTTAACGTTTGAGGCGAATGTTGTGGTGGTAGAACGAGAGACCGAGCGCTGGGTTGAAGCCGTAGCCGGACTGAAAGCGCGCTTTGGTGAGATAGTTGATGGCCTGAGCGGGTTGGAGGATTTTACTATGTTCCGTCTTGAGCCAACCCAAGGCTTGTTTGTGAAGGGCTTTGGCCAGGCATTTCAGGTAAGTGGTGACGACTTGGTCGATTTTGTGCACCTGCAAGAAGGCCACAAGCGAGTGAAAGACGGCAATGAAGTCACAGAGCCGACTGAAGAGCTGTAACAGTCTAGTTTTTTGTACTTAAGGCCTGGTTTTAAACTCAGGCTTTTGTTTGTTTAGGGTGTTATAACGGACTCTAGCGGAAACGCTTGATCCGGATCATCGGAATACTTGGGCTTGCTTGATGTGCCTAAAATACGTGTGATAATTATCATATTAATGACGATGATACCGGGTCAAATTTATGTCCAGCGATAATAAAAGTGGTGTTCGTTTTGCTTATATTGCAAGCTTTCTGACACCTTTTACCTTTATGATTTCAGGCATTGTTGCCATTATTTATTCGGCCTACCAGCTGAACAAGGGCACCGATGAACTGGCATACAGCCACTATTACACCATTATTCGTACTTTCTTCTTATTCTTTACCTTCTTTGTGGTATTGGGTGTAACGGCGGCGACAACAACGGGTATGGTTGCCGGTGCGGAGTACTGGGTACATAGCGATTTTCTTGATAAGGTGCTGAACGCAATTCCGGTTGTCGGCCTTGTTATTGCTGCACTGGCCATTGTGAAATGGTTTGTGAAACACATTCAAGGGATGAAGCTGCTCAGCGAGAATAAAGCTATCGAGCTGTAATTGACCTCTTATGTAATTTAACTGAGAGACACTGAATCCGAAGCGAGAGATCGTTTCGGATTTTTTATGTCTGCTGAGGAGAATTCGACCAAACTTAATAGTGATAGGTCAGCGAGATGAGGGAATAGCAATGGCTACAGATCAAATTCTTCGTGACGATGAGCAATCCAACCGGGTTGTCGGGGGTAGCAAACCAATGAGCATGCATGAAGGAATCGCACCATGGTGTGATTGCTGTGTGTGCGAAGCCGAGCCATATTGGGCCGAGGTGGCTGAAGAGATGGGGATCAGCCTAAGTGATTACGAAGATATCAGAAAATAGCGTGATCAAGATAAATATCCCATATCGTTACTTTTCCGCTCCAAGAAAGATAGGCTCTAAATTAAGATGATGACATGCAAAAGCAGTCGCCTTTTTTGTATAGGATTTAATCCAGGCGTAGAAATTCTGATGCTTGGAAACTCCAGTAAGTGAGCCAAATGACTTAATCGAGATCTTAGGCCAAGTTCGCCTCATTCAGTGATAGTGGATTTGCTTTAACCTACAACCCCGGGTCTTTTCCGAAGTGTCCAAGTTAGAGCGTAAGATCACTGCTCTGGCTCGAACAGTGTTAGCAGCGTGCCTAAGCGGCCATCTATAACCTGATGGCCAACATATTTTATCACTGACTTAGTTATGCTAAGTACTAGGCTTCCATAAACCAATCTGGTGGTATCCAAGAGCCTTCTATATATTTATTACCCCACCTTGCTAGCTCTTGAAGAATAGGCAGGATATCTTTGCCCTTTGGAGTTAATAGGTATTCATATCTTTTGGGGTGATTTTGGTATGCAGATTTAGAAATCATGCCCTCAGATTCTAGCCGCTTTAATCTTTCCGCTAGCCTATTGGTTGGTATCTTTTCCGGGGAGTTCGCTAAGTCGCTATAGGTTTTTTTTCCACAGTGAAGGTCTCTGAGGACAACTAGTGTCCACTTATCTCCTAATATATCCAGGCTGTTTACTATTGGGCAGCCAGAGCGTTTAAACGGAGAGTTAGTATTCATTGCATTCTCTTTTAATGGTAATACCTCTGTATATTAGTATAGTCACTTGCATTATTGAAGCTTCACTACTACCATTAACTTCAATAACGTAAGTGACTAGGGGATGAACATGGAAAAGTTATCTGGTGAGTGCTTATGCGGTGCTATTACGTATGAGTGCACGGAAGGTGTTGTCATGGCAGGGCATTGTCAATGCAGTGATTGTCAGAAAATTAGTGGGGCGGGCCACATTTCAAACATAGCGGTTCCTAAGGGTAGTTTAAAGATCACTGGGCAGCTTAGTTTTCATGAGAAAGCGGCTGAAAGTGGCAACGTGGTTAAAAGAGGCTTTTGCCCTCACTGTGGTTGCCATATCTATGCAGAAAATAGTGGCATGCCGCAGTTCGAATTTATTCGGGCAGGTAGTCTGCATAATTTGGAGTTATTTCGCCCTGACATGGTTGTATATGCGAGTAGTGGAGCATCTTGGGACTATATTGACCCATCATTGCCAAAGTTTGAAACTATGCCTGAAATGTAACCAAACTGATGCGTTACCCTCGTGATTTTGAGTCGGAGCGGTGTGTTTGGTGAATATAGTGGGGCACATATGTTTGCAGTCTATGTGCCCAGAGCGAGAAAACTGAAATGATATCTAATATTATTCTTGGAACGGATGACTTGGAAAAGTCAGAAGTGTTTTATGACTCGCTGCTAGCTCTATTTGATGCAAAGCAGGTGATGAAAAGTGACCGCTTCATTTTGTGGAAATCTGAAGCCAGCGAAGTCGGAATAGCAGTGTGCATTCCATATGATGGCCAGGCTGCAACAAATGGTAATGGTGGTATGGTTGGGCTCAAGGCTGGTTCCATCAGTGAAGTTGAAAAAGTTTATGAAACGGCGCTGACATTAGGAGGCAGTTGTGAAGGTAAGCCCGGTGAACGAAAACCCGGTGTTTTTGCTGCCTACTTTAGAGATCCTAATGAAAATAAATTCGGCGTGTTTTTTGTTAGTCCGTAACTAGGCACATACAACACATTAAGGAACCGAGTTACACTGGACGGCTTTGGTTGAAGTTTAGTGTACTTGATTGTAGTTCATATGGGCTTCAAGGCTATGTTACCTATTGATAATACACGTAATCCATTCCCAACTTTGCTTCGTAATGCCTTCGTCATTTTTTGAGGTTGCCTAAGGTGGTTGCAGGGCAGGCCGTTATTGATTTTATCTTTCTGATTGAACAGAGAAAGAAGCTAGAGTTTTACTTCTTTCTCTGGACTTTTAAAAATTTTATTAACTACCAGTGGTATCCGATAAGCAAGCCGCTTTGAAAGCCGCCGGCCTCAACCTTTTTCTCAAAAAGGTCGATATCAGCTTGTGAATATCGTAAATCGAAACCGATATTTAATTGTTTGACTGGCCGCCAGTAGACTCCCGTACCAATCCAGGTCCCCATTGCTGTATCGTCATCATCTTGTTTTGTATCGTCAATGACTCTTTCTTGATAGCCACTATTATAAGCTATACCACCGCCGAAGTAGGGACTAAAGTTGCTACCATTAAAGCGCCAAATCTTTCGTATTCCCAAGTGCAAGGCTCCCGTTGAAGCGTCAATATCTTGGGAGTTTGTACTATCGTCTTCACTTACGGATAAAAGTGCGTCTGCAGCAATGCTGACCGGCCAGCTTCTCATTTTAAAATCGGTAATCAAGCCGAGAGTTCCTTGGCTATCTGTATTTTCCCAATCATTGTCATCTAGTGATTTCTTTCCAATATAACCGCTGACATTGCCTGAAAATTCTCCGGCCGATAATGGTCCGTTAATAATAAATAGGATAGCCATGCATACTACTGATTTTTTCATGATAATACTCTTTTGTTTTGTGTTGTTAAGCTGGAGATTAGAGTATCAAAGAGCTCTGTCGGGCTCGGTCGAGTTTTGTCGTAATTTGTAAGTTGCACTGTAAATAACCGAACAAGTCTATATACTCAAAAATACATTGAAGGTGTGATTTTTATAATTAGAGGCTTAGGGACAGTGGAGAAGCCAAGTTGAAAAAAAGCTTTTTTATTCAGTTGTACTTTGTGGTGTTATTTGCTGCGGTATTGATTCCATCTTTTATTGCACCAGAAGTTTCGCGAAAAGCTATAGAACCTTTTCAAGAGCAGCTGCATCGTTTATATGTTTCCAGCAGCGTTGAAGCTTTCGCGGAACTCATGAATTCATCTGAGCCTTCTATGCGTGCAGTGTTAGTTGAACAGTTAATGAGTGATTTTCCTTATCAAATAGAATTGTTAGACTTCGATACACAGAAATTTGATGATGAAGAATTAGTACAGCTCTATCGGGGCAATATCGTCTACCATAAACTCTCTCATGATTTATTTAGATTGCTAGAGGACAAAAAAGAGTTAATAGTCATTCGCAATCCAGATCAAGCACCCCCGCATAAGCTTTCCCATGCACAGCGGGAGGTCATGGGGACCTTGGCTTTGTTACAGCAGAGCCTTCGAGCCCAGCCGCCGGGGCTTTGGGGGCAGATTATCAAGCGCAAATCCGAATACTTCAGCTACCCCCTATCCTTGACGTCGTTCGATAACCTAAAGCTAACTGACATTGAACGGAATATTCTGGCCGATGGCAGAATTTTAACCCGACTTAGCCAACATCAGGTCAAGTACGGCTCAGGGGTGGATTATTTCTATCAACGAGTAGCAGGTAGCAATCAAGTCATCAGCGCTGGCCCGATTAGCCCATTTATTAACGATCAAATAGAGCAATACCGCAATAGCAACCTGTGGTTAATCGCCGCTTTTATGGCATTGGTTCTTTGCTTATGGTTGTTTCCAAGCTGGCGTTCGGCACTCGATATTTCGAATGCTGCTAAGCGCTTTGGTAATGGCGAGCTATCCAGTCGTAGCCAACAATACACGGCTAGTAATCTTAATAAAATGACACAGATTTTTAATGATATGGCGTCGAAAATACAGCAATTATTTGTCAGCAATCAAGCGCTAATGCTGGCAATGATCAAAGAACTACGATTACCGATTTCAAAAATCAAACAGTCGGTCGAGTCGCTTGAGGCCGGGCAACCGGGTTGTAGTCAAAAGCAGGCGATTGAATCGACTCAAATAGCAATCGATGAATTAACAAAATTAACTGGTAACATTTTATTTTATGCTAAAACTCAACAAGAGCCTTTGTCGCTTCAAGTCGAAAGTGTCGCGATATATTGCTGGCTTGAAGAGCAAGTTGAGGTGGCTGCCAGAGAGCTTTCTGTACCAGACGGTAAGCTTGTTTTCGAAAAGGAAAATTCACATAACCTTCAAGTTCAATTCGACGCAGATAATTTTGGGCGGGCGATCCGAGGACTGCTTTCTTATTTGGTTGAAACAGGCAGCCGTAAAGTAATTGTCAGCTGTCGCCTGCTTCATAATAACTGGCTTATAGAGCTGAAAAATACGATTTCCGGTGATGATGAGTTGATGAAATCATGGAGAACCAGAACACTGGATCTGATTGATGATGATAGTGATAAATTGGGTAAGAGAGACCATCAAATTGAAGAACTACCTTATTTAATTGCTACCAAGGTAGTCGAAGCTCATCAAGGAAAGCTTGAATTTTCGACTGATAACCATGGATATAAGATCGTTTCGTTGAGTTTACCGATTAGCTGTCAACAAGAGGCGAATTGACATGAATCGAACATTTTTTATCCAGCTTCTATTGGTTGTTTTATTAATTGTATTACTCGGTCAGTTTTCTCTATTAGGCCGATTCTTCGACTTATGGCGTCCTCATATGGAAGCCATTGAAAAACACCGCGCCTACGGAGTGGTCGAATTGCTTTTAGAGCAAATTGACCACTTAACAGAAACCGAACAACGACATCGCTTGCAGCTCTTGCAAAAAGATTTTGGTTACGGCATAGCGCTTACCAATAAGGCAGAACTCAAACTATCAGCTCGTCAGGTTAACGAGCTTAACAACGACTTAGTGGTCTTTAACAAAGAGCGACTGGAGCTTTATCGTCAATTGCAAAATGGTCAACTACTCGTTATTGCGAATATGGACGCACCCGCGCAGCACCTGCAGTCAGATGTCGATTTAGCAATTGTGGGCAGCATTAAATTGCTACAACGGATTTTAAAGGAAGCTGATGAAGCCGAATGGCAGGCAATAATTGACCGAGTTAGCTTAGAAGAAGGGGTCAAGATTCAACTGCAAGATCTGACACAAGTTGACTTAAATTCTGAAAAAGCTCTACGGCTTCAACAAGGCGAATTAGTGTATATTGAAAACGCTGGTTCACAGTCGCTTGAGCTGCCAGCAGAAGTGATTTACCAACGCATTGGGGAGAGCCAAAAGGTCCTAAAGCTAGGCCCACTATCTCCATTTATTAGCAATCTTATTCATCATAGTAAGTTGGTGAATTATGCGCTACTTAGCGTGTTGATCACTTTGCCAATAATTTTGTGGTTTCTACCAACGTGGATTTCGGCGAGAAACTTAAACCGGGCAAAACAGAAATTTGGAGAAGGTGATAATCATGCGCGAATTTCCCCTGTTTTTGCCAGTAATCTTAATCCTCTGGTGCCCATATTTAACCAGATGGCGGAAAATGTCGAAACATCATTGACTTATAATAAAGTTTTAACCCACGCAATTTCTCATGAATTGAGGACACCACTCACCAGTATTGAGTTTGCCCTTGAGCTATTTGATGCTAATCAATCAGAAGACAACCGCAATAAACAACTTAACCGGATGAAGGCGAGTATTCAAGAGCTTGAAATTATGGTACGTGAACTGTCGGATTATGCCCGCTTTGACCAACGCGAGCTCAAGCTAGAAACTCAAGTGACTGATGTTATAGAATTTATAGTGGCGACAGTGAACAAGTGGCAAGCTACGCCCAGGAAGATAGTCTTGTCAGTAACTTTAGAGTCGAATATATATTTGACTCGCTTCGACTCTTATTTTCTGGGGCGGGCTGTCGATAATATACTTCGTAATGGATTTATTTACGCCGATAATCGGATCCATATTTATTTAGAGCTGATACAAAACGCTTGTCGGATCTGTATTGAAAACGATGGTAAACCCATTTCACAAGCGGATAAAAAACGTTTATTTGTTCCGTTTGTCAGGTTGAACGATAGCCGTGACAGAGATTCGGGTGGTACTGGGCTTGGGTTGGCCATTGTCGCTCAAATTGTTGAAGCTCATGAGGGGCAGGTGTGGGTCGAAGACAGTGAGTTGGGTGGAGCAAAATTTGTTATTCAATTGCCTGATTGTATAGAATAAAACGAGTTATTTTGTTTCAGTAGTGATTAATATGCAAAAGATTTTAATGGTTGAAGATAATGGTTCTCTCGCGGCGACTGTTAGTGAGTATCTCGAAATGGAAGGGTTTAAGGTAGCAATCGAAGATAACGGTGTGGTTGCCGAAAAACGTATTTTGGCTGAAAACCCGGATCTGGTGATCCTAGATTTGATGCTTCCCGGTAAAGACGGTATCAGTATATGCCGGGATATCCGGCATGCATATTCCGGTATGATATTAATGTTCACGGCAAAAGAAGAAGAGGTTGATCATATTGTCGGGCTTGAAGTCGGTGCAGACGACTATCTCATTAAACCAGTTCGGCCACGGCTATTGTTGGCAAAAATCCGCTCTTTACTACGACGAGAAAGTACAGCCGAAGCAGGGCGCAGAAAAAAAGTTTTCGGTTGTTTACAGGTTGACGACGAAGAGCGGTTAGTGACTCTCAACGGGACTAGAGTCTCTTTGACAAGTATGGAGTTTGAGCTTTTGAGTTTATTGACGTCTTTCCCTGGTGAAATTTTATCTCGTGATTTTATTGCACAACGGCTAAAAGGTCGCGAGCATGATGGCCTTGAGAGAAGCACGGACAACGCTATCAGCCAGCTGAGACGAAAACTACATGATAACGGGCGGGAACCAAAACGAATAAAGACGATTCGCGGCAAAGGTTATGTATTCATCCCCGCAGTCTGATCTGAATACCAATTATCGCTTACCAATAGAGTTTAGGCGTTATGATTTATGGAGAGAGAATGGACTTTACAAAATTATCCGAAAAAATTATGTTAATGGATGAAGAAAGTTGGCAAAGGCACTCTAATCCATGGAGTGTATATTCTCGATTTACTATACTTCCGTTATTATCTATCGCCTTTTGGTCTCGAGAGTGGATTGGTATTTATGCATTAGTACCAATTTTATTGTCTATTTTCTGGATTTGGCTCAATCCTCGAATATGTACTTCACCCTCGAAAACAGATAACTGGGCATCTATGGGAACATTCGGTGAACGAATTTACCTTCGAAAAGCAACTGATAAAATTCCCACTCATCACTTACAGATGGCCAAGCTATTACAGGTTATGTCAAGCATCGGTGTACCGGTATTAGCTTATGGACTATTTATTCTCGATATTTGGGCTGTATTGTTGGGGAATGTAATGATAATGGTTTTTAAGGCATGGTTTGTTGATCGTATGGTTTGGTTGTATTTAGACGTAAAAGATAGTGATGTCGAATTTCAAAAATGGTTCAAGTCATAAGGCGATCAAGGTGATGCATTACAAATGGTATTTTTATTCTCAGTTAATTAGAATAAAGGCTAAAGGTAGAAAATTCGTCGCAATGACAAAACATAAATAACGATTGGTGAGATTGCTATAAAAATCTCTTGCATGAGAAGTATCGAAAATCTCTATTTAGGTAGCTAAATTTACTATGCCACGACAGTTATGTTCCATGCACTACCGTGGCAGACTACTTCCTCTCTTTGACTGTCACTTATTTAACCACTTTCTGTATATTAACTTAGCAAAATTCTCATCAAATATAATCAAGTTTTCATTTACTAGAGCATTACTACTATGATTCGTTGCTACAGAGAGCTCATTAAATACAAACACCATTTCCAATATCATCGAATTTTCGTGTTTTAAACTGGCTCTATCTTGCTGATCTTCTGGAAATTCGATATATATTGTTCGGTACGTCTCATTATTATGATTTGTCCAATCTTTGACCTGCCAAAAGGCAGCGAAGCCTTCCTCACCTTCAGGTGTTACTATAACGTTGTTTTTACTATCAAACTCCAACTTTGTCAGCTTTGGTAGAGGGTTGTTGATGTCTGAATTATTTATGTCTCTTAGATGATATAACGTTTTTCCAGCCACAAAGTTGTCTTCAATCTGAATCGTAGGTATCAAAATGGAATCTTTAATCCACAATCCAGGATTGTTATCTTCGGAAAGGCTAAAAAGATAATTCTCATTTATTATTAAAAAAGTGAAATGACTATTTCCATATAGTAACGCGTTGCCGTTTAGTTGATACGACTCCTGATTACCCAAGTAACTTATGGTGCCATCGTTAAATGAAATGGTATTTTCATAATCATAGGGACCATTAGCAATGTAGTGGTTACTGAATATAGAATAAGTAAAGGACTGTCCGCTAAGATGTGATTCAACACTTGTTACTTTTGGTTTTGAGTAAAATACACTTGATTGAGCATCGTAACTTATGTCAATGGCAGATAAATCCACGCCTTCGTTTACTTTCTTATGAATAAGCTCCCTAATCTCACCAACTTTTTCATTTAGAGTTAGCAAATCATTATTAATTATCTGTTTGTCCAAAAGTGGTGTAATAGATCTGGCTAGTAGATGTGCTACCTGTGATTCATTCTGTTTATCGTCTACGTAATCGTTACTGATAGCATGATAGTCAACGTCTATCATTTCAGCTAATTCTTTCAGGGACAAATTACCAAGGTGGGCAAGTGTTGAGAATGGAGTGATATAGTCAGCATTAGCGGGGGCGATTAACTCATATGAATGAGTTAATGGTGTCACTTGATCGCTATCTTTAGTGACCCCTGCTTCTGCCTTAGCAATTATCGGATACTTTGCATCAGCCAAATTGATCTTGATTTGTCCTAACTCATTCGTTTTTGATGCTTTTTCTTCATTTAATTCACATATCTTATTTCTGTTTTTATCAATGCAAATGCTGGCATTGTGAAGATAGCCATCAATGACTGTGACTGTTTTCGTTTTTTGACCGACTGAAGTGCTAGGAGTATCTCCACCACAACCAGTAGCTAACAAAGGAAACATCAGTGTGACAGCTCTTAATCGTATATTGTATTTCATAAAATTCCTTTTATTGATTGAAGTTTGTCGTACATATGATTTCAATCTTTTATTGGTAAAAGCCCTGCTTAATCATGATGTTCTAACCCTAATGTTACTTGGATACGCGTTGCCTCCTAAACGTAGTGAGCTTACTGAATCCGGATGATTTATTACTTAACCTCTAGGGCACAGGTTATATAATCACTAATAATGTAATCAGCTTCTCTGGCGAGCGTTTCAAGCTTTTATTAAAGCAAGGAAATAGGCTATAGGGTTAGTACAGACTGGCTGTTAGCCGGGTATAACAGAATGAATCGGTCAGGATTTTTAAAGTGCACAGCACGGATTACTGATTTCAGGTAATTCATCACTTAACCTCAATCACTCGGATTATCTGACTGTTAGAAAATGCAATCTGTTTCTATGATTAACTTAAAGCTAAAACTAAACACAGTATTAAGCTTGTTGACCGGCGACCGAAGAAATACTTATTTTTGTATTCATATTAGGACAGGCATTATTCATATTAGGACAGGCATAGTTAAAATATGTTAGTAAGACTGGCATTAACATATTCATATTAGGACAGGCATTATTCATATTAGGACAGGCATAGTTAAAATATGTTAGTAAGGCTGGCATTAAAGTGCCTCCGGAATGGGATTGCTGTTTTTCTTACCTGTAATAGTTTGGCGATGATGCAGTTCATCACGGATTTTTGCATATTGGAGGGATGGCTTATCCTTCTGGGATCAGAATTAGGTGGGTAGCTTTGATTTTAAAGGTGATTTACGAGGTGAGCCTGTAACCCCGCGTACGAGCACGTTTGAAATTTATTGTAGCGCTTTGAATAGATCGCGATGAGCCAATGAGCAATGCACGTTGTCGTTCAAACTGGCTGCAAGCTTTCAACCAGTCTTGCTGCGCAAAATTCAAACGCTGAAGGATTGGAGGTGTATTGGATCCAATATACCCTGTTTTACCTTCCCGAAGCTGTCGACCCGTCCAGTCAACAAGTTCTATATAATCCATCAATCGCATTGGGATCCCTTTGATGATGGGGTTGGTTGGGTTGCCAATGAAAGGGTGAAGTGAAGGGGCGGTTAGCTTCTCATCTTTCAGAGCTTGGAGCCTTGCTTTTATCGACGTATAGCCAGAGCTTTCCAGCGTTTTGGCAGTACCAGCACGGATAGGATTTAAATCAACGTAGGTCATTGCGGCAGCCAGCGCTTGTTCATCCAGCAATGCCTGGCACTTAAAGCGGCTTTCCCAGAAATGCCCGGTACACTTATCTTCTCTATTCGCCCGCGAGGCGATATCTAAATTGATCTCCCGCATAAACCAACTGAGGTTAGCAAGCCGAGAACGCCAACCGTCGATGATGATTTTACAGGCGTTGAATTCGGCTTCGCTATTGGTGTCACCAGCTAACAACCGTTGGATCAGTACTGGTTTGTTGTGAAGGGAGCACCAGCGATCAATGATTTCCTGATCTGTTAACGCTTGTACTTTCTCTTTATCAATATGTACCACGAGGTGGTAGTGGTTGCTCATAATCGCGTAGGCACAAATATCAACACAGTAGAGACTGCTGAGCTGTTTGAGCTTCGCTTCAATCCATTCACGCCGGTGTTCAAAGGACGTTTCAGTTGCGTCATCGTAGCCACAGAGGAACGTGCGCCGCACACAACGTGATACACAGTGGTAATAGCACGTTGATTCTAGGCAAATTTGTTGTTTTCTGGCGGTGGTCATTATTCATTCCTTGCTGGTTGAATAATGACCATAGACTATGAGTTGGGCTTGAAAAAGGGTAATGGTTCTGATTGGGATTGGTGTTGCTCTACAGTGAAATTAATAGGGTTGATGGTTTCTTAAGTATGCCTGTCCTGTTATAAGCTTTGTTATAAGCTTTCCTGTCCTGTTAATAATTTCAGTTGCGTCATCGTAACCACAGAGGAAGGTGCGCCGAACACAACGAGAAACACAATGGTAATAGGGCGTTGACTCCAAACAAATTTGTTGTTTTCTGGCGGTGGTCATGGTTCATTCCTTGTGGGTTAAATAATGACCACAGCTTATGAATTGGGCTTGAAAGGGATAGTGATTCAGATCGAGGTTGGTGTTGCTCTACGGCGAAATTAACAGGGTTGATGGTTTCTTAAATATGCCTGCCCTATTAATACTCCTTTTTAATATAAACAATAATGCACTCTTATTTTGTATATATTTCAGTTGCCATGTTTGAATCCCACTAAGTTGTAATCCATTACAGCGAAGTCCAAATTTAACACGAGAACAATAACGTTTATAAAGTTTCATTTCACGCCTTACACTGCTAAATATTTTATTTTTAAATACTTGCACATAAGGTGGCGGTTCTCACATAAACACTGAATCCAAATTGATTTTGGAAGTGAATTGGATTAAATACTCAAATTGTCAAGAAATATATAAATAACAGAATGTTTAACAAGGCAATTATCAATGAGAATAAAACTTATCTCTGTGGTTTGGTTGACTGGGATTATTACCGGATGTGGTGGTGAAAGTGGGGATAGCAATGGCTTGACTGCATTAAACCAGCAGAATGCTGTGGTTTCGGCGAACAGTTTGGAAATGCTTGAACATCCAATAGCTATGTCTAATTTTATAATAAGCGCTTTGCACCAACTCAAAGTAAGTAATGGAGAAGTAACTGGAGGGTGTAATGCTACTCTTGATAACACAGGTAGCTACTTTGCAAAGCTAAACGACCGAGTACTGTCTATTGAATTGAATGACTGTGACATAACGGGTAAAGAAAAAATATCTGGCTCAGCGACTGCCAGATTTAGTCATTTGACGAAGAGTGGGCAATATCTGGAGTTTGATGGAGAGCTGGAAACGAGGCAACTCCAGTACGATGAATATGGCGAACAATATACAGTAAGCTATAGTGCTCATCTAGTTCAGGCAATTGAATCACCCCATAAGGTTAAGTTGAATATGACCTTGAGTGGCAATGAGTCAATACTGATTAATGGCGTACCATTTTTCTTTGAAAACAGTAATGCCACAAAGGTGCTTGACTACAACCTCGGTACCTATGCTGTTACAGCCAAAGCTGATATTTCTTCACCAGCAACGTTTAACGGGAAATTGGCGTTACGCACACCGGTGCCACTTAGTGGGGCAATAGAACAGTATCCGACAGCAGGGCACTATGAGATTCGTGGTGCAAATAATGACGCAGTATCGGTCAGCCCGGGGAGTACTGGTGACTGGGCCAAGATTACAGTCAACGCTAGCGGGGTAGTGGAGAATACTGAAGTGAGTTGGTCACATATGATGTCGGGGGCGATAGTGGCTTTTCCTTCTCGTCGTGGCATCAGTACCGGTGATTTTTACCGTCCTGTAAGCGCTGATGAGCATTGGTATTTTCCGGAACAGTCACCGCCAACCTTAAAGACAGCCGAGCATCCACTAAGGCCAATTCATACTTTATTTGTTGTTCCGGCGCCAGAGCCGGAAGACCTTTTGGACGCTGAACTGGACAATACTTACCAAAGTACACATCTTTCAGATGAAATGTATAAAATATCAGCCAATGGCCCTTGGGTAACAGTAAGGTTCTTAGACGATCTACCTGTCGATAGTACTTTCTCCATGTCTCTAAAAGATCATGAGGGAAACTATTTTGCTAACTACTCATTTGATACAAAAGAAACCTTTGAGGTTTCAGTAACTAAAGACCAAGTAATTCAAAGTCATGAACTTTTTCTATTAGAGCCGATAAAGGTAACAGATGATAGTCAGTCCTTCTCTATCGACTGGAGCCAATCATTTGGCGACAAGACGATAACGATTAATCAAATCAACACAAAGCAAGCATCCATTGATCCAAGTGAAATGACGCCTGGAAATGTATATAGGTTTAAAGCTCAAATTACCGATCCGTTTGGCCGTAAATCAAGTTCAGAAGTCGCTCTTATCGTTGAAGACCCTGTTAAAGGCAGTTCATATTTCTCGATTGAAACAAATTCACAGTACAGACCCGATCCGAATGTAAGTATATTTAATGTTATTAAATCTTCAGGAGCGATAAATAATAGAAATGCAGAAATACACAGTATCGATGATTCTGGGTTTGAACACTCGTATGCTTTGGTAGCCGACGGACTTAACAATGGCTATGTTGATAAGTCGATGGGAAAGAGCTTTTATCTAGAGACAAGTGGTAAAACATGGACATACAATTGTAGCCATTCAACGTTGCAGCTGGACGTATTGCAAGACGAATGGGTAGATGAAGGTATTGATAGTGAAAGCGGACGCCTTTCCGGTTATCAAAAATTGGCACTTGATTTTACCATTACCTGTGACGGAGGAACTCTAGCGGGTAAAATACGCTCTAACTCGCTAATTAAATGATTGTTATCGTGTGAATGCGGCACAGTCAATATACTTTTCGTGCTAAATAATAGTCCTTTACTCCCCCCCCGCTCTAGTACGAGTGTGGGAGGAGAGCCGTATCATCGGAGGCACCAGTGAATGATTTCATGCGTAAAGTGTTTCCATTTGAAATCGGGATAACACTTTCAATCAGGCATCGTATTAGCGGTCTGATTTCTTGAATTGTTAGAAATTAAGCTGGCGCGGAGTAACAAATAACCAACAATACCTGATGCCAATGAGCCGACAATAATACCCAGTCGCTCATCAAACAAAAGGTCGACACCTGTTTCTTCAAATGCCAATGATCCTATAAACAAGCTCATAGTGAATCCAACACCGCACAACGTTGCTGTACCATATAGGCTTTGCCAATTCGCTCCGCTTGGCAACTGGGCTACTTTCAGTTTGATGAATAACCAGCAAAGACCAAAAATGCCGATTTGCTTACCGAAAAATAAACCAGCGGCTATTCCTAAGGGAACTCCGTGTAATGCTTTATCCACTGTAACTTCCGACAAGCTTATTCCAGCATTTGCAAAAGCGAATACGGGCAGTACGAAGAATGCCACCACATAGTGCAAATCATACTCCAGCTCTTTCAACGGAGAAGCATTAGAACCATCACCAGGGCGTAGGGGAATAAACATGGCTAATAACACACCAGCAAGCGTGGCATGAAGACCAGATTTAAGCATTGCGACCCACATTATCACCCCAATAAGGATGTAAGGGCTTTTGGCTAATACCCCAAATTTATTAAAAAGGAATAGAACAGGTATACAACAACCAACGATTAGCAGTGCGTCAAGTGAGATATGTGCGGTATAGAAAAAAGCAATGATTAGTATTGCACCAATGTCGTCAAATATGGCTAAAGATACCAAGAATACTTTGAGTGAATTTGGTACTTGGTTTCCCAATAAAGCCAATATACCCAAAGCGAATGCAATATCTGTTGCAGCAGGAATCGCCCAACCCTGCAGCGCTACACTGTCACCCCAATTTAGGAAAACGTAAATTGCTGCTGGCACCAGCATGCCGCCAATGGCACCAATACCAGGAAGAATAATATTTCTCTTGTCAGACAACTCACCTTCGATTAGCTCCCGTTTTAACTCCAAACCGATAAGGAAGAAAAATACAGCCATCAATCCATCGTTGATCCAGAGCAGTAACGGCTTTGCTATCTCCAGGTTCCCGATACGGACTTCAACTGCAGTTGACAAAAATAGTTGGTAGTATGTTTCAAGGGGGGAATTCGCGAATAGAATTGCTGCAAGCGCCGCAAGCATCAAGATAATTCCACCTGTTGATTCTTTTTTTAGAAAGTCAGACATGGAATGACTCTGCTCCAGTGATAGGGTTCATATTGAAATTTAACAATTATAATAGATTGCTTATCATAATCTTATTATCTATACAGCATGCGCCATGGTTCGATGCGCCTAATTTGGGTATCAAAAGTGTCATACGATCGAGCTAATAATAGTTGATAAACTGACTGCCGGGCTTTTTTATTTTTGGGATACTATGCTGATATATGGGCCTGATGGGGCTTTGTCGCAAACCGGATTGGTAGCTTGGGTATATTACAAATTTTAATTTTTTCGACGTATAGTCAGAGCTTTCCAGCGCTTGGGCAGTACCAGCCCGGATAGGATTTAAATCAATGTAGGCTATTGCGGCAGCCAGCGCTTGTTCATCCAGTAGCGCTGTTTCTCCCAGAACCGAGCAATATTTACTTATCCCATAGGGTAATAACTCCTTATAAAGATGCTAACTGATAGATAGCATTTGATCTTCTTTGTTTAAGTATGCATACTGTTTTTTCATACAGTGTGCTTCAAAGGATGGTGTAACGTGCCAGAATTAAAGAACAATCCGACATTAGCTGATTTCCAGCACTATGTTTCCGAGCTAGAAATAGAGCGTGGGTTCACGGATCAACCAGCTAAAGACAAGTGTTTACTTCTTGGCGAAGAAATTGGAGAACTATTTAAGGCGATCCGAAAGGCTGAAGGTATTGCGACAGATCCAAAGTCTAAGGTTGGTGAAATTCAGGATGAATTAGCCGATATTTTTATCTATATGTGCTCTATTGCCAATAGATATGACATCAATCTAGAGCAGGCCTTTTTAGAGAAGGAAGAAAAAAATAGAAAGCGTATTTGGTCATGAAGACAAAGTGCTAGGATATGTGAATTCACAATTAGAGAGGCTTATGAAGTACAGGGTTGTTAAAGAATATAATGATGCTCCTGATGAACCAATAAAAATCGTGACAGGGGAAACTCTCCAGTTTGTTGAGGAGTCAAATCCCAACGGTGTATGGGCTAATTGGGTATTCTGCAAAGGTATTGGTAAAGAAGGTTGGGTTCCTAAGCAGATATTAAATATTGAAGGGAACCACGTTACATCGCTACAGGACTACCATGCGAAAGAGCACAATTTGACTCTTAATGAAACCTTAATAGCAAACTATGCTATCAATGGTTGGGTATGGGGTGTTAAAGAAAGCTCTCCTGATGTATTTGCTTGGGCTCCCCTGAACCATCTCAAAGAAGAATAAACTCAGTATAAATAGGTTGAAATAATTTGGGAAAAGTATTTGTATTTGGAACTCTTAAGAAAGGTTTTCCTATAGGTGGTTAGGCTCCATGCGCTTGTTATATGGCAGAGCTCTGCTCGGTTCTTCCCGAAAGCAGTCATCAGATATTCAATCAAATGCAACGACCTCTGGATATTTGCGATACCAGAGGTTATCCGAAGTGTTTATTAGGTCATAAGATCTAACTTGGAAATGTACCACTCCTTGAAAGATGTAGTCACAAATGTCTAGATTAATTCATAGCTTCAACAACTGGATCCAATCTTTGTTGTCAGAAGGTATGCCCAATGAACATCTGAACATTGCCTTCTTCGCGGCCATAGGCAAAATCGACCCGAACCACCACACCTTCAGCATCCAGTCGAAGTCCTAACCCGTAGTCCCATTTCATATCTTTATGCAGCTCTGAGTAGTCCCATTCATTGTGCACCCGCCCCAATTCGCCAAAGGCCACCACCTGCCACCAAGGAATGTTCAGGTTATTCAGAAGCGGAATGCTTGGAAACGGATTGTAAGCTGGCATATGGCGATATTCGACACCGTAGTAAACCGCCGAGCGGTCGTTAAATCTTGCTGAGGGATAAGCCTTGAGCCGGTCGAGTCCTCCCAAAGTAGAGCCAGCGAAGGAAGGGGGACGATGAAAAACTGTTTTGCCATTGTCAGTGTGGAACGAGTCCCAGGTGGGCGAATCGGAATACCAGAGGTTCGCTGCGATGACACGCTGGAGTGCAGAGTCCGTAGCCCCCAAGCTAAAGAACTTAGTGGCTTCAAATTGAATGGCCGTCCAAGGTGCGCCTTCGTCATCCATGATGCCCCAGTCCCGCGTCAAGGAAATCGATTGTCGGCTACCACGTGTTGGGTTGCGGTAGTAGTCAGTGTTGTCATAGTCCAAGAACAAGGTAACACCTGCTGTTTTAAACAGCGTGTTATTGTCGAAGCTATCCGTGAGGTCTTGCTCTCGATAGAACAACTCGACATCAAATCGAGTCCGACCACTGGTGAATGGGTTCCATGCCTGCCCACCTGCTGCATAGCCATCGACAAGTAGGCCCATGGAGTCCACCGCAAAGGTATGCAACGGATTACCCTGACCATCACCTATAGGCAACAAATAGCGAAAATTGATGCGATGATAAATATCATCGCCTTCTGCCACAATGAAGTTGTTTTTGCTCGAATCGTTGCTACCAGCGCGCTCATTGGTAAAATCAGGGTTCCCTTCCTGATAAGATTCCAGTTCTCCCCAACTTCCTGTCAGCAATTTAAGGTCAACAAACCAACGGTTGGTCAGACGATAATCTTGAAGGTAAAAAAACAGGTTTTTTGAGTCATTGGTAGACACAAAAGCATTTGCCACCATTAATGTCTGAGGCTGCAAATAACCTATACCAAAAAATGCGGCAGCGACGGCAAAGTCAGTCGAGTCGTTATAAAACGCATAGGGCAACAACGCATGATGCTGTGGAACCGGCTCATCCTCATGCCCCTGCTGTTTGATGAGGTTGATAGCTTGGCTCTGACTTGATAACAGTGTAAAAAGCAAGACAGTAAAAAAGCGCATTCGTTTGTACACAGCAAACTTCCGTTAACGCTTTGAATAATCGTTTAGTATGGTCTAGGGTTTTGACCCTGTCACGGAAAGAGCTGGTTGATTAAAGTAGCCCACTGCGGGCGGATTGCCGCGGTGAGCTACTCGGGGGAAGTTTCGCGTTGTTACTGAATAGCCTTTACCAGGGTATTTAGTTCTTCAACCAGCTGCTCAGTTTTAGGATCCTGAGCTTTCATTGCCACTAGGGTATCTTCTTGAAGTTTATTTTGCATCGCCATCAGATCTTTATCTGCAATGATTGCCTGGCGTTGTTCAGCCATTTTTTGCTTGGCGGCTGCAAATTCTTTGATCAGCTCAGAGCGCTCTTCTTCACTAATAGATGTGTCTTTAACTTGCTCTTGAATTTCTTGTGCCTTGGCGAGGAACACTTCTGGTTCATAACCGACTTCGTCAGCCTTTTTCTGGAATTCACTTTCCAGCTCCTTTGCTTGCTGTGCCAATTCCGGCTTGGCTTGTAGGGTTTGCTGGCGAATACTGGTTAGATCCCGTTGTATGGCGTTGATACGGTTCACAGTCTCTTTCTGAGTTGAGAGTGAATCTGCTGATATGTTACTGGCATTGACCTGCGGAGCCAGTAGCATCATAGATAAAAGAACCAGAGGCAAAGACATTTTAATAAACCAGCTCTTCATGGCAGGGGATTGTTTCTTTAGCGTAGTGATATTATGCATTGCTGATATCTCTTTGTTGTCTGTGTGGCTTTAATTTATCGAAGCCGAAAGCAACAAATGTCAGTTAAATGTCATGAAAGCTGTGTGTAAGCTGAACAGGTAGCAGCAAGGAGAGCGAGGAATAATAGGCAGAAAAAAGCCGGCAATCCTTTTGCCGGCAACATGAGATAGTGATTTCAGCCTTGGTGATGGCTGACTGGATTATTGTTCTTCGCCCGCAAGAAATGCGGTATCTAATTGGCAGAAGGCAACCAGCAGGTTGACGGCTGCGGCATAAAAGCCGAACTTATCACGTGAATTACATGCTTGGGCAAACGCAGGTAGCCAGTTTAATAGCATGGATTCGATAAATTTATGCTGTGCCTGCATCATTTCTTCGGCTTTTTGCTCGTTTTCTTGATGGTTGGCAAGAATGATCAGATTGCCCATGAAATCGAGCTCAACGGCAACGTGATCGGCTGGCTCATTAAATTCTTTACGCTGGGCAATGCTATATTCTTCCATTAGCTTGTTCATGTCCTGCGCAGGTTTATCGTTAAGCAGGCCGCTTTCGCCAACGTACATGGATGCGTAGGGAAGGGCACCTGTTTTTGGGGTGCTTAGGAATAAGCCACAGAAATCAGCGGCAAGCTCAAGTTGTGCATCTTCACGCGTCTTAAGGCGGTTCAGGGCATCACGGAACGCTTCAACAGGCTGTTTCAGTTCAGGTGTCATGCCTAAGCCTGACAAGAATGTTAGCATCTCGCCGCCGTGGTACTCAGCAATATCGTCTTCTGTCAGCTCGCGAGATAGAAGAGATGACATCCACCAGTAAATTTCTGCACGTTGTTCGTTGAAAGCAATAAACTCTTGCATGGGTACTCCAGAGTAAAGCAGAGCCGACTTATTAGGTTTTTATCCTGCCGGTTGCATAAAACATATTCAGATAGAACATTAAACCAATCAATGATTATATGTGAATAGGTTTTGTTTGGGGAATAAAAGGTAATGAAAATGTAGACATTACCTTTATTAATTTAGTTATTAGTTACCAGAGACAATATAGTTTCTGGTAACTAACAAAATTAAGGCTTACGCCAGATCCATTGCCGGGAATAACGGGTTAATATCCGTTACTTCTTCCGGGCCGTTGAAACCTGTTACTGCTGGCACTTTACCGGTATATTTTTCAATATTTACCAGGGCGGATGCTGCAGAAGTCGCCTGAGCCAGTTTTGATGAGCCAACATCCTGAGTCAGTACGTTAGGATCGCCGTAAGTACAGATTGTACCGGGCTTGCCACCTTCTAACGGACTGTACCATGCACCTTCGTGAATACGGCAAACACCTGATTTGTAGTCGTCAGTAACGACGGCACCAGCTAGAACTTCGCCGCGGTCGTTAAATACGCGAACGATATCTCCTGATTTAATACCGCGTGCTTTCGCATCTTCAGTACTGATGTAGATAGGTTCACGGTCAGCAACGGCGTAAGTTGCACGGTGTTCGGTTGAAGAACATAGCTGTGAGTGCAGGCGGTGGTTCGGGTGTGTGCTCTGCAGGTTCAGCGGGAACTTGTTTGAACGTGGGCCACCGTGGCTACGCTCGTTCTTCTCAAACCACATTGGGTGGCCTTGACAGTCGTCGTAGCCCATCTCAGCAATCGTCTTACAGTAAATTTCGATAAGACCAGATGCTGTACCAAGCGGCTCAAGATCCGGTTCCTTACGGAATGACTCGTGACGGACCCATTCTTTGCCTTCAGGGAATTCAACAAAGCCTTCGCCTTGCCAGAATTTCTTGAAGTTAGGCATACGAACACCAAGGCCACGGCCCTGTAGACGCGCCCCGTTGTAGATATGTTCAATCCATTCCATCTGCGTTTTGCCACCCGTGAACGCTTCTTCACGATCATAACGGCGGCACAGCTCACGGAAGATATCGAAGTCGTCTTTCGCTTCGAACATCGGCTCTACGACTTTAGGCAGTGCAATCACACCCGCGTTAGAGTGGTTACCGTATTGCTCGATGTCGTTACGCTCGTGCGTGGTTGTTGCCGGAAGAACAATATCGGCAAAACGACAAGTTGCTGTCCACTGGTGGTCAACAGAAACAACCGTTTCCAGCTTGCGCCACACCTTGATCATCTTGTTGCGATCCTGGTGGTGGTGGAATGGGTTGTTACCACAGAAGACAGCCATCTTCATTTCAGGGAATTTCACATCGTGACCGTTCCACTGGATGGTTTTGCCCGGGTTCTCGATACAGTCAACAAAACGCGCTACAGGAATGTAGGTTGAGTAGCCGTTGAAAGAGCCGTTGTGGATAGGGTCAACACCTGTCACACCACTAAAGCCAGACATTAGCGGGCCGTTCGAGGTCGTAGAACCTGCATCGTTATAGTGCCAGCCAAAGCCGAAACCGCCACCTGGCAGGCCGATCTGACCAAGCATTGCTGCCACAACAACCAGCATCCAAGCGTACTGCTCGCCGTGCTGCATACGCTGCAGACACCAGCCGCCGATGATCTGGGTACGACCCGAAGCCATTTGACGTGCAAGGGCACGAATATCATCAGCTTTGATGCCACAGATCTTTTCTGCCCACTCAGGTGTCTTTTCAACACCGTCTTTCTCACCGGTCAGGTAAGGAATGAACTTATCGAAGCCTGTTGTGTAGTCAGCGATGAAGTCTTTGTTGTACAGGTTCTCGGTATACAGGGTATGCGCGATAGCCAGCATCAACGGTACATCGGTCTGCGGGTTTACAGGCACCTGCTCACCACCGACCACTTTTTGCGTTTCAGAACGAACGGGATCAATGTAGATCACCTTGATTTCGTTGTTCTTCACTTTTTCAGCAAGCTGTTGGTAGTAGGCATAAGGGCTGTGATCAGGTATTAACCAGCCAACCTGTAGGTTTTTAATTGGGTCTGAACCCCAGATAACAATTGTGTCTGAGTGCTCAAGAACCAGAGGCCATGAGGTTTGCTGCTCGTAAACTTCCATCGCACCGGCAACGTACGGCAGAACGACCTGTGCGGCGCCTGTTGAGTAGTCACCCATTTTACCCAGGTAAGTACCGTGCAGGCCGATAGCACGGCTCATCATTGTACCCGCTGAGTGTAGTTTACCTACTGACTGCCAGCCTGTATGGCCCGCGTAAAGTGCGCTTGGGCCGTATGAGTTCTGAACGCGCTCCATTTCGTGGTAGAAGAAGTCAAGTGCCTGAGACCATGGCACACGTACGAAACGGTTGTCGCCACGCTGGGTAGTGTCTGACTTGAAACCATGCTTCAGCCAGTCGATACGTACCATTGGGTACTTAACACGAGCAGGGTTGTACACCACCTCACGAACACCATTGATCATAGTCGTCGGGTGTTTGTCTTTCTCGAACGGAACGGTATCTACCCAAACGCCGTTTTCAACTTTGGCGCGGAATGCACCCCAGTGTGAACCCGAAAGGACCTCACCAGTAAATGCCGCTTTAGTTTCTGTTGCAGCCATTGCTTTGCGTGGTGCAAGCAGGCTAGTACCGACTACTGATGCGGCACTTGCTGCAACCATACCAGACAGGAAGCGACGGCGTGAAACGCCTTTATTTAGAATTTGAGTCGCCATAGATAAATCCTTAAATTAAAATTCTTTTTCGAAAGGCGGCGGGGGAGCTTTAGCCGTACCCACCGCGTTCAGGAATTAGTGCGCGCCAGCGCCGCCAGTATCTTTACCGTGGTTCTGCAGGTACTTCAGCAGAGTACGTTCTTCTGTTTTGCTAAGGCGGTAATATGCGCTCATTGCGTTAAGGCCAGAGATCCAGCCGTTCGCAGTAAAGTGAGCCGGGTCTGGAGCGGCATGGCAGGCATTGCAAGTTGAACCGTACATGTCTTCGGCGTAGTTCCAGATTGGCTGAATGTTATCAATCATGTCTTCAGCCGTGATCCATGCTTCAACTGAAACATGCTGCCATACAATGTCAGTAGCGCTATCAGTCTGCTCTTCGATCAGTTGCTCAGTGGCTTTAACATCACCACGGATTGTTGCCTTGAAGACACGTTTACCCATGTATTCGGTCATCACGCGGCCTTTGCCTGATTTCTCAAGCCAGCCGTCAACCTTGATTTTCAGCATGTCGTCTTTGCGCTCAAGCACAATGATTTCTGATGCAGGAAGTAGTTTGCCTTCCGCTTTGCCGTTTGCGTCAGCAGTTGCGTATAGGTTCTTTTCGCCTAGAGAATAAAGTGTTTCAGCTGCAGCGCCTTGAGTGTTGGCCGTTGTCTGAAGCTCTTGGAAGTCTTTTTGGAAGCCGCCTGCCATGTTTGGTAGTTCGTGGGCAATACCTTTGTGACATTCGATACAGTTCATATCTGCAGCCGCTGCTTTTTTCATTTCCATTGCCGCTTTAGCTGATTGTTTGCTGTGATCCATATCGTCATAAGAGTGACAGCTCTTACAGGTTTTGGATTTTTGACCGCTCATGCGATCCCATACGGTTTGTGCCATGTGAAGACGGTTGTCTTCAAATTTTTCAGGGGTGTCAATCTTACCGGTCACAAAGTGGTGGTAGAGATCTTTCGCCGCCTCGAGTTTGCGGAAAACTTTGCCAGGGAAGTCTTTTGGCTGGTGACAGTCAACACATACTGCTTGAACACCGGAAGCATTTTTGAAGTGAACGGTTTCTTTGTATTCGTCGTAGTTTTGCTGCATGGTGTGGCAAGAGGTACAGAATTCGATAGTCGACGTGACTTCAAAGCCTTTGTGGACAACAAATGTGCCCGCAAGTGTAATACCGATACCGACTAATACCAGCGCAAGAATTGGATACTTGCTGCTTGGTTTAATCAACTTTTGCCAAAGTTTTTTCATAGTGGAAGATTCCATAAAAGAATGAATGCCTGCCGTAAACCACGGTGACGTATAATTTTTTATGGTTTAATCTTAATTCCGCGATATGAATAAGGTTATGGGCGGGGGTTAACAGGATAGTCGCCTTTATGACAAATTGTGAATAAAGGCGTCTTGTGCTACCGTTTTAAAGACTGCCGAAAATAAATAAAGAGATAAAAATGAGTCATCACGTACTTGTTGTAGAAGATGAGATTGTTACCCGCACAAAGCTTGTTGGGTATTTTGAAAATGAGGGTTATAAAGTCAGCCAGGCCGAGAGCGGTGATCAAATGCGTGAGATCATGGCAAGTGAAAAAATCGACCTGGTAATGCTTGATATAAATCTGCCAGGTGAAGATGGCTTGTTATTAACCCGTGAACTGAGAAGCCGTTCTGAAGTTGGTATTATATTGGTCACCGGTCGTACCGACAGTATTGATCGTATTGTTGGTTTAGAGATGGGGGCTGATGATTATGTCACCAAACCTTTTGAACTGCGTGAGTTGCTAGTACGAGTGAAAAACTTGTTGTGGCGCATGTCGTTAGTAGAAAAAGCACGTGATGAGACCATGGTTGAAATGCAAGAAGACAGCATCATTCGCTTTGGTGACTGGCAGTTCGACATCAATAAGCGTGCACTGACCCACAATGGCGTGCCAGTTAAATTAACTAAGGCCGAGTATGAGCTTCTCGTTGCTTTTTCCTCGCATCCTAATGTTGTTCTTAGCCGTGAACGTATCTTGAATATGCTAAGCCATCGGGTCGAGGCACCCAATGATCGTACCATTGATGTACTGATTCGAAGAATGCGTTCGAAGATGGAAATTGATCCTAAAAACCCACAAATTTTTGTTACAGTTCACGGTGAAGGTTATATGTTCGCAGGAGATTAATTCTGCCTTGCAACGGTGAAAATCGTGTATATTTACTTTGCTGAACATTGAAATATTTTGAAATAAATAAGCCGGTATATTGGGTGTGCCGGCTTTTTTAATGGCTTTAAACTGGGGGTTTTATTGATCCTGGTCAAGGGTTGTTAATTGTTGTTAATAAATAAAGTGACAAAACAAGTATATCTTTATCGGCTTGGGTGATGGATGTTGCGAGGGTATTATTAAGATCTATATGTGGGGCTCGCATATTTTAAAAAAAGTTTATATTTTACAAACTTAAGAAAAGCCAATATATGTGACTGACTAAAACAATTGCGTTAATTTTGGCATTTGGTCAGTATTGTAAATGTAGTGATGGTATAAATTGCAGGCAATAAGTTGCTTGCATTGTGAGCAGTCGAACTGTTGGTATAAAAAAATAGCCTGGCTTTCACCAGGCTATTATTGCAACCGACGCTCTATTTCTAGGGTAAAGCGCCTATTGTTTGGCTAAAATTTGTTCAGTTAACGCAACAATTTTAGGGAAGCTCAATTCACTTTCGCGCGCTAAAGCTTGCTGTTCTTGCAATACATCTTGCAAAATATTATCTGTAGTCAACGGATTCGCTAATACCACCCTCAAAACCGTAGTTATTTTCCGGTCCCATTTCTCTGGGGTAAGGCGAGTACGGGATACAAATGACTTACCTGATTCACGTTGTCTTTTCTGAATAAACTTTGTGAGATCGTTGAGTGCATCCAATAACACAGACTTTTGTTCCGGAGTGGCAATTTTCAGTGCCCGTTGGGTGCCTTCGGGCACATAACGGTATGTCAGTAGGCACAACTCCGGCTCGGAGATCAGCTCAAAATCAGGGTGCGCCTCGATCAACTGAGCAAAGTACTTGGCCTTTTCGATACTGTTGTTAATCAGCATTTCATAGCCCGGACGGCTAATAATATTCATGCTCGCAAATAACAACATGGCCATACCACTTCGTGAGCCTTCTAAAGTATGGCTACCAAGATCTTTAGACCCTTTACGAAGGATATACTCGGCGTGATGCTCAATGGCTGTCATCAGTGCCGGGTTTTTGAAGATGACCATCCCCGCGCCCATCGGAACGTAAAGCTGCTTGTGGGCATCAATGGTGACGGAATCTGCGCGCTCAGCTCCTTTTAGGAGGGGGCGATATTTCTTCGACATTAATGTTGCACCGCCCCAAGCGGCGTCAACATGAAAGTGGCAACCATGTTCTTCGGCAATATCAGCGAGTTGATCGAGTGGATCGATATTGCCCGTTTCTGTTGTACCTGCAACGCCAACAATCGCAAATGGCTTGATGTTACGTGCTTTAAGCGAAATGAGTGTTTTGTTTAGTTCTTTAATACAGACACGGTTGTTATCATCCGTCTTTATCGAAATCACACTCTCACGGCCAATGCCTAGGACATCAGCGGCTTTTTTCAACGAATAGTGCCCACGTTCTGACACCAATACCGCGAGATCATCATAGCCGTAGTGTTTCATGGCACGGAACAGGCCTTCCTGCGCGACACCACGAAACTCACCATCGGGTTTGAGCACATTATTGCGCGCAACCCACAGGGCTGTGATATTGGCAATGGTGCCACCGGAGCAAAATGCCCCCAAAGAGTGGTTGGCACTGTGCATCCACTGTTGGTAGAACTCATCTTTTTCATCGTAGATCAGATTATGAAGCATGCCCAGAACCTGACGCTCAAGCGGGGTAAATGCTTTCGATGTTTCAATTTTGACCAGATTTTGGTTCAAACCGATCATGATCTTTGATAACGGCATTAAAAAGTAGGGTAGTGCCGATGTCATATGCCCGATAAAGCTCGGCGCAGAGGTATGTACCGACTGAGCAACGAGCTTATCTAGCAAGAAATGGGTGTGATCAGAGACGAAAGTTGGATTTTCCGGAATATCCGCAGATGAGAAATCCTTCTCGATTTCAGCCAGCGGTTTTTCTCGGGCCGCAATGTGTGTTTGTAAAAACGCATTGAGGTTTTCCGATATCTCTTTCTCAATTCGGCCTAAGGTCGAATCGGGTGCCTCTGGCACTGTAAATATGCGATGCAGCGACTCTTCGGAAGCATCGGCTTGTCTGTTATCCACTGCCATATTTAGCTGTTACTTAAGGTGAAAGTTGGCAAATTGTTGCTAATTTAATGCAATTTGCCATGCTTGTCTCGAAAAAATTGACTCAAAATCACTGTTCGACTTAACAGTTTCTAGAGAATCAGGGGCGAAAACAGGCCTAGAATGACCTCTTTATAGTTCATATCAGAACTGGTAGTTGATGCCAGCACTGATAAGCAAGGCGTCTTCATCGTAGAAGGTAATGTTGGAGTTACTTTCATTATATCCCGCTAGAGATATAAGCCCCCAATCCTCCCAGCCAAAGGGTTCACGGTATTCATAAGCTAGAAATACACCCCAGCGATGGTCTTTTTGACGCTGGTCGAAAACAGGATTAGTTTCGTCAAATTCAGCTAGGTCATAGCTTAAGGTCAATGCAAGACTTGAGCTTGGAAGCATTTGAATGATGCCGATTTCAGCACCGTATGTATCATTGGCCATGGCACCCCCGTCTGCATCCAGGCGGGTGTAGCTGACAGCGCTACGCAGGATCTGATCGCGAGTGATCGGCTTCATATAGCTTAGCTGGGTGAACAGGATATCACCTTCACGCACTAGCAAGGCTTGCTCTTCCGGGCTAAAGCGTTTTTGGCCACTCTTCTCACTGTCGATTTCCTGCTTGCCGCCAGAAAGCTCGATAGAAAAGTTAGAGCCTAGAATTCGGTCATATTGCAGGCGAAGGCCTTTAATTGTGCTATCTGTTTCTTTTCGGGGCCTATTGGTGGCAAAGGGATCTTCCCAGGTATCGCTCGAAAGCAGACCTGGGACATAGCTGACGCTGATCTGGCCGTTGCCAGAAATACGTTGTCGGTAGCCCAGTTCGACATGAAAGCGGCCTAGAGCAACATCAGAGCGGCTGGTACCAAAATAGACCTGCTTGTCAGCTTGTTCTGAGGTGTAGCTGATTGTACCGAGAGGGCTGAAGACAGCCTTACCTTGAGAGTCCCCGTTATTATCGAGATCCGGCGTGACTTTATTGTCCGTATTAAATTGTGAGGTCGTCTCGGTGTAGCCTGCGAGAAACGAGATATCTCCACCGAACCCCGGTGTCCACCCTTTGCCAGGGTTGGCAAGTGCCGTTGTTGAAACAATACTGGCTAGCAGGCACAGTTTGAAAGGCTTCATTATTGCTCCTTGCGAAAGCCATAATTACATTAAGGTTATGACTTTACTAATAAAAAGCCACTTATACGTCAACCTAGAATACGCGATGTCAATGAAAGGTCAAATCATCAATTTAAAATAAAAACGATGCGGAGTATGGAATAAAAAAACAACAGGGGAAGGGGCTGCACCGGGAATGCAGTCACAACCCCGGTGGCTAGTATTATGGTTTATTTACACTCAATGGCTGCAATCGCGTTCATTTTTTCATTGTACGCATTTAAGGGCTTATCAATGTTACCCGGATGGGTCAGCAGATCGGCAAATGCACTACGTAATTCATAGTTCTTTGCGTGCGGTTTGCTTTGGCGATCATCAAAGGATTTTTTTGCAAAGTGACCCAGGTCATTATCTTGTTGAGAAAGGGCTTTTACGTCTTGCTGGCTCAGTTTCAACCATGATTCTATCGGCTGGGTAAGATCAAGCTGATCTTTATCGTTTGCCAAATACCAGTCAACCGCTTCTCGGTTCAGTTCAAAATGGTGCTTGCGACCTTCAAGAAACCATTTTCCGACTTCTTCAAGCCCTTCATCTTTCTTGACAGCCAGATCAACCAGGCTTTGATACCAAGATAAAGAAGCATCGACATACTGATGGTATTTATCACTTTCACAACTGGTGGAAGAAGCCAATACCGAGGTTGGAAGTAGAGCGAGAGAGAGTAAAACAGCAGGTAACTTCATTGCCTTTCCTTGAATGTGACTTTTGTTAATTATAATTTCTTTGTGGGAAGTGATTGTAACGGCATGATTGAAATAAGGAAAAGGATTCTTTACTGGAATGAATCATGACTAACAAATTTTTTGCCTAAACCTTGTACCTTGTCTCCATTCAGGTGACTGTAGGTAACTGCGTAAGGCGAAGCAAACGGGGAACTGTTATACCACTGACAACAAAAAGAGGCTCCTAAGCGGAGCCTCTTTTTAACGGTATTGAGTAAATATTACTGTTGTTGGCGTTGCTTCTTCATGGCTATAGAGATGCAATATGCTGCTCCACCCCATGTAATACCAAAACCAAACAACATCATGATGATAGCACCGAATGTCATAATTATGCCTCCTGATGGGTTTGTGGTTTAGATGCCAGGTTGATAAGAACAGCAACAACAAACATTGCAGCAACCAGTCCCCAGCCTAGTAGCAGCAGGTCTGACATTGCGTAGCCACCGTAACCATCGTTGAATGTGTTTACTAGGTTTGTACCTAGAATAACAGCCAGCATTGCAGGGCTTAGGAAGCGGATACATACTTCGAACCATTTGCCGATGCTGAACTCAGAGATGTTGTTCACGTAGCTACGTACATCAGCAATCTTGAATAGCCAGCCCATAACAGCCAGTTCAATCAAGCAGCTTGTCAGCAGTGCAACGTTGTTGATGAAGTAATCCACCAAATCGAGTAGTAGCAGGCCACCGTTGGTTGCGAAGGCCATTGAAGCCGCGAAGCCGACACCACACACGATAGAAGCCGCCTTCTTACGTGACCAGTTCAACTTGTCGATGATGGCAGCGGTTACCGCCTCGATGATCGAAATGTGTGAGCTCAAACCTGCTACAACCAATGCCAGGAAGAACAGTGGGCCAAGAATATACGGAGCCGGTAGCAGGTTAATGGCTGCTGGTATGGTTACAAACGCCAGACCAACCCCTGCGGATACCACCTCGGTTAATGGTTTGGCTTGCTCTTGAGCCATGTAGCCAAGTACACCGAAGATCAGAACACCAGCAGTGATTGAGAAACCACAGTTGATTAACACTGTCATGAAGGCATTGTTATTGATATCTGATTTTTCTGGCAGATAGCTAGAGTATGCAATCATGATGGCAAACCCGACACTCAGGGTGAAGAAGATTTGACCATAAGCGGCAGACCATACCTTGGCATCCAGGATTTTGCTGAAATCAGGCTGGAACAGGTAGTTTAGACCGTCTAGTGCACCAGGTAGGAACACGATACGGGTGATCAGGCCTAGAACCATCAGGAACAGCAGGGGCATCATGATTTTGCTGGCGCGCTCGATACCACCTTTAACACCGGTAAAGATTGCTGCAAAAGTAATCGCCCAGGCAATTGCCATTGGGAGCGCAATGTGAAGCTGCAGGCTGCCAAGTTTGCTAGGGGAGTTATCACCTAACTGTAGGTATTCTCCAAAGAAGAAACCGTTGGTATCGCTTCCCCAACTCTGGGTGAACGAGTAGCTTAGGTAGGATATGGCCCAACCGATAACTGCAACGTAGTAAACAGCAATGATAGCCGCAATAAAGACTTGGAACCAACCCAGCCACTCTAGTTTACCGCCCATCTTGGAAAATGCGCGGGGTGCAGCACCACGAAGCTTATGACCAAGACTGAACTCCATGATCATAAATGGAATACCGGCAGTTAACATGGCGAAAAGGTATGGAATAAAAAATGCGCCGCCGCCGTTCTCGTAAGCCATATACGGGAAACGCCAAATGTTTCCTAGGCCGATTGCAGACCCTACTGCTGCAAGGATAAAACCTGCGCGAGAGCCCCATTGTTCGCGTTTCATAAACATCTCCTTATGTACTGCATTTCTCTATGAAACAGATGAATTTAAGTGAATTATGCTGGATTTTTACATCCTGAAACGTGGGATCTGGATTGAAAGACCACGTTAATGAGTTGAGATTAACCAGAGAAAAAATGTAAAGCAATAGACTATGGGTTTGTTAATGGTATGGTTCACTAGTGTTAACTTTTGCGATATTGGCTCTTTGCTGTATGAAGATAGAGCAGGCTTAACCGTGATACAGAGGAATCAACTGCTCGGGCGAATTATGGTAGGGGTTAATTTTATTTTTATGAGCGGAAGATTGTGACTGATAAATCACCAAAATATAGCTATTAAGGGTAGTCAGGAGAGAAAAGGCTAGATAATCCAGCCTTTAGAATAAATGCTCAAAAAGAAAAGGTAATACCGATATTTGTTTGCAGTTGGCTGAACCATTTTGAATCAAAGCGAATTAGGCATGTTTCATCCCCTGTGGGGAGCTGGCAAATCGCAGATGAGTTGCTGTCAATCAGGTTGGAAAGCCAGCGACCTTCAAATACCAGTTTGGTGCTATTGTTGATTCGGTATTCGGCCCCGCCGTAGAGCCCGGCAGAGAATAGCAGATCTTCATTGGTCCATGATGCATCAACAATTGTGCCGCCAAGGCTGGCTCCGAAAAGTGCGTCAAAATTAGTAGAGGTGTTGTATCGAAGAGAGCTTTGAAAATGCACATAGGTAAACGAGCCGTCACCTTGGATATCTTTAACCTCGTTAGGTTGATGGCTGACAAACAATCCTACTCGGCCGAGATCCATATTGGTTTCAAGAGCAAGTGCGACATGCGGATCGCTTTCGGTTCGGATCTTTATCCCGTTCTCGTCGGTGAAAGAGTCCGTAAAGCTATAACCTATATACGGTGTTAAATGGACAGTATTCTCAGCAAAAGCTGGCGTTGAAACGAAGGTGGCAAGGGCAGTACCAATGAGAGTTGCAATTATCGAAAGCTTCATTGTTCGACTCTATTCCTTTGATTCAATGTATATCTAATTGTGACAGTAATCTGAAAATAATGCTTTTTAATTAGTCATAAGCATGAACTCCCCCTAAACTAGAGTTAAAGTCATGTTAAAACATTGCATAGATTAGGGATATAAGTATGGAATTTGATTTAAAACTAGCTCTTTTCACTGCCGCTGTTGCGCTGACGGTAATACTGAGCTTCGGAATTATCTCAGTTACTGCATAACTGATTAATAAACTAGGGGTTATTTAGAGTGATGTTCCGTTTCAGTTAAACTAAGGATGGTACACTGTCGACAGTGAGTTCTCGTACTCTTTGATGTGAGTAGACTATGAAGAATCATCTGCCGTTTAGTTTGAGTGATTTAGATTTACAGCTTGTTAACGCCTTCTCAACGCAACTGCTTAACGTAAAAAAGAAAAAAATTGCGTTGGTTGTGCAAGGAGGGGGACAGCGGGGTATTTTTACCGCGGGGGTTTTCGACGCCTTCCTTGAAGCAGAATTTGATCCATTTGAGCTTTATGTCGGCACCTCGGCAGGAGCCCTGAACCTTTCTTCTTTTATCAGCCGCCAACCAGAGTTTGGTTATAACTTTATTGTCGATTACACCACCGACAATGAGTTCTTCAATCTTTACAAATATCTGAGTAAGCAAAAATCAATGAACCTGGACTGGGCGCTACAAACTGTTGCGCCCGGCGGCTCACTGCAGCTTGATATCGCGACAGCACGTCAGGTACTGAGGCACCGCTCAGCACTGGCTTGCGCGACACGGAAAGACACTCTTCAGGATATCTATCTGCCGATGTACCAAAAAGACTGGCGTGAAGTGTTACGTGCATCTTGCGCGATACCGGTAATCTATAACCAGCCTGTCAACTTGCGCGATCTGGAGTGGGTTGATGGAGGCGTCAGTGCGGCTGTGCCTGTTATAGAAGCATGGCAGCGTGGTGCTGACTTGGTTGTTGTTGTCCGTACCGAACCCGTTCAAAATGTGGACGAAGAAGCCGGGACTTTTAATGACTGGCGGGAGAAAATTGAAACGGCATTGCCGGAATATATTGAGAAGCTGAGCCTGAACCAATCCTTGGACAAGGTAAAGGCAATCCATAGTGATCTTACTCAACGTTTCGATCAGTGGAAGCTTTGGAACGATAAGTCATCTGACAAACCGGATCTTCAACAACTCGAACCGGATGAAGACAGCGGACAGATCATTACCCCGAGGAACAGCAACTGGAGATTACTGTCACCTGATAATATCGAGCGTTTTTTGTCGATAACCGGGAAAGGGAAGAGCTCAGAGATCATTGAAATGCTAAACCGTTACTATCGGACCTATGATGAGCTGAACAATTTTCTGCTTAACCCTCCGGATGGCCTGAAGGTGATCCAAATTGCCCCGGAACGATCACTAAGAAGCCGGGCCTTGTTGAGTGATAAGGATGATCTTGAAGTAGACTACCGGGAAGGGAAGGTTGTTGGTCGCCAGTTTGTTGAACATTTTTCTGAAATACTCAATGAAACAACAGCGTTAACACCTAGGCGCTAAATTATTCGATTTGGTATTAGGGGCGATTAAAAAAGGAACGCCATGGCGTTCCTTTTTAATTAATTGGTTTACAAAGGGAAGGTTACGCCAACACCTTCTGTAGCCACGGCCAGCCTTGTTTCTTACGGCTTAGTGTGTTTTCCATCATCAGTACACCATCGTTTGTGAACTGCTCAAGAGTTGCATTCCACTCACCTTTGAATAGTAGGCGTGTTGTGCTTGTCGTGATGTCTGTAAGCATAAGTGCTGCCATTGCCAGGCCTTCTTCGTCACAGCGGCGCTGTAGGTCAGCTTCTAGCTCGCCGATCATGCTGTCAACTTGCTCAAGAGTCGCAAGTTCGATCTGGCCAACAACAACATCACGGTTGTTGAATGGATAAGCTTTAAGATCTTTATCTACTAGTTGAGCAGCAGATAGACCCTGGATATCAGTTTTCGCAATTAGAAGCTCTTTGATGAACAGGTCTAGATCTTCAACACCAGCAAGAGGTGCTAGTTCAGCAACTGCATCTTTATCTTTTTGAGTACAAGTTGGAGAAGCGAAACCAACAGTATCACTTAGGATTGCAGACATCATTAGTGTTGCAAGCTCACGTGTGACTTCAGTGTTTTCCATCTTGAATAGGTTGAACATGATGGTACAAGTACAACCTACAGGCCAGATCCAAGCTTCCAGTGGATTAACCGTCATCACATCACCTAAACGGTGGTGATCAACAATACCTACGATTTCGGCATCAGCGATATCATCAGGAGCTTGTGCAAGATCTGAGTAGTCAACAAGCCAGACTTTCTCGCCTGCAACGCCAGTACACATTTCAGGCTGATCAACACCCGCTTGCTCCAGGATGTGCTGAGTTTCGCGGTTTAGTTCGCCTTGACGAACCGCTTTAGCTTCCAGGCCACGTGCTTTAAGAAGCTCTGCACCAACTAGTGCTGAACAGATGCTATCGCTATCAGGGTTTTTGTGCCCAACTACTTGAATCATGTTGTTTCCTTTACTGCGCCGAGTACAGCGTCACATGCTGTAAGACTGAATAAAATAGATCCGCCCGAGAGCTGTGCTCAAGATCAGGCCAGAAATAATAAACCGTGCAATTTTAGAGCTTTTGAAATAAATAACAATTGAAGTTGCGCAAAAAAGGTGTGGATGCTTAATTCAGCATCTAATTCACGATGTTATCGGCAAAATAGGCGTGTGCCGATGACTTTCTTCTGACTGATAATGTAGTACGTGCTGACCAGAAACTAATACTCAAATTTGAAAACCCTTCAAATTCAGCCAATTGAAACTTTTGTGCGAGTACATCCCGATACACTTTGAGTGCAATCGATGGTTAGCGTTGAGTTCTTTAGGTAAAATCATGGATAAAGGCCAATAAATAACAATCTAATAAATAGGGAGATTAAAGTGCAGCCAGCTCATTTCGTCGACAACATGCTGTGCCGACCGCATCAGTTTCTTTTACCGCTTGATTATGACAATCAAGCTGGAGAAAAAGTGACAGTATTTGCCAGGGAGGTGGTGCTGAAAGAAAAACAAGGTGCTGAACTGCCATGGTTGGTATACCTGCAGGGCGGTCCAGGTTTTCCTTCTCCCCGCCCTGATGCGAATAGCGGTTGGCTAAAGCGGGCGCTGCAGCAATATCGGGTGCTATTGCTGGATCAGCGTGGGACAGGTAACAGTCAAGTTGTTAGTGCGCAAACATTGGCAGACAAAAGTCCTGGCGAACAAGTGGCTTACCTTTCCCTTTTTCGGGCAGACAACATTGTTCGTGATGCCGAAGCCATTCGTGAGCAGCTCGGTGTTGATAAGTGGGCATTGCTGGGTCAGAGCTTTGGAGGCTTTTGTGCCTTGCATTACCTTTCTTATTACCCTGAAAGCCTGTCGAGAGCCTATATAACGGGTGGGATCCCGCCATTGAGCCATCATGCAGATGAAGTCTATCGGGCAACCTATCAGCGTGTTCTGGATAAGAACAACAAGTTCTTTAACGAGTTTCCGCAAGCCCAGCAGATATGTAACCAGATTGCCGAATACTTGCTGGCTAATGAAGTCAGGCTGCCAAACGGTCAGATCTTCACCGTTGAGCAGTTCCAGTTAATTGGTATTAATCTTGGGCGGAGCGGGGCAAATGCAGCGATGTACTACTTGCTCGAAGAGGCCTTTGTTGAGGTCGGTGGCAAGCCCCAGCTAAGCTATAGCTTCCTTAATACAATGTTGGCTGAGCAGGCTTACCAGACCAATCCAATCTATGCCATTTTGCATGAAGCTATCTATTGCCAGAATACGGCGTCCCGCTGGTCGGCTCACCGTATACGTTCTGAGTACCCGCAATGCCAGTATGAGTCAGGCAAGGATTTTTGTTTCACGGGTGAAATGGTTTATCCATGGATGTTTGAGCAGCTGGAAAGCTTGAAACCGCTACAAGCCGCTGCCGACATACTGGCTAATAAATCAGATTGGCCTCAGCTTTATGATCTTGAGCAACTCGCCAACAATAAGGTCCCGGTTGCTGCGGCAGTGTATGTCGAAGACATGTATGTTGAGTTTGATTATAGCCGTGAGACCTTAGCGCAGACTGCAAAGTCGAGCGCTTGGATGACTAATGAATATGAGCATAATGGCTTGCGTGCTGATGGCCAACGCATCTTATCGAAGTTGATTTTGCTTGCTGATGAGTTAGAACAGCTGCCGTAATGAGTTGTTCCTGTCGCGAAAGGGCCGCGAGAGTATTCTGGGGGACATGTTACCGGTAACTGGCTTTTTGGATCTTAAAGTTGTATATATATTGCAACTTTAAGGTTGGGGGTAAAAATGAATAAAGAAACAGGATCCTACAAACAGCTGGGCTTGCTGCTCCCTGTGGTGCTGAGTTTCTGGTTACTAGGTGCCCACTTTTTACGCATGGGGAATGTGCTTTTTTTCGTAGTATTGATCGTTTTTCCTGTGATATTAGGGGTGAAGCGGCCTCTGATCGCCAGAGCTATGCAGCTTAGTTTGATTGCTGCAGCACTCACATGGATGCAGATAACCTATCAGATGCTGATGACCAGAATGATAATGGGGGATGACTGGCAACGTATGGCCATCATTATGGGGGCGGTGATTTGTTTTACACTTCTCTCGGCATGTACTTTTCTTCATTCTAAGCTTGAATCTCGTTATGGCCTGAAATAATTGCTTTTTCAATCTTTGAAATCTAATGCATAATGAGATGTGGCGATAAATGTTATATTATAACAATTTATATTGTTGGTAACGGCCATACTAAAAGTAACAACCTGGTCGCTATCGCAACAAGAAGTGCTGTAATGCTGTTTTAGTGTAATAATTTTAGATATCATCTAAGCAATAAAGAGGAGTGCTCAAATTCCATACAAGTACTTTAAGATCAGAGTATTATGGCAATTGAGTATTTAGTAAGGTTATCTGCTTTTATGGGGTTGCGGCTGCAGTGCCAAAACCTACCACGATTTAGCGTCAGGTGAATCGTTCGCTGGTTCTCGTATTCCCATAACGGCAATTCAGAAGTACTTAGGAACAACATGGTTAATGTAAGGGCGCGAGTGCCTTTTAAAGTCGGCTTGAACAGTGACATAGCAGCAGATCTGCTTTCTTTTAACGGACTTGAGTCAGGTAAAGAGCATGTTGCCCTGATTTTTCAAGATGCTGATAAACAATCTGTACCCCCATTGGTCCGAATGCATTCCGAATGCTTGACTGGCGATGTATTCCATTCTTCACGTTGTGACTGTGGTGAGCAGCTTGACGAGACGCTTTCAAAAATGGGTGAGCAGGGTGGTGTATTGCTTTACTTACGCCAGGAAGGCCGGGGCATCGGTTTGTACAATAAAATCGATGCTTATGAATTGCAGAGCCAGGGTATGAACACCTATGAAGCCAATAACCACCTAGGTTTTGGTGATGATCTGCGTGACTTTACTGAAGCGGCGTTGATGCTGAAAGCATTGGGGGTTACGGAGATCCGCTTGATCACCAACAACCCTAAGAAGATTAATGAGCTAGAGTCGCTAGGTATTACTATCTCTGAAGTTGTCGGCACCAAGGCGCATGTTAAAGACGGTAACGAAAGTTACCTGAGGACAAAAGCAAGCCGCGGTAAGCATCGGTTTAATTTTGACTAGATAGATAAAAACCCCGTTTGAACGGGGTTTTCATTTATTGGTGTAGTATTTTTTATCGACATCGACATCGACATCGACATCGACATTGACGCGAAGAAATCGAGGCACGTTACCTACCGCTCACCCAGCACTTCAAAGTCATCATATTCTAACTTCGCAGTCCCATCTGCCTGCAGTACCCAGTGCTCTTCATGAACGACGCCAAAGCCTTTATTCATCGTCCATTCAGAGCGCAGAATAAAACAGCTTCTATCTTTTTGCTCCCAGCTGGTGTTTTGATATTCAACGTCTCGATAGCCTGAATCGATGATGTTTTGCCAGAACGCGCGTATTTCTTCAGTGCCGGTAAATGTCCCAAATGGGCGGGCATGCATGACGGCATTGGGCGAGTACTGGGCGGCGCATCCACTTGCATCCTGTTGATTAAACGATTTTTTCCATAGTTCAATGCCATGTTTGAAGGTGTTTGGTACTTGAGTTGTCATCCTGTTTTCCCCACGTTGTCTCGGTTTTTGTTGGATGAGATAAGCATAAAAAAGATATTAGCTGAGAAAAACAGAGTAATATGTAAATACTGTTTAATAAAACTGAACAATACTATGAATTACCTACGCCATATGGCTGTATTTGCCAAAGTTGTCGAGCGTGGCTCGATAAGTGCTGCTGCAGAGGAGCTGAGCCTGTCAAAATCGGTGATCAGCCAGCACCTGAAAGTGCTGGAGCAGGAGCTAGGTATCATGCTGCTGAAAAGAACGACTCGCAGGCAGACCCTAACACCTGCCGGAGCGGCGTTCTATGAGAAGTGTCAGCAGATGAATCAGCTTGCACAGGAGGCATGGGAAGGGGCGAGGGAAAGCCAACTGACGCCAACAGGTTCGGTAACGATTACTGCACCGCACGCATTGATGGGAAGTATTGTTGCCCCGGCTATCGGTGAGCTGGTTTCTGTCTACCCTGCGATTATCCCTCATTTAGTGGCTGATGACGGGCGGATTGACATTATCGAGCATGGTATTGATTTTGCCGTCCGTGTTGGTGAATCGTCTTCGAGCAGTTATCGTCAGCGCCGTATTGGCCAGTTTAGGGATGTCTTGTGCGGTTCACCGGAATATATCAGTCAGTTTGGCGAGCTACTCGATTATTCTGATGACTTATCGGAAAAGCTGTCAGCCTGCGACTATGTGGCAAATGTCTGGCAAGGTAAATATGTGGTGCATCACCTCCATCATCAATCACAGGCAGAGCCGGTGACGTTAATGTTGCACCCAACCCGATTTGCAGATTCACTGCCAACATCGCTGGCACTAATAGAAGCCGGGGCGGGTCTAGGTATTGTCCCTGAATTTATTTTTAGCCAGCGAGAACATGCCGGATCCCTGAAAGAAGCGATCCCGGGTAGCTACCTAGCTCCAACGTCTGTTTACGCTATGCATGCCTTCAATAGCTCCTTGCCGTTACTGGTCCGGCTCTGTATTGATGTTATCGAGTCCAGGTTATCGACCCCAGCCTCTACGATAGCGTAGCTTCATACTCATTATTGATATAAGCGCAGTAAATCATATTAAACTAAAATCCATTAGTTTTGCTAATCCAAATCATAATAAAGTCTCGTGCTTAGTAGCACGCTAAACCCTTGCCTGATAATGGTTTCCCGATTACTATCATCGCACCTAAAACCGAGCTTGAATCTGAGTTTCATACTCACTAAGAGTTATTTTTTATCAGTCACTTAGATTCGGTGTTTTATCCTGATCCTAGGCGGTTTTTTTCAAGGTACAACAAATTTTCTTTATTTTATTCTGTGATGAGGGTACAGGTTGTGATTCAGCAATCTTCTTCTGCTAACATGGCAAAACTGTTATTTTTAATAATCATTCTGGCTGCAGCTGGTCAGATGACACAAACAATGTATGTGCCATCGATCCCTGCAATGTCGGAGTTCTTTGCCGTTAAGTCTTCTTATCTGCAAGCCGTTATGGCGGCGTACCTTATTCCATATGGCCTCTCTCAGTTTATCTATGGCCCGTTATCAGACCGAATTGGTCGCCGTCCGGTGATCATTATTGGTATGGTCATCTTCCTTATTGGCACGCTTGGGGCTTTAGTGGCTCCGTCGTTCGAGTTGTTTTTGCTTGCCAGCTTTGTTCAGGGCTTAGGTACAGGTTGTGGTGGCGCGATGTGCCGGACTGTTACTCGCGATTGCTATGATGGTGCTGATTTGCATCGCGCGAATAGTCTTGTGAGCATGGGGGTGATTTTCTCACCACTCATTGCCCCGGTGCTGGGTGGTTATTTGTCGGCAACGTTTGACTGGACCGCCAGCTATATCTTCTTATTGGTTTTCGGCGCGATTGTTACCTTAGCCATGATGTTTATGTTTACGGAGACATTGCCTGTTGAGAATCGCCGCTCGGAGCGAGTTTGGGTGAGTTACCGTTATGTACTGAGCAACCGTCGATTTCAGGGTTATGTACTTTGCTTGATCGCTACTTTTGCCGGTATTGCCGTATTTGAGGCGGCAGCGGGGGTACTATTGGGGAGTGTGCTCAACCTAGATCCGAAAACAGTCAGCTGGTTGTTCGTATTACCATTGCCGGGCTATCTGGCGGGATCCTGGTTATCATCAATGTTAGTTAAGCAGCTTGGTAATGCCCGTGTAATGTATTTGGGGATGCTGGCGATCATTGCGGGTGCACTGGCGATCCTTATTCCAGGTATGGCTGGGCTCGTCACCGTGAGCTCATTAATTGGCGGTGCCTTTATTTACTTTATTGGTGCAGGCATTCTATTTCCCGCAGCAACAACGGCAGCAATTCAACCCTTTCCGCATCATGCCGGTACGGCGGGGGCTGTTCTGGGAGGCCTTCAGAATCTAGGGGCTGGTTTGGCGACATTGGCGGCATCACTAATGCGTGCTGAAGATCAGTACAGCCTTGGCGCTGTAATGACAGTGATGGCAGTGCTGGTGGTTATTAGCTTGCTATGGGTACGGCGTAGCCTGCAGCAAGATACACCCGTGTTGGCGTAATAATTACCAGAGCGTGTTTATTGTAGGTAAAAGAAAAGGCGGAGCATTTGCTCCGCCTTTTCGTTAACAGGTGTTTTTCTGCGGTTTAATCGCGTTTCCAAAGAATGTGACAGAACTTGTTCTCTGGATCTCGGCTTACAAGCATGCGTGCAAATACATCGTCTAGCTCATCGTTGTCTTCATTCACAAGGCCGATGCGTACCTCAGCAAAAACTTCTTTGTCGACATCAAAACCTACATGACCAGCCCAGTCGTCTTTGGTTTCGACTATCTCAGCCGCGCCGCGATCTTCAAATTGTGCGGTAAACAGAATAACGTCTGCAGGCTCTAGGCTGTCAGCAGCCATTTCAAGAAAAATATCGTAAGCCGCATCAATAACGTCGTCGTAAGAAATCAGGTTTGATGTATCCATGAACTACATAAATCTCTGGTATTAAGTGAGGCTGTATTATACCCATCGTAAGAATAAATTGGTAATTGTGTAGATCTGGCGAATGGTATGGCTGTTAGTATTCTGCTGAGAATGTTCGATCAGTAAAGTAATGATTTGGTAGAATACGCCTGACAGGGAGACCTGTAACTGAATGATAGTGTATGACAAATCCGTTGAAGGAAGAATGTGTGGCGAGAGCTCTACCGGTACTTGATGGCGAAACGCCTTTTCAACATGAATATTTACCTGTCTTGCTGGGGGCCGTGAAACAGTTGAAAGCTGGTTTAGGCGATACCCTGCATAGTATCTATGCTTACGGCAGCGTTGCCCGTCGGGAAGCCAAGGCAGGAAAGTCAGATTTAAACCTGACCGTTATTGTGAAGCGGCCCCTTACTGCATCAGAACAATCGGTTTTGAGTACAATACGCTGGCGGATACCTTCCCATTATCCAGTTGTACCGGTTGTGGATTTAAAAGTCGGGAATATCGATGAGGTGTTATCAGTTGCATCTATTTTTACCTGGGGATTTTGGCTTAAGCACTGTTGTATCTGCTTATACGGGGATGATCTGTCAACCCGTTTTGGCAGTTTCGAGGCGAGTTGGGATATTGCCAAATCACTTAACGGTGATATTAAGGACGAACTGAACGACTACCGACAGAAAATCATGGCAACAAAAGTGATTCAGAATTACTTGGACTATTGTGAACATATCGCTAAGAAGATGCTCTGGAGCTGCTTCTCTTTGGTGATGCACCGAGAGCAGGCTCTGGCGCTGTCGATAGAGCAATGCGCTGAGGCTTTCCTTAAATATTACCCAGAAAAAGAGTTGGAAATTGAGCGTTTGTTTATTTTAGCAAGCCGTACCCAGGTGCCTAAGAAAGCAGCATTGTTTATGATTGACTCGTTTGGCGGATGGATAGTGTCAGAGTTTGATAAAATTGATCGTAAGATTGGTTAATCTTTATTGAGGTAACCTCTATGTTACTTCTGAATATTTTATGTTGTGCTTGAGGTATTTTTGCAAACTCAATCAACGGGCTTTGTGCTGACAAGGCAAAGCCGAGACTTACGCGGTCAAACAGAGATCGTATTATGGGTTAAAACAGCTCAGGGGCCATGTCGCTTGATTGTTCAAGGGGACAAGCCGGTCTGTTTTATTGTCAATGATGACTACCCACATGCTGAAAGTATCCTTCGTGCTGCTAATGTCTCCGTGACCTGGCGCTCGTTGCCTTTGAAAAGCTTTCAGCACAAGCCAATGTATGCCTGTTATAGCCAAACAGTACGCGACAGTTTGCAGCTGACCACTTTACTGCGTGGTGAAGGTATCGAAGCTTTTGAAGCTGACATTCGGTTGGCGGATCGTTATTTAATGGAGCGCTTCATTCGCGGTGGCATAGCCTTTACCGGAAATAGTCAACAAAAAGCGGGCTATGTGGAATTCCAGCAGGTAAAAGCAAAGGCAGCGGATTATATTCCCCAGCTTTCAGTCGTTTCGCTAGATATAGAATGTTCTGAAAAAGGGGTTTTATATTCAGTAGGTTTGCATAGTGACATGGATAGCCGTGTCATTATGGTCGGAGAGCCGAAAGCAGAGGCGCCAGCAGAAAGCTGGATTCAGTGGGTTGCCTCAGAAAAAGACCTGCTGCTGGCCTTGGAGTCTTGGTTTATTCAGTTTGATCCCGATATTGTGATTGGCTGGAATGTGATCGATTTTGATTTTCGCCTGTTGCTCAAGCGGGCTGAGTGGAACACGCTCAGTTTGCGAATAGGACGGGGGAAACAGACTCCGCATTGGCGGCAATCGACGCAGAACCCCAATCAAGGCTTCATTACTATACCGGGCCGGGTCGTACTCGATGGTATTGATACGTTGAAAACGGCCACCTATAACTTTCGTTCTTGGTCGCTAGAGTCGGTCTCGCAAGAGTTATTGGGAGAAGGCAAGCAGATCCATAATGTCCATGACCGGATGGATGAAATTAATCAAATGTTTCGTCACGATAAGGTTTCTCTTGCGCGTTATAACCTGCAGGACTGCAAACTGGTCACACGTATCTTTGAGTATACGCATTTGTTGGACTTTGCTGTTCAGCGTAGCCGTTTAACCGGTGTCGAGCTGGATCGAATTGGTGGCTCGGTAGCAGCTTTTACCAATTTATACCTTCCTCAGCTTCATAGGACTGGCTATGTGGCGCCTAGCCTAGATAGCGAGAACTGGATTGCCAGTCCTGGCGGTTATGTGATGGACTCAAGACCCGGCTTATATAATTCGGTATTGGTGTTGGATTTCAAGTCGCTTTACCCATCGATTATTCGCTCATTTCGGATTGACCCGATGGGGCTGGTGGAAGGTCTTCAGTTAGAAGAGGGCAAAGAGGATGATCAGGCCATTGCCGGCTTTCGAGGCGGGCGTTTCCATAGAGAAAAACATTTTTTGCCAAAGATGATCGAAGATCTATGGTCAGCGCGTGATCAGGCCAAACGAGATGGTGAGAAAGCGTTCTCCCAGGCGATCAAGATCATTATGAACTCTTTCTATGGTGTATTAGGATCGTCTGGCTGTCGCTTCTTTGATCACCGCTTGGCATCGTCGATCACGATGCGTGGACACGAAATACTTTCTTGCACCAAAGAAATGATCGAAGAGCAGGGGTATGAAGTTATCTATGGCGATACTGACTCCGTGTTTGTGTCTTTAGGTAAGAGCCACACTCAGGATGAAGCCGATACGGTGGGCGATCACCTGGTTAACCGTATTAACGCTGAGTGGCAAAGACGCCTAAGAGATGACTATAACCTTGATTGTTATTTAGAGCTTGAATACGAAACGCACTATCAGAAGTTTTTAATGCCGACCATTAGGGGCTCTGATACGGGCTCCAAGAAACGTTACGCGGGGCTGGTGGTTGATGCTGGCAATGAGAAGATGGTATTCAAAGGATTAGAGACGGTACGGACTGATTGGACACCATTAGCGCAAGAGTTCCAACAAACACTGTACGATATGGTGTTCCATGACCAAGATCCGGATGAATACATCAGGGATTACGTGAGCAAAACGCTAGCAGGGGATCATGATCATCAGTTGGTGTATCGAAAGCGTCTTCGAAGGAATCTTAACGAGTACCAGAAGAACATCCCACCACAGGTACGAGCAGCCCGTATGGCTGATGAGATGAATGCTAAACTTGGCCGCCCTTTGCAATACCAAAACAAAGGGGTGATTGAGTACCTATTTACCACCTCGGGTGCTGAACCCAATGAGTTTAGGCAGAGCCCGATCGACTATAACCATTACCTCGAGAAACAATTAAAACCGGTTGCCGACGGGATCTTACCGTTTATCGGTAAACATTTTGATGAGATCACCGCGCCCCAGATGGGGCTGTTTTAGTTCGGCAGGGCTGCAACACTTCACAGAGAAAGCCGTAATAAACGCGCTGAGGAGCGCGTTTTTATGATCTTGCATGATCAGATTAGATCAGTTGAAGTATTCGACGCTTACAACTGCGGTCTTAACAGCATGAATAGGATCAAACTTAATCGCACCGCGGTTAGGAGTACAGACTTTATAAACATCACCGCAATCGTAGATCGCTAGTATAGTTTCATCGGTACGAAAGACTGCTGGTAGAGGCTTGCCGATTTCGCAGCTGCAGGCTTCTCCTTCATGTTGCCATTCAAGTTTGAAGACGCGCTGCGTTTGAGCAGGGGCTGATACATGGTTGGCAATTGATGAAAAAACAGATTCGGCCTGTGCTGGGCTAGACGTCGATGGTACAAAAAAATCCATGGTTCCCTCCTGGTAAACGTAGTTAAGAATATAAAGTCCGGGCTACGTTAATAAATATTCAAGCTATCAGTCCTGATAACCTTGAAAACAGTACCAGAATTGGAGATAGCTTTGCAACTTAGTTGAATATTCAAGCATTTTGATGCTTCATATAACATCCTATATTTTGTTTTCCTGTAGTGCTTTACTCTATGTAGAAGTTAAAACGCAGTGAAATAACAACGTGCGATTGGCCTGTGCTCTCACTATGAGTACCAAAAGTGGACGTTGTGATTTGTTCTGCTTATTATCAATTGAGGTATTGAATGTGGGGAGGGTAGGATGGAGCAACTCGATTTTTTCTCAATTCCTAGCCCATGTATTGGGGTGTGCCAGGTTAATGAGCGTGGTTACTGCAAAGGTTGCCTACGAAGCCGGGAAGAACGTTTTAACTGGCAAAAAATGACTGCCGATCAACAGCGAAATAGCCTACGTTTATGTCGTCAGCGCTATTTGAGGGTGATGCGAAGAAATAAGGCTAACCAGGAGCCGCCGCTGCCTGAGCAAGAAGTTAGCTCGCAGCAATCGTTGTTTGATGAATGAATGTGATTAAATAGCAGATAAAAAAAAGCGCCTCGAAGGCGCTTTTTTGAAGAGTATGAACCCGCAATTAGATGCGTTTGAAGTCCATGTGCTCAACTTTTGGCTTGTACGCGTGACGCTGGATGTCTTGAGGCTTAACTTGAACTTCAACACCGTCGATCACTAGAGTGATAACTTCGTAGAACTCAGGCTTATCCATTTGGTTGATAACATCGCTGTGCTTAAGAGCGATTGCAATCGGAGCTGCTTCGCCACCGTAAATGATTGCTGGGAACTGCTCTGCGTGACGTAGGCGGCGGCTCGCACCTTTACCTAGATCTGTACGTACTACTGCTTCAAATTTCATCTTAAATACTCTTTAAGTTAACTAAGTCGGACGTAGGAGTAATGCGACCTTACTCAATGTCCTAAATCGAGCGCGGATACTAACATTGGAATGAATATCCAGCAAGGTAAAATCAGCAAATACTTGTTTTAATATCTATATTAGCAGCACTTAACGCATTCCTAATCCGTTTCGTTCGAAATCTGTGCAAGTGTTGCTTGTTATGTCCATTCAAGTGGTTGTCATGAAGTGGCAGCATAATCCATGATGAATTTGCTGGTTGAAGATGCGAGCAAATTTTTGCCGTTAAGCATTCTGTAAAATCAAAAAAATTGATCTAAATCATGCTGATAATGATAGTAATTATCATTATTGTTTGTAATAATCCTTGCCGTTGTCCAATTGATAAAACTAATTTTAAGCAGGGAATATGAATTACAAGCTCACTTTCATTGCCAGCTCGGTTGTACTGGCTCTGTCATCATCACTACATGCCCAGGAAGAAATCTCAATTTTTGATGAAGTTGTTGTTTCGGGTACCCGCTCAGAGCAAAGCATTAAAAATGTGCCTGCGAGTATCTCTAAAGTGACATCTGAAGATATAGAGCAGAACCTTGCCTCTGATGTTAAGCAGGCATTGAAGTACGAGCCAGGTGTCACAGTGAATGGCCGTGGTCGCTTTGGGATGGAGGATTTTACTATACGCGGCATGAGTGGCAGCCGGGTAAAAGTGATGGTTGATGGTGTTGAGCAGCCATCTTCATATAATCCTGGCGCTGATGTTATGCGTAAGAACTCAAATACCTTTGAAGTCGATACATTAACAGCGATTGAAGTTAACAAAGGCCCGTCATCAAGCCTGTACGGTAGTGATGCTTTAGGTGGAACTGTGCTATTGCGTACCAAGAACCCGGAGGATCTTCTGGGATCGGGAAATGATACGCATGTCGGCCTTAAAACGGGTTACGCAAGTGCAAGCGAGGAATATAAAGCAACGATTGAGGTAGCTAATCGCACTGGTGACCTAGAATCGTTGCTTATTTATACCTATCGTGACGGCCATGAGACAGAAGCTCACGGCGATGGTGCCGATATTGATGGCCCGGATCGTGGTGCGGCCGATCCGTTTAATATCGCTTCACATAATGTTCTCGGTAAAATTTTCTATCAGGTCAATGATGAAAACCGGGTAGGCCTGACGGGTGAATACTATACCCGAAGTGCTGATGGCCAAATATTATCTCGTGAAGGCTACGATGGTGGCTTTATGCCTGGTTTTGTTTATACCAATGTTCGTGCGGACGATAAAGATGAGCGTGTAAGGCTGGGAGTTGAGCACGAGTGGTTAGCGGACAATGCTATTTTTGACACTTTAGACTGGAAACTGAACTGGAGCCGCAGCGAGACTGAGCATGATAGTTATGATCGTACCGGACGTTATGGTAACCGTAACCGGGCGAGGGCGGGCACAGATGAGAGTATCCAATTTGATGCCCAGCTACAAAAAGAGATCCAGCTGGCAACTAGCCGCCATGACTTGACGTATGGTGTCTCTACATCAGACAGCTCTTTCGAGCTCGATTATACCGATCACTTTCTAGACGATGGTACGACTACACCGGGGCCGACCGAAGTGCCAAAGTCTGATTCTGATAAACGTGCAGTTTTCGCACAGGATCAGATGTTCTTCATGCAAGATAAACTGGTTGTGACTGCTGGTCTTCGCTACGACGATTATAAAGCAACACCAGAGAGTGCTTCAGGCTTACTTGAGCATAACAGCGATGCATTAACATCGCGCCTGGGGGCGGTTTATCACTGGAATAACAACTTCAGCACCTATGTCCAGTACAGTGAAGGTTTCCGTGCACCAACGATTCATGAGCTCTACTACGACAAAGACAATGCTGCTCACGGCTACAAGATCGTCTCTAACCCGAACCTAAAGCCTGAAGAAAGTCAGTCTTATGAAATTGGCTTGCGTGCGAGCAGCGGTGTGGGTGCCCTTGAATTGTCGGCGTTCTATAACGACTACAAAAACTTCATTAAGAGTACGACAACCGAGGAAGGCGGTTTAGATGTTACAACCAATGAGAATATCGACGCGGCTGAGATCTATGGTGCCGAGTTCAAGGGGAGTCTGTGGCTAGATGAGGCATTGGGTGCACCGATGGGTTCATACGCTCGCTTGTCTTTGGCATACCTCGATGGTGAGGACAAGAACTCCGGCGAGACACTTAATACAATTGCGCCGTTTACGACCGTCGTGGGTTTAGGTTACGACGCGCCTAGCGAACAGTGGGGTAGTGCACTGAATGTCACCTTGGTGGCATCTAAATCTACCAATGACTGGGAAGTAGCAGAAGATGGGAGCGAGGCTAATGTTGAAGCGCCAAGCTATACAGTGGTTGATCTGACAGCTTACTACCGTCCGGTGAATGAACTGACGCTACGTGCCGGCCTGTTCAATGCGTTTGACGAGAAATACTGGCAGTACCAGGATCTTGAAGGTGTCACAGCATCAACCCAAGGTGTGGATAGCCGCACGCAGCCTGGCCGTAACTGGGGTATCACCCTGGATTACACCTTCTGATCGATTGTTGTAAGTAGCCAAGCAGACAAAAACCGCATCATGATGCGGTTTTTGTTGTTTTATGAGCGGTGATCACTAACAGCAACATACCTGCCAGGGGGGTTAACAATATACCAGTGTAAGTATATTAGGCAGAGGCGCTGGCTAACTGACACGCTTTGTCATGTGGTGACAAATGACCCAAATGGATTTTGTCATGTGTCATTTCCCACCCATAGTGACTAACGTGAACATTTTGAGTGCTCGATAAAGTGTGTGAATATTTCTCGCCAGCCCTTGTGGTTAATGGGTTGTTATTTATTTGTGATAGCTTGGCCTGTATATTGCTGATAAGTGGTTATGCAGTCTCCAGAGACGGGGCTGTTACATAATCAAGGAGAGTAATAATGTTAAAGCCACTTACCCTATTATCTGTTTCCGCACTTGCTCTAATGAGCTTCAATGCCGCTGCTGACTGTGATCCCGGCGAGACTGTGATTAAGTTCAGCCATGTAACTAATACCGACAAGCACCCGAAAGGGATTGCGGCATCGTTGCTGGAAAAGCGTGTTAACGAAGAGATGAACGGCAAAGTGTGTATGCAGGTGTTCCCGAACTCGACCCTGTACGATGATAACAAGGTACTGGAAGCCCTTTTAAACGGTGATGTTCAAATGGCGGCACCTTCGCTATCGAAGTTTGAAAAATTCACCAAGAAATACCGCATTTTTGATCTTCCTTTCTTGTTTAATGATATCGATGCTGTCGACCGTTTCCAGAACTCGGAAGCAGGTGACAAGCTGAAAAACTCTATGCGCCGACGAGGCCTCCAGGGGCTGGCGTTCTGGCACAATGGCATGAAACAGATGTCGGCTAATAAGCCGCTGTTATCACCAGAAGATGCCAGTGGGTTGAAATTCCGCGTTCAGGCTTCCGATGTCTTGGTGGCACAATTTGAGCAGCTTGGCGCTAATCCACAGAAGATGTCATTCAAAGAAGTGTATGGCGGCCTGCAGACCAAGGTTATCGATGGCCAGGAGAATACCTGGTCGAACATTTATGGCAAGAAGTTCTTCGAGGTGCAGGACGGTATTACCGAAACCAACCACGGTGTGCTGGATTACCTAGTGGTTACCTCAAATGATTTCTGGAAGAAGCTGCCTGATGATGTGCGCGACCAGCTAGCAACCATTCTTGAGGAAGTGACCACACAGCGTAACTCGGAATCAACCAAAGTTGATTTGGCTAACAAGCAAAATATTATCGAGGCTGGTTCAGATGTCCGACAGCTGACCCCGGCTCAGCGTCAGGCATGGGTCAATGTACTTCAGCCTGTATGGGGTAAGTTTGAGAAAGATGTCGGCTCTGATCTGATTGAGGCAGCGAAAGCGTCCAATCTGTAAGCGTTGAACGGAGCCCTTTGTGATAAAGGGCTCCAGTCTCAATCTGGTGATAACGATAAGTGAAGTATTGTATGGAACAGTCCTTTTTATCCAAGGTTGGAAGCATTACCGATGTGCTTGAAGAGACCTTGATTGCGTTTTTCCTCGGCGCCATGACCTTGTTAACCTTTGCCAACGTAGTGTTTCGTTATGTCTTAAACGACAACATTTTATGGGCGTTGGAACTGACGGTATTTATGTTTGCGTGGATGGTTTTGGTCGGCGCATCGTATGGTGTAAAAAAACATTTTCATATTGGTGTTGATGTCATCATCAATATGGTTTCTGAGCGCTGGCGCAAAACACTGGCTTTGATTTCAGTGACCTGCTGCTTGGCATTTTCTGTTCTGTTGCTGATTGGCTCATGGAATTACTGGTATCCGTTTGCTACCGATCGGGCGTGGTATGAAACCGATGATATCCCGATGCCGGAAATGCTACAGTTTTTGGCTGATTGGCTTAATGAAGGGGAGCGTTACGAAAAACTACCCCGCTTTATTCCCTATGCTGCCTTACCGATCGGCATGGCGCTACTGGTGTTTCGATTTAGCCAAATTGCTGCCCAAATAGCCACGGGCAAGCTAGATCGCCTCATTGCTGGCCATGAAGCCGAGGAAGGTTTGGAAGCACTGAAAGCACACGACGATAGTCCAGACCAATCAAATAGCAAGGAGCACTAGGCCATGGAAATCTTGTTTCTATTTCTGATGGTGATCGGTTTTATGCTGGTAGGTGTGCCGATTGCGATTTCTTTGGGTTTATCGAGCATACTATTTTTGCTGATGCACTCAGATGCCTCCTTGGCATCAGTGGCCCAAACCCTGTTTAACGCCTTTGCCGGACACTATACCTTGTTGGCGATCCCTTTCTTTATTCTGGCATCGAGCTTCATGTCGACGGGGGGGGTTGCTAAGCGGATTATCCGATTTGCGATAGCAATGGTGGGCTGGTTCCGCGGTGGCTTGGCTATGGCCTCAGTCGTTGCCTGTATGATGTTTGCGGCGCTGTCCGGCTCCTCGCCGGCGACTGTTGTTGCTATCGGTAGTATTGTGATTGCCGGTATGGTCAAAAACGGTTACTCGAAAGAATTTGCCTCTGGAGTTATCTGTAATGCCGGGACATTGGGAATTTTGATCCCACCGTCGATCGTTATGGTTGTGTATGCGGCCGCAACCGATGTCTCGGTCGGGCGGATGTTCCTTGGTGGGGTGATCCCGGGTTTGCTTGCCGGGGTGATGTTGATGATTGCCATCTACATCGCTGCCCGGATCAAGAAACTGCCAAAACAGCCGTTTGTTGGTTGGAAAGAAGCGATTGATGCGGCCAAGGACTCAAGCTGGGGGCTGTTGTTGATCGTAATTATTCTGGGCGGTATTTATGGTGGCATCTTCACGCCTACCGAAGCGGCGGCAGTGGCGGCTGTATACGCGTTCTTTATCGCCAACTTTGTCTACAAGGATATGGGTCCCTTTGCTGAGAAAGGCAACACCAAACCTGCGGTTGTAAAAGTGTTTCAGACTTTCGTGCACAAGGATACGAAAAATACCTTGTACGACGCTGGTAAGCTGACCATTATGTTGCTGTTTATCATTGCCAATGCATTGATTCTAAAGCATGTTCTTACTGAAGAGCGGATCCCGCAGATGATCACTGAATCGATGTTGTCTGCCGGGCTCGGGCCGATCACCTTCTTGATAGTGGTTAACGTGCTGTTGCTGATTGGCGGCCAGTTTATGGAACCATCGGGTCTACTGATTATTGTCGCGCCGTTGGTTTTCCCAATTGCTATCGCTCTTGGAATCGACCCGATCCACCTTGGGATTATGATGGTGGTGAATATGGAAATAGGGATGATAACCCCGCCGGTAGGGCTCAACTTGTTTGTCACTGCCGGGGTTGCCAATATGTCGATGATGAATGTCGTCAAGGCGGCGTTGCCATGGGTAGGGGTGATGTTCCTGTTCTTGATCATCGTTACCTATGTGCCATGGGTATCGACCTGGTTACCAACAACCCTGATGGGACCGGAAATTATCACCAAGTAGCGGTTATGCTTGTAGCATGAGAAAAGCCCGGCAGCCTGAAAAGCTGCCGGGCTTTTTTTAGTCGATTTTGTAGTCGTCTTTATCGAGGTTGTAGCGCTGCATTTTGTCGTACAGGGTTTTCCTCGCCACATTGAGGGCTTCCATGGTGCCTTTGATGCTGCCGCCACACTCGATCAACGCTTTTTCGATAACAGCCTTTTCAAACTCGAGAACCTGATCGGTAAGGCTGCGGTTGTCATCCTTCGTGGGTGGGGTATCACCCAGCTGTGCCAGTTTCCCAAGCAAGACAAAACGTTCGGCAGTATTACGCAGCTCACGAATATTGCCTGGCCAATTGTGGCTCATCAGCTGTTGCAGATCTTGCGCTGGCAGGGCGGTAGCCGCTTTTCCATAGCGAGCGGCTGCAACCAGTAAAAAGTGATGGAACAGGGCCGGAATATCTTCTTTTCGCTCACGTAGTGGTGGCAGATCAAGGGTGACGATGTTGAGTCGATAATACAGGTCCTGTCGGAAAGAGCCTTCTTCGGCTGCTTGCTTCAAATCCACCTTGGTGGCAGCGATAACCCGGATGTCGAGTGGGATAAGGGTGTTTGAACCGATCCGCTCAATCACTCGTTCCTGCAATACTCGGAGCAGTTTTATCTGGGCCTGCATCGGCATGGACTCGATCTCATCGAGGAACAGTGTACCGTTTTGGGCGTGTTCGAACTTACCGATCCGCTTACTGTCGGCACCGGTAAACGCACCTTTTTCATGGCCGTACAGCTCGCTTTCAAGCAAGTTTTCCGGCACGGCACCGCAGTTGACGGCAACGAAGTTGTGTTCACGGCGGCCACTTTGTTCATGCAGCGAGCGGGCAACAAGTTCTTTACCGGTACCGGTTTCTCCAAACAGCAAAATATCGGCACTGGTATCTGCGACCTGGCTGATTGCGTCTCGCAAGTCATTGATGCTTGGAGTATCGCCAATGATCCTCGGCCCGAGAGCCTGACTGGCTTTCAGGCTGCGTTTAAGCTGCTGGTTTTCGAGGGTCAGTTTACGTTTTTCTATTGCTCGGTTGACGGTTTCTATCAGTCGTTCGGTTGAAAATGGTTTTTCGATAAAGTCATACGCACCGTCACGCATTGACTGAACCGCCATGCTGACATCACCGTGTCCGGTAATAAGAATAACCGGAATATCGGGCTCTTGGTGAAGAATGGTATTGCACAGGCTTTGGCCAGAAATCCCTGGTAGGCAGATATCACTGACAACGACTAGGGGCAAGCCATCTTGTTTGACCGCTAATAATGCTTCTTCGGCTGATTCAAAAAATCGGGCGCTGATGTCGGCCAACTCGAAGCTTTGCTCGAATGCCATCCTGAGATCAGCTTCATCATCAATAAAAAAGACATCGCACATACTTTATCCTTGTAGTTTACTAAGGCGGACAGAAAACCGTGCCCCGCCCATTGGTGAAGTCGAGATACTGAGCTCACCATCCATGCTTTTTATAATTTGTTGCGAAATAGATAGCCCAAGCCCGAGTCCATTCTTCTTGGTAGTATAGAAAGGCTCGAACAGGGAATGTTGTTTGTCTTGATTTATCCCAGGGCCATTATCGTCGATGTGAATACACCATTCCTGCTGTACTTGCTCTACCGAAAGGTGAATATGCTTGTCGGCGTTATTTTCCAGCGCCTGAATGGCATTGGTCAGCAGGTTGATCAGGACCTGTTCAAGCTGAAGCGGATTGACCTTTACCATCATCGGTGAATCGGCGAGTTGCAGCTCGAGATTTACCCGTTGTTTTTTTAGCTGGGGCTGAACCAGCTCTTTGCTGGCAAGGATAATCGGTGCCAGGTTGGCACTGACTTTTTCATCGGGGTCGCTTTTACGAACGAAGGACTTAAGCTGCTCGCTGATCCGTGCCATTCGCTCGGTCAATGCCGCAATGCGGGTGAGGTTCTCTTCGGTGCGCTCTACTTTGCCTTTGGCAAGGAAGAGGCGGCCGTTGTCGGCATAGCTCCGAATAGCAGCGAGCGGGTTATTGAGCTCATGACTGATACTGGCTGAGATCTGCCCCAGAACCGCCAGTTTGGCTGCTTGGATTAGTTCATTTTGGGTTTGCTTGAGCGCTTGAGCCGTCCGGATCCTTTCGGCTATTTCGGCATGGAGCTCGGCAGTACGTTCCATCACCTGAATTTCCAGTTTTTGGTTAGCAGCCGCTTGCAGCTGCTCGAATTGAAGCCGCTTTAGCTGACGCTGGTAGAGCAGGATAGAAATAAGGTAGAAGATGGCGAATACCAAACAGAGGATCCCCAGAAAATTAAGGCAATCCAACAGTAGCTGGCTTTTAGGCGTCAGAACACGGATGTTTAGTGCAAGGTTGTCGATCGACCGTGAGCTTACGATGTAGTCGTTGGTTATACCGCTGTGTTGGGCATTGCTAAGTTCGCCAGCTGGTTGGTCAAGATCACCAACCAGATTCAGAGAACGAATATCTTGATCCAGATACTGACGGCTGTTTTTGATGTCCATCCTCGTTTTCTGGCTTAATGTCGTTAGGCCTTTAAACAGCCACTCAGGTTTGCTCGACATGAAAATAACCTGATTTTGATCGGTAGCAACAAAGTAGTTGCGCTTGCTTTTCCAGTTTTCTTCTATGGCGGTGAGATCCATTTTTACCACCACAACCCCGAGGATCTCAGCTCCGTGGCTGATCGGGTAGGAATAGTAGTAACCCCGTTTTCCTGAGGTTGAGCCCAAGGCAAAGTACTGGCTACTATTGCCTTCGATAGCGCGTTTGAAATAGGGGCGCCAGGCAAAATTGCGGCCAATGAAAGAAAGCTTTTGGTCCCAGTTACTGGCGGCAATGGTGAGCCCTTTGGCATCAATCAAATATGTATCAGACGCCTGAATGACGTTATTAACCTGTTTGAGGTGTCGATTGGTGATATCAATCTGTGCGGGGTTAGCAGGATCCTTCAATGCGTCAACAAGGGCTTTGTCCTTGGCGATCAGCCGAGGAATATGGGCATATTTATCGAGTCGGTTATATATATGGCTGGCAAAGCGCTCTAGTTGATCTCGTTGCTCAGCGAGCAGGGTACGGTAGCTATGCTGCCAGACAAAATATGATCCCGTAACGGCGCTAACAAAAAATATTGTTATGAGTATGAAATTAATATGCCGGATCCGCAGCATCCTTACGTTCTCCTTTTCCTTTCTGATAGGGTAAACCTTTTCCCTTATCGTCGGTTGAAAATGCTGCTGCGGGGGCGGGAAAATAAGAGGTTGATCATGATATAACCCTGTTAAAATAGGAGCTATATCAATCTCAAGTATCCATGTTCATTGGATTGGCTGGAAAATGAACGGTTAGCGCGGTGTTGATTTAGTGTTAACTCTTCTGGTGTTGGTCAATATCGAATAGCTTGTCACGAATGGCCCAAAAACGGCCGCTTTTTCGGGCAATGATGATCTCTGGTGGCCGCAGGCGGTGTTCATTATTAGCGACTTTTGTCGGTGCCGTATCTGTAAACGGACGGTGGCGATCCACTAGGTGCGGGTTGATAAATTTTTTCAAGAAGCTGTCTTTTTGGGTTTTGGTCGCAAGTGGCCATACTTCGCTGATTTCAGCTTCTTCGTCACTGGAATAAATGACTTTCAGCTGTGGTTTGCCGAATTTGTTTTTGCCTGGTTCCAGCCGTAGATCGGTGCACTTCATGATCATCGCATCTTTAAGCTTTAGCGCGTCCCGGAGCTTTTTGTCAGGGTCGACCATAACGGCATCGCACAGATGGCATCGGCGGGCAGCGATATCATTGTCGGCGCCGCATTCCTCGCAGTATTTGGCCCTGAAGCGATAACCACATTCTTCTCGCTCGCCATCGTCATCTTCAAAATAACCCTGGCAGCGGCGGCCGTAGTGCTCGATGAGGAATCCGGCAGGGTCGAGTTTGCCCCAGAAGCTATTGTTAAACCCACAGGCTGGGCAGGGTACCATGATGACTTCGCTATCACTGTCTGGTTTGGGTTCACCGACTTCAGGCTGGTAGAGATCGTAGCAGTTACCTGCGTATTCCAAGATCAGGCAATCTTTTTTACCTTCAAACAATCGCAGGCCACGACCGACGATTTGCTGATAAAGGCTGATTGACTCAGTCGGACGAAGAATGGCAATCAAATCAACATGGGGGGCGTCAAATCCGGTGGTGAGTACCGAGACATTGACCAGGTACTTGATTTCCTGTCGCTTGAAGGCTTCGATAATCCGATCGCGTTCTTCTAATGGCGTGTCGCCGACCACCAAGGCGGCATTTTCATTAGCCAGGTAGCCCAAGATCTCTTGCGCATGATTCACTGTTGAGGCAAAAATCATGACACCGCGGCGATCTTCTGCGTATTCAATCACTTGCTCGATGATCATAGGGGTTGCACGAGATGATTTTTCGAGCACGCTATCTAAATCGGCCTCACGGTAATTGCCGCTGGCAGAAGGCTTAAGGCTGGAAAAATCATAGCCCATTACCGCCATGTCCATGACTTTGGGCTCGGTAAGGAAGTTTTCGTCCAATAGATAGCGAATAGGCAACTCAAAGATACAGTCACGGAAGAAACGATCCTGATCGGTGCGCACCTGGCCACGGGTGTGGTATTTGTAGATCCACCCCATCCCCAGGCGATAGGGGGTGGCGGTCAAGCCTAGGATCTTGATGCCTGGATTAATGGCCTGCAGGTGGCTGATCACCCTTCGGTAAGCACTGTTTTCATCATCGGGCACCCGGTGGCATTCATCGATGACCAGCAAAGAAAACTCGTTGGCAAATTGGTCAAGGCTATTGACCATCGATTGGACCGAGGCAAACACAACCTGTCGGTCTGTTTCTTTTCGCCCTAAGCCTGCGGAGAAGATAGAAGCCTTGAGGCCATAGCTCTCGTACTTGCCGTGGTTTTGCTCAACCAGCTCTTTAACGTGGGTAAGCACCAGTACCCGGCCTCTGGCAATGCGTGCGAGCTCTGCGACGACCAGGCTCTTGCCTGCCCCGGTCGGCAAAGCCAGTACTGCTGGCGTACTGTGTTTGCGGAAGTAGTGAATAGTCGCTTTGACGCTATCTTGCTGGTAGGGGCGAAGGGTATACATAGAATACTAACTCATGGACATCAAAAGATGAGTCGGTTTGACATTGGGGCTAAGAGTGTACCTGAAATCAGCAATGAAAGGCGATAGCTGAAGGCGCTGGGGTTTAGCGGCCCACCCGTCAAGTGAGCCTGTTTGTGTCACTTCTCTGGAGTTGAGATCAGCACTTCAACAGAGAAGGTACTACGAGGCGATGTGGAGCGGCATTTCTTCTTGCTTGATCACCTTTGTCATCATACAAAACTGGCGGCGAGGGACGAAGCCATGTTTTTCATAGAAGCTTCTGGCTCCGGCGTTGCCAATGTTCACTTCTAATGACAGGGCATGCACACCTGCTTCAGTTACATGCTGCTCAATCTGAGGGATCAGTTCGGTACCAATGCCTTGCTGTCGCCATTCAGGCTTGAGATAGAATTGGTCAATCAGCCCAATACGGCCCCCATATTCAAGGCTGAAGCTATAGCTGATGATGATATGGCCGGCGATCATTTTTTCGCCTTCTTGTTCAATTTCAATAAACCAGGCTTGACCTAGTTCAGGGTTACTTAGCAGCTGGTGGACTGCCTTACTCGTTTGTTCGATTTTTTGAGGGAGAACTTCATATTCAAATAGTTCCTCAACGAGTTTAAGTAGCATGTCAGTTGATGACAAACTTGGCGCAACAAGTGAGATGTTCATAGCACGACCTTTGTTGTTAGGTTTTTTTCATCAAATCCGCTCTGATGATACTGTATGTTTATACGTAACCTATGTGTAACATGTTCATAATTAAAGACCACGAAAAACCAGAAATGTTCTATTTTTTTGTAGCTTAGTTTGTGTTTGGTTGAAAAGCTGGATCTTTCTCTCAGTTGTGAAATTCAGTCGCAAAAAAGATTGCAGTCAGCTAGGCAGGTGTGTCTATGTCCGCATCCATAAAATTGGTATGATACGCGTTTTGCACCATGCGGAGCCAGTAATGAGGCTTGATAAATTCTTAAGTACCACTTTGGGTATCACCCGTAAAGAAGCCGGTAAGCTATTAAAAAACAAACAAATTGAAGTGAACGGCGAGATCGTAAAGAACGGTTCATTGAAAGTAACAGATGACTGCGACGTTGAGTTTAACGGCCGCTCTCTGAGCTTCAGCGGGCCAAGGTACTTTATGCTGAATAAGCCCGAGGGTTTTGTCTGTTCTCATGTTGACGATTATAACCCAACCGTGTTTGTACTGCTTGACGAGGTGAGCCCTGAGAAACTGCATGTTGCGGGGCGCCTGGATGGTGATACAACAGGCTTGGTACTGCTGACCGATGACGGCCAGTGGTCGCACCGTATTACCTCACCACGCCATGACTGCGAAAAAGTGTATTACGTTGAACTGGCGGATCCGCTGCCGGAAGAGACTATTCAGACTTTTGCCGAAGGGGTACAACTGCGCGGTGAAAAAGATCTGACACGTCCGGCGAAGCTTGAAATTCTCGGTGAGCGTGAAGCCGTGATCACCATTTCGGAAGGTAAGTATCACCAGGTTAAGCGGATGTTCGCCGCGGTAGGCAACAAGGTTGTTGGCTTGCATCGAGAGCAAGTAGGTAATATCGAGTTAGATGAAGAACTTGAGCCAGGCGAATACCGCCCGTTGACCGACGAAGAAATAGCCTATTTTCTGAAGTAAGAAAAGACGTCAGAAAAAGATAATAGTGAAAGGGCGGTTTATCCGCCTTTTTTTATGTCTTCAGAGTCTGTTAGCAGGGTTAAGCGAAAAGAAACAGATAATTTCCCTACAGGAAAGAGTTACATCAGTAAATTCATCGTACAATAGTCGGCTTCCTGTTCGAACCTCCAGCATTGAGTATTTATGACAACACAAGACAGTCAGAAGCTGAGCTTGCAATTGATTCTTATTTTGGGCGCTATTGCTGCGCTGACCCCATTGGCTATAGACATGTACCTTCCGGCTATGCCAAGTATTGCAAGAGATTTGGCTGTCTCGCCGAGTGCAGTGCAAAAAACCTTAACCGCCTATACGGCAGGTTTTGCCATTGGCCAGCTATTGCATGGCCCTCTGGCCGATAGTTACGGCCGTAAACCGATACTCATTATTGGTGTGGTTTTGTTTGCGATCGCCGCTTGTGTCAGTGCGGTGAGTCAAGGCATTGTTGAGCTAACTTGGGTACGTGCTGCACAGGGTTTTGCTGGTGCCTCTGCAGCGGTCATTATTCAGGCGCTGGTCAGGGATATGTTTGAGCGTGAAGAATTTGCCCGAACCATGTCGTTTATAACCTTAGTCATGACCATTGCCCCGCTTGCTGCGCCGATGATTGGCGGATATTTGTCGATTTGGTTTGGCTGGCGCTCCATTTTCTGGGTACTGGCTTTGTTCGCCGTTATTGTCATTGTGGCTGTGCTTGGGAAAATCCCTGAAACTCTCCCTAAGGAAAAGCGCTTGCCTTTCCACCTTGGTTCGACGTTGAGAAACTATGCACGAATGCTGACCACACCTACGGCTGTCGGTTTGATCTTTTGTAGCGGTTTCTCTTTTGCGGGGATGTTTACTTTCCTGACGGTGGGAGCCTTCGTCTACATTGATCTTTATCACGTCAGTACTGAACACTTTGGCTTGCTGTTTGGCCTTAATGTTGTCTGCTTGATTTTGATGACCAGCATCAATGGCCGGATGGTGAAAAAGATGGGCTCGCACTGGATGCTGCGTTTTGGCCTGATTGTTCAGCTTATCGCCGGTATTGGTTTGGTTAGTGGCCAGTTATTCCAGCTTGGCTTGTGGGGCGTGGTGATCCCTGTCATGCTCTTTGTCGGTACCATTTCAATTATTGGTAGTAACACAATGGCTTGCCTGTTGGCTAAATATCCGCATATGGCGGGTACGGCGTCATCACTGGCTGGCACGATGCGATTCGGGACGGGAACCGTTGTTGGCGGTATGGTCGCCATGATGCCAGACGCCACTGTTTGGCCAATGGCATTGACCATGGCGATATGTGCAGTATTATCTGCCGGATTTTATTGGTTTATGTCCCGAGACGCTTAAGGAACCACATGGCAATTTTTTATCAAGAAATCTATAAACTGGTCTCTGACGGGCTTCAGGAGCTGGCTGAGTCCCTGCAATCAGGTAAAACACCACATAACCCGGTAAGTGAAACACACTTTCTAAGTGCCTGGGTAACGAAAGTGATCAAGCAACAGCGTTATGATCATTGCACAGCCAAGACCTTACTGGCTTGGCAGCAGCAAGCGCGCAGCATGGGGAAAAATGCTCAGCTGAAGCAGCAGTTTGAACATATTCACCAAACGTTTGCAGGCATCCCTCGTGATGAAGATGTCGCTAAGGCGACCACCAGTGAGCAGATCCAATCGTTGTACAAATTGTTAGAAGACGCTGATTGGTTAGTCACGACGGGCTATGAAGTGAACCGTAAAGTGACACACCAAACGGGCGGCCAGGCCTCCTTGGTTGTCTGTTCGAAACAATACCAAGAGGCTGTGTCTGAAGTGGGTGAAGTGATCAAGCCGATTTCACTGTATGTCCGTGGTGATGCGCAGTTCATCATTGATACGGCCTACAAAGTTGGTTTGCTAATGTACAAAGTCACCGACTACAAGTCGAAAGTGAAGTATCACGGTGAGTATATTATCTACCCGCAAAACGGTGGCTCACACCTGCCTGAGCTACCAACTGCAGCATAGAGTAATACCAATCTAAATAAATATCTGGCCGTTTTATATGGTTAAAACCGCCAACGACTTATCCAGATTGGTATAAGCAGTTAGATCCGATTATCGAGGAATAAGTGGTTATACATTTTTTCCTCGATATTCTTCTCCGCTTCCCGCTCTTACTGCGTAATCGACTTTCCTTCCTGAGCTTTGGCTTTACACCGCTTGACGAGGGCGTGCGTCATTCCTTTGAAAATAAACAGGTGGGCAGGCATCATGGCAAACCAATAGAGTAGCCCGGAGAAGCCAGCAGGGTGCCACCAGGCACGAATATCTATCTCGCGGTATTCGCCTTTATCTTCGATGGTAAATTCAAGCCGTCCCAGCCCCGGGGCTTTCATTCCGAACAGCAGGGAAAGAAAGCGGTTGGGAACGAGATTGATGACTTTCCATGAATCAACCTTGTCGCCAAGTTGAAGTTTCTCGGGATCTCGTCGGTAACGGGTGAGTGCATTCCCGCCAATGACAAAATCCATCCATTCACGGATTCGCCATAAGTAATTAGCAAAGAAGTAGCCTTCTTTGCCTCCTACAAGCTGTACCTGGTGCCAGAGTTGCTCGCAAGTTGCATCTGTTTTCAGTGTGTAGCCAGCCTGCTTAGGGTAATAGCCATAGCCAGTTTGCCAACGGGCAAGGGCGTCGGGGTCAAACCCCCAGATTTCATTGCGCACGACTTCGCTTTCATGGCCGAGGCACTCTTCGACGGCTTCGTCATAAGTGAGCAGATATTGCGGGATCAGCGATTGAATTGCGCTGCCGTCGGCCGAAAGGTCAAAACGCAGGCCACCAATGAGCGCACGGGCAATGTTGGTTGGCACAGAGGTAATAAATTTTAGCCAGTAGGCCGCTATTGACGGGGTTAACAAAGGAAAGGGTAATATGCGAACTTTTTTACCGGCATGAGCTCCCAGCTTACGCATTTGAGTTTCATATGTGATGGCTTCCGGGCCGGTAACATCCATAATTTGGTGCCGGGAAGGACTAAAGTGCAGTAGCTCAAGTAAGTAATGAAGCAGATTACGCAGTGCGATAGGGGAGTTACTGGATTTCACCCATTTCGGAGCGATAATAACTGGTAGGTGGTAGACAAAGTCCCGCATCACTTCGAAAGCGGCTGAGCCTGGACCGACAATGATCCCGGCACGTAGCTCGGTGACGGGAATGCCGCTTTCGCGAAGTATTTCACCTGTTTTCTTTCGGGCGGTAAGGTGTTTGGAGTTCCCCTTTTTAGCTTGAAGAGCACCGAGGTAGATAACCCGTTGAACATCGCTACGCTTGAGAGCCTGACTGAAGTTTCGGGCTGCATTTAATTCGATATCAATAAAATCATGACCATGGTTCATACCGTGAACCAAAAAGAAAACGGCATCGATACCTTGAAGTAGTCCATCTAAGTTGTTGTGTTTATTTAAGTCGAGTTCAATCAGTTCAATGTTGGGAATAACGTCCCAACCTCGTTTTTGCAACAAATCCAGGTTTCGACCGGTGGCTTTGATCTGGTATCCGCTGTTTGCCAATTCGGGAACCAGGTGACTTCCGACATAGCCTGAGGCTCCAACAACCAGAATTGTTTTTATCATCTATTACATGCTCCTTGCTGTAATCTTCTATCACTGTTCTAAGTTAATGATGACGATGGAAAGCGGATGAATAAAAAGTGTTGTTTATAAAAATGTAGTGGATAAAATTCGAACTGTCTTTGCCATATTTTTTTTATTGATATCAAGGTTATCTATGTCCCACCCGGTTCTGTTCCATTTCAGGGGCGATTTTGTCCGTCGTTTGTTGCTCATTGCACTTCCCATTGCATTGCAGACAATGTTGTTTTCCAGCCGTAGCCTGGTTGACATTTTAATGTTGGGGCAACTGGGTGAGCTTGACGTTGCTGCGATCGGTATTGCCGGAAAAGCGCTGTTTGTGGCAACGATAATGATCTTTGGGGTAACCACCGGAGGGGCGTTACTAACCGCTCAGTATTGGGGGGCTGGAAACCCACAGGGTGTGAAGCAAAGTACGGCCTTAACCGTGCTGATGACGACGCTAGCGGCACTGGTGGCAGGCAGTGTTTTTCTGTTTTTACCTGAGCATGTTGTTGGGCTAGCGACGCAGTCGGAAGCGGTGATCAAATTGGGGGCGCATTACCTGAGGATCACGTCTTTTAGCCTGTTCGCTGTTGCCTGGGGCAGCAGTATGGCTGTTGGCTTGCGGGCTATGCATCAGCCCGGTGTGAGTACTTTTTTCAGTGCTATTGGTATCGGGCTGAACATATTTCTTAACTGGGTACTGATTTTTGGTCAATTCGGGATGCCAGCGATGGGCATCGCTGGTGCTGCCTGGGCGACGGTGCTCAGTGGCTTGGTTGAAGTTAGCCTGCTTTATGCTTACCTGCATAGCCGTAACCACTTGCTGGCGTTCCGCTTTACGGTACTGGTTGAGGTGTTTGACTGGAGCAAAATAAAACAATTCCTCTCATTATCGTTACCGACAACCTGCAACCACCTGGCTTGGTCGGCGGGGATTTTTGTTTATCATGCCATTATTGGCCAGGCTGGCGTTCAGGGGTTGGCGGCACTCTCCGTGATGACCCCAATAGAGTCATTCTCGCTGGCTTTATTAATTGGTGTCTCTAATGCGTCGGCGGTAATGATAGGTAACCAGCTAGGGGCAAATAAAATGGAAGCCGCTTATTACCAGGCATGGGCGGTGTCATTTTTTAACTTGGCCTGCAGTGTGCTGGTGGCAATCACCATGTTGTTGATGAAAGATACCGTACTGGATTTATTCTCTGCACTGTCTGGTGATACTCGGGAGTTAACCGAGCGATTCTTTATGGTCTACGCCGTGGCAGTTGTTGTAAAAAGCATTCCAATGACCATGATTGTCGGTGTCTTGAGGGCTGGGGGAGATATTCGCTTTTGTTTCTACCAGGATATGGCAGCTCAATGGCTCATTGGTATTCCGATTACAGCTTTCTGTGCACTTGTCTTACAATTACCATTAGAGTGGATTTATGCGATGTTAATGCTTGAGGAGCTTGTGAAGAGTGTTGCTTCAATTATTCGCCTTAAATCCCGTGCATGGATGAATAACTTAGTTGCAGAATAATAGTAATAACATAAGCGCGACGGTTAAATATTTCATTCCAGAGTTTGTTTAATAGGTTGGGTGAATGCATTCTTACTCAAGCTAAGTGTCTTGATTTATCAGACGATTGTAATTGTCATGTAGGTGGTTTGTTTAAATTGTGGGTGGTTTGTAACCTGTTGTATTAAATTTCCTAATGAGACTTTTAAAGTACTTTCTCGAGTCCGGGCTTTGCTGTAAATTTCACATTCGGAAAACACCTACAAATATTTGGGGATTTGGATGTTACGATTAGTGGAGCTTTGCAAAGGCTATCAGGATGGCGGTGAGTATCACTCTGTCTTGCAAGGAGCAGAGCTGGAACTAAAGCAAGGTGAGCAGTTGGCCCTTATGGGGGAAAGTGGTTCGGGTAAAAGTACCTTGTTAAATCTGATTGCAGGTCTCGATACTGTAGATTCTGGTGAGGTTTGGTTAGGAAAAACGCCCATTCATGCTATTTCCGAGCGTGAGCGTACTGCTTTTCGGCGTAACAATATTGGCCTCGTCTTCCAACAATTCAATTTACTCCCCACGTTGACCACCGCCGATAACATTCGTTTCTGCCGGCAGTTAAAAGGGTTGGATGAAAAGCCAAAATTATGGCGCCAGATTATTTCGGCACTTGACCTCATGCCATTGTTGGGGCGATATCCGGAAGAGATGTCGGGTGGGCAGCAACAGAGAGCAGCTATCGCACGTGCTTTGTATATGGAGCCAGATATCCTGTTGGCCGATGAGCCAACCGGAAGCCTTGACGAGCGCAATGCCGGCGCGGTAATACGTTTGCTTGTTAATCTTACGCGTCAGCTTGATTGCACATTGTTGCTGGTGACACACAGTAAACAAGTGGCAGCACATATGAGTGGCTGTATTCGACTTCAGGGAGGCCAGTTACATGTCAAGCCCCGTAGCTAAAGCGCTTTGGGGGCACTATAAGCGCCACCCCTTCCAGATTGTCTTAGTATGGCTAGGCCTGACATTGGGTATTGCCCTGTTGGTCGGCGTGATGGGTGTTAACCAACAGGCGAGAGAGAGTTACCGCCAAGGTGAGCAACTGTTTTCCAACCCATTCCCATATCGCATTCGTCACAACCAACCCGCTATCAAGGTCCCGCAGGGCTTCTATATTCAGCTACGCCGTGCAGGGTTCAGCCAATGTGTACCGATGGATCAACACAGAATCGTCACCGACCAAAACCGAGGTTTTGATATTGTCGGTATCGATCCCATCGCAATGTTTTCAAATTTTAAAGATCAGGTTACCAGCCAAAATCAAAGCCAGATGATGTCGCTGATGCGGCCACCATACCCAATCATGGTCGGTGAACAGCTAGCAAGCTATATGGGAGTGGTCGATGGCCAGTTTCTAACGTTAGAAGACGGAAAGCAGATTGGCCCGCTGAAGGTTATGGACGAAGAGAGAATTCGTGGCCCAAGGATGATTGCAGATATGTCGCTGGTGCGCGACCTGCATCCTGGCTCAGGCCTTACCTCAATTTTATGCGGCAATATGACGCCGCAACAACTTGCAGCACTTGCCGATCAATTACCTCCGGCCCTGAAATTGGAACGCCATCAAAGTGCAACGCTTGAGCCTCTGACTGATGCATTTCACTTGAACTTGTTCGCAATGGGCATGCTAGCGTTTGTTGTCGGCCTATTTATCTTTTATCAGGCGATGTCACTGTCGCTGTCTCAGCGTCAGCCGTTAGTGGGGTTGCTTCGCCAGGCGGGTGTTTCTGGCTCGCAGCTGGCGCAGGCGTTATTGCTAGAGTTGCTAGTGTGGATTGCCCTTGGCCTGGTTGGCGGGAATTTACTGGGCCTTCTGCTTGCTCAGCAGTTATTGCCCTCTGTGGCAGAAACACTGAATAGCCTCTATGGCGCCAATGTGAGCTTATCGGTGAGCTGGCATTGGCAATGGGGTCTGGCGTCATTGGCTATCGCACTGTTTGGCAGCTTGCTGGCCTGTGGCTGGCCTCTGATCCGGCTGATCAAAACCCAGCCCGCACGTCTATCAACCCATATGTCTCTGGTACGGTTTAGCGGACGTGAGTTTGCCTGGCAGGCACTGTTTTCCTGTATGTTCATTGGTGCGGCCGCCGCGGTATACCAGTTACCACATGGGCAGCTAGCAGGGTTTGTGCTGATAGCATTTATCTTGATCGCTTCTGCCTTGAGTATGCCGTTCTTATTGTGGCAATTGTTCCAGGGCTTAGGCTTAATTGTACGCTCGGCCCGGCTGCGTTGGTTCTTTTCCGATGCGGCAGCCAGCCTGAGTTACCGAGGGGTAGCGGCAATGGCGTTCATGTTGGCATTGGCGTCGAATATTGGTATGGAAACCATGGTTGGTAGTTTCCGTAATACGACGGAAGTCTGGCTGGACCAACGGCTTGCCGCTGATATCTATGTTCGCCCTTCACTCAATGTCGCACCGCGTATCGCCAGTTGGTTAGACAGTAAAGATGAAGTAAAACAGGTGTGGTGGCAGTGGCGTAAAGAGGTACTCACCGATGCAGGAACCTTACAGGTTGTCAGTATTGGGGGAACCAAGGAAGAGCAACAGGCGCTGTCGATAAAAGTAGCTATACCTGATTACTGGCAGCGTTTGCATCACCAACGGGCTGTGCTCGTTAGCGAGTCAATGGCACTGAAGCAGGGCTGGCAGCCTGGTGATGAAATCGAGCTACCAGCACCAATGAACAAGAGCTGGTTGATTGCTGGTGTCTATTACGATTACGGAAACCCTCATGGACAGGTTATTCTGTCTCACAAGCGCTGGCAGGATTATTGGCCGTACAAAGGCCAGGTTGGCTTGGCTATTCACCTCAATCCAGGTACTGACAGCATGGCTGTAATGAAAGAAATGGGCGAACGCTTCCACCTGTCACCAGAGCGGGTACGTAACAATGTTGAGCTTATGGCGCAGGCAATGCGGGTGTTTGATCGCACATTTATCGTTACGGCAACCCTGGGTAAACTGACGTTGTTTATCGCAGTTTGCGGTCTGTTCTTTGCCACTGTCGCGGGTGAAGTCTCGCGTCAGCGTCAATTTGCGCTGTTGCGGTGTATGGGAATGACGGGAAGGGAATTAGCCGCCTTGGGCGGGGGGCAGCTCTTGATGATTGGGCTGTTGACGGCAGTGATTGCTTTGCCATTGGGCCTGGTATTGGCGCAGTTGCTGATCGATGTCGTGTTGAAATACTCCTTTGGCTGGACAATGCCCGTGCAGTATTTTCCGTATGAATACCTGACTTCCTTAGGCTCAGCATTAGCTGTGCTATTGGTGGCAGGAGCCTGGCCGGTGTGGCGGTTGGTGAAACGTTCTGCCATCTTGTCTCTACGGGAGGCATTCTGATGTTGTATCAAACAGCTCGCCGTGGATGGATGATTGTACTGTTGGGCCTAGTAGCGCTAGTGGGGTGCGATCCGGTCGAAACCCGGTCGAACTCGGCTGACATACTCAGCCAGGAAGCAGAAGAAGGCTATGAGCCAGTCGTACCGGGGAAACAATGGGTGTTTCCACAAGATCATCTGGGCCATCCTGGTTTCAAGGCCGAGTGGTGGTACCTCACGGCAAACCTTGAATCTGAAAGTGGTGAATCCTTTGGGGTACAGTGGACACTATTTCGCTTCGCAACCAGTGCAGAGCCTGGCGTTGGCTGGAAAAGTCCACAGATGTACATGGCTCATACAGTGGTTACCAGCAAGGATAAAATATGGCATGCAGAGCGTTTTGCCCGAGGAGGTATAGGACAGGCTGGTGTAACGGCCAACCCTTACCGGGCCTGGTTAGATAACTGGTCATGGCGCTCACATGGAGATAGCCCTTTCCCGGGAACGCTTGAGTTTGCTGATGGAAATATGGCTGCTGAACTTGATGTTATCAATGTCGGAGAATTAATATTTCAGGGTGAGAATGGTTATAGCAAGAAGCACCCGACAGAAGATATTGCTTCCTATTATTACAGCGCACCTTTTTTGAATCTTAACGGCAGCTTAGAGCTGGATGGAAAGATCTATAAGGTTAAAGGTGATGGTTGGTATGATCGCGAATGGAGCAGTGAAGGATTATCGCAGAAGCAGCAGGGCTGGGATTGGTTTTCTATTCATCTAGATGATGGTAGCGCCTTAATGGTTTATCAGATCAGGGAAGAAGATGCCAAGCCGCATTATTTTGGTTCATTGAGCTGGCCTAATGGCAAAACAATCTTATTACAGCCAGAGGATCTCAGGCTGACCCCAATGTCATTTGCGACACACGAGGGAAAAGAGTTTCCTCTTGAGTGGCGCATAGATGTACCAACACAGCAGATACAACTAGAAGTGGATGTTGTCCGCAAGGAGCAGTGGCTACCCTTTATCTTCTCATACTGGGAAGGACCAATCAGGGTCAGTGGGAGCCATTCAGGACAAGGATTTATGGAGTTAACTGGCTACTAGGTACTAAGCCTAGCCAGTTTGCCGTAAACAGATAGGATGAAAACGTGGTAAAAAATATAACAGTAGATGAACAGATGCTAGCTCAGCGTTTAATGAACTATCGTCGTGAGTTTCATCGCTATCCCGAATCGGCTTGGTGCGAGTTTTTTACCACCAGCCGGATTGCAGGTTTGTTGCAGTCACAGGGGTATGAGCTTTACTTCTCTGACGCGATCATCGCACGAGACACGATCATGGGGCGAGATGATGCCAATGTTGTCGGCGCCCAGGAGCGTGCGATCAGCTGGGGAGCTGAGCTTGAGCACCTAGCCCAAATGAACGGTGTAACTGGTGTCGGAGCCGTATTGGATACAGGCCGTCCGGGACCTGTGATAGCCCTGCGTTTTGATATCGATGCTGTTGATGTAATGGAGAGTCAGGATGACTCTCACCGGCCACGCTTTCTTGGTTTCGCTTCACTCGCCCCAGGTGTCGCCCATGCCTGTGGGCATGATGCCCATGCGGCTATCGGCTTGGGAATTGCTGAAACTCTGGCAGCAAACAAAGACAAACTTTGCGGCAAAATAAAACTCCTTTTTCAACCTGCCGAAGAAGGTTGCCGTGCAGGTAAAGCCATTGCCGAAAGTGGTTGGCTTGATGATGTCGATTATTTCTTTGCTGCGCACATCGGCATGAATGTCCCGAGCGGTACATTGGTTTGCGATCCGCAGCACTTCTTGTGCAGTTCAAAGTTCGACTTACACTTCTCGGGTAAACCTGCCCATGCTGGCATCGAGCCTAATGCGGGCCGCAATGCACTCGCTGCTGCATGTACGGCTGTGACTCAAATGCTGGCAATACCTCGCCACCGTGATGGTATGACCCGCCTGAATGTGGGTCAGCTCCATGCTGGTGACGGGCGAAATGTTATCCCGGCCAATGCGGTGCTGATGGGGGAAACCCGCGGCGAGAACCGCGAGCTGAATAACTACATGTATCAGCAGGCTGAACAGATAGCCCAGGCTGCCGCGATGATGCATGGAGTCAAGATTGAAATCAAAGCACAGGGTGAGGCAATAGGCCTGGAAAATGATCCTGAAATGGTTGAGTTACTGGCCAAGCTAGCGCCACACAGCGGCTTTACCGAGATAGTGCGCGAGAAAGACTTTGGAGCCAGTGAAGATGCCGGTTACCTGGTTGATCGGGTACAGGCCAATGGCGGGAAAGCAATTTACTGCCTGGTGGGCTCGGACTTAACCGCTGGCCACCATAATGGTGATTTTGATATTGATGAAAGCCGCATGTTGCCTGCGGTTAAACTGTTTTTGAATGCTATCGAGCGGCTGCAGACCATTGCTGCACCGAAAGAGGACGTCGCTTAACCTCTAGTCCCACTTTAACAGCGTTACGAATAGTTCGTGACGCTGTCACTTCCACTCTGATGCATACCCCTTCAATCGAACTACCCCTAGGGTGTTATATCTAAGACACTTTCTTCGCTTATAACGCTATATTTATCTAGTCTAAATAGACTTTAAGACTGAACATATGCGGGGGTAGGCGATGGCTGAAGAAAGCACAGAATCGGTGCAGCCGTCAGGCGCTGGTATCTCATCCCTTCAGTTTCGTCATTGGCTTTTCCCCTTTTGCCTCAGCGAAAAGTTTAAGTTTGCTGCCCGAGTTGCCATTAGCCTGACCCTCGCTTACCTGATCCCTATGGCCCTTGGGTGGCCACAAGCCTCGACAGCGGCGACAACAGTGATGTTGATTGCCTCGACTGGTAGCCGTCGTGAGTCGCTCGCGAAGGGCACTCTCAGGGTACTCGGGACGATTGCTGGTGCGATCATTGGTTTGGTCTTAGTCGGATTTTTTGCCCAGGACCGGTTGCTGTATATGCTCTCAGTGTCGGTTGCTGTTACTGTCGTTTTCTATATCCGCAGCGCTTACCTTGCTGATCCGACGCTTTTCATGCTCACGGGTGTGATGATCCTGATGATGTTTAATGGCGGGGATGCGGAAGGCGCGTTTTTATATGGCCTTGACCGAACCTACATGACAGTCTTTGGGGTGGTGGTGTACACCCTGGTTGGCGTGTTTATTTTCCCGCCACAGGTTGAACAAAATTTGCGTCAGTTAGCCGATGAACTCGGTGAAATTCAATATCAGTTATTTTTGCTTATCAGTACAACGGCATTAGACAAGGGAAGTACTTCTGGGGCTGAGTCTCAAGCTGCCTCGACACCTGTATCGGTCAAGCCAGAGGGGGATCCATCTCCGGAAAGTGTTTCTAGTATGATCCCAAAATTGTATGCCGCTCAAGAGGCATTTGAGTCACGTTACAGCACCATCAGTACAGAGTGCAGTGAAATTTCAGCGTATAAAAAAGAGTGGGATTACGCCCTGTTTTACTATCGCCAGATCACTGAACTCTTGCTGTTCGCGGCGAAAAGCCACGATCAGTTGTCGGCACAGTCGCATCAATATGTCGAAAATTACCAGCGCCTGGTGGATGATATCAAGCAGCTTTTTACACAAATTCCCGAGGCTTGGGAAAAAAAAGACGGGAGTTTACAAAGAGAGAGCACGTCTGTTATCTATGACATGGACAAACTTCAGACGGCAGACCACCTGAGACGGGGCACAGCAATCACAACCGGCTTTTTGTTTAGTAAGCTTAATGAAAAGTTAACCTGCCTGATCAGTACGGTAAGCTGTATCGATTCGGTGACTGGCAGAATATCATTTCATGACGTGTTGCCAGGCGAGCCTCCAGCATTTAACTGGTGGGATGCTGAAAATGCCAAGACTGCGCTAAAAGTGTTACTGACCTACTGGTTTGCCGGCGCGATTTGGATATTTTTTAATCCACCTGGGGGGTATAATTTTGTCGTTTTCTGTACTTTATTCGTCTCAATTCTCTCATATTTGCCTATTCACCCTGTCTTGTTATTAATACTATTTTCTTTAGGGTTTCTTTTTTCAGTGCCAGCTTATGTCTTTATTTTGCCGCAGTTGTCTTTGGGCTCTGAACTTGCTGTATTTATCTTCATTTACACCTTTGTCGGCTTTTATATATTCAAAGGCCCAATCACCATTTTCTTTTTAATCGGGATGTTTACCTTAGGTATTGATAACGATATGACGTATCACTTCGGTATCATTTTAACAATTGTCACCTTGTTTTACCTTGTCGTATTTATGGTGGTTTTCTCTTATTATTTTCCGTTCTCATCACGTCCAGAGCACCTTTTTCTCGTCATGCGGGAGCGTTTTTTTCGGCATGTCTGTGGGGTTGTTGCCTATTATCAACAAGTAACACCTTCGTACTGGAGCCGGTGGAAGCTAGGCTGGCATTTGGCAACAATGAAGGTAACAGTAAAAAAGCTCAAGGTTTGGGGCAGTAAAGTCAATGCTGCCAACTATGAGAAAATATCGACCGAAGAGCTCATGGCATTTTGTCAGCAGTGCGAATTACTTTGCCATCATCTAATTACGCTAACAAAGTCAGAATCTAGGTTACAAGGCAATTCATTGGTGACGAAAGCCAGAATAGCGCATAAAGATACAGTGATCCCTGAGATTGCCATGCAGTTAGCGTGTTTAGATATCAGTAAATTTATTGAAGATGATAAAGACAGCGTATTGCTTCGTGCTAATGAAAGCTATCATGCTCTTGAAAAAAAGCTGGATGTTTTCTTTGAAGAAATAGAATGGTCTGAGTATTCAAAATCAGACATCGCAGGTTTTTATATTTTTCTAAACTTGAAAAAAAATATATTTGACTCGTTAGTTAAATCTAAGGCCGCAAGTGATGCGATTCACTGGGAGCAATTAACTCAGAGTCGATTTTAGGGGGGGGGCAGTGCTGAAAGTTACCAATGCTTTTATAGCTATGTTCTCTTTTGGAATACTAACAGCGTGCACTGTTTCCGGTCCTGATTTTGAGGGGGTGGAAACCGCGACTCTACCGCAGAATTGGTTGGGAGGAGATAGCTTGCAAAGTGGCTGGAAGACTGCACGTTGGTGGATGCGATTTAACGATCCTGTGCTTGACCGTTTGGTTGAGCAAGCCTCTGCTCAGAACTTGGACTTGGAATCTGCGGGGCTGAGGATCGTACAGGCCCGGGCTGCTCTCGGTGTGGCGGACTCTTTTCGCTATCCGCAACGACAAACCGTGTCAGGCAGTTTGGCTAAAATCTATCAGAATGAAAATACGTTTGATAATGCTACTTTAAGTTTTGATGCCGGTTGGGAACTGGATGTCTGGGGTAAATATGCCAGAAGTATTGAATCAGCAGAAGCTAGCCTGTATGCCTCTATAGCCTCTTACCATGACATTTTGGTGAGCATTACGGCAGAGGTGGCACGGAACTATGTCAACTACCGCACCTTTCAGGAAAGGGTATTGCTGTCCGAACGCAATATTGAGATCCAGGCGCGGGTAGTCAAGATCACCGAGATCCAGTTTGAATCCGGCAATGTTACCGAGCTTGATGTCCAGCAGGCTAAAACCCAGCTCTACACCACCAAATCAGCCCTGCCAGGCTTGAGGATAGGTATGATGCAGTCACGCAATGCATTGGCTGTGCTGCTGGGAAAGTTGCCTAGTGAGGTTGAACAAATACTGGCATCTGCAGCAATCGATGCCAAGATAAAAGCCTTTGATGATAAATATGGTGCTAGCCGATCGAAGCAGAAGCTGAGTGGTTATGACCAATATTCATTGATCCCGTATCCGCCATCAGTCAGCAGCACTGTCGATGCGTCTTTGGTGTTACGCCGTCCGGATTTGCAGTTGGCTGAGTTGCAGGCCCATGCCCAAAGTGCTCAGATTGGTGTAGCTGAAACAGAGCTATACCCCAAGTTTTCACTGTTTGGTGCCATTGGCATTAACAGTACCGTTCAAGCTGGCAATGATTTTAGTTTCAGCGATTCACTAACCCTGTCACTTGGGCCGTCCTTTTCCTGGAATATTTTCCAATATGGCCGGGTTGAAAATAATATCCGCCTTGAAGATGCTCGCTTTCAGGATGCGCTGACTAACTATAATAAACGGGTTCTGCTTGCTGTGCAGGAAGTGAGTAATGCACTTGAGGCTTACCAGCTGAATCAACTGCAGAAATCACTGGCATTTAGCTCAGTAAATGCGTCTCTCCGCGCGTTCAATATTTCGCTCACACAGTATGAAAATGGCCAGATCACGTTCGAAAGGCTGTTGAGCTCGGTAGAGAAAATGACCCGCAGCGAAGACACGTATGCCCAGATAAAAGGTAATGTCGCCAATCAGGTCGTGGCACTTTATAAATCCCTGGGTGGGGGATGGGAAGCTAATTCGGGTAAGCCGTATTTACACAAGCAGCAAACAGAGCAGATGCGGGCGAGAACCGATTGGGGAGACATGCTAGATCACCCAATTTTACCACCGCTTTCGCCGGATCAAGTGACAAAAGCCACGTTGCCATTTGGGGACAAAGAAGACACTGAAGCAGGCCAACAACAGGGGGAACCATGATGGAGATGCCTCATGAACTGGCTGTTGGTGATGTGTATTTCTCGCCTTTTTTGCTGGTGGTGATTTATGCCGTAATAGCGACCTGGGTTTCTGTGGGGATTTTGAACAAAACCCGGCTGTCACGGTTGATTGTATTTCCTTCGTTGACGTTTCTGGCTATTACGCTGCTCTATGTTGTGGCTATTGATGCCTTTTTCCTACGATTTTAGGTGTGAAGATGAAAACGATAAAAAAGCTCTTCGTTATCGCGCTTAACATCCTGATCATTGGCGGTGCAATTTACTTTGGCTACCAAAAGTATGAAGAGTACTTCAATAATCCCTGGACTCGAAATGGTCAGGTTCGGGCCAATGTGATCAAAGTTGCCCCACGGGTATCAGGCCCCGTCGTCTATGTTGCCGTCAGTGATAACCAATTTGTCCGGAAAGGTGATCTGCTGTTTCAGATTGATCCAAGTACCTATGAAGTCGCACTTTCCCAGGCTGAAGTCTCATTGGAGCGTGCCGTTGTCAGCTCTCGAGGCAAAAAGATTGAGTATGACCGACTGCTAGATATAAGAGCGAGGGATAAAGGGGCAGTTTCGCACAAAGATCTCGTTCGCCGTCAGATAGCTTATGAAGAATCTCTACTGCAAATCAAGGTCTCAGAGCAACAACTCAATGCGGCTAAACTGAATATGGCTTTTACTCAGGTTTTTGCATCTGTCGATGGCTATGTTTCTAATCTCGATATCAAAGAAGGTACACAGGCTGTGGCAAACCAGCCGCTGATCGCATTGGTTGATATCGACAGTTTCTGGGTGTTTGGTTATTTCCGAGAAAGCCAGTTGGAGAATATTCGTATTGGTGATGCGGCTAGAGTGACGTTGATGGCCTACCCAGAGCAGCCAATTGAGGCTGTTGTAGATTCCTTGGGCTGGGGGATAGCACCGAAAGACGGCAGCGTTGGCTATAACCTGTTGCCAAACGTCAATCCGGTGTTTCAGTGGATCCGTCTGGCGCAACGTATTCCAGTTCGTATTTCGCTCAGGCAGTTGCCTGAAGGCATTGATCTTCGGTTCGGGCTCACTGCGTCCATCATGGTCATGAAAGATACAGAGCAGAAGTAGTTATGCCTAGTTAGGTTGTCATAATTGAGCGGGTAGGAGGCGAGTGCATGGGCAAAAGAATCAGTGAAAGGAATAACTTCTATTACCTGACAGCAGCATTGGTGATCTTGCTGATCAGCTCGTCACTGGAGCAGGTACTAATGACTGGCTTTTTGGATCTAGTACTGCAAGGTGTAACGGTCTTAAATTTTGTCGTTTGCTTGGTAAGTCTGCGTTTTGACAAACACTGGTACAGGTTTCTCCTGGTGATTGCAATTTGTTGGGGGCTGGTGTCGATAACCAAGGCTATATTCCCGATCCGACAAATTGATGTACTAATTCTAGCGCTAATGTTTACATTTTTTTGGGGCACATTTAAATCGATTGCTCGGCAAATATTGTTTACTGGCAGTATCGACACAAATAAGGTCGTTGGCTCATTGGCCTTGTTTTTGTTGTTGGGGCTAATGTGGGCGATAGCTTATTTGGTGATCCTTGAGTTTTCGGCAGAGTCGTTTACGGGAATGGTGCAATTACCATGGGGTGAGAACTTCTCAAATGCCGCCTACTTTAGCTTTGTCACTCTGACGACACTGGGCTATGGCGACATCAGCCCGATTTCACCGGTTGCCCAGGTTATCGTTTATCTAGAAGCGATAGCGGGTGTGTTCTATATGGCCATTGTTGTGGCCAGTCTGGTTGGCGCCAGCCAAAGTAATCAGGAAAAGAACGATGGATAAACAAATTGAAAAGCATCAAAGCAGTATCTTTGTCAATAACATGGTTGAGTCTGCGATCCGGATTGGTTTGTTGTTTGTGCTGCTCGTCTGGACTTACGACATTATTAAACCTTTCATTATCCCCGTTTTATGGGGAGCGATTATCGCCGTTGCGTTAATGCCTCTGACCATTAAACTTGCCAATGTTTTAAATGGCAAGCGGGGATTAGCTGCCACAATTTTAGCCTTGATTGGGATAGCCTTGCTTGTCACCCCCTTTGTGATGGTCTCAGGGTCTATCTATGATGGGGTCGCGCATTTGACGGAGGTGTTGCAACAAGGTGATGTGAAAATCCCGGGGCCAACGCAACGTGTTGCCGAGCTCCCATTAATCGGTGAGCAGTTATATGAAGTATGGGCCTTGTTCGCGTCCAATATGGAAAGTGCGGTTGCCCGCTACAACGAAGAAATAAAAGCGGCGGTGGGAGCGGTAGCCGGATTCTTGGGTAGCAGCCTAGCAACCATGGTCATGTTTATTATTTCATTATTGATTGCGGCCGGTTTTATGGCGCACGCGGAATCAATGTCAAAAGCCGTTCAGGCCGTGTCAGTTCGGGTAGTCGGTAAGCATGGTGAACAATGGGCTAATTTAACGGCAGCAACGGTGCGTAGTGTATTGCTCGGCGTAGTCGGTGTGGCATTCATTCAGTCTTTGCTGGTTGGGGCCGCATTCTTTGTGTTTGGTGTTCCTGCCGCTGCACTGCTCACCTTTATCGTGTTTATTTTTGGTATCGCCCAGCTACCGGCAACATTGGTGGTATTGCCAGTGATCCTTTACGTATTTTCGGTTCAGGATACAACACCGGCGACGATATTTACGGTGTGGGTATTGCTCGCCGGGCTGTCGGATAACTTCTTGAAGCCGTTATTGATGGGGCGAGGGGTATCAATTCCGATGCCTGTGATTTTGTTCGGTGCCATTGGCGGTATGATCTCGGCGGGAATTATCGGTTTATTCCTTGGTGCAGTGATCCTGGCAATTTGGTATGAATTATTTACCACCTGGCTGAAGCTGGATCCGGATGTGGTTACGGAGTCGGCGGAAACTGAACTGGAGCAACAAACACAATCAGAAAAATGACCAGTGTAACGGCATAATCATTATGATTTGCCGTTTAGGTAAAGGGCTTAAGCTAAATCTCTTTCTAGTTAAAAACATTTAAGCCCTTTTTCGACCGTTGAGAGCTATGAAAAATAGGATAAATTCAATTATAAATAATAACTTATTAAGTTATCTTTTTACTGCGAAATCAAGAGGCGCTGGTGCTGCGATTTTTCTTTCATTGATGCAGAAAAATAATAGTAACGGTTACGGCCATCAGCCTTTGCTGTGTACATGGCTAGATCGGCATTCATAAGCAGGGCGTCGGCATCCGTTCCATCTCGCGGATACAGAGAAATCCCTATACTAGGTGAAATAAAGACATTTTCAGCACCTAACGAGAAAGGCGCAGAAAACTTGCGTAAGATTTCTTTTGCCACGCGTTCGATGTCATGTTGGTTATGCTCTGTGATGATTATGGTAAACTCATCCCCACCTAGGCGTGCTACTGTATCGGTTTCCCGTACAGAGTTGCGTAGCCGTTCCGCAACATCTTTTAGCAGTCGATCCCCCATATTATGGCCAAGTGTATCGTTCACTTCCTTAAAGCGATCAAGATCAAGGAACAACAAGGCCATAGGCTGGCCTGTACGGTTTGCTTTGTTCTTTTCCTGCTCCAGCCTATCAAGGAACATTTGGCGGTTAGCTAGCCCGGTGAGGGAGTCAAAGTTCGCTTGACGCCAGATAAGTTCTTCAGCTTTTTTCTTGTCTGTTATATCGGTAAGGGTGCCACACATACGTAGCGGGCGCCCGTCCTGCCCATAGTTAACAATTTTGGCACAGTCCAAGATCCACTTATATTCTCCCTGTTTGGTGAGTATGCGGTATTCCATTTTGTGCTGAGAGCTGCGGCCTTCCAAGTGAGCTGTAATGGATTGCCAAGTTGCCTGTCGATCATCGGGATGTATATCGTTAAGGTTTAGGTGCGAGTCAGCTTGTATCTCTTTGAAACTGTTCCCCAGAATGTTTGCCCAGCATACATTCCTTTGCACAGTGTTGGTTTCAATATTCCAGTCCCAGAACCCGAGCTCGCTGCCAGCTAAAACGGAAATGAGTTGCTCCTGACTGGCCAGTAATTTAGCTTCGGCATGTTTACTTTCGGTAGTGTCTAACATTCCAGCAATTGCAAACTGGACTTCCCCTCTGACCCGGTAGCAGGCAACCGTCATATGAGCATAAACGGTTTCACCATCTTTGCGGATAAAGCGTTTGTCGAGTGAATATCCGTCATTATCGCCTGCTAGCATGTGTTCAAACTTATCTACATCATGCGACAGGTCTTCAGGATGAGTTAAGTCAGACCAGGTCAACTGCAGCAGTTCTTCCTGGCTGTAGCCGAGCAGCTCACAAAGCTGGGGGTTTACTCGAAGCCAGCTTTTTTCAGGGCTAGTAATAGCAATCCCTATGTTTCCTAAATCAAATTGGGAGCGAAACAAGAACTCACTTTCTTGCAAGGCATCGGCGGTTTGCTTACGCTGAAGCCGTCGCGTAAACAGCATGCCCAGTAAGACAGTAATAAGAGGAAAGAGCAGTAATACAGGGAAGGTAATGTTGGAAAGTACTTTTAGCGCGATATCCCAGGGTAAAATAAATATCAGTGCCAGCATTACGACATGAATAATAATACCAAACAGATAAATTTCGCGGCCCGATAATTTTGATAACGGACGCTGACGAGAATAGTGCCAGATTATACCTAAGGAGCCTGAAGATATAATAACAGCAACGCCAGCAATTGCGGCTTCCCCTCCTTGGAAAAGGCGCAATGTTGCAGTCATTGCCATAGCAATTAAAGTAGGAACTGCGCCGAAAAAAAGCCCTGAGATCCCAAGCAGTACAGAGCGAGTATCAATGATTATTCCTGGTGCATACTCCCATGGAGAGAGCATGATGATGATGCCGATCAACCCAAGAGCAAGGCCTGTTGGTGCGGCCTTAAATGAGTTAAGTTCAGTACGATAACTGCTGGTTGCCATGTCATAGATAAAAAGCATTGCCAGTAATAAAGCGGCATTATGAGTCAGGGCGAGGAGGCCGGAATGGTACATGCCTATTTGAGTCTCTTATTCATTTGTTTTTATAATGTAATGTTCGTGTTGCAAGTTGGTGCCGAATAATAGCAACTTAATGTAAGGCTTGACCATAGCTATTTGTTGTAATGATTATAATTTTTGTTTGATTTTCAGGTGTGCTAGTAACAATTGATCACATGTGGTAATAATGTGTAACAAATAGAAATAAACTGTCATGTGTGCGTGTTGGCTTTCCATTTTTGGTTATCAATTAATTCATTTTTGAACAATATTACCCCCCTTTCAATTAGATTTAATGAAGAAATGTTCGAACTTGCATTAATAAATTTATCGTTCGATCATATTCCACATGGCGAATATAAATGCAAATCAATGCGATTCTAGTGGTTTTTTATATTTGTCGAACAATAATTATTACTCCTATATGAATAGTTGAGTTTCCCCGGCTTACTATCATATTTCTTGGTAAAACCAGAAACTTATACCTATTCTAATTGTGTATCCTAATTATGAATATTAGGCCTTATCCGGGAGGCATAATTAACACCTGTCTCACTGATAGACCAACATTTTGCCCGTACTTATACCTAACTGATTATAAAAAGTTAATTTCATACCGACGTTGGTGTAATTATATATTATAAATCAGCCGCTTAATAAAATGAGGCGGGGTATATGGAATAGGAGAGAGGTTTATGACGACACTCGCTCAAGTTTTGTTCCAACGCATTGAAAAAGAAGGTGTGGATTGTACTTTCGGGATCCCTGGGGATTTTGTTCTTCCTCTGTATGCAGCCCAGGAAGAATACGGGATGAAAAGCATTGTTTGTACTCATGAACCCAGTGCAGCTTTTGCTGCAGATGCTTATGCTCGGTTGAAGGGGCTAGGGGTGGCTTTGACCACGTTTGGCCCGGGAGGGTTGAATATGGTCAACCCGGTAGCGATGGCGTATGCAGAGCATTCTCCTGTCCTGGTAATTAGTGGAGCGCCCGATCTTAAAGGAAGAACTCCAGGATATTACCCGCATCACCTGGTAAAAGATTTTAATAGCCAATTAAACGTCTTTCGTGAGATTACTGCGGCTGCAATTACTCTGGACAACCCGGAAACAGCGGTGAATGATCTTGAGTGGCTGATTCAAACCATTATTCAATTAAAACGACCAGGGTATCTTGAAATTCCCCGGGACATGATCAATTCGCCTGTCCGGGTTCCCATTGATTTTCCCCGTACGCTCTCCCTCAAATTCGAGTTCAATCAAGATACGCTCAATGAGGCGGCCCGGGAAATAGTACATATTTTGACTACGGCGGTTTCCCCTGTCATCTATGCAGGGGTTGGTGTCCGTAGAAATAATCTAGCTCCTCAGGTGATCAGGTTGTCGGAACAATGGGGAATTCCGGTCGTCAGCTCGGTATTGGGAAAGGCTTCATTTCCAGAAACCCATTCCCAATATCGAGGCGTATATATGGGAGAGCTGGGAGATCCTCTAGCTAGAGATATTATAGAAAATGCAGACAGTGTGCTCTCCATTGGTGTTATCCATAGCGACGTGAATACCGGTTTTTTAACCGGGGAAATCAATAGACATCGCCATATTGCGATCCACGAATTTGTTACTGAGGTTTTTCATCATAAATATGAAAACTTACCTATGGAGGCGATGGTTACGGCGTTAGCCGAGAGACCGCTACCCGCTAGAAAAGTACTTCCTGCTCAAGTGGAGATTGCGAAAGACTTAGAGGAAGGGATACAAGGGAAACCGGGTGAGCCATTGAAGATGGTTGAGACCCTCCATGCGCTGAAGGAATTGGATGCATCAAAGTACAGTGTGCTGGCAGATATAGGAGAAGCATGGTTTATCGGGCTGGGACTCAAAACGGATATATTTATGGCTCCTGGGTATTATTCGAGCATGGGGTTTGCAGCCCCTGCAGGTCTGGGTGCAGGAATGGCCCGGAAAGATCTGCGCCCTTTGATTATTGTGGGAGACGGAGCCTTCCAGATGACTGGTGTTGAAATTGCGACCATTCAACAACAGGGGATCCGTGCAATTGTGCTGGTATTGAATAATAGCGGATATAATATGTTGCGGGCCTTGGATGATTTCAAACAGTATTATGATATTCCCTCCTGGGATTATACTGCTCTTGCCAAATCTCTCCATTGTGAGGGAGAAAAAGTCACTACTCTTCCAGAATTACAGCAAGCACTTGAACATGCAGAGCACGCTTCAGGGCTATATCTGATTGAGGCCTTAGTGGATCCAACTGATCACGCCCCGATTATGGCCAAAATCCAAACGCTATTTGCTAAAAAGAGAAACGTCTATGATGGGAATAATTGAGTTTTAGAGAGAGTGATAATAATTGTTGAAAATCAATATCTTAATAAAGGTGCGCGCTCCCTTGCTTTGCCAGTTTAGGAATGGGTAGGTAGTAAGTTGAATATTTGCTCTATAATGGAACCAGGGAACAACGTTGCAGGATTGGCGTTGATAATAGGCGGATATGCAAAAGGAAGTGAAAAGCAATGGGAACAATATTTGATAAGGCCAGACGGCTGATTAACAAATTGGAAGTGATCACCAGTACTATTAACCTGCCAAAAGTAAAATCTGACGAGTCAAATACCAGCCCGCCGCTAACTGGGCGGTTCGGGGCATTAGATAATAAAACGGTTTTTATTAGTGGGGGCTCTCGGGGAATTGGTTTTGCCATAGCAAAACGCTGTGCAGAGGCTGGGGCAACCGTAATCATCGCTGCGAAAACAACCGAGCCGCATCCTAAACTCCCTGGGACAATTTATACCGCGGCGGATGAAATCAACGAGATGGGTAAAGGTAGGGCGATCCCTATTGTATTGGATATTCGCGATGAAGAGGCGATCAAGCATGCGGTAGAGCAAGCTTGTGAGCAAACCTCTGGCATCGATATTGTTATCAACAATGCCAGCGCGATCAATCTGGAAAATACCGAAAATACCCCAAGTAAAAAGTTTGACCTGATGTTTTCTATCAATGTACGGGGCACATATTTACTGACTCAGGCTTGTTTGCCTTACCTGAAACGATCGGATAACCCGCACATCCTTACTCTTTCACCACCGATTAACCTCAAACCAGAATGGTTCAAAAACCACGGTGCCTATACCGCATCAAAATACGCAATGTCGATGATGGCACTGACTTTTTCTGAGGAATTCAAAGCCTATGATATAGCGTCTAATGCGCTGTGGCCGAAAACAGCGATTGCAACTTCAGCGATATTGAATATGACAGCAGGGAAATTACTGAAGGATCGCTCGCGGAACCCGGAAATCATGGCTGATGCCTGTTATGAGATCATCACTAGGGATGCCAAAGAGTGTACCGGGAACTTTTTCATTGATGAAGAAGTGCTCAGGCACCAAGGGGTAACTGATTTTAAACATTATGCCTGCCATCCAGGTGGTAGCTTACAGCGGGATCTATTTTTAGATAGTTAGCACTTTTTCAGATTAAGCTATGGTATTGTCAGTATTAGTTTCAGTTACTTACTAGAATGTACTCAGCACAGTTACTCTTATTAAGCTGTACATTTGGAACGTGAATAGACAGACCATAGCTTCGTTCATCTTTGGTTCAAATCGAAGCAGGTATATCGGAGTAGGAATATAGGTGTTCTCACTAGGAAGTACTTGTAGCTATGCATCACTTTTTTAAGCAAATTTATCAATATATCAATCCTTCGGTAAACCCTGATCTTGAGTCTGCCGCTTCGCAATGGCAGTCGCAGCTGCCGACGATTTGGCTATTAGGGAAAACGGGAGCCGGAAAGTCTTCCCTTGTTCAGTCCATAACGAATAACTCAGCTATTGCTGTCGGCAATGGTTTTCAGCCCTGTACCCAATCTTCAGTCATTTATCGCTATCCGGAAAGTAACCCGCTGCTGGGTTTTCTCGACACACGTGGGCTTGCTGAAGCGAACTATGATCCTGAAGAGGATATCGAAGCCTGCCAGCACCAGAGCCACGCATTGCTGATTGTGATGAAAGCCGAAGAGCCGGAACAAAGTGATGTGTTAAATGCCTTGCGAAAAATACGCAAATCAGGGGCTATCAAGCAACTGTTGATTGTCCATACCGGTATTTTGTCGCTGCCGGACTCCGATGAGCGAAATAGGGCTATCAGCTATAACCAGTCACAGGTTGAGAGTGTCTGGCAGGGTGAGCTTGAATCGGTGACGGTAGATTTTTCTCCTGATGATGGGCATCCGGTCGGGTTAGAGGCGCTTAGAAAGTCGCTGGCCGACATGTTGCCAATCCTCTATTTACTGGCTGATGAGCAAGAGCACCACAGCCGTGAAGAAGCGAATTTTCACCAGCTAAAGCGAGAAGTGATGTGGTATGCGGGAACAGCGGGGGCAAGTGATGCCATTCCCGCTGTTGGTTTGGTTTCGGTTCCCGCTATTCAAGGCAAAATGTTGCATAGCTTGGCAAACCAATATGGGGTCGAATGGGATAGGAAAAGGTTTAGCGAGTTTGCAGGCTTGCTCGGGACCAGTTTTGTGATTCAGTACCTGTCAAAGCTTGGGCTCAGGCAACTCGTGAAGTTGATTCCTGTCTACGGGCAAACCGTCGGAAGTGCAACGGCAGCCGCATTGAGTTTTGGTTCAACCTACGCAATAGGGCGGGCGGCCTGCAAGTACCTTTATCATATCAGTAAGGGCGAGCCGGTTTCCGAACAGGAAATCAAGCAAGCTTTTGAACAAGCGTTCAATAATGTAAAGGATCTGCATGAAAAGAACCCGAAATAGTATTGGTACCCTGGCACAGTTCTCGAGAGGAGTAGTACCGCTGCTTCTGGCCTCATTGTTGATACCTTTATTGATATTGGCGGTTATTGGTGTGATCAGCTTGGTGCAGGATGGTCGGTGGTTGCTGTTCGCAATCTTGGCGGCGATATCATCAATAGCGGTGATCATACCTTACTTCTTGGTTAGAAAGCTCTGGCAGGCGGATGAACAAGCATTGCATACCGTGCCTGATTATGATGTTGAGCCCTCGGGACAATGGAGTGAGTTTGATAACGAAACCTGGCAAGTTCTTAATCAGCGCATTGATGTCCTTTTGAGTACGAATTCAGAATGGGGGGGATTACGCGATCATGCTTTTTTGCTCGCAATGGAAACGGCGGATCATTATCACCCTGATAAGCAGTCGAAAGAACTGGCGTTTACCGCACCGGAATTTCTGTTGATGGTTGAGGAGGTCAGCCGTCGCTATCGCCAGTTTCTGCTCGAGCATGTGCCATTTGCAGAGAAAATTCGCCTTACTACGTTGAAACAAGGTTACCAGCAAAAAGATAAATTGGGTGCGGCAAAACAGGTTTACGATATTTATCGTGTCTTTAGAGCAATGACGCCGGCAGGATTGGTCGCAGAGGCCAGGGGGCAGATCCTTGGTCATATCTTTGATGAGGTGAGCGATGAAGTTCAAACCAAATTAAAACGTGTACTGTTGCAAGAAGTGGCCTCTGTCGCCATTGAACTGTATAGCGGCCGTTTTGCTGCTAGAGATAATGAGCTTGGGGCAAGTTCTGTATTGCGAGCAGACCAAGAGAAGGTTGTCGCAGATGTTGAACCTCTACGAGTTGCGGTTGTAGGACAGATCAGCGCGGGTAAGTCATCGCTGATTAACGCATTAGTAGGTAGCATGGTTGCAGAAGTGAGTGCACTGCCTTCAACGGACAGTGTGATGATCCACCGTTGCGAAGTGGAAGGGATCGATTGGGTGCATTTCGTCGATCTTCCGGGGATTGATGGTCGGCAAGAAACCGATGAGTTACTGTTAGAGCAGCTAGTAAATAGTGACATGGTATTTTGGGTGTTGAAAGCCAATCAATCTGCAAGGCAGCTTGATGTGCTATTGAAACATAAGCTGGATGCGTTTTATTGCGACGAGAAACACCGAGCACGTAAGAAGCCGTTAATATTGGCGCTGTTAAATCAGGTTGATAGGCTGCAGCCAGTTAATGAGTGGCACCCTCCTTATGATCTAAGTGCACCGACTTCAGCTAAGGCTGAGACAATCAAAGCAGCAGTCGCATATAACCAACAACAGTTAACCCCGGATGACATCATTCCGGTTGCTATCTGTGACGGAGCAGAAAAATATAATATTGAGCAAATTGCTGACTTTCTCCTATTTAATTATGAAGAGGGGGTAAACACACAGCTTAACCGTCGTCGTTTGGATCACCATAAGGTTGATCTCATCAAACAAATGAAGCGCCTGTACCGGTTGGGCGAAAAGGCCTTTCAGTCGTGAATATAAAGGGTAAAAGTGTAAACTATCTCTGGCTCAACAATAGCTTCTGAAAATATTTCCAGGTTAAGTGCTTGGGATACTGTTGATTTAAGCCTTACGTCGTCAACTATACTGATATCGAACTTCAGGAGACGGTTGCTTAAAGCCCATTGACGACGATTGACGTGATATGGGCATACTAAATGGCTGGCGTATCAACTTTAACAAAGGTTGGGATATGCAAATAAAATGTGCTTTACAGGTGTTTTTGGATATCTGGCCTGCAAGAGGGCTGGCATTGGTTTTGGTGCTTTTATCAAGCTGTCCGGCTTTGGCTTATAACCGGGGAATGCCTGCACCAAACCCTGTGGGGCAAGTAGAAGAAAGCCAGGAAAATAACCAAGTAAGTGCTTACCTGAAATATAAGCCTGAGATGGAAAAACAAGCGAAACATTTGGTAACCAAATTGCGAGGGACGATTACTGACTCGATACCGGATGAGCGTATTCTAATCGTTACGTTTAATAAAGCAGATGTGAAAATCCTCGTTGATGAACGTTGGAATTATCGTCACATCATCGATTATGTGGAAATTGACCCAGAATGATAGTGGTTGAGTAGAAAAACATCTTGTTTCCTCTCGTGGCTTCTATGAGCAATATTTCGTCATTATTATTGATACTTTCCTGAGTATAAAGAGAGAATATGATACTTCTCCCTTCTTTCTACCTATGTCTAATTAGCTAAACTTAGCTACATCACATCTCGCACCATGCGTACATAATTGTAGATGCGAATGGCATCCCCTTGCGGACCATGTCCTGTCGGGTAATCATCAGGGTTACCTTCCTTAGGATCGCTACGTTGCGCGCCTGCACCATGAATATCTGTCCAAGCATTGTCTATATACCCCAAAGCGCGGCCAAAGCTGACATAAACACCCGCAGATGCCGGGGTATCCGTCCAATTCAGGTGGGTGGTACTTGTCCAGTAATAAGGATAATCCACTTCACCTGCTTCATTTTCGATAGGGGTTGCATTGAACAAAGGGTAAATAGCGGCAGTGCCAGTAGTATCCGGAGATCGACTATAGTCCAGAATACTTTGAAGCTCCTTGGCATTGGGCAGGCGCCAGTCACTGTAGCCGAGATAGTTACTGCTGTTTTTATCGGCTACCCAGGCGAGTGCTTCGGTCCAATTTAAACCAGATTCGCTATCGTCTTGGGTCCACATCAGGTTTGTGATCAAATCTGTAATGGTTGTATCACCATTATCTAAGAAAACGTCCTCGCCAAACTCAGGGAGGTTGGTCGTTTCCTGCGTATTTCGGGCGCAGGTGACCAAGAAGGTTTTATCTGTACCATTGAGCTCTAGGTCATAGCCTTTGATCCGTCCATCGGCGAAATTCACCCCAAAGAGCTTATTGTCTGAGCCAGCAACATACATTGAGCTGGAGGCATACTGAGCGTCAATAATGCGTTCGCCAGCATCGGTATCACCGTAGGCAAATTCAAAATAGTTGGTATCAATAAATGGAGTAAGCCCTGAGGTATCGTCGCCGTCGTAACCACTCGGATCTGTACCAGTGAATATGATAAGCGAATAGAGCTGTTGGATATCCGGCAGCTGCCAGTCTGTATACCCCCCAAGCGAGAGGTCTTCGCAATAGTTGATAGCATCTTCATAAGTGAGTTTATCACCGGAGAGAATACTGCCATCACCATCGGTATCTGGGCTTCTTTGCCACATGAGGCTGGTTACGTTATCAACAACAATATCAGTGGAATAGATGGAATAACTTGAAGCATTTCCTGCATGTTGGGCATCTTGGCCATAATAGCTTTCATCTGAATCCGGACATGTTATTTCGCTACTGGTGTTGTAACAGGCTGCCTGCTCTGTATCGACAACCGGATAATGGTAGGTGGTATAGGTTGTGACTTGGGTAATATCACTGTTGCCGATACTATCGCTGCTGTCGTCATCTCCTTCTGTATTGCAGGCTGTTATGCTTGCCAGGCTCAATATGATGAATGCTGCCTTCCACCTGATCATAAGTACATTACCGATTTGCTTCGAGTTCATTGTTTAGCCCCTTTTATCACCATTCAGCCGTAGGTTACGGAGAAAACGTGCAAACCATGAGCAAGAAATAAGGAACAAATGTGGAAAGGTAGCGCTGCTGTGATCACAAGGTATAACGCCTTTATGATTAGGTATCGCATACTTCTTGTTATTAATAGCTAACTCATTATTTTTAATCGTTAATCTCATTAACAATCAAAGCTTGGTTGTGCTAATAATTGTATTAGTTACCGCACTCCATCAATAATCGGAGTAGGTTATTTCAACTGTCGTACCTAGGTCATTAATACAATGAACAAAAAAGGAAAGCGTATGACAACCTTAAGCCTCGCCGTTAAAAACTGGTTGTATGACCGTAACAGCGTGATTTTCCTCGGTGATGTTGCGCTGTTTGTTATCTTGTTAAACACCCTGCCATTTGAGCCCGATGTCGTCGTAGGTCTCAGCCTGCTAACTTTCATTGCCATACTTTGGTTAACAGAAGCCATTCACGTCAGTATCACCGCTGTTTTTGTTCCCTTGCTTGCTGTCGGGTTAGGGATATTTGAAACACCTCAGGCGCTTGGTAACTTTGCCAACCCGATCATATTCCTTTTCCTTGGAGGGTTTGCGTTGGCAGCAGCTTTGCATCGCCAGGAGCTGGATAAAGCGATTGCCGATAAGGTTTTGTTGTTTGCCAAAGGCCGTATGGCGGTTGCCACAATGATGTTGTTCGGGGTGACCGCTGTCCTTTCAATGTGGATCAGCAACACGGCAACGACGGCAATGATGCTGCCTCTGGTGCTGGGCATTCTGAGTAAGGTCAATGCCAAAAAGGAACACAATACCTATGTTTTTGTTCTGCTAGGAATAGCATACTGCGCCAGTATCGGTGGTATTGCCACTATCGTGGGTAGTCCGCCAAACGCCATTGCTGCAACCGAAGTGGGGCTGAGTTTTACCGAGTGGATGGCATTGGGTTTGCCTGTCACACTTGTTTTGCTGCCTCTGGTGGTAGGCCTGCTTTATTTGATGCTAAAGCCAAACCTTAAGCATACGTTTGAAATAACCCACGAGCCAGTGAAGTGGAACAACGCAAAGCTGACCACGTTGGTCATCTTCGGTATTACCGTTTTCATGTGGATTTTCAGTAAACCCCTGAACGCCTTTCTTGGTGGTTTTAGCAAATTTGATAGCCTGGTGGCCCTGTCAGCCCTTGTGCTACTTGGGATTAGCCGGGTGGTTGAGTGGAAAGACATTGATAGAACCACAGATTGGGGAGTGTTGTTGCTGTTTGGGGGCGGGATCTGTTTGAGTAATGTGCTCAAAGCTACCGGTACCAGTGTCTTCCTTGCTCACAGTCTAAGTGGGTTCCTTGAACAGGCCGGATTGTTCTTCACCTTTCTGATTGTGGTGGCTTTTGTCGTATTCCTAACTGAGTTTGCCAGCAATACGGCAAGTGCTGCTCTGCTAGTACCAATATTCGCTTCTATCGCCGAGGTGCTGGGCGTATCGCCTGTGATCCTATCGGCGCTTATTGGCGTGGCTGCATCATGTGCCTTCATGTTGCCAGTCGCAACGCCACCTAACGCCATCGTTTTCGGCTCAGGTTATATTAAACAGCGCGAGATGATGAAAGTCGGGGTGATTGTAAACATTGTCTGCATCATCACCTTGGCTCTCTTTGCCTGGCTGTTCTGGCAGTAGACTGCTGAGTTGAAGGGGACTATACCTCGATATCACCATAATCAAATCAGAGTTTGGGCCGCCGAGCGGCTCAAATTCTGACTTAAAGAAGTTTGTTCGTCTAATTTCATTCTCTACTATCTATTCTTGATCCTTGACTGAATTTGTGCGCCCGATCATATATTCGGCAATGATCTGATACTGAACAATTGCAATACCTGCTGAAACCATTCAGCATGTAAGCTGAATGGTTTCAGTGAAGCTGTCAAAGAATTATAAGTTCTGCTTAGCTTTACTTTTAGCAAAAAAGCTGAAACGTTTCAGCTTCTGTTGGAACTAAACTAAATTTAAGACGTGCAGATAGGGCGAAAGGGGTTTTCGCCGAGTCAAACAAAGACTGGAGTGAGTACATGTTGTCACTATCAAATAACGATATTCAGCTAAAGCAAGCGGCTGCTGATAAACAAGAAGCCATCAAGGCATTGGCTGCGGGTTTGGAACAGCAAGGCTTGGTTGATACGGGGTATGTCAACGGCATGCTGGATCGTGAAGCGCAGAATTCGACGTTTCTGGGAAATGGTATTGCGATCCCGCATGGCACAACTGATACCCGGGGTTTGGTAAAGCAAACTGGCGTACGTGTACATCACTTTCCGCAAGGGGTGGATTGGGGTGACGGCAAAATAGCGTATTTGGCGATTGGTATTGCCGCTAAGTCAGATGAACACCTAGGGATCCTCAAGCAACTGACAAAGGTACTGTCGGCTGACGGCGTTGAAGAAAAGCTAAAGCACAGTGATAGCGCCGATGGTTTGATTGCAATTTTAAATGGTGAAGAGCAGCTAGAAGCCGAGTTAGATGCGGGCTTAGTTCAATTGGCCTTCCCGGCGACAGATTTGGTTCAGCTAACGGCTGTTGCTGCAGGTTTGGTGAAGAACCGACAGGCGGCAGGCAATGGCAGTATTGCCGATGCAATTTCATCGGGAGCTAGTTACCTCGGGCAAGGCCTATGGTTGGCAAAAACACATATAGATGTGAGCAAAACGGCCCTGGCTTTTGTCACACCGGAGACGGCATTCGAGGAGCAGGGGAAACAGGTTAAAGGCTTGTTGATGGTTGCTGCCTGTAATGGCTCACACCTGAATAACATGAACTTCCTGGCCCAGCTGCTCTATAAGCAGCAGGTGGAAACACTGTTTACAGCTGATGAAGAGAAAGTGGTTTCACTGCTGACGCAGGAAGTTATCGAAGGTAACAGCGAAGTATTCAAGATCCGCAACTCACACGGCCTTCATGCACGTCCTGGGGCAATGCTGGTTAGCGTTGCTAAAAAATTCAGCTCAAATATCTTGGTTTCCAACCTTAATGGAGATGGCAAAGCAGTTAATGCGAAAAGCCTGATGAAAGTGATTGCCCTCGGTGTGAAGCACGGCCACGAATTACAGTTTACTGCTGACGGGGAAGATGCAGAGCAGGCACTACACGCTATCGGACAGGCAATTGCTGATGGTTTGGGAGAGGGTAAGTAATGACTGATTGTAAGAAGCCGAAGGTAGTGACTGTTACCTTGAATCCGGCTTTGGATCTGACCGGTAACCTCAATGCGTTGACTGCAGGTACGGTTAACCTGGTTGAGAAGGGGAGCCTTCATCCGGCAGGCAAAGGAGTGAATGTTGCCAAGGTGCTGGCCGAGCTGGGCGCAGACGTGACCGTTACCGGCCTGCTAGGTGCTGATAATCAGGAACCGTTTTGCCAGTTGTTTGAAACCTTGGGTGTCGCTGATCAGTTTGTCCGAGTAAACGGCGCTAGCCGGATCAACGTCAAGCTGGTCGAGGCTAGTGGGCAGGTCAGCGATATTAACTTCCCCGGTGTTGCGGTCTCTGAACAGGACATTCAGCAATTTGAACAAACACTTTTCACTTTGGCAGACAGCCATGATGTGTTCGTGATGGCAGGGAGTTTGCCTCAGGGGATTTCTCCTGAACTTTGCGCCAGCTGGGTGGTTCAGCTACAAGAGCGCGGTAAGCATGTCTTTTTTGACAGTAGCAAGGCTGCACTAGCTGCTGGCTTGAATGCCGCGCCATGGCTGGTTAAGCCTAATGATGAAGAGCTATCAGATTGGGCTGGTCGTGAATTGACCACAAAACAGGATTTAACAGAGGCTGCAGAGCAGCTAGCACAAAAGGGCATTGCGAATGTTGTGGTGTCGTTGGGTGCAGAAGGCGTGATGTGGCTGAATAGCGAAGGTTGGCTGCGTTCTCAGCCACCGAAGATGAATGTTGTGAGTACTGTTGGTGCAGGTGACACATTAGTGGCGGGTCTGTGCTGGGGGCAACTCAATAACTGGAATAAACAAGAGACGCTGAGTTTTGCCACTGCGCTTTCAGCATTGGCTGTTAGCCAGGTTGGTGTCGGTGTTGATGATCTCAACTCGGTACTGGCGGTAAAAGAAAGTGTCCAACTATTAAATAGCAACGTGAATGCTAACATGGAACAGAGGGTATCATGATGAAAATCGCAGTTGTAACAGCTTGCCCTAGCGGCATTGCAAATAGTGTTATTGCCGCTGGCTTAATGGAAAAAGCTGCAGCAGAACTTAAACTGACGGCCAATATTGAGTGCCAGTCAACAGTGATGTCGGTTAAGGCATTAACCGATACACAAATCAAAGAGGCTGATTGCATTGTAATTGCGGCAAATACGGCTGTTGATACAACACGCTTCAAAGGTAAAAAGGTTTATCAGTCAGCTATTGATGATTGCTTGGCTGATCCGAAGACCTATCTCGAGCAAGCTATCGCGCAAGCGAAGGTGCTGAAGAATGTACAGGCTGTCGCATCTGCTAAAGAGTCAGCTTCTGACTCTACCTCTGGTTCGAAAAAAATTGTCGCGATCACAGCGTGTCCAACCGGTGTTGCGCATACATTCATGGCGGCAGAGGCTCTGGAAGATGAGGGTAAACGCCAGGGGCATACCATTAAGGTTGAGACCCGCGGCTCGGTAGGTGCGAAGAACCAACTGACAGCTGAAGAGATCGCTGCGGCTGACTTGGTGGTCATTGCGGCCGATATTGACGTTGACCTGTCTCGCTTTGATGGTAAGAAGCTGTATAAGACCAGCACCGGGCTGGCATTGAAGAAGACGACCCAAGAGCTGGACAAAGCCTTTTCTACAGCCTCTGTTTATAAGCATGAAGCGGGTGCTTCTTCTAATGCAGGACAGAAACAGGAAAAAACAGGTGCCTATAAACACCTGATGACAGGTGTATCGCATATGCTACCACTTGTTGTCGCTGGTGGCTTGGCCATTGCACTGTCGTTTGTATTTGGTATTGAAGCGTTTAAAGAAGAGGGCACATTGGCTGCTGCTCTGATGACTATCGGTGGTGGCTCAGCCTTCGCACTGATGGTACCGGTACTAGCCGGTTTCATTGCTTTCTCGATTGCTGACCGTCCGGGTCTGGCTCCTGGCCTGATCGGTGGTATGCTGGCAAGCTCAACGGGCGCGGGTTTCCTTGGTGGTATCGTTGCGGGTTTCCTGGCAGGTTATAGCGCCAAGTTTGTTGCCGATAACCTAAAACTGCCTCAGTCAATGGAAGCACTGAAACCTATTCTTATCATTCCATTGATATCAAGCCTGATCACTGGCCTTATCATGATTTACATTGTTGGTGGCCCGGTTTCCGCAGCAATGACAGGTCTGACTGACTTCTTGAATAACATGGGCTCTGCAAATGCGGTACTGCTTGGTATTATTCTTGGCTCAATGATGTGTTTTGACCTGGGTGGCCCTGTTAACAAAGCGGCCTATACTTTCGGTGTTGGTCTGCTGGCTTCCCAGACTTATGCGCCAATGGCGGCCATTATGGCGGCAGGTATGGTACCAGCACTGGGTATGGGCTTGGCGACGTTCCTTGCCAAACGTAAGTTTAATGCCAGTGAGTCCGAGGCAGGTAAAGCATCATTTGTATTGGGCTTATGTTTTATCTCCGAAGGTGCGATTCCATTCGCGGCTCGTGATCCAATGCGTGTTATCCCAAGCTGCATGGCTGGCGGTGCGTTAACGGGGGCACTATCTATGCTATTTGGTGCAAAACTGATGGCACCACACGGTGGCCTGTTTGTTCTCTTTATCCCGAATGCAATTACGCCGGTACTGATGTATCTGGTAGCCATTGCTGCAGGTACTGTTGTGACAGGCGTGACTTATGCCTTCTTGAAAAAATCAGATGAAGAGCAGTTAGTGACAGCAACGGCTAAATAGTACTACCACTAAAATAATGAAAGCCCCGGCATGATTATCATGCCGGGGCTTTTTTCGTTGTTTTTGACAGTGAGTACGTTGCTATTGGTTTAGTTGCATATTATTTACTACACTGATTTATAGCACAATTTTTTGTCTCGAAATTGTTCCAACTAACCACTTAGGGTTGAAAGTGATTTTTTATGGATAGGGAATAACGAAATGAAGGGATTGATTACTATTCTTTGTGTCTGGTTGATTTGCCCAGCTTCTGTGTTTGCGGCAGCGCCTGAGATTATTGCTGGTAAAACTGTGTTTAAACATGTGATGACGTTCGGAAGCAAAGGCTCTGGCGCGGGTCAATTTCGTTATGTTGAAGACTTCGCTATTGATAGCTATGGGCGATTATTGGTGACGGATGCCAAAAACAGTAACGTGCAGGTGTTTGATAAAGATACCGGGGACTATATAAGTAGTTTCGAGGGGGGAAGTGCGGGGAAGTTTGAAAAACCGGAAGGGATTGCCATAGATGACAAGGGTAATATCTTTATTGCTGATTATGTCAACGGCTATATTAAAAAATATGATAAGGATTTTAATCATATTAAAACGTTCAGTGATTTCGGTGTGGAGCCGGGGGAGAATATGGAGTCTGAATTTATGACAATATATGAAAATAGACTCTATATGGCGGATAAGGGCAACCATCGGGTAGATGTTTTTGATCTTGATGGCAACTTTTTGTTTTTATTTGATAATAATAAATCTATGGATACCCCTCAAGCTGCCAAATCAAACTCTGAAGGGGACATTTATGTCGTTGATATGGGAAATGATAGATTGCTTCAGTTTGACAGTGAAGGGATATTAAAGCATCGATTAGGAAAAAATGGAAAACGACAAGGAGAGTTTAATAAGCCTGTCGGATTGGCAATAGATAGTAAAGATCGTATTTATGTCAGCGAGGCTCATAACGACAGAATTCAGGTATTCGATAAAGACTTTACCGTGTTGGCTTCCTGGGGCGAACATGGAAGTGGTAATGGTCAATTTAAAAACCTTCATGGGTTATTAGTTGATGAAAGGGGATATATTTTCGCTGCCGATACGGGTAATAATCGAATCCAAGTCTTTGCACCGTATAATCAATAGAAGAATAAGGGTGTTATGTTATGAGTAAAGGTCTTAATTCGCAGCAAAGCGACAGTCGATACATTGTCATCTGCTTAATCATGGTGACTGTCTGTGGTTTGTTAAGTGCCTTATTTATCAATTACCAGCTTTACCAAAGTCGTCATGCTGCGGAACAGATAAGTAATAGTGCGGAATACTCATTGTCGACATTGACACCAATGTTGAATGAGCAAATAAATGTCATTGAGCGAATTGAAAAAGCAAGACATGAAGCCAATTTGGGCTATGTGCATGTTAGGAATATTCTCAAGGCGCTAAAAAAAAGCGAGATAGAGAGTAATAAAAAAGAGAACTTGCTCCAGCAGGCAGAGCTGGGAGCAAGCAAGATCAAATTAGTCAGAATACTTATTGACGAGAGTCGGCGTTCTACCGATGAAGTTGGGGGGAACTTTAACTTTATGCTCGATCAGTTAGAGAATCTGGCACGGGTTAAGGATGTTAATTCCTCACTCAATGTTGTGTTTATGACAACTGTAATCACAATGTCATTGTTAACTCTTGTTTTGTTACTGGGTACTATTTTCATTCATCATAGCCTGAAGCGAATTAAAATTTCGTCAGAACAAGCCTTAAAAGCCAGAGCTGAATTACAACAGAGCCAAGTCCAACAGAAAATATCAGAATTAAATGGTCTACTCAGTGGAGAGCGTTCAGTTGATGAGCTTTCAAAGTCTTTCCTAGAGTTTTTGGCTCCCAAACTGGGAGCTGGCGTAGCTGCGTTCTATTATTTGGAAAATGATACATTATGCTTTAAGCACGGGTATGCGTCTAGCAGTGAGGCTGTTAAATGCTACAAGCTGGGAGAAGGTATTATTGGTCAGGTTGCAGCACAAAAAATGGTGATTGAGCTGGAACAGGTCGCCGAGGGTTACTTTGATGTAACTTCTGGAACGGGCAGCGTCGCACCAACCCGAGTGATCGCTGCTCCTGTCATCAAGGATCAGGCTGAAGATATTAAAGGAGTGATCGAAATTGGTCTCTTTACGTCGCTGACCGGGTTTCAATACTCATTACTACGGGAGAGTATTGGGGTTCTCACCATCTCGATTCGTTCAGCTGAATATCGGAATAACCTGAATCGGCTATTGTACCAATCAGAACAACAAAAACATCAACTGGAAGTTAATTCTAAGAAACTCATTCAAGCTCGGGATGAAGCTCAGCAGGCCACCCGAATTAAATCAGAGTTTCTTGCCGCGATGAGCCACGAGATCCGTACTCCGATGAATGGGGTGCTGGGGATGCTGCAAGTTCTTCAGGATACCGGTATGAGCAAGGAGCAATCTAAGTATCTACAAGTGATCAGTGGTAGCGCGGAATCATTACTTAAAATAATTAACGATATTCTTGATTTCTCTAAAATTGAGGCAGGAAAGGTCGAACTTGAAAATGTTCCGTTTGATTTGTTGCTGTTAATAGAAGATATTATTGAGCAGCTATATAACAATGCCAGAGAGAAAAAAATTAGTTTATTGATGTATTTTGATCCGAATGTTCCCCGTCTGGTTAAAGGTGATCCAGTACGGGTCAGGCAAATTTTGATTAACTTATTAGGTAACGGAATAAAATTCACCCATCAAGGGTATGTTCAAATAAACATTGAAGTCTTAGCAGTGAAAGACGATAAAGCGAATATTGTTTTTAAAGTAAAGGATACAGGTGTCGGGATTGAAGAAGACAAGCTAGACATGGTCTTTAGTCAGTTTACCCAGTCTGATTCATCAACTAGTAGGCAGTTTGGTGGAACAGGGCTGGGGCTGTCGATCAGTAAAAGCTTGACTGAATTGATGGGCGGAGAAATCACGGTTACTAGTAAGATAGGACAAGGTTCGTTATTTGATGTTAATATTTTCCTTGATAGGCAAGAAGGCAACGTGTATTTCCCATCGAAGGATTTAGATCAGCTGAAAATATTATTGGCAGATAGTAATGAATTACGCAGTCGTATGCTACAGGATCAGATAGCCAGTTGGGGGATGGATTATTTCAATGTGTCTAATATAGAGCAACTACTGAGTATTCTTCAGGAAGATCTAAGTGAACGGAATCATTATGATATCTTAATTATTGATGAAGACTTAGCTTCTGCAACTGAGCTTAATTATCTTATATCTGAAAGCCGACCTTTATCGTTGAAGGGCTCTTCAATGATTATGCTCCAGTCCGTGCACAAAAAGACATTGATTGAAGCTGATGGAACTTGTTTTTCTGGCGTATTATCCAACCCTGTTAAGCCGTCAGACTTAATGGACCTTATCGCAGAAGCATGGGATAGCTCAAAGTCTATTCTTAAATCATCTAGTACCGAAAAAGCAGAAAAGACCTCTGTGGAACCTTCGACAATCGAACCACTATCTTTCAACCAGGATGCGATGCAGATCCTGTTAGTCGATGACAATAAGGTCAATCAGAAAGTGGCTGCCGTGATGTTAAAACAATTGGGGCTCAGTGCGGACATTGCTGGAAATGGTGAGGAAGCCATCGCGATGTTAATACAGTCGCCTTATGATCTGGTATTGATGGACTGCCAGATGCCAGTGATGGATGGTTATACTGCCACAAGAGAAATTCGCCAAAGCCAACAGCCCTTTTCAAATATCTATATTATTGCTCTGACGGCCAATGCTATGAACGGTGACAAGGAAAAATGCCTTGAAGCCGGTATGAATGATTACCTAACGAAACCCTTACGCAAAGCAGATCTACTGGCCAAGCTCCAGAAGGTGCTAAAAAGCAAGTGTTGTGAGCAAGAAACTAGGTAACCGCTGAACGTTCTCAAGTTTCATGAGAAGTGGATAATCTGGCTAGTTGATCCTCGGTTGTTATAGAAAAAGGAAGCCCCGGCATGAGAATATCATGCCGGGGCTTTTGCCACCGCTGCCTACGAATTGATTATGTTTGTCCTAAACCAGCAAGAGTGGTTAGTAGAATTCTTTTCCCCCATCTGCCTGCACAACGTGCTAAAGCACAAGAGAACTCTAAAGAACAAACACATCTGTTATTAGTTGTAGGCTTTCCATGCGTTTAATAAACAGTGCTGTCACTGTAATAGCGCTCTTTTTTCTTAGTTATTTATTGTTATTATCCCCTAAAGTTATTGCTTTTATTGTTATTTTTCTTCTTCTACTGCTACTAGTAGATCTTCACCATCGGTGATCAGTAAGTAAGACTTTCCTTGATCTAAATGGCATAAGCTAATTGCTTCTGCAGCAAAAAATAACTCGCCACTACAGTTTTCCATCGTCATGTAAGGTGTTAGTTGACCTTTTTTAGCTTCAATGGAAGAGATCGCCGTCGAGATTACTTGAATCCGTGTATCTTGATGGCTGAATACTCGTACACTGTATTTACCTTCTTGACTCGAAGGTTGCTGCATAGCTGTTGTTAATGCTATTTGGCTGTCGTCTAGCCAGGCTATTGCCCAGAGATTATCTGAACGGTTTAGCATGACTTCTAATGCTTCAGCTGTTTCGGACTGAGTATTGGTATCCCAGGTGCCGATGTCGATCTCTAACGGAGTCGTTGCCGTCCAGCTAATTGAATGACGAGCCACTTCCGTATTGTTATTCGTTGCTACTTTATTGGAATCGTCAAAAAGTGTTACCGAACCGTTGGTTTGTTTAACAAAATAGTCAACCGGCTCACTTGCAGTATTGACGAAATCTATCTCAATTTGAGGTGGACCTGTAAGTTCACCTTCAGCTAATAGGTCTTGTTCTGAATAGCTATCCCCACCACATGCCGTAAGATACACAGCAACAATAATGCTTAGCGCTGGCCTAATCATGTTAGGAACCTCGTTGTAATTATTTGTGACGCTCAGAGTAAGCATATTGCAAGAATTAGTGATTTTTTGATGAATCACAGGGAGAAAATTGAGTAATTAATAAATGACTGATTTTACAGGGTTAAAGTGCTCTCAATAGTGAGAAAATAAGATGAGACACAAGTAAGAAGAGCGATTTTGCTCGTTTTTTATCCTATTTGAGGCGTTTGGTCGTCAGGAAAGAATTGACGAGCCTAGGAGTGTGCTGCTGGCACAAGTAAAAGGCTCGTCACTAGAGTCTAAACTCAAATTCTTGACTAAACTCGTCGGTTATTTCGCAAGAATAAAAATGTTTCTCATTAACACATACGCCGTTTTAAGCCGCTCATATCGAGTAACCGAGTTGAGATTTCTTCCACAGATAATGACGTCGTATTCAGATATGGGATCGCTTCTCGCCGGAACATTGCCTCAACTTTATTTAACTCAGATTCGCACTGATGTTGGCTGGCATAATCACTGTTTGCATAGCGCCCATTTCGGATTGCAACCAAGCGACCCGTCTCGATTGTTAAGCCATAGGTTTTATAACGAAATGGCTCAATGGCCTGGGGCAGTTTCAGGCTCGCCATGTCTTCAGCAATGAACGGATAATTAACCGCTCGGATACCAAACTGCATGGCTAGGTACAGGCTGGTAGGGGTTTTGCCACATCGTGACACTCCCAGCAGAATGATATCTGCCTGCTCAAGGTTGTTCAGCGAGACCCCATCATCATGGGCCAGAGTGTACTCAATGGCGGCGATGCGATCCTGGTAGCTGGCGGCATCTTTATTGATACTGTGGGAGCGTTGTAATTTAGGGCTTGGCTCCATATCCAGATCATGCTTGAGAGGCTCGACAAGTGCATTCAATACATCGTAAAGGTTAGCTTGGCTTTGTTCGATAATGGCTTTCACTTCCGGGATGACAACTGAATAAAAAACTAAAGGCTTTATGCCTGTTTCTTCATAAACACGGTTGATCTGTTTTTGTACGTTTATGGCGCGATCGACCGATTCGACAAACGGGAGGGTGGTTTGGCGGGTTTCAATCGCAAATTGACCTAAAACAGCATGGCCAAGTGTTTCAGAAGTAATCGCTGTACCGTCAGAAACGTAAAACACATCACGAAAATTGGATTTGCGCTGCATAAAAAGTTGAATCCTTAAAATTAATCTGTAACGTTAAGCACATCAATACTTATAACAATAACCTTACAGGGTATCTATTCTTCTTTTACATGTATTGAGTAAAGATGAATACCTAAACGGGAACATATTGTGACGCAGTATTTTTTTAACTGCGAATGCAATCGTTTTCGTTGAGAGGTTGCCCACATAAACTGTTGAATCCAATAAAGGAGAGTTGCCGTGCAACAGAATGTTGTTTGGTATGATGCTTTGTCAATGAACGATGTTGACAAAGTGGGTGGAAAGAATGCATCACTGGGTGAAATGGTTGCAAACCTTGCCAGTGCCGGCGTAAAAGTGCCTAACGGGTATGCGACAACGTCTCATGCATTTAACCAGTTTCTTGACGCGAACGATCTGAACGATCGTATCTACAATCTGCTTGATAAGTTAGATGTTGATGACGTAAATGCGCTGCAGCAGGCAGGAGAAACTATCCGAAATTGGGTTCTTGAAGCGCCGCTTCCTTCCGATTTGGAACAGGAAATCCGTGACTGCTATATCGAGCTGGGTGAAGGCGATGAGATGCTCTCTGTTGCCGTTCGTTCATCTGCGACTGCAGAAGACTTGCCTGACGCCTCATTTGCAGGTCAGCAGGAAACCTTCCTCAATGTACGTGGCATTGATGCTGTTATTGAAGCTGTGAAGCATGTATTTGCTTCTTTGTTCAATGACCGCGCAATCTCTTACCGTGTTCACCAAGGCTTTGAGCATAAAGGCGTCGCATTGTCGGCTGGTATCCAGCGTATGGTTCGCTCGGATGTCGCATCGTCAGGTGTTATGTTCACACTGGATACAGAGTCTGGCTTTGATCAGGTCGTGTTTATTACCTCTTCTTGGGGCCTCGGTGAAATGGTTGTGCAAGGCGCAGTGAACCCTGATGAGTTCTACGTGCATAAGCCAACCCTACAGGCGGGTAACCCAGCGGTTGTTCGTCGTACCTTTGGCTCTAAGCAGATCAAGATGGTTTACGCTGAAGGCAAAGAGCTGGGCACTCAGGTGGAAATCTTGGATACCACTGATGAGGAGCGTAAGCAGTTCTCCCTAACTGACGCAGAAACTGAATCACTGGCTAAACAGGCCATGATCATCGAGAAGCACTACGGTCGTCCGATGGACATCGAGTGGGCAAAAGATGGTGTGACTGGCGAGCTGTTTATTGTCCAGGCACGTCCTGAGACAGTACGCTCTCGTGATGATGCTCAGGTAATGGAACGCTTCCACCTAAATGGTGCTGGCAAGGTGCTTACCGAAGGTCGTGCAATCGGCCAGCGAATTGGTGCCGGTGCTGTACGTGTCGTTTCTGATTTGAGCCAGATGGATCAGGTACAAGCTGGTGATGTGCTGGTGGCTGACATGACAGACCCTGATTGGGAGCCTGTGATGAAAAAGGCAGCCGCTATTGTCACCAACCGTGGTGGCCGTACTTGTCATGCTGCGATTATCGCTCGTGAGCTAGGCATTCCAGCCGTTGTTGGCTGTGGTGATGCCACTGAGCTACTGACAACGGGCCAGGAAGTGACCGTTTCGTGTGCCCAGGGTGAGACTGGTTTCATCTACGAAGGTGAGCTGGAGTTTGAAGTTCGTCGTTCAGCAGTAGATGATCTTCCGACTTTGCCTTTGAAAGTGATGATGAACGTTGGTAACCCCGACCGTGCATTTGATTTCGCGTGTATTCCGAATGAAGGTGTGGGCCTGGCTCGCCTTGAGTTCATCATTAACAAAATGATCGGTATTCACCCGAAAGCGCTGCTTAACTACGATGAGCAGTCTGACGAGCTGAAAGCCGAGATTGATCAGCGTATCGTTGGTTACAGCGATCCGGTTGAGTTCTATATCGAGAAACTAACCGAAGGGATCTCGACGCTGGCGTCCGCCTTCTGGCCAAAGCGCGTTATTGTTCGTATGTCTGACTTTAAGTCGAACGAATACCGTAACCTGGTTGGTGGCGTTAACTTTGAGCCGACGGAAGAGAACCCGATGCTTGGTTTCCGTGGTGCTTCTCGCTATATCTCACCGAAATTCGAAGATTGTTTTGCTCTAGAGTGTGAAGCGATCAAACGTGTTCGTGAACGCATGGGTCTGAAGAACGTTGAAATCATGATCCCATTCGTGCGTACGGTTAGCGAAGCTGCGTCTGTCATCGACTTGCTGGCGAAATTTGACCTTCGCCGCGGTGAGAATGGCCTGAAAGTTATCATGATGTGTGAACTGCCGTCTAACGCTATTCTGGCAGAGGAGTTCCTCAAGTACTTTGATGGCTTCTCTATCGGTTCAAACGACATGACCCAGCTGACATTGGGACTTGACCGTGACTCGGGTGAAATTGCCCACATGTTCGACGAGCGAAATGATGCCGTTAAAGCTATGCTGGCAATGGCGATTAAAGCGGCCAACAAAGCCGGTAAGTACGTAGGTATTTGTGGCCAGGGGCCATCGGATCATGACGATCTGGCTGACTGGTTAATGGAGCAGGGTATTGATTCAGTATCGCTCAACCCAGATACCGTTGTTGAGACTTGGCTGCACCTTGGTAAAAAATCAGGTTAAGTCGCTAAAATAAGCTCAATACGTCGTATATAGAGTAAAGCCCGCACCTCCTCTTTATTTCAGAAATGAAGAGGGTGGTGCGGGCTTTTTTAGTCTGTTCAAGCGCATTTCTAGACAATGAATAAAAGAAACACGTAGAATACGCCCCCTTGAAACAAGCATAAATTAAATAAGTGGGTTATGTCGCGATGAGAAATCAGTTTGAGTTATTGGCGCCAGGTGGCGATATTGAGTCAATCAAGGCAGCCATTGCTGCAGGTGCTGATGCGATATACTGTGGTCTTGATCACTTCAACGCCAGAAACAGGGCAACAAATTTAACATTTGACAACCTAAGCGGCGTAGTAAGACTTGCTCATCAACATGACTGCAAAATATTTCTAACATTAAACATCATAATATTAGAAAGTGAAATCCCGGCCATCATTCGATTGCTTAATAAGCTAGTCAATACAAAGATTGATGGTGTTATTGTTCAAGATTTAGGTCTGTTTTATATACTAAAAGAACACTTTAAAGATCTAGATGTTCACGCATCCACACAGGTCAATACCCATAATGACGGCCAAATCTTCTTCTTGAATAAGCTGACTGCAAGTCGGGTGAATTTATCAAGGGAGTTGAACATTAAAGAGATCAAACACTTGGCTCAAGTAGGACATGAAAACGATGTCCTAATGGAAGTGTTTGTTCATGGTTCTTACTGTATTGGCTTCTCAGGGCTTTGCTACATTAGCTCGGTACGTAATGGTAATTCAGGCAACCGTGGCAGATGTAGCCAGCCATGCCGAGACAAGTACCAAACCACAAAAGCGGGTAAGGACTATCCTCTAAATCTTAAGGATAACTCTGCATTTTCTGATCTCAAAGAGCTCGCCGATGCTGGCGTTTATTCACTGAAAGTAGAAGGGCGGATCAAGAAGTCTCACTACGTTTATACTGTGGTGGATAACTGGAGAAAACAGATCCAGAGTTTCTGTAATAGTGATACGTTACTTAGCGATAAAACTGAACTCTATACGGTATTTAACCGCGACTTTTCTAACTCGTATCTGAAGGGGGATATCAATAAAAATATGTTTATTGATAACCCGCGTGACAATTCAGTAAAGCATTTCTCTCAGGTCTACAGCTGTACAACAGATGAGAGCATCAAAAAGGTCAAGAAAAAGCTATACGATGATAAGACAGATATTATCACGACGGTAGCCGATAAAATTAAAGATTTAAGTATTGAGAAATTACCGCTAACAATCACTGTATCGGGTGAAGCTAATTGTCCATTGACGGTATCAGTGAAGACTCCAGAGGCTTCATTTGAGCTACATTCAGAATCGAGCCTTATTCATTCGAATAAATATACGATTGATCGAAGTGGTATAGAAAAGTGGCTTAATAGCTTAAACAATGCTGAGTATTATATTGATTCGCTAAAAATTGGAAATATCCAAAGTGGATTATTTGTGCCATTTAAAGAATTAACAGCAATTAAAGAGCAGATCTTATATCTCTTGAATGGTTCGAAATCACGGATATCGCCAATTGAAACGCCAGTATTGGAAAAAACAGTTGAACTACAGACGAAACCGACACTTTCTGTATTGATATCCTCGAAAAAGGATGCCGATCTTTGTGATACGACATCGGCTGATATTTACTACCAGTTGCCTGATTCGATCCATGGTGAATTCTCTCAATTGGTTGAAATGTTCTCCAGCAATGAAAAGCTGATCCCATGGTTCCCGTCCATCCTCATCGGTGAGAACTATACAGCCGCTGTTGAGTTTCTTAAACAGGTCAAACCTAAGCTTATTGTGACTAACAATACAGGTATCGCATACGCCGCTTATGATAATGGTATTGACTGGATAGCGGGCCCTTACCTGAACATTACGAACTCATTCAGTCTGCTATGCATGAAAGAAGAGTTCAATTGCTGTGGCTCATTCATATCTAATGAAATTAGCAAGAAGCAAATCAAACCGATTGTTCGGCCTGATAACTTTAAGCTGCTCTACAGTATCTATCATCCGATCTTGCTGTTAACTAGCCGTCAATGCCTATTCCATCAGACTGTTGGGTGTAAAAAGAAGAGCTTTGATGCGAAATGCCTCAAGAAGTGTAAGAAGTCTGCATCGATTATCAATCTAAAGGAAGCATCATTTATCCTTGATAAGCAAAAGGGTGATCATAACTCGATGTATAGCCAACATAACTTCCTAAATACAGAGATACCTGCTGATTTAGAGGGTTTGTTTTCAAGCTTCTTTATTGATTTGAGGGATATAAGCACAGATACACGTGTTGAGAAGGATAAAGCAAGCGTTGTACAGCTTTTCCAAAATCTCATAAACGGTGAGCTTGGTGCTAAGTCTGAGTTGGAGCAAGCAATTTACCCAACAACTCATGCTCAGTATATAAAAGGCTTGTAACCCAAACAGTCTTCAAAACGAAAATGCCGCCTAACGAGACGTAGGCGGCATTGCGAATGAGGTGGCTTTACAGCAAAAAAGCATTCCTATTCTTAGTAAATATTACGTACAACCCGCACAAAGTTTTTTACCCGTCTGATATCACCTTGTGGGCCTCGACCATAGCTATCCATGCCAGTTTTAGGATTAGCTCGCTGTGCTCCGGAGCCATGTACATCAAGAAACTGTGCTTGGTTATTTGATGGTAGCGCTATATACCCAAGAGAGCGGCCAAACTGTATCGTAGCGGCCTCGGGGTAACCGTTGAGGCTCGTTGATGACCAGAAGAACGGGTAATCTAGCTCGCCAGCTTCGTTCTTGATTATCGTGGTATCAAATTGCGGAGAAATTGCTGCTTTACCTGTTGCATCTGGACCATGATTATAGTCGACAATGCTTTGCAGCTCTTTAATGTTGGGCATTCGCCAGTCACCGTAACCAGCGAAGTTTAGGTTTTCAGCGTAAGTTAAACCTTCTTTCCAGCTCATTGCTTTCAGGCTGTCAATCGAACTCCACATTAAGCCTGTTGCTACATCAGAGATAGTGCCGTCGCTATTGTCGATAAGACGGTTTTGTCCATATTCTGGATTGCCACGGACATAGCGGACATACAAATTACGATTATGCCCGCTGTCTCTTCCTGTCGGATAGCCTTTGATACGACCGTCAGCGAAATTAACACTGTAGAATGCTTCGACATCGTCAAATATGTTAGCTGCCGATACTGTACAGGTGACATATTGTGTATCAATATAGCTGCCATCATTTGGGTATTCAAAGTCAAAAAAAGTTGTATCAATAAATGGAACGGCGTCGGCAGGTGCTATTTTGGCACTAGGGCTTGCATGTCCCTGATTGCCTGCAAAGTTAATTAATGAATAGAGCTCTTTGGTCGTTGGAACTCGCCAGTCATGATAGCCACCAGTTGCAACGTTACTGGCCTGTTCTTGCGCATCTTGCCATGACATCGAGGTAAATCCTTTCTGCCACATCAAGCTAGTTGTAATGTCGGTGATCGTTCCATCACCATTGTCAATAAACTTAGATTCCGGACTTTTATAATTGGCATCTTGGCCTGAAAAAGGATGATTTCCTTTTGGACAGGTAATCGCATTGGGTGAGTTGCCGAAGCATTTTTTAAGTCCAGTGCCGACAACTGTATAGGGAAAAGGTGTTTCAGCATATAACGCCGGCTTTGTTTGTGCTTTTGTGTCCCGTTGACCGTTATTAGTTTCTTGCATACAAGCAACAAGATTTATCAGGGTTGAAAGTATCAGTACTATTTTCCGGGTAGTGAGCATAAATTATCCTAAGTGGTTAATAGCCGAAAATAAGTGCTTGAGTAGGTGTTGTTAATGTATGTTGGGAATGAGTAAAACATGAAGCTTTAGCTATTTATGGTCACCATAGTCAATGGCTAATTTATTGTTTTTGTGATTTCATAATTGCGATATTTATTTTATCTTCTATGGCTGATTTAGTCCCTTTTAATAACGTTCCTCTATGTAGCATGTACCATCCATTGCTTTTACCGTTATCGTTTATTATTTTGAATCCACGGTGGACAACAATTTCACGGCGCATCGTTGAAGATGATGAATCGAGTGCTAGTGTGTTTTTTCGTGGCAACATCATTTTTTTGTCACACCACCAGTCAATACTCTCCTTGATATAGCTTAAATCGCCAGTAATAACATTGTTATTGACTTTGGCTTTCCAGTTATCAACCCTGCCAGTTGCATTCTCAATCAGAAAATCACGATAGGACATCCTTTCTACGGTTGGCAACTGAAGATTTGAATCTGTTACTTTTGATAAATTTTGAACGTTATAGAGTCCAACTAACTGAAGTAAGGTTCTTTTTATAGACATGGTAACTCACTAACTCAAGCTTCTGAATTATAGTAACTATAACTACCCAGTTGGGAATAATTGTGGAAGGAATAAGGAGGAAATGAGGAAGTTGGCTTTATGACTATAGGAGGATGCCAATCCCCCAAAGAGCTGGGCACTCAATAGGAGTTAGGCTCGTGTGGTACCGTGTCTTATATGTAAGTGAGAATGATACATTTTTATACATGCATATGATATATATGATTGTTGTGTTAGCAGTTCGATGAGTAATGATGGGTATGAATGACTTTGATTTTTTTGTGTTAGCGCGAGCACTGCATGTGTTTGGCGTTGTCATGTGGATCGGTGGTGTTGCGTTTGTCACAACGGTATTGATCCCGTCATTGAGAAGGGTTTCGAATGTTGAAAACCGCTTGGAATTGTTTGAACAACTTGAAGGAAGGTTTAGCCTCCAGGCCAAAATAACAACAGTGATAACTGGGGTTTCTGGCTATTATATGCTGGATGTCATGAATGCCTGGGAGAGATACCTCTATCCGCAGTTTTGGTGGATGCATTTAATGACATTTGTGTGGGGGATATTCACCCTGGTTTTATTTGTACTGGAACCCTTAGTGCTTCATCGCTGGTTTCACCAACAGGCACACAAAGATAGTGAGAAAGCGTTTATCTGGCTACATCGAATGCATAAAGTTCTGCTGACTTTAAGCTTGATTGCTATTTTTGGGGCAGCTGCTGGCGCACATGGCTATCAGTTTTAGTGATGCTAGACTAATTGCGCGATCAGAAAACCCGCCAGATGACGGGCTCTGTTGTTCTATCGGTTAAATGATCGATTAAGTTAGTGTTAAAAGCCTTCAAGCACGACTTTGCCGATTGACTTGCCTGATTCAATATACGCATGGGCTTTTTTCAGGTTTTCGGCATTTATCAGGCCAAAGTGCTGGCCAAGTGTTGTCACTAGCTCGCCATCATCAATCAGCGAGGAAACCTTATTCAATAGCTGGCGCTGTTTATCCATATCGGCTGTTTTATACATCGAACGGGTAAACATCAGCTCCCAGTGAAGCGACAGCGATTTACGCTTAAGCTTCATGATATCCAACGGCTCTGTGGGATCATCGATAAGGGCCAGCTGCCCTTGAGGCGCGAGTGCTTCAATGATCTGATCGTAATGCGCCTGGGTTTGAGTCAGGCTGATCACATGGGTGACATCGCTAATACTAACTTGTGATAATTCTTCCGTTAAAGGCTTAGAATGATCAATCACATGGTCGGCACCTAGGCTTTTAACCCATTGTTGGCTTTCAGGGCGCGAGGCCGTTGCAATAATGGTTGCATTGGTAAGCTTGGCTGCAAGCTGGGTTAAGATGGAGCCTACACCGCCTGATGCACCAATAATCAACAAACGTGTGTCGGCAGATTTTTCCTTCTGTTGGCTAACCTCAAACCCCAAACGGTCAAACAGCAACTCCCAGGCGGTGATTGTTGTTAATGGCAATGCTGCTGCTTGTGTATCTGATAACGTCTTTGGTTTCTTGCCTACGATACGTTCATCAACAAGGTGGTACTCAGCGTTTGTGCCTGGGCGGGTAATATCACCGGCATACCAGACGGTATCGCCAATTTGGTAATGCTCGACGTCTTCTCCAACCGCTGCAACCTCACCGACCGCGTCCCAGCCTAGTACTTTGTATTGGCCCTGTTCAGGGGCGGCAGATGCGCGGATTTTAGTGTCAACGGGATTGACTGAAATAGCGTTGACTTTTACCAGGATATCTCTGCCTTTAGCGGTTGGTTTTGACAGTTCGATATCAAGTAGTGCGTCTTGCTGGTCAATGCTTTTAGGTTCAAGGTATCCAATGGCTTTCATTTTCATTCTCTCTATCAATGAGTAATGACTTGTCACATATGTGCAGTGGTCAGAGTTGGTACTGATTTGTTGTTGAGCTGATAATAGAAGAGAAACATATAACAAAAAATGGGGTAATAGTTTAAACTTTTTCAAAAATATTTTGATAATAATGATTGCCATGAATACGTCTGATTTAGAGCTTTTTATAAGAACGGCCGACTGCGGCAGTATCACAGCCGCTGCCGGGCAGTTAGATACCAGTCCGGCAGCGGCAAGTGCAGCGATCAAACGCCTTGAGAGACAGTTAGGTGCCGAGCTCTTTATTCGTTCGACTCGTCAACTGCGTATTACAGCCGAAGGCGAACGCTTTTTGCTCCACTGTCGTCAGGCTCTCGACTCCCTTGAATACGCCAAAGCATCGATTGCTGAAATGCAAGGAGATATCGCGGGAGAGATCCGCTTGTCGGTATCTTCTGATCTTGGTCGTAACCTGATTCTGCCCTGGCTAGATGAGGTGATGGATGACAATCCAGAACTTAGCTTTCAGCTAAGTATCGGTGACTCGTTGGCAGATTTTTATATGGAACGGGTCGATGTTGCCTTGCGTTATGGGCAACCAGAAGATTCGTCAATGGTGGCATTTCAGCTGGCCACGGTGGAGCGTGTTGTCTGTGCATCACCGGACTATATCAAGAAATATGGCGCGCCGCAGACGCCAGAAGAACTGTTGCAACACAATTGCTTGCTATATCGACTCGGTGATCAAATATTTGATCAGTGGGAGTTTTGCAAAGAGTCAGCTGAAGCTGCTCTACCAGCCAGGTAAAAAATCAAAGTTAGCAGTAACCGTGCGTGCAATGATGGCGATATAGTCAGGCGCTGGGCGGTGGCAGGAAAAGGGATTGCGCTCAAGTCTCGCTTGGATATGTGTGCTGATCTTAAAGCGGGCAGGGTGATAAAGCTGATGCCTGGCTATGGTGTAAAGCCAACGAGTTTATGGTTAATTTGTCCCAGCCGGAAGCAGGTGACACCCGCTGTAATATTGTTGCGCGATTTACTACGTGAAAAATGTAAGGCTTTGCTTGAGGAGTGATTGCAATACCTCAACAATAGAATGAAAAATGCCGCCTAGTGGAGCGTAGGCGGCAAATAGCAAGAGGGGATCTTATAGTTATTTTTTAGCTAGGATTACTTTGTTTCAGGGTATGTTTTATAACGAACACCCATCATTTGTTCCATACAGTGTACGACCTGGCAGCTGTAGCCGAACTCATTGTCATACCAGATGTAGAGTACGCAGCGCTTATCCTGAGCGATAGTTGCCGCACCATCTACAACACCAGCATGGCGGGAGCCTACGATGTCAGTTGATACGATTTCAGTTGATTGGGTGTAATCAATCTGGCCAGAAAGTGGCGAGTTCAGAGCCATTTCGCGCAGGTATAGATTCAGCTCTTCGGCATCGACATCTGAGTTCAGGTTCAAGTTCGCGATAGCCATTGAGACGTTTGGAGTTGGAACGCGAATCGCGTTACCGGTAAGTTTACCAGCAAGCTCTGGCAGTGCTTTTGCTACGGCTTTGGCTGCACCTGTTGAGGTGAGTACCATATTCAGTGCGGCAGAGCGGCCACGGCGTTCACCGCTGTGGAAGTTATCGATTAGGTTCTGGTCATTGGTGAATGAGTGAACGGTTTCGATATGGCCTGATAGAACACCGTACTTGTCATTAACAGCTTTCAGAACAGGTGTAATGGCGTTAGTCGTACAGCTTGCAGCAGAGATGATCTGATCTTCATCCTGGATGTCTGATTCGTTAACACCGAATACCACGTTTTTAAGGTCGCCTTTGCCCGGTGCAGTCAACAGTACTTTTTGGGCACCAGCACACTCCAGGTGTTTGCCTAGGCCTTCTGCATCGCGCCACATGCCTGTATTGTCAACAACTAGTGCGTTGTCGATGCCGTAAGCTGTGTAGTCAACTTCAGCAGGGCTGTTTGCGTAAATGACCTGAATATAGTTACCGTTAACGATGATCGCTTTGCGTTCTTCATCTACAGTGATACTGCCATTGAACTGGCCGTGGACAGAGTCACGACGTAGCAGGCTTGCACGTTTTTCAAGATCGCCGCCTTTACCACCACGAACAACAATCGCTCGTAGTCGTAACGGGTAGCCTTGTCCGCTCTTGTCAATAAGCAGTCGGGCCAATAGACGACCAATCCGGCCAAAGCCATAAAGAACGACATCGCGTGGTTCAACAGACTGAGTACTGCTTAGTGACTCAGCTAGTGCTGTTTGCAAAAAGTCTGTCAGGTTGCTTGCGTCTTCTTGATCCTTCCAGTATTCGTATGCCAGCTGGCCAACATCAATGCGACATGGTGACAGGTCGAGCTCTGTCAGAGCCTGAATAAGCGGGAGAGTTTGCGTTGGAGAAAGCTCATTGCCGGTATAGCGGCGCGCAACACGGTGTGCTTTGATAATGTCGATAACAGAGGCATTGACAATTTGGCGACCGAAAAGAAGGACTTCAACGCCTTTCTGACGGTATAACTGGCCAAGAAGTGGTGAGATGGATTCTGCATTTGTTTGGCTTGTTTGCCAGTCTAGAAGATATTTTTCCGGACTCATCTTTACTTAGGACCTTTCACGTTAGGGAAGAGAAACAGGAATATATCCTGTGAACTATTGTCGTTGTTATGGGGCGAGAGTGTAACGTTTGCGTCGTTTTTATCCTAGTAAAATTAATGACTTGTAAGTGTGATCTTCATCAGGTTGAATTGGTGATCTTTGTCATATTTTCAGTGAAATATCCTGTTTGATCCCCTTGTGTAGGCAATACTTATTTTTTAACGATTTGTTCACCTTTGGTGTTTAATTCAAACATTTAGTCATCTTTGGATACCTGATATCAGGCGTTCGAGCTATATACTTAGAAAAGAGGCGGAGTTAGTTAATTTATTAGCTTGAAGCGGGGGCTGGGCGTAAGCAGATTTCTCGAAAAGGGATATAAATGCTCACGCCCGGTGAAAAAACAGTAATTACAGCGCTAATTGCTGTTTTGCATCTTTATATCCTTGCTCGATGCGGCGTGAGATCGATTTCTGGGTAAAATCGGCACCGCCTGTAAGTAGTTCAGGCTCTGTGTGTCGTATTACCGTCAGTCGATGAATTTTCTTGTAGCTCATTAGTTTTTGATAGGCGTCGTTCTGGCGTATTTGGCTGCCTTCAGGAAGCTCTTTATCTATAGCATGCATGAGGTCGATATAATCATTGAGTGTACTGTACTGATTGGCGTCGTAGCGTATTTTTGATTCGAAAGACAACTGACTCATCCGATTGTAGACATCCCCCATGGTCGTGGGTATTTCTCCCTGTTGGGGAAAGAGCTCAATCATAATGATTTCCCGCTCTGAGTCTTCGTCTCCGAGCATTTCCAGGGCATTAAAGGCGGGTGCAAGTGGCGTATTGGAATATACCCCTCCATCCCAGTAGTGTTGATTGTCAATTTGGGTCATTGGAAAAGATGGTGGGAGGCTGCCGCTTGCTACGATATGGTCAGAAGTCAATTCGACTTCTTTGTTGCTGAATGATTCTATCATCCCAGTAGCAATATTTGTTGCAGTTACAATAACTTGAGGCGTTGTTTGAGCATTGAGCTGGTCAAGGTCAACAAGAGTTTGCAGCGTATCGTAAAGCGGGGCAGTATCACAAAGGCTGGTGACAGATTGTGGCGAGAAAAACAGATTCTGGTTGAGTTTATACATCCCTGAGTTATTAGGTAATGACATCATCAGCTGAAGTTGATCAGGCACGAAAGGGAGATCTGGCACAGTTAATCTATCCCATAGTTGTCCCAGGCCTCTTACTGGCCCATCTTTGGCGCCAGCAAGTACAGCTGCTGAAATAGCCCCGATTGAAACGCCTGCAATAATATCGGGGGCAAATCCTTCTTGTTCATAGAGTGCTTTGACAACACCATATTCATAGGCTCCCAGTGCGCCACCACCTTGTAAAACTAGAGCTGTGTATTTCTTTTTCATTCTGTCTTTCCTTAAATGGACTTAAATTATTAATGCAAATGGGTGCATATTTAGAAAGAAAAGCACAGGAGATGGGATAAACAAAAAAGGATCAAAGCCATACGCATTGTTTGCGTAGCAAATTTGGGTTCAATGGGATGTTAATTTAATCAGTTACTGACTAATGTGGATAGGATCGCTCCCGGAGGTGAAAACCTGATCATGATGGAATCGGCATATTTGATCTGGCTGGTAGCACCACTTCGTAAAAACGAGAAAAGCAGACCAGCCAGCATTAACAGTGTGGGTTGGATATTGTCACGCGGGATAAATAGCACCGAGGCTGGTAAGCTGCTTTGCGCCTGTCACTTCGGGTAGGTTACCGGGTAACTGGTGAATGGTACGATAAGCCAGCCAGGCGAATGCCATTGCTTCCATATTATCGATATCGATTCCACGGTCAGCGGTGGTTATCACCTTCCAGCTCGGTAGTAGCTCAGTTAATCGGCCCATAATGAGCGGGTTATGCGCTCCTCCGCCACATACTAATAACTCTCCGGCGTCTTCCTTTTTGACATCATTGGCAATGGTAACGGCGGTAAATTCAACCAGCGTGCGCTGGACATCTTCAGGGCAAAGGTTGAATGTGTTTAAGTGACTCTCAAGCCAAGGAAGATTGAACAGCTCGCGGCCTGTGCTTTTCGGAGGTGGAAGGGTGAAGTACGGATCACTCATCAGTGACGAAAGTAGCCCCAAGTCGACACGGCCTGACTGTGCCCAAGCACCTTCGTTATCGTAGCGCTGTCCTTTATGTTTGTTAATCCAGGCATCCATCAGCATATTACCGGGGCCAGTATCATAGCCTGTGACGGGTTTTCCCGGGCTCAGTACGGTGATATTGGCAATGCCGCCGATATTTAACACAACCCCGGTGAGATCCGGTTGGCTAAATAGCTGTTGATGAAAGGCGGGTACGAGGGGGGCGCCTTGTCCACCATAAGCCATATCTTTGCGGCGAAAATCGGCGACGGTGGTAATGCCTGTTTTGGCCGAAATGATATTGGCATCACCGAGCTGCATGGTGAAAGCATATTCGGTATCCGGTGAGTGAAATACGGTTTGTCCGTGGCTTCCGATTGCTGTGACAGAGGAAGGATCTACGTTTGCTTTGTTCAGCAATGCAGTAACGGCATCGGCAAAGAGGTGGCCTAGGCGGTGATCCAGCTCGCCAATAGCCTGTAGGTTGGTGGGCTGGCCCAAGCAAATATCAAGCAAGGACTGTTTAAGGTTTTCACCCATCGGGAAGGCATGCTCACAGAGCAATTGTATATTGCCGTCTTCAATGTCGACCAAAACAGTATCGACACCATCCATGCTGGTGCCAGACATTATTCCGATATAGCGTTCAGAACCCATCATTGCCTCGGTTATGTGCAAGAAACTGACCAAAGAGTTCTATATTTACATGGAAGTAAGAAACTCAGCAAACCTTATTCACAATAGGCCAGCAAGTGGTGTTTTTTACACCTGAATACGCGAGGAGGACAAGGTTCCGGCCAACTTTTGGCTGGCCGGAGTGAGCGGGCAATCAAGCCGTTGTTAGTAGCAAGCCTTCTTTACCGGCTAAGGTGATCGATAGCATTCCTTTCTTCGTTTGCCATTCATCACCCGTTAGCTGATCGTTTAATAGTGCCTCCTCGAGCCCCAGCTTCCAAACTGGTACTTCAATGGTTTTGGCACTCGAACTGTTATTGAGCAGGCAGAGCGTGACTTCATCGCCCAGCGTGCGGGCAAAGGCGAGCTGTTTATGCTCGGCAACCAACCATTGTATGCTTCCTGCCTGTAGTGACTCTGTACCTTTACGAATAGCGGTAAGTTGTTTTACGTACTCGAACATAGCATGAGGCTTTTCAGTACGTTCCCACGGGAAGCAACGACGGTTGTCCGGATCTTGGCCGCCTTCCAGCGCTACTTCTGTACCGTAGTAGAGACAGGGGGTGCCGACATAAGCGAAGAGCATCAGCAGGGCAAGCTGCATGGTTTCGTGGTCATTGTCCAGCATCGTCAAGAAACGCATCGTGTCATGGCTGTCGAGTTGGTTCAGTTGTGATAGTTGATTTAGCCACGGAATTTTACTGCGAGCCTCGTTGAGCCAATCCACCAGTTCTTCGGCTTCAATTTGACAACAGTGATAGGCAATATCTTTCTGAGCAAAGAAGGCACGTAACGGATGGGCAAAACCGTAATAGTTCATTGCACCATCTTCCTGATCGCCCTGTAGCCATTGGCTTGCTTCGAAAAAGTGTTCACCAAGCACGTAACAATCTGGGTTTATAGACTTGGCAGACTCGCGGAATGCCCGAACATAGTGGGCATTGTTGGTAGCCCCTGCACCTTCACCCAGCATATGGATGACATCAAAACGCCATGCATCAATATTGTAAGGAGGGCGTAGCCACTGCTTAATGACGGCATCCTCTCCTGAATAGATGTAGCTTCGTACCTCAGGGTTTGAGAAGTTCAGTTTTGGCAGGGTCGCAATACCGTTCCAGCCAATGTAATCATTGCTGTCACCATCGAATTGATAGTAGTGGCGATACTTCGATTCTGGATGGCTATAGGCGCCAGCTTCACCTTGGTTGCGCTGATACATATCGAACCAAGGGTGATTGACGGAGGTGTGGTTGTAAACAGCGTCCAGCATGATCCTCATATCGCGCTGATGAAGATCCGCTACCATCTCAGCGAACTGTGCATTGGTGCCTAAATGCGGGTCAATATTTTGATAGTCCGTTGTGTCATATTTGTGGTTGCTTGGTGCGGTAAAGATTGGGTTCAGGTATAAGGCCGTAATACCTAGTTCCTGAAGGTAATCGAACTTGCTATGGATCCCTGTAAGATCCCCGCCGAAGAATTCAGCCGGACCGTCAGCACCGTGGCTAGAAACAGGTTCACCCCATGCCTTGGCGATGGTTGGGCGCTCATCACCTTTGAGGCAGTATTCATCACTTTGAACACTGATGGATGGATCACCGTTTGCGAAACGGTCAGGGAAGATCTGGTAAAATACCTGCTCTTTCACCCAGGCTGGTGGCTGATCTTGTTTATTGTATTTGAAGTGTGACTCTTTACCGGGCACTCGGGGGGAAATGCCATTGCCGTGCAACCACCACTGGCGGCTGTTTTGCATGATCTTAAAACAGTAATGGGTCAGTGGTGTATCGTTATTCAGTGGTATTTCGCCATGCCAGTACTGCAGGCGACCATGTGTATTTCCGCGTTCCATATCAACGAGCATTTCTTCGTTGTCCGGCTCACAACGAATGAAGATAGCTGAAATGAGTATGTCTGATTCACTGACCAGGGTCAGTGTCATGCTGTGCTGGTTTGGGCTAACCCAAAAGGCATCTTGTCCGTGATATAAATAGGGCGTCTTCATCATTGTTATTCACAGCCAGTTGGAAGATCATGAGTTACAAGATACTGTCTTGAGCAAAAAATTGAATCCCCCTTGTTCAGAAATAACCCGGCGTAGAAGAAGAGGCGTAGAAGATGTGCCGCATTGTGCTAGATAGAGCAACGGCTGGGGCGGAATGCCATTTCTTGTTGGCGTAGTGGCATTTTATCGATGAACTCAGTGAGGTAGCTCCAATTGGTCACTTCCCCCCAACGGTATTTTTCCAGGCCGTCTTTTCCGATCAGAATAGCCGTATGGGTACCTTGGGAAATATTATATTTCTTCTCCAGAAAACGTATATCTTCTGGGCTAAATACATCTGCTGGTTGGTTAAAACCATCATGGGTAATGATCACGGTTTTGATGTCCCTCTCCTCGAGCAGGCAGTCATTCATCAGCGTTTGCTTGATGAACTCTTGCACATAGTGATCTTTTTCCGGCGCAAAAAATAAAATACTTCGGTGATTCCAGTGCAGCGAGTCCATCGGGTAGGAAAGAGCGCTTCCAGAGATGAGAATAAAGGCTGAGTATAGGCAACAAATAAGAGCTTTCATTATAGCTCTCCTGATTCCGGTTATACCGATAGAGAATGGGACGTTCTAACATCAATATAAACGGCGCAGTAGATAGTTTGGATCAACTGTAGCCGTTTAGTATCAAACAAAAATCCACTAAAACCAGTATAGTCTATGGCTTGAGAAGCCAATCAGCATGATTTTGTGCTACGCCATCATAAAGAGGTAGGTGATTGAAATTAATGAACGGTGTATTGGTATAAATGTTCTGAGACATAATCAATAAAAACACGCAGTCGTGCAGGCATAAACTTCGTCTGGGCAAACTGCAGTGCGATGTCACCTTGGTAGTTGCCCTTGATTGTCCAGTCGCTAAGTACTTCTTTGACCGTACCTTCTTCTAGTGCTTTCTTGATCACAAAATCTGGGAAAATACCGATACCGAGTCCGTCGAGCACACCCCTCAGGCGCATCTGCGAATGGTTGACTGCGTAACGACCTTTAACGGGTATGGTGTGAAATTCATCCCCCTTCACGAAATCCCATATATGATCAGTCGCTGTTTCCCCAAGGTAGATGCAATCATGTTCGAGTAGATCAGTTGGCACTTTAGGCGTGCCTCGCAGGGCCAGGTAATCAGGGCTAGCACATAGGCTCAGACTCACTTTGCCTATCTGTTTCAATACCAGGCCTTCTGACGGTTTTTCTGTCAGACGAAATACAACATCAATCCCTTCAGAGACCAGGTCAATCTCGCCATCAGACGCTTTGAGCTTGAGTTCAATATCAGGGTATTGAGTAAGAAAAGGAGTGACCAGGGGCTGCAGCACAATGCTTAAAAAAGCTTTTGGAGCGGCCACGGTAAGCGTACCTGACGGAGTGGTGTGTTCAGAGCTAGTGAACTCAACGATTTGTTTGGTTGCATCGAGCATCGCACAGCATTGGTCATAGATCCCTTTGCCCGATTCGGTGATCACCAGTTTGCGGGTCGTTCTTTCAAGAAGTTTGGCCGATAGCGTATGTTCGAGGCGCGAGAGCTGTTTGCTCAGTGCCGACGGGGTAACCCCTAACTTTTTGGCTGCTGCGGTGAAGCTGCCTTCATCCACAACAATTTTAAAAACAGCCAGCTCCGGCATAAGGGCAATCAGTTTATTTGTGTCCATAGTTCAATAGTCCTTTTCCAGGTCAGGGGATAATAGTCTGAATGCGCTTGGATTAGAATGGCTGGAGTTCAAACATCCTGTTAAATGAACATTTTTTCAGGCAGATCACCTAACCTGATTATATGGATTATTGTCTGGTGGGTGCCGCCATAGCGTGCATTCACGGAAGTCATAATTGAGAGGAACATCATGTCAGCTGCATTCTACGATCAAATCAAACAGCAAATCGAACAAGTAAAAGCTGAAGGTTTATACAAATCAGAACGTGTTATCACATCAGCACAAAAAGCTGCTGTTTCTATTCAAACTGGTGAAGAAGTTCTTAACTTCTGTGCAAACAACTATCTAGGCCTTGCTAACCACCCAGATCTTATCGAAGCTGCGAAAGCGGGTATGGATCATCATGGTTTTGGTATGGCATCAGTACGCTTTATTTGTGGTACTCAGGATTCTCACAAAGAGCTGGAGCAGAAACTGTCTCACTTCCTGGGTATGGAAGACACTATTCTTTATACCTCATGCTTCGATGCTAATGCTGGCCTATTTGAAACGATTCTTGGCCCTGAAGATGCGATTATTTCTGACGCATTGAACCATGCATCAATCATTGACGGTGTTCGTCTATGTAAAGCGAAGCGTTTCCGTTACTCAAACAACAACATGCAAGAGCTGGAAGAGCAGCTAATTGCTGCCAATGAAGCAGGGGCTCGTCACAAGCTGATCGTTACTGACGGTGTTTTCTCTATGGATGGTGTGGTAGCGAATCTACCAGCTATCTGTGATCTTGCAGACAAGTACGATGCATTGGTTATGGTTGATGATTCTCACGCTGTGGGCTTCATGGGTGCAAACGGCCGCGGTACACATGAATATCATGATGTGATCGATCGTATCGATATCATCACAGGCACTCTTGGCAAGGCGATGGGCGGAGCATCAGGCGGCTATACTTCTGGTAAGAAAGAAGTGATTGACTGGCTGCGTCAGCGTTCTCGTCCGTACTTGTTCTCTAACTCAGTAGCGCCAGCGATTGTTTCAGCATCAATTCGTGTTCTTGACTTGCTTGAAGAGAGCGGTTCGCTACGTGACCAACTGTGGGACAACGCGGCTCACTTCCGTGCGCGTATGACAGAAGCTGGTTTCACCATGGCGGGTGCCGATCATGCCATCATCCCAATTATGCTGGGTGATGCAAAAGTGGCTGCAGAATTTGCAGAGCGTTCGCTGGCTAAAGGTATTTATGTAGTCGGCTTCTCGTTCCCTGTTGTTCCAAAAGGCCAGGCGCGAATTCGTACTCAGATGTCTGCTGCTCACACTCGTGAACAACTTGATAAAGCTATCGATGCATTCATCGAAGTGGGCAAAGAGATGGGCATCATCTAATTGCTTCATATCGTGAAAGCGAGCTAATGCAAAAACAGGGGCGGGGAGAATGTACTCCAATAAAAACAGTAGTAACTCGTCCCTGATATTTTCCCTGCAATACTATTTGTTGAGATAAAGGTCATGAAAATTAAAGCTCTTTCTAAACTAAAGCCTGAAGAAGGCATTTGGATGACAGAAGTGGAAAAGCCAGAGATGGGTCATAATGATCTGCTTATCCGCATTAAGAAAACAGCAATTTGTGGTACTGACGTTCATATCTACAATTGGGATGAATGGTCTCAGAAGACCATTCCTGTTCCTATGGTTGTTGGCCATGAATACGTAGGTGAAGTGGTTGGAATCGGCCAGGAAGTGCGTGGCTTTGAAATTGGCGACCGTGTTTCAGGCGAAGGTCACATTACTTGTGGTCACTGCCGCAACTGTCGTGGTGGGCGTACTCACCTATGCCGTAACACAACCGGTGTCGGCGTAAACCGTGAAGGTGCGTTTGCAGAGTTCCTTGTGATTCCAGCATTCAATGCATTTAAGATCCCTGATGAAATTTCAGATGATCTTGCTTCAATTTTCGACCCGTTTGGTAATGCGGTTCATACAGCCCTATCTTTTGACCTGGTTGGCGAAGACGTGCTGATCACTGGTGCTGGCCCGATTGGTATCATGGCTGCAGCGGTGGCAAAACATGTTGGTGCACGTCACGTTGTGATCACTGATGTGAACGAATACCGCCTGGATCTTGCTCGCGAAATGGGTGTTACCCGTGCGGTGAATGTTGCCAAAGAGAAGCTGGAAGATGTGACTGCCGAGCTTGGTATGACGGAAGGCTTTGATGTTGGTCTGGAAATGTCTGGTAACCCATCGGCATTCAACAGCATGCTAACGAGCATGAACCACGGTGGTAAAATCGCACTGCTGGGTATTCCGCCATCAGATATGGGTATCGATTGGAACCAGGTCATTTTCAAAGGCCTGATCATCAAAGGTATCTATGGCCGCGAGATGTTCGAGACATGGTACAAGATGGCGAGCTTGATCCAGTCTGGCCTAGATCTGACACCTATCATCACTCACCACTACAAGATTGATGATTTCCAGCAAGGCTTCGATATCATGCGCTCTGGTATGTCGGGCAAAGTGATTCTTGATTGGGAATAATCGACAAAATCCCTAGTAAAAAAGCGCTGTTTATCAGCGTTTTTTTTATATCTCATGACAAGGGTGATGTATGTCACGAAACCTGATATACTCCGCCGCAATTAAAATAAAAAAGCTGACGGATAACGTCGGCTTTTTTAATGCTTGATACATAAACTATTTATGGAACAGTACATTGATTTCTACAGCTAACATTACGATGCAGTTTGGCGATAAGCCATTGTTTGAAAATATTTCAGTTAAATTCGGCGGTGGTAACCGTTACGGCCTAATCGGTGCGAATGGCTGTGGTAAGTCAACCTTCATGAAAATCTTGGGCGGCGAATTAGAGCAGTCTGCCGGTACTGTTTCATTGGATCCAAACGAGCGCATGGCCAAATTGGGCCAGGATCAGTTTGCTTTCGAAGAGTTCTCTGTTGTTGATACCGTTATTATGGGTCACAAAGAGCTTTGGAAAGTAAAAGAAGAGCGTGACCGTATCTATGCTTTACCTGAAATGTCAGATGAAGATGGTATGCGCGTTGGCGATTTAGAAACTGAATTTGCAGAAATGGACGGTTACTCAGCGGAAGCGCGTGCCGGTGAATTACTGCTTGGCCTTGGTATTCCAGAAGAGCAGCATTTCGGCCTAATGAGTGAAGTTGCTCCAGGTCTTAAAGTACGTGTGCTTCTTGCACAGGTTCTGTTTGCTGAACCAGACGTAATGCTACTTGATGAACCGACGAACAACTTGGACATCCACACAATTAGCTGGTTGGAAGAGATTTTGTTGGCACGTAACTGCACAATGATCATCATCTCGCACGACCGTCACTTCCTGAACAGTGTTTGTACTCACATGGCTGATCTGGACTACGGTGAACTTCGCCTATTCGCTGGTAACTATGATGAATACATGATCGCGGCAGAACAAGCGCGTGAGCGTCTGCATGCCGATAATGCGAAGAAGAAGGCACAGATGGCTGAACTGCAAACGTTCGTAAGCCGTTTCTCTGCTAACGCATCGAAAGCAAAACAAGCGACTTCTCGTCAGAAGCAGCTTGATAAGATCCAACTTGATGAAGTGAAAGCATCAAGCCGTCAGAGCCCGTTCATTCGATTTGACCAGGAAAAACCACTTTTCCGTAATGCTCTAGAAGTGGAAGGCCTGAAGCAAGGCTACGGTGAAAACATTCTAATCAACGGCGTTAAGCTAATGGTTGAAGTGGGCGAGCGTATTGCAATCATCGGTCAGAATGGTATCGGTAAATCAACGTTCCTAAATACCCTTGCTGGTGCAATGGAACCAATGGAAGGTATGGTTAAGTGGTCTGAAAACCACAACATCGGTTTCTATGCGCAGGACCACAGTGCAGACTTCGCTGAAGACATGACACTACTTGATTGGATGGGCCAGTGGAAAAACGAAGGTGACGACGAGCAGGTAGTTCGCGGTATCCTTGGTCGTATGCTGTTCTCACAAAACGACATCAAGAAATCGGTAAAAGTCATTTCTGGTGGTGAACAAGGTCGTATGTTGTTTGGTAAGCTAATTATGCAAAAACCAAACATCCTTCTGATGGATGAGCCAACCAACCACATGGATATGGAATCTATCGAAGCGTTGAACCTTGCGCTTGAGAACTTCAAAGGTACACTAATGTTTGTATCTCATGACCGTCAGTTCGTATCTTCGATTGCGACTCGCATCCTTGAAATTACCAAAGACGGTGTTGAAGATTTCCACGGTACTTACGACGAGTACCTACGTAAGCAAGGTCTAACAGGCTAATCGACGTCTCTTTAAGATGTTGCGAAAGCCGTCATGTCATCATGGCGGCTTTTTTGTATGCTATCTATGATGAGTCGATGAGTGCACTGTATGTAAACTAGCAATTCGTGAATTCATCGAGCGCTGATATTCAGTAATAAAGAATAAACACTAGAAGGGATAAAAATGCAGATTTGGGTTGATGCTGATGCGTGTCCGAATGTGATTAAAGAGATTTTATTTCGAGTCGCAAACCGGGTAGGGGTAGCTGTTACCTTAGTAGCAAACCACTATGTTCGTGTACCGCCTTCACCGCATATTAAATCGATTCAAGTGGAATCAGGATTTGATGTTGCCGATGACTATATAGTTCAACAGGCTGAAGTCGGTGATTTGGTGATCACAGCTGATATCCCGCTTGCTGATGAGCTGATCACCAAAGGTGCGCATGCTTTGAATCCACGTGGTGAGATGTACACTAAAGATACGATCAAGCAGCGTTTGCAAATGCGTGATTTTATGGAAACCATGAGAAGTAGCGGTATTCAAACGGGCGGCCCTGCTGCGTTGAACCAAGCTGACCGTCAAAACTTCGCCAATAAGTTGGATGCGTTTATGGCTAAAAACCATAAAAAACAATAATTTGTAATGGTTGGGGTAGCAAGCGTTGTTACCCTGGTTTCTTGCTCAGTGTCTACCTTGTGTTAGTTATAATTCAAACATAGCATAAATCACTTACATGAGTTTGCTAACGTTATTGCTAATATAACCTCCAAATTAGCTTTTCCCGATAAGGGTTGAAGTATTCCTTACGTTCTTTTCCAAAAGTATTTCTTCTTCATATTTCCTCGTTTTATATATGTCCCTTGTTTGATATCTGTATGGTGTTTTATACCATACTGACAACAGTTTTGTGCATTGTTGGTTGTGTGATATCCCGAACGCAAGTCGTAGATTTGATTCGTGTAACTCAGATAAATGCGAGATATAGCGAGCTGAGTTCGTAGATAAAATGTTAGCTTTCTAGCCTACGTACACAGCTCATGTAAAAGATAGAAAAGTCATATACATCAACGTATTGAGTTGGATCCGTAAAATCTACTTTGAGAATGTTTTTGATGGCCCATTTGGATAACATGCAGTGTTAAACAAGATTAAATATTGAGGTTAGAAAAATGGTGGTTATCAAAAACAAAGTAACAATAAACGTGAAACGCATTAAGCAGTTTGGCGAAACTACACTGGGTAAATTAACCATAGAAGGTGTAAACAAAAGTTGGTTCGTATTGGAGCCCGGAGGACCTGATTCAATAGTTGAAAATTCGGACAAGCGAATAACTGTAGGAAAATATAAGGTAGAACCTTTTCATGGGGCAAAATACAAAGATGTCTATGAGTTAAAAGATGTTCCGGGCAGGAAGTATATACTCATTTACGCTGGTAATTATCATAAGAATACAGAGGGATGCTTAATGCCTGGAAAAACATGGGGTGTTCTGAAAGATCAACATTATTATGTTGGTAATAGCAAGGCTGCGCTGAAAGAGATCTTTTCTGAGCTTTCTAAGTATCAAAATGTTGAAATAAAAATCACCAATCACCAATCACCAATCACCAATCAGCTAGAGAGTTAATGTATGTTTAGGAGGATAGCATTATTTGCAATTTTATTATCGGCACTTCCTGCTTTTAGTGCATCATTGAGAGACACATTAAACCTAGAATGGATGCAAAAAAGTTACTCATCAATTGAAACGGTTTTGAATAAAGGTGATCAAATATCTGTTATCCCTGTGGTAAACACATTGATTGAGATATGGGTCAATCGGGATGGAGGAGTTTCTGGTGAAGTATCGCCGCTAATTGTTACTGCTTTGATAAATAATACTGAGCCTACTCTGATTATCTTATCTGAGTATCCAGATTCTTTTGTGGACTGGTTAGATGAATTGGATGGAATTGTTTTTACTGATTTTACCGGCTCAGAATCAGAACATCTTGAGCAAGTAAAAGCTAAACTCATTGAGTCGCTGAGAAAGTACTCAAAAGATGGAAAGCCAGAGTTACTACCACTTACACAGCGGCTTATTGAACGGTTAGAGAGTATATCAATTCAGACTGTCGATTAGTCACTCTTCAAAAGCTAACAGAGGCCATCAAGGTGATGCTTTACCCTCGGCGGTTTGGTATGGAGTTCGGTGTGCTTCGTGGCACACTTTATTGCGGGCGTTAGACAAATAATTGGAGATGATATGGATATCGTAAAGAAACATTTTGAGGAAGAAGCGAAGGAATTTGACCAGATAATCTTGAAACTTATTCCGTATTACGAGGAGATGATAGAAGCTCTAGTTTCAATGATCCCATTTGATAAATCTGAGTCTATAAATGTGATAGATCTTGGTTGTGGTACTGGGACAATATCCAGGAGCATTAAGCAAGAATATCCAAATGCTAGAATCACATGCCTTGACCTTGCTGACAATATGATTGAAATGTCACGATTGAAACTAAGTAATTTCACGGATATTCGTTATCAGGTTGGTGACTTCGGAGATTATTCTTTTGATGACGACTATGATGTCGTTGTTTCATCTCTAGCGCTACATCACCTTGTAACAGATAAGGATAAAATTGATTTTTATCGAAAGGTCTATGATTCGCTTCGACCTAATGGTGTATTTTTCAATGCTGACGTCATACTAGGTTCAAACGACAAAATCCAAGCTGCATATATGAGCAAATGGAAATCGTTTATGAAAAAGACTGTTTCAGAGGAAGAGATTGAAGGTAAATGGCTCCAAAATTACCGAAATGAAGATAGACCAGCAAAATTAATGGATCAATTAAAATGGCTTGAGGCTCTAGGGTTTTCAGATATAGACATCGCTTGGAAGTATTATAATTTCTCGGTGTATGGAGGCTGCAAAGAAAGCATTTGCTTAACAAAAACATCAAGATGACGCGTTTCACTCGGCGGTTTTGGTATGGAGTTCGGTGCGCTTTGCTGGTTCAGTGGGGCACACCTTATTGCAGGCGATACACAAAAAGCGGCTAGCCTCCTCATAAGTCAGTGACCTGTTGCTTATTATCTGTGAGTAAGGATAATGACCATCTCTGTCCATACCCTTAATGTTGTCTGCAATGCGCCTTGATAAATTTGTTTGTAAAAGCACCGAGTTAACGAAATATGAAGCAACCCAATTGATAAATGCTGGAGAGGTGATAGTTAATGACGACGTTATATTAAATGAAGCAACTCAGGTTCATGAAAACAACAAAATAACTCTCAACGGTCAAAGGTTGAAAGCTCGCAGCTTCCGCTACATTCTAATGCATAAACCTGCAGATACCATTTGTTCAAATATTGATGAGGTTTATCCATCTTTATTCAATCATATAGACGTTGATAAAGTATCTGAACTTCATATAGCAGGGCGTTTGGATGCTGACACAACTGGTTTGGTTCTGGTAACCGATGACGGACGTTGGTCGTTCAATATAACTACGCCTACCATGCAATGTGAAAAAGTTTACCGTGTAGGTTTATATCATCCCATTGCGGATGATGTTGCCTTCAAATTTAAAAATGGCGTTAAATTACAGGGTGAACAGAAATTGACTTTGCCAGCAAAATTAGAGGTTATTAGTCCCAAAGAGGTACTTTTAACGATAACAGAGGGCAAATTTCATCAAGTTAAGCGTATGTTTACTGCTGTTGGTAATCGTGTTGTTTCGCTACACCGTGAAAAAATTGGGAAAATATCTCTAGATGTTGAGGTTGGGCAATGGCGCTATTTGACTGCGGATGAAGTGCAGTCATTTGCCATTTAAATCAAGTAGTATGAAGTTCGATGCACTTGGTGAATCCATTAGATCAGAAGGCAGGATGTGTGTCTACTTATTGAACAGTAAAGGGATTTCGTGGGGATCCCTTAGTAGCAGCCGTTATGTGTTTAAGAGGATATATGGAAATAACTCTACTTGCGGATTATCCGCATGAGGCAAATACGATAGCTCGATGGTATTACAATGAGTGGGCTTGTCACGCTCCCAATGTTTCCGAAAAAATGGTGCTTGAGAAAGTTACGGAAAAGTCAACCAATCGAAACAGTATTCCTTTGGCTATCATAGCTAGGAAAGGCAGTGATCTCGTTGGTGTCGCAGAGCTAAAGTACCGAGAAAATAAACACTATCCTGAGTATGTGCATTGGTTAGGTGGGGTGTTTGTAGCGCCTGAACATAGAGGTAAAGGAATATCAAACCAGCTCATTATCAAAGTTAAAGATAAGGCATCCAACTTGGGGGTTGCGAAGCTATACCTTCAATGCGAAAGTCATAATGTCGGACTTTACCAAAAGCATGGTTTTCAGGTTTTACACTCGGCAAATGACGTCGATGATTCAGTGGTTATAATGGCTTTTCAAATTACCACATAACAAACGATTATGGCGTCAACAGATAAATTTAAGCTGTTTTCGCCCCCCATAAGGTGCTAATTAAACATCTACTCAATCACACTAGTGGCTTGACTGTTTCTGGTTTTTCTGGTTATAAGATAAGTGAAAATCTACCAACTTTAACCCAAATTTTAGACGGCAAGTCATCCGCTAACTCAGCGACGGTTGAGGTGAATAAATTACCGGGTAGTAGTTATCGTTATTCTGGCGGTGCTTACACTGTATTGCAACAGTTACTAATTGATAATGAGGGTAAAGAATTTGAACAACTAATGTTCCAGAAAGTATTAAAGCCGTTAAAGATGACTAATAGTACTTTCAAGCAACCTCTTCCCAATGAATTTAGACATAACGTTGCCACTGGTTACACTCAACAAAATAAACCTATCGAAGGGGGATACCATATTTATCCAGAGCAAGCAGCCGCTGGTTTATGGACTACATCTCACGACCTTGCAAAATTCGCCATGGACTTGCAATCCTCTCTTAAAGATGTCTGATTAATGATTGTCACAATTAATACTGTAGCTAATACGAAACTAACTAATATTAAATAAACTCGAATTAGACAAAAATTACTTATGAGCAAGCAACAAAAACAGTGGTACGAAGAACTTTTTGAAAACTACGGTAAGCAGTATGATAAAGAGTGCTTTACTCAAGGCACTTTAGGCGAGTGTGACTTTATCGAAAAGGAGTCTATCTACAACAAACAACTTCGGATTCTCGATATCGGTTGTGGTACTGGCCGCCATGTAATTGAACTGACCAAACGCGGTTACATCAATGTGGTGGGGGTAGATCTCTCTGAGTCTCAAATTGTACGCGCAAAAGAGAAAACTGCTGCCGAACAGTTAGATATTGATTTCAGGGTTGCTGATGCGCGTAACCTACCGTTTAATAGTGAGTTTGATCTTATCATCATGCTATGTGAAGGCGGTTTTCCGTTGATGGAAACAGACGAAATGAATTTTGAGATCCTGCAGAATGCGAGAAATGCGCTGGCCAAAGGTGGAAAGCTGATTTTTACGACGCTTAACGGGCTTTTCCCAATCTTTAACTCTGTTCAAGAGTTTATAAATGAAGCAAGAGAGGAAGGTAATGCGAGCCAAGAAAAGCTGAGGTTCAATCTTATGACTTTCCGTGAAACTTCCGAAATGACAGTAGTCGATGATAATGGAAAAGAAAAGGTGCTACATACTAACGAACGTTGGTACATGCCTGTTGAGATCAACTGGTTACTTAAAACTCTGGGTTTCACGCAGATTGATATCTTCGCTGCCCATCTCGGTGATTTTTCTCGCGAGCATGAGTTGACTATTAACGATTTCGAAATGCTAGTGATTGCAAGTTAATTGACTATCTTAACTTGAGATGGAAAAGCAGGTTTGGCGTACGCTTAACCTGCTTTTTTTGATGAGTATATTGCTGAACTGTTAGTTACAGAGTCCGTAGCCTACGCATATACAAGATCTCAAGGTGACGCGTTACACTCGGCATCTTGGGGATGGAGTTTAGTGTGCTATGCCCAGTTCTACTCTTTTTCGGTTTCAGCTCCTTTTGAACAAAGACCTGCTAATAAGTAAAATGCCACTGCGCAAAGCATAATGGACTGGATGCCGAAATGCAGGGCAAGTCCAGCTGCTACTATGGAGGTGAGTACTGAGGCGCATCCGTTCATCGCCCAGGCATAGGCTCGCTGTAAAGGGGTTGTAAGGAGACAACGCATTCCCAGAGCGAACGGCACACCCATTAAAATGCCCGGCGGAATAAGTATAAGCAGGGCAAATAGATAGCGAAGTAGTGCTGGTAATCCTAGAAGGTAATCGAAAAGCAGATCCATAAAGATAAAAATGCCAAGGAGCAATAGGCAAAGACCCGTAAGAGAATAGATAACTGCATTTCTTCCCACTTTCTGAGACCACCACCCGCCGATTCCGGAAGCGAGCAGAATACCTGCCAGGACGAAAGTAAAGCTGAACACCGGGCTGGAAAAGATCAGGATATAGGCCTTAATAAAATAGATCTCCACGAACATAAACCCTGCCCCGATGGAAAAGAAGTAGAGCTTCTGCGCTAAAGGAACTCTCTCTTTTCTCCCTTTGGCAAGGAATCTGGGAAGCAGTAATAGCAGGGCAGCGACGGCCAGCGCCTCGAAAAAAACCACAGCAATGACGACCTCGCCGGAAAGAAGCATCGAATAGGGTCTGCTTCCCATGCTCTGGTACAGATCACCTAACCTGTTCCACTTGATAAAGCGGCCCGGGAACGGCCTGTGGTCATCCTGTGGTGCGGTATCCAGGAGATACTCATCGAAAAATTGTTTATCTCTTTGTTCACTGTAATGCCGGATCAGCTTCTCGACAGCAAGGTAATGATGGGGGAGTTCGAAAATATTGAAGCGATTGGCAAGGGAAGGCTGCATATCCCGGATATAAACAATGTCGAAATTCAGCTTTTCAGCAAAGTCCATCGGTGTTTCTATATTTTCAATAGGACTTTTGCTAACGAGCAGTGTGAAAATCCCCCAGTTTCTTAATAGAACAAGGTGGTGCTGTGGATTTTTTTTGCCGCGCTCCCGTAGGGCCTCAAGTGCCGTGGAGAAAAGGCGGAGCGAGTCGGAAGGAGGAAGAAGCAGCTTGCGTGAGATGATGATGATACCTTTTTCAGAAAGGTGATTTAGATACTCCCCGAAGGCTTCCGTGGTAAAAAGGTACTCCTGACTCAGTGCTCCAGATCCTGGCAGGGATGTTCCCCAGTTTTCAAGATGGATGATGTCGTATCTTCTTTGCGACTGCCTGAGAAATACTCGAGGATTTTCGGATGTTGTGTGCAGGTTGTAATGTTCCCCTATGGCTCGAGATATACTGGGGCTCTCATGAATAACTGACAGTTCTGGGACCCCAGCAGCAAGTGCCGCAGGTATACTGGTTCCTCCGCCTCTTATGATAAGAAGTGCGCTTTGGGGAAGAGGGACAAGATCGTAGCCTACCGCCGGTAAGGTGAATTCAGCAAAGCCGAACGCCTTTGAGTTGCCGTCTGCCCCATAGAGAACCAGCTGCTCGTCTCCGTCCCGGAAAATGGATTTCTGCACGGGAAGGCTGCCGCTATATTTGAGGCTGAGGCCCGGAGCATAACGGATATAGGGGCTGGTTACGGTTTCTATTTTGCCAGTTATGCTGCTCAGCGACTCTGTGACTGTTGAATGTGGAAATTGCAGAAGCTGGCTCAGTGATTTATATGGCGAAGGGGTGACAGCTAGCTGAGCAACGCCCCATGGGGTGAAGAGCAGAATCGCGGTCAGCAGCATAGTACAAACGCTGACTAGGGGAAAAAATAGATTCCGGGCCGGAGAGCGGGGATCGACGACTTTTTCACTCTTTATAAAAGCGGCTACAGTTGCATAACAAAGGGGGACTATCGCAACGGTCACGACGAGTTTTTCTTCCCCGATATAAGGCAGTAATAGGGAGGGAAGAATTGTTCCCAGAGCTGAACCTGCCATAGTGGAAAAGTAGATGATGCCTGTGTTTTCCGGCTTCTCGACATAAGCTGCCAGCACAACGAAACCTGCGAAGAAAAATGGTATCGCAAGAAGCGTATAGCTAAGAAAAAGGTAAAACGCCTGAATTGACTCCAGTGGAAGCCTGAAGTAATCAAGGGGAAGCTTTATTAGGATAATAAAGGAAATAAGCGTTGAGCAACTGTAGAAAAGCACCAAAAACGACATCGCTTTCCCTGTAGCAAATCGCTTTATCCAGCCATTTTTCCTTGAATCGAGAATACTCAGTAAAGTGCCGCTTGCAGCAAAGCCGAAAAGCGCGATGCTGATTACCATAAAGGAGAGATGATTCCACTGGCTGATCGAGAAGATCCTGGCCAGAAGTACCTCGAAGGCAAGAGAAGAAAGGGATACAAGGAAAACTACCGGGAGAATCATTGCTATTTCCCGGAGGACTGCATCGCGTGTCCGGTCATGGGAACAAAAAGAACACCGGCGATTTGCCAAACCCTATAGTCATCCCCCTTTTTGGTGACGAGCACAAGATTCTGATAGCTGAAGGGATTTCCCAAGGGAAGAACCAGCCGCCCTCCGTCCTTGAGCTGCGCCAAAAGGGGCGGAGGGATATGGTCAACAGCGGCGGTGATCATAATCGCATCATAGGGCGCTCCTTTATTCCAGCCGAAGTAGCCGTCACCACATAGTGCCTCAACATTGGTATAACCAAGAGAGTCCAGAAGCCTGCTGGCCTTAGCGCAGAGCTTTTTCTTGATCTCGATGCTAATCACCTCTTTTGCCACCTCGGAAAGCACCGCTGCCTGGTATCCAGAGCCGGTTCCGATCTCGAGTACTTTTTCACGGCCCGTGAGTTCGAGTATTTCCGTCATCAGGGCAACGATATACGGCTGTGATATGGTCTGTCCTTCGCCGATCGGCAGGGGGGAATCCGAGTATGCCTTGAAAGCCAGTATCTTTGGGACAAAGAGATGCCTAGGGATCTTTTTCATTGCCGTCAGCACTCTCTTGTCTACAATGCCGCGCATGCTTAGCTGGCTTTGGACCATGTCCTCTCGGGCGCGGACATACTTTTCGGAATCACTCACGGCTAATGCGGCAAGGGGCTGGAACCCGAATATGATAAAGGTAATAAACATAAACAATAATCTACCCATAGCGCACTCCCTACAGGATTTTGATATAGCTAAATCACTATAGAGTATAGGAAGAACAAACGTCTGTTTTTTCTGGGTAGGCAATAAACTGTGTGGCGTACCCATCAGGTCTAATTCAATAAATAGGCATTTAATAGGAAGGTTCGCCAGTTGAACTAAGAGCATACAAGTAATCAAGGATGAAGCGTTACACTCGGTGCTTATGGTGCGGAGTTCGGTGCGATTTTCTGGTTCAGTGGGGCAGACTTGATCACAGGCGTTGCAATTGGTGAAAAGAACAGCACTTCATTCCCTCAGCACTTGCCTAAAATCTAGTTCATGGTATTTTCACTACACAATTTTTTATTGGAAAAACTGTCATGCCAAAGGCAAGTGAGATTAAAAAGTTTGCTGCTATCGAACATAACGGCAAGGTATTTCTTGTTAAAGAAATCAACAAACTAACCCCTAGTGGCCGTGCTGGAGCGAGTCTCTACAGAATGCGCCTTTATGATGTCGCAACAGGTGCGAAAGCTGACGAGAGTTTTAAAGCTGATGAGATGATCACTCTTGCAGATTTTAGCCGTCATCCAGTTTCTTTCTCATATATTGATGGTGAAGAGTACGTCTTCATGGATAACGAAGACTACACGCCTTATAACTTCAATAAAGAGTCTATTTCAGAAGAGTTACTTTTCATCACCGAAGAGACACAAGGCCTGCAAGTACTTACTGTTGACGGTTCACCTGTTGCTATCGAACTTCCAGCGACCGTTGAGTTAGTGATTGTTGAAACAGATCCTTCAATTAAAGGTGCATCTGCTAGTGCTCGTACTAAACCTGCGATTCTTTCTACCGGTTTGTCTGTTCAAGTGCCTGAATATATTGCAAGTGGTGAAAAGATTAAGATCAATACTGCAGAGCATAAGTTCATGAGTCGTGCAGATTCAAAGTAATAGAAATACTAAATGATCAGGTAATGCGCAAGATTCGGCATTATTGATAAGGCCAGCACCGTTTACGGTGCTGGCCTTTTAGTTTGCACACACTTAGCCGTACTTTTATGTAGAAGAAATCAAGAGCACAATGGGACAACCAATGATAGCCATGTTGTTGCTAACAGCGAGGATGATAATTTTTCTTTCGGGTTTCTTGCAATAACTCACGATATGCGTAATATTTCATATGCTTGTGTGATAATGCGATTAGCATTGAACCAACAATTCGTTGAATAGAATGTGAATAATATACCGGGTGTGTTAAGTAAGATAAGCATTATCAATGAAAAGGAAGATGAATGTATTTAGAACACTTTAGTTCGAAAGAATATAATTTGTTGATCGACTGGATACCCTCTGAAGAGTGTAATTACCTATGGAGTGGGCCTATATACAAGTTCCCATTAACAGAGCGGCAGATTATTGAACACGTACAAAGACCGGAAGTAACTCCGTTCCTTTTAAAGAATAATGATAATACTATTGGTTATATTGAGCTGTTCCAGGAATCGCGAACTAATTATCGATTATGTCGAGTATTAATTGGTGATAAATCTCAACGTGGAAAAGGGTACGGAAAAGTACTTGTTGAATTAGCTATCGGATATGCCAAGACCGTTTTGAATGCAAAAATGCTTAATTTGGCTGTTTTTGAAAATAATAAAAAAGCGATTAACTGTTATCAGTCACTCGGATTCGAAGAAACAGGTAAAGAGGAAGGTATGCGTTCATTCAATGGTGAATATTGGGCATTGCTCTACATGTCTAAAGCTTTATAACAACTTTGTTAAGCACAAAGAACACCGATAGTGTGAATTTAATAGGCTTTTAGAACAGATATCCAACATTAGCATGGTGTCAAGCAACGTCATATTGCTGCTGTCTATCCTAGATTAGCAACATGGGACGACGAAAAGGAGTTTAAGATGATTGTTAGTTATGGGTTTATTGTTAAAGCGGCTAATTATGATTATAAGCATGATTGTTCAGTGCTTGAAACTGAATTATTTCGAACGGTAATTATTGGTGTGAGGTCCGATGATGAAGCGGTTACTGTCGCTAATGCCTTAATTGATAGCGGTGTACAAGTTATTGAGCTATGTGGTGGGTTCGGCAAAGAAAGTGCTGATTCGATAATTTCGAAGGTCAATTCACATATCCCAATAGGCTATGTGACATTCTCGGAGACTGAAGAGCTGAAATTATCTAAAATGTTGAGAGGCGAATAAGCTATTATACCCAAACTACCTCAAGATGCTCGTTTCAGCGAGAATGACTGGGCTGGTAGGCAAGGCGTTGATTTGAAAACATAGTGGCTCTACGTTAAAAAGTAGCAACACAGCATACCAGCCCAGTCAACTCGCCCTTTGGGAGTGATTCAGCAAGCCCATTTCTATGTCAAATAACGGCGAAAGGGGCCACCATTCCTGCCGCTATTTTCCTTGAACTGGACATGCTGATATCACTCTGAATCCTGCATCTTGAGGTAGTTTGGGTATATATGGTTGGTTGTTTGGACAGCGCTTTGATGACTTGTGTTGAGTCGTAGCCACCGGAGAGTGGCTACGTAATATAGGTTAATCGTTATGATTTAAAGGCAAGAATGGCACCAAAAGAGACTAATCCAACACCGCAAGCTTGATTTAATCGCTTTTTCATTCTCAATATACGAGTTTGAAGTGCATTTGATGTAAGCAGTATCGCGACAATACTGAACCATAGCGCGTGGAGCAATACCATATAGAGTCCATAGAACAGAACGGTATGCTGGTTATCAGAGTCAGGTGAAATCACTTGGCTGAAGATACTTAAGAAAAATAGCATTGTTTTAGGGTTCAATACATTACATAAGAAACCTTGAGCTAGATACTGTAAGGGTTTCACTTCATTTTCAGTACTTTCTACCGCCTCTAAGCTAGCATTTGCCGTTAAAATGCCTTTTATGCCTAGGTAGATAAGATATGCAGAGCCTGTATACCTAACCATTGAGAAGAGTAGTTCATTCTGTGAGATTAAGTAGCTTATGCCCAACATCGAGTAACCGATATGGATACAGATGGCTAGGCTGATCCCAAAGGCTGTCCACACACCGGCTTTTCTGCCTAGGTTAACACTATTTTTCAGCACTAGAACAAAGTCTGCCCCTGGGCTTATAACAATTAATAGTCCTAAGATAGCAAGGCCTAAGATTTCCATACATACTCCAAGTTGATCGTTGTTGAGCAATTTGAAGCGATTGTATCTGGCTTTTTGAGCAACTATAATCGAAACGAACTCAATTAACCTGTGAGGAATTGTCACATATGAGACATCTGAAGGCATTTCATGTTTTCCATGTGGCTGCATCATCATCGAGCTATAGTGAGGCTGCTGAAAAGCTATCTATTACGCATGGCGCAGTAAGCAAGCAAATCAAAGTGTTGGAAAGTTATCTTTGCCAGCCTTTGTTTTACCGGCAAGGGCGCAATGTGCATTTAACGCATGAAGGAGAGCTTTTAAAAGGTTACACAGAACAGGCTTTTGAAGCGCTTGAAGCTGGCGTTAACAAGCTGTCACAAGTGAGTAATAAGTGCCTAGAGGTTTCTTGTGAACCGACATTAACGATGCGGTGGCTGATGCCTCGCTTGTCGGATTTCTATATCAATAACCCTGGTGCAGATGTCAGGTTATCAACTGCCGGAGGGCCAGTGACACTTGGAGCCAATGGCTTATCACTGGCTATTCGCCGTGATGATTTTGAATTACTTCATGACTATAAGAAAACGACGTTAGTGGACGAGTGGGTTGGGCCGGTATTTTCGCCAGACTATTGGCAGCAAGTAAAAGATGATTTAAGCAAGGTTAAGTTGCTTCATAGTCAGACGAGACCGCAAGCCTGGACACATTGGGCAGATAGATCGGGCAATGCGTTTTTACTAGGTGATACCCATCAAACATTTGCTCATTTTTATTTTTGCTTTCAAGCGGCTGTTGATGGGTTAGGGGGCGCATTAGGGTCATACCCATTAGTCGAGGATGATCTAAAGCGCGGAAATCTCATTGCTCCATTCGGCTTTATATTATCCGGGCACCGCTATATCATGCTGAACCAAGAAGTAACATCTGATGATGATCTAGAAAAGACGTTTATCACTTGGCTACAACAAAGCTTGTTACAAAGTGTACCGACTCAAGCTGAGAGGAAATTAGTATTGTCTCCTAATTAATCACATTCAACTGTTTCGTACCCCAAATAACCATTATCTTTCAATGTTGAAACGGGTTCATACCCGATATTCTGCGCATCAATAACGTTTTCTTTATTGATAAGGTGAATGTTAATATTGCTATCGCCTAAACCACATTGAGCTGCGATAGCGATACCTGTTATGTATGCGCAACTGGACTCGAAAACATCCACACCATAATCAATCAACGGCTGAGCCGTTTCTTCTACACTCAACCCGGAGGATTCGCATTGTATGGCACCATCATCGATATAAACGTAAGTTCGTTTATCATCGCTGCTATTACAAGCAACCAAACTCATCAATATGGGTATTATTAATAATTTTCTCATGGCTATCCTTGTAAAAATGCAGGGCTAAATGAATGCAATATTTCGTCAAGAGTTGTTGATTAGCCTCATTTTATTGATAACTCACACTTGCCAAGCCTTCGATACGAGCAAGTCTATACCAAATATGAATTAATTCCCCGTATTATTGAACTTGTATTATATACGGTAGGGTTCTAAGTTTTTAACCCGTGTACTTAAAATTAGATGGGGGTACTATTTTATTTTCATTAGGACGTGTGGGTTGTACCATTATGACTGATTTAATAATACAACGTCATCTGGATAAATCGTAATACAGTGATTGTCACTGATGAATGGGTAGATAGACTGAAGGTAGGTTTGTTACGTCGCCATTTATTTGCTCGTCTCTTTGTCTGATTCAGGTTGTGTTTTCACGTTTTCAGCGTCACCTTTTTCTTTGTCATTTTTCGCTTTTTCTTTAGCTGCAGCCTCCTCTTCCAGCAGGCGTTTGGGAGTGGACTTTTCTTTCATTTCCAACCGATATGTGATTGCATAATTGAAATCTGAGGTCTTGTTGTTGATTAAGGACGCTAACGCTTTACTGTCTACCTGGTTAAATTTTCCCATCTCTTTGGCGGTAAGTTTAGATTTACCGATGATTTCGTCATCGGCGAGGTCAACCATCACTGTTGCTGCCTCAGCGAGGGCGGCAGCATATTCGTCCGGTTCATTAAAGTTATAGTCGGAGACTTTCATATGTTTACGTATTTCGAGTGCCCAATTGAGTTCAAAGAAAGGAGGAGGGGATGCTTTCTGAGTGTTACCTTTTCCCTTCTTCTTCATTGGGTATGAATAACTGATATCTTTCAAAAAATAGACCAGCGACAGATACTTATCATGCTTAAGCTGCTTTCGGCCAATATATTCAGGCAAATCACCCGGTTTAATTTTTTCCCCCTTGGCGTTGTTTAACCATACCTCGTGGTCATTGTTCATTTCCGGCCAGAAGTCATCATCCGAGCCGAGTAAGTTATGGGTCACTCTAACCATGACAGGGACACTGGTTCCACCATTGGGCATGTCCCAAAATGTTGAAAGGGTATGATGGCCCTTGGTTAAATAGAGAGTCCCTTTTTCGGGCCCGACAATGACAGTATTGAGTGCTTCGATATGTGTACCAGGTTTGTCTGTGCAAGTGTAGGAGGATGGATCGGTAGGTTGTGATTCGTCAGTCCACTTTTTAACGCCTTTCGCTCCGTTTGCGATGCAAAGATCGTTATACATGCTTTTTCGATTTTCTGTATAACGACTGAGCTTGGCAAACTCCCAGTCAAAACTGAGTACGGCTTGCGTAGGCAATAGCTGGTCTAAGGTAACAGTGATTACATCACCATTACTTAGCTCGTCGTAGGTGATTTTCTCAGCGAGAGAAGATGTGGCAAAAAAGTTTGCAAAAGCAATTACACTCACGATAACAGTGTCACGAAGACTTGGCATAAATCAGGCCTCACGGGCAGCAACTGACAACACAGAGTCTAGCAAAGAGTGATAAGCGGGGAGTGTTTAAGAAGTAATAAAACTAACCTGATCTAGCTAGTGATTGAGCGGTAGATCAGGCTAGGTATTGATGGGGATTAGATGCCTAATTCATCAAGCAAATCGAAATCAACAGTAGCTGCGGATGACTCTTTTTGCTCTTTTTCTGCTTGCTCTTTCTTTGCATTTTCGATGATGGTATCGGGGTCGACGTCATCGTGCTGTACAAATTCTTCTAGCTGAATAAACTCCGTTTTATCCATCGCCAACTCGAGATAGAAAATGTTGTTTTTCTCGGTTGTAAAGCTTACACGGCGTGCTTGCGGTCGATCTAAGTTGGTATCGACAGAAAGCAACACCTGCTTGTTGAGAGCCAGCATTTTTGGCTGGTTCTGGGTTATAGAGATACGCAGCTCTCGGCGAATTTTACTGGTGAAGTCACCAACCACTTGGTTCATCAACTCGCCAAGAACATCGGCAACTTCGTCGGCAGAGTGGTGGATGGCTAAATCATCCTTGGGGATGCCCATTTTTAGCATGTAGTCTTGATAAAGCTCTAAAGCGGCCTGCTGGGAAAAGTTTGTTACCACTAAGCCAGTAAACCCACCATCAAAAAGGACAAAACAACCGATATCCGGCTTTAAGCTGGTTTTATTGATTTTTTGTACCATCGCAGAGTAGCCGACTTGGCTATCCGTCGCCTTTGATAATACAGTCGAAATTGATTGACAAAGCTTTAGCAGGATGTCGTCAGTGGTGATGGTTTTCGTTTTTTTCATTGTGTACTCGGATACCTAGCTTGCAGTTTTCTGCAGTGTGTCATTAAACGCTATCAATTGCACAGTACTTGAGAGAGTGAATTGATATGGCTCACTGTTTTAAAACAATGAGCGCACGTATTGTACTCGTCTTGCCCAAGCTCAGCCGGTATATTGGCCCAATGTGCAATCGGAACTTACGGGGATTAATTATCAGGCGAAACGCTTCTCAAGATAAGTAATGATGTCACTAGATTCGTACATCCATTCCACATTGCCGTCATCCCCCTCAATTCGTAGGCAAGGCACTTTACGCTGGCCTCCGCCGTTAATCAGCGCCTGCTCCCATTGCGCCTGCTTGGCATCTTTTGTATCAAGGGGCAGGTTCAAGCGTTTTGCAGCCCGGCGTACTTTGACACAAAAAGGACATGCATCGAACTGGTAGAGCTGGATTTGGGCCATAGCATCAGTAATTTTCTTTTGTTCGCTTTCTGAACGCTTGATTGATTTAGGTGAAAAAAGAAAGTTTAGCAGCAGAATAATTCGGCCTAATACCCAACGGATGACTTTCATTGAAGGCGTGTCCTTATTGTTATGATCTAAAGCTCGAATTGTATTACAGGCAACCTGGCTTGATAACTATAATTTCACATTTATACCAGAGAGAAAAAATGAAATGCATTTCATAACCATATTTCTAGTATGGACAATGAATTCCTGAAACTAATTATTAACAAGTGGCTGACATATTCTGCCTGTAATTAGTTTAACCGTTTAATTAGATCATATGAATCTTATTGAGAGAGTGCTCAATACATTGTGCTTACGTACTGAATAAAAAGGCATTTTTTATTCCTGATGTCAGCATTGTTAACTTTTATCTCAAAAAAGACGATCCAGTTCACTTATTAAATAATTTTCATAGGCTGTAAATATGATTCTCTTGAAGATAGATTATTATTAGTCAGTCCATGAAATAAATCTGAGGAACATACTCAACGTGCTAAGGAAGCAGAACATTCTTATCTGTGATGACTCGCCGGTAGTGCACAGAGCAATGTCTAGGATTTTGTCCGGGCAGGAAGCTTTGACACTGTATTTTGCTGAGAATGGCAAACAGGGGCTTGAGTGTCTCACTAATCATGATATTGATGTCATGTTCCTTGATTTGACGATGCCGGTTATGGATGGTTTCGAGGTCCTTCAGATCTTGCCGGTTCGTCAACATGAGACAAAGATAATTATCTTGTCTGCGGATGTTCAGAAGCAGGCGATGGAACGCTGTATTGAGCTTGGGGCGCATCATTTTTTGCCCAAGCCTTTTAATCCTGAACAGACTCTAATAATGCTTAGAAAGCTTGGTATTGATATTCATGAAGGGCAGGAGAAACTGGTACACCATCAGCCGGGTAATGACTATATTCAAACCTTCAAAGAGGTTGCGAATGTTGCGTTAGGACGAGGTGCTGCCATCATCTCCGATCATTTTGGTGAATTTATCAAGATGCCATTACCAACGGTTGCTAGGATGAGTGTTGGCGGGTTGGCCATGGCAATTAACGATATTAAGCAGCACAGTGAATCTGTGGCGATTGCCCAGCGTTTTGTCGGGGGGGGGATTCATGGTGAAGCATTGGTTTGTTTGCGCGGTAAAGATGTTGATGAATTTGGAGAGCGGCTGGGATTTAGTCAGGTAAATGAACATAAGAGTGAGATTGTAATTGATATAGCTAATCTTATGGTTTCCTCTTTTTTGGTGGCATTATCTGAGCAGATGAATATTCCTTTTTCAGTTCGGCAGCCGATTGTGCTGGAAGATTATATGGTATGGAGTGATAGCGAGAGTAGTAACTCTGACCTATTTACCGTTGAATATACTTATCAGGCTGAGTCATTGGACCTGGAATGCGATGTGTTGTTTATGATGGATAACAGCTCAACGCAAGTAATTAAAAAAATAATGGATACCCTACATTGAATCAAGTAACACTTGCTGACTTTCACCTAACCATGCAGGTAATGGATAACATTGATGCAGGTGTGGTGATCATTGATAAATCGTATAACGTCCTGGCGTGGAATACGTTTATGCAGGCGTACAGTGGTATTACCTCAGAGCAAATTATGGGAAAGAATTTGTTCGATGTTGTCGATGATCTGCCCGCTGAATGGTTAAAGAATAAAATCGCATCTACTTTTAAGTTACGAATGCGATCGTTTAGCTGCTGGGAAGACAGGCCGAGTATCTTTAACTTTTCCAACTTTAGCCCGGTAACGGGGGGCTCTGCGTTGATGTTTCAGAACATGACGTTAACGCCACTGAAATCGCTGAGCGGTGAGTTATCACATATCTGCTTAACCATTACCGATGTATCAGACATTGCAAAAAATAAAACCCATTTGCGGGAGTCTAATGAGCAGCTTACCCACCTAAGTATGACTGACAGGCTAACTCAGCTTTATAATCGAGGGCATTGGGAAGCCTGTTTGGCGGAAGAGTTTGAGCATTGTCGAAAAACCAATGTACCTTCAACATTGGTGATGTTCGATATTGACCACTTCAAAAAAGTTAATGATACGTTCGGGCATATCGCTGGTGATGGCGTTATTCGTAAAGTGTCCAGCCTGTTGCGCCGAGCCAAGAGGCAAAGTGATATTGCAGGGCGCTATGGCGGTGAAGAATTTGGCGTGATTTTGCCTGGGACTTCAGCGGAACTAGGGCTCTATTTTACCGAGCGCCTGCGTAACAGGGTTGAGGCTGCCTCAGTGGCTGTTGATATCAGAAGTGTCAATGTCACTATTAGCTTAGGTGTGTGCGAATGGGCGCCTTGGATGCAAAGTTATGAAGAGTGGCTGGAATTATCCGATAGCGCCTTATATCAGTCCAAGCAGAATGGCCGCAATCAAACAACGGTTTATTCCAGAGGGGAATGCGAAGACCAAGAAGCGAACTGGAAAAAAGCCAGTTGTTGATATGTATTCCGTCTTGGCAGCCTTTTTTCAGTTTGATCGAGAGCAAGAACATTCCTTGCTAGTGTTGTAATTTCGCAGATTCTTCTTAGAATTGATGAAAATTATTATTAATCCAAAGAAATATTATGGTTGTTGAGTCTGAAGGTTATCATGCGCTGATAGAATATTTTACTGAGCATCTGTCGTTGTTCGAGAATGCGAACAAAGATGGTTGCAATGAAACAGTAGAGGATGTTGTAACAGATATGATTGCAACGAATCTAATGGCGGTTTTCTCACAAAATCCTGATCTTGAAGCCGAATTTCGTTTCAAGTTGATGCAGGAAGCAGATGCGGTAGTTGAAGATTTATGTGAGGTCTTAGCTGGGGCCTGGCGTTGTTGCCCGACCAATGAACAGATTACATTTCTCGAAGATTACATCGGGTTAGTAAAAAATTTATTCGACAGCGCGATTAGTCAACAAGAAGGCTAATTGTATTGATATACCCAAATTCTCGCTGAAACGAGCATCTTGAGGTTACTTGGGTATAGAGGTTCACAAGAGGTAGCGAGAGCTGCCTTTTTTTGTGCCTGTAGATTGTTGAAACAATAAGAGGCACGTTATTCACCGCATTGATTTTATTGATAAACCAAACGACCAGAAATAATTTCGTAACAATTCTTGGGTAAGTTACCGACAACAAATTCGAAGGTGGCCACATCACAGTGAACCACCGAAGCTTATTAAAACTGAAACCTTAGCAAGGGATACTCGCTTAAGGTTTATCAGGGATTTTTACGAAATGGAACAGACACAGCTTGGCAAACCAAAGCTCTCAATCGTAACGTATATTCAGATAGTATTTCTGTTACTTGTCTCGACAGGAGGACTGTTGTCATATTTTGGCAACAAGGGTTTGAATGATGTTTCTCAAGAGTTTGAACTATTAAGCCAGCAGGCTTTACCGGTAGCGATGAACAATGCCGTGATTGTTCGGGGTTCACTTGAAACGGCACAGCGCCTGGCCGAAATGATAAATAGCCGTTCAGTTGAAGAACTGGAAACGGCATACCAACAACTGAGTCGTGATCAGCAAGCAATCTCGTCTGCAATGAGCGAGCTGAAAATGCTGGCTGAAACCTACCAAATCAATTGGTTGAATCGAGATGTTGCCCGCTTTAATCAGAAAGTCAGCCAGATAGAACTAATGTCATCAAACCTCAATGAGTCTCAGCAGCAAATCTTGCTGACTCAGGCCAAAGTTGAGAGTGACAAAGCGATGATGAACTACGCGGTGTCGGGTGTAAGAGCTGAAATGAGCCGTTTAGGAATGGATCTATATACCGGAAATTCTGATGGCTTGAATCATGTCAATAACTTTGTAAACCACTCGCTGGAAATGGCCAGTAACCTCATTGCCCTGCTAATCGAAAAAGATCCGTCTAAAGCCAAGCAATTGGCTCGGGGTTTGAAAAGAACCAATCTTTCGGGAATGCAGTATGCGTGGCGGGAGCTGAATAAAATTGACCGTACTATTGCTGATTATACCAGTGTGACGGTTCCTCTCGAGATGGTTGAGGCCTTGTTTGCCAAGCAGGGAATTGTAGAGCGCCACTTACGGACATTGCAATTGATGCAGGTGCAAGCAGCGAAGGTTGAAGAAGCGCAAAGCTTGATTGGTTCAGTGATGAGCGAGCTAAATACCCTGACAACGGGGGCTAATACGATGATTAAGCAAGGCGAATCAGGAGTGATGGAAGCGAGCGAGAATGCAATCACCTTGTTTATTACTATTAGTATTGCAGGCTTGATCCTTGCAATTGCATCAAGTGCTTGGATCAGCCAGACGGTAAGAGCCTCGTTGAAGAGGATTGATCGTGTCGTTAATGCAACCAGCAAAGGTGATTTGACAGTACGGGCGACTCAACATGCACCTAAAGAATTTGCCATTCTAGGTGGGCTGTTGAACCAGTCAAATATCAACAACGGCCAGACGCTGGGGAAGCTAGTCGATAACAGTAACAGTTTAAATACGGCAGCAGAAAGTAGCCAGCAGGCGGCTTCACATTCCCGTATGGCGCTAAAACAGCAAAGTGACGAATTGATAACGATTGCCTCGGCAATTTCCCAGCTGGAGTGTTCAATCAAGGACATAGTGTCAAGCACAACTGAATCAGAATCTGAAGCCGAGAAAGCGAACAAGCTTGCCTTGCAGGGTGTTGAAATTATAGAGCGTAGTACCTTTGGCCTTCGATCCTTGGATCAGCAGTTTGTCGTTAATGAGCAACGGATGGCTGAGCTGGGCAACCATGTAAACAAAATTACTGAAGTGGTGGAGCTAATAAGCTCTATTGCTGATAACACTAACTTATTGGCGCTGAATGCGGCGATTGAAGCGGCACGGGCTGGTGAGCAAGGGCGTGGTTTTGCGGTTGTTGCCGATGAGGTAAGGAAACTGGCAAGTGAAACTAACCTTCAAACTGAGTCCATTCGTAAGACAATCAGTGAATTACACCAAGCGGCTAAAGATGCCAATGAGGCGATGGCGGTAAGCAGAAGCGAAATGACTTCGTCAATTGAGCAAAGTAGTGAGGTTCAGGTTGCTATCGATCAGATCCAAAAGATGATTGCATCTATCAATGACAAGGTGATCACGATTGCAGCGGCAACCCAGCAGCAGGAAAGTGCCTCAATTGAAGTCGGCCGCAGTGTTGAGCATGTGGCCAATCAGGCCAAGACGAATAGCCAACAGCTCAAAACACTGGTGAAAGAAGCCAGTACAGTGGCGGAGATTGCTAACCAGCAGCAAGCACTTCTTTCCCGCTATCAGTTGCCAGCGTCAATCGGCTAGTCGCTATAACGTAAGTTTTGATTGCAACAAACCCATGCGCCAGTAAAATGCTGGCGTTTTGGTGTATTAGGTAAAGCTGCTATGCGTATCCACGCGGTACATAATTTATATGAAGAGCGTCTCGCACGTTCTACACGCCCTTTTCGGGCCAGAGGTTGTAAGGTTGAACGTTGTGGTTACTGCATGCTTCGTGAGCACCTGTGTATTTGTTCTGAAAAACCAGTGATTAGCTCTAATGCGGCTTTTTTATTAGTGATGTATGACGACGAAGTACTAAAACCAAGTAATACTGGCCGACTTATTGCCGATCTGTTTGAAGATACGTTTGCCTATATCTGGTCTCGAACAGAGCCAAACTCAGCAATGCTGGCGCTGTTAGAGGATCCTCAATGGCAGCCATATGTTGTGTTTCCTGCAGAATATGCCCAGCCAGAGCGCGTTGCAGAGAAAGTGGTGGTAGACACAGGTAAACGCCCATTGTTTATTATGCTTGATGGTAGTTGGGCGGAAGCGAAGAAAATGTTCCGCAAGAGCCCGTACTTAAATAGGTTTCCGGTACTGTCTATTAACCCCGAAAAACCGTCCCGCTACAAAGTCCGTGAGGCATCTAAAGAAAACCAGCTTGGGACTGCCGAGGTCGCAGCACGGATCATTGATCTGTATGGGGAACAGCGCAATGCCGATGTGCTGGATCTCTGGTTTGATGTTTTCCGCGAAAACTATATGACAGGAAAAATGAATCGGGTGTTGCCTGACGAGTCTGCTATGAAGCAGCTGAAACAATATGTTGCCGCATAGTTGATTGGATTATCATCATTTATTTTGGTAATTTTATAACAGCTGGTTGTCATAAAGTATAATGGCTTGCTGTTTCTTTCAGCAAACGCGAACTAGCGCCGCAGCTCAGCCTACTAAATTCGTGATCCGTCACAGTTTGTAGGTGTAGATGTGTGGATAATTTTTACAGTTTCGTTTTTTAATGAATTTTTGCGGAGTGTGCAGGATGTACTACGGCTTTGATGTAGGCGGTACCAAAATTGAATTTGGTGCATTTAATGAGAAACTGGAGCGTGTTGCAACTGAACGTGTGCCGACCCCGGGTGATGATTACGACAAATTAGTCGATACACTTGTGGGCATTATTCAGAAGGCTGATCAGCAGTTTTCTTGCGAGGGCCATATTGGTATTGGTATTCCTGGTATGGAAGATGCCGAAGATGGCTCGCTGCTTACCTCTAATGTCCCTGCAGCGACAGGCCGTACCCTGCGCAAAGATCTTGAAGAAAAGCTTGGCCGTAGTGTCACTATCGATAATGATGCCAACTGTTTCGCGCTGTCAGAAGCGTGGGATGAAGACCTGCAAGGTGAGAAATCTGTACTGGGTTTGATCCTGGGGACGGGGTTTGGTGGCGGGCTGGTTTTCGATGGCCACGTATTTTCAGGCAAGAACCATGTTGCTGGCGAGCTTGGCCATACACGTATGCCAATCGATGCCTGGTTCCATCTAGGTGAAAATGCACCGCTGTTTACTTGTGGATGCGATAACAAAGGTTGCATCGATAACTATCTATCTGGTCGTGGCTTTGAACAGTTGTACACGCATTATTATGGCGAGAAGGTTAAAGCAGTAGAGCTGATCAAGCGCCATGCTGCAGGTGATGAGAAAGCGGTTGAGCACGTAGATCGCTTCATGGAAATGCTGGCAATCTGTCTGGCAAACCTGTTCACTGGCTTAGATCCGCACGTAGTGGTACTAGGTGGCGGCTTGTCTAACTTTGAGCTGCTATACACCGAGCTACCAAAGCGCTTGCCTAAGCACTTGCTGTCTGTTGCCCGCGTACCGAAAATCGTCAAAGCGAAATACGGTGATGCTGGTGGCGTTCGTGGCGCGGCATTCTTGAATATTAAGTAATCATTACGCCTTGATTGAGACAAAAAGCACTGCATAGCAGTGCTTTTTTTATATTTTGCAGAAAATTTTGCTAGAATCCGCGCTCTCTAGTTCAGATCCGGAAAAGCATAATGTCATTTCAAGCATTGGGGCTGCAAAGCCAGTTAATTGATACCGTTACCGCCCTAGGCTTTCAAACGCCAACCCCAGTCCAGCAACACGCGATCCCTGAAGTGTTGGCAGGTCATGACATTATGGCTGGCGCACAAACCGGGACAGGGAAGACAGCAGCTTTTGCGTTACCTGTTCTACATCGTTTGATAGAGTCGCCTCGTGAGTTAGGTGCCCACGACAGCGATGAAAAATCAAGTATTCAGATCCGAGCATTAGTGCTGACTCCTACCCGTGAACTGGCGCAGCAGGTGTATGACAGCATCTCCTCCTACAGTAAGCAGACGCCGATTAAAACGGCGGTAGCATATGGTGGTACGAGCATGAAAGCCCAGGTAAGTGCAATTAAGGCCGGGGCTGATATATTGGTCGCTACGCCAGGCCGTTTGATTGATCATGCCTATGTCGGAACTGTTGATCTGTCGAAGGTTGAGTTTCTAGTGCTTGATGAAGCCGACCGAATGCTGGATATGGGCTTTATCGATGACATCAAGCGGATCATGAAGCGGATGAAAGCTGCGCGTCAAACCTTGTTTTTCTCCGCCACATTTTCTAAGCAGGTTAAGAAATTAGCCTACGATATTTTAGATGATCCCAAGCTTATTGAAGTCACCCCTGCCAACAGTACAGCCGTAACCGTTGAACAGATGGTCTTTCCGGTTGATAAACATCGCAAGCGTGAGTTACTTTCCTATCTGATCGGTTCAAGAAACTGGCAGCAGGTGCTGGTGTTTACCAAGACCAAACAAGGCTCTGATGAACTAGCCAAAGAATTGGGCTTAGATGGGATCAAGGCTGTTTCGATTAATGGTGACAAAAGCCAGGGAGCCAGGCAGCGGGCGCTAAACGATTTTAAAGAGGGTAAGGTACGTGTCCTGGTCGCAACAGATGTTGCGGCGCGTGGCTTGGATATCGAGCAGCTGGAATACGTGATTAACTTCGAAATGCCATTTAAGGCCGAAGACTATGTGCACAGGATCGGTCGTACCGGCCGAGCAGGCCAGACCGGGCATGCTATTTCTCTGATGAGCCTGGATGAAGAGTGGGCACTAAAAGCAATTGAAGAGCTGCTTGATACGCGCTTGCCACAGCAATGGCTGGAAGGTTATGAACCGGATCCAACCATTGAGCCGCCAGAAAACCAACGCCGTGGGCGTTCATCAGAGAAACGCCGGGCAAAAGCCAAGCACAAGATACATAAGAATCGTGGTCGTCATTCCCGTTAAAACAATGTTTGCTCAAAGTTTTTTCGAATGATCCTTTGTGTTTATTGTCGAAAAATAAGTCAATATTAAGGCCGCTAATACCTCTCTAAAAAGGTATTGGCGGCTGAAATTCATATTCACAATTCTAATATCCATCAAGTTTTCGGTGTTTTTGAGGCAAAAAGGTATTTTCGAGGGGGCGGTTAATGTCAATTCCTGCGAAAATGCACACATTAATTTTCAAGAGAAAATTAGTTATTGTTGTCCTAGTTACATTCTGATAATGTCTTACTGTTATTAATATCAATTGCATTCAGCAAGTTAAACTGCAGGGCAGAGATGTGACGGAGCTTACCCAACGTCTTCGTTTGACGATCTATTTTCTTATTTTCTTCACAGTTTCATCTTATTCATGGTATCAGCTTGGTGGTTCGGAAAAAGAGCTTGTTATAACGGCTAAAAATTCGTCTTATCTCAATGTCGATGATAGTAGCCAGGGGGGAACAACTCAGTCTCGGCTTTTATATGATGGAAAGTCATTGACCTTAGGTTGTCGTATCGAAAAGACGGCAAGGTGGCCATTTTGCGAGGTTGCGATCGAGCTTGCAGATGGCATCGATGGTATAGATTTAAGTCAGTACCACTCTATCGGTGTGGATATTGACTATGATAGCCCACTTGCTAACGAGCGTATCCGCGTTTACCTTCGAAATTATGATCCGGCATACTCTGAACCAGAAGATCCCGTGTCATCAAAGTTCAATGCTATCGAGTTTGCCCCAGGTATGAGCAATGGGTTACAGGTGATCCCGATGCAGGCCTTTCAGGTACTGTCATGGTGGATTGCTGACTATCAAGTACCAATCGAAAATTCAGGACCGCAATTTAATAATGTCACGGTTATAGAAATAGCAACAGGTAGTCATGTAAAACCAACGGATTACGCGATTAGGTTAAATAAACTGGTTTTTTATGGTGAGTGGCTTTCAGAGTCTGCATTGCTACGAATTAATACATTGTTATGGTTATTGACTGCGATTATATTCTTAGGCTGGGAACGCTATAGGTTACACCGTAACTTAAAGGCGGTAGAGCAGAAAACGATTAAGCTACGCAATGCCAATAAAAGCTTGTATCAAAAAACGTTAATTTTCGAAGAGCTTGCATACAAGGATGCATTGACGGGTACTAAAAATCGTAACGCGGTTGATAGCTGGCTTAAGGATATTGTTGAATACTCGAGAGCCAATAATCAGCCATTTTCGGTTATCTACCTCGATATCGATCATTTCAAAGTGATAAATGACAGGTTTGGTCATCATAAAGGCGACCAAATCCTTCAGGAGTTCGCACAACTGCTCAATCAGCGAATACGAAAAACAGACGTTTTTGTCCGCTGGGGTGGAGAAGAATTTATTATCTTCTGTTCTGGCACGGATAGAGCAGGGGCTAAGGAGTTCAGTGAGGGACTTCGCAGGATCATTGAACAGCATGACTGGAGTGGTGGTTTAGCTATTACTTGTAGCATCGGTGTTTCGCAACTGACTGGCTTGGAAAGTTTTGATTCCTTGCTCCAGCGAGCGGATACGGCATTGTATAAATCGAAGAAGCTTGGTCGGAACCGGGTGGCGGTGGCTTGAGTTAAGCTTGGATTAGAATCCCGCATGGAAAGCGGGAGTCTATTATCCAGAAGGCAAGGTGACTTTCTTAAACAACTATTATCTCAATTAAATTGGCCGTTTATCTGGCACACAAGCTTTGACTTGCCCAACGGGTTGGCATTGGCCTGTCAGGGTTCCATGCGGTGTATTCATCCTGCAGCTTGCATGTATCGGCTTGCTTGTACATACCGCAATGGCTTCTTTTGGAGGCTGGCGATGCTGTTTATTCCCCGGTTTTCTACTATCCATATTGGTTGGTGCTTCGTCGCCACTTAAGGTGTAGGTTACTGATTCGCGTTTAGTGGTATTTGGCTGTTGAACAAACCTTGTTTCGCCACTGCTTACGCAGCGAACATAATTGTCGATACGGATGGCATCCCCTTGCGGTCCATGCCCTTGTGGGTATTGGTTGGCATCGCCAGCTTTAGGATCGCTGCGCTGCGAGCCTGCGCCATGGACATCAAGCCATTGACCATTCATGTATCCAAGGGAGCGGCCGAAGGCGACATAAACACCGTTGCCTTTGTTGCGGGAATTAATATGGGTTGTACTGCTCCAGTAATTCGCATAGTCGGACTGTCCAGCTTCATTGGTAATGGCTGTAGTGTTGAACATACTGTTGATCGCGGCGCTGTTGCTGGTATCTGGCGACTTGGTATAGTTAACAATAGATTGTAGCTCTTTGGCATTTGGCAAACGCCAATTACTGTTCTTAGCCAGAGTGAGATTTTCACAGTATGCTAATGCGCTTGTCCAGTTCATCGCTTCCTGGCTGTCATCTTTCTGCCAGGATAAACGGGTAGCAGCATCTGAAATCGTACCATTATTGTTGTCGACATAATGGTTAACCCCATAGTCGGTATTTCCGCGTACCAACAGAACGTAGAATGTCTTTTCACCATGGGGTGTTTTCAGGCCATAGCCTTTGATTCTGCCGTCTATAAAGTTGACACCAAAGGCTGTTTCATTCCCATTCATGGTCGTCGAAATATATTTAGTACTGCTGATATACTGGCTGTCGATCAGGCGCTCACCTGCGCTGGTATCGCCAGAATTAAAGCCAAATACCGAGGCGTCAATGAACGGGACCATTGTAACGTTTCCTGTGTAACCATCGATACCGCTCGGGTCTTGACCATCGAACATGATCAATGAATATAGTTCTTTGATACTCGGTACCCGCCAATCATCATACCCACCGATACGGGCCTGCTTCGCGTACGAAACGGCTTCGCTGTATGTCATTTTATCCTTGCTGCTAATCTCACCATCAGCGTTGATATCAACAGTCTGAGCCCACATTAACCTGGTGACGTTATCAGTTAGCGTTCCATCTTTGTTGTCGGTATAACTTGGTGCAAAGCCTTGGTACTGGGCATCTTGGCCGAATGCGCTGCCTTCTGTGCTCGGGCAAGCACCTAGCTTTTCTGTTACACCAAAGCATTCGGTGGAATTGGTATCGACGATAGGGTAAGTAAGGGACGCTGCCTTTGATGTATCAGCTTTTGGTGTCGCATAAGCGGCATTAAGCATACCGGCAACAATAGAGCTGGTAGCTAAGGTTAACAGAGAGACTTTGTTCATAACTGGCTCCTTGAATAGCACAGCGTTGTATTGGATGAATATTAATACCGGCCTTCTCATGTTAAGTCGGCCGTTTCTATAGGAGCTAGTGTACAAAGTGAATTTGCAGCAAATATGGAGAAAAAGAGGAAAGGGGTTCAACGTTCAAATTTGTAACCGACACCATAGATAGATTTAATGTTATCACTTTGGGGATCGGCGAGCTGTAGCTTGCGGCGCAAATTTTTGATGTGGCTATCGATGGTACGGTCACTAACCACGCGGCTGTCAGGGTAGATTTTTTGCATTAATTGATCACGGCTGAAGACTTGCTGTTGATGATGATAGAAAAATGCCAGTAACTTGAACTCTGCCGGGGTCAGAGCCAAATGAGTATTGTTAATTGTTGCGATCATAGAGTTCACATCGACTGAAAGTCCTTTGTGGTCGATTTGAGTGTTATTTATGTCTAAGGCACGGCGCAATATGTTTTTTATGCGGGCGACTACCTCCCGTGGGCTGTAGGGTTTGCATATATAATCATCTGCACCTAACTCAAGGCCGACTAAGCGATCGATTTCATCAACGCGAGCCGTTGCCATTACGACAGGCACCTGGCTAAAGGTACGAAGCTCACGATAGATATCCAAGCCGTCTCGGTGGGGGAGCATTAAATCAAGGAGCAATAAGTCAGGTTTGTTTATTTTTACCCACTCAATGACCTCGAGCCCGTTATCGATGATATGGGTATTAAAGCCTGCTTGGGCGAGGTATTCACACAAGACAGCGGCCAGTGACGGCTCATCTTCAACGACCAGGATAGTTTTATTTTCATTATTCACTTCGTGAGCTCCGTAATAGGGAGTAATACTCTAATTTTAAGACCGCCTAAGTCTGAATGGGTTGCTTTTATCGTGCCTCTATGGGCATTGGCGATATTTTGGCAGATCGACAAACCAAGCCCTGAGCCGCCATTGGCTCGACTTCGTGACTTATCCACTCGGTAAAGACGGTCAAATAATTTGGGTAACGCTTCAGCGGGAACCGAAGGATGGCTATCTTCAATGATCAATTCTACAGCGTTATTCGCTGGGTAAAGCGATACGTTCATTGTTCCCCCTGGATCGGTGTAGCGATAGCTGTTTTCAACCAGGTTATTGATGAGCTGTGACAAGGACTTTTCATCGGCATTGATTATAAGAGGTACTTCCGGTTGGTAATTTCGATCAAGCCGAATGTGTTTGTCATTCAAACGTACTTCATTCTGAGATAGAGTTCGCTCGATAAGCTGGGTGATGTTCACTGGGTGTGTCGCATCTATCGTTACCCCAGCATCAGACAGTGATAAGACATAGAGGTCATCAACGAGCTTACCAAGGTTTAAGGTTTGTTCATGGAGTGACTGAATGTATTTGGCTTCAGGTTTTCGAATTCCATCTTGTATTGCCTCTATTTCGCTGCGCAATACGGCTAACGGTGTCCTCAGTTCATGAGATATATCTGTAAGCCATTGTTCCCTAGTTGATTTTTGGGTTTTGAGACTCTCTGCCAGTTGATTGAAGGCTTCAGAGAGCTCGGCAAGTTCATCATTACCAGATACCTGAATTTGATAGTGGTAATCCCCCCCTGATAGTGCTTTTGCACCCTGGTGAACATTTTTTAACGGCTTAAGGAAATGCCGTACCAGCACCGCCGCTATCACAAAGGAAAATAATGCAGCCAAAGCTGCAATGATGTAAAAGTTGCGGACTTGATGTTTGTAGAAACTTTCTGCCAATGGAGCACTGATATTGTCTTTCTGTACAATGGTTATCCAGCCAACAGTTTGTTCATTATGACTAATGGCTATTTTTACCCGATGCGTTTCAGGCGGTCGGCGGGAGAGCTTGTCCGGTTTACCCAAAACAGAATTGCCGCCGATATCGAGTAGGTTGATCCTGAAACTGAGTGGAAGAAACTCTGCCTTTGGGGGCTGAGCTGGCTTTTCTCCAGGCCTTGTAGGGCGTTCTGGCCCTTTTCTGCGAGGCGGCGGGGGCTCACCCATCTGCATGAGCAGATGGGCCCACAGTTCAGGCCGTTGCTTTAAAGTATCCCATTGGTAAGTTTCTGAATAATAACGACTCACCTGTTGTGCTAGCCTTTCACCTTTTTCAATTTCGTCTTGATTGAGGTAGTTTTGCAATCCACTTCTGAAACTGCTGTTGATCACCCATGCCATCCCTGACATCACGACGATACAAATCAGAAGTAACGAGAGAAACAACTTGGAAAAAATAGTTAATCGCATTTCAGCAACCTTGGGTATCGTAGAACAATAGGCTCTGAGTAAATATTGATAGTGATATCAATGGCTCGAAGCAGTGAAGCATAGGACTTCTCTAGTCATTCGTCTTCTCAGGCCAATCAAGACCAGCATAAGTAAAGTTAGTCCACCTAATGAGGCTCCCGAGCGGGTAATGGTTTCGGTGACTTCTTCCCGTTCATCGATAGTGCCACCCACTATGGGTACCAGTTTGACCGCGACAACCCTTTCATCTTCCTCGCAGGTTGCTTCAGAGGAATAATCACTGTATCCGTCTTCACATTTGAACGCTGTCGCTGAAATAACACCGGCATCATTGATGTCGGTTGCTCTTGCAATTCGGAACTGGTTATTGGCATCGCTATAATCACCACCGTTAGTGAGATCATCGAGCATCCAGGTACCACCTGCTGTTAACGGTGAATCTGCAATTTCGTCGTTAACAATGTAGGTGAATGCGCGTTGACGTCGTTCTCGCCCCTCTACCTGGTTGACAGTTTCTGAATCTATCCAGCCAACAATCTGATCCTGGTTGTTGATAGCACTGGGGAAGGCGTTATAACCGCTAAAGAAAATGTCAGCATCAGTTGAGCTGTCGATGAACGTCGTTTGGCTGGTGTAATAGTCGTAGACAAAGATACTTTCGGCATAAGATCGATCCACTGCGCTGGTATTTTTGGCAACGCCCAGCACTAATCCGTTGCTATTGATAGCTGTTGCTACTGAATAGGTATACTGTCGGTCACCGTCACTGTCTTCGACATCGGTGTCTGGGATGAATGACATCGTCCAACCATTTTCTGTTAGTCCTGAGTTGTTGGAGTCAAAGATGACAGCCCGAATGGCGTAATAATCATCATCTTCATACTCTGTCGAATAGCCCACAATGACCGGGTTGCTATCGATAATGGCAACGGCCTTTGCTTCTGCTTGCACAGAACGGTCATTGTTATCCGGATCGAGAACATCTAGATCTGACGCTGAAATAGACAGCGCGTTAGAGACTGTTCCGTCACTGCCTACAGTCCAGAAATAGGCATCACTGACAAAGGTCGAAAACTGACATTCCCAGGTGTTAAATAACGTTTCTGCATCGCTGGCTGTATCCGCACAGTCACCAAACGTACTACTAGATAGGCTTGTTCCTATGTTGATGTCATCGCTATCTGGCAACTTGTCACTGTCATCGAGGTAGCTTGGTGAATAAGAGGCACTACCGACAATAAGTAATTGTCCGTCATACGCCACGGCATCGGTGGCCAATGTGTGGCCCATCAATGTCACTAGATCGTCATCGGTGTCAGGTGGGCTCAGCTCATAGGAGCTGCTATCCATTTCAGTACCCAGATTAACGAAGCCACGTTTGGCAAACTGGCGGGCATAGCGGCTGTCTTTGACAAAAAATGATGAGCTCGTATTGCCAAAGACATAGTCTGTACCATTAAAATTGACGAGGCCGTTTACAACCGCGTCAGCTGATAGGTACCAGCTGTTATTTTCTATAGTGCCAAGTGATTGTTCAATGTCATCTACGGCGTAGTTGTCTGCTTCGTTAGCAAAGGTATTTATTCGTATTCCAGCCACAAACGGCAAGGTGTTGGCATAGTAGCCATTGTCCCATGCAGCTTGCTCGCGCTGTAACCCCCCGTATCCCGAGCCGTCTGTTACATCGTTGGTGTTATAGCCCACACCATAATATTGCTGGTTAGCCCATGAATCACAGGTATTAAAACCTATATATGATGAGCAGTATGACTCGAGTCCGTACAAATCATTAATATGCTGGGTATTATCCATCAAATAAGGCATAGCATCGCGTAAGTTGCTGCCATCAGAGCCAAAGCGGCTTTCACCTACCACAGTGTAATCATCAGCCTGATCACAATCAGATGAGAAGCAGCTTACTCCGCTTTCTGAAGCCTCAATGGCTTGGCCGTAAAACTCAACGACATCGCTGGTTGATTTGCTGTAATAGGCTAACGAGCTGACATCACTGTTGTCAGAAATTTCGACAACTTGATATACAGCAGCATTGGCAGAAAAGGTATAAGTACCGATCGTAGTCAGGAGCAGTTTATAGAAGAGGTTTGTTTGCATCAGATATAAATTTCATCAATAAAATTGAAGCGCCAAGGGCCATGTATAAACAAAAGATTGTTTTGCTCTTGGAAGCCGATTTGTTGATGATAATGTGGCAATGTGTAGGAATTGTGGAGATATTATGGATATTGAACATTCATCTTGCCGCAGTTGACACCCATATTCATCTGCTCTATTTTTGAACGCTAGTTATTGAAATATGACATCAAAATCAAGGAATTCGCTATGTCTGAGATCCCAACACGTTGCCCATGGGTTGATACGAGTAAGCCTGATTATGTTGCTTACCATGATCTCGAGTGGGGCGTGCCATTGCGAGACGATAATAAAATTTTTGAATTCCTCGTACTTGAATCTGCCCAGGCCGGCCTTAGTTGGTACACCATTTTAAAGAAGCGTGAAAACTACCGGGAGGCCTTTGCCGATTTTGATCCTACGGTTGTCGCCACTTTTGGTGAAGAGGATGTCGAGAAACTGATGAATAATGCGGGCATTGTTCGCAATCGGCGAAAAATCGAAGCGGCAATTAATAACGCTAAGCGGTTCCTTGAGGTTCAAGCGGAATTTGGCTGTTTTGCCGACTACATTTGGGATTTTGTTGGTGGGACGCCCAAAATAAACCATATTGAATCTTTATCAGATTACCCCGCTACGACGCCTGAGTCAGACAAGCTTGCAAAAGATTTGAAGAAAAGAGGGTTTAAGTTCCTGGGTTCAACGACAATTTATGCACATATGCAAGCAACCGGTATGGTTAATGACCACAGTCTCGACTGCTTTCGCCGAGCTGAGATAGCGGAAGATTGAAAGCTAACAACTGAATGATTTATGTACGTATTTAGCCCATATTTCATGGGCTTTTCTGTCCTTAATTAATCATAAACTGTCGGCCAGCCAATGCTGGCCGAACTCGTTTATTTTGGCACCGCGACCCGAAATAGGATGGAGTAGAGCATGGGTACGACACCAAGCGTTAAAACAGTTGCGCCCAATAACCCAAAGATGATGGCGATCGCCATCGGCTCCCACATCACACCGCCACCCATCCATAGCGGGATCATCCCAACCACGGTTGTTGTCGTTGTCAGCAAAATCGGACGAAGCCGTCGCTGCGCAGCGGTGCAAATGGCCTGGTAGGGACTCAGGCCGTTTTCGGTTTTCTCCAGCTCAATCCTGTCAATCAGAACAATGGCGTTATTAATTACAATGCCCGCGAGCGAAATGATACCGAGCAAGGTCATAAAACCCATATAGGACTGTGCGACATGTAAGCCAAATGCAACGCCAATTAAACCAAGCGGTATCGTTAACAAAATAATGGCTGTTTTGCGGATGCAGTTAAACTGACCCATTAGCAGTATGAGAATAATAACCCCGGCAATAGGCAGCTTCTCAAATATCGATGCATTGGCCTCTCCAGAAGATTCAGCGACACCACCAAGTTCCCAGCGATAACCTGTAGGCCAGTTTTTCGCCTGCTGTTCGAGAAGGGGCTGCAACTGGCGATTGATTTCAGCTGCGGTAACGCCAGCTTCCAAGCCTGTTGCAATTGTGACTGTTTTCATCCGATCTCGCCGTGGTATCACTGCGGACTGCCAGACTAACGATGACGTTACAATTTGCGACATTGGGTATGACTGTTGATTGCTGGTTAATACATTAACACTGGTTGGCATTTCAATATCATTATGTTGGCGGCTTTGGGCCTTCATCACGATAGGGATGATCTCTTCGCCTTCGCGGTATTGCGATACTTGGAAGCCGCGAGTGCTTGCCTGGAGGGTCTGCGCGACATCGGTATTACTGATCCCCTGGCGTTGCGCCTGAGCTTCATCGATTTTGATGAAGAGCTTTTTGGTTTGTCGTCCCCAGTCATCACTGATCCCTTTCGTGCCATGTATGTCTGACAGCATCTTTTTGACAGAACTGGCAAGGACGAACAACTGCTCTTGCTCTGGCCCCATGATCCGAACTTCTATTGGGTTGCTGATGGCGGCACCATTTTCAATTTTCCTGGTGCTGAAATTGACGTCTGGGAAGTTGTCGAACAGATAGCTGTCGATCTCCTGCATCATGTTATCGACAACTTCGCCAGTATTGGTGTTAAGAATAAAGAAAGCATAGTTGGGGCTGGCTGGTTTAGCAGTATGAGACAGCACATACCTCGGCCCGCCATTACCGATAAAAGCTGTCCAGTTAGTGAGACCATCCTGGTTATCTGTGGCTTTTAGCGATGATAAAAATGTTTCAATTTCTGCTGTAACCAACGCTGTCTTGCTAATCGGGGTGCCTATGGGCAGATCGATTTCAAGTTTAAAGGTTGGGTCTTCAGATGGTGGAAAGAAGACGACAGGAATAAAGCGGAAGCTGTACACGGCCACAAGAAAAACAGCAAAGATAGAGGTCATGCCGATGTAACGCCAATTAAGCAAGGCTGCTAATAATCGGCCATACCATTGTTCAATACGATCTATGGCTGAGTGTTGGGAAGTCGTTCGTTTTGATTTGATTTTCAAAAACAGAGCGCATAGCAATGGGATTAATGTCAGAGCAAAAAACCATGAAGCCAGCAACGTTATAGTGACGACTTTGAATAGCGGGGCGGTATATTCCCCTGTTGTTGATTCTGCTAAAAAAATAGGCAGAAAAGCGGCCGACGTGGTTAAAGAAGAGGTAAGTAGCGAAATTTTAAGCTCTGCTGCTGCGCCAATCGCAGCTTGATAGGGACGTTCTCCGTTTTGTATCCGACCCATGATACTTTCGGCCATCACAATGGAATTATCAACCAACATGCCTAATGCAATCATCAATGCCGCTAACGATACTTGGTCTAAACCGATGTCTAACCCATACATAACGCCGATAGTGGCTGCAATCGTAACAGGGATCAGGCTAGCGACAATCAATCCAGTGCGTAAGCCAAGAGTCACAAGCATGACTCCACTAACAACGGCTATTGCCTGTATTAGGTTATCGATGAAGTTATTTACTGTGTTTTTAACCAATTGGGGCTGAAAGGCAACAACTTCAAACTCAACGCCCCATGGATATTCACCATGAAGCTTGTTGAGCAGCGCTTTGGCTTGCTCCCCGAGTTTAACAATATTGCCCCCTTCAATCATGGCAATAGCCAGGGTCAAGCTTGGTGAACCGTTAGTGTGGACAAGAGATGTCGGTGGGTCGACATACCCACGGTAAATGCTGGCAATATTACCAAGGGGCAAGACTTCGTTACTGCCGGGAAGTGGAATATAGGTTTGTTTTAGCGCAGCAACAGATTCGAGATTACCGCTGGGCTCAATACTGACAAGCTCATCTCTGGTTTGCCACTCTCCGCCGGATAAAATGACATTTTTATTTGAGAGGAACTGCGCAAGATAACTGGGGGATAAACCGAGCTCTTTAAGATGGCTATTATTGTATTCAATGTAGATCCGCTCTTCTTGTGCGCCATAAATATCGACTTTGCTGACAAGTGGAAGGCGGAGAAATTCATCGCGAACCTGATCGGCCACCTGTTTGGTTTCGCTATAGCTAAAATCATCGGCGACGATAGAAACGATAATCCCAAATACATCGCCAAATTCATCATTAACAATGGATGCCTGAGCTGTTTCTGGGAGGTCATTTTGGACACTATCAACTTTACGTCTTAAGCTATCCCATACAGGACGTAGTTCTTTGTAGCTATCTTTTATATCAACGGTAATGATGGAAACGCCAGCTTTGGATAAACTATTTACCCCATCTAATTCAGGCATTTCCTGAATTGCTTTTTCCAGTCTATCGGTTACGAGCTCTTCAACGCGTTGTGGAGAAGCGCCGGGGAAATGGGTGATCACTTGGGCGGTGCGGATTGGGAACCCGGGATCTTGCGCCTGTGGTATGGATAAAAAAGCAAAAATACCCGATAGAAGCGCGGCGGCAATGATGACAAGTGTAAATTGCTTCTTGTTGAGTGCTAGAGCCGTAATATTCATTGCTGCCTACCTGATTGTTTTTGCAGTTTAACGGGGAGGCCGTTGTAGATTTGGGACAGTCCTGCCGTGATCACCAATTGTCCTTCTTCCAGCCCGTCGGTGATTTCGAGCGATCCCATTGCAAACCTATCTGTTTTTACAGTGACTTTTTTTACGACCCCTTTAAATTCATCACTGGGTTCATAGACCATGACAAATTTCTGGTGATTTTCCTCACCGACGGCAACCATAGGTACCCATAAGTGCTCTTCGGTGACGGTAAATTGCCGGGCAACCACAAGCTCAGCGGCCATTCCCGGGCGTATATCTGGGTGTTCGCCATTTATTCGGGCAGTCACAAAGTACACGCCATTTGTCGTAGAGCTCATACCAATTTCAGTGATCCTTGCCTTAAATGGCATGTCTTTTTTTGCGTTGAGCAAGACTTCAACGGATTGACCAATACTGACGCTATTAACAACGGCTTCTGAGACCATGGAAATAACTTCCATCTCGGCTCCACAGCTCAAGACTGCAACGGTTTGTCCAGAGGCGACATTTTCATTTTGGGTTGCTGTTGCCTCAGTGATCGTACACCCATCAGATGGTGCATGTAGCTCTGCATAGGAAAGCTGCTCTTGGCTAAGGGCGACACTACGCTGGGCCTGATTAACCTGAGCCTTGCCCGATTCGAATTCAGCCAGTGCAGTTTCGTAATCCATCTCAGAGATTACCTGCTTTTCATGCAACGCCTTTACCTTGAGGTATCTCGATTCTGCTTTTTCGGCAGTGACGGTCACCAATCTTAAAGCGGCCTGATCTTGCTCAAGCTTAAGTTGTAGATCATTGCTGTCGAGTCGAGCAATCAGTTCACCTTTTTGCAAGGGAATACCAACTGTTGCAGGAAATTCAGCAATGATCCCCGAAACACGAAAGCTAATATTTGAAGTTGATGCCGAGTTTATTGTGCCGGCAAATCGCCGTTGGATATCAGTTGGTGTTTTACTAGCAGGCACGGCGCGTACTGGCCGAACTTTTTCATCAATAATGGGAGCTTCCTGCTCTGAGCAACCCGTGAGGAATATAATTCCACCCAGACTAATTGGAATAAGCCAGCATGTTAGATTTTTCATAATATAACTCATTAAACTGTTAGTAAGAGGGGGCGGTTATTTTACAACCATAACATCTATCAAACTCTTAATATCAGCTTTACGTCAACAAATAACAATAAGTTAGGCTGTGTGATATCAATCGCAATAATCACTGTGTAACTGTCAAATATCATTTCATACGTTACTGATGGCGTTTTTTATTTTGTGTATTTCTCAAGGTAAGGAAGGATGAGTTATATTGATGTGACTTATTTATGAATGAAAAGCAATTCGAGAATCGGTCTTGTGCTGGGCTGAGAAAAGTGAATTTTAGGCTGTGATTACTTTTGTATTTTACTAATTAATCAAGGTTTGGGGTTTTCTCATTGTGAACTTGAAAGATTATTTGGAAATTTCAGCTTCATACCTCGAAGCTGAAATTTTATGCTGGTATTTATCAATTATTAATAAATACCAGTGTTCATTGCTTAATAAAATCGATTTGCTAGTTAGGCTTTTTATTCACGCAGTGTTCGACAGCATTGGCCAGTAACTCAGTTGCGGTCTGCGGGCAATCTGAAATATTGGCATTAGACTTGTCAAGCGGTGTTACTCGCTGCCCCCATTTGATCACACTGGCACCCCAAGTCAGGCCAGCACCAAAGGCAGCTGAAAGAATCGTATTACCTGGCTTAATGTATCCTTGTTCAACGGCTTCACATAGTGCGATAGGCACCGTGGCGGCTGAGGTATTGCCGTATTTGTTGATATTAATGAAGGCTTTCTCAATTGGAATACCAGCGTGATCACACAGGGCTTCAATAATACGCTTGTTGGCTTGATGGGGGATCACGATATCGATATCTTCACTGGTTAGCTCGGAGCGTTCAAGTACCAGTTTTGCAGCAGCGCCCATCCCCCGAACAGCACGGCGGAATATCTCTCGTCCAACAAAGTCAAAAGAAAAGTAGCCTGCATCCGGGCTGAACCTGTCCATCCCAGTACCAAAGTCAGGAATAGCCAGTACGTCACGTCCTTCGGGATCACAGCCCAGCTGCGCATCAATCAGGCCGCACTGTTGTTCTGTTCGGCTAAGCACTACCGCACCAGCACCGTCACCGAATAGGACAGCGGTATCCCGTTGGGTCCAGTCTAAATACCAAGATAAGCGTTCGGCACCAATGATAAGGGCATGCTTATAATTACCGGCCTGGATCATTCTTGTTGCGGTTTCAAGGCCGTAGAGGAAACCGGTACAAGCGGCATTCATGTCAAATGCAGCAGCTTTGCTGGCACCGAGATCTGATTGTACTTTTGACGCAATATTCGGGACAAGGGTATCCGGTGAACAGGTAGCAATGATAATTAAATCCAGCTCATTGGCGTCAAGGCCTGCGGCGGCCAGTGCCTGCGCGCCTGCGACCCTTGCTAATTCTGACGTATTTACATGGCTGATATGGCGTGACTCGATACCTGTACGGGTGCGAATCCATTCGTCAGAAGTATCAACAAATTTGCTTAATTCATCGTTGGTTAAGACCGCCGGAGGTAAGCATTTTCCCCAGCCGGTGATTTCTGCGTAGTGCATGGGTTATCTCTTCGTTATTTTAATGGTGGCGAAGCGACCAATGGTATGGATTGGCGTTTAACCTGACTGTAACAAAGTCATGCAGGCTTCGGTAGGAGATATCCTGAGTTTTTCGAGGTCTATCATTTACTTATCTTTAGCGCTAATGTCTGTTGGCTAGCTCGATTACAGACAATGACCTTTGACATTGCCAGGTTTTACTTTTGTTCAATCTGGTATGATGCAATAAATACATTCACTGAATAACAATAAGGTAGTGGTGACGATTATGATCCGTTTAGGTGTGATTGGTACGAATTGGATTACGGATAGTTTTATCGAAGCCGCGATAAAAACAGGAAAGTATCAGCTAACGGCCGTGTACTCCCGGCAATTAGAGAAGGCGCAAGAGTTTGCGGCAAAATACGGTGTTAGTTTGTGTTTCGATAACCTCGATGAAATGTCGGCCAGCAGTGAGTTAGACGCTGTTTACATTGCAAGCCCCAACTCGCTTCATGGGCCACAGGCCAAACAGTTTATTGAGCAGGGTAAACATGTGATCGGCGAGAAGCCTCTTGCTTCGAATTATGCAGAGGTTGATGCATTGGTCGCAGCAGCGAATGAAAAGGGGGTTGTATTGTTTGAAGCATTGAAAACAACCTATACACCTAACTTTCAGCGTATTCGAGAATCATTACCTAAATTAGGCAAGTTGCGAAAAATATATTTTTCATACTGCCAGTTATCCTCTCGTTACGGTAAATACCTTAACGGCGAAAACCCCAACACTTTTAATCCGGCCTTTTCAAATGGCTCTTTAATGGATATTGGCATTTATCCGTTGAGCGCGGCCATTGGGCTCTTCGGTGAGCCGAACAGCTTTACCGCACAGGGGGTGTTGCTTGATTCCGGGGTCGATGCCCATGGTACCTTGGTGCTTCATTATAATCAGTTTGACGTTGTTATCAGTTATTCAAAAGTTAGTGATGGCTTGATCCCAAGTGAGTTGCAGGGTGAGCAGGCCACCATGCTGGTGGATGGCATTTCCGAATGTAAATCAGTGACGTTGCATCGCTCCGGTGAACCTGCCGTTGACTTAACAGATGCGCAAGAAGAAAACGTCATGTACTACGAGGCTGCTGAATTTGCACGTTTAGTTGAACAAGGCCAGGTATCGCATTCAGGATTGGATAGAAGCCGTATTGTCAGTGCTATTATTACCCAGGCCCGCGATATTATCGGTGTCCGTTTTCCGGCAGATGAATCCTCTTTAGTCTAATACCAATCGGGATAAGTAAATGTTCAGATAGTGCGCAGGAAAAGTCGCCTAAGACAAGGAAGAATTTGCAGTAACTAGTGGCTCTAATTACAAAAATTCTAACGCAGTAATAGGTGGCTTTAACCAGCAATAATGATCAAATACTTATGCTGATTGGTATAAGTGAGATTTTAGGCGGAATAAAAAAAGGTGGCCATCATGGCCACCTAAGAGGGAACATATTGCTTGTTGTTAGAATAGTGTAGGGCGAATTATTACCAGAACATCCAGGCGAATGCAGAAAGCGCGGCGATACATGCAATATTCAGGTAGATACCGACTTTCATCATCTCTGATTGCTTGATATGGCCAGAGCCGAATACGATTGCATTTGGTGGTGTTGCGACAGGTAGCATGAAGGCACATGATGCCGCTACTGCGATTAGTGCCGACAAGATGACAGGTGAGACACCTAGCGCTTCAGCCACGGTTGCAAATACCGGGACTAGAAGGGCTGCACTTGCTGTGTTACTGGCGAACTCTGTCAAGAAAACAACGAATGCGGCAATCACAAGAATGGTGAAGAACAGGCCAGCTTGCTCAAGGAAACCACTTAGGCTGTGAGCAAGGAAAACGCTGGTACCGGTTGCTTTCAAGACATTACTTAGGCAGATACCACCCCCAAACAGTAGCAATACACCCCAGTCAGTGGATTTTTCAATATCTTTCCATTCAACTACTCGAGATACACCAAGCATAACGATGGCAGATAGGGCAACTAGCGTATCAAATTTGCTGAAGCCGCCAAGGAAGGCGTTGACAGGCTTGCTGAAAACCCATAACAGAACTGTTACTGCGAAGATTGCTAAAGTAATAAGCTTGCCGTTGCTCCATTGTACGGGTTCATGATCAAGCTCGAAGGTGTGCTTCAAGTTAGGTTTAAGCATGAAATACAACATTGCAACAGTAATCGGAAGCAAGATTATTGATACAGGCAAGCCAAAGGCCATCCACTCAGTAAAGCTCAAACCAACTTCAGCGGCTGCAATGGCATTCGGTGGGCTACCAACAATCGTAGCGATACCACCAATACTTGCACAGTAAGCAATACCTAGCAGAACGAAAACATAAGTGCCGCGCTCACTTTTCGCATTTACTTTATTTAGTACACCTAGCACTAACGGTAGCATCATGGCTGTTGTTGCTGTGTTGCTGATCCACATTGACAGGGCAGCGGTAACACCAAACAACATAAATACAGCTACTGACATTCGCCCCTTGGCAATCAGGAGGACCTTGTCAGCAATAGCTTTGTCGAGCTCTTGTTTATGCAGTGCTGCAGCAAGGGCGAAACCACCCAGGAACAAGAAAATAATAGGGTTGGCAAAATTGCTAAGTGCCTGTGGTGTTTTGAATATACCGAACGCAACGGCCATGATCGGAACGAGTATTGCCGTAATGCTGACGTGAACCGCTTCGGTAAGCCATAGTATGGCGACAAAGGCCAGAATGCTCAGACCGACAACAACATCTTTTTCAAAAGGTAGGGTATTTAATAAAAGGGTAAATAAGGCGATGTCTGCCAGTAGAATGATACTATTCCGGTCAAATAGCCACTTTTTCAGTGTCAGGGTTAAGGCCGTCATATGCTTTCCTTTCGCTGGTTTATAATAATCAATGCAACTCTATGCACAACTTGTTACCTGAGTTAAATGTTACAGGTTCTTTGGTGATTGTTAACTACTGGGGGGTTAATTGTTGTGCTTTTGGCGTGGCAATTATCTTTTTTGTGAGGTTATTATCTGCGAATGTGTAGAAATATACCCATTAGATAACTGGCTAGATAAACATGCTAAATCTAATTGTGAAAGAACAGTTTGATGGATGAATTTGCTGTAATGGAAATTGCATCTATGTAACATCATCATCTTGTAAATAAGTGAGTAACTTGGCGCTTGTGCTTGGATGAAAGTGTTGGCGTTATGTTGCAGCAGGGGGGCGGTATAGTTATGGTAAGGTTTTGGTGTGGTTGCTTTAATGCCAATTGCGCAATGACCCTAATTGCTCACCGCTTATATATTGGCCCAGTGTATTATATGTTTATTTCAAATATGCGTATTGGCTCACAGAAGCAGCAAGGCCGAGATAAAAATTTTAGCTGCAAATTTATGCCTTATGTATCATAAGTGAAAAGGGAATTAAAATTAATAAAACTAAATAATATTATAAGGCTAGGTCATTATGAGTTCAAAAGCGCAGGGGTTGCGTAAGCGTGTTCATAGCGAGGCGCAAGCGCACTTGAAAGGTGTGCGGACGAAATTTTTAAAATCTTTTATCGTTAAGGAAGAAAAACAAAAAGTAAGTTAGAAATTCATTACCCCCCTTTAATCTTCACCATCTTCTATGAATTTATGAAAGCCACGGGATAGCTCCTGTGGCTTAATAATATATACCTGTATAACAGCGAAGTTGGTGATTAGTTCAGCATTGGCCCTTCAAGAATGGGGGGTTGGGTTGCGATAGGCTCTTTAGGGCCGACAAATCGAGGCTGGATGTCTAACAGGTAGAGATCAATCATAGCCTTTATCCTTGCTAGGATCTCGCGCACTCGTATCTTTAACCCCGCCATACCTCCCGGATCAGGCACGGCGAGGCAAATCGCATCTATACTGTTGCTTTGGGCGATGAACAAAGCACGCTCACAGTGGAACTTCTGAGTAATAATGACGAAGTGATCGGCCTCAAACACGCTTTTAGCTCTAACAACTGAATCCAGGGTGCGAAAGCCTGCATAATCAAGAACAATGTCTTTGTCTGGTATTCCCGCTTTCAATAAATCACGTTTCATGGTCCAGGGTTCATTATATGAGCGGTGGGCATTGTCGCCACTCAGTAATAAAATATTAACCTTGCCAAGCTGATATAGCTTGAGCGCTGCTGACATTCGGTATTCATAGTAGGGGTTAAGGGTCTTTGCGATGTATTTGCTAGTACCTAACACTAAACCGATTGAACGAGAGGGGATGTCAGAGGGCTCGGTAAATATCCGATCTGCGGTCGTTGCAGAAATCCAACGATCAACAAGCAAACTCGTTCCGAGTAAAACAATACAGACAACTGCAGAGATACGAACAAATGAAAGCAGTTTCATATAAATCCAAGTGTAACCTTTAAATGCTATCGCTGATAATACCCTAATCTATTAATAATGTACTATATGCTACAACCCTTTGAATTGTCAGTTTATTGTTAGTATTACTACTTACTTTGGGACATACATGGAGCCATGCTGGCTATTTCAGTTTACCGAGATGACATAGTGCATCGTGTTGACTATGTCGTTGTCATGTTCTAGTCTAGTTTTTGTAACATTAAATCAACAGCTTTATTCGCGAATGTAAGCTAATGAATTGACTTGTATTTATCATAAATATCTACAGTCGAATTAACACTGCTTTTCAAGCTAACCACTTGAAGGTCATGTTCATTATTTCCATTTGTGAAGGCTGATTATGAATATAAAATCCTTGGTGCTTTATGTGTCACTGGCTTTAGGGGTATCTGCTTGTGATAGTGGTGACGACACGGCTGTTGGAACCGAACAAGGTTCAAGTCCGCAGTCATTAACGGTGACTGTCATTGATGGTTATCTTAAATACGCTACGGTTTGGCTAGATATTAATGGTAATTACCAGCTAGACAATGGTGAACCAAGTACGACTACTGGAGATGGAGGGTATGCTCAACTAGATGTTTCAGGAATTTCTAATCCTGAAAGTTACCCTATTGTTGTGCAGGCGATAGCAGGCGAAACCATTGATGAAGACAACCCCGGCGTAACAATTTCAAAATCATTCGTCTTGTCCACTCCCGCAGGCTTTGACGTTGTGAGCCCGCTCACGACTCTTGTTGAGATGAAGGTCAGAGCTAACAACGCCAGCGTTGAAGGTGCCCAAAACGATATTGCACTAGCGCTAGGTGTTGGCATCGAAATCCTAATGGAAGACTATGGCGATTCAAGCGTTAACACAGGTGGCACCTCGCAACAAATTGCTCAACAAACAGCAAAGTCACTTGTCTCTTCATCGACTATGCCCGAATTCGGTGAACAAATTGATGATGCCATTATCACAAGTACTCTTGCCGGTGGTGAGAAACTTGGTCAGACGCTTCAGCAACATCGCCAATTAAATCCAGACGACTTTAAATCTATTGTTGATACATCAGGCATTGTTTCGGCTGATGAAGACAGTGACGGTGTAGCAGCAACCGAAGATTGGAATGACAATAATCCCACAGAATGGCTAGATACCGATAATGATGGTAAAGGTAACAATGCTGATAGTGATGATGACGGTGATAGCGTCAATGACGCTGATGATGCTTTTCCTCTAGACAGTTCCGAAAGCTCAGATTTTGATAATGATGGAATAGGGGATGTTGCTGATTTAGATGATGATAATGACGGTGTAGCGGATAAATCGGATGCCTTCCCTTATGACCCAAACAAGACGCTTGATAGCGATGGCATTGGTGATAATGCAGGTTCTCCCCCTGATTTGACTGTTGACCTAACCATTCCCGCTACAGCAGCTCCCGGCGATACGTTATCGAGCATTTCCGTTATTGCCAATAATATAGGCACAGCGACGGCCCCCGGTAAATTGGCACCTGGTTCGGCTGCTACAGGGTTTGGCACGGATATTTATATCGCGACGTCAACGACACCACCGTCATCTCAGCCCGTTTATAGCGAAAGCTACTCGGAATACGTTCTCTTGCAAGGCGGGCGAGCCAATAACACAACAGACTTGGCCGCCGGTGCCAGCAAAGATTACAGCTCGCAATTGAGTGTCTCTACAATCCCTGCGGATACCCCGGCCGGAGAGTATTATATTTGTGCCTATATTGACGCAGGAACCTTGGTTACCGAAGCGAATGAAAACAACAATGTCACGTGTCAGGCAATAACTTTGAGCAGTTCGGAAAGTACAGGTGAAGTCCCTGATTTGACCGTTGGCCTAACCATTCCCGCTACAGCAGCTCCCGGCGATACGTTATCGAGCATTTCCGTTATTGCCAACAATATAGGTGCAGCGACGGCCCCAGGGAAACTGGCACCTGGCTCGGCTGCGACAGGATTTGGCACGGATATTTATATCGCGACGTCAACGACACCACCGTCATCTCAGCCCGTTTATAGCGAAAGCTACTCGGAATACGTTCTCTTGCAAGGCGGACGAGCCAATAACACAACAGACTTGGCCGCCGGTGCCAGCAAAGATTACAGCTCGCAATTGAGTGTATCGACAATCCCTGCCGATACCCCGGCCGGAGAGTATTACATTTGTGCCTATATTGACGCAGGAACCCTGGTTGCCGAAGCTGATGAAAACAACAATGTCACTTGCCAGGCAATAACTTTGAGCAGCTCGGAAAGTACAGGTGAAGTCCCTGATTTGACCGTTGGCCTAACCATTCCCGCTACAGCAGCTCCCGGCGATACGTTATCGAGCATTTCCGTTATTGCCAATAATATAGGCACAGCGACGGCCCCCGGTAAATTGGCACCTGGCTCGGCTGCGACAGGGTTTGGCACGGATATTTATATCGCGACGTCAACGACACCACCGTCATCTCAGCCTGTTTATAGCGAAAGCTACTCGGAATACGTTCTCTTGCAAGGCGGGCGAGCCAATAACACAACAGACTTGGCCGCCGGTGCCAGCAAAGATTACAGCTCGCAATTGAGTGTATCGACAATCCCTGCCGATACCCCGGCCGGAGAATATTACATTTGTGCCTATATTGACGCAGGAACCTTGGTTACCGAAGCGAATGAAAACAACAATGTCACGTGTCAGGCAATAACTTTGAGCAGCTCGGAAAGTACAGGTGAAGTCCCTGATTTGACCGTTGGCCTAACCATTCCCGCTACAGCAGCTCCCGGCGATACGTTATCGAGCATTTCCGTTATTGCCAATAATATAGGCACAGCGACGGCCCCCGGTAAATTGGCACCTGGCTCGGCTGCGACAGGGTTTGGCACGGATATTTATATCGCGACGTCAACGACACCACCGTCATCTCAGCCTGTTTATAGCGAAAGCTACTCGGAATACGTTCTCTTGCAAGGCGGGCGAGCCAATAACACAACAGACTTGGCCGCCGGTGCCAGCAAAGATTACAGCTCGCAATTGAGTGTATCGACAATCCCTGCCGATACCCCGGCCGGAGAATATTACATTTGTGCCTATATTGACGCAGGAACCTTGGTTACCGAAGCGAATGAAAACAACAATGTCACGTGTCAGGCAATAACTTTGAGCAGTTCGGAAAGTACAGGTGAAGTCCCTGATTTGACCGTTGGCCTAACCATTCCCGCTACAGCAGCTCCCGGCGATACGTTATCGAGCATTTCCGTTATTGCCAACAATATAGGTGCAGCGACGGCCCCAGGGAAACTGGCACCTGGCTCGGCTGCGACAGGATTTGGCACGGATATTTATATCGCGACGTCAACGACACCACCGTCATCTCAGCCTGTTTATAGCGAAAGCTACTCGGAATACGTTCTCTTGCAAGGCGGGCGAGCCAATAACACAACAGACTTGGCCGCCGGTGCCAGCAAAGATTACAGCTCGCAATTGAGTGTATCGACAATCCCTGCCGATACCCCGGCCGGAGAATATTACATTTGTGCCTATATTGACGCAGGAACCTTGGTTACCGAAGCGAATGAAAACAACAATGTCACGTGTCAGGCAATAACCCTGAATAGTCCGGAAGACAGTGATTTTGCTATTGTTGCCGCTTCACAATGTGCTGTGATCAGTCCAAGCTATGATGGCTTTAGCCAATCGGTGGTGATCTCGCTTACCCGTTCGGGAGGTCATAACGATACGGTGAATTTCTCACTTAATACCGCTGAGTCTGGTATATCAGGTAGCTTTGCTCCGTCGACGCTGTCTGGCTCATCAGATGCCACCACACTCTTGACGTTAACAGTGGATTCTTCTTTGGCAACGGGGGATTACTCAGTATCTGTTGAAGCCACTGATAGCACCAATACCTATAGCCAAAACTTGACGCTCACGGTGTTATCTTCAACTGCAGGCTCAGGTTTAAGCTTCTCGGTACATACCGCATCAGGTGGAGGAACAGACAACTTCGGCCATGCACTAGCAGTGAAATCAGACGGCAGTGTGTTGGCTTGGGGATCAAACCACTTTGGTGAGTTGGGCAATAATGACTTTTCAAATTCCAGTAATACGCCAGTCCAAGTTGTTGGCCCTGATGGTTCCAGTTACTTACAGGATATTGTATCGGTTGCAGCCGGAAGAACCCACTCGATAGCATTACGCGAGGATGGTACGGTATGGACATGGGGCTATGCCAGCCACGGACAGCTGGGCACCGATAATTATGGTTTAGTTTCTGGACTTGATCCCGATGAAAACCCCATTGGTTATACCCCTTTTGCTGTTCCCGTTTGTGGATTGGTAGATATTGTTTCCATTGCCGCTGGTGACTCTCACTCCTTAGCCTTGGACAATAACGGCCAAGCATTCGCCTTTGGTAGCAACACCTGGGGGATGTTGGGAGACGGTACCACAAACCATGCCACAACCCCCGTTGAAGTGAAAACCGATGCAAGTAACTCGTTCAGTAATATTGCTGTTATTGGCGCAGGCCATTTTCATTCGTTAGCTGTAGATACGTCGGGTAATGTTTTTGCCTGGGGGCGTAATGAATATGGCGCTCTAGGTGATGGTAACCAAGGCACTGACAGTTACTACCCTGTAGCAGTTATTGATACCAATGGTAACCAGCTTAGTGGCATTACTGATATTGACGGCGGTTACCAACACTCGGTGGCTTTGGGCAATTTTGGCGTAGTTTACGCTTGGGGAGATAATTATTGGGGGCAGCTGGCGGATAGCACCATGGATACAACGGCGCCCCATAGTGTACAGGTAAATGATGTTAGTTCCAGCGTATCGGCACTCAGCAGCCTGACCGTCATTGATGTTGATGCGGGGGCTGATAACACTCTGATATTGACAGATTCGGGTTCCGTATACGGCTTTGGGTGGGGGACATTAGGACAAAATGGTGACGGCTCCGCTACCGAGCGTGACTTCGTTCCCGTGGCTACTAACTTTGATTCTGCAACGGTGGATGTCAAAGCGGTTTCAGCCTTGGGCAGTTCTACTTTAGTTATCAGCGAAAATACCTCAGGTATGGATGCGACTGTCTATACCTATGGCGACGATCGTTATGGCCAGCTCGGCATAGGAGGTAGCACAACAAGTTGTACCTTGGGAATATCGACAGTGGCTTGCGGAACACAACCCGCAGAGGTAGCAGGGGCAACGGATATTCGCCTGCCATAAGCGCTATCTTTCAACAACGAACTCCTTAATTGATAAAGACTCTGTAATTGGTTGTACAGGGTCTTTTTCAGGAGTTGTAAAAAGCCCGCAAGTGCGGGCTTATCATTTTATATGTCAGATGTGATAGTCAATACTTCAGAAGCTGCATTGTAGTTGGTTAAAAAATCTCTAATAGTTGTGAATGTCGCTGTTTCAGGAGAACCTGGGTGATCGGATGTTGCTACATCTACGACAAACATTGAACCAAGCAAGAGCTTAACAGGGCTTACACGGACTGGCTGAGGTCTAAAGTAAGCTCTTTCATTTGCCTTAATCGTTTTTATATCATTTGTCTCATAGATTGCTGACGTAATAAGATCAAGCGTAAACTCTGTACAGTTTTGAAAGTCCAATGTAAATGGGTTTGCAATAAGTGAGTAATTTGAATTATGCAATTCTTTGTAAACTGGTGATGATATTAGGGTTAACAACCTTTTTTGTAATTCGGGTGTTGGTATGATGATGCCTGCCTCTAGCTCCTCAACGCCAGCAAAAAAATCGACTGGAAAATCTTGTACTAAATGACTTATATTGGGTGAATTTTCACTCTGATACAGATTATATATTGCATAGCCTGGAACGAGTCTGTTATCGGCCGTAGTTATTTGAGAATATACAGCAAGAGCAGTATGGGTGAAGCTGATCCCTTCCGGTAAATTACTACGCGAGTTACCGACCCTTGCAATAATTGCAACTCTGGCTCCTTTCTTGGCCAGAACCTTCTCAACCTTTTTTGAAAACTTCATGATCTCTTCAGGTATGAAATGTAACTCATCACCAGCTTGACTCATACCAGCAAGCACCGAGGAACTAGGTAAAATAAAGAGAATGATGGAAAATGAAAGGATAAAGGCTTTCACTATTTTCATCTTATTATTCCTATATTTTTTGATTATTTAGGCTTGGTACTAATGCTTCGCTTGGCGGGGGACCTACTGTAATAGACTCTTCTGTAATTTCTAACGGTGTTCCAATAGGGGCTGTCGCGGCTTCCATCAGCTCATTAGACACTTTGGTACTTACCGCACCAGCAGAGCCAACAATTGCAAACGGCATGGCAGAGGCGGCAGAAGTAACTTGACCTGAACCAGCAATGGCATGCCCTACACTTGCGCTCGCATGAGAGCCAGATTTGCCTGTTTCTCTTATCGCTTGGCCACTATGATTCTCACTGGCAAAAGAGTTGGCACTCCACATCATTGTGACTGCTGATGCGATGGCTAATATCTTTAATAGTTTCATGTTTATTTCCTTATAATTATACGAGTAATTTTTCTCTTTGCTAACATTCCATTTTTAAGATGTTAAAATAGCCGTTTGTCTCTTAGGTTAGAAATTTAAACGCAACTAGAAATGATGCGAAAAAATAAGTCTCCATTATTTTGATTTATTTAAATGCTATTGTTGTATGTTTTTTAAATTAAATTTATCTGGTTTTTTTATTCTCGATTAGCTGTATTGAACTCTATTTAATATATACGCATTTATTTGTAAAACAATAATCGAACACTGTTTCTTTGGCTCTTGTCACACTCTTCATGTATGAATGTAATATAACGTTTGGAAAAAACAGCCCGCTAGTAGTAGCCATGCTGAGGTATTAATAAAGAGGGAGCTAAGAAATGTTGGGTGAGGCTGGGGTAAATGGTTAATAAAAGCCCGCATGTGCGGGCTTAACATTAAGCATGGTTTAGAAAGAAGTACGCTTGTAGCGGCGGTATTCAGACTTCCAAAAGTTTGCGTCGATCTTCTCTTTGATACGCTCGTCAGTGTTCTTCGGTGCTTTATGTTGCTCAACGGCTTTCTTAGCCACAGCAAAAGCAATTTGGCGAGAAACAGAATGGATTTCTTCTAACGGTGGCAGTAGGGCACCTTGACCGTTAATAGCCAACGGTGAGCACTCTGCAAGTGCGCGGCTACTTTCCATTAACATTTCATCGGTAACACGATGCGCACCAACAGCAAGCACACCCAGGCCAATACCTGGGAAGATATAACTGTTGTTACACTGTGCAATTGGGTATGTCTTACCGTTATGTACCACTGGCTCAAACGGAGAACCGGTCGCCACAAGCGCGTTACCGTCGGTCCAGCGAATGATATCGGCTGGTGTTGCCTCGACACGGCTTGTTGGGTTAGACAGTGGGAAGATAATAGGGCGCTCGCAATGCTGGTGCATCTCACGAATTACATCTTCACTGAATAGCCCAGGGACACCTGATACACCGATCAGGATTGTTGGCTTGGCGTTACGCATTACATCAAGAAGTGAGATGTTATTGTCCTGGGTTTCCCACTTATTAATCTCATCGCGAGGCTGAACAAGCTTTTTCTGGAAGTTGATCAGGTTTGGCATGTCGTCAACCAATAGACCCCAGCGGTCGACCATGAACACTTGGCTGCGGGCTTGTTGATCAGAGATACCTTCCGATACCATTTGCGCGATAATTGCTTCAGCAATACCACAACCAGCAGAACCGGCACCTAAGAAGGTAACACGTTGCTCTGATAATTTGCTGCCTGCTGCTTTACAAGCTGCCAATAATGAACCAACAGTAACGGCAGCGGTACCCTGAATGTCATCATTGAAACAACAGACATTGTCTTTGTAGCGTTCCAGTAGTGGCATCGCATTCTTCTGCGCAAAATCTTCAAACTGAATAAGTGCTTCAGGCCAGCGCTGCTTAACTGCTTGGATAAACTCGTCAACAAAGTTGTCATACTCTTGGCCAGAGATACGAGGATGGCGCCAACCCATGTACATAGGATCTGATAAGCGCTGTGGGTTATTGGTACCCACATCGAGAACAACAGGAAGAGTATAAGCAGGGCTGATACCGCCACACGCGGTATACAGGGCAAGCTTACCGATTGGAATGCCCATACCACCGATACCCTGATCACCCAGGCCAAGAATACGCTCACCATCAGTCACAACGATCACTTTCACGTTATGGCGAGATGCGTTGTTCAGCACATCTTCCATGCGGTCGCGGTTCGGGTATGAGATAAACAGGCCACGGCCACGACGATAGATATTGGAGAAGTCTTCACATGCTGCGCCCACCGTCGGGGTGTAGATGATCGGCATCATTTCAGTAATATGGTTTTCAACCAAACGATAGAACAGCGTCTCGTTGGTATCTTGAATATTGCGCAGGTAGATGTGCTTATCCATATCTTTATCAAACTTTTGGTATTGTTGATAAGCACGTTCAGTTTGTTCTTCGATTGTTTCAATCGCTTCCGGAAGTAGACCTTCCAGGTTGAAGAACATACGTTCTTCGACAGAGAATGCACTACCTTTGTTTAGCAGAGGTGTTTCGAGTAACGCAGGGCCTGCGTAAGGAATATATAAGGGTCTTTTATCGTTTTTCATGCAATAGACTCTGTTTTTGGGATTTTGGTAGTTATCAATGAAAATTGTATACAACATTTTCATCTAGGGGCTAATCGTATGCCTATAAGCGAGTTATTTCAAAGGCTCAAAGGATTATTTTCGCGAAAGGGATCATGTTTCTCTATTTTTGGGGGGATTTCCCCCATCTCTTGTGCCTTATGGGTTAAAGGCAATATGCTGTATTGGTTAATAAGTTAGATGGTGATGCTGGTTATGTAATGAAATGTAGTATTTATTAATGTGATGTGCAGTGTTTGTATGATAATCCGACTGTCAATTTAGAAAGGCATCTTTGATATTTTTGTGGCCTATCTATGATAGAGGAGCATTGCATAGCTTTAATGCTCAATGCCAACTAAATAAACCATCTTAACTAATAAGATCACTCGAATGAGTGGTCTTTTTTGTATGGTGCGCCGGGCATGGCGTTATTGAGGAGGTAACTATTTGGGAAAATACCGCATGGCCCGACTCATTGCACAATGCTAAAAATGAGAACTAAGTAACATTTTTTTAACCATGGTCTATTATGAAATCTGTTTATGAGCAATTCCACGAAGGTAGTCGATGAAGGACGTTCAACTATTTCAAATCTTGTTCCTTAAGGTTCTTTGTTTGGTGTTATTGCTGGTTGGTACAGGATCAAATGCGGCGAGTATCAGCCAATCGGATCCGCGTATGTCTACTGTGATCACTCTTGGTGTCATTAGTACCAACCCAAAGAAACAGTACAAACTCATAAAGCCACTAGCCGATTATCTTGCAGCAAACTTGCAGTCATTTGGTATAGAGAAAAGCGATGTTATCGTAGCAAAAGATGCCGATCAGATGATGAAATTGCTAGAACAAGGGAAGGTTGATGTCCTTTCGGAAACCGTCTTTACCGCCAGTAAGCTAGCACAGGAAGCGAATGCAGAGCTTTTGTTGCTTAGGTGGAAAAAAGGAGTGGAAAAGTACTCAACAGTGTTTTTTGTCCGAAAAGACAGCGGTATCAAGTCATTGAGTGACTTACAAGGAAAAACTATCGCTTTTGAAGACAGAGACTCTACTAGTGCTTTCTACATACCAGCCTCAATTTTACTTCAGCAAGGATTTGAACTTCAGGAGCTAAAGTCACCAAGGGAAAAGCCTGAAGCAGGACGGATTGGGTATTTATTTTCAGATGAGATGACAGTAACCCATAATGAGGTAAATATCTCATCATGGGTCTGTAATGGTGTCATTATGGCTGGCGCTTTCAGTGATTTAAATTGGAACGATGATGAAGACATGCCACTACAGATGCGAGATGAGCTCAATATTATCTACCAGTCTAAACCATTCCCTAGAAGTATTGTTTTGATACGATCTGAAATAGACAGCGGGTTCAGAGAAGAGATACAGCGTCTGCTGCTTGTTGCCAACAAGCGTGAAGATGGAATAAATGCACTGCGCATGTATCAGAAAACGGCGAAATTTACCCATCTAAATGCTAAAGATCACGACGGAATAGCGTATGCCGAACAACTGAGAGAAATCGTTGAACGACATATACTTCCTTAGGGGGTTGTAATGAATTTGCTCACCCGCTTTTCGTTATGGAATACCTTACTTGTCGTTGGCGGAATATTGCTGATTTCAACGATACAGATTGCTATCGTACAAGATAATTCAAGAGAGGTGCTTGAAGATACGACGACGCTGGCATCTGAAACCTTGATGCAGCAACTGCATGAGCGGGCAGGCCAGTCCCTAGACTATTTCTCAGAGTCATTGGTTAATTCCTTGTATATGTATGATATGGAGTCAACATATAGGTTGTTGCACCCGGCATTAAGCTCTCAGCAAGTCGACTCCATTGTCGTTTTTGATGACAAAGGAAAAATATTTCATGAAGCTGAGAGGCTGATAGTAAATTATGGAGCGCTCTTTGACCGAGCTGATGTGTTAAGTACGGTCTTGCAGGGACAACAAGACTTTTCGAATGAAACAGAGCAGCACCTTGAGCTTGCAACGCCTATTTATTTTGGTGATAAATTGCTGGGTGGCATATATCTGCAGTTTTCCCTTACATCGATTCATGCCGATATCGCGGAGGCAAGACAACTAATATCTGAAGTTACGCAATTGAAGCTAATGCAAATTAAAGTGATTACGGCTATTTCAGTGATGATTGTGTGTTTGATGAGCTTAACTTTGTCGGGTTTTTTGACCCGAACGGTAACACGATCAATTTCTGATTTAGTTGAACATGTTAAGCGTATCTCAAAAGGGGATTTTTCTCGATTAAACAAAGTTAGCCTGAACGATGAAGTGGGGATGTTAGCAAACTCGTTTAATGATCTCAGTGTGAGATTACAACAGCGCACCAGCGAACTGGAGTTCTTAGCATATCATGATCCCTTGACGAAGCTGCCCAATCGAGAATATTTCCTCAAGCTGCTAAACAAGTTGGTCCAAGAGCGAGTAAAGTGCTCAGGTTCATTGTTTGTAATGTTTATTGATCTTGATGAGTTTAAAAACACCAACGATACATTTGGGCACCCTGTCGGTGATGCCCTGTTGTGTCACGTTTCTAAGCGAATACTAAAAAACTTACGACAATCAGACTTTAATTCAGATACAAGATCTTGCTGTGATAAGCATGCAATCCTTGCAAGGGTTGGTGGGGATGAGTTCCTGTTATGTCTGCCTCAGTTAACAGAAGACAATGAGGCGTCCAGTGTTGCAAAAAGACTCATTACACTGATCAAGCAGCCAATTAATATTGAAGGCAAAGAGTTATACATCAATGCCAGCATCGGAATCTCAAATCTCTCCCAATCAGCAGAAACGGGTGATGATTTGATTAAGAATGCTGATATTGCAATGTATGAAGCTAAGTCAAAAGGAAAAGGAACATTTTGTCATTTCAATGCTGAAATGAATGATCGCCTTAAGCAACGCCGCTTGATAGAAACAGAATTAAGAAAGGCGCAAGATACGTTTGAGCAGTTTGAAGTCTGGCTTCAACCTCAAATTGAGTTGAAAAGCGGTATGTTGGTAGGTGCCGAGGCGCTTCTTCGCTGGCGTCATCCCAAGCTTGGCTTGGTTCAACCGAAAGACTTTATTTATATTGCCGAATCAACAGGGCTTATTTTACCTATTGGTGATTGGATAATAGATACTATATGCCAGCAGCTGGTGGCCTGGGAGGCATTGCTACCCCCTAAATTCCATATCGCAATTAACATTTCTGCTAAACAGCTATATAGCCAGGATACCTGCAAAAAGATTGTAGAAACTCTGAGCAAGCATAGACTTTACCCGCAGAGACTGCATGTTGAGGTAACTGAAAGCTTGTTAATGAAAGATGAGAGAAGTGCGAAACAGTATCTCAACTATTTATCTGATGCTGGAATACAGATCTGGCTTGATGATTTTGGGACTGGTTATTCTTCGTTGAAATACCTGCGTCAATTTAACTTTGATGGCGTGAAAATTGACAGAGATTTTATTCGGGATATTGATACGGATGCCTATGATCAGGCCTTGTCTGGCGCCATCATTTCGATGGCAAATGACTTAGATATGTCTGTTGTTGCTGAAGGAATAGAGACGGTAACACAGGAAACTTTCCTCAAAAGTAAGTCATGTAGCCTTGGGCAGGGGTATTACTATTCCAAGCCATTGTCCCCGGATGCTTTCAAGAAAAAATACCTCACAGAGAGTGTTAAAGCTCACAGGCTAAAGCTAGTGAAGACATAGCGCTTTTTCTCTCAGCCACTCCACTATTATATATGAATGAATTCCCGGCATTCGACACAGAGAATAACGGCATGAAACTCGTCTATCTAGGTGGTTGTGAAACGGTAACAGGGTCTAAATTTCTGATTGAAACTAAAACAACGCGTGTGCTTGTCGATTGTGGGTTGTATCAGGGATATAAATGGCTGAGAAGACGAAATTGGCAGCCTTTGCTGTTAGTTGACGTCCAAAAACTAGATGCGATTTTACTCACCCACGCCCATATTGATCATTCTGGCTATATTCCCGTTTTATACAAACAGGGTTATCGCGGGCCAGTGATTACCCATAATGCGACGAAAGAACTGTGTTCAATCTTATTGGCAGATAGCGGTCACCTTCAGGAAGAAGATGCGCGATTTTACAGTAAACATAGGCTGAGTAGGCATGAATTTCCTGAACCTCTTTATGATCGCTTCACTGCAGAACAATCCATGGAGTTATTCGAATCAGTAGAGTACGAAGAGCGCTTTACTGTCGGTGATATAAACGTGTATCTGCAAAACGCCGGTCATATTCTTGGTGCTGCCAGTATCATTATTGAAGCAGAAGGCAAAACGGTCGGTTTTTCTGGTGATGTAGGGCGGCCTGACGATGTGATCATGAGGCCGCCCCAGCCCTTACCGGAGTTGGATCTACTGTTACTCGAGTCTACCTACGGTAATCGCCGTCATGATAAAACCGATCCCTTCCAGCAGCTGTGCAATGTTGTTAATGAAACCGCCAAAGCTGGTGGAACATTGTTGATCCCTTGTTTTGCTGTCGGGCGTGCGCAAACCCTGCAGTATATGCTGGCCTCGCTGGTTGAGGCTGGGCGTATACCAAGGTTGCCTATTTATTTGGATAGTCCAATGGCAATTGATGTTTCCGATATCTATCGCCGTTATTCTAATGAACACCGGTTAACGGATGCTCAGTGCTATTCTATGTGTAATGCCGTAATTTTTACACGGAGCGTTGAAGAGTCCAAAGCGTTAGCTGAAGTAAGGTTTCCCCATATTATTATTGCCGGCAGCGGTATGGTCACAGGAGGTAGGATATTGCATCACTTGAAACAGCGTTTGCCTGATCATCGAACCACTGTACTACTGACGGGTTATCAGGCTGGAGGGACTCGGGGTGCAAAAATGCTAGAAGGGGCGGATGTAGTAAGAATACACGGGGAGTGGGTAACTAACCGTGCTCAGATAAAGGTGATGCATGGGCTTTCGGGGCATGGGGATTTTATTGACCTGGAGCGATGGCTCGAACAGTCCACTCTGCGTAAACAGATGCCAATAAAGCTGGTTCATGGTGATCCTGATGCTTTGGAAGGCATGCGGGATCACTTACGATGTACGACGAGTTTTGATGTGGAAATAGCGGCTTACCAAAACATCCTGACACTATAGAAGGAAACGCGTATGCAAGTCGAAACGTTAAGAGATGTCCTACATTGGACTCGAGAGTTTCATCAGTGCCTGGCCAACTGCCTACAAAAGAGTCTTGAAAAAACGGATAGTGAACGGGTAACCATGCTACTTAAGTACCTAGGTGATCATGAAGCAAAATTGGTAGATGTTCTGGATGGTTTTGAGAAAATGACGAGTGAAAACATTCTAAATACATGGTGTTATGAGTATTTCGATAAGCACCCTATTATACGTCACCAGAAATTTGATAATGCATTTACCGAGTTAGAGCCCACAGCCATCATTACTGAAATTACTAATCTTCATCAGCAGGTTATTGAGCTTTATCGCTATTTACAAGATAGGGCAGAGCCAGAATCCTGTAAGGAAGTGCTATCCCAGCTAACAGATCTTGAACAGCATGAGGCAATGCGTATGGTACATAGCGCCAGTCGGTTAGAGGATTTGTAATTTTCAGGTGTTGTTATTGAGTAAGTGTTGCTAAGTGGGGGCTAAATGGCTTGGTCTTTGCTTGGAGAGTGAACGCGGTCTCTGTCGATCAGAACGAGACGGGATAAATGACAATCAGGTAGTTTGCTGACAAAATACCAAAGAATTGGATTTTACAGCAGAAACCGTACATGCCGCAGACGTTACCCATTGATTCTCTCAAAGAAACATTTCTTTCCCACCTTTCGAAACAACACCTGGTTGTTGAAGCCGAAACCGGTTCTGGTAAGTCGACTCGTTTGCCGCTATGGGCTGCAGAAAAGGGCAGAGTTCTGGTTATCGAACCAAGACGAGTGGCATGTACATCCTTGGCCGAATACGTTGCTGAGCAGACGGGTGAGCAGTTAGGGGGAAACGTTGGTTATGCCATTCGGTTTGATAATCGATTTAATGATCAAAGCCGTATTATCTTTGTTACTCCCGGTGTTGCTCTGCGTTGGCTGAGTGAAGATCAGTTAGCAACGTTTGATACTGTGATTATTGATGAGTTTCATGAAAGGCGTTGGGATACGGATCTATTGCTGGCACTGCTAATGAAACTGAACAAGCACCGGTTGGTGGCAACCTCTGCGACGATGGACGGCCAGCGATTATCAGACTACCTAGGAGCCCATCGACTACAAGCCAAGGGCAGAACCTATTCGGTTGAGCTAACCCATTTAGCCAGTGATAGTCGAAATATGCCGGATATCAGAGGCATTGAAAATAAAGTCTCTGAGGCGATAGTAACTACCTACCAACATCACCAAGACATATTGGTTTTTTTACCTGGAAGGAAAGAGATTTCACAGTGTGAAGCTCAGCTCAAACGAGCATTCAATGAGCAGGTTGCATTGGGGCTCATCGATGTCATACCGCTTCATGCATCCGTTACGGATGAAGAAAGGCACCGGGCTTTAACCGAAAGTGATAAGCAACGCATTATTCTGGCGACCAATGTTGCTGAAACGTCGCTGACCATTCCAGGGGTTACCCTGATTGTTGATACTGGCCTTGAACGTCGTACCCATCAACGTAATGGCCGAACCGTGTTAGGGCTTCATGCCATTTCCCGAGCCAGTGCCGAACAACGAAAAGGACGGGCAGGGCGAGTTAGCGAAGGCAGTTGTATACGTTTGTACGGCAAGGCTGCCCCTCTGGAGGTACTTACCCCGCCAGAATTGCACCGAGAAGAGCTGGTCGAGCCGATGCTGGCTGCGGCCTGTTGTGGCTATACTTTCGAAGAATTGGCATTTATCGATAGCTTACCGCAGCAGACTGTTGAGCAGGCCAAAGAAAAACTCAGGCAAATGCGAGCGATTGATGAGCTGGGTGTCGTTACCGATCATGGTCGGCGCTTGTATCCGTTGCCGATTGATACTTTGTTCGCCCACCTGATCACGGTCATGCCGGACAAGGCCTGCCAGGAGGCGATGGTTGACCTGTCCGCTGCGCTAAGCGTACCTCAACGGCTGTGGCAACTGTCAAACAGTGAAGAAAAGCGAGAACTGTTGGCGAAATGGCAACCTTTAGCGTGTGATGCTATGACTCTGGTTAAGCTGCTACGGGAGCCGACGCCGGATTTTCTCAACGTAGGCATGAGTGTATTAAAAGAGGCTCGTCAGCTTTCGGAGCAGATCCGTGAGGCACTGGAGCTGCCGCAACTTGAAGTGGCGACCTCAGTACGGCGCGACAGCTGGATGCTGGCGGTCATCAAGGCCGCTCCTGAGTTAGTTTTCGTGAGGCGGGAAAAACGCAGGCAGGCGTTGGGGAACGGGTTCAGCGAAGTCAGTATTGGCCGTGATAGTCGTTTTGCCGATGATGCTGAGGCCGCCATTGTCTTCGACCAGTTCTCGTTGCCTGGAAAAGGGGTGAAGCAGACTCTGTCTTTAGCAACCTGTATGTCCCCGTTGCCCCTTGAGCAGCTTAATTTACTGGAGTTTGGTGAAGATCGGCTGGGTAATAGCCAGATAAGTGAGGAACATTGCCAGGTCGAAGTGCAGCGCGTTTATGCGGGACGTGTGATCCATACTCGTTGGCAACAGCCAGAAGGGCAATCGGCAAGGCAGGCTTTGGTTGCTATGACGATGACCGGTTCGGTATTGGAAGGGCTTGCCGAGAAGGTGTCAGCCGATATCCATCAGTGGAACCTTTACTTGGCGCTAGGGCGTTACCAGCCAGCTATGTGTACACGCCCTGACACCTCGGTTGATGTGACTGACTGGGTCAGTGAGCAACTGGAAGAGCTGGGGGTGGAAACTGTTGACGATCTTGCATTGTTTAGCGTTGATGACTTTGTGTTTGATGGGATTCCCGATTGGGAGCGAGAAGAGTTTGATCTAGAGTTTCCTTATCAGGTTGTTCTGACCGATCTAACCATGCAGATCGAATACCATATCGCAAGGAAACTGGTTATTGCCGTACATGCCAGCGGGAAGCGCAAGACAGATCCAAAGCGTTGGGAGCTACCGCGCTGGCAAGGGTGGCGAATTCAATATCGTAAGGCCAGCCGAACAATAGACATCAAATAATCGGTGTGAAGTCAGTAAAACGACCTGGTAAGCAAATACCAGGTCGCTATGAGTGCTATCTATAGACTGCTAGTTGTTAATTATGATGCTTTCTTGCGGTAATTGAACAACCTGCCGGAACGGAAGCCGTGTGCCATCAAGGAACCATGCTTCTACCAATACACTGTTCAATCCAGAGGTTGCGGTAAATTTTCCTTTGAACTGGCCGTCTCTGATTTCCCCAGCAATAATGCGGCTGCTTGTATCGGCGACGACATCTCCATTTCTCGCCTGTGTGTGCCTACCATAAACATTCAGATACATAACCTCATTGGTGTTTAGCGCAATATCAAGCATAACTGGGTAGGAGCTTTTCAGGTTGAACCCATCAGGGATAATTAATTGATCGAAGGTAACGACACTTTTGCTGCTACCTCCGCCAGTACTAACACTTGCGTTGTCGCCATCACAGCCAGAAAGTGTAAATATGATGCTAAGTAATAACAGTATTGTTTTCATCATCCATTCCTTTTACCGTTTATTCGAATAGTTTATTGATGATGGCGTTAGCGCGCTGATGCCAGTTGCTGTTGCTTGCTCCACCTGTACTGGCAAAGTCAGCAAGATTAGGATAGGCCTGAAGTACATCGACTCTCTCAGCCGGGTGACTCCAGTTTGAATCAATGAGTAATCCCCACGGAGTGCCATTTTCACCATGGTAACTGTCACAGTCGGGACCGGGGCAATTGCTTGGGTTGTACACGGAGGTGTCACTTTGTGTTGAGAAGAACGTTTCTGAAGCGAGAGAAGTCAAACTGTCTCCCTTTAAATGGATCTCAAGATCGCGACCTGGAAATTCCATACTAAATGAGCCGCCATGGAAACGTCCATCCGGTGAGAAAAGGAAGGGGTTGAGCGGCATGTCAGGCCCGGTCGATATTGCCGTGTTAAATGGAACACTGGCAACAAAGCTAAACTGGTCGGCCGCATCTTTGCTGCACCCTTGCCACACACGGTAGAACTTACCGGCACTGCCCGAGCATTCAGGAGGAGTAAACTCATCTTTTAAGTCACGTGAGATGAGGATAACCGCAAAATCTTGCCCTTCCTCAATAACAGCCGTACTGTGAAGTGTTTTGTCGTTGACGACAATTTTAGACAGGTTAGCGTTGACCTGGGAACGAGGGATATTGTCTAACTGTACAGCAAACCCGTTAGGGTATGATGCACCATAGGCTTGTAGTTTGCCGTAGATATCATAACGAACAATATTGCCGTCCTGGTTAGAGACAGTATCGACGCGGTAGTACATGACGACATCATTGAAGTCATAATCACCTTTCTCCGGCCAGTTGTCTTCATAGGCAAGCGTTACCCATGTGCCTTCGCCGGGGTAGTAGTTGTGCGTTAATGTTTGTTCCTCGATAGTGATGGCGTAGTCTTCCACTTCGCCGTAGGTTACCCCGCCAAAATATGTCAGTCCGGTTTCTTGGCCAATTCTAAAGCGGGCCCAGGTGTTGCCAACCTGCGCAGTTTCAGGGACGCGTACTTTAAGAGTGTGGGAACCTGGAGTGAGGTACTCGTCAATAATTGCCTGCTCGTTGTCTTCATCAAATGTGCCATCACCATTCCAATCAAACCAGCCGCTTACGTAACTGACAGCCTCGCCACCAACCACGACATTAATTAATACATCGGAGCCCTGCTTGAAGTCGGTTCCAAATGAAACGCCGTCTTCATCGTCTGGAGAGCCGTTATTATCATCAGAGCTTGGCGCGAATACCGCGACACCTTCAGCATCAATTTCAGTACCAAAGAAAAAGTTAGGACCAATAAAATGTCGGGGGCCATTATTTTCCAGGGACGTTTTGTAGCTATCTGGCGCATCACCAAAGTCAGTATTGTTAGCCGTGACAGGAGCACTGGCACAGCGGGCACCATCGTTCTGGCCTGATGATGGCCCATCAGCAAAAAACTCAGCAGTAGCACTGAAGGCGTTTAAATCTCGTAAATCTAACCGGTAGATCGTACCGCCATGATTGTTGCTGATGTACATAAATCCTGACTTATCAAAATACTGCGCACCGAAAGTGGTGGTGCCTGAAACCCCTGTAGCTCCTCTACGAACAAAGCTGGCATTACCTGATGAGTCGAAAGAGAACTGGTATAAGTCATTGTTGGAATTTTCGACTGCAAATAATTCACCCGTTTCCGGATAAAAGGCAAAATCGGTGAGAGTGAGAGTTGCATCGGCTGCAGACATGATACGGGTTGCAACAAGGTTGTTATCGCCTTGACTCAGGTCGATTTTGAACATGCCCGAATTTTTCAAGTAAAGGTAATACGTATTATCGAAGACATCGCCTACAAAGAAGCTTTTACTCGCAGGAAGGCCTTCCTGAACAGTTAAGTCTTCAACACGGTAGGCCTGATTGATGCGGGTGATAGTGCCCGCACTCTTGTTCCAGCCGTAAATATAGCGGTCGGTTTCATTAAACCCTACGGCATTGATAACGCCCGCAGCGCCGGTATCAGTGCCGACCTCTCGGTATTGACCCGTTGCTAGATCAACGGCGTAGACGGTTGATGGATTTCCCTGAAAAAGAAAGGCTTCTGTTGGGCAGTCGTTAAATGGTGAGACAGCAAAAGCTGGAAATGGGGAGAAAAGTAACCCTAAAGCAATAAACGAGCGTTTTTGTTTTTTCATTAGGCAACCTTGTTCTTATGGATAATGCTGTAATGCACTAATCAAAAACAAGGCCATGTTTTTTGTTTATTTATCTAACTTGAATTTATGTGAATGAATTCAGTCGGATAGGTGGTGGTTATGATAAGGCTTCAGTATGTTGGCTTCGTAATACGGATTTGCAAATTGAGAATGAAAGCGAAAAGTGTGATTAGGCACCTCAATAATGTTAGCTATACAAGGTAAGCAGACATTGTGTGCCAGAATAGCCAATTGTTCGCTATTCTGGCCGTTCAAAGTTATGTCTGCTCGAGAGTAGGGAAATGTTAATAATGAGGGAGGTGGCTATTTACCTTGTGCAGAGAGTTTAGCTCGAATGAACTCCGAATGATCAACATAGATTAGTTCAGCGACTTGGCGAATAACGGCTTCCTCTAATGGGTCAAGCTGTTCATCTGCATAGGCAACATGCCACATTGCTTCGATTAGTTGGTAGCGTTGTTCAGGCATTAGAGCCCGTAGCTTGGTGGTGAACTCGTACAATGAAACAGATTGGCTACTGTGTTGCCTCGCCTTATCGAGCAGTGATTTTGCGCTGCTATCATCAATGTCCAGCAGGTTAACAAGCAGGTGGACTTTGGCGGATTCTTCACGGGGATCGACTTCATGATCAGCATTCGCTACTTCACAAAGTAATGAGGCCATGGCGAGATTTATTGCAGGCGTATCGACGGCTCCTCCATCAGTACCTTCATGCATAACCTGGCGAAATAATGTGCGTAATTGTGTGAACATGCAGTGCCTCATTGTAAAACAGCATTATTAAATATATCTGTGGCTAGCTAGTCGAAAAATCAAGGTGAGATTTATAGCTTTCATTAATGTGACAGCCATAGGCTTGAGTTGTTCCTCATAATTATCTGCTGTGTGGGGAAATTCGATCGGTTTCCGGATAAACTGTTGGCAGAGCTATTGCATGCTTGTACGGATGATAACTTATGGATAAGCCGCTGCAGCCAGTATGAAATGTGATAGAATCCTGCCAGTTTTATTGAAATCTCAAACTGAAATATCAGGAATTCCTTTGACTCAGTCGAATACCTCTCAGTCAGACGTTTTGAATAATGACAAAACGTTAAAAGCCGCGATTAAAGATTGCATGATCCGCGATCGTTTTCGTTTGCACAAGCGTGTGCAAGGTGCGGCAAGAATTAAAAACGAACAAGCTAAGCATGCTGTTTTCGATGAAATTGCATTAGACATCGCCAAGTCAATGCAAACCGTTGAGCTGCGCACTACCCAGCGCCCAACGATTACTTACCCGGAACAGCTTCCGGTCAGTCAGAAAAAAGACGATATCGCCGAGGCCATCAAGAATAACCAGGTTGTAATTGTCGCAGGTGAAACCGGCTCGGGTAAAACGACTCAGCTACCTAAGATCTGTATGGAACTGGGGCTGGGTACGAAAGGGATGATTGGCCATACTCAGCCGCGTCGTCTTGCTGCCCGCTCTGTCGCTAACCGAATAGCCGAAGAGCTTCAGTGTGAGCTCGGCTCGTATGTTGGTTATAAAGTCCGATTTAACGACAAAGTATCGGATCGCAGCCAGGTTAAGCTGATGACCGATGGTATTTTGCTGGCGGAAATTCAGAATGACCGTTATTTGAACCAGTACGATACCATTATCATCGATGAAGCCCACGAACGAAGCCTCAATATTGACTTCATTATGGGCTACTTGCGTGAGTTATTACCTAAACGCCCAGATCTGAAAGTGATCATTACCTCGGCGACTATTGATCCTGAGCGTTTTTCTAAGCATTTTAGAAATGCGCCAATTATTGAAGTGTCGGGACGTACCTATCCGGTTGAAGTTCGTTATCGTCCAGTCTCAGAAGAGGGTGATGATAACGATCGTGATCAGCTGCAGGCTATTTTCGATGCCGTTGACGAGCTGTGTGATGAAGGGCTAGGTGACATCCTTATCTTCATGAACGGTGAGCGTGAGATCCGTGATACAGCGGATGCTTTGCAAAAGCGCAATCTGCGTGATACTGAAGTGTTGCCATTGTATGCTCGCCTGTCGGCAGGTGAACAGAACCGGATCTTCCAGTCGCACAGTGGGCGTCGTATTGTATTGTCTACCAATGTAGCAGAAACATCTCTGACCGTGCCGGGGATCAAGTATGTGATCGATCCGGGTACTGCCCGTATCAGCCGCTACAGCTACCGAACCAAAGTACAGCGCCTGCCGATTGAAGCAGTATCACAAGCCAGTGCGAATCAGCGTAAGGGGCGTTGTGGCCGTGTTCAGGAAGGTATCTGTATTCGCCTTTACTCGGAAGAAGACTTCCTTTCACGTCCTGAGTTTACCGATCCAGAGATCCTGCGTACCAACCTAGCGTCGGTTATTCTGCAGATGACGGCGATTGGCCTGGGTGATATCCAAGCCTTCCCATTTGTAGAGGCGCCGGATAACCGCAATATCCAAGATGGTATCCGCCTGCTTGAAGAACTGGGTGCGATAAACCCGAAAGCCAAAGATCCCCGCAAGCGCTTGTCAGCTGTCGGTCGTCAGCTAGCCCGTTTGCCACTTGATCCGCGTTTGGCTCGTATGGTACTTGAAGCGCCAAAGCAGGGTGCACTGCGCGAAGTGATGATCATCGCTTGTGCGTTGTCGATTCAGGATCCGCGTGAGCGTCCGACGGAGAAGAAGCAGGCTTCAGATGAAAAACACCGTCGCTTCTACGACAAAGATTCTGACTTCATGACCTTCGTTAATCTATGGGACTACGTACAGGAGCAGCAAAAAGCGTTGTCCGGTAACCAGTTCCGCAGGCAGTGCAAGAAAGATTACCTGAACTACCTACGTATTCGCGAATGGCAAGATATCTACTACCAGGTCAGCCAGGTTGTCAGAGAACTTGATTTGCGCATCAACGATCAGGAAGCCAGCTATGAAGGTGTTCACATGGCATTGCTTTCTGGCATGCTCTCTCATATTGGTTTGAAAGATCAGGAAAAAAATGAATACCAGGGTGCACGTAACGCCCGGTTCAATATTTTCCCTGGTTCTGGTATTTTCAAGAAGCAGCCCAAATGGGTGATGGTTGCGGAACTGGTTGAAACCTCGAAGCTGTGGGGGCGTATTGCCGCCAAAATTCAGCCTGAGTGGGTTGAGCCACTGGCCGAACATCTGATGAAGCGCAGTTACAGTGAACCTCACTGGGAGAAGAAGCCAGCGGCAGTGTCTGCGTTTGAAAAAGTGACCCTGTATGGCATTCCAGTTGTTGCCAAACGAAAAGTGAATTACGGCACAATTGACGCACAGATCTCTCGTGAGATCTTTATCCGCTCAGCGCTTGTCGAAGGTGACTGGGAAACCAAGCATAAGTTCTATCATCAAAACCGTAAGTTATTGCGTGAGGTGGAAGAGCTTGAGCATAAATCACGTCGCCGTGACATTCTGATCGACGATGATGCACTGTTTGAATTTTATGATCAGCGCATCGAACACACCGTTGTTTCGGGGCGTCATTTTGATAGCTGGTGGAAAAAAGCGTGTCGCGAGAACAAAGATCTCCTGAACTTTGAACGCGAAATGCTATTTAGAGGTGATGCCAGCCATGTGACTGATTTGGATTATCCGAATTTCTGGCACCAGGACAGCCTTAAGCTTAAGCTAAGCTACCAGTTTGAACCGGGCGATGATAGTGACGGTGTAACTGTTCATGTGCCGCTACCCATTCTGAACCAGGTAGAGCCTGATGGCTTCGACTGGCAGATCCCAGGCCTGCGTCACGAGCTGATTGTGGCGTTGATCAAATCATTGCCAAAACCGGTACGCCGTAATTTTGTGCCGGCACCAAACTATGCCGATGCTTTCTTGGCGCGTGCCGAAGCGATGGCGATGCCATTGCTCGACTCGCTGGAAAAAGAGCTGAAGCGTATTTCCGGAGTAACCGTACTTCGTGAAGACTGGAATCTCGATCAAATCCCTGATCATTTGAAAATCACGTATCGTGTGGTTGATCACCGCAACCGCAAGCTGAAAGAAAGCAAAGATCTGTACAGCCTCAAAGACGGCCTCAAAGAAAAGGTACAGGAGACGCTGTCCCAGGTTGCTGACGATGATATAGAGCAGGAAGGTTTGAAAACCTGGAGCTTTGGCAAGCTGCCTGAGCGCTATCAGCAAAAGCGTGGTGGTTTTGAAGTAAAAGCCTATCCGGCGATTGTCGATAATAAAGACTCTGTTGGTATTAAGCTGTTTGAAACAGAAGAAGAGCAGCAGACGGCGATGCAGCAAGGCCAGCGCCGCTTGGTGCTATTGAATGTTCCGTCGCCAATTAAGTATCTGCATGCGAACTTACCCAATAAGTCTAAGCTAGGCCTATATTTCAACCCATATGGCCGGGTGATGGATCTGATTGATGACTGCATTGCCTGCGGCATTGACAAATTGATCGAAGAGAAGGGCGGCCTGGTGTGGGAGCCAGAAGCGTTTGAAGCACTGAAAGAGCATATTCGGGCTGAGTTGGGTGATACGGTCGTTGAGATTGCCAAACAAGTGGAAGCTATCCTGACGACTGCCTTTAGTATTAGTAAGCGCTTGAAAGGCCGCGTTGATTTAACAATGGCTTTCGCTTTATCAGATATTAAAGCGCAAATTGAAGGGTTGATTTTCAAAGGCTTCGCAACCGAGTGTGGCTGGAAACGTCTGCCAGATATTTTGCGTTACATGAAGGCGATTGAACGCCGGATGGAAAAACTGCCCATCGATCCGAATAAAGATCGGGTGCACATCCTGAAGATCGAGTCTGTGGTTTCAGACTACAAAGAACTGCTGAATAAGATCCCGAAAGGCCAACCGGTTCCGCAGAAAGTAAAAGATATCCGCTGGATGATCGAAGAGTTGCGTGTGAGTTACTTTGCTCAGCAGCTAGGTACGCCTTATCCGGTTTCAGATAAGCGGGTGAGAAACGCGATTAACGAATGTTAGTAGCCTGATAACAACCAATAAAAGCGGAGCCGAATAAGGCTCCGCTTTTTTTTTGATATGACCTTAATAGCTAGGGACACACCCTGGCCTTTGTATGGCTTGGTCATATCAAGGCAAAACCCTTGAGCACCGTGTTTTCCTTGGGTTCTGGCTTGGTATCAACTATCTTAAATGAGTACCAGTCTCATTTAATAATTGCATGTTTGGCCCATCAAGGAGTGAGGTCATGAACCTGTTGGATCTGATCGGCAACACCCCATTGATTGATCTGAGCTTTCTATATCCCAAACACCCAGACCTTCAACTGTTTGCCAAAGCGGAGTGGATGAACCCCGGCGGATCGCTAAAAGATCGTCCTGTCAAACAGATGCTGTGTCGGGCTGTTGAACAAGGTCGATTAATACCGGGCAAGATCATATTGGATTCAAGTAGCGGCAATGCAGGTATCTCATATGCGATGATCGGTGCCGCGATGGGATATGACGTTACCATTGTTATTCCGGGTAATGCCAGCCAAGAGCGGAAGCAACGCCTCATTGCCCATGGTGCGACACTGGTCGAAACTGACGCCCTGGAAGGTTACGACGAAGCACTACGCCATGTTCATGCAATGTATGAAGCATCACCGGAGAAGTATTTCTTTTGTGATCAGTACACCAATGAAGAAAATGTGAATGCACATTACTTTGGCACTGCTGCAGAACTTATTAAGCAGGTTCCTTCTCCCATCACCCATTTTGTTGCTGGTGTGGGAACTGGGGGATCGTTGACAGGTATAGCTCGCCGTTTAACCGAACATTATCCTGGCGTTAAAATTATCGCTGTCCGACCCGAGCGTTGGCCGGGGGTTGAAGGCTTGAAACCCTTGGGTGAGCCGGAAGATATCGTGCCAGACATTTTTGAAAGTGAGCATGTCGATCAATGGATTGATGTGTCAGCCGATGAAGCTAAACACGGCTGCATGACATTAGCTCACCATGGCTACTTTGTCGGTCAGTCTTCAGGAGCCTATCTTGCTGCTTGCAATAAAGTGATGTCAACATTGACTGAAGGGACGGTTACCACATTGCTTTGTGATCTTGGTGAACGGTATTTCAGTGCGGGGCTATGGGCGCATGACCATTCACGTTAACAATGAAATAATCACACAAATTGTAGATCAGGCTGAACAAAGCTACCCGCATGAGTGTTGTGGTTTTATTATTGGCTCAATGCTTAACAGCCTAGGCACAGAGCTTCAAACTAAGGCTAGCTACTACCTGCCATGTTTGAATGAAAAGGCAGAAAACCGAGAGCGGCGCTTCCTCATTGATCCTATTGCGTACCAGGATGCGGAAGACAAAGCTGACAGCGAAGGCTTATCGATAATCAGCATTGTGCATTCACACCCTGATCACCCAGATATCCCATCCGAGTTTGACCGCGTTCATGCTTGGCCAGGACTCAGTTATATCATTGTATCGGTTCAAAACTCTCAGGCATCTAGTTACCGCTCATGGTTGTTGACTGATGATCGCCAGCGTTTTGAGCAAGAAATGCTTTGTATAGAAAACAGCGTATAGAGGCTACGGATATGAAGGCATTGTTATGAAAACCTTGATTAAGATCCCATCACCTTTGCGACGGTTTACCCATCAGGCAAGCCAGGTTGAAGTTGAGGCTGAAACCGTCTTTGAAGCGATGACTCACCTCTGTGAACAACACCCAGATCTCAGGGTTCAGTTGTTCGATGAACAGGGCCAGCTTCGAAACTTTGTTAATATTTTTCTCGATCGGGTAGATATCAAGCAACAAAATGGCATGGAATCAGCACTAAGTGATGGCTGTGAACTTCGAATTGTCCCAGCAATTGCTGGAGGGGCTGGCCCATTGCCGTCGCTCTCACCACAAGAGATCAGCCGTTATAGCCGTCATATCATGCTGCCTGAGCTAGGAATGGAAGGGCAGCAAAAGTTAAAAGCCGCAAAAATTCTTATTGTCGGCGCTGGTGGCCTTGGCTCACCACTGTGTTTGTATCTTGTGGCAGCAGGCGTTGGCACTATTGGTTTAATCGATCATGACACCGTAGATGAAACCAACTTGCAGAGGCAAATATTGTTTACTCTCAGCGATGTCGGAAAACCTAAAGTTGTAAGTGCCAAAGAGCGCTTACTTGCTCTGAATACCGACCTGGATATCAGGTGTTACCAAGAGCTCCTATCCTCAGCCAATGCTTTGAACATTATCAAAGACTATGATCTAGTGATTGATGGTACCGATAATTTTCCGACCCGTTATCTGGTCAATGATGCATGTGTCTTGCTCAACAAACCCAATATTTATGGCAGTATTTTTCGTTTTGATGGTCAGGCTACAGTCTTTAACTATCAAGGTGGCCCTTGTTACCGCTGCTTATATCCTGAGCCGCCGCCACCAGGATTGGTTCCGTCTTGTGCTGAAGGGGGAGTGTTGGGGGTGCTGCCAGCACTTGTTGCCAGCATTCAGGCTACGGAAGCCATAAAAATGATCACAGGTGCCGGCACAACCCTTAGTGGAAGATTGTTGACCTATGATGCGTTGGAGCTAAGTTTTGAAGAGCTTAGCATTCAAAAAAATCCACAATGTTGCCTGTGTGGGAGCTCACCAACTATTACTCAATTAATTGATTATCAACAATTTTGTGGTATTTCTAGCGCGCCAACTGAGATGCCATTTCAAGAAATTACCGCGAGAGAGTTACAACAACAGCTCGTGAGTAATGCCCCACCGTTGCTGATAGATGTCCGGGAAGCTTATGAACGTGAAATTTGCACGATTGCAGGAAGCCGCCACATTCCAATGAATTCGATAGCTGAGCATTTCAACGAATTTAACCAGGATCAAGCACTGGTCTTTCATTGCAAGATGGGGGGACGTTCGGCGAAAGTATGCCAGCAGTTTATGGATAATGGCTTTACCCATGTAGTGAACTTGAAAGGCGGGATATTAGCCTGGATTGATGATGTTGACCCTACAATGATGAAGTATTAACGCTGCTATAAGCAAAAGAAAACGGAGCCAATTGGCTCCGTTAGCACTGTTATTATGGTGAGCTTAACGCTCCCAGTAGGCTTCTTCCAGGCAATCTTCTCGCTCTGGAAGTCCGCGGGATAGCCGCGGTGCATGCTGGGTCAGCACTTCATAACTCACACGGTTAGAGTACTGACAAATCTGCGAGAATGATGAATACGTCAAAAACTGACCAGTATGCTTGCCTGAGTTTGGTACATTCTCTTTGTGGTAACGGTTAGCAGACATATCATGCAAAAGCGCAGATAGCGCTGCATCACCGGCGCCATTGGTGTTTTTAATCTCAACCGGCCCGCCGAGGTAGGGGGCAATGTGAGAGTAAACACGAATTGGGTTTTCACAGGCAGATTTAACCATTGGGCGGCTAAACTCATACTGGTTAAAGTCAGCGATACGGCCTGGCAATAGTGGCAGTGTAGATTCACGTTTTAGTGATTCGTCAGTATAACCTGCCATGTATAATCCAACAGGGCCTGCCGTACAAAGAACCATATCGACCCACTCGAGTGCTTTGTCTGCAGCTAGGAGCGGATCTTTTTCACCTGTCAGAGCTTCTGCTTCTTCTTCGTTCATCGCAACACAGGTGACGTGGTCTTTAAGGAACTCGATCCACCAGTCCTGCAACCCTTCGATAACGTATTTAGTACCCAGAGTAAGAACGACTGGTACGTTATGTTTCTTGGCGTGCTCAATAGCCTTGAGCGCAGCTTCTTTCATCGGTGCGCCAGGCTTGCCGCGAACAAGGTAGGAAGACAGAACCAATGCAGAGGCATTTTCAAACGCACACTCTGGCACATTGTCAGGATTAAGCTGATTCATATCACCTTCATTGATCGCAAACGTACGTTCGCCATCTTCAGTGATCAGGGTATAGCAGCGACCGATAGGGCCATCAACAGGTTGCAGGTGGTCAAGATCCATGCGGCTTGATGTATTGCATAGGTAGCGGTAAGCGTAAGAACCGATCTTTAGATCCTTGCTCATCACACCCAGCAGAATCGATTTATCATCAGCCAATACAGAGTAGTTATGCAGTGTATTACCAATGGTATCGCCTGGGTACTCGTGGCTGATCAGGTTGCGTTCTTTTAGTTCTTGGTAAAGCAGTTCTGCCTTATCTTCGTCAAGAACTAAAGAGTGACCTTTACTTAGCGAGTGGCGTTGAAGAAAGTCATCATCAATACGCGCTTCAATATCAACAATGGTTTGACCAACACCAACTAAGTGGGTTCGAGATAGCGGATTTTCTTGCTGGATTTGAGCAACTAATGGATCGCGGGCATTAACTGGGAAGTAATGCTTTGATTTACGCTGACCAGGGAATTTCATGTGTGAAGGCTATCGGTTTTATGGGATTTTGTTTCATTCTATCACAGAAATGCGATTTACATCCCACTTCATTGCAAGATGATGACGAATTTTGTTCTTTTGCTTCTTTTTTGAGCGCCAGTAGGAAGCGGATAATCGTTAATGTGCATAAGTTATTGTTCTTATTTGGATTAATTATAGCCAGAAACAAATACAGCTGCGTTTTATTGCAGCTGTATTTGTTTGTTTTCGGTTGGAATTTCAATTATCCAAGCAGTTTAGGGTCGTGAGCCCTAGAGCCACCAACTGGGCGGTTTACCGAAATTGAACGGCCCTTTTTCATGCCTTTTTCGTAATCATCGGTGAGTGCCTTCATTGCTTCCTGAAGTTGTTTCTTGAATGTTTCCCGGTCGATATTCTCAAACTCTTTGTCAATATAATTGCTCATGCGCTTGTCATGATCATCATCGGTATTGAGCTCGGGTAATTTCTCCAGTGCACCTTCAATCCAACCTGCCAGGAAAGAGCCAACCCGGCGAGTGACTTCAGCTGAACTGGTGCCGGTTCCGGCAAAACTATTACGGAACTGGCCAGTCTGTTGGTTCATTTCACGGTAAACCACATCAAAGGCAAAAGCGGCAAAGATCGCACGTTCGGCAACACCGATAAACTCTGCTTGCTTTAGTCCCTTGTAATTGGTTAAAACACATTCGACACCAAAACGGCGGTTAATCCCTCGGATAATTTTGAGGATCTGCTGGCTTATATCAGTTGGCAGAAGCGTCGAAGACTTTGTTTTACCCATCTGAATGAATTCAATATCGTCTTGCTCAAGGCCGTATTTCAGCATCAGACGGTGTGCCATCTTGATCGCTTGTGCGGCTTCGTTGATGTTCGCAGAGTTACCCAGCTCTAGGCATTTAGCAATTTTCTTCAGCGCCTTTCGCTTCTGTTCAGACATTCAATCACACTCATTCATAAATGGGGCACGTATTTTAACGCTTTATACGAGTCAGTACAATTCTCCGGGCGGCAAAAATCGGTATTCAGGCTAGAATGGAATAAGCTAAGTCTTTATTAAACAGGGAGAATAATCTCGCTAGTAACTATTATAGAGTTTATCAATGGCGCACCTGAATCGCTTAACTTAGCCTGTCTAATATTCCATCTTGTACCCAAGTCATGTATAAAGGCGCTATGAAAATACCTAAACGAATCCAACCTCTGGTTGATGATGGATTGGTGGACGAAGTTCTACGCCAATTGATGAGCGGAAAAGAGGCATCAGTGTACGTTGTGCGCTGCGGTGAAGAGATCCGGTGTGCCAAAGTTTACAAAGAGGCAGACCAGCGCAGCTTTAAACAAGCGGTGCAATATCGCGAAGGCCGAAAAGTGCGCAATAGCCGCCGTGCCCGAGCAATGGAAAAAGGGTCTAAATTTGGCCGTGATGAACAAGAAAAAATTTGGCAAAGTGCCGAGGTTGATGCGCTGTATACCCTAGCTAATGCCGGGGTTCGTGTGCCGCAACCGTATGGTTGTTTTGATGGCGTCCTGCTGATGGAACTGGTGACAGACGATGAAGGCTTGGTTGCTCCGCGCCTTAATGATGTCAATCTAACGGCTGAGCAAGCTTTGAAAGACCATGCACTCATTATCAAATTTGTTACTCGAATGCTTTGCGCTGGTTTGGTTCATGGTGATTTATCTGAGTTCAATGTGCTGGTTGATCAAACGGGTCCCGTCATTATCGATTTGCCTCAAGCGGTAGATGCGGCAGCGAATAATAATGCGAAGTGGATGCTAGAGCGCGATGTGAACAACATGACGACATACTACGGTCAATATGCCCCAAGCCTGTTAGGCACTCAGTATGCAAAAGAGATGTGGGCACTGTATGAAGCCGGTGAACTCACACCTGACGCTGAACTTACCGGTCAATTTGCCGAGAGTACAGAAGCAGCAGACGTTGATGGCTTGATGGAAGAGATCAATGCGGTGATGGAAGCTGAGAAACTTCGCAAGGAACGTTTACTTGAAGCAGAAGCGCTAGGCTGATCATAGCGACACGAATCATGACGATCCCTCCCAAGCATCTTCAATCAATTAAGTCACAGTATCATCCTGTGACCTAATTGCATCGGTTATCAGCTATGCCTGAGTTCGCACCATGAACAGAATTGATTATGGTGCGAAGATTATAGAATTAGTTGAGCTTCAATTCCGTATCTAGGTCAGTTAAGACCATTTTTTGAATATTAAAACCCATAAACATCAGGATAAGGCACCAATTCAGAAAAGGGAGATTGCCTTTGTCTAAGTTGTCTTGAAACTGACCTGGTTTCCAATTGAAAATAGCGGCTAAGTCAGTGACGGATACTTTTGTAAATGTCTCTTCACCAATGATTCGGCGGAGTTGCACAGAGGTTGGCTTAACAAATTTATTGGCGGGTAGAAAAGCGTTAGGTTTGAATGCACGCATGACTTTACGAGCGTCAACAGAGAGAGGTAAGCCATTATTTTGAATATTTGGATGGCCAACTAGGGCGAGAAGAAAACACCAACATGGGTAGGGTATTGTTGATACTTCATCAGGTTCTTTTTTGTATCGAGCAGTCCAATCGCAAAGCTTTCCTTCTGATAAACCGGTTAATTTCACTAACGTTGCCGATTCGTAACCATATTCACGTAACAAGTTTAATACTTCAGCGACCTCTGAAACGAAGGGTTTTGTCCAATTGTTAGCAGTAGTTAAGGTATTTTCTCTAATCATAATTCAAGCTCTTTTATTTTGAGCCGATGATAGCTCATTTTTATGAGTGTCTAAAATTTCTTGTTTAAGCATCAATTTCACAAGTGAAGATGATTGAACTGACGACTAAACCCCTGTATTGACGTCGGATGATACTGGTTAGTTTCAAGATGTCTATTAACGATAGTAAATATGCAAAATGGTAGGTTGAACAATCACCATTTATTATGCCGAATGTGCGTATTGATACTGATTATCTCCTTATGAATGTCAAAACCATTCCCCACATCGACGCTTAATGTGTTGTAATTAGAAGTAATAGTTTTCTATAGCTCGTGAATACTGTGGGCAGTTTTTAATATTTAAGTTATTGAAAAATGAATGATAAAAATAGTGGCCAGTTATCTGGTTATCAATCAATTGATGTTCCTTTTGAGTATCGACATACATGCTGGTTTTGTGGTGAACCTTACTTTGAGTCTTACTCATTTATGGCATCACCAAATTATGATCAGCAACAGTTTCCAACCATGGTGCCTTGTTGCCAGGAGTGTTTCTCCTTCTGCGGGTCGATAAAAGTCAGTGGATTGGATTTACTGCGAGATAAAGTGAAAGAAAAGCTGCATCGCAAGTATGAAAAACACTTACAGATTGGCGCGAACTGGACACAAGAAGAGCTTGTGGAGTCGGAGTTTGAGGGTAAGGCATTGGAAGGCTTCCGAGAAAGTGCCTGGAAAATGTTCGAGATTGCCAGAGAGCGGGTTAATTATGCTGGTTGGCCGTTGACTATTGATGGGTTGCCTGTAGTGGGGATCACTAGCAGCTTCCAGGTTGAATTTAATGGCATTACGTACACCAGTTTGGCACAGGCTGTTGAGCTGCTGGCTAAGGCCTACAATATCCCTCAGCCTTATCTTGAGGATGTGGTGGAATTGGTCGGCCGTAATCGCTTAAGCTATGCAATAAGATTTGCCAAGACAACCTATGGGTATTCTGCGCAAGACAGGGAGGCGAGTATTGCTAGCCTGAAAGCGATGCTGGCAGAAGAGAGTGCGTTGTCTCAGCAAGAGGCGAAGACTGAGAAAGGTATTGATATTGCGCTCGCTGACATCAAAGAGTTGATCCTCTGTCGTACTATGATTTCGCCTTATGCAATCCAGTGGGCTTTAAAGCATGGGGTTTCGACCTTGAGCCATCTTGCTGATCATGAAGAGGCGTTTTTTGAGCATTTTATGAATGACTCAGAGCTAGTGGCTTTTACCTATTTTAATGGTCTACAAGTTTACTTAGAAAAGCGGGAATCTGATTGGGAGTGGGCAATGAATGAAGACCCTAACCGAGCATTGTTCGCTAGGCTAGATTAGTAAATACCGCTCAAAATATTCAGGTTGTTGTAGCGCAGTAGTAAAAACGGGCAGGTCAAGATGATTTGTCTGCCCGTAATAAATACATGGTTTATTTTATGTTTTACTGGTTATGGCGAGCCCATACCATGGTTTTACCATTTTTATCAAAGGCGAGTACTTCAAACGGATCTTTTTGATCGTCGTACTCCATGCCAGGCGAACCCATTGGCATGCCGGGAACAGCAAGACCAATCATTCGTGTCGGTTTTGATTCGATAAAACGTTGGATGTCTTCGGCCGGAACGTGCCCTTCAAATGTATAGCCTTGGATTTCTGCCGTATGGCATGATGCGTATTCAGGGCGAATACCCAAGTCAATTTTCTTCGGTGTCAGATCTTGTTCGTATACCACTTCCATTTCAAAGCCGTTGTCTTCCAAGTGTTTTACCCACTCTTTGCAACAACCGCAGTAAGGGGATTGGTAGTTAGTGCCCTTGATCGTTTCAGCCACGGTGAAAAAGCTTGTTGCCAGTAGAGAAAGCGCCATTATGTGATTAAGTTTCATAGTTAAATCCTGTTTATTAAAAGATAAGTAATTTAATTGCCTTGGATGTTGCTCTTAGGAGGAGCCAGACAAGCTGCATAAAATGCGGCAGGTAAGTGGCTTAGGCAAAAACAGGTGGACGCAAAATCACATCATAAAAGTACTGGCGTTTGCCTACAGGCTCGGTAAACACCTGAGTGGCAGATGGCACAGAAATTGGGGGGATATTAGACAGAATCGCAAACTGTACATTGTTGGCATGACAGTCGTTATCAATACAGCAGCTGGAGCTTGATGTATGGCTATCCATCGCATCAGAACCACACATATTCGAATGTTCTTGTGAAAATAGGGTTGTGTTATCACAGCATTTCATTGTTGCGGTAACACGGCAGTCGGTATCAGCAGGAGATGTTATCCAGTGGATCGTGCCTGCGTTCACAGTTGATGAAATCACTGTGAACAGCATTGCGAGCATGACAAATTTTGAAATTATTTGCTGCAGTCGCATGTACTACCTATAAAATCAACCCGAGAAAACGACTTCTTGATTATATCTGCGTTTATCTCCCAGCAACAAGGCTTGCCGGAAAAAAAATGTCTTCTGGTTAAGAAAACGTCGATATAGCTTAAGGTATTGATGGGTAGAGATTTTGTTATGTCAGTAAGTGTTATGCTGAGGATGGCAGTGACAGTAAGGGATGCAGATAGCTTAACCCTAACTTTGCTCTGACATTTGTCCTTATGATTTAGGCTTTAATCAGGGGATAAATATAAAATGACGCTAAGGTTGATGGGTATGCAGTATACAGAAAAAGACCGTCAAGTTTTACACGACACATGGATGAGTTACAAAGCGAAGATGCGGATCACCCAAATCGAGATGGCCAAAAGGCTTGGGCTGAGCCAGTTAGTATTTTCTGATATTTTACGGGGTCAAGTGCCGCTTGAGCACAGTTTTGTTAACCAGTTTTGCCACTATATCGGTGTTGATCCAGTCATGACACTTCCTTCTTTGAGAGAGCAGGTTGGAGGATCGTTGCCAAACTCTGTGACGTTAACCAACACTTATATCGTAGATGGAAACATCAAAAATGTTAGGTACAGTGGTAATCAAATCATCGTAGAGTATGAGCATAGTGTCCAAACGCACTAAAGGTAAAGGCTGTAGTATAGGCTTGTACTAAAATATCTAATAAAATAAAAGCCTTGCAGTAACTAATGCAAGGCTTACCATAATACTTCACCAACTATCCGCAATAGAAATAATATTAGTAGCGCCGAATACCAAAATTCTGTACATTTACTAATTATCTCTTCAAAGATGATATCTATTTGCATTCTGCAATAAAATAGATTCACAAGTGCACATATCTCAAATTTGAGACAAATAATTATTCCCTTTTAAATCATAATCTTGGTGCCAAGACTGTGAATAATAGCTTTTGTCGTCTTGATGTTTTAACACTATGTTCTAGATTTAAAAAGTCTTAGTAATAAGATATTTATAGTAAGGGAATATAAGATGTCTTGCGTTAAATATAATAATTTAATTTTCATCTGTGACTCCAGCTTACAATCCTCCTTATTTAGGGATTATCTAGAGAAATCGCTAGGGATCCCTATTCAATTAACAACAATAGAAGGTTTGTCTGGGTTGGATATCCCAGCGAAGAGCTCTGTGTTAGTTATCGTCGATAATACTCAAATTGATGATGACTCCTTAGATTTGTATATTAAATATCTCATTGAAAAATCTATTAATGCATGTGAAGTGCTGATTAACTCTCCGAATGATGTCGCAGTCAATGCGATAGCGAAATGGCCGAATATGGTAGGCGTCTTCTTTGCTGGAGATGACGTAAATGTTGTCGCCAAGGGGATGAAGAAAGTGATGGAAGGTGAGCTTTGGTTAAGTAGAAAGCTAACCAATGAGCTTATTGCTTCATATCGAAATAAAGATGCAATAGTCGCTAAATCTACAGCAAACTTGACAACACGAGAGAAAGAAATAATGCAGCTTTTAGTGTTGGGAGCGTCGAACATACAAATTGCAGAAACATTATTTGTTAGTGAAAATACAGTAAAAACACACTTGTACAACGTATTTAAAAAGATCAATGTAAAGAATAGAATGCAAGCTTTTATGTGGGCTAAAAGTAATCATTACAATGACTTGCCATTATGAAAATAGTTATCTTCACACTGCTTCCTGTGTTATTGCTTCACCCAATACCTACGGAGGCAGGTGAAGCCAAACCGCTTGAAAATGGGCCACCACTTGAAGCTAATGGCAATCTCGATGATTTGAGAGAAATCAGCGGTGTGGTTATTGACCGAACCATGACCCGACTTGGAGAGGATTTTTACTCACTCTTTTCTCAGAAGCTGAATGATGAATTCGAAGACTTAGATGAGAACTTGACTGTCAAGGAACGCGCGACAGCCTTATCAGGAAGTATTATTACTGTATTTCACCGCCAAACGATTATCTACCGTACAGCAGTGTCTCCAGGCAGACAACAGGTAGAGGCTAAAGTTGACGATGCAATAAAAGCGGTTAGCTCTTATGTCGTGAGATGGCGTATTGAGCGATATTTAAAAGATACCTTTGATGTTGATTATGACGAAATATAAGAGGACTAATCATGAAAGGGAACAAATTAGCCTTAGCCTGTTTAATAGTAATGTCCGCTAAGGTAATGGCATCAGAGCTGGTGTATACGCCGATTAATCCCAGCTTTGGTGGTAATCCATTAAATAGTGCCCATTTATTGGGTGTGGCCAATGCGATAAATGATCATAAAGCGCCGCAAGAAGACCCGTTAATTGAAGAGCAAACGGATCTTGAGCGGTTGGCTGCGAGTCTAGAGTCACGCCTAATTAGTCAATTATTATCAGATGTGGGAAATGGAAATACTGGGCAGCTAGCTACAGAGGATTTCCTACTCAACATTGTTGATGATAACGGTAATCTGCTCATTCAAATAACAGACAAAGAAACTGGTGAATCGTCAACGATTCAGGTGAGTGGCTTGGTACCAGATTTATAGGGAGAGGGTGGATGAAAGCTATAATTTGGGGGAGTTTGTTTCTTTTATTATCCGGATGTTCGATGTCTCTTGAGACACCGAACATAAGCAAGGAAGCAACATTAATGGCAAGAGGGGCAACATACCAAGACCTTGTATCGTTACCTTTACCCAAAGGGAAAGTTTATGTGTCTGTTTATGACTTCAGAGATCAGACTGGCCAATATAAACCACAACCGAACAGTAACTTTTCAACGGCAGTCCCACAAGGCGGGGCTGCATTGCTGACAACAGCACTACTGGATTCAAAATGGTTTATTCCACTCGAACGTGAAGGATTACAAAATCTTCTGACTGAAAGAAAAATAATTCGTGCGGCGCAGAAGAAGGATGAGATCCCGACAAACCATGGTGTTCACCTGCCATCACTGGCCTCTGCCAATATAATGGTTGAAGGTGGGATTGTGGCCTATGATAGCAATGTTCGAACTGGAGGTGCAGGTGCTCGTTATCTAGGCGTTGGTGCATCGGGGCAATATCGAGCAGATCAGGTTACCGTTAATGTTCGTGCTGTCGATGTACGAAGTGGACGCATATTGCTTAGTGTAACGACCAGTAAAACGATCTTGTCGAAAGAGATACAAACAGGTGTTTTTAAGTTTATTGACTATAAAGATTTACTCGAGGCCGAGTTAGGTTATACAACGAATGAGCCCGTCAATCTTGCTGTCATGTCTGCGATTGATGCAGCTGTTGTCCATGTCATTGTTGATGGTATCCAAGCTGGTTTGTGGCAACCGCTACGAGAAGCAGACCTACAGCACCCTATCATCCAGGAGTATATGTTGCGCTCAAGACCAATCATATAGCTTGCCAACGTATGTTTTTCCATAGCCCTCGCATTGAGGGCTTTTTTGTAATTAGTGGCCTGTAAAACTTTAAGACGAAAATCTTACTACTCAACATGGTGCGTAATGAGGATAAGTCAATTCACTCAAGTATAAAAATTTATTTTGGTCAAGGGCGAAAAATAATATTTAAGACCGAGTACAAGATCTGATACGATAGTATCAGTAGCTTAATTTATATATGATTAACAGATGATAAGATTCTGTAACCATTTTCATAACTTCTTCTTATTTCTAAATATACGTTACTTCCTTGCACCTACAAATAAGAGTTTGATTTCCTTAAATTACCTCTATTTGACATCAACTTTTTTACTAGAAGTTTGTTAGCCGCATCATTTATTTTAATTAGGACAGAATGAGTATTTCTCAATAAAAGTATTAATTGTAAGAGTTGAGTTTCATGATTAGGTTGATGGAACAATGCCTAGGAAATCCGATACTGAAACTACAAATCAAATGCGTTGGCCCTGTTAAGAATGAAAAGTTATCGAAAAATAATTACTCCTTTGTACTTATCAGGTTTTGCTTGTTTTAGCTTGAATGTTTATTCTAGTGACCTTGCGCTAAATGAGTTGAGTAATCTTTCTGAATTACAAATTGGCCATGAAAATATGTCTAGTGTTGAGTTGGATGGTGCATATAATAGTAGAGTGACCATCAAACAAAAAAGGAGACACAATGGTCTAGGTAATGCGGCTAAGGTTAAGCAAAGTGGTAATCATAATCATGCTCTAATTGTTCAAGATGGTAATGAGAATAAGGCGTATGTTAACCAAGAAGGAGATCATAATTTTGCGGCTATCCTAGAAGGAGGTTATGGAAATTACGGCGTGATTCATCAATACGGAAATAATAATGAAGCTGCAATTTTACAACAAGGAAATAATAATCAAGGAGAGATAACGCAATACGGCGATGATAATAAAGCGTTAATCGTTCATAAAAGTAATGTCCAATATTTTAAATCCGATATTAGCCAAACTGGTGGTCAAACCCATGTGATCATCAATGGTATGAATAAAAGCATAAAAATTCAATAACACAATCTAAGGAAAGCATCATGAGAAATCTTGCTCTATTAATTTCAGCTGCTCTTGCGTCTACAGCCGCAGTAGCATCGCCTACAGATAATGACTCAATTGTTGTCATTGATAATTATAGTGATTATAACTATGTGAACATTTATCAGAGTTCTCCGTCAGACTATAATGGTAATGATTCCGCAGTATATATCAATTATGATTCTGACTATAACAGTGTTGAAGTAGATCAGTATGGGTATGACAATTCCTCTTATGTCTCAATCACGCATAATTCTGACTACAATGATGTTTCTGTTTACCAGGATGGCTACAATAATTACTCAAATGTTTATATCAGTTATGGTTCTGATTACAATGATGTTTCGGTAAGTCAGTATGGATACTATAATAGCTCATGGGTTGGAATTAGTTATGAGTCAGATTATAACATGGTAGACGTTTATCAAAATGGCTACTGGAATGACTCTGATGTTGATATTACAGGTAATTCTGATTATAACACTGTTTATGTAAGCCAGGATGGAAACTACAACTATTCTGATGTGGATATTTCTTACGGTGATTATAACATTGTTTCTGTTGATCAGTATGGTGATTATGCAAACTCTATTGTGTATATTGACTACTCTAACTTTAATAATGTCCATGTAAGCCAAGGCTCTTACGATAACTCGTACGTTGGTATTACTAATTACTCAAATCATAACGATGTTTATGTAACTCAATATTAATTCAAAAAAAACAGTAACATCACTACTTATCCATTCGCTGCATTCTGCTAGAGTGCAGCGAGCTTTTTTAGCCATAATTCACCAATAGCATCTCTAGTTTCTTCTCTTTCATCATTCTAGTTCCATACACTTACTAAACATTTTCCTAATTGAGTACAGTTGATTCTCAGACGCCTTGTAGTGTTTCTGTAAAGACGTCTTACATAAGAAATTACTTATTAAGAAAGGTAAACTATTTTATGAGAGATGTAGTGATTAACTCATTAACTTTCTTTAGATATAACATGTCTCGTTATTAACGAAAAGGCTACTTATAAGAATTGAGTTTCATGAATAGGTTGATGGAACAATATCAAGAATATACGATAATAATAGAGTTAATAAACAAGTTGTACCGACAAATAAGTAACAGTTAGGTGACAACAATATTATAATTTATGATGTATATAATAAATAAGCTAACATAAAGGTTGAATTATTATTCAAATAATAGTTAGAGAAATATGTTGAATACATGAAAATGTAATAATTTAAATAGTAATGTTTATGTCTTAACCTGAAATAAATCTTAAAGACGGTCAACCCCATATGGCCAACAATGGTAAGAACAATTTTCACTATTTAATAACACAATCTAAGGAAAGTATAATGAAAAATCTAGCTCTATTAATTTCAGCAGCTCTTACGTCTACAGCCGCTTTAGCCACTACTGATAATGACTCAACTGTTGAAATTGACAATTACAGTGATTATAACTATGTGTCAATTTATCAGAGTTCTCCTTCAGATTATAATGGTAATGATTCCGAAGTTTATATCAATTATGATTCTGATTATAACACTGTTGATGTAGATCAATATGGCTACGATAACTCATCTTATGTCTCAATCAGTAATTACTCTGACTACAATGATGTTTCTGTATACCAAGATGGCTACAACAATTATTCAAATGTTTATATTAGTAATTATTCTAACTATAATGATGTATATGTAGACCAGTATGGATACTATAATAGCTCATCGGTAGGCATCAATTATGGTTCTGATTATAATGATGTTTATGTAGGCCAGAGTGGATCCTATAATAGTTCATGGGTTGGTATTTATAATTATTCTGATTATAATAGTGTTTATGTAGATCAGTATGGCTACTATAATACCTCATCGGTTGATATTAACTATGGATCAGATTATAACAATGTAGGTGTCTATCAAGATGGTTATGGAAATTACTCTGATGTTAATATTACCAATTATTCCGATTATAACGATGTTTATGTAAACCAGTATGGTGATTATGCAAGTTCTACAGTGAATATCGACTACTCTAATTATAATGATGTCTATGTAAATCAGGGTAATTATGATAACTCGTATGTTGGTATTACTAATCACTCAAATTACAACCAAGTTTATGTCAACCAATACTAATTAAATAGAAGTAACGTACATTACTATTTTACTCGCCGTATTCCAACTGAATACGGCGATTTTTTTAGAAGTTTTCAATATCAATAATCTCATTCCATTATTGTGATTATGACCATGATTAACAACTTGCCTGAATTTTGTAATCCTCTTCTTTCGCGGTTCTTCAGAGGTTTTCGTTTTATTATGATAACCTAACTCACAAGAGTTATAATCCTTATTACATTTGTCTATTAGCGTTTGTTTTACTGATGTAAATAAACTATTTTACTAAGTGACTTACCCCTAACTTATGATTATTTATTAGGTTTATGTATTCTATTTTCGATGAAAGTATTAAATGTAACAGGTGAATTTAATGATTAGGTTGATGGAATAAAAATCAGAATATACGATAATTGATGAATGAATAAAATGCACTGGTTGTTGGGATTAAGTTGGATTAGCCTAACTACTTGTTTACAAATGTCCAGATTATCTCTATTGGACTTATTCATTTGGGTGAGCTTTAGCAAAGTGGGGTGATTTAGTTCTATCAAATTTGTGTCTTGCTTATAATTTTTGGATTGATAAAGTTGGTATGAATTAAATCACATTAAGCAGAATATAATGTATAAAACAAATGGTACTGTTAAATGTCTATAAACTTAAATATAAACAAGGAATGAGATCGAACTTATGTGATAAAAACCGTTTAAAAATAATCACCGTTCGATAATTACACTTAAGGGAAAACAATGAAAAATATTGCGCTATTAATTTCAGTTGCTCTCATGTCTACAACGGCATTAGCTACTACTGATAACGATTCAGATGTTAGTATTGACAATGGAAGTGATTACAACTCCGTCTCCGTTTATCAGGAGTCGCCTTCGGACTATAATGGGAATTCATCCAAAGTTTATATCGATTATGACTCTAACTATAATGATATTGATGTAGAGCAGTATGGGTATGGTAATTACTCAAGAGTGACAGTTGATAACTACTCTGATTATAACTATGCATCTGTGCATCAAGATGGATATTATAACTATTCAAATGTTAATATCAGTTACGATTCAGACCGAAACTATGTAAACGTATATCAAAGTGGGTATTATAATGAATCTGATGTTAATATCAAAGATGGTTCTGACTATAACTACGTTAATGTTAGTCAGTATGGAGATTATAACTATGCGGATGTAGATATAATAAATGGAGATTATAATTCAATAAATATTAATCAGTACGGTGATAATGCATACGCTAAAGTTGAAATCGATAATTATGATTGGTATAGCGTTAATTTGAATCAAGGATCATACGATAACTCGGTTATTATTATCAACAATTACTCAAATAACAATAATGTTTATGTGGCTCAGTATTAGTACAATAAAAGCAATATGTATGTAATGTTATTTTTCGCTGTATCATTGTTGATGCAGCGTTTTTGTTTTGAAATATTGACTTTTGTACTAGAGATTGATAGTTCAACTAATTAATTTGTATTACTGCTCCATGCCTTTTTCTAAAGAATAGTATTAATAATGAGACTTTTGTTTCATGATTTGGTTTATTGAATGATTCGTTAGGATTCTTATAATTCTAATTAGAGGTTAATATGATATTGTGTGGTGATGATGAATTTTGATGTAAATTAAGGTTTTGTGATTTAATAGTGATTAACAAGGAGAGTTTAATTGTAAGTATATGAAATTTAACTATTTGAAATGCAACGTTAGTTTCTTTACTAAAAGCCACCAGTTGCTATAAATGTATAACCGTAGTGCTGGTAGGAGTGAAATATTTACTATTCGATAGCATCGAACTAAGGAACTATCATGAAAAAGCTAGCTCTATTAATTTCAGTCGCGCTTATGTCTTCAACTGTTGCTGCAACTGGCTCAAATGATAATGAGTCAACGGTTAAGATCAATAAATACAGTGATTATAACCATATAACTGTATATCAAGAGTCTCCATCACATTATTACGGTAACAAGTCAAATGTATACATTATACGTGGATCTGACTATAACGATGTAGATGTCAACCAGTATGGTAAACGCAACCACTCAAATGCAATAATCAAATATAACTCGGATTACAATCATGTTGATGTCAATCAGTATGGGCACCGTAATCGTTCAGGGGTACGTATTAACCATGGCTCAGATTGGAACTATGTGACAGTCAATCAATATGGCACTAAAAATAAGTCAGGAGTTAGTGTTAATTATGACTCAGACTACAATTCAGTCTATGTCGATCAATCAGGGTATTCTAATCGGTCTTATGTTGGCCTTCATTATTCATCTGATTACAATGATGTAGCTGTCTACCAAAATGGTAACCGAAACTACTCCGATATATATATTAATGGTGGTGACTATAATTCGGTACATGTAGATCAGTATGGTAACTACAACGACTCTGATGTTGATATTTTGGGCGATAACTCAGATTGGAATTATGTATCAGTTTCTCAATACGGAGATTATAACGATTCTGATGTAACAATTGATGATTACTACAATGGCTCAACGAGTTATAACACTGTATATGTTAGCCAATCAAATTATGATAAGTCTCTTGTTGAAATCACTGGGGGCTCATCTTACAACAATGTTTACGTAACTCAGTACTAGTCAAATGAAAACGTTATCTATAATTACTCTATTATTAGCTGCATTCTCTGTTAATGCAGCCAATCCACCTCTTCTTGGGATTACCTGTGAGATAGGTGCTAACAATATTAAGTTGGTTATAAGAAATGAGACCAATGACTATGTCAGGCTCAAAGTTGTGTCAAACAACAATAATATTATGGTCACTGGAGGGGGGGGAAATAGCACAAGTTCTCTCACTTTGGGTGAATCACAATTCCCGGTGACGATCGAGAGTGAGCAATCCGATAAGCTTGTTGTCCAAAAGAACTGTGATATTGAAACAAAAAACGCTTCCTAAGAAGCGTTTTCTCTTGGTTAATAGACGAAGCCTAATTTTCATCTTTCCATTCAGGCACAAAACAGTAAAGCACTCCAGCGCAGGCAATAGACGCCAGTAAGTCGGTCGGCCAATGCATTCCTAGCCAAATACGGCTGATACCTACGCCTGAGGCCCAAAGGATCAAGAAGCTTGCAGGAACAAACATCCTTCTTCGCAGAAAGAAACCACCCCAAAAGACAACGCAAACAGCTGCAAAAATGGTATGGCCTGAAGGTAAAGAGTAGTTTGTTTCACCTTTCCAATGCGATGTACGCCAATTGCTGACACTCGCGCTGGCTTGTTCAACGGCTTCTTCCTTTTCCTTGCCACTTAGCTGATAGAACTCGCTAGCCGAATGAACAATCCCTAGGCTCTGTAGTTGATAGGTGTAAGGTCTTGGTACTTCCGTAACATGCTTTAATGCTGTTTTGGCAGCGAAACTCAGTATCAACAAGATGGCAAACTGTATACCGAGCCGAAAGATTGTTTGTTTTGGCAGCTTCAACAGTAGCGGGATCAATGATAGTAAACCAACGGAGATTAGAAAGCCTGGGCTACCAGCAGACTCGGTTAACAAAGTAAACAGTAAGCCAGTGATGTCAGCGACTTTGCCAGTGAGATCAGCTGTCGAGAAAAACATTAGTACGCCAGACATCAAGGTGGCGAAAAGGAGTAGGGCAATAAACCCTGGGATTTTTTTATTTATAAATGAGTTGGTTAGCATTTGTATCAGCATCAAAAAATATAGATTGGCAGTGTATCAAAGGTTACAGCATGCAAGGTGAAATAAATGTCATTTTAGTCTGGTGGTATTCAGCTAAGGTTTAGCCTAATTGATGTTTAAGCAACGATGAGCACATCGGCTAGTGTGAATCGCATTAATCCATATGGTATCGCGCTTGCTTAGTCATGGTGGTGCTTTTTTAAGCGCCAAACATTTTGAACTCTAATAAAAATCCAGTACGGTAACTTGTTAAGAACGACGAGTTTACGCATATTTTCTTCTAAAATATTCCTGCAAATTTTCTACTATTTGTGGCGCTTCACTGTTTTTTTAGCAAAGAAAAGACATTTTTTTCTGGAGATATAAGCCATAAGCTGATAATGTGCCGCCCCTCACAGTAACCGTGAGAATATTATGCACTGCAATACACATAAAGTTGGCGATAAACTAGTTCCAACTCTAACGATTGGCTTCATCAGTTTTTTCCTTCTTTCCTCTCTCATCGACCTGTCACTCGTTACCAGTGTGATTCAGTCAATGTTTTCTTCAGTGACTTCACAATTTGGGTACTTCTGGCAATGGTTGATGGTTATCAATTTTGCTGTGGCAGTGCTTATTGCTGTAACCCGCTACGGAAAAATCCGTATGGGTAAGCAAGCGAAACCAACCATTGGCACTTTCCGTTGGTTGGCGATGATCATGTGTACTTTACTCGCTGGCGGCGGTGTCTTTTGGTCTGCCGCTGAGCCAATTTATCATTTCATGACACCTCCACCTAGCTTCCCTCATGTAGCGGGATCCTCTGTTGAGGCTGTTACGCCGGCGTTGAGTCAGAGCTTTTTGCACTGGGGCTTTTTGGCTTGGGCTGCACTGGGCACATTAGCAACTATCGTTCTTATGTATGCACACCATCAAGGTGGCGTTAAATTGCGCCCAAGGGCGTTGTTGTATCCGCTGCTAGGTGACCGACTAGAAAACCATTGGTTTGGTTCTGTTATTGATGCCTGTTCAATCATTGCGGTTGCAGCAGGAACAATTGGGCCTATTGGTTTCTTAGCTTCACAGTTAGGGTATAGCCTTGAGTCTGTGATGGGTATCGAGAATTCGGTAACCAGCCAGTTGGGTATTTTGGCTGTGGTTGTTGCTGTTTACTCTGTTTCTGCGTTTACCGGGATGGATAAGGGCCTACAGTGGCTAAGCCGTTTGAATGTGGTAGGTGCTTTTGCTCTGCTACTGGTGATGCTGGTATTTGGGCCAACTCAATTTATCTTCGAACATTTTGGTTCTGCGTTTGCAATGTATTTGCAGCAGCTACCTGAAATGAGCTTGAATGCTGATGCTCCGGAGTGGAATTCATGGTGGACATGGTTTTTCTGGGGCTGGTTTATCGGCTTTGCTCCTATGATGGCTATTTTCATTGCGCGTATTTCTGAAGGCCGTAGTATTCGTGAACTGATCCTGACGGTTGCGATTGGTGCCCCTATCGTGACAAACTTTTGGTTTACGGTACTGGGCGGTACAGGTATTTTCTTTGAGCTCCAGTCGCCAGGAAGTATCTCCGGGCCGCTTAATTCGGCTGGCCTTCCGGCGGTGCTGCTCGCTTCGCTGTCTCAATTGCCATTTAGCGGTCTTTTGGTTCCGGCGTTCTTGGTATTAACGACGACGTTTGTTGTGACTACCGGTGACTCGATGGCTTATTCAATCTCTATGGTCGTGTCAGGAGATAACGAGCCGAAGAAATCGCAGCGCCTATTCTGGGCAATCGTGATGGGATGTGTGGCCGCAGTATTGCTTGTGGCTGGTGATGGTGGATTGAATGCCTTGCAGTCATTCATTGTGATCACTGCCGTTCCTGTATCCTTGCTGGTTGCAGTAACGTTGGTTACAGGCCCGATTGCGGTGATGCATATGAAGAAGGTGCACGAAAAGGAAAATGCCCAAGTGTGGCAGCCTGAATGTGCGAGTTCGACTATCTAAGTCGGCGCATGCTAAAGGTGAAAAAAAACACTCCTTCGGGAGTGTTTTTTTATGCCATTTTTCCATCTCTATAAGGCTTTAACCTGATATCAAATTCTTATATTGATGCTAGCCTTTCTTCCGCCTCCGGCTTTCTGTTTGAACAGAACGGTAGTACTTATTGAGAGCACGGTCATTGGCTCGCTTTTCGGCCAGTGTCGCACCATTCCGTGCCTGTTCTCTATTCAGCTTGTGGAAGTTTTGCAAGCGTCGTTCTTCCAGCTCACCGGATTCGACAGCTTCACGTACAGCACAGCCGGGCTCCTGACCGTGCTGACAGTCCGAAAATCGGCATTGCTGTGCGAGTTGGCCAATATCAGCAAAAGTAGCCTCCAGCCCTTGACCACAATCGACAAGCTGTAGCTCTCGCATTCCCGGCGTATCGAGGAGTAAGCCCCCGGTTGGCATTAGATGCAGAGATCGGGATGTTGTGGTGTGTCGTCCTTTACTGTCATCTTCACGGATTGTTCCGGTCTGCTGGATTTCAATGCCTTGTAACGCATTGATCAGGGTAGACTTGCCTGCACCAGATGAGCCTAGAAAAGCGACCGTTTTTCCTACCTGGCACCATGATCCAAGTACTGCTGTACTGGTACTATCAAGCCCATTGACTGCTTCGACAATCAGCATGGGATCAATGGCTGATACCAGCTGAACATAGTGCTGTGGTTTGTCACAGCAGTCTGCTTTTGTCAGAACAATGACAGGCTCGACGCCGGCCTCGTTCGCTAAGGTTAAGTAGCGCTCAATCCGGTTCAAGTTAAAGTCGTTGTTTAGCGAGCTGACAATAAATACCGTATCAATGTTTGCGGCAATCAACTGGGATTGGACTTTACTACCTGCGGCTTTTCGGCTGAATTCAGAGCTGCGTTCAAGTACGCGAACTAGCTGATTGTCTTTAGACAGAAGTATCCAGTCACCGACAGTCATTGTCGGCATATTGGCAGTAAGCATCAGATCATACTCGCCACGCTCTGTCATGAGCGTCAGTTGGCTGCGATGCTGTGCCATCACTCTGGCTGGATGGGTGGTTTCCCATTCATCAAGTGAGATTTGTTGTTGAAAAAAAGGTTTCCAGCCTAGTTGAGGCAAAGAAGTAGCGTTATTCATTATAGGTAGACCCCTGACGCATAATGCATCATTCTGAAATAAGATTTTCAGGGGCAATGTCGGCCCCGGTAAAAGACCGGGCAGGAGGGAGAGGGATTAAACTATTTGTCTCGCTGCGCCCGGTTAGTTTTTAATACAATCATTAAACGTTCCTCCGTTAGTTAATTAACTATTGAAATCTATCAGAGTTAATCGCTTGGTTCTACAACTTTGTGCCACAATAACCTTGTCATAAAGCTAGCTTCAATTGAAGAAATAAAAAGTGAAAGCATCGAAGAGAGGCTGTTATTGATTCAATGCTTTCACTAATTGGAGCGGAAAATAGTGTTTTAGGTGCATGGTTTTTTAGGCGCTGAGATGCATCAGTCCAGCTTGATAGAGAAGGCCATTTTCCCTGTCTTGCTTGAGCAGAACTGGGCCATCGAGATCGACGATTTCTGCATGGGTTGCAATAGGCAAAGCCGCTTCCATAGCCAGAGAGCTGCCTACCATACAGCCAGCCATGATTTTGAAACCCAAGTTACGCGCTTTGGCTTCCAGAGCGAGGGCTTCAGTTAGGCCGCCAGTTTTGTCTAGTTTGATATTAATCATTTCATAACAGCCAATCAGGCCATTAAGATCGTCACGGGTGTGGCAGCTTTCATCTGCACATAAGGTGATAGGGTGCTCGATACCTAACAGTTTTTTATCCTCGCCTTTGGGTACGGGTTGCTCAATCATACTTATTTTAAATTGTGCCAGCTGCTTGAACAGTCCCTCAAGTTCCAGCTCTCCCCATGCTTCATTGGCATCTAGGATTATGTCGACATTGGGTGTACTCTCGCGCACCGCTTGAACCCGGTCGATGATAAGCTCGTGGTTTAACTTTACCTTGAGTAGCTTAGCACCCAGAGCGCATAACTCCGTTGCTTGTTTGGCCATTGCCTCTGGGGTATCAATAGACACCGTCATTGCGGTAATGATTTGTGGTTTGATATCAAAGGTTTCAAAGGGAAACGTATCTTGATATTCAAGCCGCCACAGGGCGCAATCCACCGCATTTCTTGCTGCACCCGCTGGAAGATATTGATGCAGGTTGGCTCTGGATAAAACCTGCTCTGATAGCTGTTGATTAAGCGTTTCGATTTGTTCAATGACAGATTCGACGCTTTCGCCGTAACGTGGGTAGGGTGTACATTCAGCCTTCGCTGAGATCCCGTTTTGCTCAATAGTGATGGTGACAACATCCTGGTGAGTTCGGGTTCCGCGAGAAATCGTAAATGGGCGTGCCAGAGGAAACCGCTCGTGCTGTGCGTTAATTATCATTGTTTACCCTTTTTTTAGATGGCGTGCAGCCTGTCTACGATAGCTGAGACACCAAAACGAACAGGATCGGTAACTGGTAGGCTGTACTGCTGTTCCCATTGTTGGCACAAGGCGAGAGCATCAGTTTCATCTATGGCAGAGGTATTGAGGCAGATGCCGACGACAGTTGTATTCGGATTGGTAAGCCTGGCGGCCGCATGGTTGGCGTCGATAGTTGCTTTAATTGAAGGGGCAGCCATATGCGGTAAGTGGCGAATATGGGCCCGGCCGATCTCATGGCATAGCACTAGTGCATCAGGCTGGGAGCCATGCAACAACCCAAGGCTTACTCCGGCAAAAGAAGGATTGAGCAGGGAGCCTTGGCCTTCGATAACATCCCAGTCATGATCGCTAAATTCTGGGCTAATCGCTTCAGCGGCCCCAGAGATAAAATCAGCAACCACGGCATCAACCGAAATTCCCTTGCCCGAAACTAAAATACCTGTTTGCCCGGTTGCACAGAATTGGGTATTGAGCCCTTGTCGGTTCATTTCTTTTTCAAGCGCGAGTGAGGTATACATTTTTCCCACAGAACAGTCGGTTCCTACGGTGAGTAGGCGCTTTCCTTTTCGTGGCTTACCGTTACCGACGTTTAGTGGCTGATCATAATGGCGAACATCAAACAGCTGACAACCGTGAAGGTTTGCTGAATTGCTAAGTGCTGGAAAGTCAATAAGGCGCTGGTGCATGCCTGAGGCAATATTGAAGCCAAGTTCAATCGCTTCTTGCAGGGTTGCCAACCATGGCTGAGGAATGAACCCACCGGCATTGGCGGTACCAATGACCAATGTTTTGGCACCTCGTTCTTTAGCTTCACGCAAAGAAAGGTCAGGAATGCCTAGAGATACAGTATCTTCGTTTAGCCTTAGCTGGCCGGAACATAGCTGAGGTCGCCACTGTAAGATCCCTTTTGCCGTTTTTGCAGAAAGGGGATCGGTGACATCACCGAGGAACAGTAAATAAGGTTGTGGGATTTGCATAGTGCTTCCTTGTACAGGCTCAAATGATGAAGTTACTTTAAGGAGAGCGTGGCCTAATGCCGAATACTTATTTATTAGTAGGGTATAAATCAAGGTTATACCCTGCGTATACAAGAACTGGCCAGGCGCTTTGTAGCCGGTAATGATTCGTCTGGTTACTTGCGCTTGGAGCTACTTGGCTTCCTAGGGGGGCGAGGCTTGAGCAGTTTCCAGATGAGAAAGGCATAAGCAATCATAGAGACAATAGGGAAGAAGTAGTCAGCCATTACAGATTCCTCAGCAAGATTTGTATGATGGTTGTTGGCATTTTCAATTAATAGTATAGAGGGGGTTAGCGAGTAAGCATCGACACGAATTTCTCGCCAGTCAGTGAAAGCGGGCTATGGTCGGCATAGAGTAACGAGACGGTAAATTGCAGGGAGGGTTCGAGCTGCTTCTGGTGAAGTCGGTTCGAGAATTGTGAGGCTGTCCAAGGATCGACAACAGCGATACCGGCCCCATGCTCGGCTAATTGTGCAGCGGCACTGTAGGATCTGACTGTGATTTGATGATGGTAATCTGGCGCATGTTGCAAAATTGCCTGGCTGAGTATGCTACCAAGCGGATCGCGGGTATCAAGCCCGATAATGTCAGGTGACGTTGTCACTATATTCTGAAAGCTTAATACTGGAGTAGTATCCATATTAGGCAGGCTAGGATGTTCAGGTGAGTGTAGGAGAACCATTTCATCCGTGAAGAGTGGGCGACCAGAGATCGCAGGTGGCACTTCATCACCAAAACAGACAACTAAATCTAGCTGATTTTGTATAAGGGCGGTACACAATGCGGCTCGGTTATCCGTGCTCAGTTCAACTGAGAGGTTACTGTCTTTACACAATTCAGTGATAACTGGAGTTAGCAATGATGTTGCTAGAATAGGCGGTGCTCCAACTCTCAGGTGCTGGTTACCTTTTTTGATTTTATTGGTGAGAGAGTGGAAACTCCCGAGCTTCTGATAAATTTCCTCGGCTTCGGGAAGCAGTCTAATTGCTTCATCAGTCGCTACCAATCGTCCTTTTACACGCTGAAATAACGCAAATCCCAACTGATGCTCAGTGTGAGACAGTACCCGGGTGACATTGGGCTGAGAAACATGCAGCAGCCTGGCCGCACCTGAAACCGTTCCAGATTTCATGACGGCGTAAAACACTTCGATTTGCCTGAGGTTCAAAATAGCTCCCTGCTAATAAAATTACCCCCTAAAATATATCGGCTCTCTATGTAAGATGGAACCCAATATTGCGAGTGGGCTCCTGAAAGATTAACAATAATTAATTTAACCAAAAGATGGGCTTAAACAAGGGCTCGTTATTATAGCTTCATGATTTTCTCACGGGGATAATGCGTTTATATAGTATTTATGCCTATGCCGACGATAGAAGTTCTGTATGAAGGAATAAGTATTGATTAATTAACCTGCCATCGAGACAGGTTAATCTTTAAGCTCAATACTGTTTTTAGCTATGTCCTAACTTAGTTTAAGGGTTATTTTAAAGGCTTTTTGGAAATGGGAACCATAATATGGCGATAGGGAGTATCTTTCCACATGATATAAGGGCCGCCAGCGCTTGGATCATCACTTAATCCAGTAAGCAGCTCTTCCGGCACGATGATCATCAAGTGTGCGCCCATTTCGACATAATCATCGGCCTTTTTGGGATCTGAGTGGTAAGGGTCAGAGTTACTGACACCTGCACCGAGGTCACCCTGTAACATGTATGAGATGCCGATACGATCTGCCTTAAAGTCTTTCTTGTTGACCATTGCATCCAACATCTTCATCCATAGTGGGTCATTACACATTGGCATACCATCATCAGGGAACGTATTTGGCAAACAGATCCAGCCATTGGTACCCTTGACAACTACTTTGCCATTGATAACAACGGTAGCATTGTCACTGATTTCTGCAGGCGCTGCTGATTTTGCTCTTGCGATAAGTGCATCGACATCATCTTCTGCTGTTGCACTGTTCATTATTCCGCTAGAGCAGACTATTGCAGCAAAACATAACTTGGTGATTAATTGTTTAACCATTGTTATTTCTCCACTACTTCTGCGTTTGACACGGTTGTGTCTATGCAAAGCTTCTAGAAGGCCACATAAAGTATAGGAGGTGATGGGAAATTATAGCGAAAGAGGGATAGTCGAGCGGATGTATGAGACACTCGTTAGACAATGAAGTGCCTGTATGGCCAACTTTGATGATTGAAATTGATTGATCAAGTCATCGGGTCGCAAGAAAAGAACCATTGAGGGAATAATGATGAAGTTAAAACCTGCGCTGATAAGTATTGCGATGCTATTACCATTTTCAATATTAGGTGCACATTCATACGCAGCGCCGTCAGATCAAACTCCGGATACGTTCTTTTCTCTTTCTGAGATAAAAGAAGCAGGTAAACAAGAGTTGGCGCCAGTAACGTTTATCAAGGCGAGTGACGATACAAGCCTGGCTTACCGGGCATACCTTCCGCAGCAAGCTAAAGCGGTAGTGGTTTTCTATCATGGAGCTGGTGCTCATAGTGGCCTGTCGTACAACCACCTTGGTGTCGGATTACGTGATGAGTTTGATATTGCCGTCTACATGCCAGATCTTAGGGGGCATGGCAGCTCAGGAGGAGAGCGGGGAGATGCTCCAAGCGAAGAGCAAGTTTGGGCAGACATAAATACCGTGGTGAAGCAGGCTCGTCGCCATTATCCCCATTTGCCTATTTTTGTAGGCGGGCATTCCGGAGGTGCAGGCCTGGCACTGAACTACTCGAGCTGGGATCAAAGATCTGCTGTTGATGGTTATGTGTTTCTCGCGCCGTACTTTGGCTTTAGATCTGAAACCAACTATGACGATAATAAAAAGGACAGGTTTGAATTTTCTACCGTCAACAAATCAGACTTTATTCTGAATGCAATGAGTGGAGGGCTGTTCTTTGGGCACTCGAAAGCGATTACCTTCCATTTCCCCCAGAGTGTCTTAGAGCAGAATCCTGAAATTGTAACGTTCAATACTGTCAATATGTCTAATTCAGTAACACCGCACTCACCGGATACCCAATTGTCAGAATTACAGCAGTTTGGTCTGTGGATAGGAGAGCAGGATGAAGCTTTTGACCCGCAAAAGGTCATTAAATTTGCTGAGAAAAACAGCAGTGAAAGTGCTAGCAAAGAGATCGCAATGATCGATGGTGAGAATCATTTTTCGATTATATTGAGAGGTGCGCAGTCTATAGGGGCTTGGGTAACTCGACGTGTCGAGCAAAGCGGAAAAGATCATTAATACCAGTCGACTTATCCAGATTGGTATATACCCAAACTACCTCAAGATGCTCGTTTCAGCGAGAATGACTGGGTTGGTAGGCAAGGCGCTGATTTGAAGACATAGTGGTTTTACGTTAAAAAGCAGCAACACAGCATACCAGCCCAGTCAACTCGCCCTTCGGGAGTGATTCAGCAAGCCCATTTCAGTGTCAAATGACGTAAAAATGGGCCCACCATTCCTGCCGTCATTTTCCTTGAACTGGACATGCTGATATCACTCTGAATCCTGCATCTTGAAGTAGCTTGGGTATAATTGCCATGCCTAATAAAATGCCGACACAGAGGTCGGCATTTTCGGATTCTTGCTTTGTCAGCCAGGTTAAGCGGCTAATAGTGCAGTAAAGTCATCTTTACGTTGGTTAAAGCGGCTAACCAGATCATCAATATCGTTTTGGCAGTAAGGCTTGAGGCCGCTCATCACCATGCGTTTACGACCAGTGCCAACAACTTCGCCATTCTCTTTAAAGCAGAATTTCAGGGTGACGCTGCCGCGCTTGCCGTCTACATCAATCTCAGAGCCAGTTAGTTCAACGGTTGGCGCTGTAATGTCAAGGCGCTCAAAATCCAGCTCCATGCTTTCATAGATAACCAGAGGACGTGCCGGGTTAATCATAATCTGCTTGGATTCCATCAGTGGAACCATGATGTGAGGAAAGTTCATGCCTGAGAACTGAACATAGCTTTTGGTTACTTGCTCAATCAATTCCTGGTTGGTGGTGGTGTCACCATCACGGATGATATGTAGGTATTCTTTCCCGTTGCCGTCAATCATAGAAAGGTCGGTATCCGATTTCTGATCAACACTAATAGCTACGCCATCATTGATCATACCAGCAAATTCGAAACGCATTTTCTGGCTCAAGCCTGCTTTGGAGAGAATAACAGAAAACAGCAGGTCACCCGGAACACAGAAACGTTTGTTATCTTCATCATGAATAGGATTGAAGTCCCCAGCGATTTTTTTCGCAAAATGGCTGGCTTGTTCACGTGTGAATGAAAATTCACCGTTCTGTTCAGAGTAATACGATTCTAAAAACATGCTTAACTTATGAATACCTTAGTTAATCAAACTGTCAGCTATTCTACATGAGAAGTTCATAATAGATGGTCTAGCCAGTGAAAGCACAGTAGTGCTTGACTGTTCGATGGAAAAAATATAGGCCTAACTGTATGAATAACAATACACTTTAAGCTCTATTGGCTAATTAAGTGTTCATTATAGCCTGTATTTTTGGGTATTCATGCATTTTGCATATATTCATTAAGCTAATGGGGTTACAGCTTGTGGCCTTGATAGACCATGGAAAAGTTCTTGTTCTTAAATACAGAGACTAACTCAGTTGGAAAAAACAAAATGTTATCAAGCTCATTGAGTGGTACCCACTCGTAACCTATTTGATCCGGGTCGAGTTTACTTGCCTCACAGATAAAGTCAGGAGACTTGCCCTCGACAAAAATTTCCAGCTGGTGGAAGTGCTTGGGAAGATATGGGGTAGGATGGCGATCGGAAATCAGATCCCTGATGCATAACACATCACCCATTTGTGCCTGTATACCGACTTCTTCCATCAGCTCACGATGAAAGGCATCTTCCAGTGTTTCACCATGCTCTACACCACCGCCTGGAGTGATATACCAGAACCCTCTGTCATCTTGATGTTTGCACAGCAGAATGTGATCTTGGCGATAAAACACTGCACGAACGGATAAGCGAGGTCCCATAAGATGTCCTTTTTTGGTGTCTGATCATTGATTTGACAAATGTGTGATAAAAAATATGACATTTTTGATGAAACGGGAAGCATAATTATGTAAGATTCCTCCCGCAAAAAATAATAGCGAAGCAAAGTAATCGTTTGTTTTGACTAATAAAAAAGAATTATCTGGCTAGGGTTACTTTATCTGAGCGTTAAATATAAGTACAAAATATGTACGAATAATCATCTTCTAGACGTGTAGAAGCTCAGGAAAATAAAGTAGCACGGAAGCTGCAAAAAAAAGCACTCAGTAAACGGTGGGTTTCTACCGTTTTCTGAGTGCTAATTAATGCAGCGATTAAGTAAAGAGTTTCAGGATCAGATGCGGCCCTGAAGCGGAATCACTCTCACCGTCTCTCCAATTTCAACATTTGGCTGTTCAGGAACAATTTCAATCAGACAGTTGGCTTCGCTCATCGAGCGAAGGATCCCAGAACCTTGTTTCCCCGTAGATTTTACCGATAATCGGCCGTTGGCATCTAAGCTATAGGTACCTCGGCTGTATTCTGTGCGTCCTGGGCGAGAGCGCAGTTTTTCTGTTGCTACTGCGTTGAATACTAAAGGCTGCCAGTTATCCATTCCCTGAAGTTTGCGAATAGCGGGCTCAACGAACTGCAGGAAAGTCACCATGACAGCGACCGGGTTGCCAGGCAGACCGAAGAAAGGAGTCTGTTGGATTTGGCCAAAAGCCAGCGGGCGCCCCGGGCGCATGTTAATCCGCCAGAAGTTAATCTTGCCAAGCTTGTCTAACACGGTTTTGATGTAGTCGGCATCACCAACGGAAACACCACCGGAAGAAAGGATAAGATCGGCTTGCTGACTGGCTTGTTGCAGAGTCGCTTCCAGCGCTGCTTCACTGTCTTCAATAATTCCGAGATCAATGACTTCACAGCCGATTTGGGTCAGCATTGAGAGTAGGGTGTAACGGTTAGAGTCGTAGATACAATTTGGTTTTTGCGCTTCACCCGGGTGCTGCACTTCATCACCGGTTGAAAAAATCGCAACCTTCACTGCTTGGTTAATGGTAATTGTATCAACACCCAGCGAGGCAACCATACCCAGTTCTGGGGCTGTGATTTGTGTCCCTGCGGCAACTGCTGTTTGGCCAATGGCTAAGTCTTCACCGGCCTGGCGGACATTTTGTCCAGGCTTGATGCCAGCACTATTGGTATCAAAAGTGACGATGTCACCTTCTTGGCGTGCTTGCTCCCGCATGATAACGGTATCGGCATTGGCGGGCACCGGGGCTCCAGTCATGATGCGAACAGCCTGTCCAGGCTCAAGAGGTTGGTCATAACAATGGCCTGCTAGCACTTCCGCCACAACCTGGTAGCCGTCGCGGTTAAGGTCATCACCCCGGATAGCATAACCATCCATAGCCGAGTTGGTGTGCTGCGGCACATTTACAGGAGACAAAATGCCATCTGAGACAATTTGTCCCAATGCCTGTTTTAGCGGGACATTTACTTTATTGGCTGGTGGGACGATTTGTTCCAGTATGAGTGTACGGCCTTCATCAACTGACATCATCTCCGATGAGTTAATGTCGCTGCAGCTTAGGCTTTCTGGTTTGCCGCTAGTGTTCTCTTTTGCAAACTGGACAACAAAATCAGTAAGCTGATCAAGATTGTTGATATCAAGCTGAGGTAAGTCAGTATCAGCCTTAATGTTTGCTGCAACTGCGATGATATTCTTGTCTTCAGGGTGGAGCCACGGTTTGCCGATTTCTTCCCGGTGAAGTTCAATTTTTGGAAAATCGAGTTTTTTAAATCCTTCGACCAGGATCAAATCGAGCTGTGTCTGATCCAGTTGAGCAATGAGCTGGGGCAGGCTAGCCTCTTCCTCTGGTGTTTCAGTAACAAGTGCTCGGCGATAGCGAGATGAGATAAGCATTTGGCCAGCACCTGCTTTACGTAAGCGATAGCTGTCTTTGCCTTCTTTGTCTATATCGAAATTATGGTGGGCATGCTTGATCACGGCAACACGGATCCCTCGCTCGACCAGCTTGGGTAACATTGCTTCAAGCAGTGTCGTTTTACCGGTACCGCTCCAGGCTGCAAAGCCTAACAGGGGCAGGGAGGCATAAATTTGATTCATAGTTCCTGTCCAAATTGTTGTAGTTCTTCTGGGGTATTCAGATTAACGAAGGCATTGGGCTGATCACTAAAGTCAACGGTGATCATATTGCACTGTTTATAAAGCAGAATAATCTTGCGATCGCCGTTTTCAAGAAAGCGTTCAAGTTTAGGTAGAATACGTCTGTTGAGTAAAGTCACGACTGGCTGAATATGCTCGCCATCATGAGCAACGGCAATATCGGTATCTTCATGGCAAGCGGCGGCCATGCGAGAAACGAGATCCTTAGGCAGCTGCGGGCAGTCACAAGGCACAAAGCCAATCCACTCATCGTTTAAGTAGTGCAAGGCCGCGTGCATGCCGCCAAGCGGGCCGGGGTAGTCTTGGATATTATCGCCAAATACGGTGCCATAGGTTTGGTAGCGGGCTTGATTGCGGTTGGCATTGATTGTTATTGCCGATGTTTGTGGTTTGAGGGTATCAATGACATGTTCGATCATTGCCCGGCCAGCTAATTCCACCAGTCCTTTGTCGTTTCCCCCCATACGGCTGGCTTGTCCACCAGCCAGGATCACCCAGCTTGTATTTTCAGGCATAGGCATATTCATTCTTGTCCTCGTCGACGAGCTGTAGGTCTGCCCGTTCTACTAATTGTGTGTTGGTAATGGTCCACTGACGGCGACATAAGGCCGTCAGGGCATTTTTCTGATGGCTGGTGATCACCAGGCTGGTACCTCGGTCGAGCAAATCTTCAGCCAGCACAACCTGTCTTTCGATAGACTCTTGATCAAGGCTGGCACTGGATTCGTCCATGAGTAAAACGCCCGGCTTTAATACCCAGGCCCGTGCCATTGCCACCCGTTGGCGCTCGCCACCAGAAAGAACCGAGATATGTTCATCGGCTAAGGTTTCCAACCCTACCATACGCAGGGCATTGATGGCTTCTGTTCGTCGCACCTGGCGGTTACTAATGGTGAATTTCAGGCCATAACACACATTATCGAAAACAGTGCCATCAAACATATACGGAGTTTGGTGCATATAAATCACACCGCCGTGGGTTTGTCCGCGGAACAGCTTCGACAGCCAGGACTTTTGTTGCAAATTTACTTTGCCCGTCGTTGGTTTTTGCAGGCCGGACAGGACCTTGAGCAGGGTGGTTTTGCCTACACCGTTGTCGCCGCTAAGATAAATGGCTTCTTTGGGGCCAATGCTGAGCTGAGGAATATGAAAAAGCAGTCGATCCCTGAAACGGATCGAGAGGTCATGAGCCTGAATTGAGATCTGTGACATCACCAGTTCCTCAGCTTAATTGGTACGCAAGTGGGCTTTGCCACGCGCAATAGATAGAAAAAAGTTCAATCCAAGTGCCAGTAGCAGTAGCACCATACCTAAGGCTACACCTTGTGCAAATGCCCCTTTTGAACTCTCCAGAGCGATTGCGGTTGGAATATTACGGGTTGAGTTTAAAATGTTACCACCAACCATCATAGAGCAACCTACCTCAGTGATAATCCGGCTAAAGGCGGCAATAACAGCAGCCAACAGTGGAAAACGGCTTTCCCACATTAGGCTGGCAAAGGCTCTTGGTAAGCTAGCACCTAACGTCAGTGACGTTTCCCACGCCCGGCGATCACTGTTCTGAAATGCGGCATGCATCATTGATACAAGGATCGGAAAACAGACTAAGATCTGGCCGAGTATCATTGCCTGTTGGGTAAACAGCATTTTCCAATCGCCCAGCGGGCCGGAGCGAGAGAGTAGCATATATAGCAACAAACCGATCACGACGGTTGGAATTGACTGGAATGTATTAAACAGAGACAGGATCAGCCAACGCCCTGGAAATTTACCATAGGCGAGGGCAAAACCAATCAGCAGTGCTGGCAATAGCACAATGCTTATTGCCAGCAGAGAGACTGAAAATGAAACACCAACAATACCCCATAGGGCAGAGTCACCGCTCAGCAATAGCTGAACGGCTTGTTGTGTGGTTTGCCAAATATCCATTTATTGAGCGATAGCATCCGCGACAAATAGCTGCTCGCCATGTCGCTGGTAGTTATTGATCATTGTCTGCGCTTTTGGGTTTACCAGCCAGTCGCTGAATGATTTCGCACCCTGGTAGTTGATGTCAGGGTAGCGGCTAGGGTTAACCAGGATAACCTGGTATGGGTTGAATAGACGCTTATCGCCTTCTACTACGATTTTTAGCTCTAGGTTGTTTTGATACGCAAGCCAAGTACCGCGGTCTGTCATGGTATAGCCCTGAAGCTCAGAAGCCATATTCAATGTTGGGCCCATACCCTGACCAACAGCTTTATAGCCGCCGAAGTTTGGTTCAATCTTAGTTTGTGCCCATAGGTTAAGCTCTTTCTTATGGGTACCCGAGTCGTCGCCGCGAGAAACAAAAGTGGCATTGTCAGAAGCAATTTGTGTCAGCGCATCCGTAACGTCTTTTTTGCCCTCAATTTTAGCAGGATCGGATTCCGGGCCAACAACAACAAAATCATTGTACATGAGTTTGCGAGGTAGCACGCCGTAGCCTTTTTCGACAAAGTTGGCTTCGGCTTTAGGTGCATGGGTCATCACCAAGTCAACATCGCCATTTTGTCCCATGCGCAACGATTTACCAGTGCCTGCTGCTAGTACTTCTACGTTGTAGCCGGTGTCTTTCTTAAATTCAGGCAGTAGGTAATCAAGCAGGCCAGAGTGATAGGTGCTGGTAGTCGTTGCTAGGCGAATGGTCATATTTTCCGCGGCCTGAACCGCGCTTGCAGAGGCCAAGCTGAGAATAACAAGAGTCGTTTTCAATAATTTCATAGGTCTTCCTGACTTAATGTCAATTAAGTTAATACGCATGTTGCAGATGCCGATTGAGGCAAACAATTCTGCTGAGTCTAAAGCAAATCAGGTGCCAAGTTTTTACACTAGGTGAGATTATCGCGTATTGACGCTGCAAATGAATGATTTAAAACAATTTTTGTGATCACAAGTGCAATCGAATTCATTTTTTCCATAAACAGTTTTGACATTGATGTTCAGGGTGGGACAAAATGTCTCATCCGTTAACCATAGTTAAAATAAACATTTATGTCTGAATCCGCTGCTTCTTCCTGGTCAGCTGTATCGGTGCTCGTTGTTGATGACGAGCCGGGTATGCGCGCGATCCTCAAAAAAGCCCTGAGTAAGAAATTTGCCCAGGTTGATACCGCTGGCAGTATTGAGGAGGCGGAAGAACTTCGCAAGCGTTGCCACTTTGATCTGCTCATTGTTGATATTAACTTACCTGGCCGTTCAGGGATCGAATGGCATGAAGCTTTTGACCCATCAACCCGCCGTAGCGATGTGATTTTTATGACGGGCTATGCGGATTTGGATACTGCGATACAGGCACTGCGTGCCGGTGCGTCAGATTTCATCTTGAAGCCATTTAACCTTGACCAAATGATGCAATCGGTGAACCGCTGTATCGAGCGGCGTTTAGTCGAAAGGCAGAATTTTGCCCTGCAGCGTGATGTAGAGCGAACCTATCCCGTCGACATTATCGGTGATGCGCAGCGAACATTGATGATGAAAAAAATGATTGCTCAGGTGGCCCCCTCACTGGCAGCTGTGTTGGTAGAAGGTGAATCCGGTACAGGCAAAGAGCTGGTTGCGCGAGCGCTTCACCAGCTGAGTAAACGTAGCGGACCTTTTGTGCCTTTGAACTGTGGGGCGATCGCACCTGATCTCCTAGAAAGTGAACTGTTTGGCCATGTGTCAGGGGCATTTACCGGAGCCAAAAAAGGACGGGAAGGCCTGTTTCGTGTCGCCAATAACGGTACCTTGTTTTTAGATGAAATTGGGGAAATGCCGCTTTCGATGCAGTCATCGTTATTGCGCGCCCTTGAACAGAAAGCAATCCGCCCTGTCGGTGCCGAACGTGAAGTGCAGGTCGACGTACGCATTGTGGCTGCAACCAACCGCAACCTGAAGCTGGAAGTCGAAGAAGGGCGCTTTCGCCGGGATTTGTACTATCGGTTGAACGTTCTGACCATCGAACTGCCTGCACTGCGAGACAGACTCGAAGATATTCCCGCATTGTCTCACCACTTTACCCAGCAACTGGCAAAAGACTTAGGTGTTAAGCCTGTTAACTGGACCCATGAAGATATTCAGTCCATGCAGGCCTATGATTGGCCGGGTAATATCCGTGAACTTCGTAACATGATGGAGCGGTGCCTGCTGCTAGGTAAGCCTCCGGCAGAGTATTGGCGAGAGTTGACGGGTGATCTGCCAATACAAGTGGGGGCGACAACCCCCGCGGATGCGCTGGCTGGTGCCGAAACACCTAGTGTCGCAGAACCACTGCTTTCTGCCCCAGATGGGCCTTGTAGGTGCAGTGAGGCTCAAAGTGAGGATACATTCTGTTACCCAACAAACTGGACGCTGAAAGAAGTAGAAAAAGCCCACATCATGCAGGTTGTTGACTCCCATGAGGGTAATAAGTCAGCAGCATCCAGGCAGCTTGGTGTCGCACGAAAAACACTTGAAAGAAAGTACAAAGACTGGGCTGACGAAAACGCCTAACAAGGAATACGCATAAGATGAAAAAGTTTTTGGCGATGTGGATCCGGCGTTTTCGTACCATGGCGCGCTATCGCTTGCTGATCCTGACCTCAGTACCGATCATTATTACCCTGCTGGCACTGATTGCGCTGACCATGTACTGGACCGTGATGTATACCTGGCAGAGCGCATTAAAAAACGTTAGGGCAGATCTTGCTGTTGCCCACCATAGTATGGAGTTGCTGCAGAAAGAGCAGAGAATGCGCTTGATGGCGTTGACGGAGTCTTACGACTTTCAGTATTTGCTCAGGAACGATGAGGGTAAGCTCAGTGACTGGGTTCGGCAGCAGGCAAACCGCTATGATCTGGACTTTGTTGTTCTTCATCCTGCATCTGCGCTAGGTGAGTTTTCCAAGGTAAACCGCCGTTTGTTAATGCGTGGCGAGGAGCAGACGTTTTTCCAGCAGCTTAACGAACAGGAACTGGATAATTTGCACTTTAATCTGCCGGCCAGAGCCCAGATCCCATTGCTTAGCGAAGGCGAGATTGAGTCAAAAGGGTTGGTTAGCAGGAGCTTGATCCCTATTTTTAACCAACAGAACAACCTGCAGTGGATTGTTGATGGGGGGATGCTGCTCAATAACAGTACGTCATTGGTCGATAGGATCCGAGACTTGGTTTATGCCGCAGATACCCTGCCGGAAGGCAGTATTGGTACTGTTACCTTATTTATGGATGATATTCGTGTTAGTACCAATGTCCCGTTAGACAGCGAGCAGCTCAACGGGCGGGCGATTGGCACCCGGGTATCGGATGAAGTTAAGCAGGCTGTATTACGGAAAGGGCAAACATGGGTAGATAGGGCCTATGTATACGATGACTGGTACGTTTCAGCCTATGAACCTCTGTACGATCATGATGGCCATATTATCGGAATGCTCTATACCGGTTATCTTGAATGGCCGCTGATCCGAATTTACCTGACAAATATCATTGAATTAGGGCTAGGTATTATCGGTGTGTTACTGATTTCCGGTGTTTTTGTGTATCGTGGGGCACGTGATTTATTCCGCCCGATAGAAAAGATCCACCAGGTTGTTAAAGCCGTACAGATTGGCCTGGACCGTCGAATTGGCTCATTGGAGCTGACACCCGATCATGAACTAGAAATACTGGGCAGACAGTTTGATAGTATGCTGGATCAGCTTCATCAGCGAAATGAAGTGATTAAACTCGCTTCAGTTGAATTGGAAGATAAAGTCAGGGCGCGAACCCAAAGTTTACGTGAAAAAACCGAGGAGCTTGAACAGCACATTAAGTTGCTCAATCAGGCGCGTAGCAAGCTGGTTACCAGTGAAAAACTGGCGGCATTGGGTGAGCTAACGGCAGGTATTGCCCATGAAATCAATAACCCAACTGCCGTCATACTGGGAAATGTAGAGTTACTGCAGTTTGAGTTGGGAGAGGATACCGAGCGCGTTAGCGAGGAGTTGGGAGCGATTCATGAACAAATAGATCGGATCCGAAATATCACTCGAAGCCTACTGCAATACAGTCGACAAGGTGGCGTGCAGGACGAGGTGACCTGGCAGCATTTAAACCCTATCGTTGAAGAAAGTTTGACCTTGGTTCGTTCGGGAACAAAGAAACACGCTATCCAGATTGAGGTGTGTTTAGAAGCAAAATGCTGTGTCGAGGTTAACCGTCATCAGTTATTGCAGGTACTCGTGAATCTGCAGATGAATGGTGTCCATGCAATGGATGAGGCTGGCTTGTTAGAAGTAACAACCGAAGACTGGATAAATGAGCAAAGTGAACCTATTGGCGCTGTGGTGCATATTAAAGATCATGGCAGTGGGATCAGCAAAGAGAATCTGGAACGTATCTTCAACCCGTTTTTTACCACGCGACGTAGTGGAACTGGTTTGGGGCTTTCAGTCAGCCAAGGCATCATTAGTGAAATAGGTGGTGAGATCTGTGTTCAGTCATCTCCTGGGAAAGGGGCGACATTCTCTGTCTATTTGCCGGAAAAAGCGACAAGTAGTAATGAACTTGAACTCGCCCTAGACGAGTAATACCCACTGAGATAATTAATAAGATATACTCAGTAAGAAATAAGAAAGGCATGACTGAGTTATGCCTTTCTTATTTATATGAAAATGAAATGTAAGATGTGTCATCTGTACAGCACCCCTATGTATTAACACCATGCTGCGTTGCATGATATTACATCATGCATAACCCAACTATCATGAAAGCGGCTGCAATTAGAGCTGTACGACTAATAATCCCCATTTGGGTTGGAACAATCATCTCAGTATGCTGCATATAAATTCCTTTTTATGGCAAAATAACAACGATAATAACTATCTTGTAAAATCAAGTGTAGCTTATATTTCTCATTGTTGATAAAAGAAAAATATGACAGTAAACCGCTCTTTAGAACGGGTCAAAAACAAAATGCATATTTTAACCTGAACTTTTTTGTTACACCTATAATTGGATTAAAAGTAAAAAAGTGGTGTTGGGTATGAAAATCGCATTTCTGTCTGTTGGTGTACTTCTTCAAGGTATTGCCTTATATATTGCCTTTTATAGTGAGATCTTGGGGAGTATTTATCTGGCAACGTTGGTTTCAGTATTATCAATATGCTGCTTAATGGCAATACGAAGCCTGATTGCGCCTGTTTGCCTGTTTGCAGGGGTGTTGGTTGGTTTGTCGATTTCACATAATGAATTAGATTTGCAGATGTTGACGCAGATAGAGCAGCGGTTGCAGACTATGGTACAGGCAAAATATAAACCAACTCAACAGGCATGGAACTCTGGTAAACCGTTGGAATACTTTACTGCCGCAGAAGATGAAGCGGCAGAAGATGAACTAGCGATAAATGAACCGATTAGTGCTGTGGAATAAGTAATTGTTGGCCCGCAAAAATTGTTGAACCTGACATGTCATTGGCATTTTTTATCCGTGCAACGGTAGTGTTATTTAGCAGGGCAAGTTCACTGAGGGACTCTCCTGGCTGTATATGGTGAATAGCAAATTTACCTTTCACATAGTCATAGCTCTTCCTGTTGTTATAAAATGTCTCTTTAGTTGTACTGGGAATGAGTATTTTATTATCTCTACCAGGAGGTGTATAACCATTGGTATAGCCGGGGTTTAACGCATAGAGAGCCTGCCTCGTGAGTCCAGCATGGCTGGCGATGAGCTCTAATTTGACACTGTTGCTTATCACCACTTCGGTGAGTACCTGCTCTGGCTTGATAGAAGCAAGTTTTAAATCATGATCGTATCGATGTTTGACTAAGTCAGCCATGGCCAACAGCTTCGGTACGTACAATTGTGTTTCCCTAGGTAGCTTTAATGACCAGAAGTCTATAGGCTTTCCCTCTGACTTATTGGCTTTAATTGCCCTTCTTACTCGTCCCTCTCCGGTGTTATAAGCGGCGATTGCATGTAACCAGTTACCGCTGAATTTCTTGTTGAGGTATTCGAGCAAGTCTAGGGCTGCTACAGTAGAAGCTGTTATATCACGACGCCCGTCATAGCCTTTTAAGTACTCCAGGCCGAATGTTCTTCCTGTCGGTACTGTGATTTGCCATAGGCCAGATGCCCCCCGGTGTGAATAGGCAAATTGATCGAAAGAGCTTTCTACAAATGGTAGAAGCACAAGTTCGATTGGCATACCGCGTTGCTCAATTTGCTCATAAAAATAAAAGAGGAAAGGTTTAGCCCGTTTAGTAACGACATCTATATGGTGTGGGTTATTTAAATACCAGTGCTTGTAGTGTTCAACGCGCTTGTCTTCAGGAACCGGTATATTGAAGGATTGGCCTAGGATATCCCAGAGATCAGATAGATTGCTTTCAGGCGTGTGAGTGATCATTTCGCCAGTGTGGGCTTCCGGTAAACTGGCTGCGGTGTAACTGTCTTCGAGTGGCTTGAAGTTAATTACGCAGTAGTTATTAAATGAGTCAGGAATTTTATCGAAGCTAACTAATGGCTCTGGTTCGGGGGCAGGCGATTGTTCAATCTGCTGAAGCCCTTGGCAACCAGTAATAAAAATAGCTATAAGAAAAATAATATTGTACTTCATAATAATATCTTTCACGGCAATAACCCAATTACAGTAAGGTAAGAATGTAACTTTTTTGACGTAAAATTAAGCATAGCACCTTATATTTATAGCAGCATAAAAGTGATACATCCTAGTGATGTGATGATTTATCAATGTTATCTAATGATTGAGACACTAGCGGCTCTGATGTAGGCCGCTGACTTCTCGGGATTTGTATTAAACTAATCTTTGATGAGAAAAGTATTCCGCAATGAAATGGCGATAAGGGCGAATAGGAGGAGTAAGATGTTGGAATTCTATTACCCTAAGGGTACAGTTTTAAAAATTCGATGTAGTACTTACTGGCATTATGGTATTTCTGATGGTGAAGGAAAAGTGGTCCATAATTCGAAAAAAAGACGGCGTGTCCAGTTAGATACGCTGGATGAATTCTCAGAGGGTAGAGAGGTTGTGATCAGTACGATTACCAGCGCTGAGCCGGAGGGTGCTTACCGTTATGCCACTCAACAACTAGGCAGGCCCTATAATTTATTTTGCCAGAACTGTGAGCAGTTTGTTCGAGAGGCGCATGGCTTGCCTGCGGAATGTACCCAATTTCAGCAGTGCTTAGTTGCTTTCGCGGGGAGTTATATCGTGTTAAAAGCAGAAGCGCCAGCACTAAAGATGGCGGGAATAGGATTGTTGGTTGGGGCGTTGCTCTCACCATCGGAGCGTCGGCCTTATGGCCGGGCTGTCAGAGGAGCAAGGGTTGCGGTTGGTAGTACAATGTGGGTGACCCATTTACTTAAGAAGTTGGCCATTTTATGAATGGGGTTGATTACTAACTATTGGATCTTCACCACAGAAAAAAAAATCTCGCACGGGTATGTTAATAAGAAGTAATTGAGTAAATACACTAAATCGAGCGAGCTTTTTGTGACTATTTTTATTGAACGTAACCATGATTTTCCTTTAGATGATATCACTGTGCTATCGGAACAAATCGCCGGAGAGCTTGAGCAGGAATATGGACTTACGTGGGCCTGGCAAGAAAACAAACTTCTTATTAATCACGCTTCTGCAAGAGGTTTCCTACACTCGGAAGAGGGTAAGATAACCATAGAACTGAGGCTTGGCTTCGCTGCAAGCTTGTTCTCTTCCAGTATCGAAAGTCATATATCAGAACGCCTCGATCAGCTTCTATTGCCGAATTAATTAGCACAGCATGTGAAAAAGGGCCTCATCATGAGGCTTTTTTTGTATCTGTCGCCACTCAATTAGCCCATTTCCTAAAATTTTGATCTAGCCCACGATAAATAGTTGTTTTAGTAAGAACATTCTAAATGAAATTCTTATTCTGTAGTTAAGCAGTCAGGCAATACCCACTGGCTGACAAGTTGTCACAGAGATAAGGAGGGCACACTCATGGGCATCTTTAAACAGACTGCGGAAGAATCTAAAAAAGAGCAGATTCGTGACGCTATGGTCTACAACATCTGGTTAGCTGGTTTGGGCGCTTATGCAAAAAGTGCAGACGAAGTGAATCAACTCTCGGATAAAGGAAAGAGTTTATTCGATGAGCTGATTGAACGCGGTCGTGCTGTTGAATCTAAAACCAAAGAGCGCGTGCACACTGCCCGTAGCCACACTTCGGTTGCGATTGAAGAGCGTGTACACACAATGGTTCAGAAGTTTATCGGTATCGATAACGAGCGTCTGGACCGTGTAGATGACAAGATCGACCAATTAACATCAAGCATTGAAGCATTACTGGATCGCCAGCAAGAGGCGGCAAAGCCTGCAGTTAAAAAAGCAGTCGCTAAATCGGCTGATAAGCCTGCAACAACGCGTTCAAGAAAACCAAGCGTTGCGCGTCGCAAGCCTGTCAAGGCGGCAACACCAGTAGAGAAAAAAGAACTAGTGGCTGAGAAGAAACCTGCTTCTGAGCCGGTAAAGCCACAAACTGAAGTCGCTAAGCCTGCCGTTGATGCGGTGGAAGCTAAAAAGCCAGAAGCTGAAGCGAAAACGGTTTAAGGAACACGCACTGGTAGCAAATTGGCAACCTGTGCATGCATATACACTATTAACAATCCAGCGTGAATACGCAGGGGGATATGATTATGAGCGATAACACAGTAGTAAAAGCGGCAAAAAATGTCGTAGAAAGCGGTGAAGGCGTTGCACGCAACATCTGGCTAGCGGGTCTTGGCCTATACAGCCGCAGCCTAGAAGAAGCGCAGCAAATTAACGAAAAAACAAACCAGGTATTCGACGAATTAGTTGAGCGTGGTAAAGAAGTCGAAATTGAAGCTAAAGAATGCATTGGTAAAAATGCAGAAAAAGCCACTGATGAAGTTGAAGCCGGTATGAATGACCTGTTCTACCGCCTCAGTGGTGTAGACCGTGAAAAGCTTGAGCGTATGGATGAGAAAATCGACAAGCTAACTGTAGCGGTTGAGAAATTGGCAGAAGCAGAGTAACTGCCAATGCAGGGTTATGATCAATAAGCCAGCCAGACGATAATGTAACCCTGTTAGGCATAACTGCCTTTCCCAGTCTGTAGGTGGTTTGCCTTTTAGGTTGCGCGTGGGCCATGCACGCGCACCTTTTTTATTGTATGGCACAGCCAGATTTAAACAGCGATGTTTACTCTTTTGGACAGTAGTTAATGTAGTTGTTTGGGATATTGAGCGATGTTTTTCAGCCATATGTTGACCAATCGGGATATTTAATCCTAAGTTTGTTACTGAAATGTAATAAAAGGTGGCGTTTATGGATAGTTGGCGAAATAGGGCTTTCAACAAAGTTTTATTTCGAATCATGCGACAGCGACTTGCGAGTTGCAATTCAACAGAAGAAATGCGTGATTTGATCTTAAGTATTGATAATTATGGTGCATTCATCTCTGCCCCTAAGGGGATGGAGGTCATTCCCACCAAGTTTGCCCATATATCTTGCGATTGGGTCAATATGCCCCAAAGCAGCGGCAATAAAATCATTCTGTATTTTCATGGCGGCGGTTTTTGCTTCCATAGCCCCAAAATTCATAGTGCCTTTCTTGGTCGGCTTGCCAACGCAACAAAATCTCGTGGCTTGATGGTGAATTACAGCCTAGCCCCCGAGAACCCTTACCCAGCGGCCCCTGACGAGTGTTTTGCGGTTTATCGCGCTTTGCTGATCCAAGGGTACCAGCCACATCAAATTGTATTGGCAGGAGATTCTGCAGGCGGCAATTTAGCGATAACAACGCTGCTCCGGCTAAGAGATGCTAATCTTCCTATGCCTGCTGGGGCAATATTGATGTCACCGGTATCAGATATGGCTGTAACCGGAGAGTCTGCATTCAAAAAGTGTAAAGACGATCCATTTTTTGACCTAAGCACACTATTGCTAATGCGAAATAATTATATTGGCAATCATAATCCCTGTAATCCTGACATTTCGCCATATTATGCCAGTCATCATGACTTACCCCCAATTTTCATCACAGCGGGTACCGAAGAGCTGTTGATGGATGATTCGGTCCGTCTAGCTGAGAGAATCGGTGAATCGGGTGGGGATGTTACGATTAACGTGGTGAAGGGGGTACCTCATGTCTACCCGTTGTTTTACCAGCTGAGCGAAGCCAGAGAGGCCCTCAAATTAATGGCTGGATTTATCCACGATAAATACAAAGAAGCGAAGTTGGAACAAAAAAAAGCTAGCTAGAGGTTAGGTACGAGTGCGTTGATGCCTTCGTAGCTACCTCTACTGGAGTGATCCCAAAGTTCTCCGCTGTTGACTCAATCATATCGCCAGCCTGCTGGATACGCGTTCTTTGCCAGTATTTTGTAGGTTTCAGTCCTATATACAGAACAAAGCGTCGCAGGAACGCCTGTTCTGTAAGTCCCCCCCAGATAATCACAAAATGGAAATCGGTTTGAGGCGCATGATAGCAGGGCGTGAAAATTGTGCGGTTCATTGGTTCATTGGTTCATTGGTTCATTGGTTCACTGGTTACTTAGTCAGCTCTGCCAGTTTGGTTCGTTGATAATGTTGGGCCGTTTCAGATATTTTCCCGCTGTTGCCTGTTTGAATCCACTTTTTTATCCGACCCGCATCGCCTACAGGGGTTCGCTTGCCATAGGCATCAAGCATTACCATTAATAGTTTTTTGCCATCAATGTTAGCGACCATAGCAAGGCAGTAACCGGCAATATCCAGATAGCCGGTCTTGCTCATCTCTACCTTCCATCTATTGCCACGGGCTAGGGCATTGGTATTGGTATATCCAAGCTTGTACCTGGGTTTCTTGAAGTACGCAGTATGAACCGGTGTGGTACTGTATTTGCGAATTTCTGGATACTGGTAAGCGGCTTTGGCCATTTTGGTAATGTCTGCGGCAGTCGATACGTTTTTGGGGCTCAGTCCGGAGCTGTCAACGAAGTGTGTATTGTCCATGCCCAATGACTTCGCTTTCTCATTCATCGCTTTGACAAAGGCAATATAGCCGCCGGGATAATTATCAGCCAGAGCCGCAGAGGCCAGGTTTTCTGATGACATCAGGGCGATATGAATCGCTTCACCACGGCTTAATTGAGATTCCATCCGTATGCGGGAGTAACCGTTGTATATCCGTTCCTTATCGGTTTTGTCGAAGGTGATCTTCTCTTTGAGGGGCAACTTTGCATCAAGCACCACCATCGCCGTCATTAGCTTAGTGATCGATGCGATAGGCATAACAACATTCGAGTTTTTTTGAAACAGTGTTTTTCCTGATTGAAGGTCGGTGACAAAGGTGCTTACAGAAGCGGTCTCAATCTTTTTTGGGTCTAATTTAGCAGTACCGGTAGAGGCAGCAGCAAAGTTGCTGAGGCCCATTAAGGTCAAGACAAATAGAAAAACTCTGCCCACAATAGCTCCTTGGCGTGGATTACAAACATAGGTATTAATAACCGAAGGGTAATACTTCACTTTATTGAGTGATGGTGCAAGTCATGATTGTGTAAAACAAGCTTAGCCCACACAAATAGGGCCTTCAGTTTCTAGAGGTAGGCCAGATCTCATCACTGTGATCACAGCTCTGTTTGATTTACTCAAAGTAACTGTCATCCGAGCATCTGCAATTGGTGCCTTGATAACCGCCGTATCATCCTTACTACCATTGGGGTGAAGACAGATGTGATAGGTCGGGGAGATGGGGTAGGCTGCTGAACGGAATCAGCTCCTCCTGTTAACCTTCTTCATCATAAACCTCGTAAGATTTAATCATCTTCCAAATACTATTTTTATATCTATATATCAGTTAGATAGTTTGGTATTTTATCAGTGATAATTAAGGTGGTGTTAGTCACCTAAACTCTGGAGATTACTGTGATAGCCGATGCTATAACCTCGATAAGGTCTTATCTATATGAAAGGACTGTAAGCCCATTGCTAGGCAGTGTCGTTGTATCGTGGGTATTCTGGAACTACAAAGTTGTGTTCTTGATGTTATCTGAGATTAAGTATCCAGATAAGCTCAGGATGCTTAATGTCCTATATAGTTCTGATTGGGAGTTATGGGGTGTTGGTGTAGCAATGCCTTTGCTTACAGCGGTCTTCTATCTGTTTATCTTCCCTTGGCCTGCTCAGTGGGTATATCAGTTCACACTGAAAAGGCAGAAAGAGATGAACTCTATCAAGCAGCAAATTGAAGACCAGAAGTTGTTGACTCAAGAGCAATCAATGAAGATTCGTTCTGAGATTGATGCACTGGAAGATAAGTTAACAGCACAGCTAGAAAAGCATGACAGGGTTGTAAGTAGAAAAGATGAAGAGATAGAGATACTTCAGAAAGATCTTGAAGACTTACATGCTGGTGTAGAAGCTCAGAATAGAGATATGGATAGATTACAAAAGGAACTGGAAGAGACTACTAAGTACCAAGAAGATAAGTTCTTTGATGATTCTGAAGAGCCAAAGACTCCTGAAGAGCACATAAGCAAGCTGAGAGAGACCTTTGGAAATAAAGGGGGTGGGGTTGTTAAATCTAGTTCTGTGCAGCAAGCTCCTCCTAGTGCTCATGGGCAGGGTGATGTAGTTAACAAGCCTGAGAAGGTTTATCAACGTGTGGATTATAAGCACCTTGAAGGGCTTGAAGGGCTTGAAGGGCTTGAAGGGCTTGAAGATGATGAAGACCAAAAGAATACAGAGTTAAGTCAAACGAGGCAGGGCTTATCTAATGCTTACGAACTTAACAGCGGTGCAATGGAGGTTACATATCCAAAAAAAGAGGATCGCTATTCTCTTCCTGAGCCTGAATCTATTGATGCTGATGAATTCAGAATGGGTATTCTGAAGGTTATGTTTGAGCTTGGTGATAATGAAGTATTAAAAGAAACTGTCATCAGTGAATTTACACCTGAAAGACTAGCTAGTTTCTACTTTGACTCATTGGTAAAGGATGGGTTGATTAAGGTGTCGACTGCAATGAGTGCTAAGGCTAAGTACATATTGACTCATGAAGGTAAAGCAGCAGTCATAAAGACATTAGAAAAGCCTACAGAAATTCCTTTCTAAGAACTGAACTTCATTACGCTTTTACGCATTAGTATTAATCCTATCTGATTGAAATGGTGCTTTAGGGCACCATTTTCTCATCTACATCCCATGTATTAATTACGCAATATTTCATAGAGCGTAATGCTTTACGTATCTCTTCACTTTCAAATGTGTTTTCGGGGTGTTTGGCATATTGGCTTATGTCACTTGCCCCAAAAGGGGGAAGTCCATTTTATATAGTTCGTAAACCTTGGTTAAATGAACTAGCCCACACAAATAGGGCCTTCAGTTTCTAGAGGTAGGCCAGATCTCATCATGATATTGCTATGTATGGTGATGAAATCTGCAGACATCAATGCTGTCTAATGGCTTGGTTATTCGATATTTGCTAACGTATTGAGCGATAAGAAACAGACTGAGGGAACGATTGTGCAACAGCAGAAGCTAGAAGACTACCTGGCAGGACTTAAGGGCTCTGAAGGGAGTTATCCTTTTGGCCCTGAGGCATTAGTTTATAAGGTGATGGGTAAAATGTTCGCGCTGGTGGCGGTACACCAGGGGGTACCGCAAGTTACCTACAAATGCCTACCGGCAGATGGTGAGCTGCTGGTGAGCCAGTTTGAAGGCATTATTCCGGGTTACCACATGAACAAGCGCCATTGGATCACTGTGTCGCTAAGCAGCGATGTAAATGAAGCCATGCTGAGTGATTTAGCCGATAAATCCTACCAGTTGGTGGTTAGTAAGTTAAGAAAGGTTGATCGTGAGGCGTTGGCTAAGCGGTAGGGAACAACACAAGGATATGCTGAGGTTACTCCTTACTCTGAAGTAGATAATGAATTGCGACTACATCACCTGCCACGCCAGCAAGTGTGAGCTAACTCTGATTATTTTATAAATCTCACCAATGCGTGGGTGGCATTACCTCACGTAAAACATATATTTATTGTGTTTTCGCAGAGCATGTCTTCTACACTATAGAAAGAGCTGATAAACAATATGATAGCAATAATCGTCATGCTGGAATTATGACGTTTCAGGTGAAAAAGGATTCGAAAATGAAAAGGATTTCGTTAGTATTATTACCGCATCGATAGCCTTTTGAGCGCATACAGTGCTGTTTAAAAAGCAGGAGCCAAGTTCATGCTCCTGCGCTGGAAAAAGGGAATAGCAGAGTCATCAAATAAATATAGATGAAGTTGTAAGCTAATAAGGAGGGACTCGGTGAAAGTATTACTGATTGATGATGATATTGATTTTAGCGATGCGATTTATCAACACCTTTGTCGAAAAGGGTTTGAAGTTCATACCGCTTATGATGGGATACAAGGCTTACTAAAGTATAAGTCATTAAAGCCAGAACTCGTCATCACTGATATTGTTATGCCAGATCAAGATGGACTCGGTTTTCTAATCTCTATTCGAAACAGTACTAACACTTTCCCATGTAAAGTTATTGCTATTTCAGGTGGCGGCCGCATTGCAGGGAAAACGTATTTGGATATAGCAAAGTCATTTGGTGTGGATGCTACCTTAAACAAGCCTTTTTCATTTAAAGAGTTATACGATGTTTTAAGCCAACTGGATCTTGTTAGCCATTAAATAGGTTGAACAACATACCCATCAAGATTTGCTGTGATTTTTGAGGGAATGAATCGGATGGTTTACTCTGGTAAGAGCCTGTTTTCAACTAGCTCTTACCAGGAAGGCGATTTTAAGCTGGGTTAAGGCCTTTAAAAGTTGTATGTCAGGTTAACTGGCGTCGTGATATCTTGAATCGTTGACTCTTGTTGGCCATCAAATTTTGCCAGAACAGCATATTTCCCCTTCGACACTTTAACGCTGACCTCACTGCCTTTGCCAACGGGTAGTCCATCAAGGTAGAAACTCGCTGGTTTATTGCTAATTAACGTTATATTGAAGGACTCAACGCCGACTTCTTTGACAACTTGGGCATCGATATTCTCGTTGTACTGTACAAACAGGTTGAAGCTGGCTTCGTAATCGACATTGCCATCATAGTCCATGAGAGCTGAGTCTACTTTGAACTTGTTGGTTGTGCTGGTGATACTGATTTGGCCGAATCGTGTATCAACAGCATCGTTGATTAGCTTAGAGGTGGTTTGCTGGCTTTCAAAACAGGCGCGGATCGACTGGTAGGGTGAACACAGCAATTTGCCCGATACTGACATTGGGATCGGATTGGCAAACTCTTTTTTTAGCCTTGCAACCACACTATCTTTGATGCCGGTTAGTTTGTCGTTATAGATTTTTTTCGATTCTCTGAGTGAGCTATTTAGCAGTGCGATTTTGTCGTTGTGTTTTTTGATTAGTGAAGTACTTTGCGTAATCTGCTTATGGTTTTTCTTTATGGCCGTTGAGGTCTTTTTCATCGCCTCAAAGTAGAAATTGGTTTTTTCATCAGTGCCAGATAGCATCTCTTCACTGAGTTTTTGCTGGTAGTCTTGATATAGCTGTTTATCTCTAATAATCGCCGACTCTAACTCTTCAATACGAGATGATAGCGTAAAAATGCTGCTACTGACTTTGGTCATCTCTTTTAGTTCAGCGGTATTGCTATATTGAGCTTTTATTTGCTTTACCTGCTCTGTTTCACTTTCGGTAAGCAGAGAAGTGGCATGGCTGCTAAATGATGTGCAGATGGCCGCAAGAAGAATAGCGTTCTTGAACATAAGATGATTAACCTTTGATAAATGATGACTATCAAACTCAGACATGCCAAGTCATTGTTGTTTATTAGCGACATATCTACAAGAAGTGTGTCATTAAATAACGATTTGGGACAGATGTCATGCATTTTAGGTAAAAATCATACAAAACTTATATGTTAATTCCAATTTTATTTCAGAGTAATCACCGGGGCTAAACATGATGCATATGATTTTGATTTGTAAGGGAATTATGATGTCAATAGTGTGCCAATTAACTGGCGGTATGTGTCAAATAATAGTGAGGTGGGAGAGGGCTTTAACACTATAAAATTAACAATAACACCATAATGGAATATGGCGTTATTGCTATTTATTATAGTATCCCTGGCAATTGGGATAGTGCGTAGAAGCGAACAAGGCTAGCTAACAAGTTCGTCTAGCAGATCTTGATGAGTATAAAATGGCGAATCAGCAGTTTCAGTCAAATAGGGTTCGACCATTGAAATCAGGCGTAGTACACCAGCTCGGATCAACTCTGTTTCGCTGTATTTATCATCTAGCAATGTTTGATAGTTTAGCCAGTTTAAGCTAACCAATAATAAGTTGTCTGCCAGTAACGGCAGGCTATTCTCATCGCACTTGAGCTTGCCAAGGCTGATCAGGTGAGCCAACATATCACCGCTCAGGTGCCGCAGCTTTAAGATCAACGTCCGTATCTTACGTTTAATCTGCGGGCTTTGGCTGTTGAGGCTATCTAGGTTTCTAAACAGGAAGCGATAGTGAGTAAACAGCGCCATAATGGTGTGCATAAATGGCCAGTAGTCATCAAAGTCTTTTACCTGTTTCGGGTATTCATTGCTAATCGTAATGAGTGAGTTTTGAAGCTCAGCCACTAGCGTCGCAATAATTTCATCCTTGCCCCTGAAGTGATAATACAGGTTACCCGGGCTGATCCCCATTTCAGTAGCAATAATCAGCGTGCTCACCTGCGAAATACCATCACGGTTAAACAGGTCAAGGCTAACTAATAAAATCCTGTCGCGGGTTTTCATTGTATCTTCCTTGTCTTGCTGAGGTAGCTGTACAGCTTGGGTGAGTTGCTTACACCGTCAATACTGGACAGCTACGCTTATCTCAGTGGCTTGTTGTTAGTCCTGTGCAACAAGCTGTGGCAGTGTTTCGCACAGAAACTCATACTCACTTTGCATCTGCTGTTTAATATCATCACAGATGAAAGCGACCAATGTGCTGCCAATTAAGGGAACCGACGACTTAACGGTAACAGACACATTATTTTGAGTAACGATACCAGCACGATCCGAAGGCTCGCTGAACATCATCTGTCCTGAAATCGTCGCAGGAACACCGAGAATCTCAACATTCATATGACATAGCAGCTGATCGTTCTCTTGCCAGTGCCAGCTTTCTTTTTGCTTGATGGTATTAAAGCTGCCCAGAATACTCTTTAGAACACCGGGTACATTGGCTGGAACCTCACGCTGGGTTTCAACGATAAAGCCGTCATCCGTTTCTGTGATCTTGTTAACTCGCACATTTCTGGCGCCCAACTTTTGGTACTTTTCAATGATCAGTTCATCTTCACTGAAGTAACGCAGCAGGGTATCAAGATCTTCCTTGTAATCATGAATCGCAGTAATTTGCATAGTGTTTCCTTACATGTGAATTTCGCGGATGATGCTTGAAAGTGCCATGGCCTCGGGGCTCTTTTCTTTCGGCTCGCTTGAGTGCTCTTGGCCGCCACCATCTTCTGGTGACATGTTGTAGCCAGCATTCATAATTAGCTCGCCCAGCTTCGGATACGCACCATGGATCAGGGCTGCAAATAGGCCCATTTTGTTTGCAATACGCTTTGGTTTCTCAATAATGGCCTTGATGATCAGGTCAGCGGCTTCTTCTGAAGTTAATAGCGGAATACCACCTTCAGCTTTGCGGTAGTGATCGGCGATCATTGGTGTTTCGACCAAAGGCATATTGATAGTAGTAAAGTTGATTCCTTTGCTACAAAGCTCGGTTCCGGCGGTACGGGTAAATGAATCCAGTGCGGATTTCGATGCCGCGTAGGCAGAGAAACGAGGCTGGTTGGTCAGAACGGCAACAGAAGACACATTGATGATATGGCCAGACTGCTGCTCGACCATTTCCGGCAGAAGACCAAGGATCATCCTTAGCGAACCAAAATAGTTGATCTGCATGGTACGCTCATAATCGTGCAAACGATCCGTTGAGTTGATAACAGAGCGGCGAATAGAGCGGCCAGCGTTGTTGATAAGAATATCGACCTTACCGTGCTGGCGCTTGATTTCTTCCAACACTTCTTGGCTGGCTTCATCTTTGCTTAGATCGCACTGGTAGATAAACGCACGGCCACCGAGACGCTCTACTTCGTTGCGTGTTTGCTGTAGGCGCTCCAAGTCACGGGCAATAAGTACTAGCGTCGCATTGGTTTCTGCAAGTTTTAATGCTGTGGTATAGCCGATACCGGAAGAAGCACCTGTCACTGCGATGACTTTGTTGTTGACACACCCTTTTAGTGTTCTATCAACATGTAGTGACGGATCAAGGTTGCGTTCCCAGTAGTCCCAAATATTATTGGCGTAATCGGGGAGGCGAGGACAGCTGATGTTGCTGTCAGACAGCGCATTTAGCGTATTGGAGCAATCGAACTGCGTTGGGTAGTTAAACATTCCCACAGCATCTTTAGGAACTTGTATTTCTTGGCTTAGTGCATCGATGAAGTTGCGCAAGACAGGTAGGTGTCCCAGCTGCTGCCAGAAGTTGTTCGGCACCATACGGAACAAGCGCATATCAATACGCATTGCCATCTTAGGGGCATGGCCTGCTTCGGCAAACATATTGATGACTTCACCAGCACGGTATGGGTCTGGATCGACAAGGTGGAAGCACTGTCCTTCAACGTTGTCTTTGTGAGAGATATGGTCGATACAATCAGCAACGTAATCGACAGGTACCAAGTTCAGACGGCCGCCTTCAAGGCCCAATAGTGGCATCCACTCTGGTAGTGAACGACGAAGACGTTGAATAATCTTGAAGAAATAGTAAGGTCCATCAACACGATCGGCTTCGCCTGTAACAGAATCACCAATCACGATACCCGGGCGATAAGCGCGCCATGGAATAGTCGCTGATTCCCGAACCAGCTTTTCTGCATCATGCTTAGTGGCAAAGTAGGGATGATCAAGGCCAGTTGCTTCATCCAGCATATCTTCTCTGAACCAGCCACGGAATTGCCCCGCAACTGCAATCGAGCTTACGTAGTGGAAACAACCTGCATTAATACGCTCTGCCAGTCTCAGAGTGTTTTCTGTGCCACCAATATTGGCACGCATCATTGCGTCAGCATCGGCTTCTAGATCGTAGATCGCAGCGAGATGGTAGAAGTTGGTAACCTTACCCGTCAATGATTTAATGTTGTCAGCGGATAGCCCCAAGTTCGGTTCCGTGATCGAGCCACGGTAACTATGGAACTTATTTTTGGGTAGTTGATATTGTTCAATCAGAGACTGCAGTTTTTCTTCGCATGCTTCACTAAATGACAGTACGTAGATATCTCCAGGTCTCTTAGCCAGACGTCTTAAAAGTTGTGAACCGATAAATCCAGTTGCGCCGGTAATGAAAGAATTCATGACCACTCCTTACGCGAATTATTTATTTTGTAAACACAGAGTAATTTATACTGGTCGGATGACCAATCTCTAGTGTGCATCTGGTGGCACAAAACCTCAAAGTGAAACAGGCAGAAATTGGGGATAGATCAATATTCCGCAAAGGAATTTTTCAAATTAGAGCAATTGCTCACATATTAAGTGATGTGCCTTGCAAAATGTACGCTTTTTACGCATTTGTTATGCGAGTTGTTGCTACTGGGTATATTTGGTTTGCTTATGATTCTTGGTGGGTAACTGTCGCCGATTGAGTGAAATTCAAGTTGCATCAGTTCTATGGTGAGGAATGATGTTCTGATCAGAAAGGGACTGCATCAGTTGTTGTTGCAGCGCCCGGAAATAAATGTTCTTGGGAATGACTAGCTCGAAGGCGTCCCGCTACCGTAAACACTAAAACCAACCCATGCCAAAACCGCTCAACGTTGGCAGTCCCTCTTAAACGCTTTGTTAGCAATTATTTCAAAAGAGGTGATACACATTCTATAAAAGGCATTACCTTTTTTTGAAGTTCTGGGTTTTCAATAGTTGTTCCATCAGACAACCCTAAATTACCATTGAACTCTCTAGGACTTAATTTGGTGTTAATTTCACCTTCTATATTGAGTGTGAATTCATGTCCTTCGGGTAACAGACTAGCACAAGACTCAATTGTACTTGCTGGCTGTACCGCTAGGGACGTTGCAATACCTGAAGTAATCACTACCGCACTTAGCACTAAGACATAACTACCTTTCATCTCTATATTCCTTCATTTAACATGTGAAAATGATTGAGACTGATTGCATATGTAATGGTTCAATTTTTGTGCACCTCACACTGATTGCTTTATATGCGTCTATTTTACATGCTGATGAACAAAGTCGTTCAGTTCTGAAACCGTTCGAATTACATATACTGCTTTGCTGTTCGATTTTTCTCTTAACCTATGTATAAAGTCTTCGTTCCAAAATTTTGGGCATAGCCTTAATACTTTGTAGCTTTCCAAAGTACCTTTCAGTACTGAGCTGCCACCAGGCCAACCTTCAGGTCTTACGACGAGCCCTTTTAGAAGTCGCTTGGTCACAAACCAGTAACTAGTTAGGTATGGCAGATCAATGTAAACCAACGTATCAGCAGCTTCCAAACGCTGATTAAATGAAGCAATAGGACCAAACCCATCAATTATCCAACTATCAGCCAACAAGATGTTTTCATGTGCTTCATCGAATGTCTTGCGCTCTACTCGTTCACCGTTTTTCTTATACACTATCGAATCTAGTTGGTATAACTGTATCCCAGTCGCTGATGCGAGCGCTTTACTCATGGTGGATTTTCCGCTGCCCGGCTTCCCGAAAACTGCAATTTTCTTCATGTTAGCTCCTTCAAATGAAATTATTCCCATGAGGCAGAAACAGAAAACCCACCTCTTCTTGGGAGGGCGACAAATTAAAAGTACATCACTAGCGGTAGTAAAGATAATGTCGGCGGTTGAGTAAAATTCAAGTCGTTCAGTTCTATGGTGAGGAATGATGTTCTGATCAGTTTGCCTATGATGAAGTTGTGCCCATTACATATCCTTATCGCGAGGATGAAACCTTTATGTGCGAAGCTTCAATTTATATTAAAGCTGGTGGTATATAAAGAAAGGTTGCTTTTGATTGCATTTCCTATCAGTGGTCGCGCTGATTCTGGTATTGATGGCTTTTCTCCAAGGGGGTCATCAAGCGAAAATGGTATTTTGCATGCATTAGTGTTCTCAGAATCAAAAAGCGAGAAAGCATTTGCCTCCTCGCTGAACAATGACTCGCTATTTAATCTGTAGTTGCATCTAACCCGCTATATTTGCCTGCTATTAACTAGCACTCCAAACCTGCTTACCTGTTCGCTGGAAGTTATACCCTCCTAGCTGGTCGCCTTTAGCCTGTACTTCGGGATCAGAGAGGGACTGCATCAGTTGTTGTTGCAGCGCCCGGAAATAAATGTTCTTGGGAATGACTAGCTCGAAGGCTTCCCGGCAAAGCGGGATAAAGCCTAGACCAAACTCACCAGCGGTACTCTGGCTGGCACAGCCCACATCAGCTTGGCCACGTGCAATCGCTGAGGCAAGCTCGCGTTCGCTATTACAGACATCAGCCTTGGTTAACATCTCGATGTTGTAGGCATGGCCATGTAACCATTCCCCAAGGGCCCGCATACTACCGGCTCCTTCCTGGCGAAGCGCCCAACGCCAACGAGAAGCAAGCAGCTCTTGTGGGTTCAGTGATCGGGCATTAACACAATCAGCAATTTCATGGCTGACAACCAAACCTTGCTGTCGTTCAAAGGCATGGATGAGTACCCAGTTTTTATGTCCTGGGTATTGCTGTAATAATGCAGGGTGACGTAGCAGGGCTTCATCGGCATGGCCCCAGTGTATAGCGCACATATCCACATGCCCTTTACTGAGCATCGACAAACCCTGACGGGTGCCTGTTGAGGTATATCCCACAAGCGCAGTACTACCGAGTTGATTGGCCATATTGCCGACAACCATCTGAAGTAGGGGATCATCAGAGCCTGCGATCAGAAGGCGATCATTGAGTACACCATTATGGCAAGACTCCAATAACCACTTATCGAGCATTGGTTTGGGAAACAGCCATTTCCCGGTCACCTTGGTTGCAGGCAACAAGCCATCATTGGCTAGGGCGTAAACCTTCTTTTCATTGAGATCGAGATATTCCGCGACCAGTTTGGCATTCATAAACTCAGGAAAGCTGGTGGACATTTATACATTGCCTCCGGCTTGCTTTATATCCGCAGAACTTTGATCGTTTTCGCCTTTGTGCTCGGGCTTATGTTGATCATCTACCTGATGCTCTGCTTGCTCACCTTTTATATCTAGGATCAGGTTTTCCTGGCCGTTGTAGACCTGGAAGCGATGTCCTTTTGCACGGGCTATCATGGTAATACCGAGTTTTTGGGCCAGTTCGTAACCCATTTGCGTGGCGCCCGAGCGAGACAGGAGAACAGGGATCCCCATTTGCGCGACTTTAATGACCATCTCCGAAGTCAGGCGGCCAGTGGTATAGAAGATCTTGTCTTCACCTGTTTCACCTTTTAGCCACATTTCGCCAGCGAGGGTATCAACGGCGTTGTGCCTACCTACATCTTCCACAAATGACAAAATTTCCGTGTCTTTACATACGGCGCAACCATGAACCGCACCTGCAGCCTTGTAGGTTTCGTTGTGATGAGTGAGCGATTCCAGCAAGCCGTATAGTTTAGATTGAGGAACTGTCGGCTGAGGAAGCGTCACACCTTCCAGTTTTTTCATTACGTTGCCGAACATGGTGCCCTGACCACACCCCGAGGTAACCGTCTTCTTGCCAAGCTTCTTTTCAAGGCCGTCGGTATTTTCTTTGGTGATCACCGCGGCCGAGTTGGTTTCCCAGTCGATGATCAAAGATTCGATCGCCTCGATGTCTTCGATAAATCCCTGGTTCTTCAAATAGCCAAGCACGAGAGCAGAAGGGCGTTCACCAAGTGTCATCAGGGTAACGACTTCAATCCAGTTAAGGTAAACCGTCAAGGGGTGCTCGCAGGCGATTTCTTTTTCCATCATGTCGCCGTATTCATCCATTACCTGAACGGTCATGGTTTGATTAACGGAAGAGTTGGTTTTAATGATTTTTGGCAGTTGGCCCATCAAAGATTCCTGCTGATTTGAAAACGGTTTAATCATGGTTGAATTCTAGCAAACTTCATTCCAACTCTATGACTCAAGACGATTGAATTGGGATGTTCGGCAGTATATACGATCGATACTTGAAGGTGAGGACATACAAAATCCGCCATTCGTTTAAGTTGGTCTGATACTTGCTAAGTAAGCCCTATTAAAAGGTAACGAGCAATGATTAAGGAGCGAATGTGTCAGATTTACGTAAAGATGAATCCATATGGCCAATAGCATTTCGTCTGGTCTCTGAGGAAAAGCAAATTGGTCGCTGGTCGACCTTATCTTGGTCAATTGAAGATGTGTGTCTCTATGATCAAGACAAAAAAGATCAAGTCACACAATCTGACGGTGGGCACATTCTGCCATTAGAGCTTTATCGCGATGAGCGCAGTGAATACCGATTTAATCTAAGTTCCCAAGATCCGCACTTATTCATTGTGTGCGAAGAAGAGAATGAACAGCTTTCTCCTTTATTAATGACGGCGGCGCAAAACGTTGCGGGAAGCTATATGGATGGGGACTATCAAGTACTGCATATCCAAATTCCGCTTCAGGTTCAGGCTTGGATGGAAGCTTTCATTGGCCGTCATGGCGAATTAATCGAATTCAGGCGCAAGCGTTGTAAAAACAAGAGCAAAGACAAAAAAGGACGCTCCAGTGGCCACTAATTTTTTCCAACGTTGGTCAAGCCGAAAACTAGCGGCGAGGGAAGAACCTGCTGACACCGAAACGGAGGCGCTGCAGGCTTTCGATGAAAGCTCATGCCATGCGCAAAATTCTGATATTAAAGAACAAACATCAGAAGGTGATGTTGAGGCTCCTGCTTGCAACCTTGAGACAGAAACGGGCTCGGACTCTGTCGTTGGATCTGATGTTGCAGACGAGGAAACAACCCTCACATTGAAAGATGTTACCAATGTGACATTTGAGAGTGGGGTGACTTCGTTTATGAAAACAGGCGTAGAGAAGTCCGTTAAGAAAGCCGCACTGCGCAAGTTGTTCCATTCTGACGAGTTTAATTATGTCAGTGATATGGATGATCACACGGAAGATTTTTCCAATGTCCCTACCTTGGATTCCAGTGTGACCAAACAGCTTCGTAATTGGGTGAACCAAGCTTCTGAAAAGCTTGAGGACGTATCGGAAAAACTTGCTCACACCGCTTCTGAGGAGTCGGTCGAAATGGATTTGGCAGAAGCTGAGACATTGGCATCGCCAACCGAGCAAGCAGAGTTAACCGATCGGCAGGCATCTATCCCTACCTCTACAAACGATCTAGAAATGGAAGCTGTTCAGGAACCTGTCCAGGATCCTGTTCAGAAATCTGGACCAATAGGTCCGTCGTTTGTCGAGTTAGATCCGCCATCTGAAGCAAGCTAATTATTAGTTATCAATCATAAATAAAAGCTAGCTGTTTATAAAAATAAGGCAGTAGAAGCTAAGTTGGGACAAAAAGGGAAATATACCCTTAAAAATAATCGGGACATTTTGGCGCAATATGAATCTAGGTGTGGGACAAATTGTCTCGCAGTAGGTTGTCCAAACTGTCTCCTCCTGACTTTAGTTCCCTATAGGTCATTTTATTCCGTAAAAAGTTGGTTCGGTTATTGCTCTTATAAAGGGCGTGAAGGGTCTTGTTTTGAAAACTCTTTATAAAACAAGGCACTTTAATCGGCACTGACTGACGGTGACGAGTAGACAGGAATAAGAATGTTAAAAAGTACACTAGAAGCATTTTCTGATCCAAACGGGCTGGCTCGACAAGCTGCGATTGCAGGTACGGTTGAGCTGTCTAACCTGATCCCGCCAACGGTTTCTTATGAAAGCCGCGGCAATGTGTTGGTCATTGGTGCACAGGAAACGATTGCTCCGTTGGCATCACAATTTTCATCATTGAACTCTGTAACGCTCTTGGTCCCAGAACTGGCAACAGAAAAAGTGGATACGGCGTCGAAGAGCGAAAACGTGTACTTCAGTAATGAGGTTGCGGTTAAAGGCTACCTTGGTGCGTTTGAAGTGACATGTCGAGTAGAAGGGACAGTCACTGAAACTTCCGCGAATTTGGCAAAGGTTGCCATTGGTCGTGACTGTTTTGACCTGATTGTTGATATGACAGCAGAGGGGATTGCTAAAACGGAAATTATGGCTCCGGGCTATTATGCTGTTGGTGCTGGAAAAGCAAACTTGGCGAATGTGATTGAAGATCTTCCCGATATGCTGGGAACCTTTGATAAGCCAAAGTATTTTCGTTTGAACCCTGATATTTGTGCCCATTCATCTCGTGGTGTGAGCGGTTGTGATCGTTGTGTTGACGCTTGTCCGGCTGGCGCATTGTCCAGCAATGGTCATGCAATCGAAATCAATCCGTACCTTTGTCAGGGTGTTGGTACATGTGCAACAGCTTGCCCTACAGAAGCCATTAGCTATGCATTACCAGATCCTGGCAATACTCAGCATTTTGTTTATCGCTTATTAAACCGATACCAGCAAGAAGATGGAAAAACGCCAACCCTTCTTCTTTACGGAAACCGTGATGAACAATCTGTTGTGAATGCGCTAGCCAAACTTCCTTCAACGGTTATTCCTGTTGCACTGGAAGAATTGGCAACCGTGGGTATTGATACTTGGTTTAGTGCTTTGGCATATGGTGCACATCAAGTGCTTCTGGCAACCAATACTGCCTATATTCCTGCCACGATTGATCGTGTTCTATCTGATGAACTTGCGATTGCTCAGACTTTCTTAACAGAGCTTGGTTACGAGGCGGAGCGAATTGCGCTATTTGATCTAGCAAATTCTGAATCATTTACGGGATTCGATACGGCTTTACTTCCAGCTGCTGAGCCTATTGAAGGCACTAAGCGTGAAAAACTGTTTGCTGTTCTGGAGCTGCTTTATACCGCAGCAGAGAAAAAGCCTGAACGTTCAGATGTACCTACCAATGCACCTTATGGCTCGGTGGAATGCCAATCTGATGATTGCACGTTATGTATGGGATGTGTGGCTGTTTGTCCGACACGTGCTCTGCATGCGATTGGTGATCGTCCGGGATTGTTATTCATCGAAGAAGATTGTGTGCAATGCGGTATGTGTGAAAAGGCTTGTCCTGAAAAAGTGATCGCTCTAAAACCAGGTCTTAACTGGAATAAAGCAGCACGTCAGGAAGCTCGCGTTGTGTATGAAGAAGAAGCGGCATGTTGTACCAGCTGTGGAAAACCATTTGCACCTGCATCCATGGTGAAAATGCTGATTGAAAAGTTACAAAGCCACTCTCAATTCCAGGGAGAGGCAATTCGTCGATTGTCTATGTGTGAAGACTGTCGTGTACGCGATGTGTTTTCGAAGATTGAAGACGATCCTGAAAGTCAGCTAAGGGTGTAAGGAGTAAATTATGGAACAACCACTGGTGAATAAGCCGCAACACGAAGAGTCGTCACTTCGCATCGAGATCTATGCCATGCTAGCGCATTTGATGCGTAAAGCACCGGACGAGAATGTGCTTAACTGGCTTTCTAATCTTGATGTCGAAACGTCAACCTATCAAACCACAGAGATGGCTGCAGCCTGGCCACTACTTAAATTGGCTGCGCAGAAGGCAAACCTTATTGCTGTCGAGGAAGAATATCAGGATCTGTTTATCGGAATTGGTCGCGGTGAGATTGTGCCGTTTGGTTCCTGGTATTTGACCGGATCTTTGATGGAAATGCCTCTGGCTCATTTGCGGCGTGATTTAGCTCAGCTGGGTTTTCAGCGCGACGAGTCGGTGAAAGAGCCGGAAGACCATATTGCAGCATTGCTTGAAGTGATGGCCATGCTGGTGGAGGAGGGGGACGAACATCGTCAGAAAATCTTCTTTAACCGCCATATCGCAACCTGGTTTGAACAATTTTGTGCCGATGCTAAAGCCGCTGGCAGTGCAGTGTTTTACTGCGCGGTAGCTGAATTGGCATTGCAATTTTTGACCGTAGAAAAAACGCGTTTTATTGAAGCGAACTAATTTTTGTTTCAATTCGTTTTTGTTACGACGTAATTATATAAAAATCAAATAATCGATTCCTTCAGCTAGCTGAACAGGAACAACGATAAAGGAGCAAGCTTTCATGAGTGAGCAAAATAAACCCAATCAAAGCCGTCGCCAACTGTTGAAAAACATTGGTTTGACCGTGGCTGCTGGTGCTGTTGCTGCCGGTACAACAACGGCCGCCCAGGCAGCCGTTGAAAAGCCGGAAGAGAAGAATGAAAACAATACAACAGGCTATCGCGAAACTCAGCATGTTCGTGATTACTACGAAACCTTGTAAGACGGAGCACTAAATGAAACTGACTAAACGTTCCGACAAAGTGAGCAAGGACGAAAACCAGCTAGGTATTTCTCGTCGTTCCTTTATCCGTAATTCATCTCTGGCAGCTGCTGGTGGTGTTGCCGGTGCCAGCATGTTTGCACCGGGTATGATGAAAAAAGCAGAAGCAAAATCCGTTGATGCAAACGCACCGGTTGAAGTGAAGCGTACTATTTGTTCTCACTGCTCTGTTGGTTGTGGTATTTACGCCGAAGTACAAGATGGTGTCTGGACTGGCCAAGAACCCGCTTTTGACCACCCTTTCAATGCTGGTGGACACTGTGCTAAGGGTGCTGCGCTGCGTGAACACGGCCATGGTGAGCGTCGTGTTAAGTATCCAATGAAGCTGGTTAACGGCAAGTGGAAGAAACTGAGCTGGGAGCAGGCGCTGGATGAAGTCAGCCAGCAAGTGCTGAAGATCCGCGAAGAATCAGGCCCGGATTCGGTGTACTGGCTGGGCTCGGCAAAACATAACAACGAGCAGGCATACCTGTTCCGTAAAATGGTCTCAATGTGGGGCACCAACAACGTTGACCACCAGGCACGTATCTGTCACTCAACGACAGTGGCCGGTGTAGCCAACACCTGGGGCTACGGTGCGATGACCAACTCGCTGAACGACATGCATAACTGTAAGTCGATTCTGTTTATTGGTTCGAATGCCGCTGAAGCTCACCCGGTAGCGATGCAGCATATCCTGATCGCCAAAGAGCGCAATAGCTGCAAAATTGTCGTTGCCGATCCGCGTCGTACCCGTACTGCAGCCAAAGCGGATCACTATGTCTCGCTACGCCCGGGCTCGGATGTTGCGTTCATCTGGGGCATACTTTACCACGTGTTCAAAAACGGTTGGGAAGATAAAGAGTTTATCCGCCAGCGTGTTTGGGGCATGGATGACGTTCGTGCAGAAGTCGCGAAATGGACACCGGAAGAAGTTGAACGTGTCAGTGGCGTGCCTGAAGCCGAAGTTTACAAAACAGCGAAAATGCTGTCTGAAAACCGCCCGGGCTGTGTTGTTTGGTGTATGGGTGGTACCCAGCACACCACGGGTAACAACAATACCCGTGCTTACTGCATCCTTGAACTAGCACTCGGCAACATGGGTAAAGCCGGTGGTGGTGCCAACATTTTCCGTGGTCACGATAACGTACAGGGTGCCACTGACTTTGGCGTACTGTCTGATAACCTACCGGGCTACTATGGCCTGTCTGCAGGTGCCTGGAAGCACTGGTCACGGGTGTGGGATGTTGATTACGAATGGCTGAAAGGCCGTTTTGATCAGGCAGACTACCGCGGCAAGAAACCAATGAACAATGCGGGTATTCCGGTATCGCGTTGGATTGATGGTGTCCTCGAAGACAAAGAAAACATTGAGCAGAACGATAATATCCGCGCCATGTTCTATTGGGGACACGCGGTGAACTCGCAGACCCGTGGCCCTGAAATGCGTACAGCCATGGGCAAGCTGGACATGATGGTTATCGTTGACCCGTATCCGGGTGTGGCTGCGGTCATGAACGGTCGTACTGATAATGTTTACCTGCTTCCTGCAACTACGCAGTTTGAAACCACAGGCTCTGTGACGGCGACTAACCGTTCTATCCAGTGGCGTGACCAGGTTATCGAGCCGCTGTTCGAATCTAAGCCTGACCACGAGATCATGTACCTGCTGGCGAAGAAACTAGGCCTTGCTGATCAGCTGTTCAAGCACATCAAGGTTGAAAACAACCAGCCAGTGATTGAAGACATTACCCGTGAATTCAACAAGGGGATGTGGACGATTGGTTATACCGGCCAGAGCCCTGAGCGCCTGAAAGCGCACCAGAAAAACTGGCATACCTTCCATAAGACAAGCTTGGAAGCGGAAGGTGGCGTGGCTGACGGTGAAACGTACGGCCTGCCTTGGCCTTGCTGGGGCACTGCCGAAATGAAGCACCCTGGTACCCACATTCTTTATGATACGTCTAAGACGGTTGCCCAGGGCGGCGGTAACTTCCGTGCCCGCTTCGGTGTTGAGCGTAACGGTGAAAGCCTGTTGGCTGATGACAGTTATTCGCTTGGCTGTGAGCTGGAAGATGGTTACCCGGAATTTAGCGACAAGATGCTCAAGCAGCTTGGTTGGTGGGACGATCTCACTGCTGAAGAGAAAGCCGCAGCAGAAGGCAAAAACTGGAAAACTGACCTGTCTGGCGGTATCCAGCGAGTTGCCATCAAACATGGCTGTATTCCTTTCGGTAACGCCAAAGCACGTGCGGTAGTCTGGACCTTCCCGGATGCCGTGCCGCTACACCGTGAGCCACTGTATACCCCGCGCCGTGATCTGGTTGCTGATTATCCAACCTGGAATGACAGTGAAGCGATGTTCCGCCTGCCAACACTCTACAAGTCTATCCAGGACAAAGACGTGTCTGGCGAATATCCAATCATTCTTACCTCTGGCCGTCTGGTTGAGTACGAGGGCGGCGGTGATGAAACCCGTTCAAACCCTTGGCTGGCCGAGTTGCAGCAAGAGATGTTTGTTGAGGTGAACCCGAAAGATGCCAACGATCTTGGCTTCCGTGACGGTGACATGGTTTGGGTTGAAGGTGCCGAGAAGGGCCGCATCCATGTTAAGGCAATGGTGACTCGCCGCGTGAAACCGGGCTTGGTATTTATTCCGTTCCACTTCGGCGGTAAGTTCCAGGGCGAAGACTTACGCGGTAATTACCCAGAAGGTTCTGCACCGTTCGTCTCTGGCGAATCAGCAAACATTGCAACCACATACGGCTACGATCCTGTTACCCAGATGCAGGAAACAAAAGTAACCCTATGTAAGATCTCTAAAGCGTAAGGAGTCATTCTGATGGCACGTATGAAATTTCTTTGTGACTCTAAACGTTGTATCGAGTGCAACGGTTGTGTTACCGCCTGTAAAAACGAAAACGATGATGCGCTAGAGTGGGGCATCCAGCGTCGCCGCGTTGTTACTCTCAACGATGGTGAGCCAGGTGAAACCTCAATCTCTGTGGCTTGTATGCATTGTAGTGATGCGCCTTGTATGGCGGTTTGTCCGGCAGATTGTTTCGAGCAGACTGAAGACGGCATTGTGCGCCATAACAAAGATCTTTGTATCGGTTGTGGCTACTGCCTGTTTGCCTGCCCGTTTGGTGCGCCTCAGTTCCCTAAACAGGGTGCGTTTGCCGAGCGTGGCAAAATGGACAAGTGTACGTTCTGTGCAGGTGGCCCGGGTGTAGAGCCTGGTTCACATGAAGAAAAGCAGAAGTACGGTGCTAACCGTATTGCAGAAGGCAAGCTGCCAATGTGTGCATCACTTTGTTCTACCAAGGCACTGCTTGCGGGTGATGCGGCGAAAGTTTCTGACATCTATCGTGAGCGTGTTGTGGCTCGTGGTGCCAAAGAAGCTGGCTGGGCAAATGTAGACGACCTTGCCTATGATGCAGGCAAAGAGCGTAAAGCCTAATCACCATTATAAATCCAGTGTGTTAATACACTGAACGGTTTCAGCCTGTTTACAGGCTGAAACCATTGTTAAGCAATACCTGTCGACGCAAATACCTGGTCATTTTTCATGGTTTAAATCACCAGTTACTTATTCAGATTGGTATAAAAACTGTTTGTTAAAACAGTCGGGAGTTTTAATGACTAAGCGAATTCAACGCTGGTTTACATTACTGGTTACTGCATTCGCGCTGACATTTTCGCTGTCAGTGTTAGCCAGCAGTGAAACGAGCCAACACACTGATAATAAGCGCTTGGGTGAATCTGTGGTTCAGAAAGAAATCGTAGGTTTTGCAGGTGCTGACTATTGGCGCATGGTCAAGGATGGTCAGGAAGGGTATACCACATCACAGTCACCGGAGCATGGAGTGTTGATCTCCGTACCGGGGCAGACATGGTTTATTCTCAAAGAAAAGTGGATGTCACCATTGGGGGCGTTGGCTATTTTTGGCAGCCTGGCTTTGGTTGCTTTGGCTTATGTTACCGTTGGCCCGCTAAAATTGAGCAAGCCCAAAACGGGGCGTAAGATCAAACGCTGGAGCCGCATGGATCGAGCGCTGCACTGGAGCATGGCGTTTACGTTTCTGACACTGGCTTTTAGTGGGCTGACCTTAGTTTATGGCAAACACTTTATTAAGCCCGTTGTTCCTACCGAGCTTTGGGGTTGGGTTATCTACATTGCCAAGCAATACCACAACTATATTGGCCCTATTTTTGCGATTCTGCTGTTTACTGTTTTGGTTAAATGGTGGCGCAAGAGTATCTTCAATATGGTGGATGTTAAGTGGTTCATGAAGATGGGCGGCATGGTAGGCAAGCACAAAGGGACACACCCATCTGCTGGGTTTTCGAACGGTGGTGAGAAGGCTATCTTCTGGTTGCTGATCTTCTTCGGTATTTTTATTACCGTAAGTGGCTTTGTTCTGGATTTCCCAATCTTTGATCAAACTCGCCGTGATATGGAGCTGTCGAACCTGGTTCACATGTTCTCCGCTTTAATACTAATCTGTGGTTTTGTATTCCATATCTATATTGGCCTGTTTGGGATGGAAGCTGCACTGGATGGCATGATCACCGGGGAAGTTGACGAGACCTGGGCCAAAGAACACCATGACCTATGGTATGAAGAAGTAAAAGACTTACCTGAAAACCAGCCTGGCTATGATGAGAAAATCGAGACAGAGAAGATGGGTAAACCAACTCAGGATAATGTTTAGTCACGTGATCAAATAAGATTATCTCCATAGTTGGTGAGAGAACGAAAGCCGGTGAGGGTAACTTCATCGGCTTTTTTATTGATAAAATTTAAGAAGTTAGAGAGCTTTAAGCTTGAACGCTAAAGTATAAGTGAAGGGATTATTTATCTGAAGAGGTATAGACATCAAACCTAACGCACTATAACTTTATATCTTGAACTTACTAACATTAGACTAATGTCGTACACTTTTAACTTATAACCATATGAAAACAATGATATAACTAGCTTATACAAGCTGAAAAGGACGTATCTATGCTTTTCCCGTATCGTAACATCGTTATTCTGACCGGTGCTGGCATTTCAGCTGAATCGGGCATTCGTACCTTCCGTGATCAAGATGGATTGTGGGAAAATCATCATATTGAAGATGTGGCTACGCCTGAAGGGTATCATCGAAACCCATCTCTTGTTCAAGACTTCTATAACCAACGACGTCAGCAGTTGGAGAGTGGCACTGTTGCACCGAATGCGGCACATCTTGCTCTGGCAAAGCTGGAACGAGAGCTTAATGGAAAAGTAACAGTTGTTACGCAAAACATTGATAACCTGCATGAAGCCGCAGGGACTGCCAATATTATTCATATGCACGGGGAGTTGCTTAAGGCGCAGTGTAGCCAGACAGGGCAGAGTGTCGCTTGGAGTGGAAATATTTCTCTTGATGATCACTGTCACTGTTGTCAGATGCCAGCTCCAATGCGTCCTAATGTGGTGTGGTTTGGTGAAATGCCAATCGGTATGGACCGCATCCATGATGCTCTTATGGAAGCTGACTTATTTATCTCAATTGGTACGTCTGGCGCAGTATATCCAGCGGCAGGTTTTGTTCATGAAGCAGCAATGCATGGGGCACATACCGTTGAGCTAAACCTCGAACCAAGCGAAGTAGAAAGTGAATTTGCTGAAAAACGCTACGGTCCGGCATCAGTGCTTGTTCCAGAGTTTGTGAAAGAAATTTTGGGTTCGTAACAGAACTGAGCTTAGAGTGGGAACGTTAATCAAAAAAGCCTCGCTAACTAGCGAGGCTTTTGCTTTTGAGCCATTGGCAATTACTGACCAGCTTTTAGCTTCTGGTAGTATTCTTCGTAGAGAGTATTGGCCGTACCTACGCTGTTTTGCCATTCACCTGCATCCAACACTTCTTGTGGTGGGTAGATGTTTGTGTCATTAACAAATTCAGCAGGTAGCAGCTTCTTCGCTGTTCCTACTGGGGTTGGGTAACCAATTTCCTGGGCTACTTTAGCTGCATTTTCCGGCCGGAGCAGGAAGTCGATCATTTTGTGTGCCGCATCTACATTTTTCGCGCCAGCTGGAATAGACAGGCTATCCATCCAGAAGATAGCACCTTCTTTTGGCCATACGATTTCAATTGCAGCACCTTCCAGACGAGCCATATAGGCTGAACCGTTCCACAGCATACCCAAAGTGGTTTCTCCTGCCATGTATGGGTTAGCAGGGTAGTCTGAGTTAAATACCAGTACGTTTGGCATCAGCTTTTTCAGCTCTTCGTAAGCGGCTTTGATCTCTTCAGGATTTTGCGTATTGGCCGAGTAACCTAGTTTGCGTAGTGCAATGTGGAAGAATTCGCGGGCATCATCCATCATCATTAGCTGGCCTTCCCACTTAGGATCCCAGAAATCACTCCAAGAACTGATTTCTGATTTATCCATCATTTCTGTGTTCACACCGATGCCGGTCGCACCCCAGATGTATGGGATAGAGTAGTCATTTTCCGGATCAAATGGCTTTTGCAGGAAGTTCGGATCTAGCTCATCAAAGTTTGATAGCTTGGAGCGATCAATTTTCTTAAGCATACCCTCATCACGCATCTTAGAGACGTAATAAGTTGAAGGAACGACTAGGTCATAGCCTTCACCGTGGGTTTTTAGCTTGGCATACATGGTTTCGTTTGACTCATAAGTCGAATAAATAACCTTGATGCCAGTCTCTTTCGTGAACTGTTCCAATACTTCGCTAGGAATGTATTCAGACCAGTTGTAGAAATACAGCTCTTCATCTGCAGCAGTTGCAACATTTGAGAACATTGCCATTGCGCAAACACCACCGGCCACTAAAGAAGACCATTTTTTCATTTTATTGTGCTCCTAACTATCAGGATGTATTGAGAGTTATCTCTAGCGAATGAACTAAACAAATGGATATACCCCTATTGTTAACTAAAGGCATATAAAAAGTTCAGTACTTACCGCTTCTCCTACATGTAAAAAAGACATAAGCGTACTCCAAAGAGCTAACCTTCATCTTTTATATATGGTTCTAAACAGGGGAATTTAAAGGAGATTATAGCAGAAGGGATAACAAGTAAGGCAACCAAATATTGCTTGGTTGCCTTGAATGTGGAATTACTGACCAGCTTTAAGCCCTAGAAAATAATCTAGTTGCTTACTTTATCTTTTCCCTTGCTAGTAGTTGCGAGCAAATGACCAGGAACAGAGAAACGATGAGCATGATTGTAGCTAGAGCATTGACTTCTGGTGAGATACCAACTTTAACCATTGAGTAAATCTTCAGCGGCAGGATTTCATAAGCGGGGCCGGTTACAAATGAACTCACAATGACGTCATCCAGAGACAGGGTGAAGCTGAGTAGCCAACCGGCTGCGACTGCTGGTTTAGCTAATGGCAGAATGATTTGCTTCAGGATCACCCATTCGCTGGCACCCAAATCTCGTGCCGCTTCTAGCATCTTCACATCAAAGCCTTTCAAGCGGCTATAGACAGTCACGACCACGAAGGGTAAGCAGAACGTGATGTGAGATAGTAGCAGTGTTAGAAATCCCAGCTCTGCGCCAACCAAAATGAACAACGCCAGTAGTGAGATTGCCATAACAATATCCGGCGACATCATCACGACAAACAGCATGCCGTTGACAAAGCGCTTGCCGCGAAATTGATAGCGGAACAAGGCAACGGCTGTCAGGCTACCGATAATGGCAGCTGCAGTTGCAGAAAAAACCGCAATATTGAGTGAGTGCCATGCCGCTTGCATCAGGCTGTCATTATTGACCAGATGTTCATACCACTTAGTCGTAAAGCCGCCCCATTTCATACCAAACTTGCTGGCATTAAATGAGTTCACGATCAGAATAATAATCGGTGTATACAAGAAGGCATACACCACAGCCATCAGACTGAATTTAAAAGCGCGTCCCATTATTCCAGTTCCACTTTACGGTTAAGTAACTTACCTGCTCGGTAGTAGGCGTATAACATGATGGCCATCGCCATGGTCAGGGCAATGCTTGTTGCTGCGCCAAACGGCCAGTCACGGGCATTGAGTACCTGGCTTTTAATGACATTACCTATCAATAGGTTCTTCGCGCCACCCAGTAAGTCTGAGACGTAGAACATGCCCAGTGCAGGCAGTAATACCAGCAGGCAGCCTGCGATAATACCTGGCATTGTTAGCGGAATAATCACTTTTACAAAGGTCTGGAGCTTGTTGGCACCTAGATCACGGGCTGCTTCGATATAGGTATGGTCAAGCTTTTCGATTGCTGAGTAGAGTGGCAACACCATAAATGGCAGCAGGATATAAACCAGGCCGACCATCACCGCGTACTCGGTGTACATAATGCGTATCGGTTTGTCGATAATATCCAGGTAGAGTAGGGCATTGTTGAAAACCCCGCGGGTACCCAGCATGATCTTTAGGCCATAGGTTCGGATCAGGGAGTTAGTCCAAAATGGAACAATCACCAGAAACAACATGAATGGCCGCCATTTCTCTGGCATTTTGGCAATCGCGTAAGCAAATGGGTAACCAATCGCCAAGCAAAGCAATGTGGCCACCAGCGCCATATAGAACGAATGCAGCATGACTTTGGCGTACAGCGGATCGAATAACCGAATATAGTTATCAAGCGTCAACGTCATTTCGATCAGGTTTGCATCATCACGGGTCAGAAAACTGGTTCCGATGATCATCAAGTTTGGCATGAATACAAACAGTACCAGCCAGCTGACGATAACGGTGATGATGATATTCTGAAGATTAAGCGTCTTTTTCATCTGCGAGCACCACTTCCCAACTTTCTACCCAGGTAACAGCCACTTTTTGATCAAGCGAGTGGTCGACATCAGGATCATCTTCATTGAAGAACTCACTTACCATTACTGAGGTACCTGACTCCAGTTCAACCACCGAGTCCAGAGTCATACCTTTGTAGGTACGCTCTCGTACGTAACCGATGATGCCATTCGCGCTATCGTCATTGTTGATTTCTTCCAGGCGAATATCTTCAGGACGGAGCAGTACTTTGACTTGATCGCCACTGTTAACAGGTATTTTGCAATGGATCAGAGACGAGCGGCCTTCAACATTAGCCAGAATACGGCTTTCATCCAGACGTTCTTTAACCGTGGCATCAAAAACGTTGATCTCACCAATAAATCGCGCAACAAATAGGTTCTTAGGCTCTTCGTAGATCTCACGGGGTGAGCCGTCTTGCTCGATGTTACCGTCACGCATAACGATGATGCGATCAGACATTGACAGGGCTTCTTCCTGATCGTGAGTAACGAAAATAAAGGTGATACCCAGTTTGCGCTGTAGCTGCTTGAGCTCAATCTGCATCTGCTTACGCAATTTGTAATCCAGTGCTGATAGTGATTCATCTAGCAGTAATACTTTCGGCTTGTTGACAACAGCACGGGCAATCGCAACACGCTGTTGCTGACCACCGGAAAGCTGATGGGGTTTACGAGAAGCGAATGTTTCAAGCTGCACCATACACAGCGCTTCCATGACGCGAGGTTCAATTTCGCTCTCTGCAACTTTCTGCATGCGCAAACCAAACGCGACATTGTCGAACACGGTCATATGTGGGAAAAGCGCATAGCTTTGAAATACGGTATTGACGTGGCGGTGTTCGGCAGGGATCTTCGTGACGTCTTTATCGGCAATGACTACCTGACCTGCATCAGCGTTTTCAAAACCAGCAATGAGGCGCAATACGGTCGTTTTACCACAGCCCGACGGGCCAAGGATAGTTAGGAACTCACCGTTATTAACGTTTAGATCAAGACCAGTGATGATTTGCTTTCCATCAAAACTCTTGCTCAGCCCTTTCAGCTGAATCACTGGCGTTTTAGTTGTTTGTGCAGCGTTCAATTCTACGTCATCTCCACCTTGGGGGTTCACTTTGTCATCCCCAAAACTAAGGCTAATTTTAGGAGGCGCATAATAGACCTCTAACTTCGTAAATTAAAGCGTTTTTTCATGGTTTTTTTAGTACAAATTTGGCCTTATATTATTGCGTGCATAACAATTGAATTGATCATTGTTATGAGCGATGTTTTTTTCTATAAAAACAAGAGCAAACCTATTAGCACAGCCAATCGCCGTGGCTATAAGCATAGATTAAAAATTTCATGCAATTGCATAGGCTAGTAAGCCCTTTTCATAAGCGTTAAACATTTAATCTTTACTTCGATTTTTATATACAGGCCAGCTAGCGTACAATCACGGCACTATGATTACTGATTCGTTGATGAAAATAGAATGAACAACAAAACTTTCCATGTCGGTGGCTCGATTGATAAAGCCATGAAGGGTGACACTGAACTTCAGGCTTTTGCAGTACTTCAGGAAGCCTGGAAGGTAACGGCCAAAAATTTCATATCCTTTTTCCCGGCAATCATCGGCCTTTTTCTGGCTCAGGTTGCCCTTTTACTGCTTGGCTTGCAGGTGCAGCTCGGTGATGCGTCTCTTTTCTTTGATGCAATTATCACAGGTGGTGAAATTTCCGCAGATATTGTTCAGGCCGGGTATATGGCTAACTTCTGGTCAGATGTACTGAGTGCGCCCTTGTATGTGGGTGTTAGCCTAATGGCATTGAACCATGCTGTTGGCCTGCCGACAAAACCAAGCCATCTTGTAAAAGGTTTTCCATTCACTTTGGTTTCCGTCATCACTATGCTGTTGACTTCTTCGCTACAAGGCATTGGCAATGCCGTCTTCCCGCTGATTGGCTTGTTCTTGTCGATGGGCTTTAGCATGGCGATTATTCTAGTGTGTGAAAAGCGCATAACACCGCTTAAAGCCATACAGTATTCACTGGTTGCGACCGTGAGAAAATTGATGCCGATGACGGCCATCTATCTTGCTGTACTGATCTTGTTCTTCATATCGTTTGCAACTGCCGGTATTGGTTTAATTTGGACCATCCCGTTCTTCTTCAATGTAAAAGGCATTATCTATCGTAATTTGTTTGGTATTACGCTTCAGGTAACCACAATGAAGAAAGGCAGTGATGACAGCAATTCAACAAAGGATGATTCTAAGGTCTTTGACGCGTGATAATAAAAACAAGAAAACTGGCGCTATTGGCGCTGATCACTGGCCTAGCCGCTTGTGGTGAAACGCCGACTAAAAATGGTTTAACACAAGGCATCGACGACACAGAGATCAAGGCTTTATTTTCTTCAAAACCTGATTTCCGTGCATTTACGGATGTTAATCAGAAGAAAGCCGCTTTCTTTGATTTTCTACGGCCTGCTGTTGAACATGAAAACAAGCGCATTGACAGAGAACGCCAGTTTTTGCTGAGCATTCAATCAACACTAGAATCCGGCAAAACCATCGATAGCGAAGAGCGTGAGTATGCCATCAAGCTCGGCAGGATGTATCAAGTCTCCCTTGACGGTGACGCTGTCACAGATGCGTGGCTTGATAAAATGTTAAACCGTGTCGATGTCTTGCCTGAAGCCCTCGTTTTGAGCCAGGCGGCAAATGAATCGGGGTGGGGAACATCACGCTTTGCTGTTGAAGGTAATAACTATTTTGGTCAATGGTGTTATCGTGCAGGTTGTGGTTTAGTTCCGGCATCACGAACCGAAGGCGCGACCCATGAAGTGGCCGTTTTTGATTCAGCCTATTTGTCGGTACAAGCTTACTTCATGAACGTGAATCGAAATCGTGCTTATGCTGACTTACGTGATATTCGGGCAGCTCAACGCAGTGCCGGTGAGTTGATCGAAGGTACAAAGCTTGCTGAAGGACTGAGCCGTTATTCAGAACGTGGTCATGCGTATGTAGATGAAATACAATCCATGATCAAACATAACAATAAATATTGGCGCCAAGGATAAAGGATGAAGTTAACCCATTGGCTTTTAGCTGGCATGTTCGCCACAGCGTCTGTCTATGCTCAAGACGCTTCTGCTCAAAACATTGAAATGCGTTATAGCTCGCTCTACGGCAAGTTAAAACAAAATGTCAAAGAAGGCCATGATGATGTACGTATTGCCTTTTTCTTGTTAAATCAGGAAAACGGTGATGTTTGCACAGTACACAAAGGTTCGATGCGAAAAGAAGAGCATTATGAAGAACTGGTGATCCCTGAGAATAATGAGCTGGTTGTTCCTATCGATACCAATCTTCGTCAGGCGAATCCCGATGTGACGTTTGTCATTGATGATGGCATCACCTGTGATCTCTCTATGCAGGTTATTGCGAACAAAGATTATGGTCACAGCATCAATCAAGCTGAAATCGCCGCACTGGCTCCGCAGATGGACAACTTGCTGTCAGGTTTAGGCGGGATGTTCTCTAGTTGGTTTATGCCGGAAGTCGGTGGCGTTGTGGTTCACTTTGCAAGTGATGTTAACGAGCCGATTCGTCTGTCAGACGGCGATAGCATCACGGTTAAAGACAATAAGGCAGTCATTAAACTGGCTGAGCTCACCGAAGGTGAAGAGGTTCGACTTCCTCAGCGAGCAGTGAAGGTAACGCCGTGGATTCCAAAAGAAAGCTAATCATTAAGTAGAAAAAACCGGCCTAATTATTATTTAGGCCGATTTTTTTAGGGGGAATGGTTAGTTACTTCCAACTAATACCTGATTAATTTCAGTTTTAATGTTGTCAGACTGCGTACCAAAGATGGCTTGCAAGCTGTCACCAATGACCAATACCTCTCTTGCACCTAACTTTTTAATGCCATCAATATCAGCCTGCTTAATATCGTGTAATGTCACACGAAGGCGGGTAATACAGGCATCGACATTTTTTATATTTACTTTGCCACCAAGGCTATCGACCAGTTTCTCGGCAAGCTCAGTACCAATCTCTGCTATCTGGCTGATATCTTCTTCATCGGCTTCGCGTCCTGGTGTCATCAGGTTTAGCTTGGCAATTAAAATGCGGAATACAGTGTAGTACATCAGCGCCCATAGAGGACCAATGATGATAAATAGCCAAGCGTTTTGTGACAGTGGATAGTAGATTAAGAAATCGATAGCACCGTGAGCAAACGTGACGCTGTGGTGGATATCCAGTGCACTGACAAGCGCAAAACCAATTCCGGTAAAGATGCAGTGAATAACATAAAGGACTGGCGCAACGAATAGGAACGAGAATTCCATTGGTTCCGTAATACCTGTCAACCAGGAAGTTAACGCAGCAGAGGCCATGATACCGCCTACAAGTGCGCGTTTTTCAGGACGGGCAGAACGGTAAATCGCCAAGCCAATAGCAGGCAATGCCCACATGGAATACATGTAACCACCAGCAAGGTTACCAGCGGTTGGGTCACCTGCGAGATAACGTTGGATTTCACCTTTTATCACGGCGCCTGTCTCAGGATTAATGTATTCACCCACTTCGAAGAAGAAAGGGACATTCCAGATATGGTGGAGCCCAAATGGGATCAGCGAACGCTCGACGAAACCATAGATACCAAATGCTAGAGTCGGGCTTTGGTATGCCGCCCAATGGGAAAACGTGTTAATCATGTTACCGATTGGCGGCCAGATATAACTCATGATTACACCCAGTGCAATGGCACTGATCCCTGTAACAATAGGGACAAAACGTTTCCCAGCGAAGAAGCCTAAATACTCAGGTAAGCGAATATTATAGAAACGGTTATACATCACTGAGGCAATCGCACCAATAATGATCCCGCCAAATACGCCGGTATTAATGGTTGGGATGCCGATTACAGTGGCCGTTTCGATGCCATGAAGCTTTGCCATTACACCCATTGTCGCGGTCAAAATGGCAAAACCGACTGTTGCCGCCAGGCCTGCGACACCATCGTTATCACTTAAGCCAAGTGCCACACCAATCGCAAAGATGAGTGCGAGGTTGCTGAATACGGCATCGCCTGACATTGCCATAATGTCCGAAACGATAGTTGGCAACCATGAAAAATTAGCGGAGCCGATACCAAGCAATAAGCCTGCTATAGGCAATACCGCGACAGGCAGCATAAGCGACCGCCCGATTCGTTGTAGTAGACCAAAGGTGGAGCTGATCATAATAATAGTCCTTATTTATATGTACTAACTTTCAGGAACTACATTAATAAAATAAGGATGGCTTAAGGTAACTTATGGTTATGCGTTTGTAAGAGAATGCTTACAAACCAATTTAAAAATAAAGTTATTGTTGAGTTGGCTTACTGATAAAATACCCTGCGTCAAATATATTCGGCACGTATAAAACGTGAAATTTTAGCTTGTTGAGATAACGCTTTGGAAACGAAAACGATATTGGTTGTTGATGACAATGAAGAAATTCGTGATGCCCTGAGCGAATATTTGGGGCGTTCAGGCTTTAATGTACTTACGGCTGCTGATGGTGATGAAATGTGGCAGCATTTTAATAAGCAAGAACCTAATCTAACTGTGCTGGATATCATGTTGCCAGGTGATGATGGTTTGACTCTTTGCAGTAAAATACGCCTAAAGTCACATGTTCCTATTATTATGCTGACAGCCGTGTGTGATGAAGTTGATCGTGTAGCAGGACTTGAAATTGGCGCGGATGATTACATAACTAAAACGTTCAGTCCCAGAGAGCTCCTAGCTAGAATTAAGGCGTTGCTTCGCCGAAGCCAATTCAGTTCAAATGCACCGCTTAACCGTAAAATCGGTTTCCTGGATTGGACTTTTGATACGGTAAAACGACAGTTAGTACATACCAATGGTGAGGTTGTGCAGCTTTCCGGTGCTGACTTTTCTTTGCTGAGTTTATTACTGCAGCACCCGAACAAGTTATTTAGCCGGGATGAAATCGCGCAGTGTGTCTGGGGGCGTGATGTAGAGCCGATGGAAAGGGGCATAGATGTGCAAATGAGCCGGCTGCGCAAGCATCTACATGATGATGACCGCTCAATCATTATTACCGTCAGAAATAAGGGCTATATGCTTGCCGTTGATTCATTGCATGACGTGTAAGAGTTAAGCCGGGGATAGTTAAGTGAGATTAGGGTACTTTAAATCTATTACGTTTCGAGTTGGTATCACGCTATTGGTCACGATTGTTATTGCGGAATTGCTTGCGGGTGTAATTTGGTATCAAACGAATGCGGCTACAAAGGAAGAAAATGCAAAAAATACCATGCTGAATATCTCGAATGCAGCAGCCGATACATATAACTACTTTCAATCTCTTCCTATCAATTATCGGCACCTTATATTAAACCAACTAAGGGAAGCCGGTGGGACTCGATTTTTTATCTCTATAAATAATAAAAAAATTGATATTGATGACATTCCAGATCTTACTTTTACGCAGTGGCTTTCTGAATTTACCGCGAATGTTTTATTTGAAAGGCTATCATTAGCCAAAAATGTACACGTGACTATTACGCGAAGAGATGACATACGCGTATTTAATTCTGGAATAAAGTTAGCCGAATTGCCGGAAATATGGACGAAATATAGCCTGGTGCTTGGTGAGTTAGATTTACCTATCGTTGTCATGCAAATTGAAATGTCAGATCAAGAGTGGTTCTATATTGCATCAGTATTACCCGTACCATTTTCATCATTAACAAGCCAATTTATCGATAAACGTCAGATATTGTTCCTTGCAGTAACATCTATATTGCTCATGTTATGTACTGCATTGATCTTACAAAGAGAAATCAGGCCGATAAAGTCACTAGCAAAGGCGGCTACGTTGATGGGAGCGCAGTTTACAACCACTGAAATAAAAGAAGAGGGCAGTAAAGAAACCCGCAGTGCAGTCCATGCATTTAACAAGATGAATCGCAGGGTAAGAGCCTATATTCGGGATCGGGAAATGTTGTTTAGCTCGATCTCGCATGATCTCAAGACCCCCTTGGCCTGCTTAAAATTACGTACCGAAATGCTGGATGATGAAAAAACAAAGCTGCGGTTTGAGAAATTACTCAATGAAGTTGATCTAATGCTGAAAGGGGCTCTTCAGTGTATTCGAGATACTGATATACACGAGGAGCCAGAATGGATTGATATTCAGCAGTTGCTGAATAACTGCGCAGACTACTATAACCGTGATACTCATTGTGTCGAACTGATTGACCTACAGCATGTGAAGTACCTGGGCAAGCCGATTGCTATCAAACGGTGTATTTATAATGTGATAGACAATGCTGTGCTGTATGGCACTAAGGTCGATATCCATATCAAGGACTCATCTGATTACCTGAAATTAATTATCCGTGATTATGGACCAGGTATCGACAATAAGTTACTTGAGAAAGTGTTCGAACCTTATTACCGAGCCAACCGGGATGATGATAAAGGATCGGGCCTGGGGTTAACGATTTCGAGAAGTATTGCCAGATCCCATGGTGGTGATCTTAAGCTTAGGAACCATCAGGAACAGGGACTTGAAGTCCAGTTATTGTTTGCGAGAGATGTATGAGATTGATAATTTTAGCGTTACTTGTTGGGAGTGTATTCTCTGCGCAAGCAAGGCAAGAGGTCCACTTTCTTCATTGGTGGACTTCGCAAGGGGAAGCAAAGTCTGCAGGGGTTGTGAAGCACGCTTTACAAGAAGCGGGCTTTGACGTGATGAATGTACCTATTCAGGGAGGTGGAGGAAATACGGCCAAATCGATACTTCAAGCACGGGCTATCGCTGGTAACCCACCTGATATGGCCCAGTTAGAAGGGCCTGCAATTAAATCATGGGCAGCATTAGGCTTTTTACACTCACTTGATACTGTAGCCAGCAATAGTCAATGGGATAAAAACTTATTACCATTTATCCGTAACATCCACCAGTTCCAAGACGAATATGTCGCCGTGCCTATAACGATTCACCGCCTGAACTGGATATGGGTTAACCATGATGTCCTGAATAGGTTTCAACTCAAGGTCCCACAAACGTGGGATCAAATGATTGAGGTTTTTACCCAGCTGAAGCAACGCGGTGTCGCTCCTTTGGCATTGGGTAATGAACCTTGGCAAGTTGTTCAATTGTTTGAAAATATTGCGTTTGGTTTGGGTGGTCCTGATTATTATCGCAAAGCGTTTATTGAGCTTGAACCTGACGTGTTGGATAGCCCGTTGACCCTTGAGGCACTGGATAAATTTCGACAGATCAGCTCACTTGTGCTGCAGGATCTGACTAGCCAGCGCTGGGAAGAGGCGACACAGGATTTGCTATCAGGAAAGCGGGCATTTCAAATTACAGGTGATTGGGTTGCGGGCGAGCTGATGGCCATTGAAGGACAATTCCCTGATTTTATCTCTTGTTATCCAACGCCGTCGAACCAGCCTGGTTTCATCTACAATATGGATAGTTTTGCGCTATTTAAGAGCCCTCTGTTAAGTAGTGAGCGAGCAAACCAGATTGCCGAGGTTGTTTCCAGCCCTGAGTTTCTGCGCGAGTTTAACTTAGTTAAGGGAGCCATACCGGCACGTACGGATGTGTCGTTGGCTGGTTTTAATGCTTGCTCGCAGCAAGCCATGCGTGATTTTAATACCGCAGAGCAGTTAGGTACGCTAGTTCCGAGTATGATTGATTCCATGGCCGTCAGCCCTATCATCCAAAAGGCGGCTTCGAGCGAATTGTTCCGCTTCTTCAATGACCCTTCAATGAAAGCGGAAGATGTGATTTTGCATATGCAAAGTATGAGAGCTAGCGGCATTAGCTTGTAGCCATGGTGATTTCGGTACGTTGTGTTTGGCCGTTTAGCTATATGAGTCTCAATTATTGGAATAAATTTATACATTCCACTAAAAAACTGATTCATCGCAATTCATTTTGCTGCCGCCTCCATGATACTTGTCAGGAATTTTCTGGGGCGAGCCTTATTTGTATTTCGCCTTGTACAAGAATCAGCACTTCAGGCTGACCAAACAATAATGAGTGGGACATGGATAAATTAATTGAGAGATTTCTGCGTTATGTGAGCTTTGAGACTCAATCTAACTCATCAGCCGCCCACTGCCCAAGTACCGAAGGGCAGCGAGTACTAGCAGAACAGCTAAAAAATGAACTGATCGAACTCGACCTATGCGATGTCGAGCTGGATGAGAATGGCTACCTGATGGCTCGCCTACCATCAAATGTTGATCATGATGTGCCAGCCATTGGCTTTATCGCACATATGGATACAGCGCCAGATGCTTCGGGTAAAGATGTTAAGCCGCAGATTGTCGAAAACTATCAAGGTGGTGATATTGCTTTGGGTATTGGTGATGAAGTGTTATCGCCAATACAATATCCAGATCTGAAAAAGCTGCTTGGCCACAACATTATTACGACTGACGGTACAACACTGTTGGGCGCAGATAACAAAGCGGGCATCGCGGAAATTATTACTGCCATTGCTTACCTGAAAGCCAACCCTGAAATTAAGCATGGTGAGATCTGCATTGGATTCACACCGGATGAAGAGATCGGCCGTGGTGCGAACCTTTTCAATGTTGAGAAGTTTGGTGCAAAGTGGGCATATACCATTGATGGTGGTCCTGTCGGTGAGCTGGAATATGAAAACTTCAATGCTACTTCTGCTGATGTGATCTGTCATGGTGTGAATGTTCACCCAGGTACTGCGAAGAACAAAATGATCAATGCAATGAACATTGCGGCGAAGTTCCAGCTGATGATGCCTGCAGAAGAAACCCCTGAATGTACAGAAGGCTATGAAGGCTTCTATCATTTAGTGTCAATGGACCCAGCCGTTGCCAAAACAACCTTAGGTTACATCATCCGAGACTTTGACCGCGAAGGCTTAGAGCAACGTAAAGCCTTTATGCAGGAGAAAGTCGATGAGCTGAACAGCCAGCTAACCAAAGGCCGTATTGAGCTGGAGTTAACCGACAGCTATTTCAACATGCGCGAGATGGTTGAACCGTATCCGCATATCATTGAGTTGGCGAAAGAGGCGATGATTGCCTGTGATGTGAAGCCAGATATCAAACCTATTCGTGGTGGAACTGATGGAGCACGCTTATCGTTCATGGGGCTGCCATGTCCGAATATCTTTACGGGCGGCTACAACTTCCATGGTATTCATGAGTTTATTACCGTTGAAGGTATGGAGCAGGCTGTAAGCGTGATTGTGAAAGTGGCAGAGAAGACTGCAGAACGCTATAAGTAACCTGAACGACTTAGTTGTTAAATTTTAAAGCCAGTCCATATATGGACTGGCTTTTTTCTATCTACTCATCAGTATTAATACTATTTCTTACGATAAGTTATAGGCCTGCACGATGTTCTAGTGTGTCCATTTTTGATCTTTGGTGCTATATTTGTACATAAATCAACATAAGCACATTGTGAGAGGTGTATATGAACGCATCCCATGCAGCGCAAAAGCAAGAACAGCCTGATGCTGGTAACGTGGTATTGCCTGTCGTGTTTAATATTCTCGATAAGTGGTCGTGCACACAAGCGCAGCAAATGGCCATTCTCGGCCTAACCAGCCGTTCAACGTTAAACAAGTACCGTAGCCACCCTGAATCAGCCAAAGTCTCAAAGGATTTGCTGGAGCGGATGAGCTATATCCTGAATATTCATAAATGTCTGCGGATCATGTTTACGGCTGAAGACAGTGTTTATCAATGGGTACAGAAGCCGAATTCCCACCCGTTCTTTGCCGGACGCTCGGCAATGGATATTATGAATCAGGGAAAGGTGGTTGATTTGTATCAGGTTGCTTCTCGCCTTAATGCGTGGCGAGGTGGGAAATCATAAATGGACTACCCAATGAAGCAGTTTTGCGATCAGCATTGCTATCGCCTGATCCCATCAAAATATCCGCCAATCAACTTGTACGAAGATGTTGCTGAGCCTGGGCAGCTTGAAGCAATATTTGCGGTAGAAGCTATTACAAATCCGCGCCTTTCCGAAGAGGTTGGCAATTTTAGTCTGGTTCCGCCGGAAGAACGCTTGGTGGGGATCCCGCATTGTAGTTATGTCATGGCGGCTTTTACCCATGTCAGCCCCGATGGAGCCCGGTTCAATACCGCTGACTATGGTGCTTATTATGCTGCGCCGGATGTTAATACTGCGATAAAAGAAACGGTTCACCATATGGAACGGGTAATGGGTTATACCCAGGAACCAGCGCAAGATATTCAAATGCGCTGTATCGATGCATGGTTTAGTGCTGATCTGACCAATATAACCGAGCAGCAGTACCTCGACTCCGATATTTACCATCCGACAAACTATTCTCATTCACAATCAGTTGCTGATGAAATCAAGGCAGAGAAGGGTGATGGAATTGTGTATCAGTCAGTTCGCCATCAGGGATATGACTGCTACGCACTTTTTAAGCCGAACTTGGTAACGAAAGTTTGCCAGTCGAAACACTATACCTATAAGTGGAATGGCGTATCGGTTAATTCTATTCTGGAGATTAACTTGGTGTGAGCTATACCAGCAGAGATGACTAAGTGTTCAGTTAACTTCTCAAATTAGACCTATCGCTAATAACAATTCTCTATACAAATTGGTAACATGGGGTGAAGGAAGGGAGAGCCTAGCCCGTCAGCTTTGTATGAGGTCAGTGGTATGATACGCCAGCAAGCTAAAATAGGATTTTGGAAAAATAGCTTGGTCAGGCGTTATTTGGCCTTTTCGCTGCTGATAGCCATCCTGCCGTTAAGTATCACGGCTGTTTTATATGATTCGCTGACAGCCAACCTGCTTAAAGATATGGATGCGCAGCAGGATACGCAGCAACTCCGGCAGAGCCAAAGCAGCATGGAATACATGATGCGTCAGCATCGTAACGCACTGCGGGCAATCAGCGAGTTGCCCGGTATCAATCAATTGTTGCAACCTGTACCTGCGCTAACTCTGCCTCGTCAGATATTAAACCTCATCTATTTTGATATTGACCGACCAGAAATCTACGGTGCCATATTGTTTGACCGTGACTGGCAGTTAAAGCGTGCTTTCCCTGGCCAGAGCGCCAGTGGTTATCCCTATTGGGGTGAAGGCAATCTCAACTTGGCGGCATTACCCCGGTTCTCATACGGGGAGGCGTTGTTGCTTGGCCCTCAAAAACCGCTCACGGCACAATCAGGCTGGTACCTTATGGCCTTTCCCCTCAGTGCCGATTTGCCGGATGAACCATCACCGGGGTTTATTGCTTTTCAGATCCGGCTAGCCAGTTTCACACAGCACCTACCGCCGATCTTGTCCGAGGGGGGGGCTCAGTCATGCCTCCGAGTTGAGGCGTTGGGCTGTTTTGATTCATTGGGACGTTGGAGCGACAGTCTGCCAGAAGATGTTATATCGTTGCCACTGTGGGACGGTTGGACGCTGGCGATGAGCCCGCGAGTTTTACCTTCGCTGGGAACCAATCAGCAGCGCTTATTACTTGCCTTGATGGCGATGCTTTCGGTGATTGGTGTCTGTGTGTTCTTTTATCTGGTGGTGCTCCGGATCAGAGGACGAGTCGTGCCGTTGATCCATGCTGCGGATGCCATCTCCCATGGGCAATGGGACACGCGTATTACCCCAAAGGGCAATGATGAGATTGCCTTGCTGGCAACGGCTTTTAACCAGATGACCTCCCGACTGAATGCGCTGCTTATTGCGCAAAGTGACATGGAGCGTAAAGCCGTTTGGGGGGAGTTTGCTACCGGGATAGCCCACGAAATCCGCAATCCGCTGGCAACGATCAAGGTGTGTGTTCAAGCGCTACCGGAGCAGGATGATGAAAGCCGGGAGCTTCGCGGCTTGATGGTAACTGAAATTGACCGGATCAATCACCTGATCAGTAACTTACTGGATTATGCCTTACCGCCGCAGCCCAATGGTGAACCGGTGTTGCTGTCGGGGTTATTGCACCGGCTCCATGTCCTAGTTTCCCCGCTTGCCAAAGATAAAGGGGTGTTGCTGAGTACGGACGAATGCTGCCCCTATGCAGTGATGGCTGATGCAGGGCAGCTTCAGCAGATATTAATGAACTTGCTAATCAATGCGGTTGATGCCACTGCACCAGGAGGTGAGGTGCAGATGTCATTTATTGAGGATGCAAAAGGCTCTTGCGTCATGGTGAAAGATACCGGCGAAGGCATGACGGAAAAGCAGATAGCCATGGTGACAGAGCCGTTTTATACCACCAAGACAACAGGAACAGGCTTGGGGCTTGCTGTGTCCTTGTGCCTAGCGAAGCAAAATCATGCCGAGCTTGGTTTTGACAGCATGCCCGGACATGGAACAACGGTTACCCTGAGGTTTGAGAAGGACTGTATTTGTGAGCCAGAAACCAACACTGTTAATTATTGATGATGAAGTAAATTTAACGCGTTCACTGAAAATTGCGCTGAAAAGTCAGGATTATGATATCGCGCTAGCCCATGATGCGGCAGCTGGGCTAGCAGCCGCTCATGCCCTGCGCCCGTTTATGGTATTGCTGGATTTGCGGTTGCCTGATAGTGACGACCTCCAGCCGCTGAGCCGACTGTGTACTTTGTTGGCTGACAGCAAAATTGTGATGATGTCAGCACATGGCGATATCAGTACTGCGGTCGAGGCGGTGAAAATGGGTGCCTCTGATTTTGTGACCAAGCCCTTCGATGTTGACCAGCTCAGACAGAGTGTAGCCCGATGCTTGGCAGATGCGCAGGCAGGGAGTCAGTGTAGTGGGCTAATAGGGCAAAGTCCGGTGATGGAAAAGCTGGCGCGAGAGCTGACTTTGATCGCCAAAAGCCATACCAAGACCATTCTATTGCTGGGTGAATCGGGCACCGGTAAAACGGCGGCTGCCTCACAGCTTCACCGGCAGAGCCATCTTGGCGAGAAGCCGTTTATTGAGGTTAATTGTGCGGCATTGCCAGAAGCCTTGTTGGAAGCTGAATTGTTTGGTGCTGAGAAAGGGGCGTATACCGGCGCACATCGCAGTCGGGGCGGTTTGATTGAAGCGGCAGATGGCGGGACCTTGTTTCTTGATGAGGTGGGTGAACTGACGCTGCCGACTCAAGCTAAGTTGCTGTCTTTTTTGGAAAATCAGCGCTATCGCCCGGTTGGTTCCGCTGCCGAAAAACAGGCTGATGTGAGGATTGTTGCGGCGACCAACATGCATCTTCGTAATGCTATGGAAGTGGGACAATTTCGATCTGATCTCTTTTACCGACTCAATGTCATGCCGGTACATATCCCCTCATTGGCTGAGCGGCGGGAAGATATTCCCCTGTTAATGGCCTATTTCGCAAATTGTTTGCGTTTTGACGGTAAAGCATTGTCTTTTTCCGAGGCTGTTACCGAAGCCTTCTGTCAGTACCCGTGGCCGGGCAATATCCGTGAGCTGAAAAATTTCATTGAACGTTTGTCGGTGCTCTATCCCGGACTGCTGGTCACCACCGCAATGCTGCCACCTGACTGGCAGACCGTCACGGAGGCAGCGAGTAGCCTGCCAGAAACCAGCACTCAGCCACAAACCGCTGTCGTATCCAGCGAGCAACTGGCTCCTGAAATATTGGTACCCGATGCGATGACGATCGGCAACCCAGTCGTCAGCCATCTCGCTAATGAGGAAAAGAAAATGATCCTCCATGCACTGCGTGAGACCGGTGGACATAAAGGCAATGCCGCCAAGCTGTTGCAGATCTCCCGTCATGCCCTCAAGCGACGCCTGCAGAAGCTGGGGATCCAGCTATGAATCGGGCGTCGTGGTTACTGATCGGCTGGCTATGGAGTACAGTGGCTGCTGCTGAAGTGGTGCTTGGCGGCGACAAGGGGAGTGTAGATCTGGATATTGGCTGCTTGTATCCCCTTACCGGACCGTCAGCACTTTGGGGCAGGGATGCGGTTGTGGCGATTGAAATGGCACTCGACAAGATCAACGCTGATCCATCTGCGCCAAATATGCGAGTCACTGTAGCCGATACCATGGGGAAGCAATACCGCTCACGAGAAATTGCCCTGCAGTTCATCGAACGTGAACAGGTGGATGTGCTCTGTGGTGTGGTGAACTCCAACATCGCGCTGGAGACGTCCAAGCTCGCATTTGAAAGCCGGACGTTATTCCTCGGCGCGGGGCACAGCTCGCCCCGCTTAACCGAAGATGCGCTTCACCCGTGGTATTTCCATTTAAACAATGATGCAAGCCAATCGAGCGGGGCCGGAGCCAGGTACCTTCAGGACGTTAAAGATAAATGGAGATGGAAGACTCTTTCTTACATCGGCCCTGACTATGAATATGGGCATCAGATTTGGCGAAAAATGGTGTCAGCGCTTGATGCACTGGGTGTGGATTATCAGGTGAAAGATGAGTTCTACAGTTTGCATGGCGAAAAAGAATACAGCCGACATATTGACGCGTTGCTGGCTGATCCCCCGGATATTGTTGTCAGCGGCCACTGGACCCGTGACTTGGTCAGCTTCATTGAGCAGGCTCAGCTGGCAGGACTGTTTGCCCGCACCCGCTTCGTCAATTTTGATACTGGTGGGGGCTATTTTGTCCTGTCACGACTGGGTGACGCCGTTCCTGAAGGGTTGGTGCTTTCTGCGCGTTCACATGTTAACTGGCCTGCCACCGAGGCTAACCGGGATTATGTTGATGAGTTTTACCGACGGGCTGGGCGTTACCCGACCTTCATTGCACAAGATGCTTACGCTGTGATAGTTGCACTCGCAGCAGCGTGGAAACAGGCCCCGGAGAAAACTGTTGAAGGTGTTCGGTTGTCGCTCAGCGGGCTCTCGGTTTCTCTACCGGAAGATCCTGATGGCTTTCAGTCAGTCATCGATCCTCGTACCCATCGTATACTCCAGGTCCAGGCGATTGGAGAGACCGTTGCAGACGAGCGTTATGCTCCTGCCACCCGGACATTGGGCAAATGGAAATACTATTTCCCCAATGACTTACCCAATGCTATTGAAAGCGTTACTGAAACCAGTGTCATTGATAGTAGCGCTCAGGTGAGCGCTCAAAATGGCGGTTAGGAGCGGAAAGCGCTCATCCCGGGCGTCAGGCGCTCATTGTAGCTCGCCCTAAATGGCTGAGTCACCCTATTGTTTTTACTTGTTGGTAACAAATTTATTTTGATTTCCAGCTATCAAGGTTAAACGAGCTTATGGTTTATTTTGGTTTAATATCAGTGATTTAAACTTGATGCTTAAACGTGATGAATATGTATGGTTAAAGCTGATGAATATGATGCTGTTACATTTTATTCACATTGGCATCATCATTGCTCTTGTTGTGAGGTGAATAATAGAAGCCAATACAACAGGAGAGACTATGTCGGTGATTAAACGCTCACATGGAAAAGAACAACCTTACTGGCCGGCTGGGCCTTTTAAAATACGCCTCCCTTTCATCCATTATCGCTGGGAGCTCGCGGAAACTATCCAAGGCATGATCATGTTTGTCGTCAGTATGGCGATGATCCCGCTTCTGGAGAAATACCTTGGTCTGCCCTATGACGTTGCGCTTGCCTATGTAGTTGTGTGCGGAATTGGATTTATGCTACCCAACCTGCTGGGTGTCCCAATGGTTCCTGGCTGGATCACCCCAGCCATTCCGGTGGTATTGTTATTTTTGGGGAATTTCGAGCCGGGGCCAGAATCGATCCGTGCACTGATGGGGCTGCAACTGCTCGTCACTGCCATTTTCTTTATTCTCGGGATCACCCGATTGGGTAGCAAACTGGTCGACTTGTTCCCTGACTCAATCAAGGCCGGGATCTTGATTGGTGCCGGGATCGCAGCCATTACAGGCGAGATCAGTGAAGGAGGGCGGCTGGCCAATACTCCCGTCTCATTAATCATCGGGTTTATTGTTACGGCATACGTCCTGTTTTCGCTTAATTTCCGTGATTATGTCAACCAACACAAATGGGCGAAGGTAATTGCAGGCTATGGCATGGTCCCAGGCACACTGGTCGCAATGGCTGTCGGCTGGATCGTCAGCGAATATCCACTACCAGCGGTTGAGTTCGGTTTTTCCGCCCCGGCCTTTGGTGACATGGTCAATTATCTGCCATTTACGGTGGGGCTGCCATCACTAGAAATGCTTTGGTTAGCCGTACCAACGGCTTTAATTGCCTACGTGATAGCGTTCGGTGACATCATTGTCGGGAAAAGCCTGCTAGATCGTGTCGATCACCTGCGACCTGATGAGCATATCGAGGTTAATGTCGACAGGGTTCACCTGGTAACGGCACTCAGGAACCTGATCCATGCCTTTTTTGCCCCGTATCCGGGATTGGCCGGGCCACTGTTTACCGGTGCGATGGCGACCATTGCGGAGCGCTACCGACATGGTCGAAAGGCGATGGATAGCATATACAGCGGGGCCGGGATATTTTGGATTGTCGGGTTTATGGCCTTGTTTGCGTTGCCATTGATCACCTTGTTCAAGCCAGTATTACCGATCGCACTGTCTATTACCTTACTGATCACTGGATACCTTTGTATTTCGGTGGGTGTCGAGCAAGTGCGTAATGCAACCCAGATGGGCGTGGCCGGGACTATGGGAGTGGTATTGGCGGTATACGGCGCAGGTTTCGGGTTACTTGCCGGTATTGTTCTTTATCTTCTTATTGAATGGCGTAGCAAGCGTCACAGTGCCGATGACGCGATTGAAGAAGAAGAGCCTATTGAGATAGTTGAAAACTAATCTTTCACCACTTTTTATCAGTTTGAGTTCCGGCTCTTGGTTAGGGAGCCGGCTATCAGGGAAGAATACATATGTCTAAACACAATATTTATGAAATTGGCCTCGATAAAACGCCTGCAAATTTCGAAAGCCTTAGTCCGCTAAGTTTCTTAGAGCGTGCCGCCAGTGTGTATCCGGATTACACCGCTATTGTGCATGGTCCTATCGTACGGAGCTGGAAGGAGACCGAATCACGCTGCCGTCAGTTGGCTTCAGCCCTTAACAAGCAGGGGGTGCGCGAAGGTGATACTGTCTCAGTGGTGGCACCTAATATTCCGGAGGTGTTTGAAGCTCATTTTGGTGTGCCAATGTCGGGTGCCGTGCTAAATGCCATCAATACCCGGCTTGATGCCGATGCTATGGCGTTTATCTTTCAGCATGCGGAAAGCAAAGTGGTCATCGTTGACCGTGAGTTCACTGATGTCGTGAGCAAAGCACTGAAAATGATCGCCCATAAACCATTGGTGATAGCCATTGATGATCCGCTGTACCAGCAAGGATCACTGATCTGTCCACTGACCTATGAAGAATTTCTTTGTGGCGGTGATGAGAACTATCTGTATGGGCCGCCAGCTGATGAGTGGCAGGCCATTTCACTGAACTACACATCCGGAACAACCGGTAACCCTAAAGGTGTTGTCTACCATCACCGTGGCGCTCACTTGAACGCCGTAAGCAATATCCTCTCATGGGGGATGGGGCAGTTTCCAGTTTACCTGTGGACCTTACCCATGTTTCATTGCAATGGCTGGTGCTTTCCATGGACAGTTGCTGCCACGGTAGGGGTCAGTGTCAGTCTGCGCCATGTCAGGGCTGATGATATTTTTGCAGCCATCCATGAACACAAGGTAACCCATTTCTGCGGTGCACCGATTGTGCTCAATATGATGAATAACGCTGATGATGGCATGAAACAGGGAATAACCCACCAGGTTCATGCGATGACAGCGGGGTCGGCGCCGCCAGCCTCAGTGATTGAAGGCATGGAGGCAATGGGGATAGAGGTGACACATGTTTATGGCCTGACAGAAACCTATGGCCCCTGCGTGGTGTGTGATTGGCAAAGGGACTGGGACAACCTCAGTGGCCAGGAAAAAGCCCGTATGAAAGCCCGTCAGGGAGTGCGATCGCCCATGCAGGGCGAGTTGATGGTCGCTAATCCTGTGACGTTGCAACCGGTAGCAAAAAACGGTGCTGAAATGGGGGAGATTTTCTTACGGGGTAACATTGTAATGAAAGGCTACCTTAAAAATCCGACAACCACTAATGAGGCGTTGACTGAGGGGTGGTTCAGGACCGGGGATCTGGCAGTATGGCACTCGGATAATTACATCGAAATTAAAGATCGTTCCAAAGATATTATCATCTCGGGTGGCGAGAATATCTCCAGTATTGAGGTAGAAGATGTGCTTTACCGCCACCCGGATATTGAGGAAGTTGCGGTGATTGCCATGCCTGATGAAACGTGGGGAGAAGTGCCATGTGCCTTTGTCAAAACGCGTGAAGAGCGTGTACTGAGTCAGGAAGAAGTCATTGATTTTTGTCGCTCACAGATGGCGCATTTCAAGGCTCCAAAGAAAGTGATTTTTACACAGCTTCCCAAAACCTCGACAGGTAAAGTACAAAAATATGTGCTGAGAAATCAGGTACGTTAATTTATACCAATCAACATAAGTATTTGAACAAAAAATCACCTATTGCTGTGTTAGACTTCTTTAAAAAAAAGCGTAATTAGAACCATTAGTTACGGTAAATTCTTTCTTGTTTTAGGTGATTTTTCCTACCCAACTTTCTAAACACTTAGCTATCCCAATTGACATTAAAGCAGTGTTCAAGGTGCTGTTGGTTGGGGTTATCTGGTCATGAAAACTACAGTGGCAGAACCGTTGAAGCAAACAAAAATGGGGCTTTCAAGCACTGCACTCTCAGTGTTACGACAGCAATACCTTCACTAATTGATACGTGGGTAGGATAAGAAATGACATCAGGATGTATAATACATCTGTAGGATGTTTGTGGTGGAGCTTAAGGTGCGAGAAATCACACTCTAAGCTTGGATAGCTTTCACATCTTTTCAGGCATTAAATACTGTTAGTAATAGATGAGAGCTTGCCTGTGAATATAGAATATTTGACTGATATTATCATTCTGTTATCTGCGGCAGTCATTACTGTCCCTGTATTTAAATTCTTAGGTTTTGGTACTATTCCGGGGTTTTTGGTTGCGGGGGCAATCGTAGGGCCGTCAGGGCTAAGCTATATTCAGGATTACGATGTTATTGCCCAACTCGCTGAGTTTGGTGTGATCCTCCTCTTGTTTCTTATCGGGATAGAAATTAAACCATCTAGTCTTTGGAATATAAGGAGGTTGGTATTAGGGCTTGGTACTCTTCAGGTTCTAATAACAGGTGGTTTAATAACTGTAATAACACATGAAACCTTTAATTTTCCATGGGAAACTTCACTTTTGATAGGGTTGGCGTTAGCCCTTTCCTCAACGGCTTTTGTACTTCAACTGTTAACAGAAAGGAAGATGATCTCATCAGAATACGGAAGGCCCTCTGTCGCTGTATTACTGTTACAAGATCTGGCGGTTGTCCCTCTTTTGGCTTTTGTTTCATTTATGGCCGAACCGGAGCTAACAATATTAGAAGATATTTCTCTAGCATTGGCTGAGGCATTCATCATTCTTTTGTTCATTATTGCTATAGCCAGATATATTTTGACGCCATTGCTTAACATGCTTTCCCGGTTTGGTTCCCCCGAGATATTTACTGCATCTGCTTTACTTTTGGTATTGGGCTCGGCATATGCGATGGAGAGTATTGGGTTGTCAATGGCCATGGGAGCATTTATTGCTGGCCTCTTGATTGCTGACTCATCTTATCGCCATCAAATTATCGCAGAGATCCAGCCATTTCGAGGCTTGCTTCTAGGGCTGTTTTTTATGTCAATGGGTATGTCCTTAGATATAGAGCGCTTTTTAGAGCATCCTTTTGTTCTTTTCGGTGTGGTTATTGCGCTAATGACGCTCAAGTTTTTCATTCTCTGGCCTTTGTCATATTTATTCGGAATTAAGAAAAAACCATCGATTTCGGTAGCGTTACTATTAGCGCAAAGTGGTGAGTTTGCACTGGTGTTGTTTGCATTATCGAAAAGTATGGGAGTTTTGGAAGAGACTTTATTCCAACACCTTCTTATTATTGTCCTGCTGAGCATGCTCTTAACACCAGTGCTAGATAAATTAGCTTATCGGATATTTTTGGCCTCGCGTAAAAGTACTACAACAATGCAGCATGTTGATATTGGTCTAGGCGAGCAACATGTCAAGCCTGTCATTATTGCGGGGTTTGGAAGAATGGGTCATCGAGTCGGTTATATTATGGAGTTGATGAAAGTACCTTATCTAGCAATCGATAACGATGAGTCTCTCGTGGAACGTGAACGTTCAGAAGGCAGGCCTGTGTATTTCGGAGATGTTCAGAGCCTCCAAGTACTAAGAGCGGCCGGGGCGACTGATGCTCCCTTTGTGATCATTTCAATTAATGACCCGGGCGTGGCAGAGAAAGTTGTTTCTTCTCTTCATTCTGCCGTTCCAGACATTCCTATTTTTGCTCGGGGACATGACCTTGTAAAGTGCCGCGAACTTAGAGCGGTTGGTGCGCACTATACAGTTTCGGAGACTCTCGAGGCCAGCGCAGAACTTGCCCGTTCTGCATTACTTCATATGGGTGTTGAAGGTTCGGAAATAGCAATTGCGCTAGAACAGTTTCGGAAAGACTATTATACACAGCTTAATAACGGTGAAAATAAAAGGCAAACTAACACATATTCAACCAAAGGGAAATAAATTCAGCGCACCGATAATATTCAATCGACTGCGACTTCCTGTTGTTTTAAAAAGTTTATCTTGTCCTTTACGTATCCAACCATGGGTTATTTAAGTGGCTTGAGTTGAGTGAACAGTATCGATGAAAAAAATCGATTCATCCTAGCCACAAGCCGCTTTGAGAGACTTACAAGTCTCGATAAAGATCTGCTGTTTTGCTTCATCAAATTTATGTAGGACACCTTTCGGTATCTTGTAGCTATAGCCATTGTGATAAAGCTATTTGTTCATCACCGGGACACTATATTGAACGCCAAAATGTTCCATTACATAGGCTATGATTTGGTGAGTATGATGGTAGGTATGCTCATCCAGATGCTCAATAAGAGCCATCGTTTGAGTTACAGATAAGTATCCCGATGAACCACCATTTCTAGGTTTCAGCTTTTCAGATCGTTCATAGTCACTGAGATGATGATGAACGGTCGTTTCATGGATATGAAGAGCTTGTGTAATCATGGATGTACTCCAACCTTCAGATGTAGGAAGTCCGTTTTATACGGTCATGCACTCGACCATCACGAGTCTTATCATGCTGGCTTTCGAGTTCTTGTTTTTGCTTTTTGGTTAGAGTCATTTTCATAGTGTGTAGCATGGTTCTCATTATTGATCACGGGTATAATGCGGTTGCCATCTCTATTTCCTATTTCAAGTTATGCGTGTTTTGGTGAAAGCGCTTTCATGTTGTATGGTTTTCTGTAAAATACTCCTGTTTTTTTGAAGGTAGCCAACGATAACAATGGGTCAAGAGAGTAGTTGTCGTTAAAAAGAGTTTCTGAAGGAAAATGTAATCAACTAGATTCAGCAGAGCTTGGTTTGTGTTCTATTAACAAGTAGAACGATCAATGAGATATAAAACATGGTGAATAAGTTGAGAGGAAAGTTACCAATAATCGAGGTTAAAAACTATGCGTACGAAATTTGTGAACCCTTTCTTATCTTCCTTCCTGAATGTATTGAAGACAATGGCATCAATAGAGTTAAGGACTCAAAAACTGCGCATCAAAGCTGATGAAGTTACCAATATGGTAAAGCATTTATCGAAATCTGCTTCGATTAATAGTATCGGATAATTAGAGATAGAAGCATATGTACCCATATTGATCCAAGATAGATCATATGTATCACACACAGCTATCAGTTTTAACTTTATATAGAGTGAAGGTTTGTTCATTGTGAGTTCTATTTTCTCAGATAAACGTTATACAAATGAAGCAATGAAAACGGCGGCTAAGGTAAGTAAGCAAGTTGAATCTCGGCATGCAAAGTGGATGGTGAGCTTACGATACCTTGTTGATCAAAGCAGTGTTGACCATGTCTTCAGTCGTCAGACAGAATTCTGCGATACTATTATTCTTAATGAGAAGGAACGGGTGACAGGTAATCAACGCTTATTGCTTGATTGCGAGCGGAAGCGCGTGTTGGATAAACGCGTAGAAAGTCTCGTCAAGCAACAGCAGTATAAGCAAAATGTAGTTTTGATAACTGATACCGCCAGGCAAGTGATGGAAGAACGCTTTAAAAAAATGCCTATTGAACGCTTGTCAGGAATTCATGATGGCTTCGCTCACTTTGCGTCATTTGCCTATTCCCCTACCATGAGCTTCCAAAAACTAGGGTCTATGACGGTCATGCATCATTCTTTATCGAAAGAGATTCTAGATTTGGTAAATAATCAGAAGTTTTGTGAGCAAATGGGAAGAGGAAGAAGGAATATTTCTGATGCTAAAACTGCCCTTGGCTTTATTGGTATTGAAAATTGTCGAATGCTGTTTCCGGTACTGATGATGAAACCCTTGTTGAAGTGGGCGGATAGCAGCACAAAGTTAATAACGCCCAAAGCCTGGCAACATGCTGTTATGACGGCTAATGTGGCACGTATCCGTCTAAAGGCCTCTGGTTACAAAGAGCCGGATGAAGGTGTGTTTATGGGCGTATTGCGTAGTCTCGCGTTATTTGCTGTTTGCAATCATTTCTCAGATTGCTTTGATGAAGCTAAGGAGAGGGTTATGCAAGATTTTCGTCAACGTGAATTGCGGGACGAATATTTTTCTTGCGTAGATATTACTCCAAAAATGGGTTTTTTACCTGATATTATTCAAAATTGGGAAAAGACAATTACTCACAAAATTGTTGATTATATTGACTGGGGGCCCCGCAATCTTCATTTGAAGAATGCCTTGTTGGAAGATCTTGAAGATGTACCTGTGCTAGAACGAAGTGTACATGGTACGGCTTTGGGCCAGGCTAGAGCATTTTCCATTTATGACATGATGGAATCCACTCAAGGATTTGAGCCTGAGCATACACCTTTTTGGTTGGCGAATATGCAACTTGATGGGAAGATTATTGCTGATATTCGGAAACAAAATCCTGGTAAGTTTGTTTTCCATAACTAAGTCACATTCAATGTTGTTTAATTCCCCGGTAATGACTCAAGCTAGTAAGATGTATAAATTCGAAGAAGGAAGTATACACAACGAAACTTTAAGAGACGGTGGTTTTGTGAGGATCCTCCTAATATCATTAATGATATAATTGTTGATATTGACATCCTTTGTGTTAATGATATTTTCATTAGAAAGCGCTTTCTCGGTGGGTGAAACTTTTTGAGCATAGTTGTATATGTAACGGTTTGGTTAGGTATATGACATATTTTTACAATGCTAATTGAGGCACCAATCAAGCGGTACAGTTACCATGGATGGATATCTTTATGAGTGTAAAAGCAAAAGTTTTGATTTTATTTGGGGTGCTACTCTCAGCTGTGATATCTGTGATAACAGCGGTAGGGTACAGTAATTTTGAAGCAGCCTCTATTGACAACTACACTAGTGCTCTTGAACGACAGGCGCATCTGATGGCAAGCTCAATTGAGCAAAAAATGAAGCGCAATTTTGATGTTCTACACGTGGCTTCTGAGAATCTATCTATTGATAATGAAGGGAGCGTTGATGTTGGTGATGTTCTTAAAGTTCTTCAGTCAATATCCGCTAACATGGATGTCATTAATGCTTATACGGCAATTAAAACCGGTGAAACGTATTCTACTTCGACAAAAGGCTTAGTCCCGAACTTTAACGCTAAGAAAAAACGAAGAGAGTGGTTTGTCAGGGTGTTTAATGGTGAAGATAATGTAATCACAACTCCCTATACTAGTGCAGAGGGGGATGCTGTAATGGCCATTGCTGTACCTGTCAAAAGGGGAGGCAACATTGTCGCTGCTCTAGTAACAAATATAAAAGTAAATAAAATCACCTCCTTCATCAATGATCTGAGTAATAATAATCAGCTTTTTGTAAGTCGACAAGATGGCTATCTATTAGCTGCAAAGTACCCTGACTATATAGGCAAAAACCTTTTTGAAATGAGACCCAGCTATAAGCAGTTTAAGGATACAGAGGTCAGCCAGCATTCTTATGTTTTTAAGGGGCGTGACTATTTTGTACTATCATCACAACTCCCGACTTTAGGTTGGACTGTTTGGGCATGGGATTCATGGGAAAATATTGATGATGCGTCAAACTCAAATCTAATAGTGAGTGCGATTGTTGCGCTTGTGTTTATTTTGGTTTCACTGGTTATCATCTATGTGGTAACAATTCGAGTTATTTATGACCCTATTGGTGGGGAGCCTGGAGAAATCGAAAACATTGTTGCAAGTGTGGCTTCAGGTGATTTGGTTTCAGCTGGTGTATCTAAAGGAAACGAAACCGGGATTTATGCTGCAATAATACAGATGGCAGAAAGCTTGAGAGGTACAGTATTAAGTATTAATGAAATCAAGGTATTGCTTAGTCGTTCCTCATCACATATATCAAGCTCAGCTGTGGCTGTAAATCAGAGTTCCGAAGCTCAAATGAGACAATTAGAGCAGACATCTACTGCTATGAATGAAATGACTGTTACAGTCGAAGAAGTGGCAAGAAATGCACAACAAGCATCATCTTCGGCGATGGAGGCCCATGAGTTCTCAGAGAATGGTATCAAAGTTGTTCAAGATGTGAATGCAAGCATCATTGATTTGGCTAAAGGGATGGAATGTGTTCAGAATGTTGTTAACAAACTTGATACTGAAACCAAAAGTGTTGGACAAATTCTCGATGTCATTAAAGGTATTGCTGAACAAACAAACTTACTTGCATTGAATGCTGCAATTGAAGCGGCGCGAGCAGGAGAGCAAGGTAGAGGTTTCGCTGTGGTTGCGGATGAAGTGAGAAATCTAGCTAACCGAACTCAAGATAGTACGAATGAAATACAGGAATTGATATCTACCTTGCAGACGGAGGCACGTAATTCCGTTGAGCTGATGAACATAAATGTTAATGACACCCAAAACACACTTGAAAAGTCGGAGCAGGCAAATAGGGCACTGGAATCAATTCAAAAGTCAGTATCTATGATTCAAGATGTTAATAATCAAATTGCGACTGCTGCAGAGGAGCAGACACTAGTAGCGGGAGAGATAAATGCCAGCATCGCAGACATTAATATGCTAGCAAGAAGTACTTTTGATAGTTCGGAGAGTAATGCCTCATTAGCAAACGAGCTGACTAGCGCTGCTACTTCTCTCGATAAAGCTGTGTCTGAATTCAAAATAATGTGACTTTGATATTATTTTCTGTTAGATAAGAAATGATCGTACCAACAGTAAAACTGATTCATATATTAAATGAGGTGATACATATGAAATGGGAATGGCTGTTAAAAAAAGTGCAAAATACTGGTGGTGTCATGATTAAAGGTACTTTGCATATAATATTAGTGTCATAAGGTTTTAGAATGAAATAAACGCAATACCATCGTCGATCAATACTAACTTCCATCGTGGTAGTTTTCAATAAACCGCATTCTGAATACGGTTTTTATTCAACGGCTTTAGATGGGTAACAATCGACACAAAACATATAAAATTTGGAAGAAAGGATAGCAGTAAAACGTATAGCTGACATATCCATTTATGACGAAAAAAACATATAATTTTGTTGTATATGTGTTACGTTATAAGACGTGAAAGCGCTTTCCTCAAGGCTGAATTACTTGCTCATCAAACTTCAATGTAAAAACTCACATTTTCCTGTTTGATTGGTACCAAAAAATGTAAGCGGGAAGTTATTGAGTGATGTGGAGTTGCATTACATGTAACTCCACATTCTAAAGGACCTAAGTGTAGTTAGGAAGTACTGGGATGATTGACGAAAGAGTACGTTACTCCAATGAAGATAGTTTGATATCTACGACCACATCGAACAGCCACATCACGTATTGTAATGAGGATTTTAGTCGTGTTTCTGGATACGATGAGCAGGAACTACATAACAAGCCCCATAATGTAATCCGGCATAGTGATATGCCAAAAGTGGCGTTTGCTCAGATGTGGGATTATATCCAGTCTGGTCGTAGTTGGATGGGGTTGGTAAAAAACCGATGTAAGAATGAGGGGCATTATTGGGTCTCTGCATTTGTAACACCGATATGTGATACCGGAGGGAAAGTCTTTGAGTACCAGTCTGTCAGAACTCAGCCGGGCGATGAGCAGATAGAGAGAGCAAAGAAGCTCTATGGACGGTTGAAGGAAGGAAAAGCATCCATACGTCGTCGTCAATGGCTAGATTGGAGTTTAGGGGCTGGGATACTGCAAATGCTTCTAATCATCTCATGTCTCTTTGTGTCAGCGCCTTCGTTTTGGCTAGTGCTGGCTATAGCCTGCATCAGTGTTACTCAATGGGCTATGTTGTGGAGGTTAAGGTATCGTCATAGGAAGGTCAATTCACTGGCTAAAACGCATTATAGTAATCCGCTTATGGAGTTTCCCTATACTGGCCATTGTGATGATGTCTCTTCAATAGAGATAGCTATGTTAATGAAAAAAGCTGAGCTAAGAGCAGTAACAGCGAGGGCTTTTGATACCACTCGCCACCTATTGTTATCAGCAGAATATGAACTGGGAAATAGCCAATCTATTTATCAGCATCTTGCTGACCAAAATGTATCAAGTGATGCGATGGCTGTAGCTTCTGAAGAGATGTTGAGTGCTATTGACGATGTAGCTTCTCATGCTAAACAAAGTTTAGATTTTACAACCGAAGCACAGGAAACAGCACGTGTGGGAGTTGAAACTGTTCATGGAGCCGTTGAGACAGTTGAGGCATTGAGCCATCGGCTTGGTGAGTCTCGAACTGCGTTAGACAAGTTGTATACTGATGTTGACGCCATTGAGACTATCTTGGAAATGATTCAAGGAATAGCAGAGCAAACTAATCTACTTGCTTTAAATGCCGCCATTGAGGCAGCAAGGGCAGGAGAGGCGGGGCGTGGATTTGCGGTGGTGGCGGATGAGGTGAGAGCCTTATCAGAGAAAACCCGTCTATCTGTCGATGATATTCGTCAGAAGATCGAGGTTTTACAAGACACAGTTAAAGAAACTGGGGCACTAATGGAAGTAGGGCAGCGGGATTCTCAGTCTAGTGTATTGAAGTCACAACAAAGCCGGGAAGCGTTTGAGTCAATTGTTGCTAATCTTTCCTCAATCGGTGAGCAAAGTGAACATACCTCAGCAGCGATCGTGCAGCAAGCACAGGTTACTCAAGAAATGGTTAAGCACGTTCATCGAATGAAGGAAGCAACTGAGGGGACAAGGTTGCTGTCGGAATCCTCTGTCCAGAGAACAGGTCAGCTAGTTGAACGTCTTGAAAGTTTGGAACGGCTAATCGGCCAGTTTCGAAATTGAAGAACATCCTATTGAGGATACCTCTAGGCTGGGTAACATTTTTACCAGTCTAGAAAGCAAATTGTTACATTGAATCGGGGGTATTTTGATTGATACAAGCAACCATAGCTAACCAACCTTAACTTCCTGCTTGGTAGTTTTTCAATCAGCCGCATATCAAATGCGGTTTTTTTATTGTATTTGATCGTATCAAAGTACAAATTGATCGGCTCATATTGGATAGCTTCAACTTTCATTGAATGGAAGAAGCTTTCAACACAAGTGTTGTCCCAGCAGTTTTCTTTCCGACTCATACTTTGCTGTAACTTATAGGCTGTTATGAGTTTTCGGTAATCCTTTGAGCAATATTGGCTACCTCGGCCACTGTGAATAATGACATCCTCTGGGAACCCGCGACGGAATAAGGCCATCGACAGAGCATCACAGACCAGAGTCGCTGTCATCCGCTCTCCCATCGACCAGCCAACCACTTGTCGCGATGTAGGTGATATCACCCGCCCACTTCTGGTTGGGAGCGCTAGCAGTAAAGTCCTGAGCCAGCAAATTAGGGGCAACAGACATTTTATGGTTGCTGTCTGTTGTGCACTTAAATTTACGGGAAGCTTTTGCTACCAAGCTCTGCCGCTTCATACTATTGGCTATGGTCTTGACGTTATGATTATCGCCATTATCAGCCAGTTCGATCTGAATACGCCTAGAGCCATCACGACCTTTGCTCTTATCAAAAGCTTCTTTGACCTTAGCATCCAGCGAGTTACGCACTTCCATACGCTGGCAACTCTTATGACGATGCTTAACCCAGTAATAAAACCCACTTCGAGAGACTGCAAACACCTTAGCCATACAGAAAACGGTGAAATACAGCATGCTCGAGCATAAATTCGTAGCAATCTACTTTAGATTTTTCGCGAAGTAGGTGGCGGCCTTTTTTACAATTTCTAGCTCTTCGGCTTGCTCCGCGAGTTGCCGCTTCAGTTTGGCGACTTCAGCCGCTAACTCTTTTTCTCGCTGACTTGTACCAGTGTCATTATTGCAGCCTTACGCCAGCTATAGATTTGAGACTCATGCAGAGACAGTTGTCTTGCAGCGGCAGCAACACCAACTTTCTCGGCCAACTTCAGGGTTTCCGCTTTAAATTCTGGGGAATGGATGATACGTTTTTTCTTGTTTGTCATGGTTCACCTCGCTAGTGATTTTACTCACTTAACTCAGTGTCTAAAACTGCTGGTGCGGATCAGTCTTTATAATTAGAAAAGATGATTCATTGACTCTCGAGAGAAAGTGCTGATTTTTTGTTTATTAATAACGTATTTCTATTAAGATGCCGACTCTTAGTCAGCTTTAATTATTTCTAGTAATTAGCATATTTACTTTGTTAGATAGTATTTTTAAGGCATTTATGCTTTTATCGTCCCATGCGTATGAATAGTTTAAACGTAAACAATGTTTAAATTTGTTATCGCGTGAAAAAATTGTGCCCGGTGCGATACTTATATGGTGTTGATCGAATAGAGTTTTGAACAGTTCAGAAGTATCAATATGGATAGGGAACTCTAACCACAAAAAATATCCACCTGAAGGTAGTGTTAAGATTGTATCAATGTGAAAGTATTTGACTATTAATTCAACCGCTTGCTTTTGTCTTTTCTCTAAAACGCGTCTTAATCGACGTAAGTGTGCATCATAACTACCAAATTGAAGGTAAGTAGCAAGTGCTGCTTGGTTAGGTAATCCAGCTGAGATAGAAGACATAATCTGGTTTTGCATTAATATATTTATATAATCTCCAGCAATTACCCATCCTACCTTAAAACCTGGAGCTAATGATTTTGAAAATGAAGAGCAGTGTAAAACAATGCCATTAGTATCAAAGGCTTTGATCGGTAGCGGCTTGTTTTCAGTAAAATAAAGCTCAGAATATACATCATCCTCAATGATTGGAATGTTTCTCGCTGCAAGCAAATCATAGATTTTCCTCTTTTTTTCTGTGCTCATAGTATATCCTGTGGGGCTCTGGAAGTTACTCATGAATACAAAAGCTGATATGTTGTTATTTTCAATCGTTCTTTTCAATTCATCAGCATTTACTCCACATCCCTTCTCTGCTGGAATTTCGATTAGTTTTAAACCAAACTGCTCTAAAGTATGCAGGCTACCGTAGAAGGAAAGGGATTCGATTGCAACAATATCTCCGGGTTTAGTTACTGAAGTGATGCTTAAACGTAACGCATCCATTGCACCTGAAGTAATGATGATATCATCTGCTGATATATTGATACCGTTACGTATATAACGGTGAGCAATTAATCGCCGAAGATCGCTATTGCCCGGAGGAAGGTCACTGACCCTTTCTTCTGTTGATTGTGTTCTTGCCGATTGACCCATCATTGAACCAAGCTTTTTTATAGGAAACAGTTCAGGATCAGGGAATGCTGAGCCAAAGTGAGTGAAGCTTCGTTCCTTGCTAGCATTTAACAGTTCGAGTGCAATTAAATTTGGCTTAACTGTATTTATAGATTGTGAGATTTCCAAAGTAGAATCACTTTCAATATTTGATATTTGATTGAGGTGGGCAGAAACATAATAGCCAGCTCTAGGCTTTGCGTGCACCCAGCCTTCTGACTCGAGAAGCTCGTAAGCCTTTAAAACTGTCATGGGGCTTATACCTTGCGCCTTGCTCATCACTCGAATCGAGGATATACGGTCACCAGGTAACCAAGTTTTACTTTTAATATGTTGTTTGACAACATCAACAATTGTTTTGTAACTGTTGAGAGAACATTTTTTCCAAGTCAACTTTGCTAACCTTTTCTAAAATAATAAATGTATTTAAATTTTTCTTAAATATAAGTTAATAATTATCGGTTTGATTGAAACTGATTTTCATGAAAATAAGTTGTCACTTTATAAAGCAGGATATCTTTAGGCTATAATGTGTACGGGTTTAATTTAAGTTTTTCTACGCAAAATTTCATATGATACATATTTTTACATTCCATGTTTAAAACATCCAATTGCTAATAAAGAAACTAAAAGCAAAGTATCTTAAGACATCATACCAGCTATTAAAGTATTACCCTATAACAGATTTGGTGATAAGCACCTAGTACAGATTGGGCTATTTTATGGGTTTAACTAGTTTCATATCAATCGCGATGAGCTTTTGGCTGTTATATTGATAATAGTAATAATTGTTATACCGGTTTAAGACTGGATTGTGTTAAAAATATAAAGCTAAAGGTGGGAAAATATAGTTACATAGAGGTAATCCATAATTCTAATCAACAAATAATTAATTTACTAACTAGGTTGGCAATGAGAATCGTAAGAATTTTTATAGCAAGGCTAATTACAGTGATGGTTTTTTTTTCATTATTTTGAATTGGATCAGTTTGCAACTACGATGAATGAAATGGCTGTCATATCATCGAGAGTGGCTGATAATGCTAATAGCGACGCATTTGCTGTTGTTGAAGTTGATGCTGCTGTTGCTGAGGGCGTGCAGGTTGTATCGTCAACTTCTGATGCAATACAGCAGCTGTCCAGGCAAGTGGAGGAGGCCGTCACTGTAGTTATTGACGTCGAATCTTCCACAAAGAGTATTGAGAAAATCATGGGAGTAATCAATGACATTGCTGAGCAGACTATTTTGCTAGCATTAAATGCTGCTATAGAAGCCGCTTGAGCTGGAGACTCTGGACGAGGTTTTGCTGTCGTTGCAGATAAAGTAAGAACACTTGCGCAACGAACTCAAGGTTCAACAATGGAAATTTTCTTGGTTATAAAGCAACTACAGGAAGGCGTATTAGCTGCGATTCAAGCAATGGAAACAAGCAAGAAAACGGCGGAAGAAACTGTTGAACAAGGAAAACGGGCAGATTTAGCGCTGAAAGAACTAGATGCATCAATCAGAAAAATATCAGATTTGAATATGTTGATAGCTTCTGCCACCGAAGAACAGAACCTTGTATCCGAGGAAATAAGTAAAAACACCCCAAAATAAAAGATCTTACACTAGAGGTATCTCGATCAGCAGAGAAAGCAAATAAAATGATGGATGGCCAACTTAATCTGGTTAAACAGCAAAATGATTTGCTTGTACGATTCATTGTGTAGGCATCAATTAAAGGTAAGGAAACAAAAATGAAAAAAATATCAACACTTATTTCCGCCGCAATATTATCGGCTGCATTTACAATGAAAGTAAATGCTCAAGAAACACTGGCTCTTGTCATTTCGACGCTAAATAATCCATTTTTTGTCAGCATGAAGCAAGGTGCAGAGCGTCGTGCCCATGAATTAGGTTACCGTCTTATTGTCCTCGATTCTCAAAATGACCCATCGAAAGAGCTGGCAAATGTTGAAGATTTAGTAATTCGAGGTGTTGATGCATTGCTGATAAATCCTACAGACTCAGAAGCAGTATCTTCAGCAATAAGCATTGCAAATGTAGCGGGGGTACCTGTTTTGACTCTAGATCGAGGTGCAGAACATGGCAAGGTTGATAGTCACATTGCATCTGATAATGTTGCTGGAGGTAAACTCGCGGGAGACTATATTGCGGAGGTTGCGGGAACAGGAGCTAGCGTTGCTCAACTTGAAGGAATAGCCGGTACATCTGCAGCCCGTGACCGTGGTGAGGGTTTTTTACAGTCCGTTAAGTCGAATGGTATTAAGCTGATTTCAAGTCAACCGGCTGACTTTGACCGATCGAAAGGCTTAAATGTTATGGAAAATATTCTTGTTGCAAACCCTGGAGTTCAGGCCGTTTTTGCACAGAATGATGAAATGGCTTTAGGTGCACTGAGAGCTATCCAAGCATCGGGTAAGAAAGTATATCTTGTTGGTTTTGACGGGACAGAAGATGGAATTGAATCCGTCAATCGTGGAAAGCTTGATGCTACCATTGCTCAGCAACCGGATGTGATTGGTAAAGTCGGTGTTGAAACTGCTGCAAAAATTATGAAAGGAGAAACCGTAGCTGAATTTATTCCGGTTGTTCTAAGGTTAATCAAAAAGAACAGCTAGCGACTAAAATATACAGTTCCCTCCTTATCTTTGTCGATAAACAAAAGAGGAGGGTAAGTCAACTTTTATTTAATGAAAGTTGTATAGTCAAATACGATTATTCAAATAATAAAAACGGATACAAGACATGGGAAACTGTTGTAATAATGCTATTTGTGCCGATGCTATAACTATAAAAGAGGTGTTGGAAAACACGAAAGATATGTCGTCTATCTTTGCTGTATACCAGCCTATAATAGATTACAATGAAAAAACAATAGTTGGGTTCGAAGCTTTAGCTAGATTAAAACATAGACGGCTCGGTACAGTTTATCCATCAAAATTTATACCTATAGTTTCTCAAATGGGAAGGCTCAATATTTTAAGTTATCGGGTTATATCTGAAGCGATTCAGTTTATTGTTGAATATAACAACAAAAATAAGGCTGATGCGTTTGTTTCTCTTAACATTTCCCCTAAACAAATAAGTGATAAGGACTTCATAACAGATATTACAAGAATTGTACACGATGAACCTTTGATTAATAATAGAATAATAATAGAAATTACTGAGGAATTTGATAACTTTATGAATGTCTCTTTTGCTCAAAATATTAGAGAGCTCAGGCGGAGCGGTATAAAAATTGCCCTTGATGATTTTGGGAGTGGTTTTTTTTCGTTGGTTTCAATTGTTGAACTAACCTATGATTATTTAAAAATAGACAAAAAAACTGTAGCTCGAGTATCAAGGAATCAAGACCTAAAAAATATTCTCTTGTCGTTTATCGCTTATTGCAACAAAAACAGCATAAAAGTAATATCTGAAGGTATAGAGAAGAAAGAACAAATTGAAACTTTGACAAAATTAAATGTTAATGTTTTCCAAGGTTACTATTTCTCCCAACCAATAAGTTATGTAAAAGCACTAAATTACACGTGTTGTTAAACAACATCATCGAATCGATACTCCTGGATAGTTAATGGATTTATTTTGAGAGTAAAACTCAACAATGATAGTAATTGAATTGTTGTTACTCAAGAGAATGTTATAGGTATACTAATGTTATGAATATTAAAAATAGATTAGTAATGAACGTTGGTGTGGTTTTATTATCAATGATTATTTTGTCTGGTTATTTTCTTTCACGTATAGACCTTATAGGTAACCTGACAGTTAAAATGTACGAACACCCTCTAACTGTAACACGAGCTGCAACTTACGCAGATGCAGATATTGTTAGAATGCATCGAGGTATGAAAGATGTTGTGTTAGCAAAAAATGTAATAACTCGTGATGCTGCTATTGCTGATGTATCGAGGCTTGAAGAAAATGTCTTTAAGAATCTAGCAATAGTTGAAGAAAGGATTTTGGGTGTAGAGGGTGCGAAACTTATTGAGGAAACAATAGATGTTTTCAGGCAATGGAGGCCCATCAGAGAAGAAGTTATTAAGTTTGTTTCAAGTAATGAAATAATAAAAGCAGCTGAAATAACGAAAGGGAAGGGAGCTAAGCATGTTAAATTACTTAGTGTTCAGATAAAAAAACTTGAAGACTATGCAGCAGAAAAAGCATTAGGATTCTTGAATACATCAACCACTACCATTGAAGAGGTGAAATTTTTTACAGCTAGTATACTATTCCTTGTCTTTTTACTGATTGCGATCTCATCTTTTCTTATTATTAAGTCTATAACCAGGCCACTGAAACTTTTGCAGGAAACTATTAACGCTATTGAGGCTACTTCTAATTTGAAGATGAGAGTGAATATCAATACTAAAGATGAACTGGGTGATATATCTCAGAGTTTCAATAAAATGCAAAACAAATTTCAGTCTATTGTCCAACATATTTCTTTAGCAGTAAAAGAACAGTCTATTGCAACAGAGCAAGTGGCTAGTGCTTCTGAGCGTACACGTCAAGGTATAGCTCAGCAGTCACAAGAAATTGATCAGGTAGCTTCGGCAACAGATGAAATGTCAGCATCTGTTAAAGAGGTTGCATCCAATGCATTAAGAGCGGCAGAGGCGGCTCAGCATGCCGAAACTGAAGCTGGTAATAGTAATAATGAAGTTAAAGCTGCCATTGATTCACTTACGTCGCTATCTGAAGGTGTTGAGGAGCTTGAGTTACATATCAGTAAAGTACAAGCAGACAGTAAAGAGATAAGCTCGGTCTTGAGTATTATTGAAGAAATAGCAGATCAGACAAATCTATTGGCATTAAATGCAGCTATCGAGGCTGCCAGGGCTGGTACATATGGAAAGGGTTTTGCGGTGGTTGCTGATGAAGTACGTTTGTTAGCACAGCGTACACAAAAATCTACAGCAGAAATAAACAAAACTATTTACATTTTGCAAGCTGGAACTCAAAAAGCTGTAGAAGCAATTGGGAACAATACACAGCTTGCTCAAACGGGTGTCAAGCAGGCAGATAAAGCAATTAAGTCCCTAGGTGCTATAACAGAATCTATTACAACTATCTCAAGAATGAATGAACAAATTGCAAGTGCCACAGAGCAACAAAAGTTGGTTGCAGTAGAAATTAGTGAGAATATTGTATCGATAAGTGACATCTCAAATAACAATATTAATTATGCAGTCCAGTCTGCACAAGCAAGTAATAAAGTTAAAGACGAGCTAAAAGATATGAAACAAATAGTAGACACATTCAACATTTAAGATAAAAGTTAATTATGAAAATATCACAATACTTCATTTGTATATTGTTTTCCCCTGTGTTGACCGCAAGTGTTGATTCTGTTGACTTGTATGTAGATGCCAGACCTGAATGTACAGTTTATGAATCAATGAACAAACGAACATCGCAGGCTGTGAATTCGACAGTAAGTTCGTCATCAGATCATTCCTGTACAGTTACTATTTGGAAGGATAGTTTTAGCTTTCCAGTACGGAATTGTATTTTCTCAGATTTTATATCTACATCTGATAACATTCCTGTTGCTTGTACTGTAAATGTTAATTCAGAGAATATCTCTTTGTACTCTGCAACTGATGTTTCTAAGCTAAGTGAGTTTAGTGCGGAAAGTGAGCAGTTAACTTGTATATTTTCATGTTACTCGGATCATTATATGTACTAATTGTCTGTAACTAACCTAAAATGATCTGGCAGTAACCCGTTAGGACATCGGTAGCTGCCAGATGTTCTTGTTTAAATATTCTTATCTACTTAGATGAATTTTCCATTCAGAAGAGCTCCTTTGTTTTCCTTCATAGTTCATCATGTCTTGATTAGTTCGATACTAATCGTAGTGATCACACCACTTTTACAGTTCTTAATGCTTTTTATTATGATTATTAAAGTGACAAAGGTTCTTAAAGTAAAGTATCGATAAATCTCTCTACAAATACTTATGTGTAAAGGTTGATGTAAGTTGGCTTTAGTTAGTTCTGAAACTTTTACAAAGGTAGTATTCTTTAAAGGCAACATTTTATAAAAAAAATGGCACTAAGGTGAGATTAGTGCCAAAGATGATTTATTTACAATCAAAATGTGCAATTTGAGTAAACTACTATTGAAATCTCGATTTCATATAGTAGGTATTTAATATAACAGTAAAATTCAGATGTAGGTATAACAATAATTGAAAAAAAACAATGTAACAGCGATAAATATGACATTACTATATTAGTTGTTTTGTACTGTGTTGATTGCTATTTTAGGTGGTTTTAATATCTATGTTGTCACGATTTAATCGTTGAGGGCTGTTATAATTTTAGATGAATTGTATTACTTCAGTATATATAGCCAAGCTCTTTGATAATGTAATATGCATATTTTTGTTTTTTGGAAATGATGAAGGTAAGTGGAAAGCTGGGAGGATAAATATAGGTAGTTTGAAGCTGTATAGTTGTGCTAAAAGAAGTTTTTGATAAGATTATTTAGGCCTGTAACAAATTGTCTGTTGAGCAATAAGGAATAAAGCCTCTTAAAATTTATCTTAAGAGGCTACTTATTAGTAGAACTACGTATCCTTACCTAAGGATAGGATGAAGACTGATACTGCTGCGACTACAGCGAAACCAAATAAAATGATAATTGGCATGGCACTGTACCCAAGGACGTGCCAGAAAACGGATTCAAAAGTGCTCATATGTATTTCTCTTATTGCCAGCCTTCGACACCGTGCATATCAGGAAGTTTGTGAGCAATGCCTTTATGGCAGTCCACACATGTTTTATCACCGGAGGCTAGGGCTGTTGAATGTTGCTTCGCGCTACGAGAACTTTGCTCAGAAAAGTCCATAAAATCAAATTCGTGACAGTTGCGACACTCTAAAGAATCATTATTCTTCAAACGCGACCATTCACGCTCTGCTAGGTGGGCTCGTCGAGCCTCAAATTTTTCAGGTGTATCGATTGTTCCTATAAAGTGAGCAATTAGCTCTTTTGATGCTTGAACTTTACGAATAATCTTATCTGTCCACTTGTGAGGAACATGACAATCTGCACAAATTGCACGTACACCGGAACGGTTAGAATAATGGATTGTTTCTTGGATTTCGTTAACAATAGGGGCGTGACATCCAGAACAAAATTCTTCGCTGTTTGTGGCTTCCATCCCGGTGTTAAATGCGCCCCAAAATAAAAGGCCACCTGCAAAACCCATGAATAAAACTATACCTAAAGCAGCTTTACTCGGGTTCGTTAGTCTTTTCCAAAATGCATTAAGTAATTTCATATAAAGCCTATATACTCAGTTAATGTTTAAGTGAATCAACAGTTTCAAAAACATTCTTGATTACTGGCTTAGCGTTTGCCTGAGGCACATGGCATTGAAGACAGAAGTAACGTCGAGGAGACATATCTGCTAATACTGCATCTTCACGATTAACGTAGTGAGTCACACTTACCTTAGTTGCTCCCATTGCTTTAGCATTTTTCCAACTATGGCAAGAAAGGCACTTATTTGCATTCAGCGATACTTCGTACCCGCGGGTATTATGTGGAATAAGGGGGGGTTGATAAACGTAATTGCTATCTAGTACCTGTTCACGAGGAAATTTTTTGAATTCATCCGCAGAAGGTGTTTTCTCTAGGTTAATTGCTCCACGAAGAGATTGTACATCCTCACTATACATTGAATTGTCTAACTCAGCAGATGCGCTCCAAGTGATAACCGCACAAACTGAAAGAAGTGCAACGAGTAATTGTTTCATCTTACATTCTCCGCCTTATGGCTGTTTACTGGTTCTTGACTGCCGAAAAATCGGCAGTCAGTGTTTTGTGGATTAAGCGATCTTGGTTATCTTAATTGGACATTTTTTAAAATCTGTCTGCTTAGAAAGAGGATCTGTAGCATCTAGAATCAGCTTGTTAATTAGGATACGTGCATCAAAAAACGGTACGAATACTAAACCTTCGGGTGGGCGATTACGGCCACGAGTCTCAACCCGAATACGAACTTCACCGCGCTTGTTCGAGATAAGCACCTCATCACCTCTTCGGACATTACGTTTTGCAGCATCTGTCGGATGCATGTAACAAACCGCTTGTGGAGCTGCTTTATATAATTCAGGGACTCGACCAGTCATAGAAGCCGTATGCCAATGCTCCAATACTCGACCTGTGCATAACCAAAGGTCAAATTCAGAGTCTGGAACCTCAGGTGGTGCTTCATATGGTGCAGAGATAATTAACGCCTTGCCATCGGGTTTGCCGTAGAATTCCCAATCAGCTCCTTTTTTGACATAAGGATCTGAGCCTTCCTTATAGCGCCATCGTGTTTCTTTACCTTCAATAACAGGCCAACGTAAGCCTCGTACTTTGTGGTATTCATCATAAGGAGCCAAGTCGTGTCCATGCCCGCGACCAAAGGCTGCGTACTCTTCAAATAAGCCTTTTTGAACATAGAAGCCGAAATAGTGAGCCTCATTGTTTAACAGTTTTGCTTCTGATTCTGGGAATTTATCCACTTGACCATTTTTATAAAGCACTTCATACATGGTTTTGTTGCGATAATTCGGGGCCTTATCTAAAAGCTCATCTGGCCAAACTTCTTCCATCTTGAAGCGCTTGGAAAACTCCATCATTTGCCAGATATCTGATTTAGCGTCAGCTGGCCAAGGTATTTGTTGATACCAAGCTTGAGTTCTACGTTCAGCATTTCCATAAGCCCCTTCTTTTTCTATCCACATAACGGTAGGGAGAATAAGATCAGCTGCTAGCGCAGTTACTGTTGGGTATGGGTCTGAAACAACGATAAAATTTTCTGGGTTTCTAAAACCAGGCAGCCGTTCTGTATTAATGTTAGGTCCGGCTTGCATGTTATTACTGCACTGTAACCAGTAACAATTCAAAACACCATCACGTAACATACGATCTTGCATTACCGCATGAAAACCTGGTTTTGGTGGGATCGTCCCTTCAGGAAGTTTCCAGATATCTTCAGTAATTTTACGGTGTTTAGGATTGGTAACTACCATGTCAGCTGGTAGGCGGTGTGAAAACGTTCCAACTTCACGAGCAGTACCGCAAGCGGATGGCTGACCTGTCAATGAGAACGGACTATTACCGGGTGTAGAAATTTTACCTGTTAACAAGTGAATATTGTAAACCAGGCTGTTCATCCATACGCCACGAGTATGTTGGTTCATACCCATTGTCCATAAGGACATAACTTTTATATTCGGATCTGCGTATTGCTTAGCTAACTCAATCAGCTTCTCTTCAGACACGCCTGACAATTCAGATGCTTTTTTGGCTGTATAAGGAGCGACGGATTTTTTGTATTCATCAAAAGAGATAGAATGCATCTTACCGGAGTTAGGGTTAGCAGCTGCTTTTTGTAGAGGATCATCCTCACGAAGACCGTAACCGATGTCTGTTGTTGCTTGCTTAAAGTTCGTGTGCTTGTTTACAAAATCCCAGTTAACCGCATCGTTTTCAATGATGTAGTTAGCTATGAAGTTCGCGATTGCCAGGTCAGTTTGTGGTTCGAAAATGTAACCGTGGTCTGCTAGTTCGAACGAACGGTGATAGTAGGTTGAAAGAACGTTTACTTTAACATGCGGATGACTAAGTCGACGGTCTGTAACACGAGTCCATAATACAGGGTGCATTTCCGCCATGTTAGACCCCCAAAGCACAAACGCGTCCGCATTCTCAAAATCATCGTAACAACCCATAGGTTCATCGATGCCAAAGGTACGCATGAATGCGCCTACAGCGGAAGCCATGCAGTGGCGAGCGTTGGGATCAATATTGTTTGAGCGGAAACCAGCTTTCATTAATTTTGAAGCCGTATAACCTTCCATTACTGTCCACTGTCCGGACCCAAACATACCTATACTAGAAGGTCCTTTTTTAGTTAGGGCTGCTTTCCACTTTTCAGCCATGGTATCAAATGCCATGTCCCAAGACACAGGGGCGAATTCACCATTTTTATCATATTTGCCATTCTTCATTCGAAGAAGTGGCTGAGTGAGGCGGTCTCGTCCGTACATGATCTTAGAAAGGAAGTAGCCCTTAATACAATTCAGACCTTTGTTTACCGGTGATTCGGGATCACCTTGAGTCGCCACAACTTTGCCGTTTTGCGTGCCGATAAGAACAGAACAACCAGTACCACAAAAACGACACGGTGCTTTGTCCCATGTAATTTTTGTTTGATCTGAGCTCGCGATTAAGTTAGTAGCTGAAGCTGGCAGAGTAATACCTGCAACCGCTGCTGCTGATGCTGCTGCGTTTGCTTTAACAAACGCTCGTCTTGTCATCTTCATACTTCACCCTCGGTTTGAGAATATTGTGTTCTAGTGTTTTTCATTTCTGTTTTTTTTTCATCAAGGCTGGTTTCAATTTGGTGATAAACCAGCACAGTGCTCAAAACATTAGGGAGGTTGTTAATCGCTTCAATGGTATCTGTGATAAAACCTTGATTCTCGGTTTCCAGAACAACAACGATTTTACCTTCAAGGCTATCGCCATAAATTTCAGCGTCATTAAATGCTTCAATCTGCGATTTGATTTTGGTTAGATGCTCAGGAGAGCAGTGCACGACCAGGCTGGAAATGTGTACTTCATTAAATGACATAAATTTTTTCCGTAATATATATGCTGCTTACCTGATTTAGGGCTTCAGATAAGTTTATAAACAGCAGTTACAACATGCACACTCATCAAGTCATAACTTTATTATTAAAACTCAGCCTGCCACCAAATTAACTTACATATTCACAAGTGGATAAATATAAGTGCTGTTTTATATTTCATCCGTAATACAACTTACAACCCTTATTTGAAAAAGCTGCAGGATATTTATATTGAGGAATAAATCTTGTAGTTCTAAATTCCCCAGACAAAATTTCATATCGGTATGATGAATAGTGAAAGCGTTGACGCATCTATTTCATACAGTAGATGTAATATAGCAATTAAAATCAAGCTTATGTATAACAACAGGGATGAAAAATAGGTATAACAGAAAATAACTTTAGATTTACCCTAATAGTACAATATACCACTTTGGTAGTAAATGGATTGTACTTTGTTTTAAATCAATATATCGTACATTGCGTCATGCTAATTCTTTAGAACTTGTGAAAACTGTTAACCAACAAGTTGAATTTATGAAGTGAGCGGCAATAATTATGCTGGTATTCAATCATTGCGATATACTGAGCTTTTCCAAGCATAAGATGTAAAGACCGTTAGCCACGTCAAATATCAGAATTGGCATAGTACTAAAGTGGTGTGTTTGGTGGATCAACAAAAAACATTCTGATAAATTAGTGATAGGTTCGCAAACATAATTTAGATGAGTCTTTTCGAATCGATTCGTAAGAATTACTTCTCTGTTACCGGATTTATCTATTATGATGAAAATGGCTGTATTTTTAATGCATATCTTTGTGATTAATTAGTGCTCTTTCAGAGCATTATCGGGGAGATGCACTTTCCGGTGATGTGCAACCTGGTGTTTATAGAAGGGTTGTGTAGGTGGGTGTTATGCACGGCTTTTCAGACTAATATTTGAGAGTGATACATGAACTTAATAACTAACTTAATCTTCAGGCAGAAATTGCTTTTGCTGGTTACTTCTTCCACTCTCGGTTCGTTGTTTTTTGCCACTGTAAATTTGAGCAATAAATTAAATATAAATTATCTCTTGAAGAAGCTCGTCGCTTGGTCGAACTTTTCTATAAAGAGCAGTCTTATTGCTTATAACCACGAAAAGAACATGGTACAGCTGCTTGTTAAAGGAAAAACATTCCAAGAAACACTCGGAAGCCTACTACAAATGAAATGGTTTTTAATATCAAGCTAATTAACGTTCTGGCTGGAGTGAGTTCTAATTGGGAGGGGGATATTTCCAAAGCCGCTCAGGAACAAATTGATCTAGCCTCCCGACAGCATGATTTAGTTACACAGTTTAAGCTTTAACAAAACCTTAATGTGCGAAGAGGGTGCTTCATAGATGCACAATGATATCTTTATTAGTTAGAATTATTTATGGTGCAATAAACAGCCAGCTGGGAACGAATACTATGGTTTGATCGGGTACATGAAAGTGGTTGATTTTGAAAGCGATTTTCACAAGTTTGTGTTCGATTTGAATTTTATTGAATACTTACAAATATTAAAAATGGACTCTATTCGAGTATTGTGTATGTCTATGATAAATGGTTTTTTCAGATTGTTGGGTATTAATAACAACCAGGTAGCATCAAAGGCTGTAAACTCAAAACATCAACACCAACAGCCAGTAATAAAAAGAATGCACTACCGTGGCTATCTCATGGAAAGCTCGGCAGAAGACTTTAACGCCTGGAAAGCTAGGATTAACGGTAAGGTTGTCATTGGTGAGCAAGCCTTTATCAAAGACAGTATTAACTGGTGGTGCGACAATAAAACGGAACTGTTACCCGAAAAATACGATAATAATGAATCAAAGCGTCAAGTCGAGGTTTACCAAAGTTTTAAGTTGATAAATGACAGTGGTCAGCCTGATGAATGGTATATGCTACATAACGGGAAGTTATATAAAGGAACTCGAAAAGCTATTGAGCTTAAAATAGATATTGCCCTTGAAAGGTTACGAAGGAAACAAGAATAATTAGCTTTATACTTTGTCTAGTACATTTCTATCGCTATTATCTCAAAGTAAAGGTCGTGCCTAATAAATAAACACAACATTTACCTAGAGTTTACTTGATGTGCTCAAATAAGATCTTAGCCAAAATAACATTCAGTTTTTTTATCAATCTCATTATACAGTAATATCTTACTTGCAACTTGCGATAATATCCTGATCAAATATTTTAGTTTTACGTATTGATGCTGGTGTCTTCTGAAAGAAACGCTTGAAGGCTTTTTTAAACGCGCTTTCGGATTTATATCCTACTTGATCTGCAATAGCGGCTATTGAAGCGGGAGTTTGTTCTATCTTACTTTTTGCCAACTGCATTCGCAAAGTAAATAAATAGGTCATTGGTGGCTGTCCTACTAGATCATGGAAGTGACTGGCAAAAGCTGAGCGTGACATTCCTATTTCTTGAGCTAGTTGTTTGATGGTCCAATTGTTTTCCGGAGATGAGTGCAGCAACGATAGTGCTTTGGCTACCGATTTATCAGACAAAGCAGTAAGATAATTATTAGTATTCTGCATTAGCTTCATATGGGCCTTGAGCACCTGGATAAAAAGTACCTCAGTAAAGCGATCAATTAAAATTTCTGCCCCGGGCTGTTGGGTTTGGGCTTCGTCGATTATCTGATGTAGAGCATGATCAAGCCAACTAAATTGCTCTCGCTCTTTTTGATGTAAATGAATGAAGTTCGGCAGTGTGGTAATTAATGGGTGTGGCCAAGTTTGGTCAAATTCAAAATAACCGCAAACAATATCAAAGCTCTCTTCAACTCCATCAAATAGAGACTCTCCGCTTCTATATGCGGTAATTACCTGCTCTCCTGGAAAGCAATGGCTATCCGGCGCATCAAATAGTTGATGTGGACTGCCATGGGGTAAAATGACAATATCACCACTAGACAGTAACAATGGATCTTTTATCCCTTCAATTTGCAACATACAGTGGCCACGAACCACAATATGAAATGATGCTCGTGGACTTTGATTGATTGCAATACCCCAGGGGGAACTAAAACAAGAACGAAAATATACACTTCCTTGTAAGCGCATCAATCGTAAAATATTACTTAACACATCCATATCATGCTTCCCATATTTCAAGTAAAGACGATTAGACACTAAAAAAAGACTTTTAACCATTAAAAGGTTGAGCATTTTGCTAAATAATTCCTCTTGCTAATTAATACATTCAAGGGGACATTATGTTTAAAGTAACTAAAAAAGCCATTCTAGTAACTGCAATTTGTAGCTTATTTTCCAGTGTAAGTTATGCGGATTTGCCCGATCCCGGAGTACAGCTTGATACTGGAAATACTGCTTTGGTTATTACCGACCCACAGGTTGACTTTCTCAGTCCAAAAGGTGTTACCTGGGGAGTTGTTGGGAAAAGCGTTGAGGCCAATAATACTGTAGAAAATATCGAAAAGTTGCTAAAAACCGCTAAATCAAAGTCGGTACCAGTTTTTATTTCTCCTCATTATTACTATCCACACGACCATGAATGGGAGCATGAAGGTGCGTTGGAAACTCTGATGCACAATATTGGTATGTTTGATCGTAAAGGAGCCTTGCATACAGATGGTTTTGAAGGATCTGGCGCTGATTGGCTAGAGCGTTATAAACCTTATATTAACGATGGAGAAACTGTCGTCACCAGCCCTCACAAAGTGTTTGGACCAGAGACTAATGACTTAATTCTTCAGCTACGCAAACGTGGTATTGATAAAATCGTCCTAGCTGGTATGTCTGCAAATTTATGTACAGAGTCCCACATGCGTGAGCTATTAGAACAGGGTTTTGAAGTACAGGTTGTATCAGACGCAACCGCTGCGGCCCAGTTACCTGGTCTCGATGGTTATCAGGCTGCAATGACCAACTTCCGCATGGTTGCGAATGCGGTTCGTACTACTGAACAAACGGTAAAACAGTTCAACAAGCTTTAATATATAATTAATTGAATATAACCTAGATCAGGCAGTGCCTTAGCCACTGCCTGAAAAGGTATGGGGTTTGTTTGGATTATTTGATAAATTTCTCGCCTAACATCTTATAGCAAACATTTCTATAAGAACTAGAAAATAAATAACCGAGTATTATAATCAAATAATGGATCTTTAATGTTTACATTAATAACAATATGTGATTAAGGTATGTTGATATCTAACTTATCAAAAAAGAAAGATGAACGATATGAGTTTTTAGTTAAAACTTGGTATCGTGATTTGTACATAATAGCTTACTGGTTGTGTAAGGAAAGGTTATTATCTGAAGAGCTTGTAGAGGAGACATTTATCGATTCTTTGGAGTTACTACCATATTTAGATGGTGGTAGATCAACCAAATTTCACCTCATTAACATTTTACATCAATGTCATGTTCGTAAATCTGTGAATACAACGAAGCATACATCAAACGTTTGTAACTTGGAGCATAGTGAATACTCTGTCAATAAAAATTCTAAAGAATCAAGGTTACAAGAAGTAATGTGGATGCTTGATAATAAATATCGAGCTCCACTCGTGATGCAAGTTATATCCGGCTTTGATATCGAAGAAATTGCTCAAATATTAGGAGTGAATAGTTGTATTGTGAAAGAGCGGATAGCTTACGCACGATTATACTTTAATAACTTGCAAACCATCGAGGTTATATGATTTTAACTAAGAAGTTCTTTAACGGATATGTCCTTCTTTGAAAAGTAATATTTTTTCCTGCAAGTTTGCGATGTAAGAGTTTGAAACGTTTTGACATCTAACGATGGTTGGAACCTGGTGTTTGATTCTCAAATCATATGGATTTACCTGTTCTTCAATAGTAGGAAATAATAGGTTACATCGACAACCGAGAAAAGTGGTTAGCGAAGGTTGTATGTAATCGAAAGCGGGTCTTTCGTGATATTTGATATCATTTCCGCTTTCTCTTTATCGGTATATAGATAAATGCTGCTAGTGTTGCTCTCGGAAGGTGGTGCAACTTCCCATGACAGATAACTGTTCTTAGCTAATTTACTTGCGTTACTTCCAACATAACTCTCTGCAACATAGAAGTTTCCAAAGGATTAATCAGCGTGACATACATCAAGAGCGAATGCCTTTGCATGGGAATTACTTTTAAAAGTTACGCTGATGCACTCGGACGTGCAGACACGCGTGTACGCCATTCGTTTAGATTACTCAGTTCACCAGGAACCTTAACACCAACATACTCGGTAAAGTCAATGGCACACATTGCAGTGATGTCTGCCGCAGTAAAGCAATTGTGCGCGATGTAGGCCGACTTTTTAAGGTGTTTGTCTAGGCGAGCGTAAAAACCTGTATTCTTTGTATACCGCGCTCCGCCAAAGCAGGTAGTTGTGGGGTGTCGGATGTACCTGGAACTGAGCGGTTCTCGAAATCCGGGTTAGTGTTTCGCAAGACGTCCGCTGCAGGAATGAGGGCATCTGCTTCTGTCTGGCGAATCCAAGATTCCACAGCCGCTTCATCAATGATCGCGCCATTGTTGAGCACCAGTGTGGGTAGTACGCCACGCGGGTTCACCGCCAGGTAGTCATCCTGGAGATTTTCGCCGCCCATGATGTCGATCTGGATTGTATCGACTTTAATCCCTTTTTCTGCACCCAACACGCGCACTCTGCGTGGGTTGGGTGCGTCTGCCATATCGTAAAGTTTCATAAGTCTACTTTTTGCTTAGTTTGTCGAGGCCTGTATTACTTCGAAATCATGTTTTTTGTTTTTTCAATCACACTAGTTTCTTTCTCAGGCTCATTAAAATTGGTTTCATGGGGTATAGCGGCACCGCGAGCTAAAGCCGGACGTGCTTCCAACTGGTCGTGCCAACGCTTCAGCCCTTCAAATTCGTCAAGGCTTACGCCAGCGAAGTTATGTACGCGTACCCAACTCCAGTTGGCAATATCTGCAATTGAGTAGTCACCTGCCAGAAATTCATGCTTGGAAAGTTGAGAGTCTAGGACGCCATAAAGCCGACGAGTTTCGTTCTGATAGCGCTCTATGGCTGAGGGGATCTTCTCCGGGAAATAACGGTAAAAAACATTGGCTTGACCCTGCATAGGGCCGACACCACCCATCTGGAACATTAGCCACTGGAGCACGTCATAGCGTCCCTTAAGGTCATTGGGGATGAGCTTGCCTGTTTTTTCAGCTAGGTAGAGCATAATTGCGCCTGACTCAAAAATTGTCAGTCCGCAAGCATCATGGTCAACAATGGCAGGGATTCGTCCGTTAGGATTAATTGCGACGAACTCTGACTCTTTCTGAATTCCCGTGGTGATGTCAATGGGCGTGACGTTATAAGGAAGGCCAAGTTCTTCGAGAGTTGCTGACACTTTCCAGCCGTTGGGGGTTGCCCATGTGTATAAATCAATCATAGTTTTATTCCTTAGTTCCATTTAATTGAGCAGCCCATACTTGGATGCTGTATCTCTGGACCTTTACCTGTATTTGCTATAAGACGCATCGCGTTAACGAGTTCACGGGAACGATTCTGGGGGTTGCCCATACGAGCATCGTCAAGGCGGCCTCGGTATTGGAGTTCACCATGTTTGTTAAAGCCGAAGAAGTCGGGAGTACAGACTGCCCCATACGCTTTTCCTACGGTTTGGTCTTCATCGACTAAGTAGGGGAAGGAGAAGCCATGCTGTTTGGCAAATTGCTTCATAAACGGCGGGCTGTCAATTTCAACATAACTGTAATCATTGGACATAACCGCCAAAACATTGATGCCTTCAGCCTGTAGTGCACGGAAATCCTCCGCAAGACGATCAGCGATTGCTTGGACATATGGGCAGTGATTGCAAATAAAGGCAATCAGTAAACCTCGTTCTCCCAGATGCTTGGACATGGTGAAGGTGTTTCCGTCAGGATCAGCAAGCGTGAACTCTGGGGCCTTCCATCCGGTTTGGACTTTTGGTGTATCTAGTAACATGATGATGTCTCTCAAAGGTGGGGTAGCCTGTATGGGTTACCTAATTTTTTATTTGCTGTTCAGTCAGCGATAGCACATCCAATGACAAAGGGTGAGCCTCATGCACGTAGAACAGGTCGCATCATATGTAAACCTTTCACGGTTCTTCACATGTACTTCCCAGTAAACAGCCGTTTAGTTCTTTCTTGTGTCAATGGCAGTCAATAGCTGGGTGAAACTGACAATGAGTTAGAAAATACTGGTTTTTATAGTGAGTAAGTTAGTGACAGTACGAATAGACGAGAGTCGAACTGCCACCGGATTAAATTATGCTTCCCTGCTACTATCAGCTACCCAAGCATTGGCCTGAAACGCCGCGTCGACAGGGGTTTTGGCGATGTGGTTGGTGTAGTTAGACATGACTTTAAGGCTCGTACCCAATATCACTTCGAGTACGGTTTGATTGGTATAGCCAGCAGCAAGAAAGGCATCTAAATCCCTCTGTTCTACCCAGCCACGACTTTCATTCACTGCAATTGAGAATTGGCGTAGCGCTTCCAACTTGGGATCAGAGATAGCAGTGTCGTTACGTAGTGCGTCGATGACATCCGTTGCCACCTTAGCACTCTGTGAGATCGTCGTATGTGCTGCCATGCAATAGGTGCAACCGTTCAAGCGGTTGTTTGTCATCAAGATTATCTGACGTTCTGTTTCGCTGAGGTCAGCTTTGTCTAATATACCGGCCAGTGTCATATAACCTTCTAGCAGTGCTGGGGCCTCTGCCATTCCGGCAAGAAGGTTGGGTAAAAAGCTGTAGGCTGACGTTGCAGCGGAAACAAGAGGCTTGCTCGCATCTGGGGCAGTCTCAGCGGTGTGGATAGTAAAGTCAGTCATTTCAATATCTCCAGATAAATTGGTATGTAGTACCTAGTAAGCTTTGTCTGTACCAGTTGGTATAAACTATAATTCATTAAACCAATTGGTCAAGATAAAACTAAAGTTAAATTTTCACATACGATGATAAAATCTCTTTGTTAGTAGATATCTTATTGTTTTTAATCAGTAAAATGCAATTGTATCAAGCTAGCTTTTGTCCGGACAATAACGCCTGTTTGTATCGATCGGTATAATTGTTTGGTATTTTAATGATTAGGAGCAGATAAGAGAGTGAATATATTTTGAGAAAAACATTTATCGAAGACGCGTGTTTGATCAAGTCGTGTCTATGTTTCTGGACAAAGGGTTTGACCCCGGTGGAAAAGGGTATCTTTATGAGGTGAACAGAGAACATATTTTTGAGAGTGCAATATTAGTTTCTATTCGTAATGTGCTTTATGCGTGGCCAGAAGTTTTTTAACTTAACAAAACTGGTCAACTCAATGACATTATTCGGCATAGAGAAGAAGGTATTCCGTTACATAACTATTTGGTGTGTGGGGCAAAAATTGTTAGGTATCTTGTCAATGGTGGCTGGGGCATTTATTTTTGTTGTGTTTGCTGGTAAAAGGCAGGCCTGAAGTAAACGAACAAGGATATTGAACAGTCCCCCTTTTAATACTCAGAAAAGGACAGATCGAGAGCTATCACAGCGATTTATTTCTGGTACTACTGAGTAACACCCCCGAAGAAATGCGGAATCTTTCAAATATGTAGATATCCCTGGAGCGCGACAATCCCTTCGCACTCCTAGAACTTAATGAATACGTGGTACGGTATAAAAGAGTTTGGCCTAAAATCTAGTGATGAGTTGCCTTCGCTTCAATAATCTCTAACGAAGAGACAATTTGTTGTGCTAGTTTATGGTTGTTCCCCGACAGTTCAATAGAAGTTCTGGTATCTTCGACGAGTTTTTCCATGTGTGCTTTAACTTCATTCGATTCTTCCAATTGAGCGTTAATGCGCTCGATAACTCTTTCAACTGATTTTTTACTATCAAAGGACATATTCATTAATGATTCCATGTCTACCATAGTTTCGCTTGTCACTAATGAGCTATTTATAATTACATCCTCTACTTCTTTTTGCTTATTAAATATATCTTCCGAGACTTTTGTTATTGATTGCATTTCGATATTGATGCTTTCGGCAGATTGGCTTGCAGTATTTGCAAGTAACCGTACTTCGTCTGCGACAACGGCAAATCCTTTTCCATGTTCACCAGCGCGTGCAGCCTCTATCGCAGCGTTTAGTGCAAGAAGATTAGTTTGACCTGCTATACCTTTAATAGAGTCAACTAACTTGCCAACGTTTTTATTAATTTCCTCTAGTGAAACTAATAGATCACTGAACTGACATATTTTTTCTTTGGAATCTTGTATTTGCACTTCCAGCTGGTTAAGTTTCTTTATGGTGTTTGAAGCCGTATCAGCGGTTTTACTAGAGAATCGGTGAGATTCACATGATAGGTTTTCAATCTCTTCTGACTGACTGATGAAGCTATTAATTAACTCATAACTTTGCTGTATTGATTCAAATCGACTCTTTGAAGCTTTGTGTACATTTCCAGCATTTACAAAAATTTGTTGGGCATACTCTGTCGGGTTGTTGTAACGAATATTGTTGTATTGATTTTCTATGTTTATTAATGCTTCATGACGTGCGTTGTCAATAGTAACTGTATCTGGTGTGTGCTGTCTCTTAAATAACTTCATTATTTCTGAATCTCTTTTTTACGGGCTTGCAGAGTTGCAAATACACTGGCTTGGGTAGAAACACAAAAGGGCACACAATAGGTCAATGCAATTTTAAGAAAGCGTGTGCTATCAAGATAACCACTAAACAGCATGTCACCATGGTTAATAAACATCAGAATGGTACCAACGAAAAGGGCAACTTTTATAGAGCGTTTTAGTATTACTGGCTCACATGCTGTGTTGAGAAAAATCTGAATTGAATGAGTCATTTTGTACCCTCATCTAATAAATGGTTGTTGGCTACATCTAGTCACTCAATGCTGTTGTTTTGGGAATACGTTGTCTTGAAGAAATTTGCTCTGCCAAACAGATGTTTGTTATCAAGATTTTCTGACGCTCATTGTCGCTGAGGTTGGTTTTGTCGAATATCCCGACTAGTGTGATGTAGCCTTCAAACAGTGCTGGAATCTCAGTCAACCCTGTAAGAAGGTTGGGAGAATAACCGAAGTCTGGCGTTGCTGCAGAAATAAGAGGTTTACTCGCATCGGGGGCTGCCTCGACGGTATGGAAAATAAAATCACTCATTTCAATATCTCCAGATAAATTGGTATGTAGTACCTGGCAAGGCTTGTATGTACCGGTCGGTGTAAACTATAAGTTATAAACCAATTGGTCAAGACAAAATTGAGGGTTTTTAATTCGTAATAAGTGATAATTATACATTTCATTGCGTATGCTATTGTTTATAAAGAATAAAAAAGCCAGGCTGGTAATCTGGCTTTTGTTCAGGTAGCAACTATTGTTTGTATTGAACGGTATAATCGTGCTACATTTTAACTGTATAAAAGAAGAAGGAGATATCAAAAATGCCCTGGGAGAAATCATTTGATGAAGACGCGGCGGTTGATAAAGCTATGCATATATTTTGGGAGAAAGGCTTTGAACCTACTTCTTTAGCCAATCTCATTGAAGGTACCGGTATTAATCGAGGGAGCCTATACAATGCCTTCGGAGGTAAGCATCAACTGTTCGTACGATCTCTCTTGAAGTATGATCAAGAGAACCGGAAGGCCATATTAGGAGAGCTGGAGGCGCTTGATAACCCCAAAGAAGCGATCTTGGGACTTTTCGATGCCATAATTGAAGAAATGTGTGTGGACACTCAACGTAAAGGGTGCTTTTTAATCAATACAGCCCTTGAGGTGATGCGGCATCAAGATGAGGTTGCTGAGATAGTTACCAAAGGATTGCGTGAAACCGAAGCGTTCTTTCGGCGCAGTATAGAAGTTGGTCAGGCAAGGAGTGAAATCCCTAAAGAGATTGACCCGGAAGCAACAGCAAAAAACCTGATGGCATTGCTGGTCGCAATACGAGTATTAGGCAGAGGGGTTTTTTCAAAGGTTGAGCTTGATGTTATCGCTAAACAGGCCTCGTGGTTAATTGCGCAGCCTTAAATTATCATGTAACTATACCTCCCGATTATCTACGTTAACCGCAGTGATATGTTAGCCTAGCAAGAGGTCTGCGTTCATCACTCCATTCTCTTCCGATGGTTTATTAAGTCCTGCAGCCTGGCTATTTATGAATGTTCATGTCGGTTCAGATACATGTGGAGCGGTCGTGAAGAAAACGGGATACCATGGCCGCTCTGTTATGTACTCCGTGGCGATTCGCTTGAAGGAGACTTTTCACGCTGGAAAGGGCTTAAAACCCTCGGAATGGTTGAGAGCTTCCGACCGCTGTTCGAGAGCACTGGGCGATTGAATCAATGCATTGGGTGCTGGATATCAGGATGAAAATAGAACACCTTGAGAAGGTGTTGATGGCCGAATTATCATCGACGGCTAACAATTATCATTCATACGGTCGCCCTGACAGTACTATACTTTGACGTGTTTTTTGCGTTACTCCAAAAGTCAGCAGTATTAGTGAGTGTCTGTAGCAACCGTCTCCAGGCTAGGTTATACGGTTGCTATGCTTGATGTTAGTCTTATTTTATTCAAAGTGATTTTCTTATGTGGTAATTCATAAATAAATTTATTTATTGAGCTAGTACTATATTTATTGCCCTATCACTAGCTATAGTATAACAATAGTAATGATTTATATGTATAACAGCACAAATATTGTTGCATTACACTTACTAATTTATTATGTTATTAATTAATCCTTGTTCAGTTAATCAGGTAGCTTTGTTGTTTAATTTTGAACGTTAAGAAACTGTAACGGATAATTTTACGTTTCTTGATGAGGAAAGCGCTTTCATTTTATGTGTTGGTAGTCTAATATAAGAATTAGTATGTTTATTAGTGACAGCTATATGATAAGTATTAAAACTAGTAATAATGGGTACCACTTCATGAATACAAAGTGAATTTTGTTTTATCAAATTCATATGGAATAAATGTTAACGATAGGTAATGTTATACATATAAAGGTGAGGAGGATGGTGCTTATACGACATGTTTTTGACAAATAATAAGTAAGTCGGTTATAAACTTACAACTGATTTAATAACTCTGGCTGTTGTTAGTGTTTTCTTTTCTATTAATACGTTCTATTACTCGACCGAACAACCTGGCAGTGAAGGTAGCAAATTAGTTGCTGGACGGCGATCTTATCATTGAAGTTAATAATAGAAGTAGTGATGAAACGGACTGTTGTTGTAATCCTTTCAAAGTACAGATTACAAACCTAAAAAACATTGTAACCACAGTATCAGAAACTAGCACTAAAATTTGTATTGCTTCTAAAAGCTGGCGGAAGTGGCAGAGTTGTCCGCTAACGGAGTAGAACGCCAGCAGATAGAGGTGGATTTAGTTGTAGCGGCGATAAATGAAATGATAACTACAGTTAATAATGTCGCAAACAATGATGCTAAAGCAACTATTGGCTTGCAGGTGGTTGAGCAGACAATTACAGCGATTAATATACTCGCCAATAAGGTAAATGAGTTTAAGTGAAAATGGGTGAGGTTAATTAGGAAACGATTTACATTGGCAAAATTCTGGATGTAATCCGAGAAATTGCAATCAGACAAACCTTCTGGCACTAAATACTGCAATTGAAGCTGCTTGGGCAGGTAATCAAGGTCGTGTTGCTGTTGTGGTCGATAAATTTCGTTCACTTGCTCGTCATACCCAAGTATTCAAAATACTATAGAACAACTTCTAGTAGGTACACAAAGCATGGTCACGATAATGAATCAAGGTAAAGATCAAGCGGTACAAGGTGCGGGGTAGGCTAATGATGTAGGCAATTACGAATGCAATCAGTGTAATGAATGATATGAGTATTCAATCTTCCAGTGCACCCGAAAGGCAATGTACGGTAGCTGAGAGTATTAATAAAATACAGTTGCCGTGAACCGGACTGGAGCTTCAACTAATATCATCGCTAGTTTATCTGGGGAACTAAAGGATTTGGTTGCGAAATACAATATTTTAAAAAAATAGAGTAATCTAAAACGCTTTATTTACAATGATTACACCTTGAAACTTCGAGGTTTTGAATATCAATCCAACTTCATTTGAAATAACTTCAGCTATTGGTTATGAATAAATTTAAATTACAAGTAATATTGCCATTTATTACAATAATTATTTTGATAGTTATGGCTATTGTTTTATTAAACTTCTTAGCATTTAAATCTGAAAGTGTAAAATTAAATAAACAAATCCTACGCGAGCAGAACTTAGTTGTTGAAACAGTGATATTAGAAAAGCTCAATAGCTATTTTACTATGCTTTCATCAATTGATGCATCAACTGCTGATATTACTAGCAATGGTTTGTCAGTGCATGTTACTCAGCAATTAGCACCGCTATCTAGAGCTTATAAGGATGAAAGTGAGGGTGTTTATATTATTGATGATGAGGGAGGCATTTATAATGTCCTGGGTGAAAAACTTAACTTCAATGTTAAGGGTTTAAACCGCTCTTATTATGATGCCATTTTCAATAAAGGAAAAAGTTCATTTGCATCCAATACGTTTAAGTCTGCTGTTTCTGGTAAAGAAATCTCAGTTCTGGCGTCTAAGATTGATGACTCAACTGCAGTAATTATATCTGTATATTCAAAACAGTTACTGGCGGAGGCAGCTAGAAAAAATAATATTTTTATGTTTAGTCAAGATGGAAAAATTCTCATATCTCCATATCCAGCACTTGTAGGAAAAAATATTTATCAAGAGCGCCCTTTGTATAAACAGTTTAGTCACAGTAACCCCGAGTTATCATATAGTGCTAAGGTTGACGGTAAAGACATTGACTTTACCGCTTTTTGGGGGAAGTTAGATGTAAATGGTTGGGGTTACGTTTCTTTTGTTAGGGATAGCGTAATTGAAGAGAGTGCAGATGAACAACTAGTATCATCTTTATTTATCGCTGGTATTAGTCTTGTTGTTGCTACTATTATCTTACTTGTCATCGTTGATAAACTGATACTTAAACCTGTAGGTGGTGCGCCAGAAGAGATTGCGTTGTTAATGAAAAAAATGGCTGGAGGTAATTTAACACTTGATCTTGTTCAAAGAGGAAATGAAACTGGCGTATACCATTCTTTGGGCATACTATCCAGTCAACTTTCTGGACTTATTAAAAAGTCTCATAACATATCTGAAGATGTAGCATCTGCATCTCAAGAATTAAATACTGTTATGAATGACACATTAAGTAACGCTCAACAAGAGTTAATTCAAGTTGAGGAAATATCAACTGCAATAAGTGAGCTTTCAACAACTTCAATGGAAGTTAGCAATAAAGCTGTTTTAGCTGAAGAAGAAACCAGAAATGCTCAGAGTAATATTACCAATGGTAAATCTACATTAGAGAAGAATATTGTTCTAACTAATGATATTAATTCCTCTGTTGCTGAAACAGCGTTATTGTTACAGGAATTGAGAGAATTCGCTGTGGAAATTGGTTCTGTGATCGAAGTGATTAATACTATTTCTGATCAAACCAATTTATTATCCTTGAATGCAGCGATTGAGGCTGCACGAGCAGGTGAAAATGGTCGTGGTTTTGCTGTTGTTGCCGATGAAGTTCGAAATTTAGCATTAAAAACTCAAGAGTCGACAATAAGTATCCAAGAAATAATTGAAAAACTTCAGCTGCAATCTGAAAAAGCTAACCATAATATGAAGCAAAATGTCGAACTAATTGCAGAGTCGGTACAACTTGCAGATCATATTAAATTAGCTTTTGAAGATATCTCGTTGGCGGTAGAGTCTATTTCGGACATTAATGCTCTTGTCGCAACATCCTCACAACAGCAACATGTTGTAACAGAAGATATATCCCGAAACACGGCTCAGACTTTTGAGTTGGTTCAACAGAACGTATCGGCAGTTAACCATACACTGGAGGCTTCAGCAGAACTGAAAAAACTGTCTGAAACTCAAAAAAATGAACTTGCTTTCTTTGAGGTATGACTTCTTTATACTACTTAGATTAACCGTATGCGCCCGTGAGATCATGGGGCGTATACGAGCCAAAAGCAAAGTGAGCTATTTGAAGTGGTCAAGCATTTTCGGACAATAAATTTGTTTTTTTAACTTTTGCCGGTGGAACACCCTTGTTATGTGTATAAAGACCATAATTGGTTCTGAGAAACGTCACACTCTAAAAACTTCATGCGACGTTTTCTTTTGAAAGGTTAAAGGGTGGTTAATGGCTTGTTAGGGTGTATAGCTAGCCAAAGTAACGATCTATCAAATGCTGCTTAAAGTACTTAGCATTCAATCTTTCACCTGTTGCTTCAATCAGTAATTGGTCGGTCGATACCGTTGATGCTTTTTTCCACACATGTTTATCCAGCCAGTTGAAGATCGGCTGTAGGTTACGCTCGCGGATCAGGTTCTCGACATTCATCTCTTTACGCATGGCAGCCATGAACTGAGCGGCATACATAGCGCCTAAAGTATATGATGGGAAGTAGCCAAAACTACCGTCAGTCCAGTGAATATCCTGCATACAACCGTCAATGTAGTTACCTTTAGTTGATAGTCCCAGATACTCTGTCATTTTTTTATCCCAAAGTTCTGGAATATCAGCAACCTCGATATTGCCTTCAATCAAGTCGCGCTCGATCTCGTATCGCAGGATGACGTGGGCAGGGTAGGTGACTTCATCAGCATCCACTCGAATATAACCAGGCTTAACGCGAGTGTTAAACAGTGCCAGGTTTTTGGTTTTTAGTGCGTCTTGGGGCCCGAATGTTTCAGAAGCCATCGGAGAGAGGAGCTCGATGAATGGCTCGCTGCGTGAAAGCTGCATCTCAAAAAATAGGCTTTGTGACTCATGAATACCCATCGAGCGGGCTTCACCAACAGGTAGGCCATGCCATTGAGTGGGTAATCCTTGCTCGTAGCGAGCATGGCCCGTTTCGTGGATCACTCCCATTAGTGCCGAAGTGAAATCGTCTTCATCGTAGCGGGTTGTAATACGGACATCGGTAGGGACGCCGCCACAAAAAGGGTGCACACTGGCATCCAATCGTCCGTGATTAAAATCAAAGCCAAGCTTTGTCATCACTTCAAGACTTAGCGTCTTTTGCTGTTCAATCGGGAAAGGGCCGACTGGCGTGATCACTTTTTCAGTGTTTTGTTTTTCACGCACTTGCTGAATTAAGCTTGGTAACCAGCTTTTTACTTCACTAAATAGCTGATCAAGTTCGGTGGTTGTCATTCCTGGCTCGTAGATGTCCAGTAATGCATCATAGCGGCTTAAGCCTGTCGCCTCTGATCGAATTTGTGCTTCCTGGCGAGATAGTTCAACCACGACTTCCAAATTTTTGCTGAACTCATGCCAGTTATTTTCAGCTCTTTGTGAGCGCCAAGCGTGTTCGCATTTAGATCCAGCAAGAGATTTCTGTTCAACCAACTCGGCAGGTAACAAGTTGTTCATCTGCCATGAGCGCTTCATTTCTTTTAGGCTAATGGCCTGCTCTTTGGTTAATGACTCTGCTTCAGCTTGTTCAAACCATTCTGCTAGATGAGGCGCAGTTGCCAGCTCATGATGCATAACCGCAAGTTCGGCCATTGCTTCAGAGCGCGCTTCATTGCCACCTTCGGGCATCATTGCAGCCTGATCCCAGCCACAGATAGCGCTTAGATGAGCGAGCTTGGAAAGCTTCTGGTGATGTTGTTCTAATTTTTTGTAGAAAGTCATTACCTATCCTTATGTTGACTGCCACCTTACAGATAAATCTCCTTAAAGGTGTAACTAGCTAGCATAAAAGTTTTTGTCTGAATTAAAAATGGTACAGGAAGAAAAAAAGCGATTTCGCTAAACAAAGCCTATTACATAGCATGAATGCCATGTCATGAAAGGCTGGCGAGGTTGCTATTTGGTTAATTATGTTAACGCCTTTTCTTGTTGTTTTGAGTGGAAAGCATCGGGTTGAGTTAAAAAAGCGCAACTTTCAACTTCTAGCACTCAAATGGGGGGGTATGGATTGAAGGTATCGACTTGTATGTTCGCGTAGTGTGTTACGGAAACAGACTTTTGTTTATAAGCGTTCAAAATTCATTCGAAATTGCTGAAAACAGTAAACAGGTATGATATTGATAAGTGTCAATGGCGAGCGATATGTGTAACTGAATTTACAATATCGTAAGACTTCGTAAAGGTCGCAAGCTTTGAAATGGCTGCTGGTTATACTGCTTGCATCACCAAAGAGGGCTAGTTACATCATCATGCATAAGAATTCCAAATTTAACGCTTTACTCGCAAGTACGGTTTTGTTTTCTGCTACGACTTTTGCGGCTCCTACCGTCATTCCTGACGCGCCTTCACTCGGTGCGAAAGGGTATGTCTTGATGGACTATCATACCGGGCAGGTGCTTGTTAAAAAAAATGCCCATGAACAGCTCAATCCGGCCAGCTTAACAAAACTGATGACAAGCTATGTTGCCGGACAAGAGATGAAAAGCGGCAATATCAATAAAGATGACCTTGTTGTGATCAGCCGTAATGCCTGGGCTAGGAACTTCCCAGATTCCTCAAAGATGTTCATTGAAGTTAATACCGAAGTGAACATGATGGATTTATATCGTGGCTTGATTATTCAATCAGGCAACGATGCCAGTGTCGCGATTGCTGAGCATGTTGCTGGTTCAGAAGGGGCATTCGTTAGCTTGATGAACTCATGGGCAAAAAAGTTGAATATGAACAATAGCTCTTTTGCTAACCCGCATGGTTTGGATAACAATTCTCTTTACTCTACACCTTATGATATTGCTCTATTAGGTCGAGCGTTAATTACTGACTTACCTGATATTTACTCACTGTATAGCGAACGATCATTTACCTATAACAAAATCACTCAACGAAACCGTAATGGCTTATTGGCAGACAAAAGCATGAATGTCGATGGGATGAAAACGGGCTATACCAGTGGTGCAGGCTATAGCTTGGCCAGTTCTGCAACCCAGGGTGATATGCGTTTGGTCTCGGTGGTGATGGGGTCGAAGAGTGCGAAAAGCCGAGAAGCTGAAAGTAAACAGCTCCTAAATTATGGTTTCCGTTTTTTTGAGACAGTTTCACCACATAAACAGGGTGATGAAGTACTGAATGAGCGAGTGTGGATGGGAACGGCTGATTCCATCTCTCTCGGTACAGAGGCTGATTCTTATGTGACATTGTCACGGAATAATGCCAAGAAGCTAACAGCCAATGTCGAGTTAAATGATGATTTGGTTGCACCAATTAGCAAAGGTGACATTGTTGGCAAGATTTTCTATCAGGTTGATGGCGAAGATATCTCTGAAGTGCCTCTGATAGCCTTAGAAACTGTAGAACAGGGCGGTTTTATCAGTAGGTTGTTTGACTACATCAAGCTGTTTTTCATGGGCTTGTTTAAGTAAGCCTTTAGTTTTTTTGAAGATTAAAAAAGAGCCGCTTTTGCGGCTCTTTTCATAAGATTAGTTTACTTGGACAACATTAAGCTGCTCACCAGGATCAAACTCTGATACCGCTTCAGCTGAAATTGGCGCCACAGGGATTTCTTGCTTATCAAACGCAATATCACCGCCGTCGATAGCGCCTGAATCACGGTTGATAGTCTTGAAATCGAACAGGTCGAAATCCGCCAGGTGAGATGGCACGACGTTTTGCATCGCAGTAAACATCGTTTCGATACGGCCAGGGTGAGATTTATCCCAACCACGTAGCATCTCTTTGATGATCTGGCGCTGCATGTTTGGCTGAGAGCCGCATAGGTTACATGGAATGATAGGGAAGTCTTTCATTTCGCTGTAACGTTCAATGTCTTTTTCGCGGCAATAAGCCAGCGGACGGATAACAACATGTTCGCCATTATCAGAGACAAGCTTTGGTGGCATGCCTTTCATTTTTCCGCCGTAGAACATGTTTAGGAACAAAGTTTCCAGCATGTCATCGCGGTGGTGGCCCAGGGCGATTTTCGTTGCGCCAAGCTCTTTTGCTGTACGGTAAAGGATACCGCGGCGAAGTCGTGAACATAGTGAGCAGGTAGTTTTGCCCTCTGGTACTTTTTCTTTAACGATAGAGTAAGTATCTTCGTTAACGATTTTGTACTCGACGCCAAGGCTATCAAGGTATTCAGGCAAAATGTGCTCAGGGAAACCTGGTTGTTTCTGATCAAGGTTGACGGCAACTAGATCAAAGTGAATAGGCGCACTTTTCTTCAGGCTGCTCAGCATCTCCAGCATGGTGTAGCTGTCTTTACCACCAGATAGACAAACCATAATACGGTCACCGTCTTCAATCATGTTGAAATCGGCAATAGCCTGGCCGGTATTACGACGGATTTTCTTTTGTAGTTTGTTAAAGTTGTATTGCTGGGCTTTAGTCAGTTCTTGAGTTTCACTCATTCTCGGTCTCTCTTTGAAAAATGGGGCATTTCAGTAAGCCCTTAGAAACCTAATCGGGTAGGTGTACTTCGGTACTGAACTGGTCAACGACCACACGGCTGTCTCATTTTTCCAACTATAATTGGTGCTTTAACTATCGGGTTGACCGACAGAAAGGTTGTGGCGTGTATGATACGGATTCCTGCGCCTGATGCCAGTAAGTTTTACGTAACTATTCCACAATTGTCCTAATCTGGAGGGACAATTGTGGCTGTTATTCGTGTTATTACTGTGTCCACTCGCTACTTACCTGCCTCTATCATGGCTATGATTTTCTTCGCTTTCTCAAAATGGTCTAGCTCATGTTTTTGTATCCACCAGGTTGCAGCTTCCATCAGCAACTCTGGGGCGTCATTTTTATTAGCGAAGAAGGCATAAAAAGAAACACCTACGTTGTCGCCCTTTTGCTCAATTTTCTTAGTACATACGTTGACGACTTTTTCTCGTAATGAATTGCGCATTTCATACCTTTGTCTGGATTGCGAATTGGGTAAAGATTACATAGGGCTGCTGGCCGCTTTACTGTTATGACATTTGTAATATCAGCAATGCTCTTATTGCTTTCCCTAAGTTCACTCAGGCTCTCTTCACAAACTTCGCTGTCACCATCATTTCGCCTGCGCCGTCCACTTTGCAGTCTAGTTGGTGATCCTTTCCTTCGACTATTCGCCTAATAACTGCTTTAGTACCAATCTTAAGCACCTGAGAACTGCTTTTTACTTTAAGATCTTTAACTAGTGTGACCTTGTCACCTTCTTCTAACAGCGTTCCGTTGGCATCTTTTATGGTCAACGAGCCTTCTTCGATAGGGGCTTCCGACGGGTTCCATTCATGTGCACATTCGGGGCAGATCAAATGGTTTTGATCTTGGTAAACGAATTCAGATTTGCATTTTGGGCAGGGAGGAAAGGACATACATTATTACTTCTTTAAATTAGTCTGGCATATATGGTAATGGGTCTCTTATTCCTTAGCGAGTACATTCCATCGAATTTTTGGGATTTTTCTCTTGTACTGAATCGAAAGAACTGCCCATCAAAACTGTCAGGACGTGCACCGAGAACTGCTTTATAGATAGATATTAGACGAGCCTAAATCACTGGGTTCGAATCTTTCAGTTTCGATCTCATCATGTGGCGTAACCTACTCGCATTTTGAAAAATACAGGCGGTATTGGTACTTCTGCATGGTGTTTTCCTTTTAATTTGCGGTAGTTCGACCATTCTTGCAGTGAATGCAAAATTATTTCATTCGTGAACCATCAATTTCTGAGTTACCAATTATCCGAGCATGAAAATTTAAGAGTCCAACAGTTCTCCGTGTTTCTTCAGCCCATATTATTCCTGCAACCAATCCCACCCCGATAAAACTAGCTATGACACTGATATTAATCTCGTCACGAACAATACAGTATAATGCGGCTAAAAAGAGACCAACCAACATAGGAGAAACAGCTATTGTTAACCACAACAGGATATGCACACCTTTAGCGATATATTTAAGCATTATGACAACTCTCCATATGAGCCCCAACCAAATCCGTCAAGTGTGATGCGTCAACTAACGTTGAAGTGGCGTAGTGGTATCATTGGCTATCAGGTTTAGTTAGACGGAATCTGATAAAAAGCTCTCCATCAATAGTCAACTGGCCGTCCTTAATAAATCCTAGGCGAGTTATAGCTTTTGAATTCAATCTGCTTGGAGGGAACAGTATCGTTATGGAATTAACGTCCAATTGATTAAATGCCTTATCTTTTATGATATTAAATATTTTACGCCCCCATCCCCAGAATTTAGGATGTAGAACAAGAGCAAAATCGGCCTCTCCATGCTCTGGTTGTAGGCCTCCCCAGCCGGCAAACTCACCGTTGATCAAGAAAGCCCAAGGACCAAACCCATGCTCGTCCCAAAGCTGCTGTTTTGCTGACAAAAAATTACGACAGTCTTCGCTTGAAAAGCGTTGAGTAAGTAAGGATAGATGCTTACCTACCATCTCATCATTCATTAGATCGATAATTTGCTCTTCTTTAACGTCATAAAGATGAACAAGTTTAATCTCATCCATTAATCAATCCTTTTATAAAAAGGGCTAAAAAGTACTGTAAGCCTTAATTGACAACCTTGTATCTTGTACTGATGACATTTTTCGTAGCGAAATAGCTCAAGATTACCTCTAATGGATTTACCTGCACTCACAATTCTCAAAGCAATCAAGACAGGAGAAATCGCCACTTTTAGCCACAGCAAGACATAGGCTACCTCAGTTTTGCTGTGTTGCTCTGTTATACCATCTTACCGGGCTAAGCTGGCATGATCTGACTTTAACATGGAAAAGAAATACTCATCCCACCAGACACCGTTATCCCTAGGAATACACTGTCGGAAATGGCCTTCTCTCACCATGCCTAACTTCCTCATTAAGCGGTACGACGGTAGATTCTCAGGCTGGCAAGTTGCGACGACTCGGTGAAGATTTAATTGAGTAAATCCATAATTGAGCACTGCCTTAGCGGCTTCGTAACCATAGCTTTGGCCTTGGAACCTTGGGTTGATGATCCAGCCAATTTCATAGGTATGATTATCAAACCAAGGGTAAAACTCAATGTGGCCAATTAATGCTAGACAGGATTTGTCTATCACAGGGAATGCTTTAGCTTTATCTCCTGAATTGTTCGCTATGAAGTCAATGACTTGGTCGGCTGAGAGTTGGCCTTCACCTAAGTAATAGGTTGCAACACCATCTGTCATATACTCAAGAACGTGTTCATAATCAGATGATTCAAACTTCCGAATTTGAAGGCGAGACGTTTCTAGCATCATTTAATAATTCCCTTTAATCAAACATCAGAGCCAAACGTTTCATATTAATATCAAACCACTGAGATTAGCATGTAATCATGATGCTAGTTTAGACCGGAGTAGGAAGCCTGATGAGAGATTAGATGTGATCGAAGCCCCAAAGATGGAGATAATTGTGTGAGTTTTATAATGAAGCGACAGTGTTTGTCCCCAAAGCGGGGTTAAGTTAGATTATGTGATTGCCTTTTGGGCTATTGAATAGGGCGCTATGAGGTAAGAGGAGCGTTAGCATGACTTATGATGAGTATAATGAATTCTGTAATTCATTACCGGCTACTACTTATGTAGTTCAATGGAACAATTCTCATGTATGGAAAGTGGGCGGTAAAGTTTTCGCTATTGGTGGTTTGGGGCAAAATAACAGTCCGGCTTTCATCTTTAAGACATCAGATCTTAATTTTGCTTTTTTAAGTGAGCATACCGGTTATAAACCAGCACCATATTTTGCCTCTCGAGGAATGAAGTGGATACAACAATACGAGAGTTTAAAAGAAAGAGATGAAGAATTAATGTATTACCTCAAAGAGTCACATCGGATTGTGTCGTTGGGCCTTACAAAAAGAAAGCAAAAAGAGCTTGGTTTAAATCAGGGATAGCGGTGGAAATACTTGCTGCTTACTGGTCTAATGAGTAAGTAAAAACACATAACTCCAAGCTATACATTTGTCATCCAGTCTTAATAAGAAATTAAAAGGAATTAATTCATGTCGATATCAACAATGTCAGGTCTTGAAGTAATGCAAGCTATAGCTAAAGGCCAAGTTCCTCCTCCTTCTATTGCTGATACTATCCCAATGGAGGTGGTATCTGTAGAACATGGAAAAGTGGTGTTTCAGGCATCTGCAGATGAGCGCCACTTAAATCCACTGGGAGGTGTCCATGGTGGGTTTTCGGCAACGGTAATGGATTCGGTAACAGGGTGTGCTGTTCATACGGTTCTTGAGCCTGGAGTAGGGTACGGGACTGTTGATCTAAATATAAAAATGCTAAAAGCAATCCCCAAAAACAAGACCCTTGTTGCAGAAGGGAAAGTGATAAATGTTTCCAATTCTCTCGGTATCTCTGAGGGTATTCTAAAAGACACTGAGGGAAATATTTACGCTCATGCGACAGCTACTTGCATGATCTTGAGAAAAAAAACGTAGACCAGTGATCTTGGTTATTCGGCCAGCTATGAAACTGTAGCTGGCTCAAAACTGAGGCAATGTTGATGTAGCTTTTCGATATGTCCAGCAAATGGTTTGGCTATTGTTGTACAAAATTGGAATACTCAACAATAACTCCCTATCTGAACCCAATGCCAGCAGTAAGGTTATTAACTTTATGATATCACCAAGTATTGTGAGATGAATTCAGATACTTCTTTTTGACAAATACCCACATCTACCTGCACATTGGCACGACGTAATAGCTCTAAACCATTACCACTATTTCGAGGGTCGGGGTCGATAATGGCAACCACAACACGATTGAGACCTAACTGAGCTAATGTGTTTGCACAAGACGGAGTGCGACCGACAAATGAACATGGCTCAAGAGTTACATAGGCCGTAATACCACTGAAATCCCCAGAGTATTTTGAGATTGCATGCGCTTCAGCATGATGCTTACCTGGTTCTTGAGTAAAACCTTCACTAACAATGTGGCCATTTTTGACTAATACGCAGCCAACCGGAGGATTAGGTCTACATAAGGGTAAAGCTTGCTTCGATAACTCTAGTGCTCTAAGCATGAATTTTTTATCATTTGTCATCTAAAGTACTCACATTTGGGCCTTATTACGCCGCCATAAGGTAAAACTGTCGGATGAAACGCGTCACTCTTGATGCCTTTGTATAAGAACACTCACAACTATTGACTATGCCGTAAGCCAGAATTTGGCACTACAGTTTAAATCCCCGATTACGTATACTGCACCGTTCAATTAATACCATAACGGTTACTGCTAGTATGATAATTTTTACCACTAACTTAGGCGATATCACGATTGAACTGAATATGGACAAAGCGCCTGTCAGCTCAAAAAACTTTTTAAAATATTGCCAAGATGGTTTCTACGATGGTACGGTTTTTCACCGTGTAATCAAAGGTTTCATGATACAAGGTGGTGGCTATACACAAAGCATGCAAGAAAAGCCGACACGTGACGCTATTGCTAACGAAGCTAATCGTGGACTTAAAAATGTTATTGGTACTATCGCTATGGCACGTACCGATGCGCCACACTCTGCTACGGCCCAGTTTTTTATTAACTTAGATGATAATGATTTTCTTGACCACACAGCTACAACTAACTTAGGTTGGGGTTATGCAGTCTTTGGCAAGGTTACTGCTGGTATGGATGTTGTCAATGAAATTGCTAAAGTGAAGACAACCTCACAATTCGGCCATGACGATGTGCCATGTGAAGCAATCGTTGTGGAAAAAGTAACCATCAAATAATGAAATGATTGAGTGCCACTATTTATGGTGGCACTTTTGCTTATGACGCCGGGCATAAGTGTATCAAATACCCAAACCGGCAAGTGTAACCGTCACTTTATTGTACGATTATTCAGGTGCTGGCAAACTAGAATTAATGATGTCGCGATGAAGCTTCCATTGGCCAGCCTTACGTTTCCAAATGACGATGAACTTACCCTTATCCAAGACTTGTCCGCCATCTCCTTCAAGAATGTACCTACCAACTTCCGAGGCTGTATCGCCATACCCCTCAACTTCCAAGGCCTCCAACTTGACCGCTTTGACGCCTGAATCCATAAGAGCTTGAAATGTAGACTGGATAGCTTGCCTACCTTTCACAAAGTCATTATTAGGAAGTAAAAACTGCCCATCTTCCGTATAGAGATCTGCAATACCAGCAGCATCCCCCAAGCTGAAAATACGCGTAAATTCTGCGTCTGCAGCCACGATAGCATCGTAGACTTCACTAGAATTGGTCATTTCTATCTCCTAGTTGGTTCAACTTCAACACTAATGATTAATACGAATTGTAGCTCACAGACAATAATAGGGGGCACCTCGATACATACTTCTATGCTCTTAATTAATGAAGAAATAATAATAGAAGTTGGTTCACCAATTAATAGAAGGGTATTACTTGCCCCCTTATCTATTGAAGATTATAGAAACGTTGCCTGGCCACTTAGATTGAAAATGACCTTATAATATCGATGAATATGTGTTTATTGTTATATGAAACATCAGCTTATCACTATCAAAGTTAATAAATTCAGTAAGATACATTCTTTGTTGACCGAAGTTGTTTCTGGATGTGTCAAACCTTTGTCAAATTGTCCTTTTTTTGAACAGCGGCCATTGATGCATGAAATCATTATCGAGTACATTAACCGTGCTTTTATATTAGCGGCTAAAAATTCCACTAAGGAGTTTTCTTGGATCATGAAATATTTTTGAATAGTATTTAACTACTCAAATTATCGATTGATATTAAATGGATAAATACGATTAAATTGGAAGTACCCATGCGATTATTCTCATTATTATTTGTTTCTATGTTCTTGATTTCAGGATGTGGTTCTGGTGGTGACTCAGATAGTGGACAGGAGAGCGCCCCTAACACAGGAAGCGATACTTCAAATTCCGGTGATTTTATTGGAACACCATCAAATCCTAATGAGGATAGTGGCACTGAACAGGGCTCTGTTGACTCTGGTAATGGGGGCTCAGATTCAGCACCAGCTCCGTCGCCAGATCCAGCACCAACTCCGTCGCCAGATCCAGCACCAACTCCGTCGCCAGATCCAGCACCAACTCCGTCGCCAGATCCAGCACCAACTCCGTCGCCAGCTCCGTCGCCAGATCCAGCACCAGTTCCGTCGCCAGATCCAGCACCAGTTCCGTCGCCAGATCCAGCACCAGCTCCATCGCCAGATCCAGCAACAGGTCTTGAGCAGGAAATGTTGGAAGCCGTTAATGCAGCACGGGCAACTGGATATAACTGTGGAGGAACATTGATGCCAGCGGTAGCTCCACTGACTTGGGATAGCGATCTTGAGCAAGCTGCGTTTGTGCATTCTAGTAATATGGCTAACTACAACTTCTTTAGTCATACAGGCCAAGATGGATCAAGTGTAGGTGACCGAGTAACAAGCCAGGGTTATAGCTGGCGTGCAGTAGGAGAAAATATTGCAGCGGGTCAGAATGATGTGAATGCGGTAATGACAAGTTGGTTAAATAGCCCTGGCCACTGTAAAAATATTATGAGTGCCAATTTTACTCAGATGGGAGCATCATTTGTGACTAACTCAAGCGCACAGTATGGTATTTACTGGACTCAAGTATTTGCCGCTCAAAGAAATTAATCTTATTGAACGCTGCTTGTTAATCACTATTAGAATGTCTTATCAACATCACTTTCCATCACTGATTGTGGTTGTAACACATGGCTCATCGATGTAGCCCGCCCGATTCTAGGCGGGCGTTTATCACGTCGCATGAAGGGCAGGATTTTTAAAACAAAGACGGCTGAGTGTCGTCGCTATCAACGAACTAAAATGACTGATTCAGCAATGCGTTCAATGGGTTTTAACGAATCATTTATAGCTTGGTTAGCTCCAGTTGATATCAAACGAATATAATTGCCATTCTTTTCTAATACCACATATTTAATGGTCGTTTTGATTTTTAATGTAACTTTCATTTTGTAGCCATCTAATCACGAATAACTTTCAGGTCAGGAATGAATTATTTCATAATTTTGGAAACCAACTACAGAGCGTAAAAGCTGCTCTGAAAACATTTCAATATCATTAATAGATAACTTTGATAAATAATTCCCAATTAGAATGCTTGAATTTGATGCATAATCATCAGAGCCTGAAAATCTTTGTGACAAAGTAAATCCTTCCGGTTGGCTCATTGAGATAGATGTGTCAAGAATGTTCAGTAGTACAGTGTCTTCCCATGATACGGTAGGTACGAACAAGGCTATTGTCTCAAGTGCTTTTACGATTTAACTATATTATCTTTCATAAGTTATCTTGAAATCAGACTCAGCACTGCCTTAATGCGTTATTTTGTAGATGTTGGCGGATTTATACATCAGAAAAATAACACTAATACTCATAGATATCGCTATTAACGCGTTTTTTTGTGAGTGTACCTGATTGTTTTATGAGTAGCGTATTATTTCTTAATCTTTGATTGTTAAGGTTAATTTACACATTTAAAACATTGGGCGGGGTAAATTAACATGCCATATTTTTATATACAACGGAACTGTAAGTATTATTAACTATCTGGATAAAAATGTCTGTTTTATTTGTGCCTATAATTTAGACAAGGTTGATTGGCTGCACAATTACTGGTCTAACCATATGAAAAACGCTTAAAGTAATCGTTTATATGTTGGTTTTTGGATTATAAATATTGTTATTAGTTATATTGCTGGTAAATTACAATGGTGAGACTTATTGTTATTAACAGCAATGAAGAGTTGTTAATGTATTGATGCATTTTAGTGCATACTTCGTTTCCACTAACCAATGAAGTTTACTCGCTTTCATATTTGCCATTATTGAGTAGTTAAGAGTGTTTACAGGATGAAAATAAAGAACAAATTGCTTTGCCTGACGGGATTGTCGGTGCTTGCTTTGTTGTTGGTTTTAGCGGCTACAAGTCTTGCAAATCAACGTATTATGAAGATTGATAAAACAGTTTCAGATGTTCAATCATTAGAGGTTTTACTGCTTAACCTACGTCGAAATGAAAAAGATTTCTTGGCACGTTTAGACTTAAAATATCAAAAGAAATTTTTGGATAACTACTCTGCATTTGAGAATGAAGTGAAGGTTCTAAATGCTGAGCTGGATGATTTGGCTGTAAATGTACCGCAACTGAAAGACCTAATGCCCAAGATGCAAATTTATAAAACAAGCTATCTTGAGTTGATACGAGATTACCAAACTCTTGGTTTGAAGCATTCTGAGGGGCTGTATAAAACCCTGTTTGAACAAACTGATAGCTTGATTGAACGTGCCCATTATAATGATCTAAATAAAGAAAATATTTATACGCTTGCTCTCAAAGCCGAGCTTTTTGTGTTTTCAAATGACCTACAATATTTTGATGAATATCAGGGTTTGTACAATAGGCTTAGTCGTATTCGAAACTCTGGCTTTGAATCTGAACTTACTAATTTTAATCATACGCTTAATCAGATTTTTGAACAAAAAACACTCATTGGCTTCGCTCATGATAAAGGTTTGCGAGGCCAGATCCGTGCAGCATCTCATGACGTTGAGAAAATGTTTACCGAGCTAGAAATTCAGCTAGGGGGTGAACATGAAGAGGCTAAAAACCGTGTAATGACCATAATTACTGTCTCTGTTGTGATAGTGGTTATCATGTTAACTGCGCTGTCATTGCTTATCAGTAACGGTATTCAACGTAGCATCAATAACCTAAGTAACTTGATGTCAGGGATCTCTCGCAGCCATGACTTAACTCGTGTTGCCGATGATAGCGGTAAAGACGAGTTGGCTGAGATGGCATCTAATTTCAATGATTTATTGTCTAGCCTGCGCCAGCTTATCGGTAATGTTCAATCGTCGGTCACTGAATTGGGTGCTGCCTCAGAGCAATTACAACAAAGCAGCCAGGTGACAGAGGCAGCATTGACTCAACAGCAGTTAGAGACAGACTCGGTGGCAACAGCAATCACTGAGATGGGCGAGACTATCAGAGATATTGCGACCCGAACCGAAGGTGCTGCTGCTAACGCAGAGAGAAGCCATCAAGGTGCAGAAGCCGGTTTGACTGAAATAACCTCAACGAAAGAGTCTATTAGTGCTTTATCTGGTGAATTAACCAGAGCAGGTAAGGAAGTGACGAGTTTGTCAGGTTTATCAGATAACATTGGTACTGTCTTGGATGTGATCCGTGGAATTGCAGAACAAACGAACTTGCTGGCATTGAATGCGGCCATTGAAGCGGCTCGAGCGGGCGAGCAGGGCCGGGGGTTTGCGGTTGTGGCTGATGAAGTTCGAACGCTTGCTGGTCGTACTCAACAATCAACCGAAGAGATTTCATCCATCATTGCCTCGGTTCAAAAACAGACGGAGTTAGTCGTTGAACAAATTGGTCATTGCCGTCAGCAAGGAGAGCAAAGTGTTGAACAGGTCGACAATACCGCACTGAAAATTGAGCAAATTATGGGCGATGTGCAGTTGATACTGGATGATAGCACTCAGATTGCTGCAGCTGTTGAGCAACAAAGTATTGCATCAGCGGAGATTAGCCGTAACGTAACGTCAATTCGCGATATTACTGTCGATAACTCGAATGCAGTACATGAGAATTCACAGGCGGCCAGTGCTGTTGCTGGCCAAGCAAAAAACCTGGATGAAGCAATTGCCAGTTTTAGTGTTTAAAGTAATGGATTAGCGAAGCGTATCATCCTGATGATGGTATTTTCATGTAACTCGCCAAAACCTCGCCTGAAAGGCGAGGTTTTTTTATGCATGAAATTCCTTCCTTACTCTTTGTCAAGAGAAAACCAATGAGTAAAGACCTAACGATACACAATGAAGTGTCAAGCATTCGTTGGGTTGACACCATTTCAAAGTTGAATACCTATATCTATGACAGCAAGAGTGCAATGAACGCGGGCGCGTTATAAATCGGGGGGATGATCAGTGACAGGGAGCAGCTACGGCTGAGCAAAAGTCCGTGATCGAGCTGTCTAATGGGCGGACTATCGCGTCATCATTGGTCGACTTGATTAAAATGAATCTGATTCCTACCGCTTTCTTTAGCAGAGTAAAGCAGTAAGTCTGCTGCTTTTATTAGATTTTCTTCACCAGTTTCATTATTAGGGTACATTGTTGCCAGACCGATACTTGCAGTAACTATTGGCATGGTGGGTGATTTTTCATTGGGAATTTCTAATCCCCGAATCGCATCGTTTAGCTTATTGATAAGATCTAATGAGCTTTCAAGAGTGGTATTGCCGAACACTATCGAAAACTCTTCTCCACCGTATCTGGCGCATATATCGCTTGGTCGCTTAGTAAACCTCTCAAGAACAGAGCTGATGACTCTTAGGCACTCATCGCCCACCTGATGCCCATAGGTATCATTTAATAACTTGAAATGGTCTATATCAATAATAGCAAGCGTTATCGGCATTTTTTGACGCGTACAACGCTTCCATTCAGTATGTAGAAATTCATCAAAATACCTACGATTGGGTATGCTAGTAAGACCATCAAAGCGAGATAGGTTTAATACCTTCTCTTCAGTAAGTCTCCGCTCAGTAATATTTTGATGTGATATGACGTAATAGTGATCATTCTCACTCTCTGATATAAAAGATGTGACTCTCATAATGAACCATCTTTTTTCTTCAAGACTATGACACGGGTACTCAAAGAAAAATAACTCTTGTTCAGCGTTTATTACTTTTCTTATGCCTTCTGCTACTTTTAGACCAAATTCATCACCACTCACCGCGCTTTCATCACATACTTTCAGATAATTGATGCCTTCCCAACGATTAATTAAGCAGTTGTTGCTCTTACCAAATTCAATCCAACGGCTATTGACAAATTGTATGTTTCCCTCCTTATCTATTACGGCTATATGTTCCGTAACTGTATTAAGAACTGATGCCAAAAAGTCATGCGAACCAATCATTAAAAAAGCCCTCCTGGCACATTATGATGCAAAATGACAATCACCATCTTGAATGTTAGATAATGATATTGTTATATGCAATGAAATGTAACTGGTGTTATCAATCTAGAAGGAGAGGTGTTTCTGTACCGCCTGGTCAATAATGAATGCTTTGGTGGATGATAGACAAAGGCTCGCCAATTAATGACGAGCCTTACTGTTTAAAGTCGGCCCTCAAGCTCTAATTGCAAAGTCTTAAGAATGTAAAACTCTTCTTCTGTACAGCAACGAACTATTGGTACCCATTGGTCTCCTGACTCATCTGTTGCCCGGAACTCAGCTCGAAACTCATACCTTCTATACGTTAAAAGTACAAAAGGCAGGCTGATGAAAAAAACCAAAAAACCGGCCGGGGGGACAAAAGCCCAGGTAGCTGCCGAAAGCACCAAAGCTAGCGATAAGCTCCTTACCAGGTTGTCCTTGAGGCTCAGCTGTCTTAACTCTATCTGCTTGATTTTTCGTAAGCTATAACTATCTTTCCTGACTTTCAGCTTAGATGACGTTATCTCAAAATCTTCAGCCACATACGGCTTACGAAACCGGATAATATTCATCAGTGTTCGTCTGTTTAGGTCGCTTCTTTTCACTATACTCTCTCCATCTAGTTAAAGGCGTTTAAAAACTAATCTAATCATGGAGTTATGGACGAACACTAGAATATATAATACTTGTGAATTTGAAAGTCTATAGTGATAGCTCATGCTTATAAGCTTACAAGGCCAATTTGACGACAAAAATAAGATTGCAATAATGAACCTATCAGGTTGCCAAATTCATTTTGCCATCACTTAAAGAGAACCACGAAACTTATTTAGCATTGAAATAGATAGAAAGTAAAAAGCCTCCGTCACGGAGGCTTCTTGCTATTTATCAGGCTAACTTACTCAAGCCGTGGGCTCAGTGGGCTGACGTAACCTTCAGGTTTCAAGGCCAGTAAATCACAGTTCAAACTGTCGATGGTATGCTCTGCCGTATTGCCAATGAAGACAGCAGAAAGACCAGTGCGGCCTGTTGTGCCTAAAATGACGAGTTCTGCATCTAGCTCTTCGGCTATTTGCGGTATGACATCTTCTGGCAAGCCTTCGATGACATGGGTTTGCTCTTCAGGCAGGCCATGCTTATGGCGCAACGCCTTCATTGAGGTAAGGTGGTGTCCTCTAACGGCATCTGAGTATGAGGCAGGGTCAAATTCAGGAAGCTCGATAGTAATATTGACGGGTGTAGCAGGGTAGGCGTTGACAAGGTTAACTTCTGCACCGAGTATTTCTGCCACAGTTAACGCTTCAGACACAATGGCATCATTGAGTTGGTCATGGGTTTCGCTATCTGCTGCCAGGTTAACGCTGGCGATAATCTTCCCGTTCTCCGGCCAGCTGTGTTCTTTTACCATCAAGACCGGACAAGGGCACTTCCGCAGTAGGTGCCAATCGGTAGGCGTGAAAATCACTGAACCAATTTTATCGTGGTCATGAGTTGCTTTGATCAGCAGATCATGATGATTGCTGAACACATCCGCAATAATGGCCTCATAAGGTCGATTATGCCAGACTACAGTGATCTCAATGTGAAAACCGTCATCGACATATGGGCGGATAATATCTTTTAACCATTCTTCTCTCTGCGCTACAACACCTTTACGCATGGCTTGCCGCTCATCGGCCGATAGCATGGATGTCATTTCGTAAGAGAAATCATAAATGGCGAGAAATAGGGTGATTTTAATATCTTGCGACCTTTTGGCGAGATCGACAGCGCGAGACAATGCTGGCTGGTGATCCTGAGCCGGATCGGCAACAACGAGAATATTATTGTACTTGGTCATAATTGCCCCCTTACACAAACCGTGTTGGCATCAAAACCAGTCTCAGATCCCTGAACAAAGGAATACTGTCTATTGCCCTGAATACCATTTAAAGCAAATAGATAAATCAGATTGGCCTAATTAACTGTAACGTATAGGAAGAATTATGGGGAGCTCAGAAAGGGGATAAATATAAAAAAAGTGATATGGCTCATAGCTCATATCACTTTCTTTGCAATAAATAAAACACTTAGGCAGCGTTGTTTTTGCTTACGCCGGCAAGACGGGCTAACTCATCATGGTCAAGAATGGTGATGTACTTACCTTTTACACTAAGCATTTCCGATTTTTGAAAACGTCCTAGCAGGCGACTAATCGTCTCTACGGTCAGACCTAGGTAGTTACCAATATCACCACGAGTCATTGTTAGACGGAATTCACGAGGTGAGAAGCCACGCTGAGAGAAACGAAGTGATAAGTTATAAAGGAAGGCCGCCAGGCGCTCTTCTGCATTCTTTTTCGAAAGCAGTAGGATCATTTCCTGATCACCTTTAATTTCATTACTCATCAGACGCATGATTTGCTGACGAAGTTTTGGCATTTTCCCTGACAAGTCATCAAGAATCTCAAATGGAATTTCGCATACCATTGAAGTTTCAAGCGACTGAGCAAAGCTAGGGTGCATCATCTCGTTGATGGCATCAAAACCAACCAAATCACCCGCTAAGTGGAAAGCTGTGATCTGCTCATCACCTTGTTCTGTGATGGTGTAGCTCTTGATGGTGCCAGAACGAATTGCATAGAGTGATTTCAGCTCATCACCCGCCTTAAAAAGCTCTTGTCCTTTTTGGATTGGCTTTTTGCGCTCAATAATTTGATCTAGCTGATCGAGCTCAGACTCATTCAATGTAAATGGAATACACAACTGACTAATACTGCAATCCTGGCAGTGGATTGCACATCCACCTGACTGGATACGTTTGGTTGTAAGTTTGTCTGAAATCATAAGCCTGTCTAACCAATTTGATGTAGGTCAATATTTTAACATATTATGAAGCAATATGACGAGTATTAAAAAGCCTACAATATTTGTTTGATTGCGATATAACCAGTATGAACCCCGTAACCCAATAGCAGCAAGGCACTGGCACGTTTGAAATAGAGATTTCTCAGTAAATTTTGCAGCTGTTGGGCCACTGAACCAACAGCGATCATCGCCGGAAGGGTTCCTAAACCGAAGGCTAGCATAACCACAGCTCCAGAAAACGCGCTACCAGATACGGCTGCCCAGCTAAGGGTCGAGTATACGAGGCCGCACGGCAACCAGCCCCATAGTAAACCGAAGGGCAAAGCGGCAACGGGCGATTTCAAAGGAAGCAAAGATTTGGCCGTCGGCGAGACGAAACGCCAGAGAAACTGGCCTACACGTTCAATTTTAGTTATACCTTGCCACCATTGGCCAATGTAAAGTGCCAGTAAAATCATCATGATAGCAGCAAATAGCCGCAGCGATACCAATCCGGTCGAATACCCACCTAATGAAGCAATTCCTGCAAAGGCACCACCGATAATTGCACCTGCAATCGCATAAGAGATGAGGCGCCCGGTATTATAGCTGAGCAGGTAAGGCCACCGTTTCGCTTGTTGTTGGCCGGGCATACCCAAAGTCAGAGCAGCTGCAACACCACCACACATCCCGAGACAATGGCCTGCGCCCATCAGGCCAATGACAAAAGCAGCGTAAAAATCAATGTTCACGACGCTTTTCCACCTTCTTGCGTGTTGGGCTGGGCATTGCTTTTCTGCACAGGCTCATCTTCGTCAAACAGAATGTCATGGCCCTGACGCTCAAGATCTTCGAACTGTTCAGTTCTGACGGCCCAAAGAAAAATGCCGACAGCGATACAGACAAAAACGATCGCAATTGGTATTAACAAGTAAAGACTAGCCATTTTCTTTTAATAACCTTAAAGAATTTGAAACAACAATGATCGAGCTGGCCGACATACCTACAACTGCAATATAGGGAGCGACAAAACCAGCCACTGCGAGCGGCAAGATTACGAGGTTGTAGCCTAGCGCCCATGCTAGGTTTTCTCGAATGATTTTTCTGGTTGTTAACGCAAGCTCACGAGCACGTAAAATTCGTGACAGTTGATCACCTAGCAATACCATATCTGCCGATGACTTCGCAACATCTGTGCCGCCACCCATGGCGACCGAAAGGTGAGCACCTGCCAGAACGGGAGCATCATTGACACCATCACCTATCATCAGGGCAACATTTTCCTTGCCGAGGCTACGAAGGTATTCAAGCTTGCCTTCAGGTGTTGCACCAGCAACCAGGTTATCGATATCCAGCTTATCAGCGACAATCTGAGCATTGGCTGAATGGTCACCAGTTAGCATGGTGACTTTAATACCAGAAGCCTGGAACTGCTCAACAAGCTCTTTACTGTCTTCACGGATAGGATCATCAAGTTTAAAGCCAGCTACAATCTGACCATTGCAAGATAGCCACACCTGAAACCGGTTATCGCACTGCTTAAGCTGCGCCTCTGTATCAGGATGAGCTTCAAGGACAAATGCAGCTTGGCCAATCCGCCACTCGTCATTATTTAGCTTACCTTTCAGGCCACATCCAATAACATTTTCAACTTCGTCAAAAGCCATACGATTATCTCGATAAGCACTAAATGCTCTTGCTATCGGATGGTTAGCGAAGCGTTCCATTTCGGCCGCATACGTTAAAGCATCTGATTCAGAGACATCACCAAGAAGCTTTGTTTCTACTAGTCGAATGTTACCCTCGGTGAGCGTACCTGTTTTATCGATAACTAACTGGTTCACTTTGCATAATGTCTCGAGAACATGTCCTCGCCGTAACAAAATGCCTAAACGGCCAAGGCTCGATGTTGAGCAGGTTAGGGCTGTCGGCGTAGCAAGGGACAGTGCACAAGGGCATGTTGCAACCAGCACCGCCAAGGTGATCCAGAGGGCATCTTCCGGTTTCTGCTGATGCCAGAAAAGCCAGGTGAAGGCGGAAATAATCAAAATGCCTGCAACAAAATAACGGGCAACAATATCAGCAACTTCAGCCACTTTAGGTTTCGATGACTGCGCTTCATCTTGCAGGCGAACAATATTAGAGATCAGCGAGTTCTGGCGATCTTTGGTTACACGCAATGCGATGTTCCCATCACCGTTAATCGTGCCGGCATAGACCAAGTCGCCCTGTGAACGAGGTACTGGCATAGGCTCACCAGTCAGCATTGACTCATCGATTGCCGTCTCGCCTTGAACAACTTCCCCGTCGGCCGGCAGGCTTTCGCCGGGCAAAACAGTAATGATGTCGTCGATCTTCAAGGTTTTGGCTGCAACCTGAGAGCCATCATCAAGAGTCGCCATTGTTGGTACTAGCTTCAATAGGTTAGCACTGGCAGCTGCAGCTTGTCGTCGCGCTCGCATTTCGAGGAAGCGACCCAATAGGAGGAAGAAGGTGAACATTGAGATGGACTCAAAGAACACTTCTCCTTTTTCCATCACCGTCGCGTACAGGCTAGCCCCATAGGCAAAGAGTAGGGCAATCGAAACCGGAACATCCATTCCCAATGTTCGGGCCCGAAGGTTTCGCCAGGCGTTGAGATAGAAAGGCAGGGCAGAATAGAGTAAAACAGGGGTGGAAAAAATTAGGCTGACCCAGCGTAAATAACTTTTAAACTCAGCATCGAGATCGCCAAAGATCTCAAAGTACAAAGCCACTGCCAGCATCATCACCTGCATAGTGGCAATTCCAGCAATACCTAACCGATACAGGTAGCTTTTCATCGTTCTGTGGTATTGCTGCTCTTGAGCGTCGGCCTCAAAAGGCGCGGCTTTATAACCGAGCTGATGGATCACAGAAAGCAGGTGACTTAATTTTGTTTTGGTTGGATCCCAGGTTAACAAGGCACGGTGAGTGGTTGTATTCACTCGGATGGAAATAACCCCGGATTCACGCTTTAGTTGTTTCTCAATCAGCCAGGCACAGGCAGCACAGGAAACACCATCGAGTGATAGCGAGACTTCTTTGCTGTCGTCGAATTCACGAACAAACTCCTGTTGAATTTCCTCGTGATCATAGAGTAAGAGAGATTGGAGTTGTTGAGGAACTAAATCGGCTTTCTCGGCAGGTGCCGTACGATATTCATAATAAGAGGTTAGGCCGCTTTCAACGATAGTTTGTGCAACCGCTTCACATCCTGGGCAACACATGTCACGTATTTTGCCCAGTATTTCTACTTTATGTTGGCAATCCTGTGGAACAGGATCGCCACAATGGTAACAGTCTTTTGTCATTCCTTAATCTGCCCGTACAACGAAATCGGGTCGGATGTTGGTAGGTTAACGCGCCCTTGTAACATCCAGTCGCCATCAAATGGTTCAAGCTCGACGAACCAAGGCCCATCAAGCTGCTCTGGAGAGCTAAAACGATAAGAGCCGCTCAAATCAGCACTGACCATTTGAGTAAAATCTTTATTGGCTAGAGTACGGTGTGTAAAAGTGACACGCAAGTTAGGATGGCTTTTGAGATCACCTTTATCAAAATTAACCATGATACTGGTATCAGTTACGCTAACAGATGCTTTCAAATTAAGCGCATCTGCAACTCGTAGGCGAGAAAGGTCTAAGTTAATGGCTTTACCTTTCTTGTAATAATCTTCTGCAACAAGGTCGACTTGGTTCTGAGAAAAGATGTAAACGGCAGTCAAACTGTACACAATCGAAATGGCAGGGATGGCGAAAACGAACCAAGGCCAAAACTGCTTATACCATGGTTTACGCATAATGATTACCTTTGAAGCTTTGATGAAAAGAGCCCCTGAAATTAACAGGGGCTAAGTCTTATGTCTCAGTTTTTATTACTAATTTTTCAATCAATATGTAACCGAGTATTAATCATATTATTACTTGTCGGTATTGTTACCCAAACCCCAGACATAGGCAGAAATCAGCTGAACTTTCTCTTCACCTAGAATATCTTTCCATGCTGGCATCACGCCCTGACGACCATGAGTAATCGTGTCTTCAACCGCGCGGCGAGAACCACCGTATAGCCACGTATTATCAGTTAGGTCAGGAGCACCAAATGCTGGGTTACCTTTACCATCTGTGCCGTGACAAGCTGCACACATAACGAAACGTTGCTTACCAGCAGCGGCTTCTTTAGCGTTCACCTTACGTCCAGATAGGCCAAGTACATAGGTCGAAACCTCTTTGACACCATCTTTACCCAGTGAGTCAACCCAAGCCGGCATTACGCCATGGCGACCTTGCATGATAGTTGTCTTGATAGTTTCAGCTTCACCGCCGTACAGCCAAGCATCATCAGTTAGGTTAGGGTAACCTAGCTGACCACGTGCATCTGAACCATGGCACTGGGCACAGTTCTGTAGGAACAGACGCTGACCGACTTTAATCGCTTCTGGTTCAGCAGCAATTTCAGTGATCGGGCGTAGTGAATTTCCTGATGCATCATAAGCTAGGCGCTTGAATGTCTCTCCGAACATAGCGTTCGCATAATCAAGCTCTCGAGCGTACTGGTCCGAACGTTTTTCTTGATGAGCTTTTGCAATTGATGCATTTGACTCTTCAATAGAACGTACTTCTTGATCAGAGCTCGTCCAACCTAAAACGCCCTGAAAATTACCTAAGCCTGGGTACAAAACCAAGTACACGGCACCAAATACCAGGGTGCCCCAGAACATGTAGGACCACCACTTAGGTAAAGGGTTGTTAATTTCACGAATACCATCGTATTCGTGTCCCATATCCTCACCTTCTTCGACACCCATTTTGTCTTTGCTACACCAGACAAGCAGGGCAGCCATACCAACAAAGGTGGCGATAGTGATGATACTAATCCATAGACTCCAAAACGTAGTCATGCTTCCTAGCTCCTGTCATTCTCTCGCGTTGCCATATCTTTCTCTTCGTCAGCAAACACTAGGTTTGCGGCTTCATCGAAGCGTGACTTTTGGCGTTTGCTATATGCCCAAAGGACGATACCAATAAAGCTGGAGAACAGTACAACAGTCCAAATACTATGAACGGTTCCAATATCCATGGTGTCTCCTTACTTCATTGCGTGACCGAGAGACTGAAGGTAAGCAATAACCGCATCCATTTCAGTCTTACCTTTCACTTCCGCACCGGCATTGGCAACCTGCTCTTCGGTATAAGGAACACCAAACATGTCACGGAAAACCGCGAGTTTTTGAGATGTTAACTTACCGTCTAGCACGTTTTCTTCCAGCCATGGGAAACCAGGCATGTTTGACTCAGGAACTACTGCACGAGGGTCACGAAGGTGAACACGGTGCCAGTCATCAGAGTAACGATCACCAACACGTGCCAGATCCGGACCTGTACGTTTTGAGCCCCATAGGAATGGGTGTTCCCAAACACTTTCACCCGCGACAGAGTAGTGACCATAGCGTTCAGTTTCAGAACGGAATGGACGAATCATCTGGCTATGACATACGTTACAGCCCTCGCGGATATAAATATCACGACCTTCCATCTCTAGCGCCGTATAAGGGCGAAGATTCTCAACTGGCTCAGTTGTTTGGTCTTGATAAAGAAGCGGCGTAATTTCAACCAGCGCACCAAAGCTAATAGCAATGACGATTAGAATCGCTAGGAGGCCGACATTTTTTTCTACAATTTCATGACGATTATTAGCCATTGTCGGAATTCCTTATGCTGGTTGCTCTATTGCTTTTAGGCTTTCTTTCGGTGCGGTAACTGTTCTATATGCGTTATACGCAAGTAGAAGCATACCAGACAGGAAGATTAGGCCGCCAATAAAGCGTACAAAGTAGAATGGGTAAGAGGCTTGTAGCGATTCAACAAAGCTATAAGTCAATGTACCGTCAGTGTTTACTGCACGCCACATTAGGCCTTGCATTACACCAGAGATCCACATTGCTACGATATAAAGAACCGTACCAATTGTTGCTAACCAGAAGTGTACGTTAATCAATTTAATTGAGTACATACGCTCTTGGCCGAACAGCTTAGGAATAAGGTGATAGATTGCACCGATTGATACCATTGCAACCCAACCTAACGCACCAGAGTGTACGTGACCGATAGTCCAGTCCGTATAGTGGGAAAGTGCGTTTACTGTCTTAATTGCCATCATTGGGCCTTCGAAGGTAGACATACCATAGAAAGACAATGAAACAACTAAGAATCGTAGGATAGGGTCATAACGTAGTTTGTGCCATGCACCTGACAGCGTCATGATACCGTTGATCATACCGCCCCAAGAAGGTGCGAATAGAATCAGTGACATCACCATGCCCAGAGACTGAGTCCAGTCTGGTAGCGCTGTATAATGAAGGTGGTGAGGACCCGCCCAAATATACAGTGAAACCAGTGCCCAGAAGTGCACAATAGATAAACGGTAAGAAAAGACAGGTCGGCCTGCTTGCTTAGGTACGAAATAGTACATCATACCCAGGAAGCCCGCTGTCAGTAGGAAACCTACAGCGTTGTGACCGTACCACCACTGAACCATCGCATCCACCGCTCCAGAATAAATCGAGTACGATTTACCCATAGAAACTGGGATAGCTAGGCTGTTCACGATGTGAAGGACTGCTACCGTTAAGATGAAGGCACCGAAGAACCAGTTCGCAACATAAATGTGCGACGTGTTTCTTTTAATCATGGTACCGAAAAAGACAATGGCATAGGATACCCAGACAACAGCAATGGCGATATCAATCGGCCATTCCAGCTCTGCGTATTCTTTACCGGAAGTCCAACCCATAGGCAATGAAATTGCTGCGGATAGGATAATGGCTTGCCAGCCCCAAAAGGTGAACGATGCTAACTTCCCACCAAAAAGCCTTGTTTGACAAGTACGCTGTACTACGTAGTAAGACGTAGCAAATAACGCACTAGTACCGAATGCGAAAATCACTGCATTGGTATGCAGTGGACGCAGACGGCTGTATGTCAACCAAGGGGTATCGAAGTTGAGCGCCGGCCACACCAGTTGAGCGGCAATCAATACACCAACGCCCATTCCGACAATTCCCCATAATATAGTTGTTAGGGTGAATTGACGAACGACCGTATAGTTGTAGTTTTGTTCAAGCTGCTTTACTTGGCTCATGTTGCATGCTTCCAATTTGAATTGTTCAACTACACTCTCTTTCCTTGTGCGAACAACAAGTTGTCGCAATGCCACCCAAAGCTTACTTAATTGCCATGTTGTTTTTTTGAACAACTCAGCATTTAAATTGCTATTTTGTTGTAAAAGTGGCATTTTCAGTGCACATAATACTTTAGTTAACAAGTGATTGACAGAGTCAAGTCCACACTATGTTTACGGTTAAGCAACATTTATGTGAAAACTTTGAACTCTGTAACACGGGAAGCACGGTAAATCATGGCTGCAGAGAAATTAACAAAGGCAAGATTATTGCAAATATTAATCTTGATGGCGGTATTAATAACGGCATTTGTATGGAGAACAGTCACCTATGATGACAGTACGCCCATAGATGAAAGTGCTATTCAGTGCGATATTTCAGAAGAATCTTGCGTTGTTGTGGGTGAAGAGCAAGTATTAGGGTTGTCGCTAACACCGTTCCCTGTTGTCGCAAATTCTGAGGTTGTTCTACGAATTAGTAACACAAATGTAAAGCCGATTGCCAACGTCGAAGGCGTGGATATGTATATGGGGACAATCCCCGTTATATTTGAGCAACAAGCGGATGATTGGGTAGGAAAATTCACTGTGCCTGAGTGTATTCACGATAAAATGGCATGGGCGATTAAGGTCCAGCAAGGTAGTGACACTGTAATTGCAAAGTTCACTGTAACAAAGTGATTGTTAAATAAACACTTTGCAGGTAGAAGTTAGCCTTTCATAGGCTTGGTAACCCAGGCCTATGAAATAGACGTTTATTCAGCATAAATCATTTTTTTTGTGATCCCGCCATCGACTGTAAAGTTCTGTCCGCTAATAAAGCTCGCATCATTACTTAACAGGTACCTTACCATCGAGGCTACGTCTTCTACCTTGCCAACGTGTCCTGTAAGGTGCTGGCTATGATCGATAGGGCGCAGGTCGGCGTGGTTGGTATCAATCCAGCCCGGAGAGACACAGTTAACTCTTACAGAAGGCCCGAGGCTGACTGCCAGCGCATGTGTGAGACTTATCAGCCCACCTTTTGAAGCACTGTAAGCTTCCGTGTTGGGTTCAGATTGTGCAGCACGAGTAGAGCTAATATTTACAACGGAACCATTACATGCTTTAAGCATCGGTATGCACAGTTTTGTTACCATTAACGGCGCAGTAAGGTTGACCGCAATGACTCTATTCCAGTCGTGTATTTCCAATGTCTCAATTGGATCATTATAGGGCGTTGCAATGGCGGCATTGTTCACTAAGCCATCGAGCCTTCCAAACTGTGCCTGAACTTCAGTTATTACCGCAGATATCTCAGGCTCATTGGTGACATCAGCTCGACGGAAACGGATCCTGGGGTTATTCGCAACCAATTCAAATCCTGCATCTTCATCAATATCAACGGCGACGACTATCACGTCATCATTAGCCAACCGCTCACAAATGCCTTTGCCAATACCCTTGGCCCCACCTGTTACTAATATGACTTTACTGGTCATGCTTCCTTTCACTTGCACCAAAAATAAACGATTTGATAAGTTAGCGGTAAAACGGTGTCTGACTTTAGTCATTATTTGATAAAAATTGTATCAGTTTGCTGATTGCAAAGGCAAAAATGACTATGATGAGATCTACGCATAACAATAAATATGAAAATATGGATATAGCCACAAGTTTTTCTGCTTTTCATTCATCGGAACATGCTGTTTCGGATGCAATTCGCAAACTAAAAAGTAAAATCGCGAATCCTAAACTCATTCTTGTGTACTTTTCTGAAAATTTCGACGAACAGCAGATTCAGCAAACACTAGTGGCAGAATTTCCAAATTCTCAGATACTAGGTTGCTCCTCATGTCAGGGAGTCATGACTGACGAAGGGTATAATCGCGGTGAAGGCATTGCCCTATGGGCGATGTGTGACTATAACGGCGCGTTCGGTAGTGCTATCGTTTCAACCAACCAGAGCCCGTATGATATGGCTCGGCAGGCATTGTTACGTGCGATAGAAAACAGTGGTCGCCCAGGCGAGCTTCCGGCATTAATCTTGCTTCATGCTAGTCCAGGGCGAGAAGAAGAGGTGATTAAAGGAATAGAAGATGAACTAGGTATTTCTGTTCCTATTATTGGAGGCAGTGCTGCTGACGACCATGTTCAGGGGAACTGGAAGCTATTCACTCATGAACAGCGGTGTCGAGAGGGAGTTGGACTTTGTGTCTTTTATCCATCTTGCAATGTCAGTTACTCATTCCACTCAGGCTATGCGAGCTCTGGATTAAGTGCAATAGCCACTCAGACTGAAGGGCGAGAGTTAGTTCAGCTTAATCATAAGCCAGCCATAGAGACATACCAGGAGTGGATGGGCCAGAAGCTTTCCGATGAAAATAGCATAATTTCAAACAGTAGCTTAAATCCATTGGGACGTATTGCCGGCAAAGTTCATGATTTGCCGTATTTCAAGCTTTCTCATCCGTTAAAAGTGACACCAAGGGGCGGGATAGAGTTATTCGCGACTGTTGAAGAAGGTGAAGAACTGTTCTTCATGGAAGGAACAGAGGAACGGCTGATAACTCGGGCGGGTAGGGTAATCGATTCTGCCTTTGATATTGGTAGCGCAAGCCGTGAACTAGACCCAATTGGTGGAATTACCATTTACTGTGCAGGGTGTATGCTTCGTGTACAGGATCGAATGGAAGAAGTCGCACATTATGTTAATAAGGCCATGCACCATGCACCTTTTGTCTGTCCTTTTACTTTTGGTGAGCAAGGGCAGTTTGTCGGTGGGGAAAACGCACATGGGAACCTTATGATTTCAGCTGTTTTATTCCATAGGGACTAGTCAATGGCAAGTTTTGAATCAGAAAAACTTCAAGAGACATTACTTGATCTCCTGAGAAGCCAGGAACGAGAAAAGCAGCTTCGTGATGAAAATGCCGCTATTCTTGCAGGAATGTCAGCAATGGCTGGCGCCAATAATAAGCGCCAAGTCTTTAACAGCCTATTATCAGTTCTTCGAAAATATATTGGCTTTGAGCACGCACTTGTATTAACCCGAGAAGATGAAACAGCTCCGCTACAAGAACTTGTGACAACGTGCCGTTTCTTTGAGTCGAGTATTTGGCCAGTAAGTAATACCTTTATTCGCTGTATGAATGGCGAAAGCATCGCGTTATTTGACCCTAGGCAGGTTGCCGAATTCAAAGGACTGCCTCATGAGATGCTTTATTACTGTCATTCAGTATTACTGACAGGGGTTAAAGTGAGTTCTGGCGATGCTCTTCTTTTATTTCTGCATTCAGATCGTGGACAATTTACTCCCCAGTGCCGTCGTGTACTTGAGCGCTTTAGACCATTACTTGAACGCGCCATTATCGACATTGATTATCGAGAGCGATTGCAATCGCTGGTAACCGCACGTACCCAGGAGTTAACCCATAGCCAGCAGCGATTCAAGGATTTTGCTAAAACTGTCGGTGACTGGTTTTGGGAAGTCGATACCGATTTCCAGTTTACTTATATTTCATCACCAAACCTTGCAAACCATGTCGTTGATAACGATAGCATCCTAGAAATATTTGAAGAGCAAGTGGCGCTTAAGAAAAAGCTCAAAGTAAAATTTGAGATGAAAGAAACCTTCGAAGATCTTGAATGGCAGCTGCCTAAGAGTGAAGGGGGGTTATGGATAAGCTTCAGTGGCACACCATATTTTACCAAACAAGGTAAGCTTGTGGGTTATCGTGGCACAGCCAAAGACATTACAAATCGTAAGAAGCGACTCTTCGAGCTGCAACAAGCCCGAAAACAAGCAGAATCGGCAAATAGAGCAAAATCGCAGTTTTTGGCAATGATGAGCCATGAAATTAGAACACCGCTAAATGCGGTACTAGGTTTTATGGATACCTTGGCGGACTCCGGTCTTAATAAAGATCAGATTCACTGGGTCAGCCAAATGGATCAATCTGCTCAGTTACTATTGACGATCATTAACGATATCCTTGATTTGTCGCGCATTGAATCAGGTAACTTCGAGTTGTTTAATGCTGAAATGTATTTGGAAGACAGTATTAATCTGGTTGTTAATCAGCTAAATGAACAGGCGATTAAAAAAAATATCACGTTGGATGCCAACATATCACCTATGGTTCCAAGGACCATGTTTGGAGATAAGAACCGAATATCTCAGGTCATGTTTAATCTGATTGGTAATGCAATTAAATTTACCAATGAAGGTTTTGTTTCAGTGGATGTCACCAGCAATGACAAGTATATTGCGATTGCAGTGACAGATTCAGGGATAGGCATTTCAGCCGATGCTCAAAAAAACTTGTTTAATCCTTTTATGCAAGCGGATGGCAGCATTACAAGACGTTATGGCGGTACAGGTTTAGGTTTGGCGATCAGCCAACACTTGATCGATAAAATGAACGGGAAGATAACGCTTAAAAGCACCTTAAATGAAGGCAGCTGTTTTACCGTTTATATTCCAATCTTACAGCTAACCGATAACTCAATACCAGAAGAGCCTGTTACAGAATCAACTCTCGAGCGACCGTTAAATATCTTGTTAGCTGAAGACAGTAATACCAACCAGTTGGTAGCAAAGCTAATGCTAGAAAAACGCGGCCACCAAGTTGCAATAGCTCATAATGGTAAAGAAGCAGTTTCAATGTTAGAGGAAAACCAGCATCAATTTGACATTGTCCTGATGGATATCTCGATGCCAGTGTTAGATGGTTTGCAGGCCACAAAACAGTTGAGGCAAAAGAATATTGATATTCCAATAATCGCATTAACGGCCAATGCTATGCATTCAGATCAAATTGAATATGAGAAAGCTGGTATGAATGGTTTCTTGGCAAAACCAATTCGAACAGAAGAGCTAAATGCAATGCTCAATAAGTACCAAGCATTGGCTTTAACCGGAGCCGGATAAGTTTATAGTCTATAACGCCAGACATTTATGATGTCTGGCGTTTTTGCTTCTGCATTTAATGAGTCATATATTGCAACTAGCTTGGTTTGTTAAACCAAGCTGTAATTAACAGCTTATTTTGAAGTACCAGGCAAACTGACCATTTGCAGCAGGACTTAAAAATAGGTGTTAATTACCTATTTTATGGTAAATAGCTAATACTGTTAAATTGTACAGTACTAAGGAAAGAGAATACGTTGCTGGGAAGCAAAGGGGAGAATCTTGTTAAGGTTGAACGTCTTTCTATTATCATTCGCATACCTTATTTAACATAATATACATAATGCGCACTTAGATTGTAAGAACCATTTAGAAGTGTCAGGTTTGAGCCAGTTAGAAATGTCATGTTGAACTAACTTCAGAGCACCATTTACCTAGTGTGTTACCTGGAGCCAATGAGATGTTGCTGACCATGACTGATGATGAATTACTGCGGATTAAACTCGTCCAAGACATTTGTGACAAACGCTTAACTGGTGTTGAAGCTGCCCGTATTCTCAGTTTGAGTACCCGGCAAGTTTATCGCCTGGTAAAGCGTTTTCTTGAATTTGGTTCTAGCGGTTTACTCTCATTAAAGCGTGGCCAGCCCGGCAATCACCGGCATGATGATAAATTGAAATTACGCACATTAGCCTTAGTCCACGAATACTACGCTGACTTTGGGCCAACTCTGGCGCATGAGAAGCTCACAGAACTTCACGGACTCCATGTCGCCGTTGAAACCTTGTCAATGGATGATCGCTGACGGCTTGTGGGTTCCCCATGCCAAACGTAAGCCTCGTGTTTATCAGCCTCGCCATCGCCGTGACTGTTTAGGTGAACTGATCCAAATCGACGGCTCCCACCATGACTGGTTTGAAGAACGCAGCCCCAAATGCTGCCTGCTGGTTTACATTGATGATGCCACTGGTCGCTTGATGAACCTGCGTTTCAGTGAAACCGAATCAGCCTTTGACTACATGGTTGCTACTCGCGAATACATTGAGCAACATGGTAAACCAACGGCCTTTTACAGCGATCGCCATGCTGTTTTTCATGTCAGCAAGCGCGATGCTCAGACTGAGCGACTGACTCAGTTTGGCCGTGTGCTCAATGATCTCAATATCGAGCTCATCTGCGCCAACAGTTCACAGGCCAAAGGCCGTGTTGAACGCGCGAACAAAACGTTACAGGATCGCTTAGTAAAAGAAATGCGTCTACAAGGCATTAATACCATCGAACAAGCCAATGCCTGGCTCCCCGACTTCATCGCTGATTTTAACCGTCGATTTGCCAAGCCTGCCCGTTACCCCAAAGACATGCATCGCATCGTCAGAGAAACACCGGAAGATTTAGACGATATCTTTGCCTGGCACGAAGTACGTAAGCTATCGAAATCACTGACTTTTCAGTACGACAAGGTTCTCTACCTGGTTGATCCTACAGAAGAAAATAGCCGACTGGCACAAGAGGCGGTAAAAGTTTTGGATTATCCCGATGGTACGATTGCCATCCAGTACGGCCATCGAAAACTCAGTTTTAAAGTCTTTGATAAATTGGCGAAGATTGACCAAGGCAGTATTGTTGATAACAAACGTCTCGGTGCAGTATTGAAATTTGTCCAGGCCAAGCAAGATGAACTTGAGCAGCAAGGTAAACGCGAGCGCAATAAAAGAATGCCAAAGCGCACGGCACAACAGCGGGCTCAACAGCAACTCCGCGCCATTAACCCGGTACTGATACACCCTGAAGACTTCAAACCAAGCACCAAGAAAGGCTGAGTTCCCTACTCTACAACCAGTTTCTGAGCAGGATGAACTACCTTGAAAAGAGACATTTTAATCTGGTTTTAAAGCAGGACACTTTAAATTGGGATAAACACAGATAGATTGTGAAGAAATGAATAAATATTTCACTCGAACAATTATATATGGATTGCTTATGCAGTATTTATTTTGTTTGGAATTGGATATGCTGTTGGTTCTTTAAATTCATCTAAGCAAGATATTTCAGTATGGATTTCATCAACAACTTTATTAGTTACGGGAGTAACATCACTTATAACGTTGGGAGCAATAATTGTTGCAATAGGTGTTAGTAAAGAATGGATGAATCAAAAGGTACATGAAAGTAGAGGTTCGATATTAAAAGATTTAATTGAGTTTGATAATGAATTCAGAAAGATAATGTTTAATTTTTGTGTTGCGCTTTCTACCAAAGAGATTAATGAGGCGCAGGATATTATTAACATTGCAACTGTGGCAAAGGATAAATTACTTAAAATAGAACCATTAAAAAAAAGAATGCTATCTGAAGCTTTATATTTGAGCTCATGTGATAGTTACAAGGAAATTTATATTAAGTTATGTGATCTAGAAGGTTCGTATGTGAATGCTGCTGCCAGTACAAATAAAGGTAATTTAATTAAGGATAAAATCGATGAAGAGATTGAAACTCAAATAGAAAAGATGAAAGCTATGTTTTATGCATTACAACCTAATATAAAGAATGATGTTAAAGACGTAATTCTATATCTTGGTTTTGATGATATAAAACATACTGATAGATTACTTACTTTTGATTTCTTTGATGCCCCGTCTAGTAATACGGGGTGAAAGTTTTTTGTACGGTGGCCTATAAGCCCGTTCTTGGCCTTGGCCACTCTCACCTTACCTCAAGTTACTTGGTTGTTCAGCTCGCCCCTCTTTAGAGTTATGCCCAGCAGGAAATCAAAGTTCAATCTTAATAATTTTCTTGAATCTCATTATTAAGAATCCACATCCAAGCACAATTCCCTACACTTTTTATGGCTTTGTATGCAGGGCATGAATGTAAGCTTTGCAGCATTGTGTCTATGTTTTAATCACTTAAGGTATTTAAGTAGTAACTGGAGACATCAAATGAAGATAGTAGGATCGATTCTTTCTTTGTGCATATTGTCCTCATTACCAATAGGTTCAGTCATAGCAAAGACAGACTTCAATGAACGATTTCTTGTCGAAGAAACTATTTATAACCCTTGCACTATGGAGGATATCGAGGCCATATTTATTGTCCACTTCCGAGGAGGGTTCCATGTGGATGGTTCTGGTGGTGAGCATGTTTCTTATCATGAACATAGTACAACATTTCACGGCATAGGTAGTGATAGTGGAGACAGGTACCAGCTTCAATTTTTTGAAATTGGGTCATCTACCGATCCATTACACCGTAATGGGAATAACTTTGGAGGGGTTGCCCGTATAAATGAAAAAGTAATTGTTATTCATACTGGTCCAAGTAGTGTAGAAAATGACGATTGGGTTGCACGATATACGGAACATCAGACACGCAACGCCGATGGGGTGCCTACCTCATTTCGGGTCAGCTTTGATCATGAGTTTTGCCACTAAGTGCAACTTTTAGGCATAAAACTAATATCTTTTGGAATCAAGTATGTTTGAATGCGCTGGTATTCCAGCGCACTTATAATTATTGGCTTTTGGAACAAGGTAGTTTGTTCAATAGCCGTGCAGTTTTAATGATGGTTGCTTTGGTCTGTCGGTCATTATCTGCATTTATTTGAAGCAATGCATTACCTGTAATGATTCTGTTTGGAGTCAATGACCACCGATTAGGTGTAATTAGTAATCCTTTTCTGATGCTCCACCCCCTCCACTCATCGGCTAATGGGTCGAGTTCGAGGCCAGAATACATCCGCATTAACCGTTTACACTCTGGCGGTATTGGTTTCCCCTTATCCCATGACGTGACGGTTCTCACACTCTTAAAACAAAGTTTAGCGGTATCTTCTATGCTTAATCCGCATCTAAAAAAACGGAAAATATAGTTTTCTGTGAGTTCATTTGAATTTCGCATCAAATCCTTCTTATCGCAAAGAAATGATTCTAATTGATTGTTTTATAATTAGTTTTGAGCTTTAACATAAGACGGCATAAAACGTATTATTTTTGTAAGAACCATTTAGAAGTGTCATGTTGAACTAGAATGCCTGACTCAGTTTGACCGTGTTCTGCAGGAGCTCAATATCGAGCTCATCTGCGCCAACAGTTCGCAAGCCAAAGGCCGCGTTGAACGTGCAAACAAAACGTTACAGGATCGCTTAGCCTCCAGGATGTTGATACGATTGAGCAAGCAAATACCTGGCTGCCCGATTTCATTACAGACTATTTAAGCCGAACATCAAGAAAGGCCAACGTCCCTACTCTACAGCTGGCTTCAGAGCGGGATTAACCACCTTGAACGAGACATTTTAAGCTTGGATATACAGAAACAGAAATAAACATACCGAATGGAAGTCTATGAGTTGAATAACCTGAACTATTTCAAACAAACACCACATTCACCTTGCTATCATTGTACTTACTTAATTGAGCTTTACGCTCAAAAAGCGGAATCGATAATAAGTGATGTGTATTGAACTAAATAATTTAGTTATTCATAGGATGGTATTAGAACCTCTGTGGTGCTTTAAGATAAAGAGTGTGACGAAGTAGTAGGAGACATAATGGCTACATTTTCAAAATTACATGTTGATCTGCGACAAATGATAATGGCCATTGAGTCAGCTGTATCACTGGTAGGAATGAATGATACAAACCATGGTAAACGTGTTGGTTATATTGCCAGCCAGATTGGGAAACAGCTAGGCTTTACAGACGGAGCCATTCACTTTGCCTTTGAACTTGGATTATTACATGATTGTGGCGTCTCTACAGAGCAGATGCACTCTAACCTTGTTAATCATTTCGACGGGAAAGATACCAAACAACATTGCGAAGTTGGCTACCGCTTGATGGAGCAATTTGAGCCACTATCAAGTTTTGCAATACCTATTCTTCATCACCATACCCCATGGCAGGAGCTGAAGGAATTAAATATCAGTATGAAAGATAGCTTAATGGCCAATCTTATCTTCCTGTCTGATCGTATTGATATCTTGGCTGCTCCTTATTATAAGAAAGGGGTATTACTGGCTAGAAAAGAAATTATTCATACGATTGAGAGCTATGAAGACACCTATTTTGACCCTCTAATCGTTAGCGCTTTTAAGCAGGCAGAAAAGTCAGATGCATTCTGGGTTTCATTGGAGGAGCGCCACGTTATCCGTTATACCTGGGATATGGCTAAGTTCAAACATAATAGACCACCATTAACTTTTCCCCAGCTAAAGCAACTTTCAATGATTATGGCCTATATCGTTGATCAGAAAAGTCCATACACAGCCCAACATTCGATAAGGGTTGCCAACCTAGCTCGATACCTGGCATCTACTTTTGGGTTGCTCCCAGAACAGTGCGATAAAATTGAAATTGCCGGACTATTGCATGATCTCGGTAAACTACATATCCCAGCAAGTATCCTTGAGAAGCCAACTCGTTTTGATGATATTGAACGCTCTATTTTTAAACAACATAGCTTCGAGACATATGAAATTTTAAGGCATATCAAAGGTTTTGACGAAATTGCTAGCTGGGCTGCCTATCATCTTGAGGGGCTGAACGGTATAGGCTATCCTTTTCATCCTTGCAAAAAAGATATGAGTATCGAAGCTCGAATTATTGCTGTCGCGGATGTCTTTCAGGTCCTTGTGCAGGGTTCGCCAAATCAAAATAGCATGCCGTTAGACAAGGCCATTGCAACTCTTGATGATTTAACCCGACAGGGTAAGCTAGAGCCAGATATTATCAATTTACTCAAAAAAAACAAAAATGAGTGCTTTGCAATAGCTCTGGGAAACAACAATGATATCGAAAATCAAACCACAGGTATTTTGAAAAGTGTCGCGTTTGCTCAATAGTCGTCACTTTTCTTCGCAGGATGAGCATGTAACGTGTTGCTCCAACGTGATTACGTTGTTGTCGTTTCGTGACGGCTCAAGGAGCTCATAGGTGACAACGTGACAAAACAGAAAAAGCAGGCCTACCGCAAGTCGCAATAATCATCAGGCAACATTGGATATGACTCTTTACTGCCATATTAGATATTGGTATCTATACTCATTTAATCCCATCATAAGCAAAGGTGATTAAATGACTCCGACAGAGATTCAACAGTACTTAGCCGAGGGTTGCTTATACATCGTTATACATGGTCGAGGGGCAGTTATTGTTGCTCTTGAAAAAAATGAGCTTAAAGATGTTGCTAATGATAATCATAGCGACTTACTTGAAGTTGATGACATCTATGTTTCAAACGACTATTTAACCGTAAAATACGTCGTTAAAGATAATGTCAGTGTCACTCGAGAGATACCAAAATGGCAAGTAACATTTGAAACCTATAGCCAAGCTAGTACGTGATGATAAGTTTGTTAACTATGGCATTTCACTTGGTAAAGGCTGCTTAGAGTTAGTACCCTTCTATAATAAAACCGCCTTGAATGGCGGTTCGACTAAGAAATTAGATAATTCTTAAACCAAGGCCTGCTCTTGTTCTTCTGTCGAAGGCTCAACATACAAGTTCAAGGCTTGTGACGGAAACTCGCATTGTTCCGGGTTCATGTTGTTCACGAACCACTTGCAGCCGATCCGGCTTGAACCAGAAATGCTGACTATTGTCATTAAGGGACTTCCACTTTTTAAACGAACAACATCACCAACTTTAAAGGACATAATCACCTCACTGTTATATTTTGATATTTTCTATCATAGCAGTTTGCTGATATCGGTCTCTAATGCCTTCATCACAGAAAAACATTTGATAAATCTGATGTTTAGGATATGAGTCTTGTGCTTTACTTCTCTATATGTATCAACTTAGCAATTAGCACCCTGTTACGGTGTCACCCTTCGGCCTCATTTTAAGCTTTGGACCGAAAGAACCCTTAACGCTTATGAATCAGAAAATTGCTCATGAAAAGAGTGTTTTGTTAGTGATGCATGAAACCTTGATAAAGGTGCTTGTTAAGCTGGGCAGTGTGTTCTATCTTTATATGCATGCAAATCAATATGATGTCGATAGAGTTGGACTAGCATGAAGAGATTCTTGATTATTGAAGATAATAAGTTGATGGCTGAAGTTTTGGCTCAAATCATTCGCAAATGTACGTCTCCGAAGGAAATCATCAAGGTTAGCAGCATGTCAGCAGCTCAAAAGATTCTGATTGATTCGAACAATAAAGTTGATGCTATTTTCCTCGATCTAAATATTGAAAAACCACTCGATGGTTTAGAGCTGCTGAGTTTTATAAAACTTTCTTTACCAAATATGCCAGTATCAATCATTACATCTGAAACTGAAACTGAAGTTGTTAAAAAGGTTCTGTCCCACCAACCTCAGGATTACCTGATCAAACCGCTGTCTGTACAAAAAGTGCAGCGTAGTTTGGCAAAGTTTAAACACAATACGAGCAGTAAAATTTCGAATACATGAGGTCTTAAACAGTTACTGTGCCTATGCGTGACAATTTCTATACGCCTCCTGCCCTTACCTTTTAATCAGATGTTTGTAGTTCATCTAAAAAATCATCAATAGAATATAAAATCTTTTACTTCAATGCTTTAATAATTGTTACTGGATTAATTCATATGAATTAATCCGTTAGCTACTGTTGTGATGAAGGCAATTAATCTATTGTTCGGCTCCTAAAAATTAGGAGTCTAATTATGAAAACAGCTTTGCTTGCATCCATAATCTCTATTGCTTCACTAACTTCACTTTCAACGCATGCGAACCCTGATTACAACTATATTTCTGGTGGTTATCAGCTATCAGTATTCGATGAATATTATTTTGACAACCATGACTACATGACTGGTTATTACGCCCGTGGAAGCTGGAATTTTGCCGACAATCTATTTGTTGAAGTCCGTCGTGATAGTACCTCTCGAGATAGGTTTACTCTTAACCAGAGCTTGCTAGGCCTTGGGTATTTCTACCCTATTACGGATAAGGTATCAGTCTACGGCCTTATCGGTGTTGATGCACTGGAAGCGAAATATGACATTAATGGTCCTTTGCTAAAGGCTGATACCCACCTTGGCATCGAAGATAGTGCCTTTACTGGGGAGATAGGTGCTAAAATCGATCTGTTTGATGTTTGGCAAATTGAGCCTGCGATACGTGTAGCAACGTTTAATGAAAACTTATATGAATTGCGCTTAGGCAATACGTTCAGTGTAACGGATAACTTAAAGCTGGAACTTAACTTCACACACCGAGCAATCGAGCTATCGGATACTCGTCGTATCGTTCTGCCAGATCTTGAGTATGATGGTGTGGAGCTTCATGATATTGAAAGTATGGAGCTGCCAGTGATTCGCGAGATGAACTATCAAGTTGGTCTACGCTATGCTTTCTAAGTAATTATAGGCAGCCTTTGCTGCCTTATCCTTTTTCTATCCTGTCATATAACAAGTTGAAACCTAAATATTTAATTTGTCACAGTGTCACACCTGGTGTCAAAGTTAGATAAATTCAAGTGTGTTTGCTGCTCTCCTGCTTTACTTTCCAGTTAGTGTCATATCATCATTTTTAATACAGCTCTGCCTAGCGTTGACAACACCAATAGTGATTGAATATTGCTTTTTAGTACGGTGTTCAATTAGAATTATCATGAAGACACACGTTGTATGAGAGGAATGCATGAGGCAGTTTGCCACGTCCACCACTGTTGGTGGGTATGAGATTAACCCGGTTGAGCAGACAGTATTGCGTTTATCCGATCAACGAGTTATTCGCCTTTCAAAATCGGAATGCCTTATAGTCAGAGTGTTAGCTGAAGAACCCAATGTGACGGTTAGTCGTGAACTGCTATTGGAGGTATGTTGGGCCGGAAAAGTCGTGACACACAGCTCACTGACAGTCGCGATTAAACATATACGCACTGCTTTTGCTGAAATCGGTGAAACAAACATCATTGTCACAGAACCCAAAAAAGGCTATTTGCTACGGATCAACTTAGAGGTTCAACCATCAGTTGCAAAGGCGGTACAGCCTCAGCCAGCAAAAAGTAACTTAATCTATTATGCTCGGCAGTATGGTATTCAAGTGCTGTTTTTTATATCAACGTTATTTGTGATGTCGCAATATGCATTCTTTGTTGAGACAACAACGATTGACGGTACATCTGTGTATTACGACGGCTCATTACTTCCGCAATCAGTTAAGAACTCCGTCAGTGAAATCAACCAGGACAGTATTGAGTTAGCCGCTTACCCTCTGGGAGGTTTATGTCCTTTCTATCAGATCATTGGCGTAACAGAAGATGCCATTGTCGATTTTACTCACCTCATTGAGCAAAGTGATTGTGATGATTCAGACCTTTTTTAGGAAAGCCTTAACTGGCGTTATGCTCGGTGTGTTGTTTGCTTTGGTGTTTGGGACAGTATCGGCATTACTCACTAATGACAAGTACCTATTTTCTAGTGAATACTCCCAGGTTGGTAAGGAAAAATTACTGGCGTCTTATAAGCACGGTCGAACAAAATTACAGTTTTTTGCTTATGATACGAAGCAAAAGTTAGTGATTTCAAAACAGTTCTTTGGTTACTTCCTTCGTTTTGGATCACATTATTTGTTAGTTGCAACCGAGCAAGATACTGCAGATAAACGGCAACTGTTTACTGTAAGGAGTTTTTTCATCAGGGGACATGGTGATAATGCTTTTATGATCTCAGATAATCGGGGCGTTTTTGTGACCAAATACGGAAAAATATTGCACCTCAATAGCATTATGACGGGTAAGCATCACTCAGAGTAACCCTTAAAAATTCGGTGCTAATACGCTACTTCCAGACATGATCAACTGATGCTTATTAAGCATGGTCAATTTTAGATTGGTTAGTTATTGTTATTACGTATAGTTAGCTTTATTATATTTAAAGTTATAGTGCATTAGGCGGTTATTAAACCATCCTAGAATTACTTTGCTGACCAATAAAGGGAGCTGTCTCGCCAATGGTTACACCGTCACCTTACAAGCTAGCCCGTGTACTAATGAACAGACATTTCTCCCCTGTTCTAGAAGGCAATTGGCAATACCAGGAAGCCTTGGTTATTGACCTCACAGCAGAAAGCCAACTCTGGCAAGAGGTTCAAAGCGGGATGAACTTTGAAGACCTCATCGCAGTCAAAGTAAAGAGGCTCAACGCCAGGCTAACGATTGGCCGATATAACGAAGAAAGAGCTATCTATCAGGATCGTGACCATTTTTCCAATTCAACCAGCCGAACATTACACATTGGTATCGATCTCGGAGCTCCGGCAGGGTTAAAGATCCAAGCTCCCCTAGACGGCATTGTTCATAGTTTTGCAGACAATCATCAGGATGGTGACTATGGCCCAACAATTATTCTGCAGCATGTGCTTGACGGAATGACCTTCCATACCCTATACGGCCACCTCTCTCGACAATCACTAGAACAGAAATCTCCTGGAATGAAAATATCCTCTGGCGAAGTTTTCGCGACTATTGGTGAATTTAGTGAAAATGGTGGTTGGGCTCCTTATCTACACTTTCAATTAATTGAAAACATGCAAGGATATCGTGGCGACTACCCTGGTGTGGTCGATCCAAAACAAGCAGAATTCTACCTTGCTAACTGCCCGGATCCTAATTTGATCCTCAAGCGTTCTGATTTATAAATCCACCAGCCGTTAATAGCGATTCTGCTAATGCTTGAATGAGAGCTTTGAACCATCAAAGATCAACTGAGCCAGCAGTAGCTTCGCCTGTTTTTGGCCATTAATGTCAAACATCATACCGTAGTTATTCTTTGCGCCTGTTTTATGAATGCTTTTAACTAAACCCGTTAACTGGAACGCTTTCCCAGTTGTTGGGTTATGGATGCTAATAGTGACATGAGTATCCTCATCAAATTTAGGACCATTCAGATCTTGCAGGAAACAACAGCCATTCTTTGAAAGATCTTTAAAGTCCACCAGCAACTCTCGCTTCGCTAAGGCTATTAAGCCTTGTAACTTGACTTCATAGCGAGCTTCGCTACGCAACTGAAATAGACTCATAGATTGTGGAACAGCTAAAATCAGTAAGCGGACAGGTTTATGAACAATCTGAGTGATCTGAGTTTTGAAGTTGACAATCGCTCCCTCGCCTTTTTCCGAAATGGCTTTAACGGTTAGCCAGAAACCATCATTAAAGTAATCATCAAAATCAGCTTTATTGATAGTGGGCAGCTCTAAAAAAATTTCATCGCTTCCATTACTACCGATAAAAATCGTGTCGACTCTATATAGGCGTCCTAACGGCGTTTTAACACTAATTGTGACCTCACTGCCATGGCTTACCATCGCAATGCCTTGTAGGCCTGGGATCGTTTTTTCTCTACTTTTGGTAGACAAAAGGTGCTTCTTTAGCTGATTCAATCTTTATCCTGCGGGTGTCGTTATTATTATTACCATGTGTAAATGGATTTTAATACCAAAGTACAATATTACAAGTTTCCCCTTTCCGGCTGATTGTAAAAAATGGGTAAGTTGTTAACTTTATACTCCTTATTGAGTGCTGGTTATTTTATGATAATAAAAAGTTATAGTGCATTAGCTTTGACGATTTTACTATTGCTGTGTAAAACTTGCGAAGACGAAATGCTATCAAAATAAAAAGTCCTCTTTAATCTCCCTTCGGAGAGAAGCCATCTAACCTCTTGATTGTTTTGTCTATAACGTTAAAATGCTATCTAATTTTGAATTTACTCCCCTCCCTAATATGGCAATAACAATAAGAGACATCGATAAGCACTACTTCATGATCGAAGACTTGAAGACCCTTACTAACAGCAATGTTACGACAAAGGCTCTTATTAAAGGTGGTTATATGGCCGTTGAGTTAGGCAAGCAATACGACGAAGAGAAAGAACGTCGTTTAAAAGCTGAAGTCGAATTAGAGGCCTTGAAAGAAACCGTCAATCAATATCTAAGTAGTCAACAGGCCCTGATCAAGGCCATCAAGTAGTTACCTATCCAAAGCTGTTTATCTCAAGGCCACGATGATAAACAGCCTTCTCTCGAATAGATCACAGCTTCGCTTTCATCCACTCTTCACTCACGAAGACGGCTTCAAGCGTCGCTTCCACACAAACGGTACCATTGGCCTTTAGTACACAACTAACCGTCGCTTTTTTTTCATTAAATGCCGTCACTGATGCTTCCAGAGTAACCGTTCCATCAATGCCCACAGGCCGTTTATAACGAAGGGACAGCTCTCCAGTCGCATACCATAATGCAGGCCCCTTACCGATTTCACGTCCTTGTAATTGATAGGCATAGGCAATTGCAGTACATATGCTGTGACAATCGATAATGGTTGCAATCACCCCGCCATTGAGAAAATGTGTAGGTGCTGCAGTATGAAAGGGTTGAGGCGAAAAATGACAAACCGCTAGATTGTCTGCAGCCCAATAACTCTTAATCTGCAGGCCTTGGGGGTTTTCTACTCCACAACCAAAACAATGATTGCCAGATAGCTTATCCTGGAAGTACTCATTTTGAGATGCCGCCATATTTTCCCCTACAACAAATTGATATCAGTTCAGTATATACCATAGGGAATCAATAGCTTATTCGCTCGATGCAATCGCTTTTGCTACAACAAGTTCATCAAAGCCCGTCTCCGGATCCCGTTCGCGCTTAAATATTAGATTCTCATAACTGGCTAAACAGACTTCAGTAGTATAGGAAACTAATGATCCTTCCATCAAATGACCACCATATACATCACCATTCTTATCTGCAACCGAGATATGCAGGTGTACATGCGTTGGTGTTAAGGTGCCGGCTAAGGTCAGGATCTCTAACGGGCCAGCCAAAGACAGAGACTGACTCTCATCAGCCAGGCGAATATTCGCCGAATTTAAGCAACCGACACAACTAAGCAGTGATCCCGCCTGAATTGAATTAGCTTGAACATAATCAAGGATAGCCAGTTTTAAGTCCGCGCCTTTTGTTAGACGAAATGCATGAGGAGTTAACATAAAATAACCGAGTAGAATTTAAACACCAGAAAGAAAAAAGGCTTCCTCAGAAGCCATTTTGTAATTACCAATAACAGGAGTTAGGCGCGTCGACCACGTTTTTTGGCTGCGCCAGTATGAGGAAAGACATTATGAATACGTTGCTTCACTTTGCTCGGCACCGTTTTAGAGAATACTAGTTTTGTCGCAAAGCGATTCTTATACACTTTAATTTTTCCGGAGAACGGTTGCTTATGCGCAATGTCTTTACAGCCGATCAGGAAGCCGTTTGGAATGTTGCCCTTTGAGTGCGTTAATTCACCATCTTCAAACTTCAACACCATTACTGGGCGGTCTTTGAACACGAGGAAGATCACAATAATGGCCAGTACAATGACATATTCCATTCACTCACTCCTTTAAGCTATTTCTATAAGCGTATATTAAAAACTGACATTAAGCCGTCAGGCGTTGTCCCAGATAAGCAACAAAGCGGTATCAATCGATATCCAGCAGCTCATGCAAGTCATTCTTGAGATCGAGTACCTTCTTACTGGCTTCTTCGGTCTTGTTGCTTTCACTTAGCAGGTATTCGATAGTGTCGGATAGCGTACAATCAAGCTCTTTTGACTTTTCAGCCAGCTTTTCCCATACCCGAAAATCGAGATCGATAGACTTTTTGCGGGTATGAACCTGCTCGGCATTAAAGTGGCGCTTTCGCTTGGCCCGGATCGCCTGCTTCAGTTTCTTATCAAGATCCGGTGACATGTGCTTACTGATCCACTTGATAACCTTTGTTGGTTCATGTTCAATAGCAAGCAAGTCTTGTACAGCCGCTTCGGCCTCACTGGTATCGATGTAGCAAGTGATTGCATCACCTTCTTTCCATTTTTTTACCAGGTACTTCCATTTCCAACCGGCTTCGAGGTTTTCAAGCTGCTGATATTTCATATTCGTCGGAGATTCTCAAAAAGTCTACACTTAAACTGTGACAGTGTAACTGTAGATGTGTAAAAGCTCAATTCCCTATTTGATATTTTACTGATTGTTTTCAGAGTGTTCCGAGCCATCACCAATTTATCGTGCAAAAAAATGAGACTAACAGGCTTTGATATACACTCGAATACCTAACGAAGGCGGCTCAAAGTAAGTCTTTAACGTTACTGATGAACAGCAACAAGTAAATATCATCAATATCTGCCTATTATGCGGCCATTGATTCCTTTATACTGCTGACCTTTTCACAGTAACGACATAAAGCCAAAGCCCATGCATGAAGAATCCTGGCGTACGATGACTCCAGACTACTCAAAGTTTCAAACTATCCTAGAGAAGTATGACGATCTGACACCGGCTCCAACCGGTACATTACAAGATCGCCTTACGGATGCCGTACGCCGGTTCACCTGTGTTGAATTGCAGCCCCGTGTTCTTCGTATTACAGCACCAGACAATAAAGTCTACCGCGATTACGTGATTGAACTACTTGCCCAATCTGACGCCAATAGCCGTCAGAGTAAATCGACAAATCAAGATTCTGATGCCTGTCCGATTATTATTGGCGAAAACGTCACTGAGCAAATTCTGTTTGGTGCGGTTTACCCGCCTCTCGATGATGGCAAAATTACCAGGCAGCAAGTCAAGCATGGTCTAGTGCATCAAGCAAACAACGGCTACCTAGTATTATCTGTTACCAGCATCCTAAGTAACCCTAGCTTATGGCCTCGCCTGAAAAGCGTATTGATGAATGGCATCCTGGAATGGCAAGCTGCATCAAACAAAACGCTGTACCCGCTTCCACCCGCTGAGCAATTAAATGTGAAACTGGTATTGATCGGCGATCGCTACCTAATGGCAGAGCTGGAAAATGCAGAACCGGATCTCTCATCGGGTTTTTCAATGTATGGTGAGTTTGAGCAAGATTTGGTGCTTAGTAACGATAGCCTGCCTCTTTACCTCTCTTACCTCAAGGCAATTACCCGTAAAGCTCAACTGCCGGATTTAGCCGATCATGAAGCGCTAAAGATCCTGCTAAAAACAGGGGCTCGACACGCTGAAGACCAAACCCGAGTTCCGCTTTGCCCTATTTGGCACCAAAGCCTGATGTGTGAAGCAGCGATAGAATCACAAGGGCAGAAAATCACGGCTCAGCACCTTAAGGATTCCCTGAAAGCCCGCGACTACCGTGAGTCATACCTGCCTGAACGTGCCATTGAAGACATTCATCATGGTCAGGTTGTGATTAATTGTACTGGCGAAGAGATTGGCCAGGTCAATGGCCTGACTGTCGTCGAGGTTCCTGGGCACCCAAGCGCTTATGGTGAACCAGCTCGTATCTCTTGTGTGGTGCATTTCGGTGATGGCGACATTTCGGATGTCGAGCGTAAAGCCGAATTGGGTGGTAACCTCCACGCCAAAGGCATGATGATCATGCAGGCATTTTTGAGTACTGCACTAGATTTAGACCAAACACTGCCGTACTCAGCATCAATTGTATTCGAACAGTCATACTGTGAAGTGGACGGCGACAGTGCCTCTCTGGCTGAGCTATGCTCTTTAGTGTCTGCCTTGGCAATACAACCCATCAATCAGCAAATTGCTGTAACCGGCGCTGTAGACCAATTTGGTCGTGTACAAGCCGTTGGTGGTATCAATGAGAAGGTTGAAGGTTTCTACAAGGTCTGTGCCTTCCGAGGCCTGACAGGTAATCAGGGGGTGATTCTACCGAAAACAAACCTGGGTAACCTATGCCTCAATGATGAGGTCTTAGAAGCGATTCAGAGCGGTAAATTTCACATCTGGGCCGTTGAGAATGTTGATGAGGCTTTGCCTCTGTTAACTGGTAAGGCTTTCCGTGGTGAAGATGATGATGCAGAGACGTTACTGGCGAAAATTTCAGAGCGTATCGATCACTTCCATCACGGCGATCTTTCCTCTCAGATTAGTTGGTTAACACGCATTCGTCACTGGTTGGTCCAGAACTGATCCGAGTTGTTTAGCGTACAAGTGTAAGCTAAATTGCCTCCATACTTTTCAAGGAGCTTAATAAGTCTGATGAAACGCCAGCAATCTTATAATTACGAAGAACTCGTTGCATGTGGTAAAGGCGAACTACACGGTCCTGCTTTCCCATCCTTACCATCTGACAACATGTTGATGATTGACCGTATCATTGAAATCAGCGACGAAGGCGGTGACCACGGTAAAGGCTTCATCCACGCAGAGTTGGATATTAACCCGGACCTTTGGTTCTTTGACTGTCATTTTAAAGGTGACCCTGTAATGCCAGGTTGCCTTGGTCTTGATGCAATGTGGCAGCTAGTTGGATTCTTCTTGGGCTGGGCCGGTGGCGAAGGTAAAGGTCGCGCACTGGGTGTAGGCGAAGTGAAGTTCACAGGCCAAATTCTTCCAGAAGCGAAGAAAGTGACTTATGACATTCAATTGAAGCGTGTGATCAACCGTAAACTTATCATGGGCGTTGCTGATGGCCGCGTTCTGGTTGACGGTAAAGAAATCTACGTAGCAAAAGATCTGAAAGTGGGTCTGTTCAAAGATACGTCTACTTTCTAAATTCAGTTTGCTTAATAAAAAAGGTCGCTTTAGCGGCCTTTTTTGTTATGTAACGATCGCTAAAAGCTACAGTGTAACCAACCTCTTCATTTCTGCTAACCATTTTATTGATTAAACATTGTCCAGCCTTGATAGATCTCCAATTAATACCGGAACTAACACAACTTTCTCGTTCACCAGCATCAAAATCGATAGTAAGTCTCACGATTAACTCATTGTTATAAAAAACTATTCTTAATGTGATAGTTTTAATATGAAATACATTTCAAATGGTGTTAATAACAGGTTTAAGAAAATGAAAAAAACAACGTTGGCTCTGGTTTTTGGTCTTATTCTTTCAGGTTGTAATAGTGATTCTTCTCAAATAAGCGAGAAAAATAACACAGGAACTGATGCTGATGTCGGCTCTACCCCGACAACTGCTCTACCTTCATATTTCACAGGTTTAGTCCGTCTTTTAATCAATGGTAATTCAGTTAACGGATTAATTACACCTGACGGGTATTTTGTAGGAAATACATCTTCAGAAAGCGTTTATACCGGGCAGATAACCATCGATGGGAAAGAGATGGTTGCATCGATTGATAGTTATATTGCTGGAAGCCGAGGACAATATGATGAGTCTTATGTCAATCTCAAAGGTCAAGCTGCCCCAGATAATACATTTGTTTTAACGAATGAAAATGGTGATACATTGTCATTAGCGACTCATTACACGACGCAATACCCTCAATTCTTGGCTGATATGTCAGAGACTCTTGATGCGATGACCGAAAGTGATGAACTATCAATTAGTACATATGCACCTAAGATAAAAATGCGAAAGGATATGACTGTATATGTTACTCGAGAAAGTAATATTTATTGGCCTAACTGTGAAGCTACTGGTGCCTACGAGCCTTTAGCAATCGAAAATCAAGATTATATGCAGGGCTCGATTACATTTACAGGCTGTACCGGTACTAATAAAGATGAGAAGAATGGTATACACAAACTATTTACGTTCACAGATCGTGATGATTATGGCGTAATATATGTTAATCACTTTATGATCAAGGACAAAGTGGTTGCTGAGCTATTTTAAATAACACAATGCCAATAGGCCACTGAGCATAGATAGCCTTGTCTCAAAAAAATTGCAAGCCACTGAAGAACAAATCTAACACACAAACAAGGTATATTAAGCTAACATCACCATCCGTGACACTGTGACGATTTATATATTCCTCATTGATATCATGGCTTTTTGTACTCGGTAAAAAAGTAAAAAGCCCCTTCTCCTGTAAGGGGCTCAATAAGGGTGATATGAAGGGAGTATTATTTATAAAGGCCAGTTTGCCGCTCTTCTCTTGCTTCTCGCCAGCCACCTAGCCAATTAGTACGGGCATCCGGAGCTTGGTACGGACATTCTTCACTGGAACGACCATTAATGCCGGCTTTATAGCCTTGAGCTTGTGCGCGTTCCAAACGATCCCGCTTTTGTCTCTTCATAGTTCGATCCTCATCCTTATCAGAGTTTCTTTCATTACAGTTTCATAATGATGGAGTTTGTGTGACTCCACTTATAAGAATTAGCCAAATAGAACGTTTGATCAACCCCAGATACAACTCAGGCTCACAAATTGTGAGCCTGAGTGAAAAATGAGCAATTTTGACAAAAAATTACTTACGACGTCTGAAACCAATCAAACCTAACAATGTCAAAGCAAACATGCCCAGTGAAGCACCTTCTCGCTTAATTGACGAGTCAACATCCGGACGCTGTTCAATCTCGCCACCCACAACTGGGATCAGCTTAACAGCAACAACCTTCTCATCTGTTCCACACTGTGATTCTTTCGTAAAGTCCTTATAGCCACCGCTACATTTGAATGCAGTCGCAGAGATCACACCAGCATCATTGATTCCTGTTGCGTTCGCAATACGAAATGCGTTGTTCTCTGAACTGAAGCTACCACCATTAGTCAAATCATCAAGCATCCACGCTTTATTAGATTGTAATGGAGATGATGGAACATCTGCACCCGCCATATAGGTAAAAGCACGCTGGCGGCGCTGACGACCATCGACCTGGTTGACAGTTTCTGAGTCCACCCAACCAACAAGCTGATTGTGATTGTTAATGGCGGCCGCAAAACCGTTAGAGCCTTTGAAGAAGATAGTCGAATCGATAGTCGTATCAAGGTTCGTCAACGTGTTGGCGGTATTGTCATACACAAACATCGTTTCAGAATAAGAACGACTTTCTACGTTATCACTTTTGGCTACACCGATAACTTTATTGTTGGTATTAATGTCCGTTGCAATAGAATAACGTATCTTACGATCATTACTCTGCTCGATATCGAGGCCTGGAATGATCTTTCTCTCCCACTGCTGCTCTGTACTGGTTAAGTCGAAGCCTGCTTTAGGTGTGAAAATTGAAGCACGAATAGCGTAGTAATCGCCGTTGGCAATATCAGCAGAATTATTATCAATAGAGTCAGTCGAGAAACCAGCAATAACAGGCTGCCCACCAACCAATGTCACTGCACGAGCTGATGCCTGGAAAGAGCGCTCTTGGGAGCCATCAGGATCTTGCGCCGCATACGCCGTACCATTTTTATCTACCCGCTCAGCCAAGAGTTTGGCATTGGGTGTTGCAGCTCCCGCATTATCAACTGTCCAGAAAACAGCATCATTGGCAAAAACAGAGAATTGACACTCTTTTTTGGAATAGAGGGTGCCCAGATCACTTGTAGTCAGGCAACTTTCAAATTCGCTCTGACTAAAAGAAAGGCGATCTTTGGATTCACTGTCTGATGGCAACTTGTTGCTATCTGAAAACTTACTCGGGCTGAATGAGGCACTACCGACAACTAGCAACTCACCATTATACTCAACCGCATCCCATGCCAGAGTCTGGCCCATAGTGGTGACCAGCGTATCCGTCGAATCTACAGGATTTAATACTGATTTTACTGCGGTTGCACCAGCGTTGACAAAACCACGCTTATTAAACTGTCGGGCATAACGGTTGTTGCTTTCAAAAAACGCCGAGCTGGTGATGCCTAACTGGTAACTACTACCTGAAAACTGGCCAATGCTGTTAACCACACCATTGGTTGTTTCATGTGTTGATACTTTGGTACCCAAAGCTGTCACAGCATCCGAATCATAAGCGGATGCATCTTCAGCAAATGTCGTTACTCGAGATAACGAACCCGCACTTGCTTCTGTTAACGGGAATGCATTGGAGAAATAGTTTTCTCCCCATGCGACCTGCTCGCGATGCAAACCACCAAAGCCAGTGCCATCCTGACGGTCACGATCGTTATAGCCTAAACCATAGTAGTTGGTATACGCCCAATCTTCACAGGTATTGAAACCTATATTACTGGTACAGTAAGAACGAAGGCTAAAATAGTCATTAATTTCCTGGCGGTTATCACTGATGAAAGGCACTTCATCACGATAATTAATCCCATCGGTACCCAACCGACTCTCACCGAAAATGGCATAGCTAGCAGCACTACAACTTTGGGCGAAGCAATTTTCAGAACCTGAGCTCGCTACACCCTGAGCATAAAACTCGACACGCTCCTGAACATCAGACGTGTTTTTACTGTAATACTGAAGCGTGCCCACACCACTGCTGGCACCATCAACTTCTACAACCTGGTAAACCGCTGCATTTGCCTGGGTTGCACTGGCGATAAGCACCGCCAGTGTAGATAACTTTAACGTCTTATGTTGCATTAGGATTCCTTCTGCATTGCCTCAAGTTCTTCCCAACGCTCAAATGCCTGCTCAAACTCTTCTTCCGCTTTTGCCAAGCGGTTTAAAGTCGCTTCAGTATCATTTTTCACGTCCTGGAAGAATGCAGGATCATTAATTGATTCCTGTAATTGAGCAATTTCGTTTTCCAGTTCTTCAATTTGTTTCGGCAGGTCTTCTAGCTCTTTCTGAAGCTTGTATGATAGCTTCTTAACAGAGCGAGAACGCGTATCCTGACGTTGTTTATTCTCATCTTTCTTCTTGGCCGCTTCAATTTGAGCCGCCTGCTCTTTCGCCCTTTGAGTCAGCGAATTCGCACGTTGTTCCTGGGCATCATGGTAACCACCGACGTATTCATCGATGACACCGTTGCCTTCGAATAACCAGCTCGTTGTTGCTGTATTATCAACAAATTGACGATCGTGGCTTACTAAAAGCAAGGTACCCTGATAGTTGGCAAGTATTTCTTCCAAAAGTTCCAACGTTTCGATATCTAAATCGTTTGTTGGTTCATCGAGTACCAATAAATTATTAGGTTTAAGGAATAGTTTTGCCAATAACAGACGGTTTTTCTCGCCACCAGACAACGCTTTTACCGGTGTACGGGCACGACGAGGGTGGAATAGGAAGTCTTGCAGGTACCCCAGCGCATGGCGAGTACGGCCATTTACCGTCACTTCCTGCTTACCATCGGCAAGGTTGTCCATTACCGTTTTTTCAGGGTCAAGCACTTCACGGTACTGGTCAAAATATGCCACTTCGAGCTTAGTACCACAGTGGAAGTTACCCTGTGACGCTTCAAGCTGCCCTAGCATCACTTTCAGTAAGGTACTCTTACCACAACCATTAGGGCCAATCAGTGCAATACGGTCACCACGCATGACATTAAAGCTAAAGTCATTAAAGATTGGCTTATCGCCATAGCTGTATGACAGGTGCTCGGCTTCAAAGACAATCTTACCGGAACGATTCGCATCCTGAAGTTGCATGTCGGCCTTACCAACCACCTCACGGCGCTCACTGCGCTCACGACGAAGCTGTTTCAGTGCACGTACTCGTCCTTCATTACGGGTTCGACGGGCTTTAATACCCTGACGGATCCACACTTCTTCCTGAGCCAGCTTTTTATCAAACTCGGCATTCTGCTCAGCTTCAACACGCAGCATTTCTTCTTTCGCTTCTAGGTAATTGTCATAATCACCAGGGAAAGATGCCAGTTTACCGCGATCCAAATCAACAATACGGGTCGACATAGAACGAATAAATGCACGGTCGTGAGAGATAAAGATGATAGAACCGCGGAACTCTTTCAAGAAACCTTCAAGCCACTCAATGGTGGATACATCAAGGTGGTTAGTTGGCTCATCAAGTAGCAGAATATCGGGATCGCATACCAACGCACGGGCTAATGCTGCTTTACGCTGCCAACCACCAGAAAGGTCTTTAAGTAGCGTATGGGCCTCTAGCTGAAGGTGCTCTAATACAGAGGCAATTTTGTTGTCAAACTGCCAAGCGTTGGCATGATCAATTTTACTCTGGGCACGTGCGAGCTTATTAATGTTCGATTCAGAAGGATCGACAGCAATAAGATCCAACAGGTGATGGTACTCTTTTAGTACCTGACCAATCTCAGCCAAACCTTCGGCAACATAATCAAACACCGTCCCCTCTGCATTACGGGGTGGATCCTGTTCGAGTCGTGAAACTCTAAGCTCTGACTGTCGCTGGATAGTACCATCATCAAGCAATACGTCACCGGAGATGACTTTCATCAACGTCGACTTGCCCGCACCGTTGCGGCCTACCAGACAAACACGCTCATTGGGTTGAAGAATAAATTCTGCACGATCGAGTAATGCATGATCGCCGTACGCTAATTGCGCGTTACCAATTTTAATTAATGCCATTGTTATTTAACCATGCTGCAAGCTCGGCGGCGTCAAACGGCCAGCCAAGTTCAGAAGTTGAGTCGGGATGTTGAATAGAAAGCACGGGGATAGTGACGCCGTAACGTGAAAAGAGCGCATCATCAAAGGCGATATCTACCACTTGAACGCGCTCTTTTACACCCGCTGCGATGAGCAGGCTATAAGCCTGCTCACAGAGATGACATCCTTCCGTGCTATATAGCGTGATTAGCACTTAGTCTTCCTTGTGTGTGATTATCCAGCAGTTATGGATCTGCTTGTTACGGGCAAAGTCCATCGGAAGTGTTTTGTCTGAGATATTCTTAGCCTGTAGGCCTAGCTCAGCCAGCTTGTCGAAATCCATCTTGAAGTGGCGCTTGTTATTCGAGAAAACAATCTGCCCTTCAGGACGTAGCATACGCTTTAAGTTTTCCATCAGCATGATATGGTCACGCTGTACATCAAAACTCTGATTCATACGCTTTGAGTTTGAGAACGTTGGCGGATCAATAAAGATCAAATCAAAAGTATCGTCAACCTCTTGCAGCCACTGCAAGCAATCTGCCTGAATGAATTCATGCTGTTTACCAACCAGATCATTCAGTTCCATGTTCTCCTGAGCCCAACGCAGGTAAGTGTTAGACATATCAACCGTCGTTGTTGATTTTGCCCCACCACATGCGGCATGAACAGTTGCAGAACCTGTATATGCAAACAAGTTTAGGAAATCTTTGCCTTGCGCCATTTCACCCAGCTTACGTCGAGTAACACGGTGATCAAGGAACAGACCTGTATCTAGATAGTCGTACAGGTTAACTTTTAGTTTTACCCCATACTCATTGACTGTCATGTGGCGTTCGGCACTTGATAGCTTCTGGTATTGACTCTTACCCTTCTGGCGCTCACGCACCTTGAGGATAACTTTGTTGTTATCGACACCTGTTACCTGAATTGTTGCGCGTAGAATATCCATAATTCGACGACGTGCAGTCTCTTCCGGAACAGTCTTAGGTGCAGCATATTCCTGGATGATTAGGTAATCATCGTACCGATCAATCGCAGCATTGTAGTTCGGCAAGTCGGCGTCATAAATGCGGTAACACTGTACGCCTTCTTTCTTCGCCCACTTACCTAGCTTGGTAATGTTCTTCTTCAGGCGGTTAGCGAAATCTGGGGCAACTTGCGTTTCTTCAAGCTGACCTTCTTTCTCGCCTTCAACCTTCTTCACTGCGCCGCCAGTGATCAAATAGCTCTTAAGCACACAATCTAATGCACCATTACGCAATTTAAATTGCTTGTCAGCACGCATACGCAGGCAGCTTAGCAGCTCATTTGATGCGGAGTAGATTGCAGCCGTCGAACCGGCAAAAGCTAACTTCAGGCGAGTACCGAAATCACTGTACAGAGAAATTAGTTCAGGTGTTGTACCTAAGCGCTCACCATACGGCGGGTTACAGATGATAACGCCGTTTTCAAAACCTTCAGGGCAAGTCAGCTGCGTCACATCGCCATATTCGAAATCAATCAAGCCTTTCACACCAGCACGACCAGCGTTATCACGAGCAATGCTCAAAACACGGTGATCCATTTCACGGCCGAAAAACTTAGTCTCAACTTTCGCAGGGCCACGACGCGCTTTCACTGTGGCTTCCGCATGGATTTCAAGCCAAGTTTCTTTATCGAAGTCTTTGATAGATTCAAAGCCCCAACGCTTCCGCTTAATACCTGGTGCAATATCTGCAGCCATCAAGGCCGCTTCGATCAGCAAGGTACCGGAACCGCACATTGGATCGAGTAGTGGCTTGTCTTTAGTCCAGCCACTCTTAATAACCAGTGCCGCTGCATGGGTCTCACGCAGTGGAGCTTTACCTGCTTCGGTTCGGTAGCCACGCTGATGCAGGCCACTGCCGGCCATGTCCAGGCCAAGTACCCCTTTCTCACCAGAAAGGCGCATGTGGATCCGTAGTTCTGGACGTTCACGATCAATGCTAGGACGACGTAGGTCCGCTTTAGTAAAGCGGTCAACGATCGCATCTTTTACTTTCATCGCGCCATATTGGCTGTTGCGGATTTCTCGGTTGGTACCATTAAAGTCAACGATAATACGCGTATCGCTACTAAAGTAGTTTGGCCAGTTGATTGCCGCCGCACCCAGGTACAAGTCCATGTCATCACGGACATTAAATTCGCTCAGTACTTGGATGATCCGCGACGAGATACGTGTCCACAAACAACAACGGTAAGCCGTTGATTGTTCAGCTCGAAAACGTACGCCGGCATGGACAACCTGGATCTGTTGCGCACCAAGTTGTTCTAATTCTTCTGCAAGGAGGTTCTCAAGACCTCGGGAGGTAATAGCTAGATATTGATTCATGGAATTCTTTTCGCACTTATGTTGCTGAGAATTATAACCGAAAACAGCATAAATACCTCGCTCTAAAGGCTGTCATTACGGTTATTTAGCCAAAAAAGCACCAAAAATAGTCAGTCATTTGATAAGCCGTTTTTTATCCCTGTCCTGGAAAGAAAAAAAAGGTTACTTATTGTCCAATTTCTGTCCTTCATCAATTGCCTTTCTTAACCAGCAAGCGATTCGTCAAAGATAAAGAGCTGGCTTCACCACTTTGCTATTGATAACTGAATACGAAACTTTGTTGGTATTGGTGATTGAAGGAAACCATATAGAAAACCTTTCCGACTGATTGTTTCAATACGTAAACAATAGAAACAGCCCCATATTAAGCCCACCTATAAAAACCATCACCAAAGCAGAAACAATCATAAATAAAATTGTTTCCACAAGGAAACATACAGATAAGCCACTAATTTTATTAACCTTTCTAAATTACACCCATAGAAACAATCGTATGCTTTGCTCTTATTGGAGACGCTAAATGATGGTCTTTCTGATATGAGTAGAATGCTCACTCCTGATACTTTCCTAGTGGGAAACTATTTCCTGATAGGAAAAAATAGCCATGTTACTTATTTTCAAACAAAGGGGAAAAGAGGAAGATCCTTGAGAAATGCGTGAGATTCTTGCTTAAATATATAGTACTTTTTTGCTATTTAATGGCAAAAAGAGGCAAAAAATAATTGCTATTTTTTTAAGATTTTTCGATTAAAATCACTTATTTCGCTCAAGAATTATCCTTTTTAGCCCTAAAAATTAAATGCGCTTATCTTGAGCAGCGTTAACCACTAGGGGTTATTTCTCTTACAAGGCCTAATCTTGGCCTTCAAACCAATGCTCTAGATGCACCTCGCCTATTCAGGCTCTCTAATGGCCCGCTAAACGATTTGTTTAGTACTTGCTATAGCTACGCGCTAAACAAGGCTGAAGCTCATACGAATAGTTACGAGTAGTTAAGGGAATTGTGGGTAAATGAAGAAATCTACGCCTAGCGAAACGCAAGCGACAAGCTGAAGGAAAGAAAAGTATAGGAAGTAAAAAAGACTTTGGGACATTAGCAAGGCAGCCTAGAGAAGCTCACAGAGAGAGGTTGTGAGATCTTAACCAGTCGCTACCCTACTAAAGCAAAATTCAGTGGCAGTTCTTTTGTGAAGGCTTGCATACGGTCGTTCATGACCTTGATGGTATCGCAGAAAGCCATCTCTTTTGTTGATGTCAGGGCAAGAGGCTCCACGTCAGCCAGCATACACAGGCTGGCACAGCCGCTGTTCTCAATCACCAGGTATTTTGCCGGGCCTGATTCAGCATGTAATGTGATAATGTCACCATTCTCCGGCTCACAATCACCCTGCTGAGTTTCAAAGAACCAGCTTTTAGGCATCATAGGTTTGTGAAAACGGCTAGCCGCAACAGCATTCAACGCCAATTCGGCTTTTCTTGGCTCTGAAAGCTCAAGCTGAGCGATGCTTTCTCTGTAGGATTGGAAGATGCTTGCATCGTCTACCGTAAAAACCGTTCGTTCATAGGCGGAAGTAACAAGATGCTTGGTTGGAATAGATACACGGAAAACCATTTCGTCCCCCAAATCTAGCATCAGGGAATCAACCTTATGGTCGTAATACCACATCCATGAATTATTAGGCTTCAGCACGTAATTGCTCCAAAATCAGTTCTTTATACTGCTTATCCAACGATATAGAAAAAACTTTAGGAGAATTTTACTGCTCCGATGACAAAATAAAAGGGGAAATAAAATACTGATCTTAATGCAGTTATACTGAAAGTTTGACAAAAAGCGGGGATTATCAATAGTGAAATATAAAGCTTCAACAAAAAAGTACCTGCCAGGTATCACCCAGACAGGTACTTTGCAGTTATCACTGATCTTTAATATCTGCTTAGATATTGGTTACGATATCTTTAACCAATTTAGGCCCATGGTAGATGAAGCCAGAATAGATCTGTACCAGTTGCGCACCAGCCATCATCTTTTCACGTGCAGCAACAGCAGAGTCGATACCACCTACCCCAATGATCGGCAACGCACCATCAAGTTCTTCTGCCAAGCGGCGGATCACTTCGGTACTGCGGTTCTGTAGAGGGCGGCCGCTCAAACCACCTGCTTCATCACAGTGCGGCATATCTTTAACCAATGAACGATCCAGCGTAGTGTTGGTTCCGATCACACCATCAATATCATTGCGGATCAACGATTCAGCGATCTGAACAATTTCCTGATCTTCTAGATCTGGCGCGATCTTCAATGCCAGCGGTACATATTTACCATGCTTCTCGGTCAGTTCTTTCTGTTTCTGTTTGAGTTGAGACAGCAGATCGTCTAATGCATCGCCATACTGGAGTGAGCGTAGCCCTGGCGTGTTAGGAGAGGAAATATTGACGGCAATGTAACCGGCGTATGGGTACACCTTCTCCATACAGATCAAGTAATCTTCCGCGCCCTTCTCTACCGGTGTATCTTTATTTTTACCGATATTGATACCGATAACACCATCATATTTGGCTTTTTTAACGTTCTCTACCAGGTTATCAACACCGAGGTTGTTAAAACCAAAACGGTTGATAATACCTTCTGCTGGAATAACACGGAACAAGCGTGGTTTGTCATTGCCCGGCTGCGGACGAGGTGTCACAGTGCCCACTTCTACAAAACCAAAGCCCATCGCACCAAATGCATCAATGCACTCGCCGTTTTTATCTAGGCCTGCGGCCAAACCGACTGGGTTTTTAAATTTGATGCCCATTACTTCAACGGGACGATCAGGAACATGTTGACGATAGAAGAGATCGAGAGGAGTGCCAGTAAAGCGAGAAAAGTTCTGAATAGCTAGATCATGTGCTTTTTCAGCGTCAAGCTTGAAAATTGCAGATCGAGCGAGGCGGTAAATCATTGTACCTCCTTAAAAAAGCCCCGTATAAACGGGAGAACATTATTCACAGTTTAGTCTCTTAGTTCAAATAGTATTTTGCAAAATTTCATCAGAAAAACAGTCACTTCCTTGGTTTACAAGGGATTAGGCCACAAAATAATATTTATACCCTCCCTATTGATGCAAACGATTTCGTTGCTTAGTTTAAAAAACGACCAAGGATAAAACAAAATCGAATTCTCATTCAAACTGTAGCAATTGCTCCCCTGTCTCAGCACAAACGTAAAAAAGGCCATTACGTCTTATGACATAATGACCTTTGATATATTGTGTGAAGAATCACAGCCTAATTGTTAGCTTACATTGATGAACGACAGTTCAAGTTCAGCAACATCAGCTCACGCAGTGCAACTGAGAACTTGGCAAACTCATGGGTTGTACCCACCTTGAATTCTGCAAGTACAGTATCCCAACGATGGATAGCAGCTTTATGCTGATCCATCCAGTTCTCAATCAGCTCTTCAGCTTGTTCACCCTCTGGGCAGGTGGTGATCACCGCTGACGTCAGCTGGCGCTGCTGCCAATCAAGATCTTCTCGGAATGATGCACGGGCCAATGCCTGCCAATGGTTTTCAACCGGCTGGTTATGAACCTGTTTCAGGAACCAGTGTAGTGATAGGTCAGCACCGACAACAAAGTACACACGTGAGATAAAGTCGATATCTTTATCCAGCTCTTTCGCAATCTGGGCAATATCCATTGAAGAATACAAGCTGCTCAAGCGTGCAATGTTGTGTGCCAGATCCTCAGGAACACCCTCTTTGATCATGCTGTTAGCTTGATCGTTATGCTCTTGGACCTCTTCCGTTACGAGGTAACTTTCAAGGTTATCCCGCAGCTTCTGTACAATCGGCTGATAGAAAGTGATCTGTTGTTCGATGCCCAGCTTGCGATCACGGTTGCGTAAGATCCAACGCGTAACACGACGCAGCATACGACGACAGCGGTACAGCATTTCATACTGTACTTCTGCCGAGATAACGTTATCTAGCTCTCGGATCTGAGTGAAGAACTGGTCAAAGTTAAATATTTCACGGCCTACCGCATAAGCAGATGATATCTCAACGACTGTCGATCCCGTTTCCTCCTGCAAGCGAGTAACGAAGTTACAGCCCATCTCGTTAGACATCTGGTTTGCCAATGAGGTCGCGATCAGCTGTTGTTTCAGCGGGTGATGCTCCATCTGCGAACGGTATTTATTCTGCAACTCTTTCGGGAAATAGGCCGGTAACAAACGTGCATGGTACGGATCATTGGCGATCTCATCAGTTACCATATCTTCTTTCAATACCATCTTGCCGTAAGCAACCAGTACTGCTAATTCTGGACGGGTTAGCCCCAGACCTGACTTCTCACGCTCTGCCAGCGTATCATCATCAGGTAGGTATTCCAGTGCACGATCCAGTTTGCCTTCTTTCTCTAGGTAGTGAATGAAGCGGACCTGCTCTTTCAGCAGTTGTACTTGCTGTTGCTGAGTCACAGAAATTGACTCACTCTGGCAATAAGCATTGTCCAGGACAATGTCACCCACTTCATCTTCCATACGTTCTAGCAGCTCGTTACGCTGCTTGTATGTCAGATCGCCACCAGCAACCAGGCTGTTTAGAAGGATCTTGATGTTGACTTCATTATCCGAGCAGTCAACGCCACCAACGTTATCGATAAAGTCGGTATTCACCAAACCGCCTTTCGCTGCAAACTCGACGCGGCCCAGCTGAGTCATACCCAGGTTACCACCTTCACCAACAACTTTGGCCCGTAGATCGCTACCATTGATACGTAGCACGTCATTGGCGCGGTCACCTACATCAGTGTGGGTCTCACTCTGTGATTTCACATAGGTACCGATACCACCATTCCACAACAGATCCACTTCCATTTGCAGGATCATGCGAATGAGTTCATTTGGCGGCATGCTTTGCTTACGGGTACCCAGCAATTTCTGGATTTGAGGTGTTAGCTTGATCGACTTGCTACGACGCGAGAAGATCCCGCCCCCTTCTGAGATCAAGCTTTGATCATAATCTTCCCAACTTGATCGTGGTAGATTGAACAAGCGATTACGCTCTTCCCAACCTGACGCCGAGTCCGGATTTGGATCTAAGAAGATGTGCATATGGTTAAATGCAGCAACCAAACGGATATGCTTGGATAGCAGCATACCGTTACCAAACACGTCACCCGCCATGTCACCAACACCAGCACAAGTAAAGTCTGTTGTCTGACAGTTTATACCGAGTTCACGGAAGTGGCGTTTCACTGATTCCCAGCCACCTCTTGCAGTAATGCCCATCTGCTTATGGTCATAGCCATTCGAACCACCAGAAGCAAATGCATCACCTAACCAGAAGTTATAGTCATCTGATACCGAGTTGGCCAGATCAGAGAATGTCGCTGTTCCCTTATCGGCAGCAACAACCAAATACGGGTCATTTTCATCATGACGGACAACATTTGCTGGTGGAAGCAGCTCGCCATCAACAATATTATCGGTAACATCAAGCAAGGCACGAATGAAACGTTTATAACAACGCTGACCTTCTGCCCAGATTTCTTCTCGTGTTGACATTTGTGGCTGACGTTTACAAACAAAGCCACCCTTCGCACCTACCGGTACAATCACGGTGTTCTTAACTTGCTGTGCTTTAACCAGACCAAGAATTTCAGTACGGAAATCTTCTTGGCGATCCGACCAACGCAGGCCACCACGGGCTACTTTGCCGCCTCGCAGATGAACACCTTCGATATCAGGCGCATAAACAAAGATCTCGAAAAACGGAACAGGTGCTGGAATTTCAGGGATTTCAGACGGGCGCAACTTCAGAGAAAGCCAAGGCTTCGAATTGCCCTGCTCATCTTTCTGATAATAGTTGGTACGTTGCGTCGCCATAATCATATCCATATAACGACGAATGATCCTGTCGTCATCAAGGCTTTCTACATGATCCAGTTTCTTGTTCAGTTTCTTAATCAGATCTTGCTCAGCTTTTTCCGAGTGCTTCTTCGCTGGATCAAAACGCAAGGTGAACAGCGCGACAAGATCACGAGCCAAATCGCTGTGACTTGATAGTGTTTCTTCAATATAGTGCTGGCTGAACGGGAAACCAACCTGTCGCATATAACGTGCAAAACTACGTAGAATTGTAATTTCGCGGCCAGTCAGACCAGCGCAGAGTACTAAACGGTTAAAGCCATCACTTTCGAGTTCACTATGCCAAATCGCAGAGAATGCTTCCTGGAAACGATCGCGAGCCTCACTAAGGTCAATACCCGTGCAAGCATTGTGAAGCATTGCAAAATCAAGGATCCAGTAAACCGTTCCATTCGCAGTAACCACTTGGTACGGCGACTCACCTATCACGCGCAAGCCAAGATTTTCAAGCATTGGCATAACATCAGAAAGGTGGATCGGCTGCTCTCGGTGGAAGAGTTTCAACTTCACAAAGTGAGAATCAACAGCCTCTTCTTGTGGGCGGTAGAACAGCATTCCCAGCTTATGGCCTTCACTTAAGCGTTCAAGCTGTTCAATATCTGCAACCGCAGAGCCCGGCAGCATCTGCTCTTTATAAGAGCGAGGGAATGCACGGGAATAATTTTTCGCCAACACCGTACCTTGGCTTTCACCAAAGTTAGCAACCAATGAAGCACTCAGACGATCTTCCCACGCTGATGCGGCTTCGACTAAGTTATGCTCGATGGCTTTCACATCAACATCAAAGTTATTATTAGCAACTCGCACAATATAATGAGTTCTCGCTAGCGGGCTTTCAGAGAAGAAAGTGGTGAATTCGACGTTTTGGTCTGAACCAAAATAATCTTTAAGAACTTCCTGAGTTTTTCTCCGCAGCTCTGTGTTGTAACGCTCTTTGGTTACATACACCATGCAGGAGAAGAAACGACCAAAAGGATCACGGCGAACAAATAAGCGGAGTAGATCACGGTCCTGCATCTGCACCACGCCACAACCTACATCCAGCATTTCTTTTTCATTAGCCTGGATGAGTTCATCTCGTGGATAAGTTTCGAGCAAGTTATTCAGTGCTTTCCATGAATGAGAGCCTGCCGGATAACTACTCGCTTCAAGGATCCGTGACATTTTATTACTGATCAGCGGAATATTCATTGCCGTCTGATGATAAGCTGTCGACGCATAGAGGCCAGTGAAACGGTGCTCACCAACGACATTACCATCTTTATCAAATTGCCTTATACCAATGTAATCGGAGTAAGCCGGACGGTGAATTTTCGATTTACCATTACTCTTGGTCAGAATAAGCAGCTCAGGTTTACGCGCTTCAAAACGAGCAGATTCCGGTAACTCAGAAAGGCGCAATGTTCTTGCTTTTTTGGGTTTACTTGACAGACCGAGCCCTTTTTCATCACATGGGATCAGCTCGTAGTCTCCTTCTATAGGTACCAAGTTATATTTGTGGTACCCCATAAAGGTGAAGTTATGACGGTTTACCCAGTCTAGGAAGGCAATGGCTTCTTCACGTTGAGCGTCATCAACAGGCAATTCGGCCGTTTTCAGCTCTTTGACAATGTCCTGCATTTTACTCTGCATTTGTTGCCAATCGTTTACCACGAGATCCACATCTTGCAGCACTTGTTCTAGTTCTTCTTTTAGTGCTTTCATCTCTGTTTTTTCGTTAAGACGATCGACTTCGATGTGGAAAAGAGTCTGAAGATCACCATCTTTGCCGCATGCTTCACTAATCGCTCCACTTTCATTTCGTTTGAAATAATAAGGGCCATTCAGCATAAGGTGACTGGTGATGCCAAGGCGGGTTAAGGTCATGCGGACAGAGTCCACAAGGAAAGGACGGTCAGGTGTTACAATTTCAACTACGGTATGGGTAGACTGCCAACCATAGCGGCTTAGCGTCGGATTATATACACGTACTGAAATTTGATCTGGTTTGTTTTGCACAAGGTGATGCCATAAGCTCAGTACAGCACCATATAAGTCAGATTCATTCCGTTGAAGCAGATCATCATCTGCCAGTTGACCTAACAATCTTTGAGCAAAAACTTCTACGAGTGACTGCTGAGGTGTCTCAATCTTATCCTGGATTAAGCCATACACTTTCTCAAGCAATACCGGCACGATAGCGTCTGGTGCGGTCATAGCAAATGCTCCATCGTTATATCTTTTATCAATGAGTATAGGTTTTTATCGCAATTTCATGCGCTAGTTGGGGATTCTAGCGATTGAAATCGGAATTCATTCCGTGAGTGCTATTGTAGGGGGTTTTGTTGCGAAATGGTTACGTTAATAACACTGAAAAGGAAAGAAAAAATCGAATATGTGACTAAGGTAAAGGTTTTGACTGGCCGGAACATCTGACATTGGTGAAAACAGCAGCTATCAATAAACATTGCTGTGTGAATTGGTCTAACCAATTATTTATACTATTAATTTCACTTATTTAGATTAAGTATTTTATGTGAATAATTACGCAATAACTTAGCAATTAATAAAGTTACTGTAATGATTCTAACCCAATCATAATTGTTAATTAATTGTAATCACCAACAAGGCATCTATCAGCCAATCAGCTCGAGAGCATCCAATCGGTTTTGGGCATTAACAGTGATCCGAAACCGCCCTTTTACACCAAGCTGACTTAAGAATGGTCTAAACCGTGATGCGGGTAACTGTAACTTCAAACCATTGTCGGTCACGACCAACACCGTACTGGCAGCGCCAGAGTAATGATTAAGGTATGACTGATAAGAGATAGAGACGGAGAAGGTATATGATTTCATTGAAAAGCGGGTCCTAGATCCTGGATCCTTGTTCCTTAAGACCAAGGAGCAAAAAGAAAAGCCTCCTATATAAGGAGGCTCATATCATATGGTCAAACAGACTTACTGTTCTAGTGCTTTCTGTACTTTCTCGAACAGATCTTTGGCTAGATTATCTAGCTGAGACAGTTTCTCTAGTTCCGCTCGCATAAGAGCCTGACGTTGCTCATCATACTGGCGGTACTTCAGGAATGGTTCAATCAGACGAGAAGCAACCTGAGGGTTACTCGTATTAAGCGCCGTCAGGATCTCAGTCAGGTATTGATAACCTGATCCGTCTTTCGCATGAAAACGTACCGGGTTATTAGCGCAGAAACTCGCCACCAAACTACGGGTACGGTTCGGGTTCTTCAGATCAAAAGCGGCATGCGACATGGTATTACGTACATTTTCCAAGGCATTTTCTGCTGAGTTTTTGCCCTGCAGAATAAACCATTTATCCATTACCAGACCATCATGCGTCCACTTGTCGCTAAAGTCAGCCATTTGAGCCTCACGACAATCTAGTTGTGCATCATTTGCGGCTGACATCGCTGCCATGGTATCGGTCATATTATCTGACTGCTGGTACTGCGCTGAAACCAGCTTGTCACCATTTTCAGTATTTGCCAGATAGGCCAGGCAAGTATTGCGTAATGCACGCTGTGCCATTGCCTCATGCGAGATGCTATATTCTGCCTGTGCAAGACAATGGTAAATAGCTGACAGCTCATCTTCCATTTCGCTCGCCAGTACATTTTCTAGCTGGCTCACCACCTCATGGATTGCATCTACATCAACGGTGTTGTACCAGCCTGCAATTTCATTCTCGCTCGGTAATGTCAGCATTTCAGCGATAAACGCCGGATCCAGATCCTCATCAAGCAAAACACCACGGAAAGCATCTACAACAGAAGCTGGTAATTCAAATGTTTCACCCTGCTGTACTCGCTGAACATTTTCACGGATATATTTTGCCAGCAAGATTTGACCTGCATCCCAGCGGGCAAATTCATTACGGGCATGAACCATCAAGAAGGCTAGCTCATCGTCTGAATAGTCGTACTCAAGAACAACAGGAGCAGAAAATTCACGCAGCATTGAAATCACAGGCTGCTCATTGATGTTATCAAATTCAAACACCTGCTCAGTTTCAGTTACATCAAGGACATGGTGAACCTTCTCGCCGTTACGCTGTAACTCAATGACATCACCGAGACGGTTATACAGTTCTATATCAAATGGAATATGCAGAGGAAGTTTCTCTTCCTGCCCTGGTGTTGCAGCTGTGTGTTGCTTAACAGTGACGCGGTAACACTTCTGTTTTGCATCATAAGCCGTTGTAACATTTACAACTGGTGTACCTGCCTGGCTATACCAACGGCGGAAATGCACAAGGTCGACACCTGAAGCATCTTCCATCGCCTGAACAAAATCATCGCATGTTGCTGCCGTGCCATCATGTCGTTCAAAGTACAACTTCATACCAGCCTGGAATTTATCTTCTCCCAGCAGAGTATGCATCATACGGATCACTTCACTGCCCTTCTCATACACAGTCAGCGTATAGAAATTATTCATCTCAATCACTTTTTCAGGGCGAATTGGATGAGACATCGGGCCACGGTCTTCTGCAAACTGTGGACCACGCATGATACGCACGTTATTGATACGGTTAACTGGGCGTGAACCAAGATCAGAAGAAAACTCCTGATCACGGAATACCGTCAAACCTTCTTTAAGGCTAAGCTGGAACCAGTCTCGGCATGTGACGCGGTTACCTGTCCAGTTGTGGAAATACTCATGACCGATAACCGCTTCAATGCCCTGGTAATCTGTATCTGTAGCCGTCTTCGCATTAGCTAGAACATACTTGGAGTTGAAGACGTTCAAGCCTTTGTTCTCCATTGCGCCCATGTTGAAGAAATCTACCGCCACAATCATGTAGATGTCCAAGTCATATTCAAGACCGAAGCGCTCTTCATCCCACTTCATCGAATTGACCAGTGAGGTCATCGCATAGTCAGCACGATCTAGGTTGCCTTTATCGACAAAGATTTCCAACTCAACGTTGCGGCCACTCATTGTGGTATACGTATCACGAAGCACGTCGAAATCACCGGCGACAAGCGCAAACAAATAACTTGGTTTCGGGAACGGGTCTTGCCACTGTACCCAGTGTCGACCGTTGTCCAAATCGCCGGAATCGATACGGTTACCATTACTTAGCAGATATGGGAACTCAGCCTTGTCTGCAATCACTTTTGTTGTGAAGCGGGCCAGGACATCCGGGCGGTCCAGATAAAAAGTAATACGGCGGAAACCTTCGGCTTCACACTGAGTACAGAAACCACCACCAGATTTATACAAGCCTTCCAGTAACGTATTGGCTTCTGGATTGACTTCTGTCTCGATGATTAGTTCGAATTCAGCAGGGACACCATTAATCGTCAGATTGGTTTCTGTCTCAACATAATCGGTCCAAGATTCGCCATTAACTTCAATACGAACAAGTTTCAGGCCATCACCATCGAGTACCAAAGGTGCTTGCTGCTCAGCAAGTCGCTTCACTTGGCTGATAGCAACAATACTCGCTGCTGTATTATGGAGGTCAAACTCAAGGGCGATATCGGTAATCGTGTATTCAGGAGCCTGATAATCAGCACGATATTTTGCTGTCGGCTGTGTTGTCGTCGGTTGTTCGGCCATATTGGTTTCCTTAATTATCCGCATTGGGCATTTATGCCATTGATAAGCGGCTGACACTTGTCATTATTCTGTCTTTAAGGCTCTCAAACAAGAGTAACCTCATGGATATATGAGATGCTCATAACAAAGACAAATCAGCTGGTGAAGAACCAAACAATTTGATGAATTATAGTGCCTAACCATGCTTCGCAAATCGTTTGGTTGTGACAACTGATATCATATATCCCATTCAGAATGTGGCTATGTGTTTTGACTATACTTAACAAAGCAATCCAAAATCGCGCATGCTATTGATTTTGCAGTATCACTAACCTGTTTAACCCGGTGATTTATAGAGGATTGCTCTTTATTGAAATAATATGGTGAGTAGACTTGTTGTTTTCAAGGTTAGCGTAAGGTACTGCCCAATTTTTTTAGTCTAATTGGGATAATTTAGGCCAAATTAGGCTCAAAATAATGTAAAATTCTTGGATTGCGATAGACAACTACATTAGCTATGACTCATACAGGACACACTGGGGTTATCGACTCCCTGCTTGACACCGATGCATATAAGCTTCATATGCAGCAAGCGATTTTTCATCAATACCCTAATATTGAAGCGGCCGCAGAATTTCACTGCCGAAGCCAAGAAGACCTCCGTCCTTACTGTAACGATATCCAGGCCCAGGTAAACAAACTGGCTGATCTTTCTTTTACAGAGGAAGAGCTGGCTTATCTTGCAACGCTGCCTTTCTTCAAAGCTGACTACTTAGACTATTTAAAAAGCTTCAAGCTTGATAGCAGCCAAGTTGCTATTGATGCCTCCGGCGAGCAGCTCGCGATTAAAATTACCGGTAAGTGGATTGATGTCATTCTTTGGGAAGTACCTCTGCTAGCAATAATCAGTGAAGTACGATCGTCAAAGTGCTATCCAGAATCATCTGCAGAAGATGCGATTAAGCAACTAGAACGTAAGCTTGCCGATTTCTATAGCAAGGCTGAAGATACCGACCTAAGCCAATTTGCATTGGTGGATTTTGGTACCCGCCGCCGTTTCTCTAAAGATGTTCACCATCAGGTTGTTGATTTCTTAAAAAGCAACATGCCTGAGTTTAAAGGTACATCGAACTATCATCTAGCCCGTACTCGCAACCTGACACCGGTTGGTACCCAGGCACATGAATGGTTCCAAGCTCACCAACAACTGGCTGGCGAACTGGCTGACTCACAACAACTAGCCCTAAACCGCTGGTTACAGGAATACCCGGACTCGCTAGGTATCGCCCTAACTGATTGCATCAATATGGATGCTTTCTTACGTGATTTTGACTCTCGCCTGTCACAGCGCTTTTCTGGCCTTCGCCATGATAGTGCTGACCCAATAGCCTGGGGTGAAAAAGCCATTAAGCACTATGAGTCGTTAGGTATCGATCCAAAAACGAAGACTTTGGTATTTTCAGATAGCCTGACACTCGATAAGGCACTGTCTATCTACAAGCACTTCGTACACCGTGTCAATATTAGCTTCGGTATTGGCACCCAGCTAACTTGCGATCTTCCCGATGTAAAAACCTTGAATATCGTTATTAAGCTAACTGAGTGCGAAGGTCGTCCGGTTGCAAAAATTTCAGACGAACCTGGCAAAAGTATTTGCCGAGATGAAGACTACCTATCGCAGCTACGCCAAGCGTTCAAGATAGTAAATAGCTAGTTTCTAGTTTCTAGTTTCTAGTTTCTAGTTTCTAGTTTCTAGTTTCTAGTCAAGGCTAAAAAGGCTTGCGAAATCGCAAGCCTTTTTATTTGTGCACATTAGCTTATAAACAAACGAAATAACCGTCCTACTCTCTTTGCATAATAGCTTCCATTCCGAACTGTTTATTTGTCAGCGTTAAGGTATCCGAGCCGAGTAAAAACTGGCTATCATGCTGGCCGTCTTCATAAATTAAAACAATGCGGTCATCTTCTATAAAGTAGATCCCCTGATGTTCTTTTTTCTTACCATCAGAGCCTGACACTTCGGCAGAAAATAAAAAGTCAGGACGTAAAGAGATGGATAATTCAGACACCGCATCTCCAACATCATTTCCAGAAATACGGGATGAGCGCCAAGTTCCAGGTAAGTTTTCTGGTGCCAGCTTCGTAAACCTTGCCCCATCTAACAGAAACTGGTTGTAACTCAACATATAGCTGTGTTGCTGTTCTGGTTGACCTTTTGATAAAAAAGTCACTGTAGTTTCATCGATATCATATTTACCATCCCACTCTTCAACTGTGCCATCAATTTGAAGTAATCGTATTACAAACCGATAAGAGGATTTAAACTTAATATTCATTGCCCGATAGCTTGTACCTTCGCTATCGACTCCTTCTTCAGAGCTACTGAACCAATACCAATCACCTAATAATAGAGGGTAATCAAACTCAGTTAAATCATCGGCATACAAATGAGAACTAAATGAACTAAAGAATAATACAATCGCAACCAAAAATGATTTAAACATAGCACTACCCCAACTACGAATTAAAGCTCTCCTTAAACCCTAGTCTGCAATGCTATTTTGCGCCTTAAAATATGATGGATGTCACATAATATGAATCGACAGTCTCATAATTGAGACAAACATTCACTTAAGTAAATTCATGTTTGCATAAGAAAAAAAGGTTATAAGTATTCCAACTGACACCAAGCTGGTTAATTTATGGTAGTAACATAAATAGATAACATGAGGTTTTGGCAAATAAAAAAACGGCACCTAAAAAAGGTGCCGTTTTATAAAAGATAATTTAGCTTGATACTTTCACTAAATCAGCCGTAATTGCTACTGCTTCATTCAGATAAGCATCAGGTGCTTCATAGTCTTTTGGAATATCATCCAAAGAGGCAAAAGTCTTCTTACCTAATGCTTTCTGGCGTTTATTCAGACGAGCTAAACGATCAACTTCATCTTTCTCTTGCTCAGCAATACGTTTTTTCTCATTTAGCGAGACACTATTGATATCTTTATCTTCTTTATACCGAAGAATATCTTCTTGTATAAATCCGAACTCCATATCTTTTCGGATACGCGACTCATGCTTTGATTTCAGTGATGGCAACATCGCAGAGAAGTTATAGATTTTCTGATAACTTGCTGGTTTGATGCTATCCCATGGTAACGCATTATCCTCAACACTTTCACCGGTTTCCGCCGGATCGATGGCCGTTGGGAACGAAACATCTGGCACGACGCCCAAGTTTTGAGTGCTTCCACCATTGATACGATAGAATTTCTGAATCGTATACTGAACATGGCCAAGAGGCTTATCAAACAAATCATAAATATGATTTAAAGAACGATGCTGTTGTACCGTCCCTTTACCAAATGATTGCTCGCCAAGCACAACGGCACGACCATAATCTTGCATCGCAGCGGCAAAGATCTCTGACGCAGAAGCGCTGTAACGGTTAACCAATACCGTTAAAGGACTATCAAAGTAAACGCGATCATCAGAATCTCCATTCACTTTTACCCGCCCATAACTATCGCGAACCTGCACAACAGGGCCGCTATTGATAAACAGTCCAGTCAGTGCGGTGGCTTCTGTTAACGCACCACCACCATTGTTGCGTAAGTCGATAACAATACCATCAACCTGCTGGTCATTCAGCTTACCAATTTCTTTCTTGGTATCTTCAGACAAGCCAACATAAAAGCTAGGAATTTCAATCACTCCTACCTTTCTGCCTTGTGAGAATTTAACTGATGACTTCACTGCACGATCTTCAAGACGGATCTTGTCTCGAGTAATTGTTACATCGTAACTTTTCGAGTTCTTGCCTTCAGGCAAGATTTCCAGCTTAACCTTGCTCCCCTTAGGGCCTTTAATTAACTGGACAACATCGTCAAGACGCCAGCCTATAACATCGACCATATCTTTGCCGTCTTGGGCAACACCGACAATTCGATCGCCTGCAGCAAGCTTCTTGGAAGCGGATGCAGGACCACCAGCAACCAGCGATCGAATAACCGTGTAGTCATCGACAACTTGCAATACCGCCCCGATACCTTCAAGCGAAAGGTTCATTTCGGCCTGAAATTGTTCAGCGTTACGAGGTGACAAATAGCTGGTATGCGGATCGACCTCACGAGCAAATGCATTCATGTAGATCTGAAATACATCTTCATTGTGAGTTTGGGTTAATCGTTTTAACGCATTGTTATAACGTTTAGCCAAGGTGTCTTTGATTTCCTTCCACTCATCTTTACCCGCGAGTTTCAGATTTAGCGCATCGTATTTAACCCGCTTACGCCACAACTCGTTTAACTCATTACGATCTTTCGCCCAGTTGAGCTCAGATCGGTCGATAGTGAAATCTTCATCGGTATCGAAGGTGATTTCTCTGTCTAGTAGAGTTAATGCATACTGATAGCGGTCATAACGACGTTCAAGCAACTTATTGAATATATCAAACGCAGCTGTTGATTCACCTCTTTTGAGCTGATCATCTAACTTGTGTTCCCATTTTTCAAATTGCCTGATATCAGAAGCAGTAAGGAAGCTTTTGTTGAAGTCCAACATTTCGATATAGCGATCGAAAACGCTGGCTGAGAATTGGTCATCAAGAGAGAATTGCTTGTAATGCGATCGGGTAAATCGCGAAGCGACCCTTTTACTTGCTGTAGCATGCTGCTTTTCAGGCGCAAGCTGTGGCAAATCACTTAACGAATACTTAGCCTCTAGGGCTTGCGCTGAAGCTGCTAGCATCATGCCAGCAGCGATCAGTGAGAAACGGAATCGACATTTCATACGTCGAGCATTCTCCTTTACGAACGAAGGTGCTCCGCTTTAACTACCATGGTTAAACCATTGGTCAAACGAACACGCACATCGCCCTTATTAATTTCAACGATAGTCGCCGGCATGTTTCCGTTGCCCATATTTACACTAACGTTCTTGCCAACTTTAACTTCATCAGCAGTCAGTGCACGGGTCGTTTCAGCAGGCTTTTTATTTAGCTTAGTCGTTTTTTGCTTAGTGCTCGTTGGTTTAGGCGATTTTGCACGAATTTTTTTCGCTTTCGCTTCACCATCTTTGCTAGCAGCTGCTTTCGCTTCTGCCTGCTCTTTACGACGAGCACGTACTTTAGCCTTGCTCTCATCAAGTGCTTTCTTCGCGTGTTCTACGTGTTCTTCTTCCAACACGCCACACTCGTTACCATCAAGGTCAACACGACTTGCACCAGCTTTAACACCGTGAAGGTAACGCCAGGAAGAAGTATATTGACGCAGAGCTGTACGCAACTGAGTTTTACTTACTTTTGGGTCTTCATTCAGACGCTCAGCGAGCTCTTGGAAGATACCAATTTTTAGAGGCTTTGCTTCACCTTCAACAGTAAAACATTTTGGGAAACGCTCAGCAATGTATGCAATCACTTCTTTACTGTTCGTTAGCTTTTCAGAGTTTTCCATGGACTTTCCTGACAAATGCGAGTGAGACTCGCCGTTAGTACTTTGATCAAAAAGAAATAGTCCCGCTATTATAGTTACCTAACGCTGAAAAACCACCGAAAGCATGCAATTAGAGCCTTTTTTGTAGTTCCTCGACCAAAGTAACTAGTCCATCTTCATCAGATTGGTCAAATCTTGATAGATTTGGGCTATCAATGTCCAATACACCAAACAACTCCCCTTGTACGGTAAACGGGATCACGATTTCAGAATTACTGGCAGCATCACAGGCGATGTGCCCTTCAAACTGATGTACATCTGCAATACGCTGCACTTTATTCTCGCTAATAGCCGTACCACAAACGCCCCGTCCTACCGGAATTCGAACGCAGGCAGGATTTCCCTGAAATGGCCCAAGTACCAACTGGTCGTCTTTCAAAAAATAGAAACCGGCCCAGTTAATATCTTCTAACTCCATGTAGAGTAACGCACTAATATTAGAAATATTAGCAATGAGATCTGGCTCGCCTTCAATCAGTGAAATCGCTTGTTTCGTGAGTCGTTTGTAAAATGCTGCTTTATTATCCATGGCTTACTCCTTCTATAGCCGATAGAATGGCAATCCTTACTAGTAATAGGAATCATTATCACTGTGAAAGGCAATTCGAACCAAATGATTAACTGGTCTTGGCTGATAAAGCAAGCAAAACATCATCGTCCAAGATTGGTTGCAGCAAATATCATCGCCCTGGTCGCTACGCTGATCAGCGTGCCTATTCCTCTGCTGATGCCGTTAATGGTTGATGAGATTTTACTGGACAAGCCCGCAGGTGGTATCCAATTTCTCAACGTTTTCCTGCCGGAGTCGCTTCATCAGCCTGCGGCCTATATCTTCATGGTTCTCTTTCTTGTTGTACTGATGCGGGTTGGCAGTCAGGCACTCAATATCCTACAAAGCCGACAGTTCACACTCATTGCCAAAGATATTACCTACAACATGCGCCAGCACCTCATCGACAAGCTTGGCCGTATCAGCATGCGTCAATACGAAGAGCGTGGTAGTGGCGGGATCACCTCACACCTGATCACTGATGTCGAAACCATCGATAAATTTGTGGGCGATACCTTAAGCCGCTTTCTTATCGGCTTGCTTACCGTTGTGGGTACTGCGGCGATCCTGCTTTGGCTTAACTGGCAGCTAGGGTTGTTCATCCTTTTGGTCAACCCTGTCGTGGTTTACGCCTCCCGCATGATGGGCAACCGTGTTAAAACCCTTAAAAAGAAAGAAAACCAAGCTTTTGAAAAATTCCAGCAAAGGCTGGTTGAAACCCTAGATGGGATCTATCAGCTACGTGCTGCCAACCGTGAGCGTGAGTTTCTCACCCAGCTAAAGTCTAGCGCCAATGATATTCGCCATGACGCTGACAAATACGCCTGGCAATCTGAAGCTGCTGGAAGGCTATCTTTCCTTCTGTTCTTGGTCGGCTTCGAGCTGTTCCGGGCGATGGCTATGATCATGGTGCTGTTTAGTGATTTAACCATTGGTCAAATGTTTGCTGTTTTTGGTTACTTGTGGTTCATGCTGGGCCCGGTTCAGGAGCTATTGGGTATCCAGTTTGCGTGGTATAGCGCATCGGCAGCCATGCAACGCCTGAACGGATTAATTTCACTTGAAGAAGAAGTGCGTCCAACGCCGAAAGTCGATCCCTTTACCGATGGTGAAACCCTACAGATTGATGTCAGAGATCTTCACTTTGCCTATGATGAAGATAAAGAAGTTCTCCGTGGGCTGAACCTGTCGATTCCGTCTGGCAAACGTGTTGCGCTGGTTGGATCCTCAGGAGGCGGTAAATCAACGCTCATCCAGTTGCTATTAGGTATTTACCAAAAAGATAAAGGTGACATCTTTATTAATGGCTACCCTATCGAAGATGTTGGCTATGAGGCTCTGCGAAACAAAATGGCTGTTGTTTTACAACACCCAGTTCTGTTTAATGATACGCTAAGGCATAATTTATGCCTGGGAGCTCAATTTAGCGAACAGGAGCTATGGCAAGCATTGGAAATAGCCCAGATGGCCGATGTTACCGAGCGTTTAACCAAAGGCCTGGATACGGAAATTGGTCGACAGGGCATTCGTTTATCCGGTGGTCAACGCCAACGCTTGGCCATTGCCCGTATGATCCTCGCCAATCCTGAGTTTGTGATCTTGGATGAAGCGACTTCGGCACTGGATACTGCCACTGAAGCGGCCTTGCACACCGCCCTGAATCAGTTTTTAGCCAACCGAACCACATTAATTGTGGCCCACCGTTTATCTGCGGTTAAGCAAGCTGATTTAATCTATGTGCTCGAAGATGGACAGGTTAGCCAAACAGGGACCCATTCAGAGCTGGTGAATGAAGAAGGTTTATATCAGACATTATATGGCTCTGTACAATCATCTGAACCTTCAACTTCAACACCTGCAGACCAACTATCGGTAGCCAGAGTGAATCTAAAATAATATAGTGTTCATTTTTTACGGCCCAGGTTAAAAGCTGCTTAGTTTTTGATCTATATAAAGGATTAAACAATCATGTCAACGGCAAGACTCTGCCCCGGATGCGACTTACCTGTCATGCCTCAGGTCGCCCTTCGGGGACAAAGTGCCTATTGCCCACGATGCAATACTCGCCTCTACCGCGGTGGACATACTCACTTCAGTGGTGAATTTGCCATCGCATTGACGTGTTTAATCCTTTTCATCCCAGCGCATTTTTTCCCGCTAATCACTATTCGCCTCTTTGGGGTTATGATCCCTGCGACCCTACCATCAGGCACACTGACATTAGCCTCAGATTTTCCGGCTGTGGCCGTGCTGATCCTATTTTGCAGTACCATCGCTCCGCTCTTGGTCAGCTTATCGGTACTCGGTGCACAAGCCGGATTAAAATTCAGGCGGTTGCAGCTTTTTAGAACGTCCCTTTGGATTATTCAACACCTGAAATACTGGGCAATGTTTGATGTCTTTCTGGTTAGTCTTGCCATCTCCTGTTTCAAAGTTCAGGACTATGCTGACATTTACGTCGGTCCCGGCTTGTTTTCGCTGATATTACTGCAAATCCTAATGTCCCTGCTGATCACACGCATTAGTGTCAATCGTTATTGGGAGGCCTGGCAGCCTGAAATTGATCACAAAAAAAATGAATTAGAGGCCCATTGCCATACTTGCCATCTAACCCAGGCCCATACCGACACCTGTGTTCGATGTGCATCGCCGCTATACCTGCGGATGCCACACTCGATTCAAAAAACCTGGGCATTACTTATTGCAGCAACTGTGTTTATTTTTCCTGCCAACCTCTACCCAATCTCTATTTTCCTCAATAACGGAAAACGGGTTGAAGATACTATTTTCTCTGGTGTTGCCTCGCTGGTGAAAAGTGATATGACGGGCATTGCCATTATCATCTTTATCGCCAGTATTGTTGTACCGGTCGCTAAAATTCTCGGCTTAGCGTTTCTATTGCTGACCATTCAGTTCAAGCGCAAAGTCAATCACCTTCAACGTATGAAACTCTACCGTGTCATACAGTGGATTGGAAAATGGTCAATGATGGATCTTTTCGTTATCTCCATCATGGTAGCCTTAATCGACCGCGACCAACTCCTTGATTTTACACCCGGCCCGGGGGCAATTGCCTTCGGGGTTGTGGTGGTTCTTACTATGCTCGCAGCTGAAAGCTTAGATTCTCGTCTGATATGGGACAACTATGAACAACGGACTAAATAACCAACAACCAGAACCGGTCAACATAAAACGCGATCGCGGAATATCCCCTCTATGGATCCTCCCGCTAATTGCGCTCGTTCTTGCAGGCTGGCTCGTGTTTAAAGCCGTCAATGAAGCAGGACAAAGAGTAAAAATCCACTTCAATGATGCGGCAGGCCTAACGGCAGGTAGAACAACCATCCGTTATCAGGGTTTGGAAGTTGGTATAGTACGTGATGTCAGCTTATCTGAAGATCTGCAGAGCATTTATGCCGAAGCCGATATTTATCCTGAAGCCGTTCAGACGCTCAAGGAAGGGACTCGTTTTTGGCTCGTAAAGCCAAAGGCTTCTATTACTGGTATCTCTGGTCTGGATGCGTTGGTGTCGGGTAACTACATTGCCCTGCAGCCTGGTGAAGGTAAAGCTGCCTATGAATTTTCTGCCCTCGATACCCAACCTTCAGATACACCGTTAGGCCAAGGGCTAAAAATACAATTGCGTTCACCAAACCTGGGTTCTGTCAGTATCGGCTCTCAGGTTCTATACAAGAAAATACCTGTTGGTGAAGTCTATAACTACACCCTTAGCAATAATAGAAAGCGCGTACTGATAGATATTCTGATCAAGCCACAATTTGCCGAACTGGTAACGAACAAAAGCCGTTTCTGGAATGTCAGCGGCATGAGCGCCAATGTCGGCTTCAATGGGATCGATGTACAGTTTGAAAGCTTGTCTGCAATGATTGGTGGTGCGATTGCCTTTGACTCACCAGATGAAGGCCTGGCTATTGAGCCCAATCACCTATTTCGCCTCTATCCTGATCTGAATACCGCTGGCCGTGGTATCGCAATCACGATTGATCTACCAGATGGTAATAATATCAGTACCAGTGGTGCCCCAATCATTTATCGCGGCCTGGAAATTGGCCAGATATCGGATCTGCGTTTAGACGAGGAGCGACAAAAAATCGTTGCCCACGCTGCAATCGAACCAAGTATGAGCGATCTGCTCACAACGGGTTCACGTGTGCTGCTTGAGGAAGCCGAAGTTTCGCTAACCGGTATGAAGAACATCGGCAACCTGATCCGTGGTAACTTCCTCACCCTGATCCCAGGTGAAGGCGAGACAACACGCCAGTTCAAGGCAATCACCCAAGACGAGTTGCAGGAGCAGCAGCCAGGTGTCGCGACCTTCTCCCTATACGCTGATAACAGCCACGGTATCAAACGCGGTACCAGGCTAAAGCATCGCGGACTGGAGGTAGGCCGGGTTAAGAAAGTCCTTCTTGATGGGAAGCGCGTTCGCTTTGATGTCATCGTGAAACCTGAGCACACCTCATTGGTTCGGTCTGCCAGCCGCTTCTACCTCGACGGCGGGATCCAAGCCAATATCAGTACAAAAGGCATTGATGTCAATGTTCCGCCAGCCGATCAGCTGGTAAGCCAAAGCATTAGCTTTACCAGCTCTGGCAGTTCGACAATCCTAAAAAGCTACCCGCTTTACAAAAACCAGCAGTTAGCGGAACTGGCTGCTGATAGTCAGAGAGGGGTTGCCACACTGATATTGTTTGCCGATGAGCTACCGCCGGTTTCTGAAGGTAGCCCTATCCTTTACCGTAACCTCCAAGTTGGTGAAGTAAAAAACTATGCCCTAACCCGTGACGGCGTCACTATTTCAATTATTATTGATAATAAATACCGCCACCTGATCAAAAAAGACACGGTCTTCTGGAACCGCTCCGGCGTTGAGGTCGAAGCAGGATTAGACGGTGTAAACATCAAAGCCGACCCTATCACTACACTTATCAAAGGCGGTATTGCGTTTGATGAATTAAGCGGTGTTTCCAACAAGGCTGGCAGCCGCTATAAGCTCTACCCTAGCCTAAAAGAAGCCAAAGGCTTTGGCCTACTGATCACACTGACTGCCGATAATGTCAAAGCGATTTCAGTCAATTCAGATATTCGCTACCAAGGCGTCAATGTGGGTAAAGTTGTTGAAACGACACCTGACTTTAATGTGGGTAATGTCAAAATAAAGGCCCGTCTATTCCCTAAGTATGCGCAGTTACTCGCAAAGTCCAATAGCTACTTCTGGGTTGTAACACCACAAATCAGCCTGACTGGCGCCAAGAACCTGGACACATTACTGAGCAGCTATATCGCTGTTGCACCAGGTGATGGCCATTACTCCCAGTCCTTCGAGCTTGGCAGCGCAGAGCTCGTCAAATCAGGCCTGACTGTTATCTTGGAAAGCGAAGAGCGCGGCTCAATCAATGAAGGGACACCACTGCTTTACCGTGATATTCAAGTTGGCCAGGTTGTGAAGGTCTCGCTAGGAGAGCTAGCCGACCGCGTTATTCTTGAAGCACAAGTTGAGCAAGAGTACAGCCACCTAGTCCGTACCGACACCGTATTCTGGAATGTATCAGGTATCGATGTCACCATCGGCTTAACAGGTGCTTCGGTTCAAAGTGGCACAGTAGATAGCCTGATACGTGGCGGGATTGCGTTTGCCACCCCTGAAGAACAACCACTGTCTTCAAAAGCAAAGCAGGAAACCCACTACCTGCTACACAAACAAGCCAAACCACAGTGGAAAACCTGGCGCACTGCCATACCTCGCCACTAACAGCCTAAATCATCTCTATCAAGCTATTGTTACCAAAGGAGCGCTATGCGCTCCTTTTCTTATCTACAGAGCTAGTTAAACGCTATTCAAACAATGAACTACACCATGCAGACATCGATTCTTAGCCCAGTTTGTTATAGACTCACGCCCCATTGCTAGTTAAACGAGATAGTCCCTTGCACCCTAATATCCACATCCCAGAAGCCTTCATCGAGCAAATCCGTCAGACCATGCCAGAGCACCTGAGCATGAATGAGTTTATTGCCTGTTGTAAGACGCCTTTACGCCGCAGTATCCGGGTTAACACATTAAAAATCAGTGTGGAAGACTTCCTGGCCCGTGTCGCCGATAAAGACTGGACGTTAACACCCGTTCCGTGGTGCGAGACCGGTTTCTGGATTGAGCGTGAAGATGAAGAGACTGTCTCGCTCGGTAATACCGCCGAGCACATGGCTGGCCTGTTCTATATCCAGGAAGCCAGCTCGATGATGCCGGTAACTGCCTTATTAAAGGACAACGACGCACTTGATTGTGTATTAGATATGGCTTCGGCTCCCGGTTCGAAAACGACTCAGATAGCCTGTGCGATGGAAAACCGTGGCGCATTGGTGGCTAACGAACTGGCAGCAAGCCGGATCAAAGTTCTCCACTCCAACCTGCAGCGCTGTGGTGTGTATAACGCATCGCTGACCCACTTTGACGGCTGTGTTTTTGGTGGCTGGGCACCAGAATCTTTTGATTCAATTTTGCTGGATGCACCATGCTCAGGTGAAGGTGCGATCCGAAAAGATGACGATGCGATGGAAAACTGGAGCCTAGCGTCGGTTAAAGAAATTGCAGCTGTCCAGCGCAACCTTATTGTCAGCGCATTCCAGGCGTTGAAACCTGGTGGCGTGATGGTGTATTCAACCTGCACCCTAAACCTCAGTGAAAACCAGCAAGTTTGTCACTACCTCAAAGAAACCTTCGGTGATGCGGTTGAGTTTGAGCCATTAAATACCCTATTTGATGGCGCCGACCAGGCACTAACTGAAGAAGGCTTTCTTCACGTTTATCCACAAATCTTCGACAGCGAAGGCTTCTTTGTTGCCCGTATCCGCAAGCATCACTCGGTTGAATCACCAAAGGTAAAAAAACGACTAGGTAAGTTTCCTTTCAGTTTGGCAAATACCAAAGATCAGCAGCTGATCACAGACAGCATTAAAGCTGATCTCGATATTTCCCTGCCAGAAGATAGTGAGGTTTGGATTCGGGATAAGGAAGTCTGGTTATTCCCTTCCCACCTTCGAGCTTTGCTGAGCGAGATCCGTTTCCAGCGCATTGGTATCAAACTGGCTGAGCAGCATAAGAAAGGTTACCGCTGGCAGCACGAAGCGATTATGACACTTGCCAAAGGCAATGAGAAGGTGGCGATTGCCCTAACGTCCGAACAAGCTAAAGAGTGGTTCATGGGGCGTGATATCCGACCAGAGAACCTATCTGGCAAAGGCGAAGTCATTGTGACTTACCGCGACTATCCAATTGGCATTGGTAAATGGGTTGGCAACCGCATCAAAAACGGTCTGCCTCGTGAGCTAGTGCGAGATAATAATTTATTTGATATCTAACTGGCCTTTCAGCACAAAATAAATGGCATCAATGATATATAGCAACAGTATCAGAGTCGAATGACATTCTCAGCGCTAAAACTGGCAAATTGTACTGCTTGAACTACCATTGATAGTGTAATTGATCTCCATTTACTAACCAGTTAGCGCAAGGCTCTCACGAGCCATTCCCCTAAGCCCGAGACAGGAGTCGTTTCGGGCTATTTTTTGTCTTCTTATCCACAATTACCAGCCTAGTTGCAAGCATCAAACTACCTTGACACAAATGCAAAGCAAAATAGTCTTACACGATTCTATGTTGCCCAGTTTTTTCTAATAACTGGTTAATAATTAGCCATTCACTAAGCTAAAAATAAATGTAACCCATCACAAAAATATTTTTAAGCTGCTGATATAAAAAAATTAAAAATGGGAATCTCGACTAATTCAATTTTTTCGAACAACACGCGCGACTTTTTCCGCTATCTTCATTCACCCTTGTTCAATATATTTATTCCCAAGCCAACTCACAGCGCAAAGGAATTTATTATGTCAAACGTACTAGTTTTGAAATCAAGCATTCTTGGTGGTTATTCTCAATCAAACGCTTTAATTGATCACTTAATCGCATCTTGGGAAGGAAAAACCAGCGCTGTGATTGAACGCGATCTTGCGGCAAACCCACTACCGGTTCTTGATGGTGAAATCGCTGGCGGTCTTCGTGGCGGAGATAACCTAACTGCCCGCCAACAAGAAACGCTAGCATTATCCGATCAACTGATTGAAGAAGTTAAGACCAGTGATACGTTGGTAATTGCAGCACCTATGTATAACTTCTCTATTCCAACTCAGTTAAAGAACTGGTTTGACTTGATTGCCCGTGCCGGTGTGACATTCAGCTATACAGAAACGGGGCCTGTTGGCCTGCTAACCGGCAAGAAAGTCGTTGTAGTGACGACTCGTGGCGGCATGCACAAAGACGGTGCAACTGATCTGATGGTTCCATACCTCAAAACCATTCTTGGCTTTGTCGGCTTAACCGATGTTGAGTTCGTTTATGGCGAGGCCCTTGCTATGGGTGATGATTTTGCAGCCAAAGCCATTGCGGGCGCAAAATCTGAACTTGAAAAACTAACTGCTTAGTATCTTCCACTGGCGCTTATTGCCACATTGCTATTTTCATTTTGCTATTTGCCAATTTCCTTACCTGTTACGGCTAACAGGTAAGGTTTTTTTTCATTCCAATATTAAGGTAGGTTCAGAGGTCAAACTGCAGATAGACCGTATTGTAATTACTGCCCCCTTTGATACGCCCAAACTGCGAAGCACTCTCAAAAATGGCTGAACGATGATGCAGGCTGTAACCCAGCCATACCCCATCCATCGGCTTGTGGTTGAATAAATCCCCCAAATTGACATCAAATGAGAAATCCAGGTAGTTCAGCAAATTACTTGGCTCATACCCCTTGCGGTCCATTTCACTTTGTTCGATATAGGTAATACTATCGATATACGACAAGCCTTCTGCAACACCAAAGCGCCATTGCACTGGCCAATTAACCGTATAATAGGCTTTAACCGCCACAACGTACTCTTGGGTTGTACTTTGTACATCTGAGCTCCAGTGCCACACAAAGCCCGGTGTCAGGTAAATATCAAGCGGGAGCCCAAACAGCTCATCTGTCAACGGATGACCATAGAACAGAGATGTCAGCTGGTTATTGAACTCATCTTTTACCCTGTTGCCAGAGAAGATCTCACCAATATTCGACGGTGTTGCCCAACCATGAGCAAGACGTAAATAAGGTTGGTTGGTCAGTGAAGGCTTCCTGGGCTTTTTAGCATCGTTGAAGAATCCGAAGCCAAGGTAAACTTCGCCCTGCCAGTCTTCATTCACAATGTCAGAGTCACGAATATTGCTGTCAAAGCGCGTTGCGTAGGCACCACCAAGCAGATAGAGATTAGAGGTTACATGGTAACTTGCAGAGCCACCGAGTTTGAAGTCCACACCCGCATTGATTGTTTCGAGAGTTAAGCCATAGTAATAGCTATTGTAGGCTGACTCTTTCCAATGCAGCGATGCTTCTGGCCTAAAACCCCAGTTTCCAGTATTGTACACGCCACCTAAGGTAGCCAGATAGCTCAACCTGCCGTCTGGATCCGATAATGCTTCTAGTTCGCTATATAAGTTATCATCTAACTGGTACTTAAACTGAATACCGATATCACCGGTATCGCCACCTATTTGATTCTGAAATGAGGATGGAATATCGATAAAGTGCATCCGCACCAGTGCATTCAGTTCCCACTCGTCCTGGCGATAAATGTTCACACCGCCTTCCGTACCGTTGAGAAAGAATCGATCCCCCTGATAAAACATCATCGGGACAAAGGTCGATACTGTAGAATCTTCAACGACCTCATCTGTCGCATACGGAATTGTTGCGTTTCGGACAACTGCGGCCAAGCCCCATCTTTGCTCTCCGTCCCGTTTTACCCTCAGATCATCTACAGAGATAAAGCCATCAGGTTTAGCGGCATAACCTTGCTCAAGCGACTCCCCATAACTTGAAAAAGCAGCAACAGACAAACAAAAGACAACATACCCCCAAGGTCTCAACACTTTCTCTACCTCATTTTTATTATTAGTTTTAATAAGTTAGCCAGCAATAACTGTTATTATAATCACCGTCTTCAATAATGGCTTTATCAAACCACGTTAACGAATAGACCTGATCATATGAACCACTCACACCTAGAGCAAACATATGTATAAGATTTAACAGTATTTTTATAAAGAATAGATAAAAAAAGAGTAAAAAGACTTTTCAAAATCGAAAAGGAGGAGATTAACCTATCCTATCGAGTTCGCCCCTTCGCTGATGGTTAGCTTGTAAAGCAGCAAACGCGGTAATCACTACCGCGCATCACAATGCTGTGGGAAATTGGGTGAGTTAAAAACTATTGCTTATTCAGTAACAACACAAATACTACGCTAATACACTTTTTTGATGTTGGTGTTTCTCAACCTGCTGTTTAAACATAGCAAGTGAGCCTTCAAACTCAGGCTGAATTGTAAACTCTCCCGTACTGGAGTGATAACGGCCGATCTGTCGCTGCTCAGGACGAAAAGTAAAGATAAAATCGTCTTGCTCTTGGCTAGTATAAAACTCATCAACACGATACTGCTTCTGCTCACCGCTAAAACAACGCTCAAAGAACTGCAGTAACTCGTGCGCTTGAGGCGATTTAAAGGTCTGCTCACCGATCGTCGCACCCGTTTGATCCGAGACAAACACAAGGTAGCTATGTTCACTGTACTTCATGATCTCGAATAATTTACGTCGTTGTAACTGGGTCGGTTTTACCGCGACATGTACTCGCCCCCTTGCTTCATAGCGAATAATGCCTGTCGCTGTCATAAGATTAACAATGGTAATCTCATCGCATCCACCCTGCATCTCCTCAGGTAACAGCGCCGCTACTGCTCGGTGATATTGTTTATTATCCATATCCGAACGTTGCAGGTTGAGTAAACTACCATCCGGTAGTATATATCCTCCATCCTTGTTAGAACGCGTGACACCAAAATGGGCCACCAGCTTATCCAATAACTCTTCACTGAATTTTTGTTCTTTTTGAATCATATTTCTCATCTATTTGAATAACTGCATAAAGCGGCAGATGTCTTTATCATTCATCAAGGAAATTCAAAAATCAGTGCGTAACCTCTCATTATGCAACTAATGAGCATTTTACTAATTGTTTCTAAGAAGCTTTCGAGCACAAGGTTGCAATATAATATCAGAAGTATTTACCATTATACGGAGTATTATTTTACGTTGATGGCTGGACGCTTTCTGAAGCTGAACTATAATAATTATTGAAAAGCGTATCTTTCTGCCAATAGGTCGTTTGAGATGAGGGGAAAGAGTAGCAACCATGCCAGTTTCTGGGCTTGCAGCATGGTCAACGAGAGAGAAGCAGAACCCTGTAATAGCTAACTCTCGACGCGCTTTTCATACTCCTATCATGTTTAGACGAAAACAAAGAACCCGCCTGTTACGCGGGTTTTTCATTTTCTACCTACTCTAACTGTCCTGCGTTCAAGCCATATAAGGCTACACTTCCCAATCACCTTCAGTTGGCTTGCTAGCTTCTAGCTTCTCATCGGCCCAGCTAAGCGCCGCCATCACACAAGGAAAGCCCAGGGTACTGGTTAGCAGAATAAGTACATGGCGAATTTCATCTGCACTGGCACCAGCTTCAAGTGCTCTTTTGGTATGGCTGTGGACAGCACCTTCCGATCGTATTGCAGCGGCCGCTGCCAATTGAATGAGCTGTGCTGTTTTCTCATCGACGGGCCCTTCTTGCTTGGCCGCCTTGCCGAGGGTTTCAACAGCGTTTAATAGATCCGGGTGTCGTTTCTTAACCTTTAGGTATTGATTGGATGGATTGGCAGCCATGAGTCTCTCCTTGCAATATGAAGTTAATCATTAGTATAGACAGCTATTGCTGAGAGGGATTTTCGATATACCAACAAGTTGATCGGCTTGGTTATATTGATATTCCCGTTGCTGCTCGGTGTTAGTATGCTTCCAACACTGTTGCTCTAAACAACCTTGAATATCAACGATTGTGAAAACGTTACACCGTTGCTTTGTGAATGGTTGATTTCCCCCATTGGACAATACAGTGGGCTGCAGGCAGCCGTTGGATCGATATTAAACTATTGGAGATCTACCTCACTAAATCAGCGGGATAATATAAGTTAGCTCTAAGTGTCTTATCATCAAGCCTTAATAGGTTAACGACGAGCACAGCTTCAAAGCTCCAGTACCCGGTGTAATAATCCGTATATTCAAACTCACAGTCACATAAGTGATTGTCATACCAGTCAGCATCCTGATTATTTGCATACCATGACTCGAGGAATGAGCTAACTAATGCAGAGCACCCTTCCGAGTTGGAATTCAATGCCTCATAGAGTAATTGATAGCGTTCCGGGTATAACAACTCTGCCGCTTGCTCTCGGTCATTATCTCCCAGAGCAACGGCTATATTATCCAACAACGCATCCCTTCCTTGATTACCAATAAGGTTAATTGCCTCTTGAATATGGGTTTGTTCAACGGCACACGCCACAAGTAGCGACAGCCACCATAGCGTATAGATATAGCGGTTGATATTCTCTGAGCCAGACGCTTTACCCTGGCCTCCGAAGACTTCAAAGGGTTTGCGATACACTTGGTGCTCAGGCGGCAACATATCAGCTTTATCTTTCAGCTGGCGGCGAAGCGGCAAGATAGCTTCCGCTTTTGATTTCAGCCCCCCAATATCAGTACCTGCAGAATAATGAGCTACCGCACGCATTATGGCTAGCTGGTACAGTTGTTGTGCTGCATCCACTTGTTCGGCGGGCAAGGGAAATTCGCCGTCATCCAGTGCCTCTTGGGTCTCGGCAATCGCTTCGTCCAAATCGGACAGTAACTCGGAAAAATAATCCTGTGAACGTCTTGTGTCACGCAACATTACATCTCCTTGTAATGCACCAAATCGACTGGGTAATAAGGGTGGTCACTAAAAATACTGTCATCAATGTCATAGAGTTTTACGACAAGCGCCGCTTCCCAGCACCAATAGCCATCATAAGCATCTGTATCCATCAAGTGATAGTCAGGGCGGCCAATCAAATCATACCAAGCCTCAAGGTATGCCTTCATCAAGGCTGGGCGCTGCGCTGGTTCAGCTTCAATTACTTGATACAGTTTCTTGAACCGTTTGGGGTACAGCAGTTTATTACCAACAGGCCTTTCTATATCACCGAGCTTAACCGCGATGTTGTCAAAGAGTGCATCCAGCCCTTTATTTCCGGTTAGCTCCAACATTTTCTGGTAATAGCTATCACCCATTCCCACGCAGTAGGCAAAGGCAAACCACTTTAAAAACATCTCGGTATAGTCTTCACGCAACTGCTCCCAGCCAATTCGATCTGATTGCTCTTTTTCAGGCAGGCTATCAGCATAGTTTTTCTGCCACTCACGGTATTCCAATGTCAGTATTAAATCATCGTGCATGGCTTCTATGTCATCGCCACGGGAGTAGCGCACATGCATTAATTCAAGCGTGTTATCAACAACCCTAAATGAAAATCGCATTTTTTGATAATCACTAAATTTGCTACCCAATTGTAAATCTTCTCGGTATTCATCGATACATTCCAATCGAAAATCAAAACTCTCATTAAAGTATGCTTTGTCTTTTAACGTATCTCTCATCATTGGATTACCCTATTAATTAAAACCGAAAACATTCCCGACTACGTGAGCATTATTATCAAGATGCTTAACAAGCAATGAGCCATCTGCCTTATTTCGAATCAAGTACTTTCCTACACTACCATCAGCTTTATCCAGTCCCCTTAAAATTTTCTGTCTTTCTTTCCTACTCATTCCCGCTTGTTTTAACCTTTTTTCAGTAACCCAATCATCACTCATCTGCTTGCCGTCTTTAGTCTTACCCAAGCGCGCCTTGTTATACTTCGCTTCGGTAATCACAAAATCCGGTGGCGGATTGGGGTGACGGTAAATCCCGTCTATGCCATTGGCACCAGGATGGTATACGCCGTCTGTATTTCCAAGGGCTGTAAAGCCTTTCTCTTCCATCAAGGCATGGGCATTGAATTCCCCTGCCGCCGATTTTCGATGATTTAAGCCTTTATAATCAAAATCATCCGGTGTTTTCCGGCTATTGAAATCAAGCTTCTTGCCAAGATCGGCTATTTCGGGCTTCAAATCAAGGTTTGAAAACACCTTTTTACTCGGATTAATGGCAGTGGCATAACCGCCAATAATATTACCAGCCAGCACAAAGTCACCACTATCCCAATGTTGCTGGAACTGGCTGTAGTCGTTCATAGCTTGATGTGCCGACTGATTGAGGCGGTAATCCGTCCTTGCTCTAGACCCGGTACTGAACGAAGTGCCTAGCCAATGGTCAGCAGGCTCAAGTAAACCATAATCGATAGGATAATACACCGCATCCACGACGGCATAGAGGCCATCATAAATCCCACTAAAAACCGCATCAATGGCTTGGCCAGGATTTGAAATTGCGTATTCAGTCGCATGGGTTATTGGATCAATTGCGCCCTGTATTGTGCCGCCCACTAACTCGGCTGCATTTTTAAGTGTCATCCCCTCATTACAACTCAACCCCAGCGGAACCACCCATTGCACGGGATTGGGCGCATATTGGTAAGGGTTAATACCGCCGAGTAGGCCTATCGGGTCTTGGTGGATGAACCGTCCCGCTTTCGGGTCGTAGTAACGGAAGCGGTTGTAATGCAGGCCGGATTCTTGGTCATAATACTGGCCTTGAAAGCGCAATGGATTACGTATAGCTTCAACGCATAGTGTGACATATCCATAAGGCTGATACTGGGCATGCCAGACAACGGTTCCGTTCTGGTCGGTAAGTTGTATCGGGGTGCCGAGATGATCAAGATGGTAATAGTAAACTTGCCCCAGCTTGATCAGGGCAACGGGCCTGAAGCTGTTCGGCTCATAGATATACCAGGTATATTGGCCGTTACTGTGCTCGCAGATAAGCTGGTCGCCATCCCACAGGAAATCAGTACGCTGACTTTCAGTGATTTTGGCACTTCTGCGGCCAAGGGCGTCGTAATGGTACTGGGTGTATTTGCCTGCTTTTTTCAGGCTGGTGAGTTGGTTTAGGCCATTGAAGCGGCGCTGTTCATTACCTTGCGGGGCATGGCTTTTTATTTGATTGCCAAAGCGGTCATAACTGTAGTGGCTGCCTTGCCATTGCAATAGCCTATCCTGGCTGACGTGACGCTCTTTGTCGCCCTGTTGGCTCCTGTCACCTTGATTAATCTGCGGGTTGCCAAAGCTATCGAAGGCAAATAGTTGTTCAGGGTGATGTGGTAACTGACTGTGGGTTAGCTGATCAAGTTGGTCAAACTGGTAGTTACTCTCGCCCTGCTCGCTATCTTGTATACCAATAAGCTGATCGGCTTGATTATATTGGTATCTACGTTGCTGCTTGGTATTGGCATGTTTCCAGCTTTGCTGCTCTAGACGACCTTGAATATCAAATGATCGTGAAAACGTTACACCGTTACTTTGTGAGCGGCTGATTTCCCTGCCGCTGGTATCAAACTCGCGTTCAATTAACGGCAGTTGATCCCAGTCAATGCCCGCCAGGAACCCCCTATCGTTATAACGGTAAGAAATGTGATGATTATCTGGCAACAGGGTGCGAATGCGTCGCCCGGCGGTATCGTATTCATGTTGTAGCTGCCAGTTATCTTGCCAGATTTCACTTGGTTGTCTATTTATTAAACGCTACAGTTGTAATCCCACCTGTACATAAGTCAACTATATAATCTACTCCACTCCAGCTACCAGCAATCAATTTGTTATCTTCTGAAAGAAAAATTGAAGTATATGGCTTATCTGCCTCTGTTCCATGAGGGCTCTCTTCAATTTGCCACTTACAGTTACCTTCAGCGGTAAAACCATAAATATTTGTGTTAAATATCTCGCCGCAAACAGGTTCAACTCTAACAATTACCATATCATCACAGATTAAGACTTGAGCAACAGTATAAGGCATATTTATTGCCTTACCATTGATAGTAATTACGCTTTCATCAAGTTTATATTTCACTTCACTCATAGATCTAACCTCTCTGTATTTTTAAATGCAGACTCTGGTAAACGTTGTAATAATTCATATTGCGTCGCATTGCCAATACCGTTGAATGCAGGCAATGGATTCACTGTACCAGTACGGATCCTAGTACCAGCTGGAACATAGACCTCCGACATATATATTGGTAATTCTGGAAGAGCATACTTAGACTTAATTTGCTCTGGAGTAAGACCTTCCAGTGCCTCTCTTTTCATCATCCATGACCGAGCTTTATTATATTCACCATGAACACGTACGTATACATCATCTACAGTCGTCTCAAACTCAGTGACTCTAGTTCTTGGAGTATAGGGTGGTTGCCAATCAGCTGGAAACTTTGCATTAACATCATCAGCAGACTGGTAAGATATATTGATTCTCTTCGCATACTTACCAGTTAACGTTTGAGTAGCTAAATCATCAACACTATCATCTAATTCTCGCATAACTTTTGGAGAATTGGCTAGCTTTACGCCTTCTGGAACCACGTTTTTTGCGAACCCAGTAGCTAATTTACCTGTGACCGAGCCCAAGCCTGCAGTAATTGTCTCAAATACCGCCGACTGTTCATCAAGTGGAGTTAACTGGTTACCAGTAAAAGGATTTATCTTCAGCCCATCACCACGTAATCCACTACCATAGTAGCCAATTTGGTTACCGATACCTTCTACAATTCCTCCCACTAATGGGACATTTTCAACTATCGAGTTAGCCGAATTTAGCAAAAAACCTCTATCAACAGGCTGCGAGGTCACGATATTTTCTACCGGATATATCACCTTTCCACTTGGTAATGTAATTACATTACTAGCCTCTCCCTCCTTACAACTCAACCCCTGCGGATCCACCCATTGCACGGGATTGGGCGCATATTGGTAAGGGTTAATACCGCCGAGTAGGCCTATCGGGTCTTGGTGGATGAACCGTCCCGCTTTCGGGTCGTAGTAACGGAATCGGTTGTAGTGCAGGCCGGATTCTTGGTCATAATACTGGCCTTGAAAGCGCAATGGATTACGTATAGCTTCAACGCATAGTGTGACATATCCATAAGGCTGATACTGGGCGTGCCAAACGACAGCTCCATCCTGGTCGGTGAGTTTAATCGGGGTGCCGAGATGATCAAGCTGGTAATAGTAAACTTGCCCCAGCTTGATCAGGGCAACGGGCCTGAAGCTGTTCGGCTCATAGATATACCAGGTATATTGGCCGTTACTGTGCTCGCAGATAAGCTGATCGCCATCCCACAGGTAGTCTATACACTGGCTTTCGGTGATTTTGGCACTTCTGCGGCCAAGGGAGTCGTAATGGTACTGGGTGTATTTGCCTGCTTTTTTCAGGCTGGTGAGTTGGTTTAGGCCATTGAAGCGGCGCTGTTCATTACCTTGCGGGGCATGGCTTTTTATTTGATTGCCAAAGCGGTCATAACTGTAGTGGCTGCCTTGCCATTGCAATAGCCTATCCTGGCTGACGTGACGCTCTTTGTCGCCCTGTTGGCTCCTGTCACCTTGATTAATCTGCGGGTTGCCAAAGCTATCGAAGGCAAATAGTTGTTCAGGGTGATGTGGTAACTGACTGTGGGTTAGCTGATCAAGTTGGTCAAACTGGTAGTTACTCTCGCCCTGCTCGCTATCTTGTATACCAATAAGCTGATCGGCTTGATTATATTGGTATCTACGTTGCTGCTTGGTATTGGCATGTTTCCAGCTTTGCTGCTCTAGACGACCTTGAATATCAAATGATCGTGAAAACGTTACACCGTTACTTTGTGAGCGGCTGATTTCCCTGCCGCTGGTATCAAACTCGCGTTCAATTAACGGCAGTTGATCCCAGTCAATGCCCGCCAGGAACCCCCTATCGTTATAACGGTAAGAAATGTGATGATTATCTGGCAACAGGGTGCGAATGCGTCGCCCGGCGATATCGTATTCATGCTGTAGCTGCCAGTTGTCTTGCCAAATTTCAGACGGCTGGCCATTAAGGTGGTAATCGATGCTGAGTTTGCGCTGGGCATTATTGGCATGGCGCAGGCGGCCGAGTTTGTCATATTGGAAATGATTCGACAAGGAGATACCGGCGGCACTGCTGCGCTGCTCAATAACCCGGCCACAGTTATCGCGCCGAAGCTGAACAAAGCGCTCGCCCTGCTCGGCGAGGCTAATCAGCCTTCCCTGCCCGTCATATTGATACTGCTGGGTGCGGCCATCAAATCCGATGGTCTGGCTAACCCGCTCTTCGCTGTCGTAGTCAAGCTGATAGCTCGCGCCGTCACTGCGTTCAATGGCGGTGAGGTTACGCTCTTGGTCGTATTGGAATTTTAGCCAGCTACCATCAGGGCGGATGTGTTGTACCGGCTGCGCTAGCCCTTGATAAACGAAGGTATTCGTTCGCCCAATCGCGTCGGTAAAGACCGTTGGCCGACCTGCCCAATCATAGTCGATACGCTGGCTGTGTTGCTGGTCAGGGTTGGAATTAGGATACTCGGTGATCTCGACGATCTGGCCTGATCGCTCCCGTTTGTATTGCGTTACCCAGCCATCGGCATTGATGATACCGTTAACTTCACCAAGCGTGTCATAGCTATAGCGGGTTATCGCTTCGCCATCCTGAATAGCTGCCAACAAGCCGCGCTCATTCCACCAATAACGCAGACTGTGACCGTCTGATTGCTCAATATGGATAACCCGCCCATGGCGATCATAATGGTACTGCTTTAATGCGCCTCCTGGGCTTTGCTGGCTCAGTAGGCGGCCAAAACTGTTGTAGTCATTGAGCCATTCACGGTTTTCACCGTCAACGATACGAATAACCTGTCCCAGCCGGTTATAGCTATAACGTGTCAGGCTATTATCCGGGGCCTGCACTTCGCAAAGCTGCCCGAAACCATTGTAGCGATAATAGGTTGTCGCACCGCCTGGGGCTAGTTCTGCTATTTTTCGGGAACGGGAGTCATAGCGGTAGCACCAGGTATGCCCTTGTGGAGATACCTTGCGAACCAGTCGCCCCTGGGCATTATGCTCGTAGCGCCATTGATTACCTAGGCTGTCGGTACTAACGGCAGTATGTTTGTCGATGTCATAGTCAAATTGGTAGTGATAGTTCCCATCATCCCCCCATTGGGCTATACAGCGCGCTGATTCGCCTTCACCTTGCCATTCAAAATAGTGACTAAAACCGGAGGAACGTGTTCTCTGGGTGAGTAGATGTCCGGTGTAGCGATAGCATTCGACTTGTTGCTGACGGTTGCTCGCCTCGCACAAATCACTTTCGGCATTGTAATGATAATGGGCGAGCACGGTTGGGGAATTCAGGTTAGCTTTTGTTCCCTTTTGTATCACCTCTTCTGTACTTGCCGGAACTTGCACTTCAATGAGGTTACCGCCAGCATCATAATGCAGCTCAAGCTGCTGGCAGCCATTAGCGCTAATACGAGTCAATCGCCCGGCGCTAGAATAGCTTAAGCGGTATTGCTGCGTTTCATTTTCTCGAAGCCTATCTAGAACCCAGCGCTGGTTTTGGTTAATGAAACGAAGCTGCCGGCCGTCATTGAGTGTAATTTGGTAGTAGCCATGGGGATCATGGTATAAAGAAGCACCTGCCGCCAGTTGGTAACTGACGGCATCGGCTGCAACATCATCAAATACCAAAACAGAACCTTGGTTATCAACAAATTGCCATTGATAATCATCTGTCTCAGCAAGCTGTATTTGGGTAAGTTCAAAATGGAAGTTGCTTCGCCAGCCATAACCTAAGCCGATATTCTGCTGGCAAAGGCTTGAACGGTATAAGCGTTCCCACCGAATAGGCACACTACCCGACAAGGTGATATCCGTTAGCTGTAAGATCTCTTCACCCGTTGCCATGGATACCGGATCGCCGCAGTATTCCATTTCATCAGGTGTGACGGAGGTGGGCGTATTCTTGACACTATCTTCTCCTAGGGGTGTATTTTCTGCCTTGCCCCCCTGAGACATAACCTGTTTAGTACTTTGTACTACCTGCTCAGCAAATGATGGCTGATGTACGACAACAGGATCGACGGCAGGGACTTCATACACCCGCAACTTTCCGTCAAAGAGTGCTTTTGCCAACGTTTCCCGAGCTTGAATGAAGGAATTCCGGCCTCCTGTTCGGGCTTGTACCTCAGCAGGGAAATCCAGCATCCCCAATACCGCCAGAAGATCTGCTCCTTGGCTAGGCCTTAGACGAGCAAATTTATCAATAAGCAGACGAGCCAGTTGCAGGGTTTCAAAACGGGCAGGTGCCTGTTTGGCATCATTTTTATTTGCTGTGGTAAATTGATACGCCTTGCCATCGTTTGCTTTAAGCTGCAGTTGCTTGAGTCCGTCCATGTTACTCCACAATCATCCACTATTGACGCCAGGCATATGATGCTGCACCTCGGTACAGCTTTTCTGATATCTCTAACTGCATCGTGTTATGCAGGTAATCCCCTCTCTGATAACGCGTATACAGGTGTAGAAGGTTATAAAGTCCGCTACTGGCACCTAATTCACCGGTAGCCGCTCCTGTCATCACAACCTGTGTGCATGTTCCTACGAAAGGGAAAAGCCGGTGATAGGCACTCGCCCACTCCTCCACCAATTCATCGTTACCATTGTATGGTGCATAAAGCTGGTGAATGGGCGTTGCCTGCTCTTGGTGATAGCGTCGGAAGATTGCCTCTATTGCAACGTTTTGGACGTCATCTTTCTTCCGTGTTTCATAGGAAAACCAATGACGGACCAGCCCTGCTTCTGAAGCGCTGATTTTGACGAAAATGACGCTTTCCGCGGCTATGCCATTCGATCTTTGCGCATTGTTTTTTTGTTCAATGCCAGGCGCTGGCATACTCAAACGCGGATCACTATCCACAGCCAACACCCAAACATAGGGTTCTTGTTGTTCATACAGCAAAGATTCAATATGGCGCCATGCCAATAACATGGCACTGCGTCCATAGGGAAACAAATAACAACCGGGGTGAAACGTTAGCGCAGGAATAGCCTTGCACAAATTGGAAAAAAACAGCTGATGCCGTTCGTCATCCAAACTGTCCTGTTCAGGTAACAGCAATAGCACCGGAGCTCGTTGCCAATCCACCTCTTGCTCAATAAGCGCTGCTTTCAATATTGTAATCAGCCGTTGGGCATAATCTTCACCACTAGTTATCGGCACAATCGGTAACGCAAGAAAGCCCTCGTTATCCAGCTGCGTTAACTGCGGCTGCATCCGCTCTATAGGATTAAGCCCCAATACCAAGTTATGATCATTGCTATCGCCTATCCGTATGCACTGTGGCTCGATCACTAAGGGCATGGGCCATTTACCCAATCTTTACTGTGGGATTGCCCACAACGATCTTTCCATGATGGCTGGTTGAATCCCCCATCCGAGCCGCTGGTTTGCCATTGATTGAAACAGATGATGATCCGCCTTTGATACTATCTGGAGGGCCAATGCACAAAAGCCTGTCCCCTTTACGCGCAGCCGGAAGCCCGCCGATCAGCACATTGCCTGAACCAGCCACAACAGGTCCTCCGACATGGGGGATTTTTCCTGTTTTTTTGGGGCAGGTATGAAAACAACCCATGGTTGCTGCTGGTTTTCCCATATTCGCTTTGCCGCCAGTTCATTATCAAACCTGGCCTGCACTCCCTATTATTTGAACCCACAAATAGTTAAAACAGTTCTTTGTCAGAACTAATTCAATGCAATCGAGCCGGCCTTCAATGCGATGGTGCTTCCATTCACCTTGATGCTGGTTCCCTTTATATTGACCGAACCATCACTGGACAGTGTTATTGAGGCCCCACCAGCCTTTAGAACAATCTCTTTCCCGGCATTAATCACTAATTCCTTCGCGATCTTTGCTTTGAGGTTATTGTCGACCTTCAGGGTGTAATCATTGGCAACAGTTTGCTTGCAGTTATTTTCAACTTTGAGCTGGTAGTCGTTTCTGATGGTTTGACGACTGTCATTCTCAACCACTAATTGATGATCGTTGTTAATAGTCTGCCGATAGTCATTTTCAACCAGCATTTGTTTATCGTTGTTAATCGTTTGCTGGTAATCATTTTCAATCAGTAGCTGGCAATCATTGTTAATCGTTTTCCGGCAATCATTTTCGATCAAAAGCTGGTAATCGTTTTCGACCATCAAATGATGATCCTTCTCGGCATGAACATAGAGCAGCTCATTACCCTTATCATCATCGAAACGAATTTCATTAAAATTGTCTTCAGCGGCTTCCTTAGTCGAACGGGTTTTTATGCCACTCTGTGTTTTTTGACCAGGTAGATCATAAGGTGGCATTTGATCGCCGTTATATAACGCACCACTGATGATCGGCTGATCCGGATCACCATCGAGAAATTCAACCAAGACTTCCTGGCCGACACGGGGGAAGAAAAATGCGCCCCATCGGTTACCCGCCCAGTTTTGGGCAACCCGGATCCAACAGGAACTGGTGCTGTCTGATGCTCCCTCGCGATCCCAATGAAATAACACCTTTACCCGGCCATATCTATCTATGCAAATTTCATCACCGTCATTCCCAGTAACACATGCGGTCTGGGCTCCATAAATGCGTGGTTTGGGTGTTAACTGTTGAGGTCGATAAAGGGTTTCCTTAGGTACGCATGAAAACTGGTTTTGAATGGTTTGATAAGCACTTTTGCTCGCCCCCGTCTGGCTTGTGATCGCCACTTCCATGTTCATTTGAGTGATCAGAAAGCTCTTGCCTTCAATCCGGCTATCTTCGTGGGTTTTAAAGGTAAAGAATTGCCCTGCAGTAAAGCTTCGACAATTACTTCCCCCGGAAGATTGTTCGGTATCCCGCTGAAGGGACTCAAGGGTAACATTGGCGACATTCTGGGCTCGGGGATTAAATTCGGAGCCTGCCTGATATTCGAATACTTCCGTCGCAGATTGTTGGGGGACTAATCCGGCGTCTGCATGCTCACCGACTGGTTTATTTGTTGGTGTGATAAAGTCATAGCCCTGCTTAACACTACTACCCGGAGTCACCGCGAGCCCATTAGACCAAGTATGAATATGTGCCTCAGATAAGCTGCCTGTTGTAAAAGCTACCTGCGCTTCTGCGCACTCCTTATACGCGGTGATGTCATCAGCCAGAATGAGATAGTGGTTAGTCTTATCATGTTTAAAGAAGTAAAAGATCCCTTCTTGTTCAAGTAAACGGTTTACAAATGCCAAGTCAGATTCATGGTACTGGACTTTATAATCATACACTGGGTAGGTTTGCTTTAGCTCACTTTGTATTTTTACATTATGCTCAGAAAGTATCTTTTTAATGATATCTTCAACGTTGATCTTTTGGAATATCCGGCAGTTACTACGCTGAGAAAGAAAAGAAAAGCTCGGAGCGATATCTAAAATATAATCTTGATATTTGTCACCTTCTGCCATCGCTGATACACGACTACCAGCAGAGCGTATTGCCGTAACATATCCATTGAAATATCGCTCAGATACAACCGTCCCTATATTGTAAAGTAATGTAATAGTGACCGATTTACCAATAAGACTATTAGCATCAATTAATTGGCCATTTGTATAAACATAAGCTTGAATAGAAAAAAGCGTTGAGATCCCTTCCTGAACTTCTGCTTTTGTAATGTATAAAACATCCTTCCCCAATGGAGTATCAATACGAATGATGTTTTTATCTTGTGTTGCTTTTTCCATTAGTATTCTATCCAAGCCCCTTCACGAAAATAAAATACGGGATAGATTTCCTACCCCGTAACAAGTTAACTTGCTTACATTTGTTGGCCTTTAACACCACTGTAACCATAAACAAGTGGCGCTTGAACATTGTTTTGGTCATCAGTTGGTGTCACAGTCATCATCATTTCTGTATATGAAATATTGATAGTTTCAACAGGACGATCATCTTGAATTGAAACGCTGTAATTAGAAATCATCGCATCGGTCAACTCGATTTTCATGATTTCTTCAACCTTTTCACCCTGCTTGGTAATATGGAAAACCGCTGGTTTACCTTTACCAATTGTTGCTTCTTTAAACAAATCAGGTGACGCTTTGTCCTGTAGCTTAGTAATAGTCATATCATAAAGACGAGTTGAACTCGCTTCACGATCCTGAGCTGTACCTGTATATGACGTAATTTCTCGACCAACACTCCAATCAACAGATAACAAAGTAATTAAATCCTTGTACTGTTCAGCGGTAGCTTCGCCTTTAATATCGGCATATTTAAGGTAGGTATTCGCTTGCATGCTAATCTCCTATAGCATTACGGGTTTAACCCAATAAATGGGTACAAGTTATTGAAATTATCAAAACAATTATTGATAACTTTCTAATTAACAACATCGATTCTTGAATAAGTTGTCAGAACAAACTTATTTTAAATTGCATTAATCTTTACTAAGAGCTTTAACAAACTTTAGATTTAACAAATTATCTCATATGAACTCTAGTGAAATAAGTCAAAATAAATTGGATTATGAGTCACGTCGCATTTAATTCCTCACCATACGCAACCTAACTCAAAAATGATCTTATAAGTGCCATTTTCTACATCAACAAAAACACTATTAAAACTATCTTTTGCAGAGATTCGCTCTAAAATTCTTGTTGATAACAATGGTAATAATACATTTTGCAGATTGTTTTGAATTGCTCTCGCACCAGAACTCTCATCATAACAATGCTTATTTAAATAAGTTACAAGTTGGTCAGTATAATTAAACATTGCCTCATAATGTGCTTCAAGGCGGTTAGCTATACGATTTAACTGCAAATGAATAATGCGCTCTAGAATTTCAGAACCGAGGGGTATATAAGGGATAACATTAAGCCGACCTAAGAATGCGGGTTTAAAGACTTTAAGCATGTCATCTTGTAAAGCTTGCTTTAATCCCTCAATCGATGGCATCGTTTCTTCATCTTCATGGAGCTCCATCGTCGTTTCAGTCCCGGCATTGGATGTCATGATGATGATTGTATTTTTAAAGTCGATATCACGGCCTTCACCGTCTTTCAGCGTTCCTTTATCAAAAACCTGGTAGAAGATATCCTGGACCCCAGGGTGCGCTTTTTCCATTTCATCGAGCAATACTACACTATAAGGTTTTCGCCTTACCGCCTCTGTCAATATCCCGCCTTCACCAAAGCCCACATAACCAGGAGGAGAACCGAGCAGTAGTGACACCTTATGCTCTTCTTTAAATTCAGACATGTTGATAACAGTGACATTATCTTCACTACCGTAGACTTGTTCAGCAAGAGCGAGGGCTGACTCTGTTTTACCGACACCACTCGGGCCTGTTAATAAAAATACGCCATCAGGCTTACGTTCATCACTTAGCTGTGCTCGCGCGGTCTGGACAACCTTACCAATCAAATCCAGAGCATGATCCTGGCCGATGACGCGTTCTTTCATCCGCTCACTTAAGGTCAGAATGGTGTCGATCTCATCGCTCTGCATTCTGCCTAAAGGTATACCCGTCCAGTCAGAAATTACTTCGGCAACCAATACTTCATCAACTTGAAGAAATACCATTGGATCACTATTCTCACTCAATGAGCGCTTAATTGCTTTTAGCTGTTGCTTTTCTTCATCTGCCGCTTCTCCATCTGAGATCAATTTCTGAGACAAATCTTTTGCTTGATAAACCAATGAAACTTCATCTCTCCACTGATTTTCAACCAGACTAAGATCCATCTCAGTTTGATGCTGCTTTTCCTTCAATATTTTTAGTTTTTCGCTATGGTCGCTACCGGTAATTTCTTCTTTTTCCAGCACAGCTACTTCATCGGTGAGCTGTTGCTGATAACGAACCAAATCTTCCATTTTTCCTGGTGTACTGGCTTGGCTCATCGCAACACGAGCACAAGCGGTATCTAACAAAGCAACGGCTTTGTCCGGTAGCTGACGTCCATTAATGTAGCGACTCGATAATTTGACTGCCGCCTGTAGTGCCTTATCGGTAATAGCGACGTTGTGGTGAGCTTCCATAATCGGCAATAAACCTCGTAACATCACAACAGCAGTAGCGTCATCAGGCTCTTCCACTTTGACCACCTGGAAGCGACGGGTCAGCGCGGCATCTTTTTCAAAATACTTTTTGTACTCGCCCCATGTGGTAGCGGCAATCGTCCGCAGCTCTCCTCTTGCTAACGCGGGTTTCAGCAAGTTTGCGGCATCATTCTGGCCTACCTGCCCACCGCTACCGATTAAGGTATGCGCCTCATCGATAAATAGAATGATTGGTGACGGTGAAGACTTAACCTCTTTGATTATTGTCTTCAAGCGGTTTTCAAACTCTCCCTTCATCCCGGCACCGGCTTGTAGCAAAGCTAAATCCAATACCCGAATCGACACCTCTTTAAGTGCTTCTGGTACATCACCTTGAATAATTTTTTGGGCTAAGCCCTCTACCACCGCCGTTTTACCAACGCCTGCCTCTCCGGTCAGAATCGGGTTATTTTGTCGACGCCGCGTTAGGATATCGATCATCTGGCGAATTTCATTATCCCGGCCAAGTATCGGGTCGATTTCGCCAGCTCTGGCCTGCCCTGTGAGGTCAATCGTGTACTGCGTCAAAGCCTGTGGCTGATTACTTTCAGGCTTTTCATCACTTGCAGTTTTTGTTGCCAACGTAGTAGTTTCACTTGAATTTTGTACAATAGACGGCCAAACAAAGAGCAATTGTGCAGGGTCTATTTTTTCCAGCTGGCGGGCATCGCGGATCACAAGTGAACCGAGACTTTCATCCATAAGCAACGCATAGATTAAATGAACAGTACGAATTTGCTGGTCATTAAAATCAATGGTCGCAGCCAGCCAGGCAGAACGTAATAATGTCACTATATTGGGTGAAAGGCCTGGTGTATTACTATTGCCTGTTTTTAACTTTTCCAGCCCGTTTTGTAGCTCATTTTGCAAATCCGGCAAGCTGATATCAAAACTATCCGCGATCACAAATAAGTCGCCACTTTGTTCTTCTGCCATCACTGATAGCCAGTGCTGAATTTCAACACTAAAATGGCTACGGCTATTACACAAAGCAGCTCCCGCCTCTAGTAATATTTTACAATTTGGCGAAAGTTTATCGACTAGCGACTTCAACGTCATTGTTGACATATAACGATCCCTTTATCTGTATTAATATACCTAAGTAACCTCAATATGTAGGCTTCGGAGTAAACTTAGCCCACCGGTATACTCAGCGTGTTATCCATTAACTGACGACTCGTCATCAGTGCTCCTCCCCGACCTAACCCCGGCGCTTTATCGCTAAGGCTCGCGATAGGGAGATTTCGATATGACGTTGTCAAACGCCACCCAACCTGAATAGAAGCAGGAACATAATGAGCGGCGACTTGTTTTAAAACTTGCAGCAATCTACCTTGGCTCATCAATGCTGTAGCTTTTTCACTATCATCGACCTGAATATCAACCTCTATGGCAGAAGAAAGATCCCAAACTTTCTGACCGATGATACTGCTCACACCAAGTTGTGCATGCTGCCCCTCAGGTTGTAAGCGCGAGCCTAGTTGTGTCTGCTCTGACTCATCAAGCAGCATCCAGCGGCCAATAAACTCCCGGATCTCAATATCGCAGCCACTCAGTAATTCAAGCATCTGGCGTAAGCTTTGAGTATTTCGAATAGGCTTTGCAAATAGTCCTCCCAAGAAAACATCCAAGTCCTGACATGCCCCGGTCAATGCTTGAAGTACGCTATCAACCGATGTGGTCTCTCCTGTCAGATAACGTCCATGTTGGATAGGAAACTGGTATTTTTCCCAAGTACGATAGTGCAATGCGATTAAACGATGATTAAACAAATCGAAAAATTCACGTATAGCAACATCTTTCAATCGGGAACGTTGCATCACCAATTCGGTATAATGACGTGGCAAAACGCCACTCGGACCAGTTAATCCCATAAAATTGACATAGATTTCCAGTCGTTTAATGCCATCGTCACCGATAACCTCTTTGATTGACTCGATAGCTGAGCCCGGAAACCCCAAGTTTTGGGGCACCTTAAATCGAATACGTTCGTTTATTGGCAGGGTATCGGTCCCCAATTCGCTATCAACAGAGCGTCCTACCATTACACGCTGCAAAGAAAAAACAGCCCGGTAGAAATCATCTTTATCAATTGTCTTTATAAGCCGCTTAACATTCACAGTAATACTTTCCCCCCGGCACTTGCTGGCCAACGGTGTAACAGCTCAGATTGGCCACGGATACAAATGCTTAAACGAGTAAAACTGTTTATCGCCGTATATTGCGAAAAGAAATGAGATAAGACACAACCAAAGAAAAATAAGTTGGTTCCCGAGAGCTCATTGTTACTAAATTCGAGCTCAATATCAGAACCATGACAAAAACCCACCCGTCCATTTTGAACCACCCTGGCATTGGCAGGGGTGACCGTCATTGAGGTGATTGCATCAATAAGCACTTTGCTTTGCGGTGTCTGTTCAAAGTCATAGAGTTTGAGCGTTTCTTTTAGCGTCTCTAATCCAGTTTCACCAGAAAATTGATTAAGCGTTAGATGCTTGGCAAACTGCCAACGTGTACTTTCTAGCAATTTAGGACGGATTGGATTTGTCGGCGCAGATAGGCAGCGCACTTCTTTCAGTGAGTCGGTCCTCAAAACAACGCTCATCGCAGGTTGACCACCACCGTAGGGTAAACGAACCGGCAAATTACGGTTACTACAAAGGGCATTGACCGTCACAAGCCAATGCTCATACTCGTCAACCTCAATACCTTTTGCATCAGAACCGACTATCGTCATGTAACTTTCACAGCCCGGTTCATCATGACCACCCGCCCAATTCGATTGCTCACGGCGTAGAGCCCAAAACATGTCATTTTCTGTAAGGTAATTTGCTTGTCCGCTGCCATAAAAAGGAGCAACGTCAACACGGTTATCATGCTGATCAAAGGCCTTCACTTCCCTTATTTGGATCACTTCGCATATATCCGCCTCGTCATAACGCGGGATCAGCTGGTGTTCATTTTGCACTGGTTGCAAAGCAATGGGTTCAAGTTCTTGCTCAAACAAATTAATAATCGGCGTGCAGCCTAACAGCACATTTTCTGCCGTTAATTGCTTGGGTAAAAAGTCATCGGTCTCTTCAAAATAGATATATAAGTCGATTTCATGGCCTTCACCTAACCATTCTGGGTCTAGATCCTGCAGTTCAAAAAACAAAAACTTTTCTGGAAACAAAAAATGCTCGACCAATAGTCGATAACCACTGAAACTCTGCTTTTGATAAGGCACAACTTCATGTTCGTCATCAAATCCTACAGCTGCAATATGACGAGATTGCAAATAATGATTAGCTATTGACTCCCCTCTAGGCGCAATAGACATCCCAATCGCGGATCGAAATAGCAATTGGTAGACTTTGTAACTGAGTTGAGCCTGACCATTGAGATAAAATCGAAGTTTATTAATACCCAGCTCGCTCAATTGAGTATTGTCAAACTCGCAGCTTAAAGTCAGCTTCAATACTGACTGCGCACTGTTTTTAAAATTTGCCCTAGGTGCTTTAAACGGGGCATTTTCAAATACGGCATGCGTCACTTCTACTGGCCATAACTGCGTATCGTAGCAAGTGGTAAAGTGGCAAGTCTTATAGCCATCGACACGGCTTTCTACCGTACTGCCACTCGGAAGTTCAAAGCCATTATCATTAATATTTTGCGTAGTCATTTTGATGATCGCCATCGAGGGGATCGTCGCATGATAATCTGGGTACAACTGCCCTAACAAACCTTCAGTAAGTTCGGGAAAACTATCATCTAAACAACGACGTGTTTGTGCTGTTAGTAATGCAAAGCTTTCAATCAACCGAGAAACATGAGGGTCTTCAACATGATCATCACCCAGCCGAAGTCTTCCAGCTACCTTAGGATAACGTTTTGCAAAATCAGCTCCCATATGACGGATATAAGCTAGTTCACGATTGTAGTACTTTAGTATTTCATCACTCATGGTTACGACTCACTAATCCGAATGCCTAAACAAACCGGTTCAACCTCTGAATCAAAGGTAACTTCTTCTGGTTCGGGGGAAGCATGGAACAAAGCATGGATCCGTAATCGTAATATACGATCAACCGGTTGCTCTTCTCCGACGACTGTTACAGCTACATCCGCAAACCTAGGCTCAAACTTCCTGATTGTCTCTTCGATAATTCGACACAATGTCTGCCGACCATCTAAACTACTCAGCGGCATTGCTGAAAAGTCCGGCAATCCATAAGAAAAAAGGGAATGGTCAAGCTCTGGGTAATACTTCGACCAAATATGCCAATGCACTTTTGCATTTAATAAATTTTCTAGATCCTGCCGTACGCTCTGTCGCATATCCCGCCAGGTGAAAGGCTGAACAACATTCTCACCAAGCTCCGGAGAGTCATCGATTAGTCGATCAAGTAACGATGGCAATAGCTGTTGACTTGTTTTCATTACGTAAACAGCCTTACGCAACAGTTACTGCGCTATTTTGCAGATGTTTTACCTGAGAAAGCGCCAATGCCTCCTCACCGAACAAAAATATTTTCTGGCCAACACCCGCACAAACTTCAGTGTTGTTAACAGCAAACCAATCTGTTTCCTTACCTAGTTTCTGAGCATCGGTTTTACTACCAATATAGGTCATTGGAACAAATGCTTCACCGCTTAATCCGCCTTCGATATCAATTTCAACTTTGCGCCAAATCTGTTCGATCAATGAGGTAACTGGCTTAAAATCCAAGCGGATTAAAGCGTCAAACGGAACCAAGTAATACTGCCCATTGGTCCCAAAAACTTCGAGGTAACCAGCCAGTGTATCGTCTAAGTCACGCAACAGTTCATGTTCTATACCATCGATAATCATCGCAGTATCGGTACGGTTTTCTTCTAACTGACTTGCACTTTCAACCAACAGTCGCTCATCATTTTCATTGGCCGCCATCCTCAGCCGAACCAAAGCAGCAAAGGATTCATCGGTTTCCTTCACCAATGAAGCGGTAGCAGCCCCTTTATCAAAATCAACCCGCGCCTGAGCAGCCCTGATCAACTGCCTTAAATTGGTTGCACCAACAAGACACTCCGGTTGCTGCTTAATCAGCACATTTAGCTGTTTATCTGCTCTTTCTAGTTGCCCGTCAATGCACAGCAGTTCAATAAAGCTACTGCGAAGATCCACATCCTGTGGCTTATCTTTTAACAGGTTAGCTATGTACTCGATAGCATCAGTCAATTTGGCTTGTTGGATCAATGTATGTAGTTGTGTCATAAGTTATTCACCCAGCGTTACTCAGTCTTGGAGAAAGTTCGGTGATCAAACGAATACTTGAAATCATCTGATCGAGTTGAAAGTGTGGTCGAAGATGGATAATTGAATAGTAATGCCCAGGTTGTCCGGATTTTTCCTTTACTTGGATGCGAGCTTCATTCAACGGATAGCGCGAGCGCACTTCATCTGATGCTTCATCTGATGCGGTTGTGTAATTGAACAGCCAATGCTGGAATTCACGCTCAATACTTTCCGCTGTCGCATACATGCCCACTCTGTCGCGTCCCATCACCTTGATATAATGAGCAAACCTTGACGCACACAATATGTATTGGAGCATTGACGACAATCTTGCATTAACCTGTGCACCCAGAGATGCGTAGTGTTTAGGTAGATTCACCGAAGCGTTACTAAAAAAAACCAGATTTTCAGTATGAGGAACAGGAGAAACCGGAATAAACCCACTGTCAGAGAGCTGCTTTTCCAGTCGGTCACCGACTTGTAAATCAACAGATGGTTTACTCAAGCGAATACGCTTCGTGGTGTTAAAAGCACTAGATGGTAAATTGAAAACCAAGCCTCTTTTATATTGACCTGGCTGTAAACCGCGAATTTGGCTAAACCACCCCGATTCAGAAAACGCTTTTAAAGCAACGGTTGCAAACCCATAGGCAGCGTTACCCCACAAATGATCTTTATGAGGATCATTTATGAGCTCTTTAAAATAAAACCCTTCCTTACGCGAACCGTCTTGTTTGTAGGGTTCTCGCATCAAAATATGTGGGATCACTAACCCTATAAATCGAGCATCATCCATCTCTCTTAATCTACGCCAATTTTGATATTCAACTTGAGAAAACTGTGATTGAATATCTGTCACATTGGCCAATTCTGAATAGTGATCGACACCAAACAATGCAGGATCTGCCGCGGTAATAAAAGGGGCAAAAGCAGCAGCTGCCGTATGGCAAATCCCTCTTAACGTATCTATATCATTAGTTAAAACATCTGATTTTGGTTTATGCGATATCTGGTAGTCTCCTATCAACAAGCCAAATGGCTCACCACCAGGCATATTGAACTCGTTATTATAAACAAGCTTAAATAAATCACTTTGGTCAAACTCAATGGCACGATTGATATCTCTACTCAATTCTTCCCAGCTAAGGTTAAGTAATTTAATTTTGCATACCAGTTCATTATCGAACTCTGTCAGCTGATCAGTCAGATAAACTAACCCTCGCCAACTTGCCTCCATTTTTTGAAACACATCATGATGGATAATGGCATTTAGCTGTTCATTAATTTTTTCATCTAGCGCTTTAATGGAACGTAACAGTAAAAGACGAATCCCTTCGCGGGAACATGATGACCAACAAAAGTCACTGTCTTTTTCAAGCCAGATCCGTAATGCCCAATAATCGTCATCATTATTCAGAAATTGCTCGACCAAGTCCGTCTGGGCGTACCATGCACCTTCCCCAGCCTTTGTATTAAAGCCAGTTGTTAACTCTTCGGAATCAATAAAGCGAAGCGTTGATTGCATCAATTCAAAGTCCTGTGCAAAACAGAAAGCCGGCTGTCCACCAGCTTTCTGCTATCTGCTTATCCGCCAATTTCCGGGATTTTCGCAACCAAACGAAGAGAAGTCGTTAGTTCTTCCATCTGCAGCCACGGTCGTAGCCATGCTATAGCATTATAAGCGCCGGGTTGCCCAGGTATTTCTTTAACCTGAACTTTGGCATTAGCAAGAGGGTATTTAGCCCTGATTTCCTGCCCACCTCCCTCAGACGCATTGACATAAGACAGGATCCAGCGATTCAACCACGCTTCCACTTCATCGGCCTCCATATAGCTACCGATCTTGTCTCGAGCCATCACTTTTAGATAGTGCGCAAAACGTGATGTAGCCATCATGTAGGGCAACCGTGCTGAAATAGCCGCATTCGCCGTGGCTTCTGGACTATTGTGATCCTCTGGTTTTTGACAAGTTTGAGCACCAAAAAACACCGCATAATTAGTATTTTTATAGTGACATAACGGTAAGAAGCCTAATTTGCCCAACTCTGCTTCTCGGCGATCGGTAATACCTATTTCAGTCGGGCATTTCAAGTCAGGATCACCATCATCACTAATAAAGACATGCGATGCCAAGTTATCTACTCGGCCACCACCTTCAGCACCTCGAATCGCGGTACAAAAACCATATTTGGAAAAGGCGTCGGTTAATCTTGTGCCAAGTACATACGATGAATTCATCCAGCAATAGTCTTCATGCTCAACATTCACCGCCAACCCCGATGTAGAATCGACACTGAATTCTTCATAACAGAATGCTTCTGTTGGTGACGTGGCTTCCCCATATGGTAAGCGGGCCAATACTCGCGGCATTGTCAGGGTAACAAAGCGAGAATCTGCACTTTCCCTGAATGAACGCCACTTAGTGTATTCTAACGACTCAAATACCTTTTCTAAATCACGCGGTTTTGTCAGTTCAGCCCATTCATCAAAACCAAATAACGCCGGAGATGCTGCAGATAAGAATGGGGAAAAGCCGGCCGCTGCCACATTCGACATCAAGCTTAGGGTTTCGATATCTTCAGGGTGATTGGTAAATTCATAATCACCAATTAGCGCACCATACGGCTCTCCACCCGGTGTACCAAACTCAGCTTCATAAACTTTTTTAAACACCTGGCTTTGGTCGAATTCTACCGCTTTACTCAGATCTTTATGCAGTTCTTTTTTGCTCATATTAAGCATACGGATCTTAAGAGTCTGGCTGGTATTAGAATTCATCACTAGATGATTCATTCCACGCCAACTGCCCTCAAGTTTCTGGAATTGATCATGATGCATGATTTCTGCAAGTTGAATCGATATTGCGTTATCCAAGGCAGCAATAGCCTCTCTGAACGTCACTGTAAGGTTCTTATTCCAAGTAACCGTGCCTTTTAGTGCTTCTTGCGTTAATGTACGCAACAACTCTTCAGCTCGCGAACTCTCTGTTTGTTTTGTAGCAGAAATAGCCTGTTCCAATAGTGAGCCAGTATTTTCTTCAACAGCCGCATCAAGGGTCTCAGATGTTTGTGTATTCATTCTGTTGGCTCCTTTGTCCCTAAGCTTAACTCATCTGATAACTTCTGAAGATTGCTGGTATTATTCAAAACCGTCTCTAACAGATTCTCAAGGTCTTCCGACCGATCAACTTTGGTCATTAGATCTCGAAGCTTATTACGCGTCTCCATCAATTTGCGTAACGGTTCGACTTGATTGACAACAGCAGCTGGTTCAAAATCGGCCATTGATGCAAATGTAAGGGAAACATCCAGCTGGGTATTGTCATCAGCAAGTTTGTTATCAACTCGAAATTTAAGTTTCGGATTCATCCGCTTTAGAACGTCATCAAAATTATCTCTATCAATTTGAATAAAACGGCGGTCTTTTATCGGTTTTAACTCGTCACTATTTTGTCCTGCAAAATCCCCCATTACGCCGACAACAAAAGCAAGCTCTTTTTTTACACTCGTCCCTTCTGTTTCGACATCATAGGTAATATGTACCCTTGGTTTACGTACCCGTGATAATTTTCCGTGGATACTTCCCATACTGCTCTCCCTATTTATTACTTCAAACTTTGATAATTCATTCGCTAAGCTGCAAATGCAGTATTACTTACTCTTTTCTGGTGCTATACCAACAAGGCGGAAATATCCTTTTCTTGCATCACCATCTGAAATAAGCTCTTCCAACAAATCAGGTAATGCCATATCACTCCATCGTACGACTTGCTCTATCGCGTAGGCCATCGGTGAATGAGGCTCGGTTTTCTTAAAAAACTCGGCAATATGCTTTAAATTATGAATCGCTTCTTTACGCGTATTTAGCTGTACATTTAATGTCGATGGCTCTTCAACCTCTGGGGATTCCGTGTCGTCTAACAGCAAAGGCGCATCAGAAGGCGTTTCTTTTAATTTTTCTTCGGCTAAGTACGCAACAGCATCAAGGCAAGCTTTCAAACGCTTGGAAATTTGCGTTGTTGGTAAAGGAAAACCACACGCACTGTCCATTGCCTCCACCAACAAGTTATAGGCTTGAATGCAATTTTGAATATCATGATATAGCTGTCGATAAAATGCGGGTTCTGATGCATTAACGGCATCAAGCACCGCTTTAAGCTCAACCCCTCCCGCATTAAGACGCTGCTTTTTTTTATCTTCGTCAAGGCGATCTATTTCTAGTGCCTGCTCATACTCCCAAAGTGCGTAGGCTTGTTCGCCATGGAGCTCCGTGATCGGAATACAGGCGATGGGCATCAACAAGGTTCCCTCGCCCTCCACTCCATTAAGGCCAACAAGAGGTGCAATACGGGTTTCCAGGCCATCTTCGTCTGGCGACGGGTATAGCTGTTGCCAAAAGTCTTCAATTAAAATATTGGCCGTAGTAAAGCCACACGCTAATCCGCTAAAACCATGATTACGTGCCAATGCCTCAATAAACCATGCTGTAAATTCCAAATCTTTATATTGTGTTGTCAGCAATAAAGGAACCTGATCCAATATGTCACGCCATTGGTGAGCATAATTAAGCAGCGGTTCATTATCGACTAACGCACTCCGCTCGGCTGCCCGTGCCGTATTACGCACATCTTTCAATGAAAAATAAGCAGAATAAGGGGATGCATCGCTACGGGGATCTTCCCCAGTAGGTAGTTCTTCTGAAATTGGCGTCTTTAGCGCTTCAAAATCAATTAAATCGTCATCCATGTCTTAACCTGTTCCCTAATCTGAAATCGTTTTTCCAATCTTGTAAACAATTCAACGTCTACCGCTTGGCGCTATTGAAAAGAGGGACCGTGTCATCATTTTCCGGCCTATCATGGCTTTCCATCGCAGCTTTCGTCACCCGGATTAAGACACTGGTTACATTGTCTGAAGCCCCTCTCACAAGAGCAGAATGCATTAGGGCTAGCCCTGAGTCAGTCACACTATGTGCTTGCATACAATGGGCTATATGATTGTCTGGCAACTCTTTTGTTAGACCATCTGTACATAGCAGGAACTGATCACCCCACGCCAACTCACCAGAGACCTGATCTATCACAACCTCGGGGCTAACCCCGATTGCCCTTGTGATCACATTGGCCATTGGATGATTTTCCGCGTCATCGGCACTAATTAGCCCTTGATCGACCATATCCATTACTTGGCTGTGATCTCTGGTTTTTTGTATCAACTGATGTTGGCGTAATAAATACAGACGGCTATCACCCACCCAAAGGCAGTGGTATAGCCCCCCCTGAATAAACAGAATGACAGCCGTCGTGCCTATGGTTTCACCCTGTAAATACCGCTGCGAATACTCGAATATTCTGCTATTAGCTTCATCGAGTGCTTCACGCAGGTAATCAATGCAATGCGACTCTTTGGGCCCCCCTTTTACAAACTGCTGCACCGTATCAACCAGCATCCTACTGGCTACATCCCCGGCCTTATGCCCTCCCATACCATCAGCAACCATCCAGACGCCTTCGACAGAACACTCCAAATAGGCATCCTCATTATAGGGCCTGACTTTTCCGGCATGAGTTTGTGCAAATGACATATAGCGCCAATTAGACTCTTTCGCTTCCATTACCATCCCCATTGCTCCCAGTTGCCATCCAACATTGCCGAAAACTGGCTGACTAACGGCAGCCCTTTCGTCACCAACGTACATTCAGATACCCGCTCGGAACCGGATGTCCACCAGATACAATAACGATCAAACTGTTCCCGAAAAGCATGATGAAGTAAGTGGTCGGGATGCAATCCTTGCCCACCTTGCAATATCAGCTGTTCACTGTTACCTGTCTCTATCATCACTGTAGGTAACGTGCTCTTCTCTTCAGGGAGCCAATCAGACGTAGTTAAATCGCTGACCCAACAGCCCAGGTCGATAGAGTCGTCCAGTAGTTTTAGGACGTGCTCTTCGGAATTCTCGCTCCACTGCCGTCGCTGCCAATAGAAGACAGCGGGCCGTTTGATATCAGCGGCCAGGGTAAAATAAAAATGCCTGCCTACCTGATCAATACTGGGCATCAACGTCCCCACCATACCGCTGTCGCCACACACACCCGGCGACAATGCAAAATGCCATACCGGGCTGGTTAAATAACAATCGAGCCACTCATCTCCAAGTTGTTCCCGACTGACTGCAAGCGTTGCCTGAAGCCATTCACCCCAGCCCCCAACAAAGGCAGGCGATAGCTGATCTTGAATGAAGTCGCCACGTTCTGGCACCTTGCCAAAATAGCCGAAGCATGGCTTTAGAGAATCACCGGGCATGAAAACCTCTCTAAATCATTCATCCAGAATGGATGGACTACGCTACTTGGTAACAATTTAAGCTCAGCCCTATTGCCTTTGACTTCAATTTTCACAAGGTTATCTTTACGCGTTTTAGCCCTGTGCCTTGCCGCCTCATCAAGCATTCTGAAAAGCCCCCAGCTTCCGGCATAGGTTTTGGTAAATGAATGGCCAGATTGCGGTGGGGTAAAGACCAGGCGCACCTTCGATGCCCCGCCTTTACCCGGCCATGAAAATTGCATTGCCCGTGTCGGCCCATGACGGTACATCATAGATTGGCCTCCTAGTTCAAACTTAAAGTTACTAATATGCTGATCTAGGTAGACCGTCTTAATATCAAACTCCACATTAGGTACTTGGCTATCCGGCTCAAAAAAGACATCCCGGATCCGCCTCGCTGACTCGAAAGCACGCAATGAGGCCTTGCTAACACCAATATTTTTTGTGAAGCGCCAAGTTCGTTTCGAAGTATCAACGAAAGGCTCAAGGTAAGCTGCGAAAAAGGTGTCCATCGTCCCGCCATAACCAAAGAAACGGGCAAAGTCTTTCAGTCGGACTTCTTTTCTTGCTCGGCTGTTAAATGGATACTTCCCTTCGATCGCGACTTTATATTCGCTGACAACCGTGTCTTGCCAAATCGTATTGAGATGGACTTTCGAACCTTGCTTCGCCAACTTCTTGGTTTGACGTCCAAGCTGATTAACCCATTGATTGAATGGTGGTGGCATACGGCTTTGGGCTTGGCTTAAAGAGCTATTGACACTGCCTTGGGTATTCCCACCCAGTAGGCTTTTATAAGCAACACTGTCGTTATCACCCGTTGACCTCAGCTCTGCCAGATAGTTATGTAGTAATACGAACGATTCACTTAGCGCGCTGAGTTCGTTTTCCTTTATCGCCAGCAGTGAAGAGAACTTGTCTTCTATTGGCTTACCTGGCAAATCAATTTCAACCGTAGGCATTTCATTAGGTAGATAGCGCGCAATTCTCGACTTTTTACGTTCGAGCGCAACACTGGCAGCGTTGCCGGCTATTTCACCCGCAGCCTTAGCATTTTCAGTAATCGGCAAAGCGGTTAACCGGAGCTGCTTCTGTATCCCTATAATCAAGCTCTCTATTGGCTGCTCTGATCCTGCCAATACTTTTGCCTGTTCCAGGCCATCCTTAGCATTGGTATAAGGTTTGAGCCTGATATCACCAAGCAACTGGGTCCACTCATACACATAGTCCCGGTAGTACTTGTCATTAACTGACTGAGTCACCTGGTCACGGGTCGTTTCTTCAAGCAACAACTCATCGCCATAAACCCAACTGTCCTCCATAAGGCTTTTGACAATTCGCTTGTTCTCCAGCTGAAAAATCCCATGGAACCCGCTATAGGTATACAGACCGGAGATCCCCTCTGCGAGCGCCTTCCCACTACGTCGTTCGAAGATACGGTGACTTTCGGTACCCAGTACATCTGTCAGCCTGAAATTAGGTACATGGCTATCGAGGTATTCGATCCTCAAGCGCTGATAGGCTCGCTCAGCCAGAGGCATTTGAGTCAATATGCTTCTGGCTGTCTGAATCGCATCATCATCAGCCCCCACACCGGTAATGCCTAGCTTGAGAACATTTTCAGTATGTTCCATTAGCGATTGCCGTACTGGAACATTGACCTCCCCCGGAAAGGTTCGCTCAAAAAATACAGAGAACCAGCTAAGTACCTGAGCCTCTTCATAATGTGCGGCGTCAAACAGCATGAGGTACGTTTTCAAGGTCTCATAAAGGTATTCGAGGTAACCCTCGTTTACTTTCATTTCGTCTTGCAAAGATGCCGCTAGGTAAGGGGCAAAATACCCTTGTAATCCCCGTTCGTAAGCGGCATTGGCTGGCTGGCCGATCTTATCGCCCTGATATAAACCAAGGTACTTAAATTCATCGGAATCAAGCATCCTGCCACTGTAGCCCGCAGGAATATTTTTCAGTTTGTCGAGTGCCCGAGCCAAGGTCACAACATCTGTTTCCGGGGTGAGTTCAGGCGATACTATTTGTTGATATTCTTCAACCGCTGCGCTTGCCTGGGTGATCAACGTTTTATTCCAATGATAACTATTGGACCATAACGTCCCCACGGCAGCCATAGAGATAAATCCGCTGGCGAGGACCCCGCGTCTCAGCCACAGATTTTGTTTTTGATGATTGCGATTGACGGTACCAAGGTATTTTTCGGGAAAGATCACTTCTTCAAATAATCGTTTGATGAAATAACCTTTTGTTTCATCTCCTGGCTGTTGGAGTGGCACTTGACCTAAACCAAGTCCCCCCGAGGTTTCAGCCATCACCCGATCGATCGGAATACCTTCCTGGGTAGCACTCGCAATATATACGCCACGCAACATTGGTGCTTCTTCAAAAGAGTTGGGGGTGAAAACCTCTTTTAGAAAATCGTCGGCAGCTGACTGAAGGGAGCGTAATTGTTTAGGAAATTCATAAACCAGCGTCCGCTTGTCAATATCTCGCACATTTTGCATACGGGTATTCATTCGACCCACCAGGCTCCGGAGCATAGTGTGGAATTCACGGTTGAACATACCCACAACACCACGCTCCGGATCTTCGGCATGCTCAGGAAATGTCATTCCCCAAACTTGTTCACGCTGCTCTTGGTTTAAATCGGCAAAATACTCGCTAAACCCGGCAACCAAATCAGCTTTAGTCAAGATCACATAAACCGGAAAGTGCATTCCAAGCTGATTTTGCAGCTCCTGAATTCTATGCTTGATTGCACGTGCGTGAAGGTTTCGCTCGGTCCGAGTCTGGGTTAGCAAACTCGCAAGGCTTACCGTCACTATCGCCCCATTAATTGGCCGGCGCGTACGATACTTTTTAAGCAGGCCAAGAAAGCCCAGCCACGCCCTTGAGTCCTGATCACTGTTACTATCCTGGGTGGTGTAACGGCCCGCGGTGTCAATCAGCACCGCTTTATTTGTAAACCACCAATCACAATGCCGAGTACCACCGATCCCCGCTAACGGATCATTGCCCAGCTTATCTTTCAGTGGGAATTCCAAACCAGAGTTATGCAGCGCAGTAGTTTTGCCGGTACCAGGAGGGCCAATAAGAATATACCACGGTAACTGGTAAACACTTTTTCCTCGTATAAGCGAAGAACTATTCAAGACCTCAAGCGCTTGTACTATTCGAGAACGAAGTGTTTCGATTTCTTGTTTAGAGAAATCATCAGCATTATCATCCTCGTTGCCATCAAGTAATGTTTTAACGGCTTTTTCATTCTGCTTTTTATTTCTTGTTTGAGAGCCAATATTAATAGCGCCCCACAGTAGCGCCAGAAACAACAGTACAGACAGCCTTGATACAGGACTAGATAATGGCTCAGATCCTGCGACAGCAATTAATGGGCCGCCAAACCAAATCAATAGCGAAACGGCCATGAACCCTAGTAAGGTAACCGCCCATTTAGAACACAAAATCTGCCCAACGCGCTTAAAAAATCCATTTTTGAACATTACTTCAGTCCAATCCCTTATTGTAAGTAAAGTAAATCAATCTCGACACGACGATTGCTTGCCCGGTTAGCGGTACTGTCGTTAGGGTTTCTTGGTTTTGAGTCTCCTAACCCTTCCGGCCATAAACGGCCATGCAGATCCGTGCCTAACGCCATTGAATGAGCGACAGCAGTGGCCCTAGCTAAAGACAAGTGCCAGTTCGACGGATATTTACTCGTAAAAATAGGCTGGTCATCAGTATGTCCGGTGATCAATATACGGCCACGGGTTGATTCCAACGCCCTTGCAACTTTGGAAAGTAACGGTATTAATGCTTCCTGTACTTCAGCACTTCCCGATAAGAACAACTCGCTCGATTTGATAATGATGCGTACACGGTCGGGCAGTTCAACAAGCTCAATGGCCCCTCTTTCGACTTCGCTTTGCAGTAACTGCTGCAAGTACAAAGAATCTGGGGCTTGCGAAGGTTGCGATATAGATTCTTTAGGCTCCCATCTCGCCAAGCTGTTTATCTGTGCGAAAACCTGATTGGAATAAGCGTTAATGTTATAGCTAAAGGTCATATAAACAGCCAGGGTCAAAGCGGCAAGCACAGATATAATGACCCATAGAGGCATTCCATTCTTTGGTTCTGAACCATGTAATACTGAGTCTTTCCATGCCGAAGACAATTCTGTTTCTGGCTCCCCCTGCTGACTGAGTAAAGCCTGGTATATCTTTTCCCGGTAACCCTCCAGTCTTTCCATACCTCGCTCTTCAACTCGCATCTTGCCAACAAAACCTAATGACAAGCATAAATACTGTAACTCGAGTAGCTGCCAATTCACTTGCGGCTCGGTCAATGCACTATCCAGAAGTGTATAGAAATACTCACCGCCGAATGTCTCGGCATGGAATGTAGAAAGCAGACTATCAGTCGACCAATTAGACTGGCCTCCCCACACCGTATTTAGGACAGTCTCATCGATAAATGAACAAAGGCAGTACCTTGCGGCTTCAGTCTTTTCACTGTTTATCGATAAACGACGAAGGCGTGTTTCATACTCACGTACCAGGTCAATACAGTTTTGCTGGAAAAAAGTGACATCACTATGTGCCGCCGTACTGCGTATTTGTCCAATAATGGATAATAGTCTCCCCGCCTCTTCTATCAGCGGGTTGTCACCTATTGGCAGCAGTCCACTGTATTGATTGCCGCCCTTTATTTTGGTTAATACCACGGTCTGATCAGCAGCTTGGGCACTCCCCAGCTTGGCGTCATTATTGGCGTCATTCGCCTTGCCTCGAATACCAGGCCGAGGTTTAATAAACGTTGCCTCTGACATCATCCTATATCCTTAAACCGAACAATGTATTTTCCTAATTGATTGCCCATAACTGCATATCCAAACCCGGATATTTCCCCGAGAGATGAAGGGCAATGCCCCCACTGGCACTTAAGCGTTGCCAATAGTCATTGCTTTTATCTAATTGAAAATAGTGATAGCCCGAATGATAGGGGATCTGACGAGGAGCAACTGGCAATGCCGTAGTTGCAATACCTGGCAGTTGGTTGTTGACCAAATCTCGAATATGCTCAACAGGGCCAATTTTAACCTGGGCCGGAAATCGTCGGCGTAGCTCTTCGGCAGGGATATCTGCTTTGACCGCAATAACAAACGTCGCCCGTTCCAACAGCGCCTTATCCGGTATGGCCGCCACTCTAATACCAAACTTTGTCGCCTCGATGGGTAACTGTACTGCCGTCTGCTCCAGGACGGAGCTCATGTACTGGTTAAGCACAATCATGATATTACCCAGCACCATAGTCAGGTCATCATGTAAATACACGGGCAGCTCAGGAGGTCGTTTGTTATCGCCAGAAAACGTGGCCAGTTCTCCAGCCATTGATAATAAATAACGGCAAAATGCCTCCGGGTGTAAACCATCGGTGACTTCGATATGGCTCAACAAAGGCTCATACCGATTCAGCAATTGAAGCATAAGAAAATCAGCGATAGAGCTCGCCGTCCCCTGCCCTTGGCTTAAACGGCTGGCAACACTGTCTGCACGTAATTTCACCATCCCACGCAACTCAGTAATAAATCGCTTTATTACCTGGTTACGCTGAATATTCAGGCAAGGAGGAATATACTTGTCATCAAGGATCACCCTCCCTTCTTCGTTAATTTCGATAACTCGCGCAATGGGTAGAGCGACATAGCCAGATAAGCTATCACTCGACAGCTTCAATTCCAGCGACAATTTAGCAAGCTGTAATACATCGGTAGCATCACAACCAACCGCATAATCCGCAACCTCATGATCATCATAACGATACCGAGTTACTTGTGAACTATCATGCGCTGCGATATTTACCGCCCCAACCTGCTCTATGGGAATAGCCAGGTAGATAATTTGCTCCCTGACACTTCTATCTAGTTGAATAGGGAAAGGCAAGACATCCCGCTTGGGGCTAACGACGGCACTTCCATCCGGCATCCGGGCATAAATGCTCTCGATCCCCAGTTTGCCATGACTCAGCAAAGCATCATCTAGGGCCAGTTCAAACACGCCCCACGAGTAACAATAGGCCTGAGTAACAAGCTCATTCAGCTCATTCAAAATAAAGCGTTCTTGCTGCTGGAAATGCTGAGGACGCAAAAACATCCCCTCACTCCAGGCAACACGACTAAAATCGCTCATATCCGTTTTTCCTTACACCATGAACTTGTCGTTAGGGGTTATCAATAAACACGGCCAGCTCGCCAACATTGATACGGTATGTTCGGTATTCGGTGGGATCTATTTCGACAACTTCACGCCAGCGTGCATTGTCAATATCACGATAGGCCACTAAAATTCCTGCGTAACGGCTCCCAGGCGCCAAGCTCAGATCGTAAAAATGCTGAGAACCAGGCGCAAACTCGAACTCATTTTTTAAAATCAAGTCAGGACCAAGATACTTCTCCGGTTCATCATAAAGAGAGAAGAAGTCCTGGCTTTCAAATATCGTTTTTGATGACAACTCAAACACTTTAACGACAACAGGTGATGCCCTTCCTTTCAGGTCGGGATTAACATGACGAGAAACGTCAAACTTTAAAGTGGTATAAGATGGGAGAACATAGTTGGCAACAGTACAGGCACTAATAAATAATGAAGCAACAATTACAAAAGCTAATTTAAAATGTATTCTCATTCTTACACCCATTATTTAATCCCTTTAGAGCTTGCTTCATATGCTTTAACAAAATCATCCCAATAAAAGACGCTATTCGAGTCCTCAAGATCCTGTTCTAATCGACGATACATTGCTTCATAGGCTGCCCAATTTTTGATATTTGAACTACCCGGAGATAACCGTTGCCAGAATTGTCGTTCTGATGTTTTCTCGGCAATTGATTCAGGAGAAAGTGTGTTCATGATCCCGCCTACCGCCCCAACCACGCCGGCCAATAGTGCTTTTTCATGTTTTTCTATATCTGCAAATGCTTCGGTTATTGCCTGGTCTGCAGGTAAAAAACTGGCACTATTTCGACTGAATAAGTTATGAATTGCATCTTCTAATGTGGCCGAAAACTTCAGGGGGTTATTTTCCTGGCGCTTGAAGAGCGTCTGATTCAAGCGGCTACTCTGCTTAAAGGCAGAGCGTTGATGTAACGACTCCATTAACCCTGTCATCAGGTGCTGCATCGAGACACCTAGTTCGTACCACCATTGCTCATCCGTTTCTGCGGGAACCATATTTCGGCTAATACCGAGGCCGCGAACAAACGCATCCAACCCCGTTGCTGATTCCCCCGTTACAAACGAGGCTGACTGCAAAACGGGCGCGCTTGTTTTCTGACAAACAACATCGCTTTCATCTTGAAAGCAATTTTCTTCAACGTTTTGCTCTAGCTCAAACTCTTCCGTTAAGTATTTTGAGTCTATGCCATCAGGGGTTTCAGCACTAAACATCGCACTCCAATCTTCAGGGATTGGAAGATCATGCATTCGTTCCGGGATAGAGTCTTCACGACTCGGAGCGACAAAACTATCTTCAACATTACCCATGAAAACGGGTAACGGCATTTCAGCATCTGGCTTTTGGGCGAAATTATTATTCTCAACTGAACTTACTTTATTTAGTCGGCTAGTCGGAATACCAAAGTTCCAGTCATCATGAGACGCTTTATCCTCTTCAGCCAGCAATTCTTGTTGCGACTTTACTCTTACGGCATCACGTTGTTTATCCGTTGGCGTTAGCCCCATGCCATTCAAAGAGACCTCAATTTCATAGTCTCCAAATACAATAAAATCACCATCGCTAAGGATATGGTTATTCTCTTTTCCTAATGGCTCCACCGAACGATTGATAAATACCCCATTTGTGGACACATCAATAATCGCGATCTCATTACCACGCTTTTTAACAAGAGCATGCCTACCTGAGATAACCCGATCAGGATCAGGAAGACACCAGTCACATTGTTCGGAACGACCAACGACATACACTTGCGATTTACCATTGAAAACCAACGTCTTTTGGGCTTCTAAATCAGACGTAAAGCGATGATAGCTCACAACTGAAAGCGTTAACTCCATAACAATATCTTCCATCACAAAACATAAAATCGAGACAAATCACCAAAATGGATAAATTTACAAAATTATCAATTGCAACTAATCAATTTTCCGTCGATTCGAACAAGTTGGGGCGATAGTAAAAACATCATTTTGAAATAGCAACGAAGCTTCTTTGATCCTTTTTAATTATTCCACTCACTTCATAAAAAACAGATGCAAGTAGTTTCATATAACTATTGTTACTTAGTCCCTCACCGCATTCTTTTTAAAAGCGCCTAGGTTCAATCTTAAAATACTGATATTCAAGAAGCTCTAAGACTGCAGTGGCTAGATTGTGTGGAGAAGTAACCGTTATGGAACACCCTGAAAAAAAAAACACTGGTATTTCTAATAGCCAAGAAACAGATATTCCAAATGCTCAAGCAACAAAGAACAATACACATGAAGGCAAAGTTGTTAAGGGACGGTATAGAATTGAAACACTCACCGCCCACGGTGGGATGTGTGATGTTTATCAGGCAACAGACTTATTACTGGAAGCGTCAGGTAGCAGTTCTCCGCATGTCGCGCTAAAAGTGTTACAGAGGGAATACATCAATCAACCGGGTGCTGCCAAAATCCTGATTCGAGAGGCACAAAAAACCCAACAGCTAAGCCATCCCAATATTATCCGTGTTTATGATTTTGGTGGAGAAAAGCAAGCGCATTACCTAGTCATGGAATGGCTTGATGGCGAAACACTTGAAGAAGTAATTCTTCGTTCCCGCCCGAATGGGCTTAGTTATAAAAGTGCAATCAAGCTTCTGGATCAAATAATTTCTGCGCTTAAGTATGCTCATAGTCAAGGTGTCGTACACGCAGATTTGAAACCAAGTAACATAATGCTTACCCGAGACGGTACCATTAAAATTTTCGACTTTGGCGTTTCAAGAGCATTCAATATAAATGCCGATTCTTATTCAGCAGACATTCAGAATGAAACCAACGCCCTCAGCGGCTATACCCCAACCTATGCTTCACCGGGCCTATTACAAGGCAAGGAGCCTGAAGTAAAGGATGACATTTTTGCCTTCAGCTGTATCGCTTATGAGTTATTAACCAGCCAGCACCCATTCAAACGCAAACCTGCTGACATTGCACAAAAAGCCCAAATGAAGGCAGAAAAACCCCGAAATATCAGCCCCCATAAATGGCGCATTCTTCGCCAAGGGCTTCAATTTCAGGCACATCACCGCCTGGCTAGTTTCTCTGAGTTCGACAAACGCCTTAACCAGCATTACGGGCCTATCGTCGGCTCTCTGGCCGCTGCATGCTGCCTTGCTGGTGCTATCGGTTATGGATACCAACAAAAAGAAACGGAAATCAAACAACTCTCCGATAGCCTACAACAACTTCAGCAGACCGTAGCAGACGAGCATCAGCTCACTAAACTCTCCGCATCTGAGCTCATTAATATTATCCCTACCTTACCTGCCCAGAAGTCACTAGTAAAAGATGGCCTGCTTCGTCAGAAACAACAACTGGTGAAGGCTATTTATGAACAGCGCATCAATACCATCTTAAATAACCGAGAAGATCGTTACCCTGATTATTACGCCGTCGAAGAAGAAATCCTGGCCGCAAAAAAACTTTATCCCGATTCGCAAACTCTCAACGCTATCGCTGAGGACATAAGTAACAGCTGGCAATCCACCATCGAAATGCTGGTACAGCGGATCAACTCGTTGCTGGAGAAAGGTCAATACCAACAACAAGATAACGGTGATGATATTTTTCTACTCTTGGCTGACTTGAAACAAGTAAAGACCAATTACCACTTCAAACCAACAACAAAAGCAGAAGACATGTTTTCAGCCGCTTTTGACAAGGCAATCAAATCGCTTGATTTATCTGATCTCAAGCAACTAATTAGCGTTGGGGAATTGTATTTTTCTAATAGTTCGACTCAAAAAGAGTTATTGGCATTTGGCGGAAAGCTAAAAGGCTCTGTACAAGAAATGGTCGACTATCAATCACTACTAGCAGAGGGGCATACACCCGATTATCCTTACAAGGCAGCAACACTTTACTATGATAATAGCTTTACTGAACTTAACTCGAAACTCAGTAAAGTTAAAAACGTTACTCAGTTAGATTCTCTGAATAAAGACGTAGAGACACTCGCTAGCCAATTGCCAAATGACTTTTCTCCTCTCATTCATATTCGCCTTTCAATGGCTACACAATACCTGAATTTTTCAGAGCAACTCCTCAAAGCTCGTAAGGAAAGAACAGCGAGCATTGTTATGAAAAAAGCGAACAACCTATTTGCAGAAGTTGAAAAAGCAAGAGCGGCATATTAACGCTCAAACGTATTTTGACTTGTTACTACCAACTGATGACAAAGACTTTATGCAGGTTTTAAGGAGATACGGCTGTGCACTTTGAAACGACACTCGCCAATGCCAAATTCAATCAGACACTATTGGTTGACGCGGTAGGGCTATGTTATGTCATCGCACCTGCCCACAGAGCCATTGACGGTGATCCGAGCCTCGCCAAGGAGCAGTATAAAAACAAGTACTGGGCAGATCGTTTACTCCGAACCCACTGCAACATGTGGGGTTATCGTTTCGATTTATTGAAGCTATATCACCAGCTCTACCCTAACCCATTACAGCACCATAGATCTATTGACGAGATGATCGATGAGCTCAGCAATCGCATGGCTAACGGTGATTTATTGGTTTTTTGTGTTGATAACCTCATACCACCGCCACCGAACGCCACCAATGCTGATGTGCCAATGGCCAGTACCATCAAAATTGAAAAAAACAGGCCTGCGACTCATTCCCAGCCTCTCACCCAAGGCGGTAAGGAGGAAGTCAAACCGCAAAAACTCGAAGTGTTTGATCTTTCCTGCACCTTACCCGACGGCAAACCAGCAGCTAACATTCCGTACAAGGTCAAGCTGCTATCATCCGGCACGGTGCTTGAAGGCAAACTTGATAATACCGGTACCCAGCACTTTAATAACCTCAAGCCCGGCGATGTCGAAGTGATTTTTGGCAAGCCGATTTCTGAATCGGACATCGAAGCCACCCGAACTCAAATCAGCCAGGTACTCGATAGCATTATTGCCGGGCAACGAGCACAAGCGGCAGAGCTTGACGCCGAATACCAACAGATGAATATGCTGGGAAAAGGGGCGAAATTAGCCAGTGAAGTCGGAAAAGGGCTTTACGATGCTGGAGCTGGGCTGCTTGAATTTATCGATGATGTCCATGCTGCGACAAGTGCGACCAGATATCTTCAAAGAGCGGCTTCAGCCGCATGGGAAACAAACAATACCGTCACAGATGACTGGCTAACAACGTTCAATGACAATTTCAATAACAGCAACCATCAAGCTTTTGTTAAAGCACTGGGTTTCGACCCGGGTTCAATTAATAAAGAAACGATCACCGAAGCCTACGAGATCGCCAGCTTTGTTAAAAACGATCCGGCGACACAAAGCGCATTATTAAACTTTGCCAAAGAATTTGCCAAAGCCCAACATCAACAGGAATGGGCCTATATCGGCGGCGGCGCACTATTTGAAATTGCCCTTACCGCACTACTGGCAGCAGCCACTGGCGGCTTAGGCGCTGCAGGGAATGTCGCTAGCAAAGCAAGGCATACCGGGGAATTCGCCAAACTCGGTGGCTTGCTGAAAAAGCTAACAAAGCAGCTTAAGCAGAAAGCCCAGTACAAGGTTAAGCGCGGGCAAACCAATGGCGCGGTCGAGCATCAACTTGCAAGGCCTGAGGGTGCTGAGGTGCCGACGGGAATTAAACCGTTGAGACTCGATGAAGAATGGTTTGATAACAAGACCTTCAACCAATCGCCTCATGCAGGGCTTCATAACCATGATGATTTAAGACCCGATGTACAAAAAGACTCCTTTACAACGGCCAGGAAAATTGACTTTATTAATCTCTCACAGTCAGACAAAGCTGCTGTAAAAGCGTTAAGAGAACAAGGGTGGGACAATGAAATGATTTCTCAGGTGTTAAGCTCGGGCAATGATAGTTTTAAACTTAACGAGATAAAAGCCGGAGATAAACTTTATGGCTTTACAAGTAAAGGATGGGATAAACCCATTGATTCAGCATATTGGGCTGATGAAGCAAGCTTTTTAGATGTAAAAACAAAGTATTTCGAAAACGGCAAGTGGGATAAAGAAGGTGTTAAAAACTATCTTGCACTTCCTTGTTATAATAAAGCCGACAGTATCGATATTGCCAAAGTAACTCAGGATACTACTGTTGTTGAATCTCAAATCGGCAAAGCAACAGAACTACTCCAATATATTGGAGATAATGGCTATACCACAGGGCTTAAGCCCAAAAACATGTCTGGTGGCGGTAATCAAGTGACTGTGGATCCCAAGTATATTCAATCAGTACGGAATCAAACAGATGCCAAACACTAATGAACAACGTCTAGATATTATATCTAACTGTAATCTACTACTTACCAAGCTTCGTGGCTACAAACAGGCGGATAACCGACCTGAGGGCCGTATGATAGCACAGTTAACCTGGCTTAAAGAACACGCTATAAATAATCAACTTCCTCTCCCTGTCGACCCAGTTATGTTAAGTACTCTACGATATGTCTATCTTGATGCTGCAATAGATCATATCGCTAGCAACCCTAAAGATGGAGACTGTATTTATCAAGAAATAAGAATCCCCATGAGGAAGATACTATCCTTGGCATTTCATGCAAGGTTAATAGTTAAAGACGTCTATATGGGATTTATCCCATTATGTATTGATGCATTGCTTTACCAATTAAAAAAATCCCCAAGAAAATTATCACTTCATGAAACCCAATTACAAGATGATCTGATGAAGTTGCGAGATTTAATCTCGAACAGAATGATAACCATACCTCAAAAAACATGCATACCTGACTTCGAAAGTTTCATTGAATGTCAATTTTCCTTAGAGGATATTCCCAACATTATTAAGTTATTTAGAATCGTGGATAGTCTAATATACAACGGTGAAAGGCCTGATACCTGGCTGACTCCTGAAGATGCGGAAAGAGAAGTAAAGTCTTATTTCTCACTGTAACATACACAAATTAAATTCTTAATTATCAGTGTAAGTAACGCCAATAAATGACTTTTGAATTGCCCTACTACCCGCTTATAACAGGCGGTGCGGTAGCCGTTGCCAGACAGCATTGCACAACTTAGACGCCGGGACGTCAAGGTTACCTTCGGCAACCCCATCTCTGAATCGGACATTAATACCACCCGAACTCAAATCAGCCAGGTACTCGATAGTATTATTGCCGGGCAACGAGCACAAGCGACAGAGCTTGACGCCGAGTACAAGCAGATGAATATGCTGGAAAAAGGGGCAAAATTAGCCAGTGAAGTCGGAAAAGGGCTTTACGATGCTGGATCTGGGCTGCTTGAATTTATCGATGATGTGCATGCCGCGACAAGTGCGACCAGATATCTTCAAAGAGCGGCTTCAGCCGCATGGGAAACAAACAATACCGTCACAGATGACTGGCTAACAACGTTCAATGACAATTTCAATAACAGCAACCATCAAGCTTTTGTTAAAGCACTGGGTTTCGACCCGGGTTCAATTAATAAAGAAACGATCACCGAAGCCTACGAGATCGCCAGCTTTGTTAAAAACGATCCGGCGACACAAAGCGCATTATTCAACTTTGCCAAAGAATTTGCCAAAGCCCAACACGAGCAAGAGTGGGCCTATATCGGCGGCGGCGCGTTATTTGAAATTGCCCTTGCCGCCCTGCTGGCTGCCACAACCGGCGGCCTAGGCGCAGCAGGCGCCGTTGCCAGCAAAGCCCGCTATACCGGGAAACTTGCCGAACTTGGCCAGTTACTAAAAACCCTAACCAGGCAGCTTAAGCAAAAAGCCCTGTACAAGGTCAAGCGCGGGCAAACCAATGGTGCGGTCGAGCACCAGATTGCAAGGCAGGATGGGGCTGAAGTGCCGACCTCAATAAAACCACTTACGCTTAGTGAAGAGTGGTTTGATCACAAGACGTTCAACCAGTCGCCACATACAGGGCTCCATAACCATGATGGCCTAACGCCTAATTTTGACGAGGTAAGTAAATCGTTTAAAACTGTGCGTAAAGTTGACATGGACAACCTATCCCAAAATGACAGCAAAGCCAAAGAAGCATTGAGGGCACAAGGATGGGATAGTAGCAGGGTTGAAGAAATTCTCAGCTCAGGGGAAGACAGTTTTTCTGTTGAAACTATTCAGGCGGGTGAAAAACTGTACGGATTTACTACCAAAGGGTTTGACAAAAACATAGCGACTTCGGCCTACTGGGCTGATGAAGCCAGTTTTATTGATGTAAAAAATAAATTTTACCGCAATGGAAAATGGGACAAGGAAGGGGTTAAAAACTACCTTGCCCTACCGTGTTTTAATGCGGCCAATGCCATTGATGTGGCAGAGGTTACCGAAGATACCACTGCTGTAAAATCCACGATTGGGCAGGCCACAGAACTACTGCAATATGAAGGTAAAAATGGCTACACCACTGAACTTATCCCTAAGCTAATGAATGGCGGCGGGCAACAAGTGGCTGTCAAGCCCTCATATATCAAATCTGTAAGGAATCAGTCAGATGCCAAATACTAATGAACAACGCCTCGATATTATCGATAACTGCAACATACTCCTCAACAAATTGGCAGGATGTAACCCAACCGATAACACCCCAGAGGGGCGGATGATAGCCCAGCTAATCTGGCTGAAAGAGCGGGCAGAAAACCAAGACCTTCCCCTGCCCGTCCAACACGAGATGCTGGGAACCTTGAGGTATATTTACATGGACGGCACCATTAACTTTCATGCCAGTAACCCCAACGATAGAGAATGTATCTACTGGGAAATGGAAGTCCCTATGCGTAGATTGTTAAGTTTGACTAAACATGGCCGCCTACTTATAAGGAATGAATATTTAAAATTTATTCCCACTTGCATTGACGCCTTACTATTTCACCTAAGTCATTCGCATAGAAAACTAATAGCCAACGAACTGAAATTTTGTGACGACTTAAAGGTTTTAAAAGGGTTGATTTCAGAAAAAAAATCAGCTTTCCGCAAAGAACATGCATGCCACAGTTTGAAAGCTTTATTTACGCAGAAAATTCACTTGCTGATATCAAAGGAGCGCAAAACGTATATTACATTGTCGACGATTTAATTTATAGCGGTGTAAGACCTGATAGTTGGTTAACCCCGGAAGACGCGGAAAGGGAAGTAAAATCTTATTTTTCTCTGTAACAAACACATATTAAATCGTTAATTAACAGTCTAAGTAACAACAATAAATGACTTTTTGATTGCCCTACTACCGCCTACAACAGGCGGTGCGGTAGCCGTTGCCAGCAAAGCCCGCCATACCGGCAAATTTGCCGAACTCGCCAGTTGCTGAAAACCCTGACCAAACAGCTAAAACAGAAAGCCCAGTACAAGGTTAAGCGCGGGCAAACCAATGGCGCGGTCGAGCACCAACTTGCAAGGCCTGACGGGGCTGAGCTGCCGATGGTAATTAAATCCAAAACTATTGAGTCAATTCCACCAACATTGTTACAAGGTGCGAAAGAAAGACTGCTATCAATGGCAAAGTCATTGAAGACGAAGGATACCAGCCTAAATATACAGATGCCGAACTCTTAGCTATAGCCAAAGCCGGTACCGTTGGAAAAAGAACGTTTTCATGTACGATTTATGGAAAGAGTCTACATCAATGTCGGAGAAGGTTTACTTGGTGCTTCAACGGAAGGTGTATCAGGCAAAGGAGCAGCCATCAAGCTATTCTTAACACTGCGTTTTGGCCCCGACGCTTGTGCTTCATAATAGCCTTACAGCTTGCGATAACAGCAGTATCTTTTAGGGGGGTATAAAAAAGCCCGACCTAAGTCGAGCTTTTCAAATTCACCAGCAGAGATTAGTGCTTAGCAATCTCTGTTTTCTTCAGGTCTTTTACGTTCTTGCTTACTTCGCGACGCTCTTTAGAAAGCTCGGCACTGATGATGATGTGATCATCAACGCGATCTTCATAATCACCCTTCATGTTCTCGACGATTTCAACAATTTGGTCGTGAGTCATGTCTGCCTTGATGTAATCAAGCAAGTTTTCTAGCAGCTCTACACGCTTACGGTTATCTCGGACCTTACGATCGTTATCCAGGATTTCACGTTTCAGTTTGTTCTTACGGCGTGTCTGGCGAACAAGCTCTAGGATAGTGTTCATTGTTTGTCCTTTTATGAATCTACAAAACCTAACTGACTTTGTTATAACAGAAAATTATGTTGTTACTCAAGTCACATTCTCAACAGAAAACAATAATCAATGATTCTTTGATTTAATACAGCAAAGTGTTAGGTGTAAAAGTTCCATTACAATCGTATCACTGCACAACATGCGCTATGTCGCCATCATAGGAAAATGCTTTTAATTCATCTGTCTAGTGTTTGAGAAACCGACCACGGTTTAGCCAAAATCCTGTGAATCCCACCACAAATTTACCATTAAACTATTTGCAATTAGCATATCAGTGCCTACTCTTTCATTAGACCAGTAGTGTTTGGCAATGATGCAACAATGTGAACGAAAACTCTTCATGTATCGGCTCTTGTTTAAGAATGTTGTACTGAAGCTATCTGTTTCAATTGTCACCAAAGTTAAATAGTTATTGGCGCTTTTTGTTGATGTAGAAAATTCAGGAGACAACATGTCTAAAGCAACAGGTACCGTTAAGTGGTTCAATGAAGAAAAGGGTTTCGGTTTTATCACTCAAGATAACGGCGGTGCTGACGTATTCGTTCATTTCCGTGCTATCACTGGCGACGGGTTCAAAACACTAGCTGAAGGCCAAAAAGTGGCTTACGAAACAGAGCAAGGTCCAAAAGGCTTACAAGCTGCAAACGTAGAAAAGATCTAATCTATCTTCTACTTATGCAAATAAAAGGGCTATTTGGCCCTTTTTTAATCTATGTAATTTGTGTTTATAAAATTTTCTTTTTCCCCAGTAATAAAGCCGTTTGTCACTAACTCATTGTAAAAACCAAAGATTATCCTACGAAGGAATGATACCAATCTCACATTTTCTTCGATAAGCACTTAAATTTTATAGTAATTGCTTGCCCTGACCTATCCCTTGTGGCTTAATAGTCCCCGGCCTGTAATGCAGACCTATTTATGCAACAAATTGAAATAGAAAACTTCGTTCCACCGCTTTGCAAAAAGTGTAGTTGTCCTGAAGAGCTTCATTATTCTTTTGTCCATAAGTAATACATTATGTTGGCTTAAGTACGCATCAAGCGTGAATTTTATTTATTTTCAGGAGACATGTCATGTCTAAAGCAACTGGTATTGTTAAGTGGTTTAACGACGAGAAAGGTTTTGGTTTCATCACTCAGGATAACGGCGGCGCTGACGTATTCGTTCACTTCCGTGCTATCGCTGGTGACGGCTTCAAATCTCTAGCTGAAGGCCAGAAAGTATCTTTCGACATCGAACAAGGTCAGAAAGGTCCTCAAGCTGCTAACGTTGAGCGTATCTAATTTGATACCAAGCGTTTAAGCTTTGAAGAAAGGGTGTCTTAGGATGCCCTTTTTTGTGCCCGCAATTTACGAAATATACTCCCTCCTCTCCCCTTCTTAACTCATTTTCGAGAAGTTGATTTATCTTTTAATTTCAACATATCCCGACACATTCCCAGCAATTATCCCCCTAAGTAATTAATTTTGTTGATAAAGTGCATTAGCTCCCACTGTGTTAACGTAAAAAGTACATCAGTCACAATTTATCTATATATCAATACAATTACATTCGCCATACCAATAATATCTTTCGTCCTATAAACACAACAAACAATAAGGACGAAAGAACAATGAAAAATATCCTTTTCGCAATAATGAGTTTTGCCATCTCGGCAACGGCCACTGCTGCTACCTGTAACCAACACCTTGATGTAGGTACACCAAACCAAAGCGACCAGATCCTTTGCAGGGATGGGTATGCGACGGGTTATAATTACCAAAACAAAGTGTCGAACTGGGTGGCCTATCACATCACCGAAGCAAGCGTAAATGCCTTCTACGAGCGTTCCAACAGCTTCCGCACCGATACTGAAATTCCAGCCGATTTTCGTGCGACAAGCAGTGACTATAGTAAGACAGGTTATGACCGTGGCCACCTAGCCCCTTCTGGCACCATGGATTTCTCGCAAGAGTCCATGCAGCAAAGTTTCTTGATGTCTAACATGGCACCTCAGCTTCCTGGTTTCAATCGCGACGGCTGGAAAGCTCTTGAAGAGAAAGTTCGTGAATGGGCCAATACTTACGATGAGCTTTATGTCGTCTCTGGCCCGATCTGGGACGGGAATGAAACCTACATCGGCAATGGCGTCTATATTCCAAACAGCTTCTATAAAGTTATTCTGGACCCTGCCTATAACGATGCGATTGCTTTCATTATCCCACACCGAAAAGTGTCATCTTCTGAGCTTCCAGCCTTCATCACAACGATCGATGAAGTCGAGCAACTAACTCAGCTTGATTTCTTCAGCGAGCTGCCAGACAGCGTAGAGGATGAAATTGAAACGGTATTGTGGGAGATGTGGTAAACAACCAGCATGCAGCTTCCAATGCTAATACAGTCTAGTGGCCATACTAATATGGCCACTAGATTTATTCATTAGGTGCCTAACTGGCGTGAGTAACAGTAATAATATCAAGTACCATAGAGCTGACTCCATTCGACTATCGTTGAGTAAACACTCGGTTTAGGTGCTGGATACATCGGTAACTTTCGAAATTCACCCAAGGTCATCTTAATCGGTATACAGTTGATATATAAATGATTTATTTCCAAACACACTGTCAACATCAAACTACAATTGATTCAAAATGTTTTTCCACCAAACCTAGATGATCGCCATACCGTTTGCTTGTCAACAGCTATACTCTTCATACCCATCATCGGAGATAATGGAGGGTATTATGATTGCGCGTGACCCAAGAAACGAGATTTGTCGCCAACTTGAAAGAGCAAGAGATGACCTTGAGTTTTCTCTCTATCTTGCAACTGATTGCGCAAAAGAAGGCTGTGCTACTCTGAGCGATCGCCAATACGACGAAATCAAAGACAACTTTGATAGTGTTACGTCTGTATTAAATAGCCTGAAAGACAAATAAAGTTATCAGCCTCGAGGTTCCTCGAGGCTTGTTATGAACTTTCGGTGACACAAGAGGAAACATGTGTTGCTATCAACACTGGGTTCAAAAGCTCAGTTACTTGCATCACCTTCATCCTATTCGTTCAGATAAAACGACTATATTTCCTATACCCTGCCATTATAAGATGAGCTTATCTAGTTCAGACTTAATTGTTTTTATCGTTTTGTTAAGCTCGGATGACAAGTAATATCCAATAGCAAGTGAGACAGAGTATGTCATTACATAGATTGGGTTAACACCCTGATTTATCTCACTCAAAAACAACGACAATATAAAACCACAAACAACAGTTAATATCCAATAGTTGGCACGAGCATGTGTTAGACCATCCCTTAATTTGTCTGCAGTCATAGCGGTACTCCATGGTTTACGTTTTTAAATGAGGTTGTTAATAAGACCATTCAGTTATTACAATAAGACACTCTGTTTATTTGTATGTTATGGTTTAACTTGTTTTAACCAAGAACTGATAAACCATGTCAAAACAAATTACCTTTTGATATGAAAAACTTTATTGCTGAATTAAATTGAACCTAAACAGTTGTTTCTCATCTTTGGTGTGATAATTATGTTATTTTTATACCAATAGTTCTAATCGTTTTGACTTATCGCTTTGATAGATTAACTCTATTAACTCAGGGATAGCTTTTGTTGCAGTACTAAACTATGTCATCTTTGCACCAACCATCTAATGAAGTCGATAAACAGCCAAGCACCAACAGGTGATCTAATCCTTCTTCAACAATGACATACGTCGACATCAATCTTATTCATACAGGAATGGCAAACACTCCTCAAGAGTTTGCGTATACACCTGTTAAAGCAAAGCTCGACGCATTGAAAAGTTAACAACTGACCGCCATCACCTCCATTAAATTAAATATAAGTTCAGTTATCTCCCAAAGGTCATAACAATAACAGTGCCAGTAGAATCAAATATTGTTGTCTCAAGAATTGGAAAACCTTGCTTTGTAATAGTTGTCACTGCATCTGCACAATTAATTTCATTCTGATCAAATGGTATATTTGGAATCCCAGGGGTTCGAGAGAAATTTATTACTCTAATTGACCGTTGGCCTTGACCAACAGGGATGACACTTCGGCATTCCAATATAGCAAACTCCTGTAACTTATTCATTCTAGGTGTTGCTGCATTCGTATTGCCAATATTTCCAGTGGTGATTATCAATATTGCAGAGGCTATAAAGAAATTTTTCATTTTCTAAGTCCAATATAGTACATTTGGTTTGTCATGAAATTTTAGTCAATTATCATCGATTAAGCGAACTAGCTGGTAACGGCTAATTCAATTATCCTCTCATTACGTTGTACTTACCGAAGCAAAAGGCAGCCCACAACACGCTACAATGTCACCCGAAAAAACCTTTTCTCCACTCGCTGTTAGAATTAATACAGTTTCAAAAGGAGGCTCGATGAAAGATTACGATTGCGTGCATTTTCTAGAGTGGGCGCTTCCTAGGCTACAGATGCGCTGGCCCGGCTACCGTAAAGTTCGCAGAAGGGTTTGCAAACGTATCGATCGACGCATGCAAGACTTGATGATCGCGAATCTGTCAGACTACCGTACCCACCTGGAGACACATCCTTCAGAATGGCGGATGCTAGATACCTTGTGTCCGGTGACCATCTCACGTTTCTACCGGGACAAGGCAGTATTCACCGTTCTGGAGCGGCAGTTATTACCAAACCTAGTCCATCAGGCGATCGCCCGTGGACAAAGTACATTGAAGGTCTGGAGTGCTGGTTGCGCTAGCGGTGAAGAGGCCTACACGATCGTATTAATCTGGAAACTACAGCTACAGCCGAACTTCCCGGGCTTTAAACTTGAAACCCTCGCTACAGATATTGATCCAGTGATGAGCAAACGGATCACAGAAGCCTGCTACCCTTACAGCAGTATTAGACACCTTCCCGAGCATTGGCGACATCAGGCATTTATGAGGCAACAGAATCTTTATTGCCTAAAGCCAGAATATAGACACCCGATAACGTTCTGTTCGCAGGACATACGCTACAGCCTACCATCCGACCGATTCGATTTGGTGTTATGCCGGAACTTGGTATTCACGTATTTCAGTACTGAGCTACAGCTCCAGGTGACTGAGCAGATCAACAAGTTGATGCAACCAGGCGGTGCTCTGGTGATCGGTTGCCACGAGAATCTTCCGGAAAGAACAAAAGGCTTCGAGGTATGGTACGAGCCGTGTCGAATATTCCGGAAGGCTGCAGACTGGTAAACGCAAATACTGTTTGAAACGCGTAACTCTTGATGGTTATTTATAGTTGGCTAAAACTAGCTTTTCAAATTAATAATATCATTAAACAATTGGACTATGGTTTTCTTACCTAACCGTCCCTCACTAGGAACAATTTTTTTAGACTTTTGATACTTCACTAAAGCCTTACGCGCCACATTAGTATCTTTTATAGCTTCACCACGGTAATGACCTAGCTCACCCAACACTTCAAGAGTCCTGTACGCAATGATTTTTTTAGCTTCTGAATCTGCATTGTATCGAAAATTAATAGTCGACCCTACCTTTTTAACTTCTGCACTCAAAAACGCAATTTGGGTCATTAAGTTATTAGTTTTAGCTTCATAAGTAGACAGGTTTTGTTCGCACGTAGCTAACTCACCTTGTATAAGGTTGTAATCTGCCAGTTTTGTTACAGGCTGCACCACTTCATTCGGCTTACCGCCAGATAAACCATCCTGTAAGGTACTACTAAGTACATTTGTTTGCTTATTACAATCGGTACAAAATGTGGGTCTAAGAGTTAGTTCATCTATATAGTCAATAATTTCATCATTTGATAAACCTTGGGTTTCATCCGGGAGCTGAGCTACAAACTCTTTCAAAGGATCTGACATTAGATCTGAACTTTTACTTAAACCAATAATGACAACTGCCACCTCGAGTAATAAGACACTAAATAAGATCCACTTCATAATCATTGTAAGCTTCCATTTTAAATATTTAAACTAACTCGCTAACATCATAAATTATAGACTGATTTTAATGATTTAATCAGAAATCCACATCGATATGATAACCATCTGATTTAGATGGTATTTTTATGAGAAAATACAATTCACGCATATCTCTATCGGCTAGTCTTTTCTTCATTTAGTCGTTACAGAAAAATATTTTTTCCCGCAATCAGGATAGGCTTAATTTGAAAATCTGAAGCTAATCAGCTTCAGATAAACGCCAACCAGTTCCAAGCTTTTAAAGTGTAACCGACAACCCAAGCAACAATATAATATGACGAACCTATGAGATCTGGGAGGATACATGACTACAGCGCGTCGCCAGCAAGTGAATATCAATACAACACTATATTATCACTGTGTCTCTCGCTGTGTTAGACACACTTTCCTATGTGCTTTTGATGAGCTGACTCAAACCTCGTATGAACATCGGCATGGTTGGATTGAGCAACGAATAAAGCAATTCACAATAGGAACAGTCCAGTCTATTCAACTCGCAACTGTCCAGCTTAACCGCAGCAAGATGCATGGTTACAGGTTAGCAAGTTATCTAACATTTCTTTTATCCATCCAGCATTCACACAATGGCCCCTTGTCATAGCTTCAGAACTATTGCTATCAACTAAAGCTTGTTTGCCAAGTAGCGTTTAAAAAAGATTTCTCGCTTCATATGAGTTGCGTTCCGCTATGGATGTTGCTCTTCAGACTGTGCCTGTCCTTGTTTGTATTGTTTGTACAAACTCGAAATCTAACAATGGCTTTATGATTTATGAAAGACCAGATTAATTAAGAGTTTTTATCTGGCTGATTCATTCCGAGTGATTCACCGTGGACAATAACTTGGTAATCTTCCTCGTCAGAGTCACCTTCAGGTTTCAATTTTTGCTCAAATGTTGCCGCTTCTAGGTAATCTAACAGTACGTCGACTTGCCCACTTCTAACTATGTGTTCAGCGGTTTCCATGTTGAACGCCGACATTTGTTCATGCTCATACCAAGATTCGGCGCATTCTCTGCTGCACAGACCTTTGTTGACCATGAACGTTAATACCCTTTCGCGATTCTCAGCATATTCCATACACACCTCCTTTGATGAGGCCTATAAAATAATAATAGTTGCAATTAGAGGGGGGGATCAGCACGTTCATATATTAAACGTATAGACATAAAAAAACGAGTGGGTAAACAACTAATAACCCAAGACTTTTAGCGTATTTTGTGAACAAATAAACCACAAAACAATAAACCCCCTAACACCTGCAATTAGGTGAGCCCCGTTGAAATAACCAAGCACACCGAACCCCATGCCAAAACCGCTGAGCACTTCTAACTATGCCTGTCCTTGTTTGTATCTCCTTGTTTGTATCCCACCAGATTTTACTTTTTCCGATTCTAAACTAGCTTTATTAGGGAACTCATCAGCTCAGGCTCAGCGATTAGTGAGGCCAGACCTTTATAAATAGTAAGCTCTGTCCCCCTGTTTTTTAGCCATAAATGTCAAAGGTGGTTTCATGGCCATTGCACAAGCGGTTTCTAATTATTTAACCCAAAAAAATGTTTCATTTAACACGATTACTCATCCTAAAACACCGTCTAGCAGCGCGACAGCTCACGCTGCTCATATTCCCGAAGATCATCTTGCCAAGAGTATTGTTTTGAAAGATGAAAAGGGATATCTGTTAGCGGTGATCCCGGCCAGTGAGTGGATTAGTCTCCATCGGCTAAATGATGAACTCAATCGTGATCTCCAGCTAGTACCTGAAGATGAAATAAAACAAGTATTTTCAGATTGCCAACGCGGTGCGGTACCTCCCTTGGGAGAGGCCTACGGGCTTGATACCATTATGGACGAGGCATTCAATTCACTATCTAAGGTTTATTTTGAGGCAGGTGATCATGAACAGCTGATAGAGGTTAATGGCGAACAATTTCATACACTGATGAAAGGTGTCCGCCACGGTCATTATTGTAAGCCACACTAAGATTTTGGTTTTATTGCAAAAATCAGATAAGGCAGATCTACCCAGAGATCTGCCTTATGATTACTGGCAGCCCACTTCAACATTGAATAGGTTTCCTACTGAGCGAAGCTTATGCACTAATAAACACATTCATCAAGCCACCTCCAACTCCTCTTGTTCTTCCCACTCCACCCTGCAACGCCAATATTGCTGCTGTTCTTTGTCCCGTTAACCACTCTACCAACTTGGTTAACACTGGCTGATAACGCTTGAATCGCGAATAGGTGATCGCTAGTGTTTGGCAGAGCACGGCAAAGTGGATTTCCACTTCTAACTATGCCTGTCCTTATTTGTTTGCCCTTATTTGTTTTATTTGTTTTTAGCATTCTCCCGAGCCGGGATAGAGCAGAAATAAGCAAAAACGCTTGTTAGTGGTGAATCATAATAATTTTCGGCAGTTCTTTCGCAAACGCAAGTATAGTTCTTCCATCGATTCTATATACGAATTATCACGATCCCAGAACGAAGGATAATCACCGCCTTTTTTGATAATAAGTGCCGGTATGATGGCTTCACTGACAGGTTCGAGCTCTGACGGTACGGGTTCTTTTCCATGCCAGAAGGTTCTGACGTCTATTTTATCTGCTCTTTCGACCTTTTCAGGGCGCGTAAAATAACTGCTTCGTAGTGGTGCAGCTTGCTCTTTCGCGAGAACTGACTGTAGCAGTACCTTTCCCAATGGCGATATGGACAACGCTTGGTGCAACTTTTCACGTGACAGGCCGCGTAGTTCGAAAAGTAAAAACGGATCATTATCTAATTGCTCACCCAACCGATAACAGACCCCGGCGATATGTTTACAGGGAACGGCTTCATCGGGACAGGAGCATGACACTTTGAAGTCTTTATAGCTGACTGGTAGCAGATTCAGTTTCGCGGCCTTAAATAACAGTTCAATATCATCGGGCATCTCTTTCATCATCAGCTTACAAATAGAGGCGGCGTTATCACCAATCGACGCCATCACTCTATCCCACTCCTTTTGTGAAATAGGAGTCAGCGCTACATTCGTCGTGTAAGTGGGCGCGACATCGACACCAAAATAAGGATTTGCATTACCCAATATATTAGCGGTAACGTTGCTGCCGCTGATCTTCCATTGCTTAACTCGCTTATCAGTTCGATACGCCCGGCCTCGGGATAAACGGCCACTGTCGGTAAAGTCTTCCAACGCATCAATGAATTTCTGGCCCCACCAGGTTTTACTTTTTGTGCTCATTGCCCTACTCCATTATCGACTGTTTATTTAGCGCAATAAGCGACTTAAAAGCTTCATTGTCCAGTTTGGCTAACCAGCTTTCATCGTTGCCGACAATGCTATCTGCTATCTGTTTTTTATCTTCAATCATCTCATCGATACGCTCTTCAAGCGTGCCCATAGTGATGAACTTATGGACAAATACATTCTTTTTCTGACCAATACGGAAAGCTCGGTCGGTTGCCTGATCTTCGACAGCTGGATTCCACCAGCGATCAAAGTGGAAGACGTGATTGGCCCTGGTTAAGGTGATACCGACACCACCCGCTTTGAGTGACAGAACAAATACCGACGGTTCTGTTGCTGGATCTTGGAATTCACTGATCATGGCTTCACGCTTTTTACGTGAGACACCACCATGTAGGTAATAACAGTTAACACGCTTTTCTCGCTCAAGATAACGGATCAGCTGTTCACCAATCTCGGTAAACTGGGTAAATATAAGCACACTGTCGCCTTCCGATTGCGCCTCTTCAATCATCTCGCAAAGGCGTTCCAGTTTATGAGAGCGATCGAGCGAAAACTCACTGCCATCTTGTAAGAACTGCATCGGATGGTTACAGATTTGTTTGAGCTTCATGAGTGTAGATAGCATTAAGCCCTGCCGTTCAATGCCTTCTTTTTCTTCAAGCTGTTTCGTCACATCGTTTACGACCACCTCATAGAGCGCTGCCTGCTCTTTGCTGAGATTGCAGTATTGCTTGTTTTCTACTTTTTCAGGCAGATCTTTGATGATGTTTTTGTCGGTCTTCATCCGGCGTAAGATAAAAGGCTCGATCAACTTCTTCAGCAATACTGACTGGGTCGCACTGTTAGCCTGCTGAATGGGTAATTCATAGGCTTTGCGAAACTGTGCTTGAGTACCGAGATAACCAGGATTTAAGAAGTTAAATATCGACCAGAGATCCATCAGTCGGTTTTCAACCGGCGTACCGGTTAAAGCCAAACGAGAATTCGCGTTTAGCTTAAAGATCGCCTTGGTTTGTGCTGATTTCGGGTTCTTAATATTCTGAGCTTCATCCAACACGATACGGTGCCAGTCAACCATCTCTAGCAACTTGATATCTTTACGCACCAGGCTATATGAGGTGATAACCATATCTTGCTGGAAACAGAAATCTTCGAATTCATCGGCATCTTTGATCCGCTTGGTGCCATGGTGAATGGCTGTTTTTAGATGCGGGGCAAATTTTTCGACCTCTTTTTGCCAATTACCCATTACCGATGTCGGTGCAATCAGCAAGGTCGGGCCGATATTTTTGTTTTCAGCAAGAACAAGATTAGCGATCACCTGAATCGTTTTACCAAGGCCCATGTCATCCGCTAAGCAGCCGTTAAGCCCCAGTTGCTCAAGGTAACGCAACCATGAAACTCCGCGCTTCTGATAATCACGAAGTTCAGCATTGAGTCGTTCCGGGTTATCGATCGGTTCCAGTTCCGCATCGTTAACCAATTTATCCAGCATAGCAGCAAGGCTATCGCTTGGATCGAGCTCAAAGAGCTCATCTTCTTCCGCCAGCTTTTTCAGCAATTCAGGCATAGATACTTGTGAACTGTCACTGCCGTGCTGTTGCCAGAATTCCAGCATATATTGCATTTTCTCTGGCTCTAATTCCATCCATTGACCACGAAACTGAATTAACGGGGTTTGCGCAACCAATAGCTGATCCCACTCCTTTGGTGTCAACGGCTGATCGCCAATGGCGAGTTCATAACGGTAATCAACCAGATTATCTAACGACAACAGGCCTTTGCTACTCGTTGTAGAAGGTGAAGAGCTTTTTCCAGTACCTGTTCGAAGACGGATTTTCGCTCGCTGACGACCTTTCGGTGTCCACCAGGCCGGTACCATGACTTTAAAACCGGTATCTTCCAATATCCACGCGCTCTCTTTTAAGAACTCAAACGCTTCATCCAATGTCAGTTGCACGCCCTCAGGCTGGCGTGTAGCCATGCCCTGCCATAACTTCGGATAAATACGCGCAGCCGCTCCCAAACTTAATAGCAACTGATGTTCAAAATCATCTCCCATCACAGCAGCAAGATCGTGTTTCTCTTTCGCTGACAAAGCCCAATAAGCGGATAAATCCTGTTTGAAAGAGGGGTTTTGACGAGATGTTGCAATAAAATTAATCGACCAATTACCGGAGTCTTCAGAGCCCGGCTCATGGAGCCGAAAACAGAGCTGGATACTGTTATTTTCTGCCCGTTCACAGACCTCTTGCTGCCAGGCATGCCACTTTTCTAACTCAGCCTGCAAAGCGTTTCCGGAACCCAGTAAATGATTCGGCAAGAAGAAATCGTCTAGCAAGGTATTGGCAAACTTTTTCTGCGTGCTTTGCGGCGTTTTGGTGTTAGCCCGATCTAAAACCTCGTTGATTGTCACCTCGGAAAAGTGTCGCAGCAGGCTCTGTGGCTCGAACCCTTGCGAACAAACAAAGGGCATCTGTTGGATGGCATGTGATAACAAGGTTTCATAACCAGAAGAAACTATCTGCCACTTCCGATAAATCTTGCTGTTAGCCCCCTCCTGAACCTCACTCTGCAATAGACCTGGAATATATTGATCTTTATAGATCACTTGCTTGATGGACTGGCTAAAGTAGTACCAAAATAGGAAATCGCTGCCGAGACGCACTTCAGTTACTTGATAACGACTCAGAAAATGAATTTGATTAATTGCCTGCAATGGCAGATCAAGTGGTAAGCACTCAACCTGCCAGACTTTTAGTGAAAGCTCTTGAGGTCTGTCATTGTCAACCAGGCCACTTCTTAGTTCTGGCGATGCCAATGGTGTATCGTTACTTTTATTACTTGAGTCTGACGGTAGCAAAATACTTTGATGAATAAACGAATGAGATAACGATGATTTCGGGCCTTGAGTATATTTCAACTCAGTTTGCAGAAACTCATTTAACGCTGTTCCTTGTAAGTGCCGTGGATGGGTATCACCGTTGCTCTGACATGTCGTATGATCCGTCTCAAGCCAGATGCAGAATTGACCTGTCTGAATGAAATCCTCGCCCGCAGAGGGGCTCCAAAAGCCATGTATTATCTTCATTTTCTTATATTTATGATCAATCGCTTATTCTTGCGCTCATTATGCATCACTTTACTAACAATGTCGTCTTACAAAGAAATCAAACAAATTCAAACAAATTCAAACAAATTCAAACAGGACAGGCGAAAACGTCTCGCTGACCTCAGTTGGTTTATGCGTGAGTTGAATCTTGATATTACAACAAAGGCTAAGAAAGAAGATCAATGTACTGGCCACTTTGGGAAAAGTCGATATAAAAGCCAAGCACTATTAGATGAGCAGGCCCTTGCTGCCGCAATGGCATACCACTTCGTCTACATGACTATCTTGAGCTCGTTGAATGGACTGGTCGCCAAATACGCGAAGGCAAAACTGGCTACATTTCTGCCTCAACCCCGCCATTACTCGAACGCTTACACATCGAACAACATGAATGGTTGAAAGCCTGTACCCACTTTGAACGACAACGAGCCCTCATCATAGGAACAGCACAGTCTATTCAACTCGCAACAGCCCAACTTAATCGCAGCAAAAGACATGGTTACAGGTTAGCAAGTTAACTAACGTACCTTTTATCCATCCAGCATCCACTCACTGGAGCATTGTCATTGCTTCAAATCTATTGCTATCACATAAAGCTAGTTTGCCAAGGATAGCTGAATGACAAGTAGCGTTTGAGCAAAAGGTTTTGCGCTTCACATGAATTGCGTTCCGCTATGAATGTGGCACTTCTAACTATGCCTGTCCTTGTTAATATATAATGGCTGTGTCGGCCTGGTTGAGTATGAAGGTGAAACATTCTTAGCTGTTCTGCACTGGCATCGTGGGCGTTGGTACGCACAAACTGACGATCGGAAAGGTGCGGTTACCGAAGAGATGACGCTTATTGGCGTAGCCAGGGCTTTGATCAAGAACCAACTATGTTAACAATCTCGATGATAATGGTATCCCCTTGTACTTTCCCTCATACAAAGAAACACCACTTATCCAAAGACCAAACCTACCGTTTGAAGGTGAGCATCAACGGTCAGGTTGAAATTTGTACACTTATTTGTTCCCCCCGCCACTTTAGACTAAAAACAACCACCAGATTAATCCATTGCCTTTATTTATCTTTCTTATCAATAAAGATAAAAGTTTGATATGTAACAAACAGTTAATTCCGGATTTTAAGGCATAATAGCCCGCAAATTTCCGCCTTTTGAGCTGTAGCTAAAGGGCAATTGCATAGCTAAAACAAGAGCTATACATGAAAAAAATGCCTCTCCCCAATATGCTTGAGGATAGACTTTCATGTTCAAGGGAAAAGCTGGGAAAGTGCGATAACAGAACGAATACATTTCAATTCAGGGATGATATCCATTCGATAGTCGCTGAATAGAATGTTAAATATTCAAAGGATATAGAAATGTCTAATGTTTCAGCCTATTGTTCTTGGTGTTTTAATAAAACAATACATGAACTTGTAGAAAAAAACAGATTAACTAGAAATGTATATAAGTGTACTTGTTGTCAAAATCACACATTAATATGCCGCTATTGTTCAGAAATGGCAAAGGGTCAACCAAATCCAGACATTCTAAAAAAAATGGAGCTAAGCGGTATTAATAAAGCCGCTCAGCATTGGGACAACGAGCTATGCGCTGAACATGACGGTTCTATCGCCAGCTTCTCAAAGCTCGATATGAAAATTGATGACCTTTCTGAATATAAGAAGATATTTGAAAGAGATAAATATAATTTGGCAAGAGCTGGTAAATATGCAGGGTTAGGTGTCGCTGGAGTTGTTAGTGTTGCTGGTGTTGCTGTTTCAGCTGGTGCAGGCGCTGGCCCTATTGCCGCAGCGATGGGTCAGATGGGACTGCTAGGAACAGCTGCAACGGGAGCCACTATTTCATCATTATCTGGAGCCGCTCTTACTAGTGCATCTTTGGCTGCCGTCGGCGGCTCAGTTGCTGCTGGCACTGCTATTATTTCTGCTAGCGGACTAGCACTTGGTGGAGTAATGGGAGGAGTAATTGCTAACAAATACCATGGTGACGATAAGAGCTTTGCTATATCCAAATTAAGAGAAAGAGATCCTGAAATTAAAACTATTTTCATTAATGGTTTTACACAAGAAAACGAAACGGATTTTTATGATTGGCAATGCTCACAACTCGCATTCGATTCTAGACCCACTATGTATTCAGTCAACTGGGCCTCTAAGACCAATGCAAAGCTCGGAGCTGCATTTGCTAAAGGTGTTGGTACACAAGCAGCTAAGAATACCTTAATAGCTATTGCTAAAACTGGCGGTAAAGGTGCAGCAACAAAGCTTAACCCTCTAGGTTGGTTAGCATTAGTTGCCGATCTTGCTGGTAATCCATGGCACAATTCTATGATAAGAGCAGCCCAAACAGGTATTCAATTAGCAGAGGCGATATCTAGAACTGAAGGGCAAAAGTTCAACCTAGTTGGGCACTCTCTGGGTTGCCGAGTTATTTATTATGCATTAGAAGCATTGTCTACAAAGAAAGAAAAATATATCAATGATGTTATCTTACTAGGTGGTGCTGTAGGGCGACAAGATCAGGAAGGTTGGACAAAAGCTTTGAGTTCTGTGAAGGGCAATATATACAATTGTCACAGCAAGCAAGATAAAGTGCTTTCAGTTATTTACAAAACTGCAAACGCAGGGTTGAGTTCTCCTATTGGAATAAACCCAATTGAAATGGATCACCCTCAACTAACAAATGTGAATTGTGATGATCTGGTTGAATCTCATATGACATGGAAAAAGCACTACGAAGAGATTCTTCGAAGAATTTATCAGTAACGGATTATACAGATACAGTAATCAAGGTGATACTTGGACACTCCACATTTTTTAATGTTGAGCTAACGCTGCAGCAGTTCTCTGCCCTAAAAGCCAATCTACCAACTTGGTTAACACTGGCTAATAACGTTTGGATCGTGAGTAGGTGATCGGTAGTGTTTGGCAGAATAGCGCGAAGCAGGTTTCGGGTATCCAGAAGATACTGACAGTTGGACAAGCATAGTCTAAGGTACACATAACTATGCTTGTCCTTGCCACTACTATTTTCTCTATCCCTTGCCACATGGTGCGAACAATGGTTGAAGTGCAGTAAAAATTTGATATTAATCATGATTTTATGAGTTTTTATATCAAAGCCGTTTTCAAGTGCCTTTAGCAATTATATCCTGCAGTCAAACTCTCTAGATACGCAAAAATATTCTAATGCCTTACATTATCTACACTCTCGCTTTGGTTGGCTCTTTTATACTTCTGTGCGAAAATTTTCTTGATGGCATCAAAGCATTTTTTGGTGTTGCTATAATTCTGATTATCTCAATATATTTCTTTCCAGAGGCAGCTGATATATCTGCGTTTATCTTCGAGAACGCAATGTATATTTTCGCAGTACTTCTGTTCTTGAAACTTTCAGAAAAATCGGGTGCCGCAGCGGGCGTAATTGCCGCCGGGGCGGTTATTATCTTTGATATTGTGTTTATCTGACAGGTAGCTCTGGCGGAGCCGTTGCACTCGGGGTAGATTTGTCCTTTCTGCTGCATCGCTTCTGCCATTGCACTTAAGCACAATGCTTCTATTACTTTTGACTTAACTATGCCTGTCCTTGTTACTTTGATAAACAGGTCATTGAGCGTTGGGGTTCTCTCCATAAACAACCTGTTCTGATACAGCAGTACCAAACCAATAGCTTAACAAGCGAAGCTGCCACTATTACCTGTCAATCTATTATCGATGACTGGCGAAAACGTCTAGCTGACCTCAGTTGGTTTATGCGTGAGCTTAATCTTGATATTGCGACAAAAGCTAATAAAGAAGATCAATGTACCGGTCACTTTTGGAAAAGTCGATATAAATGCCAAGCTCTATTAGATGAACAAGCTCTTGCTGCCGCAATGGCATACGTCGACCTCAACCCTATTCGTGCAGGAATAGCTAACACCCCTGAACAATCGTAAGCGGGTATTCCTACCCACCTAGCTATTGAGAGTGCTTGAAGGTAAAAGGCAGCAGATCACCGACATCACAGCCTTCACCACGTTGAGATAATTCTGTCAGGACGTGACGCAGATAGGCGTAGGGTTCAACGCCATTTGCCCGGCAACTCAGCATAATACTGAACAGGGTCGCACTGGCATTCGCCCCACTTTGGGTATCCGCGAACAACCAGGCTTTCCGACCGGTCGCAACCGGACGGATATCTCGCTCGACACGGTTATTGTCTATCGGGTAATCGCCATCCGCGACGTACTTTTCAAGGTAGGTCCATTGCTTGAGCGTATAATTGACCGCCTTTCCCATCGGGCTTTCAGGAAGCAGTTGTGAAACGGCTTTTTCAAGCCAGGCTTTGAGTGCGTTGAGTATGGGGATGCTTTCTTTTTGACGTACCGTGTACCTTTCTGGCGCAGGCTTGTCTTTAAGCCTTTTTTCGATGGCATAAAGCTTTTGGATATAACTCAGCGCTTGTTTAATAAAACAGGACAGGCATGACTTGAAAACCTGAAACTAATCAGTTTCAGATAAACTCCAAACAGTTCCAAGCTTTTAAAGTTCGCCCGACACCCCGACCAACAATCCAATATAATGAATATATGGGATCAAGGAGGATACATGACAACAGCACGCCACCAGCAGATAAACGTCGATACAACACCGTATTATCACTGTGTCTCTCGCTGTGTTAGACGCACTTTCCTATGTGGTTTTGATGAGCTGACTAAAACCTCTTACGAACATCGGCGTGGTTGGATTGAACAACGAATAAAGCAGCTCTCAAGCATTTATTGCATTGATATATGCGCCTATGCAGTGATGAATAATCATTACCACCTGGTTGTACACATCGACAAAGAAAAAGCTGACAAACTCTCCAGTGAACAGATCATTGAGCGCTGGAGCTCTCTCCATAAACAGCCTGTTCTGATACAGCAATACCAAACCAACAGCTTAACAAGCGAAGCTGCCACAATTGCCTGCCAATCTATTATCGATGACTGGCGAAAACGTCTAGCTGACCTCAGTTGGTTTATGCGTGAGCTAAATCTTGATATTGCGACAAAAGCTAATAAAGAAGATCAATGTACCGGCCATTTTTGGGAAGGTCGATATAAATGCCAAGCACTATTAGATGAACAAGCTCTTGCTGCCGCAATGGCATACGTCGACCTCAACCCTATTCGCGCAGGAATAGCTAACACCCCTGAACAATCTGAGCATACATCTGTTAAAGCAAGGATCGAGGCATTGAAGAGCGAACAATTGACAGCGCCTTCCCTCCATCCATTCATTGGTAACCCAACCAATACGATTATGAAAGGCATACCACTTCGTCTACATGACTATCTTGAGCTCGTTGAATGGACTGGTCGCCAAATACGCGAAGGCAAAACCGGTTACATTTCTTCCTCAGTCCCACCGTTACTCGAACGCTTACACATCGAACAACGTGAATGGTTGAAAGCCTGTACCCGATTTGAGCGACAGCGAGCCCTGATTATAGGGACAGCCCAGTCAATTCAACTCGCAACAACACAACTTAACCGCAGTAAGACGCACGGTTACAGGTTAACGAGTTAACTAACGTTCCTTTGGCCTATCCTACATCTACACACTGGAGCCTTGTTATGGCTTCAATCTATTGCTATCAACTAAAGCTTGGTTTCCAAGTATTGCTGAATGACAAATAGCATTTGAGTAAAAGATTTTTGCTTCTCATGAGTTGCGTTCAGCTATGAATGTGGCACTTCTAACTATGCCTGTCCTTGTTATCCTCTAGTTTTATTGAAACAGACGGCGATATTGCTTGGTTTGAACTTGATGAAGGATCAAAAAATGTACGAATACACTAACTACCCTACTGTTGATGTCTCTTATAGTGTTAAAACAGACATTAACGTGACACCGTCACAGTTTAAAACTGAAGAAGTGGCAACACAATCAGAGCCAACTGTATCAACCTTAGATGAACAGTCATCACCGCAATTGATCAGCCATAAAGAAGTATTGGAGATGTTCCAAATTTCCAGCAAAGCCACCATTTACAAGTGGCGGAAGACTCGCGGCTTTCCCGATCCAGTTACGATGATGCCGCTGCGGTGGTTACGATCTGCGGTTGAAGAATGGAAAGTGAATGTTGGTGGTTGTGGGAAGTAGACGGTAAAGCGGTCATGGGAATGGCCGCTTTTGGTAAGGCCGAACGTAAATTACGCCAGTTCAAAGAATACCTGACTCCATACCAAAACCACCGAGTATAACGCGTCACCTTGGTGTCTTTATAGTTGGCTCAAGAATTTCGAAAAAGCCTTTAGTCTCTTCACCACCAAATAGAAGTACGGGTTCTGGGCCGCCTCCTGGATTGCGAATTGCACTTATTAGGAAGTGCTCTTTTTGAACTCTAAGAAAAGATCGGGCCGTTAGAGTTACTACGTGTACCCCATCTCCAGCCCAACTATTGTCAGGACTATCGCCCCAATAGGGATAGCCTACAGCCACTTCTTTAGAAACACGCTTTGGAAATGTAGCAAAGATATACTTTTTGTTGAGGTTTTTATCGGTGAGGTCAAGCTTATCTTGAAGCAGTATAAACTTACTCTTTGCGTGTTCCGTTGAAACATACTGAGTTACTTGAATAGTAATATGAACATTATTCATTCGAGATAGAAAATTTATTCCGCAAGTCGCTTTAAGATAAGGCTTCTCATCTTTAACAATCGATGCTAAGACAAAGTGATCAACTGAAAATATTCGCCTTTTTCCATCAATCCATTTTTTTAGTCTTGACTGTTCATTAAAGAGGTCAGAATAAACTACACCGATAACAAAAAATACAGACAGTAAAAAAAGCCAAAACCAAGGGAAATCAACCCTTTCAGTATTGACTAAATCCACTAACCATTGCTGCCATAACCAAGCGGAAAAAGTAACAAATAATGATATCCCTGGAATCTTATACTTCACTACATGCTCCTCTATTCTTCGAAGCTTCCTAACGATTCAAACGCCTTGCTAAGGGCTGGACAACACAATAACCAAGCCCCAGCAAAGCACCGTAAACACTAAACTAAAAGTAAACCAAAAATGCCACGCGTTGCGAGTCGCTCTTAAGCAACTTGTTAGGTTATTTACGCACCAAATGTTAAGAGACCAGAATTACTCACAGCTTCTAAGCTGATATCGGCACGCTCTATCTGCTCATCTGTCCACGCCCCACCTTCTCGCCAGAACTTTGATTTATAACTCAATTTTTTAGCTAGCCCTTTATTAAACTTGCGTAGTTTTACTGAAGCGAGTTCCCACAGGTGTGCTATCTCAGACTCTCTCGCGTAATCCTTGTTAGCTCCCGCATGTAGGGTTTTGTAATATCCTTCCGTACTGTGAAAAGCATTAGATAATGCTATCTCCGCTTCCTGCTTTTCAGTAGAGCTCGCTCGTTTATCATCACGAATAGACATAGCTGCACCTATTGCAAGTGCTGCAATTACAGGGATTGTATTTACAGGCAATCCAACTAGTTCAGATATTGCACTTGGTTCCATAGAACACTCCAATATTTTTAAGTTCTACACATGACCATGATTTTAATATGGAATTGATTCGAAATTGAAGACATATTCAATCTAACGCCTACAATAAGGTATACCACGATGAACTCACCAAGCACACCAGACTCCATAGCAAAACCGCAAGTATAACGCATCATCTTGATTGTTTTATAGTTGCTAATCACCAATTTCACATAAAACAATTTCTTCCCAATTCTTCATATAATCATTCACGTTATCAGTAATTGAAAATCTTGGTTTAACTACAAATTGACTTTTAAATTGATTATTAAGAAGGTCAATTTCATTTTTCAATGTGAGAAATTTATTGTACTTTTCTTTAAGTTGAGCTCCATCATCAATTCGCTTAACAAATTCAGAATAACAACCCTCATTTATAACAAAGTCACTAATTGGTTTGTTTCTATTATGATACGCATTTGACAATAACATCTTATCAATAAAATCAGCAAAATTTTCATTATGCGCTTCATTAGTAAATAAAGCTTTTATATTTCCCAAAACACTTTTTATAGTGTTTTTTTCAACCCACTCAAGAAACTCAATAATTTCATTTTTAAGATTATCTTTTTCAATGGACTTAACTTCTATACACTTAATTAACTCATACTCTCTTTTAACATTTTGAAAAGAGCCTCTTCGAATTTCATTTTTTAGCCTAATTGCAGCTAAAGCTAGCTGATCTGATAACAATGGTGATGTATCAATTACAATCTCACTTTGTTTTAACAACCTCTCACTTGCTAAATAAAAGTCAAGATTATTGATTAATTGAACAACTTCTTCTTTAACTTCTTTCATATTTTAACCTTAAAGTAGTTACTTTATATCCTAGTGCAGCTAACGCCGGGTACTGAGGAATCCCCACAAAATCCCTTTACTATTCAATAAGTAGACACGTTCTTTATCTTCAGATCTAATGGATTTATCACAAAAACAAAAGAATGAAATTAGGATGTGTGATACTCAGATACTTTACAAGTCACCGACAAATCAATACCTTGGTTCAAATTCACAAGGCTAGAAATCATACTAAAAGCAAATGTTTACAATATGATTTTGTGGGGATTCTCCAGCGCCGGTCATAAGATACGCCTTGATGAACTCACCAAGCGCACCGGACTCCATACCAAAAATGCCGAGTAAATCGCATCGCCTTGATTGTTATGGGAATACTAATCACTGTTGGATAGCTCATTTAAAAGGCTATCTTTATGTTGCTGACTTAATCCTATTAAATTCAATATCTCGTTATATTTAAGAGTAAGTTCTTTACATGATATATCGAACTTACTTAAGTACATGGCACTAGCCATAATATGATACTTAATTGATTGCAAAACCATATAAAGAGAAAAGAAGTATTGTTCAGCCCTTTTGGCGGTAGTAAATCCATCGTGCCCAATAGCCCGACAGAGAAAATGGTTCAACAAGTCCTCTGGATCATTATGAGACTGAGAGCAAAGTGCAACATATATCGTCCTGTAACCAATTTCATCGTCAATAAGTCGAAACCTATCATAAGCACTCGGCCATTTGGCTTCAAATTTATCAATGTCAACTTCATTTTCAAGCATCGATTTTTTTAGAACTGCCTCATACGAACTCAAGGCATCGTCTTTTCTAGATATCAACGACCTATGGTATTCTTTAATACTTTCTTCTACATTTGATGAGTCAACAGAAGCTTTCCAATTAACATTTTGTTTTCTCTCAACCTCAAAGTGATTCTTAAAATACGCAACAATCTTTCCAAGAGAATCGCCCAAACTAACAAAGTGAAGATTAACCGCCCCCTCAATAGCGGTTCTACAAGAAGCTTCACATGACTGGAGCTGCTCAACAATAAAAAGGCTTAGCGAGCCACACACATATTCATAACTTCTTTCATACATGTCATGCATTATGTGCCATTGAACCTGTTTAGTTAAACTTTCTTTATTTTCTTTTTCTGCGTTCCTTACAAATGCATCTGTACTTTCTAAGAAGTCTACTGCTTCAGTAACGTATTCATTTAACTCTATATCTTCTTGAATATACCTTTTATTTAGAAATTTTCTTGTGTGAGTACTCAAAATCTAATCCCTTTCTTATAGCGCCGCATTAAGGGGTGAAAAACGCTTACCCCATAACTTAAACTGACCACTGTAAACACGAAATTGGATTCAAACCACAAATGCCACGCGTTTTGAATCCCTCTTAAATGTACTGTTAGATGCTAGCATCCAAAGCTTCAATGATACTTAAGCAAAAGTCTTTTATATTACTGACGATCTTTGGTTCTATTTGCACACTATGAAAATGAGCTATACCCAAGGCTAAGCTACTAAAATACAACCAGAAATTATCGTTTTCACCTAATTCCAGATCCTCAACTAAGTTGTAAATTCGTTCACTAATTTTTGGATGGGTTTCTGTCTTACCCCAACGAGTTTTTGGTGTAACAGCGAATAATAAGAAAGAAGCTAAACCAATACTCATAGCTCTTTTGTTAGCGACTGTATTTTTATCGTACCCCGAAACTTCTGAGTACTTTGCGACATCATCTAAAAGCATTGATTGTGCAAATTTGTCACATGCATGTTCTTCTTGATATATGTCCAGTTCAGTACCATCAACACCAAATCGAACGTGTTGAAGCTCGTGTAAAAAGCAGTATGCTCCAGAGATACAATTTAAATCGAACACCATCGAACCATCAATATCTTCTGGTTTGCCTTGCTCTGGATGCGGTATAGCGCTAGGCCAAGTAAACTCTGAGATATCAGAGATTGACTTTATTTTAATAATGTCATCCATCAACGAAGAAAATTGATTTAGCTGCTCCTTTTGTAGAGCATCATCAGGAAGCGAATCACTCGATATCCGAATAGGAAACAGGTTTGACAATGTAATTAATGGTGAATAAGCATGAAACGCTTTTTGTGCAGCGAAGCCTAGTAACCACATTTGGCACATTGATTTATGATCAAATACAACAGAACCAAAAATCACACTCAGAGAAAAACCACTACAGTCTTCACGTAAACTAAAGCTTGGTTCATATTGCTCCCATAGATTTAGTATCTCGTCATACTTTTCGGGAGCTGATGCTAAGATCATTGCCTTTATAGCTTCATTTTCTGACACTAATGTCTCCTATTATCAATTGCATCTAACGCCGCAATAAGCGGACAAAAATTGTTGGTTATACTTGTTGAGGAACGAAACAAAGCCGACTGTTTTTGTTCCGTTTAATTGCCTTGTTAGGCTATGCCAACACTAACATCGTGCTCGTTCCCAGGGGTTTACTGCATCCCAAACAGTACCCAACCTAGGCGCTATTCGCGGCGGAACGATAGAAGCAGGAGACTCTTTTGACTGTGCCTCATAAAAGTATTTTTTGACTAAAACTGATGTGGCATGACACGCATATCCTAATCTAGCGACTTGAATCGTTGCGCCAGTCTCCGTGAAGTGCGCAATTGACTTACTCGCAGTATAAAGGGCTTCTACCCATAGGAGCTGTAATTCATTTGAAGGTATACTAGGATTAAGTACCTGAATTGCAGTAGAAACAGGAACTAGTGGCAAACCAAACTCAGATATGTTTAACCCGTAGTTTTGATTTATGATCCCGCCATTATCCAATTTAATTCCCATAAAATTTAGTAAAGTTCGATTAGCAACAAGGCCTGCGTCTAGTCCTAGGTTAACAAACAGACTCAAGTCTGGTTGACTTAAAGTAAATTCTCCTAACACCATTTCAAGTTTATTTTTCGAAACTTGCTGATTTAATATCGCGTGACATGCCAATATACATGCATCTAAAGACTGTAGTCTTTGAGGTAAATATTCCATTTCATAAATGGTCGGATCAAACTGCTGTATTCCCATTTTTATTCCTTTTTAGTTTAGGCTAAACAATTCAATATAAAGTAGCCTAACGCCTGCAATAAGGTGCCCCACACTGAACTCACCAAAAACACCGAACTTCAGACCAAAACCGCCGAGTGTAACGGGTCACCTTGATTGCTTTGTATATTTACTTAGCCATCTTAGCTGATTGATTTTCTAAAATTTTCTTATTTAATCTTTTGCCAGCTTCTAGCTGTTCAGGAGTAAGCTCCTGCTGCATAATTTGGAACTGTCGAGCTTTTATTATTGCTAATGACATTCCACGAGAAATCCTAAAGTCATCAGAGTTCTCCAATATACGGCTTTTTGTTAACAGGAGGTTTTGATCTTGAATATCCCGTTGAATAAGCCACAGAAATAAATCTACCACTTGTAAGCCATGTGACTTTTTAGAAGACTCTAACTTAAACTCACCTAAGTTATATTCGACTTGTTCAAAGCGAGGTATACCACCAAACTTATCTTCCTCATAATCAACACCAAAGAACATCTTATGATATTCACGCATAGTCCCCTTAAACTCATCACTTTGATCATGAATAAGCTCTGCAACACCTAATCCACGAGGCTTGCAGAATCTATGCGTTGCGGTCAGTAAGCTTGAAAATGCGATTATATTAGGGGTTTGCTTTTTATATGCACTTTTCCCTTTAGCTGATATAAGTGTGAATATATCCTGATTATCAATAGCATATGAAAGACCATCCATCACCACTTCACAAGCCCGTGGGTCATAAATATACGGAGCTCTTTCCAACAAGACTTTTGCTACCTCAATTAAACCATCCAAGTCATCAGCTAAGTAGTAATCCCAAAACTGTTTATCTAAACCGCCTTCCATCATGTCATCTACGAGAACACACAAAGTATGCCTAAATAGATCCGTCAAATACCATAATGGATGAACTGCTGGATTATCGTAAGAATCAAAGACAGTATCTACAAACTTTGTTGGAGCAATGTAGCGTTTTTCGATTACCGTATAATGGAACTGCCAATCAGTATCTTTTAAAGCATCCAACAGAGCCAAGCAAAGTTCATTTACTTTTTGCTCGCCAAGCTCAAAGCCGTGTAAGCGCTCTAGGCTATTCTCATCGCAATATTTTTCAACAATAGGAGAGACAATTGGTTCAATATCGTTAACGGATATTAGTGCACCTTGATAATATAATGGAGATTTTTCATTGAAAATGTCTTTGCCAGAGTGACCTGATTCGTCAGCGTATACAAAAACACCTGTTTCTTTTTCAGTCATTTTCCACCTAACTAAATTGTAAATATAACATTATATTCAAGGAACAGTGTTTGTATATCTTCCTCATATCTGCAAATATACGAAGAAGATTAACAAATAGAATTCGCTTATCTTGCTACCAATTACCCGGCCCTTTCATACACCACACACCAACAACGCAGCGTTTTGTATGTAACCATATGGAATTGATAGAGTAAATAGTTTACCCGTCATTTATGTCTAAAAAGCCTGTCAACTTATCAGCATACAACTCATATGCCTCAAGCTGATCATCCAACCAATCATGCTTGTTATACACGGCCAGTACGCCGCCTAATTCGTGGCCTAGCATCTTCTCTACTACGTGGGGCATTACGCCAAGTTCAGAGGCGCCTGTAGACAGCGAGCGCCTGAAATCGTGCGTCCGCCAGTGTTCTAGTGGCAGGCTCTCGCGTATGCGGCGTATATAGCGGTTTGCTGCTGCAATGCTGATTGGGGTATTGAGGTCCTGCCCTGGGAATAACACGTCGTCGTATGTCGCCATAACGCGTTCTAAGATTGATCGGACTTTGGTGGGAATTGGTCTTCGAATTGGCTTATTGGTTTTGCTGAGTTCTTTAGGTACGGTCCAAATGCCGGCTTTCATATCAAAGTGAGAACGGCGGGCAAGGCGCAGCTCTGATAGCCGGTTGCCCCATAACATAGTGAGTTGGTGAAGGGTTTTGTTAGAAGTGCTGGCTCGGCTGCGTTCAATGGCTAACCAGATTTGCGCTAATTCAGACCAGGTAGGAACGCGGCTACCGTTTTCGGCTTTTACGCCGACGTTCTGTTTTTTGATGCGGTCTAGATCGGTTCTTTCAATAATGAATTTGCTTTTGCAGAAATTGAGGCTGGCTCGTAGGGTGGTAAAGATGGAGTTGGCGGTTTTGGGCTTTTCGGCGCTATATACCCAAGCTACCTCAAGATGCTCGTTTCAGCGAGAATTACTTGGCTCCTAGGCTAGGCACCGATTTGAAAATCTAGTGGTTCTAAATTAATAATCGGTAACAACGCATAGCAGCCAAGTAAACTCGCCCTTTGGGAGTGAGCCAGCGAACCCATTTCTGTGTCAAATAACGTTGAAAGGGATTGCCATTCCTACCGTTATTTTCCTTGAACTGAGCACGCTGGTCTCACTCTGAATCCTGCATCTTGAGGTAGCTTGGGTATAACATCCAACCACTGCATCCATTCTCGGGCGGGTATGGTTTCAACGTTTCTATCGGGGAAAGCTCCAAGGAAGTAGTTCTTGGCGAAGGATCGGTAAAGTGCTTGTGTCCCCTTCTTTAAGGTGGGGACAAAGTGTTTCAGCCAGTAGTTAATGCAGTCGTCTAAAGTGACGAAATCTTGCTCACCACTACCACCAACCCCATTCGCAATCTCGGGATTTCGGCCAGATTCCCTCAATTCCATCATGATTTTATGTTTCCGCCTTGCCTCTTTCAGGGAAGTTGCGGGATACTTACCAATCTTGACTCTAAGGTTTGTACCGTTGAATCGGCAGCGATACTGAAAGGTGATAACCGCAGAGGATGTGATGCGAGCTATGAGCCCTTCACCATCGTTTAGCTCTGTTGGACCATCATAGGTTTCTTGCTTGGAAATCAGTTTAAGTTGTCGATCGAGTATGCTCATACTAATACCTTGTTTTCGTTCCCTGAATGGACACTAGTTTTGGACGCAAGGCGCAACATTTTGGACGCAGATTTGGACGCAAATGCAAATCCCAAACGTTATTGCGCAGGAATTTACTACTGTATATTTGTACAGTATAGCATTGAAAAGCCATTGTTAGAACAAACACTTAATACGAATTCGGTGGCTTCTGGAAAATACTATGAATAATACAAATGAGCCGACACTGTTTTGGCTGGACTACGAAACCTTCGGCGCTACACCCTCTACGGATCGCCCGTGTCAGTTTGCGGGTGTGCGTACCGATATGGATCTCAATGTCATCGGGGAGCCCCTGGTCATCTACTGCAAACCGCCAGTGGACTACCTGCCTTCGCCTGAAGCATGCCTGATCACGGGGATCACACCTCAGGAAGCCCATGAAAAGGGGCTGTCTGAACCGGAATTTATTGCCCGCATCCACGCTGAGCTATCTAAGCCAAATACCTGTGTGATCGGCTATAACAATGTTCGCTTCGATGACGAGGTTACCCGTTACACTCTATATCGTAACTTCTACGATCCGTACGCCTGGAGCTGGCAGAACGGCAACTCACGGTGGGATCTGCTCGATATTATGCGTACCTGTTATGCCCTTCGCCCGGAAGGCATCAACTGGCCGACCAATGAAGACGGTTTCCCAAGCTTTAAGCTGGAGAAACTATCAGTAGAGAACGGCATTGAGCACGCTAATGCCCACGATGCGATGGCCGATGTCTACGCGACCATTGAGCTGGCGAAAATCATCAAGCAGAACCAGCCTAAGCTATTCAATTACTTCTTTACCCTACGCAACAAGCGTAAGCTGCAAGAGTTGATTGATATTGTTGAGATGACTCCGCTAATGCATGTCTCTGGCATGTTCGGGGTCGAATGCGGCAATACCAGTTGGATTGTGCCTATGGCGTGGCATCCGGATAACAAGAACGCGGTGATCACCGTGAACCTGTCAATGGACCCTACCCCGCTGCTGGAACTGTCTGCCGACGAGCTGCGCGAGCGTCTGTATACTAAGCGTGCCGACTTAGGGGCGGATGAGCTGCCGGTACCGCTTAAGTTGGTTCACCTGAACAAATGCCCGGTATTAGCACCAGCCAAAACGCTACGTGCTGAGGATGCCGCCCGCATAGGGATTGACCGTGAAGCGTGCCTGAAGCATCTGCAGATATTGAAGTCACACCCAGAGGTACGAGAGAAGCTGCTGGCTATCTATAGCGTCGAACGTGAATTCAGCGCCAACACCAATGTCGATGCCATGCTGTATGACGGTTTCTTCTCAAATGCCGATCGCTCAACTATCGACATTATTCGCCAGGCAGCACCTGAAGAGCTGGCAACGATGGAGCTAAACGTTAGCGACAAGCGTATCAAGCCATTGCTGTTTCGTTACCGCGCCCGAAATTTCCCTATGACGCTAGATTACAAAGAGCAGCAACAGTGGAAACACCACTGCCAGGATTACTTTGAGTCAAATCTACCTGCCTACATGGAAAATCTCGAGTCTACAGCCATGATCCATCAAGCTGACGAGAAAAAAATGGAGATCCTCAAAGCTGTATATGAGTATGTAGACAGCATGGTATAGAAATTCGGCAGATGTATTCATCACCGAACTCTGGCTCATTGTCGACTAACTAACCGTAAAACCTGATATTTTTATCTGAGCCCTCTCGCTTCTATAGCTGGAGGGCTTTTTATTGAGACATTATCCTGATTTCGACGTTTGAACTTAATGCAATTGCCAACAACACTTATAACGAAGGTATTTACGAACGTATCTACGAACGTATCTACGAATGTATTTACGAATGTATCTGAACGAAAGTCAGATTTTACTCATTCAGCCCAGCAGTCTGAGTCCAAATATTATTGATCTTCTAATGCTCTCATCATGCTCATTCTCATCAATGACATAGGGATACATTGGGAGCATATACAATGCCTGTTGGAATTTAAGTGGTTGATATGACGACAAAAGCATTAACACGTTGCTATCGCTTTGAAAACGTGGACTTCGAACCTGATCTACGTTTATTGGTATGGCAAGATAACACCGAAACCGAGCTGACCGTTCACGAGTCTCGCTTACTTGAAACACTGTGCTATTTTGCCGGCGAGGTGATCAGTGCCCAGTCGCTCTTTGATAAAACTTTCATCCAGCTAGATCCCTACGAAGACGACAACAGCAACCACTTCGACCTCAATACCCTGCTTATATCGCTGACTAAAAAACTAGATATCAACGGTGTCATGTCGATCCCCATCGAGGTCATCCCCCACTTTGGTTTTCGTGTGCCTATCCCTGATAAAACATGCCGACTCGTTCATACCTTTGATAAGCAACCTCGGTTACCCGCTGAAGCGACACCGGAGGAGCCTAGGCTAGAATCAGCAACGGAGCATATTGTGAAATACAGCCTGTTACACAAAATTTCGGTGTTGTTACTCGCAGCGGCAGGTGTTGCTATTGTTGTCGTGTCTTACCTCTAACTACAGGTAAATCGACACACAATATTTTTGTGGCTTAGATCACATTTGTTTTGTATGATAAATGAGTCTCTTCACTAGGAATAAGGCTCATGGCATATCTACGTTCCTTTTCAATTATTCTTATTTGCCTGTTTATAGGTAAAGGAATCCAGCATCTCAGCCATCTGGCTATTCCTGGCAGTATTATCGGCATGTTGCTTTTGTTTGTTGTGCTTTCTATGGGGCTCATCCCCTCACATTGGGCGAAAGAGGGCTGTCACTTATTGATCCGCCACATGGCACTGTTGTTCGTCCCAGTTGGTGTTGGCCTGGTCAACTACCTAGATTTACTCTCCGCAAATACCCTACCTATTTTACTTAGCACCATTGGCAGCAGCCTGATTGTCTTTCTGGTTATTGGCGTGGCAACTCACTACAAGGAAAAATAATGATCTGGTTGGCTACAACACTAATTGTTTTTTATCTGTCCCGGTTTATTTCCAAACACATTCAGCACCCTATCGTTAATCCGTTATTAATTTGCCTGCTTATTATCATTCCTTTACTGGTGTGGTTGGGTGTACCTTATGACACTTATTTTGAGCAAAACAAGTGGTTGAACTACCTGCTCGAACCTGCGGTTGTTGCCCTTGCATTCCCGCTCTATGAGCAACTGTCACAGATTAGGCAAAAATGGAAAGTCATTTTCACTGCGTGCCTGACAGGAAGTGTCTTATCCATGGTAACCGGCGCTGGCATTGCGCTTTCACTCGGTGCCGATCCGCAGCTAACAGCCAGTATTTTGCCTAAATCTGTCACTACTCCGATTGCTATGGCCGTTTCAGAACAAATCGGCGGTGTACCTGCCATTGCCGCAATCATGGTTATTATCGCGGGTTTATTTGGTGCGGTATTGGGTTATCCCTTGTTTCGATTGTTTGGTATTGAAGCCTCTATCGCAAAAGGCCTGACAATGGGGACGGTGTCACACGCGCTTGGTACAGCAAAAGCTGCTGAAGAAAACTATCAAGAGGGAGCTTTCAGCTCGCTAGCCCTTGTTATTTGTGGCGTAATGACTTCAATCCTGGCACCGGTGCTTTTTCCTGTTATTTTGAAAGTATTCAGTTAACAGCAAAAATATGCAGTTTATATGCAGGTAATCGAATACATCGTTAACTTATTGATAAATAAAGACACAAAATTCAAAAGCTGTGTGACACCACTCTCATTTATGTAATCAATGCAACAGTGATTGCTTATATGTGACAAAGATCACACATAGAATTAATCCCTGCGCCTACAATGTTTCTCCATACACAATACGGAGTGACAACTCATGCATACTAAAGTAATGGATGCTTTAGGCGCTTTACCCTCTGATCTGGCTACTGCACTTAAGCCTGTTTTAGAAGATGCAAACTTTGATGCAACTTTGAGCCCTGAAGTATTCGACCAATTGCTCGCTAAAACACAGATGACAGACAGTGAGTTGCGTGTTGCCCTTCTCCCTGTTGCTGCTGCTTATTCCGTTGCTCCGATTTCAAACTTCTTTGTAGGTGCTATTGTTCGCGGTGAGTCTGGTCGCCTTTACTTTGGTGCCAACATGGAATTTATCGGTGCATCACTTGGCCAAACTATCCATGCCGAGCAATCTGCTATTAGCCACGCTTGGGTAAAAGGTGAAACGGGTATTTCAGATATCACAATCAACTACAGCCCTTGCGGCCACTGCCGCCAGTTCATGAATGAACTAACGACGGCAAATAAGTTAGTTGTCCAGCTTCCTGCACGTGCAGCAAAAACACTTCAAGAGTACTTACCTGAATCATTTGGCCCCGCCGATTTGAACATTACAGATGCGCTAATGGCTAAGATTGATCATGGACTGAAAACTGAAGCGACTGAAGCTCTGGTTAAGCAGGCTTGCCAGGCTGCGAATATCTCTCACGCACCGTATACCAAAAACTTCAGCGGTGTTGCCCTGAAAGCAAAAGACGGCAATACCTTTGTTGGTATGTATGCTGAAAATGCCGCTTTCAACCCTAGCTTACCGCCCCTTCAAGTTGCACTTGTTAACATGAACATGGCTGGCTACCCGCTATCTGAGATTGAAGAAGCAGCGCTGGTTGAAAAATCTGACAGCACAATTAGCCACCTAGCGGATACCCAGAATACACTTGAGGCATTAAACCCGGATGTCCCTCTAACCTATGTGGCTGCATAGCAACCTTATAGAACAATCCGCTTCTTGAGAAACCGCCTGATGGCGGTTTTTCTTTATAAATCAGTTTCATCCTCATTATGGCCAGAGTATGATACCTAAAGTTTTTCTTATAGTAGCCATCTCACTTACCCATGTCTCATCATCATAATCCGATCCAAGGCGCCAGCTGGATGCTTACTGCAGGACTTGCCTTCGCTATTGTTAATAGCTTGGCCCAGTACTTGAGTGTCATGCTTCACCTGCCGTCGACAACTGTTGCGTTTATCCAATATTTCATTGCCCTTATCGCTATTTTTCCATGGTTAAAAAGCCTTGGGTTGCGGCGTGCCTTGCAGACCAATCACTTTGGCCTGCATTGCTTACGCGTCTTTCTTTCCGTCATCGGTATTCAGCTCTGGCTATGGGCACTCGCCTACCCTGTGCCAATCTGGCAAGGTATCGCACTACTAATGACTTCTCCGCTGTTTGCGACTATCGGTTCTGGGTTGTTCCTGAAGGAAAAAGTCGGAACAGCACGCTGGTTGGCCACATTGGCCGGTTTCGTGGGTGCAATGATCATTCTGGAACCTTGGGCAGATGTCTTTAACTGGGCGTCATTATTGCCTGTCGGCGCAGCTTTTTTCTGGGCAAGTTATTCGCTGATGGTGAAGAAGATGTCTGTCTATGACTCACCGACAACCATGGTCGTTTACCTACTGCTCCTTATCACACCTTTTAATCTCTTCCTGGCGGCACCTGAGTTTGCCATGCCAACACAAGGGCTGACCTGGCTACTGCTTATCGGTGCAGGTTTGCTGACGGCACTGGCTCAATGGGCGATTGCTAAAGCCTATGCCGTGGCTGATGCTTCTTTTGTTCAGCCCTTCGATCATGCCAAGCTTCCTTTGAATGTTTTGGCAGGTTGGCTCGTTTTTGGTTGGGTTCCACCTGGGCGTCTGTGGCTTGGAGCGGCAATTATCGTCGTTTCTGTTGCCTTTATTACTCACTGGGAAAATAAAAAGGCAATAGTCGAAAGCGAACCAGCTTAATATTTGAAAGAATCCCCGCAAGTCGGGGATTTTTTTCCACCGAGTTACGCAATAAATATACCTCCAACACTCTTGTTCCATCGAGTTATTTGATCAATAGCTTATTTTTGCGATACCGGAGAGAGAGTTACAGCATCCCTTCTATACTTTTTAATCGTACACAGAAGTATGTTCACTCAGAGGATCCTTATATGAAGCACCTTGGTTTTACGTCTATTCTAATCGGCATTATTTCTTTATTCTTTTCAATTTCGACCCACGCCGATTCTTTCATCACCATAGGTACCGGAGGAGTTACCGGTGTGTATTACCCTACGGGGGGCGCCATTTGCCGGCTGGTCAATAAAGACCGAAAAGAGCATGGCGTGCGCTGCTCGGTAGAGAGTACCGGTGGCTCTATCTATAACATTAATACCATCCGCGCTGGCGAACTTGATTTAGGTATCGCCCAGTCAGACTGGCAATACCATGCCTATAACGGCACCAGTAAATTTGCAGGCAATGGCCCTTTCAAATCTCTACGAGCCGTCTTTTCTATCCACCCCGAACCGTTTACTGTTGTCGCTAGAGCTGACTCCGGAATAAAAACATTCGCAGATTTAAAAGGCAAACGCGTTAACATTGGTAATCCAGGCTCCGGCCAACGAGGTACCATGGAAGTATTAATGAAAGCCCTCGGTTGGACCAACAAAGACTTTGCCCTGGTGTCGGAGCTAAAAGCATCAGAGCAGTCAAAAGCCCTGTGTGATAACAAAATCGACGCGATGATCTATACCGTTGGCCATCCAAGCGGCGCAATCAAAGAAGCGACGACATCATGTGACAGCGTGATCGTGGAAGTGTCTGGGCCTGTGGTCGACAAATTAGTTGAAGAGAATGACTTTTACCGCGTTGCAACAGTACCAGGGGGAATGTACAAGGGGTCAGCTCAAGATGTGAAGACCTTCGGTGTAGGGGCTACATTCGTATCGTCAGCACAAATTGATAAAGAGTTGATTTACCAGGTCGTGAAATCGGTATTCAATAACTTTGACACCTTTCGCAAACTGCATCCAGCTTTCGCTAATCTGAAAAAAGAAGAAATGGTGAAAGACGGTCTTTCAGCACCACTGCACGATGGTGCCAAACAGTATTACCAGGAAGCTAAGTTAATCAAATGACAGTACTGAAAAAGGCTGGGATTTTCCCAGCCTTTTTCAATCAGCCTACTGACTTAAAATCGGTAGCGAACGCCAAGCGCCCCTTCTAACTCAAGGTCGACATCTTCAACAACGTAAAGCGTCGGGCCGACTTCGCCGTACAATTCAAACTGGCTGACCGGCACCTGAAACCCGACACCAGAACGTACACCGAGTTTATCATGCTTATTATCAACATATTGCGCACCGACAAAAGTGTACAGGCTATTAAGCTCAGGGTTGTTCGTAACCGAACCTAAGTTAAATGTCTTATCTACCGCAACACCAAAATCATCTAGGCCAAGCGAGAAACGTAAGTCATTCTGCTTGTACTGGATCCCACTCATTGGGCTACCGAAAAATACACCAACGCTTTGTGAAGCGTATGCTGAAAATGGAACTGAAAGGGTAAGAGCCAAACCTAGTAATATTTTTTTCATCGTAATGATACTGCCGATAACGAATAATGGACATAAGTTAACCAAAAAGTGCCTGAAACTCGATAGCGGCGCTTTAATCATGACATAACTTTTACAAAGCAAATGCCTTGCTATGTCTGCTATCTAGCGGTGAACCACCCGGCTGCAGTGTCGAAATTGCGACCAACCAGTGCATTCACGCAGCAACGTAAAATACACTTAAAAACAACACGCGCAAACGTTTGCGCAACATCAAAAATCCTGTATGATCGACATCAGTATCAATACTTATCGTAAGGAAATTCGATGTTAGGTTCAGCTACTTGCTCAGATGCAACCCGTGTTCTGTTACTAGGTTCTGGTGAACTAGGGAAAGAAGTCGCGATTGAATGTCAACGTTTAGGTCTTGAAGTCATTGCAGTTGATCGATATCCCAACGCACCTGCAATGCAAGTTGCCCACCGTAGCCATGTTATCAATATGCTTGATGGCGAAGCGCTCAAAGAACTCATTAACTATGAGCAGCCTCATTATGTTGTCCCAGAGATCGAAGCTATTGCCACTGAGACTCTGGTAGAGCTTGAAGCAAATGGACTGAATATTGTCCCTACCGCAAATGCCACTAAGCTAACGATGAACCGCGAAGGTATCCGCCGCCTCGCAGCAGAGACATTGTCTATACCGACCTCCCCTTATGAGTTTTCTGACCAATATGATGACTTTGCAGCATCAGTCAAACGCATTGGTACACCTTGTGTCGTAAAACCCATTATGAGCTCATCAGGTAAGGGGCAAAGCGTGATAAAAACCCCTGCTGACATCGAATCTGCATGGCAATACGCACAAGAAGGTGGCCGAGCTGGTGCTGGCCGCGTCATTGTAGAGGGCTTTGTTGAATTTGATTATGAGATCACCCTACTGACTGTTCGGGCAGTAGATGGCGTTCACTTCTGTGCCCCAATCGGCCATCGCCAGGAAGACGGCGACTATCGTGAATCATGGCAGCCACAGCAGATGTCTGATGCTGCACTGGCAGCTGCCCAGCAGGTTGCTGAAAAGGTCGTTAATGCATTAGGTGGCTATGGCTTGTTTGGTGTTGAGCTGTTTATCAAGGGTGATGAAGTCCTGTTTAGTGAAGTCTCCCCTCGCCCGCATGATACCGGCCTGGTCACGCTAATCTCTCAAGAGCAATCTGAGTTCGCCTTGCATGTCCGCGCTTTCCTTGGCCTGCCAATCCATTCAATCAACCAATACGGCCCATCGGCCTCAGCGGTTATCTTGTCTGAAGGGGTTTCTGCCAATATTCGTTTCGACAACCTGGCAACGGCATTGGCCCGCCCGCAAACGCAAGTACGCCTCTTTGCCAAGCCAGAGATTAACGGCCGTCGTCGCTTGGGTGTTGCCTTAGCTCGCCGTGACAATACCGAGCAGGCAATTAATGATGCGGTTGAAGCCGCAGCGGATGTCAAAGTCGTACTCTAATTTACGTTACGCTGCCATGCTATATAGCTAAATAGCAAAAGGAGCCCAGCAATTGGCTCCTTTTGTTTGTTCATTAATAGATTAAACCTCGATTAACCACGTTTCTTCAGCAAAACGTGATAAGCCACGTTGACGCCTAGGGTGAGATTCATCGGCTTCACCACGGCCAAGGTGTGTGATCTTACAACCTTTAAACAGCTGCTCGACTTCCTCTTTAGCAACACTAAACGGAGGGCCATCCATTTCAGCTTGCGGATAATCCAATGTTATCAAAAGAATGCGGCCACCAGCTTTCACCATTGAGAGCAACTTATCTGCATACATCTGACGCATTTCCTGTGGCATAGCAATCAGAGCCGCACGATCATAGACGACGTCTACGGGCTCAATTCGTGTTGCAAAAAAATCGCCGCAATGAATGGTAATTTCATCAAGCTCGTACATCGACTGGCCATTGCCGAGCGATGTCACTGTTGGAATATAGAATTGCTCCGAGAAAAAAGCCCTAACCGCAATATCGCTCAGTTCAATCCCGATGACGTTATCATGCCTTTCTGCCAACCAAGTCAGATCTACCGACTTACCGCACATTGGCACCAGCACCGAGTCGGAGCGGGTCGTATTAAGTACTGGCCAATACTTTCTTAGTACGGGGTTGATGTCATTCAAATGAAAACCAATACGGTTCTCTGCCCAGCGGCTATGCCAAAATTCTGCATCCATTATATTCGAATCTCTTTACTGACTTTACTATTTATTTCTAATTATCTGACCACAGTTCTTGCTTCTGATCCAGCCTAGTCAAACAACCAGCCTGCTCTCACCGTTAACAACATCCTATAAGCCTCTCAGACGGATTTTAAGGAGCGCTATCAACCTCAAGCAACCACGAGCGCAAAATACAAACAAATCGCCGCAGAATCAACCACAGGAGTATTCAGCCTTACGATAAAGATACAGCTGAAGCAAACTGGGAAGTACCGCCTTTCAGATGCAAAAAAGGATGCCTAAGCATCCTTTTCTACTAATCCCGCTTCACCGAAGCAAAGCTAGATTAAAAATATGTTCTTCAATTTTTCTTTTATGAGAGTAATTGAACAAACGATACAAACTGGCCAGTTATGAAATTCTGAACAGCTTAATCGAATCACGGCGTACAGTTACACCGCGGAAAGTTACAGGCTCAAGCAACGTCATCAGCTGCTTAGAGACAAAAAACTTACCACCGTAGCTACGATCACCACCACGATTGACCCAATCTGCAAATTCATCTGCCAAGTTGAACATAGAGTTTCCGACAAGCAGAACCAGGACTTTAGCGACTTCACTGTCATTCTGTTTATTAAACTCCGCGTCACGAACTTTCTTACGGTATTCGTCGACAATTCTTTCAAGGCACTCAAATCTGCTCATATACACCACCACAAAAAAAGAGGAGCGGATACTACTGCTCAAACCCAATGAAATCAACCCATCTAAGGTCAATTCTTGCTATAAAAGTCATATTTTTTTCATGTTCATAACAAGTTTCTGCATTTTTGTCATATAAATCACGATTTAGATCATTTTTTGAGTCAGTTTTTGTAGGTATATTCAGCATGTATGTTTGATATGTTTCAGCAAATTTTTGCTGCCGAGAAACCATTATGATCCCATCAGGCAAGGCAATTATTCTATTTGGTAGCCTACAAACCGAATTTAAAACTATCGAAGCGATGGTGAGGATCTACTGTAAAGATCACCATAAAACCGCCACGGTTTGTGAGCAGTGCGAGGACTTTCTCCAATATGCCTTCACGCGGCTGGACAGATGCCCTTACGGTGAAAAGAAACCAACCTGTCGGCTTTGCCCTATTCATTGCTATAAGGCAGATTACAAATCATTGTCTCAGCAAATTATGCGCTATGCCGGGCCGAAAATGTTACTCAAACACCCCGTGTTAGCCATTCGCCACCTCATTGCAGAAAAGCGTCCCGTTCCTGAAAAACCAGGCGCTGGCGCTTCAAACCGACATAAACGAAAGTCATTAGATCAATAGCCGAAACTAAAACGGCCAAGGCCAACAACTGTGGTGCCTTGGCTACTTGTTGTTTGATGTCATTATGAAGTCATTCACTCAGTTGCGATAATAATCAACCACCAGCACTTTCGATGGTTCATTCTCTCCTGAAATATCGAGCGTAAACGAATTTTCATCTGCCATCTGTACCGATGAGCCCAATTTGCCTGTAACACTGACGCCTTCGATTTTTTCAAAGCTACGGGAATCGTCATAGTGCATGTTCACAGTAACATTTGTCTCTTGATTAGCGACTAAATTAAACTGACAAATTCCCGTCTGACAATACACATCAATATTGTTTAATTCAGTTACATGTATTTTATCGACATTCTTTATTGGCGTTGCCGTAAGCTGTAATTCCTCTCCACAGCCTGACATCATCAATACAGACACAGTGATACCGACTAAAAAGGCTCGTTTCACTTTCATTTCCTAATTCTTATTCATAATACACAAAGGCTTAAACAAACATTTATCATGATACATACAAACATTGGCAATTAGCCTATGTTTTTCATTCTAAGGGATTATCGTCTGACTTACCCTCTCTGAGTCTAATTTTTGTTCGTTATTTCCCCCTATCCCAATATAGGTGTATTGCAAATTCGTGACATCTTCTTCTTTTTACCCTACCTACACTCAGTCTAGCTAACTAGGCATCCACATAAACACAGCAAGTTCAACGGATAAGCTTATGGATAATAACCAAACAACATCGAGTTGGCGCTCAGAACAATACAATCGCAAACCACACTATCAGCCTATATCACAGCTCTCTCACAGAATGAGCCAAGCTGTGCTTGTCGGTATTTTCATAATAACTTCCTTCGCCACTGAGGCCGAAGAAAGTATGCAAAAATGGCTGAAGCCACACAAACCAGCCAACCAAGAACAAATAGAACAGCAAATGCCGTTCTATCCATCGCGGGCAACGACTAATGGCCGGCAACTAAAACCGGAAATGTTCGAAAACCCTGAAATATGTAAAGGCTGCCACAGTGAAATTTACCAACAGTGGGAACGCTCTGTGATGGCAAATTCATGGGAAGACCCTATTTACCGGGCCCTATTCAAACGTGCAAGTAAAGCGACAAATGCCAAAGTTGATAATTTTTGTATTGCTTGCCACAGCCCAATCGGTATGACAAGTATGAATGCAACAGCAGCCACGCTTGATGAGGCCAACGATAACTTACCCGGCGTGAACTGCGAGGTTTGCCATAACATAACGGGGATCAGCGGCAGTGATAATGGTGCCTATATCTTGTCACCCAACAAAGTAAAAAACGTGAAATTAGGCCCTCGTACTGATGCCAACTCTCCCTACCACAAAACCGAGTATTCCGATATTCACACTAAATCAGAGTTCTGCTCTGTTTGTCATAATGTCACCCATCCGTTCAACAGTACGCCTATCGAGCGTACCTATGATGAATGGCAAGAAAGTGCGTATAACGAGCAAGGCGTTGAGTGCCAAGATTGCCATATGACACCAGGCCCTGGTCAAAACAGCAACCCTGGTAAATCAGCCATCATGGGTAAAGAACGTAAGCACATTTATTCCCATGAATTTACAGGGGGTAACTCTACCCTCCACCAATACTTTGAAGATCCTGAAAGTGCCGAGCTCGCACGCGCGATGCTGCGCTCTGCAGCAACGATAGAGTTTGTGGAACTGCCCAAAACGCTAACAGCTGGCCAGCTCGCTACAATCAAGATTAAAGTTGCCAATGTCGGCGCTGGTCATAAGCTGCCAACTGGATTCCCAGAAGGGCGAGAAGTATGGATTGACTTTAATGTGAAAACCGCGGCTCAAGAGCAAATCTACCGTTCCGGTGCCGTTGTTGATGGTCAGACAGAAGCTGGCACCCGCAGTTTTAAAGTCACCTTAGGAGATATCAATGGCAATGTCGTTGATCTCAACGTTTGGGAGGTAGACAGAATACTCTCGGATACCCGTATCCTGCCAAATGGCTATTCTATCGTCGACTACACCTTCATTGTTCCGGAAGATGTATCTGGTGAAATTACCTTGGATGCCAATTTGAACTACTGGCCGTTCTCACAGCACCTTGTCGATGAATTGCTTGGAAAAGATCAATTAGAAGTCGATATCGTCAACATGACATCAGTTAGCGCAAGCATGAATGTATCAGAGGGAGAACCAAAAAAAGCGATTGCAATGAAACATTAGAAAGTGATGGTATTCATTGTGCAAATCAGCGCCAGCCTATTGGCTGGCGCCTGGTGTATTGAAGACCTTAATGATCGGTAGCCATATCTTGCCCAGATTCTTGTTGTTCAAGCTCTTCACCTTTACGGATCAGCTTCGTAATTACCTTAGACAACAACAACGTAACAAATGCCATAACAACAGCTAAGCCTGCAAGATTATAGAAATAGCTCGCGTAAACACCATCGATAATTTCAGGGGTTAATACCTGATCTTTAGGCAACGCAATCTTGGTAGAAATCACCGCTGCCAGGATACCACTGAGCGACAGTGCAACAGAGCGCAAACCAATCGCAAATGCCGACAGGTAACGTGGCACCATTTCAAAAATAAAGCCAGCACCTAGCGCGCCTACAATCAGCTCAGCCAGTGACTGGAAGAAATGCACCCACAAAATCCAATCAGCAGAAATCTTGCCATTTTCCCCGACAAAACCGGTTGAGAGCCCTAAGAGTCCAAATGCAATCGCACTAAACACAAAAGCGGCAGCGAACTTAGTTGGAATTGATGGTGAAAATCCTTTTCTCTCCAACCAAGCATAGATATAGATAACAGGGGCGCCAAGAATGAAGCACCATAGTGGATTAAAGGCCGCATTTGATTCAGGACGGATGGGAATAAAGCCCATGATCTGATCGCCCATCAAATTAATGGCATAAATGTTCATCGATGTGAGCATCTGACCATAATAGAAGTAGAAGACAATCATGATAAAGATGATGATCAGAACACCGCACATCTTGTACTTAAAAGCAGGTGTTGCGCGGGTAATTTCATAGATGAAATACATAATCGCACAGGCACCCAACGCATATAGCAGGTATTTACCAGCATCCAGGTTCGAGAACACCCAGAAAACTAACCCCAGCATGGCAGCCGAGCCGACAACAAAGCAAACCCATGTCTTGAGGCTCACTGAGCGGCGGTCGATGTCATTACCCACAGCGGTAAATTGCTTACGGAAGACAACAAACAGTACCAAGGTAATCGACATTAAGCCTGAAGCAATATAGAAATTACCCTGATAGGCTAAAAAGGCCACAAGAAACGGGAATAGGTATTTGGAAGCGAATGAACCGAGGTTGTTAATAGAATAGTTAACCGTCAAGCCCTGCTGGAAAGATTCTCGGTTTGTTTCCGAGTAAGAATTTCCTAGCAGTACTGTCGGACTGGTTGCCGAAAGCCCCCGAGCGTAGCCAATCAAGGCAATGGAGAAAATACTCAGTGGTACATTCAGATCGCTGGCCCCTAACCCCAGGAGGAAAAAACCTATGGTGTAAGTGGTATAACCAATGTATACCGCCCGGAACGAACCAATATATCTATCAGCAACAAAACCACCAACAGCTGAGAATACAGGGCCCACAGCCCCAAAAGCCCCCATCATCATGATGGTTTCAGCTTCACTGTAGTTTAACTCTTGTAGGAAGAACTTCGTTAATAATACATAGGTCCCATAAAAAGCCGCTCCCCACAGGAACTGCCTTAGGACTAATACTCTAGCTATGAACGGAAATCTAGCGTTTGCATCTTGCATATTATACTCCTTCAATATTATGCACTGCGGAAATTAGCATGACGCAAGATATAATTTCATGATCGAATCTAGGTTATTAGACAAATAGCATATGCAGTATGCACTTTTTTGCAGATATGAGATCTTGATATGAAAGATGTAATTGGGAGTATTGATGGAATTGATGATATTTTAAACAGCTTTTAAAACAGTAAGATAGCTCGGCCATTCCAGCTTCTAGCCAGCCACTATTCGTAGCAGCCAAAGAAACCAGATCATGCCGCTCTTCTAAATGCCTTTCTGAATTTTGACTTTACTGATCGCCAATGGGTCATTGGAACTGTTGGAGCTTGCTCTAACAAGTATTTAAATTCCTGCTCCGAGGGGTAAACCTCACCACCATGGGCAAGAATGATTGATGTAGGCTCTAATGCTATTACTTTTTTTATAGAGCTACGATATCGATTAGGATAAAAAACAGGAAAGGGAGGAATGTAGCGCCCTTTTACTTTAACCATTAAGTCTGCCACATAGATACAATTGCTCGGCAAATGATGCAGTGACAGATCTCTGTCAGTATGACCTTGGGTCTCAAGAGCAACCCATTCAGGGAAACCTGGTAACATATCACCATCGTCAAGCTTGTAATCTGCCTCAAGCTTGCTCGAATACCATATATTACGGCGAGGCTTTTTCATCCGCTTGGCTACCCATTTTGCCAGTAGCAGATCAGTAAGATGCATCAGTTTTCCGTCAATCCCTGCATACCATTGCCCCGAAACATTTGCTGCTGCAATTTTACATCCGGTTAGGCAACGCAGCTTATTGGCAGCCCCAGCATGATCAGGATGCATATGAGTCACAACAACCAATCTCAAATCGCTAAAAGGTCGGTGTAACGTTCCCACAATAAAATGCTTGAGCATAGGGATATCTGCACGGCTACAGCCATCAAGCAATAGCAGCCTATCATGATATTCCGCTAAATAAATTGATTGAATGTAGCCTTCCAATTTATGTAATTTCATATGCCCTTTGATATTTCATCCTTGAGAATTCATCGCATCCTTGAGATTTGATTATGATTCAACTCATCAGACCATTCAAGCTGCTTGGATTTCATCGCTGATAGAAAATATCGCCGCAATACACCGATTACTTAGATCAACAAACCAAATATACAGTCATGGGCGATAGTTAATTTCACTACAATCAGTTGATCGCACATATCTGACCACGGCAGAAATATCACCCCTAAACTGAATCAATGAGAGCTGGCTAATGTTCTACCCATTCACATCATCGTTTGCTAACCCTTACTTATGTGCAAAACCGATTAAGCAATGGAACGACAATGCTCCCTTATCGCCCTCGTTTGAATCAAAAACGCAAAGTCACACTGCTATAGTTTTAGGTAACTACAGTACTAGGTAGCACAAATGTCCTTACCAATACTTTACTCTTTACGACGTTGCCCTTATGCCATGCGAGCAAGATTAGGACTATTGCTTGCTAAACAACCAGTCATGTTACGTGACGTTGTAATGAAGAATATCCCTGCTGAGCTGTTGGCCGTTTCACCTAAAGGAACTGTACCGGTATTATTACTCAATGATTCATCGGTAATCGAGGAAAGTATCGACATTATGCTTTGGGCATTAAAACAAAGTGATCCAAAGAACTTACTTTATAGTGACCAACCTGGTGCCTTTCCGGACATGCTAACCTTGATTGACCGTAATGATAATGAGTTTGTCACGTCACTGGAGAATTATAAAACCGCAGCTCGGTATCATGACAGTAGTGAAGCCCATCATCGTCAACAATGTGAGCAATTTATTGGCGCCTTAGAGCAACGTTTAATTGAGCGAAATTTCCTGATGGGAGCGAGAGCGAGTTTAGCAGACTACGCCCTCTTACCTTTTATTCGCCAGTTTTCCCGTGTTGACCGACGCTGGTTCTTAAACGCGCCCTATCCGAACCTTCAGCACTGGCTTACTACTCATTATAAAAATCCTCTCTATTCAAAAGCCATGACTCAATACCCCCAGTGGGTAGATAACCATGAAGAATTTTTATTTGGCGGCTAATAAGGGAACATAAAATGGCGTTAACGACATTTTTTGCGATGACTAAGCCATGGTTGCTCGAACCTAATAACGACGGCTCACCACATACTGACAAATGATAAGTCAACCAAGACTGATATTGTTCCTCTGTCAGTCCATTAATTTCTTGCCCTATATAACGGCCGAAGCCATCTGTAGCAATATGCTTTAGCACACTAAAGCCACGACTTTCAGCCAAAGACTCTATTTCTGCCGGTGTTGCAAAATAGCCCGTTCTGAAAAAAGCATCAACCTCAGGATTAGTTACAAGCCCCGTTTCACTCAATGTCATGAGAACATCAGGTGTGACAAATGACGATGACATCTTAGCAAGCAGGCCAGCTACGAAGAAACGACTGATATAAGCCACTGCCAATACCCCATTTGGCTTGAGTATCCTATTGGCTTCACTCAATACTGCCTCTCGTTCTTCTTGTTTTTGTAGATGGTATAGAGGGCCAAGAATAAGTACGACATCCTGCGAGCTGCTCAGGATGAAAGGTACGGCCGTTGCGTTCGCCTCGTGTATTTGGATATTTGCAGCTTGTTGCATCGCTTTACTATTGAGTTGTTCCACCAACTCAGGAACAAGCTCTACAGCGGTAACATCTACACCCTGCCTAGCGTAATAAAGTGAATAACGCCCCGTCGCGGCACCTAATTCTGTAAGCTTTTTTGCTGACCGAGTAAATTCTGATAACTGGTTTACTGTGGTATCGAATTCGATTCGAGTTATATTTTGACAAGTGAGACGCTGCTCCTCATCGAAATTTGCATAGTAGTTCAAATATTCGTCTTGCACTGATATTTCCTTTAAATTTTAGAACCCGCTACCCGGAGAATTGTTCTACTGAAAGAGGTTAAGGCCAAATGCTTTTTTTACGTTATTTAACACCTGGTCTGACTCATCTTTTGATTTCTCACTGCCCTTTCTAAGAATGTCGATTAACTGTGCTTTGTCAGAAATAAATACTTCCCTACGTTCTCTAATCGGCCTCAGGATTTCCTGTAAACACTCTTCGAGTATCTTTTTAGTTGTTCCATCACCTAAACCACCTGCCTGGTACCTCACTTTTAGTTCATCAATATATGCTGAGTCAGGATGAAAAGCATCCAAGTAAGTGAAAACAACATTACCCTCAACGCAACCAGGATCATCAATTCTCAAGTGATTAGGATCGGTATACATTGATTTCACCGCCTGCGATATCTCCTTTTCACTGGAACTCAACAAAATACAGTTGCCCATTGACTTAGACATCTTACTTTTGCCATCCGTACTGGGTAAGCGAGGGACTCTGCTTAATAGCGGCCGACATTCAACTAAAATATCATCCTGGGCTATATGGTTTAGTTTTCTAACAATTTCATTGGTTTGCTCAATCATCGGTAGTTGGTCGTCCCCCACAGGGATTAACGTTGCCTTAAATGCTGTAATATCTGCCGCTTGGCTAATTGGGTACGTTAAGAAACCTGCTGGAATAGAACCGCCAAATGATTTGCTGGCAATTTCATTCTTCACCGTTGGGTTTCTCTGTAATCGGGCAACAGAAACCAAATTAGCATAATACATGGTCAATTCTGCCAAAGCCGGGATGGCAGACTGTAAGCAAATAGTTGTTTTTAAGGGATCAATACCAACAGCTAAGTAATCAGCCACCACATTTAATATATTGGACGAGACCTTATGCGGGTTATGCCCGTTATCCGTTAGCCCTTGTAAATCGGCAACCAAAATGGTTTGTTCGTATTGATGCTGTAACTCTACACGTTGCTGGAGTGAACCGACAAAATGTCCAAGGTGCAGCTGTCCTGTCGCTCTATCACCAGTCAGTATTTTTTCTAGTTGAACATCTGAATGTGAGTTGCAATCTAATTGGTTGTGCACAATATGGCTCCTAAATTGACCATCGGAGACATCATTGCGTTATTCATAGGCAGTCGTCCGACGGCTATGAATAAATGTGATCCAGCGCCGCTCTAATAAATAGAGCGCCACCAAGAAATTGAGGTAAGCTGAAGCGTATGGTTCATGTTCATGAAATGAATCTATCAAGCAACAAATAATGATTCAAGATAATTTTTTATAGAAATAAAAATGAGGTTCACCACAATGAGCATTCTCATAAGCCAAGCTTGCTATATATCACCGTATTAGATAATTCTCCTGATGGTAACCTACGTTCATTAACCAAAGTGGCTTCTAGCTGGTAACCACAGCTTTCAGCAACAGCTCGGCTTTTAGCATTGACTTCAGCCGTCCGTATTTCAACACGCAGGGCGTTGAGTTGCCCAAAAGCGTAGTTTTCCAAAATCGATACAGCCTCGGATATGTAGCCATTGCCCGTTTCAGCCGAATGAAGCCAATAACCAATTTCAAAGTAAGGGACAGATTTATCTCGGATAATTAAGCCTATCGCACCAAGAAACGTTGAGTCACTGTTACGCAGAATAGAGAACCGGAGCTCGCCTTCAAAGCGCTCATAATTGTCGATAGCCTCCTGCATGTTTTGAATAGACTCAGATTCAGTTAGCGCATGCGGCACCCAAGGAAGGTACTGGCTTAGTTCATTTTGGCTTTCACGTATGGCTTCAAGCATAGGTTGAGCCAATTCCATCGATGGAGGAGCTAATTGTATTCTTTCACTTTGCACTTACATTTCCTTCCTAGTTTATATACCCAAGCTACCTCAAGATGCAGGATTCAGAGTGAGACCAGCGTGCTCAGTTCAAGGAAAATAACGGTAGGAATGGCAATCCCTTTCAACGTTATTTGACACAGAAATGGGTTCGCTGGCTCACTCCCAAAGGGCGAGTTTACTTGGCTCCTATTCGTTGTTACCGATTATTAATTTAGAGCCACTAGATTTTCAAATCGGTGCCTAGCCTGCGCGGCCCGACCTAGTAGCTAAGTAATTCTCGCTGAAACGAGCATCTTGAGGTAACTTGGGTATAATATCTAGAACTTAAGGATGCCCTCAAAATTCCCTTACTGTTCAATATGCAAATACGCGTATCAACCGCTAATCTAATAAATTCCCTCCTTTTTGCCCTCCTTTCTTGTAGACTACCTGCTGTTTTGTACCACGCATTTTATGGGTTCATCATTTTGCATACACTTTCTCAGCTAAAATCGGGCGAATTAGCCGGCACTCAGCACTTAAAATTATCAGAAAACTTAACCTCATTCCCAGTAGAAATTTTATCACTGGCTGATAGCTTAGAAATTCTTGATTTATCCAATAACCAATTAGCATCATTACCAGAAGAATTAGTGCAGCTTCAAAAGCTTAAAATTATTTTTGCCTCGAACAACCTCTTTGAAACACTACCTGAAGTGCTTGGCCGATGCCCGAACTTAGAGATGATTGGTTTCAAAGCCAACAAGATTGATCATGTCCCGGCAAACTCATTACCACCCAAACTACGCTGGCTCATCTTAACGGATAACCATATTGAAACCTTGCCGGACTCTTTGGGCGAACGACCTCGACTACAAAAGCTAGCATTAGCAGGTAATCGCTTGACGCACCTACCGCAAACCTTAGCTCAGTCTACCAATCTTGAGTTAGTGCGTATTTCAGCCAACCAGCTGGCTGAGTGCCCCGATCAATTACTGGACCTACCTAAGCTTGCCTGGTTTGCATTTTCAGGTAACCCATTTAGCCAGTCAGAGATCAGTATTCAATCTGTCCCGGCTGTGGCACCATCTAGCTTCACGTTACAAGAAGTGCTTGGGCAAGGCGCATCAGGCGTTATTTCAAAGGCCGTCTGGAATCAACATCAAACCACCTTTCCTGATGATATTGCGGTTAAAGTTTTTAAAGGTGAAGTCACTAGTGATGGTTATCCAGAAGACGAGTTACAGGCTTGTTTGAAAGTAGGTAATCATCCGAACCTAGTACAGTCTTTGGCGCAAGTGAATGAAAATGGGTATTTGGCATTAATCATGAATTTGATCCCTCGCCACTATAGTAACTTAGGGCTACCGCCATGCTTTAATAGCTGCACCCGTGATACCTTTCCACCAGGCTTTACGCTATCAATTGAACAAATTGATAAAATTGTTGTTCAAATGGAAGATGTTTTTGCCCATTTGCATTCAAACCAAGTATGTCATGGCGACTTATATGCGCATAACACCCTGTTTGATGAACAAGCCAATATCATTTTCGGAGACTTCGGAGCAGCAACGATGTATCACATGCTAAATGGTGAGCAACAAAATCAAATCAAACAGATTGAACATCGAGCATTTCATCACTTCATTGATGACTTATTAAGTATTTGTGCCAAAGAAGATCAACACAGCGAGAAATATAGCCATCTCAAAAAGCAGATCGCTAATTAAAGCATCGTAGTACACTGGCACTGTTAGCGTTCTTCAAACAGTGCCTGTTTTTGTTCAAGCTCTCTTAGTCGCCCGCTCATTAGTCACCTGAAAATCAACGCAGTAACACAGCCCCAATGTATCGAAATACAATATGCTTTTCGCATGTTGGATCTCCGCCGCATATATCCAAACAAGTGCACTTTAAGTCCATTAGAGCTTATAACGGAAATTACGTGCATTACAAAAAATTACGTTACCAAGCACAACAAAACGCCCCCCCAATAGAACTAAAAACCAGAAAAATGGAAAACGCAGATAATTCATCAAAAAAATAAAGTTTGAGTCCATTCCTCCATAAATTTTATAGTGATGTCACGTTGTAAGGCAGTATCTTGATAATGACACCCCTTTCAGCTGAAAAGGTTGTCTTTCATCCTTTTTACCAAGGGATATAGTGAAGTAAAAGGAAGCACCGCAATAATATTTCTCGGTGTACCACAAACTCACCCTACCCTTTGGGTATAGATACTCCCTTAAAGCGTATTACTGACTGGCTTCTGACAGCGATGCGTACAGGAGGCAGTAATAACAAAATAATAATCTGTACCCTAACAAGGAATATCTCACATGCTTAAACTAAAGCTTATTTCAACGCTGATCGGCTGCAGCATTGCAGCGAGCAGCTTTGCAATGAATCCCCAGCCTGATCCATTAAACCCGACGGGTTATATTGTTTCAGTGGCTGACGTTAATGCTGCTGAAAAAGCCAAAACCGCCGATCCCATGTACGCTGTCTGGGCAAAAGCACTCGCAACACGTTCAAATGCAATTGTTGAAGCCATTGAGCCCGGTGTAGCAAGCAACCCAGAAAACGTTAAACGTGTAGAACGCGTATTCCCAAGAGCAGAGTGGGACTTCCTGACTCAAATGGCTGCCCCTGAATACACGTATACCCGCTTCTTGCGTGCCATTGGTAAATTTCCGGCATTCTGTGGTGAGTATACTGATGGCCGCGACTCTGATGCGATCTGTAAAAAATCGATCATCACAGCGTTTGCCCACTTTGCCCAAGAGACTGGCGGTCATATCTCCATAGATAATACTTGGGACAATCCACTAGCGCTTGAAGAGTGGCAGCAAGCCTTAGTACACGTACGTGAAATGGGCTGGTCTGAAGGCCAGCCAGGTTATACCACAGGCTGTGGCCAGAATGATTGGCAGAATAAGCGTTGGCCATGTGCTGCAGGTCAGGGCTACTTTGGTCGTGGTGCCAAGCAGCTATCTTATCACTTTAACTATGGTGCCTTCTCCGAAGTAATGTTCGACGGTGACGCCACAGTGCTGTTGAATAATCCGGCTTTGGTCGCTGATTCCTGGCTGAACCTTGCTTCGGCTATCTGGTTCTTCCTAACACCACAGGCACCTAAGCCTGCAATGTTACACGTGATTGATCGCACCTGGACTCCATCACAGCGTGAAGTTGATGCTGGCATCGGTTACGGGTTTGGTACCACAATTAACGTGATCAATGGCGGTATCGAGTGTGGTGAGCAAAACAAGAACAAAGGTCAACCCGTAAACCGTATTCGTTATTGGGAAGGCTTGTCTGCCCACTACACTATCCCTATTAAGCCAGATGAGAAAAATACCTGTTGGCAGCAAACACCATACGGCAGCCTAAACCTAAATGGCGCAACTGACGTGCTGTACACTAACTGGGATGGCAACTGGAAGTATTACCCAGATCGCCCAGAAGGTGCATCTTTTGAATGTGAGCTGGTTGGCTTCCAGACGGCCTACTCCGCTCTGGTTCCGGGTGACTACGGAAAATGTGTCACAAACTTCTATGGCTCTCATGCCAACTGGCCCGAAGTCCGCATTGTCGACAAAATCGACCCGACAGATCCCGGAACAGGACCAGGTACCGACCCAAATGCCTGGGATGCAAACACCGTCTATAACAAAGGTGATCGCGTTGTCGTAAATGGTGTTACCTATGAAGCGAAGTGGTGGACACAAGGTGACAACCCTGAAAAAACTGGCCCATCGGGTGTTTGGAAAAAAGTATAATTAAAATAGCTCAATAGTCGGCCGCCTTCTTTGAAGGCGGCTTTAATATCACCGATATAATGTACCAGAAGCAACCAACGCCAGTTTAACAACCGATGAAAAACGGGTAATGAGGTGCTGCATACACATCAGATATATTTTGCAATTATGCAATTATGCAATTATGCAATTATGCAATTTTAGGCGTGTTTTCCACTTCGCCAGAATGAGGCAAACGTAATATTTTCATCATGGAACGCTTAAACACTGGCGCCAGTTTCAACTCCACTTGAGTATGGATAACATAGGCTAATACAAGCATTACGACTATCATTAATGGAACAAGGAAATATGGTTCAATTATATCGCCGAGGTTATTAAATACAATGTAGCCAATATTTTGATGCAATAGATATAATGGATAGGTTAACACTCCAAAGTAATAGCACCACTTTTGTCGTAGAATATTACCTTCGCAAAAAGCTGTTACACAAAACAATGCGAAAAACACAGCGTTAATAATTGCAATAATCGTCGTATCAAACGTAATAGCAAACCAGCCAGACATTAACTCGCCAAATAGCATTGATTGCTTCAACATATATACCAAAGAGAGTAATAACAGCGCTAACTTATATGGGCTCGCTCCATTACGACGGATCAGGTAAAATACGCCACCAGCAGCAAAGTAACCGCTCCAGTGAGGAAAGATAGAGATCCACATATTAACTTCTATAGCCCATGGGTGGAACAGTGCTAACGTTGATGCAACTAACGTTATGGCTATAGCATGTAGAGCATGTTTCATTAGCCCAAAAACTAACAGAACAAATACGAACAAATAAAACTTAACCTCAAGAAATAAAGTCCAATAAGCACCATCAACTGCGCTAAAGCCAAACCACTCATTGACCATGGTTATATTTGCAATAAACTGTGCCCATCCAACACTGAATTTTTCACCACCAAAAAATACCGCCACTATACTAGTCAGGCATAATGCAACCCAGTAAGCAGGAAATAAACGTGAAAAACGTGAAGCAACAAATTTCCGTGCTCCACCGCCTTCAACACTCATGAATATTACAAATCCGCTAATAACAAAAAAGAAATTAATACCCATATAAGCATAACGACTCCAATCACGTACATTTTCGAAGTCAACAATGGGAGCATGCCCTGCCATATATGCTGAATATGTATAATGGAATACTACTATAAATATTGCTGATAAAAATCTCAGCAGATCAATCTCATAAAAACGTGTTTTCATTTAAACACCTCCATTAGCCTTATCAAAACAAGGTTTATTAAAATCCATTTTGACAAACAACACTAACATTAATGATTAAAAGAATGATGCATCCTCCATTTAATTATTTAACTCTTTATCTTTACATCTAATTCTTTCACTCTACTGAAAGTAGATTTCAATATAAATATTTAACCGTGACTTTTCACCTGCGCATGGTTATTGCCTATAAAGAATATATAAGGAAAGCTGACGATAACCCTTATAAACAACAGCAATTGCTTCACCAGGTACTCGTAGACCAAAAGACGCGCCCAAAGGTGCACTTAGTAAAGCATGGAATTGCATTTTTGGTTGTCATCGGTTGGTATAGAAGTATTTCAGATATGTGATGTTAACCATACATGAGATAGACAATTTGTGTAAGGTCGCTCGAGCGACCTTTAAATCTGGGCCTCCCTGCTGGACTCGAACCAGCGACATACGAATTACCTTGATAACCCGCCGTTCTACCAACTGAACTAAGGGGGGAGTTGTATCACGCTCGCAACAACATCAGTAACCAGGTCGCGTCGCTATCATAAGCTCTGACACTAGCTATTTTTGTTCATCAATAGGCTGGGGATTCAATGACTCGGACTTAAACTCCATAAGCTCTAGTGGCTCTGCTTTCGAATCCATCATTGCCAGTTCTTTTTCCATCTCAAGAAGCTCTTTTTTCATATAAGAGATATTTCTTATCAACATTTTTCTTTTCATTACTGCATCATCCATACGCATTAATTATGATCCATACATTACCAAAACTACCAATAACCCCAAAGAGGTGTATTGGCTAATGTTTGGTACAAAAAAAGATTTATGATCATGGTAACAATATTAGTTGTTAGCCATTTTTTGTTCACGCTACCTGAGGTTGTAAATCGCATAATACCGGACAGCTTGCAGGATGATGGCTGGAGGGGAATGTCTACCGGAGAAACTGAGTGTCATAATGAGCGGGATGATAATAAGGGAAGGCATTACCCATAGTCATGATTCAGTTTACGGCAGATCCAAAAATGGGCCTCTTCAGAGGCCCATTTATTAGGATACTTAAATTAAGCGTGACCAAAGTGGCCTTAACATCCATAACGAAAAAAACATGACCGACGGTGTATATTTCTTTTTGCTCCATAAAAACCGCGATTGCTCTTTTAAAAAACCCGCACCTAAAAATGAATCAGCGAGTTGTTCTGATTCCCTGGCATTAGCCGCTTTTAGTTCTGCTAATTGACTACCAGCTAGAAACTTGCGTTGTTCCTCGTTGGCAACCCAATCTTGAGCAATACGTTCTGCTTCAGCTATTAATTGATCATGTGGCACTACCCTTTGAATCAATCCTGCATCTAGTGCTTCTTTAGCATTCGGTTTCCACCCTTCACTGCCTAACATACGCTGAGCATTTTTTTCACCCATTAAGCGAGGAAAATGCAAGCTAGAGCATCCTTCCGGAGTTATAGCTAAGGCTGCGAAAGGTGTTGAAAAGGTCGCGTTCTCTGATGCGATTATGCTATTAGCTAATGTGGCGGATGTTACGCTGGCTCCTAATGCCGGGCCATTCACCGCAATTAGCAGGGGTTTATTGCAGTTTAGGAATGTATCGAATAGTGCCTGATTATTTTCTATAATTAATTTCCGTAGCTTTTTAGGAGGCATTAATTTGAGTGATCCACCTAAATTTACTCCCGCAGAGTAATATTTACCTGATCCGGTAAAAATTACGGCCCTGACTGCATCGTCGCTATTCGCTTTTGAAAACACTTCACTTAATGCTTCCATCATTTCCATAGTCCAACCGTTTAATTTCTCAGGACGGTTCATGGTAATGATGAGCACACCGTCTTTGAGGCTGGTTAATAGATGACGAGAAGCAATACTTGTTAAATTCAGGTCATTCACATTTTTTTCCTGTTATAACAATGTTGTTCTAATAAGACTACTACACCCGTCATCTTTAAACCAGATCATGTAACGTGATGAGAGAAACGGTTATCACCTAAAAAATGAAAGTGTGATCGAAGTGAGATCGCACTTTGTTTGAGATCTCTTGTTGAAAATGGGTACTCAAACATCTGCTGACGCACCCCTCCGACGTTCACGCGCTTTTTATTGTCGGCGCGCGCACATTGTTCCCAGTGTCCCAAAATGATCTGTTTTGCTTGTTTCATAGAGCCAAACTTACTCATCTTCTCGCACGTGAGGTGGACAAAGTAAACGCATTTACTCATTACGAATTCTCTCCAATTATTAAACACGGGTGAATTACTAACTGATAGCAGGCCCTGCTGGAACAATTCCATGTGGATTAATGTGCTTGTGCGAAAAGTAGTAATGCAGCTTCATGTACTCGATATCGATCGTTTTTCTGATGTTCTCATTGCTAACTAAATCCAGCATATACCGGTAAAGATTATCGAAGGCTTTTAGTGGCTTTTTATTGGCCTTAAAATGAACGTCATAAACCGCTTCAAACCTGACAAATGTTGGTAACAAAAACAGATCCGATAGGGTGATATTCGAACCATGCAAATAAAGAGAGTCGCTTAACCTAGCATCCAGTTGTTCGAGAGCCTCAAACAAGCTATCACTGGCTAGATCATATTCTACCTGATCTGCGGCAAACCCAACGTGGTAGACCTTTCGATTCACATTTAGGTGCAACCATTCGTTGAGCTTTCCTATTTCTTCTCGCAGACGACCTGGAACCAATACAACTTTGTTCTTCGCTAAAGATAACCAATTGGTCGCGAGCTCCATCGCTATCGCAGAGGAATCATTACCGACAATGGTATGTTCTTGTTTATCCCAAAGTACCGGAACCGTCACTCTTCCCGTATAATTTGGATTTGCTCGTTGATAAAGCTCTACCAGATTTTGAGAACCGTACAAAAGATCCGGGTTAGCATCGTCAAATAACCATCCGTCGGAATATCGCTTTGCTGCAACAGAAGAGACAGTAATTGCATCATCCAATCCCAGGTAATTGATCACTAGATAAGGTCGATGGGCAAAAGGGCAAGCAAACGACATATATAAATGATAGCGCCTGTGTTCAGCGACTTTTGGCAGTTCAAAGCTGTCCTCATTAGATAAATCGTTTAATTCTTTGTTTGGATCCCAAACCCCTTGTTCTAAAACAGCCATGAGATGCTCCTATAATGCGTTTTCAAAGGACGACATTAGCGTTTCCAGTTCAATTTGAGTCACTACGTCAAACTCCCCATCGTGATATTTCTCCTGATAACTCCCCAAACTGAAAGTGGCTTTAACGTCGCCACCCCACCATGGCATTAGCTCCGCCATCGTTTTTAGATTGGTCGCACCGCCATTTGGTCCAGGAGAAGTACTGACTAAAAGAACGGGTTTCTTATCGTCACCAAAGAAGGATTTACCTGGTTCTGCAACACGTGATAGCCAGTCAATGACATTCTTTAAAAATGCAGGCATGGAACCATTGTGCTCAGGCGAGGCAATAATAAGCGCATCGTGCTCATTCATCATCTGTCTCAATGCGATGGCGTCGGCTGGTATACCGACTAACTCTGCATCAATGCCATACATCGGCAAATCGAAATCTTTCAAGTCGATAATTGTCACTTCAGTTTGGGTAGCTTTTTCAGTCAGGGAACGAATCAGAGTGTTGTGGATTGACAGACTGTGATTACTTCCCGAGAACGCGAGTATTTTTTTCATAAGTTAGTCCTGTTGGTAGTTAAGGCAAACACCGCAGTGTTGATGATTGCAATAAATACTAATTGACGAAATTTGGTGAATAAACTATATGTTAGTGACTATATAGTTCACCATTAGTAAACAATGAGCATGAATATGAGGTTGAAGTGGATAAAATAAGGGCGCTAACCGTTTTCAGAAGGGTTGTGGAACTAGGAAGCTTTAAAGCGGCAGCAGAAGATTTAAGCCTCTCAAAAGCGGCAGTCAGTAAGAATATTAATGAGCTGGAAGACTACCTTAAAAGCCCTTTGATCAACCGTACTACGCGCAACATGCACATTACGGATAACGGACAACGTTATTACAACCAGGTTTGCAACATATTGGATGATTTGAAACATGCTGATTTGTCAGTTATCGAGTCCTCGCATACTTTAAAAGGGTCGCTGAAAGTCAGCGTTCCTATGTCATTAGGTATTATTGAAATTAACCCTATTGTTTGCGAATTCATGCATCAGCACCCCGAGTTGTCTATTGAGGTTGTCATGAGTGATCAATATGTCGATCTAATCGAGCAAGGAATTGATATTACGATCCGGGGTGGAGGCGTATTAAGTAACTCCAGCCTGAGATCACGAAAGCTTATCGACATGAGACGAGTGCTTTGTGCTTCTCCGGAGTATCTTTCGAAATCCAGTGAGATCCTTAAGCCAGAAGATCTCGCTCACCATAAGTGCCTCATATACAGTTTCTCTTCGTCTGCAAGACGCTGGCTATTAAGAAATCAGGATGAAGTCAAAGAGGTCGAGCTTCCACCAAGCTCTTACGTGGTAAATAACGGATTAGCACTCAAGCAAACAGCGTGCTCAGGCCATGGTATTTTATTACTGCCGGATTTATTCGTTAATGATGAGTTAGAATCTGGCGAATTAGTTGAGGTTTTACCCATGTGGCAAGCGGATAGGCATTCACTGTATGTTGTTTATCCTTTCCATAAAGAACAATCTCAAAAAGTCAGGGCTTTTATTGATTTTGTCGTCAAACACTTCGAAAATAAGCAGCTCTAGTCTTCACCTCTCCTGTTCAATTTCTTCGCTGAATATACCCCAGACTAATGAAAAACTGACTCGGTTTGCTGGGTCTACTTTCCCGTGATTTCTGCGTTAAAGCGGAAAATTCTACCTAAGTTATTAATTTTAGATTCAGCCAGTCCCGAGAGAAACCGGAAAGGACAGAAGAGAGGCAACCTCCTGTATAGACCACTGTATAAACCACTGTGTAAACCACTATCTTCAGTGTGACGCGGCTCGAAGTTATCACAACAACCTCCTTTCCTAACCTTTTAGCAAGCATCTCATACTCAATTTGAGTACCTTAGAATTGATAATTAAAACAAACTGTTAGATATAAATACGATAAGTTCACAAGCATTAGGGAGCATTTTAACCTGTCTATATCAGCAAAAAATGCTTGCAACCCTGCCTGAATAAAACTACTGTATAGACATACAGCATGTATAAATAACCACTGGTAAGGATGACGAACAATGACAGCACTATTTGACAACCTACAATCGGTTTCTGCATCACAGGCCTATAAATCAGCTTTTGCCGCTCATACCAGTTCGCCATCATTTATTCAGCCAGTTAAATGCCCAATTGAAGTCTGTTTCTCTGATGAAAAACAAACTCAGCTGGCCTACTTCCTTCGTATTCTCAAGCAAGCCAGCCAGCAAAGCCGCTGGATCATGTTCATCGGTGACGAAGCAATGATCGACAAGAACCTTCTTCAGAGTGCTGGCATCGATTTAAACAAAGTGTTGCTGTTGAAAAACAAAAAAGGACTTACAGAGCAAAAATTAATGGAAAAAGCGCTCAGCACGGGAAATTGCAGTGCTGTCATTGCAACAGGTGATGTCGAGCATTTCGAAACAGAAGAAATCCGCCAGGCTGCTGAGAACGGTTCTTCATATGCATTTGTCATCAACCGTCATAGCAAAAGCAGAATGACTTTCCATTAATAAGCCTCTGTAAACCACTAAACATATAAATAATGCCACCGAATGCATATTTTGGTGGCTTTTTTGATCCAGTACAACAAATAGCGTTTTTAACTACTTTTTAAGCAAAATGCGTCGCATTTTTTATGCAACAATGACTGAAACCATAATAAAATACCTAATAACCATAAAGTATTAGTCATTTGGACTGGATCTAAACAATGGAAAAAAAACTAGGATTGGGTGCATTAACGGCACTTGTTATCGGTTCAATGATAGGAGCAGGAGTCTTTAGCCTTCCTCAAAATATGGCTGCTGTTGCCAGCCCTGCTGCCGTGATGATTGGATGGACTATCACGGGTATTGGTATGATCTTTCTTGCTCTAGCCTTTCAGCATCTATCTCGATTAAAACCAGAGATTGAAAGCGGTGTATTTGGCTATGCCCAAGCTGGGTTTGGTGACTTCATCGGCTTTTGCTCTGCATGGGGGTACTGGTTAAGCGCCATGCTTGCCAATGTCTCCTACCTTGTTATTGTCTTTAGCACACTGGGAATGTTTTTCGATCAACCTGATCTCGTATTGTTTGGTGAAGGCAATACCTGGTTTGCTGTGGCCGGGTCATCTGTACTACTGTGGCTTGTACATGCTCTCGTACTACGGGGCGTACAGACAGCGGCAGTGATCAATATGGTCACCACCATTGCTAAACTGATCCCTCTGTTCCTTTTTATCTTATGTGCATTGATTGCCTTTCAGTGGGATACCTTTGTTTTCGACTTTAGCGGGCTTCACTTTGGCGAGCAGCATAATTTGCTGTCTCAGGTAAAAAGCACCATGCTGATCACTGTATGGGTGTTTATTGGTATAGAAGGCGCAGTTGTTGTCTCCAGCCGGGCAGAAAACCGTAAAGATATTGGCCGTGCCACCATTTTAGGTTTACTGACAGCATTATCCATATATGTGTTGGTCACACTGCTTTCTATGGGAGTGATCAGTACTGAAGAGTTGGCTACCTATCAAAACCCTTCTATGGCGCGAGTTCTGACTGAAATTTTGGGGTCATGGGGATCAATCATAATTGGTTGCGGCTTATTGATCTCGGTATGCGGCGCTTTTCTTAGCTGGACAGTACTGGCTTCTGAAGCGCCCTACCTGGGCGCTAAAGATAATATGTTTCCGAAACGTTTTGCCAAGCAGAATCAAGCTGGAAGCCCGGTAAAAGCCCTGCTGCTGACAAACGGCTGCGTTCAGGTTTCCTTAATATTCGTTGTCTTTGCTGGCAGCACCTACGATATGTTACTGGCCATTGCATCAGAAATGATCTTGGTTCCCTATTTCTTAGTGGGGGCATATACCCTAAAACTGGCGATCCAGCGCCAGGATCGGGGCTCCCTGTTTTGGGTGGGCCTTGGTGCCAGCCTTTATGGCATATGGCTACTTTATGCTTCAGGACTAAACTACTTACTGCTATCGGCCCTACTCTACTTACCGGGACTGTATTTCTATACCCAGGCAAAACGGGAACAAAATACCAAAATCTTTATAGGAACCGAGAAGGCTGCTGCCAGCGTATTAACTGTCGCAGCATGTCTTGCGGCAGGTATGTTATGGCAAGGAATGATTTAATACTTGCATAGCCCAAGAAAAAAGCCAGCTTGCTAGCTGGCTTTTTATTTTCATTCGAGCAAATTACCAGTTAAGACTCAACCATATGAACTCTTAACTCTTCACCATTATCAGCAGCCATTGTGATCCGACATCCAGCTCTACTTTCAATCTGATCAAGCTGCTCATTTTCCAAGGCATACGGTAAAGTAATCAATAATTCATTAATTTGCTCGGTTCGAGCTAAACGCAGCAAACGGATCAAGTTATTTGAATCACTGATGCTGGTTGACAACACTTTTAGTGCTTGCATCTGTAACTTCTCTGACTCAGTTAATTCATTTGACAGCGAAGATGTCCATGAGATCTCAAATGCCGGAATTAACGCTTTTAATGCATCAATAAAAGTCAGCCTGTGTTTACAAGATGCAGATAAGAACGATGTGTAATCAAACACGACGTTACTATTTTTTGAGATTTCAACTGATGTTTCCATAATCATCCTTAAAAGAAACATAACCACTGTTGTTTAGAACTCAGTGTAACGATTGCTATCTACTTGTAACCGTATTCAACTATACGACTAACTTGTTACTGAGGAATTATTAATTTTGGAAAATTTGCGTTCGATCTTACTTTTTAGGACTAAAAACCAAATATAAAATACCCAACAAACAATTGATTAACATCAATAAAACTTTAAAGGTACATGCTTTACTTTGATGAAATATTGACCCACTTTACAACCTCAACCACAAGCGGCAACACCAAGAACCCCAAACAGAAACCAAATAGAAACCAAAATCAAACACAATGCCAACAATGGCGTTTGGTTTACGACTATTTATTTAATACAAGATACACGTAATTATTAGCGCATACCTATTTGGAATTCTCTTGGTTAATGGCAGGTGCTAGTTAAATTGATGAGATATTGAAATAACAACAACCCCATTTTCAGAAATGTGGAACCGCTCTGTATCATGTTTTTTATTAACACCAATAACTGTGCCAGCAGGAATATTTACACCTTTATCGATAATACAGTTTTCCAAGTGTGCGTCGGCTCCTACTGTTACTCCCTCAAATAAAATACTATTAATCACCACTGCAGCATTATCAATGGAGACTTTCGGAAATAAGATGGAGTTTTGCGCCGAGCCCCCTGCAATCACTACCCCATTAGAGATAATTGAGTTAATGAAGATCCCCTCATTGCCAGCAGCCGATGATACTGTCCGCGCCGGAGGCAACTGAGGCTCATAAGTACGGATCGGCCAGTCTTGCTGATAAAGATCCAACGGCGGCTCTACATTAAGCAGATCCATATTCGACTGGTAATAGGCATCAATGGTACCGACATCCCGCCAATAAGCATCCTGACTAACTCGCCCCTCTTCCCCACCAAATTGATAAGCATATACGCCTTGGCCGTCAATAAGCCCTGGAATGATATCTTTACCAAAGTCGTGGCTGGACTGCGGATTATTGGTATCTCGCTGCAGGGCATTGGCCAAAGCATCAATCGAAAAAATATAGATTCCCATTGAAGCCAAACTGGAATCAGGTTTGTTTGGTATGGTGGCAGGCGTAGTTGGCTTTTCTGTAAATGTTATCACCTGATGCTGTTGATTAATCTCCATCACGCCGAAAGAGGTTGCTTCTTCCCGAGAAACTTCCATGCAGGCAACGGTTAGCTCGGCACCTGTTTCTTTGTGGTGTTTCAGCATCGGGGCATAATCCATACGGTAAATATGATCGCCAGAGAGAACAACAACATACTTCGCCGCACTGCGTGAAAGCAGATAGAGGTTCTGATAGATAGCGTCAGCAGTTCCCTGATACCAGCTGTCCCCGGTACGCATTTGCGGCGGTACTGCCGTTATATATTCCCCGAGCTCTGGATTGAAGATAGACCAGCCATCGCGCAGGTGTTTCTGAAGGGAGTGAGACTTATACTGGGTCAGGACAAGAATTTGTCTTAGCCCGGAGTGCAAACAGTTAGCCAGCGTAAAGTCAATAATCCGATACTTGCCCCCAAAGGGGACTGCTGGCTTAGCACGGTTGTCCGTTAACGGAGACAAGCGCTTTCCTTCACCGCCAGCCAGAATTACAGTTATGGTTTCATCTTTCATCGGACATCCCCTGTTTGATATTGAGTTTGACAGCTCTAAACACCATACTCAGCAATTATCAAGCCAGCATTTTCTTCGCGCCTGCTTTTATCAAAGCCTTATACTGACCCGCCTATCATTCAGCTTTTGCACTACCGATGACACGACAATAAAACCGCTCTGCCCCAAGATGGGGAAAGCCGTTGTTGTATTGCACTTCTTTGTTGCAAATTATTGTATAAGTACAAAAAAAGCCTTTGCATCACTATGATCCAAAGGCTTAAAAGAGTTTTAGCGGATTAGGTTTAACTAGGGACGTTCGCCAGGTTCACTGAATTAACGCCCCAAAGCGACAAGGAGTGATGACAAACACCTTCACCCCTTACTTTTAAAACAATAACTTAACACCCATCACCCGACATCGCTTCATCTTCGATGTTTCGGTAGTCACCTTTCTCCTGCTGCTCCCATCTCGCATCAAGAGTCGCCAATTCCCTTTTCATTTCAGATAGCTCACGCTCCATGTAAGAAATATTTCGTATCAGCATTTTTCTTTCCATAATCTATTCCCTATGAAATTAAGCTCATTATGACAATATCAAAATTGAATGGATTAAAACGCGGCTATCTATTCAAGAATCTTTTTTTGCACTGATTAAAAAACCAGCATTCAGTAACGGTTAAGTATCGTATGTGTTTGAAAATTTGCCAAATAAAAAATGTTCTTTTTGTCAACCTTCTGCCATTGAAGTGGTTCTGAATATGGACGATGCCGGACAAACAGGTCCTGCTGCGGCAATGGCGGTGATGATTATGATCAGCACGATAACCTGATCGACTATGATCTTGAGTACTGGCGGCATAATGCCATCTGTATCGAATCGATGGCGACCCTATCGGAATAAGTATTTTGAGTATCGCCTACTTCTGTCCCATCACAAGCTACAACATAACCAACAAATAAATAGTGATAGCGCCCGGTACAAATTCCTCATAGAATGCTCCTGTTTGGGGAGTAGTCACCAATTGTTCGCCTGTCGTCATCACGAAGGTATACCAAACAGAACAATTATCTAATCCCATCAGAGCGATGCTGGCTGTTTGAGAGCAAACCAAATTGATAAAGATATAGTGGTTCTACATCGAAGCAATTTGGAGCTGCTATCGAATAGCCGACACGCTCCCGAAGGGCGAGTTGCTAAGGCTCAGCTACTGTGTTGCTTGATTTTGATGGATATAAATACACCTACAATCAAGCGCCTTGTTTCTGAGCCTTTTCAAGCTCGCTGATGGGTCAGATAATTATTCTGTTTGGTATTATGCTTCCGGCAGCCGAGAATGGATTTGCTAGTATTTCAATACATTAATTAGCACCATTCTGACGAGACCAACGCCATTATTTATGCACATTTGTGTCGTTTTGTAATGCGCGGAAGGTCATGGCTATTCTCATCCTACCTGTCCCTTCCGTGCGCATTTGGAAGGAGTAAACCATGAGCCTTTTTAGCTATGAGGGGTTCGCTGTTCTGACAGTCATCATGCTGGCGTTGGACTTGTACCAAACCCGTGGCGGCAACGTCACCATCAAAAAAGCCGCTGTCTGGAGTGTGTTCTGGGTTGCACTCGCTTTGGCATTTAACTTTGTGATCTACTTGTACTGGCCTGAAATGGCGCCGGATAGCAGTTATACCAACAGTGAAGCTGCAACGGCCTTTCTGACTGGCTACCTGCTTGAAAAGTCACTCAGTGTCGACAACCTGTTTGTCTTTGCCCTGATTTTCGGACAGTTTGCTGTACCTGAAGCCATACGCCCCCGGGTATTGATGCTGGGTGTTGTTGGTGCATTGATCCTCCGCGGGATCATGATTACAGTCGGTGCCGAGCTACTTACCCAGTTTCATTGGGTGTTGTATATCTTCGCAGCCTTTCTGCTATACACTGGCTACAAACTGTGGAGTGAAGATGAAGCCGAACAGGATGACTATAAGGATTCCCTACCAGTTAAGGTGGTCAAAAAGTGCTTCCGCGTCAGTGATTCGTATCAAGGCAACAAGCTGCTGGTTAAAGATCACAAAGGTTGGATAGCTACACCGCTAATGATCGTTATTGCGGTTATTGCCCTGACCGATGTGATGTTCGCTCTGGATTCGATCCCGGCGATCTTTGCGGTAACCAAAGAGCCCTTCCTCGTATTCAGCGCTAATGTCTTTGCCTTGCTCGGGTTGCGTTCATTGTACTTCGTACTGGAAGGCATGCTGGCACGGTTCTGTTATCTACGCCCGGCCCTGGCATTTATCCTCAGCTTCATCGGTATCAAGATGCTGCTGATGGAAACCAGCTGGGCTATCCCGACACCCATTTCCCTGTGTGTCATCATTCTCACAATATCAACTGCTATTGTGGGCTCGTTATGGAAAACTCGAACCGCACCGGCCTCCTAAGAGGCTGACAACGCCATATACCCCAAAGCCTGAGATCCCTTCGGTCTCAGGCTTTTCATCTTCATTGCTGCGGCTTAATAGCTGAAATCCTTCAGCGTAATATATTGCGGCTCTACGCGTTTCTTACCGGGTCTGTCATAGCCGTAGATATCTTCACGCAGCTGCAACTGCTGATTCTCATCAACCCAGGCAGTCAGATACATAAAGTCAACATCCACTCTTCTTGCCAGGCTAACAGTATCTTGGCCAACGTCTTTAACCATCTGCTCATAGGACGCAATGCCAGAACGGCTTTGGTGCTCAAGAATAAACTCTGCCAGCTCATCAGCTTTTTCTACCCTTACACAACCCGAGCTGAAATTACGCTTTTTCTTATTAAACAAGCCTCGTGATGGCGTATCGTGCAAATATACCGAGTAGTCATTTGGCATCAAAAACTTGACCTTTCCCAATGCATTGCTCGGGCCAGGCCCTTGTTGAAATTCATAAGGGAAGGTTTCTGGATTTACGCTGCTCCACTCAATTTGCTCAGGCATAATGACGCTGCGATCACTCCAGCTTTTTACAATCTTCAGATTTTTTTTATCCAAGTAGTTGAGTGACTCTTTCACTCTGGGGATCACATCTTCCTGTTTTATCGTATTTGGAACATTCCAATACGGATTGACTACCATGGTGTTGAGAGAGGATGAAAATAGGTAAGTCGGACGGCTGGTTCTGCCAACAATTACCTTAGACTCGAAAAGCAATTCATCTTGCTTTGTCACCCTCAGCATATAATCAGGAATATTAACTTGTATCAACGGCCGATCAGTCTCCCTTGAACCAAAACGGCTGCGTTGAAGGTTAAGCGCAATAACACGGGCCACTTCAGAATAAGGTAAAGTCAATTGGTTAGCTGTCGCCGGACCAATGACTCCGTCATCATCAAGCCCGTTCCTCCGCTGAAAGGCTTTGATGGCATAGTTGACCTCGCCCGAGTTTACTATCACTTCCTGATCCGATAGTGCTTCGTAGTCAATCTGGCTGATATCACCATAGCTATACAGCACATCAAGAAGTATATGGCCATTGGTAATCGGCTGGTTCTTTCGGATAAATCGGTTATGACCAGATAACTCAAGCTGATGCGGTGGTTGCTGACGAAGCCTTTCGGCCACCGCAACTGAACGATCAAAGCGTTTGATTTGTGGGCGAAGCTTTTGAAGTTCTTCCATCAATGACAGCGTCGATAATGGGCTATTCAGTTCAACAGATGGTAACTGAGAGATATCAAGCGTTTGGTGCTTAAATAGCCAGCTAGGATGTGCCTGAAGCTGAGTGACAATCGACTTATATACGAACAATGTGTCCGTTGCCAGAATATCATAGCCCCGCAAATCTTCTTTTTTAGAGAGCAACTCAAGCTCTGCAAGTCGTTGTTCCAAACCAGGGACAAGTTCTGCAAAGGCTAATGACTTCAGCTGTGCAACTAATTCATTACGCAAAGATTTATCTGTCCAGAGCGGGTAAAAATCATTAGCCGCATAAATACTTTCCAGCTTGCCTGGAAAGCAAACTTGATAAGTATGATGGGTAGATTGGATAAACTCCGGACATATTAGCTTCTGGCTACTTAACGCATATTTGTGTAAGAACTGCCATCCAAGCTGATTTTGTGCCACCGCAATCATTGGAGAAAATAACATTGCGAAAAAAAACAAACGTAAACTAAGGTTAATATTTCGAATAATTTTGAACATTATAAAACAATCCTTAATAAAGGAAGAATACTCTTAATGCTCTCAATCCATGATTGCTTTAATTATCAATATTAAGCAGCCTAATTACTACATCCTCAATAAGTTAGACTGCCCTTTAATATTTAGACAATAAAGTAACATTCTGACAAATTAATAATGAAAATAAATGAACAAAACTTACTTAGTTTATGTTTTTTAGATAGTTACATAAAAAGGCAATATCGGACTATTTTTATATTAACTAGCACTTTTTTATTAAAAATACATTCAGGTGATAATATTACAACTTATGCAGATATGCGCATAAGCACATATCGAGATAATCTCTAATAATTGCACTACAACAAAAATGAATGAAACAATGTTGTACTTTTGAAATGGGAACAACAGTGGGAATGACGATGCTATCACTGTGATCTTTAGTGACGGATTTCCATTTGGGGAAATAAACCTTGTGAGAATTTCACTTCAGGAAACCTTTAAGTCACGATATGGTGATAACCATAAAAAATAAGTGGGTATCAAATTATGACCTTACAGGCCAAGTTTCATCAAATCATCACTGACCCTACGCTTTCTCCAAAGCAAAAATCCAATTACCTGGCTCTGGAAGCTGATGCCAGTCTACCTTATGTCACTATTTCTGAGCCAGTTCAAGCTGCAATGAATGCAGGCATTTTCTGTGACATGTTTGAAGGCCATGCCCCATTCAAGCCACGCTATGTACTACCCGATTATGTTAAATTCATTCAGCAGGGCTCTCAATATTTAGAGTTATCGCCACCTGAAAGCCTTGATGAAGCAATTAATGCCTTAACAATCCTTTACCATCATGTTCCTTCTGTCACCAACATCCCTGTCTACCTAGGCCAGCTTGACGAGGTATTGCTGCCATTTACTGATGGCTTAGATGAAGACACTATCTACCGTAAGCTAAAGCTATTTTGGATCATGCTAGACCGAACGCTGCCCGATGCGTTTATGCATGTTAACATCGGCCCGTCAGACAACATTATTTGCCGGACAATCTTACGTATCGATGCCGAACTGAAACAGGTCGCACCGAATTTGACCTTCATGTACGATCCTGAAATTACTCCGGATGAATTACTGCGTGTCGCAACACTAAATATCTGCGAATGCAGCAAACCTCATATTGCAAACTTCCCGATTCATGCCAATGCCTATGATGAGAAAGGATTTGGGATTGTAAGTTGCTACAACTCACTACCACTGGCAGGCGGTGCTAATACCCTGGTTCGGATGAACCTGAAACAGGCTGCGCTAAACGCTGAAAGTCGTGAGAATTTCCTAATCGAAGTTCTGCCCCATTACTGCGCGCTCATGTATGAGTTGATCGAAGCCCGCTCGGCCTTCTTGCACCAAGAGTCGAATTTCTTTGACAGCTTCCTGGTCAAAGAGCAGCTAATCGATGAATCCCGATTTGCGCCGATGTTTGGCATTTATGGTATGGCCGAAGCCGTTGCCATTTTGCTCGAGAAAGATCAAGTTGCTGCAAGCTATGGCCATGACGACATCGCCAATCAGCTTGGCCATCAAATTTCAGCAACACTGGATAAGATTGTAAAGGCAACACCTGTTACTTATGGTTACAACGGACGCGCCCTGTTACACGCTCAGGGAGGGATCAGTTTGGATCTCGATGCAACTCCGGGAGTCAGAATTCCTTACGGTACAGAACCCGATCCTGTCAGTCATATCCAGGCATTGGCCGAGCATCATCAATATTACACTTCTGGCATCAGCGACATCATCACCATCGATGAAACTGTCAAATCTAACCCTGAAGCCATGTATCAGCTCTGTAAAGGTGCATTGAGCCTGGGAATGCGCGAATTTACTGCCAATGTTGACTCTAACGACTTGGTGCGCGTTACCGGGTATATGATCAAGCTGTCTGATATCGCCAAATTCAAGGAGCAAGGCTCACGTACCAATACAACAGGATTGGGTGCCGAAGCGGCCAGCAATACCGGAATTCTAAATCGCAAACCAAGAGTTGTCAGCCATGAGCAGTCGCCTTGCTATCGCAACGGTCAGTAAGATCCTTAACTTCTCTTGCGTCGACGGGCCTGGCAACAGGCTCGTTATCTTCCTGCAGGGCTGTAACTACCAATGCAAGAATTGCCACAACCCGCATACGATTGGGATATGCGACCATTGTGGCGACTGCATTGAACACTGCCCTACAGGTGCCCTTCGTATGACTAAAACGCCTGATGGGAAAACGCAAATCAGCTGGAGTGCCGAAACCTGCACCCATTGCGATACCTGTCTCGCTGTCTGCCCTCGCCAGTCGAACCCGAAAACCCAGCAATATACCGTGGAAGAAATGCTCACGGTGATCAGGAAAAACAGCCTGTTTATTTCTGGTGTAACCGTGACAGGCGGTGAGGCGACATTGCAGCTTAACTTTATTATTCAGCTATTCACTGCAATCAAAACCACTAATGATCTTCAGCACCTAAGCTGCATGATCGACAGCAATGGTAGTTTGAGCGAAACCGGATGGCAGAAAGTCTTACCTGTACTTGACGGGGCCATGATCGATTTAAAAGCCTGGCAACAAGAAACGCATCTCTGGCTAACAGGCCGTGAGCACCATAGGGTATTTCAATCACTCCAGCTGCTTAGCCAACACAATAAGCTGCACGAGGTTCGTCTGTTATACATTCCGACGATTACGGATTTCGAAGCTGAAATCGATGATTTAGCCATGTACTTAACACAGATGCCGCCGGAGACGCGGATCAGACTCAATGCTTTTCAGCATCACGGTGTAGCGGGAGAAGCGCTTGATTGGCCAACGTGCGGGAAAGATGAAATCACGGCATTTGCGGAACAGTTAGAGCAGCGAGGCGTTGGGAATGTTGTGCTGCCGGCGGCGGTAGTGGGAAACTAGTTGCTTGATCCTGGTTCATGGAAAAAGCGGAAAGAATGGTCCTATGGTCAACAGATCCGCTCTTTCTAGACACTAGGATCTAGGAACTTGCTCCGGTTTCCCTACAACACTCCGCAATCTGCTCATACAACCACCGATGAGCGGGATCATTCATACTAGGTTGATGCCACACCAGGCTATAGGAGACCTCACCATAATTGAACGGAAGCGGTTTAGTGATCAGCCCCTTGGCCTGCATCGCGGTACTCGCCCACTGCTTGGAACAAGTGAACAACAGATCACTGTGATGACACATCAAAGCGGCCCCACCAAAGTCAGCCACTGCGATGGCGATTCGGCGCTTGCGATGCTGTTGTGCAAGCTGCATTTCAAAAAAAGGAACGCTCAAGTCCTGATCCATGATACCGATATGTCCAAAACTCAGATAATCATCTATCGTCAAAGCCTGGTTTGCCAATGGGTGGTCAGGATTCATCAAGCACACCATCTCATCGTCGATCAGGGTTTCCCAAACAAGGTTGTTGTGTGAGCTAGGTGGCTGGCTACGATCATGAGGCAACATAATGAAATCCAATTTGCCTTTCACCAACCCGTCAAACCCCATGCTGTCCTTCGACCAGATCTCCAATCGAAGATTAGGTGCTTGCGCCAGTACTCTAGCGCTCAACTTTGCAGCAAGCAGTTCAAAGGTACTCTCGCGCATCGCAAGGGAAAAGCGGCCTTCGTAACGAGACGGATCAAAGGCTTCCTGAGTCAGCATTTGATTCATTTCATTGATCATCTGGTGAACCGTTGGTCCGAGGCGTCGTGCTAGCGGGGTAGCAACAAGCTGGTTGCCATGGCGATAGAACAGTTCATCGTTGAGGCTCTCCCGAAGCTGAGTCAGCGTTTTGCTCACTGACGACGGGCTCAGGCACAAGCGCTCTGCACTGACAGTGACGCTCAAGGTATCCAGCATCACATGGAGCGTGACCAGGTGCTTCATACTGATTCGGGAAAGTTTAATCAGATCCATAGGTAAACAGGGCTCAGAGACAAAAAAGCCAGCCGGATAAACCAACTGGCATTTGATAACAATTCAACTTATCGGTTGCTCACAGGCAATCGCTTAGCGCAGGCCATGAAGGAATTCGGCACGGGTCGCAGGGTTACGCTTGAAAATTCCACCTAACGCTGTGGTGGTAGTTTCACTGGTTGCATCCATCACACCGCGCGCTTTCACGCAGTAGTGGGTGGCATCCATCGTCACCGCAACATCATCGCTCTCTAGCAATGTCTGTAGGGCAACCAGGATCTGCTGTGTCATGCGCTCTTGAACCTGCGGTCGCTGGGCAAAGAAACGGACGATGCGGTTGATCTTCGATAGCCCGATAATCTTGCCGCGAGGAATATAGGCAACAGTTGCCTTACCATCGATGGTCACCAGGTGATGTTCGCAGGTGCTGGTGAGCGTAATGTCTTTTACTCGAACCATCTCATCACACTTCATCTTATTCTCGATGACGGTGATCTTGGGGAAATTGGCATAATCAAGGCCGGAGAAAACCTCATCCACATACATCTTAGCAATGCGGTGTGGGGTTTCCATCAGGCTATCATCTGATAAATCCAACGAAAGAAGCTCCAAGATCTCACGCATGTGATACTCAATTTGCTCTTTTTTCTCTTCGCGGCTTACCACCTTGTCAGTCATAGGTGTTTCAAGTCCACGCTCTTCCAGTGCCTGGCGCACCTTCAATGCAGATTCGCTTAATGCTGTCATTTTTTTCCTCCAACCGGCCTGGGCGTAATGCTATTTAAGTGCCCTATACAAACTGCCAGCGATAATTCAGCCCGAAGGATACCTGTAAATGACAAAAAATACACTACGTATTTACTAAGGTATTAGTGATGAACCGTTTTTTTTGTCATAATAATTCCCTATGCAAATCATAATAAGCTAATGACTTACAACGGATACTACTTATGGGATGTTGTGACGCGCCAGGCCTAATGCCTGTAGAAACGGCTCTGACCAAGATTTTGGCAGAAGTTAAGCCCCTTGAAACAGTACATGCTGTTTCTTTGTCTGAAGCGATGGGACAGGTGATCGCTGAAGATATTCTCTCTCCAATTAACGTACCGCCTTTTGCTAACTCGGCAATGGACGGCTATGCCCTACGCAGTGCAGATCTGGATAAGACTGACACTCTGATCCTGGCTGGTAAATCATTTGCCGGGATCCCGTTCGAGGGTGAGTGCACCGAAGGCCAGTGTATCCGTATCATGACGGGTGCCCAGATGCCTGAAGGCGCCGATACCGTCATCATGCAGGAAGAAACCGAAGTCGATGGTGACAACATTCGCTTCATGGTCAAGCCACCAGCCAACGATAACGTGCGCCCTATCGGTGATGATGTTTGTTTGGGCGATGTCGTTGTTGCTAAAGGCAATCGTATTACGGCTCGCGAGATGCCATTGCTGGCTTCGTTAGGGATTGCCACAGTTAATGTCTTCCGCCGCCCTAGCGTTGCATTCTTTTCAACCGGCGACGAACTACGCTCTGTTGGCGAACCGCTGGAGGCTGCTCAGATCTATGACAGCAACCGCTATGGTATCCGCGCCCTGTTGGAAAAGTTTGGCTGCGATGTGATTGATCTGGGGATCATTCCAGACAACCCAGAAAAATTACGCGAAGCATTTGACGAGGCAACCAAGGCCGATGTTCTGGTAACCTCTGGTGGTGTGAGCGTTGGTGAAGCTGACTACACTAAAGATATTCTCGATGAGCAGGGTGAGATCGGTTTCTGGAAAATTGCCATGAAGCCAGGGAAACCTTTCGCATTCGGCACCATTAAAGACACCTGGTTCTGTGGCCTGCCGGGTAACCCTGTTTCGGCAATGCTGACTCTGTATCAACTGGTACAGCCGATGATTGCCAAGCTTTCAGGTCATACCCAGTATCAACCACCTCAGCGCCTGAAGGCAAAAGCTACCACGGTATTCAAGAAGCGCCCAGGTCGTACTGACTTCCAACGTGGTATCTACCAAATCAATGCTGAAGGTCAGATTGAAGTGGCAACAACGGGTAACCAAGGATCTGGTGCCTTTAGCTCAATGCACCAGGCTAATTGCTTTGTTGTACTTGAACAAGATCGCGGCCGTGTGATGCCTGGCGAAGACGTAACGATCGAGCTATTCAACCACACGATGTATTAATCGCGGAAGCGAGAAGCGAGAAGGACTATCTTCCGTCCACTTAATTGCAAGCAACTCCTCGCTTCTTCTCTAGGAACTAGGAACTAGGAACTAGGAACCAGAGTCTAGGATCTAAACCAAATAGGAACACACAGTGGTAGAACTAACCGATACAGAAATGCTGCGTTACAACCGCCAAATCATTCTCAAGCAGTTTGATTTTGATGGTCAGGAAGCATTAAAAGCCTCCTCGATGCTAATCCTTGGTGCGGGTGGTTTGGGTTGTGCGTCTACCCAGTATCTGGCTGCTGCCGGTGTGGGAAAGCTTACCTTAATCGATGATGACAAGGTCGAGGTGTCTAACCTACAGCGCCAAGTACTGCATAACGACAGCACGGTAGGTTTCTTAAAGGTTGATTCAGCCAAACAAGCTCTTGTCACTATCAACCCGAATACCCAAGTTGACACCGTTGCGAAGCGCCTCAATGATGATGAGCTGCTATCACTCATAGAGCAACATTCAATTGTGCTCGATTGCAGCGATAATGTTGAAACCCGCAACCAGCTAAATCGTCTGTGCCACCAGACAAAAACGCCGCTGATATCAGGTGCCGCCATTCGCATGGAAGGTCAAATCAGCGTCTATACCTACCAGGATAACGAACCATGTTACCAATGCCTAAGCGCCCTATTCGGCCAGCAAGCACTGAGCTGTGTGGAAGCCGGTATCATGTCGCCAGTTGTTGGTATTGTCGGCGCGGTTCAGGCGATGGAAGCGATTAAGGTTGTTGCCAACATGGGACAGCCGTTAAACGGTAAGATATTGATGCTCGATGCCATGAGCATGAGCTGGCGGGAAATGAAGCTTAGCAAGCAGCCGTCATGCTCTGTTTGCAGTTAGTCGACATAGCGAGCTAAACGAAAGAAGGAAGCCGATGGCTTCCTTTTTATTATCCCTATCTCTGCAGCCCGCATCCCCAATTAATCGAATTTCGGAGTGATACGAACTTCAATACGTCTATTCTCTTGCCGGCCAGATGCCGTCTCATTGCTTGCAATTGGACTCCACGGCCCAACCCCATAGCTATTAACCCTGTCAGCTTCTATGCCTTGAGAAATGAAAAAATCAGTCACGGCTAAAGCACGCAAATTTGACAACTTCTGGTTATACTCTGCCGAACCGGTACTATCGGTATGACCAACAACAAAAATATTAGATTTTGAATTATCCGCCAGAAAGTCCGTTAGTTTTTCAAGTACGTCGTGTCCTTTCGTTCTAATCTCTGCACTTCCAAGACGAAAGCTCTTATCACCACTAAGGATCACAATCACCTGCTGCTCTTCTCGGTTCACCACACCTTCATCGGTAGCAATAACCTCTTCAAGCTGCTCGTGAGTATCATCCAAAAAGGCATCGACTTTCCATTGGGGCACCCCGTTCTCCCTGTTCGATGCGCAACCAAACAGAAGAACCGACATCAAAAATAAAACGGCAATTTTTGCTTTATGCATGAACCTAACCCTATCTAACTCATTCACTGGCAACTCTATCAAATCACGCAGATCCATTGTGGCCAGAAATTACTATCGTGGAGATGGTTCACAACATATATCAGTTTTATCTCATTGATTTCATTAGTTAGGTAATATGCTTCAGGCACAAAAAAGCCGGTGAATATCACCGGCTTTTAAATATACCCAAGCACCTTGAGGCAGCTTGGATATAACCATTAGTTGTCGTTCAGTCTGATACCATCTCGCTCAATAACAATCAGCCCTTTCTTGTACAGGCCACCAATTGTTTTCTTGAAGGTTGCCTTGCTGGTACGAAACTCTTTAAAAATATCTTCAGGCGAGGACTTATCGCTCAGCGGGACAAAGCCCCCCTTGCGCTCCAGCGTCGTCAAAATTTTATCGGCCAGATCATCAACTTTGCCACGTCCTGCCTTCTGCAAAGACAGATTGATCTTGCCATCCGGACGGATCTCTTTGATGTAAGCCTTCAGCTTTTTGCCCGGGAATAGTTTACCGAATGATTCTGTCTTGAAGATCAAACCCCAGTGCGCTTCTTCAATAACGGCTTTGTAGCCTAGATCTGTCACTTCTGCGATCATCACCTGCACTTCTTGGCCAACTTTGTAGTTAGCTGGTGTTTGGTCCAAGAAGCGGTTGAATTTAGTTGAACCCACAATACGACCAGACGCTTTGTCTGTGTAAACACGTACCATGATGTCCTGGCCTTCTTCCAGGCGACGACGTTGCTCACTAAATGGTACTAGCAAGTCTTTACTTAGGCCCCAGTCGACAAATGCGCCAATGCCACAAATACCCACAACACGTAGCAAAGCAAAGTCACCGACTTGTGCCAGTGGTTGCTCGGTCGTTGCAATCACGTCATCTTCAGAATCGAAGTAGATAAAGACTTTGATTTCATCTCCCAGCTCAGTGCCTGCCGGAACAGAGGATTTTGGCAACAAGATATTGCCAAAGTCTTCACCACCATCAAGGAAAACGCCAAAATCTACCAGCTTGACGACCTCTAACGTGTTGTATTGTCCTATTTTAATCATTTATTCGACACTCTCTGGGTAAATAAAAACGACCATCTTATCCATGTATCCAACGAATTTTCCTGCAGAAACACGGTAATCGCTATCATCATATACTTTAGGCCGCGCATTATACGTGATGTTGGTTCATCACGCCTGACCTATCTTCACTTATTTGGTTAGTTTTCAGCCTATCGAAGCGGTATACCTCGATTTGAACTGCTAATAAATTGTTAATTCATCTAAAATTAGTCCTAGCACTGACATTTTTATCGGATGTAAGTGATAATCAGCTACAAACAACCCAACACTCGAAACATCATTTTTTCCACGAGGTATAAAAACATAGTGATCACTGTTGAAAAAAAAGACGGACATAAAGTTAAAATTTCCCATGTCATTCAAGAAACGACCAATCGACAACTTGATCTCTATATTTTTGTGCCCGGAGAACTAGGGCTAAACTCCAACATCATTTCCGAAGATGAGTTCTACCATAATGCCATCCTGGGGAAACGCACCTATTACAGTGATGTTAACCACCTTCCCCTGGTACATAGCCGCCTGGCCAGCCGGGGCAAGCTTTCAACAGAGCAATACCGCCTTAGTCTAAGTTTATATGCTTATCAGTATGCGCTGGCCTTGGAACAAACGGCTCACCAGCTACTGGAAGATAAACAAGAGCGCACGCTTGAAGAAGTTGAGGACGTCGCTGAGCTGGCAGTACGCATTTTGAAAAGGTTACGCCGTAGCGTACCGAGCGACAAGAAGCTACTCAAATACTACGAAAATATTGACAACTACCTGTCGTGGTTTACCGAGCAACGCTGCCTTTCCTTAGTCTCTCACCTGCCTCGTGGTAATGACTATTCTGACATCAAGGCGCTGCTGATCAATATTTGTGAAAATGAAACCCAGCACCGTATTGGCAATAATTACAACTCCAGTAAGGCAACCCAGGATCAAACCCGGATGTCCAATAAAATGCGCCTGTTGCGCCGTTTGATTGAATATCCGGTAACAATGAAAGAAAAAACCATTGAGCTTGGCAAGAATACCAAGAAAGTCGTTACTGGGTTTGCTGCCGGTTTTGTGATGATTTTCGTCACCTTAATGTTAATACAGGCACGAGGTGTACTAGGCGATATTACCGCATCCTTTATTCTGGTGCTGGCGTTCGTCTATGCGGCCCGTGAAGTATTCAAAGACGATCTCAAAGTCATACTGTGGCGCTGGGTACGCAAAGGCAAACCTAAATGGCGCAAGCAGTTCTTTGATGCCAATTCAAACCACTTGATTGGCCGCCAGCTAGAGTGGCTAGAATATGTCGCTTACAGCAAGCTCGACGATGAGATCAAAAAGATCAGAAAACACAAAGTCTCTCAACGGGAAGAAACGATCCTGCATTACAAAAGCACTACTCGTATGTCCACCACTAAGTTTCTAACGGGTTATGAGCAAAGTCGAGAATCCATTATGCTTGACCTAAGAATGGTAACCAAGCTCATGGAAAAAGGTTCGCAAAAAATCTATCAGTTAAAAGACGGCCAGGTATCGAAAGAGTCAGTAGAAAAACGCCACCTGATCAATTTGATCACCCGAGAAACCGATGAAGATATGACCGTCCGTATCCAGCGCTGGAAAATCATCATGAACCGTTCGAAAATCGTTGATATTGAGCCAATCACCTAACTCTTCATCGTTCTCGCCGTCAGGGCTACCCTTAAATTAATATCGGCTCTGGGTTATATCAGCTCTGGGCAATAACCAGAGCCTCTCGAATAGCCCTACTTTTTGTATCTTGTTACTGGCGGATAAGTTGTTACCCTGACAGTAATATAAGATATTCACAGGCTGGCTCAATGCGCACTCTCACGGAACTGACGTTCAACAACACCTACAGTGAACTGCCTGCGGTATTCGGCACCCGGATCAAACCGCAACCACTGACCGACCCATTTCTGGTCAGCGTCAACCCGGTGATCTGTGAACTGCTTGAACTTGATCTGGCCGAAGCAAGTACCGACTTTTTCATTGATCTGTTTACCGGCAATGATGAGCTGCCTGGCTTCTACCCTATCGCAATGAAATACACAGGTCATCAATTTGGCCAATACAATCCGGACCTTGGTGACGGTCGTGGGTTGCTAATGGGCGAAGTGCTTACCAGCCAGGGTAAAAAATGGGATATCCACCTCAAGGGTTCAGGTCTCACCCCCTATTCTCGACAAGGAGATGGTCGTGCCGTTTTGCGCTCAAGCATCCGCGAATACCTTGCCAGTGCAGCAATGCATGGGCTTGGGATCAAGACAACCCATGCACTTGCCGTACTCAGTAGCACCACCCCGGTCTACCGTGAGCAAATCGAGCGAGGAGCAACCCTGATCCGAGTTGCAGAAAGCCACCTGAGATTTGGTCATTTTGAATACTTGTTTTATACCAACCAGCACGCTGAGCTAAAGCTGCTAGCCGACTATCTGATTAAGCATCACTTTCCCGATCTGCTTGAGCAAAACGCAGACAGCATGCCAAATCGCTATGCTGCAATGTTTCACCGAATTGTCAGCCTAACGGCCGAAATGATTGCTGGCTGGCAATCCGTCGGGTTTGCACACGGCGTAATGAATACCGATAATATGTCTGTACTCGGCCTCACATTTGATTACGGCCCGTACGGCTTTCTGGATGATTATAACCCCGGCTATATTTGTAACCATTCGGATTATTCAGGTCGCTATGCCTTCAACCAGCAGCCTTCAATTGCCCTTTGGAACTTATCTGCATTAGGTTACGCCTTATCACCACTTATTGATAAAACAATGACTGATGAGGCTCTAAATACCTATCAGCCACAGCTACAACAACACTACAGCATTAAAATGCGCAATAAGCTGGGGTTAACCCAAAAACTTGAACAAGACTCCCAGCTATACAGTGAAATGTTTGAGTTATTGGCAAACCAAGGTGTCGACTACACCCTGTTCTTCAGAACGCTCTCGACAATCCCCAGAGAACAGCTAGCCAATAGCGCTTCCCAGTTTGAAAGCTTATTCAATTGCCTAAATACGGTTTCCCACTGGTTACAACAGTACTCTGATCGCCTGGATGCAGAACAACGTGATGATCAGGAAAGACTAGAGCTGATGAAACAATCCAATCCTAAATACATATTGAGGAATTACCTCGCTCAGCAGGCAATCGAGCTCGCCGATCAAGGCGATTTCAGCATGGTTGATCAGCTCCTATCGGTATTGGCAACCCCTTACGCCGAGCATCCAGACTATGAGGGCTACGCCGCATTGCCACCGCAGTGGGGGAAAGAGCTTGAAATTAGCTGTTCGTCATAATGAAAAAAACCGGCAAAGTAATTGCCGGTTATAATAACTGACCCACTTAGCCTCACTGGCTAATTACTGACGTCACATCATGCTCCAGTAACCACTTCTGCAACTTTGGTGCCTGATGAATATAGTGGCTGACGATATCACACACTTTGCCGGTACTTTCCGCCGCTTTAAGCGCGTGCCTTACCAGCTGCAACACAGCTTCATTCTGATCATCATGTAAATAGTTTAATGACTGATGCTCCTGATCCAAACCTAGTGCAAATTGGCCTAGCTGATCAATATCCACAACCAAACCATCAAAATAAGGCAGGAATTTTTCAGTCAATAAAGCGTTGGCCGGTAATTCACACATCAAGTGAACCTTCAAGCCCTGCGCTCCTCGGCACAGGCCTTGTTCAGCCAGCAGATCAATCACGGTTGCGGCTTCACTGCACGTTCTCACAAAAGGAATAACCAGTTCAATATTGGTCATCCCTTGTGAATTACGGGCGCGCTTTATCACCTCGCACTCCAGTTCAAAGCTTTTCCGGTGTGTTTTGTCTGCAAAACGAGAAACACCACGAAGTCCGATCAACGGATTCACTTCTTTTGTTTCCAGTTCACTCCCTAATAATGCTTGTCGGCAATGTGAATCAGCACCAGATAACCTTACGCGCAACGGTTTTCCTTCAGCATTTTGTGCTGCACTGACCAAAATGTCCGTCAATGTCGTCACATACCACTCTGCCGGGGTATCAAACTCACTGGCACGTTCCAACACCGCCTGTTGTTGCTGCTCTGCAAGCTTGGCGGTCTCTGCGATTGCATAAGGATGAATACCAATAGCATTGCCAATTAGGTCATCCATTGAAACCAAGCCAATAGCGAGATCTGGTTTCTCAAGCTGGGAGGGATTTTTTAATAATTCTGTAAAATGAAAACTGGACTGATCTTTGTTTGTCATAAGGCACCACTACAACTAAATTACGCCAAAATCAGGAAGAGTGATTCAGCAATGGCAAGTCGCCGACTTGGACACGACATTTTGAATGAAAATACAAAACCACCATCTATCGCATCTAGACAGCCCAATAAAAACCAAGCTGAACAATTACCATTAAGTGCTTGTTAACCATCTTCCTTGTGTTATCCATGACATTACTGATTCATCCTCATCATGGCAAGCACAAAACACCAGAAGTGAAATTATATCTAGATTATATGCATAGAAAAAATATCGTGCGTGATTTTGAGTCTTTCATACCCGTTCAAGTGCTATGACACAATTTTGCGATTTATTCATCTCGCCTTGATAACGATTATTCATCATTGCACTGCCTATGCTTAACAAAGCACAGGGAATCGAAAGAAAAACCTAAGTCATATCACAAGTTTGGTTTATTCCTGCTGTCTTTTGGGCTATCTTTACGCGTCGTTATTTTTTGATATACCGAGATAGGCAAACGTATTATGCCAATGAAAACAGATGAACTCCGTACCGTTAGCCTAGGGTTAATGCCAACACCGGCAGACGTTGAAACCGCTTACCCGATTACAGAAGAAATCGCTGAGCATGTCGCAAACTCCCGCCGTCAGGTTGAAGCGATTTTAACCGGACAAGATTCTAGGCTTCTTGTCATCGTTGGTCCTTGCTCGGTACACGATCCTGAAGCTGCCCTCGACTATGCACAGCGCCTTATGAGCATTCAGGACAATTACAAAGACGAACTTTGTATTGTGATGCGTACCTACTTTGAAAAACCTCGCACGGTCGTAGGCTGGAAAGGACTTGTCTCTGATCCACACCTTGATGGCAGCCTAGATCTGGTTGCAGGTTTACATACAGCCCGTAAGCTACTGGTTGATATTAATAAGCTTGGCTTGCCAACGGCCACCGAGTTTCTTGATATGATCACCGGCCAATACCTGGCTGATCTGATTTCTTGGGGTGCTATCGGTGCCCGGACCACCGAATCCCAGATCCACCGTGAGATGGCATCTGCCCTTTCCTGCCCGGTTGGTTTTAAAAATGGTACCGACGGTAATATCAAAATTGCTGTCGATGCGATCCGCGCAACCCGTGAATCCCATGTTTTCTGCTCTCCGGCAAAAAACGGCGAGATGACCATCTACCGCACTTCCGGCAACCCATACGGCCATGTCATCTTACGTGGCGGAAAGATGCCAAATTACCACCAGGAAGATATTGCGGCATCATGTGAAACATTAGCCTCTTTCGACCTGCCTACACGCCTTGTTGTCGACTTCAGCCACGGTAACTGCCAGAAGCAACACAAGCGTCAGCTGGATGTTGCAGCAGATATCTGTGAGCAGATTAAAAATGGCAGTCACTTTATTGCTGGCATCATGGCCGAAAGCTTTATTGAAGAAGGTACACAGAGCGTCGATAGTAGTAAGCTCGATCAGCTTACATACGGCCAGTCGATCACTGATCCATGCATTAACTGGGCAGACACTGTGATCATGCTCGACATGCTGGCAGATGCGATAAAAACACGCAAATAAGCTATAACTAGAAGCAACATAGGCAATGACGGGATATCTCGGTGAATCCGTCATTGCCAGCAAAGTTTTGTTATACTCGCCGAATAAATATGAAAATTACGGATTAGGATTGAGCAAATGCCATCTTTTGATATTATCTCTGAAGTCGATTTAGTTGAAGTAAGAAATGCAGTAGACAACTCGTCACGTGAACTTGAAACACGTTTCGATTTCCGCGGTGTTGACGCCAGCTTCAAGCTAGAGAAAGAAGTTGTAAAAATTACAACTGAATCTGATTTTCAGCTTTCTCAGCTTGTCGCAATCCTCCGTGCTAACCTTGCCAAGCGCTTTGTTGATGCACAATCGATGGAACAAAAAGATGTTGTCCGTACTGGTAAATCATTTGCCTGCAATGTCGAATTCAAACAAGGCATTGAAACAACAACGGCCAAGAAACTCGTAAAAGCTATTAAAGACTCAAAGATCAAAGTTCAAGCTGCAATCCAAGGTGATAAAGTTCGTGTCACCGGTAAGAAGCGTGATGACCTTCAAGCAGCGATGGCGCTTGTGCGCGAAGCTGATCTAGGCCAGCCTTTCCAGTTTGATAACTTCCGTGACTAACCTGCCCTGCTACAGAGATAGTTACTCTGAGAACGTAAAGGAAGGCTACACGCCTTCCTTTTTTATATCTCGCTCAATACTCAATAACATTCTTAACCAGTTTGCTGATATTTCAAACAACAGCAACATGCTAATATTCCATCTTTAAGGTCTATGACATATAGTAGCCTTATGCCTGTGAGAAATATTTATAGGCGTCATCATTGTTTGATTTACCATCACTTAGGGAGGATATGTGGCAGAGTCGGTTTTTTCTGATAAGCGCTACACCAAAGAGGCGCAAGCTGCAGCATCGGAAATTAGTCAGCAGGTACAAAGCCGACACGCTAAGTGGATGGTGAGCTTAAAATATTTAGTCAACCAAGATGATGTTGATCATATTTTAAGCCGCGAAACTGAGTTTTGTGACACTATCATTTTATATGAAAAAGAGCGTATAACACATAATCAGCGCCTCTTGTTAAACTGTGAGACAGATAAGGTTTTAGAGCGAAGAGCTGAAGGTATTATCAAGCAACAACGTCACCAGAGAATTGCCGAAGTTGTTCAAAAAACAGCGCAAAATATCATGGAATCTCGCTTTGAGAGAATGGATATTACACGCTTGTTGAATATTCATGCTGGTTTCGGTGATTTTGCCTCATTTGCTTATTCGCCAACCCTTAACTTTCAAAAACTGGGTTCATTAGCCATTCTTTATCATTCGCTAGGTTCAAATATTCTCGAACTGGTGAATAACTCTCAATTTTGTAAGCAAGTGGGTAAAGCCCCCAGAAAAATTTCTGACCCTAAAACGGCTATTGGTTTTATCGGCATCAATAATTGCCGAATGCTTTACCCTGTCCTGATGGCCAAGCCATTGCTCAAGTGGGCAGATAGCAATACAAAGCTCATCGCCCCCAAGATGTGGCAACATGCAATCACGATGGCAAATGTCACCCGTATGCGGTTAGAGGATGCTAACTACAAAGAACCCGACGAAGGGGTTTTGTTAGGTATACTCCGCGGCATTAGTCAGTTTGTCATATGTAACCATTTTACCAATTGCTTTGATGAAGCATTAGATCGGGTAATGACGACCTTTCGTGAAAAAGAGCAGCGAGAGGACTACTTTGCCTGTGCTGACATTACCTATTCAATGGAGTTTTTACCCACAATTTTAGAAAAATGGGAAAAGAAACTGACGCTGCGTATTGTCGAGTATATCGATTGGGGGCCACGAACACTGCATTTAAAAAATGCATTATTGGAAGATATTAATGATGTGCCAGTCTATGATCGCAGTTTACATGGTGCAGCCCTGGGTCAGGCCAGAGTCTTCACCATATATGACATGATGAAAAAGAGTAATGCTTTTCTCAATGACCAAGCCCCCTACTGGTTTGCGCATATGCAAATGGACGGGAAAATCCTCAAGAGCATCAGTGCCCGTGATCCCGGAAAATTTATACTTTCCGTCCACGACGAATAGCATAATTAATGCGATTACCAATAAAAAGGGCGCGAATATCGCGCCCTTGGTCTAAAAAAATGGATGATTATTCAACCAGAAGGAAACGCCCCGTCAAGGCTGGTACCGCAATGTTTAGCGTACCACCACCATTCGCGATTACATCTCCAGTCATCAAATCAACCAGTTGATGATCAGACTTCAACTGTGATGCATCCAGAGCGTAAGACGTATCTTGTTCAGAAACGTTCAGCAGGTAAATAATTTGCTCATCCGCGGTCTGTTTCAAATCGACATACAAATCAGGTGTGATTGCCAAGTTAAGACGCTCGCCACTATAAAGTGCCGCATGTGTCTTCCGGACCTCAAACAACTTAGTTACCCACTCTTTTAGATCAGCCTGTTCATTCGTCAATGAATCAACACTCACCCCTAACACCTTGGCGCTTGAGCGAGCGACGTGATCTTCACAAAAGCCCTGATCAACACAGTTGTCTTCATAGCTCACCTTCGCGGCAAAACCTTCGACTTGATCGCCGATTTCATCACCGTAATACAAAGTAATAGGGCCAGACCAAGCGCCCAAGAAGCTAATAGCAGCTTTATGGCGTTTCCAGTAATTACCTTTGTTACCACGTTGAATCAAGTCACCGAAACGAACCAAATCATGGTTGCCTAGCATCAAGTTTGGCATAGCATGATACGGATAGTTAGAGAGGCTGTTCCAGAAATAGTCAAGCTGGGTAGCATCAGCCGAGTAGCCGCTCTCTTCTACCGCCAGCGCCTGTACAATACCGTAGCGACGATTGAAGTCGAATGCCGACAAAAGTGCTGGGTTATCATCAGTACCGTAAGCGTACTTAGCGATATCTTCAGCGCTTTTCCACACTTCGCCAACCATATAGCCCAGCGTACCCCACTCTTCGCCATTGGCCTTACGCGTAGCTGACTCACTCTCTACAGCGCTACGTAGTTCGCGCCATTCATCAAGTGGAACCTGATATGCCTGATCAAGACGCCAGCCATCGATCCCATACTCACGCACCCAGTAAGTTGCGACCTCTTTGAAGAACGCCAAACTATTAGCATCTGGGTATACCACCAGCTGGCCAGGATAGTTAGCATCGCCTGCTTTCAACGTTGGTAATTTACCGGTTGGTGATGCCTTCACGCCGGTTTTGTTAACATGACCAAATACACCATCCAAGAAGACATACAGCCCCTTGCTATGAGCAGTATCAATTAGCTCCTTCAGCTTTTCGTTGCTACCGAAGTTAGGATCAACATTAAAGAAGTCACAAGCAAAGTAGCCGGTCGCATCCAGTCTTGCATCACCAGATGCACCAACACAGGAGTCAAACACCGGCGTTAACCACAATGCATTGACATTCAACCCTTTGATGTAGTCCAGACTATCAATAACACCCTGCAGATCACCATTGTGATGAGAAGAGCCGTAGCCGACCCCATAGTTTCTGCTACTATCACCATCAACGAAAGACTCTACCATGACCTGGTATGTACGCAGATCGCATGCAGCACTGTCACTGTTGTAGCAAGCATAGAGTGACTGTGGCTTAGGTTCGGAGATCACCAGTGTTGGGTTGCTGATATCAGTGGCATCGACAACGAATGTCCATTCACCCAACTCTGTCACGGTGAGTCGAAGCTTGTTATCTTCCCCCGCATCTTGCCATTGGACTGAGTCGCCACCAGCAACTAAATCACTGAAGCCAAGGTTAACTGTATTCCAATCTTCACTGGCCACCTTCAAGTTATACTCACCCGGCAGAAGGTAAATACTTGCCTGATACAGGCCATCATCCAGATAGGTGAAAGACGTACTGTTGTTCCAACCGTTAAAATCGCCACGCAGTAAAAGTTCAGTATCGCCGTATGGTGCCGGTACCGAATCACATTTTTCGAACAACAAAGATGCCTGATCGTAGTCATTACCATCCAATGTCAGCTTCACACTGTAGGTTGCTGCGCTAAGATCGATGCTGTTGTTTGATGATCCGGCGTCATGGTTGACTGTGTTGTAGCCCACACCTTCAAGTAAATTAATGTAACTACCATCCTGGTTTACCGAGTACTGCACACCCCAATTATCCGTATCATCGGCAATCTTGAACTGAGTCTGAGTGGCGCTATCCAGGGTAAAGTACGCCTGGTAGATATTATTCCCCTTATAGGTCAGTTGATAGAGCGGATCAGCCGCCCAGTTGGAATGCGCACCACGCACAAACAGCTTGGTATCAACTAGCGGTGCAACATCGTTGCTGTCAGCCAATTGACTACAGCTGTTAGCCTCTATGGTCTGAACATTCTGGCTCGTCGGCTTGGATGTCTGTATCTGTTCCGGATCTGAGCTGCCGCCATTACACCCATACAACAGGGATAATGACATTGTTGCCAACGCCAGTTTGGTAAGTTTGATCTTCATTCTCGTTCCTGTCTTTTGTCAATCACCTGCTTACCTGCAGGTTTAGTTGTATGTCATCACAGAAAACTGAGTCTTTTCCGTGCTAACTAACTTGTGGCACTAGAGGAATGAGTGCATTTGTAGAAGAGAAGTCGCCCATATATATTGGCCGCCGATATCATTTGGCAGCTTGGATAGCATCATTCCGGTAGAGCCTTTTAAGCGACTTTTTTGAACGTTATGATTATATTTTGATGAGAGATTGTGAAATCAGCCCCATAAGCGATATAAGGGGGAGGAGCAAAAAGGAGGAGAAATGTACATAATTGAAGTTGATCACGATACTTAGGCTGAGTATTGAAAGTTAGCTACAACTATTTATTACCGAACAATACTGGCATCACTTATTGTGTATAGAAAAGTAAAAAAATGAAATAAAGCGACGCGCTAACTATAAGATCGTCAATATAATAAGCACCCTAAAAATTCATGCAGTCTATGAGGTAGAATTGAAAGAGGCTAAAAATAATATAATCATATCGATAATTAACAAAATACCTAACATCCATTGACGTCACCCTCCCTCTTCTAGACGTTATCTGAGGATATTTATACTCAAACCATGAGAGCAACCATTGCTCAAACAGCCAAATTGGAAAGAAAACATAACCAAAACCAATTACTTGGAAGGATGATTAACAACCTTTCACCTTTGCACACAATTACTCATAACCATCAATCTGAGATATTTATACATGTGCATGCTATTTGTGCAAACGAACACTCTATGGTCCGAAATCAATAGTTGTACTACAAAGAATCCCCTATACTTTCCGCCGTCGTCTAGGGTTCCATTAGTATTTATAAGGTTTTATTTAATTTAGCGATATACAGCAGACATTGACACCAGTAGCTTAATGCCCGCATGGATAAGCGTATGAGACCGAGGAACCGTCACTTGAATATCGAGAGCTAAAGACCGCTCTGTCCCGATATTCAACCTACCATTCAGCTTCTTTTCTTTGTTCACCTGAACACAAGTACATAACTCAATTGATAACTCGACTGAGAAACAGTACTGAGATCTGCTTATATTCCTTCGTCTACTGGCGAAGCATGGAAGATATGCGACTAGAACCCCTTGAAGGCTATAACAATATACCTATAAAGGAGATGTCCATAATGGGCACTGTGAAAAACAATACTGTTAATTCTTCAGCAAAAAGCGCAACCAAACTCGGTTGGAGCAAAAACGATACCGTATGGGCTCTTGGCCTCTATGGTACTGCAGTAGGAGCTGGTACCTTATTCCTACCAATTAATGCCGGTGTAGGTGGCCTTATTCCCCTATTGGTAATGGCACTTCTTGCCCTGCCAATGACATTCTTCGCTCACCGAGGTATGACTCGCTTTGTGCTATCCAGCTCTAATCCTGGTGCTGATATCACCGAAGTCGTAGAAGAGCATTTTGGCGCAGGTATGGGTAAAGTAATCACCCTACTGTACTTCTTTGCGATCTACCCTATTTTGCTGGTTTACAGTGTTGCATTAACCAATACAGTAGAAAGCTTCATGCAGTACCAGCTAGGTATTGAGCCACCAGCGCGTGCTATTCTGGCATTAGTACTCATTATCGGTCTAATGGCTATCGTCCGCCTGGGCGAGCAACTCATCATCAAAGCCATGAGTGTATTGGTATTCCCATTCGTCGCTGTACTGCTGATGCTAGCAATGTACCTTGTCCCTCACTGGAACGGTGCGATTTTCGATCAGGTAATGCCTGCTGAAGGCGGTGTAAATGCTATTTTTATGGCCGTGTGGCTGATCCTTCCGGTTATGGTTTTCTCATTTAACCACTCCCCGGTTATTTCATCTTTTGCAGTCGCTAAACAAAAAGAATATGGCGCGCATGCTGAGAAGCAATGTTCCCGTATTCTGGCTCGTAGCCATATTATGATGGTTGCCACCGTAATGTTCTTCGTATTCAGCTGTGTCCTCAGCCTGTCTCCGGCCAACCTTGCTGAAGCCAAAACCCAGAATGTCTCTATTTTGACTTACTTAGCAAACCACTTTGACACACCAACCATTGCTTACGCGGCACCAGTTGTTGCTATTATCGCGATCACCAAATCTTTCCTTGGCCACTACCTGGGTGCAAGCGAAGGCTTGAATGGTCTGGTTGTTAAGGTTGCTCGTAGCCGTGGCAAAGAAGTGGGCCCTAAAGCATTAAATACCTTCACGGCTCTATTCATGCTGGTTACAACTTGGGCTGTTGCAACTATCAACCCAAGCATTCTGGGTATGATTGAAAGCCTAGGCGGCCCTATCATCGCGATGCTTTTGTTCATCATGCCAATGTACGCGATCAAGAAAGTGCCTTCGATGCGCCAGTATTCAGGCGCACTAAGCAATGTCTTTGTGACCGTTATTGGCCTGATTTCAATTTCTGCGATCTTCTATTCGCTGGCTCAGTAATCCTGACGTCAACACCTAGCACTAAGGCCATCATTTGATGGCCTTTTTATAATCTTTATGGAACAAGTAAATAGCAGCCACACAGAGTACTGATGCTAGCAGCGACACTTGATAACTCCCATCCACAAACAGTGCGACGGCCATCATTCCTACGGCCAGTATTGTAATGATCCGACCTAGCGCCAAATCCAATATTGCCTTCATTTTTACATTGGTATTCATAATCTTCTATTACAACTTTTTCTTAATAAACAACACCTGTGGTGACTTTTCTGCTAGGCTCTCAGCATACTTTTGAGAAAGCGGCAGCCAATGGAACTCGATACATACACTGAATACGATAACCCTCTTATTTGGCCGATAATCACCCTACTCAACGGCAAGCCATCAGGTTGGATGATCCACACCCTCGCAGACACTCTCCGGCAGCAGGGCATTTTGACAACGCTTGATGATGATCCCGATAAAGATCTCTTTAAGCGAAATTTCCTGCTGATGAATGCCCTGTACCAACTTCAGGAGATGTTGCTACCAGAGCAATGGCTACAGGCCCAGGCAATGGATATTCGCCTGTCTTGCAACCCGGGATCGGTGCAAAATCAAATTGATACAAGTGACCCACTACGCAGCTATTACCTTGACTGGCGTAACTACCACACCGATGCCAAAGCGGTAAAAGCCCTACTCACCTCATTCTGGCGGCGCTACCAAAACCATATTGGCTCATCCAAAGCACCGATATCCCATTCACGTTCTCAAGATCTTGGCACACTGAAATTACCAGCTGAAGCAACACCCCGTCAAATTCGCCACCAGTGGCGCAAACTTGCCCTGCGCTGGCACCCTGATCGCCCAAATGGCGATGCCGAGCAGTTCCGCAAGGTTTGTGAAGCGTGGCAAAGACTGCAAGAGTGAGAACTATCGTTCAACTTTTTCAAACAAGCTGTTCACCTTTATCATCTGTTAACCTCTAAGCCACCCTCCTACACTAACAACATTCCCCGTCAGTACGGGCTAAGTATTCGGAGGGTCATATGGCTATCAGGCGTATAAAACAAATCATCCAGTCTCACGCATCATCCGATGGTGATGGTGTTAAAATCCAACGTGCACATGGCTTTGAGAACGCACAGTTCTCACCGTTCCTCATGATTGATGAATTAAAATCGGAAAATCTCGATGATTATATTGGTGGCTTTCCACCTCATCCGCACCGTGGGATCGAAACACTCACCTATATGCTACAGGGTCATTTCCAACATAAAGACCACATGGGTAATACCGGTGAACTACGGGATGGCGGTGCGCAATGGATGTCTGCCGGGCGTGGTGTCATTCACAGTGAGATGCCCATGATGACAGACGGTAACCTGCATGGTTTCCAGATTTGGATAAACCTGCCTGCCACCAAGAAAATGCTGCCCGCTCAATACCATGACTTCCAGCCAGAAGTCATTGCAGAAAAGGCGCTCTCGGAACAAAGCCTGATCCGTGTGATTGCCGGGGATTTAACCATCAAGGGAGAGACCCTCACCGGGCCGCTCCAGAAAACCGGGGTACCAACAACCATTGCCGATTGGCAAGCAGCCAAAGGGGAGCATTTTAACAGCTGCTTAAACCCAGATTTTCAAGCCATGCTCTATGTCTACAAAGGTGCTATCGAAATTACCGGGACCACAGCGACAGCAGGCCAGCTGGCTATTCTTGAAAGTGGTGAAGGCTTGTCGATCCAGGCCACTGAAGATACCGGGGTATTGTTGCTATCCGGCCTCCCTATCGATGAGCCAGTGGTGCATTATGGCCCGTTTGTGATGAACAGCATGGATGAAATTGAACAGGCAATATCAGATTATCAGCAAGGAAGGTTGGTCTGAGATGGTTGTAGGTGATGCTGTAATCTCTGGTCAGGTACCAAGAAACATCGCTTTATCTTTCTTGAAGGATGATATCTATCAAATAGTTATGAAGAGTACTGATAATTCAGTGCACACTCATACGCGATCTAACACTTTGCCAAGCAAGTTACGATGTAACCTAACAGTCAGGGAAGCAATTGATGGCTGTCGCCAACAAAGAGTGGGACAAGAACGTTTATACAAAATAACTAATCAGTCTCAACCATTGGATTGAGACTGATTAGGAAACACCCCATACTCATTCAAGTCAGCTTAAACCGCTAACATAACGAGAGGATTTACGGTTAATCATTATCGGTATAAAGAACGCTCTGTTCTTAATCCCTTGATCAGGCTGACGCACATCAACAGTAGAACAAAGGTAAATGGCAGGGCCGTCGCCACAACGCCAGACTGCAATGCCTGAAGCGCTTCTTTACCACCAATCCACAGCATGACTGCCGCGATGGCACCCTCGACTGATGCCCAGAAGATCCGTTGCGGAACCGGAGCTTCGACTTTACCACCAGCAGTAATACTGTCGATAACCAGTGAGCCCGAATCCGACGAGGTAACAAAGAAGATCAGTATCAACACAATCGAAATAATGGAAATAGCAGAGCCAAATGGCAGCGCATCGTAGACATGAAACAGGGTGAGCGAAATATCCGTTAAGCCTTCTGCGCCTAGCACTCCAACCTTATTGATCACCTGATCGAGCGCAATTCCACCGAATATAGACATCCAAATGATGGTCATAAGAGTCGGAATAAACACAACGGAGAACAGGAATTCGCGTACGGTACGACCTTTAGATACACGGGCAATAAACATACCAACAAATGGTGACCATGAAATCCACCACGCCCAGTAGAATACCGTCCAACCGTGCATCCATGTCGTATCTTCACGGCCATGAGGGTTGCTCAGACCAATGATATTTTCCGCATAAGCCATGAATGTTTCAGGCAGTGAAAGCTTCGCAATATCAAAGCTGACATAAGTTACAAACAGCAACAAGGCGAAGGCAAACAGCATATTGATGTTACTCAGTAACTTCACACCGCCGTTGATACCGCGCACCACCGAAACAATGGCAATCAAAGTCACGAAGACAATAACAACAAGCTGCATACCAATGCCGCCATCAGTACCGAACACATGGTTAATACCGCTAGTCGCCTGCTGCGCCCCCAAACCAAGGGAGGTTGCCAAACCAAACAAGGTGGCCAGTACAGCCATAATATCAATCACATGACCAAGCCAGCCCCATGCACGATCACCAAAAACCGGGTAGAACACTGAACGAATTGAGAGCGGCAGACCCTTGTTATAGGCAAAAAATGCCAACGCGAGCGCAACAATCGCATAGATAGACCAACCATGGATCCCCCAGTGGAAGATGGTCGCTCCCATGGCGAGTGATTTTGCTTCTGCTGTGTACGGTTCTACGTTATACGGCGTGCCCCACCAGTCAGTAAAGTAAGCCGTAGGTTCGGCCACTCCCCAGAACAGAAGGCCGATCCCCATGCCGGCAGCAAACAACATTGCCATCCATGAAACCGTAGAGTGCTCTGGCTCAGCCTCTTTGCCACCAATACGGATTTTACCAAAGGGTGACAGCATCAAGGCCAGAGTGAAAAAAAGGAAAAAGTTGGTTGCCCACATGAAGAAGACGTCAAAATCTTCAATGATACCGTTCTTTAGGCTATTCAGTGCCTCTTTGGCAGTGCTAGGTTCGACGACGAGCAGTGCCGAAAGGAATAAAAAGATAAGACCTGCGCTAATGCCGAATACAGGGTTATGAATATCAAAACCCCACTTTTGAATGTTGTCCTGACCAACCTGATAATCAGTTGTCTCAATGCTGTATTTTTTTAAAATGCTATCCATAAATGATACTCAAACGTTCAATCCTTAATGCTTTTTTTCACCAAAAAGTAAAAGCGAAATGGCCCAAAGGAATAAAGATAATTAGACCACTAAATAAAAAGTCAGGCAGAATGTTAACAGCAACGGTATCATTATTCAAATTTTGCGAGTTCTGTAGCATTTTCATACTGTGCTGACGGCAGTTTCACGCAACCACATGTTACGTGCTCTAAACGTTTCAAATAGGGTTATAGGGTTAGTTAGGCCTGAGATACTGGCGACGGATCAGGCTGACAACAAACATGAAAAAGCCCTGGCATTTTTGCAAGGGCTTTCTATTTTGAAACGCTTGGGATTTAAATTTCTTGTGTCTGGCAATTCCCTTCTCAAGGCATGCTATTAGATTGCTATAATTTGCCCAAATTCAGCCCAGCTATTCTCTTACTTTAAATTGCTGCATCAGTTCTCTTAACTCTTCAGCCAACTCTTCCTTGATATTTTCCTGTTTCGAATTTTCATAATAATACGATATAGAACGGGTAATAGTATCGACCTGCCCGTTTAGATTATCATTCAATAAGCTTGTAACTTTATGGTGAACATTGTTTCTTTCCGCCTCGACCACAGATGTTTCCGTGTTCATAAGACTTACAATGAAAAAACCACTCATGATAAGCATTGGTACGCATATTGCAGCGGTTAGCTTATTTTTAATTGTAAGTTTAATTTTCTTAACCCCCTGATAACAAAAGATATTAATTCTGTATTATGTGACGATTATGCACCACCATTCATTTGCGCACATAATACATTCCCCTCTGTAATAATTTGAAACAATTTATCGATTTTTGAAGCAAAAGTATGTAATTCAATGATCTGGATTAGCCTTGAGCATACTGGCACGCAATTTTGGATTGATATAATTTGGCCTGATTTCAGTCCTGTTAACACACAATAATTAATGAGGTCATATTGCTGCAGATAGTTTTTAACAGAACCAAATTTATTGCCGAAGCATTTGTGCAGTCGTTCCTCGCCCCAAAGATAGCCAATTCGGATTGTTTGCTAAGCTTAGGAAAATCCATCTTCGCGATGCCCAATGGTTAAGGTTGAAACCATGAAGAAGAGTACGCTTATCAACGCAGAACTGTCTTACCTTGTTGCTACCATGGGGCACACTGATGAAATCACCGTTTGCGATGCCGGTTTGCCCATTCCCGACCCTGACCAACGTCTTGATCTGGCACTGGTTCCCGGGATCCCGACCTTCCTCGACACAGTAAAAGCCCTATTGGCAGAAATGCAAATCGAAGGGATTGTTTTAGCCGAAGAGTTCGAGCAGGTCAGTCCTGACTTACACCAGTCACTGATTGAGGTCATTCACGAAGAAGAAGCGAAAACAGGCCGCAAGATTTCTGTTAGCCACATCAGCCATGAAGCGTTCAAGGCTCACACCGAAAACAGTAAGGCCATCATCCGTACCGGTGAATGCACTCCGTACGCGAATGTCATTTTCCAGGCTGGCGTTGTTTTTTAACCAGGCACATGTTTAACCAATAATACGTTGATAGGAGCTGACATGAGCCACCCCCATCCTATATTACAACTTAGCGGTATTGATAAAGCCTTCCCAGGTGTCAAGGCACTGGACAATGCTTGCCTGAAAGTTTATCCGGGTCGTGTCATGGCACTGGTCGGAGAAAACGGTGCCGGTAAGTCTACCCTGATGAAGGTGTTAACGGGTATCTATGATAAAGATGCAGGCTACATCCACTACGAGGGCCAGCCTGTAAGCTTTGACGGTCCAAGGCACTCTCAGGAAGCCGGGATCAGTATTATCCACCAGGAATTATACCTGGTCCCTGAGCTGACGATTGCTGAAAATATCTTCCTTGGCCGCGAAAAAACCAATGTTTTTGGTGGCATCAAATGGGGTGAGATGTACCGCGATGCCGATGCCCTGCTGATACGGCTTCAAGTCAGTCACGAATCGAGAATGCTGGTCGGTGAGCTGAGTATCGGCGAGCAACAAATGGTCGAAATAGCCAAGGCACTCTCTTTCAAATCCAAAGTCATCATTATGGATGAACCGACAGATGCGCTGACCGACACCGAAACCGAGTCGTTGTTTAAAGTGATCAACGAGTTGCGCGATGAAGGTTGCGGTATTGTGTATATCTCCCACCGCCTCAAAGAGATTTTTGAGATCTGTGATGACGTAACCGTATTGCGTGACGGCAAGTTTATCGGCGAACGCCCTGTTGCAGAGCTCGATGAGGACACACTGATCGAAATGATGGTCGGCCGCCGCCTTGATGAACAATATCCACGGATCGATATCCAGCATGGTGATACCTGCCTGGATGTGAAAAATCTGACTGGCTCGGGTATTCACGATGTCAGCTTTAGCCTGACCCGGGGTGAGATCTTAGGTATCTCCGGCCTGATGGGCGCAGGGCGTACCGAGCTGATGAAAGTCATTTACGGTGCCCTGCCGCGCACATCCGGCAACGTGACCCTCAATGGCAAGACCGTTAATGCCGTGTCACCGCAAGATGCCCTGGCCCACGGCATTGCCTACATATCAGAAGACCGCAAAGGTGACGGCCTGGTGCTGGGCTTGTCGGTGAAAGAGAACATGACCCTGTGCGCCCTCAACCACTTTACCAAGTACGGTGTTCAGCTCAGCCACAATGACGAAGTCACCGCCGTTGAGGACTTCATTCGCCTGTTTAACATCAAAACGCCGACTCGCGAGCAAATTATCGGCAACCTGTCCGGTGGCAACCAGCAAAAAGTCGCCATCGCCAAGGGCTTAATGACCAAACCCAAGGTCTTGATCCTTGATGAACCGACCCGAGGTGTCGACGTCGGTGCAAAAAAAGAAATCTACGAGCTGATTAACCAGTTTAAGGCTGAAGGAATGAGCATCATTCTGGTTTCATCGGAAATGCCGGAAGTGCTGGGAATGAGTGACCGAATTTTAGTCATGCATGAGGGTCATATCAGTGGCGAATTCATGGCAGAAGATGCCACTCAAGAAAAACTAATGGCCTGCGCCGTTGGCAAAAAAATTTCTGAGGTCGCACCATGAGCAACGAAACTACAACTAAATCCCACCGTCCTAAAGTATTTAGCAAGGCCTGGCTGATTGAAGAGAAATCGTTAATCGCCCTGGCTCTGCTGATTATTGTTGTGTCATTCCTGAACCCGAATTTTTTTACCGTCGACAACATCCTCAACATCATGCGCCAGACGTCCGTTAACGCCATTATTGCGGTCGGCATGACCCTGGTGATCCTGACGGCGGGGATTGACCTTAGTGTCGGTTCGGTACTTGCCTTATGCGGTGCCCTTGCTGCCTCCATGATCGCCATGGAAATACCTGTCACCATCGCCGTACCTGGCGCGCTGCTAGCAGGTACAGCCCTGGGGGCCATCAGCGGCATCATCATTGCCAAAGGTAAGGTACAGGCCTTTATTGCCACCCTCGTTACTATGACACTGCTGCGTGGCGTAACCATGGTTTACACCGATGGCCGCCCTATTTCTACCGGCTTTACCGATGTTTCTGACAGCTTTGCCTGGTTTGGTACCGGTTATCTGCTGGGCGTACCAGTGCCAATCTGGCTAATGGTTATCGTCTTTGCCGCCGCCTGGTACCTGCTTAACCACACCCGTTTCGGCCGTTACGTTTACGCACTTGGCGGCAACGAGGCGGCAACTCGCTTGTCAGGCATCAACGTGGATAGTATTAAGATTGGCGTCTATGCGATTTGCGGCCTGCTGTCAGCCCTTGCCGGCATCATTGTGACTTCCCGTTTGTCCTCGGCTCAACCTACTGCAGGTATGGGCTACGAGCTCGATGCAATTGCCGCCGTGGTTCTTGGTGGCACCAGCCTTGCAGGCGGTAAAGGTCGGGTCATGGGCACCCTGATTGGAGCACTGATCATCGGCTTCCTCAACAACGCACTAAACCTGTTAGATGTATCATCCTACTTCCAGATGATCGCTAAGGCAGTGGTAATTCTGCTTGCGGTGCTGGTTGATACCAAAAACAAATAACTGTTCCCTTTACCCTACTTGAAGGAATACACCAATGAATAAGTTCGCAACACTTCTCTCTGCCGCACTCCTTTCAGCTTTCTTCAGCGCAAGCGCTGCTGCACAGGACACAATGGCTATGGTGGTTTCAACCCTGAACAATCCGTTCTTTGTCACCATGAAAGAAGGGGCGGAGAAAAAAGCAAAAGAGCTGGGCTACAACCTGATTGTGCTTGATTCACAAAATGACCCAAGTAAGGAACTTTCAAACGTTGAAGATCTAACAGTGCGCGGCGTTAAAGTCATTCTTATCAACCCGACAGATTCTGACGCGGTATCTAATGCTATCCGTATGGCGAACAGCGCTAAAATCCCGGTGCTGACCCTTGACCGCGGTGCAAGCCGTGGCGAAGTGGTGAGCCATATCGCTTCTGATAACGTAGCTGGCGGTAAAATGGCCGGTGACTTTATCGCAGACAAAGTCGGCGATAAGGCAAAAGTCATTCAGCTAGAAGGTATTGCCGGTACATCTGCCGCTCGTGAGCGCGGAGAAGGCTTTAAGCAGGCAGTTGAAGCAAACAGCCTCGACCTGCTGGCCAGCCAACCGGCTGACTTCGACCGGACTAAGGGTCTGAACGTCATGGAAAACATGCTGGCTGCCAACCCGGATGTTCAGGCAGTATTTGCCCAAAATGATGAAATGGCACTGGGTGCAATACGCGCCGTACAGGCTTCAGGTAAAGATGTGCTCATCGTCGGCTTCGACGGTACTGACGACGGTATCGCGGCCGTCAACCGCGGCCTGCTAAGTGCAACCGTGGCCCAACAGCCGGAACTGATTGGTTCACTTGCCGTTGAAACTGCGGCTAAAGTGCTTAACGGCAAAACAGTCGACGCTTACATTCCAGTGCAGCTGAAACTCATTAAGAAGTAAGAATAAACTGCGAGGAGCAGGAACCTGGTTCCTAGATCCTGGTTCCTGGTTCCTGGTTCCTAGATCCTGGTTCCTAGATCCTGGTTCCTGGTTCCTGGTTTCTGGTTTCTGGTTCCTGGTTCCTGGTTCCTGGTTCCTGGTTCCTGGAGTTAGGGTTCTAGGTTCTAGGTTCTAAACAACCTTGTTCCGAATATCCCGAATGAAAAAGGTCTCCCTATGAGTAAATTGGTTGTTCTTGGTAGCGTAAACGCTGATCATGTTCTGCAAGTTGAATCTTTTCCTCGTCCAGGAGAAACCCTGCACGGCCACTCTTATGCCGTGATCCCCGGTGGCAAAGGCGCCAACCAGGCTGTTGCAGCAGCACGTCTGGGGGCTGATGTCGCCTTTATCGCCTGTGTCGGCGATGATGACTTCGGTCATAAAATACGCCAGCAATTTGTTGAAGAAGGCATAAACGCCGAAGCGGTTATGAGTGAAAGCAACACCCCGACCGGCATTGCCATGATCCAGGTAGCCGCCACCGGTGAAAACAGCATTTGTATCTCAGCTGAAGCGAATGCCCGCCTGACCCCGGAACGAATTAAACCTCATCATCATTTAATCGCCTCGGCCAAAACATTGTTAATGCAGTTAGAAACACCAATTGACACGATTGAAGCCGCTGCCCGCGTGGCTAAACAAGCAGGCACCAAAGTTGTACTTAATCCCGCCCCGGCGCAGGCTTTAAGTGACAACTTATTGCAACTTATTGATATAATTACACCAAATGAGACTGAAGCCGAGTTGCTGACAGGCGTTGCCGTCACCGATATGGCATCCGCTCAAAAAGCTGCCAATGTATTACATGCCAAAGGGATTGCTTCTGTAATGATCACTTTGGGAAGTCAGGGCGTCTGGGTCAGCGAAGACGGCACAGGCAAGCAGGTTTGTGGCTTTAAGGTTGAAGCGATTGATACCACGGCTGCTGGTGACACCTTCAATGGCGCAGTATTAACGGCCCTTCAGGAAGGCTGCAAGCTGGATGAAGCCATTCGCTTCGCCCATGCCGCCGCCGCAATTTCAGTGACACGTACAGGTGCTCAAACATCTATACCGCAATTACAAGAAGTGGAACGTTTTCTTGTTGAGCATAGCTAATACTAAACGGAATAATTGACGTAGTAGGTTTGGAAATCATTTTAAGTGGTACTGTGAATTAAGCCTTCTTGCTCAACAACCTGACCAATCCCTTCCCAGAACTGCTCGACGGCAGGGCGAGTTGATCCTTTTGAACGATAGCAGACAATATCCAGCGGGATAGCAAGCTCGGGCTGATCAGCAAAAGCCTGGACAAGCGTGCCTTGCTCCAGTTCATTCTCAATGGCATGCAAAGGCGCCCATGCGACCCCCATACCACTGACAGCCATTTTAATTAACGATTCACTCAGGGTAGTTTCAAATACCTGCTCAAGCGGAAGCTGCATTTGCTCCGTTAATGGCGCGACAACATTAAACAAAAAGGTATGCTCGGAGTACGCCAGATAAGGGTATTTTGTTCCTTCCGGATGTTTTTCCAACAGCTCGGGAGAGATCACCGGAATGATTTTTTCCTTAAATACCAAACGCCGCTCTACTTTGTCTTCGAGCAGAAACGAAGGACGCATTCCCTTGGTGTTATAGGCAAATAAAATGTCATTGGAGTTATCCAGCAGCGCCTGAAAGTGGTTGTCGATCCCCTGTACCGACGGGTTGAGCGCCAGATTGAGCCCTTCCAATAACGGCCCGGCTTGGCGAAACAAGCGCGGCATCAAGTTCACCGCGAAGGAATGCAAGCAGACAATGCGAACCGCGTTGTCTGTTTTAAGTGATGCCAGAGAAAAATCCTCCTTGGTCACTTTGATCATTTCGAGCAAGTTTTCCACGTAGGGAACAAACTTCTTGCCATGTTCGGTTAACGTTATTGGGTAAGAGGTGCGATCGAATAACGGTACTCCAACCCACAGCTCCAGAGCCTGGATCCGACGGCTAAACGCCGACTGGGTGACATGTCTGGCTTTCGCTGCTGCAGAGAAGTTACCTAACTCCATTAGACTCATAAAGTCATCTAACCACTTGAATTCCATATAAATACCTTCAAACACCAACACCTATGATCTGAGCGAATACTATCATTCAAAATCAGCAATGGAAAACAAAATACTTATAACAAAAGTAGGGTTATGCTCATTCCGTTGATTGGAAGCCTTATTTAATAGTGCTTTTTTTCACCGTATTACGATGTGTTTCAATGCGTGCTACAAGCAACGATTATCCAAAACAATACCAAGAGGAAATCATGTTTACCCTACTTAAAAATACCAACCTCTATAGCCCGGAGCATATTGGCAAGGCCGATATTTTGCTCAGCCAAGGCAAAGTCCTGGCGATAGAGCCTGAGCTGAATATCAGCGGATTGAGTGAAGTAACAACCATCGATTGTCGGGGAAAGACCGTCACCCCGGGACTGATAGACCAACATCTCCATCTTACTGGCGGCGGTGGTGAAGCTGGCTTTGCCAGCCGGACACCTCAGGTTACACTAACGAAGTTAATCCAAGCCGGAACCACTACCGCGGTCGGCGTGCTAGGTACAGACGGGATCTCCCGTTCACCACGGGATCTGTACGCCAAAGCGGCGGCACTGTCCGAGGAAGGTATCAACGCCTTTATGCATACCGGATCTTATGAAGTCCCGACCAAAACGATCACAGGTTCGATCCGTGATGATCTCGCTTTCATTCCTGCTGTACTCGGGGTAAAAGTCGCCCTGGCAGATCACCGCTGCTCCTTCCCTACTACCCAGGAACTGGCGCGGATTGCCTCTGATATTCGAATTGCCAGTCTGCTGTCAGGAAAGCGTGGCTTACTGCATGTCCACATGGGCGGCCTTTCTCAGCCGTTTGCCCAGATCAACGAGCTGCTCGATATGGGGCTACCAATCCATCACTTCTCCCCTACCCATGTAGCCCGTACCGAAAGCCTATTTGATGAGGCAATAGGATTTGCCCTGCGTGGTGGCTGTATCGACATCACCTCGGGCGGCAGCCGATTTACCCAGCCTGAACAGGCCGTCAAACTGGCGCTCGAATCAGGTGTCGCAGCCAACCTGATCACCGTCAGTTCCGACGGCAATGGCAGCTTGCCACAATTTAACTCACAAGGAGAGCTTACAGGCCTAACCGCTGCCAGCGTCGACAGTAACCTGTTATTGCTGCCAAAACTGATCGATCAGGGAATCGCTCCGCAGCAGGCTATTGCCTTAATGACAGCCAACGTTGCCGACTCGCTCGGAATCAGCAAAGGCCGCATTCAACCAGGCCGAGATGCCGATATCTGTATCTTCAACGATGACTTCAGCCTATATGGCGTGATTGCCAAAGGTAAAACCTTACTGCTGGACAACGAACTTCTGGTAACCGGTAACTTCGAATAAAGGACTAATGATGAGTTTACTTATTGCTTTGATCGGACTGGTATTTGCCGGTCGACTGATACTAAAAAACTATAATCCCCAGGCCGTACTGTTTCTTACCGGTATTGCCATGATGACCATCGCCATTTTTACCAACAACGCCGTGTTTGTCGATAAATCAACTGGCTGGATCGGCTTTGATATTTTCGAGTACATTCGGAATACCTTCAGTAACCGAGCCGGTGGGCTTGGCCTTAAGATCATGCTGATCGGTGGTTTTGCCATGTTCATGTCTGCCATCGGTGCCAGCCAGGTCATGGTCAAGGTCGCAGCCAAGCCGTTAATGAAACTTAACTCGCCGTATCTGATGCTTGCCATGGCCTTCATCTTAGGGCAGTCACTGTCACTGTTCATTTCCAGTGCGACAGGGTTAGGTCTGCTGCTGATGGCCACACTCTATCCTGTATTGATCCGTCTCGGCTGCAGTAAAGCCGCCGTTGCCGCTGTACTCGCCAGCACATGTGCCATTGAGTTCGGGCCGGGATCTGGTAACTCTATTCTTGCCGCGCAAACTGCCGGGGTAGACATTACCGAGTTCTTTATTAACGAACAGTTACCGGTGATCAGTATCCTGATTGTTGCGGTTGCCGCTATTCACGCTCTGGTACAACGGTATTTTGACAGCAAGCTGGATCAAGCAGAACAATCAGCCCAATTACAGGACAAGGAGCAGGATACCGAAGCGGATGCGCCACTTTACTACCTGCTGCTGCCTATGCTGCCGCTCTTTTTTATGCTGACATTCAGCAAAATGGGGATAGGTACAATAAAAGTGGGCATGGCCACTGCGATTCTACTGAGCATTTTTATCGGCCTAGCCTGTGAATACATCCGCCTAAAGCAAGCCAAGCCGGTATTCGAAAAGCTACAGGGGATCTTCAATGATATGGGCAAGGTTTTTGCTACAGTAGTCACCCTGATCATCGCTGGTCAAACCTTCGCTATGGGACTGAAATCCATTGGGGCCATCGACGAGCTGCTGAACATGGCCAGCAGTGCAGGCTTCTCCGCCAGCGTTATAGTGCTCTTTATGGCAACCTTAACCTTTTCCATTTCAGCCCTGATGGGTTCAGGCAATGCAGCGTTCTTCTCCTTTGCCCCCATGGTGCCGCAAATTGCTGAAAAAATCGGCACCAATGTCGCCGATATGATCCTCCCTATTCAATTGTCAGCAGGCTTTGGCCGCACTATTTCACCGATTGCTGGAGTGATCATCGCCGTATCCGGTATTTCTGGTCTGTCGCCTTTTGATATCGTCCGCCGTACCCTCATTCCAATGCTGAGCGGCTGGCTCATCATGCTAGCAATTACCTTTACCCGCAGCGGTCAGATAATCCAGTTACTACCATTCCTGGCAGGTATTATCGCGCTGCTGGTCATAATCACACTAATAATTAAAAAAAGATCAAGCCAGCAAATTGCCAGCGAGGCATAACAAGATTAAAGGAGCAAAATAAGATAAACGGAATCTATCCGCCCATTAGGTAAATCAGTAAGCCAATCAACACGATTGGCTTACTACCATCAGCCTCTTATTGCAACTTACCAGTATTTGGCTATAGATATTGTTCGCAGATGGTAGTCAGTTCACATGGGGACTGAATGATAAAGTCAGGTTGAGCGACCCAATTTTCAGGCGTAGCACCACTGTAAGCAGCTGCTACAGAAATTACTGTGGATTTTGGCCCTAATGCAATTTCCAGGTTTCGGGCAAACTGCACATCAGCTTCATGATCACCAATATACATAATTGCCTTATTTTCATGGTTATCAAACAATTGCTTCAGGCAAATTAAACCACCCTCAGGGGAGGGTTTCTGGCCATTGCGCGATACATCGTCATAACCGACTACTGCTTTGAAATAGGGATCAACCTGAGCCTCAGATAAAACATTTAATATGTTTTTTGATGCGTTTTGAGAGCAGATACCATGAGGCAAAGAGGATAAATTGCGTACCGTATCATCCACCCCAGTAAACAGTTTGACGGGAGTGGTATTGCTCAACTGATGTTCTGCCCATAGTGAACCTGCTGCCAACATTTCAGGCTCTGTCATGCCATAGTAATTGATATAGAGATCTTGCCAGTTTTCAGCAGCATGATTTGCTTCATGATACGCAACCTCACTTTGTAGATACTGAGGAAGGTTATCTCCTGTTAAGTGAGGTGCGACAATGGATAAAATACTCTTTGTAATATCTATGTTCTTTGGAACTGAATTAACAATGGTTCCATCATAGTCCCACAGGATAGCATCTAACTTCATTGTTCCTCTCATACTTGTATATGTTGGTAGCATCTAAAATATATAGGATTATTTAAGTTGAATCACACCAAACTTGTACATACAGGGAAACAATGCGTTGATAGTTAAATTAAAAATATGACGATGATTAACCCATCTGTTTGATGCGGGAAGATTTTCTGACCGTGGGGGGAGCTATTGCAATCTGTTTTTCATATCGGCGTAAGAAGTATAGGGCAGGAGAAAAGCCCTTACGCTTCTCGCCTCCCCTACGCTTCCATTATTAATACAACGACTCTTCACCCTCTGGACGGGTCTTAAAGCGTCGGTGCAACCACATATACTGATCCGGCGCTTCCATAATCGAACGCTCAACCGCTTTGTTCATATAAGCGGCAGCAGCATCAGGATCCTTGTGAGGAAATGCATCCAGCGGTGGAAACATCTTCAACGTATAGCGACCAGAATCTGTATTACGGACCATTGCAAATGGTACAATCGCACAACCAGATGCATCCACCAGCATACTGGTTCCAGTCGTTGTACAAGCCTTTTCAACAGCAAACAAAGGAGCGAAAGTCGAACGGCGACGACCATAATCATGATCCGGTGCATACCATACACACTCGCCTTGACGTAGTGCACGCAACATCCCTTTGACATCTTTACGATCGATCATGTACTTGTTCGAACGCACACGGCCTGCAAATTGGAAATAATCAAAGCATGGATTCTTATTAGGACGGTATACGCCAACACCAGGAGCCTTCAGTCCAAAGGCGCGAGCACCTAATTCAAGATTCAGGGAATGAACCGCAACCAGCAATATGCCTTTACCTTGCTCTTGAAGCTTGTAAATATGCTCCATACCTTCATATTGAACATGACGCTCAACACGCAAATCAGGCCAGAACCAAGCCATGCCGGTTTCAAACATTGCTAATCCCGTATTATCAATGTTCTTTTGTATTAATGCTTCACGCTCATCTTCAGGCATATAGGGAAAGCAAAGCTCAAGGTTACGTGCAATTGTCTTGCGGCGTTTTTTAATCACACGCATAACCAGGCGGCCCAGCCCCTGCCCTAAACGAAACTGGATAAAATAAGGCAGCCAGCTGATCAAATACATCACACCAATCAAGATCAACGTTAGCCAATAACGAGGGTGGAGAAACGCTCTTTTAAACGTTGGCGCTGTGAATTTACTCATAACAGAGAACTATTCCCATTGTTTTATTCTTGTCACTTATGGGCATCACTATAATACCCTAAGCGTATTATCTTTATATTGAACACTGAATTCTATTCCCAGGTACTCACCTATGCAAGAGTAAGGGCATGTGGTCTTACCTATATACAGCTTAGGTTAAGCTACTCAAACAATATCAATATCGTTATAAATGCAATGTTAATTAATCAGTTACACGCATCAAGAATATACAACATACTGAATACCAAAAAGGCATACTGGGATTTGATGTACCTGGCGCATATTGAAATACGAAGGCATGATGATAGAAATTCAATACCAAACCGAACGTTTGGTGGGGTAATGGGGACGGAGTATCGTTAGATGATACCCAAGTGACTTCAAGCTACAGGATTCGGAATGAAGTTACTTGGGTAATATTGAAGGCAAGAAACAGGCCGCGACTGAATTGACACAATGTTCTCAATCAGGCTTTATGCAGTCTGACTATCCATGGCTAGTGGCGTATCTTCATACAATGAGTTTTCACCTTCTGGGCGAGTTTTGAAGCGTCGGTGCAACCACATATATTGCTCCGGTGCTTCCATAATTGAACGCTCTACCACTTTATTAATAAACGCCGCCGCAGCATCTGGGTCATTGCGAGGAAACCCTTCTAATGGCGCTTGAATTTTAACGGTGTACTGGCCGGAGTTTGTATGGCGCACCATAGTAAAAGGAACAACCTCACAGTTAGACGCATCAACTAACAAACTTGTACCGGTTGTTGTGCATGCTTTGTTAACCGCAAACAACGGTGCAAACGTCGAACGACGGCGGCCATAATCATGATCCGGTGCATACCAGACCCGTCCACCGGTTCGTAAAGCACGAAGCATACCTTTCACATCCTTGCGATCGATCAACGTCCGGTTAGAACGCGCTCGGCCCTTATACTGGAAATAATCAAAACAAGGGTTGTTATTCGGGCGGTATACGCCCATCCCTGATTTTCTAACGCCGAATGCTCTTGCGCCAAGCTCCAAGTTAAGAGAATGCACCGCAACAAAAAGGGCTCCTTTCCCTTCTTGTTCTAATTTTTCAATGTGTTCCATGCCCTCAAAACTAACATGGTGTTTCACTCGTACGTCTGGCCAGAACCAAGCCATACCGGTCTCAAACAACGCCAGGCCTGAGTTATCGATATTTTGTTTAATAATTTTGTCTTTCTCCTCCACTGTCATTTCTGGGAAGCACAGTTCCAAGTTACGTTGGATCGTGTGGCGACGCTTTTTCATCAAACGAAGTGCCAGTCGGCCAATCCCCTGGCCAAGACGGAACTGAATAAAATAGGGGAGCCAACTAAGGAGGTACATAACCGCAACCAACACCAATGTTGGCCAATATCGAGGATGTAAAAACTGAATAGAGAAGGACGGAGCTACAGATTTGCTCATAGAGTCATATTCGCAATGCAGGTAAATCGTGATGTATCCACTGCAATTACAATGAACACCCATACTAAATAAAGCGTGTCATTTTAGTATGTATTTCATGATAAAAGTAGAGTTTATACTCACTTAGTAACATTTTTTTGCGAGGTATTTGATTTTATTTAAAAGACAATCTGCATCCGCTTAAAAACAAAGCATTTTTAATTTCAATCATTGAACTTAAACCAGGTAGCAAAACGTCCCAATTGATACAAAAAACCGAGTAAAAAGTCTCCTTTTAACTCGGTTATTTTATTGTACCCTGTTCATTTAAGGTTTAATGGCCAAAGACCGCTTAAAAACCCTCAACCCCATGCATATCTGGTAATTTATGAGCAATACCCTTATGGCAATCAATGCACGTCTTAGAGCCATCTGCCAAAGCCGTAGAATGCTGGTTAGATGCACGTTGTGACTGGCGGGTAAAATCCATATACACAAACTCATGGCAATTCCGGCATTCCAGCGAGTCGTTTTTCTTCATCCTTGCCCACTCCCGATCAGCCATATGCCGTCGTCTGGCATTAAATTTATCCAAGGTCGAAATCGCCCCAGTGATCCAGGCATACACTTCTTTTGATGCTTGCATCTTACGCGCCATTTTATCTGTCCAATCGTGCGGAACATGGCAATCAGAGCAAATGGCCCTGACGCCCGTTCGATTGGTAAAGTGTATAGTGTCCTGAATTTCCTGATAAACATTCTCTCTGTGACAGCTCACACAAAATGGTTCGCTATTGGTAAACTCCATGCCTGTGTTAAACGCCCCCCAAAAGATGATCCCAGCAATGAATCCTCCTAAGGTTAGAAACCCCAGACTGAAGTGCTTTGGTGGAGAACTAACCAGCTGCCACCATTTCTTAATCCAGTTCCACATACTGGCTACCCCCCTCACTGCTCTTGATCAATTAATGTGTCAAGGTCTGTGAAATCAGTACCGACCAGTTGCTTCGCATCAGTTTGTACCACATGGCACTGCTGACAGAAATAACGCCGTGGCGACAACTCAGCCAAAAAATTACCGTCACGATCCATATAGTGGGTAACACTGATCATTCTGGCTTGTGTTTCCTCTACCCGGCTTCTCGCATGGCAGGACATACATTTATTCACATTCAGATCCACTTGATAGTTATCTATCTTGTGTGGAATGAGTGGTGGCTGCATGGGGTAACTACGCTGAGGAATAATATCTGTATTTAGCGTCTTGCTCATTACCGGTGGCTCTGGCTGGGTATTCAATGGAGACAGTCGCAAGGTTGCCAACTCATCATCAACAACAGCGGTTGCGGCGATCACCACCGCAGCCGAAAGGGATAATGTTGCTGACAACAATAGAAGTACCGAAATTAAGCCCTTCATCACAGTAACTCCTATGCTTTCATTATTTTAATTGCACATTTTTTGAAATCAGTCTGCTTAGACAGTGGATCGGTTGCATCCAAAGTGACTTTGTTGATTAGCTGACTGGCATCAAACCAAGGAACAAACACCAAACCAATCGGCGGCTTGTTTCGTCCTCGTGTTTCAACCCGAGTTACAATCTCGCCCCGTCGTGATATTACTCTGACGGCATCACCACGCCTAAATCCGCGTGCTATCGCATCCTCAGGGTGCATAAATACCTGCGCATTCGGGTAGGACTTAAACAACTCGGGAACGCGTTGTGTCATAGAGCCTGAATGCCAATGTTCCAATACCCGGCCAGTCACAAGCCACATATCATATTCTTTGTCCGGGCTTTCCGCCGGTGGCTCGTATGGCAGAGCAAAGATAATAGCTTTACCATCAGGCTTCCCATAAAATTCAAACCCCGTCCCTTCCTTCACATATGGATCAGAACCTTCACGGTATCGCCACAAGGTCTCTTTGCCGTCGACGACTGGCCAACGTAGTCCTCGGGTTTGGTGATACATTTCAAACGGGGCTAAATCATGGCCATGCCCTCGACCGAACTCGGCGTATTCTTCAAACAAGCCTTTCTGTACGTAAAAACCGTACTCGGTAGCTTCATCGTTAATCTGCCCTTCTGGCAGATCCGATAGCGGGAATTTATTGACATTGCCATTGACAAACAGCACATCAAACAAAGTTTTTCCCTTGTAACTTGGGTTCGCATCCAGCAGTTCTTTCGGCCACACTTCCTCGGTTTTGAAACGCTTAGAAAATTCCATCAGCTGCCATAAATCAGATTTAGATTCACCGGGCGCTTTGACCATCTGATACCAAAGTTGAGTGCGACGCTCTGCGTTACCATAGGCCCCCTCTTTCTCAACCCACATTGCAGCAGGTAATATTAAATCTGCCGCTTGCGCCGTCACTGTTGGGTATGAGTCGGAAACAACAATGAAATTATCCGGGTTGCGATAGCCCGGTAGGGTTTCTTCGTTAATATTTGCTCCAGCCTGAAGATTGTTGTTTACCTGAATCCAATAGACATTGATCTTACTGTCACGTAACAAACGACTTTGCAATACGGCATGCGCGCCGACTTTGCCCGGAATGGTACCATCCGGCAACTTCCAAATTTTCTCAGCCGTTTTGCGGTGCTCAGGGTTTGCAACCACTAAATCTGCTGGCAAGCGGTGGGCAAAAGTCCCAACCTCACGCGCAGTACCACAGGCAGAAGGCTGGCCTGTCAGTGAGAATGGGCTATTACCGGGAGTAGAAATTTTACCGGTCAGCAAGTGAATGTTATAAACCAAGTTATTACACCACACACCGCGAGTATGCTGGTTAAAGCCCATAGTCCAGAATGATACCACCTTGGTTTCCGGATCGGCGTAAAGCTCAGCCAGCTCGATTAACCGCTCAGGTTTAACCCCGGACAGTTCACTGGCCTTTTCAACCGTATACTCCGACACAAACTCTTTGAATTCCTCGAATGTCATCGGGTCTGATGCGCCGCTATCCGGGTTCTTGGCTTGTTTCTGCAACGGATGTTCAGGCCGCAGGCCGTAACCAATATCCGTTGCACCACGGCGGAAATTGACATGTTTGCCAACAAAGTCTTGGTTTACCTTGTTATTAGTAATGATGTAATTGGCAATAAAGTTAAGTATGGCGAGATCAGACTGGGGGGTAAATACGATAGGAATATCTGCCAATTCAAAACTACGGTGCTCAAAGGTTGATAATACCGAGACTTTGACATGTGGTTTCGACAAGCGACGGTCAGTCACCCGAGTCCATAAAATAGGGTGCATCTCTGCCATGTTAGAGCCCCAAAGCACAAACGCATCAGCAGCCTCAATATCGTCATAGCATCCCATCGGCTCATCAATACCGAAGGTTCTGATAAAGCCAACAACCGCAGATGCCATACAGTGGCGGGCATTCGGTTCGATATTGTTAGACCGAAATCCCCCTTTCATCAATTTCGACGCGGCATAACCTTCATAGACCGTCCATTGGCCCGAGCCGAACATACCGATTGCTTCCGGCCCTTTCGCTTTCAACGTCGCCTTCCACTTCTCTGCCATGATGTCGAAGGCCTGCTCCCAAGTCACAGGGGTAAATTCACCATTCTTGTCATACTTGCCGCCTTTCATTCGCAGCATAGGCTGAGTTAAGCGGTCATCACCGTACATGATCTTAGAGAGGAAATAACCTTTTACGCAGTTCAGACCACGGTTAACCGGTGATTTGATATCACCATGGGTCGCGACAACCTTGTCGTCTTTAACCCCAACATTAACCGAACACCCCGTCCCACAGAAACGGCATGGCGCCTTTTGCCATTTCAACTGTGTTTGAGATGCATCAGTCACAACGTTACTGGCCTTCACCGGAATCGTCATGCCAATCGCAGCCGCCGCAGAAGCCGCTGCCTGCGCCTTAATAAACTTACGTCGTGAACATTTCATTACGACCTCTCTACCTACTTCACTATACGGTCATTTCTTCATGCGACCGGTGGTATCTGATTTCTAGCCTGTAAGCACCTGTAAAAACCACACCAAAAAGCCATAGCCACCAACGACGGCTACAGCAAGGATCGGAAACATAATTACAGTAATAAACAGGAAAGCTTTGAGCTCATCTTGACGTTGGTTCTCGTCACCCATCCGCCTACTCCAAGACTATTGAGTTAATGTTAACTCTAGTCAGCTTCTGAGAATTTGATAACTCAATAAGACTTGAAATTTGACGCCATTTCTGCGGAAAACACGATTATAGCAGTAGTAAAATTCTGCCTTGAGGAATTGTAGTTGTCTTTGAGTAAGCGACGGCAAGCTTTAGTCGACATAAAATGAACGGTTTACAGATACTAGTAAGCACCTTGCTACAGTGAAAATAAGTAACCTTGGTTTCTCAAACTCCTTTCTCCATCCTCACTTGATTCAATGCGTCCTGAACAATGTCCAGCTCTTCACCCGTTAGCTCACTGAATGCCGCTAAATATGCCATTCTAGTTATCTCAGCCTTTCGACCATCAATGGCTTCTGGTCTTGCCCGATAAGCCCTGTTCTGTGAGAAGTGTTGAGCAAATCTCTCGATATCATCGATAACTAGCTTTGAATCTGGCCTTATGTAGTCGAGCATCGTATCTACAAAATTATCAGGCAGGTGTAAGTTGTATAGAGGATCTAGCGCATAGATGAAGTAAAACATCTTTGCCTGTAGCTCATCTTCTCTACAGCGCCATAACTGTGCCGTACACCCAAGAGTGACCTGGACATCACCAATCTTGTGAATTGACTGAAGCGCTTTCCCCACATTGGTAGAGCTACCTACCAACAAGCATTCAAACCCCTTTGATATAGCATACACCCCACAATCATTTGGAATGTTTGCTCTATCCTCCAATGAGCATTGATGGCTAGGCATTGGAATTCTCGGCTTGTATGCCTTTCTTAACGCATTCATACTCATACCTAGTAATAACTATTTGAGTAAGTATCTACATATGGAGGGTGAAAACAAGCGTAAGTCCGCATGTTTTATATCTTTTTGCTGGATTAGTGTTACCCTCAAAGCTTCAGGGAGTATTACAAAGGATTAGAACCCACCTTTATGCCTATCAGTAAAACGAAAAGCAGCTTTTATCGCCGTCTCTATATTGCCCACCTCATCGATAGCGGTATTTCGACAGTACCCGGCATTCTTGAATATACCGGCATGCCAAGACGAACGGCACAAGACACTATTAAAAGCCTTACGGATTTAGATATCACCTGCACATTTGTCCAAACCAAAGGTGAACGAAACCGCAGTGGCCACTATCAAATCAGTGATTGGGGGCCCATAAACAAACAGTGGATTACCGATAACCTAACGGAAATAAAGTCAGTTCTCGATTACCCGTAAGAGCGATGAAAGAGGCGTGAAGCGTAAGGGAAGCGCGAAGCGGGAAATAACATTTACGCTTCACGAAATGCAATGTCCCTTTACGATTGCTTTAATCGAAAGCATAATCGCCTTTTCATTGTTACCCCTGCACTAACGGAATTCTCCTTGGAACTATTATCAATTGACTTTCTTGGCCAACCTTTGCGATTGGAAGGGTCGATGGCTGGCTGGCAGCAGCTATTTTGGAATAACACCCTGGTGTCGCAGATCAGTGCCAATGCCGATCACAACGATCAGCATGTCCATGAGTTTGAACTAAGCAATGGCGAAGAAATCATAAATTGCCGAGTTGATGTATCACTGAGCTGGCAGCCATTTTTGATTGAATACCGCCTGAGTGCTAATGAGCAGCTCATTGCAGATGGCTCAAGAAACACCAAAGATATTGAACAGCAAACTCCGGCAGTTGCCCCGAAGCCCGAGCGCAAATTCAGCCTGATTGGTTTGGCCTCACTGGGAATGAAACTGCTCAAAAGTGCCAAAGTCATTAAAGGGGTATTAGCCGTAGCCAGCTTAGCGGCCTATTCCTGGCTGTTTTCGGTTCAATTTGCCTTAGCTCTGGTGGCTTGCTTAGTGTTTCACGAATATGGCCATATCAGAGCAATGAAATACTTTGGAATGAAAACCAAGGGGATCTATCTGGTACCGTTTCTGGGTGGGCTTGCTCTGAGTGACGAGAAGATTAACACCCGCTGGCAGGATGTGGTGATTTCCATCATGGGTCCATTTTTTGGTCTGATCATGTCGCTGCTCTGCACCCTTGCTTATTGGGTCACCGGTGAAATGTTCTTTGCCGGGCTCGCCGTATTCAACGCCCTGCTCAACCTGTTCAACCTGCTCCCGATCCTACCACTTGATGGTGGCCATATTCTCAAGAGCATCAGTTTCTCGATGAACAGCAAAATTGGGATCACCCTATGCGCATTGGCCGCTGTCGGTGGCGTGATGTTGAGCTATTCACTGGGGCTGGCACTGTTTGGCTTCTTACTGATCATGGGATCAATCGAGATCTTGCTGGAATGGAAATATCGCCATAACAGCCACCTATTACCGCTTGACCGTTACGGCCAAATCGTATCATTCGTGTGGTATGTCGGGCTGGTCAGTGCACTGGTAGGGATTATCTGGTATTTCGCAGGGACTGGAGATGCAATGCTGGGGCTGCCGTTGCAGGTTTTAGGTTCATAGAGTTAGGTTCATAGAGATAGGAACCTAGAAACTAGTTTCTGGTTCCTGGAAAAAGATAAAAACAAAAACGAGGCCCTTGAGCCTCGTTTTTATTAATTCATCTGAACGTATTTCTCGATACTAGTAACTCGCTCTTTCTAGAAACAAGGAACCAGGATCTAGTACCCGCTCTTCCGCTACTTCTTTTTCTCCATCATCGCCTTCAAATCAGCGAATGGATTAAATGTCGCGGCTTCATGATCATCTTCACCCGCTTTGATCACACTACCAGTTTGCTGATCATGCTCGGTGTATTTCTCATGCTCATGATCATGACAGAATAGGCATAGCAACTCCCAGTTACTTCCATCTGCCGGGTTATTGGTATGGTCATGATCGACATGGTGAACCGTCAGTTCACGAAGGTTGGAATAGACAAACTCTCTCGAACAACGGCCACATACCCATGGGTAAAGCTTCAGCGCTTTCTCACGGTAACCTTGTTCTTGACGAGCATACGCGGCACTCGTGCCGTAATAATCTGATGACATAGTTCAACCTGATGGTTTGTTAAAGCAATTACCTAAATCTACCGCAAGTCTACCCAAAAAACACCGCAATAACCGGACAAATCACACATTGTTATCATTTTGCTCTGCCATACCCAGGAAACTGTCCCAGAACTGTCCTCTTCATCTGCGCATAAATACGCAAAATGACACCTTTTGAGTGCCAAGCCCCATCAATTTCCCCAATAGAATGACGGAATACTGACAAAGTCGTGAAAAATAGACTAAAAATGAAAGGAAGCAATCAAAGATTTCAGGAATTGTTTTATGGGCGCAGTAGAATAACATTCTGGCTAGTCTAAAATGACAGAGTTATGTCAAGCCTTTGATTGGTTGCAAATTAATCTAAGGCATCGATTCTTGCATGATTTGAAGCAAAAATATGTCTGGCCTAGATGTAATGCAGGATGAGTATGATAGTATTCAGCCCAAATTGTTCATAGTGAATCGATTTTTCACTGTAAAGAGAAGACGGATATGGCTTTTGATTTTTCTAAAATGACTGTGGATTTATCGGCAATGCCGACAACAATTGATATGGGGCACGCTTGGTTAGGCGGTCTGGTATTAGTGCTACTGGTTTTATACATTGCAAAAAAAGGCAAATCAGTTGAAGTCGAAAAGGTTGTCGAGAAAGAAGTCGAAGTAGAGAAAATCGTTGAGGTTGAAAAACCTGTCGAGAAGATCGTAGAAGTTGAAAAGATCGTCGAGAAAATTGTTGAAGTTGAACCAAAACTGAAAACAGCGACCCCTGATGCTGCACTTCAGCTACTGTCTCTGCTTCAGCAGGAAGCCCGTTTTATTGATTTCATGCAAGAGGACCTAAGAGGCTTCGCTGATGCTGAAATCGGTGCTGCTGCGCGTGTTATTCACGAAGGCGGCCAGAAAGTCCTAAACGAATACTTCAGCTTTGCCCCTGTTCGTTCTGAAGACGAAGAAACGCGCATTACCCTGCCACAAGGCTTCAATGCCTCTGAAGTGCGCCTAACGGGTAATGTCGTTGGCGAAGCGCCTTTCACTGGAACCCTTATCCATCGCGGCTGGAAAGTGACCGACGTAAAACTGCCTAAACTGGCAGAAGGTCACGACGCAAACATTGTTGCCGCCGCTGAGGTAGAACTGTAATGCAAGAAACACAAGAACATCGTTTTAGCGTTGGTATCGACTTAGGTACCACTCACTGCGTACTGTCTTATGTCGATCTGCAAGATGAAGAAGCACAAGTCAACGTCATGCCGATCGCCCAACTTACCACACCGGGTAATGTTGAAGATAAAGACCAGCTGCCATCTTTCATGTATCAGGCTCACGAGTCTGAGCTTGCCGAGGGCGATACCGCCCTGCCATGGAATGCGCAGCCGAATGCCATCGTTGGTGCAATGGCTCGTACGCTTGGTAGCAAAACACCAATCCGCTTGATCGCCAGTGCGAAAAGCTGGTTATGCCACGGTGGTGTTAACCGCCGTGATGCCTTCCTGCCGCTTAACAGCCCGGAAGAAGTGGCCAAAGTATCTCCGGTTGATGCAACCCGTAACTATCTTGAGCACCTTGCGGAAGCATGGAACAACCAGCACCCGGAAACACCGCTGTTTGATCAGGATGTTACCATTACTGTACCGGCTTCATTTGACCCAGCAGCACGTGATCTGACTGCAGAAGCAGCACGTAGCGTGGGCTTCAAGCACATGACGCTACTTGAAGAGCCACAGGCGGCTGTTTATAGCTGGTTAAAGAACAACGATGATACCTGGCGTGATCAAGTCTCTGTCGGTGACGTGATCCTGGTGGTTGATATCGGTGGTGGTACGACTGACCTTTCATTGGTTGCAGTAACCGAGGAAGAAGGAAACCTGACACTGAACCGCGTTGCGGTGGGTGATCACATCCTACTTGGTGGTGACAACATGGACTTGGCGCTGGCTTATCGCCTGAAGATGAAGCTCGCCCAGGAAGGCAAACAGCTTCAGCCTTGGCAGATCCAAGCCATTACTCACGCTTGTCGTGATGCCAAAGAAGCCCTGCTAAGTGATGAAGAACTCCAGGCTGTGCCTATTGTGGTACCAAGCCGTGGCTCCAAGCTTCTTGGTGGCACACTGCAAACCGAACTGACACAAGAAGAAGTTCAGCAAACGCTGGTTGAAGGCTTCTTCCCGCGCAACAACATCGAAGAGCATCCGGTTGAAATGCAGCGCGGCGCCCTGACTCAAATGGGTCTGCCATATGCACAAGACGCTGCGGTATCTCGCCACGTTGCCGGCTTCCTAAGCCGCCAGTCTTCTGCTGTTGATGAGCTGTTCGAAAAATACGACCAGCTCCATGAAGGCTTTATTCGCCCAACGGCGATTCTGTTCAACGGCGGTGTCCTGAAGTCTCAGCTTCTGTCTGATCGCCTGCTATCGATTATCAACAGCTGGTTAACCGCTGGTGGTAGCGAAGAAGCAAAACTACTTGAAGGCCTGGATCTTGATCTGGCTGTTGCAAGTGGCGCCTCTTACTACGGCTCTGTACGTAAAGGTAAAGGTGTACGTATCCGCGGTGGTATCGCAAGCAGCTACTACGTGGGTATCGAAAGTTCAATGCCGGCCATCCCGGGAATGGAACCACCTCTGGAAGCGCTGTGTGTGGCACCATTTGGTATGGAAGAAGGCACTCACGCTGACGTACCAAGCCGCGAGTTTGGCCTGGTAATTGGCCAACCAGTACAGTTTAAATTCTTCGGCTCAACGGTTCGCCGCGAAGACCCAGCAGGCACCCACCTTGACTGGTGGCAGCCGGAAGAACTGGAAGAGTTACCTGCAATTCAGGTTACGCTACCGGTTTCCGACGGTCGTACTTCAGGTGAGGTCGTTCCTGTACGTCTTTCTTCCCGAGTCACCGAGCTAGGCACACTTTGCCTTGAAGCCATCCCAACAGATGGCGGCCAGAAATGGCAAGTCGAATTCGACGTTCGCGAAAAGTAATCCCTACCCTATTACGGCGCATCCACGATGCGCCGTAATTTTAACGGAGTAATCAATGTCTGCCCCTCGTTATCTAGTCGGTATCGATTTAGGTACTACTCACACTGTTGTTGCTTATACGCCTATCACCGACGAGCTTGAATCCAGCCCAGTCAACATCTTTGAAATTGACCAGCTTATTGCACCGGGTGAAGTTGCCCGTAAACCCCTCCTGCCTTCGTTTCGCTATCACCCAGCAGAAGATGAAATAAGCCCATCTGAACTGGTATTGCCTTGGGATATCCAACCGGTTAAAGGTGACATCAACAATGCCATTATTGGTGAGTTTGCACGTGAACTGGGTGCAAAAGTTGAGGGGCGCCAAGTTGTCAGTGCCAAGAGCTGGCTCTCTCACACAGGTGTTGACCGCAGCGAAGCCATTCTTCCCTGGTCTTCTAACCGCGGTGTTAAGAAAGTCTCTCCCGTTGTGGCAAGTGCCAGCTACCTAAACCATGTCCGTCAGGCATGGGACTATCACCACCAAGATGCCAAACTAGCCGAACAAGAAGTGGTAGTTACCGTCCCGGCATCGTTTGACGAAGCCGCACGAGCGCTCACGCTTGAAGCCGCGGCCATGGCAGGGTTGCCAAAGATCTTGCTGCTGGAAGAGCCTCAGGCGGTGTGCTACGACTGGTATGCCAAAAACAAAGCAGATGCCGAAGAGCAACTAAAAGATATTCCATTGCTGATGGTATGCGATGTCGGCGGTGGTACTACGGATCTCAGCCTGATCAAGGTCAGCACGGATAAAGACAAGCTAACACTGGATCGTATCGGTGTCGGCGATCACCTGATGCTAGGTGGCGACAACCTGGATCTCGCTTTGGCTCACAAAGCAGAACAACGCCTGCACGGAAGTAGCAAAAAGCTCAGCGCAGCCGGTCTGTCAAAACTGATCCAGCAAACCCGCAAGGTTAAAGAACAGCTGCTTTCAGGCAATGCGCCGGAGTCAGCTAAAGTGACGTTGCTGGGTAGCGGTTCGCGCTTGATTGGCGGCGCTAAGAGTATTGAACTGACTCGCGAGGAAGTCCACAGCATTGCTCTGGATGGTTTCTTCCCACAAACAGAATACAAGGATCAGCCAAGCCAGCGTCAGGCTGCAGTTGTAGAATTCGGCCTTCCCTACGCCGCCGATCCGGCTATCAGTAAGCACCTGGCCCAGTTTATCGACTTGCATGATACCGTTTGCCGTGAAGCGCTGCAGGACAGCGGCACGGAAATTGATGAAAGCTTGCCGGCTATCCCTGCCGCTGTACTTTTAAATGGCGGGGTATTTAATAGCCCACTGCTCTCTGACCGTGTACTAACGACGTTCTCACACTGGAAAGGTGACGCTGTCACTGAACTTAAGAACCCTCACCCGGATCTTGCCGTTGCCTATGGTGCCGTCGCTTATGCCAAAGCACGCCACGGTGCACAGCTAAAAATTGGTGGTGGTTCGGCGCGTTCGTTCTTTCTTGCCCTAGAAGACAAGAAAAAAGGCAAGCAAGGGATCTGCATCCTACCCAAAGGGATTGATGAAGGCGAAGAAGTTCGTCTTAAGCAACGCAAGTTTGCCCTGACGCTTGGCGAACCCGTTCGTTTTAACCTAGTTTCTTCTACCGATGACAATCACACCGAGGCTGGTGAGCTATTTGCCATCGATAGCGACAGCTTTGTTACCCTGCCCCCTTTCATTGCAACGCTAGACAGTGATCGCGACCGTGCCGAGCTTGCGGCAAACCAGAAAGATCGCGAAGAAGTCACATTAGCCTGTCAGCTTACTGAAGTCGGCACATTGCAAATTGAATGTGTCAGCGTGACCGATGACAGCAAGCGTTGGAAGGTGGAGTTCGCTATCCGGAAAGATTTGGCCAAGCTTAACCGAGGCAGCGATGATTCAACCATGGCGGAATCCATTCTTCCGGCCCGCATGGACGATGCAATCAGTGCGATTAAGCAAGTCTATGGCGGCAGCACCAAAAATGCTGACAGCAAAGCAATCAAAACACTGCGCAACAATCTTGAGAAAATGCTGGGTAAACGTGGCAACTGGGAAACACCTTGCCTACGCGAATTGGCCAATGCCCTGCTTGAGAGTAAAAAACGTCGCCGCCGCTCAGACATTCATGAACGAAACTGGCTAAAACTCACCGGTTTTGCCATGCGTCCGGGGTTCGGCTACCCTTCAGATGACTGGCGGATGGAGCAAGTCTGGGCGCTGTACCAGCAAGGGATCCAGTTTGATTCCAACACCCAAACCTGGAGTGATTGGTGGACCTTCTGGCGCCGGATCGCCGGAGGACTGACACAAGAACAACAGCTGGTGATTTTCAAAGACATCGCGAAATACATCAGCCCAAGTGCAACTCGAGACAGCAAGCTGAGCAAAGAATTACAGGAACGAAGCTATGAAGACATGGTTCGTCTTGCCGCCTCGTTAGAGCACCTGCCGTTTGATAAAAAACTGCAATTAATCGAATGGATATTTGGTCGCCTGCAAAAGACCCAGTATTCACAGGCACACTGGTGGGCCATTGGTCGCATTGCAACCCGTAGCCCGTTTTATGGCAGCGCGCATAACTTACTGACACCACAGCATATTGCCTACTGCTTACCAGAGCTGATTGAATTCGACTGGCGCAAAGATCCAAATATCGCTTTTGCCGCGGTGATGATGTGTCGGATGACGGGTGACCGTGCCCTTGATATCGATGCCCAGAACCGATCTGAGGTCGTTGCCAAGCTAAGAGCGAGCAAAGCACCTGAAAGTTGGGTTCAGATGGTGTCTGAAGTGAAAGTATTAACAGAGGCTGAAACCAAGCGTGTATTTGGTGATGCACTGCCTACAGGCCTACGTCTGATCGATTAAGCTTCTGTTAGGGTTCGAATGGTAATCTCGGTGTATAAAAATATTCTACATTCTCTGCTGGGGTATTTTCGCAGAGAACGCAACATACCTAGTGAGTATTACCATGAACCGTACCCAGTATAAGATAATTGCTCAGCGGATTTTCAAATCAGACAATCAACGTATCGCTGTTGAGGCCGTGATCTTTGATGGCTTGTCCAGCTATGAGGCTGAAAAGCGTTTTGATGTGCCTAAGGGAACACTTTCTCGTAATGTAAGAAAGTATAAGAACGAAGTCGATTATCTAAACCATGTAGTTGCCGCATAATTGTTACCACAATTATCCAATTAAGAACGGAGAGCATTGCTCTCCGTTCTTATTCTATTCCCGGGTGAATAATAAAATCAGAACCTATATCGATACATGGCACCTAGAAATACATTACTATAATCCTGAGATAAATCTCCCATGGTTAATACACCACTCATGCTATCCGGTTCCAAATTACTGTAATAATAATCGTTGTCACTGTATCGCTCATAGATCAGATCCAACCGAACATCACTTTGTTCAGTCAGCAGATAATTAGCAAACACATTTACGTTATGTGAATAGTTTTTATTATCCGGATAACCATCCGTTGTTACTCGCTGATCGACAGACTCAGTAACTTTACCTTTGGTGTAGGTGTAATCGAGACCGATAGATAATTTTTTCTCCAGCAAGTCAGTAACTTCAGCACCAATACCATAGGTATTCGTCGCATCACGCAGTGTGGTCCACCAATTCGCATCACGGCCATTATCGCTACCCGCTTGCTCATAGGTGATTAACTGCCGCCCCATAAAGCCATATATATCAATATTATCAGCAGCCCGATAGTTAACCGATAAATCGTAACCTACCTCTTCGCCATCACTCAGTCCAACAGTTGTATCGGTATAATTGTCCTCGCTCGCATAGGCGATAACCGTCGCACTCAACGCCTCTGTTACTGAAACACCCAGATTGGCTTTCAGCTCACTACGCTCTCTGTCAGCAAGATTGAATCTTCGCAAGTTTTCATTCTGTGCCGAAGAGGCAAAGGTACTCGACTGATAATCGGAGCCGCCACGATCACTGAAGCTATATTTCAGCCCCCACGATACACTCTGGCTATAGCGGCTAGACATTTTCGCCCAAACGGTATTCTCATCCGTCTTTTCACGTTCCCATTCCGGACGGTCTTTCTGCTCGTAGTCGTAACCCACGTCTAATTTTGCAGGTTTCCAACCACGATACTGCCCTTTCACACCTGCTTTATAGGTTGTGGAATCATAAGTACGATTAGTACGGCCATCCCATTCAAATTGATCCGTTTTATTATCACGATCTTTATAGTCAAAATCAGCAGTCAATCGTATCTTCTGCGTCAAGCGGTGGTTCACCCGCAAGTTCGCATTCGCCGTATTTACCTTCGCATTGAGGGAATTAGCCGGAAGGCTCGCCCCCGTCTCGATAAACGTCTCATCCTGAGTCATTTGCCCAAGCGATGCTCGCCCTGCAAACTGGGTTTTACTCAGACGATAGCGGCCTGACAATATCAACTGATGAAATTGGTTGTCCGGTTCATAGCTTATCTGATCTGTATTGCCGGTGAACGGGCTCTCCCAACTGAGGCTATCGTGTTCATTCACAAATAATGAACCATGATAGGCTACATCAGCCAGCCAATTATCACCCTTATACGCAAGGCCAACATCAAACAAATTCGTCGTATGCTCTACCACCTTAGGCAGGAAAGTAGAAGACGTTCCGGCTACCCCTGTCGCTATTTGCAGCCCCTCTTTTTTCTCCTGCTGGAAAGAGGCTCTCGGCCGCCATGGTGATGGAACATGGTAATCTAACTCTAGCCTAACTTTCTCCCTGGTCAGCTTTAGCTCTATTGGCCTCAGTGATGAATCCAACTCAGTCATATTCGACGTTGACCCGCCAAAGACCCAGTTCGACGGTAGTTGCAAGTCTGTACTACCAGGGTTTATATAAGGGCTCATAGCCTGGTTGTTGTAATATGTTGTCCGTTCGCTATAGGTGAGCTTTGCCCTCAGGCCGGAATAATAGCCCAGCTCAGCCCCCACATCGAAACGGGTAAAACCAATATCCCGAAACCAGAGGTTGGCATACTTTTCTTCTGCTCTATAATTGACAGCCAGATCACCTTTAACTGTGATACCTTGCTCGGCGTCTGTACCAATTCGATTGCCAAAACGGTATGCATCATCACCGATATACCCAAGGCCGATAGCTATTTCACTGCTCGTCTCTGGCTGGAAACAACTTTTACATTCCCAGCGTTTTGTTTTCACTTCATCGATGTCAATACCGTCAATACCATAACCTGATGCGGCGGCATGAGTGGCAAAGAAAATCGACGCGCTAAGTAAAGATAATTCTCCCTTCATTGATCGACTCCTTGTCTACTTCCGAAACAAATCACCAGCAGGGTGATTTGAACCATGTATCTGTGTATGACAATTCAAACAACTTTTTCCCAATACCTTATTACCTACCGCATCAGGATAAGCATTACCGGTATGGCCAACTGCTGTGTGGCATTCCTGGCATAACTGAGGCATCCGACGCTTTAGCAACGCATCATTGTTTGAACCGTGGGGGCTGTGACAGCTTGTACAGTCATCCGTTACCGGCTCATGCTCCCATAAGAACGGACCACGTTTTTCCGCGTGACAATCAAAACAGGTTTCATTCGCTGTCGCCCGGATCAAAGAAGCATCATTCATTGAGTCATGCGGGTTATGGCAATCGGTACACGTTTGATCATCGAACTTCAGAGGGTGCGACGAACGTTTATGGATCTCGATTTTTTGCTGTACGTGGCAATCAGTACAGACGTCGTTCTGGGTTTCCGGTTGCAGGATGGGATCTTTCTCTACATGCAATGTGTGGCAACTTGTACAAGCCACTTCATCCGACTCATGAGCACTGCCCTGCCAGCCTATACGGTCATGATCATTATGGCATGACAAACAAACGGTGTTTTGTTTGTCAGCTGGCAACTGCGAGTCGGGACCAAAGGTGATCATAGGCTCACGTTCTTTACCACGGCGTGGACGTTTATCATGGCGGCCAAGGGGGCCATGGCAAGACTCACACTGAAGCTTCGCCATAGGGCCATTGGGATCATTAACGATCCCATGACGACCTACAAAGATCTTTGTGGCGTCATGATCCGATTCCTCATCATGGCACTTCAAGCAGGTATCAGCCCCTTTTGAAGAATACTTGCCCTTAGCAAATTTTTTGTCCATGACCTGCACCATTTTTTCCTGCCAGGTGTAAGCGGACTCCTCTACCTCTTTGTCTTTTGCTTTTTCAGCCGCATATACCATAGATACACTGGCGAATAAAAGCGCCGCAACTAAGGCTATTAGCGGACGTGTAAACTTATTCATCACTTTTCCTTAATAACGGAAAAAGGGGCTCAAGGGAGCCCCAAACTGTTGCTATTTATTCTGTTAATCCGTGGACCTTATCAACACCAAATTCGCTGCCTTTGGCATGACAGGTTGCGCACGCTTCTGTACCTGTTGCTTCTGCTGCCGTACCAGCACCAAATACCGCGCCATTACCTATAAAGTGATTGGCTGTCGAGATTTGTTCAGTATTTAGGCCTGATCCAGCAAGATCGCTTGGGTCAATAGCGCCTACAGGTACGCCAATATGGCAACTTGTACAAACCACTGCCGTCGGGCTGGTATAAGCTTGCGGACTGCCAAAAGGTGCGCCGCTCCATGCCACTGAAGGACGTGTATTTTTGCTGTTCGGTAAATCATACTGGCTGCTGGTGTGGCAAGATTCACAGTTATTGAGCTTACCCGGATACTCATCAAAGCCGTGGCCATCAGTGTATTGAGTAAACTTTTGACCGTGGGCAGCATGAACATGGAACTTCAGATCAGCTGGACGGCCATTGTAGAAAGCCCCGCGTGTTGCATTGTGGCAGCTGGTACATTGGGCCAAATCTTTAGCGGCATGATCATAGGCACCACCTGCGGCTTGGCTATGGTGGCCGGTGAGGTCATTGTGGCATGAATTACAGCTCGCCACGTCCGCCCCGATTTTTTCAACATACGTGGTCGCCTTTGAACCATCCGGGTTGAAAAAAGCTTTAGGTGGATTAAGCGCCATTTGAGTGCCAGAAGCACAATCGGTCACACCACTGTTGCCGACGCAAACAATACCATCAGTGATAGTGACTGCAACCGTTGGGTTGAGGCCAGCCAGAATAGAGGCCTGAATTGCAGCATCATCAAATATTGTACTCTTCGAACATGTAAATGCACCGTTGGTGACAGGATCGGGACAGTTGGTCGCATTAACAGCTATCTCATTCGCAGAATAACTAATTTCATAACCGCTACCCTGATCCCAATTTGCCAGCAGCTGCATCTCTTTAGATAAGTTATCGGTAAGATCAGTTAATGCCGTAATTGGAGTCCCTCCAATCGAAACACCCACAGTCACATCCAGGTTACCTGCAGCATAAGTAATTGCCTTGATATCAAGAACCACACTATCACGCATCGCATCTAACACAGACAAGACTTGAGTGTGGTTACCTGCTACTGAACCATATTGGTTGCTCGGCGCATGGCAGGCGCTACAATCTTCATTTTCGACCGGGAACTTGCCATAAGACGGAACCCCTTCAGGATCTTCAGGCTTTGCTGAGTGCTTGTGCATCCAAGAGGAATTAGCGTCCCACTGCGCTTGGGTAAACGCGACATCATCATGGCACGAGCTACAGGTTTCCATATTCTGGACATTTTTCCAGTTGTCACCATCTAATGTCGCCACTGCCGCAATTGTAGGATCGACAAGCTTATCGTCTTCACCCACATGGCAATTGGTACAGTTTCGGATGTCTTGTGGAAAAGGTACGCCACTCACCGTTCCGCCAATATTCTCGGAATAGGTATGCTCAGTGCCTTTATAGCCAACTATCGAGTATTTAGCTCCATCACCTTCAGCAGCGATACCCGGTAACTCTTTACCCATATGGATCTTATGAACCATCACTTTAAAGTCCACAGTATTACCGGACTCCGGATCAGTGGTACTCGGGTTATGGCAGGTAACACAATAACCAGTCTCGAGCCTCGAGCCTCCATGCATTGCTATTTTGGTATGGCAATTATTACAGCTTTCCGTTGCAACAATATCACGGGTGTGAATTAAACTTTCGCCGGAAGGTACCCAGTCATACACACCGTTTGCAGCAGGATGCTTACCTGAACTTTCGCTCACCTGCATAGCAACACGGTGAGTTGTCCGTTCATCCCATGGAACACCAGCAACATTTAAAACATCATTGCTGAATGTGTAGCTGTAAGTGCCATTGTTATTGTCTACAAACTCCCCATCTTTATCATAAGTTGCCTGTTCAACATCGTTATATATAAAGCTTTTCCATTCACTGGAATTTCCATTTTTAGCCGGGATCAGCTTAGCCACGGTCATTCTTGGCTGGTTCAATCCGACAAAACGAACACCTTCTGATGACGTTGCTTCAAAGTTAACTTTAATATGCCCTGTGTTAGATTCCACTGACAATACTGAAAGGATAAGTGAAGTTGTTTCAGTAATAACCGGAACTACCTCTCCAGATTTCCCATCTTCACCATCACTTCCCCCACAGCTAGCTAATAAGCCCATCATCAGAACACTGACTAATAGACGTCTCAAGCGGTCCATTGCTTCCACCTCGTAATTATAAGGTTTGTAATCAAGTAAAATATTAAAAGCGACATTAATGTTCAAACCTTGGTCAATATAACTACCAAAGTGAATTCATATAAGAATTCATCTGGCATATCATTTCGAGCAATTTCTTGCATTCAGTTGCACATGGTTATTAAAATATGGATGTAGAGCAACATTCAAGCAATATTCTTAACTTACTAAAACTATTGAAGTTTTTTATTATTATACTCCAAAATAAGTAACCTAACTGATGGCCTGTATCAACTTTTAAATTTATTGTTAATCATAGCGGATTTATTATCTGAAAATATGAACTACTCCTAAATTGGTATACATTGATATTTTTAATAGCCTGGATTTTGTTATTGTTAGCCATCAGATCAATACCCTATTAGAAATCCAATTGGTCCATAGAAATTCTATTAATAAATGCAACAGATATTTTTTAGGAGCAAGCCATGTTCATTAAATCTGTTTTTTGTGCCTTCTCCGGCGCATTGTTATTATTCTCTGCTGGCGGAATGGCTGCGGTTGAAACTCAAGAATGTAATGATTGTCACGGTAAGGATGGTATTAGCTCAGAACCAACAATTCCATCTATAGCTGGGATTTCTGAAATATCACTTCAAGACCAATTATTTGCTTACTTAGATGGCCGTCATTCAAACAAAGTAAATTATATTTCTGGTGATACCAGTCGCCCGGCCACCGACATGAGCTCCGTTGTTGCTGATATGAGCGATGAACAGGTTGAGGAGCTGGCTGCGCACTATTCCTCCTTCGCTTTTGTCCCAGCTAAACAACCCTTTGATGCGAACCAAGCCGCTTTGGGTGAAAAGCTCCACCTCAAGAGCTGTGAAAAATGCCACAGCGAAGGGGGCTCCCTTCTTGATGATGATGCTTCCATTCTCGCGGGCCAATGGAGACCTTATCTCCGTGGTGCAATGGATGAGTATATTGATGGTAAACGGGAAGGTGAAAGTGGAATGGTTAAGGTATTGAAAGTGCTAAAGCCAGAACAGCTTGATGCGCTTTCACATTATTACGCGAGCCAGCAATAAACGGAGAGCAAACAATGGGCTTATGGACTAGACCCAAATCAAAATGGTTATTAGGCATTCCCCTTGGGGGCTTACTCGCTATCCTGATTGGTGTTATTGGCTGGAATATTTTCATGGGTGTGATGCACACGACCAGCACGACTGAGTTTTGTGCATCCTGCCATACACAAATCGACACGGTAGTGGAAGAATATGAAGCCTCTATCCACTTTAAGAACCAATTTGGTGTACGCGCAGAGTGCCAGGATTGCCACCTAGCCGATGATTTCATTCCTTATATATTCCGCAAAATCGAAGCGGTAAAAGAAGTTGTCGCCTTCATGCGTGGCGATATTACGAAAGATAATTTTGAAGAGCATCGTGGCCGAATGGCAGAAAAAGTCTGGGCTGAAATGACTGAAAACGACTCAAGGGAGTGCCGTAGCTGCCATAAAGCCGACAGCATGGACTTTGCCGTTCAGAAGCGTTCAGTTGCCAGACGTCACAAAACGATGGAAGATAAAGGAAAGACCTGTGTCGACTGCCACCAAGGTGTTGCGCATACTTTACCTGCCATAGATATTTAGAAATCCAATCAAAAACGGAGAGCATTGCTCTCCGTTTTTTCATCTGTCATTCCCAGAACAGCCGTTCGTCTGTCGATCTCTGTTTGCTACACAGCAAAAACAGTCCAGCGCTTATGAGTAAAAGTACCAGGTGCGTCACCATACCTAAACTTAAATACGCCTCAACCGGATGCTCATTGGTCAATATGGTCAGTGGTAGGGAGTAAACATCACTAATAAAATCTCCAATCGCACTGGTTCCAAATAACAGGTAAGCCATCAGCTTCGTTGCGACAACCGTCATCACAATAGCCACCATAGGATGATTAGTCAGCTGTGAAACAACCAGCAATACACAAGCAAGTGGTAATAGTGACAGGCTAATCATCACAGCTCGGCCAACAAAACTCAACCAATGCCAAAGCATGGCCGGCAGTGATATTGAGAAGGATGCCATAATATCTTCCGCCATCCACCATTTTGCGAGCAGCCAAACAATCCCATCAGAAAACAGCAATAACATTGATGCGATTAGGGGAATAATGACAAGGGCAAACAACAACTTCACCGCAATGGCCAAATGGTCAGAAACAGGGACCGAGCGCCAGAACATCAAGCTGCCTTCATTGCGTTCCTTACGAAGCGTTTTAGGCACATAAGCCAAAAACAGCAGTAAAAAAGCCAAGCCAGCTACAAGTTCATTGAGTTTGCCGACAAAGCTGGCAAAACCACTTGCTCCTGAACTGAAGACCCACTCTCCTACTCCCGATGTCTGTATCGACAAACTGACATTATCGCCACTCATTACCAATGCAAAATTCAGCACGGCAAACAGTGCAATAAATAGCGGTAGCTTTACGACGATACGGTACTCAATCAACTCTTTTTCAAGCAGACAAATAATGGTCTTCACGATTGCATCTCCTGCTGTTTAGCGACAAATATATTGGCAAGATTTGCGTTTGAAACCTGTCCCAGAGGCTGAAGCAGCTCCCTGTCTGTATTTTCAAATAGCACAATATGATCTTTGCTGCCTTGTTTATGATAGAGGGGGGAAAGTGCCAGTGCATCATTCAGATTATCTGAACCGACGTTAAGGAGAGAAAAGCGTGATTCAAGTTCATCAATACTTGCTTGGAGCACTGTCTGGCCTTTTCTTAATACCATAATATCAGTCAGGAAGTGTTCAATCTCCGCCACTTCATGACTGGCTATGATCAGCGCCCGATCGGCTTCCCTGAACCAAGACATCAAACTGCTGTAAAACTTCTCGCGGTACATCAAATCCAAACCAAGCGTAGGTTCGTCAAGAATAAGTACCCTGACATTGGTGGCCATAACCAAGGCCAAATGTAATTGAACTTTCATCCCTTTAGACAACTTGCTGATCTTACTTGATGGCTTTATGTCGGTTTCTTGTAAATAGTGATTGGCTTTAGTTAAGTCAAATGAAGGGTGAACGCCAGCCATATATTTTACAATCTGACTCACTTTCATCCAGCCGGGCAATACCGCGACATCAGAAATATATGCAAGATCTTTTACCACACTCACCCGACTTTTTTGCGGATGAAGGCCAAATACTGATAACTCACCATCAAAAGCCTGTGCGCCAAGGATCGACTTTATTAATGTCGATTTACCCGCCCCGTTATGCCCCAACAGGCCAAGGATCTGCCCGGCTCGTAGCTCAAAGCTAATATCACAGAGCGCCTGATGTTGCCGGTACGACTTACCTAGTCGAGTGGCTTCAATCAATATTTCCACGTAAATTTACCTATTGCGATGAGAATGTATATATTGCGGGAATAATACCAAATGATAGACAGAATTAATAAGCGCCAACTGAGTTGCTGACGCTTGAATCTAAGGGCATTTCGCAAAAAGGACTGGATGCGTAGAGTTCACTGCACGGGAGTCAACTACAGGCCTATCAGATTAAACGGCCTTACTTACCTAACTCACCCAAAGCGATACCGATACCGATACCGAATAATAGCTTAACGTTGCTTCCTCATTAGAGCTGAAGTTTCAGAAAACAAAACGAAAAAGTAGCTAGCAATTCAAATAGTAAAAAAGTCCTATTACTGAAGTGATGATAAACAAGATAATCACTTAAGGTAAAGTCTAAAAACTCTTTTTGGGTGCTGAACAAAACCCTCACCCTATAGCAAGGATGATTATGTGCATAGTTTGATAATAGCTTAACGGTTAGTTATAAATTACTCTTCTTTCTCAAGTAGGTCTTCAGGATGAACACCATCTTTTTCCATCAAAGCTAGGATTTCTGTCATCCGTACCTGACGAGCTTCTTCCTTAAATTCATGCAAAACAGCCATCAAATTATTAATTTTCTGTAGCGGAATACGTTTAATTACGGCTTTCTGACGCCCTGGTACTTCATCAGCAAAATCGATTAGCATCTGACGGTAGTCAGCACGCTCTTCTTTAATCGTACCAGTACTTGAATCTACATTCTTTAACATTGCGGTCAGTGCTTTTTCAGCAGCTGCAAAACTATCCATGAAATATACCTCTTAAATCATATACCAGCATGTTATTACTCAGACCCGAGCATAGATACCAATAGTAATTCTAATAAGCCTATTGGCAATCGCCGGGCAATTGAAACTTTCAGCTCAACAAATGAAAGACAACCTCAAAGAAGTGGAGAGGTTGGCGGTAGTCTGTCAATTAACATCAGTAACGATTGTGATATCTATTCACACTCTAATTATAATGGAAATTTATGGCAGCGTAGCCAGCAAGACATTCTAACAGGCAGATAATACCTCTTGATGCCTATCATGTGAACTCAAATTTAAACAATTTCATCAATTACACGAGTGAAAAATGCCATCGGAAAGATGCTGTTCAGGTTCACTCTAGTATTCTGGTTCAAAAGCAACAATTTAGCAACAAGAGTTATCTACAAAGATCACACTTCGACACTTGTTGTCCTTATATACTCTCTACCGACATCCACAATATAATAACCATATAAACAATTAGCCTTCTGTGAACCTGAGCTCATCATGCAGACACATCATCGTACTTATCCTCTTCTTTGCTACTGCCTCCACCAAGGTTGAAGGCCAGAAAAGATGATAACTATTTCAACACTGGTGCTTCACTTGCTCAACAGATCGAGACTTCGGTAATGGACCGCTATATTAAACAAAATATTTCAGCTGCATCAGAACTGACGACTTTCGTGCACACTAATCCGATCTATGGAAAAGAGGCCGCCCTGCTCATTTCCCATTTCTGTTATACCGATCAACCTTTTGATTTTGCGTTAGAAGAGCTTTGTTGTTAACCTTAGTGGAGACAATAAGCATATGAATATAATGGCCTTTTGGCGGACATTAGCGCAGTTTGGTAGCGCACTACTCTGGGGGAGTAGGGGTCGCTGGTTCGAATCCAGTATGTCCGACCAAAGGGCCATTTTTATCTAGGCTCCGTTTCCTTCTTTATTTTCAGTTGCTAGCCAGATTGGTCAACTTCTCTTTTCTATATAGCACCAACATATCTCATGATCTTTCAATTAGAGGTTATACCAAACTGAATAATTATCTGATCCAATCAGAGCGATGCCAGCCGATTGAGAGCAATCCAAATTGATGAAGATATAGTGGTTCTACATCAAAGCGATTTGGGGCAGATATCGAGCGGCTGGCATGCTCCCGAAGGGCAAGTTGCAAAGGCTCAGCTACTTTGTTGCTCGATTTTGGTGGATATGAATACACCTACAATCAAGCGCCTTGTATCTGAACCTTTTCAAGCTTGCTGATAGACCAGATAATTGTTCAGCTTGGTATTATGTGCGAGCTGTCAAAACTTGCGATGAATCCAAGTTTCCCTTTTACATTATATGAAACTGATCTATATCAAAGTACTATACCTTTAAAAGGAGGCACGAATGAAGCTCAATCCAACTTGTAATAAATGTGGGCAATCTGATGAGTTCTTTGTATCAGAAGACAATGTCTATATCTGTATTTGCGGGCACGAGTGCACAGAAATTAATGAAATTGATGATAATGAAGTGCTTCAGCCTGCCAGCATCCATTACCACAACCTGCAAAAGCCAACTTACATCCATTAATAAGGCAATATGCGGGTCGTATGGTTAATAGCCCCCCAATAAGAATCATCATTTGTTCGACATGATGTAAAAGCAAGCTTAACTCCTCCCAAAAAAACAGGAAACTCATTATTGGGCCTCCCTTTATTTCTTTTGAATAGCCGCAGAAATATTATTCACTCAATAAGCTCACCTAATTGCCTCCGACGTGACTCAAACCTGTTTAAATAACAAACAGTTGTTAATTTTCCTTGAAAGACACCACCACCAAAACAGTTAAAATTCCTGCAATTTTCGTTAAATTTAGGTTAATTTACTGTTTTTCATTAATTGTACGGCGTACATAAATGAAAATTATTCTTAGCACTCATACAAATTCAAAGCATTGATTTAAATGGAAATATTTTACAGCACTAAATACCATATGAATATATTGCACAGATCTCATTTGAAAAACGTGATCTAGGTCGCACTGTATTGGAAGAATTTCATGCTAACTTGCAGCGCCTTCTTTAGGCGAAACATCCGATTCTATGTTTCACAATTGTGAATGCAACAAGTTACTGATACTGATGCATTAATGAACAATAAAAAATATAAATCCAGAATCGCATTCAAGAACTGTCACATAAATGGACGTTCCGGTTCGCTCAGTCGGTTTTTAATGGGCTGAGCCTGATATACAGGAAAATTTTATGAGTGTTACAAACGAAACTTGGCTAACATCGCTAAACGATAGCCTGATGACGGTTATCGGCGCTGTTAATGGTGTTCTATGGGGCTGGCTACTTATTTACCTGCTGGTTGCAGTAGGTGTGTACTTCACTTTACGTCTCGGCTTCATTCAGATCCGCCAGTTCAAACATGCTGTCGCTGTACTTAAAAGCGGCAAAGATGTCGATAACGGCATCAGTTCATACCAGGTATTTTGTACTTCAATGGCAGCCCGTGTAGGTACGGGTAATATGGCAGGTGTTGCCGTGGCTCTGACTGTAGGTGGCCCTGGCGCTATCTTCTGGATGTGGGTTATTGCCCTGTTCGGTATGTCAACCGCTTTCATTGAGTCAACCCTGGCACAGATCTACAAAACCAAAGACATTGATGGCCAATACCGCGGTGGCCCAGCCTACTACATGGAAAAAGGCCTGGGCATGCGCTGGATGGGTTCACTGTTCTCAGTATGCCTGATCATTGCATTCGGTCTTGTGTTTAACGCTGTTCAGGCAAACACCATCACTGATGCCCTGAACCACTCTTTCGGTATCGATGAAACCGTTATGGGTGTGTTCATTGTTGCCGCTTCTGCGTTCTTCATTATGGGTGGCCTGCGTAAAGTTGCTTCTGCTTCTGCGCGTATTGTTCCGGTAATGGCAATTGGTTACCTGGCAATCGCACTGGTTATTGTTGTAATGAACATTACAGAGCTACCAGCGGCGCTATCTTTGATTGTTAAGAGTGCATTCGGCTGGCAGGAAGCTGCTGCTGGTGGTGTTGCATACACTATCGCACAGGCAATGCAGAGTGGTATCGCACGTGGTCTGTTCTCGAACGAAGCGGGTATGGGCTCTGCAGCTAATGTAGCGGCAAGTGCAACACCAAACCCTAACCACCCTGCTTCTCAGGGCTTTGTTCAGATGCTAGGTGTGTTTGCAGATACATTGGTGATCTGTACCGCTTCTGCAGCAATGATCATGCTGTCAGGCGTAATGGATCAGCCAGATGCTGCTTCAGGTATCGGCCTGCTGCAACAAGCGCTAACCAATGAGCTAGGTGGCTGGACAACCTACTTCATGGCTGCGGCGATTCTACTGTTCTGCTTCTCGTCTATCATTGCAAACTACACGTATGCAGAAACCAACATCATGTTCCTTAACGGCAACACGAATAAAGGTCTGTTTGCATTCCGTCTAGTTGTTCTAGCCATGGTAATGTTCGGCTCTGTGGCTTCTCTACCAGTGGTATGGAACCTGGCTGATGCCTCTATGGGTATGATGGCACTCGTCAACATCGTGGCTCTGCTACTGCTTTCTAAGCTTGCGATTAAAGTCATTAAAGACTACGAAATGCAGCTTAAAGCCGGTAAAACACCTGAGTTTGACCGCTCTAAGTTCCCAGAGCTAGACGAGCTGGATGGCGCATGGCACCCAGAGGGTACTGAGCCAGTTGCTGCGACAGTGACAAAATAATCAAACTTGATGAGATAACTTTCTCTCAACTCAAGTAAGTAAAACAAAAAAGCCAGCAGATGCTGGCTTTTTCTTTTCATCTAAACAGTTACCGATCTTGATTACTCAAACAACACGGAGAAAACCATTTGTTGATCCACGGGTAATGCCGAGCTTTCCATTGCCAGCTTATTACCCTGCTGTTTCCAGCCAGAGATAGCCTTCCCGTTTAACTCTACTGTTTTGATTTTGCCTTCTAACCCAAACCACTCTACCTTCACTGGTCGTGACTGTGGTGCATTAACATAATCACCCCGGGTGTTAATCGACAACTGCACACCATTGGCCATCTCTTGTGCCACAAGGGAAGTTTGACGAACTTCACCTTTGAGATAGGCATTGGTCGCACCATCATCTTCATACAAAGTGAATTCGCCATGGTCACCATAAATCCGAGCCGCTAGAGTTAGCGGGACATCACTTGTTAACGGCATCTCCTGCTGAGGATTGACTGGAATAATCGCGCCATCGCGAGCAAATAACGGCAGGGTAAGTATCTCGTTCTCAACAACGGCTAGCTGCTGTAGCCATTGCCCCTTGCTGATAGTGACCTTACCAGTACGATAGTCGAACCACTTCCCGCTTGGTAAATAAACATCAACTGTCGTTTGCCCTCTTTTCGCAATAGCGGCCCCCATAAGATCTTTACCCATCATTTTTTGCGATGGGAGATTTCGTGCCATCGGATCATGGCCAAAATAGTAATCCATTGGCGGATAAACCGGCTCAGCAGCAAGATTCGCGCGATAAGCTAGTGAATAAAGATATGGAATTAATTGGTAACGCAGTTTGATACTGGCCTTATTACTCGCAAGGTCCCCTACTCGATCTGGTGCCGTTTCTTTACAGTTGCACAAGTTTTCTGTGTGTGGACGTACTGGCACTTCAAATAGCGAACTGTAGGCAAACCACTGCGTATAGGTTTCATTTAAAGCCTCTTCACGTTCTTCAGATACAACACTCAGTGCGCGGCGATGGAACCCACCAATATCCGAACTGTAGTAATCAATACCAGATAGCATCATATTCGGCTGCATGCTGAACTGAGTAGCCAGGCTCTCGAGGTTAGTACCGATATCCGCTGACCACATTGTAGCCCCAAAGCGCTGGATACCTGGCGCTCCCGACCGGGACATCATAAATGGGCGTACAGCCGTTTCATTACGTTGGTAACCCTCGTAGATACTTTCTAACCATTTGTAATTATATATATTATGAACATCATTTTGAGACTTGCCGCCCGCATACACACCCTGTGGGTTATACATTTCAGGCTCACCCAGATCGGTCCAGTGGCCAATCACGCCCATCTCGATGAGCGGCTTTCGCTTCCAGTCATGCCATTTATTACCGGCTTCCGTATTTGTCCAGTCGAGCATGCCTCCTTTGCCCCACCAATAACCGTAACCATTGGGATCTGAATCGATTGGCTTCCCTGTGTGAGAATCCTTAACCAAATACCCGCCCTCAGCAAGTGGGCCAAATTCCTCCAGCCCATCACTGACATACGACTCCTCAATCAACATCATTCCAACGCCCTGCTCTTTCAGCGCTTGGATTTTCTGTTCCGGTTGCGGAAAGTTATCAGTATCCCAGCTCAGCGTCCCCATTTGGCTTGTTGAACTAAAGGCTTCAACATTACCAAACCACTGCAGATCCATCACAACACCATCAATTGGAAAGTCTTGCTGTTTCAGTGTGCTGAGTTTATCGTCAAGCTCTTGCCAGTTATCAAAACCGTATTCCGATAGCCACATACCAAACAGCTTACGCGGCGGAACCAGAGGGTTCCCCACAAGTGCCATGTACTGTTTTCTCAATTCAGGTAAATCACCACCAGCCATAAACAAGAAGCTAGGCTCACCGTCTAATTGAGAAATTTTCCAGGGCGCTTTGGTGAAATCCCAGCTAGCGGAATACACCGTATCTAGATAGAGCGCGTAATTTTGCTGCTGTGAATTCAGCGCATACAAAATAGGAAACTGGGTATTGCCTGTACCGCCCCCTTGGTAGCCTTCCATCTTATTGCCGCCCTGGCGTTTTAAGCCAAGCCAGTTGGTATCGAGCTTACCCGGATCATGAAACTCCTGCCCTAAGCCATTTAACTGATAATCCCCTTCTGATCGAAGGGTAAAGCTATTGTTTTTTTCCGGACAAATGTCGCTAAGTTTGCCTTTCTCCTTTGACACTATGGTCATGCACAGACTTTGAGGATTAATCGTGATCTTAAGATTCGCGGTAGCTAAACCATCATGGGTTTTAACAAGCTTTGATGGCCCGGTGAGTCTCTCTATATTAATAAGCTCTGTGGTCGGTAGTGCCTGATCCTTTGGCTGTGCCTTATACGCTACCTGCACGATGTCATCGCTAAGTACATCAATGGCCAAATCACTCACAGGAAGACGTGCTTTATCGGAAAAAGTGGCCTGATGCTGGGTTACAATTTCATCACCAAGCTGATGTGTTAGCGACGAAAGGAAGGCTTGCTGGCTATAAAAGGTTTTTCCGACAATAGGCTTAAGGGCTTTGCGTAAATTCACTTCCGGAATCGTTTTGCGCATACGAAAGATCTGGGCAGGCTCTAACCGGTAGCTTTCTGTATTTTGATAGCGAAAATGCGCCACCTCTGCATAGGCCGAACAGCTTACTGCCAGTAGACTAGGCACAGCAAGTCCCAACATCAAGTGCTGTAGTGGTTTCTTTCTCATCATGATTTTCCCTTCAAATGGAACCAATCGGCATCAATTGAATCGATAGCCTTTATGATTGGTATTTCTCAATATAATTGTTCAGGAATATACGCCGCAAAAAAATGACTTAAAAGTAATTATTATCAATAGTTTATTTGTATTGCGCTCGTCACTAAATGTGCAACGACAAGTAAACCCAAATCACAGAATGTGACAACGGTTTTGATTTACAATCAGTGGATGATTCTATATTCAACTCAACGAACAAAAAAGCCAGCATCACGCTGGCTTTATTCAATCTATTTTAGGACTAGGCACTCAATCAACATTATTCATAATCATCGAACTCTCGCAACTGGTCATTAACTGACTCTTTGTTCCATGTTTTGGGATCAAAACCTTCTTCATCCCAGCCACTCCACTCAAGTAGCTCTAAATCATCATCGTTGCGTCTTTTCAATGCCTTTAGCAACGCTTCATAACCCGGGATCCCACCACAATCTTCAGGCGGGCAGCTTCTGCTCCCCGCTGTCACTTTCGGTGTTAAGCATCTTTTTTTCTGTACCTTCTCCAGGGTAATGGTATGCGTCCAATAATCGCCGAAATCATAGATATACTGCAGATGATCACCAGACTTTTTGAGCAACATGCCGACCATAATATCCTCAAGCTGATCATAACTATTTTCGTCATCACCTGTAGGATAAGACTGACGCCCATGAGCAAACTGGAAAAGGTGGCAGTCTTCCCAGCCCATCGCAATCTGAATCATAATATGCAAATCAATTAACGAAGTCTTACTGCTTATATTTAACCGTCGCCACACCATTGGGCGGCTATGATCCAGTTCGATTTTTAGCACATAACCCACATCAGGCTCAGACATAAGTTCAATCGCAGACAACATATTCTGTTCATGTTTTACTGCCTCCAACGATCGCTCGGCCAACACCTGCAACAATGGCAGCTTCTTGCGGGAAAAGCTGTTGTTCAATAGGTCGTAGGCATTCAATAAAAATAATTCCTCATGGCTACTGAGGCCTTCTTTTTTTGCCGCAAAATGGCAGAGCAAGCCGCTAAGCACCATCCGCTTAGCCAAAACAGTTCGATCAGCGAGAAACACCTTGTTTATAACATCTCGCGGCGTTTTGCAGCCCGGCGGCAATGACGTTTCAAACCATGTGTTAACGGCCGGGTGAAGCAAGAGCGACTCACTGCGAAAACGTGCATTTTCTACCGTTGAAGTATCAGGGCTACCCAATCGGCTGCCAATAATGTCGTCCAAGCTAGAAGACTGAGGTTTAGCCCATTCGGTGGGTAACATGGTTAAAAAGAGCAGTGCAGACATATCTAGAGGCGTTTTTGACTCCTGGTTTATAGCCAGCATCCACGGGATCACATTCTTGATAAATACCGGTTCAACGACATAAGCATCTGCATCATCGGTTAGTTTCTGTTTAAGCGACATCCATTCAGCGTTATTATCCAGAGGTCGATAAAAGCTTTCTGCTATCCCCATATCCAGGCGTATCACTGCATTCCACATCGCATAGCCAGCGTTATCCTTAACTAAGGCCGTGAGTATGAGCCCCCCGAGTCCATCAGGCATGGTTGCCAGTACTTCAACAACAGATACTTTATGTACTTTCGGTTTATGGTGGCGCAAGACTTGACGCTGCCAATGATCAATTTGTTTTTTTAACTCGTCAGATACAAAGTGGCGTAAGACAGTAAGATAACCACTGTTAGTCAACTTACCCCATTCCTTGTCTGGCACACTGGCTAAAAATGATTGTGCCTGTTGCGCTAAAGCAGAGTCATGATGGGATAACAACATGACCGCAGCGTCAAGGTACCAGTCAAAAGCAGTAAGCGCCCCAAGCATGCTTTCGAGCCCAGGAGGCGGGAGCATCGCAAGCTCGGCTTCCATCATAAAAACAAAATCTGCAGCGCTATGAATACCCGATGAGCGAATGCCTTGTATCATCGAGCTTGTTAACTCTTCGACACTGATACTCTCATCGAGAACCGGCTCATAATGCACATGAAGCCATTTCATTACCTGATCGGAAACTGGGATTTGCTGGCCTTTCAATGTTCTAACAACCGCATATAATTGTTCAGGTTCAATATCCTCGTCTTCTAAGATGAGAATGAGGCCGTCAGAAATTTGTTCTGCAAACTCATTGTAAATCCCGGGATTGATTCGCTTCAAAGAGCTGAAGTTAATCGCCGATAACTCTAACCAACGTAATAACTCCTGAAATTCTTCTGATTCAACCTCATAAGGGCACGATATCGCTAAGCTTACCAAGGCATCTAACGCCAGAGGGCTATTTATTAAATCAACAATTTCATCCGGCAACACTTCTGGTAACCGTCCGTGCTCACCGTCTAAATGCTCTTCCAGGTAACTCTCAAACACATCGATTAAAGTTGATAATTCCACGCAAACAATCCCTTATATAACATCTTATTAGGATACTAATGTACTCATTACTAAACGCAACCAAGCACGTTAATTTGTAGACTGTCTCACATTATTATCGACTTAGCAGCGACATTCCCTGCCATGAACAATTTCTGTACACCTTCTTGTTTAAATCACAACCACCAGCGGTACCGGGACAATCTATTACACAATGAAGCAAGCGACATCAAGGTTTCAGTAATAATAGGAATATTTTAATTATCAACTATCTACACGCCTCCTAGGATAACGTTTGCGTCAATAATCATGCCGCTGTATATATTTCGCAATTGCTCGGGCATTTATTCTTGGCTATAGTGCGCCCGCCTTGCTATTGCGAGGCATTTCTTTAACAGAGTTTTTATTTTTCAGGTAGTTAAATGACCTTTTCAAAGCCTCTAGTCGCATTATCTGTCACGCTAGCCCTTGCTGGCTGTGCCCAAATGTCTTCGCAACCGGAACAAGCCTTCACCCTAACCGTTGCCCACATCAACGATACGCATTCCAATTTTGATCCGGTAAAATCCAGCTTCAAAGCCGACGATACACTGGTCTATAACGAATTTGGCGGCTTCCCTCGCCTGCAAACGATGGCTGAAGAATACAAACAAGCCGCTCAAGAGCAGAACAACAGCTTCTTGTTCCTGCACGGCGGTGATGCATGGCAAGGCAGTGCCTACTTCAAACTCAATGAAGGCGCGATGAATGCCGAACTACTGAGCAAAATGGATTTAGATGCGATGGCGCTGGGCAACCATGAGTTCGACCTGAACAATGCCAAGCTAAACCAGTTCATCAGCAACATTAATTTCCCGCTCGTTGCCGCTAATATCGACACGAGTGAAGATGCTGATCTTAAAGATCAAACCAACCTAAAACCGTTTGTGGTCTTTGCTTTTGACGGTAACCAAAAAACGGTAGTTGATGATCTAGACAACCTTCCTCAGGACAAAGATTTAGTTGCCGTATTTGGTATCGTACTAGACGACATGCCTAACCTGGCACCAAATACCGGCGACGTTAAGTTCTTCGACATGGTGGAATCAGCCCAGGCCACCGTTGATATGTTGCAGTCTAAAGGGATCAACAATATTGTTGCCCTAACCCACATTGGCAATGCTGTCGATGTTGACGTTGCATCTAAAGTTAACGGCATCGACCTGATTGTCGGCGGCCACTCGCATACATTACTGGGTGACTTCACCAACCTTGGCCATAACGACAACGGTATTTATGCCCAAATGGTGCAAAACCCTGATCAACAAAGCCAAACTTGTGTCGTGCAGGCAGGTCAATATGCACAGGCCATCGGCCAGCTAGAAGTGAGCTTCGATGCCAATGGCAAAGTCAGCGCTTGTAACGGCCTGAACATCCTCCTGAGCAACGACGAGTACTACCACTCGCCGACACGAGAGTCAGAGAGCAAGTTCAGCACCACTGATACAGCCAAAGTCGTTGACTTTATTGATGGCGAAGACAACATCACCATCACCGAAGAAGAAGCCGCAATGCGTGGCCTGATCGACAGCAAGTACAAGCCAGCTGTCGACAAAGCCTACGGCAAAGTGATCGCGCAGGTTTCAGAAGAGATTAACCACGAGCGCCGCCCGGGTGACCGTGGTACAGACAAACATGGCTCTGACGTGGCTGCTATTATTGCTGCAGGCCAGTACTACTGGGCAAACACTGCTGAAGTTCAGCAAATAACCGGCATGAAAGTCGATTTCTCTTTGATTGGCGCCGGTGGTATCCGCACCAACATTGAAGCGGGTGAATACCGTGAAGGCAATGTGTCTCTCGAGATGCTGCCGTTCTCTAACTTCATGTCTGTATTACCCGTTAAAGGTAGTGACGTCAAAGCCCTGATCGAAGGCACAATCACTGCAACGTTGCCTGAAGGTGCACACGCCGGTAAATTCCCATACGGCGGCCATATCCGTTACCAGTACACTGAAACCGTTGCCAACCAGAGCGGCAAGCTTGATTATGTTGAAGTGATGACAGGTACAGCTGAAAACCCGGTGTGGACAGCACTTGAAGACAGCAAAACATATAACATTGCGCTCAATAACTACAACGCGACAGGCAACGATGGCTGGACACCGTTGTTCAAGGCTCAGCAAAACAGTTCTGACCGTATTGACCTGGCGTATGTTGACGGCAAGCTAACTGGCTTTGAAGTAAAGAACATCGAGGAAATTGGTGGCAAGTACAAAGTACGCTATGAAACACAAACGCCGAACTGTAAAGCAGAAAACACCCGCTGCAATACCGACGCTCAAGCCGTTATAGACTACATTGCCAACGAGCAACCAGCCTTAGCACCACTAGATTACCAAGTGGTCACCTTCGAACGCGCGAAATAAGCACTGCGTTTCGTTAAAGGTTAAGCAATACCCAAGGGCTTTCTATTGAAAGCCCTTTTTCAATCACAGCCTGTGCCTACACTGGCGCGGTAAACAATAAGCCACTAGTAGTAGCCATGATCCCTTTTCCAGTTATCACTCATTTTTTCTAATATACAAGCAGGCAGAGGACGATGCGCCTTCGCAGGCTTGGTCGCAATGGTGCGATAACCAGCCGCTTTTAACCGTAAATCGAACGCCCTGTCGATTGGCATGCCTGCTCGGCTTAAATCCCAGCGAAACACCCTAAGCGCCATATACTCATGCTGTTCAAGCTCACCGCCATGAGGATATTTCAACACTTTGGCATAGGCCTTTTTTGCCAGCTCGAAGTTAACTTCAATCATAAGCACCCCCAAACACACTGGTTATAATAACAGTAGTCCGTTACAGGGTAGCTTACAAAAAAGATTTCAAGAAACTCTATACAGATCAAAGAAAAACAACTATCTACGATAGATTATGATTTCGGGGTAGCAAATACTCGTCTGTTTTCCTGCAAAATCGGCGCATAAACACGGGAGATCTCATCATCGATCACTGTGATTTGCTCTTCAAGGTGGGTAAGCCTTCCGTCTACATAGGAGCTGATAACAATCCTGCCATCACTTCTTTTGGTCGTTAAGAAAAAGTCTGAATATTCATATTCAGTAAAAAGATTCTCGCCCTCAATCTCATAGCCCAACCCTTTGCAACTTAACTGTATGGTACTGGTAGAAGCCAAAGAGATTTTGCGGCTCTGGCAATTTATATTACTCAGCGAAGAATCAACAATATCCCGGCCAAGGGTATAGTAATGATCCCTCTCGCAGGTACCGTGGATTTTTTTAATATGGCGAATTTTAGAGAGTGTGTTGTTTACCTTGGCTATCTGGCCATTAGTCAAAAATGCCAACTTATTGCTTTTGATCGCTTCAAGCCTCCCTTCATAGGCAAGTACTTGGGTAAGCTGGACGGCAAATGATTCACCAATTCCTTCATAGTCATACATATTTCCAATCAGCGGATTGGCAGCTACTGAAGCTGAGCACACGATGATACCAACTAACAGTCCTTTGATAGATCGAACAACCCTATTCATACTTACCTACCTTCCAGATCAGTAGCTTAAAAAACAAACGCTAAATATCATACCTAGAAAGCATATCGGCAACCTATGCAATAGGTTTAGTACATTTTTGTGTGATGATTACTTTATTGATCTGAAACAAAACCAGGCAAGATTATTAAGCTTAATGAGGCCATTTGATTTAACCGCGACAGCGAATGGTTACGGTTATCAGTCTGTAACTGACTATTTTTTATTCAGCCAAAGAGCTGGGAGAGGGTTAATACTTTAAACAGCGTCGTAGCTACTTTACTATGCTCCTTCAACACGACCCCAAGGACAAACACGCAATGCAACAAGTTAACATCGCCCCAAACCCACAAATCGCCGTTATCTTCAAAGGCTGGGCTGCTGACTGGGCAAAAGAAAGCCAAGCTGACAAAAAAGACATGGCAACGAAATTTCATACTGTTTATAGCATTGCGGCTAAGGTGTTTTCTGAGGGCGGTGACGTAGAGATGCAGTTCCTTTCTGCCCTGTTTCATGACTGCAAGCAGAAATTAGAAATGGCCGAAGCCATGAATGAAAAAGTAAAGGCCAGCCTGCAAGGTGATGACGAGCGCGCCCAGGCGATCATTGCCAAAGTGAACAGTGCCGCACAAGATGCCGCGCATGTTGTTCGCTACCTGGGACAACTATTAATGCCATCGGCGTAAGGCCATTTCCGAAAGAATCAAAGCACAGACATTCAAGATTGTGAATGCCTGTGCTTCAGTATTGCCCTGCAAGTCAACGTCTACAGAATAGATGCCACATTATCGCATTTTGAAGTTTTCTGTATGAAAGCGTTCATTCCCTATCCCTGCTGCGGCCAAATCCGTACTCAAGATCTCACCAAATGCTACAGGCCCACAAAAGCTGACATCAAATTCTTTACTGTTGGTTGTGCTTAGTATCTGTTCTGCACTTAGGAACTCCCCGTTGGCAGCATCGAGCACTTCAAGCTCTATGCAATCTAGGCGCCCTAAAATAGCTAGAATTTCCTTTTCGAAGAACGCTTCTTTTCTCGAGTTGACACAGTAGAAGAGGTGGATCTTTTTAAACTCGAGGTTTTCCTTACGGGCTTTTCGCTCTAACCAATACAGCCGGGAAATGAATGGGACAATACCTATCCCTGCCCCAACCCAGACTTGCATTGCTTGCTGTGGTATCTGGAAGTAGCCATATCCACCTTCAACAGTTACACTTTTACCCAGTGATAATTGGTTGACCATTTTATGGGTATAATCGCCTAAATCTTTGATACCAAACTCGATGAGCTTCGTCTCTTCATCATAATTAAGGATTGAGAAAGGATGTGGGGCTTCACCATCATGGAAATTCAAATAGGCAAACTGACCTTCTTTATATTGAATCGCTGAATCTAGTTTAATACCCACCCGAATTGCCATATTGCTTTCTGTACCGGCTTTAAATCGCTCAACCGACACCACCTCACCCGTTGATTGATTGCTCACGCCGATCTTGCCAGTTAACGACAAATAACTACACCAAATACCAACAACAGAAATACCAGCAATGGCGATATTCATCAGTATGGATTGGCTATTCCAGTCAAGCAGTAATACAGCATGTATAATACCGGCAATAACCAGCAAGCCACCTATTTTATGAGTGAACTTAAACTTCTTATAGCTAATGGCTTGTACCAAGCTAATGATGCTAAAGAGAAGGAATATATAAAAAGTTATTTCACCTATTTCATTGGCAATATGGTGCCAGTTAATTCCTTCAATAACAGGCCTGCTTCTATCGGGCCTCGCGAGTAACCCAGACTGCACAAGCCACTTGGCACTTTCGATACATAACCAGTGCAGAACTAAAGCCACCGTCGCACCTATACCCAGTTTTTTGTGCAACGCATAACCTTTGTCTAGCCCATTCAACTTGGTTTCAACCCAGCTAAACCTGGCCGCAATCAGTACGGCAAAGCTCATATACCCAAGCCCAATCACGCCAGACAGCATGGTTAGCTGATGGCGCCAGAAAAAGAAGTCTCCCATTTCTTCATAGCCCATCAACAGGGCTGGAGACCATAGCAGTACGAGTATCAGTGTAAATTTCAACATAGCGGTAGCTTCTAGTAGGAAGGTGAAAATCAGTTATCATTAATATCTATGAGAGATATGATATTCACTCCTCAGCGTTATAGAAGCGACTTTACTTAGCTTCAAACAAGTTTACGCTCGTTTACATAACCACAGCTCCTCAATATCAAGGTATCAAGCATCTCCAAGTTTGATTCATCAAATGCTATATCCCTGCTAAGCAATTAGTTGCCAGAGCAATCAGTTAACTACTGATGCTTAGAGCCTCAAGTATGGGTGGATTAATTTGTATCCATCGCGTGTGAGTAAGCAGTATAATGGGCGCAGATCCCGCCATATACACCCGTTTTAGGAATAGCAATGCTAGAAGAACAACAAAATAACCCGTTACACGGCCTTAAATTAGAAACTCTACTCACAGAGCTTGTTGATTTTTATGGCTGGGAGATCCTCGACACGGCGATGCGTTTCAACTGTTTTCATACCAACCCCACCATCGCAGGAAGCCTTAAGTTTCTTCGAAAAACAGAGTGGGCACGAGAAAAGTTAGAAGCTTTTTACTTGTCCCGTTTCAAGCGTATGCCAAGACCAACTGAAGAAGAGCTTGAATTACCGCCACGTAAGCGTACTTTTCCGGTCGGAGTCGTGCCACGGGAACCGATGGTGCTGACCGTGGAATCAATTCTGCTTTCTCAGGCAAAAGCGGCATCGGCCTATAAAGCAAAATCATCACGCAAACACCCTCGACGTCGATAAACGCTTCACTCTGCGTATGCAAAGCCGTTTGAGCGCCATTACCGTCATTGCGTAGTGAAAACCTCAACCGCCACCTGTAGCGATACCGGAACCGATATCTAAGGCAGCAGACACGGATTGTCTGTTGGCCCCCTCAGGAAGCCTGATCATATGGCTTTCTGCTCTGTGAATAAAAATCAGCAACCCTTTCCTGCATCTGATTGGTTAGACCGCTCAAAAAACATTGAAAATAAATGTATCAGATCATTATAACCATCAGATGTACTACATTAGTATTGTCTAAAATAGTTTTCTTCTTGCAGTATGAAGTGTTAAGGAGTAACGCAATGAAATATAAACAGACACTCTATGTTGGCATTGCCTCTGCCGTATGCTTAGCAGCAACGATAGTCATAGCCGCCCCGAAATGGCAAAGCGGTATGACTGGCATAATGGGAGGCCCGGGTATGATGAGCGGTTCTTGCATGATGAGGGGCGGACAAGGAATGATGAAAGGCTCCGGCTCTCAAGGGCAAGGCATGGGGATCGGTATGATGCAAACGCAGCTTGATGAACTGGAAAGCCAGCTCAAGCTAAGCAAAGAACAACAGCAAAAATGGGATGAATTCAAACAGGTTGTGAAACGACAAGCCGACTCAATGCTAGCGCACCGGCAAGAAATGCAGGGGCTAATGCAGAGCGGTCAAACACTCACCCTACCAGAGCGTCTTGCCTTTCACTCCGATATGATGGGTAAACGATTTGCCAGTATGACCTCCTATTCAGCAGCTCTAACCGATGTTTATCAGAGCCTGAACCCTCAGCAACAAAAGATCTTAGATCAAAATAGCTTTATGGGGTGCTATTAATAATCGTCAATAACAGTCAGGTGTGATCTGGCAATCTTGATTGTAGGCAGTTAATCACACCTGATGGATAGCAACAACAGCCATTCAACTCAGCACTTGAACATCCCACAGTTCAAAAGTATTTGTCACCTCATAGTCTCTCGATGGCATCAATCACAGCAATATCTCCTAGAACAATCATTGCCTCGCCCTAATAAATACTTTTTTATGCTATTTAAAAAATCCACTTTTACACTGAAATCGGTCAGTTTTGACATTTCCCTGAAATTCCCTGCCTTAAAAAATGATTAACTAGCTTTATAGACAGCTATCACTATTCATCTTTATCAACGTTAAGCAGCGAGGTAACTATGGCTCAAGTACTAGTAGATCAAGCAAGCGGGCTAAGAAGCGTATTTGCGCGCCAGCAATGTATCAGTCGGGTTAGAAACTACCAGACCAGAATCCGCAAGGCCATTACCAGCAACAGAACTGATGATGCCTTGTTATTGCTGACACAACTGGAAGCAGCACAGCAGCAGCTCGAAGCGACGTATAACTAATATGATAAATCTTGTGGCAACAGCGGATTGAATGGCCCTATTACAGGCCATTCGAGCTGATTAGTGCAGCTCAATCGAGACTAAATCACCATGCATCGGGTAAGTAGCGGTTTGAGCCTTAAAAAGTGCAACACCTCAGGAATAGGTTTCCGGCGATGTACGATCCTGTACTTCGTCTAGATTGAACATTTCGTTTTCCTCGTGGTGTGTTTTTAAATCTCGCGAAATACGCAGGTGATCTCTTTGGGGCTTGCTTTCCAGATATGCTCAAAACCACTTGATAGCATCACTTCAATGTTTCCCTGCGGTGACTCTATGCGCAAATATCTATCATGGCTCCCCTGATACAAGGTACTTTGCGTCACTTGCCACCCATGATAAATAGACTGAACATATTGATTCGTTATTTCCACACTATTAAGCGTGACGCCTAAATTCTGCGGCGTTTCAACGTACTCAATCGTTAGGTCATGCCTTGGCAGAACAGAGCTGAACAAACACTGGGTATTAAACCAATTCTTAGCAAAATAATTATCACAGATTGTAACCTTGGTGGCCTTAGCACATATCATCTGCAGATACTTAACCAGCTCATCCCTGGATTCTGTGGCTGATAAACTTATTGTCAGCTCTTTTGAGGTCAGGTTTGATTTGATATTCAAATAAGGCAACTGGACGTTATCATCAGTGGTCAAAATCAACTTAAAGCTAGTCGTCTCAGCCAGCGTGGGCAGGTCATCATTCTTTGTCACGCTTTGCGCATGTAGCGGCAATAGCCTGTCATAGCAGGCATCATTAAGCCCCAGCGCTTTTGCTCGAACTAACTGGTCCTTGTTTGTTTCATACGGCAACTTTAACTTTGCCATCAATTGATTATATTTTTTCTTGTATCGGCGAGGATCTGATGAATAATTTTCATATACCACAAGCAGCTCATCACTGAGCACCATTTTTCCGGCCATTGCTACCTCATACCCATCAAATCAGCTAAAGAGGCATCAAAGAAACCTTTCGGAAAACTGATCACCTCGCCCTGGGTATTATTAAACTCACCATTTTCATCAATAGTTAAAGTTTCAAAAGGTGTCTTAACATCAGGTTTATAATGGATGATAACGTCACCTTCAGATATTTTTTCATCATATACCTGATAGCAGATTTTATTAATCAAGTGTTCACAATGTGCTTCCAGTACAAGCTGGATACCCTTGCTGGCAATAAATGAAAAGAACACCCCCAGCATTGATTGAGCTTTAGGGTGAAGGTGGATCTCCGGGTTTTCGATAATAACCAAATCGCCTTTCTTAGCCATCAGACACAGAATTAACACCTTGGACAAGTAGCTCATCCCCGCCCCGAGGTTATACGGAGAGATATTTTTCAGCCCTTCGCTATCAAAACTCACTTTGACTTCAGTAGTGTTCAGCTTATCGGTTTTGATTTCAGACTCAGTCTCCGAAACCAAGCTCAGCCACTTAGCAACCTGGTAGGCCAAGGTTGCTGATTCTTCAAATTTCACCATCTCCGGAGCCAGAGGCTGATCTTTGCTTTTTTCAAAGTGGCTAAAAATAGACTCACCTTGCAACCCTACTTTTCGATTCGAAAAGGACACCACATCCTGCGGCCCAATGCGGTTAGCAGCCAGGTAGAATAACTCCGGATGTTTACCCGGTCGCATTGGCTCATATTGGTAGATATGTTTAACATCCTCGCAAGTGACCTGATCTTCATCACCGGTTAAGACAACACGCGAGCAAAATGAAAACGCCTCGACATCAATAGCCACCTGGCGGGCATTCACAAACTTGTTTCGGATATCAGAAAAGGCAGAGAACGGCCGGGTAAGCTCTTCCATAGCAATGAAGTTAGCAGGATCACTTTCTTTCAGAAAAAGCTGGATGGCCTGAATGACCGATGACTTGCCCGATGAGTTTGTTCCGGTCAGTATTGTTAGAGGCTTAAAGTCCAAGGTTTCACTTTGAATACTCTTGAAACCTTCAATTTTTACTTTAGTGATCATTACGTAAACCTACTATTAATTCTTCAGCCAACTGGATACGCCATTCATAGTTATCTTGACTATCTGCCGATGACAATAATCTTTCTTCAACACCTGATCTTTCTTTAACTTGAGTGATCAGACCCATCGATTCAAAAGAAATATTTTCGAGTTCATCAGTAGCTAAAACAAACGATAGCATCTCGAACAACGCGACATTGACTGGACGCCGATTGCCACCTTGTTTAGCCGGTAATCGAAACACATCCTCTTTCCGTCCCAATGCCGACGCTCGAGTCATTGCTTTTTCAAAATGACAAGAAATATCATCAATTAAGCTGTCGGAGGCTTTGGTATTGATAAAGCGCATCACCAATGACAGGAACTCATCCATATCGGCGTGATATGTATACCCCTTAAGGAACCCTTTGGAATAAAGATAAAAACCAATAAAGCGCAATATCAAAAATTGGTCTTTCTTCCTATCGGGCTTAACCGAGTTGTCTGTGGCCTCGATGAAGCTCGGCAGGCCTGCCATTTCTTCCAACAGCGTTGTCACCTTCCCCAGATAGAGCGCATACCGCATTTCCTGCTTATTGATGGTGACACCACCACGATTGACCCGTTCAAAGATAAGGAACTTCATATATTCAGGTGTCGGAGGCTGAACAATATGGGTATCAAGCATCACTTCTTCCAGCTTGGCCTGCAGGAACGGCTCCAGATCGGAAAAAAGCTTGCCGTTAAACTGAGGCAACAAGCTAAGCTGCTGCAAGGCAAAGTCATTATGCAGAAAACGCCTGAATGTATTAATCCTGTGCATTCCGTCGATAACCTGCCTGACCCCCAGCTCGTTCTCAAACAGGTAAATCAAGGGCAGCGGAACGTCTAGCAGTGCCGATTCAATCAGCTCTGAGCGCTGCTTATCGTTCCAGGCATCATTGCGCTGAAAATCAGGCATCAAATCAATCCGCCCTCTATCCACCATACGCAGCAAGTCATATACCGCAAACGTCGCCCGGCTAAAACGGACTGGCGTACCCAGTTCAAAAGAATGTTCAGTCGCCGACAGTTCAAGCCAGTTCTGGCCTTCTAACTCATTTTCATGGTTATCTATCATCGCATCAGGTTTAATCGGGCGCATAGTGTCTGGTTGTTCCGGAAGTCTTAAGTATTATTTTACCACTTATCAGCCCCCAAACCATTAACACTTTAGGCAATGAGTTGAAATTTCATTGTTTTTCGTTGAATAACGATAATAAAAAACCAGTGGCTATGATGCCACTGGTTTATTCTGAAATAGAAAGGTATTCATCAAGTTTGACCTTGAGCACATCAAACACCATCATGCAAAACTTATAGTCTGCTGAAAGATGGAGATACATAGCGTTACTTTCTTACATACTCATAAACTAGGCCGCTGATACTGCCAGCACGAACTTTAGCAACCAAGCCCTCATCAGGAACACTTTCAGGAATAAGTGCAATATCCGAGGCCTTAATATAAGGCTTTCCGAATGGCTTGCCATCTTTGGTCTTCTGGCAAACCTTTACCGTCGCCATAAACCTTGTACCTATAGGAAATTGCTCTCTCAGCTTACGAGGAAACTCAACCCGCATATCATTATCGAATGTATCCACAGGTCGAACTCTCGGCCGGGATATGCCTTTTTTCTCATCACGGCAAGTTTCTAATGTCACCCCGTGAAAGAATGCACCAATTTGATTGTCAATATTCAAGCTACACCTCGACTTCACAATACAGTCTCATCAGTGAACACTTCAAACTCTTCGCCAGTCAGTTCATCGTATTCTTTACGTTCATTATAGTGCTTCACCACGCTAGATCATTCATATCACCGTGAAAACAAATAGAGACAATCATAAACCAGTAACTCAAAATAAAACGGCTCAATTATTTGAGCCGTCTAATTAATTACTGAACACCGAGCGCCTTAAATACAGCATCAATTGGATCGGTATAAAAACTCGTCTGAAACTTTGCGAAAAGCTCACCTGGAACAGTTGATAAATCACCCATTGAAGCCATAGGAATGAGTACTTTCGTTGCGCCACTGTCCATCGCCATTTGCAATGAACCAGCAAGATCATCAACAGGGCTCACCACCCCACCTAAAGACATATCCCCCAGAACAACCATTTGATCTTGAACTGGTTTTTTTAGCAAGATTGAGCAAAATGCAATCAATGACGTTAAACTTGATTTAGTGCTTGCACCGTTATTATGGTGTTCAACCACATGTAAATGGTATTCATGTTCTGCAAACTTAGCTGATGCACTAATACGTTTTAGATTACCTTTAAAGAAATCAAAACCAATACGTACCGCTTCTTTTGCAGCTGTATTTGAACCAAGACCAGAGGTATTGTGTTTACCATTACCTGCGGTCATTTGAGTTTCAAAACGGTATAAACCTAACTGACCCGTATTTCCAGCAGCAACAACATGCACGACTCCAGGTGATGTAGAACCTTCAGGAATCAGCTTACTGCCTCCCTGTTCAGGTACATTAACAAAGAATTCTTCAAGTGTTTCATTATCCAAATAGCTGAAATGCACATCAAAGAATTCCATGCCACCAAGTTTCTTCAGCTGTTCCTTAACACGGCGACGTGATTCAAGGGCATAGACTAAGATTTCACGAACTGCTTCTTTATCAAACACCCCATTCGGGTACATGAGTTTTAATAAACCAGAAGTTGTGCGACGGACAGCAATAACGTCACGCTGGTTTAGGTTATTACCTAACTTGAAGAACTTATCAATCGCATCAGCAAAGTTACGCTTTCGCATCTCGCGCATGTATTCAGCAAGATAATCAGAGATCAATCCATATCGATTGGTAAAGTACTCCGGACGCATCTTTGGAATTTCCCAGCCCGGAATATACGCATGAAAACGGTCAAAGAATGCTGTATCTATCATGGCATCAGGGAAAGGCGCTAACAGGTGACTGGTTTTCACCAATGTTTCAACGCTCTGATTGATATTACCAACAAACACCATCGAGGCTTTAGCTTCAATAGAATCACGGCCACGGGCAAATGAACCCGACGCCATGAAATCTTTCATGATCTGAACGCCATCTTTATCCTTGAAGGTTATCCCAGCGACCTCATCAAAGGCGACAACGTCCCATAAGCCTACTAAGCCTACTTGACGACGACTCAAGTTATAAAACAAGTTAGCAACCGTTGTTTGCCCACCAGAGACCAGCAAACTATTAGGCGAACACTCTTTATAGACGTGCGATTTACCCGTACCACGAGGTCCAAGCTCACACACGTTATAATTGTTTTCAACAAACGGAATAAGTCGTGCCGTCAGATGCCACTTCGCCCTATCATCAAGGTTGGCTGGCTCCATACCAACAGAGCGCAATAGAACATCCATCCACTGCTTAGAATCAAACGCTTTTCGTGCTTGAAACACCTCATTCATGTCCATCGAAGGCATCTGAATGGGTTTTAAATTCATGATCGAAAACGGAGAGGTCTTCTGCCCTTCTTCAAAGAAGTAATTGACGGTAATGATGCACCAGATACCACCGGTTAGCAGCTTCTCATTACTCGCAACAATCTTATTCGGTACGACCGCATCTTTGATCCCCAGATTAGACAAATCTGCTTCATAGATATCTTTACGCTGGTTTAGCTTAACCGTCACCTTATCGATGATTTTGTAACTGGTACGCTCACGGATCAGTGATTTGATTTTCTCAGCTTCATCAGGGCGAACATAATTATCGGCAAGAATGCGTTTCACATTCTCTAGCCCTTCGAGCACGATTTCTTCATCATCAGAGGCACAATACATGCCTAACAAGTACTCAAGAACATAAACAGGAACATTAGCACCCTCTTTAAGCTTCTTGGTCAGGTCTTTACGTACAACTCGCCCTCGGAATACATCATTTAGCATCCCGTCTAAATCTGGCGTCGTAGCTTGTTCAGCACCTTGTCCTAATGGCAAATCCATCATTGCGTCATCTCTATTATCTATCACTCTAAGCTTCCATCCATTGAAATGAAATTACGAGCATCAAAAACCGAAATCATCACGATCCAGAAGATCAATCATCACCGGACGAGGGAACTGTTCAACCACTGTATTGGTCGCTGAATCAATAACAAACAGCTGGTAATTTTCATTGCGATTGAAATCACTGCCAATCAATTTAAAGCGCGCTTCACGTGTACGTTCAGTCATATTGTCGGAAGTTGCATCAAACAACAGTGTCTCTTCACTTGATACCGGATTTCCCTGGCTGTCTTTGATCACTGCTGTCACCTTGCGCTCGATGTAGCTATCGCCAACCGCATTGGTCTGAATAAAGCGAATCTTTTCAATTTGGTTTACTAAACGGATCGTAGACTTTTCTGTGATAATACCTACTTTTTGTTTTTCGTTAGCAGCAGCTTTTTTGCCTCTCAGTGCCTGTACTTCAAGTAACGGAATACAGATTTCTTGCGGCATCGCACCACCATGAACAAATCGTGCACCACCAACAAAATGGAAGCGATTAGCGCCTTTTGGCAATAGAAAATCAACATCACTGCCACTGCCTTTCGTGGTTGTATTGGCAATACTACCGTGCCAGCACTGTTCATGATTCGGCATTGAGCGGCCTAAGATATAACGTTTCTTGGCCTCAAATGCCCCTGTCGGCTGGCCTCCAAGTCCGGTTTTCTCTGGTTGTGTCAGCCCTTTCTGCTGGAACAAAAAGCCGTGATCCGCAGTCACCAACACGCGATTGGCATTGAGGTTATTAATCGCCTTAGCGACTAAGTCTTTCAGCTCTTCGACTGCATCATGACACGCTTCAAAGGTCTTATGTTCTGTTCCGCCCTTATCACCAATGGCATCAATGGTGTCGTGGTAAATATAAACCACAGACTTATCTTGAATAACTTCGCGGCCTTGTTTTTGCGTCCAGCTCAATAAATCTTTTGAACTGATCGCGATACCGTTATGCTGCTGAAGAACATTATTACGGTTATCTAATCCGCTGGTACTCTTACCATCAACAAGTACTGTTGCACTGTTCGCATCATAATCAAGTTCGGAATGTGGTAGCAGTGATGCCATACCCAGTTGGGTATAGCTAGGTAACACACCTTGCATCGGTTTTAGTTCGGACTTAAAGCGCCTCTCACTGTTCAAGCGCATTTTGAGTTCATCTGCCACTTCGTAGCGCAGTGCATCACTAATAATGACAAACACACGCTTAATCGTCTTAGACGTATCTAACGTTTGTTTCACCTGGTGGGCATAAAAATTGTTCTGCAGGCGAGTTCCCAAGTTGTTCCAATTTTCCAGTCGGTCTTCACGATCTAATAGCACATCCCACGCTAATCCCAATTCATAGAGATACCAATCAACATACAAACTTTCGACTGCATCATCAATGCGACGAAGAATATCGCCACCTTTAGACTGAACACGATCGGTATATTGGTTGAATAAACGGTAGTGCTGATCAAACAGGAATAACTCTTCACTGTATGCGGTGAACATCGATTTGGCATCAGGATAGTTGAAGCCATCTGCATACTTACGACGTAATCGGAACAAGTTATCCGCAGACTTTAATGCTTGATAGATTGCCGCATACTCAGTACGTACTTCACTCCAATGGCCACTCAAACGTTTTGAAATTACATACTCAAAATCAGCAGGCGTCATTTTCAGTATTTGCTCTGCACTATCATCATGCAAGAGGTAACGCACAAGCCCCCGAATCACCGACTGCTCAACCGCTTCAAAGGTATAGCACTCTTGCAACACAAGTGGCGAATAGCCATTACAGCGACTTGGGATGTTTAGCTCACCACTGATCACTTTGGCGATAGCATCATGATCTTGGCTGAAGCGCTTACTATCACGCCATTCCAACATGAAAGCTGACGCTGCAGCACGACCTGAAGCAGAAGGAATCACATTGGCTGAAGCCCATGCTTTTTCACTTTCGGGGACATCAATGTGAATGCTAAGTTCGGTGCAAAACAGTTTATAAAGGAAATCTGATACTGACTTCTCTTCCGGGCTATAGCCAAACTGTTGTTCTACGGCTTTCCAAAACGACTCGAGCAAGCCATGTTTCGAAAGCTGTTCAAGTAGTATTAACTCACTGTCGTCATTATTTATACCATCAGTATCAAGGCTACCAGCATACTGATTGAACAACTCCATCAGAATATTGTTTAAAATCGGTTCGTTTGTTGCCAATACCGCAATCATTTTCAAATCTAATGATTGCTCAGTTTCATTTTCAGTAATACGGCGTTTTAACGATTCAGTGCGTTGCTTACTAAAGAAACTTGCCCGAGCCTTGATGTGCTCACGCAAAGACATAGTTTTAATACCCAATTCAGCAAGCAACATGGAAGCGTTATCTGCATAGAACTGACCAGAATAAAAGCTGACATCAAGCAGCCAATTATCTTCAATTCTTGGCTCAGCTGACGGAAAATACAGTAGGTAGGGTTGCTGCGGGTTGTCACGCAAAATCCACTTTTTTACTTCTAATGCCGACTCATGCGCCATGTTGACCACCAGCACATCAGGTAAGGAAAGCTGGTCAATAACATCCTGAAAGCTTTGTTCTGGATCATACCAAAAGACAATCTTGGTTTGAGAAAATTTCTTGGCGAGACCTTGCTCTAATTGATCAATTTGCATGGTTTTACGGCATCTTAGATAGTAATGACAAGATTATACCTTAAGTCATGAGCTGACTCATTAAAGACTAAGGAAATGTGGGGGTTTTGGCGTTGATAAAACATTGGTAACTGTATGCTTGTTAAGTAAAAAGCGGAGGCCTTGTTCACCTCCGCTTGTCAGCATGATGTTTACTTAACCGCTTTACCGTGGATCGCTTTTACATCAGCCAGCAAGTCACCGAATTTGCCGTAGTTCACTTTTACCCCGTCATCGAGATCAAGTGAGATACGCATATCGGCGAAGTGCTTCAGCTTGTCATCGAAGGTACGAAGCTCGGCTTGTTTCTTCTCAAGCGCGGTCATTTCTTTCTTCAGCTTGGTCTTTTCACTGGTTGAAGCAGAATCTAACTGCTGCTCCAACTGACCTAAGCGCGCTTCGTATTTACCCAGCAGTGGCGTGACATACTCGGTACGCATACGTGACAAGGTACTTTCGTTATAACGATGTAAGTACACCAGAGACTCAAACGCTTTCTGTTTACCTGAACTGAATAGCCAGTAAATCGGGCGCTTCTTGTAGGTTTTCAGGTGATCTTTATAGAACTGCGCCGACATATAACGACGGATAGTATCCAAGCTCGATTCACCACGTTTCGGCTTAATGGCATGCAAGCATAGGCTTTCAGCGACAAAATCCAGGTTCTCTTGCAGGCGTTCTTCACCCCAAACAGTACGGACAAAATCTCGGAAACGGTACGTTGCGTCATCAGGGAACCACTCCATGTCTGTTAGTGGAATGATGCCGTCGTCATCGGCTGCGAAGGTTTTGTATGCACCTTGGTTGACTAAATCAGTAAAGCCTTCGTTGCCCGCATGTGCGTAAATTAGTCCTTCACGATCGAGGGAGTAACGGCCCATCATGCAGCCGAGACTATAACTGGCCAACGAAACAATTAAACTGGAATTTAAGTTTTCAGTAAATGGGTTATATGTAGCGGAAATATCACAGTTAGAAACTTCTGTACTGACTACATCATCAAGTCCTAATGCTGAGGCTACCGCTATATTTATTGCTTCTTCGACTTTCTGAATATCTATTATGTTCCCTTTGCTCTCATCAATTGTTTTTTCTAATTCAGAAACAACACTAGGATTGCTATTCTTATTACAAAGTGGATGACATTTAAAATCCCATGATGTTTCAACTTGGTCATAGCACTGCTTTGTTATTGATGTAGCTTCATTAACCAAATTTTCGACCTCAATATCAATATATGGAATTTTAGAAACATCACCAACTTGATAATTTAATGTTGGGCTCAAAATTTTTAGTAAATATTGCGCCGAAGAGGAGTTTATAATTGCTAGGGCTCTTTTATTTTCTTTACCTAAAAATCCGGATGGCCCAGCATCGTCAGCTATAGAACCTTCTGGAATATAGCGAGCACTGAATTGATTTGAGGTAATTTTCCCCCAGCTAAAGCAATCCTTGAAATAATAACCTTTATTTCTAATGTTGCACTTCCCATATTTTTTTATGGCAACGCCATCATTTTCCCAATTGACAACCCATTCACGTAACCCATACCATTTACAAAAACCACCGCCTTTGTGGGTAGGAAACCATTTCCCTGCAATTAGCTCATTGGGTATTTGATTGCGATTTATATTATCTAGATTTACTTCAGCCCAATGTCTAATAAATCTCTCATTCTTCCCAGTATCAGAACCTTTACCCAGTTTACCTAAATTTGATAATTGCTTGTTGGTGAAAGCCAAGAATGCTTGGTGAGGAACCCAATAAGCTAAGGGACTACCTGGTATTTTTCTAAATTCAACTTGTTTAACAGAATCGAAGCGATGACTATTAGACAACAAGTTTTGTGCTTTCTCTTTCTCTCTGCCATCGACAAGACGGAAAAAAGTTGGTTGGTAACCCTCAATAGAAGACTTACCCAAAACCCACGCTGTAGTTTGAACAACTTCTCCAGAAATCTGACTAAACGCACGTGCTCCTAAGTGTGCCATTGTCACAAAAGTCTTGGTATCTAATAAAGACTCACGCATATTCCCGAAGCTCGACAAGAACATCCAAGATTGCATATTAATTTGAGCGTTATAGCCAGTTTCTTTTAGAAGTTCAAAAGCTCGCTCCATAAACATAGCAAACAAATCTGACTTACTATTTGGGTAATTCTTCTTGGCAAAATCTTTCAGTTCTTTGTTCATTCCTTTGCCCCCCATATACGGGGGATTGGCAACAACTGAATCATAACGTTGAGATAGCAACCAAGCTTGTTGCACAAATGGCAATAGTAATTCAGCGCCAGGCTTCTGCGCTGTATTTCCATTATCTTGAAGCTCAACAAGCTTATCTTTCAAGTCTAATAGTTGCTGTTGATACTCTGCGGGTACATCAGTCAAAGAGCCCAGAGTTTTCGCTTGTAGAAACCACCGTTTAATAAGCTGAAGAAGCTTGAATTGCTCATCTTCAACATCCAGTTCAGCGTCTTCTTCTGCAAACAGATCTTGGCTTTGGCCTACTTGTTGATCGCCGTTCAGATCCAAATCACGCCATAGTTGCGGGATATCTAAATGGGTACTTTCTTGCAGAGACAGAACATTGAGTTTTACGCCACGGGTGAAGATGCGGCGATCATCTTCACGTGCCATCATCATCAAGGCAAAGCCTGCTAGCTGGGCAGCACGATCGTCAATATCTAAACCAAACAAGTTGTTTTCTAGGATCAGCTGTGGGATTTCACGCGAACGGTAACCACGTTCATCGTAAATCGCTTTTAGGGTGTTATAGGCTTCTACCAATATATGGCCGGAACCACAAGCAGGATCAAGTACCTTAATCGCTTCTGGCTCTAATGAGTCCGGGGTAATTTCTGCCAGCTGTGCGTTCACTTCATCGGTCTGTTCGGCAGGTTCGATGTAGTATGGCATTTCCGCTTTTATGTTGGATTCTGGGTAAGATTGTAGCCACTGGCGGCCAACTGAGTTTTGCACCAAGTACTGTACAATCCAGTTCGGGGTAAATAACTGAGTAGCCGCAGGAATGTCTTCCGACTTCACTACCTTACCGATCACTTCATCTTTCTTTTCAGAAATATAGAACTGGTAAAGCCAACCGATAATTTCAACCTGATCCCAATCTTCTTCGGGTACGTCATCGACTAATGAGCGCAAAATAGAATCAGTACGGGTTAAGCCATCAGGTAGTAGCAGTTCACTAACGCTATCGACCTTGTCGAACAGGAAGTCCATCGCATCGTGCAATGCATGACATTGGCCTAGTAGCAACTGACGGTACAGCTCTTCTTCTTTATCACCCGCCAGTGACATCTCTAATACTTCAGAACGGTTTAAGCCTAGCTCTTCTGCGACATCGGCGGCGTGACCTAAGATCTCAAAACCATTCGCTTGGCTTGGATGGCTTAGAACGCGATAACCATGCTCAAGATACTCTTTTAGCTCCATAAAGCGGATCGCACACAAACGGTTAAACCAGGTACTTGCCGTGTGGTCAATTACCGCTTCAAAGCCTTGCTGTGCAACCAACGTTAGTAACGCATCACGCTGTGCTTTTTGACTAATCGGGAAGGTTTTATCCCCCACTTGCATCACATCACCAGTGATCGCCGCTTCATCAATACGGTCAGTATAAATACCAAGGTTGTTGGCACGTGCCGCAACAGCCTCAAAGAATTCAATGCGCGCTTTTGGGGCGTATTTTTTAATGTTGTTTGTATTCATGATTATCTCTATACGAGAAGAGAGCCGTCTTTTAGCTGCTGCTAATTTGACCACTCTCTTACTAGGAGTATGTTTTTGATTGAAACCGACGGACAACGATAAGCTACCGCATAATCACTTTGCCCGTCTTTATCCGGTTCTTTAATCCATCAGTTCCAAACGCACCTTGTTACCAGACTTAATCGCTTGTTCTAGCTCTTTACGTAGGCTGCCAAGGTACTTCTCGATATCATCCTGTGTTTCAATAAATCCTTGAGAAACGATTTCTGTTGGATCAATCGTTTTAACCGGTTTTGATACCGGTGCCTTATAAACAACCTTTGGCTCTTCAACTTTAGGCTTGGTTATAACTGGGTCCAGTAATCCAGATTGCTCCTGTGCCGCTTTTTGAGCTTCAAGGGCCTTTTTCGCCTCTTCTTCTTGGCGACGTTTTTGCGCTTCAAATAAGCGTTGCTGCTGGGCAATATGCTCGTTAATCAGGTTAATCGCATCGCTTTCATGTGATTTAGAGTCTGACTGGCGCGCCGTAATTTCAAATAAAGAATCTGAGTTTTGCACGGCTTTTCGGCAGTTCTGTAGCGGCAGCAATGCTTTATTACGTAAATCCGAGCTCGCATTAGACTCAACAAGCTGCTTCTCGATAAGATCGATTCGGTTAGCAATACGTTCTAACGCATGATCACGCTTTTCAGTCAAAATCGCTTGGTTGGCTTTTTCGACCTGCTCAATAAGACCTGCAACATTTTTAAGTTGTTTGTAAGGATTTTTACTGACATAAATATCGTTCAGCGCTGAGAGTGCTTTTGATGCTTCTTGCTGCTTCTCAAGTACCGAGATATTCGCTTTGAACTTGGTATTCAGAGCGTTAGCTAACTGCTTCCAGGTATCAAACTGCTGTCCGAAGAAGTCTTCCAGATCTTCGAAATCTTCAACAAACTCGTCAAGCTCATTAGCATCTTGCAAGATGCGCTCGATCATAGCGTAACTATTCGGTTGTTCTAGTACTCCGGCCACTAAACGCTGACCATCTTCAATCGTTGATTTACCCGGGCACTGGCTAACGCTACCCGCTTGGCGCTCAAACGTTTTTAAGTCTTGTTCCCATTGTTTAAAGTATTTAGAGAACTGATCAGCCAGCTCTTTTTCACTGCCGTTGAACGGTTTATGAAACAAGTCTTTGCCTAACTTTTTCGCTTTATTCAGCTGGGCATCATTGTGCTGACGAACACGGCGAATACGTAAATCACCGTGCTTACGCACAGATGTAAACGCATCAAAGCTACGCTTCAGTGCCAACTCTTCACCTGACAGTGTGAAGCTTACCTTGCCTGCCAGACCTAGTTTGGCGATAAGCAGCATGACCTCTTCTCGGCGCCAACCATATGGACGATGCGAAAAGTGAATCAATACATCTTTAAGGTACATGGCGCGATTAAGCTCGTCGTTACCTTGGATGTAACGCTCTACCTCAGCAATCGCTTCAGCATTTTGCTCAGGATCGTTAAGATCGATACTCAGCTGGCCAATATCATCCGCCATTAATACTGCTTTAAGCTCACGCAATGGATCATCGCAAGCTTTCAACATATCAAGGTGACGGAAGCTATTTTCGATAACGTATTTATACGAGGCGTCAATGATATTGCTAAAGCTATTGCCCTTAGAGTCAAGCTTATTACCAATCGCAAAAATACTCGCTTCTAGCGCCAACTCGGTAAACATACTTTTTAGTCGCTTACCACGGCTGTTATTATCTAGTGCCTTTTCATTCAACAGCTTCGCTTGCTCTGGTCGCGTAACATGGTTGTTATGCTGTAAGAACCGCTCGGTTTTCATGAATGTCGACAACTCATCCCAAACAAGCTTGTCTTCGCCCAGGCGAACTAACACACAGCCAGCCCCTTGGCTACTGTATGTCTGACAATGGCTATCTTGCTTGTAATCGCCATACCCCATCTGTAGCGGTGAAACGATTTTTAGGACTAAGTCGTTGTCGCTTTTGCTGTCTTTCGGGACACCGTCGCTGAATCGGCTGATTTCAAAATCTTGATTATTGACCGGATAACGGTATTTAGTTTGACCTTTAAGCACTTCTTTCAGCAAAAGGTCTGAGACTTTATCGCTTAACTTAGCTGCTTCAATATCAGTATGACGGATCTCGTTTTCGATCTCTTTCTCTTCGTTTGTCAAGAAGATGTACTCATCGCCGTTGCGAGCAATCAACATTTCGCGTTCTAAACGATTGAGGCTTTCTTCGATGTGTTTTTTTAGCGAAATCTTGTCGGCATCAATTTCTTCAATCGACAATGTGACCAAGTTATCAAGCGTAGATTTCACGACATCAACATAACGGATTAAGAACAACGTCTTAAGTACGTCACCATCAAAGTGAGTCAAAGTACGCTTCTCACAGGCCTGGTCGATGGTCATTTTAACTACGGTGTCCAAAAAGCTTTCGATCGCCGGATAAAAACGGTAGAACGGGATCAACGAGCCAACGCGCTCGGTTTTAATCTGCTGAGCAGCATTTTGAAACGCATCCAATAACGAGCGTTCACCACGGCTCAGGTGTTTACCCGTTGCACCTGCATTACGAATCGACTCAAATACCTTTTGCACCAAGGTGTACTGATAAGGCACAAATGGGTAGTTATCAATAAAATCAACATTGTCGCTGAAGTTAGCCAGCTCTGCGGTTGTTGTGCTATCGAATGCCAGCTGGTTCTTAAGGATGTCACCTTTTTGATTGAAGATAATACCAAGGTCATCTTTAGCTGAATCAGTCTTTAGCAATAAACGTTTCTGAATCACTTCATTGGTGTTAGATGAAGACAATGAAATTCGGGTTTTGAAACGCCCCTGGATTTTAGAAAAGTCTTTACCTTCTTTTGCTTTCAGGTCGCCAAGTACGGCATCGATATCTTCTTGTGACGTTACAATAACCCAAGCACGGCCACCACAGGTTGTCCCTAGGTTTTCGGTGATAGTTTGCAGCTTCAACATCATTTGAGTGTTGGTACCAATGAACTGGCCTACCTCATCGACAAGGAAAATGATGTTTTTGTCACCACTTTTATCAAGGTACAGCTTCACCCATTTACAGAAGTTGGCGATATCCAACGGGAAGTTAGTTTCCAGTGATTCAACCCACTGGCGTGTCGACTCTTCAGATTGGCCAGATGCCTTGCTCAATGCTTCAGACATCTGATCACGATAAAAGTCGTAAGCATCCCGCTCTTCTTCCCATGTAGACATGGTGAGTTCAGCAAACTCGTCTTTGAACGCTTGGTATTGACCACGGTTATCAAGCTCACGCTCCATGTGGGCAATATGCGGGTGATCACCACAGTAACCTAGGCGTTCATTGAACACTTTCAAGAAGACTTTCAGAATGGCATCTTCTTTGTCTTCTGTATTTGCGCGGCTATCGATGTTGAAAAGAATGACGTCGGTATCGCGGTTTACCGATGCATGGATATCACCAAACAGCATCGGATCGGCGATCTTATCTTTGAAAAACTCCGCCGCTTTCTTGGTTTCACCTAAATACGCCGCATCACGGTTTTCAAGCAGATACGATAAAATTTTAATAAAGTGAGATTTACCAGAGCCAAAGAAGCCCGACACCCAAACACCAATGTTCCCGGCAACCGATGGGTCATCCGGATTTTGAACGGCTGGCAGGTAGTTTTCAAAGAAACTACGAAGGTGACGATCGAGCTCGTTAGTAACAACATATTCATCAAGCTCAACCCATACGCTTTGCTCATCAAGCTGATCTGCTTTTACTACCCCGTTAATATTACGACTTAAGGGTTTACTAAAAATATGTTCAATACTCATGGATATTCACTTTGTTAAATATAAAATCTTTATCGCAAGCTGTTTACTTAGAAACGACTAACGATCAGTTTTGAATTGTCGACTTCTTGTGCGGCACAAGCTCAAATGCTCGGTAATAATTCGCTGAGTCAATCTTGCCAAAAGGGTGTAGCTCTAGTCCCGTGTAACTACCTGGATAAAAGAGTACTAATGGTGTTTCTCCCATATCGGCATGCAAGGCATTAAGCAGGCTATGCCCTCTAAGTAAAGGCCAGCATGAACCAAGGCCCGATAACAACACGAAATCTTGGTTATTAGGCTCCATTTTTTTAATCAAAAACTCAGCAACCCGCTTTTGATCTAAAGGACCTTTTAATGCCTTAAGCAAGGCTTCATCACCTTTTACTTTGTGGAGCTGAAACGCTTTATCAAGTAATTTTCGAGACTCAAGCATTTCTAGTAATACGTCAAATAGGTTCAGATGAACAAACTTGCGCCCACGCTTCTCCAAACGCTGGCAGATCATCTCTAATTGCTCATTGACTAGCTGTTCTGCTTCAGGTGCATAATCGAAGATATAAAAGCCGATTTCATTACCAAGGCCTTTATTACATAGAAATTCTTCACTTTGAAGCTTTGGCTGAATCGCATCCAACCTGTCTTGTAGCTCACTCATTTGTGCTTTGTTCATTGTCATTGACTATCGACCGCTTTGTAACGCTTCAACTAATTCTGGTTTTTCTAGCTTTTCAGCCCACGCTAGCGCCTCAGGTTGCACATAAACTGATTGCAACATTTTACTTCTACCTGACTCAAGATACTGTGTATCTGCCAGCACTTTAATCACGTTATTACCCATCTTCTTAATTGAGCTCTCAGAAAATGCAGCCAGCTCTGGGATCACTCGAGAACGTTGTTCATAAAATTCTAACCAGCAATCGCTGTCCAATTTTTCACGATAGACTCGATGTGCATCGGCTAACTCAGTCTTCATAAAGTCTGCGATCACCGGTGAGTTAAGCATGCTCGCAATTAATAGTAACTGGCTTGCGAGCATGTCATCCGCTTCAACGAGTTCCTCGAGGAACTCTTTACTCATGGGTTCAAGTCGTTTCTTGATAGTCGATGCAAAACGTTTCGCTGACTGAATAGATGTTTTTTGCAACAGGTTTTCATTTTCGATTTTTTGTGACCATGTTTCAGCATCAGGTTCAGTCAATAGTAGTTCGGCAATCAACCTACTCTCTCGTAGCATAATGCTGCCACCAATGATGTCGCCAAGATATTGTTTTGCAGGGTTCATGAGTCAGTCTCGTCAATCCGATGAAAATTTATAAGCCTTCGAGGCTAAGTACCTTGAACCTTGTTAATTTTTAGCCAAACTCAAAGCATATATTTCATATCGCTTTGCTATAAAGAGCTTTTTCGCTCAAATCAACAGCTAATGGCTTAAAGTTCAGGCGCTCAATAATAGGTTTTAGCCCGCTATTTTAACCTTTCAAAACAAGAACTGATACAGTGACTTCTGAACTTAACTTTTCTTGTGATGACTCAAAATACTCACTTAACCCCCTACTCACAATTATCACCACTCCCCCACCAGCAACCGACTCTTCACTCCTTTAACCTGCAACCCCATTGCTTCAAACACGTCTTCGAAGTTACGGCATTGTGACGGTAGGTTTGGTAGTGACAACACAGCCTCATCGAAGAATCGAGTTTGTTCCTGCTCGTTCTGCCAGGCAGTTTGCCACCACTCCAATATGCGATCTTTTGATTCATGAAGGCGCTTAGATTTCGGTAATCTGTCTTTCTTGTTCAGGTTTTCAGTTGTGGTGGTTGGCAACAGATTCCAACGATCATTATTCGGCCAATAGGCAAACGGTAGACAATGATCGACATGGTACTGATCACGCAATTTTGAACCACTCCAGACGCTCTGAATAACTGTGCCACACTGACGAAGTGCATCGACTTTCTTGCGAACAGCACGGGTATCGTGATCTTTATCGACCCAAATCAGGCAATCATAATAGGTTTGAAGGCCAATATTTCGTTCTTGGTTGCTGCGAAAGCGCTGCATTTCCAATACCCACTGATTAACCACCAGCGGCTCAATCCAACTACTGTATAAACGTAAACATTCCCACAGGCTTTCATCCAAAATGAAACTGCCATAGCTAGCCAGAAACTCACTATCGATAACCAAAGATGGCTGCGTGCGTTTGGTCTGGCGCTCCATTTGGAACAAGGTGTTGCTTCTATCTCCTTGGTAGATAAAGGTAACAGGCCCTTGCTTAATCGTGGCCAACGTATCTTTAATAGTGTTCTGCAGGGCTTTGCCATCTTCACCGATAAACATGGCACCAACGGCTAAATCATCTGCCGTTAAATGCTTGAGCTTGTTCCAGCCCTCTTCTTTAACGAAGCCCAACCCTTTGCTGGTATTACTATTTTGTTGAATGCCTTGGGTACCATCGATTTCTATATCGATTAAGCGCTTGAACTGGCGGATCCAGTACAGTGCCACCAAGCCCAAAGGCAGTGCGACTTTGCCATCAGTTCTATCCAATACAGCACCCGGATGGGCATCGGCAATGCGCAGTAAGGTTCGAAGCAGAGCTAATTTATAGGTCGCGGACTTACTGTCATTAACGATAATATGGCGAACTTTGGTTAAATCCCCCGTACCATCATCGGGCAGGTTGAATACCACCGTTTGCCATTGAACATCAGCTCGCCCCATCGCGTCTTCATAACGTTCTGTTTTATGGCAAACATGAAGCGCATGATCTTTAGCAAATTGTTCGAGTTCTTCTACAGAAACACCATGAGTGGTACGCCCGTCACTAAAGCTTCCATGGCGCAGCGTAATAACAAGTTTTCCATTGGGTGCCAGTAAATTTGCAAGCTTACGGAAAGCCCGCTTGCGTTCAGATTTAGCGATATGCATCCAAACAGCAGACACAAGGATCAAGTCAAAACGAATGCCTAAATCTATAACCTTCTTTAATTCAGGAAGCGCATCATCAAGCCAGGTCACTTCTAAGCCGTCTGTGTGCTCACGGCCTATAACACTCAGGGATTGAGCGGGTTCAATGGCAAACACTTCACAGCCGTGTTGAGCAAACCATTTGGCATCTCGGCCACTACCCGCCCCAACATCTAATACTCGAACGGGATGTTGCCGATCACCCGCTGCAGGCCAATATGGCTTCCAGCTTGCGTGGACATCCTCAAAAGAAAGCTGCAAATAGCTATCAGCGAGGCTTGAGGCATTTTGATGGTAGAAGTCTATATTCTGGTTCACAGCTAATACGTTTACTTTTATGCAATGGCGCTCATTCTAGTCCCAACAATTATTAATTGCATCAACAAGATAGAAAGAGCTTTAGCAAACGCACACTTTATCCTTGCTACTCTAGAGCCAAGGGCGAAAGCAGATATTAATTAAAAATTAAATGGCCTACGCCACTCCCAACAGCTCATCACAGCAGCAATCACAAACATCATCTTCGTCTAGGTATCCTGCAGGTCGTATGCTGTTACAGGCTTTGCACTGACTGAAATACTCCTCGTTACTGAGTATTTCCAGTAACGCATGGATAGCCTCAATAATATGATCACAGCGAAATGTACCCACCGTGTGCCAGCGATGAACGGGCGTGTGGCCATCTTCTCGAACTACCGTACATACCTTCAGGCTAATCGGTTTGAAGTTGGCATCGTTGCACGGTCGCTTTGAGCGCTGCTCATCAATATCGAAAAAATCGATGGCCATGTATGAAGCCATGCGCGCATAAGGATAATGGTTATGCAGATTGTCCAGTGTCAGGTATCTGTTACGAGGAACACCCTGCTCAACCAGCAAACTCTCGATATAAACCAATACACCCTGCCGCAGGTTGTCATCAAGGTGCACAACACCTTGAACCAGTACGTCATATGCCTGTGATAGCTGTTTTGTTGTGAACGTCACTTTCTGTCACTACCTAATCTACTGAACCAAAGTAGCCGTTCCTATGGCATGAAGGCAATTATCTGCATATCATGCTGCCTCACTATCTCTGCGCAGCAAAGAATCTTATGCGACAGCGTATTTTCCACATCAAAAGCAGTTTTTCACTACTAAAGAGATTTTATTTCTAACGACTACTGTAAACATCATTGTCATTTATTATCAGACTACAACCACCACCTGCCACGTATGCGGTAGAGTTCATAAAACACGCATTGCATCACCAAAACAAAATCAATATGTACTCAAAAGCAGTACATAAATGATATCTACTGCTTTTGATTATGTAAACCTGTTGATTTAATCAGTAGTTATAGTCTAGATAAGTTTGTCCATATCAAGTTCTTCACGAATCCGTATGGCATTGCTTGAAGGGTGCAAGCAATTACCTAAGAAAACTAATGGATAACGCTTTCAGGTCTTGCTTCTACTTATTTTCGGTATATATTAGTCTGCATAAGAAATACTGGATAAATAACCATGTCTTTACACAAACACGATCACAATATGGATATCACTAAAAAGCTGGATGCTATCGGATCGGCACAACGTGAGCGCCTGGCGTTCATTGATTTTGCGCTCTACTTTCTGGGTGAGGTTACCCGTAAGGATTTGATCGATCGTTTTGCTGTGGGACATGCCGCAACAACACGTGACTTTTCGGTATACAAAGAAATTGCACCAGATAACCTGAAGCTGGATATGCGCTCAAAGAAATACTACAAGCAGCCTGCGTTCAGCCCGCTGTTTAATCTGGATCTGAAAAAGACATTGGCAACGGTGTCTTTAGGCTATGGTGATGGGTTTTCGGGCTATCAGGAATTTCCGATCAGCTGTGAGTCGCCTGAGCCGCTGACGATTCCTAAAACCGCTATCATGGCCGCGCTGTGCGAAGGGATTTACCGCAATAAGGTTGTTGAGGTGGAATATATCTCAACGTCGAGTGGTAAAAGTACACGCCAAATCGCACCACACAGCTTGGTCGATTCAGGCAACCGCTGGCATGTCCGTTCTTTTGACCGCAAGAATGAACAGTTTATGGATGTCGTCTGTAACCGTGTGGTATCGGCACGTATCCTCGACGAGACACCCAATCACAATGAACAGGCCGCTGAAGATCGCCAGTGGCAGAAGTTTATTGAGCTTGAGCTGATCCCCCACCCTAAGCAAGGCAACCCTGAAGCCATTGAGCTTGATTATGAAATGCAAAACGGCAAGAAGATCATTGAAGCGCGTGCTGCCCTTGCTGGTTATCTATTGCGTAAGTGGGAAGTTGACTGCAGCCAAGATGGGTACCTTCACGAGTGTGTTGGCTATCAGTTGGCACTGGGTAACCCGCAGGCCTTATATCAGGTAAATAGCGCCAAACTAGCACCGGGCTACCGGAAAGATTAACAAGTCTCTTGAATAGGTTAATGTGCTATTAACCTATTCAACTGTTCTGTTTGGTATTAGCCGCTACTTCGGTATGTTGAAGCTCTTCTCATCCATGCAGGTAAATGTGTAATAGCTGCTGCGTTCATTAAAGACGGAAAAACCTTTGCCGTAGCAATATGCGCCGTTTAGCTCGTTCATATAGGCCAGTGTTGCTTTGTCTTTTACCAAAAAGTAGCTTTCATTTTCACACACTACCCTTATTTTTCCGTCATCTCCCTGTGAGTAAGCCTTCACTTTGGCACCGCATAAGGTGAAGCTCAAATCGACATACTCATCAGCCCGCTCATCGACAGATTGCGAACAGCCTGCAAGCAGCAATGGCAAAAGAATGATACTAAGGAATGGTTTCAAGGGCGGCTCCTTGCTAAATAATGGTTATACCAGACTAAATTGTTATCAGTGTCGTAGTTACATTATTATGCTTTGCGCAAAAATGTACCAATTCGGTTCACAAATTTACCCATTCATCAGTTTTTTCTTGCGTGGTTTCTCATCTATGCGACGTCGGTGCCAGATGGAGTAATGGCGCAGCCCGGCCGGGCCGTGAGCGATCAACACTGACATCAACAAGATGGTGATAAACAGCATAGGTTTGTGCTGGGGAATGATAAAAAATGAGCCCAACAACGCGAGCTTGACGAGTGTAAGCACACCTTTAAGCTGAATTAACCACAGTTTGGAGCGGCGGATCTCCAATGTCATCATCACCAGGCCCGTTACCATGGCCAGGATCCACCAGTTGAGCCAGAGTTCCCGCTCTACCCCGTATAAGATACCACCAGCAGAGCCTGCGATTCCCAAGATGTGCAATGCCCTAACACCTGTTTTACTCAGGCGCTGGATCCAGAAACGGGTTTCTGAGATGGGATATTGCTCTTTTGATCTTGAGCCTTGATCTGAAGCTAGGTGAGAGGAACGTGGAGGCATCGATTCAGCTGCTGTTTTCTTCATGGTGTCATCAGGGTATTCATTCAATGTGGAGAAGAATACCCTTTCTACCGGAAGGTGTAATCAGATTCTTTTAGCGATTGCTCGCTTTTGTTAAACTGCTGATCTCACCATCAACCACCAATACACAATCCATACCTGCTGCTAGGGCGGCTGTTTTTCCCAGCTCGGTATCTTCAAATACTAAGCAGTGCTCGGGATCTAGCCCGATGCGTGTGGCTGCCTGCAAGAAGGTGTCGGGATTGGGTTTGTGCTTTTCTACGTCATCGGCGGTTACCAGTGCATCTAGCAACGGCAAGATATTGGTCTCATCCAGTAGCGGCAATGCGTTCATCTGGCGGCATCCGGTACCAACTGCAATTTTCTTCGATGGCTTATTATCGAGAAGGATTTGATACGTTGACTCAATCACTTCACCTTTATAATCCAGCGCTTCAAAGAATTCGCATTTTGTATTGGCTAATCGCGTGGTATCGAAGTTTTGGTCGTATCGGCGATTAATGGCCTGCGCGGTTTTGATGGTTGGCATGCCACCTAAACTGTAAAACCACTGTTCATCAAACGGGATCTCGAACAGTTCACACGTTTGTTTCCACGCTAGTACATGGGCAGGCATTGAATCTATCAGAGTGCCGTCCATGTCGAAGATGAGTCCTTTATAGGCTGATAAGTCCATATTGCTCCTTTTGTTTGGTTTTCGGGTTCCTGGTTCCTGGTTCCTGGTTCCTGGTTCCTGGTTCCTGGTTCCTGGTTCCTGGTTCCTGGTTCCTGGTTCCTGGTTCCTGGTTCCTGGTTCCTGGTTCCTGGTTCCTGGTTCCTGGTTCCTGGTTCCTGGTTCCTGGTTCCTGGTTCCTGGTTCCTGGTTCCTGGTTCCTGGTTCCTGGTTCCTGGTTCCTGCAAGACGGGCTCTCCGAGCCTAAAGGTAAGTCAAGCTCTTGCTTTACCTCTAGGAACTAGTTTCTAGGAACTCGCCCCTGCTCCCCCTTGTTTACCTTGAAATCTACCAACCCACCATGTCACTTTTATTGCACTCGTTCAACCGTACAAGTACTCAAATAGTATTATTCAGATTAATACCATAGGGGTTTCGACCTTATCAGATATCTAGGCTTACCAACCCCCACTTTCGGGCAATACGATCAAAGAAACCTTGGGTCTTTTTAAGCTCGATCCAATGGTTGATGTAATTAATCCAGATCTGATCTTCTTTCGGCAGCAACATTGCTACAGGTGTGGGGCGACGCATGCCTTTCACTTTTGCGACCGTCAGTTGGGGAAAACGATTGGTGATAGTGGCAGCTTCAATATTCGATGTCACAATGACTGTCGACTTATTGGCGAGCAATTGCTGGTAGTCGCGAGCCGGGGCCTGGATGACATTATGCCTGGCCTTTGGGAACAACTCTTTGGCCAACGATTCTTGTACTGTCCCTTTGGTCGACGTGATGATAATGGAGTTAGTATTAAAGTCACTCCATTTACGATAGCGCTTGAAGTTTTGTTTTTGAATGACAGGGACAAAGGCAAGGACAAAATAAGGCTGACTGTAACCCGCCACTCTCGCACGCGTCATATTAAGGGCTGCGCTCCCTGTCATATCGTATTTATCGGTGACCACACCACTGACCAAGGTTCTCCAGTCAGTTGCCACATATTCCACCGTCACACCCAAGTCTTTCGCCAGCTCGGTCGTTATGTCGATATCAAAGCCTTTGTAAAAGTTCGTTGCCGGATCACGGATGGTCATGGGGTTCCAATCACCCGTGGTACCAACACGAAGCACACCGCGATCAATGACTTGCTGCAAGCGGCTGGGCGCCGCAAAGGAAGGATTTGAGAGCACCGACACTATAACGAGAACTACAAGGAAAACACTCTTCAGGGCGTGTAACGCTCTCATATAGACTTCTCCCCCAATATACCTGAATACACAAGCGCATACGTTTAAAGATAGCAGTATTTTAACTATGCAATTGGCAAAGAAGTGATGCGGTTAGCGATAGCGCTATCGATTGAATTAGGTATACCCAAACTATTACTTTTTTATCAAGCCGTATTGGACATTCAAATAGATCGAATACTTTTTATGATGAAAGGTTAACAAAATCAAAGTTAACAACGTCTTTCTCAGTAATGGCTTGAAGGGTTAATGTATAGCGACGCGAAAACTACAGCTAAAACGACACGTAATTATGACGTTGAATTTAAAGATAGTGACTGCTAAATAGTCACTTTTTGCTGATAAACATGAATAAACCAATAATGGCTACGTTACTACAAAAAATGCCTGATAGAACTTATCAGGCATTTGTTAAGTATTCAGGTATCGAATAATAATTAACTATCACGCTTATCCTGGGAACAAAGATCAGCCCTTCCTAGAACCAGCTCTTCCCAGGATCTAGCTCTTAGGAACCAGCGCCTAGGATCTATACCCCTTCAAAAACACATCAACACAACTTTCCAAATACACCTTGCGATCTTCATCCGTCTCACCGCTTTCTTGACCAAGGTAGCCCCAATATACCGCCCGGCCGTGGAACATCAGTAATAACTGCATCGCGGCATCTTGGGCATCAATATCAATGCTGAGTAAGCCGCTGTCCACATTATGCTGCAGATACTCCGCTAACATCTCGGTTGTCGCCTTCGGGCCCGCATTCAGGTAGACCTTGGCAAGTTCAGGATGGGTATCACTCTGGCTTACCGAGGTTTTATAGGTATGTTTGGCCTCATCTGACAACAGGGTATTTTGGAACCGCCAAGCGAAGTCACAAAGCACATCACGGATCGGACGGGTATCATTAATCAAATTACCATCTATCTGATTAGCGACACATTTAGCCCTGATACAAGTATCGAACAAATCATCTTTAGTCTTAAAGTGAGAGTAAACGGTTTGTTTAGATACCTGCGCCTTAACGGCAATGGCATCCATGCTGATGCCATACCCCTGCTCGCCAAACAGCTCGCTAGCCGCTTTCAATATCTGCTCTCTCTTTTGTGCACTTCTTGGACTCAATACCGGCTCACCCACAGTTAACATCTCCATATCACATTCAACACAACCAAACTGGACAGTCTAGTTTGTTTGGGTTACTTTTAACTCATGTGGACTAGACAGTCTAGTTCTAGAATAAACCCTGTCAGGATGAATTGCCATGCGACGGATAACAAAATTCTCAGCCAGTAGCCTACTGATAGCTTCCGCGCTATTAGCTGGCTGTAACTCGTCCAATACCGAAGTTGGCCTGAAACATGAAGCCCAGCAAATGTTGACAGTCAATACTGTTACGCTATCCCCTTCCGACCATTACCTGGTACAACGGGAGTATGTCGGTACGGTTCAAGCCGGGCAGCAAGCCAACCTTGGGTTGGAGCTAGGCGGTAAAGTGGCTCAGATATTGGTAGATGTTGGGGACTCTGTGAAAGCTGGCGATCCACTCATTATCCTAGACAAGCAGCTACTGCAAACTCAGGCCGATGAGCTTCGCGCCCAACAGGCACAAATCACGGCACAGCTCGAATTGATTGAAGCGAACCTAAAGCGCCAGAAAGCGCTTAAAAAGAAAGGCTTTAGTGCGGAATCTGAAATCGATAACCTCAATAGCCAGAGAAATGCCTTACGGGCTAACTTCCGTCAGCTTGCCGCTTCAGCGGCAGCCAATCAGTTGCAGCAGCAAAAGTCGACTGTCTTGGCCCCCTATGACGGTACCATCAGTGCCCGGTTTGTCTCTAAAGGCGATGTGGTCAATACCGGCGCACCTACCCTGACACTGCTGGCCAGTACCAATAAAGAAGCACATATCGGTATTCCAGCCAAACAACTTGCCAAGATGAGCGAAGAGGCGGAATGGACGCTGCGGGTAGGCAATCAGTCCTTCGAGGCAACTTTACTCAATCCCGGCGCGCGTGTTGACATGGGCTCTCGCACGGTAAAACTTCGCTTTAGCTTACCGCAAGCCGCTGAGGTCATCGATGGCGAACTCGCCTACCTGCAATTTGATGATGTTCATGAAAAGCCAGGTTACTGGATCCCGCTATCGGCAATGACTGATGGCCTACGTGGCGTTTGGAATGTGTTTGCCCTCAACAACAGCAATCAGGAGTTACGCGTTGAACGCCGCTCGATTCAGGTGCTATACGCGAACAACGATCATGCCTATGTGACCGGCGCTATCAGCAATGGCGAGCGCCTGGTTTCAGATGGGCTTCACCGATTGGTACCGGGACAGGCCGTTATGCTGGTAAAAAAGCTGCCGTTACCTCTGAATGAAGCGGATAACGAGGCATAACGATGAACATGACCCACATTATCAGTAACACCCGGCTACTGGTATTGGCTGTTGCGCTGCTCATTGTGAGCGGCCTGTCTGCTATCAATACCTTGCCGCGGGCTGAAGATCCGGTGATCCATAACCGCCATGCCAGCGTGGTTACATATTTACCTGGTGCTACCGCGGAGCGTGTTGAGGCACTGATCACCGAAAAAATTGAGACCAGCCTGCGTCAGCTTGACGAAGTTAAGCTACTATCCTCCGTCTCCCGCCCGGGGATCTCTGTGGTAAGGGTTGAACTGAAAGATGAAGTCAACAACTCGGAAACGGTGTGGTCACGGGCCAGGGACAAGTTAGCAGATGCTCAGCCTTTGCTACCGCAAGGGGCATCAGTCCCCGATCTCGATGACGATCACGGTTATGCATTTACGGTGATCACAGCCCTCACCTGGCAAGGCCCAACCGAGCCTGACTTACTCACCCTACGCCGTTATGCTATCGAACTAGGCAACCGCCTACGGGTACTTAGTGGTACCGAGTTTGTTGATCTCTACGGGCTTCCGGATGAAGAGATCCTGGTTACGATGGATCCAAGCGTAACCAGCGCCTTAGGTCGCTCAGCCATTTCATTATCCAATGCCATCAACAATGCAGATGCCAAGAATTCCGCAGGTGAATTGGTCAATGGGGCTAACCGCTTTACTCTGGAAGTGTCAGATTCTCTCGACTCGCTGGATCGCGTACGCCGAGTTCCTGTCTCAATGGATGAAAGCGGACATTTAATCCGCCTGGAAGATATCGCAGAGGTCGAGCGTACCCAAGCATCACCACCTAATGAGCTAGCTGTTGTTGCCGGAAAACCCGCTATTTTAGTCGCGGCCCGGATGCAGCCGACATTGCGTGTGGATCAGTGGTCTGAACGAGTCAAAACCTTGCTGGATAGCTACCAGCACGAGCTGCCGACCAATGTCAAAGTGAACCTGATCTTTGAACAGCAAAGCTATACCGAAACCCGCTTGTCAGAGCTCAACGAGAGCCTACTGCTTGGTTTTTCGATTATTCTGGTGGTGCTGTTATTAACTCTGGGTATGCGTTCAGCCATCATTGTTGCCCTGTCACTGCCGCTAACCAGCCTGGTCACCTTGACCATGATGAACTTTACCGGGCTACCTATTAACCAGATGTCGGTAACCGGGCTTATTGTGGCATTGGGGATCATGGTAGATAACGCTATCGTGATGGTCGATACCATTCAGCATTACCGCCAACAAGGCGTGGCCAAACTGAATGCAGCCATGAATGCCGTCCGCCACCTTTGGGTTCCCCTTCTGGGCTCTACCCTCACCACCGTTCTGGCTTTCGCACCAATCTTCCTAATGCCAGGGCCTGCCGGTGAGTTTGTCGGGGCCATTGCCATTACCGTATGTTTCTCTCTGGTGGGATCGTATCTAATATCACATACCATTGTAGCGGGGTTTGCCTGCCGTTGGCTCCCTGCGCAAAATAGCGATCAGCGCTGGTACCACACCGGCCTGTCATTCCCGGCTTTAAGCTCGCGATTCGAACAATCGGTGAAGCTGGGCATCAAGCATCCGGCGATCACCGCTTTGCTGGTTTGTGTCTTGCCTTTTACCGGCTTTTGGAGCGTATCGCAGCTGACTGAACAGTTCTTCCCGCCTTCAGATCGGGACATGTTTGAAATTCAGCTCTTTCTGCCCCCTCAAGCCAGTATTTATGCAACAGCCGAAGCCACAGAAATGGTTGATCAGATCATGGCTGAATATGAGCCTGTTGAGCAGATGAGCTGGTTAGTCGGCGGGAACTTCCCATCGTTCTATTACAACTTAGTCGGCGGCCAGCAAGGTGCACCCTACTTTGCTCAAGCAATGGTTAAGATGACAGACTTCAAAGCCGCCAATGCACTGATCCCAGAGATTCAAGCCAAACTTGATCATGCCTTGCCACAAGCGCAAATTTTGGTACGAAAACTCGAACAGGGCCCACCGTTCAATGCCCCGCTTGAAGTGCGTTTATACGGGCCAAATTTAGATCGGTTAAAGTCGATTGGTGAAGATATCCGCTTGATCATGGCTGAAACACCTGATGTCACCCATACCCGCGAAACATTGCAGCCCGGCACACCGAAAGTCTGGATCAATGTGAATGAAGAGGCTAGCCAGCTTAGCGGGCTCTCCCTTAGTGAGCTGGCTGATCTGCTGCAGGCATCGTTGACAGGTAGGGTAAGTGGCAGCGTTATTGAAGCGACGGAATCTATCCCTGTCCGTGTGCGGGTGAAGGATGAAAGCCGTGAAAATATGGCTAACCTCAGCAGCCTGCGCCTACCTGTGCGCTCAGATGACAACCTCACGGGCCTGCCTGTCTTTGCACTGGCCGATCTGGAACTCACACCGAGCCGGGGAGCCATTCCTCGCCGCAACGGCCAACGCGTCAATGTCATTGAAGGGTACATCCGTGCCGGTGTATTGCCGCAAACTGCACTCGATCATTTCCAAACGAACTTGGAAGCCTATGCCCAAACCATTCCATCTGGCTATTCTATTGAATTTGGTGGCGAGTCTGCAGAGCGTGACGAATCCGTCGGTAACCTGATGGCCAACCTAACGATGGTGATGACCTTGCTGGTCATGGTCGTGGTGATCTCTTTCAACTCATTCCGCCTCAGCCTGATCATTTTCTCTGTTGGTATGCTGGCAGCAGGACTGGGACTATTGTCTGTCTGGACTTTTGGCTACCCATTCGGCTTTACTGTCATTATCGGCCTACTGGGTTTAGTTGGTTTGGCAATCAATGCGGCTATCGTCATTTTGGCTGAACTCAAGGCCAGCCCAACAGCGCTGCATGGTGACACCGATGCGATTCTTGCTGCAGTAATGAGCTGTACCCGCCATATCACCTCAACCACCATTACTACCATCGGTGGCTTTATGCCATTGATCCTTGCCGGGGGAGGCTTTTGGCCACCGTTTGCGGTAACCATTGCAGGCGGTACGCTGCTGACCACAATTGTCTCGTTCTATTTTGTTCCGGCAGCATTTCGCCTTGCTGTGCTTAAACGGCCTCTTTGCGATGGGAAGCTTGCCGAGGCGTAATTGCTGAAACTCACCGTAGATCTGACAGGTATGATATTCGAGGCCTGTCAGATCTACATACACTTCGCGTATTAGAAACTACTATTTTGACAAACCCAGCCTGTTGGATCTGACAGGCATGGGTCCATCACACCAATCAGCTCACCAAGGCCTTCAAGCATATCTGCCTGAGCTTCAGTATGAGCTCGGGTGCACTCTATCGAGTTAGGATCTATCCCTCGCTTCATTAGCTCTTGCTTGGCTTCAAGCGAGCTATCACGGCATAGCTGGTAAGTATTTTGGTTTTCGATACTCGTGCATCCCATCAAAATCAGTGTTGTTGCTGCGATAACTAACTTCTTCATTGATACTCCGCTAACGACCAATTTATTGCTTTTATATCTTGATGAGCATTGTCATGCATACAACTTAATGCACATTGAACAATTAACGTTTGGTTACAATAACAATAAGTTATCCCCAATCAGCTAGGTTGTCCTGAAGGAGTCGTTAAATTAAATGGAATACGGAAAGAAAAGGAAAACAGCCACTCCTTAGAGGTGGTGGAGTGGCTGCTTATCAGTTACAAGCTTGCTGTAAGTGTTGGTACGCTTGCGTAAAGCCTTCGGTCGGGAAATACTCTTTGTTAATCAACAAGCTTTGGCTTTCCGACCAGTTAGCCGCAAATGAGCCATTGCCGTAAGGAATGTTGTAAATCAGGAAATGACGTTCCTGGCGCTCGAAGATCAGATTTGCCGCTAGTCGGCCTGCACGAAGGTTCGAGTTCCGGTAATACTGGAAATCACTGTCACAGCTTTTGATAACGTATGAGCCCTTCTCACTGCGGACACTGATGTAGGGACGATTGCTGTTTTCAAAATATCGCAGTTGCCACAAACCCGCCATGCTTTCTAGTTGGATGCGCGCCATAGGTTCAGGCTTTTCTGGTACGGCTTGTACAGGCTGCAGTGATGGCTGAGTCTGCTGCTGTATGCTATCAGCAGGATTGGTATTTAGAATGGTAACTTTGGCCTCTGGCTGCTTTTGTGGCTCTTCAAATAGCGCCAAGATAGCCAACCAGGGATCTTTTCCTAATGAAAACAGCAAGCCGGCAATAAGCAAAGGCATCATCAGCGTGAAACCGACTCGACGTAGGTTAAATCGACCTAGCGAGTTAATTTGGCTCAACACCTTAGGGGAGATCTCATTCTGAGGCGAAGATGCAGGCTCTTCAGGGGCCGCGGTTGTAACAGAACGAGTCGTTTCACTCAGCTTCCAGCGCGCCTCTTCAAGCTGCTTAGTCAATCGGCGATTCTCACGGCGCAACCATTTTAGTTCTTCTTCCGATGCATTGGCGTATCGCTCATTGTGTTCGGCAGATTGCCTGCTCTTTTGTTGCTCTTGCTTTAACTGCTGGTTGAGATCGTCATTAACACGTTTGAGTGCCTGAAAATCACGTTCAAGCTGCTGCAACTTAGCCTTATAACTTTCAGCTTTGGTGTCTTTGGCATAAATGGTATGAACGGCTTCTTCATGCCCCTTGCCCTGGCCTACCTTTTCATAAGCTTGGACGAGCAGTTGCATGATCGCTTTAGAACCGCCTTTATCGGGATGGAGCCGGCTGGAAAGCAACTTATAACGACGCTTTACATCAGCGCCTGAGGTGTTCTTGTCTGTGCCTAAAATATCGTGAAAAGATGTCATTCTATCTGCAGATGCCGTTAACTACTTATTGTCTGCGCTTTCGCGCGCGTTTCCTTGTTCAAAGGCTGTTTGCTCTGAATCATATGCAATCAATATAGCCTAATTGCACGATGACGACCTGGTATTATACAGGCATGGAAACCGTATGTAGTTTGTTATCGGCAGATTTCTGGCAACTTTATACCTCAAAGGCACAAAGTTGATTTAAAACATAAAATACTTCTCTACTTCAAACCTTCATGTATTTAGATTGTGCTTTCTCATCCTAAACTCTCCCGGTGAGCACCCCATATGCTTCTTGAATACCCGAGAGAAATAAGACACGTCTTTAAAGCCTGCCGAGTTTGCGACCTGAGAGATTTTTTCCCTATCAGAACTCAGCAAACCGCATGCTAAATCGAGGCGTTTCTTAATGATATATTGCTTTAGTGTCACTCCCATAATGCTGTGGAACAACCTGGAAAAATACGTCGGCGAGTAATGACATGCATTGGCGAGATCTTCTTCGCGTAGCGGTGCACTGATATTTTCATCAATGATCTTTAACGCAGGTCTGATCGAGAGCTCGCGGTGCTCAAACCCTGTATCCACCTCACTTTCCACATGATGAGTATGCAAGCGGCTAAAGCATTCATCGAGCTCTTGCCTCGTTGCGCTGGCTTCAACCACATCTTCCCCCCCAGCCCGAAGTACATTCAGCGCTAAGTTCGCATCTAGGCTGTGGTATACAACAACAACCTTCGCTAGCGGAAAACGGCTTTTGATAGATCGCAATAACTCAAAACCTTCCGACGATGAATCAACAACTTCGAGGAAAATTAGCTCCTGTCCTGTCATTGTCGAAAGTAACTCAAAAGGCGAAACATCAACGACGTTATGTGATAACTTAAGATTTTCTCTGGCTTCTGCCATTTTGTCATGATGACTACAACTTACCCAAATCACAAATTCACCTTACTACTAGTGCCATGAGTACATACAAAACCTCTGTATGCTGCGGTGAAACACTCCTTGTTGATGAATGTATAAGCCTTTATAAGAATTGTTATGAAAGTAACGTCAAAAATTTGACCACCTATGAATAATTAACGTTCAGAAACCTAAATAAATCCAGCACACGCCTTTTGTTTCAAATTTAAGCAATAACTTTCAATTTCTCTGCTAGCTTAATCACATCAATGAGTTAGTTGAAAATCCTAGTCAAAACCACTTTTTTTATATCTCATTTCGAAATTAAAATTACTTTTTAATTTCGATTTATTCTATATTTACTCCGTATCTAGCTGCCTACAAAATAGTATAGAAGACCATAAAAAAATAACACTGCAGTGATTTACCCTTCCTCTTGAGCATCAGAGAATGAGTAATAATGTCGTTTTCACCACCACACATTGACCAAATAAATAGCACGTCTTGATTTCTAGTGATTTTTTTATCTTTTTATGCAATTTTTTTGCAGACAATCACATTTTTATCATTTAGTATGTCGCTCGAAAAATGAGTTCCGATGAAGACAGCAGGAGAGTGGCTCGATACGCTATTGTATCTGCCCGCCGAAGAAGTAAGCAGTTCAACTAACCAGAATCTTTCCGGTATTGAGTTGTAAATCTTTCAGGCACCGCAATGTCAATTCCTTGAATTGACACTATGGTATGGACTGTTGTTGGAGGAGCCTCTGGAGAGATCCGTTGAATCGGACGCCGAAGGAGCAAACTTACCTTTCTCTGCCTCAGGCAGAAACCGGTAGGTGAAACTCTCAGGCAAAAGGACAGAGGAGATAAGATCAACAGCTCAGAAAATTTCTGTAACCAGCTTTTCTGTAACACCACCTTTCTGTTGTTTTTTATCTCTTCCTTTGATGTTTAAGGGGAGAATAATGAATCCACTACACAATTTGCTACAAACTCTTGATAACTTTGTTTGGGGTCCACCCCTGCTTATCCTATTGGTTGGTACCGGTCTGTACCTGACTGTACGCCTTGGGTTTATCCAAATCCGCTACCTGCCTCTCGCACTGAGCTATGTCTTTTCAAGCAAGAAAAATAGCAAAGGCAGCGGTGATGTTTCCAGCTTTGCCGCGCTTTGTACCGCGCTTTCAGCCACTATCGGTACGGGTAACATTGTCGGTGTCGCTACCGCCATAAAACTCGGCGGCCCAGGTGCCTTATTCTGGATGTGGCTTGCTGCCTTGTTCGGTATGGCAACCAAATATGGCGAGTGCCTGCTGGCCGTAAAATACAGAGAAACAGATGCAAACGGCCAGATGATTGGCGGCCCGATGTATTATCTAGAAAAAGGTGTCGGCAGCAAGTGGCTGGCAAAACTCTTTGCATTTTTTGCACTCGGTGTTGCTTGCTTCGGTATCGGTACCTTCCCGCAGGCCAATGCGATTGTCGATGCGGCATACCTGTCGTTTGAGGCACCACGGGAATTAACCGTCGTTATTCTTACTGTACTTGTTGCGACAGTCACCTTAGGCGGTATTAAATCTATCGCAAGTGTTGCCAGTAAAGTGGTTCCGGTCATGGCAGGCCTATATATCTTGGCATGTATCACCGTATTAACCTCTCAGGCCGATGCGCTTCCTGCTGCTGTTGAGCTGGTGATCAGCTCAGCCTTTACCGGGCATGCCGCTACTGGTGGTTTTGTCGGCGCAGGCATCATGCTGGCTATCCAATCCGGTATTGCCCGTGGCGTATTCTCAAACGAATCCGGTTTGGGTAGTGCACCAATGGCTGCCGCTGCTGCAAAGACGGATTCTTGCGTGCGACAGGGTCTGACTTCAATGACAGGCACCTTCTTCGATACCATTATCATCTGTACCATGACAGGTTTGACGCTGGTCGTGACCGGTGCGTGGCAGAGTGATTATGCAGGAGCTGAGCTTACAACATTTGCATTTGCCAGTGGCCTAGACTCAGCCTACTGGGGCCCGATGATGGTATCGGTGGGGCTGATGTTCTTTGCTTTTACCACTATATTAGGCTGGAACTATTATGGTGAGCGCTGTGTTACCTACCTGTTTGGTGTTAAGGCAATCCTTCCTTATAAGCTGATTTTCTTGGTTCTGGTGGCTGGCGGGGCTTTCCTAAAGCTAGATATGATTTGGCTGATTGCCGATATCGTCAATGGCTTGATGGCAGTACCCAACCTGATTGGTTTAATCTTGCTACGTGAAGTCATTATTACTGAGACAAAACAGTTCTTTGAACAGCTTAAGCTATCACAAGCGATGAAAGCTCGGGCAGTCTAACCGAAATAGATGACTACAACCCAATATTAAAGCGGTATCTGCAGATACCGCTTTTCTTTTACAAGCAAACAAACCACCGCGATTAATTGCTAATCGAGATAGCGGGTTAACTGCTGGTATACATCAAAACTGCTGTCTTCCAACCAACAATCAGTGATCATCCCCTCTTGGCGCTTAAAAAATACCATTCCAGTCATTTCTACATGCTGCTTTTTCGCCGGAACTCTTGCCCAACCACCATTATAGGTAGCGCTGCATTGGTAGATCGCGACGGTCTTTTCACCGTCATTCACCACATCCTTTACAGTAAATTTAACTTCCTTAAATCGCTGGCACCAGATCGCAATAAAACTGAGGTACTCTTCATGACTGAGCGTTAATACCCGGCCCCCCGGCAAGTGAAAATTAAACGGGTCGGTAGCATATTCAGTAAGCAAATGACCATCCGCCCGACTCCAGACATCAGTAAACCAACGAATAACCCACTCATTGTTATTATTCATGCACAATATCACTCCAACTGCACTTTCTTGCGCTTCCATAAGAAGATTAGACAAAAAAATGACACTCTGCCTGTCTCTTGGCAAATAATGGATTTCAAGGGAAGTGACAATTTAGCAACACTGCAACGTCAAACTAGGCTCAAAGAAAGCGGGCCTGGTTATTGCTAATCCATTGCTGCGCTTTAGGATCCTTGGTTGTTTCGGCCACTAACTGTGCTTTAAGATCCCAGCTATGGCGTTCAGCCGGTAGCAGATCGCGAAGATCCAGGGCGGTTTCAATCGCGAGCCGATCGTACTTGCTTTCCCGAGCTACCTGCCATGACGCGTAGAAGCTATCGATGGCTTTATCCTGCTGACCTGTTGCTAATAGGAAACGGGCTTTTTCCCGCAGGTAATTGGCTTCCGCCCTAGGCTCCGCATCAACCAGGTAAAGTTGAGCCTGTTTAAGGTAATACTCGGCTTCCTGGTGCTCATCACGCAATACATAGGTGGTGGCAATCTGACTAAGCAGCTCGCTCAGGTAGGTTTTGTCTTGGCTATTACTGGCAAGGTTCAGCAATGCTTTGAACTTTTTCTCTGTTAGTGCGGGGTTATCGTAATCCCACATCACCATAAAATCAGGGAAATTCAGCCCGGCATGCGTATGGCAATACGGGACGTTTTCCTGAGCCGCTATCACGTCAGTGCTAGGTGCAGAAAGTCCAAATACAAATATGCTTAATAAAAGAGGTCTGCCTACTAACATAATGATTCCAATATTTATTCCACTAGCACCAACATAACCAAAGCCGTCTTCGGTGCCTACTTTCTCTAACGAATATGGGATTATTATCACGAAGTATAAGTGAATTGATAACCCTTACTTCGGTCGTAAAGGTTATCGAATCATTGATGGTATCTAACCACCAATCAGAAAGCGGATTTATTGCAATGCCAGCTGTGAGAATGCAGCCTGGTAATGAACCAAATTGGGAATATGGTGACGATGCTGGACCTTATTGCCCACTTCAACAAAATCATATCCCAGCTCTTGCGAAGCATGCTTGTTCCAAGCGCCGTGGCCAAACAGGACGCGGCGGTCAAAGGTCATACCTGAATCTTGCTTGGCACGAAATGCCGCCAGTGCCATGATTTCCGTTCGGCTCATAGCATCAGATGACGATGCAAATGTCATATTGGAGACATCGATGCCTGCAGCTCGTAATTTCAGCTTGGCTGCAGATTCCCAGCCTCCAGTCGCGATTGCAAGATGGGTATCTTCTCGCTCGCGCATTTGCTCGATAAAATCTTTCGCTCCCTGAATTTGGCTAACTTCTGTCGGATGCTCCGCCAAATAATCCTGGATCAATTGCAGAAAACGGCTTTCAACCTGCCGGTGGATCAATGAGCGGCTGGCAGTGATTCCCTGCTTGGTAATGATTTCATCAAGTACACCCGAATCAGTCACGTTCTGGTACTGGCTCCAGTCAGCATTAATGTGGATACCAAGAACATCTTGTACAGCTTGGGTATAGCATTCTAGATCAACACTTTCCGAGTCAACCAAAGCACCATCAATATCGATAAGAAATAAGTTCATTCTCTCTACCTTTGTTATTTTCATCGTTGGTAAGGCGGTCATAGCATGCGCTTGTAAATAGAATGTTGCAACCCTGAGATTGATACAATGTGTAAATTCTTTGCTCAGCCTCAAACCTTTTGCAGTCAATTACTTAAACTTGTCGTTGCGATAGCAAATTTATTGCTCATTTGTTAACAAATGTAATCCGTTACAGCCAATCTCTCTCTTTCCAAGGCCTTTATCCGCTCTTTGAGTACTATTTGCGACCATTCGCAAAAAGGACAAAGACGTCTCCCTTTTTGCCTTCCAAACTTATGGAACCAACCTAGGTTGGTTTTGCTGAGTACGACTGTGCGGCCTCTCAGCTTTAGTAATCAGCATTAACAATAACTAAAAAGAACATCATCTAGCAGCATGAGGAATAGCAATGAAAGATCAATCGAGTCGAAGAAGGTTCTTAAAATTCAGTGTGGCGGGTGTCATTGGCATGACATTGGGTGGGAAAACACTTATTAGGCCTGCATTCGCAGAAGACTTACCCCATCTTACAGAAGATGATCCTCAAGCCTCAGCACTCAAGTATGTCCATCAATCCCCCTACGAAGACAGGCAATGCTCTAATTGTGTCTTGCTCCAAGGCAAAGAAGGGGACGAGTGGCGTCCATGTCAATTATTCCCGGGCAAATTAGTCTCAGCCAAGGGCTGGTGCTCTGCCTGGGCTGGCTAGTAAGTAGTTAGTGAAAATGAACTAATACCAAACTGAATAATTATCTGGCCTATCAGCGAGATTGAAAAGGCTCAGGGACAAGGCGCTTGATTGTAGGTGTATTCATATCCATCAAAATCAAGTAACACCGTCACAGAGCCTTTGCAACTCGCCCATAGGGAGCGCACCAGCCGCCCGATATCTGCTCCAAATTGCTTTGATGTAGAACCACTATATCTTCATCAATTTGGGTTGATCTCAAACGGCTGGTAACGCTCTGATTGGATCAGATAATTGTTCAGTTTGGTATAAACAACCTGACAATAAAAAGCCCGTTTCTAGCGGGCTTTTATTGTTAACGATAGATACTGGCTAGGCAAAACAATGTTCGGCCCATCTTGCCAAACCGGCTGTTACCGAGCCAAAGTAGCTACCACTGACAACAGGCACATCAGGAAGCTGCTGCTCAATGCAAGCACGCAGGATCGGTGAACGTGCCGTCCCGCCTGTCATATACACTACATCCGGTTTCTTGCCGCTTTGCTGTATAGCCTCTGTCACCAGTTGGCTCATCTTGACTCTCGGTGACTCAATGGCTGCAGCCATGTCTTGCTGACTGACAGATACATCAAGTAGCTCAGACAGGCTATCAAGCTCAACACGGTATGAAGGTGCATCCGACAGGGCAATCTTGCACTCTTCGGCCTTTCTGACCAGCTGATAGCCCAGGGTTTCGTGGTAAACACGCAGCAGGTGAAGCAGTTTCTCCGGCTCTGCGGCATCACGGCGCAGTTGATCAAGCGCTTTGAAATTTGAAGCACTGTAGAACTCCGTTTGAGCGACGATATTATTGATCGCTATCGGGTTCCAGAACTGGCTAATCGGCATATCAATACCCTTGTGGGTTTTGCTGCCAAGGCCAAGCATCGGCATCAGCTGGCGAAAAGCCAGGTGTATGTCTAAATCATTACCGCCTACACGGAGGCCACTGTGAGCCAGCAGGCTTGCCTGGCGATCGGCTTTCCCGCGCCAATCCGGCCCCATTTCGATGATCGAGCAGTCTGTCGTACCACCGCCAATATCAACCACCAGCACGGTTTTGTTCTCGGTGAGCGTACTTTCGTACTCTAGCCCAGCAGCAACGGGCTCAAACTGAAACTCGATATCCTTAAACCCGGCACGCTTGGCGGCCTGGGTCAGGATCATTTCAGCCTGCTGGTTGGCCTTTTCCCCACCTGTTCCCTGAAAGTTGACAGGACGCCCTATCACCGTACTGTTAATCGCCTTCTGCGTTGATAATTCTGACTGTGTTTTGATGTTGGTCATCATGGCGCAGACCAGATCTTCAAAAAAGCTGATTTGAACATCCCGCAAGCCGTTCGCACCGAGAAAAGATTTTGGCGACTTAACGTAATAGACCTCTTCAGGATCTTCGAGGTAGAGATCGAGTGCCGCCTGGCCAAACAGCAAGTCGCCTTTTTCTACCAAAATATCTTCTTCACGGTTAAAGGCTATCGCCCGGCGGAGAACCTGTTCACCAACCTGATCCGAAGGGGATACTCCCATGTGGCGATAAAGATACTCGCTGACCGCTTCACGTGTTGGCGCGCACAGTGTGGAAGAGATGTACTGATTGCCTCTTTCTAGTGACAACATCTGTGGTTTACCCTGCTCCATCATCGCGACCGAGCAATTTGCCGTTCCGTAATCAAACCCAATGTACATGCCGTACCTCCACACAGAAAAAGGCCGGCAATCATACTGAAATTACATAAATGTTCAATCACCTAAACGGAAAATTCATCAATTGATCAAGCTCTTCCTTTAGGGTAAATCAATGTAAGTTTTGATTTAATACCACGTAATTTCCCCAATACTCAGCCATAATTAGGCATTATTTTTCATTATTTTGTGCCTGAACCATGTTTAAATCCATTATTCCTCTTTTTATTGCCCTACTTGCTCTCACTGGCTGTAACGATGCCTCAACACCAAAAGAAGGTGACAAGTACAAGGTTGTCACTGAAACAGCCATCCAGACTTCACCCGTGGTTGAAGTGTTCTCTCTGGCTTGCGGCCATTGCCGCAACATGGAAATGATGCTGCCTGAAATCAAAAAGATGGCAGGTGTAGAAATCGATAAAGTCCACGTAACCTTTAACCAGAGTGCTCAGGTCGCCGCGTATATTTTCTATACGGCCGCGATTCAAACCGAAGGCATGCCAGCCCCCGAGCTGATGGAAGCACTGTTCGCCTACGTGCAAGATACCGATGACAGCGCCACTGAAGAGGCGCGTAAATCACAGCTCACCGAAATCTTCAAAACGTACAACTTAGCCAGCCCGTATGAACTGACAGAAGAACAGCATAAAACCGTTTATCAGAAGCTAAGCGATGCTGAGCAGCTAGTAGCCAATGCCCAGATTTCATCGGTTCCAGCGTTTTTGGTTAAAGGTAAGTATTTGGTTGAGAGCAGCGCGCATGAAAGCCTGGAAGATATGGCCAATACCATTCGCTATCTTGCAAACTTAGACACTAAGTAACAGGCTTATACCAACTTATCAAAGTGGTATTACTCTCTGTCACAAAACAGTGCATTTGTTTAGTTTGGCCGTTATTAGGCGATCTTAAAACAAAGCACTGTTTTTTAAGCCCAGCTGAAAAGCAACCTCTACCCTACACCTCTCTTTTCAAATCCATTGACGACTTGTGATAACGCAACTTCATGTATCGATAGACTCAGCCACTACAGCAATCAAGCGCCTTGTCTCTGAGCCTGTTCAATCTCACTGATAGGCCAGATAATTATTCAGTTTGGTATAAGACTAAATATTGAAAACGTAGGAAATAATTATCGAGAGTATTTTAGGGTGAATAGCGATTGTGGTAGTTAGAAGCAATGGTGAGGATATAACGAAACAATCAAAAAAATATGGAGGCGCGTCCCGGAGTCGAACCGAGGTCCACGGATTTGCAATCCGCTGCATAGCCACTCTGCCAACGCGCCTTTGTGTTTCTAGGAAACATGCTAGAAAGTGTTGGGCTCACCACTCTCTGAAGACGAAGCGCATTATCCATATCCTGACTATGACTACAAGCCTTTTTTACTGTAATTTACCCCCCTCCGGCCTGACCGTATAACCTACCATCGAGTTGGTACCATATCCCCCAGCACGTGCATCGCGGAAGTGCTTCTCACACCATAACGAAACAATTCTCACACATGTTGATCTTTGTCCTTAACACGCAAGTTACATGGGTAGATAATGTGGCTGTCAAGACTTGAAGATCATCATATATAGTGGTTTGATCTGTCGCCTTGCCACAACATATCACGTAGTCGCTCAACTCAGTGGTATGGGTATAAAACAGATTTCTATGAACCTGAGTTATATCAACCGTGCTGGAATAAATGACAAACATTAAGGTGCATTCATAATGGCGAAAACCCCAACAGCTTCTGAAGTATCTCAGGCAATCGATATTGCATACCAGTCTACCTCGATGGAGATCTGGGACAGCAAATATCGTCTTAAATCAAAGCATGGAGAAGCTATTGATGTGACGCTTGACGATACCTTCAAACGTGTTGCTCGCGCGTTAGCTGATTTAGAAAAAGATAAAGTCAAAGAACACTGGTACAACGAATTCCTATGGGCACTTCGTAACGGCGCTATCCCGGCTGGTCGCATTACCTCCAATGCCGGCGCATTTGAACACAAGCCCGCTACGTCGACGATTAACTGTACCGTTTCTGGCACTATCCAGGACTCGATGGATGACATCCTTGGCAAAGTTCATGAAGCCGGGCTAACGCTGAAAGCAGGTTGTGGTATTGGCTACGACTTCACTACCCTACGCCCTCGCGGCGCGTTCGTCTCAGGTGCCGGGGCATACACCTCTGGCCCGCTATCGTTCATGGATATCTATGACAAGATGTGCTTTACCGTCTCGTCAGCAGGTGGCCGTCGTGGTGCCCAGATGGGTACGATGGACATCCGTCACCCTGATATCATCGACTTTATCCGCGCCAAGCGAGAAGATGGCCGTCTGCGCCAGTTCAACCTCTCTTTGCTGATCACCGAAGAGTTCATCGAAGCCGTCAAGAATGATCGCGAATGGCAGCTGATGTTCCCTGTGACGGCGAAAGAAGCCAAACAGGACGGGCTGGATTTGAACAACGATGAATCTATCGTATGGGCTGACTGGCCGACAAAAGAAGATCTCATCGAAGACAGCGAAGGCCGTGTTGCATGCAAGGTATTCCGCACCATGCCTGCTCGCAACTTGTGGAACGTCATTATGACGTCAACCTATGACTACGCTGAACCTGGCTTTATCCTGATCGATAAAGTTAACCAGATGAACAACAACTGGTTCTGTGAAGAAATCCGGGCAACCAACCCGTGTGGTGAGCAACCACTACCGCCATATGGCGCATGCTTGCTGGGCTCGGTAAACCTGACTAAGTTTGTTCGTGAACCATTTACTGATAATGCACACTTTGACTGGGATGCCTACCGCCGAGTTGTGGCTATCTTCACCCGTATGCTTGATAACGTGGTCGAAATCAACCAGCTGCCGCTTGAAAAGCAGCGACATGAAATCGAGCACAAGCGTCGCCACGGTATGGGCTTCTTAGGTTTGGGTTCTACCACGACCATGCTCAAGCACAAGTATGGTAGTGCGGCATCTGTTGTCTTCACTGAGCAAGTTGCCCAGGAAATGGCAATCACTGGTTGGAAAGAAGCCCTTAGCCTTGCCAAAGAGAAAGGCGTAGCGCCAGTGATGGATGAAGAGTTTGAAATCACCGCCAAAATGATGCGCCTGCGACCGGAAATGGCAAAAGACGGCATCAAGGTTGGTGACAAAGTCAAAGGCAAGGTACTACACGCGAAATACAGCCGCTACATGCAGCAAGTCGCTGAAGTTGAACCAGCCCTTGTGGAAGAGCTGGCCAAGCACGGTGCGCGTTATACCCACCACAGCTCCATCGCCCCGACAGGAACTATCTCCCTGTCTCTGGCTAACAACGCCAGTAACGGTATCGAGCCAAGCTTTGCCCACCACTACACACGTAACGTGATTGTGACGGGCAAAAAAACTAAAGAAAGTGTTGATGTGTATAGCTTTGAACTGCTGGCCTACCGCGAGCTGATCAACGAAAAAGCCATGCCGTACAGCACTGACGAAGAATCGAAACTACCGGAGTACTTCATCACCGCCGATGATATTACCCCAAGCCAGCATGTTGAAGTACAGGCTGCTGCGCAGCGCTGGATTGACTCGTCGATCTCAAAAACAGCGAACGTACCGACGGACTTCCCGTTCGAAGACTTCAAAGACATCTATATGGATGCCTATGACAAAGGTCTGAAGGGCTGCACGACGTTCCGTTTCAACCCTGAAGTTTTCCAGGGCGTACTGGTGAAAGAGCAAGATCTTGAGAACACCACCTACGTGTTCAACCTTGAAGACGGCACAACCTTTGAAGCCAAGGGCAATGAAGAGATCGAATACGACGGCGAAACCCACACTGCAGCGAATCTGTATGATGCGCTGAAAGAAGGTTACTACGGTAAATTTTAAGGTAGACAGGTTAAAAAATTATGGTCAAAAAAATTGACAGCAAAATTGTTGGTTTCAAAGTAAAAAGCCAGGAGCAAGAGGCTCAACCGGCTGCACCAGCAAAACCTGAAGTTGAAGTTGTACATATGCATGAAGACATGCCGCGACCAGAAAAGCTGCTGGGTACAACGTATAAACTAAAAACACCAGAGCATATTTCTGAGCACTCCCTGTTCATTACCATCAATGATGTCGTACTGAACGAAGGCACCGTGCATGAAGTCCGCCGCCCATTTGAAGTGTTCATCAACTCAAAAAGCCTTGAGCACTACCAGTGGATCGTTGCCCTGACCCGCATTATGTCTGCGGTATTCCGCAAAGGCGGCGACTGTACCTTCCTGGTTGAAGAGCTGCGCTCGGTATTCGACCCTCGCGGTGGCTACTGGAACAAAGGCAAATACGTACCTTCTCTGATTGCAGAAATTGGTAATGTGATTGAGCAGCACCTGACTGAAATCGGCATGCTGGGCAAACCTGAAGTCGATGAACACCAGAAAGCGTTCCTGGATGCAAAAAAAGCTGAACTGGAAGCCAAACCTGAAGCTCAAGACGAAGACACTGGCAACTTCCCGCCAAGTGCGACACTTTGTTACAAGTGTCACACCAAAGCAGTTATCGTCAAAGACGGCTGCCAGACTTGCCTGAACTGCGGTGATTCTAAGTGCGGATAACTGGTTTTCTGCAATAGACCAGTTACGTAGATCAAAAAAGCTGCCTCATGGCAGCTTTTTTATGTCTTTCATTTGTTGAGCAATTATTACCCATTTCAGCACACAAAGCCTTGCTACAACATGTTCACGGTATCTTGGTAAGAAAGATGTCAACTAAAGCGTTTTGAGATCACCGCACGGGCCCTTGATTATGCACTTTAAGCTGAAAATAGAATCGTCTAACAGCCATCGTAAAACTTATAAACCTTAAGATCGCCATACTTCTGCCCTGCTTGGCCTACTGTCGCACCATTAGTGATGCTTCTAGTAAAATGTAAATAACATGGCTTTGTTCGCAAAGATAGTTGAGAAACTTCTTCACCTAAATAGACAAACACAGAGCCGCTGTATCCCACATTAGGTGGATAAAATACCGTGTATCCATCGGTGTCCATCAGCATCTTTATATTGCTTGGCGCCAGGTTAATGTACCCTTGCTCAATAAAGATGCCAGTATCTGGTACTTCAGTCTTATCATAAGCATGTTCAACCCCAGCAATAGCAGCCTTACCCATCACTATTTCATTTGCAGCATTGAAAGCTCCAACGAACCCATCAAGTGCGGCAACCCTTGCATCACGTTGTAGATTCAAAAACTGGGGAGCAACAATAACCGATAGAATGCCAAGTATAACAATCACTACTACTAGCTCGATTAATGTGAAGCCTTTATTTTTCATATCAACACATGTCTTATTAAAATTAATGCCGCGTCAAAAATCCGTCACATGTATTTGACTTCATCTTAGATATTAAAGCAAAGGTTACATTGTATGGTTTTCTTCCCCCCCCTCTTTATTTGTCACACAATTATTACCATTGACTAACAAACACTTAGCGAACAACCATTATATTTAAGCGTAATGCACACTTTTGCATATTGACCATTAATTCCTTGTCTGTTTTGAGGTATTACTATTCATCAAGTTGAGGCAACATCCCTAAAGGGCATACTACATCGATAATTCTAATAACGCTTTTGCGCCCAATTCGATTTCTCAATGTGGTATGAAACAATTGAATACTAAAAGATTCCACCAGCTGTAGACAAAACTCCCTAACCACTCCTTTCGTTATCCGTATACGAAATCTGTCTTTACTGAGTTCACTCGCCTACCCCTGGCGTCACAATGCCGCTCCAGACGGATTGTTGCCACTACATACACCGATGTCGTTACTGATCTTTGTTTGGTTGCGCCTATCAGGCTGTCAAACACCTGCCATCGGTTGAAAAGGATTTTTCATTAATCAGGAGACTCACCATGAGTGACATTGCGCTCTCTATCAGCATTCTTGCGCTGGTAGCGGTGCTTGGGCTATGGATAGGGAACTGGCGTATCTACGGCGTTGGTTTGGGGATCGGGGGGGTGCTGTTTGGCGGCATTTTCGTCGGTCACTTTACCGGCACCTGGGGCATCGTTCTCGATTCAAATACCCTGCACTTTATACAGGAGTTTGGGCTTATTCTCTTTGTTTACACCATCGGGATACAAGTCGGCCCCGGCTTCTTTGCCTCCCTAAGGAGTTCGGGGCTTAAGCTTAACGGTTTTGCAGCTCTAATCGTATTACTCGGCTGCATCGTAACCATTGCTTTGCACCAGCTATTTGATGTTCCCCTGCCCGTGATCCTCGGTGTATTCTCCGGTGCGGTCACCAATACACCGTCACTCGGTGCCGGACAACAAATCCTATCTGAACTTGGTGCTCAGGAAGGGGTTCTGGATCTCACCGGGATGGGCTATGCCGTTGCCTATCCTTTTGGTATCTGCGGTATTTTGCTGACGATGTGGATCCTCCGTCTGGCCTTTCGTGTCGATGTTGACAAAGAGGCCGATGATTTTGAAATCCACAATGGCCATAAGAAAGAAAGCCTCCACACTATTAACGTTGCCGTCAAAAACCCCAACCTCAACGGTTTGCAACTCAAGGATGTGCCAGCACTCACCGAAGGCGATATTGTTTGTTCCCGCCTAAAACGTGACAATCGGCTTTATGTCCCCAAGCAAGATACCCATATTGAAAGCAATGACTTACTGCACCTAGTCGGTGACAAAGGTGCGCTCGAAAAAGCACGCTTGGTTATTGGTGAAGAAGTGGATGCCTCGCTCTCCACCCGTGGGACAGAGCTACGTGTTCAGCGGCTTGTTGTGACCAACGAAATCGTACTCGGCAAAAAGATCCGTGATCTGGATTTAAAAGAGAAATACGACGTCGTTGTTTCACGTTTGAACCGTGCAGGTGTAGAGCTGGTCCCAACCAGCCAATCGACCCTACAATTTGGTGATATTCTCAATCTGGTTGGTCGCCAAGAAGCAATCGAAGCCGTTAGTGGCATTGTCGGTAACGCCCACCAGAAACTCCAGCAAGTGCAGATGCTACCGGTATTCGTGGGCATTGGTTTAGGTGTGCTTTTAGGCTCGATCCCTTTCTATCTGCCCGGCTTTCCGGCAGCAATCAAGCTCGGTTTGGCGGGTGGCCCGCTAATTGTAGCCCTGATCCTGGCCCGGATCGGTAGTATCGGCAAACTATATTGGTTCATGCCACCAAGCGCCAACCTTGCACTGCGCGAAATCGGTATTGTGCTTTTTCTGGCCGTGGTCGGTTTAAAATCAGGTGGCGGTTTTATCGATACCTTGGTCAATGGCGATGGATTAAGCTGGATGGGTTACGGGATCTTGATCACCGCGATCCCATTGATCACCGTTGGCGTCATTGCTCGGATGTTCGGCCAGCTTAACTACTTAACCATTTGCGGTATGCTAGCTGGATCTATGACCGATCCACCCGCATTAGCCTTCGCTAATAGCCTGCATTCAACCAGCGGTGCGTCGGCACTGTCCTATGCCACCGTTTATCCGCTTGTGATGTGTTTGCGGATCTTATCCCCTCAGTTACTCGCTATACTCCTCTGGGCGATGTAAACCTTCATCAAGCCATCACAATTGTGATGGCTTGATGACAAAACCATCATTGCGATTATTGTCCAGGCCAATTACCTGGCGCTACCGGTAAGGTATAACCACGACTGGTAATTTTCTCTTCAATGGTCGCAGTACCATCTAAATCGGTATCCACTGGCTGCATCAAATCAGAGGTAACGGCTGCATGTGTTTCATCACTCAGATCGCCATCAGCGTCTACATCATAGATAAAACTACCAGTGCCGTCATAGTCACAACTGTTGGTCGGTGCATAAGTGATATCAGCGGAACCTGCGCCAATTGATGCATCAAACAATCCGGTTACTGGATCTTGAGTAATGAATTGGCGCTGTGCAAGTTCTTGCAATGTATGGCTATTACCTGGGCCTGCCCAGTTACAAATCAGACCTTGTACATCACCAACACTGCTGCCAACTCGGTCCCCATAACCTGCGTATGACTCACCATCTAACGGTGAGTGAGCATTAATACCCACATTAAATACCCGGCTGTGGCTATCCCCTGCGCCTGCTTGCCAAACATAGGCATACTGGCCTGACAATTGTGAAGGGTCAAAGTTAGCAACAAAAATATTGAAATTTTCGCTCCACCCATTCGGCGCGCTGCCAGCATCGTAATACAGTGAGGCATCAACCATATTATCGGTGTCATCACCGGCTCCGCTGGTTAGCCCATTAACACCGCTACCGCAGAAAATCCCAGTTCGGCTTTGTATATTCATGTCAGTCAAACTGTTGCGGTCATAACGTAATGAACCATTAAGGGTTCGATCTGATGAGGTACAGTTGCCTCCGGGGAAGTCGCTCTGATCACCATCAACTCGATAAAATAGCACCCCGCTGTATTCATTTCTGGTGCCACTGCTGGTGTGCTCTAAACCAATGACAATGTTATCGGCTACACCACTACGTGTATAAGTAAAATCAACCTCATAGCTCCACTCATCCGTTGATGTTTGGCTGAGCGTCACGCTATTAAAGGTTACATTGGGAACGGATAGTGCGTTCATTTCTGATGTTAATGTAATACTCGATCCCGCTGCGGGCAATGCGATACTATTAGCATTAGCGGTAGCGACCATGCTGGCAATAACCATTAACGCACCCATCGACTGATCTCTCGTCCCAGCCAGACGCGAATTCATCTGAGCAGCAGCACAAGCATGCCCCGTGGTATCTTCCTCTAACCACATCAGTAAATCACCACCAGGAAGCTGACCACTACCACCGGATCCATCAGGATGGTCTTGATATAAAAGATTTGGCCCGTAACATGCGGCGTTGGTGCCCTGACGATAGAAGAGATTGGCAGTAAATACATCTCTTAAGGGGGTGGAGCCGTTTAAAATCGCATCAATGCGCGATGTTGCCCAAGAATAAGTAGGTGCGGCTTTGGTTGATACGGCACCGATACGCTTTAACATCCCAGAAAATGGCTCTGGACTAGCTCCATTTTGAGTCACATCAAACGGTGACACCACTACCGCTTCAGTAGGAACTAATGACAAGTTACTAGCGGAATTTGTAGTTGTATCGTCTGAATCAGATCCATCACACGCTGTGAGTAATAATATTGAGCCGAATAATACAGTTTTTTTAATCATTTTTAGTTCTCTCTGCAGATAATAATATTTAATGATTAACCTGAACTCGGGATAAAAAATGGAAGTAATGACCACCTGTCATCCATAACATTTGTGTTATCAAGTAAAGCTTCCTGCTCTTTTGAGTCATTAAACAATATTTTAAAGCACTTTATAAATTAACAAGTCATTTTTACTACATCGTTAAAGTACAAAATTTAACTTGATGATTTTAATTAAGAAAAGAGGTATCACTAAAAAGTAAAGTCGGTGATATCGGTTTAGCCAAGAGTAACTTTCCAATTTGTGTTCTATCTGACGAAACGGTGTATCTAGCCGTTACATTTTTCAAACTAAATCAGTTTGGAGGCATGATATCCACCATTATGGGATCTTTTGGTTTCTTGTAATCGTTTTGGCAGAAGAAGCACTTAAGGCTAATAACCTTAGGTGCTTCCGCATATCTAGAGTGTTGCCACATACATGGCATTCACCGTCTTCTACTATTGCGCTATCAGCCGGATCCTATCACCATCAGCAACCTGCAATGCCTCAGCCATTTCAGCTGAAATACGGGCACGGTTACGCTCTGCATCAACAGCCACCATACCCGCTACAGCCCTGAAATTACGAAACTCGGTATTACTGATCAAATATTCATCTGAGCTGGTATGTTCACCAATCTCAACTGTACAGTGGAACGCTCGATATATGGATTTAATATTGACTACATCACACTCTACTGTCGGGCCAGCATCAAAAATAGCGGCATAACCACGGTTGGTAAAACCTTCTTTCTCCAGCAAACGAAGTGCCGGACGGGTTTTTTCATGCACCTGGCCAATGACTTCCTGCGCTTCATTACTCAGCAAGTTGACATAAATCGGCAGCTTGGGCATAAGATCAGCAATGAAGCCTTTCTGGCCAACGCCAACCAGGTAATCGGCATGGGTAAAATCAATTGAAAAGAAATGTTCTTTAAGCCACTCCCAGAACGGAGAATGGCCCTCTTCATCCGACACCCCCCGCATTTCAGCAAACACGGTTTTGGAGAAACGCTGCGGGTGCTCTCCCATCATCAAAAAGCGACATTTTGACAACAGACGCCCATTAGAACCCTCACGCCACTCAGGCCGCAAAAATAACGTGCACACTTCACTACATCCCGTGTAGTTATTACCGAAGGTTAAGAGCTCAACCACATTGTGCACCCCCAACTTGCGCGAAGCGTGCACTACTTTACTGATATGATAGCTATAAAACGGCACATCTAGCCCTACCGCGGCTTCGATACCTGTGGTACCAACCACTTCACCTGTTTCAGTGTCTTCCGCCACCATCAAGTAACCTTCGGTACCAGGAGTGATCACCTCTTTATTAAAGCTCTCTACAGAGTGGTGAATTTTTCCTCGTATCAGTTCTTCGTTTACCGGAAGTGAAGTAAAACCGTGACCAGACTCATGTGCACAGCGCATAAGCGCCGGATAGTCAGCCTCGGTGATTGGACGAATTACTAGCATCGAACATCCCTCCTGATGCAGGCAGTGGCCTCCTGGCCGCTGATATGATAAATAACTGGATATACCGATAAGATCGGTTAAAGAAAGTACAGCCGAAAAGCTCTGAGGAGAACGAAATTTTTTGTCTTATCCGCTTCAAACGGCCCACAATGTAACAGAAGACCAATTTCAATGCAGCTTCGCTACCTCCGCAACAATAACCATCAAATATTAACAGAACAGAAAATAAAAATTTGTTACATCTCCAGCACATTTATAATACAAACCCCCTTAATTACGTGACATAAATCAACCTCTCTTTATTTCGTGTCGGTATTTCTATGCTTTTCTCCCCCTTCAAGCACGGTATTTGCGAGCTTCTGCTAATCTTTTTTTTTTCGCTGTCCAAATACCGCGACATCCCATAAAGCATTAATCTGCGATGCCGATATAGATTATGGGAAATATGCAAACCCAACATTATTATAAATATGAACGTAGAAGAGTCCGAGCCGTTATGAATAAATTACAATTGAAGAGCAAGCTACTGTTACTCAGTTTATTGCCAGTATTTGTCATAATGAGTGTCGCGATAGGGATTATCGCAACACTTGAAGAACAAGCCGTTGAAGAAGAGGTCGCCCACTATAAAGAACGTTTGGTCCACGAACGTAAAAACCAGCTCAAAGATGCTGTTACAATCGCCAAGCATGCTGTTGACGGTGTTATTGCCGACAATAACGACCCTACCGTTGCGCTGGACAAAATCCGAACGCTACTCACCCCGCTTCGCTTTGCCAGTGATCGCTCCGGCTACTTTTTCATTTATGATATGAAAGGAACCAACAAGGCGCATGCGACATCACCTGCTAACCACAACCAAAATCGCCTAAACAATACCGATGTCAATGGTGTCGCCTATATCAAAGAGCTGATCCAAGCTGCGAAGAGTGGCGGTGGGTTTGTTTCGTATAGCTACCCGAAAAACAGTGGCGGCCAGCCACAACCGAAATTGAGCTATGCGACCAGTGTTAATAACGGCCAGTGGTTTATCGGCACCGGTCTCTACATCGATGATATTAATGCCCTGGTCAGCTCTTTCCATGACGAGGCAGAAGCAAGCATGGTTGAACGGTTCAAGCTTGTTCTCTTAAGCTCAGTCATCCTTGGCATCATCTCTATTATTTGTATCATGTTTATCGCGACTCGCATGACCCGTCCTGTCCAGAATATGGCTAAGACGCTCAATGACATTGCTGATGGTGAGGGTGATTTGACCCGTCGCCTGGATGTTCAGGGCCATGATGAAATTGCCCAACTTGGAGAGTCATTCAATCGCTTCGTCGCCAAATTGCAAGGTATCATCACCCAGGTTTCGGATGTTACTGACAATGTCAGTGGCGCAGCCAACAATATTCATGATCAAACCATTCGCCTTACTCAGCAGCTTCAGGAACACAATAACGAAACGGAGCAAATCGTTACCGCTGTAACCGAAATGAGCTCGGCGGCTAGCGAAGTGGCAATGAATGCCAATGAAGTATCCAGCGCCACCAGCAACGCCAGCGAAGACTCCCATGTTGCCCAGCAGCGTGTAGATACCTCTGTAGTGTCTATCACAGCCCTTGTCGATGAGGTGGATCAGGCCGCTCAGCACATCCACTCGTTGAACCAGCAATCACAGAAAATCGATAATGTGCTGAAAGTCATCGGTGAAATTGCCGAACAAACTAACTTGCTAGCGCTCAATGCAGCTATCGAAGCGGCACGGGCCGGAGAACAAGGCCGTGGCTTTGCTGTGGTTGCCGATGAAGTCCGTGGGCTAGCCAGCCGCACTCAATCCAGTACCAAAGAAATTAAAGAAATGTTGGATGAACTTCATTCTTTAGTTTCCCAGGCCGTTTCATCGATGAGCCATAGCCAGTCGACCTGTAGCGAAGCGGTTGGTGCTGCGAACTCGATCACCGAAAGCTTATCTTCAGTTACCGGCGCCGTTGAAGCCATTAATGATATGACCAGCCAGATTGCCACTGCGGCAACCGAGCAAAGCTCTGTCACTGATGAAATCAACCGCAACATGGTGGCTATCCAAGATATCGTTACCGACCTAATCCACTCCAGCAGCAACTCCGAACAGGTCGTCAGCGAGCTAAACCTTGCTGGAACAGAGCTGAAACAGCTGGTCGGCCAGTTTAAAACCAGCTAATCCAAGCCCCGGCTCAGACAATACTGCACAAACGGCTACCTAGGGAAAGGTAGCCGTTTCTATTACTAACCTGATCTGTTTCTACTGAACTTGAAACCTAAACTTCCCATTATTGTTTTTCCACTGATCTTTGCCAGGGATCGGCTCGATCGTATCCCAGTGCTCAACGATTTTGCCGTTCTCAACTCGGAATAAATCATAGTAAGACACATGCTTGCCACCGAGGCTACCTTCACTGATACTCAATACAAAATTACCTTCTCCAAGCACTAAGTGGTTTTCGTCATACACCATCTTGATGCCTTGCGCCGCCATCTGCTCCAGTGCTTGCCCCAGCCCGCCAAGGCCGTCGGCAATGGCTGAGTTATGCTGTAGATAATCTTTCTCGCCAGAATCGATGAAACGTCCAAGCTGGGAGAAATCGCCTTTCATTAAGATAGTACTTACAAAGTCAGTCACTAAGGCTTTATTTTGCTCCGTCAGGTTAAGATCGTTAACTTCAGCCGGGCCATCTAACTGGGTTCGGCCACTTGGGTTCGGCATGGTTTTCTCGGCCAAATTATCCCAGTGCTCGACAATCAAACCATCTTCAAACCGGAACACATCGAAACCCACTTTAGGGCCGAAAAAGTTATAGTCGGTATGAGTAAATACATAGTCACCGTCTTGAAACGCGCGCTTGACGTCTACTTTAGCACTTCCTTCAGGCAATGCTTGAAGTACCGCGCCAAACCCCGCCAAACCGTCACCGACAGCGAGGTTATGTTGGGTATATTTGTCAGGATTGACATAGCTGATGGCTTGCTGATCGCCCGTTTCAATACTGTTGAGCAGCGCAACCGCTTTGTCTTTATTTGATAGGCTCATTGACTGCTCTTTCGCTGGGATCTGGCTTGTGCATGCGGCGCATAAGATGACTGTTGTGGCCAATACGGCAGATAGACCTTTTTTCATGTTTTTTACCTCTTGTTGGAATGAGGAAATAATAATGAAAACAAGGAACAGTCACATGGTCAGTACCCGCTGAAAAATGGTCAATTACGAACCTCTATACCCAAGAGGTGATAATGTACAAGGATCATTTGCAGATATACTGCTTCTGAAAGCGAGAAGGTGTTATCAGGGTATGCTTTTTAAAATACTTCACAAAGTTGCTGGCATCTTCAAAGCCTAATTCATAGGCCAGTTGCTGGGTTGGCAGGCCATCTAAAACCAGCCGCCTTTTTGCTTCCAAAATGGTATAGGCATCGATTAGTTGCTTGGCCGTTTGGTTAGTCGCCAATTTACAGATCTGATTTAGCGTCTTATAGGTGGTATGTACTTGCTCTGCAAAATACGTTGCATCACGGGTGCGGTGAAAGTTTTGCTCCAGCAAATCAACAAACCGGGAGAACTTGCTAAGTTGATCTTTGTTTAATCTATCATGGTGATTTTCAGGCATCGCCCGACGTAGCATTAATGATAAGGAAGAAAATAGGAACATAACAATTAGAGGGTTGGATTCTCGGTGCCCCAGCTCTTTGACAATCTCAGCGAGGATCTTTTGGCTGCTGCTCAATACCTCTGAGTCAGGCGTAAACACAGGCTGGTAAGAATGCTCTAAGTGGGTGGGAGTAAACTCTGGTAACCTCATGTTCACCAGCGCCTGATCGATAAAAGCTTGGGTAAACAGCAGAACTTTCCCTTTCGGCTTATGACTAAAATCAAATGCATGAACCTGATTCTTCTGAACCGATATAAATGCGCCGGGTTGATAAGGGTAATTAACAAAATCAATCAAGTGGCTCCCTTCCCCTTCTTCAATATGAATGAGAAGGTAGAAGTTGACACGGTGCGGCAAGGTCGGAGTATGGCTAAGGGCGTCTTTGCGCTGGTAGATATCTTCTAAATCAATAACCTCAATTTCGCGATTTGCCGTTTTTGCATGGTTAAAGCCAACTTCAGGGATATTCATACAGCCGAAAAATTCCAATATTCTGGTTAGTTAGATGTCTAATTTAGCACTATTGAATACTCTACACCCAAACTACTTCAAGATGCTCGTTTCAGCGAGAGTAGTTAAGCCCAAAACCCAACCACAAGATAGAATGCAAGCGACAATAAAGCGACAGCCAAGGTGTAAGGCAACTGAGTAGCAAAGTGTCTTTCTGGGGAGCAATCTGCTGCCGATGATGCGACAATCACTGAGTCAGAAATTGGCGAGCTTTGATCGCCAAACACCGCACCGGATATCATTGCGGCAATGGCCAGCGGAACAGCCACACCGAGACTAACAGCCAGTGAAATAACAATCGGTGTCATGATGCTTACGGTGGCGCCTGAACTACCGGTCGAAAATGAAATCAGTATACAAATAACAAATATAGAAACAGGAGCAAGCCCTAGAGGGAGCTCACTTGAAAAGAAACTTGCCAGATACTTCCCTGTTCCAAGCTCACCGGACACCCTGCTCAATGAAAAAGCCAAGGTCAGAATAATCGCTGCAGGCAGCATGTTTTTCATCCCTTGTATACACCAATCGATATATTGCCCAATGGTAATTTGGCTTACTCGGAAATACACTCCCGAGCCAATGAGCGAAATGAAACCACTTAAATAGACGGCTGAGCTAATATCACCCGATAAAATATCACCATTACCCGTGACGTAAGTAATGATGCCGATCGACGATAATAAAGTAAAAATTGGCACTAATACTCCAAGAGCACTGGCTTGTGGCATACCTTCAGGCAAGCAGTTCACACTTTCATTATCCGCTCTGGATCTAAACTGGGCGAAACGGTCTCTCTTTTTTAAGGCCAATAACGGTACTAATGCCAGTATAACAATCGTATAGAATTGATACGGCAAGGCATTAAGCACATAACTTATTGGCTGCTCAGACAGAGTGCCGCTCTCAACCTCTGATGCAATCAAGCTGGTCAGGAACACACCAGCGCCACTAAAAGGCATCAGCCAGGCCAAAGGAGAGCCAGTGCAGTTTGCCACCAATGCCAGCCTTTCACTGGAGATATCGAATTTCTTGAACAGCGGCCTGCCAACCACACCAACTAACATCATCGAGCCAACGCCTTCCAGGCACATTAAAAAACCAAAGCCGAATGTGACTAGCTGCGCACTCACCTTTGATTTCACAATATTCCGTTGCTGGGAAAGTTGGCAAATAAGCGCCTCTACCCCACCGGATTTTTGCATCACGTTGATAATTGCACCGATCATCAAGATAAAAATCAGGCTTTTCACCGAGCTCGGCGACTGAAATGTTTCGGCTATCGCATTGAAGCTATCAGCCATTCCATTTAACGCATTCTGCGAGAGTATGATTGAGCCAGCCATAATTCCGGCAAAAATTGCTACGTAAACTTGCCGGGTAGTGATCGCAAGCAATATTGATAAACATGGAGGTAATAAGGTCAGCCAAGAGTCCATAACACGATCTGTCCAGAATAAGCCTGAGGCAACAAACAAAAAGAGATAACCCGGAAGTTATCTCTTCATCATCAACTTGAGTTGGAGGATCAGCCCTCGAAAACAAATTTGGCGTCGTTCAATACGTCTTCTGGCCGCTTGCAAACATAATCAGGATATAGATCACTAGTACGCAAGGTTTGCTCGTTAAATGCAGCGAGTTTACCAATGACATAAATGGCGTAGTTTATTCCCCAGCGCTCTTTGTCTGTTTCCGCCCCTTTCTTCGCTGTTACCTCGTCGCCCGCACTGTCTTTCATGGCTGTAATGTACTCTGAAGAGAAGTGTTCATACTCAAACGGATAGTCAGGCCAGTTCCGCTTGAGCTGGGCCAGCATCTCGTGTTGAGAAAGGGCATTGTAGTCAACTTGAACACACTTGTTCAGAGTGCGCTCATCGGTCACCGCCATCGCCGCAAGGTAACCAATGTCATCAATATCATGGGTATAGATTGGCAGTTCAAGATCGCCAAAGGTGGTAATTTTGCGGAAAAATCGCAGGTTCGGCAGGAAATAGTCAAATATGCCGCCATTGTAAAACAGCGTCCAGCCAATACCTGAACTCATCAACAGATCGTGGAAGCGCTTTTTATTGTCAAACACTTCACCATCCCCTATTTCAAGAGCTTGGGTATGACAACCAAACTCTGACGGGACAAACCGTTTCACTCCGGCTTTCAAGGCCGCTTTCAACCAGATAGGTTCTGATTGATCAATGATTGATTTTGAGCCAGGGACACTGGCAACTAAGGTATCAACGCCTTGAAGAAGACTTGCCATCGATTCCACATCATGCATGTCGGTACACACTGATACCTTTGCGCCCAGCTGTTCAAAAGCCATCAACTTTGCATCTTGTTGCACCTTACGAGTAATGATCGTGACATCATGCCCTAACGAGAGTAAACCTCGTGTCAAAGGTGTACCAATTTGGCCTGTGGCACCAATGACAGCAACGTGTTGTTTTTCCATATCAAGCTCCTTCAGCTTCATAAGATGCAATTTGATAGGAAGGGAGCTTCAAATCAGTTCGATTCGTTTGAGCGATACCCAGCCTGTCTCTTTGGTCGCCATACTAAATGCACCAAGATTGTATTTCATGGTCAGAGCAAGCCTTAAAATGGTAAATATCGAACCGGCGTTTGCACCACCCAATGGTAACTCCCCCGGTTAAGCCCGGATATTGGTATTGTGAGAACCACATCCATCAGCTATGCGAATGCCCCACCTCACTTCAAAGCCTCTACATATGAAGATTAAAACAACCTTTAACTTTCCTTTACAAAATACGGTTGCCTATGCCAATAGGGCTGTTTATTCTCACAAGGCATCCTCGAATAACGACGATAATCAAAGGCAGAGTAATGAGCAGTTCACACAGTTACCCAATTGGAATTTCAGGACAAAAGTGGAGTGATAAGGAAAAGACAGCCTGGCTTGAGCAGGTCATTATCAAGCGCTCTTACCAGGAAGAAGTCGTTACAAAACTCATCCCGCTTGAGCAGCGTTTTGACCTACTTCAATACGGCGCACTTTCATACGACAGCGAAAAGTACCCTCTCTTTGCCGTTAAAACTCGCAACTGGGATACCGACAAACCGACAGTGTTAGTAACCGGCGGCGTACATGGCTATGAGACTAGCGGTGTACATGGGGCCATTAAGTTCCTTGATACTCAAGCCGCTAACTACAGCGACAAGTTTAATATTATTGTCGCACCTTGTGTCAGCCCTTGGGGATACGAGACCATCAATCGCTGGAACCCAAATGCTGTCGATCCAAATCGCTCTTTCTACGAAAATAGCCCAGCAGAGGAGTCTGCAGCCTTAATGCAGTTAGTTACCTCACTGGGTTCCGATATTCTTGCGCATATCGATTTGCATGAAACAACAGATACTGACGAGCTCGAGTTCAGGCCCGCGCTTGCGGCCCGTGACGGGATTGAGTATGTCAAAGGCATGGTGCCGGATGGCTTTTACCTAGTAGGCGATACCGACAACCCTCAGGATGAATTCCAGAAAGCCATCATTGAATCGGTAAGAAAAGTTACCCACATAGCGCCACCCGATGAAGAAGGCAAAATCATTGGTGAAGCAATTACTCAAGAAGGCGTGATCAATTACCCTACCAAGAAACTAGGGCTGTGCAGCGGGTTAACAAACTGTATTTACGGCACAACAACCGAAGTCTACCCAGATAGCCCACAGGTCAGTGAACAAGAATGTAACGATGCACAGGTCGCAGCCGTTACCGGCGCTCTCGATTACATTATCAGCCAGCAAAATAGCTCAGCTTCTTAGGGCAGCGTTGATAATAGCGCTCAAGTCGGGATCTAGCGCTATAGATACAATCAATTAGGAGGAGGCCTCCAGCCTCCCTCCTCTTACACCACCGTACAAGCGAGCATCGCAAACTACGGCTCCGAATACATAACCTTTGCTTCGTAAGTACAACCCCACCTATTACCCCCTAATTTCAATCACAATCATTTTCAGCATGCCATTGCTAATTTCTTATTTTTATATCGAAAGATAGATGACAATAGCTACCATTTTTAATCATGATCCAACCTTTTATATGAAAATATTTGGAATATAATATTGATTTATTTTCCATACTTGCCAAAAAGTCAATATCTGCCGATTTCATCATATAACGGTTGACCTTATACCAGTAATTCATGGGCTTGAACATGAACATGAACATGAACAGCCAAGTTAACTAACACAGCTTAAGTAAAGGGAGAATTGATTACATATGCAAATATTCAACCCGTACCCTATTTCAAATATTTCACTGCTTTTTTTTAGTTTGGTATTAGTGGGATGTACAGAACCCGCCTACTCTCCAAAACAACAGGAATTACTGGCTCAATTTGATAAAGGAATTGCTAAACGGGGCCAATTGTTCTTTGAGCATGTTTGTAGTAATTGCCATCAAGATCAATATCAAATAGAAGTACCACCTAATGGGCGGACGATGGATGAGTGGCATACGTATTTAGAACAAAATAAACATAAAACAAATAGTAAAATACAGTCGTTATCTGATTATTTCACCTTGAATTACCGTAGTGACTTAGTAAAAAAAGATAAAACAATCGAGCTTTTACTGGATATAAATGAAGATGACATCTATTCAGATCTTGGGAGCTACTTACTCAATGGTGCCAAAGATTCTGACAACCCAAAATCCTGCAACTAACCAATAGGGTTAATACGATGAAATTTAGCAATGTTCTTCGTCAGATAAACAAACTAACTCAATCTCCCTATTTAGCCGCTTTACTAATACTAGCATTAATAGGGTTATTGTTGGTTAACCAAGTCTTTTGGGGTGTGTTTTCTGGTGTCAGACTATGGGGAGATTGGTTCAATTATTCTATTGGCTTAAATGAAATTCTCAATATTAAATCAGAGCCTGACAATCCTCTCTATCATCGTATTTCTCTGATGAATATAAGTTTTTTATTCGGCGCCATGGCCATAGCGTTAGCCACTAAAAAGTTTAACCTTGTTTTTATCGGCAAACAAAACGCCCTATGGGCTGTTATTGGCGGCTGTTTGATGGGATTAGGTGCAACGCTTGCAGGTGGTTGCACTGTTGGTGGCTTTTTCTCACCAATATCGCTAAGTGCACCGACTGGTTTTGTCATGCTTATTGGGTTATTCATTGGCGCATTGGCTGGATATCAATGTTTTATGTGGACATTGTTTAACATTAAATGGGGGAAACCGGCAAAGCCACCTAAGGCACTGACATCAAAACGATGGCAAACGTGTGGTTATTTAATCTTTCTTGCCTTGATAATATGGGCTTACAGTTGGTACAACACGGATGATGCAAGTTTGTCCCATCGCGCAGTTCTCATTGTGATTGGCCTATGCTTTGGCGTTATCATGCAACATTCGCGTTTTTGCTTTTCTAGCGCTATTCGGTCACCAATACTTGGTGGTAACTCTTCAATGACTCATGCCATTTTGATTCTGCTTTTGCTAAGTGTGATAAGCAATGGCCTGTTGATGACTTATTTTAAGATAGATATATCCCCTGCTATTCCCCCTACATTCTGGCTAGGCTCTTTATTGGGTGGTTTTTTGTTTGGTTTTGGGATGATTTTTGGAGGAGGGTGCGCATCAGGTACGTTATGGAGAAGCGCTGAAGGTAATATTAAGGCATTAGTTACTCTGTTTTTCATGGGTTGGAGCGGCTCAATATTCACCGCACTTGGCAAAAATAACGGCTTGCTAAGCCGGGAGATAACCGCCGATTGGCAAGAACGTACCCCCCTCGGAGAACAATTTTTCTTAAATCATGACTTATTTGGACTTATCCTTTCAATCTGTTTAACACTGACTTTTGTCACTTGTTGGAACTTAGCGATCAAGCTAGCACAAAAAAAACGCTGGTACCTTTAATTACAAATTATTTAAATCTTTCACATCATCATATTGAAACCTATTACCACACAAATCTATTACCACACAAATATATACGCAACTAGTTGATCTATTGGGGCGATATTCATATATTTGCACAGCTTCTTTACGTTGAGTTCTCATGTGATTTTTTGATATTCATTCTCAATTAAATGCTAGTGATCTACCTCTCTCTTTTAACCAATACGACAACAGCTACCATTTTCAGTCACGCTCCAACCTTTAATGAAATCATAGCCCAGTTAAACTATTTCCAACAAAAAAATCTTTGCCAGTATTCCAAAAGCAATAGATTAGATCTTTATTTTATTTAAAATAGGTTAATTACCATGATCAACAAATCAATATTTACTCTGGCATTTGCTGCTTTAGCACTTAGCCATACAGCTCAGGCTGACGACTCTGAGTTGGCTAAAAGAGGTGAGGCTATCTTTCAAGCTCCTGTAGGTTGCTGGATGTGTCATGGTAAAAATGCAGAGGGAGTGCATGCACCAGATCTCACCTGGGGTCCAGAGCCTATCGATATTTCTACTGCATTAAATTCAGTTCTACAAATGGCACCAATTGCTAATCAATTAAACCTGAATGACGAAGACATTGTCGCCCTATCTGTATATTTAGACAAGTTTAACAAAGAAGAGTACTAATTTTTATCTTCCCCCCTACCCCATAACCATCAAGAGGAAAGGCCATGAAATCAGGAAAATTTCTGGTATTGTCTGCCTTGGCACTAAGCATATCAACCGCAATGAGCGGAGTGGCTTCGGCTAATATAGAGCAAACAGAGTCTGAGATAGATAAAAAAATCGTTGAAGTACAAAGTTTTTCAACAATTCAGAAAAACTGGGAGCGTAAAGCAAGTACAGAAAAAGGACAAACTACTTATAACGCGAAAGTTATCAAAGAATTTGAAAAAGCAGAGCCTGCTTTTAAACCAGAACCTGGCAAGCTCTATTTTTATGAAAATATCGGCAGGGATAAGCACCCGCGGGCCCCAAAAGGTAAAGAAAACAAAAACCGTACCAGCCAGGTGGTAGTTGGTGATGCACTAACTAAAGAAGTTATTACTTCTCGCCCTATCTCAAGAAAACTAATGGGCGCGGTCCACACCACAGTTTCATCACCTAAGGGTGATAAAGTATATATTACAGGTGGTCGTCCTAGAGGTGGTGAAGAAAAGAAATGGGATAAGAGCAAGGATAAAACGAAAGTTTTGCTTGATGCTAACTTAATGGCTCCAGCATCACTGTTGGTCATGGATGCCCTGTCTCTTAAGCCTCTTAAGCAGGTAACCGTCGGCGGCCGTATCCACCACGCCAAGATCTTCGAAGATGAATACATTCTATTTGATACATTCAGCCGTGACCCAGATGGTTTGGATGTCTTCCTTTACGATCCTGAGACGGATGAAGTCGTCGGCGGAATACGTGATGAGGATTTGGGCGGAGCGTCATACACGGCTTATAGCCATGATGGCTACATCTACATTCTGATGGAGCCAACAGGCTACACCAATAACCCAGTCACTGAAGGCTACCTAGGCGCAAACTTGTTATACCGTGGTGACTTGCTTTCAATGAAACCGTTTTGGATTGCCAAAGTTGATCCAAAAACCTGGAGGGTCGTAAAAGAATACCCATACCCGGGTTATCGCGGAAACTGGATTGCATTTGATCCTGATGATAAGCACATGTATGTACCGGCAGGCGGCACCAGTAACGTAAGTAAAATCAACATTGAAACGGGTGAGATCGTTTGGGCTCAGGCGACAGGCATCGGTCCTTATGGTGCTGTTGTAACGCCAGACGGTAAAGAGCTTTGGATTGCAAACAAAGGTGAAACCGCTGGCATGTTCGGCCGTACTATTACGGTTATTGATGCTGAAACCGGCAATCTCACCGATACTATCCCGTCAGCCTACCAAGTTGATCACTTAGTGCTATCACCGACAGGAAAAGAAATTTGGGCCACCAGTAATGGTGAGGGTGAAATTTGGGTATTTGACTGGAAGACACACGAGAATACCAAACAGATCCCAATGCCTAAGCATGGTGGCGCCCATGGCTTGACCTTCGTTCATTATGACGAGAACGGCGAGTCAAGAACAGTAACCGATCAAGGCGGAGCTCACATGGGTGTTGATCCCTATAAAAAAGGTAAGGCGCTAGATCTTTAGGTACTTATCACAAGAAGGCGATGGATCGCCTTCTTAATTAAAGCAGGATCTAAGCATTTTCACTGAAGGTAGATAGCATAATGAACTCAGTAATTCATCATATGCGGGGAATGAAGCTTTTTGCTACAGCGCTCGTAATATTCATTGCAATGGCTGGAATAGCAATGAGTTGGTTAGCATTTCCATATCTCATCCAGGGAAAGCAAGTGCTTAGAGATACTGGTATAACGGTAAAACAAGAAAAACGAATTAAAACTACCGGTATTACGCAGTACTTAACTCAACGAGTCAACCTTCCTATTAATGTTGAAGTCGATGCGCTTTTCGCTATTCCTGAGTATTTTCAGTACTCTGACAAAGCGGGCTTAGTGAGTGAATATCGACCAGACAATAACTTTGTATTCTTTGTTGTCGAAACAACCCATGATTTTGACCTGCCAAATAAGATCCCTGAGGCAGAGCTGGTCGTTGACGGAAAACGTTATTCACCGATCCGGGCCGAGGGACCGGAGGAAGTAGAACATCACCGTACAAATATATTCCTTTTCCCAAAAAAAGATACTTTAGGCAACCCCGTTATTAGCCCATCGACCAAAGAGGTGCGCTTAGAACTATTCCATCGCTGGGGAGAGTATAATCTTTATGCTGCCGAGCCAGACAAACGTTGGAAACTTGCCTATGTTTGGCAATACCCTGTTCAAATTCCAGATGAACTGCAAACGAAAACAGCTTTCACACCACTATTAGTCTTGAGCTTATCAGCTGGCTTACTCTCAGCAGTATTGACGCCATGCCTATTACAGCTGTTAGTGATTTACTTAGTTACGATGACCGGTGTTACGGCTGAAAATTTATCTCAATTTAAACAACTCGATAAAACCTCAAAAATTAGGCTCATTCAGGTCGCGTTGGCTTTTACCGGCGGCTTTATCATCCTCTTTACATCAGCCGGAGCATTTGTCGGCTATTCAGGCAAAGAAGCTCAAATTTTGTTTTCAGAGTCTAGCCGTATGATTAGCATCATTGCTGGCGTGTTAGTCATTGCCTTAGGGATATGGATGGGAATACGAACCCATGCTCCGATGGTTTGTAACATCCCCGGTGCCAACTATGTGGCAAAATTAGACAAGCGAGGTATATGGAGCTCAGCACTGGTCGCGATAGCATTCTCATTGGGCTGCATATCTTGTTTTGGCGGGGCTATTATCGCAACCCTGTTTATTTATGTCGGTTCATTAGGAAGCCCTTTAACTGGCGCATTAGTGATGTTTTTATTCTCCATCGGCATCACCGTACCGTTTTTGCTCGCAGCTATATTCCTATCGAAGTCATTACCTTTACTGGAAGGCCTGGCGAAATATAGCAGCAAGATCGGCTTCGTCTCTATGATATTAATTATTAGCTTTGGCTTGGTACTTATCACAGATAACTTCCATGTTATTAGTGACTTGATTTATCCATGGCTAGGCCTGAATTAAGGTGAAGAGCATGATAAAACTGATCACGAAAAGCTTACTGATTGTAAGCATACTATACACCTCGCAGGCCTTGTCCTCAGGCTTTGACGATGGTGCACGATACGCATTTACAGTAAGCCAATCAAAACGTTCTGTGGAGGTATTGGATCTAGAGCAGGGATTGAAAGCCAGTTCCATTCAGTTCGACAAAAAGCCAGGAGGCATCACTGCCTCAAAAGGGATGGACGTATTAATTGTCTCTCACCCTGAAGATAAAGAATTAACACTTGTTAATCTCAAGTCGACAGAAATGGAACAACATACTATTCCACTGCAGTTGCGACCTGATTTTATTACATTAAGTCCGCTTGATTTTAACCTGGCTATTTTTGATGCTGAAAATAATATCTTGGAAGTAAAAAATATTCATCGCGGGCAAACTCTAGCCCATGTTGAGGGTATAACGAGTGGTGATCTGGTTTCCTTTAGTTTCGATGGTTCTCAACTTTATGTTACTGAGCGGGAGCAGGGGCTACTTCTTGTCATCGATCTGATCACAAATAAAGTCGCCCATAAGATTCATCTAGCCGAAAAAGCAATTGGGTTGTCGGCTCTCACCCGTAGTATCGACGGTAGCTATGGTTTTATTAGTGATGCCAAGAAGAATATTGTTTATGTCCTAGATTTGATTAATTTCGAAAAAATTGCAGAAATTAATGTTGGCAAAAAACCTGGCAGACCCTGGGGCACAGCCGATGGCGCAAAAATCATGGTCCCGAACTATGACGATGGCACAGTCACTGTCATTTCAGCCATTACTTTTGAAAAAATAAACAGCCTTAAAACGGTCGAAAAGCCCGTGGCGATAAATACAGGCTGGATCGACACAACGGCTGCAATCATTGGCGAAAAAGGAGAAATAGCATTTGTTAATCTTATAAAAGGCTCAGTTGAGCACCGTATAACGCTTGATGGAGCCCCTGATAATGGTGTCGTAACATCAGACTCTCGCCTGCTCGCCGTCTCAGTCAAAAACAGTGGCGAAGTTGCCCTGTTTGATATGAAAAAACGTCAGTTAAAGGGGTTGCTGGCTGGCTTTCCGCAAGATATTGCGGGAATCACAATGGCGTTAACTAACAACTATTGCCACTAGGTAGATATAAAATGAGTAGAGTTTTCATTTTCCTTTGTCTGAGTTTAGGCATGAATAGCGCTTTAGCAGAGTGCATAGATCAATCATTAGTTCAATCACAAGGCAGCAAAATTGATCAATATGAAGCGAGTGTTGTTAATGAAAAAGGCACGCAAAACCTCATCAATGACATAAATTCTGATAGTGAAATTACAATACTGCATTTCTGGGCAACCTGGTGTGCACCTTGTTTAAAAGAGCTACCAGAATTAGATGCTTCGATACAACAAGCCAAAGAACAGGGTTATAACGTACTGCCAATCAATACTGATGCCAATAGCCTTGAGAAAAGTACCGCACTCTTTAATCGACTAAAGGTAGCTAATCTCCCATTGCTATTCGACACCAATAACTTGTTTTATCAGTTTAAGTTATTGGGTATGCCAGCAACGATAGTTTTCGATGCCGATGGTTTAGAAATCAAACGAGTCTATGGGGCATTGCCCTGGGAGTGTGAAGGCCTCTTAAGTGAGTTAACTCATTAATTTGAATTTAATCGTGGTAGTGAAGAAAATGAAAATTCGACTATTATTTATTTTGGTTATTTTCCTGTCCAGAGTCACAATAGCCCAGGAGCTCATTCCAGGAAACTTTGAACTCATAGATCATCATGGAAACCAAGTAACCGAAGCCTCGTACAACGGCAAACTCAGATTGGTATTTTTTGGGTTCACATCATGCCCGATAATATGTCCAACAACGATGACAGATATAGTTCAGACGATGTCACAACTTGATACCCTTAATGAGGAGGTGCAACCTTTATTGATCACAATTAATCCAGAAATTGATGATGTAGCTCGTTTAGCTAAATACGTAACAGCATTTCACCCAAATATTGTTGGTTTAACCGGCACGAAAACACAAATTTCTGCCGCCGCGAAAGCATTCAATGCAACCTTTGGTCGCTCAAAAAAAGCAGATGGTGGCAGTGGTACCATTTTTCATAGTGCCTTTATTTATCTAATGGATAAAGAAGGAAAGTTCATTGAAATTTTTGGCTACGGCACCTCACCATCAAAAATAACAAAAACCATTAAAGAGTACCTACAAGGTTAGCTTATTCGTTAGTACTGTTCGGCAGCCATAAAGGCCGACTACTCTCGCTGTAATTCCACTCTACACAGATAGATCATTCTGTGCAGAGAAGTAATACCTTAAACATGTACCGATACAACTAAAAGTTTGAATTATTGCAATTAACAACATAATGAAAAGGCGAAAAGTATGAATAAGTGGTTAGCATCACTGGTATTTTTGTGTTTAGCAAATAACGCTGTTGCTCAAATTAAAACTAACGATTGCTGGGTTAAAGAGCCTGTTGCTGGAAGTAGTAATACCGCAATTTTTATGACGTTTACCAACACTGGCGATGAAGATGTTTTGTTGACATCGGTACATTCACCGGCTGCAAAAATGGCCCATTTCCATACAATAAAACAAAAAGATGGCATCGTTAGCATGGAGCCGGTTCACCACATTGCTGTTCCCGCAAAATCAAAAACAGAACTCAAAATGGGTGGCCTACACGTCATGCTAATGGGCTTAAAAGATACGTTATATAGCGGTGACTGGGTTGATGTTGAGTTTGAGTTAAGTGATGGCACTCGTATAACCCGGGAAGTAGAGGTCAAAAACTCGCTGCAGAATGAAATGGGAATGTAGAACCTTAGTTTAGCCTTGGTGGTCTTGCTCGATGTTGTTTAATTAAACCGACACTAATTCCACCTTTTTTATATCTGACTCTGATTAATAATAACTTACTAATAAATACCAAGAAGAAGGACTTTATAATTGTGAACAAAATAACACTTGCCACCTATAGTTTTGCGGCAGTAGCAAGCATCGTCTCGACAACCTCATTGGCTAATGACAGTAAGCTTGAGGTATCCGATAGCCCTTTATTTGGTGCTATTGAGGTACGCACGACGTCATTTGAAGATGAAGACATCAATACCGAGGTTGTCCGAGCATCAATCGGTGCTAAAGGCATGTATAAATATGAGAACTTCAAAGCTGTTTATCATTTAGATGTCGACTTTGCTCCAGCAGCTAACTCACAACTTAACTCATCAATAAGCCCTAGTAGCCCCTTTGACAGCGATGACGACATCTGGGTTCGAACTGCCGTCATTGCACTTCCAACCAAGTATGGCACCGCTGTAATCGGCCAGGGGCCAAGCGGTAACTATCTAGATGTATATCGTGTATTAGACTTGTTTAAAACTAACAGTTGGGAGCCCTACTCTCAAAACCCTAACATGTTATTTGACCAGGGCGGATACGGCTTTAATGTCCTTTCCTATGCAACACCGAAATTTGCTAATGGTACTTTACAGGCTAAAGTAACTAATCTGTCTCTGATTGATACAAACGATGAAGATTCCGATGCATTAGGTTATCGTTTGTTATTTACCAAAGATAATCTATATGTCGCTCTGAGCCGTGTAGATATCGACCGTATGGTACCGACTGATTATCACCGAAACACGCTTGCGATGAGTTATAAAATCGATAATTTTTATGTTGCCGGTTTATATGAACTGGTTGAAAACAACCCCACTACTGGTGACCAAAATAACTGGGGTGTCGCTATAAGTTATAAAATAAACGATACTAAACTTTCTATCGGGCATACAAGAAGAAATGCTAACTTAGATTCAGCAGACGATGACCTCTTAGTGGCAGGAGTAAAATATCAAGGATTTGAAAACTTGGAATTATGGGCTGAAGCAGCATCTACAGACAGTGATGGCAATGATAACTTAAGTGCCGGTATCGCTCTATATTACTAATCCTGTCATTAAACTAACATCTAGCTAATCATATAGTTGAGCTGAAGAATAATAATTGTGATTTAGCATCACTCTATGTATTAAGCATTGATATTTTATTATAACTTAATCCGGTAGTGATTCCATTGTATGGCTCAGTTTGAAATATACTCTTACCCTACTCTGATAATGAATAAGGTAAAATATGTAAATTGGCATCACAACCGGATTAATTAATTAAGTTAAATGACTAACCATTACACCGTGCCTCCTAACGCGACAAATTCACTCAATAATGAGATACACTGTGAATAAACACGAGTTAATTGAGCTATTTAAAAACAACGATTTCCCAAACGTATGTGATACACATACAGGCAGCATTTATAATCTAAAACAAATGATAGTAATCGTACTTCCAGACGGCAAGGAGGTTCAGGGGGTGATATATAGAAACGACTGTGGGATATATTGTCGTTCTTTGGATGATTTTAAAGATTTTGACGTCCATTGAAGACCGCAAACCTCCTGTTAGCTCGTGAAGTTCGACATTTGATTGTCCACCACTCAGGCAAGAAATACTATCGATGTACGGTAAACCTCTAACACTGTTGATTGAACCGCTTTGTCCTGCCTTCGATATCCCATACGTGGAATAGGTGTTACGAAAGTCCTTACTCAGCTCTCTATGTATCCCTATGCATGTGCAATCTGATCATTTACTCTTGTAACTGATCTGATCGCACAGTATAAAATCATTTCCCTTGATAAAAAGATCGACTATGACGGTAGACTATTGAGATACATATCAAAAACCCTCTAAATAGTTGTGATATAATGTAAATTTCACATCGGGGGAAACTCATGAAAAATGAGATCATCAACACTAGTTTTATTAACTCATTTAATAATAGTGATTTTGTTGTGTCCCCCCTGAAAGTGTTTTTCGAAAAAGGACGAGAGTATAATGCAAATCCTTATACTCCCCATCGCCTCACCTTTTTTGCCATCGTTTTTTTCATAGATGGCGAAGGGTTTCACCATATAGATTTCACTGATTTTAACTACGAGGGAATGTCATTGTTCTTTGTTTGTAAAGGGCAACTACACGCTTTTGAAGACAACGATAATGCTAACGGATATATCCTTTATTTCACTGAGGAGTTCATTAATCGAAACCTCGAGGGATTAAGTGACAAGTTGTACTATAAATTATTTAACTGCGCGCTTAACTCGCCGAAGCTTGCTATTCCCGATGACGATGACCTATATGAAGACTTCATTGCATTGTTTGAAGTGATGTACCGTGAATATCTACGTTCAGAAGACGTACTGAAAGAAGAAATTATCCGTTGTCAACTGACAACGTTAATGCATTATGTAGAGCGTAAGCAAGCTAGAGAACAAGGTTTCATTGATAATAAAAAAGGATATTCAGTCTTTATTCGATTACAAAAATTAGTAGAAGAAAACGTATTCAAATCAAGAAACTCACAATTTTATTGCGACGAATTGAATGTTACCTATCGAAAGTTAAATACTATATGTAAAGAGTTCACAGGAAAAACGATTAGACACTTTATTGATGAAAGGCTTGTACTTGAAATAAAAAGATTGTTAGCCAACAGCGACTATAGCATTAAGGAGATTTGCTTTAAAACTGGATTTGATGAGCCAACAAATATGACCAAGTTTTTTAAATGTCATACAGGGATCTTACCTAAAGAGTTCCGGAGTCATTTTAGTTGATTTTATAGCAAGAGTTTAACCTGTTCTCCCCGAGACGATCAGGTACAGAGTTAAGCTTAGTGCCTTAGCAATACCCTTCCACCTCATACTTTTTCTAAATGATAAGAGATGATTATCTCGCGGTAACTTTTTGCGCATTATTGGCTGCCACAATCTTTTTACGTTAACTGTCACGGTTATAGCGTGCTTTATGAGTATTTTATAATGAGATCTGATAGCTTACGGCCATAATTAGTAAGCAAATGAGAATGGCACTACTCTAATGAAGCTATCCCAACTCAACGCATTTAGAGCAATTGTCGAATGCCAGACTGTCACTGCAGCAGCTGAGCGCCTGAACTTGAGTCAACCCGCCGTCAGCCGATTGCTGTCTGGACTAGAGCAACGCCTTGGTTTCAACCTGTTTATCCGTAAAGGAAACCGATTAGTCCTGAGTGACGAGGGGCAAGCATTCTATCTGGAAGTCGCCAAAGTCTTTGACGCAGTTACCGGCCTCGATCATGCTGCCGAATCCATCCGTTCCAGCCATTTCGGCAGCCTGAATATTGCAGCAATGCCATTATTATCAAATGCCTACCTTCCCCGCATTCTGGCAACATTTCTCAAGAATGCGCCGCGGATGAAGGTCGGTTTCAAGACCTATCGCTCGGAAGAAGTACTCCGCCGAATTCAAAGCCAGACAACAGATATTGGGTTTGCCTTTGTCGACGAACATCTGGCAGGCGTAAAAGCACAAAAAATAGAGTGTGAATGCGTCTGCCTGATCCCGGCTGATAACCCGCTAGCCAAACGCTCGGTAATCGACATTTATGATATCGCCGATCAGATGCTGATCCGTCACGAAAAAGATGCCATCCAGCGACGCATTGATGTCCTATTGCGCCGCTATAATCTGTCAACCGTAGAACAAATTGAGGTCTCGTTAGCCAGTACTGCAGCAGCCTTGGTTCGTGAAGGAGTCGGGATTGCCATTACCGATCCATTTACCGCACATATAGAAAATGAACATCCTCAAGTCGTGATGCGTCCGTTGGTATTTAGCCTTCCCTTCGAGTTCGACATTCTCTATCCGGCACTCAAGCCTATTCATCGCCATGCTGAGCAATTTATCGAGCAGTTCCTACTGCTTGCCAACGAGTTGGATATCTACCTTAAAATCGGTCCGATGCGAGACCTTGATGAAAGCTTAGATGCGCGACATCACAGATAACCCGAGACTATAGCTCACATCATCACAGCCAACAATTAGTTAAATATCAATAATTTACTAACATGACAATCGGAGAGTATAACTTTTTTGCATGGTAGTTTGCGCCTTCGTCATTGGCACCCCAATTGGGTTCTTCCTTAATCTGGAAACACGAAAAACACGTTACAAAAAGGAAGAACTATGGCACCTCGTGTATCTGTTATCGGCTCAGGAAACGCCGGGTTAACAGCGGCATACCATTTCACACTTCAAGGGGCTGATGTCTGTTTGTATGGCGCAGCAGGGTTTGATCAGCCTTTGGGGGATATTGAAAAGCGTGGCGGTATCGAAGCCCTATCGAGCTTCAACGATGTTCCGCTCGCCTATGCCGGTTTTCAATCGATAGATAAAATCAGTCGCGATCTTGAAGAAACCATCGCGTACTCAGACTTGCTAGTCCTGCCTGTCCCCTCGTTTGCCCAGGAACCTCTGTTCACCAGCATGCTCCCGCACTTACGTGATGGGCAAATCATCATGTTGATGCCCGGTAACTACGGCTCACTGGTATTAAACCGCATCAAGCAAGAGCAAGGCTATGGTGAGCTTAAAATCACTTTTGTCGATGCCATTTCCATTCCCTGGGCAACCCGGATTATTGGCCCTGCCGAACTGGCAATTCTTGGGATGAAAGAATACCTGCCTGTCTCGGCCTTCCCTGCCAGCCAAACCAAAAAAGCGATCGAAGCGCTACAGCCTGTCATGCCATTGCCTCTGACACCACTGGGGAGTGTCATCGAAGCCGGCCTGGAAAATATCAACTTCGGTGGCCACCCTCTGCTTACAACACTCAATATGGGCCTGCTGGAAAACTTTGACGGCCAGTTCAACTACTACAAAGACTGCTGTTCGGTCTCGACAGCAAAAGCCGCAGCGGTAATGGAAAGCGAACGTCAGGCAATAGGAAACGCACTAGGGCTAGAACTGCAACCAGAACTTGATGCAATGAATGCACTCTATGCCATGGACTGCGAAAGTGTTTACGAGGTTAACCGTACCTCGGAAACACACGGAAAATTAAACAGTGCACCCAATTCTGCCAGTAATCGCTACATCACAGAAGATGCTGCCTATTTACTGGTTCCGTGCTATGAATTGGGTCAGCTGGCCGGAGTTGAAACACCGCTTATCACCTCCTGCTTGCACATAGATAATGCCTATAACGATACCGACTACTTCACCAGCGGGCGGACGCTGAAAAAGATGGGACTTGCCAATCTGTCGCCACAAGAGATCATCGATTTCGTGGCCTAGATTACATTGCATAAATTAGAGGTGGTTACCACCCGCTCATGGGGCGGCTTGCCCCATCTGAAAAGGACATCTGTATGACTAAAATAAAATTTCCCTCTGCCTATACCATTTTGATGTTGCTCACTGTATTGATGGCGGTACTGACCTGGGTGATCCCGGCAGGCCAATATCAGATGGAAAATAATGAAGTGCTGAACCGTATGGTTCCGCTGGTAGGCTCATACCAAACTGTCGATGCAAACCCGCAAGGTATCGTTGATGTACTAATGGCACCCATTCAAGGCTTCTACGATCCTGCTAGCTATGCGGCTCGCGCGGTTGATGTGGCACTGTTTGTCTTGGTTATCGGCGGCTTCTTGGCCGTAGTAACTGAAACGGGGGCAATTGATGCAGGTATCGCAGGCACTATGAAACGCCTGTCCGGACGTGAAAAGTGGATGATCCCAATCCTAATGGGCTTATTCGCCTTGGGCGGAACTGTCTATGGAATGGCAGAAGAAACCATTCCTTTCTATGCCCTGCTGATCCCAGTCATGATTGCAGCCGGTTATGACAGCATTGTTGGTGTGGCAATCATTATGGTTGGTGCGGGCATCGGCTGCCTGGGCTCAACCATCAACCCATTTGCTACCGTCATTGCCTCCAATGCTGCCGAAATCAACTTCATGGAAGGCTTCGCCCTGCGCGCCATTATTTTGGTACTAGGCTGGCTGGCATGTGTTATCTATGTGATGCGCTATGCCGAGAAAGTTAAGCGCGATCCAATGCAATCTATTGTTGCCCACCAAAAAGATGAAAACCAAAAGCACTTCCTACATAGCAAAGAGCAGCAAGCTCCTGAACTAACAGGAAAGCGCAAAGCGGTATTAGCAATTTTCGCCCTGACGTTTGCGGTAATGATGTGGGGTGTATCTATCGCTGGCTGGTGGATGGCCGAGCTGTCTGCTCTGTTTATTGGTGCCAGTATTGTCGTCGGTTTTGTCGGCCGCCTGTCAGAAGTTGAAATCACCGACAGTTTCGTCAACGGTGCCCGAGACTTGCTTGGTGTTGCATTAATTATCGCTATTGCCCGCGGTTTAGTAGTCGTGATGGATAACGGCAATATTACCCATACCATTCTAAACTATGCCGAAGGTTTGCTGGGTGGGCTGCACGAAGTCGCCTTTATCAATGCCATCTATTGGGTTGAAGCTGTACTGTGTCTGGTTGTGCCTTCATCTTCTGGCCTGGCTGTTCTTTCTATGCCAGTACTTGCGCCACTTGCAGACTTTGCGGGTGTCGGTCGTGAATTAGTAGTGACAGCATTCCAGTCAGCATCTGGCCTACCTAACTTAGTTACCCCGACTTCTGGCGTGGTGATGGGCGGTCTTGCTATCGGACGTGTTTCCTATTCTTCCTGGCTTAAATTTATCGGCCCACTGCTTGGCTTCTTAACAGCGATGGTGATGGTATTGCTAAGCTTGGGAGTTGCCTTCAGCTAACAAGACTCCACAACGATATTGAAAGAACTAACCTCTTTGAATGTCAAAACTTAAGCCAGCTCCCAAGAGCTGGCTTTCTTATTATTATCGATGCATTAAAACTATTAGCTCGTTTTTAATAAAGACTCGATGCCATAATCCTTGCCGTAATTATCTACGACAAAATCTATATCTTTATCCCCACGCCCGGACAGGTTAATGAGGATTGAGCCTTTTTCACCAGCTTTTGCTAATTTCAGCGCATAAGCCACAGCATGGGCTGATTCAATCGCCGGAATAATACCTTCGCAACGCGATAGCTCGAAAAAGGCATCAATGGCTTCCTGATCATCCGCTGTGCCGTAATTTGCACGCCCAATATCTTTCAGGTAACTATGCTGCGGACCTACAGAAGGATAATCTAAACCACTAGCAACCGAGTATACTTCCTGCGGCTCTCCTTGATCGTCTTTGAGCATATAGGATTTGAAGCCATGCATGACACCCGGCTCACCCAAAGACAAAGTTGCCGCGTGCTCTCCCACTTCCGTCATTGAACGGCCGGCAGGCTCAACACCGTGAATAGCGACATCCTGATCCTCTAAAAATGCGGTGAATAATCCCATTGCATTCGAACCACCACCGACACAGGCAACCAAGTTCTGGGGTAAATTACCTGTCATCTCCTTAAACTGGATACGAGCCTCGTTGCCAATGATTGACTGAAAATCCCTTACCATCATAGGGAATGGATGTGGGCCAACAACCGAGCCGATGGCATACAGCTGGTTAATCGGATCCTTCAAGTAAGCTTCAAACGCTGCATCTACGGCTTCTTTTAATGTCTTGCGACCATGGGTTGCCGGAATAACATTGGCTCCTAGAATTCGCATTCGCACAACATTCGGGTGCTCTTTGGCAATGTCTACCTCCCCCATATAAATATCACATTCCAACCCCACCAAGGCCGCTGCCGTTGCCAATGCAACACCATGCTGTCCAGCTCCGGTCTCGGCAATCAATTTCTTCTTGCCCATTTTCTTGGCAACTAAGGCTTCACCCAGACAATGGTTAATTTTATGAGCACCCGTGTGGTTAAGATCTTCGCGCTTAAGATAAATCGGAGTGCCGTATTTGGCAGATAAATTCTCAGCATGGAATATCGGGCTCGGGCGCCCGACAAAGTGCTTATACAGACGTGCCAGCTCATCCTGGAATGCCGGATCCTGACGGCATTCATCATAAGCAGCTGTGATTTGGACCATTATTTTTTGTAGTTCTTCAGGAATGAAACTACCGCCATATTCACCAAAATAGCCTTCTGCATTAGGCAGAGTGTGGTTAAACGTATTCTTCATGGCATTCCTTGTCCTATTCAATGAGTACACTCATTATCATAAAGACTAAGTGTTGCTGATTGAATAGCAACTACACGAGTATCTGGAATAAATGTGATCTTGGTTATTTACCAAGCAATACATAACGCTCCATAAGCATACATCCAGCACATTTTTATAAAAAACAATCCTTGCGCTCAATAAGCATCCAATCAACCGCGAAATACAAAACACCGTTCAAAAAGTTATTGCACAGTGTTTTTATGATGTGTACCATCCGCACATATTCTAAAACGAGAACAACATTGGTCGTTTTGTCGTTTTGTCGTTTTTAACTAACCTAATCAGGCTTTAACAATGAAAAAATTCGCATTACTTCCACTTGCTGCTATTTTGACTACAACTTTTTCTGTTCAAGCGGAATCAACAGACGCTGCGAGCCACAATCTAACGCAAAACTTTAACTATATTTCTGGTGGTTTGCAGCTGAGCTCTTACAACCACGACCTGATTTCTTCGGCATCAGTTTGGGATCAGACTGCTTCTACTACAGATAACACTGCAGGTATGTACCTTCGCGGTAGCTGGAACTTTACGGATAACTTCTTCTTAGAAACCCGTGGTGACGCAACAGCAAAAGACGATCTAACAATCTCCCACGGTCTTCTTGGTTTGGGTTATTTTCACCCAATCAATGATGATTTCACTGTATATGGCCTAGCTGGCTTCTCTCGTTCAGAAGTTGAACTTGATATTAACGCATTCGGCTTCTCTAATAACAGCACAACCATTAAAGGCGATGACTCTGGCCTGACTGGTGAAATTGGTGCCCGCTACCAGTTGATGGATCAATGGACTGTAGAGCCAGCGATGCGCGTGGCAGGTTACGACGATACGCTGTATGAGCTACGTCTAGGTAACAACTTCAAAGTTTCCGATCATATGAGCATCGAGGCAAACCTTCAGCACCGTGCATTTGATGATCTAAAAGAGATGAGCTACCAGCTAGGTGCACGATATAGCTTCTAATTGATTTCCATATCGAAGTGAAGAGAGCAAACGGCCTAACATCACCATGTTAGGCCGTTTTCCGTAATAGAGCAGGAGTTACTTAGATGGTATAAGTTTTGTCAGCAACATCTCAAATTCTTGCACCTGCATAGCAACCGTATCAATGCTTTGCTGCCAGAATTCTGGTTGTCTGATATCCATTCCTAAATGCTTCATTACAACATCTTCAGCCGTCATTGAGCCTGTATCACGCAACAAGGCTTTATAATCAGCGTAAAACTGCTCACCTTTTACAGCACGCTGGGCATAGACTCCTTTGCTGAACAGGTAACCAAACAGATACGGGTAGTTGTAGAAACTGATCTCTGGAATACTGAAATGTAGTTTGCTGGCCCAGAACATTTCGTTAGTTTCATCCATAGCATCACCGTACCACTCTCGCCATGTATCAGCCATCAGCTCCCTAAATTGGCCCGGCGTAAATTCACCCTGCTGACGTTGCTCATAATAGGCTTTTTCAAACTCATAGCGGACAGGAATGTTGATCATCAAAGCCAGTGCTGATTGCGCTTCTTCCCACAGCATCATTAATTTTTCCTGATCGCTTTCTGCTTTCTCCATCAGCGCATCGCGGACAATATTTTCGGCGAAGATAGAAGCCGTTTCGGCCAATGTCATTGGATATTCACTACGAACCAAAGGCATATCTCGCATTACCCAGTTATGGAAGGCATGGCCTAGCTCGTGGGCAAGGGTCAGTACATCTGACATGCTGCCGCCCCATGTCATAAATACTAACGGGGTACGGGTATTGGCGAACTTGGTACAATATGCGCCAAGACGTTTGGTTGGCTGCGGCGCAGCATCGATTAGCTGCCTTTCGACCATCATATCGACAAAATCTGCCATTTCCGGATCCACACCAGCAAAGGCTTCACGGATAATCGCTATGCCCTGTTCAAAGCTATAGCTGTCACTCTCGTCACCAGCCAGTGCTGGCATAGACGCCAGTTCATCCCAAGGTTTGAGTTTATCAGTGCCAAACAGCTTGGCCATTTGCAGGCCTGCATTGCGCCCTACTGCCTTGTTATCTTTGGCAACCTTGAGCATCGCATCCAACGTACTCTTTTCGATGCGACTGGTATGCAAGCTGGAATCGAGAAAGTGTACCTGCTCGGTATGACTACGTTTTTCATACTCAGTCAGCCGTCCACCAGCCAGGCCATTTAAAATAGCCGCAAAACTCTGTTCATGAACTCGCATGACTTCCGAAATCGCCTTCCAGGCAGGCTCCCGACGTTCAATATCTGGCCCATAAAGAATACTCGCCGCCTGAGATAGCCCCATGTTCTCTTCAGATCCATCAGCCATTTTCAACGTCACTGAAAGGCTACCGGTCAGGTTGTCATACAGACGGCCCCAGGCATTTCGGCCATCAACATTCATCGCTGACAATAGCTGCTCTTCACCAACAGACAGCAGGCGGTTTCGTTTCAGCCTTTCGCGCTCAAGCTTAAAACGGTGCGCTTCAAGTTTGCCCTGCGATTCATTGCCTGCCAGTACCGTGTTGAACTCATCGTCATTCAAATGCACCAACGCCTGAAGAAAAGGATTGACCGCTTGTTCAAATGCCGAAAATAACTTGTCAACTTTACCAGCTAGCTTTTTCGCCCCATCATCGGATGCATCGACCGAGGAAAGACAGTTGGCATAGCTGGATAACGTTCTCACTATGATAGAAAGCTGATCTTTCAACACAATCGCCTTCATCAGATCATCAAGGCGATCCGGGTTCAATGATGCGAAAGCCGCAACTTTATCTTCCGCAACCTTAATATCCTGATTTATTTTCGGATCGGAAAGATCATTATAGGCAATGGAAAGATCCCAGCTTGGTGCATTCATTTCTCGCTCCTCAACAGCCGAGAACATTCTCTTCGGCTCATCAACAATGTAAATTAATTCATTATATTAGAGTAGCTTATAATAATGTGCACTATCAAATTTAAGCTCTTGGCAAGTGTAATTCTTCAAAGTTTGCCACTCCAGGGCCCTGATAGTGTTTCTCTAAGTTGTGCAGAAAGCACTAATGTGACGAAACAGATCTTAGCCATGTTTGTGCAGTATAAAGGTTACAAAACACACAATAGCGTGATATTCCATATGGATTTTTCGAGGCGATAGATCTTGCTATAGAAGGTTGGAGCGCTATTAGTACGCTTATTAAAATATGAATATTATATATGACATAATATAAAAACGTGATCATATATATTGGTTTCATCCATCGTCAAAAATATGACTATATCGCTTTACACGAGAAATAATATTGCTATTATTCTCGCCCGCGGACAGAATCAGCACAAACGCGATGAATAACAAGCAGTTGAATTATTCACGGTGAATATATTAAATTTATTAGTGGCACTGTTGGCTAGTTAATGTAGGTACTGACAGAGTTATCGGAATCCAAGCTGGAGTTTCACTCTAATGTTGTGTGATGAGTGTAAAAGTAAAAAAAAGATGAACCGTGTTAAACGCTCATTTCTAGGTACATTTGCAAGTATTAAAATTAGCTTCATTTGCCCTAGTTGCGGTAAAAAATACAATCTATAAACCAGATAGGATCTGGTTACATTATGAACAGGATCATTTTTACATGATGGCGCTAGATTCTATATCTAGCGCCACATACCCTGTAACCCTCATTCTTATTTCTGCTGTAGACCGCACTCGTATTGATAATGGGCAAATATAACGCGCACCATAAATCAGCTCAAAAGCCCACTCTTACGACATGGCCTGCAGGCTCTTTTCGGTGTTCATAATGCCAACCAAATCGTTTAATCAGTTTATCGGTGAGATCTAACCCCAAGCCAAAACCTAAATCACTGGTTTCATCAAATACTCGGTCTGTATTCACATTCTCGATAAGCACAGAATTTTTTGATTGCTCGATAACCACCCTGCCCTGCTGGGTATGCTGAAAAGCATTTCTAATTAAGTTGGCTAGAACAATTCGACATCCTATGGTTGGTAGCTGTATTAAGTAAGAAGTGGTTTCTACGTCAACTGTGACAGATTTCCCCTGCAGCAGGTAGCGCAGCTCCTCGACAAGTTCCTGAACCAAGGCAGATAGGTCAATTTCTTGTTCTGGTAGGGGCAAGTCATTCTCTCGGCTCATCCAGAGCAAGGTTTCAGTCAGATGGGTCATCGTCATGCCTGCGCGCTCGATACGCTCAACAACAGCTTTGGATTTTGCTTCATCATGAAGTCCAATCTTCTTCAGCAGTTCGGTATTGGTACGAATAACAGCAATCGGGGTTCGAAGTTCATGGCTTGCATGGCGCAAGAACACCTGCTCTCGTTCAAGGCTACCTTGTACCGAGCTTAGGCTACTTCGTACAATTTTTGCCAATGCATTCAGTTCGTTATATCGAAAATCTGGCGGCGGTTGTTTAAGATTATCGGCACTTAATGATTTGGCCCAATCTCGCAATCTCTCCACGGGTGACGCAACCGAGCGCATCATCAAGATCAACAAAGCCGAAAAGGTAACAATACCTGTAATACAAAAAATGATAATCCATAAGAAGTGGTCAAAGTCCCCTCGCTCCATACCTTCAGGAATATCACCGATAAAAGAGCGAGAGACAAATCGCTTCTCACCTCGAGTATTAATCACCAAGGTCACAAAATACGCCGCCTCAGGCGGCGTTAATAGCATCCCTTCATCAATAAATTTTTCAAGTACGAAGGGCTCTGTAGGCGGCACTGTAATATGTTGCCGTATGTCGCTGGGAACATCTTGCCATTCACTCGCGATATCAAACCCTATGACCAGCCTGGGCAAACCCGCCTGAACGCCTTCAACTTCAGCAACACCCAGCATGACGTCACGCATGGCTGTATCTAGCCCTTTGATGAAATAACTTGCAGTCAGCGCAGAAAATACCATTACCAGCGTCACACCAAGAAAGAGCATCGCCGCAAGAAAATACAGCCTAAGGCTAAGCCTGATCTTCATCAGATCCCCTCAATGCGAAACCAAAGCCAGTCACCGTCTGGATCAGTGATGGCCCACCAGCCAAATCAAGTTGCTTTCTCAAGTTAAAAATATGCACTTTCAAACTATTGCTATCTGGCTGCTCATCTCCCCAGACTCGCTGCATTAATACCTCTCTTGAAACTGGATTAGGGCTTTCTCGCATCAAGACTTCAAGGATTTTAATAGCAGTTGGCGACAACTTCAGTGGCTGCTTATTGCGATGGGCCTGCTTCTGATTGAGATCTAACTCGATATCTTCGACGGTGAGTTTATTAACCTGCCCACTGCGGCGACGAGACAGCACCTTTACCCTTGCGATTAACTCCTCCATCGCAAACGGCTTGACTAAATAGTCATCGGCTCCCGAATCAAAGCCAACCAATTTATCGTCCAGGCTGTCACGAGCAGTTAGCATCAATACTGGCGTATCATTGCCCTGCTCGCGCATTTGTCTGCACACTGTTAGCCCATCCATCCGAGGCAGGTTCAGATCCAAAATAATTACCTGATACGGGTTTTTCTGAATCAGGTTCAAGCCAACCACGCCGTTTACGGCGTGGTCACACTGAATTGATTCAAGTTCCAGGTAATCAACAACAGCTATCGCCAAGTCCAAATCGTCTTCGACCAGCAGCAGGTTTAACATGATTGAGCTACCTTATTATCACTGTTCATTATGTTGACCAGTTTAGCCAGTAACGACTTGATTTCACATTGGATCAATAACAAAGCCGGAATTAGGATCAAAGTGATCAAGGTAGCAAACAAAATCCCATAACCTAAAGAGGCTGCTGCCGGGATCAAGAACTGCGCCTGCATTGACGTTTCACCGAGCAATGGGGTCAATCCGGCGAAAGTCGTTACGGATGTAAGCAGCACAGCCCGCAAGCGTCCTGAACAGGCTTCTTTGATTGCTTGCTTCACTGGCACATTTTTATCCTCCCTCAGCTCATTAAACCGCGATACCAGTAGCAAGCTGTCATTCACAACTACCCCGCTAAGCGCCAAAATGCCAAAGAGCGACAAAATACTGATTGTTAAATCATTCCACCAGTGCCCCAATATTGCCCCGACGATACCGAATGGAATGGCCGTCATGATCAGCAATGGCTGGATGTAGGATTTCAGCGGCACTGCCAGCAGAACATAAATCGCTAATAAGGCAACAACGAACATATTACTCATCGAGCTCATAGCTTCTTGTTGCTGCTCTGCTTCACCAGCAAAGTGGACACTCAGGTCAGGGTACTGACGTTGCAACTCAGGAACCATACCCTGTTGCAAGCTAGCAACCAATTCGTTGGGAGCAACAATATTCTTATCAACAACAGCCGTGATATAAATGGCCCGTAAGCTATCAATACGGGTAATTTCATCTTGCTGATACTCTGACACCACGTTGGCAACTGTACTTAAAGGAACCACAGTACCATTTGGTGTGCGAACCCTAGACTGCATAATGTCGGCCATATTCTGGCGTTTTTGCTCAGGATAACGAACCCGAACTTTTACTTCGTCTTTATTACGCTGAAAACGTTGGACAATCTCACCACCAAATGACTGCAATACCTGTTGCGACAAAGTGGCCGTGTCCATTCCCAGTGTTCTACCCTGCTCTGTCAGTTCAAAACGGATCTGCGGCTGTCCCGGGTTCAGGTTGTCATCAATACCGCTCACTCCTGGAGTCTCTGCCAGCAACGACTTAAACTTCAATCCGGCCTGACGGATAGTGGCATCATCCCAGGCTTTCAACTCCACTTTAAAGTTATCAACCATCTCCATGCTGGACAGAAACTTTAGCTTTTTGACACCTTCTGGCGAACCACTTAGCCGCTTCCACTCTTGTTCAAACTCAGTCGAGGTGTATACCGCACCAGACATTAGCTCAACTTGCAATTTACCTGAGCTATCGTCTTCAGCGATGATTTGTAAACTTTGGATTGCTGTATTAGCTTCCCCTTTGTTTACTCTTGGTTGCGTCGCTGTTTCGGCAATAAGGTTTTGATCAGCCTGAAGGGCAGTCCGCTCGAGCATGAAGAGGTTACTGTTGGTTTGGCCAAAGCTTGCATCATTTTGCATCGACAGTTCCGCCGTGACAACGTCACCCGGAATGTCCGGGAAAAACGCGATACGCACACTGCCTGTCATCGGCATTCCTGCCACCAGCACCATTAAGGCAATAAAAGCCAAAATGACGGCATAACGGAAATTCAGCGCCCACTCAATAACAGGACAGTAAATACGTCGATTAAACCACATCAATCCACTATCGGCACCATGCTGGATCCGGGCCCACCAGCCTTTTATCCCTTGCGGGATCTGACGATGCGTATTGAGGTGTGCTAGATGAGAAGGCAGGATCAACTTCGATTCCACCACCGACAACAACAGGCAAATAGTAACAACAGTACCGAACTGTGCGTAAATCTGGCCTAAGTCACCAGTGACATTTGCCAGCGACATAAATGCAGCGACAGTGGTCAATACCCCGAACAGGGTTGGTACAGCTACTTTCAGTGTCCCTTTAATGGTATTGGCAACTGTGTCACCGTCCTGGCGACGGGTGGTATACACGCTCTCCCCGACTACAACCGCATCATCAACCACAATCCCCAGTGCCATAATGAAGCCGAATGTGGTCATTTCATTGATAGTTAGCCCGGTAAAGCTATCCCCCATAAAGAACAGAGTGCCAAAAAAGACAAACGGCAGGCCTGCAGCGACCCAAAATGCCACCCGCAAATTAAGAAACAAGGCGAGGACAACAAACACCAGGGCGATACCTGTCAAGGCGTTGCTGGTTAGCAGAGACAACCGATCCTTGATCAAAGTACTTTCATCATACCATGTCTCCAGCTCGACATTCGCTGGCAGCAGGCCGCGCTGGTGCCAGTTATCAACGACTTGTTGTGCCTGCTCAACGATTTGGGTGACATCGCTATATTCATCCATCACGATCTCAATACCCATCCCGTTGGTTTGTTGATAACGGGATAAGGTAAACGGATCATCTTCGAATGCTTCGGTCACGTCTGCAACATCACCCAAGGTGATGATGGTACCTTGTGAGGTGGTGATCAACGGAATACGCGCAAACTCAGCCGCCCGGTACGCCTGCTCTGACGCTTTCAGCCTCACCACCTTTTCACCATTACGCAAGCTTGTGCTCATGGCGGTAGAAGATTCGGCATTGATCGCCGTCTCGATGTCTGACAGGGTAAGGCCATAGGCCTGCAGCTGGCCTTCATCAACCTCGACAGAAATAATGGGTTCTGACTTGCCTTTGATTTCCAAGTCCCGAATCGATGACTGCGCCAGTAGATCAGCCTTTAACTTTTCAGCCAACTCCTGCAATGTTGCCCTATCAGCCTCGCCATAGAGCTGCACCCATAGTGCATGATCCTGCATTCTCGCTTTATCAATCACCGGATTTTCGGCATCAGCCGGAAAGTTGTATATCGCATCTACTTTGGTCTTAACGTCAGTCAGCAAGGTCTCCAACTCATAATCACTGAGTTTCTCGATACGTACCGAGCTACCGTTGGCATTGGACGTCGATGTGATGCGCTTGATGCCCGGCACCGTTTCGAGCGCATCTTCGATTTTGATTGCGATGCCCTCTTCAGCTTGTTTGGCATCACCACTGTCATAATTGACCGACACTGTGATGACATTAGGCTCCATGCTTGGAAATGCTTCTTTTCGGATCGAGTTCAAAGACATTATGCCAAGGAGAATCATGCTGACTAGCAACAAATTAGCAGCGACCGAGTTGTTCGCGAACCAACCGATAATGCCGCCATACTGGCTGGCTGTAGCCGGGGTCTGAGATGATGTCATCGTTTATCCCTCCACTACCGGCTGTACATACATGCCTTGTACGTAACTATTAAGTGGCCTAATCACCACTTGGGCTCGCAGGATGTCGTCAGGTGGGACAACATACACATAGCCGCTATCTTCGAACTGTTTCTTGGCCCTAATACTGAACAAGCTTTGGTTGTCATCAACAAGCCAAATTTGGCCTGTTTGCGAGATCGCAGAAGCAGGCAACTGCCACAACTGAGACAAATCTCGCCCCTGCACTTTCGCTTCAACAAAGGTACCGGCATACAATGGATTAGTTTGTTGCAATGGTTGGTCGACGACTACCACTAATGAACGTTGGCGGCTTGCACTATCAAGGTGTTGCTCAACTCGCTCAACGTAGCCATGCCATTGCTTATTCCCTTCCGTACTGGTTAACTCAACAGGCCATTTTCCCTCACCCAGTGAGCTTACAGGTGGCAAGTTTAACCATTGGTTGCTCGACAGCGGGATATTGATTTCAATCCTGTCGGTACTGTAGAGCATGGCAACAGTACTGCCAGCCTGAATGTAGCTTCCCGGCTGAACATCCCTTGAAACAATCAAGGCATTAAAAGGGGCTTTTATCGTGGTCTTACCCAGATCTCGCTTTGCTTTCTCAAGCTCCCGCTCAGCATTGTTCAGCTTGGCTTCCGCAGCCTTTAATTGCGGCTCACGCAGCACCAATGATGAATCTGGTTGACCTTTCAGCCCTGAACGTTTCCACTCCTTCTTGGCCTGCTGTCCTTGTCGCTGCTCTTCAAGCAGGGCTAGCCTGGCATCAGCAACAGACGCTTGTGCACTGGCAACCGCTTGTTGGTGATCAGTCTGGTTTAACCTAACCAAGGCTTCCCCTTTTTCAAATTCCACCCCAGTTTCAAAGCGATCAGCCAGCTTCTCGACTTGTCCACTAACTTCAGCCGTTAAATCTAATTCATAGTGCGGTTTTGCTTCACCATGACCGGTAATCGTTGCTCTAAAATCACGGCGGGCCACTTCAACAATCGCGACATCCGGATATTGGGGGCCACGCATTTCAACAACGGGAGCAGTCATAGCATTCATCTGCTCACCGTTATAGGCAGCGACAGCAAAGATACTGGCTGCGGAAGCGAGTGTAACTGCGACAGTAATAATTTTTAGTTTCATGATGACACTCCAAGCCCTAGCGCCAGGCCTAAGTCAATTCGGTTAACAAGTCGGTTATACGTTACCTGTGCCAGCTGAGATTGCAGATCAAACGTTTGTTGCTGTACTGATAACAGGTCGAGAACATCGACTAAGCCTTGTCGATATTTGGTTTGGTAGTTAGTGACACTGCGAGAGGCACTGCTTAGCGCTTCCCCAAGATGTTGCTGCTGTCGCTCCAGTGATTGCTCCTGGCCCAGCGTGTTTTCAACTTCCGTCACTGCGTTTAACAAGGTTTCCTGATATGCCCAGTAGCTTTGCTCGGCCGTCAGCTCTGCAATATCAATCTGTGCCCTTAACTTGCCACCCTGAAACAAAGGGGCTGTCAGCTGCCCTAGCAAGCTCCACGCTGGGCTTGTGAACAATGCATCACTCGGGCTGCTACCGATATCGGTCAGCGAAGCGGATAAACTAATGGACGGAAGCAGCGCCTTGTAAGCAACAGAAGTTCGGTATTGCTCAGCCAAAATAGTGTAATAGGCTCCCTGCAGATCGGGCCGACGACCTAAATCTTGCTCAGGAAGATTAGCCAATGGCTCTAGTACCTCCGGAAAATACTGAACAATATTGGGGATCGCGCTCGCTGGGCTCCGACCTATCAGCTGTTTTAAGGTGCGGTATTCTTTGGCAAGCTGCTCTTGATATTCCGCCAACGTCGCCCTTGTCTGGGCACTGCTGCTGCGGGCGTTATCAAGCTCTTCGAGCTGGCCTAGCCCAACCCGGTAACGCTCTAAAATAAAGGTTTCATTGTTTTCCAACACAGCCAGGCGCTGGGTTTCAATATTCAGCAATTGTTGCCTGAGGTTAATCTGCAGCCAGGCACGCATAATGTTGGCAGCCAGAGCATCCCGTGCCGCCTGATAGTTGACCAGAGAAGTAGCTACATCCATTTGTGCGGCACTGACGTCATCGCTAATTTTTTGCCACAGATCCAGCTCCCAGCTGACTGTCAGATCGGTGGTATAGCTAGTACCGCTATCCTCTTCTCGCTTGCCGCTAAAGCCTGCTGAGAGCTCTGGAAGCTGATCGCCAACAGCAAGGTTCTCCTGTGCATAGGCAATTTGAAGGGCTAGCGCGGTTTGCTGCAGGCTGGAATTTTTGCTGAGCGCATCGTTAACCATCTGCGTCAACGCTGGCATCGCGACTAAATCAGTTAGCTGACTAACCTGCGTTGCACCTGTTTGCTGGTAGCTCCATGTTTGATATTCAGCGCGGGACTCCTGCGCCGTTTGTTGGAAGTTCACACCATCAGAGGTACTACAACCCGTAATACCCAGCATCATGAGTGAAACAAGTGAGATCTTAAATTCACTTGGCAAAGTCATTGAGCCTGTCTCCTGAAATTTTCTGAGACAAGCATAAATATGAAGGCGTTAAGGCGGGGTTAATATGATAAGCGAGTTATCAATAATTCCGCGCAAACAACCACCAGAAATCAATGCTTCAACGAGAAGTGGTAGTAATGGCAATGGTGCTCATTAGAAAAAAGGCATTGTTCACTATAAACAATGCCTTTTTATTAAACTGCCTGCACTAAAACTAACTACACCTTAAAGTGTCCGACTAATTTATTCACCTGAGATCCAGACGCCGAAAGTGAGGAACTGACTTCCTCTGAAACTTTTAGATCTTCGTATAACTGGTCGACAATTTCTTGAATAGACGCAAGGTTTTGATTAATGTCCTCAGCAACGCTGCTCTGCTCTTCAGCAGCAGATGCTGTCTGAGTACCCATATCTTGAATGGTTGCCACAGCGTTATGTATGTCAGACAAGCGAACCTTAATAACAGATGACTCTTGAACAGTTTGCTCGCCCCGCTCCTGGCTTACTGCCATAGTGGTCACCGCTTCTTTTACGCCAGCCTGAAGTTCAGAAAGCATATCGTTGATCTCATGAGTACTGGCCTGAGTTCTGCTGGCAAGCGATCGAACTTCATCAGCAACTACCGCAAAGCCCCTTCCCTGATCACCGGCACGCGCGGCCTCAATGGCTGCATTTAGAGCGAGAAGGTTGGTTTGTTCTGCAATCCCACCTATAACATCAATAACACTCGTTATCCGGTTAGTCTGCTCACTAAGAGCCTGAATGGCGTCGGACGTTGTATTAACTTCTTTTACCAGTTCATTAATACTCTGAATTGCGTGATTCACTTCCTGCTGCGCATCGTTGATTTGTAGATTTGCTGACTCAATCGCCGCATATGTAGAGTTCGTATTGTTGGCGACTTCACGTGATGTCGCTGCCATCTCAGTAACAGCCGTCACCACTTGCTCTGTTTCTTGACTGTGCTGTTGCATCGTCTTGACTGAAATGCCAGTTTGATGATCGAGATCTTTAGCTGCTTGTCTTACTGACAGCGAGCTATCCCTGATCTCTTTAATGAGTGGCTGGAGTTTATCCATAAATAGGTTGAAGGCACGACCAAGCTCTGCGATTTCATCACTGCCTTTGGTTTGCAGGCGATTGGTTAAATCACCATCTCCGTGCGCAATTTCGTGAAGTTTCTCAACCATCGTTTTTAGCGGAACCAACGCTCTGGTTACAATCATGCTTATGACACCCGTGGTAATGATCAGCCCAATCAGCGATAACATAACGGCAGATATTGTGTCACTTGATATTTGCTCCCGGCGCTTATCTGTATACGCAGCGACTTGGCTATCAACATCATCAATATAAACCCCGGTGCCCAAAACCCAGTCCCACTTTGGAAAATATTCGGCATAGCCTAACTTAGGTGCTTGTGCATCGATAGATGGCTTGTGCCATGAAAAATTGAGAAAGCCATCCCCTTTCGTTGACGCATCAATTAAGCCAGCAATGACAGGAACACCGTTATCGTCTTTCAAACTGTATAAGTTTTTACCTTCTAATTGAGGCTTAATCGCGTGGAGGGTATTGACACCTTTAGAGTCGTAGGCGAAGAAGTAACCGTCATCGGCAAATCGCATATCTTTTAGTATTGTTTTGGCTTTTTCTTTATTTTCGCCATCTACATCTGATTCATAAAGAGCCTTAATCGCAGTACGGCCCATTCGAAGATTGGCTTTTAAAAAGCCCTTATGGCTCGCAATCAGCTCGCGACGGTAGTCTTGCGCCTGTGCTTCCAGATCTTTTAATCCATTAAGGTAAAAGATGCCTGTGATAAGAAATGTGATTAGCAGCAACGGGATTATTGTTATCAGCAACAACTTTCCTCGACTTTTTATTATCATAATTATTTCCAAATTCAGTGTACTACTACAGCCTGAGAGCAGTCATAAGGCTGGTTTCTCAAGGATTATTGAAGAGAGAAAACTGTTAGACCGTTTCCCCATCTTGTTTAACATTGCCGCATAATCAATGCCGTCTTGTCTGTTATACGCAGAGGGTTAGCGCTTTTCAGTGATACCAAACACTTTCTCGATAAATGCACCGTAGATAAAGTCACCACCTGCCAGTGCAACAACGCACATCAGGAACCAGGTCATACTCTTGTCTCCCTATTCTATTTGAACTTCCAGTTGTGTTGCTTTACGACTATCGCGCCCTAAATACCCTTGGCATAAACACTCGCAAAACCTCTTTTACCAACTGCCATACTAACGACCCCATGAATAGACACACCCGATAAAATAACGAGTGGTTATATGGCAAGATGAACGGTCGATGAGCTGGCTGAGTGGTTATGAGGAGAGGTAAGCAACCGAGGAGACATTGTTCGCCTTTGCGGTGAATTACGGGATGTCAGGGTATGCCTTAGACACTAATAATGAGTTTAATCACAACATACTTTTGTTAATCTTTTTGAGCATATATGAATTAATCACAAGGCCAAAATAAGGCAATATAAAAACAACAGCCCTTGCTTTACTGAAACTACAAATATAATTAACTACAAGTCAGATAAATAGCAAAACAATAAGCCAGTATAGTTTAATTTTATACTACGCCCGCAAAATGTTAACCAGTGGTTACAGGCTAGCGACATTACTGTTAGCACGCTCAGTTTGCTTAATTAAAACAATAAAATATAAATAATTAATTAAATTCCATTTTTTAACAAAATAAATATTAATATCAAGGATGATATTAAATATCTTTATGTGCATCTGGTTTATATGTTCAAGTGATAAATGAGACATATGTCAAAATATATTTCTATATATGTATGTTTGTTTCAGACTTATGGTATACCTCTTTAGTAATATATCTATTATTAGCACCAGAGTGCATATAAATTATTAATTTCTTGGAGTTGACATGAGTGTAGATCAAACGACCTACAAACAGCGCCGTAAAAAAGCCAGTGAATTTGAATCAAGGGCTGCCTATTTAGAGCATGAGCTCTCTATTATGGATCTTAAGCGCTGGCGGGTGCATTTGCCTTTTCGCGACTTTGGTATCGAGATAGAAGACTGGGTACCGGCAATTGCAGCAACAATCGGCAAAGTTGTGATGGTTACCGCCATGGTCGCCGCATTTGCCGCACAATTTGGCCTATCACAAGAGTTCGTTGCTGAAAACGTACGCTTTGAGCTATTAATTGCAGGTCTCCTTTTTGTCGTTTTCTTCTCTGCCATTTTAAATCCGCTATCCAATTTGGCGGGAACTCATGGGCCAATGATTCCATTAATTCCATTAATTGCAGCATCTGGAGGTCACCCTCTTGCATTAGGAATTATGGTGGGCGTATTTGGTTTACTACTAAGCGCAACAAAAGGTGGTTCCAGGCTGGTTAATTTAACCGGCGAAGGTGTCCGTGGCGGGTTGTTAATATACCTGGGGGCGGTTGGACTTATTGGGCAATTAAACAAATTTGAATCTTGGTCGGTAAGTTCTGGGCTAGATGCCGTTTCCTTCATTGTTATACTTACCACTATTGTTATTTATGCTTATCTGGCAAAAATAGAAAAACGCTGGCTGGCCATTCCTCTCTGTTCACTAATTGCCGGTGTGGTTGCATATATAATGGGTGTACCATTTGAGTTTGTTACTGAACCCGGTTTACCTAATATGAGCCCGTTTTACTGGTGGGGAGAAAATACCGGTTGGCAATTGGGGTGGCCTCAATTAGAACATTATGTGGCTGTTATTCCTTTTGCAATTCTAGCTGTTGCTATGTGGTCTCCTGACTTTCTAGGACACAGAGTATTCCAAGAATTGAATTACCCGAAAAGTGCTAAAGGTGCGCTGATGAACGTGGATGACACAATGGCTGTGTGTTCTATTCGTCAGATGATCGGTGCAGGCCTGGGCGGTGGTAATTTGGCATCGTCTTGGGGTACTTACATGATCCCGGCTGCCATTGCTAAGCGTCCGATCCCAGGTGGTGCGTTGTTAACTGGTTTACTTTGTGTATTAGCAGCAGTCTTAGGCTTTCCAATGGATCTCGCGATGTGGGAACCTGTTCTGCGTGTTGCGCTATTAGTCGGCGTATTCTTGCCTTTGCTGGAAGCCGGAATGCAGATGGTGAAATGCTCGCGTAGCTCACAAAGCGCCGGTATCTGTATGTTTGCCTGTGCGTTAGTTAACCCTGTATTTGGTTGGGCGCTAACCATGCTACTAGATAACCTTGGATTAATCGGCAACAAGGAGCGTGCTGAGTCTCTATCACGAACCGATAAACTGATCATTCCAGCGACAGCCGTCATTGTTTGTGTAGGTGCATTAGCCCTTGTTGGTCAATTGCCGGGTATTCCTGCGCTGTTAGGCTAAATTAGTTTTTCAATGAGCAATAGGCCAGTTCTCTGGCCTATCAGCGAGATTGAAAAGGCTCAGAGACAAGGCGCTTTCAAGCAACACCGTCACTGAGCCTTTGCAACTTGCCCATCGGGAGCACACAGCCGCCCGTATCTGCCCCAAATTGCTTTGATATAAAACCACAATATCTTCATTAATTTGATATCTATTTATCATGGTAAAGAATATGCGATTGATAGCCATGGCTCCAAACCATGCCCTAAGAATACTTAAAAATGGATTGTATTCTTTGCTCTTCAACCTTAAGTCTTTTTTCTTCCTCACCTACCCGATGCTGCAACTGCTGTGTGGATTAGGTGTTGGGATAGGTCTTCTAGTCAACTTTACAGCGTCTGATGTTAATGAAAGCGGCTACCTGATTGGATTTGTGTTCGTCTGCTTGAGTCTGTATTTATTTTTTCAAAAAAAATACTACCAAAGCCTCTTAGCATGGTCAGATCCCCGCTCAAGCAATGTCGTGAGAATCTGTAAAAATTCCGCTTAGTAATCGTTTGGACGGCCGTAGCTAGCCGTCCTTTTGAACATACCTCATGGCTCTTAAGACCATCTCAGCTTCTTAATCAGTAAACAGCAAACAAGACTTTCCGTCATGCTCAATGCGCTGTACGCGGGTCACAAACACTGTCTCAAGCTGCTCGACTGTCATAACATCTTCCGGCCTACCTTTAGCCACACAGGAGCCATTGTTCAGTAACAGAACCTTATCAGCCTCTCGTAGGGTTCGGTTCAAATCATGATTTGCCATCACAACGGCAATCCCCTGCTCTGCCATCATGCGTATCAACTTGTACATTGCCGCTTCCTGGCCAATATCCAACGCCGCAGCTGGCTCATCGAGCAATAACAGTTTGGCTTCGGGGTTCAGCGATGGCCAGACTTGGAGACACGCAGCGGCGAGACGAACGCGCTGCCACTCACCGCCAGATAGCTGCTGAATATTTCTAGTTAGCTTATCGGCAATATTTAAGGCATGGCAGACCTTGTCCAGTGCGGATTGGACATTCTCTGCATCTAACTCACCAAGTGCCGACAGCGCTAACGACAGGTAATGATACACCCCGACAGAAAAGGCCGGCCTGTCTTGCTGAGCCAAATAACAGCGAAGCCTAGCCAGCGACTGCAGATCATGATCCTCAAGAGGTTTACCGAGAAACTGCACTTCGCCTTCACACGGAAATAGCCCTGATAACATCGAAATAGCGGTACTCTTACCACTACCATTTGGGCCAATGAGGTGCACAATCTCTCCGGCTTCAATCGAAAACGAAACCGGTAGCAACCGTGGCGGCATAGCCAAATTCTTTGCGTCTAAAATCATTGCATTCTCATTTATTACATTGGTCATCATCGGCTCGGGATTAATCAATCTGTGAGCGCAGCAGCATCCAGATAAAGACTGGTGCACCAATGCTGGTGATAACAACCCCGACAGGAAGTTCGGCCGAAGGCAGGATAACTCTCGCTAGAGTGTCAGCAATAGCGAGCAGCAATGCGCCGCACATCGCGGCTAAGGGAAGCAAAAAACGGTTTTCGGTACCAAGGGCTAGGCGAAGCAGATGCGGGACAACCAGGCCGATGAATCCAATCACTCCTCCCAAGGCAACAGACGCACCAACCAGAAGGGAGACTATCAGGATCAACCGCCAACGAAAGGCTGATACATCCAATCCTAACTGCTTTGCCTGGCCTTCACCTAGCATGAGCAGATCGAGCTTCTTTCCCTGCGAACATAACCAAGCCAGTACTGGCACAACCAACATCAATAGCGAAAGCTGTGTCCAGCTCACCCCACCGACACTGCCCATCAGCCAGTACATCAGCTGCCTAAGGTTTAGATCATCACTAAAATAAAATGCCCAGGTCACCACCGCACCCGACAGGATCCCGAGTGCAACGCCGATTAGCAGTAATCTGGCTGTTGAAACCTTACGCCGCCGGGATAAACCTACTAAGATTAGCGTGAAGCACAATGCCCCAAGCATTGCCGCCAGCATTGTCACCAACGGGTTAGGAACAAAGGGCAAAGCAAATAGAAGGATCACCAAGGCAAGGCTGGCACCACCTGAAATTCCCAGCACCCCTGGCTCTGCCAGCGGATTGCCAAGCAATACCTGCAAGACGGCACCAGACGCAGCCAAAGATGCCCCTATTGCCAGTGCTGCTAACAATCGGGGCATACGCAGCTGAAGTAACAGCTGTTGCTCCAAACCGCCGTCAGGCGACCATGGCCAGATAAAGAGTTCGCCCACTGCGAGTGAGAAAAAGCTAGCAACCAGCAATACAGCGGTGATCAGAATAAAACTGAATTTCCACCTCGCCTGCTGGCGTAAAATAAGATCATTTAAATGCATGGGTCGAACACGGTAAAAAAAGAGCGTTTACAATACATTTTCAGCGGCTGAATGAAAAGAAAGCCATCGAAAGAATAGCCTTCTTTTACAGTCACTTTGTAGATCAGTGCCTATTTGACCGTCACTTGCTCGCCAAAGTTGACTTCTGTTTTCTTAACTAACAGGCACGCACGTTGGCCCAGCGCAACATTTGGGTTTGGAAATACAACAGCTTCACCGCCCTCTAATGAGAAATACTCGATGCCCTCATCGCTCCCGAGCTGTTTACCCTGTTCAAAATAAGTAAAATTGGCTTGGTTAGCCGGGAAGGTAAAACGAAAGGCATCGGTTTGTTTTACCAAGGTTCGCGTCACCTTATAAACACATAGCTTGTCGCCTTCCCACTCCATGGCTAATTCTGGCTCAGTGACTAGTGACAGCATCGCGCGATTAAAGGATCCGAGGCGTTCTAAATCATTTTCGCCGAACTTAGCAACTTTACCGAGCTCCATCGTAAAGGCCTGTGCCCCGAAATATTCCGCACTATACCAGCTAAATGTCGGTGACGGTGAGCTAGATAATAACGCCGCTTCAATTTCAGCACGCTGCAAAAAAGAAAACAGACGATTGCTCCGGGTTGGGTTTTCACTATAGGGACTGACGGCAAAGGTAAAATGCTCTGAGTCTCGAATAGCGCAATGAAGGTCAAGGTGCCAACGATCTGCCTTGCTGGCTGTGGAGCCCGCATAGAAAAGACTTACCGACTTCTGCAGTTGGTTTGCTGTGATACAGTCAATGTTTCGCTCTTCATTGTGCCCTTTAAACAGGCGGTTCATGTTTTCATCAATGAAGCGAGTATGTGCATTAATTGCTTCCGGGTGGGCAATAATTAGCAACAGACGATGAGCTGGGATGATATCCCCTTTCAAAATTCCCTCGGCCAAATGTTGTACCAGCTCAATTGGGCTGGTTTCATCACCATGCACCCCTGATGAAAGTACGATATCTTTTTCCAGCCCAGTCAACTTGGCCGGGGTTATCTGAAGCACACCACGCATTAAGAGCTGGCAATGTACGCCTGATGCTACCGTCCACTCACCAAATTCAAACGGTGAAGACAAATCAAGAGTCGCTTCTAAAAACTTCCCTTCTTTCACCTGCTGCAGAAACGCCATTTACAACCTCCGTGTTATTGATTTAAACGGTGAGGCCACTGTGTAATAACGGCTTTATATTGCTTGATTCAGTGAAACCTACCACAAACCAATATACAACCCAGCTACATATTTGTAACTAATTTGTTTCAGTAGAAGTTCGCAAAAAAGAATAAAAGAGCGAGATGCGAGAAATTGGTGCTATCACTTATGTACTGTCAATACATATTCACGCTTCTCGAAGCGAAGCGCTCTCGCCTCCTATGCGAAGCATAGATACGCCTCCATAACACCTGCGTAGCAGGTGTTATTAAAAGAAAACCCAAGTGAGTCTACACTCTCACTTGGGTTCTTTTATCCTACTCAAAACTGCTACTTTTCGATTTCGATACTTTCTACGCGAGCTTTAAGTTTTTGACCTGGGCGGAAAGTAACAACACGGCGGGCAGAAATTGGAATATCTTCACCCGTTTTAGGATTTCTTCCTGGTCGCTCGTTCTTGTCGCGTAGATCAAAGTTACCAAAACCTGATAGCTTCACCTGCTCGCCACATTCAAGAGCTTTCCTGATTTCTTCAAAGAAGACTTCCACCGTATCCTTGGCGTCCCGTTTGCTTAATCCAACATTCTCAAACAGGTTCTCAGCCAAATCGGCTTTTGTGAGCGCCATAGATAATTCCCTCAAGACTATGTTGAATGGATAGCAGACATAAACCAATGTATCTCTGCTGCGAATTAGTTACGTAAGGCTGGAGCTATTTATCAACGAATCGGTATGCATTTTATATCGCATAACAAACGCTCTTCCTCAACTAGAGACAAGTTTAAGCCAACTTGCTGATTTCCGCCAACTTTTTTACATAAAGTTAGCATCAAATTATTGATTTTTAGTAGCAAGAAAAGGTTAATTCCATGCACCCTGTTGTGCTTTAGTCTCACACAAACCAAAAATAACTCCTGAAAAATCATGGGTATACCGAACAACTCTCTAAAATGAGACAGATAATCAGTAAATACCGCTATCTATCAGAATGTTAGATATTTTTAGATTTAGATCAAAAAAAAGCAGCCGTTTCCGGCTGCTTTCATAAAACAATGACTTAAATAACAAAAAAATTGCTCACCTAAGACATGCTATTAATCTTTTAGTCACGCAGGCTTGCACCAAAACGCTCGGCAAGAACGGTAACGATACTCTCTACAGCTCCTGAGATATCCGCGTCTTCAAGCGTACGCTCAGCAGATTGTAGAGTTAGTGCAATCGCAAGGCTCTTCTGACCGTCTTCGATACCTTTACCACGGTAATCATCGAATAGGTTTACGCCTATCAGCAGCTCACCACCATTTTCGCGACAAACTTCTACCACATCGCCAGCTGCAACATCATCATTAACCACGACGGCAATATCACGACGGTTTGCAGGGAACTTAGACACAGCAACAGCTTCAGGTAGTACGCGAGTATTAATCGCATTCCACTCGATTTCGAATACAACAGTACGACCGTTAAGGCCAAACTTACGTTCTAGTTCTGGGTGAACGGTACCGATGAAGCCGACTTCGCGCTCAGTTTCAAGACCAGCATCAACAACGATTGCTGCTGTTTGACCCGGGTGAAGAGCTGGGTGTTTCGCAGGTTTAAAGCCAAACGCGATTTCATTTGAAGTCAGCTCTAGTACCGCTTCTAAGTCACCTTTTAGGTCAAAGAAATCAACTGTGTTGGTTTCAATGTCCCAATGCTCTTCGCTGCGAGAACCAGCAATAACACCCGCCAACATTGGCTCTTGGCGCATGCCGTTTTCAGCAGACTCACATGGGATAAAACGCAGGCCGTATTCGAACAGACGAACACGCGGTTGCTGACGTTTCTGGTTGTGAACAACTGTATTCAATAGGCCTTGGATTAAACCAAGACGCATTGCTGACATGTCTGCAGAGATAGGGAACGGTAGAACCAACGGCTCTACACCTGGAACAATCAGTTTTTGCTGCTCTGGCTCAACAAAGCTATAAGTAATTGCTTCGTGGTAGCCACGGTCAACAAGAAGGTCACGTACACGCTTAAGCGGTAGGTTAGCTTCTTTGTGATCGTTCATGCTTAGTGCAGCAACAGGCGCTTGATTTGGAATGTTGTCGTAACCGTAGATACGGCCAACTTCTTCAATCAGATCTTGTTCGATAGCAATATCGAAACGCCATGTTGGTGCTGTTGCAGTCCAACCTTCCGCAGTTGTTTCAACAGACAGGCCAAGGCGTTCTAGAATTTCAACAACATCTGCGTCTGCAATGTGGTGACCTAGCAGGTTGTCTAATTTAGTACGACGCAGCGCAACTTTGTTCGGCTTAGGTAGATCAGCTTCAGACTCTACTGCCACAACCGGTGCAACTTCACCGCCGCAGATCTCAACGATCAGCTGAGTTGCACGCTCCATTGCACTTACCTGCAATGCGTAATCCACACCACGTTCAAAACGCATTGAAGAATCAGTGTGCAAGCCATAGCTACGCGCACGTCCACGAATATGGTCAGGTGCAAAGAAAGCACATTCCAGCATGATGTCTGTTGTACCAGCCATCACACCAGACAGTTCACCACCGAAGATACCAGCAATAGCTAGTGCTTTAGTGTGGTCAGCAACAACCAGAGTATCAGCGTTTAGCTCTGTTTCGGTGCCATCTAGAAGAGTCAGTTTCTCGCCCTGCTCTGCCATACGAACAACGATACCGCCTCCGATCTTAGAAAGATCGAATGCGTGCATTGGTTGGCCTTGTTCTAGAAGTACGAAGTTAGTAATGTCGACTACAGGATCGATAGAGCGGATACCACAGCGGCGCAGTTTTTCTTGCATCCATAGTGGCGTTTCAGCTTTAACGTTCACGTTCTTAACGACACGGCCTAGGTAGCGAGGACACGCAGCAGGGACTTTAACTTCAATTGAAACTGTGTCATCAATTGAAGGGGCAACAGCAGCAGCAGATGGCTCTGTTACGTCTGCACGGTTAAGTACGCCCACTTCACGAGCAAGACCACGGATGCTGAAACAGTCAGCACGGTTCGCAGTTAGATCAACGTCAACAGTAACGTCTTCTAGGCCTAGGAATTCGCGGAAATCAGTACCTAGTACCGCACTTTCTGACAACTCAAGGATACCGTCAGACTCAACATCGATACCTAGCTCAGAAAAAGAGCAAAGCATACCGTGTGATGGTTGACCACGCAGTTTTGCTTTCTTGATTTTGAAGTCACCAGGCAGTACAGCACCAACAGTCGCGACAGCAACTTTGATGCCTAGACGGCAGTTAGACGCACCACACACGATATCTAGCAGCTCTTCAGCGCCAACATCGACTTTGGTTACGCGCAGTTTGTCTGCATCAGGGTGTTGTTCACAAGAAACAACCTGTCCCACTTTAACGCCAGTAAATGAACCCGCCACAGGTAGTACGTCGTCTACCTCCAGGCCAGCCATTGTAATTTGATGTGTTAGTTCGTCAGTGGTAACCGCAGGGTTAACCCACTCACGAAGCCATGATTCGCTGAATTTCATTGTGATTAAACCTCTGGATTACTTGAACTGTTTTAGGAAACGAAGGTCGTTCTCGAAGAACGCACGTAGGTCGTTTACGCCATAACGAAGCATGGTTAGACGCTCAACGCCCATACCAAATGCAAAACCAGAGTATTTCTCAGGGTCAATGCCTACACTGCGAAGTACGTTCGGGTGAACCATACCGCAACCTAGTACTTCCAACCATTTACCATTTTTGCCTTTCACGTCTACTTCAGCAGAAGGCTCTGTGAATGGGAAGTAAGATGGACGGAAACGTACTTCCACTTCTTCTTCGAAGAAATTGCACAGGAAGTCGTGAAGAATGCCCTTAAGCTGTGCGAAGTTAACGTTTTCGTCAACTAGCATGCCTTCCACTTGGTGGAACATTGGCGTGTGGGTTTGATCGTAATCATTACGGTAAACACGGCCAGGTGCAATAAAGCGTAGTGGCGGCTGGCTTTCTTCCATAGTACGGATCTGAACACCAGAAGTGTGCGTACGAAGCATCAAGTCTGGATTAAAGAAGAAGGTATCGTGATCCGTACGTGCTGGGTGATCTTCAGCAATGTTCAATGCATCGAAGTTGTGGAAAGCATCTTCGATTTCTGGGCCAGCTTCTGTTGTAAAACCAAGCTCACCAAAGAAACTTTCGATACGTTCGATCGTACGAGTAACAGGGTGAATACCACCGTTTTCGATACGACGACCAGGCATAGTCACATCAATCGTTTCAGCAGCAAGCTTTGCTTCTAATTCAGCACGTTGTAGTGCGTCTTTACGCTCTACTAGAAGCGCCTGAACAGCTTGCTTCGCTTTATTGATTTCCTGACCAGCAGCACGACGCTCTTCTGGTGGTAGTTTACCTAGTTGTTGTAGTTGAAGGGTTAAGTGCCCTTTTTTACCTAGGTACTGAACTCGGACTTCGTCCAGAGCGACTAATGAATCAGCCTGCTCAATAGCTGCCGTTGCGTTGGCAATGATCTCGTCTAGATGTTGCATCATTTCCTCATCCACCCACAGGTGGCGTCCATAAGGGAGATATAAATTCGCGTAACGATACATACTAAAGAAACATGCGTCTAAATCCAAATCGAATCGCACTAAAAAAGTGGGTTTGGACGAAAAAAAGCCGCCTTTAAGAGCTCTTATAGCAAATAGCATAAGTATCTGGTCATTCAATAAGAATTCAAAGGCTCGAAGACAAGGCGCGCCTTGGAAAGCCCCTCTAGCACGCTCGGATCGGTTCTCGAGTGAAAGCAAGGTTCACGATGAAATTCCCCACCCTGTTTCGCTTTTTCCTCTCATCAAGCTTTACGCTACGCTGTAATTGATATGTCAGTTAGGCACCATTAAAAACTAAAGCCCTCGCAACTTTATCGTCAACCTCTCCATTTTTATCTTTCGCATTGCACAATCAAGCATCCTGAATTAAATTAATAAAACAGCGTTCGATTGTTATGAATAAATAGAGAGGAATTTATGGGATCGCAAGATAAGTACTGGCTAAACTACACAAAACTCACTTTTGTTATCGCGATAGCTGCAATGATTATTAGCATTGTCATGCTACCGGGCGATCTTCTCGTCAAGGGCTACTACAGTATCTGCAGCTTATTTCTTGTCAGTGCCACCGTCACATTAAGCAAGGCAGTACGCGATGAAGCCGAGTCAAAAAAGCTCCTACAGAAACTAGAAGAGGCAAAAACAGCCCAGCTTTTGAATGAATTAGAAGAGTAGCCAAATGAACGATGATGGATCGGCTAACCATATGTTTCTCATGTTGGTGAGACAGATCGGTCAGCTACACACTATGCTGGCCAACACCCAAGGGAAAAGAGCAACGCTCATCAATAAACAACACCAGCTTTGTGCTCTACACAACCGTTTTAATCGCGACATTGACACGATGATAGCCGCACAGCCTACAAACAGAAATAGAGATACCATATCGTCGAGTAACGTAAATCCACAGTCGAATGAAGCCTGGGAGTTTACTGCACTTCTCAGACGGTGCTGGAAAATCAGACAAGTTCAAACGCAGCTAGAGGGGAAGATAAATCGCACCAGGCAACGAGACAAACGAATTGAAGAGGCAATAAAGAAGACACTGACGTTAAGAAACAACGTAGCAAGTGTGATGAAAGCTGGTGTACTCGGCGGTCCACTACAAAATGCAATGGAGTTGTTACTGTTGAAGAATCAACTCTTGCTTAATCAACACCATTAATTACAACAAAAAAAGGAGAGCCGAAGCTCTCCTTTTCCATCAAACTGGACTGAAATTACAGTGCAGCTTTCGCTTTTTCAACTAGTACTGTGAAAGTAGCTTTGTCGAATACTGCGATATCAGCAAGGATCTTACGATCGATTTCGATAGATGCTTTCTTAAGGCCGTTGATTAGACGGCTGTAAGACATGCCATTCTGGCGTGCTGCAGCATTGATACGTGCAATCCAAAGTTGACGGAAAGTACGTTTCTTGTTGCGGCGGTCACGGTAAGCGTACTGACCAGCTTTAGTAACAGCCTGGAAAGCTACGCGGTAAACACGTGAACGTGCACCGTAGTAACCTTTAGCTTGTTTAAGAACTTTCTTGTGACGTGCACGTGCTTGTACACCACGTTTTACGCGAGGCATAGGAGACTCCTAACTAAATTAAAATATAAAACTAAAAACTATTAAGCGAACGGAAGCATACGTGCAACTGCTGCAACTTCACATGCTGGAAGAATCGCATTTGGACGAAGCTGACGCTTGTTCTTAGTAGTACGTTTAGTAAGGATGTGACGCTTTGTCGCGTGCTTAAACTTAAAGCCACCAGCAGTTTTCTTGAAACGCTTAGCAGCACCTTTGTTGGATTTCATCTTTGGCATGATGAGACTCCGCATTGTTGATAGTTAATAAACATAGTAATCAGGCGAACAAAAGCGCTGCCTAAGCAGCGCTTTTAGCTACTTGAATGCCGTAATTACTTCTTCTTTGGAGCAAGCATCATAGTCATTTGGCGACCTTCAACTCGGTTCGGAAAGCTCTCACAGACCGCTAGGTCTTCAAGCTCTTTCTTAATACGATTCAAAAGTTCAATACCAAGATTCTGATGGGCCATTTCACGACCACGGAAACGTAGTGTGACTTTACCCTTATTGCCCTCTTCTAAAAAGCGAGTCAGGTTGCGCAGTTTTACCTGATAATCGCCTTCGTCTGTACCAGGTCGGAATTTAACTTCCTTGATCTGGATTTGTTTCTGCTTTTTCTTTTGCTCTTTAGCAGCCTTGCTCTTTTCGAACAGGTACTTGCCATAGTCCATCACACGACAAACTGGTGGCTCGGCATTCGGGCTGATTTCAACTAAATCCACGCCAGCTTCATTAGCAATACGCGTTGCTTCTTCAATAGAAACAACACCGATTGATTCGCCATCAATTCCCGTTAAACGCACTTCGTTAACACCGCGAATTTCGCCATTTAGACGATGCGCATTTTGTTTAACTGGTGCTTGAGTTCTTCTTCCGCCTTTAATACCTTATTCCTCCACAACATTGAGCTTGCGACTGCTAACTTCCTGCTGCAAATAAGCAACAAGGTCGTCAATCTTAAATTTACCCAAATCTTTACCCTTGCGAGTACGAACTGCTATCTCGCCTGCTTCGACTTCTTTGTCACCGCAAACAAGCATGTAAGGCACTCGCTTCAAAGTATGTTCGCGGATTTTAAAGCCAATCTTCTCATTTCTCAAGTCCGCATTGACTCTAATTCCACTTTTTTGCAGTTTTTCTACTACTTCTTGTACATATTCTGACTGACTGTCAGTAATGTTCATCACTACAGCTTGCTGAGGCGCCAACCATGTTGGGAAGAAGCCTGCGTATTCTTCAATCAGAATACCGATGAAACGCTCTAGCGAACCAAGAATAGCACGGTGAATCATAACTGGAGTGTGACGTTCGTTGTCTTCACCCACATATGTTGCACCTAAACGCTCAGGCAGAGCAAAGTCTAGCTGAACTGTACCGCACTGCCAAGCACGATCTAGGCAGTCATGCAGTGTAAACTCGATCTTAGGACCGTAGAATGCACCCTCGCCTTCTTGAATATCATATGGAATTTCCATTGATTCAAGAGCCAGCTTAAGGTCTGATTCAGCTTTATCCCACATTTCATCAGAACCTACGCGCTTTTCAGGGCGAGTAGACAGCTTAACAACAATGTTGTCAAAGCCAAATGTCTGATAAGTATCATAAACCATTTTAATGCAAGATGTAACCTCTTCTTGCACTTGGGCTTCTGTACAGAAGACATGCGCATCATCCTGGGTGAAACCACGCACACGCATAATGCCGTGAAGCGCACCCGATGGCTCGTTACGGTGACATGAGCCAAACTCAGCCATACGCAATGGAAGATCACGGTAAGACTTCAGGCCTTGGTTAAAGATCTGAACATGACCAGGGCAGTTCATTGGCTTGATGGCATATTCACGGTTCTCAGAACTTGTTGTGAACATGGCTTCTGCGTATTTGTCCCAGTGACCAGAGCGTTCCCAAAGAACACGGTCCATCATCAATGGGCCTTTCACTTCCTGGTATTTGTACTCAGTTAGCTTCTCACGTACAAAAACTTCTAGCTCACGGAAGATAGTCCAACCATTGTGATGCCAGAACACCATACCAGGCGCTTCTTGCTGCATGTGGAACAGATCTAGCTGCTTACCAATTTTACGGTGGTCACGCTTTGCCGCTTCTTCTAGACGAGTAAGGTGCGCTTTAAGCAACTTCTTATCTTGGAAAGCCGTACCGTAGATACGCTGAAGCATCTTATTGTCGCTGTTACCACGCCAGTAGGCACCCGCAACACTCAACAATTTGAAGTGCTGGCAGAAGCCCATATTAGGGACGTGAGGACCACGACACATATCAATGTATTCTTCGTGGTGGTACAGACCTGGACGATCGTCTTGAGAAACGTTTTCGTCAAGGATTTCAATTTTGTAAGCCTCGCCACGCGCTTCAAATGTATCACGCGCTTCTTGCCAGCTTACCTTCTTCTTAACAACGGCATACTTTGTTTTCACAAGCTCTTTCATGCGCTTTTCAATCGCATCAACGTCTTCTTGTGTTAAAGATTGCTCAAGGTCAATATCGTAGTAGAAACCATTGTCGATCGTAGGACCGATCGCCATTTTAGCTTCAGGATAAAGTTGCTTGATGGCGTGGCCTAGAAGGTGAGCACAAGAGTGACGGATGATTTCCAGACCGTCTTCGTCTTTTGCTGTGATGATTTCTAGGCTGGCATCGTTTTCAATCAGATCGCACGCATCAACACGTTCACCGTCAACACGACCGGCGATACATGCTTTCGCAAGACCCGGACCGATTGAGAGTGCAACATCCATAGTTGATACAGCGTTATCAAATTGACGTTGGCTGCCGTCAGGAAGAGTAATTACAGGCATGAATATGTCCTTTCACAGTGGTGCCACACACCAAGTAGCACATGTTGAATTAAAAAAGCTTTGAGAAACTTTTATGAAATAAATGCAGTTTTTGCGTCGCTACCGCAATACAGAGCGGCATACCAACACAAAAACGAAGGTGCAAATATAGCAAACGGTAGTTACTGAATGCAAAGGCACAATTAAATTAATTTTCGACTAATTTAAAGCTCACTACATATAACTGCTGTACACCCGGATAGATCTCTTCAATGACAGCTTTAAGCTGATCTAATGTCATGTTTTCCTGCTCTGCATGATCACTATTGAGATCATCGAGCAAGACTGGTTCAACGCCGACAATATCAAGCTCGCAGAGCACCCGCCCCTCTTCATAGGTAACAACTTTGACACGGCTACCCGGTACAAAGTGACTCTCCGCCTCGTCACGGATAGTTATCGTCTTCTTTCCCGCCACAATGTCATGTTCAAACCGCTCAAAGAAGATCATCTCCGTCGGGATAATTACACTAGCCATCATTCACCCCAGCTATAGATAAATAAAAACTATATAGCACGACCAATAACATTGATATCTTTATCAATGTCTAGATTATGCTTACCATTTTGCCCTGTGACTTGAAATCGAGCCCAAAAGTTGCTTTCATTTGTATAGGCAATTATGGAATCACAACAATGGCTCAGTCACCGCGGTACCTTCAGATCAAACACTATCTCAATGATAAAATTCAATCTCGTACCTGGCCACCCGGCTTTAGGATCCCGACAGAGATCGAATTGTCAGAGCAATTTTCCGTGAGCCGAATGACGGCTAACAAAGCTATTCGCGATTTAGTCAAGGATGGGCTGCTTGAACGGACTCCTCGATTAGGCACCTTTGTCTGCCAGAAAAAGGCCGAATCACCGCTGATGGAAATCCGCAACATTGCCGCGGAAGTTAAAAATCGAGGCCATGATTATGCAAGCAAGGTGATCAGTCAGGTGACGGTAGAAGCCAACGACGATATTGCCCTCCAGCTCGGTGTACGTCATGGCACCAATGTATATTTTACCCAGATTGTCCATTACGAAAATGACAACCCTATCCAGTTAGAAGAGCGTTGGGTAAACCCTGACTTTGTACCGGAGTATATTGAACAAGACTTTACCCTCCAGACGCCAAATGAGTACCTGGTACAAACCTGCCCTCTGAGTGATATTGAGCATACTGTTGAAGCAATCTTACCGGCCAAACGTATTTCTGATCTGCTAATGATGACTTCAGGATCACCGTGTTTGTTGCTAAACCGCCGCACCTGGAGCGACAAGAACCTGATCAGCACGGCCCTGCTCTATCATCCGGGGGACAAATATAAATTAAGTTCTAGGAGTAAGGTCTAAAGCGTGAAGCGTGAAGCGTGAAGCGTGAAGCGTGAAGCGTGAAGCGTGAAGCGTGAAGCGTGAAGCGTGAAGCGTGAAGCGTGAAGCGTGAAGCGTGAAGCGTGAAGCGTGAAGCGTGAAGCGTGAAGCGTGAAGCGTGAAGCGTCGCAGATTGTAGAAACAAAAAGCGAGAGTCAAACAACTCCCGCTTTTCTCTCGCTTCTCGAAGCGAAGCGCCCTCACCTCTTACACGAAGTGTAAATACGCTTCCAGACGAAGCCTTCCCTCCCCCTATCAAACTCCTACTTTTTAACGTCCGACAGCCAATAATTACAATTTCGATCACATTTTCTTTACATTACACCTTGAATTCCCCTCGTTAATCGTCTTTAATTTGTATATACATAATCAACATTCGAAGATGAGCTTCCATGGATCGAGTACTGACAAATCTAAAAATGGTCACCATGCAGCCAGGAGCTGGTTACCAGATCATTGAAAACGGAATGATTGGTATCCAAGCTGGCAAAATCATGTTTGCCGGTCATGCCAACCATGATGATCTCCACGGTCATCCTGATGTCATTGACTGCCACGGCGCACTGGTCACCCCTGGATTTATTGATTGTCATACTCACTTGGTATTTGCTGGCAATCGTGCCAACGAATTCGAACAACGTCTTAACGGCGTTCCCTATGAAGACATCGCCAAAGCCGGTGGAGGCATTCTGTCGACGGTTCGAGCTACCCGTGAGGCATCGGAAGATGAGCTTTATGAACTTGCTCTGCAACGGCTAAATGGGCTTAAGCAAGATGGTGTCACCACTGTCGAAATCAAATCAGGCTACGGCCTTACTTTAGCCGATGAGCTAAAAATGCTCCGTGTGGCCCGTCGTATTGGCGAGCTAAATGACATCAAGGTATCCACTACCCTTCTGGCCGCTCACGCCTTGCCTCCTGAATATGTTGGCAGAGATGACGAGTACATAGAGCATGTCTGCCAGGACATTATCCCTGCCGCAACCAATGAAAAACTGGCAGATGCCGTAGATGTCTTCTGCGAAGGCATCGGTTTTAGTACCGAACAATGCCAACGGGTTTTTACTGCAGCAAAAGAACACGGCCTGAACATAAAAGGCCATACCGAACAGCTTTCTAACCTTGGCGGTAGTGCACTGGCTGCACGTATGGGCGCAACATCCGTTGATCATATTGAATACCTCGACAATGAAGGCGTAGCAGCATTAGCGGCATGTGACACTGTTGCAACGTTATTGCCTGGAGCGTTTTACTTCCTGCGTGAATCACAGCAACCGCCCATCGATCAGCTACGCCAGCTGAACGTACCGATGGCTATCTCTACCGACTTTAACCCGGGGACCTCCCCGATAGCCTCGCTTCGCGCCATGATGAACATGGGCTGCACGCTATTTCGGTTAACTCCCGAAGAATGTTTGCGTGGGGTAACTGTTAATGCAGCCCAGGCACTGGGACTGCAGGAAACCCGAGGTCAAATTCAGCTTGGCATGGAGGCCGACCTTGCCATCTGGAATGTCGAAACACCTGCCGAGCTGTCATACCGCCTTGGTGTACCCGATCTTATTGCCCGTGTCGTTGACGGCCACCTATTTCCATCAAACGGAGAAATGCACAATGCCAATTAACATGAGTCCATGGCAGGGCCGCACCGATCCGGAAGACGGTGAACTAGGCCTACGCTGGCATCAGAAAGTACAACCGGCTGATCAAGCAAACGAGGAAGGCATCATGCTGCTTGGTTTTGCCTGTGACGAAGGTGTTTCCCGCAACAAAGGCCGCACAGGTGCTTACGCAGCTCCTGTAGCCATTCGAAAAGCACTGGCAAATTTGGCCTGGCATCATACCGGGCCAGTATATGATGGCGGGGATATCAGCTGCGATGATGGCAACCTCGAGCTAGCACAGCACCGTTTAGGCGAGGATGTCAGCAGGGCACTGCGTCAGCGTCATAAGGTCATCGTTTTCGGTGGTGGCCACGAGGTGGCATGGGGAACATTCCAGGGGATTGGCAGCTACCTGGTGCAAAAGCAGCACGTGGCCAACCCAGAAGATGATTCAGTATTAGCAGAGCAAGCCCTTCAGCCTGCGCCAACAGTCGGGATCATCAACTTTGACGCCCATTTCGATTTAAGAAATCCGCCTGCAGGACAACAATCTGAAATGGGTAGCTCTGGTACTCCCTTTCATCAAGCAGCCCGTTTTTGCCAGCTGCAAAACTGGCCATTTAAATACGCCTGCCTTGGCTTGAGCCGGACTAGCAATACTCAAGCGCTTTATGCAAAAGCGGATCGCCTTGGTGTGCTTTATAAAGATGACACCGAGCTGACTCACCAGCATATAGAGCAAACATTAGCAGAACTACAAACCTTTATTGATCAATGTGATCACCTCTACCTCACTATTGATCTCGATGTATTTCCCGCCTCTGTTGCACCAGGTGTCAGCGCACCTGCTGCACGCGGCGTCCCTTTCGATATTGTCGAGTTGCTTCTTGCGCCAATTTTGGCAGCCAAAAACCAGGAAGGTGAATCCAAGCTTCTGGTCGCTGACATGGCCGAGTACAACCCGCGTTTTGATATCGACAACCAAACAGCACGGTTAGCCGCAAGGTTAGCCTGGACAATCGCCCGTGCCATTCGATAACCGGATCCGGCACTGCAAGGAGAGCCAAATGACGCAATCAACGTCTCAACATCAGTCAAACCCACGTTTAGATGAATCAAGAACAATTAATGCCCCTACAGGGACACAACTAAACGCCAAGTCATGGTTAACAGAAGCTCCGCTACGGATGCTGATGAATAACCTGCACCCGGATGTTGCCGAACACCCTCATGCGCTTGTGGTATACGGTGGCATTGGTCGCGCAGCCCGAAACTGGGAGTGCTATGACAAGATTGTTGAAGTATTGCAACGTCTGGAAGACGATGAAACCTTACTGGTTCAATCCGGTAAACCTGTTGGTGTGTTCAAGACTCACAGCAATGCACCACGCGTACTCATTGCAAACTCTAACCTGGTACCACACTGGGCAAACTGGGAGCATTTCAACGAGCTCGATAAAGAAGGCCTGATGATGTATGGCCAGATGACAGCGGGTAGCTGGATCTATATCGGCTCACAAGGCATTGTTCAGGGCACATACGAAACCTTCGTTGCCATGGCTCGCCAGCATTTCAATGGCGATGCAAAAGGGCGCTGGATCCTGACTGGTGGCTTGGGCGGTATGGGTGGTGCCCAGCCTCTTGCTGCAACTATGGCAGGGTTTTCAATGATTGCAGTCGAATGTGATGAGTCACGTATCGACTACCGCCTTCGTACAGGCTACGTCGATTGCAAGGCCACCACTTTAGATGAAGCGCTAGCCATTGTTGAAGAGTCAAAACAAACCGGTAAACCAGTCTCTGTTGGCCTGCTTGGCAACGCAGCAGATGTCTACCCTGAACTGGTTGAACGTGGCATTGTTCCTGATGCAACGACTGACCAAACATCGGCGCATGATCCCCTCAATGGCTACCTGCCAAAAGGCTGGAGCATGGAATATGCCGCCGAGATGCGTACCAAAGACGAAGCTGCCGTAGTAAAAGCGGCCAAGCAGTCGATGGCGGTTCAGGTACAGGCTATGTTGGATCTGCAAACTGCGGGTTCGGCAACAGTTGATTACGGTAACAATATTCGCCAAATGGCGCTTGAAGAAGGTGTCGAGAATGCCTTTGACTTCCCAGGGTTCGTACCTGCGTATATCCGTCCGTTGTTCTGCGAAGGCGTAGGACCATTCCGCTGGGCAGCACTATCTGGCGATCCAGAAGATATCTACAAAACGGATCAGAAAGTGAAAGAACTGATCCCGGACAACCCTCACCTGCACAACTGGCTAGATATGGCCCGCGAGCGTATTCAGTTCCAGGGGCTACCGGCCCGTATCTGCTGGGTAGGTTTGAAAGACCGTGCCCGCCTAGGTAAAGCGTTTAACGAAATGGTTAAAAATGGCGAGCTGAAAGCACCCATCGTCATTGGCCGCGACCACCTAGATTCTGGCTCTGTTGCCAGCCCGAACCGTGAAACTGAAGGCATGATGGATGGCTCTGACGCTGTCTCTGACTGGCCGCTACTTAATGCGCTGCTAAATACCGCTTCTGGCGCGACTTGGGTATCGCTACACCACGGCGGTGGTGTCGGTATGGGCTTCTCGCAGCATTCAGGTATGGTTATCGTGTGTGATGGTAGTGACGATGCTGCAGAGCGTGTCGGCCGTGTTCTACGCAATGACCCTGCAACCGGGGTAATGCGCCATTCCGATGCGGGTTACGACATCGCCATTAATTGCGCCAAAGAGCAAGGTCTTGACTTGCCAATGATCACCACCCAGTCAGTAACAAAATAATCACCGATAGCGAGAAGGAAGTTGTATGTACCAATTTGAAATTAATCCGGGAAAGCTATCTCTTAAGCAACTCCGTGAAATCAGCCGCCAGCCTGTTGAACTGTCTCTGCATGAGTCAGCGTTAGAAGGCATGCAGGCAAGTACCCAGGTGGTTGAGCAGATCATTGCTGAAGACCGCGTTGTTTACGGCATCAACACCGGTTTTGGCTTACTCGCCAACACCCGCATCGCTGTGGAAGATCTTGAAACGCTGCAGCGTAGTATTGTTCTGTCGCATGCTGCAGGTATCGGTGAATTTATGGACGATGCCACCGTGCGCCTGATGATAGCCCTGAAAATCAACAGCCTTTCTCGTGGCTTTTCTGGTATTCGTCCATTAGTCGTGAATGCCCTGATACAACTTGTGAATTCAGAAGTGTATCCGTGCATACCAAAGAAAGGATCTGTTGGTGCGTCGGGCGATCTCGCCCCACTTGCCCATATGAGTACAGTTTTACTAGGTGAAGGTCAGGCTCGCTACCAAGGTGAGGTCATTACCGGTGCAGAAGCACTTAAGATCGCAGGCCTTGAGCCAATTACGCTGGCGCCGAAAGAAGGACTAGCCCTTCTCAATGGTACCCAGGCTTCAACGGCCTTTGCCCTAGAAGGCCTGTTCGCAGCAGAAGATCTCTATGCTTCCGGTACTGTCTGCGGCGCGATGTCAGTTGATGCTGCGCTCGGTAGTCGCCGTCCGTTTGACCCGCGCATCCACCGTGTACGTGGACACCGTGGCCAGATTGATGCAGCAACAGCATACCGACACATGCTGGATAAAGAGAGTGAAATTGGCCTGTCGCACCAGCAATGTGAAAAGGTACAAGACCCTTATTCACTTCGTTGCCAGCCTCAGGTTATGGGTGCCTGCCTTCAGCAGATCCGTAATTCTGCTGACATTCTGGAAATTGAAGCCAACGCGGTTTCAGATAACCCACTGGTATTTGCTGACGATGGCGACATTATCTCTGGCGGTAACTTCCATGCAGAACCTGTAGCTATGGCCGCTGATAATCTAGCCCTTGCCATTGCAGAAATTGGTAGCCTTTCTGAGCGCCGAATGGCACTGCTTATCGATAGCGCCCTGAGCAAGCTGCCTCCGTTCCTAGTCGACAATGGTGGCGTCAACTCAGGCTTTATGATTGCCCAGGTTACGTCAGCAGCACTAGCCAGCGAAAACAAAACACTGGCGCACCCGGCTTCTGTCGATAGCTTGCCAACATCAGCCAACCAGGAAGACCATGTTTCGATGGCAACATTTGCGGGTCGTCGCCTAGCAGATATGGCTGAAAATACCCGCGGTATTTTAGCCGTTGAACTATTGGCTGCTTCACAGGGGCTCGACTTCAGAAATCCAAACAAGAGTTCTGAACGAATTGAAAAAGCCAAAGCCCAGCTACGCGAGCGCGTCAGTTTCTATGATAAAGATAGATATTTCGCACCAGATATTGAAAAAGCCAACCAGCTACTGAAAGAAGCTGCCTACAACACGCTAATGCCTGCTCAGCTGCTACCAAGCCTATAATCCCTACCGAACCTAAAGCCGGAAATGATTTTTTCCGGCTTTTTCATTATTTTGTCATCATTTTAAATCATCTTTTTGATATTGATTTAGCTGTCTTTTCGGTATCAATTCACACTCGGGCAAGCTAAAACCTTGATAAGCGCACAGTTCTTTGTGCAATAAATAGTCTAAGATGTTGATGAGACACCCATAACATTCAGTCTCACACTATCTTGATCAGCCGTGGAGGGTGCTATGTGGCAAGCGATTTCTCACCAGCTTTCTGACGTTTTAGGAAAACCATTCAAAATCACTGAAAAGGAATCCCTTGAAGGCGGTGATATCAATGAGTGCTACTGTATTGGTGATGGTAACGATCGCTTCTTTCTGAAGCTCAATGATCGTGACCTACTCGTAATCTTCGAGACTGAAGCTGAGAGCTTACGTATCCTCAACGAAGCTGATTGTATTCAGGTGCCTCAGTTACTACACCTTGGTACCAGCCGGGACAAATCCTTTCTCGTGTTAAATTATCTACCAACCAAGGTCATCGACAATGATGCGGCGTATACCCTTGGTCAAGAGCTTGCCAGGTTGCACTCCTGGGGGGATCAGGCCGAATATGGCTTTGATTTAGATAATTACATCGGATTGACCCCACAGCCAAACAAATGGCGTCGTCGTTGGTGTCGTTTCTTTGCTGAGCAGCGCATTGCCTGGCAATTACAGATCTGCCAGGAAAAAGGTATCGACTTTGGCAACATCGATACGATCACCAGCCGAGTCATCGAACTCTTGATGAACCACCAGCCTAAACCATCGCTGTTACATGGTGATCTCTGGCATGGCAATACCGCAGTGACTGTAACTGGCCCTATTATTTTTGACCCGGCCAGCTACTGGGGGGATCGTGAATGTGATATTGCGATGACCGAGCTATTTGGCGGTTTTCCTCACACCTTCTACGAAGGCTATCAATCAGTTTGGCCTTTAGATGATGGATATCAAGAACGTAAAGAGCTCTATAATTTATACCATGTACTGAATCACTGTAACTTGTTTGGCGGGAGCTATATCGCTCAAGCTGAACATTCGATAGAGAAGCTCGGCCTGCTCGGGTAGCCCAAAGCTTTCTATCGCATACTCTCTAGCAGGGTAATATGTTATCTTCAGTGTAAAATAACAAGCTGAGCATTTAGCTGGTTTATCAGCCAAATGTTCAGCTTGTTTTTGTTAGAACTTTTATTGAGACAAATTGATGTTACAAGCTGCTGTTTTTGATATGGATGGCCTACTGGTCGATTCAGAACCCTTCTGGCAACGCGCCCAGGTTGAAATATTTTCCTCGCTTGGCGTTCAAATTGAGCAACAAGATACCCTGCAAACCATGGGATTGCGTATCGATCAGGTCGTTGAGTTCTGGTTTGCCAAGCAACCATGGCAAGGTGCTAACTGCGCGGCTGTCACAGAGATGATCGTTGCACGGGTTGAAGAACTGGTCAAAGAACACAAACCTATGTTGCCAGGCGTATTGGAAGCCATTGAAGCCTGCGAACAGTTTGGTCTGAAAATTGCCCTTGCCTCTTCATCTCCAATGCGTTTGATCCAGGCAACACTCGAAGCGCTGTCACTGGAAAGTAAGTTTTCGGCTGTTCTGTCCGCCGAACACCTTCGTTACGGAAAACCTCACCCGGAAGTCTACATTAATGCAGCCGATGCGTTAGGTGTACCACCACAGGCGTGCGTGGCTTTTGAAGACTCTGTTAATGGCCTACTGGCAGCCAAAGCTGCACAGATGAAAGGGATCGCCGTGCCGGAAAAGGCGTATGCTGATGATGCCCGCTGGGCAATTGCAGATCATAAACTTTCCTCGCTTCACGAAGTAAACAAGCAATTAATTGCTAGCATGTAATTGATATTGCAATAGATTAAAGATGTGAAGGTAAGCCACCTTGCCTTCATATCTCATTCTACTTTTCTTCCTATATTTAAAATGTCCCTAATTTGACCTTTTGCAAAATACACCAGATCTTATAAATCGAAAAATATCCAGCTATAAACTTAAATACCTGTCAGTTTATTCATTGATTATTCGAAACTTCATATTGAATCAAACTTTATAGTTAATTCTCGGCAAAAACGAATGCTTAACGCTAAAGTTTAGGTAGATGAAAATAATCCAACAAAAAAGTATGAGAGCTGGTTTTATGTGCTCAGTACATTAAGGATATCAAGATGAAGAATTATACAGAGCAAGGGGTTACTTGCCCTCACTGCGGGCATCACATTAGAATAACCCTTGATGCCAGCGCAGGCAGTCAGGAGTTCTATGATGATTGTCCGGCATGTTGCCATGCCATTCATTTAACGATGGAAGTCGATGAGTTACACAAGACTATTAATTTGTTCATCGACGCCGATGACGAACAAATATTTTAGTCAATAAGAGTTATAATACACTTGCCTGTAGCCAAGAATATAAAAATCCCTGCAGTATGCACTGTAGGGATTGAGCGTTGAAATATCCTAAGGTAAATACTTAGTGTGTTTTTGCGGCTAGCACTCGCTCAACCGTATCAACTATTGCCTGAGTCTGCGGATCAATTTCAATATTCACGATATCTCCAGCCTGACGTTGTCCAAATAAAGTGCGATTTAGTGTTTCTGGGATCAGGTGAACACAGAACCTATCATCTTTCACATCACCAATCGTCAACGAACAGCCATCAATACCGATATACCCCTTACGTAACACGTATTTATTATATGTTTCAGGTAAACGAAACCAAATCGTACAGTTGTTCGGTGTCGTTATTACCTCGACGATTTCTGTCGAAAAATTAATATGGCCCGACATCGAATGGCCACCGATTTCATCACCAAACTTAGCGGCACGCTCAATATTGACAGCGTCTCCTACAGCCAACAGGCCAAGGTTGGTTACTTTCAGTGTTTCTTGCATCAAATCAAAGGCCACCCTGTCAATCTCAATCTCGGTGACAGTAAGGCAGCAGCCGTTATGCGCGACTGATGCGCCTATTTCAAGCCCAGACATCAACGGTAAGGGCATTCGAATTACATGCGTCTGAAACTGGTCTTTTTTTACAATTTCGACCACTTCTGCGGTTCCCTGAACAATCCCGGTAAACATAGTCTCTCCTGTGGACTTTTTTAAGGCAATATCACAAACAACATCATCGTAGTTATGGTAATTCAACCAACTGGCCATCAATGCAGATGAAACCACCGAATACATACCTGCTACATTTGTAACATCCCATGTAACGATATATCCTTCAAAGCAATTAGTATTGGTAAACATATCCCCCTAGGGGCCCAAGGAAATTACATGTTAAGTAAGTTGTCTGAAAACCTTGGCCTTCGTATTCAGCTAACTTTGAGCTTGTTTGTGCTATTAACCGCTGTTCCTATCGGGTTGTTATGGTACCACAGCTCAGAACAGGTTCGCCTACAGACCGTTGAAAAGCTCTATCGTCATTCCAGTGAAACTATTCATGCTCAGTTAGATAGCTTCTTCTCTGAAGCCCGGCTCGTCTACCGTCATCAACAAAGGATAGAAAAAGAGCTACCTGACATAGTACAGGATCGCGAGCAGCTCATCGCTTACTTGGCTAATGTCTTAAATCATCACTTTAATATCGACTACTTCTATTTCGCCAACAATCAGGGAGGGCTCCTCTCACTTGGCCAAGACAGGAACAGGCACTTTATCCGCTTAGAGTCGGAAAATGGCGCTGCGGGTATTCTGACCCGTTATGAAACCTTATACGACGGAAATGGCGGTGATATCACGGCACAAACAGAAAATTTTGATGCCCGCGAACGAGAGTGGTATCAGAAGGCGCTTGAATCTGAGCAACCAGTATGGAGCGATATTTACCCTAGTGCAATTGATCACAGCCTACTTGGTATTACACTGTCAAAGGCCTTGCGGGACAAAAATAACCAACTCCTTGGCGTGTGGGGGCTTGATCTTACCCTTGCGAGGGTAGTCAACGAGCTTACGAAAGCCAAACCCAGCGAGAACAGTACCGTTGCCCTGATTAGCGATGAAGGTAAAGTTCTTGCCAGTAGCAACCCCCTACACAGCCCGCAACAAGGCCAACTCGTTACTGTCGATTCACGACATAAACACGTATTGGGCCATCTGTGGGGGTTAATTAACCAGCATGACGAGCAACAACATGACGCCACCCTCCCCTTTGAGTTCGAAGGGCAATCATGGCTTAGCTACCATACTCACTACCCATTGAGCAAAGACCGGGCGGTTCGGGTTGTGTTCTACTCTCCGGTGTCTGACTTAACCCAGGATTTTCTTCAGGCGAAAAACTATGCCATTGTCATCACTGTTTTGATGATTGCACTTGCGGCCTATTATGGCTCTCTAGGTACCCAGTATATTTTGACGCCTATCCACCAGCTGACCAAGGCCACCAAGGAGATCAGCCAAGGGAAATGGACCAAAAAGATCACTGTCGAACGCGATGATGAAGTGGGGCAACTTGCAAAGTCATTCAATAATATGACGGCTCACCTGGAAATCACCATTCGCCAGCTCGACCAACAACAGCAGGAAACTGAAAGGCTTAATACCCTGCTGGAAGAGCAAAATACACTGCTGGAAGAGCGGGTAAATGCCCGAACCAAAGAGCTGAGCATTGCCAACAAACAGCTCCGCCAGTTAGCCGATATCGACCCGCTAACGGGAATCGCAAACCGCCGCCACTTTTGGGAAATTTTCGAGGATAAAATAGAAAAAACCAATGGATGGCTGCTGATCCTTGATATCGACAATTTTAAACAGCTCAATGATTGCTATGGCCACCTTAGCGGCGATCTGGCCCTCCAACACTTTGCTAACATCTGCCAAGGTTGTTTATCTGAAAATGACTATATCGGCCGGATTGGCGGGGAAGAGTTTGCCATCTGGTCTGAAGCTGCCAATGTTGCACACATTCAGCAACTCACCGAATACATCTTTGATACCCTCAAAAAATCACCACTCCACCTTAAAGGGAAGCCCATTTTCATCACGACCAGTATTGGTGGTACTAGCTGCTTCCCCGGTAAATTGAGCTGTTACGCAATTGCTGATAGGATGCTTTATAAAGCGAAACAAACCGGCAAGAACAAAGCAGTTATCGACACTCAACTCAACTCGCCAAACCTGCTGTAATCAAGAGTAAATAGAGACCCAAGACACTCCCAGCTGCAGGGTTCAGTATAATTTGGCAATACACTAGCCCACTTTTTTTTCGCCGGCAAACAATTGTATCAGCGCCGCAAAACGCTATAATTCATCGCTCGTTCTATTTGTATTACCTTTCTCTGCTTCAGGAGCATTTTGTGCACAATTACAGGCGTGAAACACGTCAATTACTAAAGCTCGCGATCCCTGTTCTCATCGCCTCTGTCGCTCAGACATCCATGGGTTTTGTCGATACCGTCATGGCTGGCGGCGTAAGTGCTACTGATATGGCCGCAGTGTCTGTGGCTGCAAGTATTTGGTTACCTTCCATTTTGTTTGGGGTTGGCTTACTCATTGCTCTCGTTCCAGTTGTTGCCACATTGAATGGCTCGGGTAAAAAACAAAAAATCCCATTCGAAGTTCAACACGGCTTTATGTTGGCAGCAATTGTATCCTTGCCAATCATTTGGGTGTTATACAATGCAGGCTCCCTGATAGACATGATGGATGTAGAGCAAGAACTTGCAGATAAAACCATTGGCTACCTGCATGCCGTTTTGTTTGCTGTTCCTGCCTTTCTGTTTTTTCAGACGCTCAAAAGCTTCTCAGAAGGCTTATCTCTTACCGTTCCAGCCATGGTTATTGGCTTTATTGGCCTTGCCGCCAACATTCCACTTAACTGGATATTTGTCTATGGTAAGTTCGGTGCCCCAGCGCTGGGTGGCGTTGGTTGTGGCGTCGCGACAGCCATCGTATATTGGCTAATGTTCTTTTCGATGCTGGTTTACATTAAGCTGAACAAGCGGTTGAATTTGATTGGACTGTTTACCCACTGGCATAAACCGCAACTTTCTGCCATTTTGCGTCTGTTCAAGCTAGGGCTACCCGTTGCTGCTTCTATCTTCTTTGAAGTATCACTATTTGCTGCCATCGCATTGCTGATTTCACCGCTGGGTTCTATTACCGTCGCAGCCCATCAGGTTGCCAGTAACTTTTCTTCATTGATCTTTATGATCCCGATGAGCCTTGGTGCAGCATTGAGCATCCGTGTTGGCCACTTGCTAGGTCAAAAAGATCTTGAAGAAGCAAAGATAGCTTCTCACTGTGGTTTACTTGTCGGGTTGATTATTGCCATGATAACCGCACTGTTGACCGTCATGTTTCGTGAACAAATCGCGCAAATGTATACCGACAACCCTGAAGTCATTCTTATCGCAGGACAATTACTGTTCTTAGCTGCTATCTATCAGTGTACCGATGCTATTCAAGTGGTTGCTGCGGGTGCACTGCGCGGCTACAAAGACATGCAGGCTATTTTTGTTTGCACCTTCATTGCATATTGGATCTTAGGCTTGCCGATTGGTTATACCTTAGGTATGACAGACTGGATTGTAGAAGCGATGGGCCCCCATGGTTTTTGGTACGGCAATATTATCGGCCTGACAGCAGCTGCGATTATGCTTGGCGCTCGCATGCGCTGGGTTCACAAACAAGATGATGCGCACCAGATTGCGATGTCGCTGCGATAACGCAGGTTCTGAATTTTATATAACAAGGCGGCCATGGGTCGCCTTTTCTTTTTGCTCAGACATTTACCATAATAGAAGAAAACCAATCAGCCGATGTGATGCCTGACATACAGCAGTACGCCTTCTTACTTGTTATTGTTTGTCTCACCCTCATGGGGTGCGAGTATCACTCGGTGGAAGACAGCCTTGAGACATACAACGAAAGACTGGCCAATGTACTGGATGTTCCTCCCTCGCAAGAGCCAGATACCGACATCCCCCAATTTGCAACAGTCCGGGATCTTGCCTTACCGGTGGAAGACATTCGTATCGGCTTACTTGATGCCTATGAACTCCGAAAGTGCGGCTTATTCAATTTAATCGCCGAACGAAATTCCGTACTGGGAAAAGTACAAGACAAAACCCGCCGACTCCGTTACGAGCTCCTATTGGTAGACGGCTTAGAACACTGCATCGCTACCCTGCCGCTCAACTCAACAAACCTTCCTGAACTCAAACAACACCATAAACTTAAACGAGAGCAGCTACCAACCTACTTATGGAACATGCTCACCACTGGCGAAGAATGGCGAAAACAGTTTAGTCTCCATTTCCGCCCTTTTTCACTCAATGACTTCCCTGGTTTTGTTGAAAACCAAGAAGCAATGCGTTATCTGCATGTTATTCATAGCATGATCAAAAATGGCGAAACCGTCCCTCCCAAACAAACTGAACGCTTACTGTTTCATCAACAGCAGATCCACCCATACCGTTATTTTGGACAGCTCGTCTATTCGATGGCCCGCGCCAGAGATTGGTTAGTTTCATCCACCCGCTTATTGGAAGCGAATGAATCAACAATCATCTGTGGCCCTAATCGCAATCAACAAAAAGCCACCTATCTCAGTAACGTTTTCTACCGTTTCTTTGCGACTGATCTTCAGCCTTATCTGGCAGAACTTGACTCTCAGTACCGCCAAATTCAAACTTCACTGCAGGCTCTGTTTCAGCCGCCTGCTGAAGTTTCCAATGATTTTGCACCATACTATCAACACTACATAGCCGGAGAGCTTCATGACAGCTTCAAGCAGGCGATAATGGATCACGTCAAGTTCTGGCAGCGCACCTTCAGGCGATGCCAGATCAAAGTGGGGACACAGAATTAGTAGAGACTCAGTATTCAAGTAGAATCAAGCTGTTATTTCAGTTCAATTCGCTCTAAGATGAAGCCAAGACAATACCGATTTGCTGAGTTCATCCTGCTGTGTGAATTCAGCAAATCCATATTGCAAGGAGCAAACAATGAAGAAACATAAAAACGAAGCCAAACTGCTTAAGAAAGCTCTAGAGCTCGGGATGGCGTTTGCTAAAAAGCAAGGATTTGGCGATCTAGATAGAACAGTCTCGCCAAAAGATAAAGTCGAGTGCATTTACCGCCTACTGGTTGATGCAAAACAAATTACGCCACTGGCTATCGACCAAGAAGACGGACCGAATATGAAGCACAAGCTAGTGCTATGGATTTCACGATTATTACCCGCTGATCACGAGTTACTCAAATAAGCATTGCGACACATATTAGCGTCAGGTAACGTATTCTAATTACACATATTCCAAGGTGGGAAACAATGCGTCGGGTAGTATTCAATCAAAAAGGTGGAGTGGGAAAATCAAGCATAGCGGCAAACTTGGCCGCTCTGAGTGCAGCTAATGGCTATAAAACGTTATTAATTGATCTCGACGTGCAAGGCAACAGCAGTCATTACCTCGGCTATGACATTAACAGTGAGAGCAACAAAACTGTTGCCGATTTGCTCAACCAAACGGTCGGCTGGTTCTCGGTATCGACACCAGTTAAAGAGTTTCCGCAACCGACACCGTTCTCCAACCTAGACATCATCCCTTCTAGCCCTAAGCTTGAAAAAATTGAATCTGAGCTTGAACGACGCTACAAAATTTACAAACTGCGCGATGCGTTAGATGAGCTGGAGAAGAGTTACGACCGTATCTACATTGACACGCCACCTAACCTAAACTTCTTCAGTAAGGCCGCGCTGATAGCCGCCAAACGTCTGTTGATTCCCTTTGATTGTGATAGCTTTTCCCAACAAGCCCTGATCACCCTGCTTAACAATGTCGCCGAGCTTCGTGAAGATCATAATCCCAAGCTCGAAGTCGAAGGCGTGATCGTCAATATGTTCAATGCCCAGGCCAAGTTCCCCGCTCAGATCATCGCGGATCTGAGTGATCTGGACTTGCCGATTTTAAAACCCTACCTGCCACTATCCATCAAGATGAAAGAATCGCACTACCATCAGCAGCCGCTTATCCATTTGCTGCCAACCCATAAGCTGACCCAAACTTTCGAGCAGTTATTTCACACGCTTGAAAAAACCACGGATAAAGCCGTACAAACTGAGCAATAACAACTAATTATATTCGCACTAATTAACAATAAGTTAGTGCGGATCCGCTTTGAATTGCCGATTAGGCTCGCGCTTTGGATAAACAGTAAGCAATCAATCTCTTTTTTCTGATTTTATCGAGACTTGCACTTGCACCGCCAGAATGAAGTGTTTAATATCCACCTTGTTCCTAGGGAACACAAAACAGTACGACCGTAGCTCAGCTGGTTAGAGCACCACCTTGACATGGTGGGGGTCGGTGGTTCGAGTCCACTCGGTCGTACCAAATTTGCTTGTAAAGCATCGATAGCAATCAATAACTTGCTGTCACACAGAAAGACAATACGACTATAGCTCAGCTGGTTAGAGCACCACCTTGACATGGTGGGGGTCGGTGGTTCGAGTCCACTTAGTCGTACCAAATTTCAGTAAACTGCCCGCTTTTAAAGCCTGTGGTTTACAAAAAGAGATAATACGACCGTAGCTCAGCTGGTTAGAGCACCACCTTGACATGGTGGGGGTCGGTGGTTCGAGTCCACTCGGTCGTACCAATTTGCTTGTAAAGCATCGATAACAATCAACCAGTTGTTATCAAATAGAAAGACAATACGACTATAGCTCAGCTGGTTAGAGCACCACCTTGACATGGTGGGGGTCGGTGGTTCGAGTCCACTTAGTCGTACCAATTTAAGTAAACTGCCCTACTTCTTTAGAGTAACTGCTGTTTACAACAAAAGATAATACGACCGTAGCTCAGCTGGTTAGAGCACCACCTTGACATGGTGGGGGTCGGTGGTTCGAGTCCACTCGGTCGTACCAAATTTGCTTGTAAAGCAAGATAACAATTAACCAGTTGTTATCACACAAAAGATAATACGACTATAGCTCAGCTGGTTAGAGCACCACCTTGACATGGTGGGGGTCGGTGGTTCGAGTCCACTTAGTCGTACCAAATTCTCGATGAGAAGCAGAAAGCCTGTTCGAAAGAACAGGCTTTTTTGTATTTAGAGCTTTCCAACTATCAACTATGATAAACCACCCCCTCCCCTCCTAAATCACCCTGTGGTAGCTGTACTTATAGAGTTAACACCAATGAGTTACGCCAGCCTCAGTGGCAATTTGTAGAGCGAGGAAGAGATCTGCCTTTATGAACCATCTGTATATTGTTGTGACTACTTTCCAGTAATAGTCAGTAAATAACAGGTTAGATTTGTCCTATCATATGATTTATAACAACCCTTTTCGAACTCAAATATTACTCATTACCCATCCTGTTGAAAAAACCCGTTTTTTTGAGCTTTATATCAATATTTAGAGTATTGACTCTGCTTTATGTCACATTTACCCCGCGAATGACTGGATGAGCTTGCATAAATGTCCAGAATTGGATTCAAATCAAACAATAATGTATAGCAGTGAAGCTAAGAGGTTTTGAAATGAGACATTTATCACGTACCGCAGTGGCGCTGGCGGTCGGTTCAGCAGTATCTATGAGTGCTCAGGCCGATATTTTAATTACTGAAACCACAGAAGGTTCCGGTTCAAATAAAGCGGTTGAAATAGCAAATACCGGTACAGAAGCGGTTACCCTTGATGGTTACACTTTAGAAAAAGATACCAATGGAAAAAATGAATGGGGGCAATCGCTTAAGCTTGATGGAACCACTCTTACTGCTGGTCAAACGCTAGTTCTTGTTCACCCTAAAGCAGAAGCAGAGCTTCTGAGCAAAGCTGATATTCAAGATAGCTCAGTGATTAACTTTAACGGTGATGACCCTATCGCCATTAAACTTAACGGCGCTATTATCGATATCGTTGGTGATTATGGCGATGTAGATTACAACAAAGATAAAACGTTGCGCAGAAGCGTAATGACGCCGAGTGCGACTTATGATGCTTCTAAGTTTACTTCCCATGAACCAAAAGATTGGAGCGACTTTGGTCAAGTCGGAGAAGGTAGCGAGCCAGTTGAACCTGAAGAGCCAGTAGTAGTAACTCCAGCAACGATCATGGAGCTGCAGGGAGACTCATGGTCCTCACCTTTCACTGACCCAGCCAATGATAAATATGTTTCTGATGAAACCTTTATTGTTGAAGGTGTAATCACGGCTATTCAAACTACCGCATTAGGTAAGGATTTACCGGTTGGCTTTTTCATTCAAGATGAGAATGGTGACAATAACGAACTAACGTCTGACGGTATTTTTGTTCCTGGTAATATCACTGGCTTAACAGTTAACGATAGAGTCAGTGTAACTGGTAAGGTTACAGAGTCTTACGGCTGGACGCAGCTCGAAGCGACGAAAGTTGAACCAACGGGTGAAACCGGCATGATGGCTTCAACAGCGATCCGTACCCTTGAATCTGATGAAGATTTCGACTTCACCCTCGAGCGCCATGAAGGCATGTTGGTGAAGTTTGATAAAGATGCCGACATGCGCGTAGCGCGCACTTATGGTTTCGATTATGGCCCATATCGTAGCAACATGGTTGTGTCGCATGAAAGTGTGAATCTGCACCCGAACCAGCAAAATGCACCGAGTTCTGCAGAGGCAGAGAAACAAGCCGACTGTAACAAAGATCAGCGTGTTATCGTTGAATCATTTGAAAAAGCGGCTAAAGGTGTCGTGCCTTGGTACCCTACCTTTGGCGATGATAACGGCACAGGTACTACAGATAATTACGTCCGTGTTGGTGACATTGTCGATGGTTTAGAAGGTGTTTTAACGTATTCTTATTCTGAATTCCGTTTCTTCGTGACCAATGAGGCGACGACAGATACCTTTGTTCGTGAAGGTACCGATCGTACAGCAGCACCAGAACTTAAAGAAAATGGCGATATTAGCGTAGCAACCTTTAATGTATTGAACTACTTCAACTCGCCATTTGGCGGAGCTGAAAACCCTCATGGCGATAATCGCGGTGCAACATCAGCGGATGAATTTGAACTTCAAGCAACCAAGATTGTTAAGGCCATTTTAGCCATTAATGCTGATATCGTTGGCTTGATGGAAATTGAAAACAATGGCTTTGGCCCGGATTCAGCCGTTGTTAATCTGGTTACGCGCCTGAACGAAGGTCTTGACGAAGCAGAACAGTACACTATTGCAAGCAAGAATGGCCTGGATTATGTCGGTAGCGATGCAATTACTAGCCAAGTGATCTACAAAGCGTCTAAAGTGGGCCTTGCTGAGCTGCGTGTTATCCCTATGCCACAGCAACATGCACCGGAAGTCCAGTACAAAGACGGTTCTAAAGATAAAACCGAGTCGGGTGATAACTACATGCGCGACTCGATTACTCCGACTTTCTCTATTAAAGGTACAGACCAAACGCTGACGGTTTCTGTTAACCATTTAAAATCAAAAGGCTCTACTTGCTGGGAAGACGTTCAAACAGGTGAAAAACTGGATGCAGACCAGCAGGGTTCGTGTGAAAACTTCCGTGTATCTGCTGCATACCACTTAGCCGAAACATTGGCGAAGATTGATGGTGACAAGTTGATTATTGGTGATTTGAACTCATACGGGGGTGAAGATCCTGTAACGGTACTGACTAACCGTGATCACCTACCGGAAGGTTACGAAATCAGAGCTGCCCGTGATACTTACATTGGTGGCGACGAAACTACGGGTGAAAAACTGCATGGCGAAGATGGTGCTGTAATCGAGACGTCTTACAACTACACCAACGTTGTGAAATCCCTACACCCAGATGCTTATGGTTACTCATATAACGATGAAGTTGGTACTCTTGATTATATTCTTGCATCACCTGCATTTAGCCCTACGATTGTAGATGCGACCGAGTGGAACATTAACTCTGTTGAGTCGACATTATTCCAGTACGAAGATAAGAACAACTGTGATACAGACAGTGGTGAATGCTCCACTCGTCACCAGGATGTGTATCGTTCTTCTGATCACGATCCAGCTATTATTGCTCTTGATTTTGGCGATGTAGATCTTACACCAATTGCAGTACCGGCTGAGCCAGAAAATAAACCTGAGGAAGAAGCTAGTCCTGTCGTTGGCAAAGGCTTCGATAAGGTGTTTGATCTAACAGCAAGTAAAGATGATCTTGTCATTGGTACTGTTGTTAAGTTTGAGGTGACTGGCAGCAATCAAAAGGCAATATCGAAATCTTTTGATGCTTCAAGTGATTCATCTACGTTCACCTTTACTGATGTGTTAAGCGCAGATGAGATCAAGCAAGGTTGGACGACCATCAAGGTTGATGCCCTAGATTCAGGTACTTATACATTCAAGAAGTACATTGGTGAGACGTTAATCGATCAAGAAACACTGACTATTGAAGATAATACACCTCAACCAACTACAACTGCTGGTGATGACGATAAAGACGGTGGTTCTACCGGTCTACTCGGCCTGTTGTCACTATTAGGTCTTGGTTTCTTCCGTCGCAAGGTTCAAAAATAACTTGTAACCCTATCTAAGGGAGGCGTTCTGCCTCCCTTTTTTTATTAAGAATATATATGAAAAAGACACTGATCGCGTTATTAGCGGTGACTACCTTTTGTGCGGAAGCGGCTTATATTCAAGCTCATGACCCACACGTTGTCGCTCCTTTTTCAGCACGTTGTAATACAGAAGCACCAATTCCACCGATTGATAATATTTATAACCCAAATGGCTATTATAATAATGCCATTAGTAAAACTGGCGCTGAATTAAAATCCGCTTTAAATACTATTATTAGTATGAATCACAAAAAATTATCTTATACACCGGGTGTTTGGGATGCTTTATTAATAACTGATGAAGATCCACAAAACCCTGATAATGTTATTTTGATGTATACAGGGCGCTCTCAGTTGAAACAAGGCCATGGTGGCGGCGTCGATGACTGGAACCGTGAACATACCTGGGCAAAATCTCAGGGTGGTTTCAATACACAAGGGGCTTTGGGGTATACCGATATTCACCATTTGCGTCCAACAGATGCTTCTATAAACTCTGAGCGTGGTTCGTATGAGTTCTATGAAGGCGGCGTTGCAACGAAAGAGTCACCAGAAGCAGGGAATAAAAAAGATACCTCTAAAGGAACCTTTGAACCGCGCGATGAAGTAAAAGGCGATGTTGCACGTATGCTGTTCTATATGGCAACACGTTACGAAGGCAATGATTTAAGTACTCCTGACTTAGAGTTGGCGGTTGGTTATGAATCAGGCTCTGCGAAGATTGGTGATTTATGTACTCTGCTTCGCTGGAATGAGTTCGATGCTGTCGATGAATTTGAATTTAACCGCAATACTAAGATTCAAAGCATTCAAGGTAACCGAAACCCGTTTGTAGACAATCCGCAGTGGGCGAATGAAATCTTTGGTACAGCAGAGTGTCACTAATTAATAGCTTTAGCCAAATATCACTTTTCTGTTGATAAGGCTATCATAATCCGGAACCAGTTACTGGTTCCGGATTTGACATGTTTGATTCTCAGCCAATAATTCAGCTGTAAATTTTACGAACAGTTTCTTATCGTGAATATAGTGATGATTTGCACATTAGTCATGTTTTTATAGAAATATCAGCTTTCATAGCACGTCTTAAAATCACCTTATAATAATAGTTTGATATATGCCGAATTTTGATGAATTTTATCCATCTTATTTACTCCCAGCTTAATAAAGTCACATTGCCATCTATATAATGGTGATAAAATATCCAATTCCTAGCAATACAATCACTGTTCAAGTTTGCTATCGGCAACATACAGCTTTAATACTGACTCACTCGCGCTCATAAGGATTGTGCTACATGATTTCAGTTCGACCGCTTCTTTCTCAAAGACCATGGATTATTTCTCTCGCCATCCTCCTTGTTATTGGGTTATGGCTCCTCAGTGGGATATCGGGTGACGAAAAGGAATTTCAGCCAAAGGCATTGAGTTCAGGTGAACAGCAATCAGCTCCACTAGCCAAAGTTGTTGTTTCCAAGTTCAAATCGCAGCTTACTCATCGCTCAATTTCGCTCTATGGACGAACGGCACCCGATCGGCAGGCTACATTAGGAGCAGAAGTCTCAGGGACAGTGGATACTCTGCTTGTTCGTAAAGGGCAACGAGTCAAAGCTGGCCAGGCCGTGGTCAGGCTGGACAAAGCAGACCGAGAGCTGCAGCTAAAACGTGCCCAAGCGTTGCTACGGGTTCGAGAAAAAGAACATAAAGCCGCCAAGTCCCTTCGTGAACGTGGCTTACAAGGTGAAGTAGCACTAAGCCAGGCCGAAGCAGCACTTATTGAAGCAAAAGCATCGGTAAGAAACTTAGAGCTAGCATTGGAAAATACACTTATCAATGCCCCCTTCGACGGCATAGTTGAAATATTGCACATTGAAAAAGGTGACTACCTGGGTATTGGCGACCCTGTCGCGACTATCGTAGATCTTGATCCGCTGGTAATTAAAGCTGATATCAGCGAGCGGCATATACAGCAAGTCAATACTGGCCAGAAAGCGCGTATTTCTCTGGTAAATGGCTTTAGCTCAGAAGGTACACTGAGGTATCAAGCAACCGTTGCTTCCGAGCAAACCAATACCTTTGCTATTGAAATCGAGATCCCGAACCCAGATATGAAAATGACCGCCGGGATCAGTGCCGATGTCGAGCTAGACCTTGATACTCAACCAGCCATCAAGGTTACCCCTTCAATGCTTGCGCTGGATGAATCAGGGAACTTAGGTATTAAAACCCTTGCCAACGACAATCATGTGGCCTTTGTACCAATTTCAATTGTCAAGGTAGAACCCGACGGTATTTGGCTAAGTGGCGTCGGTGATCAGGTTGATGTCATTACTGTAGGCCAAGGCTTTGTGCGTGAAGGAGATAGTGTTATTCCTGTTCGCAAGGCGGGGAACGAATAATGTTTGCGATTATCAACGCGGCGCTAAGCCGCACCCGTACTATGATCACCTTGCTAATACTTATCCTGATCGCTGGTGCCATCATGTATCAGGTGGTTCCTAAAGAATCAAACCCAGATGTCACCATACCGATTATCTATGCATCAGTTTCGCACGAGGGTATCAGCCCCGGTGATGCTGAACGGTTACTTGTTCGTCCTCTTGAAAAAGAACTTCGCTCAATTGAAGGCGTCAAAGAGATGAAATCAACCGCTGCCGAAGGTTATGCCTCAGTAGTGCTAGAATTCAATGTCGGTACCGATCTCAACGAAGCATTGACTGACGTTCGCGAAGCTGTCGATACCGCTAAAACAAAATTACCCGCTGATAGTGATGAACCCGTAGTAAAAGAAGTTACCATCGCCAGCTATGATCCTGTTCTCTCCATGGTGCTTTACGGCACAGTCCCCGAGCGAACCACCGTGCAAATAGCCAAACAGCTTCAAGACAAACTGGAAAGCTACCGCCAGGTACTCGAAGTTGACATCGCCGGAGACAGGGAAGATGTGGTTGAGGTCGTCGTCGAGCCGCTTCTTATGGAAAGCTATGGCCTTGATCAGAATGATGTATTCAATCTCGTCTCTCGTAATAACCGAGTGGTTGCGGCAGGCTTTATTGACAGTGGTTACGGTCGATTTTCAGTAAAAGTTCCCTCTGTGTTCGACTCATTGAAAGATATTCTCGAACTGCCTATCAAGGTGGAAGGAACCAAAGTGATTACCTTTGGCGATATTGCGACCGTTCGCCGTTCATTTCGAGACCCTAATAGTTTTGCCCGCCTTAACGGCCAACCAGCCGTTGTCCTTGATGTTAAAAAAAGGGCTGGCGAAAATATCATTGAGACTGTTGAAATAGTTAAGGCTGTTGTTCAAGAAGCGCAGCAACTGGCCACATGGCCAGACAATCTGCTAGTCGAATACACGCTTGACCAGTCTAAAGATGTCAAAATAATGCTTGTCGACTTACAGAACAATATCTTGTCAGCAATTATCCTGGTCGTCATCGTGATACTGGCAATACTCGGCTCTCGGACAGCCCTTCTGGTCGGGATATCTATTCCAGGATCTTTTTTGACCGGATTGCTAATACTTGCCGTCAGTGGGATCACCGTAAATATTATCGTCCTATTCGCCTTGATCATGGCTGTTGGTATGCTGGTCGATGGCGCTATTGTGATCACCGAATATGCAGACCGCAGAATGCAGGAATATATACCCCGCAAGCAAGCGTATCGGGAAGCAGCAAAGCGAATGGCATGGCCGATCACCGCATCCACAGCGACCACGCTAGCCGCCTTTGCACCTATGCTATTCTGGCCCGATGTTACCGGGGAGTTTATGCGTTATCTGCCTTTGACCCTGATAGCTACCCTGAGCGCCTCTTTACTTATGGCGCTGCTATTCGTACCGGTATTGGGTAGCGTGATCGGCAAGCCCCAGCATGTCAGTAAAGAGGAGCATCAACGAAAACTGGCAATTGAAGGAAGACAGTTTGACCAAGCCAAGGGGATCACACACCTCTATCTCAGTAGCCTCGCAATCGCGATCCGCCACCCATTGAAAATTCTTGTTGGCACCCTACTGTTCGCTGTTCTTATCGCCTTTAGCTATGCACAAGCTGGTTTGGGCGTTGTTTTCTTCCCTGAGGTTGATCCGCCCCATTTCTCGATAAAAGCACGCTCTCATGGTGATTTGTCCATCTATGAAAAAGACCAATTAATGCGTGATATAGAAACGAGGATCATCGGAACAGAAGGACTCAGCAGTATCTACACCCGCACCGGAGGCGACGACCAAATCGGCTACATACAGCTTAACCCGCTAGACTGGCAGTATCGATCCCCGGTCAAAGATATCATTACCGAACTTCGTAACAAGACCGAGGATTTGGCCGGTATTGAATTGGAATTCAAATTTCCTGAAGCCGGGCCCCCTAGCGATCACGACCTCATCGTTGAGGTCAAGGGGACAGATAATGTTGATATGTCAGAGGCGGTCCAGCAAATTCGCCACTGGGCCGAGTCTCAAGCCGCCTTTACCAATATTACAGATTCTAATAATAAGCCTGGCATTGACTGGGAAATAAACATCAACCGAGATGATGCGGCGAGATTTGGCGGTGATGCGACGCTAGTCGGCAATACCGTCCAGTTTGTTACAAATGGCTTAAAAATTGGTGAATACCTACCGGATGATACCGATGAAGAAGTTGATATCCTTGTCCGCTACCCACAAAGCAAACGTGATATTGGGCGCTTTGACGAGCTAAGAATAAAAACCCAATATGGAATGGTACCTATTACCAACTTTTCCAATATCGCTCCGTCTCCTAAACAGCACACCATCAACCGTATTGATGGTAAACGAGTACTGGAAGTTATGGCTGATATTGCCCCTGGCTTTAACCTGAGCCTTGAACTGCCTAAAGTACAGGCCGCCATCGATAACATGACGCTGCCTAGCACTGTCTCCGTTGAGTTACGGGGGCAAAACGAGGAACAAACCAACTCATCACGCTTTTTGCAGTCAGCCTTCCTTGTTGCCCTTGCAGTTATGGGATTAATCCTCGTTACGCAGTTCAATAGCTTCTACCAAGCCTTTTTGATTCTGAGTGCGGTGCTATTTTCCACGGTCGGCGTCTTCCTGGGCCTACTTATCTTCCAACGTCCTTTTGGCATTATTATGTCAGGGATTGGTGTCATCTCATTGGCTGGCATTGTGGTCAATAACAATATCGTGCTGATAGATACCTACAACCAGCTACGGCAAAAAGGCTACGACAAAACGGTGGCTATTATGCATACCGGCGCCCAACGCTTACGCCCTGTACTGTTAACCACGATCACAACCGTCTTGGGGTTGCTGCCCATGGTATTGGAAATGAACATTGATTTGATCAGCAGAAAAGTAGAGTTTGGCGCGCCAAGTACGCAGTGGTGGTCACAACTTGCAACGGCTGTAGCTGGCGGCCTTACCTTTGCTACCTTGTTAACCCTTATCCTGACCCCTTGCCTACTCATGTTGGGCCGAGATCGGCATCAAAGTAAGCAGAGACAAACAGTTTTCAAACCTGATGAGAAGATTGAAATTACAGAAGAACACTCGATGAAGACCGAAAAGGCTTACTAATTCAAGTGTTCCAATTCTTCTCCCAATCAAACACCTTGTCGCGGCAAGGTGTTTGCTCATGAAACAAAAAATTTCACACAATAACCTCTTAATATAGATGGCAATTTTCTTGTTAATTATCATTCGAGTAAAAACACCAAATAGACACTATTTATTAAAAAAGGAATACCACTAATTATATTAACATCCCCTAGCGGGGGATATAATGGACTTTCAACTTGGACTGAAATATTCATTACTAATTAGCTTATTAAACTTCACTCACTGACTGTAATGTTTAATTGCTTCACCACCAGCACCCAGTACTTTTCTTTTACTTACTATAAAATACAAACCTGAATAATACTTAGTTGCTGGTACAATAACGGCTAAGCCATGCCTTCGACAAAAATAACCGGATCTTGATAACTAATTGCTACACCTTCATCCATTAGTTCTTCAATAACATCATCATTCATCTCCACAAACGCTTCGCTTAAAATGTCACAAATTGCTTCACCGCCAGGAGTCAGTGCCAACGCAGAAAACCAAGGTTTCAACCTGATATTGGCATCAAGAAGTACCTGATGCAGCTGGATCATATCTTTTCGGGCAATATTGACAATGGTATTGGCCAAGCTCGTTGCAATTCCCAAACCTCGGAACTCAGGTGCGACAAACACAGTATGTAGAGAAAGCTCGTAGCAAAGCTCTGATTGATGAACAGGAAAGCGATGATCTTCGATATAACGGCTAAAAACAGCCGTGGCAATCAATACTTCATTGCAATACACCAACAATGCAATATCGTTATCGCTGTCCAATTGCTGCTGACGGGTAAATGGGGCTTCCAACACACCAGAATCTGCTGAGAGTGTGGTTTTATAATCCACCCCACTTAGTGCCAGAGTTTCATTATCAGCATCCGCGAGTGGTTTCAGCACCATCAAGGCATCGGTGATAACCAGAGGCTCTATCACCCCCTCCAGTGTTAATTCGTTTAACGGCGATAATTTCACTGTCTCATAGAGTGTGCGCGCAAGGTGGCCAGTAGACACAGGGGTGCCAGAAGAGTCTATCCGATAAACATCGTTACTATTGCAACTAGCCTGAACATCAACAATATAAGCTCTCTGTTTAATATTGTTCTGTAGCTCCAAAGCACGTTCTGGCGCCTCTTGCCAGTTGCAGCAAGATTGAGCCAATTTGAAAGAGGTCTCTTCTTGAAGATAAATCTGATAGCGATTGTTCAGCATGAATTACAGCCTTGCTATGAAATAAGCAATTGAGTGGTTAAAAGAAGCTAGATAAATAATATCAAACTTTGCCAATTGCGGTTGAGAGAGAAGCGGAACTTGTGATGGATGAGTTATTCGGTGAGAAAGCATACGTTTGAATTGTCAAAATTCACAACAAAATCGCCAATCTTTTGACGACAAAAAAATGACGCAAAAAAAGCAATTAAATAGACAAAAAATTAGTATTTTAATTTCAACACATTGAAATTTAAACGCCTAATCTGGGACCAATATCACCTCATAAAAACCCTATTCTAGCTTGATAATTAATTGAGCATTGACTAAAGTCAGCCATGTCAGAGCAATGTCAACTCCTTGAAAATGAACTTGCGATGATTCAACGCCGCTACCAGAAACAATGAAAGCAAGGATGCTTATGAAGTAATGAAACCTATCTCTTATTAGTTATTTAAAATCCATCTTATTCCTAAAATAAATTTATAACAATATTAAGCAGTTAATGAAAACGTTACTTTTTATATTATTAATAGTTGTATCTCAAGGTGCTATGGCATTTAGTGATAGACCAACAGCAGACCTTGTACTGGTAAAAAAAGCTGAAAGAAAGATGTTTCTTATTAAGAACAATACTGTCTTTCGTGAATACCCTATTAGTTTGGGTCGTCAACCTGTTGGTCATAAAATGCAACAAGGTGACTACCGGACACCTGAAGGATTATACAAAATCGATTTTCGTAACAGACAAAGTCGATTTCACCTTAGCCTACATATCGATTATCCAAATCAGCAAGACAGACTAAGAGCACAACAACTAGGTATAGATCCTGGCGGCGATATCTTCATCCATGGCTTGCCAAATGGTAAAAACATGCCCCTCGTTTACGAAGGGGTTGATTGGACCCGAGGCTGTATTGCAGTCAACAACCCACAAATCAGGGAAATTGCACAGTATGTCTCCGATGGAACACCGATCCGGATAGCGCCATAAAGAAGGGGGCATCCAGCCCCCGACAAAGTGACTTCCATGTCGCTGCATATCAATTGTTAAGTGGAAAAAGGCGGTTAAGCCACCACTTGAATAACAAGAGCTACTAACCTGAACGTTCGGCATTATTGATAAATCAGGCCAGCCTAGCTCTTTAGCTTTCAAATGAAAGCTGACTGCCGAACGTACCCTCCCAATCCTTGCTAAATTGCGCTACCACTGGCTCAACCGCTGGATGGCCTAGCATCTGACTCATGACATCCACAGGCAATGTAATTGCCCCAATCCCTAGCTTCATTACCTCTGTAACCTGCTGAGTATTCTTAAAGCTTGCCGCTAAAATCTTGCTTTCAAGCCCTTGTTTGTCGAGCAATAGCTGCAAGTCAGCAACCGCTTTAACACCATCAGCCCCCATTCCGTCAATACGATTGACATACGGGGCCAGATAATCTGCACCAGCCATAGCAGCCAAGAAACCCTGATGTGCTGAATAGATAGCCGTTGCCAGTACCTGAATCCCTTCGGCTTTCATTTTTCGAATGGCAGCCAAACCTATTTCTGTTGCAGGTACTTTCACCACCATGTCATATGGCAGCTCGTGGATTTGTCGCGCTTCTTTCACCATTTCATCAACGCTCTGGCTAACAACTTGGGCATGAAAGCGGGCATCAGAACCCAATACCTTTGCCATGTCAGCTAATACACTATTCAGGCCCTTACCTTCTTTGGCCAAGATAGTGGGATTCGTTGTTATGCCTCGCAGTGGCAAACAGGCGTTAAAGCGGCCCACCTGTTCGACATCTGCTGTATCTAAATAAAACTCTAACATCGTACATACCTCAATGTTCTGCTGTTGCTGGCTACTATACCGAGCACGGGATCACTCTAGTTTGATCAAAATCAAATCAACTTTCACTCACAACACCTAAAGTTTCGATTATCGAAGCATCGAGATTTCACTTTTCGTAAAGGTGATGCAATTATTAGCCAGTAGAGGTGATCGTGTATTTCAATATTCAGCGCTTTTCAACCCATGACGGTGACGGGATCCGCTCTATTCTCTTTCTTAAAGGTTGCACCCTCGCCTGTCCGTGGTGCCAGAACCCAGAAAGCCGCAGCCCTGATTACTCGATCCTCTATGATCAACGACTTTGCATGGCTGAATGCCGGCTTTGCCTGGATAAGTGTAATGCCATTCAGCGGGATGACCCCAATGGACCGATAGCGATAAACCGTGATTATCTCTCCTCTGCTGACATTGAGTCCCTACGGGAAATCTGCCCTAGCCAGGCCTTGAGTGTTTGCGGGAAAGAAGAAACCGTTGATGAGCTTTGTGGACAGCTGCTCAAGGATAAACCTTTCTTTAAGCAGAGCGGCGGGGGCGTAACCTTCTCGGGAGGCGAACCATTGCTGCAACCTGACCTAGTGGCTCAAATCGCACAGAGGATGCATCACGAAGGGATCAATACCGCTGTTGAAACCTGCCTGCACGTACCCTGGAAAAACATTGAAACAGTGCTGCCCCATATTGACTGTTGGCTCACCGATCTAAAGCATACCGACAGCGACATCTTTCTTAGCTGGGCTCACGGTTCGTTGAAGCGGATCCAATCTAACTTTCAGAAGCTTGCCAAACAAGCTAAGAGGATCATTATCCGAGTCCCTGTTGTTCCGGGCTTTAACGACAATGTACAGGCGCTGGAAAAGATCATCGACTTCGCTGCCAGCCTTGATAACTGCTATGAACTTCACCTGCTTCCTTACCACACACTTGGCATCAATAAATATCAGCTACTGGATATGCCCTATCTGTGTGCAGACAAACCATTAGACAACGCTGATTTGCTCGAGGCTGCCAGAGCTTATGCAAAATCGCACCCAGTACAACCTATTACCGTGAACATCAGAGGGTAACATAATGAAATTAAATGACTTGCCACCGCGTATTGAAGCCCACAAACATGCACTGATTAATATTGTTACTCCGCCAATCTGTACCGAGCGGGCCGAAGCCTATACCCGTGCCTATCAGAGCAACGAAGATAAGCCTGTGGTTGTTCGTCGAGCACTTGCTCTTGCTGAGCACCTCAAAACACGGACGATCTGGATTAAGCATGACGAATTAATTGTCGGTAACCAAGCCAGTAAGGTCAGGGCCGCCCCGATCTTCCCTGAATATACCGTACGTTGGCTCGAAGCAGAAATTGATGATCTTGCCGACCGTCCAGGCGCCGGGTTTGCCGTCACCGAAGAAAACAAGAATGCTATCCATCAACTGACCCCTTACTGGCGTGGCAAAACCGTTCAAGACCGTTGCTATGGTTTGTTCACCGACGAGCAGCAGGCAATACTTGCCTCTACGATTATCAAGGCCGAAGGTAATATGACCTCTGGCGATGCCCATCTCGCGGTTGATAATGAAAAGCTATTAAATATCGGCTTGAAAGGCTTGCTCGACGAAACCCGATACCATCGCGCAAGTCTTGATCTGGCCGATTGGAAAGATCTCAAACGTGATCAATTCCTTAAATCCGTTGAGATTGTCCTGTCAGCTATACAGCAACACATTCACAAGTATGCCGATTTGGCCGAAACTATGGCCAAGGAAGATCCGCGCCAGCAGCGCCGCGACGAACTCCTGACCATTGCCAATAGCTGCCGCCATATTGCCAGCGAGCCACCTCGCAGTTTCTGGCAGGCCCTGCAACTTTGCTACTTTGTGCAGCTTGTTCTTCAGATCGAATCCAACGGCCACTCGGTATCATTTGGCCGAATGGACCAGTATCTCAATCGTTTCTACCAACAAGATGTCGAAAACAACCCGGTTATCAGCCGTGAATTTGCTATGGAGCTATTGCAGAGCTGTTGGTTGAAGCTGTTGGAAGTGAATAAAATCCGCTCGGGAAGCCATTCAAAGGCCTCTGCCGGTAGTCCGCTGTACCAAAACGTCACGATAGGCGGGCAGTACCTCGACACCAATAGCGAACCGCAAGATGCCGTAAACAACCTATCGTGGACAATTTTGGAATCTTGCGGCCAGCTGCGCTCCACCCAGCCTAACCTGAGTGTTCGATACCATGAAAGATTGGATCAAGGATTTCTTATGGGTTGTATCGATGTCATCAAGTGCGGATTCGGAATGCCCGCTTTCAACAATGATGAAATCGTCATTCCTGAGTTTATCAAGATGGGCGTTGAGCGAGAGGATGCCTTCAACTATTCGGCGATTGGTTGTATCGAAACAGCCGTGCCGGGTAAATGGGGGTACCGTTGCACCGGGATGAGCTTTATAAACTTTGCCCGCATTATGCTGGCAGCCCTTGATGGCGGGCGCGATGCAACGACAGGTGAAACCTTCCTGCCACACAATAAATCCCTCAGCCAGGCAAATTTCCAGAACTTTGATGAGATCATGCAGGCGTGGCGTGAGCAAATTGCCTACTACACCCGTAAATCCATAGAAATAGACTGCGTCGTTGACTCCGTTCTGGAACAGCAGGCACATGATATTTTCTGCTCGTCTCTCGTTGATGATTGCCTTGAGCGAGGTAAAACAGTTAAAGAAGGCGGCGCTAAATACGATTGGGTATCAGGTCTTCAGGTGGGTATTGCTAACCTCGGTAACAGCCTTGCTGCAATTAAGCATATGGTGTTTGACCAACCACAAGTCAGTCAGTCCGAACTTGCCGAGGCACTCAAGAATGATTTTGCGAACAGTGAGGGAGAGCAGCTCCGGTTACGCCTACAAAACTTCGCTCCTAAATTTGGTAACGATGAAGATACCGTAGATAACCTACTGGTCGAGGCGTATCAGGCTTATATCGATGTTCTTTCGAACTTCCACAATACCCGTTATGGCCGAGGCCCGATTGGAGGGGGATATTACGCCGGTACATCCAGTATTTCTGCCAATGTCCCCTTTGGCTCAGCAACCATGGCGACACCGGACGGCCGCAAGGCCCGCACACCATTGGCCGAAGGCTCTAGCCCCTCATCAGGTACAGATGTTAAAGGGCCTACAGCCGTTTACAATTCAGTAGGTAAGTTGCATACCGACAAGATCCTAGGTGGTGTTTTGCTTAACCAGAAGCTGTCTCCGGCTTCTGTTGAAGGAGAGAGCGATATGCTCAAGCTCAGCATGCTGCTGCGTACTTTCTTTAACCATCACAAGGGCTGGCATGTCCAATACAACATTGTCTCGCGCGACACACTACTGGCAGCAAGAGAAAACCCGGAGCAATATCGTGATCTCGTCGTTCGGGTTGCTGGCTATTCTGCTTTCTTTACCGCTCTGTCACCTGAAGCGCAAGACGATATCATAGCTCGTACCGAACATAATTTATAAAGGAAAACCTTCAAAAGTCGCTCAAAGGAAGCAAGCTCACTCCAAGCCACTAGCATAATAAAAAACACTGGGCACCGGAGTATAACTGAAACCACCCTACTGAGTATTCTGCAGGGTGGTTTTCTTATTTTCAGACAAGGCTTTCATTCATTTCATTGATTTGATGATCAGCACACCCGCTAATCGCAACACGAAGACAGTCTTGGGATGACAAGGGTTTATAAAAGTAATACCCCTGGAACTCTTCAACCTCGAGTGCCCGCAAGGCAGCCTTTTGCTGTTCGGTTTCAACCCCTTCGGCGACCATCTTTAACCCTAAGGCTTTAGACATACTGACAATACTGCTGATCAGAATTTCTCCCTGAGGATCGACGCCAATGCGCTTAATAAAGCTCTGATCCAACTTCACCACATCCAGTGGAAACTCACACAGAGAGTTCAAAGCCGAATAACCTGTGCCGAAGTCATCCAGAGCTAGCTTAACACCCATATTTTTTATCACCTGCATGCGATGGATAACCTGCTTTGTCGAGCCAATCAGCATACTTTCTGTAATTTCAATGGTCAGATGTTCTGGCTTGACCTGATGCCGTTTAAGTACCGATTCAATCAATGAAATCAGCTGAGAATGGGAAAAATGCGGGCTCGACAAGTTCACATGCATTGTTAAAGGGCTTAACCCATGAGCTTGGCGCTGACGGTTAACCTGGGCCAGAAATTCGCAGGATTTATCTAAAATGCGGCTACCCAATGAAATGATCAACTCGCGAGATTCTGCCATCGGAATAAACTGGCCAGGTGATACTTCTCCCAGCTCCGGATGGTGCCATCGCGCCAACGCCTCAAAGCCACAAACCTCTTCGGTTGCACCAGAAACCAAGGGTTGAAATTTTGGGTAAATACTCCCATCTCGGATAGCTTTGGCAATATCCCGCTGAATGACTACATGGCTTTTAAGCTGCTCAGATATACGGTGGTTAAATAACTGGATACGCGATTTCTTCTGCCCCGCTCGGTAAGTTGCGTACTCGGCGGCATTCATCATCTCATCGGCACACGGCGTCAGGGCCGATGATTGTACTAGCCCCACCGATACAGACAACCGAACCTCAACCCCTTCCACGACCAAAGGTTGCTCTAATGCCGCAACAATTTCCTTGGCGTAACGATAAGGGACAAAACGGCTTTCTGCTGCTAAAACAAATGCGAATTCACTTTCTGCTACCCGGCCCAATACCCCTTCATTAACGATACCCTTTAGCTCTCTTGCAACTTCAAGCAAGATTTCATCAGCCATTTGATGGCCGAAAGCACCTGCCACAATATTAAAGCGTTCAATCCGAATATAAATCAATGATGGTGAAATTGAAGAGTACTGCTGCTCAGCGAGTTTACTATTTAACGCCTTAAACAAAGCCTGGCGATTAACCAGCCCGGTGACAACATCATATTTTTCCAGCTTCTGGATCAATCCTTCCTGAACTTTTTGCTGGCTGACATCTTTTATCGACAGCATCAAAGCCTCACCGCTTTGCTGCTTAATGGGTGTTGCCTCCAATTTACAGGCAACGAAACTACCATCAGCCGCTCGCATTTCCGTATCAAAATGCCTTACTCCCTCAGTAACAGCTTGATACATGGCTTCAACTTTACAATTTTGATCTCTCGCTTCCGGGCAAAAATTCAATAAAGGCTGACCGATAAGTACCTTGCCCGACGGATAGCGTAAAATAGAGGCAATGGTGTCGTTTGCATCCACAATTTGACCATCCAGTACCATTACCAGCCCAAGATTGCTATTGCGATATAGGGCATCAAACTTTTGCACCACATCATTTAACGCCGAGTGAGTATGGGACGATTTAACCAAGATTTGGTTAATCACCTCACTAACCATTGAGAATTCATCATTGCCCTCAACCTGAAGACGGGTGTTATATTCATCTTTGACCAGAGCTTCAAGCCCCTTCTCCAACGCAATAAAGCGACTTCCCACTTTGCGTCGAAAAGCAAGCAATGTCAGGATGCCAATGAATACTGCAGCGACAAACATCGCAATGGCCAACCAACTGATCAGCTGATTGCCTTGCTGAAAAATAGTGCGGGGCTGACTGCTTTTTAAAATAGCAAACGGCTTGTCATTAAAATCGTTCAGAACAACGGATGCCGCTAGATTTTTTCCATTTTTCTCAACCTGGGTCAACGGTATAGATTTACCCGCGATATTGTCTTGAGGTGTCACAACAACTGCCAATGTGTTTTCCACAGACAAAATCCCACTGTATTGGCTCGGGAAAACAGCGGACAGATAACGCCCCCATACTAGCCAACCGCCAACGGGGCTGTCTGCCAAACTATTGCGAATAGGGGTGACACTAACAACTAAGATTTTATCGTCGATCGCAATGAGACCTGAGCGCGCTTGACCGACAGGAGTACGACCGCTCTTCATGGCATCCAAAAAAGCCCCTACTCCGTTAGAAGACATTAATGGCTCTAAAAGCTCTATCGGTAAGCCTGTAGAAAGTCCTTGTACTGTTGTCATCTTATTTTCGATGACTTCCCCATCTCGATTAAGGAAAATCATCATATCAAGATCGAGGTTCTTCAGCCCATCATAGTACAGATTTCGATCCCGGTAAGCCTCGTCGCCTTTGGTTACAAGATGATAGCTCTCATCCCAATTAGCCCAGTCATACGAACGCTCACCCTGGCTTCTCACCAATATATCAATCACTGATCTCGCTTGATTACTGTGCTGAAGGATTTGCTGCCGTTCGATATCATTCAGGTTCAGCAAAAAGAAGTAGCGGGCACAAAACAAACAAAGCGCAGCTATTGCAAACAAACCCGTTCCAAACAAAAGAGCTGTTCTTGTACTTAGCTTGGCTGGCGCAAGATTCTTTATACTCATTATTAATTAGCAGTTGTAATTTAATATCTATAGGGAATATCAATTTACCATTTTGAGAAGTAACAAATCGTGACATATGACAATTGAAGCATAATTAATAACAAAGCAGACCTGTTCAAATATCTCTTTTATCATCAACCCCCAATATAGCTGTATGACTTATAGCGTTAAAAACGTTAGTATTTCACCTTCACTAGAAAGCGCCTTGAAACTCAACTCGAAAGGCAAGGCTAAAAGTAAGTCAACAAGCAAAAACATAGAAGACAAGGTGTGCCATGAACCCTCGCCATAGCGAAATTCTTCAACTGGTCAATGAACAGAAACGTGTGCTCGTTGCCGATCTTTCTGCTCATACCGGCGTCTCTGAAGTGACTATCCGCCAAGATCTAAGCTTACTTGAGAAGCAGGGATACCTTAAGCGTGTCCATGGAGGAGCGACAGCGGTTCAAAATGACGATGTCAGTAACCGTATGAGTATTCGGTTCGACATCAAACAACAGCTAGCCCAACGCGCTGCCGAGCTGGTTGAACCAGGCGAAACCGTAATGATTGAAGGGGGAAGCGCTAACGCCCTGCTCGCCCGGGAGCTAGCCAACCGTGGTGATGTTACCATTATTACGCCAAGTGCTTACATTGCTCATATGATCCGAGACTGTAAATCCGACATTATACTATTAGGCGGCATTTACCAGCATCAAGGAGAGAGCCTCGTTGGTCCCCTCACCCGACTATGCATTGAGCACACCCACTTCAGTACCGCTTTTCTCGGAATTGATGGCTTTCATCGGGATACCGGCTTTACCAGCCGAGACATGATGCGTGCCGATATTGCCAATGCCATCCTGAACAAGAACAAACGCAATATCGTGCTGACAGACTCCAGCAAATTCGGCCAGATTTTCTCAACCAGCATTGGACAGTTAGATCAGTTCTCTATACTCGTGACCAACAGCGACGTTGATTCAGAAGACTTAGACTGGATCCGAAATCATGGTATTCAACTTGAGCTTGTTGCTAGCTGATAGCCATTCCGGCCTGCCGATTTGACGTTATACAACGCTTTATCGGCAGCAACCAACATCGCGCCCCAATCATTCTCGAGTTCTTGGGGAGTATGAGCAAATACCGCCCCCAAAGATACAGTGACTTTGACTTCTCCTGCGTTCGTTACGAATGGCGTATCGGCAATAGACTTGCGTAATCGCTCCAGTACGCTGTCAACCTCCTGCTCACAGGTGTTGATAATCAACACAAATTCCTCACCTCCCCAGCGAATATTCAAGTCATCGCTGCGGGTAGTATTTTTAAGGCGCTGGGCTAATAAGGTAAGCACCTGATCGCCAATATCATGTCCTAGCTTGTCATTAATCAATTTGAAATGGTCAATATCAAGCAGCACAACTAATGCTGAAGTTTGCTCAGGCTGTGATGAAGCAGATGTCAGCCACTCCTCTAAATAACGACGGTTGTAAAGGCCAGTCAAAGGGTCTTGCATTGATTGAGTTGCTAGCTCAGCATTCGACTGCTCCAGTGCAACATTATTACGGCTGATACTATTGTAACGACGGTAAAGTACGTACAGAAATAAGAGAATAAATACAGTACCGACCCGCAGCATGTTTTCGCTCGTTTCCTTCTCTGCAAGGCGTGCTGTTTTCAATGCGTTTTCAGTTTTCAACAAGACAATTTCATGCTCTTTTACCTTCGCTTCAAATCGCTCTTGCAGATCAAACAATTCTTTGCGACGTACATCAAACAAGTATTCTTTCCCGTCATCGGCATACTGCTTGTAATACTTGAGTGCAAGCTTGTAGTCTCCGGACGCTTCATAAATATCCGCAATGATATTACTTACAAAAATATAGCGTTTACGATTTTCGCGCTGCTCATAGGCGTCTAGAGCCAGAAATGCATGCTCCAGAGCTCTATCTAGCTGATCGAGCTGTAAATAGGATTCGGCCAAGCTTTCGTTGCAGTTAGCGATTCCCCTAGGTTCACGATAAGATTCAGCCAATTTCAAACACGATTTAGAACTCTTCAGCGCCTGTTGCGGGTTGTTATTATCAAGTTGCACCGCAGATAAGTTCATCAGTGCGGTCAACTTTACCCGATATGAGCTAGTTTTCGCCGCTAGTTTCATTGCCTCACGAATATGGCCAACCCGCTTCTCAGGCCTGTCAAGGTACTTATCAATAACGCTGGCATTGATATGAAGAACCGCCTCGGCAAAAGGATTAGAGAATGCTTGTTCATGATATAAGTTGAGGGCTTTACTTATATAGCGGTCAGCCTTTGACCACTCTTCCATTCGTATATAAACCGTTGAGATGTTAGATAGTACGCGTGCTATTTGCAGCTTGTCCCCACAATCGGCGAAGATATCATACGCATCCTGATAACTTTGTAAGCCCCGCTTATACTCGGAACGATCAATATAAATATTGCCTTGCCATTTTAGCGCCCGGGCTAACAAAGAGTGGTAGTCGAGCTCTCGAGCTAAATCAACGACCTCTGAAAGTTTCGACTCAGCGAGATCATAATTACGCTTATCAACCAAGTCAGCAGCTTCATACAGTAACGCCTCTGCTACCATCCACTGGCTTTGTGTCTGCTCTCCAAGCTGTCTCAGCTGGCTGATATAGCTCATAGCCTTCGTATCATCATCGCCTTCAGCCTGCTCAATATTGTACTGGATCAACAGGTACATCGCCTGCCCAGCCGAAGAGCTTTTGGGATCGTGCTTAGCTGATAGTTTAGTCAGGCGCAGCTTTGCTTGTTTCGGGCTGATGAGAGACTGGGAGTACAAATCTAAATACGGTTGGTCTTCAACAGCTGCAATCGTTTTCAGAAATTGGGTACAAGGCTGGTTGCTCATTTGAGCGGCAAAAGACATGTAAGGAATAGACGCAATAGCGAGCAGTAGTACTCTCGAAAAATGCGCGATTAATTTGGGAGGTTTAGACATAAAACTCTTTGCAGGTTAATAATCGTAGTTGTTCCCTAACGACATTCCATCACGGCTATTAGTACCAGACATTGTATTACAAATACAAACACTATCAGCTGAATTCACTCATCTACATTCAAAAATGCCAACAGCATCATTAACCTAATACCACAATGCCCGCCAATGTGCGGGCATTGTTAAAATAGCACTACGGCATCAAGCAACCATCGCTTCTTCGTCTTGATAGTTGCGCGCGATTTGCACGAACTCACCCTCACAGGCCAGGAAAGCATCAACCACTTGCGGATCGAAGTGCTTCCCGTTACCTTCCAGGATAATCGACTTCGCTTTTTCATGGCTAAAAGCAGGCTTATAGACTCTCTTTGAGATCAGAGCATCATACACATCTGCCAATGCCATTAGGCGGCCTGATAACGGAATTTCCTCGCCAGCTAAGCCGGTTGGATATCCACTGCCATCCCACTTTTCGTGGTGAGTCAATGCAATCTCACGGGCAAGGAACAAGAAACTACAACTTCCCATCTGCTTTTCAGCCGTCGCTATTGATTCGGCACCAATCAAAGCATGAGTCTTCATGGTTTCGAACTCTTCATCCGTCAGCTTGCCCGGCTTGAGCAAGATCGCATCAGGAATACCTACTTTGCCGATATCATGCAGCGGCGCCGATTTATAGAGCAAATCTATCCGCTCTTCTGTCAGATAGTCACGAAATGCCTCCCGGAGCTTGAGCTGGTTAGCCAACGCGCGGACATACTCCTGGGTACGCAATATATGCGCGCCCGTTTCATTATCACGGGATTCTGCCAAGGCTGACAACCCGACAATGGCGACATCACGGGTCAGGTTGACTTCATCATAGCTTTTTTCCAACCGGATCAGCATCTCATTGGTGTAGTGCGCAATCGTCCCCATCTCGCCATGCTGGACAACAGGCACCCTCACGGACAAGTCTCCGTTAGCCGCCTCTTCTAAAACTTGTTGTTGATTCACCAGCAATAGACGCAATAGCTTCAGCCACTGATACATAATGGATACGGTATAGCCGACAAGGACAACGGCCACATAGACAAACTCTTTAACGATACTGACAATCGCCGAGTGCGGACCCGTAACAGCTATATTCTCTGCTAGCCAACGCACATCCTTGATCATGATCATACCCAGTAACGTTGTCAACAGAGCAACGACAAACACCACCATTCCGGCCATTTGGAAAGCAAGCGAATGGCGGTAGCTTTGGATACCCGCCAGCTCCGAGACGTTGATCTGTTTAGGGTAGTGCAGGATCTGGCTATATAAAGAGAGATCCAGGCTGATCAACACCCCAAGGCTACCAATACCTAACAGAACCTTTAAGCTACTCTCGATCGGAAAGTTGTGGAAAACGTTGTACCAGACGGATAGACAAACAGCCCCCACGGCAAATATCGCCAGATTCTTCGTCACGCAATGGAGGCTATCGCCGCTTTTGATCCAAAGCGAGCGTAACACGAACATCAGCGAAAAAGTCACAATCGCGTAGAGCCCGGCCTGCCAGCCAGAAAGCGTATCGAGAAACGGGCATACTCGCCCGCCATACAAGCTAAAGATCCCTGCGGCAATAATATAATGGAGCGCAGCCCGTTTAGTCAGTTGCTGTTCTGTATTCATAGCTGTTTATTATTAGTATGAGATTGATTCAGTTTAACGAAATGTTAAAAACATTTCATTCACTTAAAGCAACCCACAACAGCTATGCATTCACAAAATAAACGTTAAATACCGCCCATCAGCATATATTTCACTTCAACATAGTCCTCAATGCCATAACGGGAGCCCTCTCTGCCAAGGCCTGATTCTTTCACGCCACCAAACGGGGCCACCTCTGTGGAGATGATACCTTCATTGATCCCGACAATACCTGACTCAAGCCCTTCGGCCACGCGCCAAACTCGGCCAATATCTCTGGAATAAAAATATGCCGCCAACCCAGAGTCCGTTGCATTTGCCAATTCCAGCACTTCCTCTTCTGAGCTAAACCGATAGCAAGCCGCTACCGGGCCGAATGTTTCCTCACTGGCTATTCGCATCGCATGATGGGCATTAGCAATCACCGTAGGCTCATAGAAATTGCCGCCCAATGCACTTTTCTTGCCGCCTGTCAGTACAACCCCACCTCTGGCAACCGCATCATTGACATGGCTCTCGACCTTCTCGAGGGCCTGATCATTAATTAGTGGCCCTTGCGTCACTCCGTCTTCAAACCCGTTTGCGATCTTGAGCTTACCAACCGCTTCTGCGAGCTTGGCCGTAAATAGATCATAAACACTGTCTTGAACATAGAAGCGATTAACACAAACACAGGTTTGCCCGGTATTACGGAACTTCGATGCCATTGCCCCCTGTACCGCGGCATCAATGTCTGCATCGTCAAATACAATAAATGGTGCGTTGCCGCCAAGTTCCAAAGACAGCTTCTTCACCGAATCGGCCGCTTGACGCATCAATAGCTTGCCAACACGGGTCGAGCCTGTAAAAGAAATCTTGCGCACTGATTTTGCCGCCATCAGCGCACCGCCAATTTCAGCCGCATTGCCAGACACCACATTGAATACACCTGCAGGAACGCCGGCTTTCTCGGCCAGAACCGCCATCGCCATTGCGCTCAGCGGAGTCTCTTCGGATGGTTTCAATACCATGGTACATCCAGCCGCAATCGCAGGACCAGCCTTGCGGGTAACCATGGCCAGAGGGAAATTCCACGGGGTGATCGCACCCACTACACCAATGGGCTCTTTGGTCACAATAATTCTCGAATCCGGCTTATGGGTCGGGATCGTTTCGCCATAAACACGCTTGCCTTCCTCGGCAAACCATTCAAGAAAGCTTGCCGCATAGCCCACTTCCCCAAGAGCCTCCGCATATGGCTTGCCTTGCTCTGTGGTCATAATAGTTGCCAGATCATGCTGGTGTTCCATCATCAACTCACCCCAGCGACGAACCACCAGTGAACGTTCTTTGGCGGTCTTCTTACGCCACTGCTTAAACGCAACGGTTGCCGCTTCAATCGCCGCATTTGTCTCTTGTCCACCAGCAGCTGCAACATCAGCAATCTTTTCTTTTGTTGCTGGATTGGTGACAGCGTAACCTCTATCACTCTGCTGCCAGCTGCCATTGATATAAAAGCCGGTCTGCAATAATTCTATTTGCTTAAGATCCATCATTATTCCTGTTAAATACTGGTTTTAGCGCTGGTAATACCCAACACCCACCAATTTATTATCCAGCACGCGATAATAGGTATGCTTGGCTTCTGTCCTACCCGTTGTAGGGTTTCTCCACATATAAACCAGCTCCCCTTTCCCCTGCTGCTTGGCCTTATCCAGCATTTGTGTGATCACTGGCTGGCCGTCAGGGCTCATTACCTCAGAATGTGATTGACCAATAAGCGCAGGAGTCGCACCATGGGCAATAAATTTGCCTTGCTGCATATCTACAACGAATACATACAGATCATCTTGAATAAAGCGCCCTTCTTGTTGGCCAAACTCGGCCAGTGCCGCCTTTTCGTCCGTGACCATGGCTTTAATGGCATCATCAAGAAAGCTACGGGCCTGAAACGCCGTCGCCCGTGACGGGTAGAAACCCACAGCAACAATAATATCGCCGACCCGCCGGAACAGTGTCCGTTTCGGCTCCCCCTGGCTGTCGATAGGGTTATTCCAGTGGTACTCGACCACGCCATAGCCTTTGTCTACTGCCGTTTCAATCATTTCGCGAAAGAATGGCTTGCCAAACATGTCGACACTATCGAGTACGGTATCGCCAACAAGCACGGTTGAAGAGCCGCCACTAGCAAGAAAGCGACCGTCTACACGCAATGCAAACACATAAAGTTCATGATCAATAAATCTTTCTTGTGAGCTAAAGTCAGCGACGGCATCAGCACCTTGCAGCTCAATATGCCGAACAGCTTTATCAAGCAAGGTTATCGCACGTTTTTCATCTTTTGTTATGGTATGTGGCAAAGTTGCCAAGTCTTCCTGTTCAGCCATCGGTGTCGCTATGAGCGCGGCGCTGAACAATACCAGCAAATATATCACACCGCTTTTGACTAATAGGTTCATTACATTGTCTCCGTTAAGTCGCTAATTGTCGTGTTTCTATTTGCAAGCTAATAGCCCACCAACGACGGCAGCCAAAGTGATAATTGCGGGAAGAAGGCGATAAGAAATACCCCCACGACCGAGGCCATAACGAAGGGATGAATTCGGGCGGTTATCTGCTCAACCGACGATCCCCCGATCCCGGAAGCAACAAAAATATTTTCTCCCAATGGCGGCGTCGCAAAACCGATGGAAAGCGCACACACCACCACAATCCCGACATGGGTTGGATCGGCTCCGAGCATATACATGATTGGCAGCAGTACCGGGACAATGATCATGATCGCGGCCAGTGTTTCCATAAACATGCCGACAAATAGCAGCAACATAATGGTCAGCGCCCATACCAGGTACATATTATCGGTAAGGCTCAACAGCGAGTCAGCAACGACAACCGGGATTTTCTGCTCAATCAGCAATCGCCCAAACACAGTGGCGGCGAATAAAATTAGCAGTACCCGTCCAGTGATCCAGGTTGTGGTGGTCAGCGATTTGAGAATGTTCTTGAACTGCAACTCACGATGCAGGAAGAAGCCAACAAACAGCGAGTAGAAAATGGCGACAATTGCCGATTCTGTCGGGGTGAACATGCCGCTATAAATACCGCCAAGGATCAGAAACGGTGCCAATATTGACCAGAGCCCCTTGCGCAAGGTGCCCTTAATATCACCAAACGACCAGTTTTCGGTTAATCCTTTATAGCCCCGGCTTTTGGCAATCATGTAATTGGTAAAAATCAGAGTCGATGCCATGATCAGTCCGGGGATCACTCCGGCAACAAACAGTTTGGGAATTGAGAGTGACGCAAACTGACCATGCTGGGCAATAGCCTCCGGAGGCGGCATCAGTCCCATGGCAGAAATACCGAAAATCACGACCGGAATCGATGGCGGGATGATGATCCCCAGCCCACCCGATGCGGCAGTCACTGCCGAAGCATAGCTACGCTCATAATCTCGCTTTACCATCGCAGGCACCATCAGCATCCCCACGGCAGCTGTCGTTGCCGGGCCTGAGCCCGATATAGCACCAAAAAACAGGCATGCAACTACTGTTGCCGCTCCAAGGCCACCAGTCACAGGGCCTGCGAGACTTTCTGCTATATCGACCAATCGTTTTGAGATACCCGCAGCCTCCATCAGCGCCCCAGCCAATACGAAGGCCGGCAGTGCCATTAACGGGAAGTTACCGACTGAGGTAAAGGCAATCTGCACCAGCGCTATCGGGTTCTTATCCAAAATCAGATAAGCAGCCATCGACGCACCTGCAAGCGAAACGGTTATCGGGGCTCCCAGTATTAACATGACGAGAAAGCCACCAAACAATATCAAGGTTAAATAATCTTCCATGAGTCTTCCCTAGCTCGAATAGGCAGTAATTACACCGCTGTTTTTTGGACTTGGAGCTTCTTCATTTTCATCTTGCTGAGCTCTTCCGTTTCGGGATCGACCGCTTCCACACCTTTGAACAACCGTTCATAGTTATTCCACAAGATACGGATCGTCATCAGTGAAAATGCTATAGGAAGGATCAAGTAAAAGTACTTCATCGGAATACCCGTGGTTTGGGATTTCCAGAACAGGTTCATTTTGTTAAACACAAAGTCATAGCTGAGGTAGACAAAATAAAGGTTGAACGCCACCCAAATCATATCGGCGATGGTTTCACTGACCTTGCGAACGATGGGAGGAAAAAACTTAAAATGAAAGCTAACGCGATTATGGGCTGACATTTTCGCTGCCACCACCGCACCAAGATAGGCAAACCAGACGAACATATAGGTCGCCACCTCATCTCCCCAGGGGATCGAGTATTGGAAAAACTGACGTAATAATATTTGCGAAAACAGCAGCACAACAAATACAGCCAGTAGCAAGCAGCATGTGTATTCTTCGATGTTATTCAGGTGCTTTCGGATAGATTGCATTGCAGACATATATCCTCCGGTAAACAACGACCCTTTTACCAACCGTATCTTCAAACCTGAGGGAAGGTATATACAGGTGCAGTTGGGGCCATACGACCTGGCTGCATGCTTTATTTAAACCAGCTTTCTCAAATAAAGCATGCAATCAACAGTGCCTCGGTAAGTGGCTCAGAACATAAGGGCGTTAATTACACCCTTAATACTGACTATCGGCCCAGAGCAGTAAGTGCCTCATTGAGCTTTTCTTTACCGCCAATGCTGGCATAGAACTTAGGCCATACAGCCGTCGTTACTTTTTCAATCCACTCTTGTTCACCATTGGCCGGATCGGTAAATACCATCCCCTTGGCTTCTAGATCGTTGCGGATTTTCTGCTCTGTTGCCTGTAGGAAATTGAAGCTGTGTTCAGTGGCTTCTTTACTGGCGGCCAGAATGGCCTTCTGCATCTCAGGTGATTGCTGCTGGAAGATAGATTCGCTGATAATCAAAGGTTCAAGTGAGAAGATGTAGCGAATATTGGTGACATACTTTTGCACTTCGTTGAACTTCATCGCATGCACTGTAATGTATGGATTGTCCTGCCCGTCGACCACGCCTTGCTGAAGTCCGGTGAACGTCTCTGACCATGCCATCGGCGTCGGGTTGACTCCCCAGGCCTGGTAAGAAGAAATCATGATTTCATTACGTGGAACACGGATCACCAGACCTTTCAAATCTTCGGGCGACTTAATCGGACGTTTGGAATTGGTCAGCACACGGAAACCAGAATAGGCCCAGCCAATGATACGCACACCCGCATCACGAATGGTATTATCCACCAGCTCCTGGCCAATTTCGCCCTGAGTCAGAAGCTTCGCTTCATCAGCACTTTGGATCACATAAGGCATTGTCAGCAGACCGACACTTGGCGAGAAAGGTGTCACGTTATTGATGGCAAGCACCGAAAAATCAAGCAAACCAATTGCCGCATTATTAACAGTGTCCTGCTCGTTGCCTAACTGGCCGTTCGGGAACATATCAACCTTAACGTCACCGCCGGTTTTTTTCTCTAGTAATTCAGTGAATTTAGTACCAAGTTCCCACTGCGTTCCACCTGCGGCATCACCCAGTGCCATCTTAAATGTTTTTGCCATCACCAACGGTGACGCAAAAGCCAAGCTAACAGCTGTGATAAGTGGAATAACTTTGCTTTTCGTGAACATCATAGTAGTAACCTTTTCTATCAATATCGCATCAATCTGTGCGCAGTTTTTAAAGGTGACCTCGGTACTACATTGTCTTGGACAACCAGGGCCATGTTCGCATGTCATCAGTGTTGCTGTTCTCTAAATCCATTCCTCCTGAACGTGGAACGTATATTGATTCTGTTTTGGTCTTGGTGGCTTAGTTACAGCACTTCATCTTGAAGGTGGTACCAGCGGTACAAGAAACGTTGGCCGAAACGGCGAAACGGCGCAAAAGCTTCCGATTCAACCACTTCGCGAATATTCGGGAATGGCAGCTTCGACTGAAAAATCGGTAAGTCCAAATCCTTACCCTCACCAGCAATCCACTGCGCCAGGCGTTTGCCTGCCTGCGCGGAATACATCACCCCGTTACCGCCGTAACCCAGTGCGTAGTAGATAGTTTCTTGAGGATTTGGCTGATAAATACGTGGCATCATGTCATGGCTGACATCCACCCAGCCCCACCAGGAATAATCGACTTGGATGCCATTCAAAGCAGGAAACTTACGAACCAAATCAGCCTTTAGCATCTGTTCGTACTTACTTTCTGGTGCTGCGCGGCCAGTGATTGCACTACGAGTTCCAATTTGTACCCGGTTATCGGGCAACAAGCGGTAATAGTGGCGCAGTACCCGGGTATCGGTGATCACCTGATTGGTACGGAAATTACAGGCATCGAGCTCGGCTTCTGTCAGCGGGCGGGTCACCATAGAGTTCGACAAAATTGGCAGCAGGCGATTTTTCAGCTGCGAGTGCAAACCTTGGGAAGTGTATCCCCCTGTCGCCACACCGACTGCACGAGCCCTTACGATCCCGCCCGGCGTTCTGAGATGGTGTACGCCATTCTTGGTTTCCCAGCCAATAACCGGGCTGGCAGGGTGAACCGTCGCCCCTAGCGCACGCGCTTTTTTCAAATAACCAAACGCAAGCTTACCCGCATGAATACCAATTCCTTCCGGCTCATGCATCGCACCAGCGGCTTCCTCGTCACCGACAAACTGGCGCTTTACTGTGTCTGCATCGAGGATTTGGGCGTCATAGTTAAACGTCTCACGCAGCAACTTGGCTTCTTTTTCCAGTGTCGGCATTACCTTGGCGCGATGGGCAACGTATAGATGGCCACCAGGTTGCGGATCACAATCAATATCCTTGATCAGCCCCTTGAAGGTTTCCATCCCGTCAAGGCATTCCTCGTGCATACGCAGCGCGGTGTCTACTCCCCAACGCTCTATCCATTGCGAACGTTTCAAACGACCGGATGCACATTGGGCCTGTCCCCCATTGCGGGTACTGCACCCCCAACTCGCACGGTTTGCCTCAAGCACCGTTGCCTTAATGCCGTAGTTTTCAGCCAGGAAAATTGCCGTAGTAAGGCCAGTAAAGCCGGAACCAATAATCACCACATCAACGTCAACATCGCTGCTGATCGGCCCATCATCTGCAGGCGGCTCACCAGCCGTATCAACCCAATAGGTCGGCGCATACTCGGCACCATGGCCGGGGGTAGCAGCAACCAGTGGATCATAAGCCGGATCGTAAGCATTCAATGAGGCAGTGGCTTTTTTCACATTGTTAGTTTGCTGCTGGACAGTCTCTGTTCTGTTTTTTTCCGCGAGAGAATTCATTTCAAGCTCCTTAGTGTCAACGTACTAAATATTCGCTATCAACTATCGGCTTAGGATTCACTCTCAAAAAAAGCAGGACGATCTTTACGGAAGGCATTCTTCACCTGAATTTTGCCGTTATTCAATGTGAATACATCCACCATGCGGGCTTCAATTCGACTACCATCAGGCTTGGTGGCACAGAAGGTCGACTCAGACACCGCCCGGTTACCACTGACAAAGTGAACACCATCGAGCCACGCTGCATCAGGGAAGTTCTTCCACACTTGCTGGAAACTTTCTCGAACCGCTTCACGGCCGCTAAAAGTGTTACCCTGCAGATCGGGGCCAGCCGCCGTATGGAAAAGGCAATCATCGGTAACAAAGGTCATTAGTGCATCGATATCGTGGTTATTCCAGGCATCACTAAAGGCTTGTAAAAAATCGACATTGACTTCGTTTTGGTTCTTTTCAGCTGCTTGAACACTCATCTTTATTTCCTTCTAAATTAAAATGTTACAGAGACCAACTCACACCACGGCAAATGTTAAAATTTGGTTAAATGTATCCCTCTGCACACATAGCGTCAAATAGAAATCTCAATAAGCGAGACATTGCGTTTTGTTTTTATGCCTCAGTATTCCTAAACACCATATTGCAGAACAATTCACTACCTAGCTTCAATCTCTCGTGAATAGCATCTATTTACTGACCTTTCGCGACATTAATCACGGTGATAATGGCAACTCATTTTTTCTCTTATCGGGATAATCCTGAACCAGAATCCGGAACCCATCGTCTCGATAACAAAAATTTAACTTAACACTAGACGCGTATTTTCTAACCGTCAACTCAAAACGATAAATTGAAACAAAAAATTCCGAAAAACGATACGGAGCAGTCAAATTTGTGATCTGTAGGTTTCTATTTATGACGGTTTAAGGGCTATTCCTGTACTGTCCCAGAACTGTTCCAGAACTAACTCAGAAATAATTGGCTAGCGATATGTGCTTGTTTGGAAAGTGATAAAAGTGAGTAATAACGCCAAAGTTTGGCCTTAAGATTAAGTTTCGTGTACCATTAGAGGAAGTAACAGCAAGTGGTTAATTTAAAAGGAATTTAACTTGTACAAGCTATACTACTACCCCAATAATGCCAGTCTCGCCCCTCACTTTCTGCTTCATGAAATGCAATTAGACTTTGAGCTACTGCTAGTTGACCGAAAATCAAATAGTCAAAAATCAGCAGAGTATTTAAAACTGAATCCCGCAGGCCGGATACCAACTTTGATTGATGGTGAATTCACACTATTCGAAAGTCCTGCAATTTGTATTCACCTTTGTGAGCAACACCCTGAGAAAGGATTGATTCCAGCATTGGGTAGCAAAGAAAGGCCACTATTCTTTCAATGGCTAACGTATTTGAATAACACGCTACAAGCTGAACTCATGATCCGCTACTACCCGCATAAACATACCGTGGATGAAGGCGCAATTCCGGGCATTATTGAAGCTCAGGATGAGCGTGTTGCGGAGGCCTTGTTGGTTATCGATCAGGCTTTAGCAGGCAAGCAGTATCTTCTTGGCGATAAAATTTCAGCATGTGACTTCTTCTTGTTCATGCTTGCAGAGTGGTCTCTAGGCGTTAAAAAATCACCGCTATCGTTTCCGAACTTAGGTGCTTACCTAAAACGAATGGCTCAATATCCGACAGTTCGTGAGGTTTGTGAGTTTGAAGGGATTGATCTTAGTGTCTTTGAGCTCAATTTCACAGCGGCGAACTAAACAAGGATCAGTTTTTTCCAGCTCAGAATTGGTCTATATACAATAGTGCTATGCGAAGGAGACAGTATGCAGCTAGGCGTTCAACTCTATGCTTTTGATAAAGAAGCTGTTCAAAATAATCCTGACTTTATTTTTAGACGCTTAGCGTTCTTGGCTCACCAACCTCAGCGGGGTTTTATATTACGGTTAGTGCGAAATATATTATCAGGGTCCCATTTAGCCTTAACCTCCGATAGGCGTTTTAGCCCCTTGCCCAAGGCTGCCTCAATTCTTTCTGGGCCTTCGTCTTCAGCAAGGAAGTTGATATAGGTACCTCCTGTCGAAAAGGACTTCATATCATTCCAAGCCTGTCGTGCCCACTCGATATTCGCCTGATCCTCATTTTCACTTTCCCATGATCCTGCAATGTTGAGTACATAGTTAGCGTCGCGATTTCCAACTGGAGAGTGGGCATCTTCCCGACCGTTAAGAGCACCTGCAATATGGAAAAGAATGACAGCAGAATGTGGCGATGGAATGCTATCGGCGTGCTCTATAGCCTTATCACATAAACTCTCTTCTACAGCTGGAAGGTATTCACTCTTCCAATAGTAGCGTCGCCCCTTGGGTTGAGTGGCATCAAGCAAAGACTGCAACTGCGTATACGGCCTACGCATCAAAATATCACCGACAGGCTCACCCAATGATTTAATAGGAGCCACAATTTCTTCACCCTGCTCTGGATCCCCGCTATAGCAGGTAAGCATAATCACAACCGGTTTGCCATGGTATTCCTTGGGTAGCCACGGTGCGGGAGGTGCCGGGCGCATTAATATTGCTAGGGTTAGCTCCGGAGGGGCATTTTCTGTGATCTCGCGATATAGCTTCAGCACCCTGTGGGCTTCGCTAGCAGGCCAAGCCACAGGACCTCCGACAATCTCGGTTCCCACGGGGTAAAGTTTGTAATCGATGCTGGTTACTACACCAAAATTTCCGCCCCCGCCCCTTAGTCCCCAAAAGAGATCAGTGTTTTCTTCATTACTGGCATGAACCAATCTGCCCTCGGCAGTCACCACATCCACACCCACTACGTTGTCCGATGCCCATCCCCAGCGTCGGGTCAGGTAACCAAAGCCGCCTCCCAAGGTTAGGCCGGCTATACCGGTAAGTGACACAAAACCCAGTACAGCAGCTAGATTGTGTACTTGTGTTTCACGATCCACATCGCCGAGTAAACAACCCGCTTGGGCATGAGCGACTTTTTCATTTGTATCAACCCAAACACCTCGCATCAATGACATATCAAGCATCATGGCCCCGTCGGTTGTAGCCAGGCCCGCTATATTATGCCCTCCTCCTTTGATACAGAGCAGCAAATCATGTTCACGTCCAAACTGTACGCATGCAATCACATCACTCACGCCGATGCACCGCACCACAAAAGCGGGATTCTGATCTATCATCGCATTCCAGACAGTGCGGGATTCTTCGTACTCAGCATCACTGGGAAAGATCATTGGCCCGCTTAACTGTGATTTCAATCTATCTAGCACTTCCGGAGCTAGGTATGCCTCAGAGCCGCTTAGTGTTTTAACTTTCAACATGATTCATCCCCGGATTATTGCCCTCTTTCGATGGTACTCTAAGGGATAGCAGCGACCCGGCGTTTGCGCCACTAAGCTTACTAATGGTTATATCGGGGAAATACGAAATACTATGGGTTCTAATTTCTTTGTTCGATAAATCCAATCAGGGCGAAATCAAATGATACCGAGTTGTTGCAACATCCCCATTTGATCCCATTGCTCCCAACGTTCAACGACTTGTTCCCCTTCTACAATATCTAAAATCAGCCCTTCGAACTGCGCCCGCTTTCCTGTGGGCTGGGAATCACCTAGAGGCCCAGTGTGCGTTCCTTCTGCCAACCATCTTGTCGCGACTTTATTACCAGAGACAATCTGGTCTTCCACCGTTATCTGTAAATCCGGGAATGCGGTCAATAGGCCACCGACCAACTCTTTGAATGCCGCAACCGAAAGATTTGGATCAGGTGCTCCCGCTATGTGGATAACACAGTTTGGCGCGAAGGCTTCATCCGCAACCGAAACATCTCCCCGATTCAGCCCTTCAATCCATATTTGCTCGTACTTGGTGACAGTTAGAGTCATTTTTATCTCCTGTCTGGGGTTGATTAGTAATGTGTGAACGGTTCATTAAGATAAAACTGCGGTGTTCATGCATAGTAAAGGTATAGACTAATGCCTGAAAAAGTTCACAACGTAATCCATCTTGATGCTCGATACGGAATAACAGTGATTCTGCCACTGCGGCCCGGAAAGCGAACATCATGTAAGATTTGATAACACCCTACTTCCCCAATCAAAGTTAGTTTTACCTGCCTTGTGACTTGACTATCTACCCTGAATCGAGACAATCACTTAAAACAACGTTAACCACAGAGATATTATGAAAATTGTTGCTGTTACTGCCTGTCCAACTGGGATTGCACATACTTATATGGCAGCGGATGCGCTAAAGAAAGCGGCACAGCAGATAGGCATTCAGATCACGGTTGAAACACAGGGAGCGATGGGTATCGAGAACCAGCTTAGTTTTCAAGATATTGGCCGTGCTGATGTGATACTGATTGCCTCAGATATTGAGATCGAACACCGAGCCCGATTTACGGGCAGCGTAATCCACTGTGTCACGATTGAAGAAGTATTGACAGATGCCACAAGTGTACTGGCTCGTTGCCAAGAGCTATGATTGAGCGACGTATTACTTTCATCATTGGTGATGAAGGGATTCCTGCCTGGAAATTGAACCAGCTGAAAATGCTTGCGGGTTACTTTCGTGCTGTGGTCGTGATGTTAAATGTCACCCACCTACGTCAAGCCAATGTTGAGCAGACTATCCATATGATGAGCCTGGGGTGTAAACCGGGAGATTTATGCCAACTGCTTGTTGAAGGGTCCGATGCCGAACTGGCCTGTATGGTGTTCACCGATTTTCTTGCCGAACAATTTATGCTGGTGAAGACCAGTGGTAAGAAAAATAACCGTAATGCCTGTTGTGTCGATAGCAGTGATGAGGATAACAGTACCTTTTATTTGCCCTTCGATATGAAATTTACTAGCCAGGGTTTGGTTGGTGATGAATGCGTAAACGAAGACAAACCTGCACTTCTTGCTCAATTGTGTAACATGCTTAATATTAAAAAATCAGCATTGTTACTGGATCTCATGCTCAAACGGGAAGCAGTATCGTCGACAGTAATGGGAAATGGTATTGCTTTGCCACATGTAATGTCAGCAGAAATTGAAGAGCCTGCCATGGCGATGATCCAAACCATGCAGCCGGTAGAATGGGAGTCAAATCGAGGCCCTGCAACACGGTTGATAGCGATGATATTACCTGCACCAGCACAACGCCCGCACATTCAGGCATTTGCCCACTTTTCTAAATCCCTACTGGATCCTGATTTTTGTCAATTGCTAACTGACAACACTGAATCGGAAGCACTTAAAGCGATAATCCTCCACACCTTATCTCGCCCGTTTCATACTGACTAGACCGAGCTGCGGTACTCTGATGGTGTTAAACCAGTTTTGTTCTTAAAAACCCGGTAAAAATAGTTCACGTCCTGAAAACCACAGCGGAGCGCCACTTCATGTAGCCGGAAAGAGTACTTCTTTAACATGAATTTGGCGCGATCGATCCTTACCCAGATAATATAATCAGCTAATCGCATATGCCCTTGCTGTCGGAACAGCCGTGACAGGTGATTTGGGGTGATATTAAAGCGTCTGGCAATTGTTTCTCGGCTGATTGGCCGATGAAAATTTTCTTGAATAAAAATACAGATCCCCTGATAGAGGTTTTCACTTCGTTTCTTTGCTGAAGTAGTCGGTATAGATAACATGCTTCGGCAATAGCTCATTAATGCCAGTAACAGATATTCATCCATCGGCTGTTGCAGGGGCTCTTTAGACAGTGCATTGAGTGCGGCTAGAATATTGTCGATAGCATGGCCGGTACGGGTTTGAATGCTTAGCTTCTGGATATCGTGAAAAGCTTCTTGATCTTTGGCTTTGCTGACTAGGCTAAAGCCAAGCTGACGGCGGCCAAACAGCAAGCTCAACACTGAGCAGTCAGTATCCCAATTGGGTTTGTTCCAACTATTGGGTGGAATGAAGATCGCATCTCCGGCCATGATTTTCACTTCGGCAATACCGTGATCCGGATCTTCTATTTCATTAATGTATTCACCACTGATCACCAGTTCCAGCCGTGGAAAGTTGACTTGGTAACTAAATGGAGGCGGCGTTACTTGATCCCCGGCAAACCAAATGCGGTTGAAATGCTCCCGCTCTGAAAGCAGGGTATCGATGAGATCGTGAAAAACTTGGCTCATGGTTATTGCGCTCTATTCGAATCTGTCTGTCCAGTAAATATTGTTGGCAGTATTCTTCACCTCACCGCCTGATGCCATCAAAGTTACCTACATGGGTAAATATTCGTGAACCGCATCACGCTTAACAGCATCATCATTGGTTACTTATATCTAGTTTCAGCTATTTTCTAACAATTGTTCCCTGCATAAAAAGCACTCAAAAACACTTATCAGACACACATTCAACCCAATGATTTATAAGCATTAATATCACGTAGCTTCTATAGCGTTCATTATGTAATCTATATGAGAGTTAGATCACATTACAATACCCATGTTACAAATATCCAGTAAATGCCTCTCTGGTACACTACAAGAATAACTCCCTGGCGCTCAAAATATATTCAACGGCAACACGATTGCCGTACTTAAAAAAATATCCGGGGGTAACACTCATGATCACCAATTTAATTAATGAAAAACTCATCTGCCTGAATCTTCAGGCCACAACCAAAGAAGAGGTTTTTGTTGAAATGATCGACATGCTGCACAAGCAAGGTCGTATTCACAACAAAACCCAGTTTCTGGCTGATATCCATGCACGTGAAGAATTAGGCAACACAGGTTTTGAAGAAGGCGTCGCCCTACCTCATGCCAAAAGTGCTGCCGTTGCTCAGCCTGCTGTTGCTATAGGTATTAGCCGTAGCGGTATCGAATACGGCGCCGAAGACGGCCTGCCTTCAAAACTCTTTTTCATGATTGCCTCGCCAGATGGCGGTGCAAATCACCATATCGATGTGTTGGCAGAACTTTCTTCAAAACTGATTGAAGACGGTTTTATTGATGCCTTTATGGCAGCGAAAAATGAACAGAATGCACTAAATCTGTTATTGGAAAAAACAGAAGCTAATGACGATCTTCCTGTGGCTGATAAAGGCCTGCTGATTGGTGTGACCGGCTGTCCTGCTGGAGTTGCACATACATACCTAGCCGCAGAGGCGCTAGAAAAAGCGGCGGCTGAGCTCGGTTACGAAATCAAAGTAGAAACCAACGGCTCTATCGGGGTGAAGAACTGTCCGACAGCTGAAGAGATTGAACGTGCTGAAGCCATTATTGTCAGCTGCGATAAGCAGGTTGATATGGCACGTTTTGCTGGTAAGAAGCTGGTAAAAACCGGGGTGAAAGCGCCGATTAAAGATGGCAAAGGGCTGATCAACCAAGCACTTCAAGCGACACCTTATCAGGCATCGGGCGATAATGCTTCGGCGCAGACAGAAAGCAAAGTGTCTCAGGCGCGTTCTGATTTGTATCGCTTTCTGATGAATGGCGTATCACACATGATCCCCTTCGTGGTAACCGGTGGTCTGCTGATTGCGCTTGCGCTGGCCATTGGCGGTGAACCAACAGAAGCCGGAATGGCGATCCCACCTGGTAGTTTGTGGAATAAAGTACTCGATGTGGGCGTTGTTGCTTTTACGCTGATGATCCCAATTCTGGCGGGTTACATTGCCTACGCGATCGCTGATCGCCCTGCACTGGCACCGGGCCTGATTGGTGGCTGGATAGCTAACAACGGCTCTTTCTATGGGGCTGAAGCGGGTACCGGCTTTATTGGTGCCATTATTGCGGGCTTGTTAGTTGGTTACTTCGTTAAATGGGTGGTTAGCCAAAATTACCACAAGTTCATTCAACCCTTAGTGCCGATCATGATTGCACCAATTGCGGGTAGCCTGTTTATCTCTAGCTTGTTCATCTTTGTTATCGGTACACCGATTGCCAGCTTAATGGAGGGCCTGAACGCTATGCTAACCAGCATGAGCACGGGTAACGTTGTTCTGCTTGGTATCGTATTAGGTGGCATGGCTGGTTTTGATATGGGGGGTCCATTCAACAAAGTCGCCTTCCTGTTCTCTGTCGGCATGATTGCCAGCGGTCAGACTCAATTCATGGGGGCGATGGCATGTGCAATTCCGGTTGCTCCTTTAGGCATGGGCCTGGCGACCATTATGGGTCGTAAATTGAATATCTTTGAAAAATCTGAAGTCGAAGCCGGTAAAGCTGCCAGTGCAATGGGGCTGGTTGGTATATCTGAAGGTGCAATCCCATTTGCTGCACAAGATCCTGTGTCTGTCATTCCAGCTAACGTACTTGGCTCAATGGTTGCGGCAGTCATGGCGTTCTCGTTCGGAATCACCAACAGTGTGGCACACGGTGGCCCTGTGGTGGCGCTACTCGGTGCGATGAACAAACCGTTAATGGCTATCGTATGTATGCTTGCCGGTACTGTAGTAACTGCCCTGGTTGCTATTTCTCTGAAGAAAATGCGACAGCCTAAAGTAGAGGCTGCTCTAGCATAACCCGTCATTGAGAAAATAAGTAAAACAGCGCCAATGCACTGAGTAAACAAACTCACTTCCCCTGCTTGGCGCTTAACCTCCCTCCTTAACAGGAGGGAGATTTCCATCAGCGATAAGACTATCCAGTTACCTGCTACTGCTCTCATAAGTAACACATATCGCTGAAACCTGTAAAAATGAAAGGTAAGATCATGGCCGTTTCAACTTCTCCCTGTTTGTTCCGCATGCACAACGTTACCCAGGATTACGCATGGGGCAGCACAACATCAATTGAATCTCTATTTGGTATCGCCAACCCTGAAGGCAAACCTCAAGCTGAAATCTGGATGGGTGCTCATCCAAGTGGTTGCTCACAAATTAATGTTGCAGGTAAAGCAACACGTTTGGCAGATTTTATAGCAATAAACAAAGCTACTATTATTGGCGGGGCAACTGACAAGCAGTTTGGTGAATTACCTTATCTGTTTAAAGTTCTGGCAGCAGACAAAGCCTTGTCTATTCAGGTTCATCCAAACAAAGCGCAGGCAGAAGCCGGTTTTGCGAAAGAGGAAGAAGCCGGTATTCCGCTAAGCGCTGGTCACCGTAATTTTAAGGATCCGAACCACAAACCGGAGCTGGTCTACGCATTGACGTCATACCAGGCTATGAACGGTTTCCGTGAATTTGCGGAAATTATTACGCTCTTCCGTGCTCTGGATATTTCTGATTTGCATCAGCTGGTTACCACATTGGAAAATAACCCAAGTGAAGAGGGCTTAGGTCAGTTTTTCGAAGCCATGCTGTCATTGCAGGGAGAAACGAAAGGCACAGCGGTGAATGCCTTATTAGCTTATGCCGAGCTGCACAAAGATGACCAACTGTTTGCCTTAATCCTTGATCTTGCACAGCAGTATCCGGGGGATATTGGCCTGTTTTCACCCTTAATGCTGAATGTGCTCACTCTACAGCCAGGTGAAGCCATGTTCCTTGAGGCTTGTACGCCGCATGCTTATATCAAAGGCACCGGCCTTGAGATCATGGCGAACTCCGACAATGTACTTCGAGCGGGCCTAACACCTAAACATATGGATATTTCTGAGTTGGTAGCAAGTACTTGCTTTGTTCCAATGCCAACAGATACCTTATTGCTTGCTCCAGAACAGATTGAAGGTGGCCTTCACTACCCAATACCGGTACCTGACTTTAAGTTCAGTGTTTACCAGAACCAACAAGGTACAAAACTCACCACAGCAAGTGCAGAAATTCTGCTGGCGATCGATGCATCACTAACTGTAAATCACAGTAATGGCGAGACACTGACTATTGAAAAAGGTGAGTCAGTATTCATACCTGCTTATGCCGGTAACTACACAGCAAGCTCGACAGGCCGATTTGCTCGCGCTTATAACTAATGTGGCTCGTAGATATGTAGCCAATGACAAAGCCCGATGCTCTTGCGTCGGGCTTTCATGATCACCCAGCAAAGCTGGCAGGCACATCTGGTTGTTTATTCCAGCCTTAACCTCTATATAATTGAATACTGTTTCGAAAGTAATATTGATATCATACCAAGCGTAATGGCACCGCATTCTTATAATCAGTATCAGTGTCTGAAAAAGCACTTAATATCATGGCTACTGGAGACAAAACGCCACACAATAATGTCGAATACTTATTGTTAAAATTAGTGACATGTTGTGGCGGTTCTTGGATGGTGTCACCAAAACTTATCAAGAAGCGAAACTGGAATGAACTCGGGAATCTCTCATGATCTCCAATTTGATTAATGAAAAGCTCATCTGCCTGAATCTTCAGGCTACGACCAAAAAAGATGTCTTTGTTGAAATGACCGACATGCTGTACAAGCAAGGTCGCATTCACGACAAAGTCCAGTTTCTAGCTGATATCTATGCACGTGAAGAATTAGGCAATACAGGTTTTGAAGGGGGAATCGCCATACCTCATACCAAAAGTGGCGCTGTTGCTGAACCTGCTGTCGCCATCGGTATCAGCCGTAGCGGCATTGAGTACGGTGCCGAAGACGGCCTGCCTTCAAAACTCTTTTTCATGATTGCCTCGCCAGATGGCGGTGCAGATCATCATATCGAAGTGTTAGCTGTACTTTCTTCAAAACTGGTTGAAGATGGTTTCATTGATGCCTTCATTACAGCAAAAAATGAACAGAATGCACTGAACCTATTAATGGGAAAAACAGAAACCAATAAAGCTATGCCTATAGCTAATAAAGGCCTGCTGATTGGTGTAACAGGCTGTCCTGCTGGAGTTGCGCACACATATCTAGCCGCAGAGGCGCTAGAAAAAGCGGCTACTGAGCTCGGTTACGAAATCAAAGTAGAAACCAACGGCTCTATCGGGGTGAAGAACAGCCCGACTGACGAAGAAATCGAACGAGCAGAAGCCATTATTGTCAGCTGTGACAAGCAGGTTGATATGGCACGTTTTTCCGGTAAGAAGCTGGTAGAAACTGGTGTGAGAGCGCCTATCAAAGATGGTAAGGGGCTGATCAACCAAGCACTTCAAGCGATACCTTATCAGGCATCGGGCGATGACGCTTCGCCCCAAACGGAAAGCAAAGTATCTCAGACGCGTTCTGATTTATATCGCTTCCTAATGAATGGCGTATCACACATGATCCCTTTCGTGGTAACCGGTGGTTTGTTGATTGCACTTGCACTGGCAATAGGTGGCGAGCCAACTGAAGCCGGGATGGCGATCCCTGCTGACAGCATTTGGCAGAAAGTGCTCGATGTAGGTGTTGTTGCCTTTACGTTGATGATCCCGATTTTAGCTGGCTACATTGCCTATGCGATCGCTGATCGTCCGGCGCTAGCACCAGGTCTGATTGGTGGCTGGATAGCTAACAACGGCTCTTTCTATGGGGTTGAAGCGGGTACCGGCTTTATTGGTGCCATCATTGCCGGCTTGTTGGTCGGTTACTTCGTTAAGTGGCTGGTTAGCCTTAGGTATCATAAGACTATCCAACCACTGGTGCCAATCATGATTGCACCAATTGTGGGTAGCTTGTTTATCTCTAGCCTGTTCATTTTTGTTATCGGTACACCGATGGCAAGCCTAATGGATGGCCTGAACGCCATGTTAACCAACATGAGCACAGGTAACGTGGTTTTGCTTGGTATTGTACTGGGTGGTATGACTGGCTTTGATATGGGGGGGCCATTCAACAAGGTCGCCTTCCTGTTCTCTGTCGGTATGCTCGCCAGTGGTCAGGCTCAATTTATGGGTGCAATGGCGTGTGCGATTCCGGTAGCACCTCTAGGCATGGGCCTGGCGACTGTTCTTGGCCGCAAGTTGGGTATCTTTGAAGAGTCTGAAATTGAAGCCGGTAAACCTGCCAGTGCGATGGGGCTGGTTGGTATCTCAGAAGGTGCGATCCCATTTGCAGCGCAAGATCCACTCTCTGTTATTCCTGCAAACGTTGTTGGTTCAATGGTTGCAGCTGTCATGGCGTTCACTTTGGGTATCACCAACAGCGTCGCACACGGTGGTCCAGTAGTCGCGCTACTTGGTGCAATGAATAAACCGTTCATGGCTATCGTATGTATGATTGCTGGCGCTGTTGTGACTGCTCTGGTTGCTATTTCTCTTAAGAAGTTGGGTAATAATGTAATGAACCATCCCACTCTATAACTTACCTCGAGTCTTGATATCTCTTGTCCATCGAAGTTGATCAATCAAGCCGACAACCTGCTGGGATTGAGGTGAAAAAAGGAGAACAGAATGGGCATAAAGGCCACGAGTTCTGTTGCCTGAGTTCACATGCCCAAGCTCATCTTTTACGGCTTGATGGGCATAGCTCAGCGAGGTCGTATCTTCAAGAGCTAACAGTAAATCATGGTGCTGAGCTTCTTGTATCGTAGCCTGAAAGCCTGCTTCTGCAATGGCATTACAATCAATGTGTTCGTTACGAATTAAACGGTAAGCGCCTTCAATATCGGCAGGTGATTGGCATGATTTCACTAGTGACTTCCCTGTGTGTTGTGCAAGATTCGCGGCCACTTGTACTAGTCGTTTCGTCCGTCTCGGATCGCCTAAATTAGCGTGCCCAAAAAGTGATTGGGCCCAATGATGTGGTGTGGGGAAAAACATGATGACCGTCCTTGGTGAAATAACAAAGGATCAGATCGTGATATCAAAAGGAAGTTCAAAAAAATCCCCTGCCGGTTGGCAGGGGATTTATGTATAAGAGACAGGTACACATTGGCCTTTGAAGCTAAACAGGGTGGAAGATAATAATGACAAGGAATATTACTAATTTACAAGAAAAGAAGCATTGTAAATCAATGCCTTAATTATAGTTGGTCTATATACGCCGACTCATGCAAGCGAAGTAGAGCTGTTTTTCTAATAACATCATAAGTATTTTCATTGATTATTTTATAAATGTGACTTTACCTTAAAGTATGCGACCAGCTTCATATAACTGAAGCGAGAGTGTTTAATTAAAACTCAAAACTGGTAAACATACTGTGGCTTGTCAATGAGGCTTTCAAGGCTCATAACAATCGCTATATATTTTATTAATAAGTAATTAAGGAAAATTCTCATGAAATACCAAACTCCAAAATCAAGCCCAGCAATATCTGAACGCTCAACTTGCTTCAAGCCAGTAGAGAAGAAAACAAAATAGTATCTAAACTATTTCATTTGAGGTGGAGATTGATCTTTCCACCTATTAATACCAGTATTTGCATATGAATATAAAATATATTCTCAATGAAGAGAAACAAACTCTTACTTGCCTTAAGAAAATTTCAACCACTGAGCTTAATATTACTGCTGTGACCTTGATAAAGGAGGCTGTGATTAATGGTCGCTCAATTGATGAGTTGGCTAAAGAGTTCGAAGTTGAGGCGGATGTTGTAAGAACTGACTTCGATGCTTTGATGTCAGATCTTATTCAAAAGGGTTTTGAACTGACAAAAGCCAATCTAATTTGTGCCAAATTTAACGAGCTGAACTTAGAAGAGTATTGGAGCCCAACTATTCCAATTGTTCATATTATTCAAAATTGTAATAGTCCTTGTGTCATTTGTGACTGCTGGAAAGCAAAGAAAAATTATCATGACATTGGTGTGCTCAAGGATACTTTCGAGTTACTTGCAGACAAGGGAGCACATTCTGTAATGATCTCAGGTGGAGAGCCATTGCTTCACCCTCAACTCAAAGAAGTTTTGGCTACCGCTAAAAGTTATAACCTTGACATTGAGCTGAATACTAACGGAATCCTGCTCCACAAATATGATTGGGTAGCGCACTTCGGAATTAAAGAAATCATTATCTCGATGGATGGAATTGATGCTGATTCATATAAGCTCATTCGAGGAACGAATAAGTTTGAAAAAGTTTGGAGCAATATTGAACGAGTTAAGTCCCTTAACCCAAACCAGAATGTAGGTATCCGAACTACTTTAACAAGCGTGGTCACTCGTAATCTGCTTGAGTATCTTGAACTCATAGACCGAAGCCCGATTGATTACGTTGGGTTTAGTCCATTAGATTGTGACTCGACTAGCTTTTCCCGTGACAGTATGACAATTGATGTAGCTAATCAACTGAAGGTAAACTTACTTCCTAATAGAAATGAGTGCACGAATCTTTTCTCAAGGTTAACTGATTATAACTCTTCACTTTATCAGAAAATATCTGAAATGTACTCTCTCGGTAAGATTGACTGGAATGCTGACAAGTTCATTGATTGCCTGAAATTCTATACGAATAGCTCCAGTGATAGAATACGTTCACCTGAGCATGTAACTTTCCATTAATCTCACTGCTTGTAGATTACGATGGTTCGCTGAAGAACTGCTTCTACTCGAAGCCATTTGGAAACATATACGAAAAAGACCAGATTGACTGGTCTGCAAAGGCACCTTTGCAGGAACTTAGAGATATTAATAGATGCGTTGAATGTAGAGGAAAGATTTTCTGTGAGTAATCGTTCGTTATATAAATTATTTCATATTGGGAAATCTACTGCTTGGGTAGTTCCTGTACTTTCTATTTTTCTAGCAAACGAAAAGGGAGTAACGGTTTCCGAGATTGTTTCCATTGCCGGACTATTCGGTATATTACCATTTTTTTTAGAGATACCCTTTGGGCTACTTTCCGATAAATGGAGTAACGACAAAACCCTTAAACTGGGGCTTCTGTCTTTTATTGCTGCTTTTGTATCAATAGTATTTTTTGATGGCGTAGAATCTTATGTTTTCTATATGCTGTTCATTACCTTGTCGTCTTCTTTGTTTTCCGGTGCTGAAGACAAACTGCTCAGTACTATTATTGAAAGCGACCAAATACAGAAATTCAAATTTGAACTAAATTCACAGTTCTACAAAGCCACCATTCCGATGATTCTTCTTGGTGGTGCCCTGTATCATCTTGATCCTAGTCTACCTTTTTATTTCCAAATCGTATCATTCTCCATTGCACTTTTTGCACTATATAAACTGCCAGCCATTACACAAAATAAAGTAAGGCGTGGCGATTCGGCAATCGAGCTGATACGCAGCTCCACATATGATATCTATAATACCTACTTTTTAATGATTGCTTTGGTAGGTTCGATGTGTACTTTTTTGGTTTCAATAAACACACGAACTGTACAAATCCACTTTGAGCAACTTGTGGATTACAATCCAACAATCGTTATTGGTTTGTTTTTTGTGATAGGTAACATGGTGTCTGCTGTTGCTTCAGACATTTACAAGAAATACTTTCTTAATAAATGGCGACTTGAACTCAATATCCTTATCTTGGGTCTAGTTGCTGCTTTAGCGTTTCTGTTTATGTCAGTTAAAAATGTTGCGGCTGTATTCGCAGGTTTTCTGATTCTTTGTGGTTTCAAATCCATCTATAGGCCGATTGTAAGCGCGAATCTGATGACCGCTTTGAGAAATACAAAATCTCTCTCCACAGCCATGTCAATGGCTGCAATGCTTTCAGCAATAATGGGGCTAGCATTAAGCTCTATTTACTCTTTATATTTCACGACCTTTGAAGGTATCAACTTGACCTTATCTGGCGTTATTGCAATTGTCTTTTTAGTGATTGCCATTGTTATACGCCAGCATAAGGAAAATATAACTGAAGAGCTGGACGTGCGTTCTATGTCCGCCAAAAAACACTTTGTGAAACGCTCATACTCTAGTTGGTCATATATTCAGGTCTACCCAAATTCAGAGTGTATTAACGAGGCATTTCTTCTTACAGAGAATAGAAACTATCCGTCACCCAAGCTACTTTCTCATGATGGCAACATGGTTGAGTGGGAATACGTCAGCGGAGAGCTTCTTTCTAACCTGTGTAGAGAGCAGCAGCTTGCAGTAGTCAGCCAGTTAGGTGAGATTATCAAAGGCATGAATTCCAAGTCTCAGTCTAGCGACATAGTTATTCACGGCGACCTTCATCCTGACAATATATTGATCAAAGGTGACAGTATCTACGTAATTGATTGGGATCTCGCTGAAGTGGGCGACCCGATGTTTGATGGGATTACTTTCATTACCAGCCCAAAACTGGATCTGACTAACAATGAACGTGTTGAGTTTATCTCCAAATATTTTGGCGTCTCTGAAAAGGAAGCAAATCAAGTCATTTCAGGTTTTCTTGGCCTAAAAAGCGAGCAGCTTAAAAGGTTGGTAGCTGCGCACGAAGTTGATGCTTACTTTACCGATTTAATTGATGCATACCAACAGTTATTAGAAAGCTTTTTGCTGGATAAGAGTTATGAGTCTTAAAACAGTAATGGTAAATGATGGTTGTTCAGCAAAATGTTCTCATTGCCCGCATGGAAGTTACCCATCGAGAGTTAAGTTTGTGGCGCATGAGGAGATACATTCAACGACTGAGGATATTGTTCTAATTTCTGGCGGTGAACCTCTCGAGATAAAAGCAACCGAGTTGATCACTCTTATTATGAACTGCCTTAAAAATCAAAAAATTTTTAGGATAGCGACTGGAGGACATGTCCCTTTAGTGAGTATTACTAGAAAACTAACGCAAACCCCATACTTTTCTGGTTTCTCTGTTGGTACTGATGTTTTGCTCGAAGAGCGGAACAAAAGGTGTCATGAATATAAAAAAGTATGGGCACAAAATGTAGCACTCTTAAATGAAACCCAGACTAACTACTCGTTCACGATCACGTTGTCCAAAACAATTGGCCTTGAATCATTTTTGCCGATTATTCGAAGTGGTAACCCAGACTTTATTATGATCAACTCAGTTGATAAAAGTGGTACTGTGAAGGCCGAGACTTGCAAACATGCATTAGAAGAAATGGGGTATATAGTGACGTATGGATATCTTGCTTAAGTTACTCGTTAATGAATATTTGATCCCTAATCCTATCTCTACAGCATCTGGCGTAATTAATTCCAAGAAAGAGGTTTTGGTTGCTTTTATCATGGAGGAGGGTGTTCAGTTTGCTATTGAACTTCCTCTGTCACCAAGTGCTGGGGAGACATTTGAAGAAATTGTCGAAAGGTTTACTATTTTTAAATTCAAAGAGTCCGAGCATATTGGGAATGCGATAAGTTATTTTGTCAACATGTCCCTTAAGCCGTTCAGGCTGAAGCGCAGCAGTGAATCTGCCACATATCGAACTTTAGGTATTTCGGATTACTATAGCGATCAAGTAAATGGCTGCTACGTTAAAATAAAGGCATCGCCAGACAGCATCAATGAAGTCAAATCATTTTTGCTTCAAAATCAAGGCAAGTCGAATTTTATACTCGACTTTAATTGCTCCCTTACTGAGAGTAATTTTATTAGTATGATGCATGAGTTTGAGGAAGTTGATGTATTTGCTTTTGAGCAGCCTCTTAAGCATTGCTCTAACAATGAGTTATTGTTAAATGGACAAGGTTTATATATTGCTGATGAATCACTGCCAAAGGTTTCTTATTCATCCCTTAAGAGTAAGGGCTATGGCGGTTTTGTGTTCAAGGCATTCAGAAATAACTTTAAGTCCCTGACCGAGTGCAGTTTTAACTCTGACAATCTTTATGGAGTCGTAGGAACAAATATGTCTGGCGCTTTTGATGTTCAATTTAGTTCGATAATAAATGACTATTTGCCAGTAGAAATCAAAAACTACTCACTTGCTTCATATTTTGAAGGTCATCCTTTAGATAAAAAGATCGTGTACTTAATTGAAGAAAACACAGTTCGATTATCTGAAGATGCAGTGAACTACATCAACCATAGTACTTCAGAGCTAGCTTCCTTTACTGTGAACAAAAGCCAGTTGAGATCATTTTACGAAGATTAACCCTGAGCTGAGGTTCAAGCGGTTACATAGTTAAATGACCTACGGCAGAGCCGATGGCTTATCAGATTGCGCTCTTGAAGGGCTAAAGTAAGCAATAGTATGCCCCCTTGGATAACTTTTGGTAAGGTAAACTGCATTAACAGGATATGAATGAACCTTTGCTCTAAACGAAAAAAGGGCAAAAGCAAGTTAGAGCAACCTATCTGATATGGTTGAGCTAAATGACAAATTGCGTCTAACCTAATGCAAGCCTAACTCACTCCCGACACCCACTCTGACAGTTTCCCCCTTTAGCACCAGGCGTATTAGCTTCGCATCAATTCTGCCATTTCAAGCAGCGATTGCTCGATATAGATTCGCATCTGCTCGAGTTTGTCTTGCATGTCGGTTCGACTTGTCATATTGAAGCAGATAGAATCATTTCGCTTAAAGTACCTGATCCCGTAGCCATCATCGACAATTGGCCCGTAACCTGCCAGCTCAACACCGTATTCTGACGTGGTGCTAGTACAAACCACACTGTGAGTCAGGGCCTGGTATCCTTTATCGGTAAATATTTTTGGAAGTGTATCAATACCGATGTCACGGCCAACCGCTTTATAATGGTATTTAAGCGCGAGTAAATGGGTATAAACCCCATGACCAAACCTGCACTCGTTTGCCCTTTCGATGTGTATTCGTGTCGCCTTAATGAGTGAATCTATCTTAGCCTGATCGCTACAATCGGGATCGCGTATATTTTGAATAAAGGCCATCGACTCGGGCGAAACGGTATATAAAACATCGAGACGTCCATCGAGAAACGTTCTGGTCATCACAGCTTCATAGGCACTGTAGCACTTTCCATAAAGCTTATGTTCCGCCAATTGTAACGCCAACTGAACGAACGCATCAGGGCTCACGCCAAATTGCTTGATCTGATTTTTACCAAACTGAGTAAAATGCAAAACCCTGGTTTGGGTATTGGCCGTGTGTTGACAAAACGCATCCGCTGCTGCACGAATCGTCTGTGTCAGCGCATCATCTAAATCAAACTCAATGTCTTCAGCTCTTGGGGCTAGTGATCCTTTTGTCTCAGCAAAAGCGCCCCTCTCATCAAAAGAAACCTTATCAATCGTGTCGTAGAGATATCCAATCAAGCGCAACATCACAGAGCCATCTACCCCTGTATGTTCGAAATTGACCCCTGTTTTACCATTTTTGAAGACGATAAATTGCAGCGACTTATCGAAAAAGCGATCCTTGCCATCTCCATGAAGTAACTGTTTTGATACCTCGGTTATCTCTTCCGGGTTATTTTCATCCAGGCACAAGGCAAAAGCAGCGTCTTCGATTGCTGTCATCGCTTCTCTATTGTTCGCCGATATCTGAAGCAAATCTGCCCTGCTTTCTGCCCAAGCATCTCTCGGCATTGTGGTTAGCACGCCTATATTTTGCCCTTTCCCAGAGATAGAGAGAATGCAATCAAGATCGGATTCAATCGCTGAAGGCGTTCTGATACTTCCTTTTTCATCAAGAATATCGATCTTATATATGCGTTGATTATGCATTACCACAATATGCTGTCTGGATGATGAAACTTTGAGCTCATCCATTCCCTGCTGCGCTATTCTTATTGAGGAAAAAAGGTTGTTGTACTGATTCATGCAAAGCGGCATATCTTTTTGCATGTCAACCGTGAGCTCTTTTTTATCAATCAAAGAGATAAAATTATAAACGCTGACAATAAGCGCGGCGGCGATATGTGCCTGTGAATAGGCCTTTTTATCAAGCTTACTTTTCAGGTAATAAAATACGTTACTGTTAATCACCAGAGAATCTCGGGATTCCAGATAATGAGCTCGCCAGACGGGCGCGGACCAATTAGAGTCAGCGTGTCGACTAGCCCATTCAATCAGCTCATGCTGTAGTACTTCTCCCTCTCCGCCCGACTGCAAAAACTGCTCAATCACCTTTTTGGTTCTGGCTTGCTCTTCTTGCGTTAATAACGGTTCAGCCCATTCAATGAGTTTCCGACATGTTTTATTTAAGCTTGGCACCGGCATTATCGGTAACTCTTTTTGACAACTAAATGTATTTCCCATTGTTTTTTAAACTCCTTGGGGTCTGTCTTTTTTTCAGAATGAGTCTTGTTGAGCATTATTATTTTTATAGTAGGGCGACTGATACAAAGTAACCCTATTTAGTAACGCGCAGGTAAGCCTTAGCCCTATGTATTAAAAACTATTGAAGACATACTCCGCGCTTTCGAGTGTAGAGATCGAATTATGTACTGGTTTCAGTTTCTAGTGAAAAGTGTTTACCTAACAGGGCGTGATAGAAATCATTGTCCGCCAACACGCCGACCAGCGGCCCATTATCGGCCAACAGAACAGGTTGCCCCGTACGATAGCGGATTTCCAACCCTTCCCGCATTGAGATGTCCGGACTGGATATCACCAGGCTATCTTGTTTCAGCCCCTCAAGGCAGTCTCCTTCCTGCCACGAATGCAGGGGTAACGCCTTACCCCGACGGGTCACCGAAGTAACATGTCCTTGATGGTCAGTTTCTACATAGGTTTGATCATGGTGGCTTAACACCCGTTTATTATCTTGCAACTCCAACGCGGCTACATCTGTCATCAAAGAACGACCACACAACACATTCAGCGGATTGGTGTGAGCCACAAACTCCGCGACGTACGCTGTATTCGGGTTAAGCACGATCTCTTCCGGTTTACCGTGCTGGATCAAACGGCCCGATTCCATAATGGCAATTTTATTACCCAGTTTCAGCGCTTCATCCAAATCGTGGCTCACGAAGACAATGGTTTTATTCAGCTGACGCTGAAGTTCGAGCAGCTCATCCTGAAGTTGGCTTCTAATCAGGGGATCAAGGGCAGAAAAAGGTTCATCCATCAGCAAGATATCGCTATCCATGGTGAACGCCCGTGCCAACCCCACTCGTTGCTGCATACCGCCCGACAACTCGTGAGGATAGTTATCTTTCCATTCAGCCAAGCCAACCATTTCCAATTTTTCTTCTGCACGACGACGGCGCTCACCCTTCGAGACGCCTTGCATCTCAAGGCCAAAAGCGACGTTATCCAGAACGGTTAACCAAGGCATTAACGCAAATTTTTGAAAAACCATCGAAATGCGGTTAGTGCGTAGATGACGCAGTGTACTACCGTCACAACTCGCCAGGTTAATTGTACGGTCACCGTCACGCACGTTTAGTTCACCCCGGGAAACTGTGTTGAGACCATTGATCGCCCGCAACAGGCTAGACTTACCAGAACCTGATAACCCCATGAGAACGCAGATATCCCCTTCCTTGATCTCCAGGCTGACGTCATGCACACCAACGACATCACCCGTGATATCAATGATTTCCTGACGGCTCTTTCCTTCATCCAGTAATGCCAGAGATTTATCGATCTTGTTACCGAAAACCACATCTAAATTCTTAATACTGATTGCAACCATGACTATTTTCCTCCGTTATGATGTGCCGGAGTTTTACACAGCCGATCCAGAATAATCGCGACTAAAACTATCGCCAACCCTGCTTCAAATCCCTGAGCAATATTCACTGTATTAAGAGCACGGATAACTGGCTTACCTAGTCCGTCAGCACCAACGAGTGCTGCAATCACCACCATTGAAAGCGATAACATAATGCATTGAGTAATACCCGCCATGATGTTTGGCATTGCCGCCGGAAGTTCAACTTTAAACAGTAATTTTATTCGATTGGCACCGAATGCTTTTCCTGCTTCCACTAATTCTTCTGGAACTCCGATAATTCCCAGATAAGTCAGACGAATTGGAGCAGCAATGGCAAAAATAATGGTGGATATCAGGCCGGGAACAACCCCTAAACCAAATAAAACCAGAGTTGGAATTAAATAAACAAAGGTTGGAATCGTTTGCATCAAATCCAGTATTGGTCGCAAAATGGCGTAACACCAGGGGCGGTGAGCAGCCATAATACCAATCGGAACACCAACCAGAACAGAAAAGAGCGTCGCGGTTAACACTAGAACAAAGGTTTCCAGCATCTCATGCCAGTATCCCAGGTTCAGGATCAACAATAGTGCGGCTACGACAAATACCATTAAAGATAAGTTGCGGTGAAGAAGCCAGGTAAATAGCGCGACAAGGGCGATCAACCCCATAGGAGGGAACCACTTAACGCCATCAACAAAAAAGATAATTAATGATTCAAGACCATAGGATAAAGCATCAAAAAAACCTGCCGCATTGTAAGTGAGCCAATCCACGAAGTCAGCCATCCAACTGCCGACAGGAATTTTATGCTCAATGATAAAGTTCACTTTTACTCCTTGTTTATTAATTAATATCCATTGTGACCACTGGTGACGCACCCGTTTTTCGGCTGATTAAACCAACATCGTTTACAGCAGCCATCGTTGCATCAATCAGCTGTGGACGACGAATTTCCGGCATCCCTAACGTTGGCATTTAGCCCTTAATTATTTTTAATTAAACGTTCAATTAATAAAAACCTTACACGAAAGATTAGAAACATCAAAGCGAAATCATTAGTACTATAACAATACACAAGCCATCACCCACTCAATAAGTCATTGTTTTACATTGAAATAAATTACCACCACCCTAGAATTAAAAATATCATTGTTTAGCACTCAAAACATCCATAACAATAAGGCTGCAAGCAAATAGAAATTACCCCTGGCAAGCCCCCCTACAACCTTCCTTTCTTGCGCTTCATTACTAGATCCAGCCTCAAATAATTAGAGTACGAAGCAAACAATTAGAGCTCAAAACAAATCCGTACAACCGCACCAATTCAATCGAGGAGAAAACCGTGTCTAGTGTGAGTTTTATCGCCTTCTCTTGTGATAATGCAGCGCCAATGTTAACATTTCGCCGATTTTAATAATTTGAAGTCTAAGTATTTCCTGATTTACATCTGTTTTGGTGATGTTTTCCAGGTGAAAAATACTTAGAGGACAAAACGTTTGAGAATGAGTATGGATAGCGTATTTAATAAATACAGCATAAAAACAACGGATTACGAAGTTGGGCAAGACAATGTTCAAAAATGGGGTTTTGACGTTCACAACCCTGTTTTCGGTATCAGTGCAGGACTAATTATTCTATTTTTGGCCGCGCTGCTGCTTGTTGACCCAAGCACTGCAAAGGCCGCTCTAGATGGCCTTAAGTGGCAAATCATTGGAAACTTTGACCTTCTATTTATGTGGTCTGGGAATATTTTCCTGATTTTCTGTTTAGGTTTAATTCTCTCGCCACTTGGCAAAGTTCGACTTGGTGGCATAGACGCCAAACCTGAGCACTCCAATATTTCATGGATAGCAATGCTTTTTGCAGCAGGCATGGGTATTGGTCTTATGTTCTGGGGAGTGGCAGAGCCAACCGCCTACTTCACTGGCTGGTACGAAACACCATTGGCCGTTGAAGCTTTTTCTCCAGAAGCGAGAAAGGTCGCCCTGGGTGCAACCATGTTCCACTGGGGTATTCACGCATGGTCTATGTATGCGGTTGTCGCCCTGTCTTTGGCTTTCTTCACGTTCAACAAAGGGTTGCCACTTTCTATTCGTTCAATTTTCTACCCTTTGCTTGGTGATCGGACTTGGGGCTGGTTTGGTAACGTTATTGATATCATGGCTGTACTTGCCACCCTATTTGGCCTTGCTACATCGCTAGGGCTTGGTGCACAGCAGGCAACCAGTGGTATCAACCATGTTTTTGGCACCGAAGGTGGCCTTGGCATGCAGCTCGCAGTCATTGCTTTTGTTACAACCCTTGCGGTTGTCTCTGTTATTCGAGGTATTGAAGGCGGTGTTAAGGTACTGAGTAACGTCAACATGCTATTTGCTGTTGCCCTGCTTATCTTTGTTACCTTGGTTGGATTTGCCATTGCAATGGGCTCCCTGCCAACAACCTTGATGGGTTACATCGAGAATATCATTCCGCTTAGTAACCCTCACGGACGTGAAGATGTTACGTGGATGCATGGCTGGACAGTATTTTACTGGGCATGGTGGATTTCTTGGTCACCATTTGTAGGGATGTTTATTGCGCGCGTTTCTAAGGGCAGAACCGTTAGAGAATTCCTAACTGCCGTTATCTTTATTCCAACATTGATCACGTTGATTTGGATGTCTGTTTTCGGTGGTATTGCTATCGATCAGGTAGTAAACAAGGTGGGTGAATTAGGTGTAAATGGACTAACCGATATTTCATTAACACTATTCCATGTGTTTGATGCACTGCCATTTGGCTCGGTCATTTCTGTTATTTCTATCGCGTTGATCATGGTGTTCTTTATCACGTCTTCAGATTCAGGATCACTTGTTATTGATAGCATAACAGCTGGCGGTAAAGTGGATGCTCCCGTCCCGCAACGTATCTTCTGGGCAACCGTTGAAGGTGCAATTGCTGCGGTAATGTTATGGGTTGGTGGTACTGAGGCAATTCAAGCTCTACAGGCTGGGACCATTGCAACAGCTCTACCCTTCACCATTATTCTCCTGTTGATGTGTGTGAGCTTAGTTAAAGGCTTGAGAACAGAAAGAGCCCTGTACTAACAGTAACTCTCCTAACTAAAAATGGTCAGCTCAATTGCTGACCCTTTTTATATGCCCAAACTACTTCAAAATGCAGGATTCAGAGTGATATCAGCAAGTTCAGTTCAAGGAAAATAACGGCAGGAATGGTAGCCCCTTTCAACATTATTTGACACCGAAATGGACTTGCTGAATCACTCCCGAAGGGCGAGTTTACTTGGCTGCTATGCAGCGTTACAGCTTTTTGACGTAGAGCTACTATGTCTTCAAATCTGCGCCTTGCCTACGCGGCCCGACCTACCAGGCAAGTCATTCTCGCTGAAACGAGCATTAAGAAGTGGTTTGGGTATAAGCACTAATCAAAGTCAAAATCTCTGGTATAAGTATGGCGGTATTGCTGGAAGCCATCTGATACTTCGCGTCGGTTTAGTTCGCTTACCGATTCGCTATGCCCCCGGGCCGTAGTCATTCCTCCAAAGGCCTGGTGGTTGTTAACTACCTTTATAGACATTTTCTTTTTCTGATTCAGATAAGGATTACTAGCAGAACTATCCTCACTCAGTGACGTCTCGAATAACTTATTAATATGTCGGCATAGACCACTCAAATCAGGGTAAATCAACCGCTCATTGACGCCACATTGGTCTAGCTCATCCAGTAATTTCTCTTTCACCGCAGGAAGAATAGGGATCTCCATGAGGTTACCGCTAGCGGCCAATTCCTCCTCGAGAGGAACAAACCTCTGTCCATTATTTCCAGTCTGGTTGGAGCTGGAATGCACGGTATACCAGCCATTTTGGGCATCTACCCTAGGGTGGCAACGTTTAGGATGTAACACCTTGGTTTGAGTCTGCTCAAAAGGATCAGTGTTTAGATCAGCATCCATTAAGCTATCTGCTTTCAATACATAAACATGGGGTTGTTTGCCTGGATTCTGGCAGGCAAACCATAAAGCAACGAGCGGATTGCTGCTCCAGTCGAGCAACCGGGTTTTCAAACCAAAATGCTGGGCTTCCGATAATAAATACCAGTAGCCTGAATGCTCATTCGATAACTTGTTAGCACCATATTTGTGTAGCATATCGAGCATATCTTTTTCGACTGACACAGAATCGATATTACTTCTGTTTCTGGCTACAGCGGGAAGCAGGCGCCTTTTTATATTTGGCTGCCCCCGAAATAACGTCAGGTTATTGCCCGCGCTGAATTCACGGATAATATCCAAGTATTTTGACAATGAACTTACATGTGACGAAGACTTCATGATAACTCCTTTTTATCCTGCAGATAGTCGACCCAAATAAACGATAACCAGCATGTAGGCGGCGATGAATACCGCATTGCTCATCAGCAAAATAACTGGCTTCCAGCCTAACTCTGATAACTTTTCAAACGAGGTTTTTACTCCCAGTGCTGCAATTGAAATAACCAGGCACCACTTTGATACATCTGAGCTAAGCGTCGCTACATCTACCGGAATTAAACCCAGACTATTGATGACAATTAACCCAATAAAAACGAGCAGAAAAAGAGGAACTATCGGTTGCTTGGCCGCCTCCCCTTCCCCATGGACTTCACGGTCTTTGCGAAACACAAATACCAGCAAGACAACAACAGGCATCAGCATTGCGACCCGAAACATTTTGGCAAGTGTTGCAGCATCACCGACCTCAGGCGAGATCATAAAACCGGCACCGACAACCTGGGCAACATCGTGGATCGAGCCACCAAGAAACAAGCCAGCTTCGGCAATCGTCAGTCCACTGGTTGTAGCAACCAATGGGTAAAGCACCATTGCCACTGTAGAGAAAATCGCCACACCTATCGCGGTTAACAAGGTGTAGTGCTCGTTATCGCGGTTCTGCGGCAAGGTTGATGATATGGCCATCGCAGCCGAGATCCCGCAGATGCCGGTAGCCCCACCAGATAACAGTCCCAGCATTGGAGGTAACTTCAATACACGAGCCAGCAGTAAACTGAAACTGATCGTCAGAACCACGGCCCCGGCCAACGCACCGACACCGGCAGCTCCGATATCACTGACATCACTGACCGCTATCCGAACGCCAAGCAACGCGACGCCAATTCTTACCAGCTTCTTCGCCGACATCTCGATACCGGCCATACATTTGTGGTTATCGGATAAAAAGTGGAACGCAATACCAATCAGCAAGGCATATAAAAACTTCGGGCCACCATAATGTTCTGATACAAATGAAGCCGCGACAGCGATCACGCTGCACAGCAGAAAGCCCGGTAAAATCACGCTCAAATCATTGAACATGACCTTTGGCATTCTCAAAGTTCTCGTCGTCATCAAAGATCACCTCGTTCCGTGAAATGTATAAAAAAGCCTGACCCAGAAATCTGTGTCAGGCTGCGCTGCATTTAACGATTAAACGTAATCTTTATACTTATCCAGGAAGCGGACAGGCGTGGACAGTGCGTCGCGGCGGAACGGGTCGCCGAGTTCCTGGGTACACATGATCTCGATGACGGTGGTCTTGCCTTCGTTCATCTGCATGTCGATGGCCTTGTCCAAAGCCGGGCCAACATCTTCCAGGCGGTCGACGGTGATACCTTCCGCCCCCATTGCACGGGCGATTTCAGCAAAGCTTTGGTTATCCAGCTCACCGGCGACAAAGCGACGGTTATAGAAATCCACCTGGTTCTTCTTCTCGGCGCCCCACTGACGGTTATGGAACACCACGGCCGTGACCGGAATGTTGTGGCGGACACAGGTCATTGTTTCCATCAGGCTCATGCCCCAGGCACCATCGCCTGCATACGAAATAGCAGGGCGATGCGGTGCCGCCACCTTGGCCCCGATGATTGTCGGGAATGCATAACCACAGTTACCAAAGCTCATTGCAGCAAAGAAACTGCGTGGTTTTTCAAAGCGTAGGTAGCTATTGGCAACCGAGTTGATATTACCAATATCGGTCGAGACCATCACATCTTCCGGCATCGCTTTTTCCAGCTCGCGAAGTACTTGGCGAGGGTGCAGGTATTCACCGCCCGAGAACGGTTTTTCCTGGGCATTTTCTTCGATCATATCCAGGCTGAAGGCATCGCGTTCGTGCGTCCAGTCATCGAGCTCCTTCTCCCAGATCTCTTTCTCGGCCTGAACCTTGTTAAAGCGATCATCTTTAGTTGCATCACACGCCAGCGAGCGACCTTCCAGGCGTTCAGTTAATGCCACCGCAGAGGCCTTGGCATCACCGCAAACACCTACTGTGATTTTCTTAACCAGTCCCAGCATTTTGTGGTCGGCATCGATTTGAATGATTTTGGCATCCTTCGGCCAGTAGTCCATACCATGCTGAGGCAAGGTGCCGAATGGCCCCAGGCGAGAACCCAGTGCAATCACTACATCAGCTTGAGAGATCAATTTCATCGCCGCTTTCGAACCCTGATAGCCAAGTGGTCCGCACCATAGCGGGTGGCTAGCCGGGAATGAGTCATTGTGCAGGTAGCTGTTGACGACCGGGGCGCCCAAACGCTCTGCCAGCGCCTTACATTCTTCGACCGCACCAGCCATTACCACACCGCCACCAGAAATAATGACAGGGAACTTGGCTTCAGCCAGCAGATCGGCCGCATCATTCAAGCTCTGCTCACCACCAGGACCACGGTCCAGACGGGCAGGTTTTGGAATTTCACAATTAACTTCACCATAGAAATAGTCACGGGGAATATTGAGCTGAGTCGGTCCCATTTCGCTCATCGCCCGGTCGAAACAACGGCCAGTGTATTCCGCCATCCGTGATGGGTGGGTCACATGCCCTTGGTATTTTGTGAACTCCTGGAACATCGGCAGCTGGTTACATTCCTGGAAACCACCTAGCCCCATTGTTGTTGTACCCGTTTCTGGCGTTACGATAACCACCGGGCTATGCGCCCAATAAGCCGCAGCAATCGCTGTGACACAGTTACTGATACCTGGGCCATTCTGACCAATTACCACACCGTGATCGCCCGATACACGGGAATAACCATCTGCCATGTGCGCGGCACCCTGCTCATGCACAACAGGGATAAGGCGAATGCCGGCTGGCGCGAAAATGTCCATAGCATCCATAAACGCAGAGCCCATAATGCCGAACATATCGGTTACGCCATTGGCAACCATTGTTTCAACGAAGGCTTCTGAAGGGGTCATCTTAGTTGGACCAGTAACAACGGTACGTGCACCTTGTTCGCTCATAATCTGTATCTCCTTGATGATGGGACAACGCGTTCACAAAATCGGAACCAAACGTCTCAATATCCAAAATTCAATCTAACACTAGACGCTCATTTTTTACCCGTCAACAAAAAACAATAAATCGGTACAAAAAATTCCGAAAAACGATACACAGCGACCAGTTTTCTCTTTTCGCCATTTTGTTTTGCTTGTTGGTGATAAAGAATGAGGGGTAAGAAATACGCCAAAAGGCCAAACAATTGAGGGAAGAGAAAAGATGACAGACATTGCACTCACCGATATTGCACTTATCAAGCCCGATATCCGGGTTTCTGTTCGCGATCTTTTCGGTATCGATTCAGATCTCTGTGTTCCTGCTTTTTCCGAACGTGACGATCACGTGCCAGAAATTGACCACGCCTACCGCTTCAACCCGGAGGTGACCCTGGCCATCCTTGCCGGCTTTGCGCAAGATCGCCGTACGATGATCCAGGGCATGCACGGAACCGGAAAATCCACCCATATAGAACAGGTAGCAGCGCGTTTAAACTGGCCCTGCGTACGGGTAAACCTGGATGGTCACCTCAGCCGCCTTGATCTGGTCGGGAAAGATACGATTGTCTTACGTGACGGCCAGCAGGTAACTGAATTTCAGGAAGGGATCGTGCCGTGGTCATTGCAACGTCCTGTTGCCCTTATCTTTGATGAGTATGATGCAGGGCGACCCGATGTCATGTTTGTTATTCAGCGAATTCTAGAACGGGATGGCAAGTTCACCCTGCTTGATCAGAATCGGGTGATCCATCCTCATCCAGCATTTCGCCTGTTTGCTACTTCCAACACGGTTGGGCTCGGCAACCTGTCAGGGTTGTATCATGGTACCCAGGTACTGAACCATGCTCAGATTGACCGCTGGAATATTGTTGCCACCCTCAACTATCTACCTAGCGAGGAAGAGCTCGCCATTGTCCTGGCCCGTGTGCCCAGTAAAGATACGGAGCAAGGGCGCAAGCTACTCCAACGGATGGTCGCTGTTGCTGATTTAACCCGCAAGGGCTTTGCTGCTGGCGACCTATCAACCCTGATGTCACCACGAACGGTCATCACCTGGGCTGAAAACTGCGAGATCTTCCGAAACCCTGCATTGGCTTTCCGCCTTTCTTTTCTCAATAAATGTGATGACATCGAGCGCCCAATTGTTGCCGAGTATTATCAGCGCTGCTTCGATGAAGAGCTTGAGGAATCCTGGCTAGTTAAAGCGGGGGAAGCGTTGTGATGGCAATACCAACTAAGGCAATACAACCCCAGTCGCGCCAGCAACAACAAACCGAGGAGCTCTGCGCTGCAGCCGCACGCGCGCTGAGCAATGAACCGCAACTTCACTACCGCGGTGAAAGGCTCTACCGGGGAGTATCACCTGTTCCCATCCATGCTTCACATTTACGCCATACCAAAGAAGACGGTGATTTCAAAGCCAAACGCGGCAATATCGATGCTATTTCACTGCGTTTGCGATATTCTGATAGCGCGTTACATCAACAGCTCTGTCCTGATGATCCCATTGCTCGATTACTGTTTGAAATGCTCGAACAGTTCCGTGTCGAAACCTTCGTCCCTGATTCTATGCCAGGAATGGCGACCAATATTGAACACAGCTTCATACGCTGGACTGAGCAATTTTACCAATCAGGCTTAGCCGAAACCCACCTTGGGATCTTGCTCTACACTGTGGCGCTGATCTCACGATCTCGCCTAATCGCCCGCCCTGTACCAGCTCATAGTGAAGATTTCATTGAAGCCACCCGAGCTGCGATTGTTCCCGTATTAGGGACACCACTAGCCGGACTTCGTCGCACCCGTGACAACCAGCAAGACTATGCTGTCCATGCACTCAATATTGCCCGTATCGTCAGCGATATGCTCCAAACCGAAATGGATCTGCATTCTGAAAGCTCTGAGAGTGATGGAGCCGACAAGACGTTACTCGCCTTTTCCCTATTGCTGGATTTCGAGGATGGAGAGAGTGAGGCTATTGCAACGGCTGCCAGCGGGCAAAGCAACACATTTACAGGTGTCCATTGTGGCTACCAGATATTCACGACCCAATATGACCGCGAAGTGGCTGCAGCGTCTCTGGTAAGAAAAGCCCTGCTTGTGGAATACAGGGAGAGACTGGATCAACGGATCCGGCATCAGGGGGTCAATATCAGGCTCCTTGCCAAACAGCTCTCGGCGGTACTGAATACCCCTCATCGTGACGGATGGCTATTCGGCGAAGAGGAAGGCTATATAGACGGCCGTAGGCTTAGCCAGCTCATCAGCTCTCCGGGAGAAAGACGCTTGTTCTGCACGGAGCAATATAAGCCGACAGCGAATGCCATCGTCAGCTTTCTGATTGATTGTTCCGGCTCTATGCGGGAGCATATTGAAAACGTCACCTTAATCGTCGATATATTGGTGAAGGCACTGGGTTTGGCCGGTATTACCAGCGAAGTCCTTGGCTTTACGACTAACGCCTGGAACGGCGGCAAAGCCTATGCCGACTGGCTTCAAAAAGGGCGTCCGGCTTCCCCTGGGCGATTAAATGAGGCCTGTCACCTAGTTTTCAAAGACGCGGATTCTAACTGGCGCCACGCCCGCAAGAACATCGCCGCTTTGCTTAAAGCCGATCTGTTTCGGGAAGGGATAGATGGCGAGGCGATTGAATGGGCATGCCAGCGCATGTGTGTACGGCCAGAAGAAAAACGTATTCTATTGGTTATTTCAGATGGCAGCCCTATGGATACAGCCACCAACCTGACCAATGATAAATTCTATCTGGGCAATCACCTGAAAGAGGTTGTATCACGGTATGAAAAAACAGGCGAGGTTGATATTTTGGGACTTGGCGTCGGGTTGGATTTAAGCCCGTATTACCGTCGGAATCTCGCCATTGAGCTGGCTGACTCCGTCGATAATGCCCTGTTTGCAGATATTATTCGACTAATCGCCAGCAAGCGGCGCTAGCGCGCCGTTACCATCAGGGCTGATGCAATCAGGTAAACACCAATTAACATCAATACGGTAAAAACAAGTCGCCGCATTGTATCGGCACTAAACGGCGGCGGGTAACGACGGCCAACAAAGGTCGTCAGGGTCACAACAGGCAATGCAACGGCAGCCAGCAATAGGATTTCAGTATCCAGCTTGCCCTGCGCACCGATAAACAGGCTGCGTGAGGCCGATGTGCAGGCAAAAACAACCAGCAGCATATTGCGAATCGTCTTGATATCAAACGGCTGGCGGTAGAATTGGTACACCAGTGGTGGCCCGGCCATACCAAACAAGCCTCCGGTCAAGCCTGAGCTGAAGCCACTGACAACAAAGCTGGTATCTCCCGACCGTACCTCTTTCTGCGAGGGCCGCATCAGAAAATTCAAGCCACTGTAGACAATCATGGCACCGAGTAATCCTTGTAATAAAGTGGCCGCCGAATAACTCAGAAACTCCAATAACAATACCCCGGCAATAACGCCCGGCAGCACACCGACAGCAACGGCGCGGACTGCACGCCAGTCGATCTGCCGGGTTGCCCCTGGCAGGGCCACCGCACAATTAGCCAGTGTCACCAGGCTGACAACGGCGGCAATCACAGCAACCGTGGTCAAATCCAGTGCACTGGTAGCTCCGATAACAATAATGCCGAGGCCAAAGCCGGTAACGGTCTGAAAATAAGTACCCACCATAATGATGGCAAGCAAAGCTAGCAGGGTTTCGGTGCTCATCATTCAGTATTCTCTCAAGTAGGGATTAATTCTGGTGCTTGTTTCTGCTCGGTAACAACCTTCTGCGCCTGCACAACAGTAACAGCGATAACATGGTAAATGTCATCAACACTGCATCCACGGGAAAGATCATTGGCCGGTTTGGCCAGCCCCTGCAGCAGCGGGCCGATTGCAACTGCCCCCCCTACCCGCTCAGCCAACTTGTAGCCAATATTGCCAGCTTCGAGGTTTGGGAAGATCAGTACATTGGACTGGCCTTTTACTTTCGAGTCCGGCACCTTACGATTGGCTATTTCTGCCACGATAGCCGCATCCAACTGAACGTCATCATCGATAGCCAGTGTCGGCTGTTGCTCTTTCACTAAATGGGAAGCTGCCACCACCTTATCAACAGCAGAATGCTTGGCACTACCACTAGTCGAGAACGACAACATGGCCACCTTGGGCTCTTCCATCAGCAGTCCGCGAGCACTTTCCGCTGCCGACAAGGCTATCTCTGCCAGTTGTTCGGCATTTGGATCAACCACCAGCCCACAATCCGAAAAAATCATCCCGCCTTTCAGATGATGAAAAGGCTGGCAAAGCATCATCAGGAAGAAGCTCGACACCAGCTTACAGCCCTGTTCAACACCGATGATCTGAATGGCATTACGCACGACATCGCCAGTGGTGTGCACCGCTCCCGCAACCGAGCCATCTGCCAGCCCCTGTCTTACCATTAGGTTGGCAAAGCACAGCGGCTTGAGCACTTCCTGCCGGGCAACGTCCAATGTCATCCCTTTTGCTGCTCTTAGTTCGAACAACTCATCAGCAAAAGGTGTCCGCAACGGCGAATCAATGGGGTCAACCAGCTCGATATTATCCAGTGGAATAGCTCCATCGATTGCCTGCTGCTCAATACGCTGCCGATCCCCGACCAGTGTAACTTTGGCTATCCCCTCTTGGGTGACAAGAAAAGCGGCCTGTAAGACACGAGGATCATCCGCTTCACATAACACGATACGAGCTGGCTGCTTTCTGGCCTGCTCAATAATTCGATTGATTGCTTTCATTCTGCCCGCCTTAATCGGCCCCACAACACAAACAACAATTAATGAGACGAATAATTCCGAAAATTGAGATTTGATTGAATTTTAATCATTATCTCGCAGATCGTCAACGGATATTCAAATAAACGGTATAATTGTTATTATGTATTTGCTATACAGAAGGGAATCAAAGCGATATGACGATAACTGTGAACGATAAGAAGAAAACCGATCATGTGCGTGTTGAAGGCGACACGCCAACCCTGCGCCTCTTTTCCCTGCTGGAAGTCATCGCGGAGAAGGACGAGTTTTTCTCGCTACAGGGGCTAGTTGAAGAAACCGGGCTGCCAAAGCCGACTCTGCACCGGATGCTTCAGCAGCTGGAAAATGCTGGGATAATCCAGCGAGATGGTGACGATCGCCACTACAGCTCCGGGGTGAGATTACGTAACCTTGCCGAAAAGCTTCTGTTGAACAGTACAACCCACAGTGCGCGCCATGCCGTGCTGACACAGTTGAAAGAAGAAGTCGGGGAAAGTTGTAATTTAACCGCCCTGTCCGGCGGTGAAATCATCTATGTTGACCGTGTAGAGACCGAAGCCCCACTGCGTTTCTACCTACATCCGGGATCACGGGTACCGGTCCACTGCTCGGCAACCGGTAAGTTGTTCTTGGCCAATATGAGTGCCTCGCAGCGCCGCAGACTATTGGGCAACGTACCGCTGACCCAGTACACCGAAAAAACCATCACCGATTTCGACACACTCGAAGCGGAACTCGAAAACGTCAAACTAACTGGCTATGCCATCGACAACGAAGAGTTCCTGCCCGGCCTGTTTTGTGTGGCGGTATTAGTGCCAGCCCCTAACGGCCGATCCAACCTTGGGATCGCGATCCAGGCTCCGATCATGCGCCTGAAACCCGAGCAAGCCCTGCATTTTCTGCCTGCACTCCAGCGCGCGGCTCAGGCACTGGCAAAAATTGAAGCTGAAAGTTGGCCTGAGAGTTAGGCCAACCTTTTATCTAAAGCTTGATTTTCCTTGTCACATCAAATAACTGAGCGGCCATACTACAGCCCTTCAGGAATGACATTACCGTTTGCATCATAGGCTTGTACGTTGAAGTGATATTCAACACACTTCTCATAATCCCCTTTAAAGAACGCATTAAATGCGTACTGATAAGGTACGAGCTTACAAGCAAAACTATGGTTGCCCGGTGTAGTTGGATTCCAGCCCCAATCCTTATCCCAGGTGATCATCAGTGCACCTGCGCCATCTGTGTCAAATGGCTTCATATCAGCACACCCAAGCTTCTCACCTGTAATATCAAGGTTTAGCTCTTTGGCAAACAGGCGATAATAGTCAATCCGATTTTGCGCTAGCGTGGTCTCAGCCCCCTTGCTACATTCGTATGCACCATTAATGATCTGAATTGTCGCCCCAAAGCCAGATTCAATTCCAGCCGCCTTATCCGTCGTATTCGGCTGCCATGTTCCATCGATGACGTGTAACATACTTGGCTTCGGTGGTTGAGGATACACATAGAAGAATACTGCAGAAGCAAGATTCAACCAGGTATCGGCGACCAGTGCAGGGTTCTCCAGCAAAATACTTTGATCACCAAACATGGCTTCCGAAAACGGACCGTAGTTATAGTTCCAGCTTAACTGTTTCGCCCCGCGGCCAAAATAGCTCTTGCCAGGGGCGCAAGGCCACTTCTCACCTTGCCAGCCACCACATTTGCTATAAGTGCCGTCAGGTTTATCTTCTGATTTATACATTTCACGCAGGTAATACAGCCCCTGACGCCACTCGGGCACGCCTTTCGACACTTCCCAGTTTGGTGCATGGGCGCCGGTTTCCTGCACAAAGTGGGCAAACATGGTAGTGATTGACCGTTTGCAGATATCGTCTGAATTACGACCATCGGTATAGGTGCGACAGAAGGCAGGGAATTTTGCTATTGCCTGTAGAAAGCGAGTATAGGTGTACTTCTCATTTCGAAGCGGGAACAGATACTCCCACATTGCTTCATTAACAATTGACTCGGCACGACGGACGTTTTCGGGGTTAGTAATACTAAGAGGTATAACAGCCTCAACCAATACATTATCGAGAGTAGCAATATCAGAGCGGACCAACTTAAAAAGATCAGTATTGGTCAGCTTGGTCTCGATGGCCTCCAGTTCACTACGTGGCATTAAATAGCCCCCCTTGCCGTCTGGAATCACCGTCAGCCCTGGGTCAGGTTTAGGGTCGGGATTCGGTCCTGGATCTGGATCGACAGGCGAAGTTACGCACTCGGCAGGCTCCCAAAACCAAGTCGATGACAACGAAGGAGTATCCCACGTTCCCGGACTATTCTTGGCAATAAAGCAGCTACCGTTATAACTAACCAAGTCGCCATTTGCCACCTTCGTTTGGCCTTGGATCCAGTCTATTGGTTGTGCGCTAGCAAGCGTTACCCCGCAACTACAAATCCCAAGAGCAATAGCGATCAAATACCCAACCTTCTGCGCCTTTATTTTATTAAACATAATGAACAAGCCTCCGTTCTATTATTCGGGTTCTGGTTATTATTTGTTCAACAAATATGCAGCGCGATTTGTTTCAAAAACATATTGGCGGGCACTCGAGTGTAATCACATAATTTCTGATACTGAAATTATGCCATCGCCGAATAATCGACATCATTCAAATTTATGGTTTAACCCATAGCATTACGACATGTTACACACCAAACCTAACGCCTTACCCGACTTCTGGCATTGGCCGCAACAATCAATCGGTTTACCAAGACTTTTTTCTTGGTCTCGGATGCTGAGTTCAGCTCACGGATCACCCTGCTAATTTCACTATCTAAGTACTTCGCGGTTTTAGTGCGGATCATGGCACTAATTACCTTATCTGCATTGACTGGCAAAGGCTGGCGCAACGCCCACTGATAGCTGTAATTAGAATTCTGCCCAGAGTCTGGGGCATCGAAGATTATCTCCTGCGGCGCTTGTACATCCTCTTCTCGGCCCAGGCGCTTGTAGTATTCACTGACAATCGGCGACTTGTGATGAGGTAACTCCCCGCTTTGATAGAGTTTCGGCCCCAGCTCTTTCGCCAGTTCGACTTTTGCCTCCAATACAAACGTACTTGCGTTGGTTGCCTTGGCTGATTTTTTCTCTGGCTCGGTAAAGTATACTGTTGCTTGTTGCTTGGCCCGTGTTAGCCCGACATAAGCCAACCTACGCTCTTCTTCAACATCTGCAGCTATACTTCCCGCCGACTTATTCATATACGGAAAGGCATCTTTGTCCCAGAATGGCAGGTGGACGTGGTTATACTCACAGCCTTTAGCACGGAAGATGGTTGTCAGCTGTACCCCCGATCCCTCATTATTTGGTGCAACCGATCGTTGGGCCGATTGCTGCGTGTAGTATTCAAAGTACTGCAGTGCTTTATCACAATTTTGATCCATAGATTCAAGCACAGTGGCTACACTGTCGAGCCTTTCGATCGCTTCTTCGATTTCTGTCGCGGTGGCTTCGGTCTTCCAAATCCAGTTATCAAGCCCACTTTCATTGCGATACTGGTTATAGACTTCTAGCGCTTTGAAACTACCTTTTCGTTGCAACCGCACCAGCAAGTCCAGCCGCTCAATCAGGTTATCCAGCTTCAGGCTATTATTTGCTTTGTCATATCTGGCAATAAACACAGACCAATTTGAGGTTTCCATGCCTGCCAGCTGATCACACAGCGGGCGCAGCTCCTTATTCGGCACATAGCAATGGGGAAAACTTAAGAAATTAAACAGCAGTAAGTTTTTTTGTTGTTGGGGCATCTGTTCGTACCTGCCCGTTGCCAGTGACATCAGCTCAATCAGCAGCTTTACTTCACGGCTATTGGCCAATACTGAAGGCACCGGCATTTGATAAGGCACTTGCTTGCTCAAAAATGCCAATTCAAATAGCAACGTTTGCGACCAGCGCCGAACCAAAATGGCCACCTCTGCAGGATCGCCCCCATCAGTAATATACTGTTGTACCGACTGGGCTATTTCCCCGACCTGACGTGAGGTACCAGACACTTCAATGGCAGTATCGCTGATACCGTCATCGGAAATGGTCAGAAAATCACTAAAACGTTGCTTGTTGTTGGCAATAAGGTGGCTGGCTGACAAGGCCAGGCTATGTCCGAATCGAAACGTACGCGACAAGGTATAAGTGCTGGCAGGTGCAAAATCATTATCAAAATCAAGCATAAACTGTGGTGCACTACCGCGCCATTTATAGATACATTGGTCAACATCACCCACAGCCAACAGTTGGGTTTGCGGCCCCAGTAGCTGCTTGAGCAAGCGATACTGGGCAGTATTAATATCCTGAAACTCATCGACGACCACGAGTTTGCAGTGCTGATGGTAATGCTGCCGAATTGTGTCTGAGCCTTCCAGCATTTTTACCGACTCCACAAGCCAGTCGTCGAAGAACAACACCTTGTGCTCTTTGCGCAAGGTTTCAAACTGCTCAAACGCATCAATGATAAACAGATAGTCCTGGCTGACTTCCGACATCTGGAAGACTTCTCGCGGCGGCAACATATAGGCCTTTACCAGACCAATAAAACTCAGCAGCAACTCAATGGTCTTGGGATCCTTGATCATCTGCTGACGCTGATAGCTTTTCTCCTGCCCGGCAACCGCTCTCAGTACGGTTTTTACCAGGGATTTATCGCTCTCCCCGCTTTGATAATCAACTCGAAAACCTGTTTCCCTGAGAAATCCCGTTTGATTGAGCAACTTCAGGCAGAAACTATGAAAGGTATGAACCGGTACATTTTGCTCAATTCCCGTCGCCTGCAGCTTTTGCTGAAAATCACTGCGAATATCACGGTTGAACATCATCACCAACATTTCTTGGGCAGGTATATGGGCTAGTTTTTTTTCGATCAAGCCTACCAAGGTGGTGGTTTTACCTGTACCTGCGCCTGCTATACAGAGTGCATTACCTGTCTGATGGTTGATAAATGCTGTCTGCTCGGGTGTATAGCGCGTCATAGTGAGAGTTAACCTAGTCAAGCTGGAAAGGTAGGGATTTTGCCATAACTGGCCCCTCTTCGCTTAGCAAAATATCCAACAAGGTTCTGGATCGATGCTCAACTGACCAAATGGGCCAAATCAAATTGCGCAAACGTTTGCTTTATTTGCTGAAAGCTGTAATCGGTTCTGCTATTATCTGCCTCAGTTACAGACTAGGCCTGTGTTTTAAAGCCAAATAAGGCGTAGTCTGCATGGTTTTATCTTTGTCTCGACTTTTGAAATAGGAATTCACCATGAGCCTTGCTGATCAAGTTCTCGCTGTAAATGATGACCTCCCGATCCGTACCGACAAACCCGTTCACAGCGGCAAGGTACGTTCTGTGTACTGGTTGACTGAAGCCGACAGCCGCCGTCTGATCAAAGAAAAAGGCTATAACGTTAAACCTGATGCCCCGCTGGCCATTATGGTGATCAGTGATCGTATCTCTGCTTTCGACTGCATCTGGCATGGCGAAGGCGGTATGAAAGGGGTTCCAGGTAAAGGGGCTGCGCTCAATGCGATTTCTAACCACTGGTTTAAGCTATTCCGGGAAAACGGGCTGGCAGATAGCCACATCCTTGATATCCCCCACCCCTTTGTATGGATTGTGCAAAAAGCCAAACCGGTCAAAATCGAGGCGATTTGTCGCCAATACATTACTGGCTCAATGTGGCGTGCCTATGCCAATGGCGAGCGTGAATTCTGTGGTATTGACGTCGCCGAAGGCCTGGACAAAGATCAGAAGCTGCCCGAGCTATTGATCACCCCATCTACCAAAGGGATCCTGGAAGGTATTCCGGGTGTTCCGGCTGTCGATGATGTCAACATCACCCGCAAGAACATCGAAGATAACTATCAAGCTTTTAATTTCAGCTCTCCAGACGATATCGCGCGCTATGAAACGCTATTGAAAGAAGGGTTTGGTGTGATCAGCGAAGCACTCGCCAAGCTAGATCAAATTTTTGTCGATACCAAATTTGAATTTGGCTATGTGACCGATGCAGAAGGTAATGAAAAGCTGATCTATATGGATGAAGTTGGTACACCGGATTCATCACGTATCTGGGAAGGTGCAGCTTACCGTGAAGGTAAGATTGTCGAGAACTCTAAAGAAGACTTCCGTCAGCTACTACTCAACCACTTCCCTGACCCTGATATTTTGCTCAACAAAGACCGTATGGAAGAGCGTTCGGCACTGGCCCGTGACAATGCCCTACCTCAAGAGGTACTGATGCAGGTATCCAGAATCTATACCGGTATTGCTGAAAAAATTACAGGCAAGAAAATTACCCTAAGTGAGAACCCTAAAGCTGAGATCATTGATATTCTTCGTGATGAATATAATTTAATTGTCTAGCAAAATAATACTGTATAAATAGGCGGCATCATTGCTGCCTTTTTTCTATCAGCTTAATTTACCTATCTTGAAATTAAATCTTAATATTTAACTAAGTTCATATATTAATATCTAAGAATTATCCACTTTCTATCTGCTGACATGCACTTATTTGGTATATGGCAAAAAAATGCATTCTCTGATCACATATTTGCACAGCAGCTATTAACAATTTCATTACGCAGCCGACACAATGGTTATCATACCTATAAATACACGTGTGCTCGTTGAGGTCTCATCATATGAAGTTCAGCCATAAAGTTGTCGCCACATCATCCGCCATATTGCTGGCAGCATTAGCTTTGCTTTCTGCCAACCAATATTTCAATACCAAATCCCAAATCCAGTCTTTGGTAATGCAAAGCATCGATGAAATCGTATCGGGCATGAGTAATACCGTAAATGCCGAGATCAGCAGTCGTAAGGCCCTTGCCAGCTATGCCACCAGCCTGATAGAGCAAGACTTATCACTAGAAAATATCCAGACTGTCATTACCCAACCTATTATTAAGAATTCATTTTTGCTGACAGGCCTAGGGTTCGAAAAAGATGGAAGCTTTACCAGTAATGACCCAAGCTGGGATCCTGGTGCTAGTTGGAACCCGCGTGTACGTCCTTGGTACAAAGATGCAAAACAAGCCAGAGAGCTAATTATCACCGCGCCATACGCTGATTCAGCAACTCAGGAAATCCTAGTATCTATTGCTACTCCACTGTTTGAGCGGGGTGAATTTACCGGTGCTATATTCTTTGACGTTAGCCTTGGCGGCCTAGCCGAGCTCGTTAACCAGGTTTCACTGTTTGATGCTGGCTACCTGTTCATTGTCTCTGGTGATGGTACCGTCATTGCGCACCCGGAAGAAAAACATAACGGTAAACCGATGTCAGACTTCCTTGGTAACCAACCACTATCCAAAGACGTCGTGACCACAGAGCTGCATGGTAAAACAGTTAAAATCACGTTTACCCAGGTGGAAGGTCAAGACTGGTATATCGGTACTGTACTTGACGAAAGCCTTGCATTTGCCGCCGTCGACAAGCTAAAAACTGATTCCATCATTTACTCAGTCATTGCACTGATTGCCGGTATTATTGCCCTGCTTCTTCTTATCAAAGTATTGATGCGCCCATTGCAAGATCTGAATGTAGCAATACAAGATGTTGCTTCCGGTCAGGGTGACCTTACCCGCCGCTTGGAAACCAATACTGATGCTGAATTTGCCGAGCTGGCAAAAGGCTTCAATGCCTTTACTGAGAAACTGCAGGGCCTAATTATCCAATCAAAAGCGCTGAGCCTCGACATCATGCAAGGTACCGAACAAACCGCAGAAGGTGCACAACAGTCTGCCGCTGCGATGTCAACGCAGCTGCAAGAGCTGGATCAGCTAGCAACCGCAATGCACGAAATGGCAACCACATCTTCGGATGTTGCAGGCAATGCCCAGGGCGCCGCTTCAGCAGCACAAGCCGCCGATACCGCTGTTATTGAAGGCAGCAGTGTTGTTTCTCATACTGCAACTGCGATCACCGAACTCTCTGAACAAATCGACGAGGCGGTAGATGTTGTCAAGCAGCTTGAAACAGCGACCGGCAACATTGAATCCATCCTGAAGGTTATCAATGAAATTGCCGACCAGACTAACCTGCTGGCGTTGAACGCTGCTATTGAAGCAGCCCGGGCTGGTGATTCTGGCCGCGGCTTCGCCGTCGTTGCTGATGAGGTACGTACCCTTGCCCAGCGCACCCAGGAATCAACCACTGAAATTCGCCAGATGATTGAACAGTTGCAGTCAGGTGCCAGCTCTGCCGCGAGTGTAATGGGTCTTAGCAAGGAAACTGCAGCCAACACAGTGGTAAAAGCGCAAGAAGCGGATGAAGCCTTAGCACGTATCAGTGCTGCTATTCAGCAAATCAACGATATGAACCTGCAAATTGCTTCTGCCGCCGAAGAGCAAAGCCTGGTCGCGGAAGAGATCAATACCAACACCCTCAATATCAAAGAACTCTCGGTTCAAGTGGCAGATGCTGCCAACGGGGCCAATGAGGCAATGGAAATACAGATCAGCAAGGTACGTGAGCAAGATAGTGTTATGAACAAGTTTGTTGTCTAACCAATTCAACAGCACTTTACAGCTACCACGCTTATAGAATTAGAACGCTAACCATAAAAAATGCCACTCTTTTTGAGAGTGGCATTCCTTTTTCATCTATTAACACTTAAACTTCTGCGTTTCGGCATTGAGAGCATGCGCCATACGTGATAGTTCACTGCTGGAATCTGCGATATTTCTTGTTGCTATTTCACTCTCCGCTGCCCGCTGATCAATTAACCCAATATTTTGGGCTATTTCGTCAATCATCGCTGCCTGTTGATTAGTCGCTGCAGCAATTTGTACCACCATATCAAAAATGCCTCCTACTTCTTGTGAAAGCATACTGTTTACCTGGTTTGCCTGACAGGCTACTTGTTGTACCTGATTAGTCTGCTCAACATTGGTTTGCATCGTCTCGACGGCTGCATTTGCCCCCCCGACTATCGTCTCGATAATGGTCTCTATTTCTGAAGTCGACTGCTGCGTCGATTGCGCCAGACGCCGTACTTCATCTGCAACCACAGCAAACCCACGACCGTGTTCGCCAGCCCGTGCAGCTTCGATTGCAGCATTGAGTGCCAATAAATTCGTCTGCTCGGCAATTTGCTTAATAACAGCTAATACATTAACGACTTGCTCTGTATCTTGGCGAAGCTTGACTATCTGGTCAGCTGTCGACAATGTTGTCTCTCCGAGAGTAACCAATGAATTATATGTATTATCAATATGTTCAGCCCCTTCTTTTGCTTTTACCAAAACGTCTTCACAGACACTGGACGCGCTGGCTGAAGTAGCCGCAATCTCCCTGATTGTGAACCCAATATCTTTTGTAGCCGTTACAGCTTGAGCTGTTTGTGCCTGCTGCTCAGCCACTGCTGCACTGCTTTGTTGCGTAACAGCAGCAAGCTCATCAGCCGTCGTTCCTTGCTGAAAAGCAACATCTGTTAGCTGGCCGACCATGATACGCAGGTTACACAACATTCGATCTAAAGACGTCTGTAGTTGTCCTACCTCATCATAGGCACAAACTTTAATATCTTGTGAAAGGTCGCCACCAGCAACTTTCTGGGCAATGGCTGAAGCCTCAATGATAGGGGTCGCAATTCTTCGAGATATCCCCAGGCCTAGCAGGAAGACAATGATTCCAGACACTATAATCAACCCACCTGAAATGAATGTGGTTCGCTTAACAGAGCTAAATGCTTCCGCAACGTCTACCTCGCTGATAACTACCCAATTAAAGTCACCAATATTAACAATGTCGTAGGCGGATAATACACGATCACCGTTATAGCTCTGGACTATATCGACACCATGCTGGCCATTCAGTGCTCGATTTACAGGTTCACTATCAACACCATTTTTTCCGACAGTTCCAGCAAAGCTTGCTTTCATCGAGTGAGCTGACGGATCGAAAAAAGAGTCTGACCGCATTAGTTTATCTTCACCGACGAGATAGCTTTCCCCACTATTTCCCATGCCGTCACGGACTGCCATGATACTATGCAGTCCATCTTGAGAAAGCTGTAATGCCACCACCATACTGGTTCCATTAATAGATTTCGCGATAAAGGCAGCAGGATCACCATTGCTCGGTCCATAGGGTTGATAATCGACAATGCCGTAACTACCAGTGGCTCGAACCTGTTTGACAAGCCGCCCCAGATTCGAATCAGCATACTTTCCAGTTAAAATATTCGTCTGATAATCAGATTCTTTTGTTACCGAATAAAAAATCACACCATCTTCATCAATTAGAAATAAATCATGGTAATGATATTGATTTATGTAATCAGGAAAAAAAGTGTCATAATATTCTTCATCTAACTGTGGGATTAAAGTAGTTAGTATATTAATGTCAGCTTCACGCTCACTAAAATAGTTTCTTACTTGATTACGCTTTAACGTGTTTATTGCTTCAAGTTTGAGAGATACTTTACTCTCGATATCTTGGTTTGATTGCAATGTAGCAATCATTGTAGTAATTGATGCCGGTAAAATACCAACCAATAAGAAAGCTATAATTAACTTAGTTTTAATACTCCAATGAGTAATATTCCAGGAGAGAATTCTGTTTAAATGTGACATAATGAATACATATCAAAACAACCACTAAGATGATTTCAGTAGCTGCATAGATTTCCTTGCTCTTAGACGATCCGCTTTAAAAATCATGTTACATTAAGACACCATGTTAATGAAGCTGACCTCATATATACTTCGTTTTGTCACATACCATATTCAAACATACAGAACACCGAAAATATTCCAACTTGGTATGGTTATTCTTATATTAAAAGTTTCTCCTATCCGAACTTCCCATAGAAAAATAATAAAAATTCGTCTTGCTAATACATTTCTGTCTTATTCATATTTAAATAAATCCCCCTACTTTCTGATTTTGTGATTGAAGTATAATTCCTAATCAAAATTAGCACTTTATCATCGATGCTTATTTACAATGCCAATATAGCTTTCAAGTCATTATCTGGAAGCTATATAGGTATACCCAAGTAACTTCAAGGTGCTTGTTCAGCGAGAATTTATTGGTTTCTAGACCAGGCGCTGATTTGAAGACATAGTGGCTCTAAGTTAAAAATCAGTAACGCAGTATAGAAGTCAATAAAACTCACTCTGAATCCTGCAACTTGAAGTCACTTGGGTATATACACTCAAAAAGGGTTAGCATAAGCTAACCCTTTAAGTAATTTTGCTAACTTCCGCTATGATGTGAGCGGCTAACTAGCTTCAAGCTTAAATTTGCTCACAATCGCAGAAAGCTGAGTATTGGCAGACGCCAGGGTTTGGCTACTCTCTAGGTTTTGTTGGCCACTTTCGGCAAGGATATCTGCCATGTGTCTAATGGAAGACATATTCTTATTGATCTCTTCCGACACTGAACTTTGCTGTTCGGCAGCCGTTGCGATTTCAACAGCAAGGTTGTTAACCTCGGTGATTGAATCCGCCATCGTATCGAGATCCTGATTTATCTGCTCGGTATTATCAGCGGTGTGATTGCAGCTCTCCTTAATCACATTCATATTGACCACCAGCCCATCAGCACCAGTCGTTAGCTTATTCAACATTTGCTCAATTTCAGAGGTACTCTGCTGGGTACGGGCAGCCAGAGCACGTACCTCATCAGCAACCACGGCAAATCCTCTCCCCTGCTCACCTGCCCGGGCGGCTTCAATAGCTGCATTCAATGCCAGCAGATTGGTTTGATCCGCAATCTCACCGATGACTTTTAGCACACCGGCAATATCTAGGCTGTTACGGTTCATCTCGCTGATATTGTTAGCCATCGACTCTACATCATTGACCAGTGCAGACACCGAAGAAACCGCATTGGAAACAATCGTCTTTGACTGCTGTGCTTGATCATTGGTGCTCTGAATATGCGAAGAGGTCTTAGCTACATTTGCTGATACATTTTCCGCGGTAATGCTCATTTCATTAATAGCAGTAACGACCTGATCCGTCTCATCGACATGGGATTGCAATACGTTTGCATTCTGTTCAGACTGCGATCTAAGATCTTCGACACCGCTTGAAATATGGCTCGTCGCCTGAGAAACCTCCAGCATCATTTGCTGCAAGTTACTAATGAAGGTATTGATCCCCTCAGCAATCTGCCCCAGATCATCGTGGCTATTCACGTCCAAACGACGTGTAAGATCGCCATTACCCGCCGATAGATCAATGACGGTTTCTTTCAGCGCAGTAATCGGGCGATAAAGCTGATTAAGCACCATAAGAACGATAAACAAGGCGACAGCAAGTATGACTGCAGATGTGACTATCGCATTGATGAACGCGGCTTCAATCGCTGCATACACCACCGATTTATCAACCCCGACATAGAGATACCACTTATTACCATCAACCAGTGAAATATCTGAGAAATAAGCCCTCTTTGCGACACCAGCCCATTCATAGTCCGCCGCTCCGGAACCTAGGCTAGTCATCTGCCGCTCCAGTTCTGGAATATCAAAATATATCCCTAACTCATCACTTGGATCTGTAGAGGCTAGCTGACTGAAATTTTCACTAAGGATCAGGATCACGGCACCTGGAAAGTTCACATGGCTAATCGCTTCGTTAAGGCTCTTTAGTGACACATCACCAACCACGACACCTTCGCGGTTAATCGGAGTGGCAATACTCACCATCAGATCGCCAGTTGTCGCATCACTGTAGAAGTCAGTCAATATGGTCTTGTTTTTTGCCAAAGCCTGTTGATACCAATCCCGGGTTCGCGGATCGTAATCATTGACATCAAAAACACCATTGTCGCCACCAGAATCACCGAATGCCCGGCCATCACTATAGCCAGCTGTAAAACTGGCATAGCCCGCCGCTTTGGTGATCAGCTTGGCGACTCCGACATATTCTTGGTCTGAGTGCGACTCTTGGTAGAAGGCTTTGGTTGATTCAAGCGCATCTACCCCCTTTTGCATTGATAGTTCGATTTCTCGCTTCGCACTTTCAACGATAATCCGGGACTTTTCTTCTATTGATGCAATTTTGTCATTCTTGAAATTGCTGTAAGACAGCCAATTGGTGATCGACAGTGCAACCGCAACCAAGATGGCAACGGTCAAGATGATACGCTGCTTAAAACCAATACGTTGTAATGAAAGGGGCATGATATTTGTCTTAATATGATTAACGTTGAATATTAAATATCTGTTTAACCTAAAGTTTAATCATGCAGGTTTATAATGTGGAGAGTAAATAATCTGACGAAAGCGTCTGATTTTTGACGTTATGCAAAAGTAATCTAACTACTTTTGAGGCAAAAACTAGAAGATTACATTGTGACTAGCTATTTTTTCCTTCTTAGTCCGGTACTTTTGGCAATGAACTCAACAAAAGCAACAAAACCCACGTGAGCGGCTCTTGAAAAAATAGTTATTCGAATTGCATACGGAATCATACCATGCACTCATGGAAATATCTCATAGCGTGATAGATGTCACGCCAACCGTAAAGCCAGCGAATAACTCAGACAATTTTGATACTACAGACGCAAAAAGGGTTAGCTTACGCTAACCCTTTGGTCATTGATTGTTGCTAAATACGTTAGGCTATCGGTTTAACCGGCTCACCTTCAACCTCTTCAGGTTGTGCTGCTGGTTTACCAGAATCCTTTAGACGCTTCTCCCAGTAGTCAGCATTTTTGATACCTAGCTTCACTGGGTCGAAAGTAAACTCTTTCACGCCAGCTTTCTGCTGCTCTTCATAATCTTTAAGCGCTTTCAGTGCAGGCTTAGATAGGAAGAAGATAATCAAGATACCGACAATGTTCAGCCATGCCATCAGGCCTACACCCACATCACCCATTGCCCAAGCAAGGTTTGCGGCTTTCACTGTGCCGTAGAACACAGCAACTGTCAGAACAATCTTCAGTACGAACATCATGCCAGGCAGTTTCAGCGAGCGGCGGATGTAAGCAATGTTTGTTTCTGCAATGTAGTAGTAAGCAAGAATAGTCGTAAAGGCAAAGAAGAACAGAGCAAATGCGATGAACGGCTTACCAATTCCTGGCATTGCACTCTCGATTGCCATCTGGGTGAACACAGGACCGTTAGCACCGATATCTGCAGCTAGGTTCTGTACCAGGAATACACCTTCAGCGCCGCCGTGTACATTGTAAGCACCAGTGATAATAATCATGAATGCTGTTGCTGAACATACTAGCAGTGTATCGATGTAGATAGAAAACGACTGAACTAGACCTTGCTGTGCAGGGTGGTCAACATCTGCAGCAGCTGCTGCATGAGGACCAGTACCCTGACCGGCTTCATTCGAGTAAACACCACGCTTAACACCCCAACCGATTGCTGCACCTACGCCAGCCATTGGTGTAAATGCATCACCAACAATCATACCGAAGACCACTGGAACCTGATTGATGTTCAGTAGGATGATGATGAAAGCAACGATGATGTAAGCCAATGCCATGAATGGCACGACAATTTGGGTGAAGCTTGCGATACGCTTAACACCACCGAAGATGATGAATGCCAAGATAATCGAAATGATAGTACCTGTTACGATTTTAGCCAGGCTGATAGTACCGATTGTTGTCTCAATCATACCACCAGTACCAAACGCTGCTTCTACCGCGTTACCGATACTGTTTGACTGAACACCAGGAAGAAGGACACCACAGGCAAAGATAGTGGCAATGGCAAAGATCCATGCGTATACCTTATTACCCATCGCTTTTTCGATGTAGTAAGCCGGGCCACCACGGAACTGGCCGTCTTCATCTTCTTCTTTGTAAATCTGCGCCAATGCTGATTCGGTGTATGCAGTCGCCGCGCCCAAGAAGGCTACAACCCACATCCAGAATACCGCACCTGGACCACCAAAACCGATTGCTGCAGCAACACCTGCAATGTTACCGGTACCTACACGTCCTGATAAAGAAACGGCTAGTGCTTGAAAAGAGGAAATACCTTTATCTGAACTCTTACCTGATAACAACAGACGCCACATTTCTCTGAAGTGACGGATTTGAACGAAACGAGTGGTAATGGAATAAAACAAACCAGCACCAAGGCACAAATAAATCAGTACCGGGCTCCATATTATTCCGTTTAAAAAATCTACTAACGACTGCATTAAAATCTCCCTGTCTTATAGATTATGGTTAATGCTCGGGCAGTATAATAAGCAGATTGTAAGTCAAATGTTAAGAATTTTATTTTGTCACTCAATTAAGTGTGAGTCACAGCACATATCAGCAACAATAAATTAACAGCCAGTGTATCTCACTCTTAAGGGGTAAACATACAGTTATTCACGCTACTCATTAGATAACCATGGTCTTTCGTCTTGCTCGAAAAGAACGCAGATAAACCAATATTTATGTTAAAGATCACAGAATTAGCAGGATGATGAAGCTGATAGATTTCGCTCACCCAACAGCAACTGCTCAATTAATAACCACCCCAAAAAATCATGCTGCATATCTATTTAAAATTTCAGAATTTTTAACGCAACCTAAGATCTATTCCTCCAACCTTTCTAAGCCATAACGGAGAATCAGACATGTTAAATTAACAACTTTTTAACCTTTCGCAGTAATCCATGTTTGCAGCTACAACTGAGATAACAAAAAGCGCAGTGGGAACCACTACGCTCTTAATACATATTCTTTATGGCAATACTATTTATTACACATCGTAGGTGGTTGAGGAGATATCTCCCCCTTTCCCTGTCCAATTTGTATGGAAAAACTCACCACGTGGCTTGTCAGTACGCTCATACGTGTGGGCACCAAAATAGTCACGTTGTGCTTGTAGCATGTTTGCAGGCAGACGGGCTGTTGTATAACCGTTCAGGAATGTCAGTGCCGAGGACATACATGGCATTGGCAGGCCAACCTCAAATGACTTCGCCACAACCTTGCGCCAAGCTGGTAGGCACGTTTCCAATATCTCTTTGAAATACGGATCAAGGCCAAGGAAAGCGAGCTCAGGGTTTGTTTCAAACGCATCACGGATATTACCCAGGAACGCACTACGGATGATACAGCCACCACGCCACATCAAAGCTACGTTACCGTAGTTCAGCGACCAGTCATTTTCTTCTGACGCCTGACGGATCAACATAAAGCCTTGTGCATAAGAGATGATTTTCGATGCCAATAGTGCTTGGCGAAGCGCATCAACCCACTCAGACTTATCACCATCAACGGGTTCAATCGTTTTTCCAAACAATTTTCCCGCTTCAACACGTTGGTCTTTCAGTGATGACAAACAACGGGCAAACACAGAATCAGTGATCAGAGTCAGTGGAATCCCATGTTCAAGTGCATTGATCCCAGTCCACTTACCGGTCCCTTTCTGGCCTGCCGCATCAAGGATTTTTTCCACCAGCGGCTCACCGTCTTGATCTTTGTAGCCCAGGATCTCGGCGGTGATTTCAATCAGGTAACTGTCTAGCTCTGTCTTGTTCCAATCAGCAAAGATGGACTGCATCTCGTCGTGAGACAGGCCCAACCCTTCTTTCATAAAGTGGTACGCTTCACTGATCAGCTGCATATCACCGTATTCGATACCGTTGTGAACCATTTTCACAAAATGACCAGCCCCTTCTTTTCCTACCCAATCACAGCACGCTTCACCTTTATCGGTTTTGGCTGAGATTGCCTGGAAAATAGGCTTCACATGTGACCACGCTTGAGGATCGCCGCCCGGCATAATTGAAGGTCCAAAACGCGCTCCTTCCTCACCGCCGGAAACACCCGCTCCCACATAGCGGATACCCTTTTCACGAAGCGCTGCAACACGACGGTTGGTATCAGGGTAGTTAGTGTTACCACCGTCAATGATGATGTCGCCTTCATCTAGCAAAGGAACCAGATTATCAATGAACTGGTCAACAACCTCACCGGCACGCACCATCAGCATGACTTTGCGTGGGCTTTCAAGCTGATCTACCAGATTTTGCAAAGAAGTGGCACCGACAATATTGGTCCCCTTTGCAGCACCATTCAAAAACTCGTCGACTTTCGCTACGGTGCGGTTATAGGCAACCACTTTGAAGCCATGATCATTCATATTAAGGATCAGATTCTGGCCCATTACGGCCAAACCAATTACACCAATATCACCTTTCATTTCTTTCTCCTTACGCCAGCTCTTTGGCGGCTTCTGAATCTAAATACCACTCGGTGATGCCTGACTTGGCTTCCACCTTAGCTGCCGGATACATGTCGGCTTCAGCAGCCTGCGCAGCAATTTCTTTCAGTACGGGTGCCTTACTTGCCCCCAGTACCAAATAGGTAATACGTTTGGCATTAGCCAACAGGTGAGCAGTTTGGGATACCCGAATTTGGCGAGTCTCAGGGTGCGCCGCGATAGTCGCGATTTCTGTTGTCTCGTAATCGGTCTGTCCCGGGAACAAGGAGGCGGTATGGCCATCAGTTCCCATGCCTAGCAAGATCCAGTCGAAGACAGGCGTCCCCTCTTGCGCCGGGATCTCTGCCCGCATTTCTTCAGCGAAGCGAACCACTTCCATTGCGGCAAAGTCTTCACCACGAATACGGTGTATGTTCTCTGCCGGGATAGAAACCTGGTCAAACAACAGTGCTTTTGCATTGCCATAGTTGCTCTCTGAGTTATCTGGAGAAACACAGCGCTCGTCTCCCCACCAGAAATGCAGATTGCTCCAGGCTATCGTGTAGGCATACTCAGAGTTGGCAATATAAGTAAACAGCTGTGATGGTGTACTGCCACCTGACAAAGAAATATGTACCGGTCGCCCTAGCTGGCTGTATTCCTGCATGCTTTTTGCTAGTGACTCGACAACCAGTGCCGAGCTTTCAAATACGTGGTAATTCATCTTACTCATAACTCGCAATAATCCGTATTAGTCAGGTTCTTACAAGGGAAACGCCATTCCCGCTTATCGTCGGCCAGCAAAGTATCGGCTTCTTTCGGCCCCCAGGTTCCCGCCGCGTAGCCATATAAATGCTCTGGGTTTTCTTTGTACTCCAGAATGGGCTGTACAAATTTCCAACAAGCTTTTACTGCATCGGTACGGGCAAATAATGTTGCATCCCCTTTCATCGAATCCAGCAATAGACGCTCATAAGCCGTCAGCATATTAGTTTCTTCAAGGCTCTCGTAATGAAAGTCCATGGAAACATCTTTAGCTTCAAATCCGGCTCCTGGCTTTTTAAGGCCAAAGCTCATCAAGATACCTTCATCTGGCTGGATGCGAATGATCAGCTTATTTTCCGGTGCATTGGCACTAAATACCGGGTGGGGGGTTTTCTTGAAGTGAATAACCACTTCGGTCACTCGTGTCGGCAGTCGTTTACCGGTACGGACATAGAAAGGTACCCCACTCCAGCGCCAGTTATCGATAAACATCTTAAGGCCGACATAGGTCTCAGTACGGGAGTCTGCCGCAACACCCTGTTCGTCACGATATCCCGGCAGGAGATCACCCCGAACATCAGACTCAATGTACTGGCCCAGTACCAGGTGGTTCTTTAGATCTTGATCAGAAAGCGACTGCAGGCTATTCATGACTTTAACCACTTCGTCACGCATAGAATCGGCATTGATCGCGGCTGGTGGCTCCATCCCGACCATGGCAAGCACCTGGAGCAAGTGGTTCTGGAACATGTCACGAACCGCACCGGCACCGTCGTAGTAACCACCACGTTCTTCAACCCCCAGGAATTCTGCTGCGGTAATTTCTACATAATCGATAAAATTGCGGTTCCACAATGGCTCAAACATACCGTTGGCAAAACGAAACACCAGCAGGTTCTGCACGGTTTCTTTACCTAAATAATGGTCAATCCGGTATATCTGGTGCTCTTGGAAGTGTGTGTGTAGCTGTTTGTCTAATGCTTGCGCCGACGCCAAGTCATAGCCAAACGGTTTTTCGACAATCAGACGCTTCCAGCCTGAGGATTCATCGTTTAAACCATAGGCGGCGAGACATTCCAGGATCACACTGTAGAGGCTCGGTGGGGTGGCTAGATAAAACGTGGTGTTGCCGTTGGTATGATAGTGCTCACCAATCTCATCTAGGCGGACTTTTAGCTGAGCATAGTCTTCAACCGCAGCCGTATTGAGCGCTTGATAATGAAGGTGCTGACAAAATGCCTCAAGCGTCTTCTCGTCCACGTTTTCCGAGGCCATTAATGCCTGTTTGAGCTTATCCCTGAAGGCGTGATCTGAATATGCTGTGCGGCTGACACCCAAAATGGCAAACTCTTCAGGTAACAACCCATTGGCATAAAGGTGATAAAAGGCAGGTATCAGTTTCCGGTGGGTCAGATCACCTGACGCACCAAAAATGACAATACAATTATTTTCTGGCTTATCCATAGAGTTTTTCCATTCAGATCAACATGATCTGCGAAACAATATTTTGATACCTCGGATATTAGCACTAGGAAATTGAAGGGAAATTTGGTTTTACCTATTACACTAATAGGCAAAACCTTAATTTGAATAAAAATCAAACAGAAATACTAATTTTGAACGCAGCCCACCTGTTATTACCTTTTTGAATCAAACCGATGACAAATTGACTAATTCTTGTGTGTAAGCATGCTGTGGTTCGTTAAAGATTTGCGCAGTGTCTCCTTGCTCAACCACTTGGCCATTTTTTAACACCAGTGTGTAGTGGCACAACAATTTCACCACATGCAAGTCATGGCTGATGAACAGGTAACTGAGCCCGTATTTTTGCTGCAGAGATTTTAGCAAGGTCAGTACGTGGAACTGTACCGTTCTGTCGAGCGACGAGGTCGGCTCATCGAGCAAGATAAATTCCGGCTTTAGCACCAATGCACGTGCAATCGCAATGCGTTGTCGCTGCCCGCCAGAAAACTCATTGGGGTAACGGTGACGGGTTTCCGGATCCAGCTCCACCTCACGCATGGCATCACAAATTACCTTCTCCTCTTCCTCTGGCGTCAGCGACTTGTGGATCTTTAATCCTTCACCGATGATCTGTGCCACTGACATCCGAGGGTTTAGCGCAGAGAATGGGTCCTGAAAGACCACCTGCAGCTTGCTCCGGTACGGAAGCATTTGTTTGCGGCTGAGATCCGATATATCGATACCATCAAAGTAAATACTTCCTTCACTACTGAGCAATTTCAGTACCGCCATACCGGTTGTAGACTTACCGGAACCACTTTCTCCTACTAACCCGACACTATGGCCTTTACGTAAAATAAAGCTTACATCGGTGACCGCCTTAATGTGATCCTTTACCCGTTTGAGTATCCCCCCTGTGATAGGAAACCATACCCGCAAATCGTTAATATTGAATAAAGGTTCAGCATCGGAAGCGACTGGGACTGGGCTACCACTGGGATCAGAGTTGATCAGCTTGATCGTATAGGGGTCGGAAGGGTTAGTGAAAATCACCTCTTTGGTGTCTGTTTCAACCAGCCTGCCGAGCTGCATCACTGCAACGCGATCGGCAATACGGCGGACAATACTCAAATCGTGGGTGATAAACAGCATTGCCATTCCCATTTCCTGCTGCAGATCTTTTAACAGCTCGAGTATCTGCGCCTGGACCGAGACATCCAATGCTGTGGTAGGTTCATCAGCAATCAGTAGCTCGGGCTCGTTAATCAAGGCCATGGCAATCATCACCCGCTGACGTTCTCCACCCGAAAGCTCGTGTGGATACGCTGTCAGGCGCTTTTCAGCATCACGGATACCTACTTTTTTTAACCAGCTCAATGCCTTTTTCTCTGCCACTTTCTGGCGGATTCCACGGTGGATAGCCAATGTTTCGCACAGCTGGCGACCAATTTTATGCAGTGGGTTAAGTGACATCATCGGCTCTTGGAATATCATCCCAATCCGATCGCCACGCATCCGGCGCATTTCGCGTTCGCTGCAGGTCATCATATCGGTAGTATCATACCTGACATGACCACCGAGATAGCGGGTAGAAGACTTCGGTAACAGGCGTAATATCGCATTGGCAGTCACCGATTTGCCCGATCCGCTCTCCCCCACCAGTGCCAGCGTCTCCCCCCGGCGAATCGAAAGGCTAACGTCATGCGTTACCTGATTAACACGGCCTCCACTTTGAAAGCCAACCGATAAGTTTTCAATTGTGAGTATAGGTTTAGCCATAACTTATCTCTGATGATGGGGATCGAATGCATCCCGGACCGCTTCACCAACAAACACCAGCAGGCTTAGCATAATTGACAATACGACGAAGGCTGACAGCCCCAGCCAAGGAGCCTGCAAATTGGTTTTACCCTGCGCCAACAGCTCACCGAGCGACGGCGAGCCAGCAGGCAGGCCGAAGCCGAGGAAATCAAGGGAGGTTAAGGTCGTCACCGAACCACTGAGGATAAACGGCATCATGGTCAGCGAGGCAACCATGGCATTGGGCAGCATATGCCGTAGCATGATGCGACCGTCACCCACTCCAAGCGCCTGGGCTGCGCGCACATAATCAAAGTTCCGGCAACGCAGAAACTCAGCACGTACAACGCCAACTAGCCCCATCCAGCTAAACAGTACCATGATCCCAAGCAGCCACCAGAAGTTTGGTTCGACAAAGCTCGACAGAATAATCAGCAAGAACAACGTGGGCATGCCTGACCATACCTCAATAAAGCGCTGGCCGAACAAATCGACCCAACCGCCATAGTAACCCTGGCACGCTCCCACTATCACACCGATAATGGTAGAGATGATTGTTAGCGCAAAGCCAAACAAAACAGAGACCCGAAATCCATAAATAATTCGTGCCATTACGTCCCGGCCCTTATCATCAGTGCCCAGCCAGTTCACCCAATCTGGCGGCGATGGCGCAGGCCCCATAAGGTTGTAGTTGATGGTATCGTAACTAAAACGGATGATCGGCCAGATCATAAAGCCATCAGCTTCAATTAAGTCGGACACATACGGATCGGTATAGTCGGCTTCCGATTCGAACTCACCACCAAATTCCGTTTCAGTGTATTGCTCTACGATCGGAAAATACCAGTTAGCATCAAAACGGATCAGCAGCGGCTTGTCATTGGCAATAACTTCAGCAAACAAACTGATAAAAAACAACACAGCAAAGATCCATAACGACCAGTATCCCCGCTTGTGCGCACGGAACCTTGACCATCTCTCCTTTGTTAAGGGATTCATTTTCACTACTAGCGCGCCTCAAAATCTATGCGTGGATCAACAAAGGTGTACGTTAAATCCGAAATAATATTTAGCAATAGTCCCAGCAACGTCATGATATACAACGAGCTAAATACAACCGGGTAGTCACGCTGGATCGTCGACTCAAAGCCCAGTAGCCCAATCCCTTCGAGCGAGAACATGACCTCTATCAACATGGCACCCGTAAAGAAAATACTGATAAATGCCGCCGGGAAACCAGCAATGATAATCAACATCGCATTGCGGAATACATGGCGATAAAGAATACTGCGCTCGTCAAGCCCCTTAGCTCGGGCTGTTACAACATACTGCTTGTTGATTTCATCAAGGAAGGAGTTTTTCGTCAGCATCGACAACGTTGCAAAGCCACCGATCACCATTGCCAAGATAGGCAGCGTCAGATGCCAAAAATAGTCAATGACCTGCTGGTACCAGGTAAGCTGATCAAAGTCTGATGAGACCAGGCCACGAAGCGGGAACCAACTGAAATAGTTACCGCTGGCAAAGAAGATGATCAGCAGGATGGCGAACAAAAAGCCCGGAATTGCATAACCGACAATCACCACTGCACTGCTCCAGACATCAAAGCGAGAGCCGTGATTAATTGCCTTGGCGATCCCCAATGGAATGGAGACAAAATAGATAATTAATGTACTCCATAGTCCAAGGGAGATAGATACCGGCAAGCGGTCGATGATGAGATCAATAACATTGCCCCCTTTAAACAGGCTTTCACCGAAGTTAAAGGTGGCATAGTTCTTCAGCATATCGACATATCGTTCGAGTACCGGCTTATCAAACCCAAACTGTATCTTTATGGCTTCAACCACTTCAGGATCCAGCCCGCGTGATCCTCGATAACCGCTGCCGTTATCTCCCGGTTCAACGGCTTGCACCTCTTGGCCGCCGCCGGTAAAGCGCTCCATGATCCCGGATGAGTGCCCTTCAAGTTGGGCTACGGCCTGCTCCACCGGCCCGCCAGGGGCTATCTGGATCACAAAAAAGTTAATCGTGATAATTGCCCATAAGGTCGGAATAACCAGTAATAAACGACGAATAATATAAGCTGACATCTTTCCCTATGCCTTTTAATACTTCCCAAGGCGAGCTCGTTTAAACAGCACTCAGCGCTGGATAATTAATGGTAACAACGTTCACTAGCGCCGCTTCTCAGGCAACTTTGCGGCTTTCACCGGATCAATCCACCAAGTATCTTTACCAAGTGCATACTTTGGCCTAACCGTAGGACGCGAGAATTTATCCCAGCTGGCTACACGGAACTTGCTGATGTGCCACTGCGGGATCACATAAAAGTTCCACTGCAATACCCGATCCAATGCCCGGCCATAGCTCAGCAGTGCCTCAGGATCTTGCTGGTTTGCGGCAATCTTCTCGGTCAGATAATCAATCGCCGGATCTCTAACGCCAGCAGTGTTGTAGGTGCTGTCGATAAAATTACTGTTCCAGGCAATCAATAGATTCGGATTAGGATAGGGATTGGCACCGTACCCGGCTGATACCATGTCAAAATCGCGGTCACGAAGGCGTTTGATATATTGGGTGGTATCGACGGTACGGATCTTCATATCGATCCCCATCAGCTTGAGGTTTTTTTGGACCGGGATAGCCAAGCGCTCTGTCGACGGGCTGTAAATCAGCAATTCGAACACAAACGGTTCGCCCGTCTTAACATTGGTCATGACTTTGTTTTTCAGCACCCAGCCAGATTGTTTCAACAAGCCCAATGCCTTTCGCATCTGAACCCGAATTCGCCCTGAACCGTCAGTGACTGGTGGCTGGTAAGATTCAGTAAACACCCGAGGCGGTACTTTATCTTTTACTGGCTCTAATACCTGCCGTTCAGCATCTGATGGAAGGCCATTAGCTTCATATTCGGTATTTTGGAAATAACTGCGTGTTCGCTTGTACTGGTTATAGAACAAGCTTTTATTCATCCATTCAAAGTCCATCGCATAGGTCATCGCCTCCCGGACTTTTGCATCTTTGAAATAAGGACTTTCTGTATTAAAGACAAAAGCCTGCATAGACTGGGGGATCTGGTGAGGAATTTCTTCCTTGAGAATATAGCCTTGTTCGAAGTTCGGCCCCTGATACATGGTTGCCCAGAACTTGGCAACATTCTCTTCCCGGATATCATATTCACCCGCCTTGAAGGCTTCAAGGGTGACCGTTTCGTCACGGTAGTAGTCGTACTTGATGGACTCAAAGTTATTACGACCAACGTTCACCGGAAGATTTTTGGCCCAATAATCATCAACCAACGAGTAAGTCACACTCTGGCCCGACTTATAGCTTGATACTTTATAAGCACTGCTACCAAGCGGTGGCGTGCTCAGCGGCTCGCCCAGATTCTTATCTTTCCAGTAATGCTCCGGTAGGACATTCATCCCCTGCACCAGAGAGAATAGGATTTCACGGTTTGGTTTGGCCATATCGATGCGGGCTGTTAACTCGGCTTTCGCCGTCACAGATTTCACATCTTTATAGTAAACCTTATACTGCGGCACCCCTTCTTTCATGAACTTATCAAAAGTAAAGACTACATCGGACGCAGTGATAGGATGCCCATCATGGAAGCGAGCTTTGGGATTGATGTCCACTTCCATCCAGGAAAAGTCATCGGCATAACGCACTTTTTCTGCAATAAGCGGATAGTGGCTATCTATCTCATCTGTCGAAGCAACGAATAACGTATCGTAAATCGCTTCCGCGCCAGCAGCCGATACTCCCCGAGTCGCATAACGATTGAAGCTGTCGTATGTCCCTACCTGGGCATAGGTCACCTGGCCGCCTTTAGGCGCATCTGGGTTCACATAGTCAAAATGTGAAAAATTACTGGGGTATTTTGCTTCGCCAAACCCAACCAGATGGGTCGACTCAATGACTTCTGCGGCATGGATCGCTCCGGCTGTAAACAACATTGCCACAAAAAATGGCACCTTTTTAAGCATTAGCCTCTCCCTGCTATCCCACGAACTCCCTACTTTAGGGTAAAAATGTTCAATTTATCATTATTCTACGATAGGACAGTAATCACATTTCGACAATGTCGCAACCTCGGTTACTTCATAATGTGTTCGACGCATATAACGAAACTTGCCTGTTGAGCAAAGCTTACCCACTATTCGAGAATCCACGCGTACTAGCTGCATAACTGCGTAGTCGTTGGTTTACCAATTGCACCAATACTTAACTGTTCACTACATTGCATACAAAGCCCCAACAGACCACAATGCGCACAACACCTTCGCATTGAGGTTAATCTAGAGTATTAGTTCGAATTATTATCAAAAAATAGAATTCTTCACTCACCCAGATCTCAAAAGCAGTGAAATCACCATTTCAAAACACCGCGAAACGTCAATCTGATCACATGAACAAGCAAAGTAAGTGAATAAACCTAAAAAAAAACAACTTTCTGTTAGATAATGATTCAGTCGTCAACACGCAAATATTGATTTGTTATTAAAGGACTTTTATGAAAAATATTTCCGAGTTTATCGAACAAGTTGAACGTGGGAACCACCATTTCAATATTTGGGTATATGCCAGTAGTGGTCATTATTATCAGTTTGTCACCCAAAGTAATAAACCACGTACATCCCCACTGCACGAAGCCGTTGAACAGCATCTACAAGTGATCGTTGAAGTGCATAGCGATGAAATTGATAATGCTTTCCTTTTATTACCTGAAGTGCATATGGCTGTGCCCGTTAATTTCAATGGTGATCAAGTGCTCTCAATAATTCGACCACAAGCAGCATGATCTGTTATCTATCTTTATTAGGGCATCAATAACGATTAATGAACACACTACGGCTAGGTAATTCTGATTGCCCCAATTAATAAAAATAAAACAGGCTCAACGGTCTGTTTTTTTTTAACGATCATTTCAGACCAACCTTGTTAAAAGGAAGTTAAGCCAGCAAATAATTACCTCATACGCGACAATACATACTGCTTGCAGGCAACATGGTTAGCCGTTACCATCCCTCCCCTCTCCGCAAATGCACCGCAAATGCGAATTACATTTTTCAGAGCCAGCTTCAGTTCTGAATCTGCACAACAAAGTTACACAGGATCAGGTTATGTCTAAATTTTTCTATAAAGGCCGCATTGAGAAAAAGCCCAAGCATGAGAGCTTCGGCTACAACACCAAACGTGCAGCTAAGCTAGGTACCGAAGCTAACCCGTTACCATTGACGGTAACCAGTGACGAACGTAAGGCTAAAGTTGAAGCAATACTCGCTGAAAACCAACTGTTCGCAGATATTACGGTTAATGTAGAAGCGAAAGAAGATCTGGTAGAGTTGGATGCTATCCTGAACAAGCCGACAACCACAGTTTTTGAAAAAACACCAAACCGCAACGACCCATGCTCTTGTGGCAGCGGCAAAAAATACAAAAAATGCTGTGGCTAACAACGCCTCCGTGTCAACGGCCCTTTCGGCTTAGGAAGGGCTGTTACTGTTTACTACCCCACTTTGCTATTGCCCCCTGCAATTTCAGATAAAAATCCGTATAATCCCGCCTCAATTTTAATTTTGAAGATGTACGCGATATGAGCAAAGGTTACTCCTGTGTGGGGCTATTTAATCCCAAAACCCCTGAAAATGTTGGTTCAGTAATGCGCGCAGCAGGCTGCTATGGCGTTAACTCAGTGTTTTACACAGGTACGCGTTATGACCTTGCCAAGAAATTTTGCACCGACACAAAAAATGTCTACCAAGACATCCCGCTCATCGGCGTACAGGATCTGAAAGACATCATCCCCCATGACTGTGTTCCCGTTGCGGTTGATCTCATTGAAGGCGCAAAGCCCCTGCCGGACTATAAGCACCCTAGACGTGCCTTTTATATTTTTGGCCCGGAAGACAACACACTTAAAAAAGAGATCACTGATTTTTGCCGCGAAACGATTTATGTTCCGACCAAAGGATGCATGAACCTGGCTGCAGCAGTGAACGTTATCCTTTATGATCGCTTGGCGAAAGGTGAGAGTTTCTCAAACCATAAATAAAAGGCGATAAGGTCACGGTAGACCCGGTCAATCACCTCATATAGCAAACGGAATAACGTCTTAGGCAATCAGTTGTTCCGTTCTACTTATTGTTCCAGCGGTACTTTCCAAGCAAGGCGTACAACCTCTTTGGCATTCTTTTCGATTAAATCGCCATGAGAAATAATCACTCTTTCAAAATCCCAGTCCAATATATGTAATAAAGACTGCCTTGCGGCAATTTTGTCTGCCCATCCCAGTTGATACTCAGGAGCGGGCTTTGGGTGGTTCCACATCCGAAAAACCAGTTTCCACCAAAATTTCAGCCCCCAGCCGACTCCTTTTGTTTTATCGCCAATATTTTCAACCAGGTCGACTAAAATAAGCGTCCGACTCGGTTTATGGAAAAACGCCACCTCCCACATGTATTTCGCCCCCCGAACCAAGACTAAGTCAAAATCATCCAGCCAGTTGTCAGGTACCTTATCGCAGAGGAACTCATCAAATTGTAAGTTTGGCATTTTTTGCTCGACTCCCGGACAAATCATGGTTGTTGCCAGCGGATAGGCATCCTGAGCAGAGGTAATATGGCCATAATGATACGAACCCGGGGCTATGATATACGCCACTTCACCTAACCGATCTAATTGCTCCTTTACCGCTTGATCAATATGGCAAGGAGAATGCAGAAGAAGCCTGTTATCAATCAGTCTGACTACTGTCATTCGTGAGAAGAAATCTAAACCGGCATAGTGCACCGGATAGTCAGCTATCCATATCATCCCCTGCGTATGTTCGGTGAGTAATGGGCTCATAACACTTCTCCGGTTTGTTCAGCAGAAAGTCTAGCACTTGTGATGTCGCTCAAGCTCAGCAGCCATTATTCGTAGTAAAAGGAAGGGAAGGTTACATAATCATTATTTGTTACAAACAACATCTTAATTAATTGATTCATCACGATATAACTAACGCATCACTTTATAAAAAGGTTTAACAATAATAATGTTAGGAAAGAAGTTCCTCGTAATCCCCTTTACATTCCTCATTTCTGCCTCTGCACTATCAGCGCCTCTTAGCGGAAACGCCGAACAAGGTAAAATGAAGGCATTTACCTGCCAGTTTTGCCATGGCACGAACGGTGTTGCCAAACAACCCGGTTATCCCAATATAAACGGCCAGAACGGCATTTACTTGTTTAACTCAATGAAAGCCTACCAGAATGGTGAACGCTCAGGTGTCTATGCCGAAATGATGAAAAAGCAACTGTCGATGATGAATGATCAGGATCTTACCGATATCGCGGCCTTTTATTCAAAGATGCAATACTAATTTTTCTTAGTTATCAGTATAAGCAGGACTAACTAGATACTCCTCTTCCAGGGGAGAACAGAGGTTCTAGCACAAGACAAGCGCTGACCTTATAAAAACCTATGCCCACAGGTGCATGTAGACATATCCGATAACAGGAAAAACCCCTTTGCAACTGGTGTGAGAAGCGTAATCGGACTAGACTTAATCCGATTTAAGTCTTACATACATTTTCAAAATCAAATGAAGCAGAGGATTATCCCGATGCACGTACTAAATAATATGCAGCCTTACCTATAAGATAAGCGACTTGTGCAAGGGCTATTTTCCAGCAGATTATCTTATCGACTTGGTAGCCCTGTGGTTTTATTGAGCGTTTGAGTTGGATTTGTGGAAAAGGCGAAGCAAAAACAAGCAAATGTTCATTTTATCGTGCATGAGCTCTGTAATCTTTGTTTGAATCAGTGATATACTCCCCACCCTGACATGTGACCGTAATTGTTTATAGAGAAAAACAATGACAGATTTATCTAAATACAGAAACATTGGTATTTTCGCGCACGTTGATGCGGGTAAAACCACTACTACTGAGCGTATCCTTAAGCTTACTGGTAAAATCCATAAAACTGGTGAGGTTCACGATGGTGAATCAACAACTGACTTCATGGAACAGGAAGCTGAGCGTGGTATTACTATCCAGTCAGCAGCAGTAAGCTGTTTCTGGAATGATCACCGTCTAAACGTTATCGATACTCCAGGACACGTTGACTTCACAGTAGAAGTTTACCGTTCACTTAAAGTACTTGATGGCGGTATCGGTGTATTCTGTGGTTCTGGTGGTGTTGAGCCTCAGTCAGAAACTAACTGGCGTTACGCGAACGAATCAGAAGTTGCTCGTCTGATCTTCGTAAACAAACTAGACCGTATGGGTGCAGACTTCTTTAACGTTGTTGACCAGGTTAAGAACGTTCTAGGTGCTAACCCACTAGTTATGACTCTACCAATCGGTCGTGAAGATGACTTCATTGGTGTTGTAGACGTACTAAACCGTCAAGCATACGTTTGGGATGACACAGGTCTTCCTGAAAACTACGAAATCAAAGAAATCCCAGCGGATATGGTTGATGACGTAGAAGCTTACCGTGAAGAGATGATCGAATCTGCTGTTGAGCAAGACGATGATCTAATGGAAGCATACATGGAAGGTGAAGAGCCTTCTATCGAGCAAATCAAAGCTTGTATCCGTAAAGGTACTCGCGACCTTGCTTTCTTCCCAACGTTCTGTGGTTCTGCATTCAAAAACAAAGGTATGCAGCTAATCCTTGACGCAGTTGTTGACTACCTACCGTCTCCAACAGAAGTTGACCCACAGCCGCTAACAGATCCAGAAACTGGTGAGCCAACTGGTGACGTTGCAACTGTATCTGCTGATGAGCCACTAAAAGCGCTAGCATTCAAAATCATGGATGACCGCTTCGGTGCACTTACGTTCATCCGTATTTACTCTGGTAAGATCAACAAAGGCGATACCATTCTTAACAGTGCAACTGGTAAGACTGAGCGTATCGGCCGTATGGTTGAGATGCAGGCTGATGAGCGTAACGAACTAACTAGCGCACAAGCTGGTGACATCATCGCTGTTGTTGGTATGAAGAACGTTCAGACTGGTCACACTCTATGTGATGTTAAGCACGAGTGTACTCTTGAGCCAATGATCTTCCCAACTCCAGTAATCTCAATCGCTGTATCTCCAAAAGATAAAGGCGGTTCTGAGAAAATGGGTATCGCGATCGGTAAAATGGTTGCTGAAGATCCATCTTTCCAAGTTGAAACTGACGAAGAAACTGGCGAAACCATCCTTAAAGGTATGGGTGAACTTCACCTAGACATCAAAGTTGATATCCTTAAGCGTACTTACGGTGTTGACCTTGTTGTTGGTGCTCCTCAGGTTGCTTACCGTGAAACTATCACTCAAGCAATTGAAGATAGCTACACGCACAAGAAACAGTCTGGTGGTTCTGGTCAGTTCGGTAAGATCGACTACCGTATCAAGCCTGGCGAAGCTAACTCTGGCTTTACGTTCACATCATCTGTTGTTGGTGGTAACGTACCTAAAGAATTCTGGCCTGCAATCGAGAAAGGTTTTGCTGGCATGATGGACACTGGTGTTCTAGCTGGTTTCCCTGTTCTTGACGTTGAAGTTGAGCTATTCGACGGTGGTTTCCACGCAGTCGATTCATCTGCAGTAGCATTCGAAATCGCAGCGAAAGGTGCATTCCGTCAGTCTATGCCTAAAGCAGGTGCACAGCTTCTAGAGCCAATCATGCACGTTGACGTGTTCACTCCAGAAGATCACGTTGGTGATGTTATCGGTGACCTTAACCGTCGTCGTGGCATGATCAAAGATCAGATGGCTGGTGCAACTGGTGTTCGTATTAAAGCAGACGTTCCTCTATCAGAAATGTTTGGTTACATCGGTCACCTACGTACAATGACTTCTGGTCGTGGTCAGTTCTCTATGGAGTTCTCACACTACGCACCATGTCCAGCAAACGTTGCTGAAGCAGTTATTGCAGACGTTAAAGCAGCTAACGAGAAGAAGTAATTCTTCCCTAAGCTTTAGCTGATAATAACCCCGATGGTGCAAGCCATCGGGGTTATTTTTTACCTCTAGTTCATCTGCAAGCCGCTTACGCGCTAAACCACGCTACACTCAGTGAGATAACGCATGATGCCGTACTGCTGTAGCCATTTAAGCTGTTCTGGCCGCTTTACTAAAAAGCGCCCACTGTAGTTAAGCGCATTGGCAAATACACCTTCTATATTGTTGGTTGACCTGGGAACCACCAGCATCCAGCGCTCAGTCAGTAGGATATTGTAAGGCTGACACTCCCCTTGACCGCGCAACGACAAGGTATCTAGTGCCTTGAGATAGCACTGATGTAAATAGCCAGACTTGAGCCCATCAAATGCAAAGAAGCAATGCTTAAATGGCAACAAGCCACACGTTATCATTGACTCTAGCGACACCTCTGCCTTCACTATCTGCATATGACGGTGCGGCTGACTAGCCCCCGCCAGCGGGCCACTATTATATAAACCCAGCACATCGCGATCACTAAAGCCAAGCAGCCAGGCAGCAAAATCACTTTCAGAAAGAGGAGCTGACTGCGGAACAAATGTCTTGGAACAAATCAGCAAATGGGGAGACAATACCGGAAATTTGTTGAGCAGGCAGACATGGTTCTCACCGGCTTCTCCTACATACATAGATGACTCATAAGGGAGAAAGGGATTGGCTTGAGGCGTAGTAACTGCAATCGGCTTTTTGCTGGCATTATGGGTAACGACATAACCAAGGTAGGCCACCCCTTCTTCAGTCATCGTTTCAGCCTCAGTCGTTATCGGCATCAAGTGCCCATCAACAAGGGCTTGTTTTGACACCCGAGCTGCATCACTCCAATACATCTATGCTTCCTTTTTCTGATAGCCAAACGGGTGTTCGTACATAACTATTTTCCATTTACTTATGATGAGAACCTACAACGAACTGCCTGCTTTTTAAGCATGTGTATTATCAAGTTTACACTTCAGATCAAATTGTGATAGTCATGAATACCGTGATTCTATAGCGACTTAGAGGGAAAATTTGTATGATCAACCTGTTGAATGAGACAACGGCTTCCCACCCTATTCCCTAGTTTTACTCCAAAGGGAAGCCGGATAAATATTTGTTCGGTCACTCAAAGTTTATCAGCTCAGGACATTATCGTTCGGTCAAACAGTAATGCCCTTTTCAATTTCAACAGTTATCTCTGAAAAGAAAAAAGGCGTTTACCCTCAGGTAAACGCCCTTTTGTCTTGCATGTCAGTTCTCATGCAAACTGAATATGAGTATTAAATCAGCTCAGCAGCCAGCAAGAAACAACCAAATGCAAAGCTCATCGCCAATGCAAGTTGACCACCGCCCGCCTGGTAACACTCAGCACCAGCTCCTTGGATGGATGCCTGTTCAGGCTCCTGATTATCCTGGATCTTACGAACCTTGATAGTCATTGCCATCGGGACAAAAATCGCCAGGAATACCAGGATAATACCGGCATAACCCAATACGGATAGGAATTGGTCAGCAGCCCACAACGCTCCCATCAAAGGGAAAATGAATGTCAGTACATAGGTCACGACACGATTTTGCTTAAAGGTATCGGCATTTTGATCGAATAGCGCCATGGCGACCCCCAAGAACGATGTCAGCAGCGCAAGGCCAGTAAATACTGATAATACAAGGTTGATCATACTATGGTTTGCGCCTAGCGCAGCAATCAACTCAGAGACATTGGCGAACTTCACCATCTGCTCAGCTGATAAGTTACCCATTGCGGCATACAACCATAATAGGTAGCTAACCAAAGGGATCAATGAACCTACAATGACCATATTACGCAACTGCTTATGAGTCGCTTCCTGGTTGTAAGAAACCAAAGATGGAATAACCACCATAAAGCCAAAGCTGGTGAACAATACCGAGCTAGTTTTAATCAAATCAAGCTTACTATCACTGGTCGCTTCCAGTAGATGCTCAAGGGAAATGGTAGGAACCAGTGACATTAACGTCAGTGCCAGCATCACAACCATAATGGCAAACAGTGCCCGGTTTAACTTATCGATAACCGCCGTACCCGCCGCAACGATCGCGCCAGCAATGAGCGTGAAGGCAACCTGACTCTGCACCAGAGTTAGGTCAAAACCGATGCCGGCCAGCATCTTCTTCACCAAGTCACCAGCACCTATGATATAAGCCATTAACAGGCACACTAATAACGCATATAGCAGGCCATTAGTAACCATCTGCCCACCTTTACCCAAAGTTTTACGGGCAATCGTATTCATGCCAAGGCCACCACCCGACTTGATACTGGCTTCCAGTAACAACAAGGCCGCATACGTGGTACCGAGCCAAATAACCAGCATCAATAAGGTGCCCCATAATAGGCCAAACTGTGCCAATACCATTGGGATCGCCAGCATGCCTGCCCCTAACGCTGTTCCTGCAATGATCAGCGCACTTCCTAATAACTTCAAATTCACAACAATTATCTCTGAAAAAAATAGATTTCAACCTGCTTTAAGGCATGCCCTTGCATTGGACCTTAAGCAGCAATGGAACATTTGTCTGTAAAGTGATCTAACTTGTTACCAGCTGTGGTCAGCAGCAAAAATAGTCTTTAAAAAACAATCAACAAAGAAAGATCGTTCCCAAAGGGAAGACAAGAATTAATAGCTAAAAAAGCTAAATCGAGAACAGGCAAAAAAGCCGTAATACTGAGAGGTAAAGGCAGGATAGCGGGCAGAATGTAGGCGAGAGGTTTTCGCAATGTTTACCACATGCGACAAGCAGTTTATGGCTAAGTGTGGCAGCCCTGCTGAATTAAGTTTCATTTATCGTACTCCAAAAAACGATATTTCCCTGCTTATAAGGATAATCATCCGTTAATTATCCTGTTTTTGTTCGGTCGTTTAGCAACTTAAAGACCTAGCAGACAAATCACAACAACCATATATGGAATCTTTGATTTCATATATGGTTGTTGGTGTTTTTAGGAAATCTCACAATAAAAATCCCCCTGGATAACAGTAATCCAGGGGGATTCAGACCGGCGTTCTTACCTACCTCGCTGGGTGCCAAATTCAGTCGCCACTAGCGTCAGGCGGTTGAATGGACCAGGGCGGACACTGATATAGCTCCCGTCATCAAACTGAATACCATCATAGAAATCGGCACCCCATTTCACCCGGGTAAACCTGGCATAACGCGCCTTGGTATACACTGCTTCCAGCGCATTCAGGGCCCCATCTTTTTTGGCCTGAAGCAAAACCGCGGGGCTCAACAATTTTTCAGCAACGGATTTAATGGCAACAGTCATCCCTGCCTCCTGCACGCCTTTGAACATACAGTCCTTTTACCAAATCATTACGCTGATGCAACCCCATGGCGAGCTAACTGGACAAAAAGCACCCACGTACCTCCCCAAAATGGGAGGCTGGTTTGATATTTCTCCGGTAACAAGGTCATTACCGGAGAGTTGGCTTATCCAATCATCAATAAGCGATAATCAACATCCAGCATTAAGGCATTTTGACATGCACATCAATATAGTCAGGATCAATTGTCACAGCCTTACCACCACTATTAACAAAAGAGGCTACCGCCTTCTGCTGCAACGTGAGTGAGTCATTTAACTCTTCCCGTACGGGCAGCGGATTCCCTGGGACACCATCTTCGTTCATAGGGCCTTCATAACCAAACAAATACGTGCCATGCCCTCCAGTCTTAATCCGCAATACACGCTTAAGAGGATCCGGGCTTGCTTCTGTGCCAGTAATAGCCGTCAGGCCCAGCTGACTGATCAAAGGCTCAGTCCCTACAAGCGGCAGACCTGCAACATCGTTGACCACAACCGTATCCGGTAGATAATCTCCCACTTCACACTCTTCCGTCGCTCCATTTTCTTCACAGTTTCCGGCAGCTTCAACCAGCAGAATCGGCTGCTCGCTATTGGTCGACTGACGAAGGGTAAAGTTGGCCGGATCACCTGCATCGACTGCGGCTTGGATGCCTTTCTTCATGTCAGGCATAATCATGTTGTAGACCATATCTACCATGCTGTTGACCTGCTCCAGGTTCTCAGGGACCTCTTTAAATGCCTCCAGCGCCTTAATCCCATCAACCCGGCTATCCTGAGTTTCGTCATAAAGGCCAAGCATACTTGCAACAGCCAGTTGAATATCAGCCGAATCTTTGATTTTACCTTCGACTTCCTCACCTAACAGGGGAGAGTTCATTGTCAACTCTGTCAAGTGCATGCCCGGTACAACAAGGCTTACCGTTGTGAAAGCAAACTCGCTATTGGTTGAATCTGCGGTCGGCTGCGACATTTCACTCACCATGGTTGCAACGATCCCACCCAGAGAGTGGCCAATCAGATTCACGTTCGATTTATTGACAAAGCCTGTTCTGTTAAGTGCCTTACGAAGCGCAAGCTGATCAAGTACTGCCTGGCGCTGATTATCACGCAGAGTTAGCGGGCTAAGTAAATTCAAATAAACCGCTTTATCACCACCTTTGTAAGCGCTGCTGCTGGCTGATATTTCAAGATCCGAATCGAAATCAAGGTTTATTCCCCGTTCGCCATGCAGCGGTTGGTCAATGGCAATAACCAGCCCCGGATTACCGCTTTGGGTAATGCTCTCTACCATGGTAGCTGTAGATTCTTTCCTTCCCGTAATACCATGGACAAAAATCGAAGTGGGATATGTCACCCCACCTTCTTCCCATTTTTCAAGATCAGCGCCTTTAGGCGCATAGATCACTACCGGGATAACTTCCGTTGACTGTACCTTGAGGTTGGTATTGCCTCCGTGAATAAAACCACCACTAGCATCTCTCCACCAACTATACAGTGCCTCACACTTTCCAATTGGGTCGGCAATTACCTCCATATACTTCTCTTTTTCATTTTCCGGATCATACGAATAAGGTACCTCACAGCTTCCTCTTTTCGGCATATCTAAGTAATACGGAATAGAGATAGTTGCCGAATAAGTCTCATAGCCTTTATTATCTGGCGTCTCCAAGGCGGTAATGCTATTCAGTGACTGCTCCTGTATATTTTTGATGGCAGCATCCATTACCGGATAAATACTCTGAGTTGTAAATTCACTGCTATATACAATTTCACCTGTGACACCGGCGGCTTCCAATAAGGCATGATTGCGCTGGATCTGTGACATCGCCTGCTCACTTAGCGGATTATCGACTGAACCTCCCTCAGCCAGTTTTTCATACTCATATGCAGCTTTAAGACCTTCGGATTTACTATCCTTCACGCCATCAGTCACAGCTAATATAAATGTACTGACTTCAGGCAAGATCACCGTTGGTGTAATGACCAAGTCCTGTTTATCATTGATGGATACAACAAAGTCATCTCCATACTTAAGCCTTTTCGCATTTTTCACATCATATAAAATAATGTTATCCGCCAAGCTAGCTGCATTAATGGCAAGATCCGAGCCTTCCAGCGGCAAGACGATCTGATAGCCTGTTGACCAGCCATCAAGCGCTCCATAGACATTCTCATAGTCTCGGAAATCAACATCATCACCGGCAGCTTCAACCGGAAGTGCTATTGTGCCATCACTGTCAGTTAGCATCAGATCATTCGGGAAATGCAGGTTACTCAGATTGTAAGGAATATACTGACGAGTATCTGTTTCCAGTTCATGTTCTTCAAAGCAGCCTGATAACAGGCCGACAAGAGGGATCAGGCAATAATACTTTTTATTATTCTTCATTACTTATTCCATTCAACGAGTTAGTTTACAGATTTAAGACGCGCTACAACCCTAAAATTCACTCAGTTTGAATTGTCAGAAGAATGTAAAAATATGCACCCATGAGCATTAAATCGCTCAAGTTATATATTTTGTTATATATTTTTTATATAAAACCAAAGGCTATTAAGATAGAAAGCGACCAATATATTCAGATTTCTTATGATGAATAAATTTCAATCTCTTGTTTCACTTGCTATTTGTTCCAAAAACAATTTGTATTTTTCAACTTACCAAGGAGAAATAATTTTCTCTCTTTAGTCACCAAGTCTCTTAAATATTAAATACCCTCCTACAAGCATTACTCCTTATGAACTTTTTCAGAGCCGCAGCCTCACACGGCTTCACCAATACATGCGCCATCAAACACATACATCCACTGACACAATCAGCATAAATCTGTAATATTATTTCATTAATGAAATATCACAATTCAGACCAACACTGTAAGTCATTGATTATTAAGATCATACCACTTTAGGGGTATTTGACGTCGTAATTGATTTACGTCATATTTATTCACAACCTGTCTTATTACTATTGCCTCAGAATTAACGCCTTTGTTAAGAGGATCTTATGAGCAAAGTCAGATTGGCGATTATCGGTAACGGTATGGTCGGCCATCGCTATATCGAAGAATTAGTCGATAAAGCAGACATGGAAAACTACGAAGTCACTGTTTTCTGTGAAGAACCACGCGTTGCATACGACAGGGTGCACCTGTCTTCGTACTTCTCCCACCATACTGCTGACGAACTTTCTTTGGTAAAAGAAGGCTTCTACGAAAAACACGGCATCAACGTTCTGATCGGCGAACGTGCTATCACCATCAACCGCGCTCAAAAAGTTATCCACTCCAACACCGGCCGCGAAATTCAGTATGACAAGCTGATCATGGCAACCGGTTCATACCCATGGGTTCCACCAATCAAAGGGAATGAAGGAAAAGATTGCTTCGTATACCGCACCATTGAAGATCTAAAAACCATCGAAGCGACAGCAAAACGCAGTAAGAGCGGTGTTGTGGTCGGCGGCGGCCTACTTGGTCTTGAAGCGGCCGGTGCACTCAAGGCACTAGGCGTAGAAACACACGTTATTGAATTTGCCCCCGTACTGATGGCAGAGCAGCTTGATCCTCAGGGCGGTGAACAGCTACGTAAGAAAATCGAAAAACTGGGTGTTAATGTTCATACTGGCAAAAACACCAAGGAAATTGTTGCAGAAGGCACCGATGCCCGCAACACCATGCATTTTGCCGACGGCACCTCGCTCGAAGTTGACTTCATTGTGTTCTCAACCGGGATCCGCCCACAAGACAAGCTAGCGATGCAGTGCGGCCTGGCAACTGGCCGCCGTGGCGGGATCGCTATCAATGATCATTGCATGACCTCAGATGAAGATGTCTATGCCATTGGTGAATGTGCTTCGTGGAACGAAATGTTCTACGGCCTTGTCGCACCGGGCTACAAAATGGCTCAAGTCGCCGTTAGCCACCTGATTGGTGACGACAACACCTTTGAAGGTGCCGACATGAGCGCCAAGCTGAAACTACTTGGCGTCAAAGTCGGTAGTATCGGTGACGCCAATGGTCGCACGCCAAACTGCAAGAGCTATGTCTACCTTGATGAAAACGAAGAAGTATACAAACGCATCATCGTTTCTGAAGACGGTAAAAAGCTACTCGGTGCGGTATTGGTTGGTGATACCTCTGACTACGGCAACCTACTACAGCTAAAGCTCAATGATATTGAGCTACCCAAACACCCCGATACACTGATCCTTCCAGCCCACGCTGGGGCAGAAAAGCCAGCGATGGGTGCAGACTCACTGCCTGATTCAGCGGTTATCTGTTCATGTTTCGATGTCACCAAAGGCAAAATTGCGACGGCTGTTGCTGATGGCCATACAACGCTGGGTGAAATCAAGGCGGTAACCGGAGCAGGAACAGGTTGTGGCGGTTGCCTTCCACTCATTACCCAAGTATTGAATGCCGAACTGGCGAAATCAGGCATCGAAGTGAAGAACCACTTATGTGAACACTTCGAATATTCTCGCCAGGAGCTTTTCCACCTTATTCGTGTTGAAGAGATCAAATCTTTTGACGAGCTACTGCAGAAATACGGTAAAGGCTACGGCTGTGAGGTGTGTAAACCAATAGTGGGGTCTATTCTGGCGTCGAGCTGGAACGACTACATTCTGACCAATGATCACACCCAGCTGCAAGACACCCATGATATCTTCCTTGGCAATATGCAAAAGGACGGGACTTACTCGGTCATTCCTCGTATGGCTGGCGGTGAAGTAACACCTGCTGGATTGCTGGCCGTCGCTCAGGTTGCTAACGAGTACAACCTCTATACCAAAATCACCGGAGCCCAGCGTATTGGCCTATTCGGCGCGCAGAAAGATGACCTGCCGACCATCTGGGAAAAGCTGATTGCTGCTGGTTTTGAAACCGGCCATGCCTATGCCAAAACGCTGCGTATGGCAAAAACCTGTGTTGGTAGCACCTGGTGCCGCTTCGGGGTTCAGGACAGCGTCGGCCTGGGTGTCGAGCTTGAGAACCGTTACAAAGGTATCCGTACTCCGCACAAAATGAAGTTCGGCGTATCTGGCTGTACCCGTGAGTGTGCTGAAGCCCAGGGCAAAGATCTAGGTATCATTGCAACCGATGCAGGCTGGAACATGTATGTATGTGGCAACGGTGGTATGAAGCCTCGCCACGCTGATCTGCTGGCTACGGACTTGGACAAAGAAACCCTGCTGAAATACATCGACCGTTACATGATGTTCTATGTTCGTACCGCCGATAAGCTACAGCGCACATCGGTATGGATGGATAACCTGGAAGGCGGGATCGAGTACCTACGTGATGTGATCATCAACGACAAGCTTGGTATCAATACCCAGCTGGAAACCGATATTGAAAGACTGATTGCCAGCTACCAATGTGAGTGGACAACAACGCTTGATGAAGAAGCCCAAATAAAACGCTTTAACCACTTCATCAACTCTTCTGAACGTGACAGCAATGTGGTTTTCGTACCAGAACGCGCTCAACACCGCCCAGCAACAGAAGAAGAAAAAGCCCCAATCTACAACATTTCCTTGGAGGAAACCGTATGAGCCAGTGGATTTCAGTCTGCAACATTGATGACCTGATCCCAGGTACCGGTGTCTGCGCGCTAGTTGAAGGCCAGCAAGTAGCGATTTTTCGCCCGTCTAGCTCAGAAGCGCTGTTTGCTATCGATAACATGGACCCGTTTGCCCGTTCCAATGTGTTATCCCGTGGCCTGATCTGCGAACACGAAGGTGAGCTTTGGGTGGCGAGCCCGCTAAAAAAGCAACGTTTCGCCCTCAATGATGGCCGCTGCCTCGAAAATGCCGACGTTTCAGTCAAGAGCTATCAAGTTAAAGTCGAAAATGGTGACGTTCAGGTTGCCGCATAATTAAACAGTTTTAATGACATTCAGGGAACCCTCCGTCTCCAGTCAGTCGGTTCCCTGCTTTTTGAAATAGGAAGTAAGAGAGGCGAGTAACTAGAACCTCGCGACTATTACCTATTCCAAAAAGATTTCAATTTTAAACTTTTAATAATAAGGATTATTATGTCTTACAACAAACCTGCTGAATTCGTTCAGACCATGATCGACACTGGTGAAGCAAAAGTGCGCACATCGACACGTGATCTGATCTTACGCGGCATGATGGCAGGTATTATTCTTTCTCTGGCCGTTGTTGTAGCTATTACAACAATCGTACAAACAGGTGTTGGCATTGTAGGTGCTCTAGTCTTCCCAGTAGGTTTCTGTATTCTAAGCCTGATGGGTTACGACCTGCTTACGGGTGTTTTCGGTCTTGCGCCACTGGCTAAATTTGAAAACCGCAAAGGCATTACTTGGAGCCGTATCCTCCGCTGTTGGGGTTATGTTGGTCTAGGTAACCTTATCGGCTCTCTACTTGTTGCTTTCCTTGTTGCACTAACATTCACAATGAACTTCAGTGTAGAAGCGAGTGCAGTAGGTCAAAAATTCATTGGTGCCGCAACAGCACGTACGGTGGGTTACGCGGAGCATGGTGTGAATGGTTGGATCACGGTGTTCGTTAAAGGCATTCTTTGTAACTTAATGGTTTGTTTAGGTGTTATTGGTAACATGACAGCTCGTTCTGTAGCAGGCAAAATTGCAGCGATGTGGCTACCAATCTTTATCTTCTTCGCCCTAGTATTTGAGCACGCGGTAGTCAACATGTTCCTATTCCCACTAGGTATGATGCTAGGCGCTGATTTCAGTATCGCGACTTGGTTAAACTGGAACCTTATCCCAACAGTGCTAGGTAACCTAGTTGGCGGCCTTCTATTTACGTGTGTTCCTCTATACCTAACTCACGCAAAAACGGCACCAGCAGTTGACGTAGAAAAAGATACAGAGATTAAGCTAGAGCCAGCATTTAGCACTAAATAATCTCCTTATCTGGCCCTGGCGCAGAATGTGCGGGGCCAACTCTTAACTTGCACCATTTATTGTATTGTTTTGGCTATAAAAAGTAATAACTCCTTAGGATAGTTTGCCGAGTTCTACTCTTTATATCCAAATTGATAGGCGTTGCTATGACCACCAATCACACATCGTTAAACAGCGGCTTTGTTTCTCTTGTTGGTGCGGGACCGGGTGATCCTGACTTACTCACCGTGAAGGGGCACCGCGTGATCCAACAAGCAGAAGTCGTAGTCTACGACCGTCTGGTTTCTCCGGAAATTCTGGCACTGGCAAGCTCCGATGCCGAAATGGTTTATGTCGGCAAGAAATTGGACTTTCACTGCGTACCACAAGATCAAATCAACCAGATCCTGGTCGACAAAGCCAAAGAAGGAAAACGGGTTGTTCGTCTAAAAGGCGGCGACTCTTTTATCTTCGGCCGCGGTGGTGAAGAGCTGGAAGAGCTGGCCAAACACGGAATCAAATACGAAGTTGTACCGGGTATTACTGCAGCAGCAGGGGCGACGGCTTATGCGGGGATTCCATTGACGCACCGCGACCACGCGCAAAGTGTTCAGTTTATTACTGGCCACATCCAAAAAGACGGCCAAGAAATTGAATGGTCATCGCTGGCACAATCGAACAATACGCTGGTGTTCTATATGGGCCTAAAGCAAAGTGGTCATATTAGCGACAAGCTGATCACACACGGTTTGGCCGCAGACACGCCATGTGCCATTATCGAAAACGGTACACGTCGAGAGCAGCGTGTGCTCACAAGTAACTTAGCCAACTTGGCTGAACTAGCACAAAATGCCCAAAGCCCAGCTTTGATCGTTATCGGCAGCGTGACGACATTAAGCAAATCGTTACAGTGGTTTAATCATCAGCCATAATCGACTAAGAATACCGCTTACAAGTAGATTTGACCAAGGGCACTTAACCGTGCCCTTCTTATCAGCTATGGGTAATAATCTCGCCCTTTTCCTGCTTCTTCACGACAAAACCTGCAGCAACCATGCCAAGCAACATTGCAGCAATAAACACCAGCATCGACGGATTTAAACCAGATATTGATGTTACAGCTGGCCCCGGGCAGATACCAGCAATCCCCCAGCCAAGTCCAAACAGTGCAGCACCACCCATTAACTTTTTATCAATCATATGGTTATTGGACAGCCTGAAGCGCTCGCTACACACGGGGGCGGTGCGCTTTTTGATGACCAATAGGTACATGGGCATAAATACCGCTAGTGCACCGCCCATCACGAACATCAAGCTTGGATCCCAGGCTCCGGTAATATCTAAAAATCCAATGACCCGATGCGGGTCAACCATGCCCGAAATCATCATACCCAAACCAAATAAGACCCCAGCGACTACAGCCATTAACTGTGAAGCGATTGCCTGTGACGACATTTTCATTATCAACCTCCGAATAAAGGCCTATTAGAGTAAATGCAAACGAACAAACACGGTTGCAATAGCGACAGCCATGAATACACATGTGGCGGCAATTGATCGCCCTGATAAGCGCCCCATCCCGCAAATACCATGGCCACTGGTACACCCGTTGCCGATTTTCGTCCCTATCCCGACCAGTAATCCTGCAAGCCCAACCCAAAAGAAAGAGCTGACTGGTAGTGATTCAGGTAACTCAAAGCCCAGCAATGGTGCAAAAATTCCGCTGAAAATCATACCCAGCACAAATAGCACCCGCCATAAGAACTCACCGTTTACTGGTTTCAGCAGACCTGAAACAATACCGCTGATCCCGGCAATTCTCCCGTTCACCAGTAACAATAAAGCCGCTGACAACCCTAACAGCATCCCTCCGAACAAGGCATCCCAGGGAATTTCAAATTCCATCACGCTCTCCTACTTTCTCGCTTTGCAATATATAAAGCCCTTTAATAAATTAGAGATTACTAAAGTATACTCTTTAGTCAAGAGTAAATTAGGTAAAATTAAATTAGACTTTACTAATTAATGATTTTATAGTGATGTAATTGCTGAGACAAAGAGCTAAGTCGAGAGCAGTTCCAACTCTGTCAATTCCAACAGGAGTGTGTAATGACCAAAATCCTTATCGTCGGTGGTGTCGCTGGCGGCGCATCAGCTGCTGCAAGAGCGCGTCGTCTAAGTGAAGATGCTGAAATCATCATGTTTGAGCGCGGTAATTTCGTTTCATTTGCTAACTGCGGTTTGCCATATCATATTGGTGGTGACATCCAAGATCGCAGCAAGCTACTCCTGCAAACTCCAGAAAGTTTCTTAGCTCGCTTTAATGTAGATGTTCGTGTTATGAACGAGGTTGTTAGTATCAATCGCTCTGAAAAAACGGTTACCGTTCGCAACACGCTAGACAACAGTGAATACGTTGAAAGTTATGATTTCCTGCTGCTTAGTCCTGGAGCAGCGCCTATCGTGCCACCAATCCCTGGCATTGATAATCCGCTGACCCACTCTCTGCGTAACATTCCAGACATGGACAAGATCATCAAGACGATCGAGATGAACAAGCCTGAACACGCAACGGTTGTTGGTGGTGGTTTTATCGGCCTTGAAATGATGGAGGCCTTCCACCAGCTAGGGATCAAAACAACATTGGTTGAGATGGCCGATCAGGTAATGACACCCGTTGATAAAGAAATGGCAGGATTTGCGCATCAAGAAATTCGCAATCAAGGTATTGACCTGCGCTTAGGTGTCGCGCTTGAGTCTGTTGAGTACAAACCTAACGAGTCTGTCGCCAACGAAGATACAGGCGAAAGCCCAGAGCACCAGCATCTATGCGGTGAACTTACGCTTAGCCTGAATAATGGCGATACGTTCAATACCGACATCTTAATCATGGCTATCGGGGTGCGCCCAGAAACTAAGCTGGCTGCTGAAGCAGGCTTACAGATTGGTGAACTTGGCGGCATTTATACTAACAAGTCAATGCAAACAAGCGATCCTTCTATCTACGCCGTTGGCGATGCGGTAGAAGAGGCCGATTTCGTTACAGGCAGCCCTACCCTTGTACCGCTTGCTGGCCCAGCTAACCGCCAAGGCCGTATGGCTGCCGACAACATGCTTGGACGCAGCGAAAAATATCAAGGCACGCAAGGTACAGCAATTTGTAAGATCTTCGATCTAGCGGTTGCATCAACAGGTAAAAACGAAAAGACGCTAAAACGTGAAGGCATCAACTACGAGAAAGTTTATGTCCATACTGCAAGCCACGCTAGCTACTACCCTGGTGCTGAAATCGTATCATTCAAGATGCTGTTTGATCCTGAAACCGGCAAGATTTTGGGCGCACAGGCAGTCGGTAAAGATGGCGTAGATAAACGCATTGATGTTATGGCAGTTGCACAACGAGCTGGTATGACGGTTGAACAGCTTCAGCACCTTGAGCTGACTTATGCTCCACCGTTTGGTAGCGCTAAAGATGTGATCAACCAAGCTGCATTTGTGGCTAACAACATCATCAAAGGCGATGCAACACCGATCCATTTTGATGAAGTTGCTGAGTTATCTGATAACCAATTGCTCTTAGATGTACGCAACCCGGCAGAGCTTGAAAACGTGGGTTACATCGAAGGTTCAATTAACATTCCAGTCGATAGCCTCCGTCACCGTATGCACGAGTTACCCAAAGACAAAGAGATCATCATTATTTGCCAAGTAGGATTACGTGGTAATGTTGCTTATCGTCAGCTGGTGAATAATGGCTTCAAGGCCCGCAATTTAATCGGTGGTTATCGCACCTGGAAAACAGCGCAACAATAATTACTTAGAAAAACAATATTAAGCCTAAAGAAAACTGCTTTAGGCTTAATATTTTGTGCACTCTAAAACGAATGATCAGTCATACCTCGATGGCTTACGATACGAGCTGTCACCACCTGAATCACTACCATCATATTTTTTGTGACCGTGATAATCCCGGTTGTAACCTCTGTTGTAATAATGTTCTTTGTACCATTTATACCAGTGGCGGTGTTTAAACTTGATTTTTTCTAGATCAATGGTGAAAAGGCAGTCAAAAAACATTGGATCACCAACATCGCCGTTAAACTCTGACAAATTCACCATTCCTGACAACCGCACAGTGCCGCGATACCACCAAAAATCGCCAGTCGCTTTAAGTACACTGTTCTGATCACTAGATGCGCCGGTAATATGAGTAATCTCCTCACCGTCTGGTGTTATAGTTTCCTGATTCACAGGCTGAACAGTAGTCAGACCTCGGGTCACAATTTGCCCATTGGGTAGGTTAAAAAAAGTAGTACCGACTAATTTCAGCCCCCCATTTTCGCCAGGCTCGATATTAGACAAGCAGTCTGTCGCTGTACCAACAAGCTCGCCATCAGCAATATTTTTCAAATCCACATCGAAACAAATAGCAGGATCTGGCTGCTTATCACCATCAATATCAGGGACTTCGCTTTCATACATTAGCCCTGTGCCGACTAAGTTCAGGGCTAACCGCTGTTTGGTATCCGAGTCATCTTCTTTATAGGTGTCAGAACTATCATCACTGGTGTCATCATATGATTTATCTCTATAGCCATCTCCTTTATCGCTGCTATCGCTGTCACTGCTTGTATATGTATCACTTTCGTATGAACCATATTTGTCATATGACGCTATGGCAAAACCGGAATAACCGATGCATATCGCCAAGGCTGACAAAGCTACCTTATTCATTTTCATCACGATTCTCCACGAACATCTTGTGGCATCCTTGATATTCTCATAGCCAACGGAAGAACAACGCTAACCCATCCAACTCAACCTATTGCTGTTTCTTTTTTCAGAAAATAACCCTCCATACTCCAAGCATATAAATATGGGAGCTAATGGGTTAGCTTTGTCATGCTTAATTGTAGATGTAATTTGATGCTTGGATTACGAGCAGCACTCTCCTTGCCTACTCGCAACACATTGAACAGATTTGATTTTTTACAAGATCGCCCCCAAATAAGCCGCTAACTATCTGATCTCAATTCTCATAATTAAGAAATGTAATCATAACCTTTTGAATTTTAATCAAACAATAACAAGCCATCTAAGCACTGCAGACATATGAGCTTTCAGAAATATATGAGAAACAGACAAGCTGACACTATCACGGTTACAGACATTTCCTAAATCTACTCTGATTAAATATGATCTTCGACTGACATCTCATAACGTCATTCATTTATAACTAAAGTAGCTTAAAGGTGGTATAAAACAAATGTAATAGAAGAATATGCTTTATAGCTAATATTGCAACAGCGCTAATGATTTAAATTTTCTAATAGAAAGTGATATTAAATGGGCAATAATGCGGAAATAGAATATAGATACAAGCTTGAGAACTACACAAAGGAACTGAAAAAACAAGAAAGATCCCACCTCAACATAAGCCGTACCCGTTTTTTTCTATTAGCATTAACATGTTTTAGTTCATTCGTGTTTTATAACAATAATTATATTGATTACGCTTTTATCTCTATGTCACTCAGCACAGTCATATTTCTACTATTAGTTAAAAAACACTTACTAATTGAAAGCAGAATCGCTCAGTTAAGAAGTCTATTGACTATCAACAATAATGGGATAGAACGTGTGACAGGCAACTGGAACACATTGCCTGACAACGGCAATGAATTCATTGATGAAGAGCATGCCTTTTCACAAGACTTGGATGTATTTGGTAACAATTCTATCTTCCAAAGAATAAATACTGCGCATACCTATTTCGGTCGTAAAAAGCTTGCCTCAAAGCTCTGTAACCCTTCCATTCCAACTCTTGGTATCGACGAAACTCAACGTTCTGTATTAGAACTATCAACTGACATTGAATTTAGACAATCCATTGAACTAGCCACGTTAAAAGTTAAGAATATAAGTATTAAAAAAAGTATAGAGTGGTTTAAGCATTCAGACAATGACCTATCTCTTCTGAAGGTAAAAAACATTATTCACGCATTGCCTATCATTTCACTCGCCTTTTCGTGCGTTGAGTTAATTTTCTTCCGTACGTACTTTACGCCTATCTTTTTATATTCTCTTCAGGCATTTCTTACCCTTAAACACCATAAGAAAAACCATAACTTATTTAATACTTTTGATAACAAAAGAAACAGTTTAAAAGAGTATGCGAACGTATTAAAGATCATTGAAGATCAACACTTTACTACTCGACTCTTAACAACACTGCAAGGCAGCATGACCAAGGACGGTCGCACTCTCCCATCAGCCTCGCTGTATACCCTGAATAGTATTTTAAACAGCGCCGGGCTGAGACATAACAAGCTTGTGCATTTGTTTGTTAATATTATTCTTCTTTGGGATTGTAGATGTGCAATTCGAGCGATTGAATGGAAAATAGAAAATGGTGCATCGATTGAGGTATGGTTCGACGTTATCGGTGAAATTGAAGCACTCGCATCACTGTCTGTATTAGCCTTCGAAAACCCTTCCTGGACGATGCCCACCGTCGATAATTCAATGGTAATTGAAGCCAAAAACATGAAACATCCACTAATTCATGAAGTAGAAAATGTAGGGAATGACTTTTCATTGGGCAATGAGAAATGTACCGCTATTGTTTCGGGATCAAATATGTCTGGAAAGAGCACTTTTCTACGAACAGTTGCGACCAATTTGCTACTCGCTTATACGGGTGCCCCCGTCAATGCAGACAGTTTTCTCTGTGGCAAGTTTGACATAGTCACGTCAATGAGAACCAATGACTGTATGAATAAACACATTTCTACATTCTACGCGGAACTATTAAGAATAAAAAAGATGATAGATGTTGCCAAAGCAAGCAAGACATTCTTCCTGGTTGATGAAATCTTCAGCGGGACAAACTCTCAGGACAGATTAGAAGGTGCATTTCAGGTCATCAAAGAGCTAAACAATCATAAGTGCCTGGGCATAGTTTCAACCCACGATTTGACGTTGTGCGAATTGGCTACCAATGAAATACCCACCGCCGAAAACTATCACTTTCGCGAACACTATATTGATGGAAACATTCACTTTGACTACAAGATTTATACTGGTCATTCTACAACAAGCAATGCGCTGTTCATTATGCAAAAAATTGGTATTCCGACTTGCTAGCCAGAGCGGATAACTCAAGCTTTACAGGGCACTTTATCGAGCCCTGTAAACCTTCATTATGACATGCTTAAACCTTAAACTGCCCCACAGAGTCGGAATCAATATTTTTCGGGTTAAGGCCATACTCATTACTGCCGGGATGGCTATCTTGAACAAAGAAGTAAATCAATACCAATGCACCGATGATCGGGATCAAGCCCAGCAGCATCCACCAGCCACTGCGTCCCGTATCATGAAGCCGACGTACACCCACAGCAATACTTGGAACTAAGATAGCCAGAGAATAAATAGTACCCAGAATTCCAGCTCCCTCACCTGCACCAGGATTACCCATCGCACTATCTATAAACGAAAGTGCAATACTGATAATGATGTTGATGAGGAAAAAGTACCAATACTCTTGCCTGCGCGCTCTTCCCTTAAATACTGCATAATTTTTAAGGACATGGATATACCAGTTCATCGTTCGACCTATATGTTAATACCTAGTGAAAGTATATCTATTAGAACAAAACCTGTTTTCTCTGATATTGAACAATCTCAAGTAAACAGACATTTAGATCCGACTTGATGTAAACGATCGCAAAATACGGTTTAACTTGTCGCTAGCGGTACTAAAAAAACTGCTTCATTGATAAATAACGGTCACGAATGTGCTCTATCAACAAACGGATCTTCTGGGATGGCTGGCGGGTATATGGGTAGACCGCATAAATTCCAAGTTTCTTTCCCACTTTGTCCGGAAATAAGTCGAGCAGCTTACCTTCCACCAAATCATGGTAAACAAGGCAACGGGGCACATAGGCAATACCATAGCCGCCTAGTGCCGCTTTACGTAACGCCGTCGCATTGTCGGTCGAAAAATTACCGTTAACATGCAGGATATAATTGCCCTGCTCGCCAATAAATTGCCATTCTGCCGCCCCTGTCGTCTGATAGGCATACTGAAGGCAGTTATGATTGACCAGATCCTCCGGCTCCTTTGGCATGCCAAGCCGAGCAATATATGACGGGGCCGCGCAAATCACCCACTGAGAGTCTAGAATATGCCTTGCAATCAAGCTTGAATCTTCCAGGTAGCCTGTTCGGATCACCAGGTCATAACCATCTTCCACCAAATCAACAAAGCGATTATTCAGCGACATATCCACCGTCAATCCAGGATGGAGCGTACAAAATTCAGCCACCGCATCCGCTAGCAACAGGTCTCCGGAAATAGACGGCACTGACATTTTGACGTGTCCACTGACTTTTTCGCCATAGCCACTGACCGCGTCAACCGCTTCAATTGCTGCCTGCTTCACATTTTTTGCACCTTGGTAAAGCACTTTACCGGCTTCACTTACTGTTAACTTTCGGGTCGTACGGTACAAAAGCTGTACCCCGAGGTCTTCCTCCAGCCTTGCTATTCGCTTGCTAACCACTGAGTTTGTAAGGGAATTTAACTCAGCCACCTTACTAAATGATCCACACTCCACTACCTGGGCAAAGAGGATCAGGTCATCTGTTTTCGCCATTATTTATCAACTTTTGGAATTAATCTTTTTCATTATTTCCCTATATCAAAAAAAAATAAAGGGTTATCGTCACACAACATTAACAAACGCCCCACAATCCATAACAAGACCAGTGATGGTCTGAAACGAAACAGCTGTACGAGGGATGTACTACCATGAACGATACCATACTTGCGTTACTCGCATTTTCACCGATACTGGTCGCTGCGGTTTTGCTGGTCGGCCTTAACTGGCCAGCCAAACGAGCTATGCCTGTGGCCTTTCTACTCACTGTCGGCATTGCCCTGTATTTCTGGGATATGTCTGCCAACCGCGTCTTCGCCTCTACCCTACAGGGACTGGCCATTACCGTCGCCGTACTTTGGATAGTCTTCGGTGCCATATTCCTGCTTAACACGCTTAAGCACACCGGAGCGATTTCCACGATAAGAAGTGGCTTTACCGATATATCCACCGACAGGCGTGTACAGGCAATCATTATCGCCTGGTGCTTCGGTTCATTTATTGAAGGCGCTTCTGGTTTCGGTACTCCTGCTGCTATTGCCGCTCCTCTTTTAGTTGCTATCGGTTTCCCGGCTCTGGCTGCAGTTGTAATGGGTATGATGATCCAATCTACACCAGTATCATTTGGTGCCGTAGGTACCCCAATCATTGTTGGTGTAAACAAAGGCCTTGATACTCACAACATTACCGAGAGCCTAGTGGCAAACGGTTCAAGCTGGGATATCTACCTTCAGCAAATCACCACAAATGTTGCTCTGATCCATGCCACTGTCGGTACATTAATACCTGTATTTATGGCAATGATGCTGACCCGTTTCTTTGGTAAGAATAAGAGCTGGAAAGAAGGCTTGGAAATTCTGCCATTCGCTATCTTTGCCGGCCTAGCATTTACGATTCCTTATGCACTTACTGGCGTGTTCCTTGGTCCTGAATTCCCATCACTTATCGGTGGTCTGGTTGGTCTGGCTATCGTAGTTACCGCAGCCAAGAAAGGGTTCTTGGTACCTAAAAATCACTGGGACTTCGAAAGCGAAGATAAGTGGCCTACAGAGTGGTTAGGATCACTGAAAATGGATCTGGCCAAAAGCGAGAAAAAGCCAATGAGTATGGCACTTGCTTGGGCCCCTTATGTTCTTCTGGCTGTAGTCCTTGTTGCAAGCCGCGTGAGTGCTGACTTCAAGAACTTCCTGAAAAGCGTTAGCCTTTCCTTCGGTGACATCTTAGGTGAAGCTGGTATCAGTGCAGCTATCCAGCCTCTATATCTACCTGGTGGTATCCTGGTATTTGTTGCCCTACTAGCAGTGCTGCTTCAGTCTCGTCAGGTATCTCCACTGGTTAAGGCCTTTGGCGAGTCAAGCAAAACCCTAATTGGTGCTGGTTTCGTACTGGTATTCACAATTCCAATGGTACGTATCTTCATCAACTCGGGCGTCAATGCCTCAGACCTAGCCAGTATGCCGGTTACAACAGCAAACTTCGCGTCAGGCCTGGTGGGTGAGTTCTTCCCAGCACTAAGTGCAACGATTGGTGCCCTGGGTGCCTTCATCGCGGGCTCGAATACGGTATCAAACATGATGTTTAGCCAGTTCCAGTTTGAAGTGGCACAAACGCTAACCATCTCAAGTGCTGCCGTTGTCGCCCTACAGGCTGTCGGTGCAGCAGCGGGTAACATGATTGCTATCCACAATGTGGTCGCTGCGTCTGCAACAGTTGGCCTGCTAGGTCGAGAAGGTGCCACCCTGCGTAAGACAGTGATCCCAACATTCTATTACCTCATCGTTACCGGCTTGATTGGACTTGCCATCGTCTATGGCTTCCACATCACCGATGCCCTAATGACGAAGTAATCCACTTGCCAATTCACACAGATAAGTAACAAACGACTAGCACTACAGCTATTTCATTCGGACACTAGCAATACCAGAGGCCCTGTCTTAGAAGCCTCTACCAGTCCGGATGAAATAGCTCTCTTCATTCAAGGAGTTCAAGATGCGAATCTACCCTGCCAAGCCGGAAAAAGTGTATTTCTACGCAACCTGTCTGGTCGATATGTTCGATCCCGAAGCCGGTCTTGATGCCATTACGCTGTTGGAGCAGCAGGGAATCGAGGTTATCTTCAAAGAGAAACAAACCTGCTGTGGTCAGCCAGCCTATAGCTCCGGCTATGACGGAGAAGCCAAGCAAGTAGCCCTCAGCCAGATGGCGCTGTTTGAAGAGCAATGGCCTGTCATCGTACTGTCCGGCTCCTGTGGCGGAATGATGCACCATCACTATCGTCGTCTCTTTAAGGGGGATGATAAGCAGCAGCAAGTCGATAGCTTCTGCGACCGCGTTTTTGAATTGACAGAATTTCTGGTCAATGTCTGCCGTATCAAGCTCAATGACAACGGTGAACCGACTTCTGTCGTCATGCATACTTCCTGTGCCGCCCGCCGCGAGATGAATGTTCATGTTACGGCAACCCAACTTATCAATCAGCTTGAACATGTCGAGCTGCGTGAACAAGACTACGAAAGCGAATGCTGTGGCTTTGGCGGTACCTTTGCCGTTCGCCACCCGAACATCAGCCAGGCAATGGTGGAAGACAAAACCCACCACCTATCGAATACCCAAGCTGAAGAGCTGGTCAGTGCCGACTGGGGCTGCCTGCTAAATATCAACGGAGCGTTGGAGTATCAAGGCAAGCCAATGCGCGGCCGCCACCTAGCCAGCTTCCTGCTGGAAAGAACGGGAGGAAAATAACCATGAACCAAGAAAAACCTCAAGGACCCGAATTCTTCCACCCGCAAGCCAAAGCAGCCTTAGCCGATCAACAGCTACGACAAAATTTCCGCGGGGCGATGGACTACCTACGGGACAAGCGCAAAAGCGCATTCGATGACAGCAATGAAGAAAAGAATATTCGCGATTTGGCCGAAGCCATCCGCCAGCGCTGCCTGAGCAAATTACCCGCACTCCTAGAGCAGCTGGAAGCAAACTGCCAGCACAATGGTATTCAGGTCCACTGGGCCGAGGATGCCGATGAAGCCAACCGCATTATTGCAGGGATAGTCCAGTCCCATGACGCCAAAACCATTGTCAAAGGCAAGTCTATGGTCAGCGAAGAGATTGAGCTGAACCACGAGATGGAAAAGCTGGGAATTGAGTGCCTTGAAAGTGATATGGGCGAGTACATTGTCCAGCTCGATGGTGACAAGCCCTCTCATATCATTATGCCGGCCATTCACAAAAACAAGCAGGAGGTCAGCGATACCTTCGAGCAGAACCTTGATAACTTCACCCCTACTGTGGATGTCGATGAGTTAATCCAAACGGGTCGCAGCAGGCTACGTCAAAAGTTTCATGACGCGGATATCGGCTTGTCCGGGGTCAACTTCGCTGTTGCCGAAACCGGCACGCTATGCCTGGTCGAAAACGAAGGTAACGGCCGAATGTGCACGACAGTACCCAAAGTGCATGTTGCTATTACCGGTATTGAGAAGGTGGTTGAGTTCCTGTCTGATGTCCCCCCTCTTTATAGTGCACTGACCCGCTCGGCGACCGGTCAGGCGATCTCTACCTACTTCAATATGATCAGCTCACCGCGGCGTGAAGGTGAGCTTGACGGCCCGGAAGAAGTCCATCTCGTCCTGCTCGATAACGGCCGCTCACAGGCTTATCGTGATGAGGAAATGCGTAAAACCCTACAATGTATTCGCTGCGGTGCGTGTATGAATCATTGCCCGGTATACACCCGGATTGGCGGCCATGCCTACGGAACGGTTTATCCGGGGCCTATCGGAAAGATCATTTCACCGCACATGATGGGGCTGGAAAAAACCAAAGATCTGGTAACAGCATCGAGCTTATGTGGTGCCTGTGGTGAAGTCTGCCCTGTACGGATTCCGATCCCAGAACTACTTCAACGCCTGCGCCATGAAGCCAAAAACCCTCCTAACGAAGGAACTGAAGCCATCAATGGCCAACAGGCTGCGGCGAACAAAGCAGAGAAACTGGCGATGAAAGGCTTTGCCTATGCCGCAACCCATCCAACGCTGTATCACACCGGTACACTGGCGGCGACGAAACTAAAAGCTTTGATGCCTAGCAACCTAGGCGCCTGGACCCAATGCCGTACCGCGCCGAAACCAGCTGACAAAACCTTGCACCAGCTACTTAAATCACGCAAATAAGGAGAGAGCCATGAGCACAGCCCGTCATTCTATATTGTCTCGTCTTCATGAAGCCGGTGTCAGCCCTACGAGTTCAAGTGACCATACATACCAGCCTTGGACAGCCTCATCAGATGCAGAACTCCAGCAACGCTTTATCGATGGCATAACGGCTAGCCATGCTGAAGTCGTCACCACAGCTGCAGAGCAACTTGAAGGCGTTTTAACTCAACTGATTGCCAATAAACAGCTAAGACGTATCGCGATAGGAACCAATGGAGAGTTTCAGTCCGATATTAACAACGCCGCTCAACAAGCTGAGCCTGTGACATTTGATCGTGATATTCACGAGTGGAAGAGCGAGCTTTTCGAGCAGGTTGATGCCGGGATCACCCATTGCCTGGCAGGTATTGCCGATACCGGTACACTGGTATTGTGGCCTGATAGCAGCGAGCCGCGTACTCTGTCGCTTGTACCGCCCACCCATATTGCTATCATCAAGCGCTCTACCCTAACCAGTAATTTTGCCGAGCTCATGCACAAGCAGGCCTGGCACAAAGGTATGCCGACTAATTCGGTATTGGTATCGGGGCCATCTAAAACAGCTGACATCCAGCAGACACTGGCTTACGGCGCCCATGGACCAAGCGAACTAATCGTCGTCCTTATCGAAGACAAGTAATGGAATAACCTACCCTCGCGATTACTCTATTGCGCTTGCCACAATCGGTGAGCGCGATATCTTTTCTAATCTACACTCCCTGAGTGATACACAACAAAAGGTCTGCTCTTAGCAAACCTTTTGTCATCATTCATTTTGCATATGTCCTAGGCTTTCAGGCGTAATTCCGTGGCATGCAATGTTGATACTTTCTCGTCATGATCACGTTGTACAAGCGGCTCAATATGGTTACGTACAGGCTCACCCAGTGCTTGCTTACGTAATTCAGTGGCACGTCGTGTTGATACTGGCTCATCACGGTCTACTGATAGCTGTGGATTCACTTTTACCTGATAACTAGGCTGGCCTTCGAAGGCTTTCAGGCGAAGTTCTTTTGCATAGCGATCGCTAGTATTTTCATCTCGATCATATTGAGCTGCTGAAGCGCCGAAAGAGATTAGACCCAATAGAGTTACTGTAAGTGCGTAAGTTTTCATATTTATCTCCACTATCTTAATGTTAAAGATTTAACCAGTGTTGAAAACGTGTCAGTCCCTCTAAGGAGCAATCCATTTACCTTCACGGTTCAGACTTCGTTTCGATTCCTACAAATAGTAAAACGTGACCAAGTTCAAAAAAAGCCGGAAAAATAGAACAAGTCTGTCAAAAAAATAGTTGGTATCAAAAAGGCCGACCAAAAAGGTGCGACAAAGTGACGGGAGTATCACTCTCGAACCGAATCAAGAAAGACCGCCTCAGGCGGTCTTTTTTGATTCGGTTTACGGGGGATCAGGCTAAAGTCGCAGAGTAAAGTCCATCTTTACCTACGCCCAACCCATAATAGAGAAAACGGTACGATAATAAGTAGCGACAAAATTATATATCCGATTATCTGAGCCAGATTATCCATGATAGATCCCTTAAACAACTCCACTGAGAACAAAAAACCGCCTAAACTAAGGCGGCCGATTAAAGCAAGTAGGCTCAATAGATAGAACCCTAAAAGTTGGCTAGGCTTTGCAAGAATGCGCACAAAGTTACATAACAGACATCTAAAATGCAACATTAAGTTTTTTGTTTGTGATATACAAAACATTTATCACTGTTAATTGTATATTTATCATGTAACAGCCAGAGACGAGAAAGCCCGCATATTTGTAATGTTTAGCGCCAACCATTCACAGCCACCATCCTTATCAAGCAAGCCATCACTACCAGAAATCGATTGACTAAAACTTCAACTAGAAATGACACCTTCCTGACATCCGCAATGTCTCGGTTTTTACAATATCGTCAGTTCCAGTCGCAATGAAACGAAGAAGACCTGCATGAAACCAATTTTGTTACTGACTGTATTGAGCATTATTTCAGCACCAGCTCTGGCCGACAGTGATGACCCGGAAACGAGCGAATCCCCATGGAGCGGCAATGCCAAGCTCGGATTCATTTTCAGCAAGACCAATGAAACGTCTATGTCGGTAAACTCAGGGGTAAGCGCCATCTATGACAAAGACCAATGGCAACAAAAAGGCGAATTTTCAACTTACTATACCAAAGGCAACGAAAGCTCTGACGGTACCAACAAATACAATCTCAACTATGGCGTGAAACACCTTATCAATGGTGACTGGTTTGTTTATACCAACAGTAAGTACGAACACGACCAATATGCGACCTACAGAGAGCAAGTGACTGCCGCCATCGGTTTTGGTGCTAGCCTCATCAATGAAGAAGATACCAAGCTCAATATCGGTGCTGGTCCTGGTTATCGTTTCTCTAAGCGACAAGATTTCGATCCCGATCACCCCGGAAACAAAGAAGACGAGGTGATAGCCAACGGCTTTATTGAGGGAAGCTCAAAGCTCAATGACCGCTTCGAACTGGGCGGCGAACTTCGCGTCGACTACGGCGAAGAAAATACAACCACCAACGTCAAAGGCTATATCAAGAACCAGCTAATGGCGCAGGTCTCATTACAGCTAGATACGGAATACATCAACAACTCAACCGTTGCCGCAGACAGCAGCAATAGCGAGGTCTACAGTACCATTAGCTTAAGTTACGACTATTAATAACCATGCTGGAATCATCTAGAGCCAGTTTGGCAAGCCCTGTAAAGGGCTACCAAACCGGGTCGATATAAAAAGATATATTAACCATATACCGCATCTGGCAACCAGGTTGCCAGCGCTGGCCAATACGCCAACATCCCAATCACAACCAGCTGAATGACGATGAAAGGGATCACTCCACGGTAGATTTGCTGAGTTGAAATCGTATCTGGCGCGACTCCCCTTAAGTAAAACAGTGAGAAACCAAATGGCGGCGTCAGGAAAGAGGTTTGTAGATTAAGCGCTATCATGATCCCCAGCCAGATTGGATCAAGATCCATACTAAGCAGGATTGGCGCAACAATCGGGATCACGACAAAAGTGATCTCAATAAAATCGAGGAAAAAACCCAGCAAGAACATAACCAACATCACTAGTAGTACGGCACCGAATACCCCACCTGGCAAATCAGTCAAAAACTCGCGTACCATATCATCACCGCCAAAGCCCCGAAATACCAGCGAGAATACCGAAGCGCCGATCAAAATCATAAAGACCATCGCCGTTACCTCGGTCGTACTGTGCATGACGTCACGCAATACATTGAGGTTGAATGTCTTTTTTATCTTGGCAAGAACAATTGCGCCAACAGAGCCAACAGAAGCAGCTTCAGTTGGTGTCGCGATCCCTCCTAAAATAGACCCTAACACCAACACGATCAGCAAAATTGGCGGGAATAACACGGTTAATACCTGCATCCACAGCTCTTTACTAACTTTGCGCTCTTCTTCTGGGATCGGTGGTACCTTCTCTGGTGCTATTGCTGCAATCACAATCAAATACACACAATACAGGCCAACTAAAATAAAGCCGGGGATCAGAGCACCAAGGAATAGATCGCCGACTGTAATACTATCCGGCGCGAAGATCCCCTGATCAAGCTGCGCCTGCTGATACGATGATGAAATCACATCCCCCAGCAAGACCAGAACAATCGATGGTGGGATGATCTGCCCAAGAGTGCCTGACGCACAAATTGTCCCAGTTGCCACTTCAGCCGAATAGCCACGACGCATCATCGTTGGTAAGGAAAGCAGCCCCATCGTCACCACCGTTGCACCGACAATTCCTGTACTGGCAGCCAACAACATACCTACTAAAGTCACGGATAGACCTAGTCCTCCGGCTAAACCGCCAAATACCTGCCCCATAGTATCGAGCAGCTCTTCGGCAATTTTCGACTTCTCTAGCATTACCCCCATAAAGACAAACAATGGTATTGCGATCAACAGTTCATTGGATAGTATGCCCTGAATCCTATTGGGTATAGCTTCAAGGAAAACTGGATCAAATGTCTCGGTAAAGTAACCAATAACAGCAAAGATCAGTGCTGAACCCGCCAACGAGAAAGCAACGGGATAACCGGCCAGCAGCACAATAAAAACAAAGACAAACAGTAGTAACGGCAGTAGTTCAATCATAATCCGTGCTCCTCTACATGCTCATCAAGGGCAGCAACTGCCGACTCATAGCCACTAAGTACCAGCAAGCATTTCAAGGTTTCAGCTAGCCCCTGTACGATCATTAATGCCGGCATTAACAAGATTGATGTTTTGAACAGGTAACGGGCATCAATTCCCCCTGCCTCCTGAGAGCCTTCCAGCATCTGCCAAGAAAAAGCTACGTATTCCCAAGAAATGTAGAAAAGAAAAGCACATGTTGGCAGCATCAATACAATGAAGCCAAACAGATCAACCCAGGCTTTTGCCCTGGCCGATGCTGGGCGATAAAAAATGTCGACCCTTACATGCGCTCCTTTCAGCAACGCATAGGCCGCCCCCAACATAATCACGTAGTTGTGAAAGTAGGTAATGGATTCTTGCAGGAAGACAGAGCCAATGTTGAAGATATAACGCATCACAACCACCACAAACGTAATGATCACGATTGCCAGTACAAACCATGAAACGATCCGCCCGGTTATATCACTGAAACGATTAATGCCTCGAATGAGGCTGATCAAAAAAGGAGAAGGTGTATCCATACAACACTCACCTAGCTATAAATTATTCAAGTACTTCAAGATCGGCAACAGCAGATAGGCATTTCTCACCTTGTTGAAAGGCACAAGGCACGGTATTGAGTGATGCCTATCTGGTTAAGTAGCTAAACGACCGATATGTATTATTTACTGAGGGTTCCTTGCGTTCAGGTATGACTGCTCAGAAATTTCATGCCAATCAACCGCTTGCTCACGAAAAGTTTTATACGAAGCATATACTTTCTTGCTCATCGCATCCTTTTGAGCTTCTTCTTCAACCACCTTCTCGGATAGTGCCTTAAGCTGCTCAAGTACCTCGGTAGGATACGGGCGTAAATCTACCTTATGCTCCTTAACCAAACGTTCCAGTGCCGCATTATTTCGCGCCGTGTATTCAGCCAGCATATTGGCATTGGCAACACGGGTAGCATTCAACACGATAGATTGCAGATCTTTGGGCAGTTTATCGAAGGCTTTCTTGTTAATCAGCGCTTCCAGCGTCGTACCAGGCTCATGCCAGCCCGGAAAGTAGTAGAATTTTGCCGCTTTATGCAGGCCAAATGCCATGTCGTTATAAGGCCCTACCCATTCTGTCGCATCAATAGCACCAGATTGTAGTGCTGGGAAAATCTCTCCACCTGGTAGCAAGACCGGCGTGCCACCCGCACGTTTGAGCACTTCGCCGCCCAAGCCAGGAATACGCATCTTCAGACCTTTAAGATCGTCTAAAGAATTAATTTCTTTGTTGAACCAGCCCCCCATCTGCACGCCGGTATTACCACCTGGCATTGGAATAATACCAAATGGTGCATATGCCTCTTGCCATAGCTGCAATCCGCCACCGCTGTAGATCCAGCTATTCATTTCCTGTCCCGTCAGGCCAAAAGGAACAGCGGCAAAAAACTGGCCAGCCGGTACTTTCCCCTTCCAGTAATACCCCGCCCCATGGCCCATTTCAGCCGTCCCACGTGATACGGCATCGAACACTTCCAGCGCCCCAACCAGCTCCTTGGCACCATAAACCTTCACCTGAATACGGCCATTACTCATCTCGTCAATCAACTTCGCAAGATCATTAGCCCCCGTGCCCAAACCAGGAAAATTTTTCGGCCATGTTGTAACCATTTTCCATTTGTATTCTGCTTTGGCCGCATTGGCAAAAAACGGTGTCAGGAGCGCACTGGCTACCGTAATTAATATGGCCAGCTTCTTGGCTACATCCTTGAAAACCATCTTCCTCTCCTTGCTTATTGTTATTTTGAAGTTGTAACTGCTTTGTTAACCAATTATTACTATAGATTTTATGTTGGGGGATCTTGATAAATTATTGATAATTTTGAAGTCGCTCATAAAACAACTCAGTGTTCCACAAGCTTTGAGGTGAGCTTGGGTATAGTGTGAATTATTAAGTAGGTAATGAATTCACTGGCTGCAAAAAAAGAGCAACAAATTGCTTAACATCAAGTTGCACTGCTGTATAGCTGGGTCTAACCTATTAGATACAGAAGTAGGCCAAAACGTGCAAAAGACTGTAGAAGGGAATCTGCCATGTCAGCAAAAGTAGCCGAAGGAAGCGACTACTCAATTAGTTTTTCAGGTATTTGCAAACACTGCGGCAATGCGACTTTAATGCACATTATTGAACTCAATATTCAGTCGTGCGCTTTTTGTCATCAGTCGGATTCAGCATCTTTCGGAGTTGTGAAGAAAAGGCAGGTACAGTCCGGCCCAGCAGTCATCATGAGCACATCTAATGCTGGTTAATTGTGGCTCTGAGATAACCAACGACTAGTAGAGCTTAATTCGAACCACCTTCATAACCTCAATTTCGAAGCCTGCGACAGCTTCGACTGCAGGGTAGTAGGTCATATTTACCTTTGCTCCCTTCAGGCTTTTGTACTTTTTCTTCCGCTTAAACTTAAATGGCGCTTCGCAGCCTTCAATCATCAAGGTATGCAGTATCCACTCTCCATCTTCACGCTGAGTGTGAGAGGTTACTTTCACCCCTTCAGAATGAACAAGACTTTCATGGTTCAACAATAACTTATCAACGGGAGACTTCATGGGATTTCTCGATAGCTCTTGGTGTAAAAATGCTAATTGAAAACACCACCATGTCGCAAGCAATGATTCTAACTCTCAGAAATTATCTAAAATAAGAGCAAAATACAGAGCTTTATCGCACCATCCCCCTCAAACAAAATAAGATTAATTTATATCGCGTATCAGTTTTAAGACAAAGCCACCTTAACCATCGCACTACTCTTAATTAGTCCTTAGGTCTTAGACGAAGCATCAGGAGAATCCCCGCCCTGGCGGGTTTTCTTTTGTTTGCTATCTCTATCGCACAAATAAAAACAGAGAGCATGGCTCTCTGTTTTTATTTGTCGAGTTATTTAACCAACTGTACTAAAACGATAAAAAGATACCTGCCAGCGTGGCACTCATTAAGTTTGATAGTGTCGCAGCAAAAATAGCTTTCATACCCAAGCGGGCAATATCCGGGCGGCGGCTTGGTACTACACCACCTAGCCCACCCATCATCATAGCGATAGACGTTAAGTTAGCAAAGCCACACAATGCAAAAGTAACAATCGCCTGCGAGTGTTCACTCAGCTGATCTTTCACGGCAATTAAATCAGCAAATGCCACAAATTCATTCACCGCAATCTTTTTACCAATCAGGCTCGCGGCAATAGTCGCTTCCGACCAAGGTACACCGATCAGCCAAGCGACAGGTGCAAACAGATAGCCAAACAACAGCTCTAGGCTCAGGTTCTCAATACCGATCCAGTGACCAACATGACCAAGGCCACCGTTAAGCAGCGCAATCAAACTAATGATTGCCAGTAGGCTCGCACCAACAGCCATAGCAATCTGCAGGCCGCTTAAGGCACCTTGTGAAGCGGCATCAATGATATTAACTGGCGCGCCTTCGTCTTCTTCTTCCGCTTGAGCTTCTTCGCTCAACGTTTCAGTTTGTGGCACTAGAATTTTTGCCATCATCAAGCCTGCAGGTGCAGACATAAAACTTGCTGCGATCAGGTAGCTGATTTCAACACCAAGCCCGGCGTAGCCCACCAAGGTACCGCCAGCAACCGATGCCAGGCCTCCGACCATAACAGCGAATAGCTCAGAGCGGCTCATTCTAGCAAGGAAAGGGCGCACAACCAGAGGTGCTTCAACTGAGCCAACGAAGATATTAGCTGTCGCTGACATCGACTCGGTACGGCTAGTGCCCAGCAAGCGCTGCAGTGCACCACCAAGGACGCGGATCACCCAGCCCATAATGCCGAGGTAATAAAGCACAGAAATAAGCGCTGAGAAGAAAACGATGGTTGGCAGTACATTTACAGCAAAGATAAAACCAATTTTAAACTTGGCCAGATCGCCAAAAAGGAACTCTGAACCAATTCGACCGTAGTCGATAACACCAGAGACGGCATTAGATACTGTGTTCAGTACCTCACGTCCGATCGGAACGTATAAAATGAAGCCTGCAAATACGATTTGAATAGCAAACGCGCCGCCCACAGCACGCCAGCTGATCGCCCGGCGATTTTCTGAAAATAGTATAGCAACCGCAAATAGCGAAAAAATGCCTAAGATGCTGACCAAATGGCCCATGGTCATTCTCCAATGTTAGTCTTGTAGTAAACGATTGCGGCGGCATTGTAGGGATTTAAAAAACTGTGACAAGGATCAAATTGTTACACCGATTTACACTTTTGACACACCTCCTGGAAAAGTTGCTGCCTTTATCATCAAAGCAAACGAAATCGGCAAATTAGTTCCAGGTGCGGATACTGTTGTTAGCATATGTGACAATCAGAGACCTAATATCCATGCGCTTTCTATGGCCATATACCCCATAACCTTCGATTCATATTCTACACTTGTCATTACGTTACTCATTCTCAGGTTGTCAGCTGTCGTTGGCACAGTGCTTATACGGAGTGATATCCATGAACAACAATAAAATTCTAACCGTGCTATTGATTGTGTTTGGGCTCAGTGGATGCGAACAAGTGTCGACAGGCTTTAGCCTGCCAGTCGGGGATCCGACACAAGGAGAGCAAGTTTTTTTGAGTATGCAGTGTTTGAGCTGCCATGAAATGGAAGGCTTTGAGCGGCCAGAGGGGACAGACGATAAATTATCTGTCGCTCTAGGAGGAAAGGTTCAGAGTCTGAAAACTTACGCTGAGCTTGTTACTTCTGTCATCAACCCATCCCACCAGCTGGCAAAAGGCTACGATGTCTCAGAAATACAAGTCTCTGGTGAGTCAGTTATGCCTGTCTATAACGATATCATGACAGTAGAACAGCTTGTAAATCTCATCACTTTTCTTGAATCTCGTTACGAGCTTGAACCCTATACCCAAACAAAATACATCATGTATCACTAGCAGGTTTTATTAGAGTCAGTGTATAAAGACAATCATTTATACACTGGCTCTATTAAAATAAATTACGATCCCAGAATGCGGGCTCACCGATATGTTCACGTACAAAGTCGATAAAGACCTTCACTTTTTCAGGCAAGAACTTATGGCGAGGATAAATCGCATACAAGGGCATGTGCTGGTTTAGTTGCCAATCAGGCATTAGGCGGATCAAGCGCCCTTCTCGAAATTCATTTTTGAGCAAATAGGTTGCCAAATAACCAATCCCGTTTCCGGCCAACGTCGCGTCTCTAATTGCATCTGCAGAATCGACACGGTAGTTGCCTTTGACCTTCACTTGCAAATCGGCCTGCCCGTTACAAAAGCGCCATGAGGTATCTTTCCGCTCACGACTGTAATAAGTAATGCAATTATGCTGCTTCAAATCTTCCGGGTGGTAAGGCACACCATGTTTGGCTAAATAGTCAGGACTGGCCGCCAACACAAACTGGCAATCAGTCAAATGCCTGGCCACAAACCCTTCCGGGGGGGAGTCCATGATCCCGATCCATAGATCAAGCTGCTCAGAGATCAGATCTACCCGGTGATCAAACAGGCTCATTTCCAGATCCAACTGAGGATACCGCTCATGAAATTCTGAGATATAAGGACCAATATGATTCAGGGCAAATGACTGCGCGATACCGACACGCAAAGCTCCTTGCAAGGTATTTGAGTCAAGCAACAGCTCACTTTCCGCCTCATTAATCTCATCCACAATATTGGCGCAGTGAACAGCAAAATGGCGGCCGGCTTCTGTCAGGGCAAATGAACGGGTTGTGCGCTGGACAAGCTGAACCCCTAACCGTTGCTCTAACTGCTGAACCAGTTTACTTACCTGCGTTCTGGAGATATTGAGCAACTGCGCGGCACGGGTAAAGCTCTGCTGCTTGGTCAGAGCATTGAACACAACCATTTGTTGGGCTTTTTTGAGCATGAGTACCTTTAGTTCTAGCAGTTTCTTTTTGCGCTGAAAACAAAAAGACCTGTCAATGACAGGCCTTTTATCTGGATATTGTAAGTCAGGTTACATTTTAAAGAAAGAAAGCTGCTGCTTTTGCTTCTCTGCTAGCTGAGAAAGCTCGCTACTTGCAGCGGCACTCTGACTAATCCCAGCAACATTCTGATTAATGATTTCAGACATGTTGGTGACATTGCGATTAATGTCTTGTGTCACTTGTGATTGCTGCTCGGCTGCAGTCGCAACCTGAGTGTTCATATCGCTGATTTGCACTACGGATTCAGTAATGCCGACCAATGCATCATTGGCCTGGCTTACCAACGACTGGTTTCGCTCAAGCATCTCCAGGCTCGACTGCATACTATCGTTTGCATTATTAGATTGTGATTGCAGCTCTTCAATAATAGCCTGAATTTCTTGGGTAGAATCCTGCGTACGTGCTGCAAGCATACGGACTTCATCGGCGACAACGGCAAAGCCTCGACCAGATTCACCAGCACGAGCAGCTTCAATCGCAGCATTCAATGCCAGCAAGTTGGTTTGCTCAGAAATTCCCTGGATCACCTCAATCACTTTGCTGATTTGCTCGGATTGCTCTTTCAGGCGAGTCACAACACCTGCGGCATCAGATAACGTTTGTGTCATCTGTATGCTGGCTTCGTTGCTTTGCTCAAAAATGCTCAAGCCTTCTCTTGCCAACCCATCAGTTTGCTTCGCCGTTGAATCTGCAGCGGTGGCATTATCACTGACGTTATCTGCCGTACTCGATAGCTCATTAACCGCAGAAGCAACCTGGTCAATTTCATTGAGTTCAGCCTGGGCATTCACTTCGGACTGTGTCATCACCGCAGCAAGTTCCGTTGACGCTGATGCAACATCTTCACTAATACGAACTAATGCATCCACCGTCGTATGAAGCTGATCAACAGTCGTATTCACATCACTACTTAACTGCGCAATTTCGTTGGTGCCATCTTGCTCGGCACGCACACGTAAGTTGCCTGAAGCGACCTCGCGCATAATCGACTGCAATGTAACTATCGGGTTAACAATTAGACCGGATAACCACCATGCGCAGAAAAGCGCAAGGATAAGAACACTTGCCAGCCCAATGAAAATGGATGACATCAAGGTATCATAATCTTCTTTCGAGTCCCCCTGCAGCACACGAGCCAATCGGTTAACCTCGTCTGACAGTGCCGTAATCGCCTCAACCATCACATTACCGCTAGCACGAAACTGGACGGTATAACGAGCATACTCATCATCAGATACCAACCCCTGGTGACGTCTCTCCAACATAGGGATCATCGTATTCAGGCTGAAGCGCAAATAACTGTCCATCGCACTCTTTGCTGTATCAACCTCTTCTTCAAGCCCTTTTACACGGCGAAGGTTGGCGAGCGTGATACCATTTTGCTTCATACCTTGGTTTAGCTCTGAGGCCAGGCGGCTTAGCTGTTCAGGATCATATAGGCTATAAATCGCACTGATGCGCATCATGTAAGTATTATTGATTAAGCCAGCGACTTTATCTTTACTGTCTACTACGGAAGACACCGTGTTATCTAGCTGGATTTGCTCTTCTTCTAAACTGTCTCCAGCCACGAACACAGCAATACAGAGCGTGATAGCCAACAAAAAAACAGGAAGCAATACCTGTTGTCGGATAGAAAGAGTTTTTAATGATAGTGACATTACAACCTCAATAACCTCTAAAAATGCGCTTCCATGCACTACACAAAATTGCATTTATTATCTATGTTTAACCCGATAAAAGATAGAAAAACATCACAAAAAATCATGAATAAACATCAATAGAATCAGCAAGATAACCTCATCCAGCCAGTCAATACATTGACGCGCTTCGTCATAAAATCAACACCCAGCCCCCTATCCTTGTCTTTATCCGATAGAAATTTACTTCAGCAGCGACTCGTATGGTTATTAGGCATTTATGACTATCGTCATAGAGTGTTCAAACTTCTGAAACATGACTGTCATAAAACTCTCCTAATCTTGGCTTCGTTCATTCAAACCTATTGGCAATAAGGCCAAGCTTTTTAAGGATTAGGAAAATGAAAACACAGGTTATTGGTGCACTAGCCCTAGCAGGTTCAATGGTATTCAACACTGCAATAGCAAATGAGACTGTTTCTGTTGTAGGCTCAAGCTCCGTATCACCAATCATGGAAGTTCTTGGTGAAACCTATGCAAAATCAAATAACGTAACTATCGAAGTACAGGGCCCTGGCTCATCTGCCGGTGTTCGCGCTGCACATGATGGTTCATCTGATCTTGGTATGAGCTCTCGTAATCTTAAGTCTTCTGAAAAAGCAGACAACATCAAAGAAGTGGTTATTGCCCGTGACGGTATCGCTGTTGTCGTTCACAACAACAACCCAGTCGCTGACCTGACTAAAGAAGAGGTGGCAAGAATTTACAAGGGCGAAATCACTAACTGGAACCAAGTTGGTGGTGAAAACAAGCCAATCGTCGTGGCCACTCGTGATACCGCTTCAGGTACTCGTGGTGCGTTCGAAGACATCATGAAGCTGAAGAAGAAAATCAACGGCATTAAAGTTTCTGCTATCTCTCAGCGTGCACAGGTTGCAAGCGGCAACGGTCAGCTAAAAACAATCGTAGCCAACAACCCGTTTGCTATCGGCTACATCTCTCTAGGTTCAGTTGACGGGTCAGTTAAGCCTCTGGCCATCGACAACCATAAGCCTTCAGTAGAAGCAATTAAATCAGGTGAGTACGGTGTTCAGCGTCCATTCCTAGTGGTGTACAAAGAAGGTCGTCCATCCCAGGCTGCTCTTGAGTTCCTTAACTGGGTCAAAAGCGCTGATGCTCAAAAAATCGTTGCTAATAAAGGCTTCATCTCTGTTAAGTAATAACGCTTAAATATTTGTCCGGTCAGCGTCATGATGACGATGGCCGGTCTTTCTTGATTCCTCGGTATTTGAATAAGCCTTTTGCTTGATCAGTATCTGGAGTAAACACTATGACCATCGCAAATAATATAGAAAATCAAATCAAAGGATCTTCGCTAAAAGCCAAAGATAAAATCGATTGGCGCGAAATATTCTTTAAATACCTATTTTTGAGCAGTGCAGCCCTTGGTATTTTGTCTCTTATTACTATCGGCTATTTCATCTTCCGAGAAGGTTATGCCGCGATTGAGCACTCGGGTATAACGGGTATCGTTTTAGGCACTGACTGGTTACCGCCAGCGCTATACGGTATTGCTCCGATGATTGTCGCCTCTGTCGTATCTACAGCCGGTGCCGTTGTTATCGGTGTACCAATCGGCGTGCTAACCGCTATTTTCATCGCTGAAGTCGCGCCTAAACGCCTTGCCGATATTATTCGGCCGATGATTGAACTGCTAGCGGGTATTCCGTCTGTGGTTTACGGTTTCTTCGGCCTGGTTATCATCGTACCGCTGATCCAAGACTTCTTTGCTGTACCAGCCGGTAACACGGTTCTGGCGGGTATTATTGTTCTGGCAGTCATGATCCTGCCTACCGTAATTACGGTTTCTGAAACCTCGATTCGTGCTGTACCGCGTACTTACAAAGAAGGCTCTTTGGCGCTGGGTGCATCACACATGTTTACGATTTTTAAACTGCTCGTGCCTGCTGCACGCTCTGGCATCATGACCGGAGTCATCCTGGGTGTCGCACGTGCACTCGGTGAAACCATGGCCATCATTATGGTAATGGGCAACTCCCCTGCCATGCCGGAAGGTATATTGGACTCAGCCCGTACACTAACGGCGAACATTGCAATCGAAATGTCGTACGCAACCGGTATTCACGCCAGTGCGCTTTACGCCACTGGTATTGTATTGCTTGTCTTCATCATGATGCTAAATGCCGCACTTCTTTATCTAAACCGTGAGCGTGCGAGGTAACCACTATGTCTTTACAATCAACCAATGCTGCCAAGCAGCAGCTTAAAGATAAAATTTCACTGGGTGTTATCTGGCTTTCGGCGTCAATCACGGTGGGTTTCCTGCTGTGGGTTGTCTGGTACATCCTGAGTAACGGCCTGTCACACGTTGACTGGACTTTCGTTACTAGCAACTACACCACCATCGGCCAGGAATCCGGTATTTGGCCAATGATTGTATCAACCCTTTATATGGTTGCTGCCTCAATCGCTGTTGCTGCGCCGCTGGGTATCATGACAGCCATTTACCTAACAGAGTATGCCAAGGTCGGTAGCAAGCTAGTCAAAGTGATCCGCTTCTGTACCGAATCCCTGGCCGGTATCCCGTCGATTATCTACGGCCTGTTCGGTATGACCTTCTTTGTGGTTGTGCTTGGCTTTGGTTACTCGATTCTGTCGGGCGCCCTGACCCTTAGTATTCTAATTCTTCCGGTGATTATCCGTACCACGGAAGAAGCATTAATGGCTGTACCTCAAACTTACCGTGAAGGTTCTTACGGTTTGGGTGCATCCAAAATCTACACCATCTGGAGACTTATTCTGCCAAGCGCGATGCCAGGCATTGTAACCTCCATCATCCTCAGCGTAGGTCGTGTTATCGGTGAATCTGCACCGGTATTCATGACAGCAGGTATGGTTGCCCGTATCCCAGAGAGCATGCTTGACTCTGGCCGTACGCTAACCGTCCACCTGTATAAGTTGACCCAGGAACTCTACACCATTCATGAATGGAACCAGGCGTATGCAACCGCCACCGTTCTGATTGTGATAGTTCTTGTGATTAACCTAATTACTAAATTGATTGCCAGCCGATTCAACACTGCGACTTACTAATTTTGAGGAAGAAAACCATGAATAAATTTAACATTGAAAATCTAGACCTTTACTACGGCGAAAACCAGGCTCTGAAAAAGATTTGCCTACCGATCCCTAACCGCCAAGTAACAGCACTGATTGGCCCGTCAGGTTGCGGCAAGTCTACCCTGCTGCGCTGCCTGAACCGTATGAACGACCTGATTGAAGGCGTGAAAATTGACGGCCAGCTAACCATGGATAGCGAAGATGTCTACGGCAACATCGATGTAGCACAGCTTCGTATCAAAGTGGGCATGGTTTTCCAAAAGCCAAACCCGTTCCCGATGAGCATCTATGAAAATGTTGCCTACGGCCTGCGTGCCCAGGGCATCACCGACAAGAAGCGTCTTGACGAGGTAGTGGAAAAATCTCTTCGCGGCGCAGCACTGTGGGACGAAGTAAAAGATCGCCTGAAATCACACGCATTCGGCCTGTCTGGTGGCCAGCAACAGCGCCTATGTATTGCCCGTACCATTGCTATGGAACCAGAGGTGATCCTGATGGATGAACCAACATCGGCACTGGATCCAATTGCAACCAAAAAGATTGAAGATTTGATGGAGTCATTGAAGAAAGACTTCACCATCGTAATTGTGACCCACTCAATGCAGCAGGCGCGACGTATCTCTGACCGTACCGCTTTCTTCCTGATGGGTGAACTGGTTGAACACGATGATACACATGCACTATTTAACAGCCCACGTGATGATCGCACCCGTGGTTATGTGAATGGTGACTTCGGCTAAGCGAGCGAATACAAAATACTTCCTCAGCTCGCAGGCTATGTAAGCAAATAATAATAGCGATGGTACTCTTGCCCCCTTCTTGAAGGGGGCTTTTTTTGTTTGTTTACATTCATTTAAACGACACCATTCAACCAGCTACTCTTAATGGTGACAGATGAAATAATAAGCGCTATTAGTTTTCGATATAAAAGTATTATTTCGCCACCAACCAAGAGCACTTACACCATAAGTTACACAACAGTCAATAAGGTGCTAACAGGATGCTACAAACATAACCAAAAGATAACCAACCTCAAGCATTCATCATATACCTCACTAATAGGAATTGTTAGAATGCTTTTTTGGTATTTTTCTTAACCGTTAATATGCGCATAATTTACTATTTTTTATTTCTTATTTTTAGTCTAGCGACACCTTTTTCTTACGGAAAGAGCTTAAGTAAGCCTGGAATCTATGATGATACTTACTTCTTAGCTACGTATACGACTGACATTAATGAAAATGTCTATAGATTAGCTAATGATTCAGAATTATCTCAATTAAATAATTTTGAAGCTAAATATCAATTCTCATTTTCAGCCCCAATAATTCGAATAACTAATAGAATGTCATTAATGGCTTCTTATACCCAGCTATCTTTATGGCAATTAGGAAATTCAGAAGTCTCAGCACCTTTCAGGGAAACAAACTACCAACCTCAACTTTTTTTCATGCACAAAGGGAACTTTATACTATTCAATAATATAGAATACGGTTATAGACACCAGTCCAATGGACGAGGTGGAGAGATATCAAGAAGTTGGGAGCGATTCTACTTATCCCTTGAGAAGATAAATAGAACTGTTGATTATGGTATTCAAGGATGGTTAACTACAGGCCTATCTGATAACGATGATATTGAGGAATACATACCACCTTACTCTGTTTGGATGAAAGTGTATAACTCATTTGGTGTATACAATGTTAGATTTCATCAGAACTTCGAAACAAACAGATCGGGTATTGAACTTGGTTACAGCCATAATATAAACAATATATTACGTTTGTATTTTCAAGTTTGGACAGGGTATGGTGAAACGCTAATTGATTATAACCATAATCAAACAAGACTTGGTTTAGGCATCAGTATCCAACCATGGAATTAACATAGTGTCACCATGATAAGGCCACCATTTATGGTGGTCTTATCATAAATTAATATCTGCATGTACAGCTACCTTATGAGCTCTCTTTTGATTCGCTGAAATTCACCGCCATGATCTGGGAATTTTAATGTTGATCGAGTCACCCCAAAGCTCATTGTTATTGTCATTTTTTCTTCATCAATATTAAACCAAGTAACCTGATTTTTGTTTATATAAGCCTCACGACTTGAACTGTATTCAATCCCTCTTATTCCTCCAGACGTTTCTAATAGCTCTCTAATTGCACCTCCCGACGTTTCGTGAAGATCTTTTATCCCGTTCTTCAAGCTGATTTTTACAATATTATTGTTAATCATAACTTCCCCTAAAGAATACTTACCAAGCAAAGACTTATTGGGATTATCATTCGCCAACAAATTAATTATATGTCATCAAATAGAAACGGGACACTTCACTCCTACCTCGATGCAATCATTATCATATGTGTTAGCTACCAACGCTTGAGCTATGCACTTTCATTACTGACGCATAAACAATAGGTTGCCGCCTGATATACCTAAAAATACTGAGCACCCTCGATTAAAGAGTTTAGCCATTTTTGGCTTTGAAAACCAATGCCTTAGATATAACCCGAATAAAGCGTATATTGATATAGCTAGCAGCTCCAATAAAAGAAACGTGCTACCCAAAATAAAAAATTGCTCATTTACATTAGCACTTATATCCACAAACTGAGGTAGGAATGCAGTAAAAATAAGTATGGCTTTGGGGTTACCTGCCGCCAATGTAAACTCTTGCTTTGCCAAACCAAAATGACTTTTAGTCCTTACTATATTCTTTAATTGGCTTGATTCAGAACACCAAAGCTGCACCGCGATCCAAAGTAAGTAAAGTGCACCGACTAACTTTATTGAAAAAAAGATCGTTTCCGACGTGTATAGAATGACAGCCAACCCTGAAGCAGCTAAAGCTATCATCCCAGAGAAAGCCAGAATTCTTCCAAGCCCCGCAACAACGGCCGCTTTAAAGCCATAGCAACGTGCATTATTCATCGATAGTAAGTTGTTCGGCCCCGGAGCCATATTCAAAGCAAAGCATGCCGGTATGAAAAGAAGTAGCTTCAATATCTCCATTGGATCTCCCTATTTAAAACTATCACCCTGCTAAGTAGTTACCTGCTGTATACGGGTAGTCGGCTACACCACCATTCCACGGACATCGGCTTCCACATTGGTACAGATCGGCATCTTCTCAAATTCGGTCAACATAAAATCAATAAACGTTCTTACCGTCAGTGACAAGTGTTTACGCGAGGGGTATACCAGCCAACCATATTGCATGGTCGGTTCATAATCAGATAACAACCTTACCAGCATGCCTTTATTGATATAAAAATCAGCCAAAAACTCCGGGATAAACACCACGCCGCGATTTTGCAAACAGGCTTCCATGATCAACGGTACGCTATTCATTATCAGGTTACCGGACACAGCAATCGACGTACCTTTGTCCAGGGGGATCTCATTTAATATCTGACCACTTGGAAATCGATAGCGGATAAAGTTATGGTTTTGCATCTCTTCCGGTGAATTCGGCATCCCATGCTTGGCAATATATTCCGGTGTTGCATAATAACCAAACGAAGCCGAATTGAGCGGTCGTGCTATCAGACTAGAGTCCTCCAGTGTTTCCCCTGCCCCCACCCGCAGCGCAACATCAATATGTTTCTCAACCAGGTTGGATTCTTCGGAACAGTTGATCACCTCGACGCTGATCTTCGGATACATATCCATGAACTTAAATATGATCCGACCGATATCAAGAATATTTGGAAGAGGCAGTAATTGTACCCGCAAGTGCCCGGATATTTCATAAATTGGCGCCGTAACTTCTTGAATACTTAGTTCCAAATCATTCAAGATTGTTTTAGTTCGCTCGTAAAACTTGGCTCCGGCATCGGTCAGCTGCATTGAGCGGTTATGGCGATGAAAAAGCAGGATTTTTAGCTCATCTTCCAATGCTTTGATTCGGCGACTAAGGTTCGACTTTGGTAAATCAAAGATTTCCGAGGCACGAACGAGGCTTCCTGCATCCACAATTTGATGGAAAAGCTTTATATCTTCCGTTTTCATCTATCACCTTGTTTGTTCACAAACTATCGTAATTGTAAAGCAAATTGACGCTGTTATTAGTTGCAAAAAATAGAACAACACTTTCCAAATAGTCCGGTTATTCGCAACTTAAGTAAAGAGTATAGTTTCCAGTAAGATATAACAACAGGAAATACAACCATGAAACCGGCCGCCCTCAGCCTGCTTGCAATCATGCTCTCCACTGTCTTGACGGGATGTGATGAAGCAGAAAGCGCAATCCAACCATCAGCCGTCGTCCGGCCAGTCAAGCTTATGACTATCGACGACAGTACATCGCAGCAACTACGTGTTTTCCCTGCAAAAATTGCTGCAAGCCAGCAAGCCGATCTAGCATTTCGCATTAATGGCGAATTAGTAAAATTGGGACTAACCGAAGGCCAACATGTTGAAAAAGGCCAGTTGCTTGCCCAGCTTGATGATCGTGATGCAAAAAATGCCCTGCTAAATGCTGAAGCGAACCACGACTTGGCTGACGTCGACTACAAGCGAAAGCAAGAACTGTACAAGCGAAAACTGATTTCAAAAGCTGAGTTTGATACCGCTAAGGCAACGCTGAAATCTGCCAAGGCTTCGCTGTATTCAGCTCGAGACCAGCTCGCCTATACCCGTTTAGAAGCCCCTTTTCCCGGCACTATCGCTAAGGTAAACCTGGATAACCACCAAATGATCCAGGCAACTCAGGTTGTATTGACCCTACAGGGCAACAAGCAAATTGATGTCCGAATTCAGATCCCGGAATCCCTGCTACTGTCACTAAAAAATGTCTCTTTTGATGAAGCATTCAAGCCAACGGTACGCTTTCATGCTCCTCAGACTCTGGCTCTGGAAAACGGCTTTACCCCAACCTTAACGTCTTCTGGCCAACACAATACTTATCCGGTGCAATACAAAGAACACGCCAGTACTGTCAGCCCAGGTAGCCAAACCTATGAGGTTGTGTTCAGCCTGACACCACCAGAGAACTTAAATATTCTGCCAGGTATGAGTGCCGAGCTCCTGCTTGATATGTCAGAGTTCAACACCACTGGCCATGCCATCACAATACTGCCGCTCACAGCCATTGTACGCAGTGATGACACCAACGAAACCAATGTATGGCGCTATAACTCCGATAGCAGCACACTTGAATCTGTATCGGTGACACTCGGACAAGTACGCGCAAACGGTATTGAAGTTCTATCAGGCCTACAGTACGGCGATACCGTTGTTGCCGTGGGAGCCACTGCAGTCAAGCCCAACATGGAAGTTAAACCCCTTCGCTGGGAACGAGGCGTTTAATTGATGAATGTTGCACACTATAGTATCAAGAACAAAGTCATCAGCTGGATGTTCGTCCTGCTGATGTTAATCGGTGGTGCGGTTTCTTTTACTGGTTTGGGCCAGCTGGAATTTCCTGAATTCACTATCAAAAACGCCCTGGTTATCACCCCATACCCTGGCGCCTCGCCAGAACAGGTAGAAGAAGAAGTCACCCTGCCGCTAGAAGATGCCATCCAGCAAATGCAGCAGATCAAGCACATTACATCGATTAACAATGCCGGCCTTTCTCAGATCGAAGTCGAGATGAAAGACGAATTCGATGCAACTGAGCTGCCGCAAATATGGGATGAACTGCGTCGCAAGGTCAATGACACTATCGCCGACTTGCCACCTGGCACTATGCAGCCTCAGATCATTGATGACTTTTCTGATGTATTTGGCATTTTGATGAATATCCAGGGCGAAGGTTATAGCTACCGGGAACTGGAGAACTATGCCAATTACCTACGGCGAGAGCTGGTCCTAATTGATGGTGTTAAGAAGGTCTCCGTTGTTGGCGCGCCCGAAGAACAAGTTGTTGTCGAAATCAGCCAGCAGAAACTTTCGGCGCTGGGCCTTGACCAGAATTACATCTATAGCCAGATCCAAAACCAGAACGTCGTTTCCAATGCAGGCAAGATCCGTATCGGTGAAGGCCGGATACGTATCCACCCAACGGGTGAGTTCGATGACGTCAGCGAAATGAACCGTCTGCTAGTAAGCCCACCGGGAAGTGCCAACCTGGTCTATCTTGGCGACATTGCTACCGTCTATAAAACAACGACTGAAACCCCAACCCTGCTGTATCACAACATGGGGCATAATGCGCTTTCCTTGGGCGTCTCATTCACTTCTGGTGTTAACGTGGTTGATGTTTCCAACGCCATTTCCGCCAAGATCAGCGAACTGGAGTCGCAACTACCGCTGGGAATGAACCTCAATACCGTTTACGACCAAGGGGCTGTGGTTGATGTATCTGTCACCGGGTTTCTAATCAACCTGGCTGAATCTGTTGCAATTGTTATCGTAGTATTGCTTGTCTTTATGGGCCTGCGTTCCGGTTTGCTGATGGGAGTGGTGCTGCTACTTACTATCTTCGGTACGTTTATCGTTATGAATGTACTAAGCATTCAGCTTCAGATCATCTCGCTTGGCGCGCTGATCATTGCACTGGGCATGCTGGTTGATAACGCAATTGTCGTCACCGAAGGGATCCTGATTGGTATTCAGCGTGGCCAAACACGTTTCGAAGCCGCAGGGCAAGTTGTAAAGCAAACCCAATGGCCGTTACTCGGTGCAACGATCATCGCTATCATTGCATTCGCGCCGATTGGCTTGTCTCAGGATTCAACTGGTGAATTCTGTGCATCTTTGTTCCAGGTCTTGCTGATCTCACTGTTTATCAGCTGGATCACGGCCATTACTATTACACCTTTCTTCTGCCACCTGTTGTTCAAAGATGGTGAAGTCAGTGACGAACCGCAAGAGCTTTACCAGGGTTGGTTCTTCAACCTTTACCGAGGCCTGCTTAACGCAGCCATGCGCTTTCGCGTCGCTACCCTAGTATTAGTTATCGCGATGCTAGTGGCCGCAGTTATCGGTATGGGCCATGTGAAAAATGTGTTCTTCCCGCCATCAAGCACGCCTATTTTCTTTGTTGATATCTGGCTACCAGAAGGAACAGATATTCGCGGCACAGAAAACTTCGTCTCCAAAGTCGAAGACGATATTCTCGGCTACGAGAAGAAAAACGATGTGGGCTTAGCAAATCTGACTTCAGTCATTGGCCAGGGTGCACAACGTTTCGTTCTGCCGTATGTACCGGAGAAAGGCTATGATGCTTACGCTCAGCTCATCATCGAGATGGATGATCTGGCAGTACTGAATTCAAACATGCCGAAGCTAACGGCCCACCTGCGCGATAGCTATCCTGAAGCTGAATTCAGAGTGAAGTTCCTGGAAAACGGTCCTTCTCCGGCAGCTAAGATAGAGGCACGTTTCTATGGTGAAGATCCTCAGGTACTCCGTCAGCTAGCCCACCAGACAGAGCAAATCTTCCTGGCTGAGCCAACGGCTGAAAATGTCCGTCACAACTGGCGTAATCAAGTAACCGTTGTTCGACCGCAAATGAATTTTGCCCAGTCCCGTGAGGTTGGGATCAGCAAGCAAGATCTCGATACAGCATTACTGGTTAACTTCAGTGGCCAAACAATCGGTACCTACCGTGAGCAATCACACCTGATGCCTATTTTAGCCCGAGCCCCTGAACAAGAGCGACTCGATGCCAATAGCCTGCTCAAACTGCAAGTATGGAGTTCAGAAAACAGTACTTTTGTCCCTGTCACCCAGTTGGTTTCATCATTCGACACCGAGTGGGAAAACCCTATCATCATGCGCCGTGACCGTAAGCGTATGATAACTATATTGGCCGATCCGGTACTTGGCAGCGGTGAAACCGCTGACTCCGTCCATCGCAAATTACGGGACAAAGTGGAAGCTATCGGGCTTCCGGATGGATATACCCTGGAATGGGGCGGTGAATACGAAACCTCCCGTGATGCGCAGGCAAGTATCTTCAGCTCATTACCTTTAGGCTATCTGGCGATGTTCCTGATCACCGTGGTTCTTTTCAACTCAGTCAGGCAGCCATTGGTTATTTGGTTCAATGTTCCACTTGCGATTATCGGTATCGCATCTGGCCTATTGCTGCTAGATGCACCACTGAGCTTTATGGCCATTCTCGGCATGCTCAGCTTAAGCGGCATGATCATCAAAAATGGTATTGTGCTGGTTGATCAGATCCGTGCCGAGATTGAATCGGGTAAATCACCCTACGACGCAGTCTTTGACTCATCAGTCAGTCGTGTAAGGCCGGTTGGTATGGCGGCAATTACCACCATGCTTGGCATGATCCCACTTCTGTTTGACCCATTCTTTGTGGCGATGGCAGTAACGATCATCTTCGGTTTGGGATTTGCGACGCTACTGACCTTAGTTGTACTACCCGTCAGCTATACCCTGATTTTCCGCATTCCGACTAAAGTGAAGCAAACAATCACCACAGAGGGAGAGCAAGCTATCGCTTAACGAAAAAGAACAAAGCTAACTTGTGTACTTTTTCATTATTTTTGTTAACACTCGCTACTTGCCCATACCTCTTGGTATGGGCTTTTTTTTTCCAAAACTTTGACCGTGCGCTGACATTTTCACACAACCTCTTCTTAATATAAAAACGCTGTTTTCAAAGTCGGCGGTATTGTCTATTTTTAAATAAATGCATGAGCGAATTATATTTTTCTGAATTATAGGGTGATGTTATGCAGAGGTGTAAAGAAATCACGCAAGCAACAACCTGGGTTAACCTGCTAACTAAACAAAAGAAGAACCCCCGATTAGTCGGCATATTGCAATCATCCATTCCTCTCGCCAGGCAATATCTTATTTGCTGCCGGAACAGTGAGCTGATGTCATTCTATAAAACTAGAAATGTTAATCTGCAGCTGATGGCTGAAACCATTGCCGTCTCGGCCTGCGACACCCTGATCTGCGACCGCCAACATTATAATGCCCTAATCTACATTTTAAGCCTCCGGCAGCACCCTATGACCGTTATCCTTAATCAGGAAGACTATATGCCTGACTGGTGCAGCCAGCTATCCAATCACCGTTTTTTATGTCAGCAAGATATAGGCTGCAAGGCATTAGTGCCCTGAACAATGACAGCAAGGGGTCGATCTCCTGCTGTGATATTTTCAATCAGTTAGCAGAGTGAGCCGTAACATGCGCATACTGATGATTACCATGCTTTTCATCTCGTCATTGGTATTGGCCGACCAACACGATGAACAATCACAAAAGCTGGCTTTGCTGGATCAAGAAATTACCGCCCTCTACCAAGAATCCCTGACCAAATCAGGCTCGGCAAAAAGTGTCGTTGAAATGCAGCTACTCAACAAAAATGACGAGCTGCGTAATGTCATCAAGCACTTAATCGACAGCCGCACCGAAGAAACCGCCCCTTTGTTGCTACAGCATGTAAAGCAACAAGTGACCTTCATTTCGCAGGCATCTGAATTTCTGAGTGAAAAAATTACCGCTGACGAGAAAAAGCTCGACGAGGCCAGTCAGGAAGAAAAGTTGATGGTGCAAAAGTCCCTAGATGAAGCACGCCGTTTCTATACCCGGATGCTTGGCGAACAATGGGTGAACTATAAATGGCTCGAACTGCTCGGCACACCCGATCCTGAAAGTGCGCAAGCGCTCGTCGACGATATTAAGCACCGGCTAGACTTCATGTCAGCTTCTCTCACCTTTGATAGCCAACAGGAAGCTCTGCTCACCAAGCAATTGAAAACGGCATCAGAAGGCGAGAAGCCATCGATCCAGCTGCAGCACCTTCTGACTCAGAGGAATGTTGCCAGTGACATCGATAACCTGAATTTTCTTGTCGAGCTGGCTGATAAAATGGAGATCGAGACCACCCAATATACCCAGCAAATGTTTGAGGTGACAGGAAACTTAACTGACGAACTCCTTAAGCCCAAAGTGCTGATCTCGCTGCTTTCAAGCTGGGTAAAAAACGTTGGGCAGTGGTTAGTCGACAATACCCCGCAAGTGCTGTTCAAATTGTTCATTTTTGCTTTCATCATTTTCGTCTTCAGGATCTTAAAAAAACTGACGCGAAGAATGGTCACCCGGGCAGTATCATCACCCAACCTGCGTATGTCTCAGCTGATGCAGGATTTCTTTATCTCAATGAGCGGGAAAGGCGTGTTCATCGTCGGGTTGTTGATTGCCTTGTCGCAAATCGGCCTTAACCTGACCCCAATCCTGACAGGTTTTGGGGTGGCGGGCGTGATCATAGGCTTTGCACTACAAGATACCCTGTCCAACTTTGCATCTGGCATGATGTTGCTGATCTACCGCCCTTTTGATGTCGGTGATTTTGTCGAGGCAGGCGGTGTTTCAGGCAAAGTCAGCCATATGAGCCTGGTCAGCACCACAATCAAGACATTTGACAACCAGATCATGATTGTCCCGAACAGCAAAATCTGGGGCGATACCATCAAGAACGTGACCCATGAGCGTGTACGCCGTGTCGATATGGTCTTTGGTATTGGCTATGGTGACAGTGTCGAACAGGCCGAGCAGGTACTGAACGATATTGTTGACACACACCCTGCGATACTGCGATCCCCAGAAAAAACCATCAAGCTACATACCTTGAATACCTCGTCAGTCGACTTTATTGTTCGCCCCTGGGTGAAAACCGAAGATTACTGGGATGTATATTGGGATATTACCCGTGAAGTAAAACTTCGTTTCGACAAAGAGGGGCTGTCCATCCCGTTTCCTCAGCAAGACGTTCATCTTCATATGGTCGACAAAAAAGATGAACGATAAGAACAGCAATAATGTCACGCTGGAAATCATTCAGAAAATCAATGTCACTTGCTTATTAAGCGCACATGAATGGTTAAAATCTATTGAACCGTGTAGAAATGACATCCGCCTAACATAAACCGAGCTAACATTTGGCAAGCTACCCTTAATAAAGGAACAGCCGAGATTAATAAATATTCACAAAAACAGTGATCTTTTCTAATCTATAGGTATTTACGAAGTGTTCATAATAGGGAACTCTTGCTCTATATTAGAGTCATACAAAAAGAAACAGCGTATAATTGATACTATAAGTTATTAACCTATTATTCAGGGAACTTATGTTCGAATAAGCGCAACATAAAAATCATACTCCGGGAATCATATTATGAAAAAACGTTTTCTAGCCGTTTTAGCATTACCAGTTATCCTTGCTGCTTGTGCAGCCAACAATAGCAGCAGTGCAAAGGTAGTCGCCGAGTCAGATTTGGCAACCCATAACTGGGTATTAACCAAAGTAGATAACAAAGCGGTTGAACTACCGGAGCCTTTTAAAGCGCCAAACCTTGAATTGAGCACTGACATGTCAGCCAATGGCCACTCTGGCTGCAACCGTTACTTCGGACAGGCTGAATTAAAAGACGGCAAGCTACGTATTGAAAAGATGGGAATGACGATGATGGCTTGCCCAGATCCTGCAATGGAAATGGAAAGAGTAATGAGCAGCACCCTAATGGAATGGAGCGATGCAAGCGTTACCGGTAATGAGCTGACGCTGACAAATGCCAACAGTACACTGACCTTCAAGCGTAGCGATGTAAAGTAAACCAATACCAGCAGGGCGAGCTATTCCCTCGCCCTGAATGCTAAAATTAAAAAGCTAACATTGCGTCGCCATTACCGCAGGCAGCTCAGCGTGGAGCTTGATCACCCTCACTCTGTTCCTCCCCGCCTTCTTAGCCTGATATAAAGCTGCATCAGCGGTGTTAAACAACATATCAGTTGTATGCCCTTTAATACTTTCCGCCGATATTGCCCCAATGGATACGGTAACAAATGCCGCCTCTTTTGCCCCCCGGTGCTCGATACTCAAACGTTCAACAGCGGCGCGACACTGTTTAGCAACAACTTCACCATTAGTGGTATTTGGCAGCAAAATACCAAACTCTTCTCCGCCTATACGTGCCACCATGTCCGCCGGACGCTTCAGCACACGTTCAATTTCAGTTGCCACCAACTTCAGGCAGCGATCACCGGCCTGATGCCCATAGGTATCATTAAACGCTTTAAAATAGTCGATATCGATAAGGAGCAAAGCGATAGGTTTGTCTTCACGCTGTGCCCGCCGAAATTCCTGTTCAAAATATTCATCGAAAAACCGTCGGTTGGCAATTCCCGTTAGACCATCCGTTTTAGTCATGCGTTCAAGCTTGGTATTTGCTTCATTCAACTCTTTATTTTTAATATCGACTTCTTGCAATATCACCTTATTACGCTTCATTGTTATGAAACCAAACCAGATGGACATACCAAAAAATACATTCCCTACCGCGAACACAATCCAGGGAGTTTCCGTTCTTTTCTTTGCAAAGTACGCCTTTGTTGGGGTCGCTTCGAGTACCCAACGCCGCCCTCCTCGATCAAGGACCTCATGGGTATAGCTGTACTCTGTTTCTAATGAATGCTGCTGGTTACCAAAATTAGATTGCTTATATAACACCTTATTATCAGCCGATGCCCCTACATCGATCAGGGTATACATCATTTTCTCTTCTTCACCACTGACATAAGTGGCCGAAAGTATTTCATCCAGTTTAAACACCCCCAAAACGAACCCTAGCAATGTTTCTTGCCGCTGCTGAAGCGTCTGCGGTGAAACTATCTGATAGACAGGGATAAAGCTTAATAAACCATTTTGCTTATCGTTGGTCTGAACCAGTTTTAGCCCCTCCGAGAGCTGCAAACTGCCTGTATCTCTCGCTCGATGAATTGCATCAAGTCGAACTGAATTCGAGCCTAACTCATAGCCTAAAGCGGCTTCATTGCCCGCTATGGGCTCAAGATAATACACAGGGTAGTAAACCGGCCTAACCGGTGCGCGAACCATCTCTCCCGTTGCAACCCGCTCGGTAAACATAAAACCTGGAATACGTGTTGCCGCTTCTCCTTCCATTGATGCACGTTGATATCCCTTCACTATTGGGATCCACTCTAAGGCCTGGATTGTCGAATGGCGTTTCAGGATTGTTGTCGCTAATGCCGAAAAGTCATCAGCCTCAAGTAGGCCATAGCTGTCATAAGCCAGTTTGATACTGTGCAAAGCTTCAAAATGCAGCTCCATTTCCTTGGCGATGGCATCTGATTTTTTCTCAACTTCGGTTTCAAATTCACGATGGATGTTTACTGTTTCAACTTGATAAAAAAGCCCAAAAAGAAGGCATGATAAAACTATGCCCATCAAAATCGAAAATAATGTGATGAAATATAGTCGGCGCTCCATAAAATCCTTTTTATCAATATTCACTCCATTCTATTCATTTAAGTCTTTTTTTGTTTTTTTTCCAATATTTATGAAAACCCTAACAAAAAAAAGAGCGCACATGCGCTCTTTAAAATCATCGAAGACTCTTTTTATGTTATACCGCTTTTGCCTGCCATTGTTCTCGAAGGGCTTTAGCGGCTGTCACCAAGTTACTTAATGCTGCTTCAGTCTCTTCCCAGTTACGGGTTTTCAAACCACAGTCTGGATTAATCCATAGCCTTTCTGCGGGAATCAACGCTTCGGCTTTTTCTACCAGCTGGGTAATATGCTCAACATCCGGAATATTCGGCGAGTGGATATCGTATACACCTGGCCCAATCTCATTTGGATAATCAAACTCTTCAAAGGCTTTGAGCAACTCCATATCCGAGCGTGAAGTTTCAATCGTGATCACATCCGCATCCAGTGCCGCAACAGACTCAATAATATCGTTGAATTCGCTATAACACATATGGGTATGAATCTGCGTTTGCGGCTCAGCGCTGGCCGCTGAAATCTTGAAAGCATTGACCGCCCATTTAAGATACGCCTGCCACTGCGAAGCTTTCAGTGGTAACCCTTCACGAATAGCAGGTTCATCAATCTGGATGACCTTAATCCCGGCAGCCTGGAGATCAGCCACTTCATCACGTAATGCCAGAGCAATCTGGTTAGCAACAGCTTCCCGAGTCAAATCTTCACGCGGGAATGTCCAACCAAGGATTGTCACTGGCCCGGTGAGCATGCCCTTCACCAGTTTGTCAGTTAGCGACTGGGCATAGCTTGTCCACTCTACTGTCATCGGTTTGGCACGGTAGATATCAGAGACAATAATCGCAGGCTTTACACAGCGGGAGCCATAACTTTGTACCCAGCCAAAACGGGTTACAGCGAAACCTTCCAGTAGCTCGGCAAAATACTCGACCATGTCATTACGTTCGGCTTCTCCGTGAACCAGCACGTCTAGATCGAGCTCTTTCTGACGCTCAATCGCATCGGCGATATGGCCTTTCAGTGCCGTATTATATTCGGCCTCTGTGAGTCGGCCGGCCTTAAAGTCGCGACGCTGAACGCGTATTTCATCGGTTTGTGGGAATGAGCCAATCGTCGTCGTTGGCAGCAATGGCAAATTAAGTGCAGTACGTTGTTGCCTTGCTCGCTCGGCATAAGGCGCTTTGCGCTCTGCCAAGGCAGGCGTGATTGCCAGAGTACGCTGGCGTACCTCAGCATTGTTTACCAATTCGCTGGTTGCTCGGGCTTTGATCGGGGCGCTGTAGTGCAGGCACTCTTGCTCAGCTAATTGACTGCCATCCAGTGCCTGAGCCAGCAACGTCACTTCACGACATTTCTGCTTGGCAAACGACAACCACTGGCGCACTTCAGAATTAATCTCGGTTTCCAAATCTAAATCAATCGGGCTGTGCAGCAATGAGCAAGAACTCGCCAGCCACAAACGTGAACCCAGTTTTTCCTTGACTGGTTGTAAGCTTGTCAGCAATTGCGCCAGATCGGCACGCCATACATTACGGCCATTAATGACTCCGGCAGAAAGTACCCAGTTTTCAGGCAAAGCTGCAACCACTTCACCCAGTTGCTCTGGCGACGATGATAAATCAACATGCAGACCATCGACTTTCAACTCAACAATTTTGTCTAGGTGATGAGTAATGTTGTCAAAATAAGTCGTCAATAGTAGTTTCGTACCGCCATTTAATACCTGGTAGGCCAGTTTAAATGACTCAGCCCATGCTTTTGGCAACTCAAGCGCCAATACCGGCTCATCAATCTGTACCCACTCCACACCAAGTCCGGCCAGCTTACCCAGGATCTGCTGATACGCCGTCAACAAACGCGGCAATAGAGACAGGCGATCAAAACCTGCATCTTTTTCTTTACCAAGCCACAGATATGACACAGGCCCCAACAGAACAGGCTTCACGTCATGTCCGGCTTTTTTAGCCTCCGCCACTTCCTCAAAAAGTTGCTGCCAGCTAACACTAAACTGATCTTCTTTGCTAAATTCCGGCACGATATAGTGATAGTTGGTATTAAACCACTTAGTCATATCTGAGGCAGCACAGGCGCACCCTGTCGGAGCCTTACCGCGAGCGACACGGAATAAGGTATCGAGATCAGGAAAACCGTTGTTGTGGCGCTTAGGGATGTGGCCCAGCAGCATGCTGGTGCTCAACACATGATCGTACCAGGCAAAATCACCCACCGAGACATAGTCTAATCCGGCACCTACCTGATCCCCCCAATGACGATGACGCAGCAAACTGCCGACATCCTTCAGATCTTTTTGCTCAATCTCGCCTCGCCAGTACTTTTCCTGGGAAAACTTTAACTCTCGCTGGCTACCTACACGTGGGTAACCCAGAATATGGGTGGTGGTTTTATTAGTCTTCGTTGTCATTATTGCAGTCTCTCTAATGCTGGTAACTGTCGATGACTAAACAATGACTTAACCTCATAACATGAACAATTTCTTATCACTCACATTGATTATGAGAAAAATTAATAGTCATAAGATCTCATAACCAACCACCCATATAGCCGTCTAGATGTTTACACCGCCCAAGTTAGCAGGTACATTGAAACTATCGACTCATCCCGCAGTCATCTGAAACCGGCTGTATTTCAACGGATAAAGTTTAGGAATGAGTATTTTGCGACAGGGACAGTAAGAAGAAGTCATGATTGAAATTAAACACCTTAGAACACTATCGGTATTACGGGATACAGGCTCGCTGACAGCAACAGCCAATACCTTATGCCTGACCCAATCTGCACTATCCCACCAGCTTAAAGATTTGGAACAACGGCTCGGCGGCCAGCTATTTCTAAGAAAAACCCGCCCGGTCAAGTTCACAGCAGAAGGTGAAATACTCCTTCGCCTGGCTGACGAGCTGATCCCGCGTATCACCAAGGCCGAGCATGAACTTGCCAGCCTGAAAGAAGATGCCAATGGCCGTTTGCATATGGCCATTGAATGCCATTCCTGTTTTCAGTGGTTGATGCCAGCACTGAAGGAATACCAGATCAACTGGCCTAGCGTGACACTGGATTTTTCATCAGGTTTCGGCTTTGAGCCCCTGCCGGCGCTGAGCGCTGGCGAACTCGACTTGGTGATCACTTCCGATATCCAACCCCGTAGTGAAGTGCACTTCGAGCCTCTGTTTGATTTCGAAATGCGCCTGATAGTATCGCCACAATCTCCACTGGCAAACAAAGACTACATCTCCCCACAAGACTTGGCCGAACAAACCATGCTCAGCTATCCGGTTCAGAAAGGACGACTCGATGTAGTAAAGCATTTTTTGCAACCGGCAGAAATCGAGCCAGCCAACTGGAAGCAGGCCGACAATACATTAATGTTGGTACAAATGGTGTCAGCAGGATTGGGAGTCGCGGCACTACCTAACTGGGCTATCTACGACTTTGCCCGCCAGGGGTTAGTGGTTAGCAAACCACTTGGGGATGGGTTATGGCGACGGTTATTTGCTGCGATTCGCTCCTCTGAGCGGGAAAGGCATTATCTGCAGGCGTTCTTTGCTACAGCCAAACAGCAATGCCAAACCCACCTAGAGGGAATTAAGGCAGCTTAAAGTAAGGTCGCTTATTTAAACTGGTTAGAGATGGGATCGTAGTGATAACCCAACGCTTCCATCTTATTGTTCAATTCATCAGAATCCAGCTCGTATCGACTCACTAACTCTTCGATCGTCGAGCACTCCAGGCGAAGCCTTTCGTTAACAATACCGAGAACGATATTGCCATCCATATTCAGTAAATTGCTAATTTCCATACTAACCCCTTAGATCGTCTTCATCGGTATCAGTGCCCTGTACCTACAGATAAGCATAGCCATTCTCCGCTAGCCTGCTACAAAAAGCCCTTCCATTTGGAAGGGCTCAGACCATCAACTTGCTAAGAATGGGATCAGAATAGTGCTAGCTGCATACTCCCTGACGCCACCAGCAGCAATGAAGCCGCCAACAGCTGCCAACGGTTTACAGTCTTCGTCAGTAAGAGATGCCCAGCCCAGACCAACAACGACAACACCAGTAAAACCAATGCCCCCACAACGTCAGTCGTCATTGTCTGCAATGTTGGCTCGTCCATGCCGGTAAGTAGCCACAGCATCAGCAACACGCTAATAATCGCACTGACAAAGCCGGTAAAAGGTAAGATCCGGTGAAATGCCTGCAGGCGCGTACGCGCCAGGGTCAATAATAAATGAGCCAGAGACGCACCAAACAGAGCCACGGCCATAAGACTCAAGCCTATCTGAGGAAGACTCATTGCTGGCAAAAGCAATAGCCAGCTTAGTGCTGCCAGAGTATCAGCAGCATAAAGTACTTTAAGGGGCCCGGCATCACGCGTTTTACCTGTCTTTACCTTAAAGGTAAAGACACCCAACGTAAGCAAAGGCAACACGGCAGCAGGCTGGCTGATCACCGCCACAACCCAACCAGCCAAGATTACAGGCAACATTTTATGTACCCTGCCTCGTTGGCCCGGACAAATCTCACCTTTGGTTAACACCAAAGTCAGAATCAGCTGTGCTCCTAATAAAGCGGGGATCAGAAACGTCAAATAACCTGTAAACATGCTTACACTTGTGTTGATAAAAATGAGGGGGGATCATAGCAAGTTCATTGATTGATTGCACAAGCAAGTCCTCGGTAAACCGCCCTTTCTGCCATTTTTTCTGTCAACATTTGGCGACCCATTAATTTATCGAACCAATAACATTAGAAATACCAATCAATATACTGGATCAATATCACGGTTTGTTTATTCAATATGTAGAATAATTATCCTTTAATCACGGACAATTTGTGTTGACTTTGCGCTGCCTCATTTTATATGCAAATAAAAACAATAATTGGCAGACAAACATTCAAATAACAGGACGCAGATGACTAGGCCGACTCAAGGAATGCAAGACAATCAAGAGCAGCTGTTAAAAACACTAAAACTATATATTCCTGATTTATGGAGTGCAAAAGCGCATAGCGCGACGTTTCAGAACACCCGAAGTGGTTATCTGCGTAACCGTATATCTATGCTTTCCGTGGTTTGGGGCATTTTGATCATTCTCTGGGTACCATTCGATATTATTTTCCTGCCCGAACGCCTAGGGGCAGACGTTGCCATCGCCCGTATTGCTCTCGGCGCAGCTTTATTTACCATTGCCAGAATCAACAGCCAGCAAACCACACTAAAGCAAGCACAGTGGTGTATGAGCTCGATGGTACTTGGGCTAAACCTGTTCTATCTCTATTCCATGCAGGTGCTCGATTTTCCAGTCGCCCACAGTGGTATTGAATATGGATATACCTTACTCCCTATCCTCCATGTCGCCATCCTGACCATTCTTCCCGTCACCTTAAAAGAAAGCCTCGGGCTATTGGCTATTACTGCTATCACCCAATTATTTGTCGATTTCCAGGCCCACCGGATACTCACGCCTGAAAATCTTGCCGATTACTGGCTGCAGAATGTCCTTGCTCTAATGGTCATCTGGTCACAACTGTCCAAGCTGTATATGCTGATGCGCCTGTATCGCCAGGCAACCCTAGACCCACTAACCGGCATCTATAACCGACGCATGCTACTGCAATTGGCACAAAAATCGCTCTCCCACTGCGATTCACGAGGGACGCCATTTTCTGTCCTGCTGTTCGATATCGACAAATTCAAACGTATCAATGATACCTGGGGTCACGGTGCTGGCGATAAAGTACTACGTGGGTTTGCCGATTTTATGCAAAGCAAAATCCGCAAAACAGATCTCTTCGGCCGCTATGGCGGGGAAGAGTTCATCCTCTTTCTCCCACGCTGTGATGCAGACATGGCAGAACAAATCGCAGATCGAATGCTCCGCCATATCCGCCAGCTCGAGCTACCCATTGGTTATGACGAAACCAAGTTACAAATAACAACCTGTATTGGTATTTCAACCTTCTCCGGCGGTGATACGCTGTCATCAATGATTGAACGCGCAGATCGCGCCTTGTATGAGTGCAAAGATTCAGGCCGAGATTGCTGTCGCTTCCATCCCATTGGCTTTCGTTACCAGGGCAATGAGCGCCGTAAAGTGTTCGCCTGACACAAGGTGAGGCTTACACAATCCACAAAGAACCATCTGTGCGCATAGCATTATACGTTATGCACACAAATGGCTCAGTAGTTATACTGCCTTGTCTGCCATTGACAGCGGTAATCGTTAGCCGAGTAAAGTTACTCGATGAGGAACAATCCGTCTTAGCGTAGAAACGCCAACAAGATCATTTGGAATTAGACATAGTCTCTTGAAAATATGAAAATCGGTGCAGCTATACTTCTTCACAACTTTGCGCCAAAACCTCTAAGCGCTCTCTATTCCTCATTGATTGCTGAAACTCCTGCAGCGGTTGTGGATATCCTAATAGATAACCTTGAAACTGCTCACAACCTAGGTGATTTAAAATTGAGAGCTGCGCTTTGGTCTCAACCCCTTCGGCTATTACGGTCATCCCTAATTTTCTTGCCATGGTCACCACAACTTCAACAAGAGAAGAAGTATCTGAACCGTCCGTCAGACCATCAACAAAGGAGCGGTCGATTTTAAGTACATCAAGTGGGAGCTCTTTTAAATACTTTAAAGAAGAGTAGCCAGTTCCGAAGTCATCAATAGCGAATGTTATGCCTTTATTTCTGAGCAACTGCATCTTATTTTTCGCCAGCTCAAAATTATGCAGCAATAGGTTCTCTGTTATTTCAAGTTCTATGTACTCTCCAGCCACATAAAACTCATCTAAGAGTTCAATAATGTAAGACACAAAATCGACTTGCAGGAAATGAGCGGGACTGACATTAATGGCCATTCGCTTAAAGCTATCCGGGAGCCCATCATGGCACCATTTGCTTAATACACTAATACTTTCTTTCAGGACCCACTTATCAATATCAACAATTAAACCATTCTCCTCAGCCTGCGGAATAAAAGCACCAGGCATCACGATGCCTTTCTCAGGATGGCGCCATCGAACAAGAACTTCAGCGCCAAAGATTTCACCGTCCGATCTGGTTTGAGGTTGGAGCCATATTTCAAGCTGATCCTGGCTTAATGCTTCATGTAACCCTTCTTCTAACTGTAATATTTGTCGGGCGGCAAACTGCATTTCTCGTTCGAAGAACTGGATACTATTTCGACCTAAGGCTTTAGCTCGATACATCGCTGTATCCGCTCGGCGTAATAGCTCATGCGCATCAATACCCTTTTCTGGAAATATTGCAATACCAATACTACTTGTCGTATGAAGTGTTATATCGTCTATTTGAATCGGCTCAGAAAGAAACGTTAACAACCGTTTGGCCAGTAGTAGCGCACGCTCAGCTGCAATTTCACTACTGCTATCTATATGAGGTAAGGCAAGCACAAACTCATCGCCTCCTAGCCGGCCACATGTCGCCTCATCCGGTGCAATGTCACGAATTCGATTTGCTACTTCACATAAGACGCTATCACCGACCGAATGCCCCATTGAATCATTAATATTCTTAAATCGGTCTAAGTCAAAATAGAATACCGCACCATATATTTCTTCTCGAAGATGCGATTGGATTCCACTTTCTAGCCTTTCTGAAAATAAGCGTCGATTAGCAAGTTGAGTCAACGAGTCATAATAGGCCAGTTGATGAATTCGCTGTTCTGCAACCACTCTTTCCGTTACATCCCTAGCATTCACCATCACGTAATCATTACCATCAAGTAATAATGAAGCAACTCGGCATTCTAAGTATAACTCTTGTTGTTGGCCTAGCTTGGCTGGGAGAAATACATCTTCATAGCCTAGGATTTCTTCCTTAATCACTCTTTTAAAAAACAGTTTCAATTCGGCTAAAGAATATAATTGGCTGTAAACCGCTAAACTTTCCCCTGTTAATTGATCTGACTCACAGCCTGTTATAGATTCGGCTCGGTTGTTTACCAAGAAAATTTCAGTATTCGGCAAACAGAGAAACATGGCATCACTGGAGTTTTCCATCAATAACCGAGAAAACCTTTCATTTCTACTGACTTCCTCTAACATCTGGCTGAGTTTCGCCGACGTAGACTGATTTGCATGCCACTCTTCTCTGAAGCGCTGAACCAGTAACCCAAGTTCGTCCTCTTTAGTATAAGGTAAAGAATCAATATCTCCCGAGGTGTTTAAACTCCTGATCCATTGAGAAATACGGATCACCGGCATTGAAATATAATGATAGGTAATACCCAGAAACAATGCGGAAAGTATAAGAGTAAAAAAGATGGAGAAACCAATACTGACAATAACTCGGCTCGCTATTCCATTCGCTAATGCCGACTCATCAACAGCAATTTCAAGGCTCGCTTGTCGTTTGCCTCTCGAGCCAACATTAATGCTATAAGTGCGCTGCAGAGGCACATGTATCAACATAGAGACCAGACGCCGGAACTCCGTCATCACGTATGACTCACTACGCTCTTTTACCCCAAGGACGTCACCAAAATCATCGAGTACTTGAGCGTGTTTTATTAAAGGGTGGCGAATTAGAGAGGTAAGAATATCGTTAGCCTGCTGTTCATCCAGATTATATGAAGCACGACCCAGTGTATCACGATGTAAATCCACAGAACGCTCAATACTTTCTGACTGGCTGATTCGCACTTGCTGCAAATCAAAATATACTTGCGCTATCGAAGACAGAATCCCGCAACAGAGCGAGGCAATGAGAACGTAAACAGCTTGCTTAACTGCTAAATTCAATTTCAAATCCTTTTCCCTCAGTCATCGAATCTAAAAATACTTATCTTGTATTCGTTGATAAGTACCATTTTGTTTGATGACAGCAAGCCCTTGATTAAAAGAGCGTACAATTTCAGCGCTGTTAGGATAAGCCTTACTTACACATAGATGCAGATTATGCGACGGTATATCATCTAAGTATGTTGCTTTAATATGGGGTTTTTCTCCCATATTCTTCGCACGATACCGCGTGGGAAACTCAGGGCCATAGAAAACGTCAACCCCACGATACAACACACTCACTAAACTGGAACGAAGGTCTTTGGTCACGGTGTGGGGGATCCCTTGTTTGATGAGCTTAGTTTCGCTTCCCCATCCCTCAATTGTGGTAACACTGTAGCGCTTTAAATCCGCTAGCTTATGGATTGAACTCGTATCCATTTCCTTGTGCGTGATCGCTGCCTGCCGAGTGATACTGACTGGCTCACTAAACAACATGTATTCCAATCTTGACTTACGTTGGCTGCAAGACATCGATCCTGCAATCTCGCCATTTTTCATCAACTTCATAATTCGCTTCCATGGCAATACGTCAAACTCAACGGGCTGCCCGACAACATCAAACGCTGCAGATACGACGTCAACATCCATACCGCTTACTTGATTTCTGTCGTTTACGAGAAGATAAGGAGGATAGTTTACGGCATAAAAAACAAGCTCATCCTGAGAGAAACACGGCAAACTCATCATGCAGCTGAACAGCAAGACACTTCCGGATAGCCAACCTTTCACCATAACGCCCCTAACGAATATTCCTTATTCTGTATACACAATACTAGCTGTAAGTTATCAGTCGTTTCAAGTTAAAGAAAATGCCATCCTGAGGCCGTCTTCGTATTCACCGGTCCACCCTATAACTCATGGCTCTTTTTTGTTTAGTTTTCACTCAAACAAACGAAAACGGGTGCGAACGAACGCTCGTTCGCTCATTAATGTGTAATAGATCAAATAAAACCCGCGCCAAAAGTGGCATATTTATTCTCATAAGATAGGGAATCAAACAGTTCCTGAGTAACTGGCCAAAACAATAAGCGAAAACGAACATGAATAGTTGGTTTGAAACAGACGTTGTTATCATCGGTGGGGGCGCAACCGGCACGGGCATCATGCGTGATTGTGCATTACGAGGGATGAATTGTATTCTGGTTGAAAGGGATGATCTCGCTTCAGGCACAACCGGACGCAACCACGGCCTGCTCCATTCAGGGGCGCGTTATGCTGTTACTGATCAGGAATCCGCCGAAGAATGTATTCAGGAAAACCGGATCCTGAAAAATATTGCCCGCCACTGCGTTGAAGATACGCAAGGGCTGTTTATCTCATTGCCTGATGATGATCTCGACTTTCAGAAAACCTTCCTGTCAGCCTGCCAGAGTGCTGATATTGATGTCGAGCAGTTAACCCCTCAGGAAGCACTGCGACTAGAACCAAACTGTAACCCCGATCTCATTGGCGCCGTTAAAGTGCCTGACGGTACACTGGACCCATTTCGTCTTGCCGCATCCAACGTACTCGATGCCGTTGAACACGGTGCGCGATTGTTCAACCACACCATGGTTACCGGCCTGATCCGCGATGGTCATACCGTAAAAGGGGTAAACTGCCTGAATTTGAAAACAGGCGAGCACTTTGCCATCCATGCAAAACAGGTTGTCAATGCCGCCGGGATCTGGGGTCAGCAGATCTGCGAATATGGCGATCTAAATATCAAGATGTTCCCGGCAAAAGGATCCCTGCTGATCCTTGATTATCGTATCAACAATTTGGTGATCAACCGCTGCCGTAAGCCTTCAGATGCCGACATCCTGGTACCTGGTGACACCATTTCCCTGATCGGAACCACTTCGGAACGTATCGACTACGACAAGATCGACGATCTGCACGTAACCAGTAAAGAAATCGACGTCTTATTGGAAGAAGGTGCCAAGCTCGCCCCGATTATGGCCAATACCCGTGTACTGCGTGCTTATGCCGGGGTACGTCCTTTGGTTGCTGTTGATGGCGACACCACTGGCCGTAATATCAGCCGTGGTATTGTATTGCTTGACCATGCTGAGCGTGATGGCATGGACGGCTTCATTACCATCACTGGCGGTAAGCTGATGACCTACCGCATGATGGCTGAATGGACCACGGATCTGGTGGCTAAAAAGCTTGGCAATACCCAGCGTTGTATTACCCATGAAAAGCCACTTCCAGGTTCAGAAAAAGCGGTCGAGAAATCGAAGAAAACAGCTAGCCTTGCAAAACCCGTCTATCAATCAGCCTACTATCGTCATGGTGAACGAGCAGAAAAATTTCTCAAAGGCGACAAAAAAAGCCAGGCAGTGATCTGTGAGTGCGAGATGGTGACTTGTGGTGAAGTGGAATATGCCATTAAAGAGCTTGATGTCCACAACCTGGTTGATTTACGTCGCCGTACCCGCGTCGGCATGGGACCTTGCCAGGGAGAACTCTGCTCTTACCGTGCAGCAGGATTATTCTCAGAGTATGGCAAGACCTCCGGTACCGAAGCCAGTCACCTGCTAAGCGAGTTTCTTGAAGAGCGCTGGAAAGGCATCAAGCCCGTGTTCTGGGGTGATGCACTGCGTGAAGGTGAGTTCACCTATTGGATTTACGAAGGCTTATTTGGTGTCAGCGATCTCCCTGAACAACAGACTATAGCGACAAAGAATCAAGCACCTAAAACCACAACCAGCGAAACATCAGACGAGGCCGCACAATGAAATTTGATAGCTTAATTATTGGTGGTGGTGTTGCCGGCTTAAGTTGTGCGATCCGCTGTGCCGAGGCAGGATTGAAAACGGCTGTTATTGCTGCAGGCCAGAGCGCCCTACACTTTTCATCGGGTTCTATCGATGTACTGAGCCGTCTACCCGACGGACAGCCAGTTGCTAACCCTTTTGCAGCTTTTGATACACTGAAAATTCAAAGCCCTGATCACCCTTATAGCAAACTTGGCGACAAGCCAGTCCGAGAAGCACTGGCTTGGTACCAAGCCATGATGGAAAAGCGCAGTGTATACCTGACAGCGCAAGAAGATGACTCCAACCATCTACGCGTTACACCGATGGGAACATTCCGTTCAACTTGGCTATCCCAACAAACGGTTCACCAATTTCCATTTTCAGATGTAGCACAAGGTTTGAGTAAAATCGCACTTGTCACCATTGATGGCTTCCGAGATTTCCAACCTAAGCTCGCTGCCGACAACTTGGCAAAACTACCTCAATTTAAAGATGTTGCTATCAGTACTGCAGCTATTGAACTACCCGATTTTGACACCATGCAGCGCAACCCGTGTGAATTCCGCTCTATTGATCTTTCACGTGTACTGCGCGATGAAACCAAGCTTCATACTTTCGCCAAGTCGATGATCCATCAAGTGGGCCAGGCCGATCTGGTGATACTGCCAGCAATATTCGGCAATGGTGACGGTGCTGCCACCATCAAGCTGCTAGAAGGCTTAACGGGCTATAAGATATGTGAAATTCCGACCATGCCACCTTCCCTGCTAGGCATTCGCCTTGAAGAAACCATGAAGTCACACTTCATGGCGCTAGGCGGCTTAATCCTGGCTGGTGACGAAGTACGAAGTGGTGATTTCGAGAACGGTGAACTTAAACGTATTTACACCAAAAACCATCGTGATATGCCACTAACCGCCGATCACTACCTTATAGCAAGCGGGAGTTTTTTCAGTCGCGGCATGAATGCGCAGCGCCATGCCATTGAAGAACCCGTATTCGGGCTGGACATGACCGAACTTCCCCACCGGGATCACTGGTATCAATCCGAGTTCTTTACCAAGCAAAGCCACCCGTTCCTAAAAATGGGGGTTACCAGTAATTCATACTTACAGCCGTCAATTAACGACCAGACAATCGGCAACCTTTATTGCGCCGGTGCCCTACTCGCACATTATGATCCTGTCTTTGAAGGGTGTGGAAGTGGTGTCGCAATCAGCACCGGATACTATGTGGCCGAACAAATGATTAAGGCACAGCAACACTGCCAAACAACAGAAAACGAACAACAAGAAAGGACTATCGCATGAGCCTTCTAAAAAAAGACACCAGTTTTGATCAGTGCATCAAGTGCACCGTATGTACCGTATACTGCCCAGTTGCGAAAGCGAACCCACAGTATCCCGGGCCAAAACAGTGCGGTCCTGATGGCGAACGCCTGCGTATTAAAAGCCCTGAATTTTATGATGAAACCCTGAAACTGTGCACCAACTGCAAGCGCTGTGAAACAGCCTGCCCATCCGGAGTGAAGATCGGAGACATGATTGCGGTCGCTCGTGATGAACATGCCAAACTACCGCTGAATATCAAGACGATCCGAGATTTTGTTCTCAGCCATACCGATCTGATGGGCTCTGCGGCAACGCCTTTTGCGCCAGTCGTCAATGCCATCACCAGCATGAAACCTGTCAAAAAAATCATGCACAAAACTATTGGGGTGCATGATCACAAGAGCCTGCCAAAGTATTCCCACGGTACTTTCCGCCGCTGGTATAAACAAAACTGTACCAGCCAGGCATTGTATCCACAGCAGGTTCACTACTTTCACGGCTGCTATGTGAACTACAACCATCCACAACTTGGCAAAGACTTTGTCAAAGTGATGAATGCAATGAGCATTGGTGTTCAACTACTGGATAAGGAAAAGTGCTGCGGAGTTCCGTTGATTGCCAATGGTTTCTTTGATAAAGCGAAGAAAAATGCCAAGTTAAACGTTGAAAACTTTACCGCAGCCATTGAAAAATATGACGCGCCAATCATTTCGACCTCTTCAACCTGTTCGTTCACCCTTCGTGAAGAATACCCTGAAGTGCTAAAAGTTGATAACAGCCAGGTCGCTGACAAAATGGAATTTGTCACTCGCTTTTTACTCAAGAACTTCATGAACGGTAATGCTCCGAAGATGAAGCCGATCAATAAGAAGGTGGTCTACCACACGCCGTGCCACCTTGAGCGTACTGGCGGCAGCCTGTATACCATTGAGCTACTCAAAATGATCCCGGGATTAGAACTCGTCGTTTTAGATAGCCAATGCTGTGGCCTTGCTGGTACCTATGGCTTTAAAACAGAAAACTATGACACCTCGATGGCCATTGGTAGCAAACTCTTTAAGCAGATCCGCGAGGAAAACGCCGATTTTGCTATTACTGATTGCGAAACCTGCAAATGGCAAATTGAAGAAAATACCGACCTTGAGACGATTCATCCAGTCTCTGTACTAGCCATGGCTATCGAGTAATTCAAAGGGGGCCTAGCTGGCCTCTTCTTTTTTATTACTAATATCCTGATATAGATCCTATAGTTATTCATGTGCCATAAGAAAAACAGTCAATACTGTCCAACAATACGGGCGATGACTGCCTTTATGGTCACGCCCTGCCTCTCAGGGATGAGAGAAAGGCAACATGCAGGGGCACATCAGGATGATAACCCTATCGCTGAAGTATGCAGTAGCTAGCCACTTACTATCATCATTGATCCTACCCTATGGACATCACCGTGTGGACTCGGTGTAGACAACGACTATGGGAGTCAATAATGCGCATACTGTCTCTTCAGACTATCAAAGCAAAGTTATACCTCATCTGTTTTTCTCTTGTCGCTTCAATGTTTGCATTCGGCGTCTTTGAAACTATCTCTTTCAAAAAAATCGATGATTTGCAGTTTGCCGCACAAGAGATCGCACACAGCAAAGCCGACTTGCTGAAATTACGCCGCCATGAAAAAGACTTTCTTGCCCGGTTAGATGCTAAGTACATTGAGAAATTTAACAAGGATCAAATTGCGCTAACAGACCGCATCAACCGGATCAAAGAGACCTTGAATCAATACAGCAGCCAGCATGAAAATAGTTTCAACAATGCTCTGGATTTGCTTGACCAATATTCGACCCAGTTTAACGTCATTACCGATCAAAGCATCCTAATTGGCCTGACTATGGCTGACGGACTACGTGGCAATATCGATAATGCCGCCAATGTTGCCGAAGAGAAAGTCCTCGTCACGGGCGATGAACAGTTATACCGCATGCTTCTCACCCTCCGGCGCAACGAGAAAGACTTCATCATTACCAAAAACGCCGAGCACCTGACATTCTTCAATAACAATATCGACACTCTACAACAAACGATCAGGGACAAACCATACAGCCGGGCTGAGCAAAAAGGACTAAGGCGCAGCCTGATAATGTATCAAATGATGTTTGAAGAGCTGGTTGAAGGCTACACCACGATCGGTTTGACTTATACCGAAGGGCTTTATGGCGAGCTAAGGCAAAAAGTCCATGTAGTTGAACAAGAAATCGACCAACTAGAGTTAGCAATCCTGGGTGATATCAATAGTCTACAGACGCAAGAGAAGCTCACTCTTGCTATCAGCGGTATCGCGCTCACCCTGATCATGACCATTGTCCTACTCGCTTTCAGCCGTCAAATTACCAAACGTCTGCATACTGTTAACCATATGATGAAGGACATCGCTGAAGGCAACGGGGATCTAACCGCTAGGATGAATGACGATGGCAATGACGAGCTGGCAGAGCTCAGTCACTCTTTTGACAAATTTACCTCCAAACTTCAGTCGATTATTTCGGGGATTGCGGGCATATCACAGCAACTGTCCAATGCTGCCAGCGAGTCAACCTCTGCATCTGATAACAGTTTGACCAACGCCGAGCAACAACAAGCCGAATCGTCCAATGTCGCCGCGGCTATTAATCAGCTATTAGCCACCAGCAACGAAATCGCCAGCAATATCAATGACGCCGCCAATTCCGCTGAAAAAGTAAAAGCTGAAGCGCAGAGCAGCTTGCAAACCAGCCAACAAGCTGGCGAATGCATCCAGACCCTTGCCATGGATATCGCCCAATCACAGGCACTAATTGAACGCCTTGAAGTTGAAAGTACCAATATTAATAAAGTGATTGCCGTGATCCGCGACATTACCGATCAGACTAACCTGCTGGCTCTCAATGCTGCCATCGAAGCTGCACGGGCCGGAGAACACGGCCGTGGCTTTGCTGTTGTTGCGGATGAAGTACGCCAGTTGGCACAGCGTACCCATAGTTCAACCCGGGAGATAGAAGAAACAATAGACAGACTGCACAGCGGGGTTGAGGAGAGCGTTACCATCATGCAGCAGAGCCAGTCGCAAACAGAGCTGACCGTCAACCAGACCAACCAGGCTACGGATTCGGTCAATCGCATTGTGGATGCGATTACAGAAATTTCTGACAAGAATCTACAAATTGCTTCAGCATCGGAGCAACAAGCTATGGTATCTGCTGAAATTGATAAAAATATCACTCGCATTTCAGAGCTGGCAATAAGCACCGCTACGGCGGTTAACCAGTCATCAACAGCTAGCCATGATGTTTCGACAATGGCCCAGCAACTTGATGAGGTTGTCGGCCAATTCAAATATTAAGTTAGCACCCATGTCCCCCCTTAAGCCGCAGGCTGAACACCTTCTACTGCGGCTTTTTCTTTATACCAAACTGAACAATTATCTTATCCAATCAGAGCGATGCCAGCCGTTTGATAGCAAGCCAAATTGATGAAGATATAGTGGTTCTACATCAAAGCAATTTGGGGCAGATATCGAGCGGTTGGCACGCTCCCAGAGGGCGAGTTGCTAAGGCTCAGCTACAGCGTTGCTTGATTTTGATGGATATGAATACACCTGCGATCAAGCGCCTTGTATCTGAGCCTTTTCAATCTCGCTGATAGGCAAGATAATTATTCAGTTTGGTATTACTCATTAACCGAATACATAGCAAATAAATCACGCCATACAACACCATGCCGCCAGCTAATACTCCAGGCCAGGCACCATATTGCCAGCAGGCAATCAGGTAGAAACCACCAAGGCTTCCCCCCGCATAGTAATGTACAAGGTATAGCGCAGTCGCTGTCGCTTTGGCCGTAGACGCCTTTTGGCTCACCCAAGCATAAGCCAGCGAGTGGGTAAAGAAGGCTCCGGAGCTGATGAGCATCAGGCCAATCATCATCGCCGGAATGTTCTCTGCTGCCGCAATCCACATCCCCATCACACTGATGGTGGTTCCGATTATCATTCCGGTAACTGGATTATGGGACTGGCTCCACTTGCCACTGAACTTAGCTGTCAGGGTGCCACTGAGATAACACAGAAAAATCATCGATGCCCAGCTCACCGGCACCGAATACGGGGCAGCTACCAAACGAAAGCCCATCACGGTGTAGAGGTTAACGAAAAGCGCAAAGTTAACCCCGCCAACCATCATTGCATACCACAGTACCGGTTTTCTCAGATGCTGAATCACGCTCTGGGTATGCATTCGCAACTGCCCCTTTTGAGCGACAAAATGTTGCTGTGGCGGAAGCAGTTTCCACACAACCAGTGCAACCACAAAGCTGAATGCTGCCATACTGATCACCGCCGTTTTCCAGCCCCAGTTATCTGAAATAAATCCCCCCGCCAAACGCCCGGCAATGCCACCTAATGAGTTGGCGCTAATATACCCGCCCACAGCAACCATTAGTGCCCTGGGCGTAAACTCCTCTGCCATATAGGCAACAGCAACCGCCGCAAACCCAGCCAGTGCTACTCCCATACCGGCCCGGGCAATACTCAGCATCAGCAAACTATCTGCTCTCAACATCAGCAGGCCCACAACAGGCAACAAAAACAAACTGATAAGCATCACACGGCGGCGACCAAGGATCTCCGAGCCTACCGCCCATGGCACAAGCGTCACGGCCAGTGCCAATGTCCCCGCAGCTAGCAACCAGTTCACCTCAGTCGCAGTGGCAGAAAACTCATCGGCCATCAACGGTAACATTGGCTGGAAAAGATAGAGGTTACAAAACACCAGAAATGATCCCAGTGCGAGTGCAAAGCTTGCACGCCTGTAGCCGGAGGTTTTTAGATCAATCATTGCTGTGACTGCCATACCGTAGAGGACTAATTGAAGTAGAGAACTCATAAAACGGTAGCAATTCATGGGTAATAATGAAAATATATTAAAAATATAGAGATGATAAATTTTGTTTATAGCCAATGGATATTCGCCAGCTTACCTACTTTGTTACCCTTGCCGAAACAGGTAACTTCACTCGTGCTGCACAACGGCTGCATATCGCCCAGCCAGCATTGAGCATTGCGATCAAAAAGCTGGAAGGCCAACTAGAGCTTCCTCTTTTCCACCGCAATGATCGCAAAGTTGTCCTCACCCATGAAGGCAATATCTTGCTTGGTCACGCCAGGTTGATCCTCCAACAAATGGAAGACGCCAATATCGCAATGGCAGAACTCAGGGGGCTTGAAAAGGGTGAGGTACGCCTCGGGCTTCCGAGCATGCTGGGATCTTACTTCTTTCCCGAAATCCTGATGGGCTTCAAAAGCCAATATCCCAATTTAAAGCTCACTATCGTTGAGGCTGGTACACAATCGATTCGAAATATGCTGCTTAACGGTGAGCTGGATCTCGGTATTATTCACAATGCCGACGTGCCTGACAGCCTTGTTACCGAGCACCTCATTACGTCGCAGATGGTCGCAGTGGTTAGCGAAGGGCACCCGTTATCCCATCAAGAAACAGTGAATTTTGCAGATTTCTTCAAGAACGAGCTAGTAATGTTCAAGCAAGGCTACTTTCACCGTGAGTTCATCGATAATGTCTGCCATCAATTCCAGCTAACCCCTAGCATCGCATTTGAAACTAATTTACTGCCGATGATATTGAAAATTGTCCGCAATGATTTTGCCATCACCGCATTGCTAGAAATGGTCACACACCACGAAAAAGGACTCATCCCTATTCCATTCAGCCAACCTGTTCACCTCGATATCGCGATTGCCTGGCGAAAAAATGGTTACTTATCTGTCGCCGATCGTGCCTTTATGGAATTTGTTAAAAAACACCGCCAATAAATCATATTCTTTACAATTAGCAGTACTATTATTAATCATTCCTAGTAAGCAACACTGCTTACAACTGGGGTTATCGCATTATTTCTCACCATACAACCCAAAACTATCACTTAACTTTGTTTTTACAGCAAATTTCACAATAATTTTCATACCTGCAGCACAATAACCTTACCCCAACAAAAATACTGCTTTAGATCATAATTTATGCTTGTTTATATCGTGCAAATAACACTTATTGGGTAAATTAATCGCAAATAATGTGTAAGAAAGCATTTTAGAAAATACACATTTTTACTTTATTTGTTTTATTTGTAGTTTAAGAGGACATTTCCATGTTGGAGCTAATAATTGGTCTTCTAGTTGCAGTGGGTGTAGGTCGGTACATCTTCAAAGGATACACAGCAACTGGAGTGCTTTTAACTGGCGGTATTATTTTGCTTGCCATCACTGCGGCACTGGGCAAGAACGTATTGCCTACTGGCGTGACATCGACGGGTAACCCGGTCACAGATGTCTTTGAGTACATCAAATACCTGCTGATGTACCGTGCCGGCGGCCTTGGCATGATGATCATGATGCTATGCGGTTTCGCTGCCTACATGACAAAGATCGGTGCCAACGACATGGTCGTGAAGATGGCCTCCAAGCCACTGCAATTTATTAAATCACCATATACTTTGATGGTGGCTACCTATTTTGTTGCCTGCCTAATGTCGCTTGCGGTTTCATCGGCTACAGGCCTAGGTGTTTTGTTGATGGCAACACTGTTCCCACTAATGGTTAACATGGGTATCAGCCGTGGCGCAGCTGCTGCAATCTGCGCATCTCCGGCAGCAATCATCCTGTCACCAACGTCTGGCGACGTTGTTGTGGCCGCTGAATCCGCGGGCATGGAACTTATCGACTTTGCCTTCAAGACAACGCTACCTATCTCTATCGTGGCTATTATTGCGATGGCTGCCGCACACTTTTTCTGGCAGCGTTATCTGGATAACAAAGAAGGTGTGGTTCACGAAAAGCTAGATGTTAGTGAGCTGACTGTCGATGCACCTAAATTCTTCTGTATCTTGCCTTTTACTCCAATTATCGGCGTTTTGCTTTTCAGCGGTAAATTATTCCCTGAACTTCACATCGTCACTATTTTGGTTATCTGTATGTTCCTTGCTGCGATTATCGAACTTGTTCGCCATCGTAACTCCAAGGCCGTATTTGAAGGCCTGGACGCAGCATATAAAGGCATGGCTGATGCATTCTCAGGTGTGGTCATGCTATTAATCTCAGCAGGTGTATTTGCTCAGGGCCTGAAGTCAGTCGGCTTTATCGATAACTTGCTTCACCTTGCTGAAGTCGCCGGTGCTGGCGGTATCGCTCTGATGGTCCTTCTTGTTGCCATTACAGCAATTGCGGCTATTACAACAGGCTCCGGTAACGCGCCTTTCTACGCCTTCGTTGAGCTAATCCCAAGCCTGGCAGCCAAAATGGGTATCAACCCAGCATACCTGATCATTCCTATGCTTCAGGCGTCAAACCTTGGCCGTACCGTATCACCGGTATCTGGTGTTGTGGTGGCCTGCTCAGGGATGGCTAAACTGTCTCCGTTCGAGGTCGTTAAGCGTACCTCTGTGCCGGTCTTTGTGGGTATCGCTGTTGTTATTGTTGCCACCCAAATCATGGTTCCAGCACTGTAAAATACTTAGTCACTGATTTTAAAGCCCGCATACTCTGCGGGCTTTTCTTTATAAACAAACACTTAAAGATTAAATGTCTTAATTAATTCCGTTCTGAACAAAAAATGGTTCACTTCCTTTAGCACATCTTGATTAACCTACCTAGCTACAACAAATTGAATGAAATATTGTGTCGTAGTTTACGCAATTACAGCCACCACAACTGCAATCCATGTCATAACTAACTCAAAATAAGAAGAATCAATCGATATCAAGCCCATTGAGCTGTTTAAGTAGAAACTACGTAAAAATCAATTAGGTACAACAGCAATATCCCATCTACATTTGATTTTAAGCGGAGATATACCGCACTGTTTGTAATGATATTACTGTCATTATCAACGCAAGTTTTCTGACTTGTAGAGCATGATGTATCGCTTCTGCCGTCAGCTATGACTTTTGATGTAGAAGAGGGACTATCTATGAAAAAGAATCGCCATGTCACAGGCAACGAAGTTGTGCTGGATCAGAACGCCCAGCTGGTAACGACGACCGACCTAAAAGGTATCATCACCTATGCCAATGATGAGTTTGTTGCAATTTGCGGTTACTCTTCTGAGGAGCTCGTTGGACAGCACCACAATATCATCCGCCATCCAGACATGCCTCCACAGGCCTTTGCGGACTTATGGCTGCACCTGAAAGCAGAAAGGCCATGGCGAGGCATTGTCAAGAATTGCTGCAAAGATGGGAGCTACTACTGGGTGGATGCTTATGTTACCCCGCTGTATGAAAACAATCAGGTCTGTGGCTACCAGTCGGTAAGGCGAAAGGCCAGCAGTGATATGATCAACAATGCGACTCACATTTATCACCAGCTCAACAACAAAAGAAATCCTTATTCATTCCAACTGTCGGTCTCACACAAAATTGCTCTGAGTATCCTGGCCACAGCCTTGACGGTTGCGGGCACACATTTCTTCCTTCGCGAATATGCTCAATTCAGTTCCCTGATCCCGCTATGCCTCATTGTCTTGCTATATCGCAGTGAGATGTTTAAGACGCCTGCTTTCCTTCAGCATCTAACAAGCCAATACGATAGCCTGACCCGTATCATCTATAGCGGAGATTCAAAAGAATCGATTGCCAAGTTTCACCTACAACTGGGTGATGCCAGGCTCAAAACAGTATTAGGTAGAATCGATGACGCCTCCTTAACGTTACAGAATGTGGCCGATACGCTTCAGCAAGCCTCCAGCTCGACCAAAACATCAATCACAGAGCAAGATCAAGAAACACAAATGATAGCCTCGGCGATCACCGAGCTATCTACCGTATCGAACGAAATTGCCCAAAACACCCAGCTGACGGCAGACAAAATTGCCACAGCGCAACGGCAATGCGTGAAGACGACACAGGCACTTGATTTAACCCAAAGCAATATCAATGAGCTTGAACAAGATACGGAAAATACGGCCGAAACAGCGAAATCACTGGTAAAGGTCTCCGATCAGATTGAAACCATGATGGTCGAAATTCAGGGCATTGCAGAGCAGACAAACCTCCTTGCCCTTAACGCAGCCATTGAAGCAGCACGGGCCGGAGAACAAGGCCGAGGGTTTGCCGTCGTCGCGGATGAAGTACGTGCCCTTTCGCAGCGAACACACGGTGCAACGGAGAAAATCCAACACAGCATCAGTGACATTAATTCGACCCTACATCAATGGCAGTCACGCACAAACGAAAGTATCGAGAAGACCAAGCAATGCGCAGCGAATACCGATACCACAGCACAAAGCATTCGCGAAGTTGTTGCCATGGTCGATGAAATGGCTGAAATATCTACTCAGATCGCAACCGCCGCCGAGGAGCAAGGCATGGTAGCAGGTGAAATCAGCAATAATGTTAACCAAATCTCATACTCATCAACCAAGAATCTTGAACAGGTCGAAATGATGGAAAAATCATCCAGCTTAATGCGCGATAAAGTCACAATGCTCAAGGGGCTGGGGAAATCCTTTGGCTAGCCACAACGTCTTGGGCCTTTCCGGACAGGGACACTCCCCTGTTCGGAATTACTTGCACTCTTTTGCTTATTAATTTGAACCATCCCTAAAATCAACCGTCTATATCTTCTACCTAAATACAATTATTCGCTGTACTAAATGACCGATATGGCAAAACCGCTCGACACTACTATCAGTTATATTACCCTTCAAAACCTGCGGCTTTCGCTAGCCGATCTGTCGATCACCAATACTAACGATAATGGTCAGTCCCAGTTACGGATAAAAGAAGCAGAGTTGCTTAAGTATTTATGCCAGCGCTACCCCGATGTTGCCCTCAGGACTGAAATCGCGGAAAACGTCTGGGCCAATACCTACGCCTCAGAATTCACCATCAACCAAACGGTAAACAGTCTGCGCTCTAAGTTGTTTAACCAAGGCAAAGCACTGATCATTACAGTACCAAAGCGCGGTTACAAACTCGGAGTGATGCCGGAGTTTCATAGCAGCTTGCCGCCAGCTCCGGAATTTCCAGGTATTCAGCCCGATATAACGGTAACGGCTAAGACAGAGCCCGCTGTTAAGCAACCGGCCAGCAAGCCGACAACAGTCAGTAAGACGTCATCGTTCGACATCAGCAGAACTGCATTCATCCTGAGCTGTGTCCTGCTTAGCCTACTGCTCGCATTTACTGCCAGCCTCGCTATCCGAAACAATGATGAAGCAATGGTTATTAATAATACCAGTGTGCTATTTACCCCAAGTAACAGCGAGATCGAGCAAATACGCTCAGTATTACAATCAACACGCTATGACTATATCGACAAAGTTAACAACACTATCTACGGGTGTGAAGAGGGCAAGCAATGCGTAGCAATTACACCATAACCAAACTTTTAATTAGCGTGGCTATCCTTTCAGTGACTTTTTTCTTTATAAAAGACAAGCTAACGCCGGTTTTTTACGGTGTTAATGGCTTCTGGGAGAGTGAGTTTGTCGATGGGCAGGAATTTTATATTGAGTTTAATGGTAATAGCATGAATATCTATGGCCAGGACAAGAATGCCAAAAAGTTCAACGTCCACTATGAGGCTCAATATAAAAAAGATCATGATGGGCGGATCATTTTAAGGCAGATCTCAGCTAAATCTGATGATCAGTCCCTGAAAGATCGCCTAGACAAAAAAACCAATATTCTGAGTTCGCTTCGACTCAAGAAAATTGATGAAGGCATGATCGCCAGTTTTTTTAATGGTGAAGAACTGAAGATTCACAAACTTAAGCAGGTTGAGTGATCCTATACAGGTAGTTTAACCTGTTTCATCACAGCTCTTGTGTCAGCTGGCTTGATAAATAAGCAATGATACAAGAGCCACGATGCGAGAATATGCTAAGGGCTAAATTTACTTATACCCAAACTACCTCAAGATGCAGGATTCAGAGTGATATCAGCATGTCCAGTTCAAGGAAAATAGCGGCAGGAATGGTGGCCCCTTTCGGCGTTATTTGACATAGAAATGGGCTTGCTGAATCACTCCCAAAGGGCGAGTTGACTGAGCTGGTATGCAATGTTGCTGCTTTTTAACGTAGAGCCACTATGTTTTCAAATCAACGCCTTGCCTACCAGCTCAGTCATTCTCGCTGAAACGAGCATCTTGAGGTGGTTTGGGTATACAACCCATTAATCAATAATTTATTCGACAAAATCTTCGCGGCGCTCCTCTCGGCGATCCTCGCGTCTGTCTTCACGGCGGTCTTCCCTTCTTTCCTCACGACGATCTTCACGCCTTTCTTCACGTCGCTCTTCTACACGCTCTTCATGAATCTCTTCTAAAATATCAGCCTGAATAGTCGGCGCATATAAAGAAAATGCCAATAGCATTGCAGAAGTGATTTTCATTTTTTTCGAAACATTATTCATCAGGTATATCCCTCAATATATAACTACCAGCTTTAATTACCATCTCTCAATGTTGGTAATAAATAGCTCAGTCACAGTTTCATTCCTGCCTTTCACTACTTTTATAGAATCAGTGCAATAGCAGGTTTTTGACTGCTGGGTGTTGCTGGATAATTACTCAAGGGCCTTAAATCAACAAGTTAAATATATATGTTTTATTTTTTGAATAAAAATTTTCCTAAATGAGGAATAAAACAAAATCAAGTTCTGCCTATCAAATACATCAAGGTTAATCAAAGCACAAGGTGATTGGTGCTATGATTGACATAACTCAGTTCTTTGGGGCTTGTTATGAAAAAACAGCTAAAGGTCGTCGTAACGGGAGGTCCTGGCGGTGGAAAGACCACGGCGCTCGACCTTTTTCGCAGAGAACTCTCCGATAAACTGGCGATTGTGCCTGAGGCCGCAACCGTGCTCTTTTCGAGTGGCATTACTCGATCTTGTGATGAAGAAGTGCTAAAAACGGTTCAAAAATCGATTTTTTTCCTTCAGAAAAATTTAGAAGACATTCAACAAACGCACTACCCTAATCGGCTTCTAGTCTGTGATAGAGGAACACTGGATGGCTTGGCCTATTGGCCTGGAACCGATGAAGACTTTTTTAAAGAAGTCGATTCTGACCTTGAGAGTGAAATGGCACGCTATGATGCCGTCATTTTTTTTGAGTCTGCGGCCACAACTGGACAGGATATCAGTAGTAACAATCCAGTAAGAAATGAGTCGTCAGAACAGGCTGCGGAGATAGATAAACAACTGCAAAATATCTGGTCTAAACACCCTAATTTCTACTACGTGGGTAGCTCTGAGTCGTTCGTAAAAAAAATCATGTTTGGGATCATGACCATTGAAAACGTCATCAACAGGTACAATAAATAGTTAGAGTATCTACTCATTCGCAACTTGTTCATTCTTACCTGCAATACGTGAACATACATTAAGCAGTAGCTGTTATTAATTGGGAGTATGATTCTTAAACTCCCAATATAAGCAGCTGTTGGTCAAAATGCGAACAAGTCGATAGTGAGACAGCAATCGAACTTGAGTGATGGTAACGGCTTAAACCAATCTCAGGTTTCTTAACTACATTTTACATTCAGCAGGTAATGACTATTTTTGGATGATTTAAGATGTTTTGCAAACGCCCGGTCATGTTCATCAGCCGTTATGTGCTCAATAAGCCACTGAGCCAAAAAGACAATGATTTCTTTGAGTTCGCACTGGTTGCTCTCATAGCGCGTATACTGGTTTTTTAACTGTTTCAGCAACATGCGATGAACGTTTTGATGTTGCTCAAAGCCACCATAATGGGTGATCATCATCAGATTATCTTCACTGAGAAAGTGAAATTCAGCATAGGCTATTACTTCCTCAAGAAAACGACGCACAATGCCTTTAGGCTCGTTTTGGAACATAAGGAGTTTATTAATCAGTGCCAATAAATTTTTATGTTGTAAATCAATGACTTCAACATGAAGGTCATATTCTTTTTGCCAAGTATAGAGGTGCATTTATTAAATCAACTTTGAATATTACGAAGTAATTAGCAAGGCGGGAATATATCTTATTATGTTAAAGTTTTGTGTGAGCAACCTCGTATTAACAAAATGCGAAGTAAGAATTATTGAGCCAAATACTAACTCCATATTCAAATATCTCTGTAAATAATGCCCTATAGCATTAAAACAGCTAGCAACACTTCTAACTTTGAAGTAACCATTCTTATTTCAAAGGTCATAATTAGATCAAACACTCTATTTCACACTGTATTCCCAAGCTTGCAAGGGTAACCGGATCAAAAGAACTAACTCCTTTCAAAAGCCATGCAGTTAGGGTTTAACGTTGACCCTAACAGTAGCGGCACAATGGTCTGAAAGCATGACATCTTTATTTGATACGCTATCGTCATCGCCAAATGCGTGGAATGAGGCTTTATCCGCTTTAAAACTAGTCAAGATATGATCTATCGGTTTTGGATATTTCGGATTGCATCCCTTAAGTGATTTCGTGGTCATGGTGAAGTTATCAAATTGCTTAGCGATGTAGTCCCCTTCGTTAGCTAGCTGGCGATTCCAGTCACCAAGCAACACAACATGGCTACCCTCTACCAGTGTCAGCCATTCAAGAATCCTTTCTACTTGTATTTCCTTAATCATGCAAGTTGCATCAGGGGATGGTAACTTAATGTCAAAACATTGGGACTTCAAATGAAGGTTTAGTAAATATAAATTCTCATCTGGCAAAAATAAGGCTAACCCATACCTTTGGTATCCATTGATAGATAAAGAAAGAATGTTCATATCATTTGTATATTCGTATTTGATCCCTTTTTTTATCGCCCAACCAACTCGTTGTTCCGTTGATTGATTGCGGTTTCCTCTGCAGGGGTAGGGGCCTGTTGAAGGACGTTCGGATACAATCACATAGTATTTATCGGGACTGAAAACACGTTGGAGCGCTTTGATGTTTTGCACCTCTTGTAACCCGATGACATCTGCATTTAATGAATCGGCATATCTCTTCAAAGCTAAATAATCACTCGTTGTACGGCTTCTACAACCAGCACCATTAACTTCAGCAAGGTGCTCCATATTCCAGGTTCCAACAACTAATGGCTTCGCAATTAACGGTGCTGGAAAAAGGAAAACCAAGACCAACATACTCACGATTTTTTGAATCATCACTTTTTCCTTAACGCAGTAACTAGGCCAAATAGACGTTCTATCAACCACCAAGTGATATCGTCATTACTGCTTAGAAATATAGCCCATTGAAATGTTAAGGAACTAACTTGCTTGTATATAAGCCCAATACCGCCATGCTCCCGACTACAATCACACCTCTACAAGCAATGCCTTCCATCGAGGCTTCTGAGCAAAATACTGCCCCAGCCTATTAAAAGTCGGCGACGTTTGCTTGTGAAGAATGAGCAGACGTTTCCCCCCAATTCAGGCTAAGATTGAGGCCAATGTATGCATACTGATGTAACACCAATAAATAGCTATCCTAAATACTGGGCGGAATGCTGACTAACTTACCTACAACTCTCTGAACTAACAACAAAAACAAAGAATACCCTTACTTATCAGCTAGTTGCCTACTGCTCTTTTATTGTTTATATCATTTTTTAACTGCCCCTTTTTTGCCCCTATTTGCCCCAAAAGCCCATTTTTGAATTCGTTTTGCCCCTTTTTTGCCCCCATATCATAAGCCATTATTCTCGTTCATATGCCCTCTAAAGTCTCACATGAATCACACTGCAACCTAACGTGTCTAGCTTCATTTTACTTCTGACACAAAGCTATTTAGAGCATATGTTCATTCTTATTATGTTAGTACTGGTTTGCCATAGACTTATTCATGCATATTTTATGAGCAAATTTCATGGTGTCGATATCATATGGATAGCATTGGTATAATTCACCTTCCTCTCGTTTATAATCCAGAGTGATCATTTTCACATGACTATCAAAGTTGATGCTTGGATCAGCCTGAGAGTGGTTTGCAAGGTATAAAATTGCGGTATCCAATTGAAATAAAAGCTACATGAACACTAAACTTCCATCATTTTTCATTTGATGCTTGTAGATAAGGCGCTAATATTACATTCAAATTTAATCATTCAAAATTTAAACATGCACATTAATGTCAAACTTATTACGCTAAAACTTATAACATTACTTTTCGTGACTGCCTGTGCCACCACTTCTAGTAATGTTAAGGATCTCACTTTGCGAGCTGAGCTAGGTGATGCGAAAGCGCAGACCTATCTTGGTCGGATGTATGACACCGGACGGGGCGTTGAGCAAAACTACACAGAAGCTTTGAAGTGGTATCGACTGGCTGCCGATCAAAACTATGCGAGAGCGCAAACCAATCTTGGCTGGATGTACAAAGATGGTCGGGGCATAGTTCAAGATGATAAAGAAGCGGTAAAGTGGTATCTACTGGGTGCCGAGCAAGGCGATGTGAGTGGGCAAATCAGTCTTGGCTGGATGTACAAAAGTGGCCGGGGCGTTGAGCAAGACGATACAAAAGCAGTAAAGTGGTTTCGACTGGCTGCCGAGCAAGGCGATAGAGTGGCACAAGCTAATCTTGGGTGGATGTACAAGAACGGTCGAGGCGTAAAATACAACTACAAAGAAGCAGTTAAATGGTATCGACTAAGTGCCCAGCAAGGCTATGCGTGGGCGCAAGAGCAGCTTGGATATATGTACGCGACTGGCCGGGGTATCGAGGAAGACGACAAAGAAGCTGTGAAGTGGTATCGACTGGCTGCCGAGCAAGGCTATGCGGATGGACAATACTCTCTTGGCTGGATGTACGAGGACGGTCAGGGCGTTGAGCGAGACTTCAAAGAAGCAGTAAAGTGGTATCGACTAGCTGCCGAACAAGGCTATGCGGTTGCACAAAACTCTCTTGGCGAGATGTATGAGGGCGGTTGGGGTGTAGAAAAAGACTTCAAAGAAGCAGTAAAGTGGTATCGACTGGCTGCCGAGCAAGGTTATGCGAAAGCTAAAACCAATCTTAGCGAAATGTACGCTTCTGGTCTGGCTGTTGAGTAGATAACAAAGAAGCCATTAGTTTCTCTCGCTAGGCCGCCAAGTATGGCTTAGCGAGCATGCAAATCGATATTGGTGTTATGTACAAGAGGAAATTCATGTTTAACAAAGCCTCCAAGACTATTATTTTAGTTGCTACTCTAGCACTTTCCGGTTGTACCGGATTCAACGAAGCGATGGAACTACAAGATCAATATGCTTCTAGCCTTTCAATAAGCTATGGTCCTAAAATATCCTTGAATAAGAAATATACGCCTAAAGTAACTAGGGGGATTATTTCTACAAACTTCTCCGCTGTACTCCCAGAAGGAATCTACACACCAATTGCTAGTTCTGCAGGTCGAATTTTTTATCAAGCCCCATATGATTTTAAATATAAGGAAAACGGCAAGGTGAAATCTAGGGTTGGTGGGCTTGTTCAAGTAGCAGAAAACGATGACTCTACTTATTATGTTTGGTTCTTCCCCCATCAATACACATATTATGAAGTCCAACCAAATGGAGAATGGATTTATGATGTAAAACCGGGTATTTCTAATATTGTTACTAGACCATGGATTGAAGCTGGTCTCAAAATAAACAACTAGCCTAGTTTCAACTTGGAAGTAGCCATAAATTGAATTCAACACGCATAACAATCGACTACAGTGTCAAATACTTTATATGCCTATCTAAACGAATTGACTATCTTTAGCCTTACGTTTTTGATTTTAGATGTAGTAATGACGTTCACTACCCCGTTGGTAAGTGTTATGGGCGTGATGCACATCCAGCCGCAAAGGTAAAACCTGCGCGGCTTAAGCTACATAGCGACTAACATACGACATGAAAAATCATCATTACGTTACGCATAACGCTCATAGTCTAATTGAGACCTGACTACTTATGATGAAGGCCCGATGGTGGTGACCAAGAAGGCCAAAAAATTTTTTTAGCCCGAGGGTTCCCCTCGTTTGCTGACTTTTAGCGCTCAGAAGTACCTTACGTTGTTTTATCTAATGTGGACAAATTTAGATGCAATCTGGCACATACCTTGACCGGATCAGACAGATTGCTCTAACTCGTTCCTGCCCCATAATACGTTAAAGCTGAAGCTCATTCACAGGTTGTTAATGTTGAATTGCAATACATTTTCTAATATTTTTCTGGATGTGATAACACTAACTAAAGGTCTGTCGAGTGCAGACCTCTATTCTTTTTTATTAGATATTGCCCATTTTACATTCATCGAATGTAGACCAAACATATTGCCTTCAGTATCTATTACTAAAGATATGAAACCATACTGTCCAATTGTCATTTTGACTGTTGGATACTTCCGCCTGCCTTCATAACTCTCGACTCTTCTATCTCACAGTCTTCACAAGAAAAATAAACTATCGTGCTATTGCGACCAGCAGAGAAGCCCTCCATTTTGACGAGAGCACCAGTTGCACCGTATTGCTCCATGTTTGAAGGGAAAAGCCATATCAATTACAGGTGAACTCCTCAGGTTCCGGCAAATTTTTTCATTCTCAATGAATATGGTCCGGACCAGATAAAATCGGCCTCGTTCTAAATGATTGTGGTCCCATTCTCAATCAGCGTGGTTCCTTAATATCTTATAGTCGCAATGATTGTGGGCTGGAAAATGCGGATAAAAGCGGTCCGGGCAATTATAAAACTGGTCCGCCACAGTTACGAATCCGACTTTAAAGCATTGTTATGTATTAACTTTTAACTCCATAATGAACTTTGTTTCTTCAACACAAACTACCTGAAACCCATGAGTTTCATAAAGTTTCACGAGGTGATCTTCACAACGGAGATAAAGAGCTGGTAGTTGTAACTCAATAGCCTTGGATTTAGCAAACTCAATTAGTGCTGTTGATATACCTTTTCCACGATACTCTAAAGGAACATAGATCCCATCTAACCAATAGTTATAACTTGAATATTCTGGATACTCACGATATTTAAGTTCGCCAGCTCCAGCTAACACTCCATCAACATGCGCTACAAACGCAGTTCGGTTGGCAACCGAAGATACCTTTTCAATTACACTTTCTAGAGTTGCTTTCGGGTCTTTATGATCCCACTCATTAAAGTACCACTTGGCAATAGCCTCAGTCTCACTTGGATAATCCACTAAATCCGAAATTTTCATATTGCTTCGATTACACATAACGCCCTGTTCTCAGGAATCCCCACAAAAATTCCTTGTTATTCAATAATTAGGCACGCACCTTGCTTTCTGAACTAATGAATTCACCACAATAACAAAAGAAGAAAACAAAATGCGTGATATTCAGATACTACACGATTCCCTTAGAGAACAATGCCTAGCATTCAAAAAAACTACTCAACTCACTCATGGACTCGGTGAAAGCACTGATAAATAACGATGCACTGACTCTTACCTTGCTTGGCAGTTCTCTACCTTCTAAAGCAAAAACCAAGTCCCTTTATAGACACGCGTTCGCCTGCTAAGGGGGATTTGATGAAGGGATGGCAACCAGAGAACCCTATAGAGTGGGCGGTATTTTCATATGTGTATGCTCTCCTGGTTTCATAAACTACCTTTTCAGTTTTGTTATATCTCTTGACTTTTGACTCTAATAAAAAGGTAAAAGATTTTCCGTTTATGGCTAAGTACGAGCTCGCGAAAACACATAAATATCTAATAAATGAGCGAAGGATCGAATTAGCATACGCAACAATGCTCATTAACGGAGAAAAATAATGTTCTGCGTTAACCTAATTAAACTAATGACATCGGTTAGACTGAGCTGCATAGCAACTCTCAGTAGACGTCACAAATCAACACAACAGGCAAACATGATGGAAACCCTAAACCTATGGCTAGAATTCATTAACGAGCTATTAAAACTGATCACCTAGCTATTTAAGCAAGGCTTACTGTATCGATAAAAAATGCCTCCCGTTTTGCTTGGCTCAGAACGCCGGGTTAAATAGCCTCTCTCATACAAACGTCTCAACGTTGTACTGGACCACGAATTAGATAGCGAACATCGCCGTGCAATTTGTTCTGGTGTTACATCCTCCTCCGGCCCCATCAGCTTAAGTACTTTCATTTGAGTTTTACTCAACTTAACTAATCCAACCTGGTGCGGAACTACACGCGCAATACTTGCCAAACGAGGGTCAATTGGGCCGCTTTGAGCCAAATTATCCATATTTTTTATCATCCTCTGAGGTTTAGGATCGGATCACTTAAGGATCCAGTCGTGATAAGGCTTAGTGAAGGGGTGTCTCTTGAATTGAAATAGGTAATAGCCAGTTGTGCCAGCAAGAATTTAGCCACTCATGGTACGTTTTGAGGGCATCTTTCTTCTGCAATTCCATATGAGTGTGAATATATGCCTGATCAAGCTTGTCACGAGCATGGTTCAGTAATGCCTCACAAACAATATAGTCGATACCCAATTCAAGCCAGATTGTCCTTGCTCGCTTTCTGAGGTCATGGGCAGACCACTTTCTAGCCGAGATATTCCTCACCCATTCACTTGCCTTTGTACTGTGAATTGGTTTGCGGCTTCGTTTTGACAGAGGGAACAGCATCCCAGTTTGATATCCTTGCACAACTTGCCACTCTTGGTATGAACGTAAGAGTTCAACCATGCCATCGGTCAGTGGATAGACAACAGACTTACCGTTCTTGGTGTCTTCTGCAGGGATGGTCCAGCGCTTCTGAGTCAAATCAATATATTCCCACTTGGCTTTTCTGGTTTCCCCTATCCGGGTGCCGTGGGCAATGATTAAAGTAAGCAGCAACCGCTTATCTGGATCCGCCTTTTGAGTGGCAAGCAGCGCTTCCGGAAGCTGGTCAGTATGGAAACGGCAACCTCGAACCTGTGCTGCAGAAATAGAAAACGTATCACCGAAGAAATCTTTGAACCGGACATCTGACATCGGGTTCACTGTGATTTTCTTAACCTTCTTTGCTGCAGAGTATGCTGTCTTCATCAAGTTAAAATTGGCACGTACATAGCTCAGAGAGTAACCCTGTTGAAACATCGGCTGGATAAGCTGCTTGTCTACTGTTTGGTGGCACAGTTTCATGACTGGCCAGCCTTCAAAAATACAGCCCACATGCTGTTCTGCCATGCTCTTAAGGTTCTGTAATCTCTGAGTTGTGGACCGGTGTAATTTAAACTCCCGTTCAACATGCCAGTTAATTAGCTGATCAACCGTTTCAAATCCGCTGCATTCAGCCTGGTCTCCGGAAGCTATCCGTTGGGATGCAACACTCACTACATCCATAATATGCTTCGCCTGAGTGGTCGGGTACTTACCGATACGGTGCCCAAACTGACTACCATTTTTATACTCCATCAAAACCCAGGTGCCACCGGTTCGGGCCTTGTTGAATTTCAGATAAAGGGAACAACGCTCATCTTTGAGCTGGCGAACTCGTGGATCACGAATGTGTTTTTTAATTTGAGCGTCTGAGATTTTGAGAGAAACAGTTGAAGAGAAGAGTGCTTGCTGATTAAGTCGAAGATTAGTTGATAACATTACTCACCTGTCAGTGTCGCTTGAATCGTCATTCGTCGGGGTTGTAACCCCTGCCCTGAAAAGCTCACCTGATCTATTGAACACTTGCCATGAAGTGCCCGAGGAAATGAATCATCCATGACCACGATCCCTTCAGCGAAAGCGGCTGGATTAACCGGAGCATCTAATGTGATTTTCCGCCCCTGTCGTTGGATCTTTTTAAGCTCAGTCGTGCAGGCCTGCTCCGCTTCACCTTTGCTGTTCTTATCTTTTCCCAGCAGCTTAAACGGACTGGTACCAACTTTTACTTCCTGCCTACTGCCATCAGCTATAGAGAGGTAAAACGCTCGAACACCGTTAAAATCATTACGCCCATCAAGATCGGCAGACACATTTACAAAATCAGGTAGCTTAGGGTCGTTATTACTTGGAAGTGACAGTGTAATGGTTTCAATGTCATTTCCTGATGCACTACGTTGCTCGCCTATCGGCACAAAAATAAATCGCTCTTCAACAGGCTTGGCAACGGCATCATATTGTTTTGCAAGCCGATTAAGAAAAGCAGGTGTACTCTCTTCACAACGATCTAAATGCTCGATTTCAATTTTTTGTAATCCCGGATGCACAAAAACTGAAAACCCATGAGGGGTAACACAGTCAGAGACAACCTGCCCCAACGTTGTTTTATCCCAGCTAACTGACTTACGTTCCCGAAATCCGGTTGCATCAGTAATGGAAAATGGCGCTACCGTTAGCACTAAGGTAATTTCGCGGGGATGCAGGCTTACAGAACGCTTTGAGATCTGGAACTCATCACGGGAAACATCTCCCAGCATGACAGAGTACCGTTCCCCTTTCGGTGGAATACCATCAATATCATCTGAATTGATAACAAGAGTAAGGTTGTCACCTTCAGTACCGTTACCGTCCTTCAATCGCCATGATTTGAGCCGGCTCAACATCAAATCAGCGTTTTTTCCTATTAGGTTAAACATTATCAGTCCCATGATTTAGTTACTGTTTTCAGTTTGGGCGTAGCCTTAACGTCGGGGAGAGTGACTGTGGTATTTTCCCGGAACACTTCACCTCGAACATGCGGGTTAAGTTGGTAAAATGCCTGTTCTAACTGGTCGTTATCCTGTCCGGTATGCCTATAAAGCAAATCAGTGATCAACTCTCCGGCCTTAGCGTTTACCTTCATCCCCGGTACTCCTTCAGCTGCAGGGAAACATCTGTCACCATGGCCCGGCCATCATGCACCAGTGATGATTTCCCCTCTTTCAGCTGCTGAATAGTCCAACGACCTAGGTTACGGCCCTGCCCATCACTGACTTGCTGAGGTTCATCAATTAAGGCTCTGATCTTTTCAACGGATTCATGTGCGCCGTATTGCAGCCATTTCCCGCTGATTTCAATTGTTTCAAGCGGTCGCCCAGTCCTTTCGGACCGAGCATTATCTATCAGGCCAACTTCCGAGAACGCACCAGGTGAAGTGCGCTCAAATTTAGTGATGGGCGTTTTATCACCCACCGAAAACACAAATTCACCAATAACCAGGTGATGCATGAATTACCTCTAACTATCTCGGTCAATTGCGGCATAGCCTAATTGGGTTGTAAGGGTGTTCTCACCCATCAAATAAGCAAACTGCTGATCCATTTGGCGAGTGACTTCTTTTGCTATGACTTGTTCATCCTGGCCTTGAGCACCGGTGATCTGAATATTGGGAGAAAACGTAACTGGAGGTTGTTGCCTGGCTTGCGCCTCTTTCTGTTGAACAGCATCAACTTTTGCTGCGATTTGATCCGGTGAATCAAGCTTACGACCAAACCAACCACCAAGCATTTCGCCACCCATACCGCCACCAATGGAACCCAGCAATCCGCCTATCGCAGTACCAATACCAGGTAAAATCATCGTGCCTATTGCTGCGCCTAATGCGCCGCCCCCCATAGAGCCACCAATATCACCAAGCGCCTCGCCAGTTTGTTCCATATTGCCAGTAGCAATACCTTCAGTGGCTGAGATCGCATTCATGGTAAGTCCAAGCGGCTTCAAAACCCGGGCAAGCCCCATTTTCCCAGCGCTATCAGCTACATCACCACCGATCTCGATAGCATCTGCAGCCATGGCACTCATTGGCATCATGGCAAAACCAGATCCAGCCATCGCTAAAGCTGCACCTTTAGGTTGTACAAATCGGCTATCCAGTACCGAACGAGTTAATCCAGCTAAACCTCGGCCCCGACGTTTACGGCGGGAAGGACGAGTTCGCTCCCTCATCTCACCACCAAGACCACCACCTACGCTGCCTTTCCTTGAACCACGACTTGAAGCAACCGCAGTATTGAGGTTACGCCATTGCTTAGCTGCCAAAGCAGCAATTCGACCACCTTCTTGGGTTTCCCGATTGAGCCCTTTACGGAATAAGCGAGATTTATCCAAGGTATTGCCAAAGATAAGTGAAGCTACTTTACCTGCCAGCAGGACACCTTTCAGGCCAATAAATGCAGCCACACCGATCCCAACAGCGGCAGCAACCCCCTGATTGGCTTCAGCAAAATCGGCCAACATGTCAACACCTTTGCCTAACGGCTCAAGCACCCAGTTCAATGCCGGTAGCAATGCCGTTCCCACAACAACACTCAGGCGGCTGACTTTATTAACGAACATATCCACGCCATTTTCAGACGTATTGATTCGAGTCTCATATTCTTTCTGTAGGGATTCGATATGAACATCCTGCCCCTGCTTTGCAAGAGCAAGCGATTTGGTAAAGTTATCAGTATTGCCAGCCAGAGCGGCCACAGCACCTTTTGCTTCCTCACCAAAAATCTGGCTTATCAGGGCACTTTGCTCTTCTATAGGAGCGTCATTAAGCGCATCCAACACCTGAAGCAATGTTCCTGATGCATCCTGCTGCATTGAGCTGGCGATATACCCTGCATCTAGGCCAAGTGCAGCCATCGCATTTTTCTGAGTACCACTGGCCGCTTCACCCAATGTCAAACGTCCAGAAATGTTTTTAAGTGCCGTCGCTGAACGCTCTTCCCCCATCCCCGTAGAAAGCATGGCTGAGGCTAGAGCCGCTGATTCATTCACAGAGAAACCGGCAGTTTTAGCCGTGGCACCTTCCCGGGCCATTACCCCTGCAATATCTTTGGCTTTTGCGTTAGAGTTATTTGAAAGGTGGTTAGCTAGTCCCGCCAGGCCTAACGCGCCTTGCTGATCGAGCCCCATAGCAGCTTTAAAAACAGCAAGTGTTTCACCGGCCTGCCCTGCTTCCATATCAAAGGCAACGCCCATCTTTGCCGAATCAAGTACAAAGCTTTTCAGCTCATTGATATCGCTAATACCACTTTGACCGCCTGCAGCTAGCATGGCGTTGATATCATTCGCACTCATAGGCGTGTCAGTTGACGTTTTCAATGCCCAAGAACGCAGCTGTGCAGATTGTTCCGGTGTCATATCCACGACTTTATTGACATCAGCAAATGAACTTTCATTTTTCATTGCTGACCACATAGTGCCAGCGAGTGGCGCAGCAGCTATCGCCAAGCTAGTTGCCTCACCACCGATCTCACCAAGTTTCGCTTTCCGGGAATCAATACGACCTTGAATGGTCTGCATTTCCTTGAGCCGCTTATTCTGCTTCTCAAGGGCTGCTGTTGATTTCTCAGTCAGGGATTCTAGGCGCTTCTGTTCATCACCAAGCTTGTCAGTACTGATACCTGCTTTGTTCAGTGCATCACCCAAACTCTGCAAACGATTTTGCTGTTTTGCCTGGCGTTCAGTCAGAGTATTAACCTTGCCTGAAGCCTTTTTATAGGCGGCACCTAACTCGTTTGTTCGAACTTTTCCGTGGTGTATTTCTCCATTAAGCGACTCAAGCCGTTTATTGGCTTCATTCAACTTTAACTTGAGCTGTTGAGCCCCTTCACCTGAGGCCTTTTTCATTTGCTGATTCAGGCTTCGGATTTCAGCCTGAGTAATGCCATACTCACCACGTAACTGAGATGTTTTCTGCTTGTTTTCTTCCATCGCAATGCCAAGCGAATTCATAGACGCCTTGGCATCTGCTACCTGCTTAGCAAGCTTTTCTGCTCGACCGCTGGCAGACTCGAACCCTTTAACATCTTTAAGCTGCGCATTTAGAGATTTCACCTCGCCGCGTTGCTCTTCAAGAACAGCTGTCAGGCGCTCAGTAGCCGTGGTGGTCGAAACAATATCCTTGGTACCCTTTACCGTTGCATCAAGGATGAAACTAATCTTTTCGCTCATCGCTTCACTCCGAGCTTAGAGAGAATCAACTCATAGCGCCGCATCGCCTGATCTTGCGGCCATTCGCGTAGCTCGCTTTCAGATGTATTACGGTGCATCGGGATTAGATCAATGAGAGCTTCTACATCGTCGGGCGAAAGTAATCCCCCGCAAGTTGAAAAAAAGCGCCGACCTGAGGCTTGATAGCCAGATAGTCATTCAGTGCCATGGCATCCATATCTTGCTTATCCAGGTTGCAAACCACTCGGAACATGAAGTTCTCACGCTCAGTATCATCTGTGATTTCTGCAAGAGCTTCTGAATGCTTCACCTTGGGAACAACAAACTTGATGTGTGAAATGTTCTCACTCAGCTCGTTGGTGAAAGGGAACAGCAGATCGAATTCAAAATCAGAGCCAGTCAACGGCTTCTCCTGAATTTCATCTGATGGCTTTAGGATAAAAACACGAATATCTTCATGCAGCTGGGTAAAATCAGGCGCCGAGAGTTCTTCAAATTCTTCATTGGTAATAACGGTACAGGCCAGGATCATGGCTTTGAGCTGACGGAAAAGCTCAGAGGGACTCAGCTCTTTATCCACACCAAGATTCACAAACGGAAGCTTTCGAAACTCACCGAGAGATATAGGGTTAATTTCAATCTCATGGTTACCGTTTCGGTGGTAGAACGGTAGCTTAGTGGTCTTTTTCATGGAAATTCCAATACAAAAAAAGCGCCGTAAGGCGCTTATCAGTAAACAAGGAGGGATAATTACAGGCTAATTCCCGCTTCCCCCATCAAATCAACACCGCCCACAATGGTTTTCCCGGTGTTCACATTAATATCATGCACCACAGTGCCAGTATCACGCTGGGTATACGCCTTGCAGGTACCTTCGATGGTGACTGTTGGCTTCTCACCCATCTTTACCGGCTCTTTCTTGATGCCAGTAATTGGGCCATACATTGAGTATTCTTCAGTGTATGCAACGCCCTCAGTACTCTTGCCTTTCTCAGTCACGTTCACCTGAGCATTACCCATAGTGAATTTACCCAACGCTTTTGAGATCTCGCCATGCTCGCCGCGTACCTTGAGTGACCAACTTAGCTTCTCAAGGCCAACCGTATCTTCCGAGGCAACAAAAGAGCCCTCATTATTAGCCAGCTTGGCTTTAATTTCGGGCGGGGTGAAATCAACAATCTCGTTCATCAAAGGCACAGATTCAACCTGCGCCTTAATTCGCATACGAATACGATCAGCCATTTACCACCTCCTCAAGCCAGGCTGCAATCAGGCCATTATCTACACTCATCTCGTACACCATGTGCTCGTTCGGTGAGTAGCGGCCATAGTTAACACACAGGAACCAACGACCAGATGTGTAGTTTTCAAGGTTGTTTTTACTTGGGTGAAGGAAAGCTTTGAATACTGGAATCACTCCCTGAGCAACCAAGTCTTGCCCCCAGTTCGTCAAGCGATCAATCACCTGCTGCATAAACTCTTCAGTGAGTTGCTTACCCATTAGCGGTTGGCTAGTTTCTTCCAGCTTACGCGCCATCAGATCTTCAAGGCCAACGTGAGAGATAAAGCGTCCGGTATTTGTACGGTTACCAATGATGGAGTAACCACCCATACGGGTACGGGCAATAGTCACCACACCATGTTTATTGAGGAAGTTGGCCTGCGTGGTTTTGTCATTGATTTTATACGACACGTTACGTGCTGTTTCATCACAAAGCACGGAGCGGTTTTGCGGGCTAACCCAACCATCTACGGAAGCCATTGCCGCTACCAGAGCGATAGAGGCTGGCATTAATAGCTGTGAACCGTCATAGGTCTTAAGGAACCAAGGGTCGATAATGCTTACTTTATCTTCCCCGGTACCTTCTGCTCCAAACTCAGCGGCAAACTCAGCTGCGGCCATATCGTTAGTGTTTGGGCCGTCCAATACAGGGCGGCAACGAACATCACGGCTCATTAGTGCTAACTTCTGCCCTACAGGTTTAGAACTAAAGCCAGGAGCTGCAATAATCGTAGGTGTTTCAGGACAACCTTTGACTGTCTCAAGGCCTTTAATCGCTCCTGTAGCAGAATCGACACCACCGATCACATTGGCTTCAGTTGTCGCATCATCGGCATGTTCTTCAACCACTGTCACATAGAGGATGCACTTCACATACTCCAACAGATAGCGAACCACATTTGGCAATGTGCCCTGGCGGTTACCGGTACTATCTAATGCCATCATGGCATCTGAATAGTTCCAAAGGCGAGTAGGCTCATTGTAAATAAGCGTTCCCCGTTTTTCCGGTGCGGTACCCACTAAATGAACCACCTGCAGCGCAAGTGGCCCCATACTTGGCAATGGCTCAATGGTATTAACTTCAACACCGTTAAGCTCAAAATCCTGAATTGGTGCAAGGGCTGCCATTATTTGCTCACCTCTTGTTTGTTTTGTGTGGCTTGCTCAGGCTTACCAATCTTGCCGTTCTTTAACAAAAAAGAAGTCTGCGCAGGCTTTAGGGAAATTGTTTTATCTGCTGGGTAATACCAGCGGCCGTTAAGGCGGAAGGGTTTCAGGATCGGGTAATCCTGCACCTCGGGTTGCTTTTGGGTTGCCATAATTTTTCCTGCAGAAGGTCAAACGCTGATAAAAGAAAACCACCAGGCGGCGGTTAATGAGGGATTATTTCGCACTTGATGGGGATGGTGTAGGTTACGCCCTCGCGTACCACTTGCTGTTCACATACGGGCTCAGTGGTTAATTCGGTCCATCCCCAGCCAAGCAAAATACTAACAATCACGATTGTGATTGGGTCGATTCGGGCTTTCATTGGTAAAGTCCATGAAGCTGGAATTAGGTACAAAAAAACCGCTCGCGCGGCCTATTGGACGAAATCAGGATGACTACCCCAAACAATATCGTCTGGGTTATCAAACTTTTGAGGAATATCAGCAAGATATTGAACACGCTGATCCAATTGACTTAATTGCTCTAATGACAATGTTGTTGGATTCTCTACATCACCTGGAGTTTTACCCATACGAAGCTCACGTTCGTGACGCCAATAGTAGCTATTTAGCTCATTAATTAATTTGTCACGCTGCTTACGTATTACTTGCCAATCATGCAATATGTTAATTGTAGTTACATCACTTTCATTTAATTCAGGATAATGAATAGGATAACCTTCATTATCAATTTTGGGTAAACGACCGTAAAAACGGCCTTTGTATTCAACTAAAAAATCCATTTTACACCTGAGAAATTTGAGTAAATGGAACAGAACCAAAGGTTTCCCAACCTAAAATAAGCTCCGACAATGGGCGATTCCCATTATAGCTTTCAACAAATAAACGAGTGCCTTTAAGAAATGCATTACTCCAATATCCTAACAAGTGATTATTTTGGGCTGCTGATTTATCTTCGATGCCTTGTGATGCAACTAATCGAACTGTGCCTGTTGACTCAATAAAACCAACTGTATCCGCATAAGCAGATGATGTGTCACAATTTAAGTAAATTTTATTACCACCATAAGAATTCATGAATGCCTTCTCGTTCATTCTTATGCCACAATTTCCATCATAGGTAATTGGATTGCCAGACGATATACGCCATTCCAAGTTCAAATTGAGCCGATAACCGCCAAACGAAAAGCGGCCATCATCCATATCAATCAGCCCGATGTAATTTCTGCCCGGCTTATGAGTGAATACAATTCGGGGAACCATGTGCTGATTGTTTTCAACACTTTCATTATTCGGTGTATAGCCTCCCCCTTTATCAGCAAGGATCGTAACCTGATTACCTTTAAAAAAGTGTCTATCATACACATAGTATGGATTGTTCTGTGCATCCGTAACTCGACCTATACGAATTTCACATGAACGCTTTGTGATAGCTATGCTTAATGCTTTATCGAGTGTTGCCAACTTAGAGGATGAAGTTAATCCCGTATTATTGTCATTCCCTGTTTCATGGTTTACCCATAACACCGTGTGAGATTCTGGAATTGATTTAATTACTTCATCAATTTGCTGATTGAAGTTATCCGTAGCATTCTTTACAGACTGATCAATATCCCCAATTTTATTATTCACCGCATCGGTCAAATTATTCGACGCCTCTACCAACGCGCCGATCTGTTGCTCAATACTCATTATGCCTGATTCCCATTAATCAAATTGGCAGCATCATTGAATGATGCCGCAAGCCGGGTAAAACCATCTGCCACTTCCTGTTCCAGCGCTGAATGCTGGCCTGCCGTGGCGTAGTATTCTGGTACGTTCCCACCAAATAAGCTGGTATCTGCTGCGGTACCTCCTTTGGTTAAGAACTTCGCATCCGCTGCTGTGATGGTATAAACCGAAGACTTATCAGCTTTCTTCGCAAGCTCAGCAGTCATAGTGGCTGCAAAGTTAGGGTCATTACCTAACGCTGTTGAGAGTTCTTCAAAGGTATCCAGCACCTCAGGTGCAACACCGATTAACTGCTGGATACGAGCATCAATCTCTGCCGGTGTTAAGGTGTCGGTCTTATCCGCCTTATCATCCAAAGCAGCAATAGTCACCTGCAGCGTCACATTACCTGAACCGTCAAACACAACAGAACCTGCAGCATCTCGCCCGAGTGAAATAATTCGCCCTATTTTCAGCTTGTTTGCTGTTGCCGCATTGGCGCCCAATGTGGATAACGGGTCGTCCAGATAAGTACGCGTATATACATCGCTCTTATCTGCTTTGAGTCGCAGCTTGCCGTTAATAACCCCCATGAGGTTATTCAGAGCCGCAACCATCTGATCTACTTTTGTTTTAAGCACCTAACCTCCTAAGCAGAAATCTCACCGGCATGAAAATTAAAACCATTAGTCATACTGACGATCACATCATCTAACGTTGTAGCTGTAGCAGCTGACTGTTCATTAGCGGCACTGGCTGTTTCCTTAGCTTCAGCAGCCATTGCCAACACCGCTTCACTCACGGTACCAACCGGCCCCTGCTGACCTACCGTAACAACCTGCACATCTGGCCTAGTTTGTTCGCGTACGACAGCAACACCCTGCGGCAAGCGAACGGTAATTACCCGATCAACAACCAGGTTTACGAATACCCTTGCACCGGAGCTAATCATCAGCCGCCCCTTTAATTAATTGGGCAGGCCCTCGTAGAATGCTGTAAGGATCACCGCTTGGGAAAATAACCCGCAATTCATAGGTTGAGTTCTCCCAGCGTTGAGGATCGTGGCCGCTGGTTTGGTCATGGCTTACTTTGACATCCAGATCATCACTTTGCTGCTCTCGCTCAACAATTTTGATATGTCCTGATTCAGTCGTTCCCTTAACCAGCAACTCACCATCCAGCGCACGAACCACGAACACAGCCGTACAGCCCATCAGCTTCACGTACGGGTTTTCTTTATCGCCAGTAGTCCAGCTAACATCAAAGCCAAACGTGGTACCGGCGACGATTTTCAGCAGCGGAGGTCCTTCCATCGAACACGACATAGCCCCTCCTTACACCTGCTTTTCAAGGTCATTCACACGAAACAGCAATTCAACATGGCGGGCCATGTTGCCTACCTGGGCCGCTCCCATAATGGCAAGCTCTTCAGCCAAGAACAGGTTTACATTCTCTGTGCCAAGCTCCACGGTCACGCTATCGGTAGGTAATGGTGAGATATCAAGAGTGAACTTTTGCAGCCAGCTAGCGTTAGCTGATTTATAAGCAAGCAACGTATTTGGAACGGAATACACCGCAAGCAAAGTACCTGATTCAAGATAGAATCCGACTTCCCTCACTTCATATTCTAGGTTGCCCTTAAACACAGTCCCCAAACGTAACTGGGTAGCACTTAACTCTTCCCAATCAACAATTAATTCACGCTGCTTTTCGTTATAGAGGCGGGTCTGGTCAACACTGGGCTTATAACTACGGTCACCGGCGGCAATCCACTTAATCGCCCCTTTGATACCCTGATTTTTTGCGCTAATCAGCTCAGCTAAACCCGCTTTTGTGTACTGTACAACAGGTGTACTCATGCTATTGCTCCGGGATTCATTTCAGTCATAACAACCATTCGAGTCGCACCTCCAAATAACACCGAGCCGACACAAACAGGAGATGGCGGCAATACACCATTAACTGAATCGTCATAGTGAGTAATGCCTTTTTGAGCAATTCCTGAAAACTTAAAGCCTGAACTCATCCCCAATGCAACAATCAGCTCAACAGTGTCTCGCTCTGATTTGGTGTGCTCGATACGAGAAAGCATCCGGTCGGCAGTTTTCTTATTGACCGGGCTATTTCGCTTCCAGGCAACCACCTCTAGGTGGTAAGGCCCAGGCGGTGAGTCCATCTGGTACCAAGGCTTCACATCGATATCGCAATCTAATGCATCCATTGCGACAGACAGGCCATGACGTGTACCGGCCTTTCTATGTATTTCAAAAGCCTTATCAGCAGTCTTGCGCTGTTGCTCCAACGTATCTTCAGGGCGCCAGTCCATAACGCCACGTTCTGCAGCCAGTAAGGCTACAAACTCATCAGGGGAATAGAGCGGTTGTTTTAGTTCAGGATAAGGATCGGCCAGACTGTTAATAGCTTCATGCCAGGCGTATTCCAAAGATTCTTCAATGATGGTGCGGTTTTCGGGCTGAACAGAGACAAAGGGATTATTCTGCTCTGACATCAATAAGCACCTCCGTACAATGTGGTGCCTCATCCCAAGCGCAAATGACATCCTGAGCGGGTTCGTGTACCTTCGCCCGTTTTACGCCCAGTTCGTAAAAGATGTGGGCCACTTCCTCACGATCAATCACACTTTCTAGTCGGTGAAGTCGATCCGCAAAATCCCAGGCTTTTTGATCGGCATCTTCTTTACTGACATGATTGCCCGGCTGAGCACCAGTGTAGAGCGTTGCCACTATCCGATAAGGCTTCGGGGTCGCGCTTTTCGTGGTCACTTCATCAGATTCTTGAGCAATATCGTCCCTGTTTATGTAGTCACTTACTCGAGTAAGTAATTCCGAGCTCGCGGTACCATCAGGTGTTTCACGGCTTAGGATTGCCACACACACTTTGCCCGAATTAGGCTCGATCATCTTTGGCTTCGCATCCTTCACCGGCATAGGACGATTAAGGTTCTGAAACTCAAACCGCATCACCACCGCATCAGGCTCTGATTCAATCTTGATCACTGGGCGTTCATCTAGAGTTAGAGCGTGGAACTTATATCCCATCCGTGTGCCCGTGGTGTGAAACTGATAAGGCGCCAAATCAAAACGCTGCAACAGGCTGTCATTCGACTCCATTACGGGAGGTTTCGGAGGAAATACCGAGTCATCACCCGGCTCCATCACTTGTCGTTTGAGGCCGTACTGCAGCGCCAGCAGGTCTACCATGTCAGATTCCATCACGAATTTACGAAACATCTGCAGAGCCTGGTGATTCTGTTCGCGAATTTCAGCGATACGCTTCAATACGAAGGCTTCTGTTGTCTGCGCTAATAGCTCAGATTCATTATCGAAAGCCTCTTCAAGTAGTTTCGCTTTATCAGGATCTTTTTCAGCACAATAGCTGACAGCCCATTGCTTATAGGCTTGCAGCAAGGTTTCAAAGTTCGGTACCTGAAAAGCACTTGGTAGCTGTGTCATAGTCTTCCCTTTAGCACCAATGGCTGACCACGCCACTCACCCCAAACCGATACCTGAAAGCCGTTCCTACCAGGTACCGCCTTGCATTGAGTAGCCTTAAATTCAGTGAGTCCCCATCCGGGGTTGGCTAAAGCTTCCAACGTTAAATTTTGGATTATCATCGCTTCCGTAGGGTTCTGATCTTTGCCAAGCCGCTCTACAGCTCGGTTGCAGAGATCTCTACGTTTCACCCTTGAGGCTGGACTTGTCGTTAATACCCGGGAAAAACGGCAAGAAAGCGCTGAAACGCCAGTAACTGTCATCCCAGTTTGAGGATCAATTCCAATCATGATTTAGCCTCAGTGGTTGCTCGCCCTTCTTCATCATCATGGTGGTGCCCTTTCAGGCTGTAGCCATCAGCAACCACATCACCACCAGAGATATTCATTCCTCCCGAGACCGTTGCCGCCCCACCACCTGAGCCCGCTGCAACAGCAAAACCGCCCTGATGATTAAAGTTACCCGTACTAACCGTATTACCCGTCAGAATGGTATCCCCTGTTCGGTTAGTGTTTCCTGTGTGCTCTTGGTTACCGATGTGCGTCAGGTCAGCAAGCAACGTCATCCCGCCCGGGTACTTTGCGGTAAGCTCACCACTATCCAGGTTATAAAGCTCAGTCATCCCATCACCGTAATCCGTCATCACTTCATTGGCTTCCGTGGTTGGACATGGGTACTGAGTGGAAGGCAATCCCATTAACGCGACTGCATTATTGAGGTTGTCACCGCTGCCAAGATTGATCAGCAGACATTGTTCACCAACACTCGGGCGGCGGTAATGGCTTACCCGCCCGGCGCAGTGAACAAAGAAAGGGATTCGTGTTGCCTTGTTTAAGCCGGTCTTTATTTCGACGGTTGTCTTATCAGCCTTCGATACCACACCAAGGCGAATGATATTGGCTGCTGCTCTGCGGTTTTCTTCGAGTTCTTCACGTAGGGCTAGAACTTCTTCCTCAAGCGACCTGAGTCGTTTCATCAACTCCAGCATCATAGTGGCTAGTCCCCACAATCTCGTGCCAATCTTCTTCAACTGGCCCCATGTAAATGCGCTGCTTAATGGTCACTACTCGCATGAATACGCCGTTATCAGGGTCGAATTTACGGGGAACATTGGAAATAAGCCGAGTTTCTTCAGCATCGTTAAAGCAACCAAACCGCTCATTCAGTAATTCACGTTCAAGACGGGTTGATGCGTCCAGCGCTTCCAAGTCAAAGCCATCAACAGCGGTGGGCACTTCAACCAGGAAACGAAGCTCAATTTCGTGCAGCTTGCGACCATCATTCCCGTTGTGATTAACCGGTTCACTTTCGCCGACCTGATAAGTAATAAGGGTATGAGCAGGCTCTTTTGACTCTCGACGGTAGGCGGTACCAATTTTGAGGTTAAGGCGTTGCTCCAGTGTTTCCACCACCTTTTTTACCCACTCACTAGGCGCCCGAAAGAACGTATTGGAATTCACGGTGGAAATTCTCCTCAAACTTACGATTTAGTTCAGACTGATAGCTTTCAATGATCTCTTCAGCCTCTTCACGAATGTCTTCTGTTACAAGCTCTATCACCTTGCCGGATCGATACTCGGGATTTCGTCGCCAAACCAATAACTCTGAACTATCCATAGGGTTTATCCAGGCGCTTTTATACGAACGATTCCCCACCGTAACACCGTGCTTCGACTGTTTCGGTGTGCCAAAACGATGAACGCCAATCTCTCGAACACCTACCCATAGCTTTGATATGCGGCCATTTTTATACACTCGGAATCGTGTTTTCATCGCCTTACTATCTATAGCCAACTCGTAACCAAGATCAGCCATTGAAACAGCTCGAAGCCAGCGATTGGTTTTCACCACAGCTCGCCTAGCCGCTCTGGCTAACTCATCCGGCAAGTGAGAGAACTTACTCAGGAAGCTAGTATCAAGCATCATCCGAGAATTCAGACCAGCCATGTTTAGCCCCCGCACTTTCAAGGATCATCAGATACTCACGTACAATCTGGCTATCACCTTTTCCCTGTTCAGGGCCGGAATAAACCAGAACATAGCGCTTGCCTTCATCCATCAGCGCGGCCTTAGGTGACAATACGGCATCGGTCAGCAGCCGCTTCACCTTGTTGCCAGCAGCCTCTGTAACTTTGATATAGCCTTGAACCGTTTGTTGATTACCATCAGGCATCATCACCACAATAGACCGACCAAAGCAGCGTTGAAGTGATGCCCGGATTTCTGCCCGGGCACTCTCAAACAAGCTGGTCACAGTTACACCTGAACGCCAGTCAACAGCACACCACCATCAATGAACACACCAACCGGCTCTTTCACCGTGCCATCAGCAGTTGGGGCGGTTTTGGTAAACTCACCACCATCAAAGTAAGCTGATTCCCCTTCAAACGCCGGAGAGTCACCCGCCTTAATCGGGCCATCAAACAAACCACGATAAGTACAGCTCACCACCTGCCCTTCAGGGCCAGAATAGTTAGGTACCACAATCAGAGCGCCGTACTTAACCGGCACATCTTTGGTAAAGCCGCCTGCCGGAGCTTTCAAATCAATCTTATTTCCGTCTGCAATACGCATCGTTGTTACCTGTCCTGTCTAATCCAATAAATAGTCAAATCAATAAATAGTCAGATCAAAAAAGGCGCCGAAGCGCCTTAATGAAGAAGTAAATGATTAAGCAAATGTCGCCTTGGAAATACCGCGACGATCTACCATCTTCGAAGCAATATCGTAGGTGATTCGGAACTTAGCGCCGTCACTGCTCCAACCGTCACCAGTTTCTAACCACGGGTCCTGCTCACCGTCCAGGAATGCCATCACTACAGAATCGAAGTCCTTGCCTGTCAGGGCAATCGCACCATTGATTTCAGCCATACGGGCCGTTTCAATCACCTTCGGGAACTTCTTATAAGCTGGGTTGAAGGTGTCAGGCTTGCTGGCCGTATTCAGCACCGCTTCTAGGTATGAAGCATGATCAGGGTTTGCCAGTAACACTTCACCACGCAAATCGAGCGCATCCCCTTCAGAAGTGGTCGCCGTTGCGAAAGACTTGTGAAGTGCCATAATCAGCGCCTGATAGTCATCTTTCGTAATGCCCGTTTTCAGGTTGCCCCATTTGTTGTTTGTAACAGCCTGGAAGACAGATTTACCATCCCCCATCTGACCTGAAAGAATGGCGTTAAACATCAGCTTGTCAGATAGACGGTAACCCGCCTGCATGAACTTACGAGGGATTTTAGAAATCAGCGCGATTTCATCATTGATGATCGCCTGACGGGTGAAAGCAATTTCACGGCCAAAGGTCGCCAGCTGGATTTTCTCACCGCTACCTTTAATGGTCGCCGCCTTGTATTCACCATCTTCAGATACCGCCATCAAATCCGGCGCATCGTTAATCAGGATCAGGTCTGTTTCTTTGAAGTTGGGCAAGTTCTCCGTGTTGGCCAGCTCACGCCATAATGGCGCTCGCACCTTAGCTTCATCACGCATTACCGTACGAACACCTTCCGTGATGATGTCGGAGAAATCACCGCTGTTAAACGCCCGGGCAACCAGCTCATTTTTATTACTGCAGTATTTGGCGTCTTTACCCACCGAAATCTCAGCCATATCCAACAAAGTTTTCAGGCGATATGGATTATCTTTTTCCGGCTCAGCAACACCGCAACGGGAATTTAGGGCGTTCTGCAGTGAATCTTTAGTGATATTGCCGTTATCTACGTGGATATGAGCATTAGTCAGATTTGACTGGGTAGTGTCTGCATCCTGCCCTAAAGCAGAAGATGTGCCTAGGTTCTGCAGAATCTTTAAGGAAGCCTGTGCATCAGAACAATCAGGATCGTTCAGCATCTCATCACGCAGCGTATCACTGACTTTGTGTTGAGCACACAGCGCACGGATCGCAGACTGGCGAGCGATTTCGTTTTTTACTGCGTTCTGCAGTTCATTGGGTTTTGGCATATCGTTGCTTACCTGTTGTGATGGATCGTAGCCTGCTTGAGCGGCCAGCGGTAAAGGGTCATTAGTACTATCTGGCTCCAACTCTGTATTTGGCGGAGCTAGTTCAGGATCAGAGGTTGGTTCAGCGCCTGGCTCATCTTCAGCCAACTGATTAACCAATTCATCAGGGGGATTCTTAAAGCTAGCCAAAGCGGTTGGAGCGATATTCTTAAGGCTATTGGTCAGGTTTACCGGGTCAATCACCTTATCAATCAAACCCCACTCAAGTGCCTGCTGAGCCGAGAACCAAGTTTCCTTGTTCATGGCCTCTTGTACTTCATCTACGGGTTTACCGCTTCGAGCTGCATACTCTTCTGAAGTGGTCACCTTGGCCTGTTTCAGCTGAGCCAAGGCACTTTCAATTTCAGTTTCCCCACCCCAAGCGCCAATGCTCGGATTGTGAATCATGAAAGAAGCATTTTCTGGCATATGAATTTCATCACATGCCATCAGAATATAGGTCGCAATAGACGCCGCCAGGCCATCAACAATACCTGTAGTCATACCCTTGTGGGCCTTGATGGCATTAAACATCGCGAGCCCTTCATAAACAGAGCCGCCATAGCTTTGAATACGCAGTTCTAAATCACTGGTACCGACTTCCTGAAGGGCTTTGATAAGGTCGATGGAATCGATATCCCAATCACCAATAATCCCATGGATGTACAACTTAACTGGCTCGGTACCACCTTCATTTTTCAGCGTGTACCAAGATTTATTCGCCTTCGGCATTTTTTGCCTCTCTGTTCTTATGCTGAATCTTTGATGAGATGTTGTGCGCCGGATCGGCGATACTCACGATTAAGTCATCGTTCATTGCCTGGCGTTCAGACTTGATTTCACGTCTAACCGATACAGGGTTGAAGTTTCGTTCTCGTTGGTAATGGCTCAATGACTGCAAGCCAAGGCGGGTGCCTTTCTCAATGCCTACCATCTCTCTGGCAGGATCAATCCACGGCATAACTGGCGCCTGATAAATCGCATTTAGTACCGTTTCCGGATTAACATCTTTCGGCACTTTAAGCTGGCCGGATAGGATCGCCATCTCCAAAGCATGTCGGTACTGTGGACGGGTCCAGCTGGTTACAAACTTGCGCTGTAAGATCCGGTAGCGTGAAAAGGAATCAATCAGTTCTTGTCGCTGTGCAGAATAGTTACCTGTGTAATGGCGAGTCACACTGGAACAGTTCACACCGGAACCGGAAGCAGCCAACCGCATTTGAGAATCACGGAATGGGCTGCTCATCGCTTCACGGCGATTACTTTCAACAATTCCGGCATCCTCGCCAGGTGCCAGCTCAAAGCTGTTACCCATGCCAAGGAAAATATCCCCACCACGCTCAAAAGCATTATCTTCGCCGCCAGCATCCCGCTTAATGAAATACGCAAAACGGCTAGCAATCTGGGCGCTGATACGTTCAGACTGATCGTAATCCTCAATATCAGAAACCAAGTCTAATATCGAATGCAGTAGCGTTACGCCTCGGTTCTGGTGCAAACGACGAGTGAACTTCAGGTGAGTCACAAAACGTGCTTCCACCTCGGAAAATTCAAAGCCGAGAGCATCACGCTGGATCAGGATTGAAACCATTTGCCCCAGTTTATTGCGGCGAATCCCTTCTAATACCCCTCGTTCAGGTTCACTGATATTCACCGGCACATAATCCGGCTCAAACGGTTGAACACCAAAAGGCGTATCAGAGGGATAAGTGATATCTGGGTGATAGCCCATGTAATAACGAGCAAAGACTTCACCATCACGCAACCAGGTACGGCAAGATAGCCATTCTGTTTCAGCCCGTGAGTGCTCACCGTCAATGTTCTGCTTTAGCGAAAACAGCTCAAACCATTCATTAATCTGACGAGCAAACTCAGTATGAACATTACCCTCTTTATCCAGGGGCTGAGGCTCAATCATGATGCCTTTTGGCCCCACCACATTGGCGCAGAACTCATCCAGAATAGCCGTAACCAAGGGGGTGTTTTCATCCATATGCCGCGCCCGTTGGTATAGCGATTTGGCATCTTTGTTTAACTGGTTGGCTTTTCCTGTTGAGCGAGGATTACGTTTTTTAGTGTGAGGGTTGGCCGGAAGTGCCGCCTGATACTTGTTCATCAAGCTGCGGTTATGAATACGTTCAAGCCCAGCCTTAGGGCTAAAGTAGCCCACCATACGATCAACCAGGTTGAGTTTACTCAAGGTAATTCCTCCTGATTATACTTCTGCGGCCCCCTTGATTTTCCCGGGCAATCAACGCCTGCAGGCGTTCAATCTCACGTCGCACAGTTGAAAGGCTGGCAAAGGTCAGCTTTTCACCTTCAGCTGTTTCAACAGACTGCTGCATAAGAATCTTCTGCTCAGCATCCAAGTACCACTGCAAGCGCTGGCGGTTAGTTGTTGTCATCCGTAAATGCCTCTTGAGTGGTTATAGCGACGGCGTGGTTGCCGTTCGAATTGTGGCTTCTGATCAGCATCAACAACATTAGGGTTCATCTGCCAATCATCTGCCCACGGTGGTGGGTTGTTCCAGTCGATATCATCCCCGCCCTTATAATGCATACCAGCTTCGGCGTAAGCACACAGGTCAAAGGATTCGTTCCGGGCACCGTCTGGCTTTTGCCATTGGCCCTTATCATCAATATATTCAACGGTCAGTTCATCAAACCAATCACGGCTAGCCCACCCCGGCATGTGGAAGAAACGCGCGCCAAATTCAAGACGTTCATAACTTGAAACCACACGGTTCTTCAGACGAGTGGTATGCAGCAACAGCAAAGGAATTTCACCGTTTGCCAGCTTGCTACGTTTATCTGGATAGGTTTCTTTCACCAGATGCTCAATGTCTCGGCTTGCCCCCTTCACCAACCTGAACAAGTGAGAAAGACCTTTCCCTTTAAGCCGGTTGTAAAATTGGTAAGCCTGATCGGTTACAGAGCTGGTTTTTACCTTGCCGTTCTTCTTCTCGCCGGAACCGCCTGAATCACACAAGGTGATCAACGGCTTCATTACTCGGCCTGAACCATCAGCAAGGGGATATGTTTTCTTAATGGCTTGTTCAACCAACAGATCCCAATCTTCGGGATAAACAGAAGGGTTAACCCTCTCACCGTTGCGGTGCGGATTAGTCAGAACCTCAAAGCGGTCAATCACCCAACGCTGCAAGCCAGCACCGTAAACCTGTGCCTGTACAACGAAACGAGGATTTGTTTTACCGCCCTGTACGTCAATCGTCATAATCAGGAAGCGGCCACCTTCAGGAATCACTCCCCGTTCATAGTTAGCCGCCCGGGCCATGAGTTCATGAGCACCAATATCCTGACCGCGAGACTGAATGATGTAAGAACGCCCCATACGGACGTTAATGAACGTCTTTAACGCTTCTTCATCTCCGGTTTCTTGAAATAACGCATCAGCATTCAGATAGCGGTAAACCAAGTTTTCCCAGCTGGCATACGCAGCAACAATTCCTTCAAACCAGAATGTTGCCCATTTGGACGTTCTAACCTGAGATTCATCGTCAATAACTTGCCCATATTGATCAATGGCTCCCTCACGGAACCATTTCCCCTGTAAGTTCTTCGCTTGCTTTTGCGACTCATCAATACGGTGAGTACAGCGAGGGCACTCCACCCAAGCCGTTTTGGAAGCCTCGATAGGATCGTCTATTTCTTCCCATTTCAGAGTTTCAAAGTCAGGGCGAAAGTATGCGCCGCAATCGTCACACAACCAGAAGAATCGACGTCTGTCGCCCTGATTGTAGAGATCGGCAATACCGCCGCAGGGCTGAGCTTCGTGGGGTGCTAACTCTCCGGTAGATTTCGGATTACGAACAATACGACCGGGAGAAGATTCAGCCATCACCATGCCGGATGACTTGGCATTTTGAACACGCATCAGCATCAGCTCGAATTTCGAACCCTCCTGGCCTACCGCATCTTCTGCACGATCGTAGTCAGTCGCGCCTGCATAACGGTAAGTCGAAGCTGAAAGGCTGGTTTCCGTCGCGGAATCCAGCTTAATGTTCATACCATTCTTAAATTTTTTAGAGGTGATATTGTCGTCTGATTTACGACCTGTGCGTAGCTTAGCTATGCCAGACGTCGCGCTAAAACAGCGTTCTAAGTCTATCTTCGACATATCCGCTGCTTTGGTTTTGGTACTGTAAATCAGCAGCATATCGCCCGGAGCCTGAGTAACGGTGTAGTTAATCCACCCTTCCACCATGGCCTTGGTTTTTCCCGAACGCGCAGGGCCAACCACAATCACCGCTTCATAAATACGGCGAGCCAAGCAATCAAGTGGCTCCCGCATATATGGCACCAATGACGACAGAAACTTAGTCACATCCGTACCGTCTGAAATCCATAGATCGTCGTCTGAGGCCTCTACTGGTGTCTTATTCGCTGGCGCACACAGGTAAGCCAGATTCCGGCGGATTGACTTCGCATCGGCAAACTTCACACCTAATCGAGCATCAAACTGATACAAGCTCATCAGATACCGCCTGTAAGTCGAAGTTCAATAACTGTTCTAACGCTTCCAGCTGCTGGGGCGTGGCGGTTGGAATGGCTGACTCAATGCGAGTAATCACTTTGTCTTTAAAGCTTTTAACACCGGAGATACACACCGCAATTTCACTTTCAAAGTCATCCCGGGTCACTAGTGCACCGGAGTCTTGCCCCAGATTGATTTTTTCCCGCTCAGCCTGAATGAATGCCCTAAGCTCAGCCGCTGTCGGGAAGCCCATCAAATCAGGAGCATCCGATTCTTTAACTGGCGCCTTACACAGATAAGGGGCAACCTGACAGACATCGTAAAGCGGTGTATTGCCCTTGAATGCAACGGGCTCGATGCCTGCAGCCTTAAGACGTTTTCGAACAGTCGAACGGTGAGAACCAAACTGCTCTAATTCACTGGTATTCCAGAGCCGTTTTTCATTGTTCATAACCATCCTCGATAAAAGTAATCCCGTCTCTCCGGGTGTCACGCCTTTTGCGCATCTGGCCGACGTTTCCATTAATGAGGCTCTTTCGGCCCTGCTTGTACCTTTTTGAATGACTCATTGCGCTCGCGTTTAAGGAGATACAGCCTGCAAGCTGATCACGGTCTTAGCTAACAATGAACACAGCGAGGTACCAACGCTTCTAGTTTCGTAGTAATCATGAAAGGAAAAAATAATGCTGCAGTTTGCATTGAGAGTGGTAGCATAAGCTATCGAGTTGAAACCTAAGGAAAGGTTATGTTCGAAACCACATTAGAAAAACGCGTAGAGCGTCTGACCAAACTGACTGCAGCTCTTGATGCCCTGAACGAGGCCGAAAAACTTTACCTGGCTGAGCCTGAAAGCGAATTTGCATTTGATGAGATCTGCAGCTTACAAAAGGAATACCGAGTTGCGGCAGCGGCACTTCATCATGCAGTTAAGCAGCTAGATTCAGACTAAAGCTAAAAGGAACGGGCGACTAAATATAACGGTGGACGACCACCCAATAGGTAATGACTTATTCGCCCGTATTCGGGTTAACGTTCGAGAAGCCGTAGAAAGTTCTCACACGTTGAATTTTGTTGGCGCATTCTTTCCAAGAAGCAAACCATAAAGGATCACGTTCAACCGCCTCACCATAGGTGGCGGGAGGCAATTCAAACGGTTGTAGACATAAGGTAAGGTCTGAAGCGGGAGGCTTAACAACCACCTCCCGATATTCAGTGACAATTTCAGTAGTAGTGCATCCGTTCAGTAACAGTGTCAGGCAAAGGCTGAGCATAACAATCTTCATGTTGTATCACCGTCCGAACCTCTTTCAACCTGACCTGAGCATCGCGCCTTAGCTTCATCACCTCACGTTGAGTTTCGTCTGCGGCCAGCTGGGCCACATCACGAGCCTGCATCAATCCCTGCACTTGATGATCAAGCGCTTGGTTCTTGGCAGTTAGTGACTCAACAGTAAGATTGGAAGCAATAAGCTGTGTACTTAGGTTCTGGTTGATTTGAGATTGGGAATAATTGAATAAGAGGCTAACAACAAGGGAAACACCAAAGCCCATACCAAGCCCTTTACCGAAGATCGGCCGGAGACTAGAGAGCATTCAAGCACACCTCCTTTTCGGCATTCCTGCGTCGAACCAAACCGTTAAGGCGTTTGCCATCGGCATACACCCAGCGGGTTAGCTCGTTACAGGCACCGGTATAGTCTTCAGCATTGAGCTTTTTCAGCAACGTCGATTGTTTGAAGTTCCCTGCCCCAACGTTAAAAATAAAACTGACGAACGCATCGAACTGATATTGTTCAAGGGGAACAGTTACTAGCTTATCAACCACGGCCTCTGCCGACTGCACATCGCTAACCAGGTTCTCGACCACATCTTGGTGTGTCACCTCTGAATTAGGCGTGACTCCTACCGTGTGACCGTAGCCGTTAGTCCAGACATTGGCAGAGCATTGATAGGTATTTAACTGACACCCTTCGTAATCCATGATCAGCTTAAGCCCGGCATCACTGGTTTGCAGTGTACCGGTTGGCAAAGCCGATAACAGACCAACGATAACAACAACAGCACAGCGTTTAACTGTTGATATCTTCATACAGCTCCCTCAACTGGGGATGCTGCTGCAACAACTTGAAGCTTTTCTTTCGGTAGTGGCGATTAATACAAAATGTACCAATTGCCAAACCAACACCGATAAGGGTTGCCCAATCTTGCAGAGAGAACGCCCCGAAGAAAGCCAACAGCCAGGCGAAGAAATACGCCAAGGCTGAATTGAGTTTTTCCTGCATGCTTTCCACCCATACAAAAAAGCGCCGCTGATCCGAAGACCAGAGGCGCTGATTCATGTTGATAGTGCTAAAACGGAAAAACCCCGCCAATTAGGCGAGGTTTTCCAACAATGGGAATTAAACGGCATTTAGCGGTGAGTGTCAACACTCACCCACAAGGTGTAGTGTTTATATGAAGCAGTTCACACTTCCCAGCACCAACCAACGGTCACATCGAAGCCCCCATTAGTGAAACATTAGAAGATTACCTAGTACCGAAAAAGTCAGCCATTCACACCATGCTTGTTGATAGCGATCTACAGCTTAAACGCATCTTCAAGGGTGACGCAGTGACCATTGAACTAGGGAGAAATCCAACCTTGAGCTGAAAATGCTGAGTGTAATACATCGTGTTGATTATTATGCCTCTGAATTCTGCGGTGCTTCTAAGGTTTTTGGTTCTTTGATACTCAAAAACTCAAAAAGCTCCCGTTTAATTCTGTGAACTTCCTGAATAGGTAGAATAAAATCGCCGTAATTAGTTTTACCTTCTATACCAATATTCATAATTTCTCGAACATTTGCCGTAGTTGTTAGCTGAATCCCATCATCTTGAACGTACACAGCTAAAACATTATCCATATTCAGGTAAAAATCGTTATCTAGTTTTAAGCCTCTAGCCACTTCTGTATTCCTCTTAAATTATTAATTTCGCCTCAGACATCCACCTGAGGCATCGCCTGCGATAAGGTGCCCCACACTGAACTAACAAAGCGCACCGAACTTCAAACCAAAACCACCAAGTGTAACGGGTCACCTTGATTGCTTTGTATGTGCGCCGAATTCACACATATGGTGAGCTAGTTTCTGATACTTTGATCATTTTACCCATTCCGGATAAAAACAACTCTTGAATCATGAAATTATTTCGTTTATCAACTAAAGGCCCTGTTCTAATAGATTTGATACATTCAGGAGTAATCGGGACATTAACATAGCGTGTAAGACCTGTTGCACAAGGTTTAATTTTTATATCTCTATTGTAATTATCTTGAAGAATAAAAAAACGGATTTCGGACTCAGCTTCAAATGATTTGTGTTTAATCTGAATAGTCACTTCTTGAAGCGCTGTAATATACCTTGAACTAAAATGAGCATGATCCATAAAGTCTGGATGTAATTGATTCATTGCTTTATACCACTCATTATCTCTTACTGATTTCACATAGTTTTTGAGTAAATCACGCTCTTCATCTTTGGAGTATACGCATTCATATGAAACAGACATATCATGTCGTAACAATTTGAATAATTGCTTTTCCAATTCTTCTTTATCAAATTCAATACAAACACCTAAGCCTTTTTGGGTATAGGATCTCCATTGACTCAAGTCATCTCCAAATTTAGATGTCGAGAAACCAAAAGATCTATATTGAAATTCATCAGTATTATTACGTTTAAAATAAAACTTAGAGTGAAGCTCAGATTCACTAAATTCTTTTTCATATAATTGATGTAAGAGTTCATCGTCAATCTTTGTTTCAAGGGGATCATTCATCATACCAAAGCTACCAAAATGTAATGACTTATTAGTTACAATGTTAAAAAGAGCCTCGATACTCGTATAATGGTAGCAAGAATTTCCCATAAATCACCTTAAAATTTATAAATAAATGCTTGACTGATATTTAGCTGGCACATAAGGTGCGCCCCACCGAACTCACCAAGCCAACTGAACTTCAAACCAAAACTGCCGAGTGTAAAGCGTCACCTTGATGGCCTTGTTAGCTGGATTTTACAGCCCATTTCTAAGCGTATTTTTTGTGCCTTCAGCTATGCTCTTTATTTCTGCTTTAATATTTTCTAATTTATAACACCGCCCACCTAAGTCTCCCCAAAGATCATGGTCAACTAGGTCAAAGAAGCTCTTTACACGTTCACATGACCATTCATGTGTTGAAGCAATGTAAATTTTGTCAATATGATCTTCTTCAGGCCAAAGTCGCATGTTTAAAATTTCAGCACTAATTGCATTTAGGAGCATAAGTTCATTCGCCACCTCTCCTGAGTCTGTAGAAAGAGACTTCAAAATGTCTGACTCAACGGCAATTTCTGACATTGTTTTGATTAAGTTGACCCGATGATCATTGACCTTTGTTGTATTGGGGTTTGCCCTTGCAAACAACATATTTCCTGCATACACGACGATTGCACATATGTGCTTTATCAAAACAACTTTTGTCGAGTAGATAGTGTCATTTCGTTTCTGAGCTCTCCATTGGTGATATACATAAAGAGCAAAAATTGTAGCTATAAAGCCGGCTCCTCCACCAAGAATGGTAAAGCTCAATGACAATAACTCCGATATTGTCATTACACCTTCAGGGACAGAAAGTTCCATCAACACTCCTGCCCAGATACCCCCGACAAGACCCAAAGTGAAAATTAGAGCCGACAATAGAATATTCCACATTACTTTTAACTATCTCCAACATTCATTTTTCAGCTAGACCCCTGCAATAAGGTGCCCCGCACCGAACTAACAAAGCACACTGAACTTCAAACCAAAACTGCCGAGTAAAACGGGTCACCTTGATTGCCTTGTTAGCAAGTTTCATCACGAATTTCAAATGGTAACAGAGTTGTAGAACAGCCATTATCTCCAGACAGTATTTTGTACACGATACTTTTTTCTTTGTTAGCTATCACATCATCAAGAACAGGAACGAACTTCTCATGGGTAAATGCATTTTTTTCTAAGCTATAATCAGCTAATGTCGCTGCAATTAAGTCAGGTACTCGATTAAATGAATCGTACCAAAGTTTACCTGTTTTTTCTGGCAAACCAAATGTTAGTTTTTCTTTATAATTTTCATTTTCCTTGCTCATTAGAACATGAAATAAGTTTTTTGTCAGATCGAAGATAACTGGTTTTTTGAATTTGGCAGCTTTATGACTAAGCATTGCATCCCTATCAGAAAACCAACCTATAACCTCTACATTCGAAGTAATACAAATTTGACGCACTATATATGCAGTTAAGTTCGATACTATTTCAATATTTCTTATATTCTTTAAATTAACACCTTTCTTCGACACTTCAGATAACAACACGTTATACGCACTTAAAAGATCACTATAATGTGTTTTTTCACCTTCATTCTCTATCCACATTTTAACTTGGTTAATTGCTGTGTTGTAGGAAGTTTGTAACATTGCCCTTTCATTAAATGGATCTAATCTCACATTTTTATCAACCAGTATCGATAAGTTCAAAATCTCACTTCTATTGATAAATTCAATAAAACCTTTATTCACTCTTTTGAGTTTCTTTATATCCTTAAATGAAAGCTCATCTATAGCCGCACCTAATTCAGAAAACTTACTTGTGTAAGGCATAATCGAAAACGTTATTACATCATTCGGCTTGTTTCTGTCGTCTAACACATAGTCACTAAAAATCATCCACTTAGAAACATCAGAGTTTCTATCAAAAAAACTTTCAAAATGTGTATAGCTTGATTTATTAAACGTATCATCGAAGTGCACCAAAAAATTATGGAGCGTGATACCTGCTTTATGTTCACCATGATGAACCTGTTCAAATTTTTCATTGATTAGTCTCATATATACCTCTAACTTGCTAACGCCGAACATAAGTTGCGCCACGATGAACTTACCAAGCATTCATAACCCACACCAAAAATGCCGAATAAAATGCGTCAACTTGATGTTTTTGTTAGGCTTATATTTCATTAGTATCGAAAGTTCTAAGCTCTATATCTAAACTCTGTTCCGTTAAAGCATTACGCCAAGCATCAACTACCATACTGAAGTCTTTATTGTTTTCGTCAAATACAAGCGCCAATATGAATTTTGTGTCAATTTGCATGTATTCCTTTGTTAACTTTGCCCTATATATAAACTCATCAACAGTTTTGAAAACAATACGAGGGTGAGCATAGTATTTGACTTCAAGAAATGTAGCCTCATGTCCAGGTTTAATATATCCCGCGTCGAAAGTGTATTTTTCTTGTCCAATACGTATGTTTTCATCGGGTTGAATATTCAACTCAGTTGACAACAAGTTGGTAACGTATCTTTCAGCCTCAATAATTTTATCTTTAACCTTTGTATATAATTTAGATGGTTTACCTTTTTCTAGAGGCTGTTCACCCGAGGCCTCCTGAACATCAATTCTAAGTTTGTTCTCTTTTTCTTCCGGAGTTAGCGTACTCAAAAAGGAACGATCATTCTGGTAATCACTTGGGCTGTATAATTTTCCGTGATGTTCTGTAACTAGTTTATAGAACACCCAAAGCACCGAAAACGGAAAAAGAACAATAAAAATCAAAATAGGCCAACGTTCTGCTGACTCTAATTTATCTGCCGATGATCCCAGCAGTAATGAAGCAAATCCATATATCATGGAAATGAAAAGAGCAACGATACCTAACGGATTTCTTGCAAAGTCTTTAGTTGTTTTTGAAAATTCCATCTTACCTCTTTAAAGCCTAACGCCGGGCATAAGGTGCGCCACGACTAACCTACCAAGCGCACCAAACTCCATACCAAAACTGCCGAGTGTAACAAGTCACCTTGATGCCTTTGTTAGGTTTCATTTCGCATAACTAAGGATTCTTTGCTCTAAGTTTCCGCGTGCAGTACAGGTAACACCATCTAATGTAGAAAAGTCTGTTTTTGTTGAAAAATCGAATATAAAGTTATCATTACCAGCATATTGATTACTGAAATTATGATATTTTATATCAACATCGATAACATACTTTGTATTAACATTAACTATCGTACCATCGCCCTCTGGAGCTAAATAGATATTAGTTCTACCATTAAGCCTTGAAGTACGAGTTGCATTAAATGCATTACCTTGTGAGTTAGTAAACGTATATCTTGCACTATCCGCAGGATCATAAGTATATGTTTTCTTTCCATGAGCATTAGAAAATTCACGCGTGGAAGTGCCACAGTCAACATAATCTGAAGGTTTACTTGTTGAGAATGAAACGTTAATTATTCTAGAGTTTTTTTCGATGTTGTTTATTACAAAAAAATCTGAAGATAAATTTTTAACCAAACGGTCCCAGACAACATCAAAGCTTTCGTTGATTATTTCTTGGTTTTTTATGTTATATGTCTGCGGCTTACTATAATTTAAATTTGATGTTGCACACCCTGCAAGGGTTATAGAAATTGCTGCTAGTGTTAAAGTTTTCTTCATAACTTTTATTCCTTATCCTTTTTTATAAATCCATTCTGAAACCTAACATTTTATTATACGAACTGTGTTCGTATATCTTCCTTATATCTCCAACTATACGAAGAAGATTATCGAACTACGTTCTTATATCTCGCTATCAGCTAGCTCTTCCAGCCTTACCTGCTCATGCCTACTGTACAATGCTCTATCCCCCCAGAAGCATGGTTTACTTTATGATACGAAATTGGTCGTACTTAGCCTTTTACCATCAACTCGCTCACGTAAAAAAGCGAAACATTGACACAGTAAGCATAGAAACCTAACGCATAACCATAAGCCACGACAATGTCAATATTACCAGACATATAAGCCTAAATAATAATACAATTTACTAGCATGTAAATACACTACATTCTGTACCGCAACATTAGCTCTGATATCGCAAACCAGTATTAACAGCCTGTATATGGTTTTGGGCTCTGAATGAAAATAGGGCACTAGTAGGGCAGTTTTAATGCACGCTATTGACATAAAATTTACTTAAGACAACTGCCCCGCCAGTTCGACGGGACATCCATCAAGCCACCTCCCTCCTCGCCTCTCGTTCTTCCTTCTCTATCTGGCCTTGAATTGCCAATAGCGCCGCTGTGCGATTACAGGTGAGCCAATCAACCATATTCTCTAGCACTGGTTTGTAACGATTAAAACGGCTGTATGTTACCGGTAGCGTCTGAGCAAAATAAGCGAAGCGGGTTTCATTAGTCCACTTAATGCGGCCACCTGTACAGCATGGGCACTTACGGCTGTGCTTGCACTTGGAAAGCACCTTCCCTGTCCCTTCGCATTCTGGGCAGATTTGCCCGAACTGCTGGGTTGCTTCTGCAATGGCTGTTGCACATAGAGCATTGAGCGCTTTATCTGGATAGGTACCTCGCCAGTTCTGCATTTCACGTAGAGCCTCGCCCATTGTGGCTGTATGCAGCTGCTTAAGGGCATGTACATCCCCTAATCCTTCCACGAACAGCAAAAGCCAACCTACAGGTGATTCACTCCAACATATACCGACAGCGGCTAACTGTTCTTCGACAGAAAGCAAAGACTGTCCGCCAGTTCTGGGGCCGTAGGTGATTCCCTTGATTCCAAATTTACCTAGCAACTTTTCAATTTTCATATTCTTATGCCGCCTCTTCGAGCGTTGTTACCATACTGGCTGGTACCAGACGGTAGTAATAAACTAACTTGCTATTAACGGTCTTACACATCCGCTGTTTAACCAATCCGGTATTGCTTGGCTTTACTTCCCGTAAACGGGCACTGATAGCCGTTTGTGTATCGAAACAGTCGAATTTGGTTTGGATCCGTTGTTCTAAATCCCTGAGTGTTGACCACTCAAGGCCAAGCGCTGAGGAAACTACCCTGTTAAATTGTGTATCAGCACTCAGTATCAAGCGCTTTTTCGTTTTCAGGCTTTCTACTGCCTGGCTAAAGTCTTGTTGGCTAGTCATGCGGCAAACTCCAATTTTTCACGAAAGTTGATGGTTAGCTCATCCGCAATACCACGCTTAAAACGGATCCGCTGTGTCACAGGAAAATACCCCGGAGTGAACAGCACAAACACGCTACCGAAGTTAACACCTGTCTTTTTTGTTACCCCGTCTGGTTCTACAAAGTTGTATCGTCCGTCGGGTTCATAAATGGCTGCGGCTTTACCCTCAACATATTCTAACCACCAACCGGTTAGCGGTTCATAAGGTAATAGCATCATGCCTGATTTCCCTTTCTTAGCCTCTTCTGCTGCCTTGCCGATAAATTCAGGCTTCATGTCAAACGGCGGGTTACACCACCAGTGAGAAACCCAATCGCATTGCAAGGCATCGAAGCCACGAACCTTCGCATTTGGATTCAATCGGAAAGCACCCTGCTCCCGGCTTCTGTCGAACCAATCCGGCGACACATAGCATTCAGCGCACTTTGTGGTTTCCGGCTCTGCTGCAACATCCAGTTCAAACGGGCGGCCATAGAGAGCCTGCGCATCCCAGAAACATTCCCACTGTGTTCCCCAGCGGTTCTTGTCACTTGCTGACGTGTTGCTCTTAACGAGAATAGGCATTACGCAGCCCTCCCCTTACAGCGGAAACTCTGCCAATTGAAAGTCACCCACTTACCGTCTTCCATGATGCGATCAACCGCGGCGCGCCCCAGTGTCTTAACCAGCTCATCGCTTTGCAGGTTGGTGATGATGCCTGTGGGACGTTCTTGGGTGTAGCGTTCGTCGATGATGCGGTTGATCATCACCCGTTCGTTATTACTGTTGTGCTGAACACCCAGCTCATCAATCACCAACAAATCAACGCTGCTCAGATACCGGATAATTTCCGTTTCGCTGATCTCGGCATCCTTGCGGTAGGAGTCGCGAATCTTCAGCATCAGCTCGGCCACGGTGATCACCACTACTGAACGGCGTAGCTGTAACAGCTCATTCGCGATAGCACAGGCCAGATGGTTTTTACCTGTTCCAGATGTACCCGCAAAAATGAAGCCTCCTGAACGTCGATTGATGTAATCATCCAGCAAGGTTCGGGATTCAGCATACGCTGCTCGCTGGCCTTCGCAGTGGGTGAAGTAATTATCAAACTTGCAGCCCTGATGGCGCTTTTTGATACCTGAGCGACCTATTGCCTTTGCGGCTTTGACCTGTCGGTTTTCAGCATCCAGTCGTTGCCTGTATGCCTCCGACTCACGTTGATGAATCTCAGCCATTTGCTCTGCGGTGTAGGGCTGAATGTGCTTAGGCATTGCCGTTGGCATCGATTTGGCTAAACGTTCCATGATGTTCATTAGTAACCCTCCGGTGGTCCATAGTTGCCATTGCTGGCGCCCATTCGCATGGTGGCTGAAGTCTGTTTGCTACTGCGCTCACTCGCCCACTTGTTGGCGTTGCGCATCCCGTTTCGCCAGGCGGCAATCCAATCGGTGTATTTTGAGCCCCGAGCAATCATGGCGTCGGCCCATTGGTTGGTTGCATCGTGAATATCCAGAGTGAAGCCCTGCTGGGCATACCACTGATGCATTTCAGCTGTGGCAGAAAAACCTGCTGGCAGTTCAGTTTTGGTTTTCTTGCGAGTCTGTTTTTCAGATGATTGTTCAGAATCTCCCGCTTGGGGGACTATAGGGGGATCTTTAATATCTGATGGATCTAATGATGGTTTGGGGTCAGCCTCCGGCCCACCTTTTGGCGTATTCTGACCTAGGTCAGATTTAGCCCTAGGGCTATTTCCGCCCTGTGGCAAATCACTGCTTTGTAGCTTTCTTACATCAATCCAATACATGTTGGTGTCGTTATTTTTAACACCCTCTTTGGACGATTTAATACGGCACTCTTTGGTGATGATCCGTTGTTCACAAAGGCTTTTGATTTGAGCCTTAATCGTTGAACGAGATACACCACACTTCTTAGCAAGGCGGTCTAAGCTCGGCCAGCAGTACCCTTCATCGTTAGCGAAATCAGCCAGGCAAAGCATGATCAACTTTGAGTTACCTTTCAGGTTGTCGGCATCCCATACCGCCGACATAACTTTTACGCTCATACTGGCTGGCCTCGATTGATAATTTGATAAAGATTCATTGCACGAAATCCTTACGCGGCTTTTGAAGCCATCAAGTTTTCTAAATATCCCATTAGTGGTTTATGAGAACCCTCGCTCTCCTGCACTTCTTTGTAAGCAGCACGGAGTTGGTCCAGCGTGGCGTTCTCTGGCAGCATCAGTAGCGTGGTCAGTGCTTCTGATGATTCTTTGGAGAAATGAGCTAACAGGCGGTCTCTCCCTGATATCGAACTATTGTCACCAACCGCTGCCACTGAAAAACCCAACGGATTGAGGAAAGTATTAAGCGCATCACAAGCTCGTTGTTTGGGCATGGCTGTTAAGATAGCTGGCAGAAGATCCATGATGTTGGCTTTGGCCTCGGCAGACACCCGCTCGTTGTAACGCCAGAAGTTTTGCGAGTTATTGGCATCATCGGCACCAGGTACTTTAAGAATGAGCTTCTTCGGCGCATCCGGCTCGTGGTGCAGATTTAGCTTGTAGTAGAAATGCGCTACTTTGTTGGCGACAAAATCTTTCGAGACTTCACAACGCCAACTTTCGATAGCGTTACGCATAACGCTTTTTAAACTAAGCATGGTTGTATCCTTACTTTAGGTTACCTGATTGGTTGCAATCACCTAATTCTTAGAGCGACTGTTAAGATGCCTAAGCTGCCTTCGAATAAAGACATGCCTCATACTTGAGCTTTCCATTAGTTAAGCGCTCAAGCCTAAGAGCTTGTTTCTCCGGTATGACGTCTTTCCATTGAGAGACTGAACCAGATGAGATTCCAAGTGCCTTGGCAATATTGATTTTCTTTTTAAAGTGTTTAATCACATCAGACTTAAGCATGACGCACCTTTTGTTAGAAAACTAAGATTCTAATCTTAGGAAACTAAGCAAGTCAATGTTTAGAATACTTAATTATGGAAATTTCAGATCGCATCAAAGAAAGGATGCAAGCCTTAGGGCTTAAGGGCGTCGATATAAGCAAAGCTACTGGTGTTTCTAGTGGTGGTGTTAGCCAATGGGTTAACGGCATGACTAAGCCAAGAGGTGAAAAGCTTATCGCGCTTTCAAGAGTTTTGGAGTGCCAACCTGACTGGCTTTTATTTGGTCAAGATAAAGCACAAAAGAAATCACTCAGCTCAAACGTAACCTATGGACCTGAGATTAAAGGGCACTTCCCTTTAATTAGCTGGGTTCAGGCTGGTGCTTGGGCCTCAATTGAAGAAATAAGCATATCTGAAGCAACCCGTTACCCCTGCCCAGTAAAGTGCAGCGAAGATAGTTTTGTGCTGAAAGTACAAGGTATTAGCATGGAGCCAGTCTTTAGAGATGGCGACCTTATTTTCGTTGATCCGCAGGCAGAATGGCGCCATGGTTCATACATTGTCGCGCGACTAGACGATAAGAATGAAGCGACATTCAAGCAGTTAATTCTTGAAGGCGGGCATAAATTCTTAAAGCCTCTAAACCCTAACTGGCCAGAGCAAATCATTCCTATTAATGGGAACTGCACAATTGTTGGTGTTGTAGTCTTTTCAGGAAGAACCTTTAGCTAGCCTACGCAACAATAGTCTTTTCTATCATTTCTAAAAAACCGCGATTAGTGGTTTTTTTTTGCCTACAAGATCTTAGATAACTTAAATATCCTCTTGACTTAAAATCTTAGATAACTAAGAATAATTGCAAATCAACGTTAAAGTTAACTAAGGAATCACCATGAAAGAACTAAATGAAATCGTCACAACCAAACTCGCCACCATGATAGACGACGGTTCTATCGAGAAGATGATTGAAACCCGTTTAGAAAAGCTACTAGCTGAAACCGTCAATTCTGCAATGGAAAGCTACAGCGATTTTGGCAGATCACTGACTAAGACAATCGAAGCATCGATTGGCACATCACTTAATAAAGTTTCGTTCCCTGAGTACAACCACTTTGTTGCTCAACTAGTTCAGGAGAAATACGGCCAAGCGCTAGACCAACATGCCGCATCTCTGCTTGATAAGTTATTAGAGAAAGAGCTCAACCCTGCCCCAGCAGTACTTGATGCTCAGAAGATGCTTGATGAAATCCAAGAATGTTGGGAAGAAAATGCGCACCATAATAATGGCGTAATTGATATCGACTGGGAGGAAAGTGACTCCGCTATCTACATGACAATCAACCATCCAGCATATGACTGGCAATCTCTCAAAGTTACTTTCTATAGCCACGGCGAAAAAGACTGCCAATACCACATCGGATATATCAACGAAGGTGATAAACGTATTAGCGGCAGCATTACCGGAGCAACTCGCGCAATGGGGTTAGCTGGTTACTTCTACAAGTTGTATTGCCGTCAAACCAAGATCAGCGGCCTGCAGGATATCTACGGCGACTGTATTGATGTTAGTGAGTATTAAAAAAGAAAACCCCGCTCAGGGACCAATCCGAACGGGGCATCTCGTGCAATGAGTCCTCATTGAGGCTCGCTATAAAGAATAACGCAGGGCTGACCACCCTGCAAGACCACAACCTGAATACAAACATTCACCTTAAGGAAATCGTGCAATGAGAGAACCAGTGAATAACAGCATTGAAGCCTTTATCGTAAAGAATATTGATAAAAAGCTACAAGAAGAGGGTTATCCCCCCTCCGAAATAGATCGCGGTATTAATGAAGCCTTACGTTTTTATCGTAGTACCACATCGTTTGCTAAAGGAAAAGTATTTGATAGCTGTTTAACTAAAGCGCGCCTCTTAATTAAACCCAACAAGAAAACCGCCACCCGCAGTAAGAAAACAAAGCAGGTGGCAGCATGAATAAAGATGAACGAAGGCGAGAACAAGGTAAACGTCGAGCCCAACGCCTGCGAGATAGACGGAAGGACACTGGCGTAACTAACTTTCCGCTTCCTCTGGATGAGCAGGAACAAGAAAGGCTTGATGATATCTGCGAGTTTTTCTCGCACCCAGGTAAACCAGTTAAACAAGCTGAAGCTTTACAGCTGATGATTCATCGTATCTACGCTGAAATTCCAGCAATACGCGAGAGGTTAGGCACCTGCAAGCACTGTGGTGAGTCACTGCCTGAAGGCTGCGCCAAATTAAAGCCAGGCGGTTTATTTAAAGGTGACGCTCGTTGTTGGCATACAACAAATAGGGTAAGGATTTTCGACCCATTAAATACGGAGGTTTAATGATGGAATATTTATCACCAATTATTTATGCCATTGGCTGTGTTGTTTTTTATGTCGGTTATTCGCTTTCTAATTATAAAGGGGAATAAACCATCTCCAAATTCTATTTGGAAATACCTCCTGAATATTAGCAATCACCCTAATGATGTCGGCACCAATTACAATGGTGCCGCTAACACTGTCGTCTGACCATCGGCTTTTAATAAGGAAACGTGCAATGAGTTCTGACATCTCTTTAATTACACCACCACCTAACAAATGGGTTGGTAGCAACTATATTGTATTTATGTTCGGCCTTACCGAAGATAATCTCGCGAATTATCGGCGCAATTGGATGCAAGGCAAACACTACAGAAAGATTGGCCCTAGTGGGCAACCTTCGCTAAAGAAAGCGAAAATTCTGTACAACTTACCTGAAATCAACAAGTGGATTGAATCTTACCCTCAGCACTTTTAGGAGTAACAATGCCCCCTAAGTCATTACCAACTGGCGTCGAGATTCACTCAGGTATGTTGCGGATTTGGTTTATGTATAAGGGGGCGCGATGTCGTGAATCGCTTGGCGCTCCCCCTACTCCAAAGAATATTCGCCTGGCCGCTGAAAAACGAACCTCTGTTTGCCATGCCGTACGTACCGGCACCTTTGATTACATCGAGTGGTTTCCCGAGTCCAAAAACGCGCTTAAATTTTCCAAACCAAAGCAGCGAGAAATCACGCTAAACCAGCTTTGCGATTTATGGCTTGAGTTAAAGCGTATCGAAGTCACCCCGGCCACAATGAAGAACTACGAGCAGAGACTGAAGCAAGTGCGCCTTCATCTGGACGGTAACGCACTTGTCACTGACATCACACAGGCCACCCTACTCGATCTGCGTAAAGCGTTTCTAGAAAGCTGCTCTGCATCCACTACCAATACCTATATGCGAACCCTGAAAGGGCTAATTGGCTTCGCCATAGACAATGAGTACTGTGATCAACGTGTGCTGAACGGCCTGAAGGAACTTAAGCAAGATAAGAGCAAACCCAATCCTCTTTCACAGAGCGAGTTTAGCCGCTTAATTGAAAGCTGCTTGAATGACCAGGACCGCAATTTATGGCAAGTGGCCGTGTATACAGGCATGCGCCACGGTGAGTTATTGGCTCTCGCTTGGGAAGATATCGATCTGGAAGCAGGTACTATCACTGTAAGGCGCAATCTTACCCTTGAAGGAGTGTTCAAATTACCTAAAACCCTCTCTGGTGAAAGGGTTATTAGCCTACTAAACCCGGCAATTGACGCCCTAAAGCAACAACAACTACTAACATTCATGTATCCAGCCATAGAAATTGATGTTTTGCAGCGTGAACATGGTAAACTCATGCCCTTTTTTATACGCCCTGTTTTTTCGCCGAGAGTCACTGCGACTAGAGCAACAAAGGCCTACTATTTTCATACTAGCATCCACGATAAGTGGACCGCGGTGTGTAGGCGCTCAAAAGTGACTTATCGTAGGCCGTATCAAACGCGACATACTTATGCGTGCTGGATGCTATCAGCAGGGGCAAATCCAACATTTATAGCAAACCAAATGGGGCATTCTAGTGCTAAAGAAATCTATCAAACGTACGGTGACTGGGTGAGTGAGCACACCCAAGATCAACTGGACATACTAAACACAAAATACGGCAAGAATGCCCCCTATATGCCCCTAAAATTGAACAAGTAACTGTAAGCTTATGAATTTAATGAAAATTAACGAGTATCCCAAGTATTGGGCGGAGTGCTACGGAACAGCACCCTTCTTGCCGACGACCCGTGCAGAAATGGATGCTCTCGGCTGGGATAGCTGTGACATTATTATTGTTACAGGTGATGCTTATGTCGACCACCCGAGTTTTGGTATGGCCGTCATCGGGCGCTTACTGGAATCACAAGGGTTCCGTGTCGGTATGATTGCCCAGCCCGAATGGGATAATAAAGACGCTTTCATGGCGCTGGGACAGCCTAATCTGTTCTTTGGCATCACTGCCGGCAACATGGATTCCATGATCAACCGCTACACGGCAGACCGTAAACTTCGTCATGATGATGCATACACACCGAACAACGAAGGCGGTAAACGTCCTGATCGTGCGGTGCTTGTCTATTCCCAGCGCTGCCGTGAAGCTTATAAAGAGACGCCTATCGTGCTAGGTGGTATTGAGGCCAGCCTTCGCCGCTTAACCCATTATGACTACTGGTCAGATAAAGTGCGTCGCTCGGTAATTTTTGATGCCAAAGCTGACATTCTACTGTTTGGTAATGCTGAACGGGCATTGGTTGAAGTGGCACACCGCCTGGCGAATGGTGAAACCCTTGAAGAAGTGAAGCGTATCCCTGGTACAGCCGTCATGTTGAAGGAAGTGCCTGAAGGTTTACGTGAAATAGATTCGTCTCGTATCGAAAAGCCCGGCAAAACAATGCCGATGCTCAACCCTTACGCAACAGAGTCAGTATGCGAAACGAATCAAACAGAAGAGCAGCCGGTAGCTAAGCCGATCACCGTCTCGCCTTCTCGTCACGACGCTAAAAATAGTTTTGTGCGTTTGCCGTCATATGAAAAGCTGCGTAACGACCGTATTTTGTACGCACATGCCAGCCGCGTGATGCACCTGGAAGCCAATCCTTATTCAGCACGCGCGCTGGCACAAAAGCATGGCGATCGTGAGTTATGGGTCAATACTCCGCCGATCCCGCTAAGTACCGAAGAGATGGACTACGTGTTCGGCCTTCCTTATGCGCGCGTTCCACACCCTTCGTACGGTAAGGCAAAAATTCCGGCCTACGACATGATCAAGACTTCCGTCAATATTATGCGGGGCTGTTTTGGTGGTTGTTCATTCTGTTCAATTACGGAACATGAAGGCCGTATTATTCAAAACCGCTCTCATGAATCGATTATTGAAGAGCTGGAAGATATCCGCGATAAGGTTCCTGGCTTTACCGGTACCATTTCAGATCTTGGTGGCCCAACGGCAAACATGTACCGCCTGGGTTGTTCAGATCCACGCGCAGAAGCAAACTGTCGCCGCCCGTCTTGCATCTTCCCGGAGATCTGTAAGAAACTGGATACCGATCATAGGCACACTATCGATCTTTACCGTAAGGCGCGTAAGGTTGATGGGATCAAGAAAATCATGATTGCCTCTGGTGTCCGTTACGACTTAGCGGTTGAATCGCCAGAATACGTTCGTGAGCTGGTAACGCATCACGTAGGCGGCTACCTCAAAATTGCCCCTGAACATACAGAGAAAGGCACCCTTGATCTGATGATGAAGCCGGGGATGGGAACCTATGATCGCTTTAAAAATATGTTTGAAAAATACAGTAAGGATGCTGGTAAAAAACAGTACCTGATCCCTTACTTTATTTCGGCACACCCGGGCTCGACCAATGAAGATATGTTGAATCTGGCGCTATGGCTGAAGAAAAACGAATTTGAATGTGATCAGGTTCAGAACTTCTATCCATCACCGATGTGTAATGCTACGTCGATGTACCACTCTGAAACGAACCCGTTAAAGCGTGTTAAATACAAAAAACGTGAAGATTTGTTCGTCGCAAAAGGTGAGCGCCAGCGCCGTATCCATAAGGCCCTTCTGCGCTATCATGATCCGGCTAACTGGCCAATCATTCGTGATGCATTGATCGATATGGGGAAAAAACACCTTATTGGTGACAGACCAAATTGTTTGGTGCCAGAAGAAGGTAGCGAAGCCGAGATGACCCCGGCACAGCGCCGGGGATCTGGCCGCCATGGTGCAAAACGTTTTGCGACCAAACATCCAAACCAGCCAGATATTCGCAAAGACGGTAAGCGCAAGCCAGGCAGCCGTTCTAATGGCAATGGCAATGGCAATGGCAATGGCAATGGCAATGGCAATGGCAATGGCAATAATAAAGGCAACCAGCAAGGTAGCAGAGGAAAGACTGGAGGTAAGACCGCAGAACAGCAGTCAGGCAATCGCGGTAACAACAACTCTGGTCGTCCAAACCGAAATGGAAAACCTACAGCAGGTCAGCGCCAGGGTGGTAAGCCAAACAAAAGCCGGGCAAAAGCTCGCTAACACCAAGGTAGTCATTGCACTATAAACAACAAAGCCCGCATCTATAGCGGGCTTTGCTTCATCTGACTCTAACGATTTAAACTCGCCTGGTTAGCGCAGCAATTCAGTTGCCATCAAAAAAACGACGGCGCTACCTATAACGATACCAAGTCCTATCAGTACTTTTTTCTGAGCGTTGTCATCCAAGTACTTCGTCGCCAGAAAAGCCAGTAGCAACAAAACAAAAATAACGGCGATTTTTAACATATACTCACCCTCGATACCCAACTGACGACCTTCCACCACCCTAACACACTTAGAAAGTTTATTTTGCCAATGAAATCATAGATATGGTTTTTCTTCGCATCGCGGTAGAAACCACAACGGGTTACGAGCTACATTAATCTCTCAGCCATTTGATCATTGCCGGAAACACAACCATATTACCATTTAAGTCCCGGGTCGGTTCATTGGTCATTCCCGCCCACTGTAGCAAGGGGACACCAAAAAAACGCCCCGTATTAAACCTGTCGATAATATCTCCGGGACTTCTATTCCTATTATAAAAAATCACTTCAGGTGATAAATCGAGATGTTCTAATACAGCCCAGCACCAGGCAATCACCATTGCCTCATCACATGACTCGTGTTCAATATCACCATTAAAGCATGCACGCTCAGCAGGAGGCGCTACTGCAATTTGTCCTGCTTTATAGAGTAGCTCTCCCGGATATAGGAGTTTATCCCTATCGATATAGAGCCTTCCTTCGACGAGGAGAAACCCAGGCAATAACGTATTATTATCTAATTGTGTATATTCAACACCAAGGCCTATCTTGTTCAGGAATTCAACAATCGAAGAGATAGCATTGTACTTCTCACTTTCACTCACCTGAAATTTAACCTCTTAATTATCTCTAATGAAAAAATACCAACTAATTGATATTTATTGCAATGTTATAGAAATTTATTTAGCTGATGCCATTATTCTAATAAAGATGCATTTACACGTACTTTATAACCACCAATGAGAAATCACTATGCGTTAATGGGGAGTTATAGGTTCTATACAATTGATAATTGATGCTGTCGCTTATTCGAAAATAAAGCGATGAAATGGAAATGCTATTCAATTGAATAGCATTCACTACTAATAAATGTTGGTTTCAATTACAAATGCTTACAAATTTATAGCAACCACTAGATTTCAAACATTTGATAATTTTTTAATTCTGGGACTGTCCGGTGCAGCTGCTGTTCTTCCTCAGCAAGATCTTTTATTGAATCACACAGTTCATTTGCTTTGGTCGCAATTTCACCCGACCTTGAGCGTACTTTTTCCTCAATCCATACTTTCAGTTCAGAAAACTGTTTCTGAAGCTCGGTGAAATTAATCTCACCGTTTTTCATTTCTTGCGACAGGGCTGAAAATAATCCTGACATCGATTCCATACTGACGTGCTTCATCGCTTCTTCAAACTCCTGTTTCCAGTCTGAATCGACGTTGGCAAACATATCCGCAGGCATAACAAACTCGCCGTCCTGGTAGAATTTTTGCTGTGCCTTCTGGCCATAGTCTTCTATCAGCTCTTCTACCTTGGCAAACGACGCTTTAGAGTCAAAGCGAGCTGATACTTCATTGACGATATCCGAGGCGATACCGACACCATCATCAGCAAGATCCGCCATCTTAGGGAGGTACTCTTTCACTCCGTAGCTATAAGCTTCAACAGCCTGCTGCTGCACTGCATTCAGCTCCAAGTGCTTGCCATTGATGTAGACCTGGTTATTTTCATCAATCAACATCTTAGGCTGGCCATCTTGATAGACAGATACCTGCTCATCGGCAATATGGATATCGTTCTGTACATCAACAGGGCAACTCTGCGCAAATGCGGTAGTCGATCCAAGAATGAGACTAGCCACCAGGGTTTTCTTCATCATCATCGTCTTTTTCAAAATTTCAATTCTTCAGCTATGGCAAGTAGTTCGGCTTACTGTCACATTTTTTTATCATCTCTACAAGTGCAAACAATATTGCGGCCATTTACATTATCTTGCTTGAGTTTTTACTCGTTAATAGGCACTCTGTCTGCTTTCATTCACCGGGTCTGAGCTATTGTGGAAAAAGTCGCTATTTTTGTTGATGTGCAAAACATCTACTACACCGTAAAAGACACCTATAGTTGTAATTTTGATTACAACGCATTTTGGGCTGAAGCTACACAAGGGCGAGAAGTCGTAGCGGCCTATGCTTATGCCATTCACCGAGGTGATGAAAAGCAGCGTCAGTTTCAGAATATCCTGAGAGGGATTGGTTTTGAAGTGAAACTCAAGCCCTTTATCCAGCGTAGCGATGGATCTGCTAAAGGTGACTGGGATGTGGGGATCACCTTAGATGTGATTGAGCATGCCCCGGATGTCGACCGTATCATCCTGCTCTCTGGGGATGGTGATTTCGATCTCCTCGTTGAAAAGGTACAGTCTAAGTTTAACGTCGATGTCGAAATATATGGCGTGCCAGCACTAACTGCTACTTCGCTCATCAATACGGCTAATTACTTTCGTGAAATCGAAGAAACACTCCTTCTAGGCCGTAAATAAAACATAAATGGGAAGCTCTTTCTTGCTTCCCATCCAATGATTACTTCGCCACACTACTGATCACGCCATCATCACTTTGAACTACTGACAGCTTTCTAAGGTTGTTAACGGCGCCATATACCATTTTCAACGGCACAATTACGAAATAAATTGAGGCAATCACTACCATCATCGGATCGGCGTACACCGAATATTGTGCAAACTCGGTATATTTCATCATGGTTGCGATAATAAACCCTGCCATGACAGCCCCGCTAATCACAGTATCCATGACCCATTGCTTGACTTCTGCTTCTACCAACGCTGAATTTGCTTGTTTCCCTTTTTTCGCCATCACCCAAATCGTAGCCAAACATCCGATGATATTAATCACACCAAACAGAAGTGCCAAGCCAGTGTCTACCTCACGGCCACCATTCAATATTGCGACAACCGCAGAGCTAAACGAAATACAGCACATCACTGTGATCACTATCCCTTTCAATGCAATCACCATAGGCTCTATTTTGGCAACATTCTGAGGTTGCATTGTCACTTCGGGTTTGCGGATATACACAGCGGCGGCTAAAGACACCAGGGTCAAAGCCAGGCTGACAAACGAATAGGCGCCATCGAAAACAATAACCAAAGATCCCATCCACAGCCCGAGTCCGATCCCCATCATGGCAAACAGGAATGAGGAAAGGGTCGAAAACTGAAGCAGCCGCCGTTCAAGCTGCACATTACAAGACATATTCACCTCTATCACCCGACGTAATTTCCGTCGGGTATTCTTTACTTATCAAACTACAGGTATCTTACTTATTAATTAGTCATTGCTATAATCACTCAGCGACAACTATTTCGTCGCTGGGCATTACACCCTGTATCCAGAATCCATTTATCGCACAGGCCTATTAACCCTGCATATCAATAAGGCGTCCTTGTGAAAATCAGCCAGATAGAAATGTTCATTCATACCAGCCAAAGCGGCTCAATTGCCGAAGCCGCGCGAAAACTCAATAAAAGCCGCACCACGGTAAGTGCTGCGCTGAGCGCATTTGAAGATGATCTGGGGGTCCAGCTGTTGGACCGAACAGGAAACAAGGTTCAACTGACAGATATCGGAGAGGCGATAGCCAATGACTGTGAGCGCCTATTGATGATAGCCAATGACATTCAGGGTAAATGTGACCAACATCTTAATGGCGTTGAGTCTTCACTACGTATTGCGCGTGATGATGCGCTTCCCGAATCCTTATGGCGCCGTTTAGTCCAGCAAATGAGCGAACGATTTCCGGGCATAAGTATTTCGATTTATGTTGCACCGCCACCAGAACTTGAGCAAATGGTACAGCAAAATATCATCGACGTCGCTTACAGTCTCCTGCCCAGCGATCATCAGATCCCACGGGTGCACCATTACGAACTAGGTCAAATCCGGATGATGTCGGTTGCCCATAAAAGCCATCCCCTAAGCCGCTTACGAAAAGTGAACAGCACCGACATGGAACGCTATACCGAGATAGCTCTCGCGTATATTGATGATGAAAGCCTGAGAGCTGTAACGCCACGTTCCAGCAATTTTATTGCCCTCCCTTTCTTCGAGCACCTCCGAGATGCCGTGCTTGATGGCGCTGGTTGGTCTTACGTGCCTGCCTTACTGATCAATGAACACCTGCGAGACGGTACAATCACCGTGCTCAAACACAGCAAAGCAATGAGCTGGCAACCCTATGGGGAAATTGTTGAAAGTGAAGCCCGGCGCGGGGCTGTTATTCAATGGTTGTCTGATCAGCTTGAAAACTATTTACTGGAAGCCAACCACTAAGTGCTCAACGGTATGAGTTGAAGATAAATAATCACCATACCCACTTTTAGCTAGCTTTTCCATTTTTGAGCCTTTAGTCAGCCACTTCCATTTCTATACTCTGAACTGAGATTTCCCCAGTGCATGAGGATAACAACAATGATTAAGAAGCTAGTGGCGGAGTTCATCGGTACATTCTGGTTGGTGCTAGGCGGCTGCGGCAGTGCGGTTCTAGCAGCAGCCTTTCCGGAAGTAGGGATCGGGCTTTTAGGCGTCTCTTTGGCCTTTGGTTTAACCGTAGTCACTATGGCCTATGCGATTGGTCATATTTCCGGTTGCCATCTCAACCCGGCGGTGACTGTTGGCCTATGGTCCGGTGGACGCTTTCCTGCCAACGAAGTAGCCCCATACATTGTCTTTCAGGTATTAGGTGCGATGCTCGGTGCCTTTACACTCTATATCATTGCCAGCGGGCAAGCCGGGTTTGATCTTGCCGGCGGGTTAGCCTCTAACGGTTATGGCGATCACTCACCTGGCGGCTACACGTTAGTGTCTGGTTTTGTGACCGAGTTTGTTATGACCTTCATGTTTCTTATTGTGATCCTCGGTGTCACGCACAAGCTGGCAACCCCCGCGATGGCCGGGCTGGCAATCGGGTTAGCCCTTGTACTTATCCACTTAATCAGCATTCCGGTTACCAATACTTCGGTGAATCCGGCACGCAGTACGGGTCCCGCCATTATGGTGGGTGACTGGGCGATGGCTCAGCTTTGGTTATTCTGGGTTGCGCCGATACTCGGGGCTCTGGTGGCGGGATTTGCTTACCGGTGGTTAAGTCCGGACGAGTAGACGGAAGCGGGAAGCGGGGAAATTTTAGTATAACCGATTGGTTATAAAGAAATAATTCCACTTCCCTTTTATAGATTTAGCACCCGCAACTAATCCGGTGTTAGCGAAGGTTATTTATTACCTGCAGCAATACCTGTACCGGATGTTTCATTTTGATATGTTCAAAACGCTTCACCTGGCTGCGGCAAGAATAACCTGTCGCCATACAACGGTCAGTATCTAGCTGTTCGAGGTTTGGCTGCCAGCTTAGATCGTACACACCCCGGGACATTTCCAGCTTGTCTTTCTCATGGCCGAAAGTACCAGCCATACCACAGCAACCAACCGATACAGGCATCAGGTTGGCACCAAACTGGGCAAAGATGTCAGTCCACTCCTTCTCGGCATTGGGCATTTTGGTTTTTTCGGTGCAATGGGCAAACAAGTACCACCTATCATCTTCCCGTAATGGGTGAGAAGGTAACGAAGGCATTAACGGTAGCAACCATTCATGTGCTGTCATGACATGGAAATCACCCCGTTCTTCGCCGAGTACTTCCTCATATTCATCTCGGTAGCACAGTACCAGTGCCGGATCGACACCCACCAAAGGAATACCCAAGCCCGCCAGCTGATTTAAAAAGTCGGCAGTATTGCGTGCTGTCTTGGCAAACTGGCGCAGGAAGCCCTTAATATGCTGGGCCTTGCCATTTGGCTTAAATGGCACGAGCATCGGCTTTTTGCCTAACTTTTCAATCAAGTAGACAAAATCCTGCACAACATCGGCATCGTAATAGCTGGTAAACGGATCTTGCACAATCAGGACATATTCCTGACGTTCCTGCTCAGACAATGCCTGCAGCCATTGCAGGTCAAACCGCGTTGCATGATGGCCATTCAGCCCTTCCTTCAAGGTAGGTACCGACAAGCTCGGCATATCGACATAACCAATCGTTTTTTCGGTGAGCATCTTCGCCCACGACGGACGCATCATCGCATTAAAGGTTGCCGGTGCTTTCGCCATTATAGGTAGATAGCTTTCGACATAAGCAACCAGGTAGTCTTTAGCCGGACGCTGATAGCGGCTGTAGTACAGGTTCATAAAGCGGGAGCGGAAGCTAGGTACATCCACTTTTATCGGGCACTGGCTGGCACATGCCTTACATGCCAGACAACCATTCATAGCCTCCATGACTTCATGGGAAAAGTCATAGTCGCTCTTACCTGCACCAAATGTATTTCTAAAACGGTCGATGATCTGCTTCACAGAAGGCGACTGGCTCATTAGTTCCGCTTCCAGCTTAATCGGGTCAATGCCCCGCTCTGCCAGTTGCCGTAACCATTCGCGTACCAGCCCAGCCCGGCCTTTCGGGGAGTGGCGGCGATCAGCGGTGATCTTCATCGATGGGCACATCGGTGAGCTGGTATCGTAGTTAAAGCACAGGCCGTTACCATTACACTCCATCGCCTGTTTAAAGCTATCGCGCACTTTCACCGGGATCTGGCGATCGTAAAAGCCCCGTTTCACCCCGTCCACCTTAACCAGCTCAGCATCGCTGTTCAATGGCGTACAAATCTTGCCTGGATTCATCCGGTTATCCGGGTCAAACGCCGCTTTTATGCGTCTCAGCTCTGTGAACAGTTCATCGCCAAAGAATTCCGGACCATACTCTGAGCGGAAGCCTTTACCGTGCTCACCCCACATCAGGCCACCATATTTAGCAACCAATGCAACAACCTGATCCGATACTTCCTTCATCAAGCGTTCTTGTTCCGGATCGCACATATCCAGAGCAGGACGTACATGAAGCACCCCGGCGTCAACATGGCCGAACATACCGTAATCGAGCTGCTTTTCGTCTAGCAGCTGACGGAATTCAGCAATAAAGTCAGCCAGGTTTTCCGGTGGCACACAGGTATCTTCGGCAAAGGCAACAGGCTTTTTACTGCCTTTCGCCGCCCCCAGCAGGCCTACGGCCTTCTTGCGCATACCATATATTTTTTGGATGCTGGCAAGCTCATCACAAACCTGATAACCAATCACACCGCTCTGCGCATTGGCGATTAAACCATCAAGCTGCACACAAAGCGCTGCTACCTGACTCTGGTTTTCCTCAAGATCATTGCTGGCGAACTCAACCATATTGATGCCCAGCAGCTCTTTGCCCGGCACATCTGTCAGAAGATCACTCACGGTATGCCAAACAATATCTTGTTTAGCTAAATTCAAAACCCGTGAATCAACCGTTTCAACCGACAGTGCCTGCGCTTCAACCATCATAGGTGCATTACGTAGTGCCGAATCAAAGCTGTCGTATTTAATATTGACCAAAGTTCGAGATTTGGGGATCGGGGTAATATTAAGTTTCGCCTCCGCAATGAAGGCCAGTGAACCTTCGGCACCACAGAGCAAGCGAGCAATATCAAACTCAGCGAGTTTGTCGTCAAAGACATTCTTCAGATCATAACCGGTAAGAAAGCGGTTCAATGGCGGAAACTTGTCGACAATTTCCTGGCGCTTGTCTCGGCAAACCTGTGAAGAGATCTTCATTGCCGTGCTTGCCAAATCCTCACCCGGAGGCAAAGCAAGCAGTTCTTCTTGGGTAAGAGGCTCTGTTTCGAGTACTGAGCCGTCAACCAGGACTGCTTTCAGTGACAGGACGTGATCAGAAGTTTTGCCATATTTAAGCGATCCCTGACCAGAGGCATCGGTGTTGATCATGCCACCAACCGTCGCACGGTTACTGGTCGACAGGTCCGGTGAAAAGAAATAGCCATATGGGCGCAATGCGTCATTGAGCTGATCTTTGACAACACCTGTTTGGACTCGCACCCAACCTTGATCCGGATTCACTTCAATGATCTGATTCATATGGCGAGACAGATCAACCACGATACCCGGCGTCAATGACTGGCCATTAGTGCCAGTACCACCGCCTCGGGCAGAAAAAGTCACTTGCTTATAATCAGAGCCCTGGCCAACTCGGCCAATCAAAATGAGGTCATCTAGGTTGCGGGGGAATACCACTGCCTGCGGCAGCTGCTGGTAAACGCTATTATCAGTGGCAACCGCTAACCGGCTGGCATAGTTTTGCTCAATATCCCCGGTAAAACCGGCGTTATCCAATTCGCTCAGATATGACAGTACGACATCGTCGATACTATTCTGATGTGTCAGTACAGGTAACATTGCTCTCCTTGTCCAGTATCACTGCCGTATCCTACGACTACTGGCCTCTCTTATAGAATCGTTTGCATTCACTTTACCTCACTACGAATATGAAACAAAGTGTGACAGAGCGCAACACCGCAAAACACCAATTAAAGCGGATACTTTATAGTCAATCTATTTGATATAAACGAAGACCCAGCCACTAGCCAAATAGCAGCAAGCATGCATCCGCCCCCTCGAATAGCCAGGACGACCAAACTCACCGTCGAGAGCCCAGTCAGTAGCTCAACGCCATAACCAACGGCTATCAAGCCCACAAGCAAAATCCCCGCTACCAGCAATCGTACCTTGAATGAAGAAGCCACTGTATTTTCAACTACAGTCTCGACACTCAATACTATCCCCAGCAATACAGCAAAAACATACATATGCAAAGGTGCCAGGGTTAACCCGGCCGAAATACCACTCACCATCGCCATTGAAAGCCAGAACCACTTGTTAACGATGCAATGTCGAAAGGAAGAACGTGCCCTGGATTGCCAAGCCATTAAAACAGCAACGACTGCAAAACCAAGCAGAATGCTCATTAGCGTATCGCTAATAAAGTGAACCCCATACCATACCCGTGCGAGAGCCTGACAAAAGATAAGCAGCATAAAAAACGGTAAAGATAGCCACTTCACTGTATTACTCACGCGCTGGGTTAACTCATACCAGCACATGCCCCAAAGTATGGTCGCCATTAGAGTATGCCCACTCGGGAATCCAAAGCCATAAGCATTAATTTGCTGCAACTCAGGAATAATGTATGAAGGACGTGGGGAGGCAACACCCAGCTTTATCAAAGAGGCGGTAAAGGTTGCTAACAGCAATAATAATGCCAGCTTGAGCAAGCCCTGCGGGCCATAAAAACCAGCAACAACCACGACAAGCAGGGTTATAAACAGGGATTCGCCCGGTAGGTTCATCATAAACATGATGCCATCAAAAACGGTTTGAGCCCCCTCCGGCCATGACTTGATGAACTGCTGTAGCTGACGGATCCACTCAAGCTCTATGCGATGCATAGTGTTTACCTGATCACTGAGATCCGAATAGATCACGATCTCACTGGCTGGGGTTCTCTTTACCCAATCTGCTAGCAAAAGAGCATCTTTGGGATAACGATACTCTTGTGGCTCTATCGTATCCGGATCTATTAAATAAACACGTTGAACTTCAGTCGCAAAATGTTTGGCAAACCAAGATGCCACAATCGGGTGACCAGTATGATCTTTGAAAGATGAGACTAAAACTGGGGATTCGGCGACACAGCTATAAATGGCCGCACGACCACGATATTGCAATAAATCGCCGACTTTTACCTTAATACCGGTTTCTTCCAGCGCTTCTCGCGCAGCCGCCTGCTCAGGCGTGTCCCCTTCGTCAATATACCCCCCTGGCAAGGATATTTTTCTCGTGATAACTTCAGACAGCATGACCATTTTATTATCATGACGAATAACACAAACAGCCCCAACGATATCACCGGCAGCATGGGTATTTGTATCCGCGGACGCATTATTTGCTAGCACAGGGAAAGCAACAGCTGCAGTAAAGAGCATAATAAACAGACGAAGGAATATGTTTATCCGAACAAGCACAATGGACCTTATAGCGGAGGGATTCGACTTGCATAATATCAGCTGCGTTGACTGTAAGCCATTGATGAAAAGGCAAAATGTTATGCATTGGCTTTCTCATCAGCCTTCGGCAGGAAAACCACAACCGATAACCATGAATACATCGGATTAAGAAAATACCATGAAGCCCATAGAACTCGCACCAGATTACTACCTACACAACTTTCTGCTACTGATCGACAGTGTCGAACAGCGCTATTACGATCTGCTCAGCGAAGAAGAGTCAACTTGGGTCAAAGTATTTCGCGGCTTGCCAGCCAATGCTCAGATGCTGTGTGTCCGTTTATTGTCGAGAAAGGGGCCGTTCTTTCGATATGACAAACTTGCCTATAATGAAATTAGCAACCTGGCGATGGCAGTCGAAGCACTCAATGATGCCAAGCTCATCGAAGTCAATAACTCTGACTGGGCAACAGAAGATATCGCTGCGCTATTTACCAAACCGGAACTGCTGAAGCTATTTCCTGTCTTGTCACAGCATAAATTATTGCGCAAGCAAGCTCTCGTTGATGAACTAAACCAACATTCCCCTAGCCTGGGTGCATTCAAACAGAAAATACTGCAAATACGCCACCAGCAGTATCTCGATACTTTCCTATTGCTTTTTTTCGGTAACCGCCATCAAGATCTCAGTCAATTTATCCTCTCCGATCTTGGGCTACACCAGTTTGAAACTTACTCTGTCGATAAAAATACCCGGCTCTTTACCGAACGTCACCAAATCCAGCAATGGCTGACGCTTTCAGATCTCAGTGATCACTATTGGCTAGCCAAAGAGGAAAAAGATCAATTAGCTATCACTGCGCTTGCGGCTGAAACCCCCTCTGCTTATGAGTGGCCACCACTAGAGCGCAAACGCCAACAGCTCATTAACCATATCGCTCGTGATTTGGAACGCTTTGACATGCTTGACCAAGCGCTCACGCTATTTCGGGAAAGCATTATTCCCCCTGCCCGTGAGCGTCAGGTACGTATATTGGACAAACTGCAACAGCATGAGCAGGCATTACAACTCACGTTGGCAATCAAGCAGCAACCTAGCAATGAAGAAGAATCTGAAGTAGCAGCCAGGCTAGAAAAGAAATTAAGCCGAACGCTAAGCCGTACCTATCAGCAAGATCCAAAACCTAAGTTCAATGAAAGCCACCTCATTTTGCCCAACAGCGGGCAACGTGTTGAACTGGCTGTCGCCGAGTACTATGCCAGCCAAGGCTGGTCCGTTTACTATCTGGAAAACAGCTTGCTATGTGGATTATTCGGGCTTGCTTTCTGGGATATCATCTTCTCGCCAGTCCCCGGGGCATTTTTAAACCCTTATCAGCGTTCTCCCCGTGATATGTTTCACCAGGGATTTTACGAGCAGCGAGAGAGTGCAATTAAACAGCGCCTCGATGAAATTAGTTGTGCTAAATGGCAGCAATGGTCACAGGTTTACGATAACAAGCAGGGCTTAAGTAACGATTGGGTAAACTGGCAGTTGTTGTCCCCGGAAATAGTAAACCTAGCGACAGGAGCTATTCCTGTGGATGTGTTAGCCCGGTTATTTGAACGGGTGCTTTTTGATCCCAAGAACAATAGATCAGGGTTTCCTGACTTAATAATGTTTAAAGATAACCACTATCAATGGGTGGAAGTCAAAGGCCCGGGAGATAAATTGCAAAGCAACCAAGTTCGCTGGCTGAAAGTGTTTCAGAAGTTGGATGTACCGGCAATCGTGGCCTATGTGACATGGAGTGATTGAATTTGTAAAAGCTAAACGGGCGAGTCATGCTCGCCCTTTTAAACTCACTGAATATAGTTAAACAATAGGTTTTCTTTCTCTAGGGTATCACAACGGCCGTAATCCGTTCCCACTGCCGAATCAATACCCGCGTTTAGTTCTTTATCCCAATGATTTTTTTCCATGAAGTTACCTTCATGATCGATCAGCAATACATTATCGACATCATTCACAGCCTGATAGACTGCTGTTGAGAACAACTCTTTCTTAAACCACTTTCTAGACATACGATCCATTAAACTGCGATCAGCTTTGGTGGTATAGACTTTGTCACCAGTGATATCTACTGACTTATTAAATACAAACGGTAGCTCAGCAGCATGACACGCTTTACCCGAACCGTCTGTTTCCATGCAACTTAATGATGCTAGCTTATCTGACAAACCGCCGCCCATCGGCCAAATATTAAAGCTTGGTGCATAGTCAAAATGATACAGGGTCGTTGGCTGAGTCTGCTTTTTAACAACCTGGCGAGCCGCACAAGTAAACAGCATATCGTTTGCCAGCTTTCGAATGTTAGCCACATTTGTCGATGCACCGGACAGAAGGTGATCATCGGCAGGCTTATAGTCTTCAATCGCTAACACGTCTTTGGCGGTATTATTCATTAGACCCAAAAATATCCGGGTAAAGATTGGGTATAAGTTTTGTCGAATACGTGCATCATCAGGTAATAACTGGACTTCAGCTTTTAACTCCTTGAGCTTTCTTCTAAGATCTGGAGTACCATCAACATAAGATTTAGTAATCAAGATGTTTAATACAGTGATAACTTGTCCCTTTTGATTTGCGATATTAATCGTCTTATCAAGAGGTGTATCAGACAAAAATAGTGGGACTCGCTCACCACTCTCTTTATCAACCACCGTCACATTGTAATAGAACAGCATATCTATCATCGAAGTGAATATATTCGACTCATCACTGTTAAAACCAACCACGGTAGGAACGTTAAACTGCGTTTTTAATGGTTGATGGGTAACATGATACCCTGCATTTATAATGTTATCTTTTTTATCTCTTTTTTGTTCAATATACGGTGCAAACGGCAAGAAGCCTGCAGTAGCTGGCGAGTACATAACCAAGCCATTAAGCAACTCAGAGGGTTCTTTGGCATGCGCTTGTACTTTTTTGAGCTGGGCAAGAGAAAGATCCTCAAGCGCTTTGCCCTCAAAGAGTTCCTTATTCTCATTAATATATGCGCCAAAACTCTTTTTCATACTCTCCGCTGAGCCATAGTTTTTGTAAGCTATGCCATACGGGTTACTCTGCATAATGGCGCGCTGGTAGTATGAACCTGCAACATTGGTATCTTGCTGCAAAATACCAATCGACATCGCCCCTGCACTTTCACCAAATACCGTCACGTCATCAGGGTTACCACCAAAATCTGCAATATTCTGGTTTATCCACTCAAGTGCTCTTTTTTGGTCGCCAATACCATAGTTACCGCCCTGCGCATCTTCGGTCCACAAACTACCTAATAGGCCCAAACGGTAGTTAATCGATACCGAGATAAACGGATTACCGCCTTCCGCACCTTGAGCAACGATAGTGTCACCGTGGTTTAGTGGTGCTGAGCCAGAACCACTTTCAAACGATCCACCGTGAATGAAAACATAAACAGGCAGGTTATCTGATGGTTGGCTATCTTTCGGACGCCAGATGTTAAGGTGCAAACAATTCTCAGCCTGCTGTTCAGCCGTTGTGCCTAATTGCGGGCAAATCGCACCGAACTGAGTTGCATCAAGGTCGCCATCAAGCGTCTTAGTTTTACTGTGCTCAAAACGATGACTGGTCGCATATTGAATACCTTTAAACGACTCAACCCGACCATCTTCTTCTACCAGACCGGTTAGTGTCGCACCATTATTAGTTGTCACAGTTACGTATTCAACTCGATCGATTTTATCATCTTGAATCACACTGTCTTTATTACAGGCTGTTAGAGAAAGAGCAATGGCTGCAGCAATCAGGGATTGTTTTTTAAACTTCATTATAAGTATCTTTTCTGGCTTCTTGTTAGGTTCGTCATATCAAACGAACAACGCCTTTTAGCAATGTCTATATATTTTAAAGAGCAGGCGTTAAAATTTTTCAGAATTATAACCAAATGAAAAACAAATAAAACATCAATTAATCTGGTCAGACGTTGTTATAAAGTTTAAACATTACTAGTGGAATACAACAAACATAAATACTTTAAATCGCAAAGAGAGCAACAATAAGTCACAGCGCTAATTAGGTCATTTATTAAACCACAATAAAAACCCCAGCATAACATCATAAGCAGTTAAATAAATCAAGCCAATACCAATACACAATTACTCAACAAGAAACCATTAATCATCAATCAAATAAATAGCAACACACTAAACAATAACACACCACAGCCCTGCATTTCATATAAAGAAAAATATCGACATTCCTAAAATCGAGATTAAAGCATATAATAACACTCAGAAAGTTAACTAATAGAAACTAGTTATTACGTTGATTTAATTAACCAACACAAACACAGAGAGACAAAGCATACACGAAGCAAATAACAGCAACCATTTATAAACATAGATCGTTATCATTATTTTCATATTTTGCTTTTTTTATTATTTTCACACTGGTCTGATTTGTTTTAATAAATTCAATACCTAAAATCCCGCCCATTATTGACACTCGTCAGCTCTATTTATTATTCAAACTAAAATAAGCCTAATTATGTTCAAGAAGCGTCTGTTATCTTGTGCTGTCTTATCAGCCATTGCACTATCATCTGCCCCTTCACTGGCAGCAGGTTTCCAACTCAACAGCCAATCCGCTACTGGCCTTGGTCGAGCTTTCGCCGGCGATGCTGTCATTGCCGATAATGCTTCGGTTGCCGCACGCAACCCTGCTGCAATGGCACTTTTCAAAGAGAGCAACTTTTCATTAGGTTTTAATGTCATCGCTACAGATGTCAGCGTTAAAGAAGGGACGTATAACCAGCCTAGTATTATCACTAACGGTAGCGAGGTTCTTGCTGTTGAATCCAACCAGCACGATATTTCTGGTACCGATGGAATCGGTGGTACTTCCTTTGTACCCAACCTTCATTTGGTCGTCCCTCTAAATAACAAATGGGCATGGGGCGTGTCGCTTTACTCAAATTTTGGCACGGCGACCGAGTTTGAAGATGACTTTGCGGCCTCTGTTTTTGGTGGTACCACCAGTGTAAAAAGTATGAACTTAGGCACTAGCGTTTCATACCGCCTAAATGAAAGCCTGAGCTTCGGTGCCGGTTTGGATATTATTTATGGTGTCGGTAATATCAAGCGCGATCTTGATGCAGAAGCTTGTCTCGCTATCAGTGGCAAAAACACAGGCCTTTGCTCTGATCTAAAGAGAAATATCATTGATGTTGAAGCCTCTGGCATCGCGCTAGGCTGGAATACGGGTATGGTATATGAAGTTAATGAAAATCACCGTTTCGGCTTAAGCTACCGTTTCAGCCCAACGGTTGAAGCCAAAGGTGACGTACACTCTATTGCCGATAGCGGAAATAAAATCGATACCATCGATCTCCCGCTGCCAGATATTGCCGAGTTCTCAGGCTACCACCGCCTGACAGAACAATTTGCCGCCCATTATAGCCTTCAGTGGGTAGGCTGGAGTGCCTTTGATACCCTGCACATTGCCGGAATCGACAAACAGTATCAATGGAAAGATGCAGGACATGTCTCTGTTGGCGGTACTTACTACCTAAACAACGACTGGATCCTGCGTGCCGGCTATATGTATGATATTGCGGCAACCGACGAGCTTAAATCTATCTCAATCCCTGATTCCGACCGTCAGTGGCTCTCAGCCGGCTTTAGTTACCACTTCGATACCAAAGAGAGCATCGATTTTGGCTTTACTTATCTCATAGGCCAAGACGTCACTTTCAACGAAGAATTGGTTCCTGGCTTGGATGCGCCATCAATCACAGGGGCAACAACCCGTGCTGATGCAATCCTACTCGGCCTTCAGTACAGCCGCTCTTTCTAAGCCAACGGTTAGCAGCTCACCGTTCTAAGCCCTCGTAACGAGGGCTTTTCTATATACCCAAGCTACCTCAAGATACTCACTTCAGCGAGAATTACTTGGCTACTAGGTCGGGCCGCGCAGGCTAGGCACCGATTTGAAAATCTAGTGGCTCTAAATTAATAATCGGTAACAACGCATAGGAGCCAAGTAAACTCGCCCTTTGGGAGTGAGCCAGCGAACCCATTTCTGTGTCAAATAACGTTGAATGGGATTGCCATTCCTACCGCTATTTTCCTTGAACTGAGCACGCTGGTCTCACTCTGAACCCTGCATCTTGAGGTAGCTTGGGTATATGTATCAATTTGCAGACACTTTTATTCCCATTTAGCCTTGAGCTATTCAGAGTCTTAGGTCTAAGATTTAATCATTAAAACACATTATTAAGGCCAGTCTCATTAATATGAAGGCCTGTAGAATCGTTACCAGGCTCTATTGTATGTATTAGATGGCAAATCAGATCACCATAGCAATTGGTATTTGATCATGAAAAATACTAAAAAGATAAATAAGATCCGCTACGGCCAAAAAACAGGAGCTATCACGGCATTTATCAATGCTGATAACATCCATGAACTTGACCCATTTGTGCTGTGGGATCACTTTGAAGCCAAAGAAATTCTTCTTAACACCGGGCTCGACTATCACGGCCACTCTGGCGTGGACGCAATTAGTTACCCTGTAACGGGGAGGTTAAGGCACTTAGACTCTTCAGGCAGCCATGTCACCCTTGCAAGCGGTGATATCCATGTTATGACATCAGGTAATGGGATCATTCACAAAGACACAATGACCCCGCAAGATGGCCGAGTAGAATCTTTTAGCTTATGGACTGCACTACCGGCGGGTCAATCAGAGATGGCCGATGCCTCAAGTATTAACGTTTCATCCCACCAGATCCCACTGGTAGAGGAAACCGATTCCACCACCAAGGTTCTTATTGGTCGCTACAAAGACTCAATCAGCCCAATTCAATACAGTATTGCTGTCACTTACCTCGATATCATGATTGCACCTTATGGTGTTTGGCACTTTGAACCTGACAAGAAACAAACAACAGGATTCATTTATCTCCGGTCCGGACGAGCCTATATCAGTGGCAACCAGCTTCATCCTCACCAAATGGGTACCCTACACCCCTCTTCGCTACCATTGGAAATCAGAACAGGCAGCATTGGGGCCCGACTCTTTGTTTCATTAGGTGAGCCCTTACACCAGCCTTTAATTTCATCGGGGAGTTCAGTTCACTCCTCAACAATTAACATGTCACTGAGCACGCAAAAAATTGAGCAGCTAATGGCATCAAAAAAATTTGATGGCTTGTAAGAACAGCGTGTAAGTACCTTCACCCGCCTAGCCTATATAACCTTCGCTATATTGCAGCTCGTTTGGGCGGGTAACTATGGCTTTGGAATTACAATCTATAAGATCGGCAAAAGTGAGCTTCGGATTAATACCAGCTATAGCTATATTCATACTAAGCCTGCCTGTTTAAGCAGGGGCAGCGGGCCAGCGGTTAAGCACAAGGATACGGTGAGATTTGATAATACATTTATCGACTAAAGGATGCCGCCCACTTTCTCGCACCTTGGTAGGTCTTATGATATTCGCCTTCATTAGCAGTATTCGATTTCCGGCTATCTTTCACAGCAGGCTAACAGCCATTGCGAATAAGTGGCCGTTATTAATGGCATGTCGTTTTTCCCCGAAGCTGTGGTGCCTATGTACCTTTTGCTGCCTTCTCTTCTCTACCTATTCACAGGCTGATACCGCAGCTAAAAATAATGCTAACCTCACCAGTCACAAGATGAAGGCAATGTATGTTTACCACTTCGCCAACTTCGTACGATGGGCGGGTTCCCAGCCAGTATCAATTCGTTTTTGTACCTTAGGCAGAGACAGGGTTACCGTCACCCTGCAGCAACTCATCAACAAAAAAAATCAGACAAGCACGCCTGCTTCCATCACCGCATTGAACAACATCGATGATGCCATCGGTAGCTGTGAAATACTGTATATCACCGCAAACAGGTCGCGACTTTTAAAAAAGATCCCCCTTTATGCAGGAATGCTTACAGTAAGTGATAGTCAGCACTTTCTTCAAAACGGCGGAATGATAGAGCTTCGCTCCGTAAAAAAACGGGTTAAACCTGCAATCGCTTTGGATAATGTTAAACGGGGTCAGCTAACTATTAGCTCTCAATTATTAAGAATAGCGTTGCTGCCATCAGATCTCACTGGAGGCGTGCGTGAGTAAGTTTATCGACCGCCTATCACTAAGCCAACGGCTTTCAATTCCAGTAATGAGTTTTATCTTATTGATATTAGTCAGCTTCCAATTCGTCACCTATCAAAGCTATTTAGATATAGAAAAAGAAAACCTGCTAAGGCGAACCCAGGTGCTCGCTGAAGGTGTCGGTATGAACCTAACCGCGGCCGTTTTATTTGATGATAGGATCATTGGTGCTGAAATTCTGTCAGCCTTCAAAGCGGATCCTCTCGTTGCCCGAGTCCGCCTTGAGCACCCTGATCACAGCTTATTTGTACAGTATATCAATGACGAAATTGAATTCACTTCCCCTTCATCCAATCAACAACACCAGGTTTCAGCACAGAGTTACCATTTTGGTTCCGAGATGCTTTATCTCATTGTACCTATCATGCTGAATGGCGAACCTATCGCCCATATGCATATCGCAGTATCTTTGAAAACACTAAAGGAAATGCGCCTTACTCACTTCAAAATCAGCTTTTTCTTACTGCTCGCCTTATTTGTTATTAGTGCCTATATCGTGAATCGAGTGCAATACTGGGTTATCCAACCGATCACTCAACTAAACCAAGCCATGACCCGGATTATCAAGGATGAAAGCCCGATACCATTTCGTCCGCAGGCACAAACCTATGATGAGCTCGGCGAACTGGTTAGCTGCTTTAACAGTATGCAAGATAGGCTCAACGAGCGAGATACCAGGATCCAAGCAGCACTAAGCCAGCTTGGTGAAGAAAAAGCGTTTGCTGACGACGTTATCCGCACCGTTCAACATGCTTTGCTCGTGGTTGATCACCAGGGAAAAGTCACCTTAGCCAATGATGCTTGCCTTGATGTACTCGGCCTTCCGGCAGCAAAAGCACGTGGCCTAAATTTCATTGATATATTACATTGCGAGCACCCTGGTACGTTTAAACAACAACTTAAGGAGGTACTCGAGGGGCAAATTCAGCTCGACCACACTTTAATTATGGGTGCAGCCTCAACAGGCCAGGCGCGCACCTATCAGATAGTCAGCCGCCCACTGGTACACCGAAAACAAACACTCTTTGCCATTGAGGATGTGACCAAGAGGCAACAAGCAGCGAGACAACAGCAGATGGCAGCTAAAATCTTCGATTGTAGCCAGGATGCAATCTTGCTTTTAAGCGACTCAGGAAAAATAAACATGGTCAATCCTGCTTTCAGCCAGTTTCTCGGTTACAAAGCGGATGAAGTCATCGGGCAGCACTTCCATAAGCTACTTGATTTAGCCACCTACAGCAAAATGGAGTTATCTATTCGCCAGGCCCTCAAAACTGCAAAGCACTGGCAAGGTGAGATGAATCAGCTGTGCAAAGACGGTTCCTACATTCCTTTGTTTGTACGAATAAACAACATACAAGACAGCCATAGCAAGGAGGTTCAAACTGTCGTCATTGCCTCAGATCTACGTTCGATGAAGAAGATGCAACGGTTAGAACACCTTGCCACCCATGACCCATTAACCAACCTGGCCAACCGCAGCAAGTTACGACAGGAATTAAAACATCAACTCACAAAACAACAAACAAGCTCAGCCATATTTGCAGTCTTATTTATCGACCTTGATGACTTTAAGGCAGTCAATGACAGTTATGGTCATAACGCCGGGGATAAGGTACTCAAAATCATTGCTGAACGACTGATCCGCACCGTACGTAGAAGCGACCTGGTCGCCCGTTTAGCTGGCGATGAGTTTGTGACGATAATCAACCCCGCCAATAGCCGGGCTGATGTAACGCTAACCTGCAAACGAATATTATCAAGGATTAAAGAGCCGATGAATTTAGGCAAAAAAACGCAACTCAACGTAGGTGCCAGTATTGGTTGTTACTATGTTTTTGCTGGTGAATATCAGGACGTGGATGATATTTTACGGCGGGCAGATAAAGCGATGTATAGTGCGAAGCTCTCTGGCAAAGGGCAGATTATCGAGTTCAACCCATTCAAGCAAGACTAGAGCCCCCCCTCAACCATGGCACAGTCAACTGCGCCACTCCGACTAATAGGAGTGACGCGACTCGATGGCGTAGTTAGCTACGTTTTGCACACTTAAATGTACCATTCGAGTTGAACCAAAGTGCCTGTGATTTTTTACGACCGATTAAAATAGGGCCGTCATCAAAAAACAAAAAGTTCTTCCAGTTTCGCTTGAACACGCCCCACTTGGTCTCAATCACATTATACTTTTCGTAGCAGAAAAATACCGTGGTGTTATCTTCCCAATCAATAAACTCAAGCAGTTCGAGTGGTAGGTCAATGTCATCACTATCCCAGGCCTGCTGCCAGTCGACCGATTCAGACCATATTTTCTGTTCATGTGCCCAATCGCCTTTCTCAAAGTGATCGGCATCTGCGCTCTGGCTGCTAATATGCTCTCGCCAAATCTGTGCTGAACGTGCTTGGGTAAAGGGTTTAATCTGCTCTAAATCAGCTGCCTCGACAGGCATAGAGGCGTGGGTAAAAATCCACTTGCGGGAATAGCTATCTAACTCTACGTAGTTCATTCGTCGACCTAACAAAACATTGACGGGGCAATGTACCTTAGTCGATCACTTTGTTCCAGTATTCAGGCTCATTTCATCGTGAAATTGGTACAGCGGAAGGAAGCACCTCAATAGGAACCGGGGACGATGTAAACATTATCAATCAACCGGCTCCTTTTCTCGTATCAATTATTTAGCATCCCAGAAGTTGCTGACCCAACCACCAATATGCGCATCATAATGACAGCCACTAAACTGTTTTTCTGCCACCGGTGATGTTTGACTTTGTTCATCTAATAACTGAGAGATATGGCAGGCCATCGGATCCCCCCGATCCACCAGGCGTTTTCTCGTGGCCACTTCTTTGATGATCTGTAAACGATATGCCGAATTCATTTTTTTCATTGCACCTAACCTCTCTCAGTTAAACCCAACTAAAAATAGGAGTGAGTCCGCAAATCGTCAACTTTCCATCATCAAACCGTCATAATTATTCAGTAATACGTCGTATAAAAAACAAAATAAATTCAAAATGTTAGTAGCCAGTCCTAACCCTGCCTCATCGACAAGAAAATCACATATCCACTAACTCATTAATAATTAATGAGTTATTTTGAAAGAAAACTTTCATCTTTTTATCGTAAACCACAATCTCATAGATTAGAGCAAACCGGGAGTTTCATGCCCTGTATCAATTTTGCAATCATAAAAGCAGTTTTTCTGAGCCAATGCATTACAATACACGCTTCAGAAAATGGCACATCATACTGTTGCTATTCAACACGATGAGCCGCCTCAATAATGCCGGCCGTTGCTGCACCAATATAAGAACAGATAACTATGTATAACCTCGCCACCAACCTAGAACGCAATGCCACCTTCAGGGGTAACAATACCGCTCTCATATTTCAGGATGAAGCCACCAGCTACCAACAGCTCAATGTCATGGTAAACCAAGTTGCTAACCAACTGGTTAAGCTTGGTATTAAACCTGATGATAAAGTGGCGATTTCATGCCCAAACACCCCGGCTTTTGTGGTTGGTTATTATGCTATTCAAAAAATCGGAGCGATTACCGTTCCGTTAAATGTGATGCTAAAAGGGCCCGAGGTCGCATACCACCTGGATGATTCCGATGCCGTTGCACTTATTAGTTTTCAGGGCAACAGCGCCCTACCATGCGGGGAGTACTGTTACGAAGGATTCAGCCAGACAGATAGCTGCTTGCACTATATCCTGATTGAGTCTGAGGGCAATGGCACACCTATCCCTCAAGATGCCCACCGCTTCAATCAGTGGCTGCAGTCACCTGAGACCAATTTCGATGCTGTCTACAGAGCCGCAGAAGATACCTGTGTGATCCTCTACACCTCAGGAACAACGGGTAGAGCAAAAGGCGCCGAGTTAAGCCAGAGCAATATGTTGTGCAACGCACAAGCCTGCCAGGCCCTGACTAACCAGAAAGGAACCGATGTGAGCATGGCGATCCTGCCCTTGTTCCATACCTTTGGCCAGTCACTGATCATGAATACCTCAATCCTTGCTGGCAGCGCCCTGGTACTGATCCCGCGTTTCGTACCCAAAACCGTCATGCAGCAAATGCACCAGCACAAAGTCACTCATATTGCTGGCGTACCCACAATGTTTATTGGCCTACTGGCCTTTACCGAAAAGCATGCCAGTGACCACATCAAGGAAATAGCTGCCACTTTGAAAGTGGCTATTTCTGGCGGCGCGTCGATGCCTGTGGAAATTCTGAAGCAATTCGAGGCCAAGCTAAATGTACCAGTGATCGAAGGCTATGGCCTATCCGAATCGTCGCCGGTAGCAGCTTTTAACCACCTGGAATATGAGCGCAAGCCAGGCAGTATTGGTCAACCGCTGCCAGGCGTCACCATGAAGGTGGTTGATGACAAAGGTAACGAAGTTCCTCAAGGAAAAGAGGGCGAGCTACTGATCCGTGGCCATAACGTCATGAAAGGGTATTACAAGAAACCTGAAGAGACCGCAAAAACGGTGGTCGATGGCTGGTTGCATACCGGTGACATCGTACGTATGGATGAAGACGGTTATGTCTATGTGGTCGACCGCCTGAAAGAAGTTATTATCAAGGGTGGATATAATATTTATCCTCGTGATATTGAAGAAACCTTCATGACTCATCCCGATGTCCACCTGGTTGCCGTTATTGGCGTACCGCACAAAACCTACGGTGAGGAAGTAAAAGCCTTTATCGTGCTAAAGGAAGAGGCAACAACCACCAATAAAGCATTTGTTGCCTGGGGGCGTGAGCGCTTAGCTGATTATAAATATCCTCGTCAAGTAGAAATTGTCGATGCCCTACCAATGACAGCGACGGGTAAAATCCTGAAGCGATTGCTGCACTAAGGATACACTCCTAAAATAAGTGCTGAACAGTGACCTTTCCTCGTTACTGATAGCATCAACAATACTAATGCAGGCTGCTTGCAGCCTGCCTCTATAAACGCTCAAACAACAATCTAATTCTTTCCAGAACACAGGCGAAACACCGTCTACTCTTTGCGCAATCCTGCTCTCCCTGCTAACGTTTTACAGATATACAGTAAGACAGTCGCTGTCTAGTGGGGGTTGGGTGAAAACGCAGTTGGCAATGATTTTTTTGTGGCTCGGTACCTGGTTATATTCATCACTGCTCTTTGCCGTCCCCTCCCCGGCACTCCATCAATGCACCAAAGAATTTACCTACGATTTATATTTCAGCGGCCATAAAATTGGCCATCTTACCCGAACGCTCAAATGGCGAGGCAATAGCGTCGATATCCATTCATACAGCAAAGTCAATGTGATGGTGACCAAAAGCAAACTCAAGCAAGACAGCAAAGTCTACTGGTCCGAAGCGCAAAACTCGTTTTTAACCCAGTCTTTTACGCGTAAAATCACTGGCCTGCTGGCAGGAAAAACCTCTGCAACCTTTAGTGCCGACGGGCGTCAATCATCGATACGAAGTGATGGCAAAACACTAAACTTTAGCAGCAATGATATCCCAATACGCGATGGCGATGCCGTTGGCAGCCAAATCAGGCTTAATTTAATCGAAGGGAAAAAGAGCTTTAATTTCAAATTACAAGATACCGACGACATCGATCACTATTATTTTGAAGTAAAGCGAGAAGAGAAAATCGATACAAACTTTGGTCGCATAAATACATTCAGGGTGGAGCAAGTTCGTAAAAGCGATCGCAAACTGGTGATGTGGTTTGCACCTGATATTGACTACCAGCTTGTGAAAGCAACCTATAAACGCAAGATCCTCAACCTAAAAGCGATACTAAAACGTCAAAGCATTCAGTGCCCGCGGGCAAACCCACTAAAAACGGCAGAAAAACAATAACAGCAGCCAATCACAATCGTGATTACTTCATTGTTACCTTTCCACCAATCATTTTAAAGGTCGGCGCACCGCGAACAAGCGTATCACGGGCGAATACAACCTGGCAGTTTGGGCAGGTACACGGTTGTAGCGTATAGTCTTTACTTATCCTTTCCTTGAAACACTTAACCAGGGCACCTTTGCCCCCTTTTCGATATTTGAACAGTTGAGTTTTACAACCGGCGCAAAACACATCGACGGTTTTGGTCGGGCCTTTCTTGTTTGGTTTTGCCATATTTGGTCAGTTTGTACCTTTAAATGGGACTGCGGACATCGGCAATCAAGCGGTCAATCTGCGTCAATTGTTCATCTAGCACCCCAGCTAGATTGCCATACTTCGGCTGTTGGCGGTCATTTTCCAACGGATGATGCCAGCCTTGGGTCGTTTCAACAAATGTTTTGGCAAATTGTTCAGAGATAGACAAACATCCAGCTAAAACGGTGTCCACATAAGTCTGCATGATTGGTTGCAGTTCACAAGGAGCGTCGGGGTTAACCCTCACATAAGCCCAGATAGGATCGCTCAACGTCGCCTCGCCACTTACAACGACCTGCATCGGGTCCAACTCAATGCGCCGATAGCCTTTCTCTCTTTGATCGAACTCCGCCAGAGAGTCACAGCCAACGTTGACTAAGACCCCATTGCAGTGCCCCTCGCCAACTGCCGCAACCAGAGGTGCAATTTTATAACGACCATCAACTTTGCCCCATTGGCGCTGCAAGCCGTTCACAACCGCTGGAACAGCCTTGCCTGTTTGGCCCGTTAACTGGCGAGAATGGCGATTGATTAAACTTCCATATCCAAATATATACATGCGTGCTCCTCTACTAACTCTCCCTAAATGGGCAAACCAAAAAAGAGGGAAAAGTGCTGCCACTCTTGTTGCAGGATCTCCAAGTCCCCTTTTATGAACCTTACCTCTTTGCCAGGCATCGCCTGCGCCAGCTTAGGCATATCAACCCGAGCTATACAACCTAGTTTAGGGTATCCTCCCAAGGTCTGGCGATCATTGAGCAACACAATCGGCTGGCCATTAGGGGGAATTTGGATTGCTCCGTAAGCGATAGCCTCAGAAATAATTCCGTCAATATTTCCGGTAACGGCCGGGCCTTCCAACCGACAGCCCATACGATCCGTCTGTTGAGTTACTTTATAGGCCCCCTGGTAAAATAGCTGCTTTGCCCCAGAAGAAAAATGGTCGCACTGGTACGATTCAATAACCCGCAATTGTATCGGTGCTGAATAATCCGGAATATACCGGGTTGGTGACTGTAGGGGTTCAAAGTCGGCCCCTTCCGTGAAAGTATTCTCTACTTCCAGCCTATCTGCCAGCTGCAAGGCCCTTCCGGAGTCAATCCCGCCCATGCTGTTGCGTGTTACTGCAGAGCTACTGCCAAGCACCCTTGGGACTTTAAGACCGCCCTTAACCGCCAGGTAGGCACGCAAGCCAGCTCGTGGGAAGGAAAACTTAAGCTCCTGTCCTTCCCTTATCAGGAAGCTTTGCCAGGGGGAAATTGGTTCACCATCTACAGTCGCTGACATATCGGCCCCGGTGATCGCACAGATCACATCACCATGGGCCTTAAAGCATGCCTTTCCTAAAGTGATTTCAAGCTGTGGGCAGCCCATTGCATTGCCAACCAGGTAATTAGCCCAACAGTAGGCATGCAGATCTACTGCGCCGCCCTGGCTCAAGCCCTGATCGCCGACGCCCAACCGCCCGATATCCTGGATCAGCGTTAGCATGCCAGGGTGTATTACTTCCAATGAGGCCAAATACCACCTCCTAACTGTATGAACTTATCTCTGTCAATGGGTTCAAATTTCACCCGGTCGCCAACCTTGAACGGTGTCATCGGTTGCTGGTCCGGGGAAAACAGCTGCTGCGGGCAGTTACCTATAATTTGCCAGCCTCCTGGAGACTCTGCCGGATAGACCGCCGTTTGGTCATTGGCGATCCCGACGCTTCCTGCCGGGATTTTCAGCCTTGGCTCTGCGTGCCTTGGGGTTGCAACCAGGGGATCAACCGACGCCAAAAAAGCAAACCCCGGCGCAAAACCAATTGCACACACGGTATAGAGACGTTGGCTATGGCACTGAATGACCTGCTCAGGCGTTAATCCTGTCTTGCTGGCCACCGCCAATAAATCCGGCCCAACATCCTGATGGTAATAAACGGGCAAAGTGATCAGCTTACCGGCATGAGGCTCATTGGCAGGTATAGCCTGGGCCAGTTGCGGGGCATACTGCATAATCGCATTTTGCAAGGTGCGGTATGTTATCTGGCGGGGGTGATACTGGACAAAAAGAGACGTATAAGATGGAATAACTTCAACCAGCGACTTGGGATAAGCCTCTTTTAAGTACTGGGCTAACAACCCAATACGCTGCGTCAGTTGCGTATCAATATGCTCACCAAAATATACCATCAAGCTAGTTTCTGACACAGGCTCAACTCGAATCATGGATTGAGCACCTTATGTAGGGCAGCTATGGTGGCAATGGATTCGTCGTTATCACCATGAACGCATACCGTATCTGCTTTCAAAGTGAGTGTCTTGCCCGACATCGTTGTTACCCGTCCTTCGGCCAGTTCAATAACCTGCTGTTTGATCTGGGCGGCGTCATGATAAACCGCTCCAGGCTCAGTTCTAGCAACAAGTGAGCCGCTATCATCATAAGCCCGGTCAGCAAATGCCTCTTGCAACAGCTCGACATGATGGCGCTTGGCAATTTTCAAGTATTGGCGATTATCCGTTTTGGCTAGCACCACCAGCTTGAGCGCTATTTGACGCTTCAGGTTCAAACCTGCGACAGCTTCAACAATCGCTTCGAAGATAGCCTTATTGCCCATCATATCGTTATAGAGCGCGCCATGAGGCTTGATGTAGTTGATCTGGCCGCCCTGTAGCTGGCAGATCGCCTCTAGCGCACCGGCCTGATAAGCCACTAGCTGGGTAATAGAGGACAAAGAATGGGGAATACTGCGACGACCAAAGCCTACTTTATCGTCGTATCCAGGGTGAGCACCAATGTCGACCTGGTGCGAGAGTGCCCAAGAAACAGTTTTCGCCATCACATCCGGATCGGAAGCGTGAAAACCGCAGGCAATATTGGCCATATCGATCCAAGGCATCACCGCATGGTCATTGCCCATTTGCCAGGTACCAAAGCTTTCACCCATATCACAGTTCAATTTCATCGCGGATCCTTGCCTATGAAATAGTTACACTAATCTGATTAATTTAACCTTATACATAAACTAAACAGTAATCAATTAGAGTGAAATTAGCGAAAAGATCTGAAGGCGAGAGAACGAAAAAAGGCTTACCTTTCGGTAAGCCTTTTAATGAGATGGTGCCCCGGGCCGGACTTGAACCGGCACAACGCGAACGTCGAGGGATTTTAAATCCCTTGTGTCTACCAATTCCACCACCAGGGCACGCAATTCTGGATTGCGGTGCTCGTAACTGATTTAGTTAGACACCATCTTTGATATTGATTTAATCAACATCTCAAAATTTGTAGCGACGCGGCAGGCTAGATACACGAAGTTACTCGTGTGCAAACCACATCACTTAAAACTGGAGCGACACACGAGGTTCGAACTCGTGACCTCAACCTTGGCAAGGTTGCGCTCTACCAGCTGAGCTAGTGTCGCATAGTTGGAAAAGGATGGAGGCGCGTCCCGGAGTCGAACCGAGGTCCACGGATTTGCAATCCGCTGCATAGCCACTCTGCCAACGCGCCATCATTTTTCCTAACCGCTTATCGGGCCTCCCCGCTGCGGTATGTGGTGCATTCTACGTATTGCATCTCATGAGTCAACAGTAAAATACAAGAATTCCTTTTGTTTGCTTGAATTATGCGCAATTGCTCTATTTATATAAGCTTTTAGCTCGAATAATCACCTTTATGCCCATCTAGCTTTTCACACTATCAAGTCATAAGTATCCATAAGCCACTAAAAAGCGTCTTTTTAGTTTCATACAATTAGCCAAAAACGCTATATATCTCTTTCTCACTCTTGAGATCGCTTCAACGCGGTATCTCTCTACAAATTCCTAATGCACCCATCTAGGTAACTTATGCTAATGCCAATATCAAAAAAGCCACTCTGCAATGCAAAGTGGCTCTCATGTCTCTACTATACGGTTACCTAGCTATTGACCAACTCTACCGCTTCGCGTACCAATCGGCCTATTTCATCCCAATCACCCGACTCAATCAGCTTCGGCGCCACCATCCAAGTCCCGCCACAGCAATGTACACGATCTATCGCCAGGTAATCACAGACATTGGCTTTACCTATACCACCTGTCGGCATCATGGCAATATCAACATACGGTGCCAGCAGGGATTTAATCATATTGATCCCCCCTGAGGCTTCTGCCGGGAAGAACTTCAAAAATGTCAGTCCCAACTCTAAAGCTTGTTCAATCTGGCTAGGGTTATTGACCCCCGGCACCATCGGGATCTCTTGCTCTTGGCAATAACGAACTGTGTTTGGATTTAACCCTGGGGCTACCACAAACTCCGCACCTGCGGCTTTGGCCCGGTCAACCTGCTCGGCATTGAGTACCGTCCCGGCACCAATACACATATCTGGATACGCTTCACGCATCAGGCGAATAGATTGTTCAGCGGCCTCTGTCCGAAAAGTTACCTCGGCGACAGGCAGGCCATTTTCCACCAGCGTTTTGGCCAGTGGAACCGCTTGCTCAACATTATTGATTTGAATAACTGGAATAACTTTGAATGCTTTTAACTTTTCGATCAGTTGCTGAGACATTAATTTATGTTCCTTCAATTACATTAACTCTTTCATTGCATCAGACGGAATAATTGCACCTGGATATTGAATGACAATCGACGCCAAGTGGTGGCCTAATTCTGCAGCAGCGGTCTCCGAAACGCCGCTCAGCCGACCTGCCAAATAGCCAGCGGCAAATGAATCACCGGCCGCGCAGGTATCAATTACATTATCAATGATATTGGCAGCGACATAAACAGTCTCTGGTTGATCTGCCTGAAGTTTGGTAACTATCTTGCAAGGCTCACTTCCCCGCTTAATCACAATTTCCTGGCAACCAAAATCCTGGCACCGTCCAACAATATCACCGTTTCCCCAGACCAAGCGGTCATCACCTTCGGTGATCAGAGCAATATCAACAAATGGCAAAACCTGTGAGTACCAATACTGGGCTTGTTTCGATGTCCATAACTGCGGCCGGAAATTATTATCAAACAGTACCTTTCCGCCATTGGCTTTATGCTTATCTAACAACGTAATTAATACTGCTTTTGCTTCTTCGGCCAAAATAGCAAGGCTCACCCCACTGATATAGAGCGCATCAAAACGATGCTCGTCTATAGCCTGCTCTAGGGGTGACCATAGTTCCGAGAAATAAAATTTGGCTGCACTATCATTACGCCAATAGTGGAAATGGCGCTCGCCACTTGGCTCAGTTTCAACAAGGTAGATCCCCGGCAGTTTGTTCTTCAATTTTCGCACCATATGGGTATCAATCCCTTCAGCCTGCCATGCTCCTAGCATGTCTTGGCTGATGTTATCGACACCCAATGCTGTCGCGTAACTGACCACTAGTTGCCGTGAAGATCCCAGTCGAGCTAGGTAAAGCGCTGTATTGAGTGTATCGCCACCAAAAGTCCGTTGCAGAGGCTGACCACTCAGTTCGATCATGCACTCTCCAAAAAAAGCTATTTTCACGCTACCACCCTCGTTTTGTCTGCGCTTAATTAAAAGCCTAACGGATGTTGCAAACCTTACTGCACCATAAAGGTCTGCATTCAGACAACTTTTAGAGAATTATTTTGCAGCCTTCAAATTACTACTGTGTAGCAAGGCTTTGCACCACCAAACTCTCGTCTCATCCTTCATACAGCTCTAACGGTAGTCCATCTGGGTCTTGAAAAAAGGTGTACTTCTTACCGGTATACTCATCAATCCGGATCGGCTCAACTTCAACATGACAATTGACTAGGTGATCCACAAAGGCTTCAACAGACTCAACTACAAAGGCTAGGTGCCGTAAACCTCTGGCCTCTGGAAAGCTGGGCCTTGGCGGTGGTGAAGGAAACGAAAACAGCTCAACCTGGCTCCCATCAGGCAGCTGTAGATCCAGCTTGTATGAATCTCGGGCTTCTCGGTAGTTTTCGGCAATCACAGACAAGCCAAGGATTTCCACATAAAAATGTTTCGACTTCGCATAGTCAGCACAGATAATCGCTGCATGGTGTAACCCTTTTAGCATGAATTTTTATTCCTTTTAACTAACTGCCGCTTAGTCAACGGACTTGTTCGGTACGAAAGAGTATCAGGATCAATCCCAAGCAAGAAGCCCCTGCTCCGATTGACGAAAATAATATTGTTGACGCATGCTACCTCCTTGAACCTGACTTAAACTATCAACATTTCATAACGCTAACTCTTTTCTACCGTACTAAATCAAAAGGAGCCATAGTGAGCTCCTTTTCACATATATAGGCATCAAGAAATTAACTTAGCAGCTCATATTGAGTTAAAAGGTCAACGAACAAAATCGAAGTACATTAAATCATGTATAAACAATTGCGCAATTATCTAATATTTTATGTAAACATTACTTCTGCATGAGGTAAATACAATTAATTCAACATCAGCATATGAATGAATTGAGGCCTACAAATCGTGATGGCGCTCTAATTAAAACCTACAATAACTTTCACACTATATAACCCATTATCATATTAAAAGATAAAAAAGATAAAAAAGATAAAAAAGATATGGCTCATCATGGATGACGCTCTTAACAATAAACAACGACAATCTGATCAACAAAATAAAACTAACGTCTAAATGATAAAAGATGCAGCAATTCAATAGCCATAGATAAGGCACAAGTTATGTCCACTAATTGTAACGATAACTACGCCGCTTTATCTAGGCGCCTCAATGCTAATTTATAAAGCTTATCCGCTTTAAAGACCTCTTCCTTGCTTGGTCGTGTATCATTTCGATAGACCCAGTAACAGGATGTAATCACACCTCTTACTTCAGAAGCACTTAAAAAAGAAGGGGTGGCTAATGCTGTCAGTTCAAGAATCAAAAAGCATAGCTTGTAATGAAAAGGAACCATATGAAAGGCACGGTAGGCATCTTCAATAGCAGCTGTTGCTTTATTAGCATTGCGCTTTTCAAAAGCTTGCTCAACTAACTCTCCCCCTTCTTTTAGGCGTAGGTTGATTTCGGTATGACATGCTTCAAGCAGCTTAACCTGGCTTTGTATCAAAACATCATCATCAGCTTGTACACAGAGTTTTCGAGCTATCTGCATCGCTTTCTCATATTGTTCCGGCATACCACAAAAACCATATAGCCTGGCTATATTCAAAACGGCATAGTAATCATCAATAGGCTTGTCTTGAATATTTATCTTACTGACAATTGTAAAGCAACTTTCAATTTCACCATGTAGGCAAGCCAAAACAGCCACACCTACCAATGAGCATATTTCACTTTCGTAGCGCTCTTTTTCCGTATCACCCAACACATTCTGCTCATGGATACTGTGCCTCGCCTCATTGACAAGCTCTAGATGTTCAGCACTATCCTCGGTATAGATGCTAGCAAGCATTAATGAGATGGCAATATTGATATAAACGCCGTAACTATAACGATTTGTCCCTGAAACTTTGCTAATAAACCGCTGATAGCCAATTGCTGCTTTTTCATGCTGGTGCAAAACTGCGTATAAGTTGGCAATAACAAGCTCACGTAATGGATTAGCCGGGTTAACCTTATGTAACAAATGAAATTGCTCAAGCGCTTCAGGTACCCGATCAGATGCAATCAGGCAACCAGCCAAGTGTTTTCTCGCTAATGGCTGTTTGGGGTGTCTAGCCAATACTTCCTGGAATACAGCTTCTGCTTGTTTAAGGTCTCCTAATCCTTTAAGTGCCTGCCCAAGACCAATTCTTGGCCATGAATGATCAGTCTGTTTACAGGCTTCCTCATAAAACTGTTTTGCTTCCTGATGGCGTTCCGAGCGCAATAAACAATCCCCATGAATTCTATCTATATACCCTTTATATTGAGGGTGAGATACTTTAAACCGCTGACAAAGGCCAAGCGCGGTTTGATACTCTTTATTATCGACAGATAATAATAAGGGATACAAAGCTGACTTCCGTGCCGATACCATATTTATACGGCCAACAAACACTTCGGCAGAAAAAGGCTTGGTCAAATAATCATCGGGCTCTAATTCAATAAAATGTGATACGACTTGCTGGGTATTATCACCCGTGACACACATAAATACGCCATCACTAGGGAGGAGTTGACGTTGTTTAACTTCGTCAAAAATAAGTCCGCCGTCAATATGGTGACGCATGTTATAGTCACTAATTACGATATCGTAGTGATGGGTCGCTAACAGGCGAATAGCTTTGAGACTATCCATGGTACTGTCAATATTGTCATTAGAGATACCATGTGCATTCAACATCGAGCGCATCAACGAAATGGCAGTATTGCAGTCATCTATCAACAAATATTTCTTACCAGTGATCAACTTTGCAATCCTCCAAAGTTATTTACCTAGCAGATAAGCTCCCTCTTCAATAAAGAGTAGTAAAGAAAAACAGGCATATGCAACACAATACAACCACAAAAATTTAATACAATAGCCGTTATCACTAAATCAAACATTATACTGATCCGATGTGATCTGGCAGACATATATGCCTTGACAGCAATTGATTTCATTATCTTTTGCTGATAGGTGATTATAGCTAAGTGTTAAATCTTATAAGGGATGAGGTTTTTATAAATTTAGGATTATTTCGTCTACCTCAAAAGTATAAAAAGATGGGCAAAAGCCCATCTTTTTAATATTAAACTAATTGGAGATCACATTTGTTATAGAAATAACAATTATCTTTTCACTTGCCGCCGAATCGTCAAGTAGGCAATACAGCCAAATATTATAAATAGTAATATTGGCCCTCCCCAAAGAAGGTATGTTTTAGGTTCAAATTTTGGTTTATAAAGAACAAAGTCACCAAAACGACTGGTCATATACTCCACAACTTCATTATCAGATTTACCTTGATCGACCATCTGATAAACCTTTAAACGCAGGTCTTTAGCAACGGGCGAATTGGATTCAATTAAGTTTTGGTTTTGGCATTGTGGGCAACGTAAGTTCCGTGATAAGGCAATTGCCCGCGTCTGATCAACCGCAGTACGAAATTGGAACGTCTCTACCGACTCCACTAATCCACTCTCAGCAGCTACAAACACCTGCTGAACCTGGCTATATACCGGGGCAACCCAGCCAAGCCAACCCACAAGCAGAATACTTACGCCCACATGCCACCATCGCTTTACCGATAAAAACTGCATCATAATGTGGCACCTGATAGCTGCTTAATAACCGGGGCAAACTCCTGCTCCCAGATTTTAGGGGTTAGTGCTCCAACATAGCGGTGGCGGATCACGCCATGTTGATCAACAAGATAACTTTCAGGTGTACCATACACCCCTAAATCAATGGCCAGGCTCCCTTTCGGGTCAAAGATTACTGCTCGGTAAGGGTTCCCCGCACGGGCTAATTCCTCCAGTGCCGCCTGGCGCTCATCTCGATAGTTGAGTCCAATAATTTTTACCTGCCCTTGCTTTGCCAAATCCATCAAGAATGGGTGTTCAGACTTACAAATACCGCACCATGATGCCCAGACATTCAGCAATTGAACCTGTCCTGTCAGTGAGGCCTCTGTCAATGTCAGCTGATCTTGCTCAAGGCTGCCAAGGTTGAACTCCGGCACAGCCCTCCCCTGCAACGGCGACGTTGCAACTGTGCTTTGGGCTTGCATTGCCATAATAATGACACTGCCAGCTAACAGGACAAAAACCAAAGGGAGAAAACGGCTTATTTTCATTATTATCTCCGTCACTATTTCCAAACAACAATTGTTGCAGGGGCTAATACTTTATTCTCACTAAACTGTGCCGCTCTCAGCCTGTATCTTGCCAAGACAGCAAGGGCGCCACCTAGCATCATCATAATGCTACCAATCCATAACCAGCGAACAAACGGCTTATATTGTATCCTGACAGCATAATCAGTCCGGTTCAGTTTCTCTGCCAAAGTGATATAAATGTCGCCATTCCAATACCATTTGATCCCCGGCTCACTCATATTCATCGTACGAACCGTGTAGTGGCGACGCTGTGGCTGGATCATGGCTTCAAACTGACCCTCCTTGCTTACTTCGATATTGGCCTGCTCTGCCGTATAGTTTGGCCCTATAAATAATTCTGTTTCCCGGTAAGTAAACTGGTAGTCACCCAGAGTGAGGACATCACCTGGCCCCATTTTATTGCTCGTTTCTACAGAATAGTAACTCACCAGGACAGCTCCAATAATCGTCACGGCGACCCCGCAGTGGGCAATCACCATCGCTAACAACCTAAATGAAGACAGCGTCATTTTCCGCCCTCTTGAGGCTGTTGTTCGAAAGTAAAAAGCCTGTATTGCCGTTAATGAAATCCAGAGTGCCGTAATAAATGACAAACAAACAACGAGGTTAATACCACGCTCAAACCAAACGGAGAGTGCAACACCGAGAACGATTGAAACCGACATCGGAGCCAGACTTCTGGTGATCAAATCATCGGTTGACGCACGGTGCCAACGGATCAGCACGCCAAACCCCATAAAGATAAAGAACAGGAAGCTAAGCGGTACAAACAGCGTATTGAAATAAGGAGCCCCGACAGAGATATTCCCCAGATCCAATGCCTGGAAGACCATAGGGTAAAATGTTCCGAGCAAGATCGTCAGTGTGGCAACAGCGAGTAAATTATTACCTGCTAAGAATGTGGTCTCTTTCGACAAAAAACCAAACTTGCTCGGGTGACTATATCGGTCGATATTTATCGCGAATAGGGTTAGCGAGATAATCAGCAGCGCCCCGAGTATAGCAAGTAGCGTCATACCACGGGTGGGATCAACGGCAAAGGCATGAACAGAGGTTAGCACGCCCGAACGAACGATAAAGGTGCCAAGCAGGCTTAATGAAAAGGTAAAAATGGCCAGCAACAACGTCCAGCTTGTCAGTGCTTTACGATGCTCGGTAATGATTAAGGAATGCATCAAAGCCGTTCCTGTTAGCCAAGGCATTAAAGAGGCGTTTTCTACCGGATCCCAAAACCACCAGCCCCCCCAGCCAAGCTCATAGTATGCCCACCACGATCCGAGCGAGATACCGCCCGTCAGAAAAAACCAAGCGCCTACTGTCCATGGTCGGCTCCAGCGCGCCCACGGTATGGTGGTATCTTTGGTGGTCAATGCCGCGATGGCAAAAGCAAAACTCACCGCAAAGCCGACATAGCCGAGATACAACATAGGTGGGTGGAAAATCAAACCAATATCCTGCAGCATCGGATTGAGATCCCGCCCTTCCAAAGGTGCTGGAAGTAGGCGCAAAAACGGATTCGACACCAATAGGAGGAACAGGCAGAACACTGCAGTCAAGATAGCCAGAGTCACTAATACCTTGGCAATAAAGCGTTCATCACGCTGTCGGCAGCAAAAGGCAACGGCTGCCATCCATGCCGAAAGTGAAAACAACCAGAATAAAAACGACCCCTCATGCCCGCCCCATACCGCGGCAATTTTAAAAAACAACGGCAGTTGTGTATTGGAATGCTGGGCGATATACGCAACTGAAAAATCATCAGTTGCAAAGCTGTAGCCCAGCAAACTGATAGCAACAGCGATAAAGATAAAGGCGCCATAACTTAACGGCCAGGCATAGCGGATAAGGTATGAATCCTTCTTTAATAAACCGACGACTGGAACTGTCCCTCCCAGCAACGCAAAAGCAAATCCCAGTATTAATGCATAATGTCCAACTTCAGGGATCATTGAATTTCCTTAAAAATTTGTCCTACCACCATCATCCTGTAACCCAAGAATGCCAGCCTTGCCTTTGATCAATGAAGCTCGACTATTTGTCATATGTTTTATGCTTCATCGGACAAATCAGGCTATTAACAACCACCAAATATACAGCGAGTTGATTATATATACTGTACCTAAAACAAATCGTCACAGCGGGTGCTGTGACGATTTCAAGCAAGTCAACAAACAAGCATTACAGGGTAGTCATTTGGCCTGCATACAAAATGAATGTACGCAGCATCAGTACCCCCACCAGGCTCAACGTGGTAACAAGCATAATAAAGGCTTTATTGTGCTTAACACCTTGCGAGCTCACCGCATTGAGGCCAAGTGGTACTAGCATGCCTGCACCAATTACCCCATACCAAAACCATGTTGCCCAAAAGCCGCCACCGATGGCTGCCATCGCTGCTGCCTGGCTCTGCCCACCACCGAAGTAAAGCCCGGTGAAGAAAGCAACCAGTACAAACAACTCAAACATCACCACAGGTCGCTCGAACTTATGGATCCACTTCACACTGGCACTGTGCGCCGATTCTTTAAACGCCACCACTCCGAACAGCAGGCAAGCCGCTGCACCAGAAGACAAGCTAGAGAATAGGAACAGTATCGGTAGAATTGGATTGTTCAGTAATGGGAATGTCTGTAGTGCCGACAGTAAGAAACCTGTATAGGCTGCCAGAACCACAGCGAGGAAACCAAGGAACAGTTCCAGGCTATTCTCAAAATGCTCTATTAGATCCACGACCTTACCAACAATCGGCAGGCGGCCATTTAGCAGCTTCATCAAGTCATGTTTGAAGATCACTGCAATCCAGGCAAACAGCACAATCATGTAGACCTGGAACAGCAGAACCCCCATCGACATTACCGAGGTTGGGTTATAGAAGATCATGATCTTCCAGAACGACAACGGCTTGGTCAGGTGGAAAATCAAAATCGTCAGGCCAGCGATAATACCAAACGGCGCTAAAATTGCTGTCGCCTTAATGATCCCATTCAGACTCGGGTGGCCCTCGATCACCTTACGTTTCAGATAGATCGAAATCATTACCGCACCGGCAGACATCCCTGCCAGGAACAGATACACAGCGATGATCCAATCCCAAACTAGTGAATCAAAATAAAAGGCATCGGCAAATGTAGTACTCATCCTTTTATCTCCCCTTTTCCGTGTGGCACTTTATACAGTTTCGGCTGCGTTCCCAGTTCCACTTTTGAGCGATAGACTGTCTTTTGCTCAATCAGCTGAGACACCTTACTTTTTGGATCATTCAAGTCACCAAAAGTCAGTGCCTTAGTTGGACATGACTCCACACAAGCCGGCTCTTTACCTTCTTTCAAGTTAGTCTTACGGCAAAAATCACATTTATCCGCAGACTTGGTTTCAGGGTTAAAGAATCGGACCTGATAAGGACAAGCTGCCAGGCAGTAACCACAACCGACACACTTAAAGCCATCCACATCGACAATACCGGTTTCAGGATCTTTAAATGCCGCCCCTGTAGGGCAAACATGCACACAAGGTGCGTTATCACAATGCTGACAAGAGATACGGGTAAACTGATAGTCAACATTTGGGTACTCACCCTGAGGCTCGCTCCTGACTATCTGTAGTCGGGAAACACCTTCAGGTACCTTATTCACTTCACGGCAAGCTTCAGTACAGGCCGTACAACCAATACACAGTGTTTCGTCATGCACCATGCCGTAGCGCTTTGGCCCATCTTCCATCGTCGCTGCAAGCGTCTGGCGGCCCAGCAAGTTACTGCCACTCACACCAGTGGTAAAGATAACCGCCCCGGCACCGGCTAAAAAATTTCGTCTTGAACACGTCATACCATCATCTCCTACTTCTCTTTCTTCTGGTCTGAGTGACAGTCGACGCACATCTTGATCTTCGACTTTCTTTCAATACCTTTCATCGGATCCGTAGCCGGATGGATGGTGTGGCATGATGCACAGGAAAGATCGAGCGCATGGACATCATGGGTCCAGTTCACTTCTTGCAGATCTTTCGGTTCATGGCAGTTCACACAGGTTTCATTCTGCTTCGCTATCCATGCCGGATCAGCCGCTGGCTTCTCCGTCCCCGCAACAGTTTGTGCCGCGGCAAACTTCGTCACCTGTGGCGCACCGTCACGGTGATCTTTACTCACTTTGCTGTGGCAATCTGTACATGTCACATCACGATTAGTCTGAGCATGGATCACATCTCCATGCGCCCCTTCTAGCTTGTCTTTTTCATCTTTATGGCATTGCGTACATGCGTAATCGCGATCCCTGATAAATTTGACAACATGTTGACCTGACTCTTGAGTAATAACCGAAGGATTCGCGGTTGTGGCCCCTTCAGCTTTTGAGTCTGCGGCAACATTCATTGAGAAACCAAAAATACAGATAGCTACAAAAAATGTAATCACTGTATTCATGGCTACTTTACAATTGCCCATTTTTCACCTTTTTATCTTCCCTAATTACCAACCTCAACCCGAAGCTAGCAATTGGCGCTTATAATTGTTTTGCACATAATAGAGCTGCAATTAATTGTTTTAGGTGGTTCACTTAAAACAAGATTCAATTGCAATTGAAATCAATTCTTATTTACTTATATTATTAGCCACAACGCTTAACACTTATATTTAATAATGTTTTTGAATATGAAAAATTGAGTCAGATTGCAAATACCTCTTAAGTAGCATCATAAATGAACTTTTAATGATTGAGATCAATATTGAAAACAACAATAAGTAATTGATTTAATAGCAATATAAAATAAAACCCTCGCCACATGTACCACCAAAGTGTAAATACCCCTTTAGGGTTAATTGAGGTGTAACTATATCTAGGCCGCGCTTTTGACATCATCAATTTGATCCAAAACAACAAACACCTCAGTTTTATTAACACGGCTTCATTTTTTGTTATTATTTTCAGGAACTCCAATTCTTAGTTACTGACATTAGCTGCACTCACAACGCTTAGCTTTTTAATAATTAGAATACTGGAGTGACAAATCGTGAGAATTAAATGGACGCGAAATACTGCCGCAGTAGCAGCTTTGTTGTCTGCGTTATGTTTATCTGCCAATGCGAACGCAGCGCCAGAAGACAGCGGCAAAACGAGAATTGAACCTCGCAACGATCAGTTTGCGCAATCTCATATTGAGCAATACAAAACCTGGGAAGCGACGAAAGAAAGCGAAGAAATTGATGATGCGCTAGCCGGTGATCCCAATATGGTGATCATGTGGGCTGGTTATGGCTTTTCTAAAGACTATAACAAAGCTCGTGGACACTTCTACGCAATTACTGATGTTCGTCAGACACTACGTACTGGTGGCCCCAAGGACGCCAAATCAGGCCCGATGCCAATGGCTTGCTGGAGCTGTAAGAGCCCGGATGTTGCCCGTGTTATCGACGAGCGTGGTGAAGACGGTTACTTTGATGGCAAATGGGCACGCCTAGGTGCTGAAATCAATAATCCGATCGGTTGTTCTGATTGTCACAATACAGCGAGCAAAGAATTTGCCCAGGGTAAACCAGCCCTGACTTTGACGCGTCCTTATGTTGATCGCGCCATGGAAGCGATTGATATGAAGTTCGAGGATCAGTCTCGCTTCGATCAACAAGCTCAAGTATGTGGTCAGTGCCATGTTGAATATTACTTCACTGGACCGAAAAAGAGCGTTAAGTTCCCATGGGACAAAGGCACCGGTGTTGATGAGATGGAAGCCTACTACGACGAAATTGGCTTTAAAGACTGGACACACAAAGTATCAAAAGCACCAATGCTGAAAGCTCAGCATCCTGGTTACGAGACCTGGCGTGAAGGTATCCATGGCAAGAACAACGTAACATGTATCGACTGCCATATGCCTAAAGTCCAAAACGAAGATGGCAAGGTATTCACCGATCATAAAATCGGTAACCCATTTGACCGCTTTGAAGATACTTGTGCGCAATGTCATACTCAAGACAAAGAAACACTAGAAGACGTTGTTGCTACACGTAAAGCAAGCGTACAGGACATGAAGCTACGTGCTGAGAAACAAATTGTCGCTGCTCACTTCGAAGCCAAAGCCGCTTGGGATGCTGGTGCAACCGAAGAAGAGATGAAGCCTATCCTGATGGATATCCGTCATGCTCAGTGGCGCTGGGATTACGCAATTGCTTCCCATGGTGTTCACATGCACGCACCAGAAGTGGCATTACAAGTGCTAGGTACCGCGCTGGACAAAGCAACTGATGCCCGTACTAAAGTGGTTCGTTTGCTGGCAACGAAAGGTATCACAGAAGAGATTCAGATCCCTGATATCTCAACCAAGGTAAAAGCGCAGCAGGCTCTAGGTATGGATATGGACAAGATGAACGCTGATAAAGCTGAATTCCTGAAAAATGTCGCACCAGAGTGGAACAAGCAAGCGAAGGTACGTGAAGCGGCTTACTAATAGCTAAGTAGCCTTACTATATAAAGATAAAGCCCTCTCCATTTTATGGGGAGGGCTTTTATTTTGTTCCGCTATAACCCCACTCTAATACCAATCTGGATAAGTAAGTGTTCAGAAAATTGCGCAGGAAAAATCACCTAGGACAAGGAAGAATTTGCAGTAACTAGTGGCTCTAATTACAAAAATTCTAACGCAGTAATAGGTGATTTTAACCAGCAAGAATGATCAATTACTTATGCTGATTGGTATAACCCTCCCCTTGAAAAATGGAGGGGACTAATAGCCTGTAAGACATCAACTTTTGCATACAGGCTCAACGTGGCAGAGAATGGCTCCTCCCCATTTTCAAGGGGAAGGCTGGAAGGGGGTTACGCGAAATTACCAACTTTCACCAATAACTCAACAGGACAAAGATTGCTGCTGCGCTTTACAAGAAAGAGATTTGAAAGAGAGGAAGTAAAACTTACAACAATTTTTTGGCACGATTAATCGCAGTGATCAGCTCAACACGATCAAGATCAGGGTGCTCGCTATCAAGTGCCTGCTGCCAGGTATCAATCGCCTTTTGGTATCGGGCATTGAGAAAATAATCAGTTGCCAATAGCATCAGCGTCGGTAGGTTATTCTCATCTAATACCAGCGCTTGATCCAACAACTGATTGGCTTCAGCTCCCAAGCGTTGCCCATCCCGATAATAGATCGCCGTAGCCTGCGCCGAAAAGATATTTGCTTGCGGCTCATCCGCCAAGCGGGCTGAATAGCTGAATGAAAGCGCTGCATCTGCGTATTCGCTAGCATACATATATGCATTACCCAACGCATACCAAAGCTCACCATTTTGCTTATCGTCACGCAGTTTACTTTGGATCTCTTCGATACGTTTCTGATTAAACTCGGTAGCTGTTAATCCTGCCAGCTCACTATTTTCAAGCTCATTGCTGGCACCGCCCGCTGACTGATATATAGGCTGCCCTAAAAAAGCATAGACACCAACCGACATCGCAACCAATGCAATACTTAATAATAGCGGCGCTCGAGCACTCTCTCTATTGCTGCGAGTATGGCTTAGCCAAATAATAAGTAGCCCAGCCACCAGCAACACAGTAATACCAAATCCTAATTCCAACACTTGCCCCTGCTACACGATCACTAAATCCAGCGCTCATTTTACCTGTTTCGAACTCAACCCGTGAGTCTGGCGGCAAGATAATTGCCCACGTATTAACCTGGATCAATTCTCTCAACAAAACCTGAGTAAACATATGATTTTATTGATTATGCCTTCTTATTGATAATGACATCACATACTATGGTGTTAGCAATAAAACAGTTGGCATGGGCTTTTTGGTGCATTTTTTCCAACACCTCGTCGCTGACCGTCACACCATCGGCAAACACAATCTTTGGATTGAGCACAATTTGACTTACTTGAGTACGATTGTTTTCATTTTTACCCAACTCTGCGGTAGCCGTATCATGGTAGCTAACAACAGCTAGGCGCTTTAAATGGGCAATGGCAAGAAACGTCAGCATATGGCACGAAGACAAGGCGGCAATCAAGCTCTCCTCCGGATTAACATGGTCAGCACTCCCCTTGTATTCCGGCGCTGAAGAGCCCTTAACCTGCTGGCCACTGCCAAAGCTAATAACATGGTCGCGACTAAAATCCTGTTCCGTCTGTTTTGAATGTTGCCAATCAACATGTACCGTAAAACTCATCTTACTCTCCTTGTTTAACTATCCCCAGATAGTAAAAAGGCTCCATACGGAGCCCTTATTACGGGTGAACTGCACTTACAGTTCAAAGTCACCGAATGCTTCAGTGTCGACCTGGCGCTCAAGAAACGCAACCAAATCATCATGGCCACCGATGTATTGGCCATCAAGAATGATTTGCGGCACGGTGCGTACTGTTTGGCCAGTCTTTTGCTCGATGAACTCAACCATGGTGGTCTTTTCTAGGTCTGTACCCAGAACTAAAGTGGTGTATTCCGTTCCACGATCATCAAGGATTGCTTTCGCTTTAACGCAAAATGGGCAACGCGGTTGAGTGATAACTAAGTTCTGGTAGCCCGCAAGCTGTTCAATGGTCATGTCAGACATAAATTTCCAATATCTAAATCAGGTTCTATTTCCCGCTAAGATAATGGAAAGCAGGCCTGAATTACAAGCCTCTTGGCCATATCAGGATACCAGGCAATAGCAGATCAGGCGATTTTGACCGGAATACGATGGCGGCCAAATGCCTTTGGCGCGGCAAACCGTCCTGCGATTTGGTAGCCACAAAAATTGCACTCCCCTTGGCTGCTCAGCGCGCAATCACCTAATTCATACCAATTTCTCGATAACACTTTTTTCTTGCAACCAGGACAGTAGGTACTATCTCCGGCCTCATCAAAAATATTGCCGACATAGGCATAGTTAAGCCCGTTCTTGAGTGCGATTTCCCTCGCCCGTTTAACGGTTTCAGGAGGGGTACTTGGTTTATCCAGCATTTTGAAATCGGGATGGAAGGCACTAAAGTGAATAGGAATATCCGGGCCGAGGTTGTCATAGACCCAGCGGGTCAGCTCTTCTAGCTCAGCTGTACTGTCGTTTTCATCAGGGATCAATAAGGTGGTGATTTCAAACCAAACATCGGTTTCATGGTACAAGTACAGCAGGGTATCGAGTACTGGTGCCAAATGGCCGCTGCAGATTTTATGGTAGAAACGCTCGGTAAACCCCTTCAAGTCAATATTGGCAGCATCCATATAGCGATAAAACTCCACTCGGGGTTCATCACATATGTACCCTGCACTAACCGCTACGCTGTGTATGCCAAGCTCATGGCATGCCTGTGCGGCATCCACCGCATACTCCATGAAGATCACCGGGTCATTATAGGTAAAGGCAATGCTGTCGCAGCCATAACGCTTAGCGGCCTGCGCAATTTGTTCAGGCATCGCCGTTGCTCCCAGCGTATCGATTTCGCGAGATTTACTGATACTCCAGTTCTGGCAGAATTTGCAACTCAGGTTACAGCCAGCCGTCCCGAAGGATAATACTGAGCTACCTGGATAGAAGTGATTAAGCGGTTTTTTTTCTATCGGATCAATACAGAAGCCACTCGAACGCCCATAACTGGTCAAGACAATCTCGCCATCTAGCGCCTGCCTGACAAAACAGGCGCCGCGTTTACCGTCCCGTAATCGACAATGACGAGGGCATAAATCACAGATAACCCTGCCATCATCAAGGCGATGCCAGTAATGGGTTTTATATACACTTGGAGGTTGCAACATCTTAATCACTCGACGTGTAAATTTGTTCCTATACTAAATATAGTATTGCTAGAAATAACCGTGTGATTTCAATGAATATTCGCCCACCTGCCGTTGCGGGGAGCTTTTATGATAAGTCCCCGGAATACCTACAATGTCAGCTTGATAGCTGGCTAAAACCCGTTACAGAAAAAAGAAATATCCGAGCCATCGTCGTCCCCCATGCAGGCTACATTTATTCGGGAGAAGTGGCGGCTCAAGCATACCGCTATCTGAAATTACAGGCAGACACTATCCGCAGGGTGATCCTGGTTGGCCCTAGCCACCGTTATTTTTTCCAGGGCTGTGCCCTACCTTCGGTAAGTTATTTCTCTTCACCGCTTGGGAATATACCTATCGACACCCAAAGTGTTGAAAAATTAAGAGAAATAGAAGATATTGAAGTATCAGACCAGGTTCATGCCTTCGAGCATTGTCTCGAGGTACAACTGCCTTTTCTGCAAACTTGTTTAAATGAATTTACCTTGTTACCCATATTGACCAGTAATGTGTCGCCAGTAACCGTAGCAAATTTGATCGATTCGTTATGGCAAGATGAAAGTACCCTGCTGGTTATCAGCAGTGATCTCAGCCACTTTCATCCCTACTCTGAAGCACAACATATAGACCAGAACACCTGCTCTTTAATTGAACACTACGAGCCTTCACTCACCCCAGAGCAGGCATGCGGTTCGACCGGTATAAACACATTACTTTTACTCGCTAAGCAACGGGATTATCAGTTAACACGTATGGAATTAAAAAACTCAGGCGATACCGCCGGAGATAAGGAGAGAGTCGTTGGATATGTCAGTTACCTCGTATCAGAACCTAAATAAAGGGGAGCTTACCCAGCTACTAGATATTGCACGGGAAGCAATTCGTGGCCATTTTTCAGAAGAATTACCCCGCCCGCCTCAACTAGACCTGTATGGCAAGAAGTTACTCCAGCCAGGAGCCTGTTTCGTTACCCTCGAAGTCGATGGTGAACTGCAAGGCTGCCTCGGCTCTGTGACAGCCAATTCACCATTAGTACTCGAAGTTCACAATAAAGCCCGCGCCAGTGCTTATCAGGATCGGCGATTTATGCCGTTAACGGAAGAGCAGCTCGATCAATTGATGATTGAGATATCTGTCTTGTCGGAACCTGAAGTACTTACTGTCGGCTCAGAGCAAGAGCTCATTGATTTTCTGGCCAATAACAAAGTTGGCGTCGTGTTGTCAGATCATCACAGCCAAGCCTTGTTCTTACCCCAGGTGTGGGAGCAACTCAAATCACCAAAAGATTTTATCCGCCACTTGAAATCAAAAGCGGGCTGGAATGCCGTCTATTGGTCACCAAGCATGGAAGTAAAAACGTTTACCGTCACGAGTATCAAAGGCAAATACTATTAAGCCTTAATACCATTAACCTGAGTACCACTTGATAAAAATAAGCCCTTATCGCAAGGGCTTATTTATCTCGATAGCTGGCTTGTTTTCCTACTGCGCGATTAAACCATAAGGGATCGAGCTAAAGATGTCTGGCTGCTTGGTAACCGAAGGCACTTCGTGGGCGCCTCTCCAGTCCAACAACATGATGGTCAGCACATTTCGGTGCTCGCCATCAAGCAATTCGGTTTCCCCCTTAACCGATGGCACCATACCGGCTTCCCGGTCAATAGAGCCCTGAATCGCTTTGCGGGCTTTCTCTACCACGGGATCATTTTCAAGCCCGGCTAACAGGAAGTTAATACCCACTTCCGCTATCACATCTTCTTTCGAACGCGCCAAAATCGTATCAATATTCTTGCGGTAGTAATCGTAAACCCACTGGAATTCCTGCTCTTTGATTGGGTGCTGATAGTACTCAGACGCAGCAAAAATAATATGGGTCAGGCCGTAAATCTTATTCATGAACTGCTGATCAGTCAGTTCTGCATCCTTGCTATCAGGATAGGTTGCCCGGAAAGCATCAATGAACTCATCAACAACATCCTGCTCACCCAACTGGCGTAGCCAATACACCTGGTTTGCCAGTTGCGCCGCCCATGCGCGGATCATCTCCGGATCCGTGGCATACTTGGCGAAATCGTAACGACGGATCACCTGGCGCAACTTTGAATCTTCACGGTGCTTGAGGCCATATTCATTGGCGCGCGCCATCGAACCAAGCAAGTCGACCCCAAGATACAAATACTCGGGTTTCGACTGGGTAGCCGCATACCTTAGCTTGCCCCGTACATCGGTTTTCTTGCCGTAGTTCTGAATACGGGTATCAGAATAAGCCTTTATCTGTTTAGGTGTGTGTACCTCGGTAGCAAACTTATTCAGCCGGCTGGCAACCCGTGCCATGTCAGACCAAATCGCTGCACCATATTTAGCATCCTGGGTCTGGCGATACATACGAAGCCCATAGTGCCCCATCTTAAACGCAGGTAATGTATACAGCTTGGTCTCATAAGTATTTCGAATAAGATCAGCATCTTGCTGATAGGTAGGGAGAGCTTCGCCTTGCTGAACAGGCGCGGAGGCCGTTTCGGCATAGACACCCCATACAAGCAGAGATAGAAAAAACAGTAATCCAACGTTCAAAGACTTCATATATCTCTCCATAGTAATACCAAGCCACTGTTGATGCCCGACACGTAATCAATCCACTTGATAAAAGTACTAGACGCGTAAAAACGCTATCAGACGACCTTAATTGCTAAGTCAGCGCTAGGTCAATAATATGCGTATTGCGAGTCGAAACGGTGTGATCGGGCTTAATATCCTGAGTGATTTATCAGAAAACAGTTCGGAAGGTGAGGTTAATCCGGGCCGACTTAGGACGCTGGGTTTTCGGCACCGAGTGTGTCCAGAACTGTTGAGTCGTTCCTGCCATGATCAACAATGAGCCGGGTGTTAGGTTAAATTCCATTTTCTGTTTGCTTGCTAGGTGCTTCAGCACAAAACGTCTTTCTTCTCCCAGACTAACCGAGGCAATCACAGGCTGAGGGCCGAGCTCTGGCTCATTATCCTGGTGCCATCCCATGTAGTCCTGTCCGTTACGATACTGGTTTGCCAGCACAGAATTAAACGTGCTATCACAAACCTGTTCACAGGCAGATTTAATGGCTAGCAGCGATGGTGTCCAGGCCTGAGGATGCATAGTCAGCCCCGAATAGGTGTAGACAGCATCCCCACACCAGGCCTGCAGCCTGGGTTGCAACACATCGCGGCCAAACATCCTGATAGTTTCCTGCTGCCAGTTCAGCTCCGTTGAAAGCCGCCGGAAATAGTGCCGGGAATCCCGCCGGGGGAAAAAGTCTGGTGCCCAAAACAGCTTTCCATTAGCAATATCCAACCACTCACCGGATACCGTAGGCGACGAAAACAATTCCAGGTTTTCCATCACAGTCAGTCCTTAACTTAACGTTGGTCGATCGGCAACCAATCCTGATGCCCGGGCCCTACGTAGTCCGCACTCGGCCTGATGATCCTATTATGCGCCCTTTGCTCGAACACATGTGCAGCCCAGCCTGTTACCCTGCTCATCACAAAAATAGGGGTAAACAGTCGAGTAGGGATCCCCATAAAATGGTAAGCAGAGGCATGGAAGAAATCGGCATTGGCAAATAGCGCTTTTTCCCGCTTCATGACTTCCTCAACCCTCACCGAAATATCATACAGCACCGCATCATCAGCCTGCTCGGCCAGCTTCTGGGCCCACGCCTTAATCAAGGCATTTCTCGGATCAAATTCGCTATATATCGCATGGCCAAAGCCCATAATTTTCTCTTTGTTGGCCAGCATTGCCAATATGCCGGCTTCCGCTTCATCAGGACTCTGCCAGCGCTCGATCATCTCCATTGCCGCTTCGTTGGCACCACCGTGCAACGGGCCTCGCAAGGTACCAATTGCCGTTGTAATACAGGAAAACAGATCGGTAAGGGTAGAGGCACTAACCCGAGCGGAAAACGTCGATGCATTAAACTCATGCTCAGCATAGAGGATCAGGGAGCAGTTCATAACTTGCTTGTGCAACTCCGAAGGTGTTTCCCCAGTTAGCATTTTCAGGAAGTAACCGCCAATGCAGTCCTGATCACAATAAGTCTCAATTTTTACCCCATGGTGGCTATAGCAATACCAATAGCAGATAATTGCAGGCAGCAGAGCAAGCAGGCGATCAGCCCTGTCATACTCCTCAACAAAGTCATGCTCCTGCTCAAGGTTACCGAGCATAGAGCACCCGGTTCGCATCACATCCATTGGATGGGCATCAGCAGGGATCTGTTCAAGCACAATCTTCAATGCGATCGGTAAGCCTCGGTATGAGATTAACTTGGTCTTGTAAGCCGCCAGTTCAGCTTTAGTCGGCAGTTTTCCTTTAAGCAGCAGGTGCGCGACTTCCTCAAACTCAGCATGTGCCGCCAAGTCGGAAATATCATAACCACGGTAGGTCAGCCCCGTGCCAATTTTACCGACAGTACACAATGCCGTTGAGCCGGCGCTTTGGCCTCGCAATCCTTCACCACCTAATGCTTTTTGTGTACCAGGCATAATCTGACTCCCTGCATTTCAGTACCTTGACTAAAGATAGGCCAGAATATTGAAGTGAACCAATTGAGTAGGAAGCCTGTCCCCCCCAGTTCTGGAATAGTTTTGGTACAGTTGTGGGGTATTCCAGAGACAGTTCTAGCACTGCTCCTGAAACTCCACGGCAGTATTACGTTAGGCTTTCAGGGCTATATCAGCCCATACAAGACGATGATCTGAGCCAGCTTGTGGTCTGTCTCGTCCTTTCTCATCGCTGATCAGGTATCGCATCGGGTCTTTCTTATCAGGCCAGAAAACCCCGGCCTGCAATACCTCCAGATTTGCCGATGGCAGCACATAGTCCAACCTCAGCCCCGAGATATGAGTCCATTCAGTTGCCCTGCCCGTACGCTGCTGCCAAGGGATATGAAAACGGCCACCTAGGCTTTTGGGTGTCCCCTTTCCGGCACTTACAGAACGATTTATTCTTGGATGTAGAAGAAGGTCACGAATTGCCTGTTTCATCCCGTCACCATCCGCCATATCTGCATTGAGATCACCCATCACCACAAACCGATCCTGTACAGCCAAGCCACCAGGCTCCCCATTATCGTCACACAGATAACTAGCACTATTAATAATATCGGTGACTAATTTCAACTCATCATGATTACGACGCGCATTGCGCTTTTCGTCACCATCAAAGACTGGCGGAGTCGGATGGCAGCAAAGTAGGTTAACCACCTGCTCACCGAGTTCAATCGGCACCACGACATGGTTTTTCGAAGACAGCCGCAATACCTTTTCGGCTTGCTCACTGTAATAATTCTCCGGCATTAGATTTCCGGGAATATCTTGCCAAAGCAGGTGTTGCCAGCTTCGGATCTGCGCCTCCAAAATAGGGTAACGAGACAGGATGACAAAGCCGAAGTGGCCGTGGTGTTCACCAAAACCCAAGCCATCACCAGGCAGAGTCAGTACTCCATCACCGTCAAGATCATGTGGACTCATCAAGCCGGTATTGGTCGGTGGACAATAACAATATGGGTACGATATTGCCTCTCTCTGGTGTTGCGGGGATTCAAGATAGTGGCGACAGAAGTTAGCCACGCTGCCATCATCCCCCCCTTCCCCTAGGTGGTCAAACTCACATAGCATCAACACATCCGGGCGGGTATGCTGAATAACGGCTGCAAGCCGAGAAAGACGGGCATCCGTTGTCGATGCTGTTTGTTCGAGAATATGCCCAGGAATCGGCGAAGACATAGAAACATTGAAGACAGCACAACGAAGTGATTGTGACAAAGAAGGTTGCATTGATTCAGATCTAGGTTCAGATATCAAGGAAGGTACCCAGCAGCAAACGAAATAAGCGGAAATTATATACCAAACTAGAAACTTATCTGTATTTCATCACCGCCGCACAAACCAGCGAGACGATTTCCGCTTTCACCTAAGAGCACATATCCTCCATCACTCCACTAATTGAGTGATAGCTAATCTGATCTGTTGCGCATCCTGCATTGCACGATGCTTTACCGGGCCCAGCTCTTCCAGTGCAAGCTGAAAACGCGCTCTTTCAATGCCATTTTCCTGCATCAGCCAGTGACCGATTTCTGTTAGCATAAAAGACGGCCTCATGTGCGCAGCATGGTAAAGTTTTCCTAACCAAAACAGATCCCACTGACTATCGCAAAAGACATAGTCATATTGCCCAAGAACAGCATTGAGATGCTGGCACACTTCGACTACCTGCAATCCTTCAAGATGCAGTTCCTGACGGGAGATCCGATGAATTTCATGCTCGGCGTAATCATCCCAGTATTGCCAAACATCACTAGCTGTTAGCGGGTTAATCAGTAAGCTATTGCCACTACCATCTGGTAAGGAATATCCCACTTCAATCGGGTAAGACTGATCGGATAATCCAGATGCTTCAAAATCCAATGTTGCCCACATTGCACTCTCCCTGATGCTTATTCTGATATTCTCCGTGATACAGAACGGCGACTTCCTGTCGAAATTACACTGGACCACGAAACGCTGAATGTATACTGCAGCCTAGTTTACGTCTCATGCGCTAATAATAAATGTAAACGAACTACACAATAAATGTAGTCGGAATCTGCCTCTAAAGGGTAAAAAAGTCACCATAACTCACTATTGATACTCTAATGCTCAATGATGATTTAGCAGCGTTTGGTACGTTTGAAAATCATCATTAGCAAAACAGACAAAATCAACTTGTATAATCTTGTCATTGTGTTTTAGCGTTTCTTTTACTGTCGCGACCGCTATTTCAGCTGCGAGCTGCTTTGGAAAATGATAGACCCCGGTACTGATACAGGGAAAGGCAATGCTCTTGGCTTCTACTTGCCGGGCCAGTATTAATGCATTTCGATAACAGCTGGCCAGCAGCTCTTTTTCATGGTGAGCTCCCCCATGCCATACTGGCCCCACGGTATGAATAATATACTCTGCTGGCAGCCGGTAGCCTTTCGTTACTTTGGCTTCACCGGTTTTACAGCCCCCTAACGCCCTGCACTCGGCAAGAAGCTCAGGCCCTGCCGCACGGTGAATTGCACCATCGACACCGCCGCCGCCAAGTAGCGAAGTATTGGCGGCATTAACGATGGCATCGACCTCTAATGTTGTAATATCCGATTGAACTACTGATAGCTTGGTCATTGTCTTCCCGTTATCTGTTTCTTTTCCTAACCGTAGCAAAAGCACAATATTGGTACTTAATCGGCCCAACACCATGACGTGATGATCAATTTCAATTAGGATCAAGGCAAACAGACCTACTCAAATTACACCATGACTCCAATTATAGGTTTTGCCGGCTATAGCGGCTCGGGGAAAACAACGCTACTGGAACAACTGATCCCATTACTGAAGCAACAGGGCCTACGGATCGGTTTGGTCAAGCACAGCCACCACAGTATCGACCCTGATACTCCGGGCAAAGATAGCTACCGGCTACGCCATGCAGGTTGTGCACAAACATTGATGGCGACTAAAGAAAGGCACATGCTCTATTTCGAGTATCCAGAACCAGAACGGGAAGAGCCACAGCTACAAGAATGCCTACAACAACTCGACCACAGCCAGCTGGATTTAGTATTGGTGGAAGGTTTCCGCGATGAGCTATTTACCAAAATAGAAATTCACCGCCCGAGTTACGGCAAGCCGCTGCTATACCCGAACGACAGTAATATTATCGCCTTCGCCACCGACGGAGATTACCCGGAGGGTTGTACGCTACCCCAGCTCAATCTCAACCAGCCGGAAAAAGTGGCTGCGTTTATCGTTGATTGGCTGAACAACCGATAAAAGCGGGAAGCGTCGCAAATGATGGAAATAAAAAAGCGAGAGTCAACAGCTCTCGCTTTTTTTTGGGGTCCTGGGTCCTGGGTCCTGGGTCCTGGGTCCTGGGTCCTGGAAGTAACCTTCAGTAGCTAAGAATAGCTATCAAGGTTTTGCTCTTCCCAGAACTGAGGACCTGCTTTTCCTAGAAACCAGGATCTAGCTTCTCGTACCTTAAATCGTTCTAAATCGCCCAGCCACCCGCATAGAAAGCGACCAGCACAACGGCAATAACGACAGTACCCACATTCAGGCGCTTGTATTCACCAGAGATAACGCGGCCAATAACCAATGAGCTGAAACCTAGCATAATACCGGTAACGATATTACCCGTTAGTACGATAAACACCGCACACATAAGGCCAGACAAGGCATCAACGGTATCGCTCATATCTAGCTTGCTGACATTGCTCATCATCAACAAACCCACATACATCAGCGCAGGAGCCGTTGCATAAGCTGGTACCAAATAGCTAACAGGCGACAAGAACAGCATTAGCAGGAACAAGCCGCCGACAACGGTTGCTGTCAGGCCTGTTTTACCACCTGCAGCCGTACCGGCAGCCGACTCGATATATACAGCAGCAGGTGCACCACCAACAAAACCGGCAAAGATACTACTTACGGAATCCGCTGTCAGGGCTTTGCCCCCGTTAATGATCTGGCCATCTTTATCAAGCAAATTCGCCTGACCCGCCACCGCACGGATAGTACCGGTCGCATCGAAGATAGCTGTCATCACCAATGCCAACACACTAGGGATTACTATTGGGTTAAGCGCGCCCATGATATCCAAACTACCAAGCAACGACTCACCTTCAGCCCCGAATGACGGCATGGCAAACAAGCCTTGGTAAGTCACATTCGGGTCAAAAATCAAACCGAAAATTGAAATCGCCACAATCACCAGCAAAATACCACCCGGTACACGGCGCTTTTCCAAACCAAAGATCGCAGCCAAACCAATGACTGACATCAACACAGGCAACGAAGTAAATGCTCCTAAAGTAACCGGCAAGCCTGCGTGTGGGTTTTTCACTACCAGGCCAACACCATTAGCAGCAATCAACAACAGGAATAAACCAATACCAATACCCGTACCGTGGGCAATACCGAATGGCAAGTTCGTTAGTATCCACTGACGAACCCCAGTCACAGTAATCGCCGTAAACAGAACACCCATCAGGAAGACTGCACCCAACGCAACAGGAATACTGATCCCCTGCCCCAGCACCAGGCTAAATGCGGTGAATGCTGTCAGCGAAATGGCACAGCCAATCGCCATTGGCAACTTAGCCCACAGTCCCATCAGCAACGAACCAAATGCTGCCACCAGACAGGTCGCAACGAAAACAGCCCCTGGATTGAAACCCGCCGCCCCAAGCATACTCGGCACAACAATGACCGAATACACCATTGCAAGGAAGGTTGTTAAACCTGCAACCATTTCCTTCCGTACGGTACTGCCGCGCGCCGAAATTTGAAAATAACCGTCTAACCCACCTTGTGGTTTTACTTCTGAAGCTATATTGGCAGGATCACTTTGAATTGTACTATTTTCAGACATGATGATAGTTCCTTGTTTGTCATAGAGAATGAAAGGGCTATCCACCTCAATCTTTGAGATACCCTTTCATTGCCCAGAAAGTGTGTTGAGCTTCCTCTCAACGTAAATTTCAATTTCCTCTAGAACTTCTTTGAATCTTTAAAACCTTTAACGACGTTCGGCACATTAGCCGCGTTCATATACCAGACGTCCATCAACATAAGTCCGGTAGATACTGCGGTCATCACCCAGCGTCATTAATATAAATAATTTTTCTGCTAAGTCTTTCGAGCTATCAAAGCGCAATTGCTGAAGCGGAGTGGAACACGGATCGATGATGACAAAATCGGCCTCTTTGCCCACTTCGAAGTTACCAATCAAGTGATCTAGCGACAGGGACTTCGCAGCGCCTAGCGTAGCCAGATAGAAAGCTTCAAAAGCCGATAGCCTGTGTTGCTGTAGTTGCATCACCTTGTAGGCTTCATTCAGGGTTTGCATCATATTGAACGTAGTACCCGCACCAATATCCGTCCCCATACCGACTTTCACATTGCGCTTCCAGGCTTCCTGAAGCTTGAACAGGCCACTACCGAGGTAAAGGTTCGAGGTCGGGCAGAACGCGATAGCTGAATCGGTATCCTGCAGACAATCCCACTCTTTGTCTTCTAGGTGAATACAATGGGCGAAGACACTCTTAGAGCCTGTCAGGCCATGGTGATGGTAGACGTCAAGATAACCATCCTGCTCCGGATACAGCTCTTTCACCCACTCAATCTCATTCTTGTTCTCACAGAGGTGGGTATGAACATACGTATCTGGGTACTCTTCTTTCAGCTTGCCCGCCATTGCCAATTGTTCCGGGGTTGACGTCGGTGCAAAACGCGGGGTGATCGCATACAGCAAGCGGCCGCGTTTGTGCCATTTTTCGATCAGCTCCTTGGTTTGGTTATACCCGATCTCAGGGGTATCAAGCAGGTACTCTGGCGCATTGCGATCCATCATGACCTTGCCAGCAATCATTCGCATATTAATCTTTTCGGCTTCTTCAAACAGCGCGTCCACCGATTCTGGGTGAACCGTGCCGAACACCAACGCCGTAGTCGTACCGTTGCGCAATAGTTGCTTGATGAAGAAGGTCGACATTTCCCGCGAGTAGTCTTTGTCTTTGTAACGGGCTTCTGTCGGGAAGGTGTAATTATTCAGCCACTCAAGCAGCTGCTCCCCATAGGCACCAACCATTTCTGCCTGCGGATAGTGAATATGGGTATCAATGAAACCTGGCATGATCATCTTGCCCGGGTAGCTGCGAATCCGTACCGACGACGGTATTTTATCCTTACCCTCTTCCCAAGGGCCGACCCATTCAATACGGCCATTATCAACCAGCATCAAACCATCTTCGATAAAGCGCATGTTCTTCTCGATGTCTTCTGGCTTGTCGACCACGCGGCCAATATCCAAAATCGATGCACGAATCGCCTTAATAGATTGGGTATATTCCATAATTACCTCGTTGTATGTCTTTGTACGCCAAGCTGCTTCTATTCAAAACGTCTGTAGGGTGATGTCATGAATAAGCTACGTACTGACCTTTTATAAATCTGTTGTGTGGAGTATTTGATGTTCATTTTCCACAAAGAACCTAATTAGTTCCTGAACAGGTCCCTGAACAGGCTCCTGAACAGGTCCCTAAATTAGCTCTTTGTCACTTAATTACGCTCTGGCTCTGCCTGCTGGCGTGCGAGGTTTTCTTCCTCTTCCAGTGCACGGTTACACGCTTCACACTCTTTGATTTGCTCTTCCAAGGCTTCACGTTTTTCCTGAGCACTTTCCGCCTCATCGGCGCGGTTAATACCCATTGCAATATTCAACACCAGTGCAACAAGCGAGCCTGTGGTGATCCCGGAGCCCAAAATCACCCTTACTGAATCTGGCAAATGAGTGAGGATCTCTGGGCGAACTGTCACCGCCATACCGGAAGCCACACCGACGGCAATGATCAGCATGTTACGTTTGGTAAAATTAATGCGTGAAAGAATGCCAATACCAGCTGAAATGATCATCGCGAACATCACCAAGCCTGCACCACCCAATACCGGTGAAGGGATAGTCACTACAATGCCGCCCAGTTTCGGGAACATACCGGCCAGCAGCATGATAACGCCCGTAACAGCCACCACATGACGACTGGCAACACCAGTAATGGAGACAATACCCACATTCTGGCTGAACGATGAGAATGGCGTTGCACCAAACACTGATGCCAATGCACTGCCGATCCCATCACACAGGATCCCGCGTGACAGCTTCTTGCCTGTTAGCTTGGTATGGGTGGCATCACTCAGGGCAAGGAAATCCCCGGTTGATTCCATGATGGTCACCAGATAGGCGATCGACATGCCGATAATACCGCTGACGGTAAAACTCAGGCCAAACGGTACAATTTCAGGTAAAGCAAAGAAAGCAGCATTATGAACTGGCGAAAAGTCGACAATGCCCATGAAGATGGCCACCAGGTAACCGACTGCCATACCAATGACGATAGCAGCCGCTGAGATAATACCCTTGCCAACCTGTGACAGTACGATGACCACCACCAGCACCAGTAAGCCCAGCATCAAATTGCTAACCTGGCCATAGCCTTCCTGTCCGACAAAGCCACCAGCAAACCAGTCAACAGACACCGGCAAGATAGTCAGACCAATCAGTACCACAACAGTACCAGAGACTACTGGCGGGAACAGTTTGCGGATCTGAGGCATAAAACGGCTACCGATGATCATCACCAGTGACCCTACCAGCGAGGCGCCAAAAATACCTGAGACACCTGCGTCCAGACCGATAGAAATCGATATCGCCACAAAGGTAAAACTGGTACCCATCACGACAGGGAGCCGAATCCCGACCGGACCTACCCCCTTACACTGAATGATGGTCACTACGCCCGATACCATCAGAGCCGCATTGACCAAAATCACCATCTGATCGGTAGGCAAACCAATTGCACTGCCAACCACCAATGGCACCGCAATAATTGCACCCATTGCAGCAAGCATATGCTGCAAAGCAAGCAAAATAGCGGCTCCGACAGGAGGCTTGTCTTCTACGTTATAAAAGAGTTTCATTTCAATACCATCCGTTTATTAAAATTTCCCTGGATATGCACCCTGCCTTACGGCTTCTTCTGTGCCCATTCAGCAGAGCAGCATTCCGTAGAAACATTGGACGAGTATGGAATCGATAACCTAGCCAGAAAATCCCCAAGGGTCTCTCACCTAGCTCTTAGCCAAGTGTTGCCTCACCCTATAACACCACAACTGAATACATCTTCAGTCAATACCGGCCAAGCTATGACAGCTCACTCGTAATAAATATCAATCGATATATAAAAAAAGCGGCCATTTCCCATCCCCTGAAAATTAACCGCTTTTCGTATTACTTAGAGCTTATTAAGACCTCTGAGCACCTTCTCTGGTGTGAAGTTCCATTCTCGGATCCACACCCCGCAGGCATCATGAATCGCGGTAGCAATCGCCGGTGCGGCACCATTAACGCCAATTTCGGAGATTGACTTGGCACCAAACGGGCCGACAGGATCATCACTTGGCACCAAAGCCGCACGGAAATCACGTGGAATATCGCCGATCATAGGAGCACCGTAGCTCTTCAGATCGGTGTTCAGTGGCACCCCGTTTTCGTCGTACATTAGCTCTTCACACATACTGTGGCCAATGGCGCGCATGCTGGCACCGTAAATCTGGCCCAGAGCCAAATCAGGGTTGATTGGTGTGCCACAGTCAAGCAAGGCATGGAACTTGTTGAGTTTGATCTCACCGGTACGGGTATTGACCGCTACTTCGGCGAAGTTCGCACCATAAGGGAAGGCAAAATCAGAGGTAATGAAGCTACCACTGGTCAGCAGCTGGCCCCAGCCTTTACCGCCTTCAGCCTGATGAGCGATGTCACCAAAGGTCACTTGCTTGCCGTCTTTGCCTTCAACGGTTGCAGGGAAGACCAGTTTCACGTCAGTAACCTCTGCACCCAACATCTCGGCACCGCACATCAAGATACGTTCGCGCATGGCTTCCGCCGCTTTCTTCGCAGCATTACCCGAGAAGCAAGTACCTGAAGATGCATATGCACCCTTATCAAACGGACAGTGGTCGGTATCGCCCGAGATCACCGTGATTTCTTCTAATGGCATCTTCAGCGTTTCAGCCGCAATTTTGCCCACCACAAGATCAAGGCCTGTACCGATATCGGCACCACCAGAATGAACAATCAAGGTACCGTCAGACGCCAGTTTGGCCTTACAGTTCGCCTGGTCGATATCAGGGATCCCTGATTTCTGCTGGATAATGGCAACACCACGGCCTACCGTCCAATCTGAACCTAAGTCTTCTTTTGGCGTGTCCCAACCGAACTCTTCACGTCCCTGACGTAAGACTTCGTCCAGCGCGCAAGAGAGTACGCGAGGTGGCTCAGCAGGCAGATCACCCTCGCCGACCGCACCTTTGATCTTCAGCGCATCACCTTCGTGGACACGGTTCTTCTCGATGATATCGAGCAGGTCCATATCCAGCTCTTCAGCCAATTCTGCCAGCATCATGGTTAACGCAAACACCCCTTTCGGTGCCCCGTACCCCTGGTAGGCCCCGGTTGGACAGATGTTTGAGTAATACGTCGTGACCTTAAAGCGCACGTTATCAATCGGGTAAAGCGGCAATGACAGCGCAGGGCCATTTGAAGGCACGGTTAAAGCGTGGTTACCATAAGGACCAGTATTGGCCTGGAAGTCCATGTCGATCGCCGTCAACGTACCGTCTTTTTTCATACCCACTTTCAGGTTCACTTTCGCAACGTGGCGAGTTGAACACGCAGTGAACTCTTCTTCACGGGTGTAGTGCAAATAAACCGGACGGCCAGTTGTGAAGGTAGCAAACGCGGTTAAGTCTTCGACCAATATATCCTGTTTGGAGCCAAAGCCCCCGCCAACACGTTCTTTAACGACATGCACACGGTTCTGTTTAATGTCCAAGATCTTCGCTACCTGACGGCGTACGTGGAACGGCACCTGCGTTGAAGCGTGCATAACGACGCGGTTACCATCCATATAGGCATAACAGATATGCATTTCTGTTGGTGCCTGCTGGGCTTGCTTAGACTCGTAAGTACGCTCAAAGATCACGTCTGCATCAGCAAAGCCCTGGTCGATATCACCGATCTGGCCCTGAACGGCAGCAGCAATGTTCTTGCGCGGCTCACAACCGATCGGGAAATTGACAATCAGCTTGCCTTCACGCGGATCAGCATTTTTATTCTGCTCATCTAAATCAGCAGGCGCACCCGCCAAATACTCAATCGGCTCGTTGTGAATGATCGGCGCATCGGCTGCTTGTGCCTCATCTATGCTCATCACTGGCTTAAGCACTTCGTATTCAACTTCAATCAGTTTCAACGCAGCTTCTGCAATTTCAACACTTTCCGCAACAACGGCAGCCACACGGTCACCCACATGACGCAGTTTCTGGCAGAACATACGGCGGTCAAGCGGTGACGGCTCAGGGCCAGTCTGGCCACCCGGAGTGTAAGGAATATCTGGGCAGTTTTCATGGGTGATGATATGGACAACCCCATCCAGTGCTTCAGCTTTGCTCACATCTAAACGTTTGATCCACGCATGTGGATGCGGGCTGCGCAGCACCTTAAGGACACAGGCATCCGCCGGAATACGATCTTCAACATAACAAGGCTTGGCCTGAACCATTTTCACTGAATCATCTTTCGGACTCACTTTACCGACGACGTCCAGTTCATCACAAAATTCTGGTGCAACCTCTTCGGTATGTTCAGGTGCATTCTTACGCTTCGCCGCCAACTCCACCACTTGATAGAACTGCTGATAACCGGCATCTCGACTAAATAGTCCAGAGAGCGCATCATCGATTTCCTCACGAGTCGGCGCCGCAATGCGCTCAAGCAGCTCAGTTAAGATCAAAGCAGCCGCAGGATCGTTGTAACCCGACTGGACCACACCGACATCAATCATGGCTTGCTGGACGACACCTAGCTTGTTATGCGTGCTGAGTGATTCAGCGGTTTTCACTTCCGCACCTTCCAGCTGGGCAGCTATCAGCAAAGACGCATTCACCAATTCACCATTTAGCAAAATGACGTCTGATCCGGCAAAGCCATATCCATCATCACTGTTACGCACAGAGTGAAGACCCATACCGTGCAACAACTTTTGTACGTTTTCGCCAAGCTGGCACTGAAGTTCCTGAGGGCGGCCATTTAGAGTAAATTTAATAGTCATGGTTACGCCTCCTCTGCCAAATGCTGGCACTCAGCCAGCAAATCAGTCACGACGACTCCGGCAATATAACGTTTGTATTCAACACCGCCGCGAATATCGGCAATAGGGTGTACCGCATCGGCCACCGCTTGTTCTAGTAGCTCGCCTTTCAGATCTTGGCTTTCGACATCACGCAAGCGAACCGGTCTGGCCGCTCCCTCATGAAGTGGAGAAACACCATCAAGGGCAATGATTTTGTTACCTGCCTTGTCGATAGAAACAGCAGCCGTAACTATTGCCAAACCCGCTGCAGAGCGCGCAATGTTGTAACCAATGCAGGTTAGGTTCACATCCGGAATGATGACTGTGGCGATCAGGTCGCGCTTTTCAGCGACAATGTACTCTTCAACCTCACTTTCGCGGCCATCAGCCAACACAACGCGTGCTTTGAGTGCTATCAGGCTCGGTACCAGCAGAGCCTCAGGCTGGAGTGCTGCAATCTCACCACCTAAGGTGGCCTGGTTACGCACATGACGAGAATAGATAAATGCAGCAGCCTGCTTAAGCGCAACAGGGACCAGTTCGCTGTCAATCAAACTCTGAATATGGCACATCGCACCAATATGCAGGGCGTCACCGTGTTGTTCAATTTTGTCGAAAGCCAGGTTATCAAGCGAAATTGCCACCGTTTTATCGGTTTTGCTCGGAGCAGCATTGAGTTTGGAGCCACCAGCAAACCAGGTTGCAGCGCCAGCATGCTGCTGCATTAGGTCGAGTGCTTGGGCAGTAGAGTCCGGTCTCAAGTAGTGTTCAATCATTTTTCTTACCTTTTTAGAATTCTACTTATTTTTAAATTCATGCATCTCTTTAAAAACAGAGGTAATGAAGGTCTTTTTAAATTTCTTAAGCAGTAAAAAGGCAACTATTGAGCCAAGCTTGGCAGTCACTTTGATAAGAAGTGAGTTTCGTGAGCACGGTCAGAAATCGGGGCCGAAATGGGATCTAAGTCATTGGCCATATTCTGATTCATTGGAGGGACGAACACATTTAAGCCATACCAAATAAGATTGCTTCTCAGTCCGCAGGAATTATCTATCAAAATAATATTTCCACTATCAAATTGATAACTATCAAGAGTGATAGCTGCTCTGGAGTCCGAATAATTTAATTCATAAACAGTAGCTGTGCCCTTCTTCCACAACTTTATCTCGCCAACATAAAACTTCTTTTTGATAGTCAATGATTTCCCAAACTTCATGTCGTTTTTCAATGGTCAACTTCAAATCTTCACCACGAATCGAATCATCTAAGTAGGATAGCGTTTGACAATATAAGAATCTGACCAACTTTGTGAATTTGGGAAAAGTCTCAACAGGCAGAAAACCTAATAGTAATACCAAACTGAATAATTATCTGATCCAATCAGAGCGATTTGGGGCAGATATCGAGCGGCTGGCATGCTCCCGAAGGGCAAGTTGCAAAGGCTCAGCTACTGTGTTGCTCGATTTTGGTGGATATGAATACACCTGCAATCAAGCGCCTTGTATCTGAACCTTTTCAAGCTTGCTGATAGACCAGATAATTGTTCAGCTTGGTATAATTATCAACAATAACACTGTGATTTAGGCTCACACGTCCTGTTTAGAAGCTTGTTGCCTTCAGTACTCTATTCAGGCAAAAAAAAAGGGGGCCACCGCCCCCAAACATGAAAGATAAGAAAATAAGAGGATAGTTCTAACCTACTGGACGCTAAGCTGGCTGAGCCAGCGCCTTAATAGATTGAGGGACGCTTGATGACGATATTCAGCTGTTGAACGTTGATCGTCAATTGGGCGGATAATTTCGCTGTACATGGAGACAAATTCGTCGATAAACCTTGATTTAGCTAACTTTTCGGTTGGCTGACCAATTAACAACGATTCCAGCTCACGGCTGCGGACAACCGTTGGCCCGACGGCGCCAAAGGCAACCCGCCAGTCCACCAGCTTTCCTTTGCCAGTACGGCCTTTATGCACCTTTGCCAACCCGGCGACAGACAGCTTGGTCAGCGCATTGGCCGCACGGGTGCCAACCTTGTGGTAAAAGGTGATTGGTAGTTCTGATTGCGGGATCACCACATGGGTCAGCATCTCCCCTTGTCTTAGCTGAGTAAGACCAGGCGCCAGAATGAAATCTTCCAGCGCCATTTCGCGTTGTCCCTGTAGCGACGACAACACCACACGGGCATCAAGCAGATAAAGTGCTGGCAGCGAGTCTGCAGCCGGAGAGGCATTGCAGATATTCCCGGCCATGGTGGCACGATTTCGCAGGGCTGGCGCGGCAATTTTGGCGACACTCTGACGCAATACATCTGGCACCAACGAATGCTTTTCGATGTCATTCAAGGTAACCCCGGCACCAATAAATAGTGCCGAAGCTGTATCACCTTCTACTTGCGGCTCGAGACTGGCTTGGGTGATATGCTTGAGCTCATCGATAGCATCCACAAACACTACATCTTGGGTAAAACTTGGTGTCATACCCGGCCTGACACTGTGCTGCACCATCAGGTCCGTACCGCCGGAGAACAGAGTATGGTCGCCAACCGCCAGCTTATCTAACGCTTGCTCTAAAGTGTCAGGACGATAAACCTCTACCATAACCCTTCTCCTTTTTCGGCGGCGATCCGGGCAGCATCGACAATCATGCCGTAGCCCGTGCAACGACAAAGGTTACCGGAAATAGCAGTACGAATTTCCTGCTCAGTTGGCTTGGCATTAACATCAAGCAGCGCATACAGAGCCAACACCATACCCGGCGTACAAAAGCCACACTGAACCCCTTTGGCTTCCAGCAAAGCATTGATCACACACTGGCCCTTTTCGCTCTGCCGCAACCCTTCCAGGGTCATCAGCCTTGCCCCTTCAGCCTGGGCAATGGGCATCATGCAGGCATTAACCATCTTACCATTAAACAGGATCGAACACGCCCCGCACTCTCCTTCACCACATCCTTCTTTGGTCGCCGTTTTGCTGAGATTTTCGCGCAACGTGTTCAATAGTGATTTCATTGGGTCGGCATCTACCTCGACCAGCTCATTGTTTAAATAGAACTCGATCTTCATTTCGCCTTCCCTCCATCTACTGCTTGTCCTGCCTGTTCACCCCGGTATAGGGCCTGACAGATTTTCTCCGGTGTCACGGGTATTGATGACATCGGCTTACCTATTGCTGATTCCACTGCCGCGGCAAATGCCGCCGCCCCGCCGTTGTGGGTCAGCTCTCCTCCCCCTTTGGCGCCATTCGGACCAAACGGGTATGGGTTATCAACCAAATCACTTCCAATTGACGGTACATCCAACGCCGTCGGGATCACATAGTCAGCCATGGTCTTCTGGGCAAAGACACCGTCTTTGTTCATTTCCAGTTTTTCACAGCTGCCATAGCCGAGTGCCTGAACCAAGCCGCCATCAATCTGACCCTTGAACACGGTAGGATCAATTGCCCGGCCAATGTCATACACTGCCCAGGCACCAATGATATCGGTCTCGCCGGTGGCCATATCGACCTCGACCTCAACCGCATTGACTCCATAACTGGTTGCCTGATACGCATTGCCTTGGTAGGTACTTTGATCCCAAACGTGATAGTCCGGCTTTCGATAGACCTCTTCGATTTCCTGCGGTTCGCCTTCCTGCCAGTTTAGCTGCAGTTTTTGTGCGGCTTTTTCCAGTAGATAACCGACGATCAAGATCGAACGGGAAGCCACCGTCGGGCCGGAGTCCGGAACGATGCCAGTATCAGGTACTGCCAACTGGATGGTATCCAAAGGCTTATTCAGCGTTTCAGCAACAATCTTGCGGAACGTCAGGCTCAATCCCTGGCCGATGTCGGTATTGGAAGCCAGGATTTGAACAGTGCCGTCAGCAAGCTTGATCAAGCGTATCCTTGCCCGCACTAGAGTATCTTCCAAATCGCCTGCAAAACCGCAGCCGTGCTGGAATACCGCCAAACCAATCCCTTTGCGTTTTCCGCTACCCAGGCATTGCTCATGGATCTCGGGCTGGAAAGCATAGAGCGCAGTTTTGGTGTTGTAGTCGGACAAACTCAGGATCCGTTCCATCATTTGATCCAGTACCAGATCACCAAATATCTTGGCCCCGGTCAGGGTGGTAGAATCCGATTTAAGGAAATGTCGATGCTTGAAGGCAGCAGGTTCTTCGCCAAGCTGCTTGGCGATATGGCTCATGTGGGTTTCCATACAGAAGCAATTCTGTGGCGAACCAAAACCGCGGAAAGCACCGGTCGGCACCGTATTGGTGGTCCAGGCATGCCCTTCAACCCGCACATTGGGAATATCGTAGACATTGGTGGCAGTGGTAAGAGAGCGCTGCAGAACAATGCCTGAAAGGCTGAGGTAGGCGCCGGAGTTGATATCGAACTTCAAATCCATCGCTACAATATTGCCGTCAGCATCAATCCCGGTTCTGTAATGGAATTCAACCGGGTGGCGCTTCGACGTAAACTGGATGTCTTCGCTGCGCTCCAGGACTATCCGGATCGGCTGTTGCAGCCTCTCAACCGCAACGGCTAACGGCCCGGCGAGAACATCAGGGTAATCTTCTTTGCCACCAAAGCCACCACCAGTCGGGCACTGGATAGCGCGAACCTTGTCATGGCCGAGTAGCACTGCCATACAGTGATGAACATAGAAGGGGCACTGCATCGAGCCTTCAATAACGATTTTGCCGTCTTTGGGGTAACCCACGCAGCCTTGGGTTTCGAGGTAGATATGCTCTTGATACCCCGTGCTGCACGTTTCTTCAATAATCGTCACAGCCTGGGCAAAGCCCTCGTCGATATCACCTTTAGTCAACGTATGAGTATCAAGTACATTGTTTGTTGAATGAATGGCGCCATCGATGAGTGCTTTCGATTGCTCAATCGTATACGCAGGCGTCAGCGGTGTATATTCGACCTTAATTTGTTGCAGTAATTGTTCTATTACATCGGGGTTGGGGCCAACCAACAAAAAGATAACCTGGCCGACGAAGCGCACTTCTTTGTCAGCAAAGGCTGGCCAGTCAATTTCAACAATGGGTAGTACATTTTGTCCCGGCACATCGTCGGCACCAAACAAGTGGTAACCTTCCGGCATGTCCGGGATCTTAACCGATTTTATGACGCCTCTAGGGCAAGAAGAGCGGTAAAACCGCCCTTCTAATAGTCCCTCGTAATGGCGGTCGGCAATATACTTAGCTTCACCAGTGGCTTCAGACCACTTGAATCGAGTATTAACCGTATCCATAGCGGGATCTCACATTAGTCTAATTGGTCCATGGTTTTCCAAACACGCTGGGCTACCTTGCTTGCTTCTGCATAGATAGGTGCCACATCGAATGGGAATGCACGGTCCTCATACACGAAGCGACCTTCAACAATAACGCTGTTGACGTTGCCCGCATTGATGCCAAACGCAATATGTCCCGGCACGTTATCGGCCACAAACGGCGTTGGGCTGGTGTAATCGAGGATGGTCAGATCCGCTTTGTTGCCTGCATCCAGGCGGCCGAACTTGGCACCGAAGTTACGGGCAAGGATTTCATTACCGTTCCAAAGGTTGCGCAAGAAGCTATCCGGCCATAGCGGACCACCCGCATCGCGATGCTTGAAGAAGGCAAACTTGAGCTCTTCGAACATATCAGCGCCGATTCCATCGGTACCCAGGGCCACATTCTTAAAGCGAGTTAGCTTGTTGTTGTAACCCACATTATTGTTCATGTTTGAACGGGCGTTGTGGACCAGGAAGCCATCTTTAGCATTTAAGATATCGATATCGCGATCAGACAAGAACAAGCCATGCGCCAGCAGGGTTTTCTCGTTGATCAAGCCAAAGCTATCAAGGCGCTCGACAATATCCTGGTTGTAATGATGGTGGCTATGGGTCACATCGTAGCGATCTTCCGCCACATGGATGTGTATACCACGGCCAGTTGCCTGTACAGCCTCGGCCATCATACCCAACCCTTCATCGGTCACGGTAAATGGAGCATGGGCACCGATATGCGCTTCTACCAGATAGGGTTCGACGCCTTCGGCCTTGGCACGGTCGATAAGCTGAGCAAAGGCAATGTTCTCCTCGACACCCGCCATCATTTCTTTCATGCCACCGTTGCGGTCGGTAGTTTCAAAGCAAGTCATACCGCGCAGTCCGGCTTTCATGAAGCCCTTGCGCAGGGTATTGAGCGAGCCCGCAATATAGTTAGGCGAGGCATGGTGGTCAATCACTGCCGAACAGCCGCTTTTAATCGCTTCCAGCGAGCAGATCAGGCCGCTGTAGTAAAGGGCTTCTTCGTCAAGCGCGCGGTCCATCCGCCACCACAGATTCTTCAGTATCGAGATGAAATCTGGGCTTGGCTTGATATCGGCCATGATGCCGCGAGCAAGGCCAGAGTAGAAGTGGTTATGCGAGCAGACAATGCCCGGCATGACCAATTTACCCTTCATCTCCTTGATAGTGGCATCAGGGTATTTCACCGCCAAATTTGAACCTACTTCTTTGATCACGCCGCCATCAATCACGATATCAACGCTTTCTTTGATCAGTGCAGGTTCAAACTGCACTGCCGTTGCATTTTTTAGTAATAACATTCCTGACTCCTCACCTAAACATCTACTTTGCCAAGAAGATAACTATGATGTGCATGAACATAGCTGATCATGGTTGCTTCATCAGCCATCGACTCAGGCATATCCAATTCGCTTTGTGCATTAATGCTGAAGGTATATGTTTCGCCTTGGGTGCGAACTAGCACTTCTTCGCCTTCAATATAGAAACCGGCATTGGTGCTGTTGGCGAAGTCACCCCGTAGGTTAAATACGGTGAACTTGTCTTTGTAAGGCTTGCTATCCCATGGGCAGAACTGCGCACAGTTACCACATTCGTTACAGTAAGCGTCAATATGCAATGTCTGGTACTGATCTTTGAAACCAGGAATTGGCAGAGAAATATTGGCGCGGTTCGGGCACACATCCACACACTTGCTACAGATATACGAACATTCCAAACAACGTTTTGCTTCTTGCTCGATAAAGTCTTCGCGGTCAGCTTCTTCAAGCTTGTTCGCGCTAATCATCTTGACCTGAATATCCCCTTTACGGGCATAAACAGCCTCAGCCTTCACGTCAGAGGACACATCTTGCTGCTGCTCCAACTGGGTTTCGCGGGCCAAAATTGCCGTTGCCGCTTTGCGACCACCGGAAATGGCTGAAACAATCGAAGAAGGGCCAGTTTGGGCATCACCCATCAAGAACACATTCTCAACAGCCGTTTCACAGGTTTTCGCGTCAACAGCCGGCCAGCCATCTTCACCCATTGGGACACCGATACGGGTCAGAACATCACGGTTTGACTGCTCACCGACAGCGGTGACTAGCGCATCAACCTGAAGCTCAATAGTTTTGTCGGTCGCAACAGGACGGCGACGGCCTTTCTCATCAGGCTCACCCAACTCCATCACACGGGCTGTTAGCTTGCCATCAGCATCAAACTGCTCAGGATTGGTCAGGAACATGAACTGAACGCCATCTTCAACGGCTTCTTCATACTCTTCCTTGTACGCTGGCATTTCTGCAATCGTACGACGGTATAGGATGGTCACTTTCTCTACGCCGTCCACTTTGAGGGCAGCACGAGCACTATCCATCGCGGTGTTACCGGCACCGACAACCGCTACATGTTTACCAAGCTCCAGCTTCTCGCCATCATTGAAGCTGCGGAGGAATTCCAGAGACTTGAACACATTAGTATTGTCGCCAGAGAGCGAGATTGGGTTACCCTTATCAGCACCTATGCCCAGGCAGATATACTTGAAGCCACTTGATTTCAGCGTATCTACGGTCATGTTCGGGTTGCAGCCGTATTCGATATGAACACCATGATCCTTAACGAAATCAATGTCGTGCTGAATAACTTCGGCTGGAATACGGAACTGAGGAATGATGTTTTTCACCACACCACCTGCATTGTGCTCTTTCTCGAATACAGTAACAGGGTGGCCAGCACGTGCCATAAAGTACGCTGCTGATAAGCCTGCAGGACCTGCACCTATCACAGCCACAGGCTGCTTCGACTTGGCCATGTCCGGCTCATGCCACTTGGACTTGTATTCATCCCAACCTTTCGCCAGTGCAATCTTCTTCATTTCACGAATGTTCAACGCACCTTCGTAATCACGGCGAGTACAGTTGTACTGACACTGGTGATCACAGATATGGCCAGTGATAGCAGGCAGGGCATTACGCGAGTAAATCACTTCCAGCGCTTCAGTGTACTTGTGCTCGCCCATCAGGCGAATGTACTCAGGAATATCCTGGCTGATCGGGCAGGCCGTGACACAAGGTGCAACATAACAGTCATTCAGAGGCAGTGCCTTCTTCACGCTGATCTCTTCAGGCCCACGCCACTCTTTCTGGACATAGTCAGCAACCAGAGATTTCGCCGCCAATGCTTCGAGCTTGACAAGGTCAACTTTCTGCATGCCCCACTCTTCGCTGGTTTCCAGCTCTTGGGCACAGTCGGCCAAACGCAGGTAGCCACCAGGCTTAAGCAAGTCGGTCGCCATAGTGATTGGGCGGATACCGGTTTCGAAGATTTCTTTAATGTTGAACTTGCTTGCACCACCTGAATAGGAAATCGGTAGTGTACCGTCGAACTCACGGGATAGTTCCAGCGCAACATTGATTGATAGCGGGAACAAAGCGCGGCCTGACATGTACATTTCTTTGTCTGGCAGACGACCTTTGCGGTTCAGCGTACCCAGAGTATTGGTCAGCTTAACCCCAAAACCGATGCCTTTCTCTTTGCCCAAGTCAACCAGGCGATGCAGCATAGCTTTGGCGTCATCAATTTGTAGATCATGGCTGAACGACTCTTCGCTCAAGGCAACATAGTCAAAGCCAGCATTATCAAGAATTCCGCGCACGCGCTCGAAGCCCAATAGCGTCGGGTTCAGTTTTACAAATGTATTGATACCCTTTTCTTCAATCATGTAGCGACAGATCGCTTCGATTTCATTCGGTGGGCAACCGTGCATGGTGGAAAGCGTAACACCGCGGGTTAGCTGAGCAGGAATGGTGTCTGACAGCTTGTTGAGGCGTTCGAAACGATGCTCGAAGCCAAACTCTTGTACGAACTCAGGATCAGCAATAAACGCATTTAGCTCAGCAATATAAGCATGGAAGTTTTCATGCTTGCTTGAGTCGACCATATCGTCGATGTATTTCTGCATCGGTTCGGTCTGAATACCTGCCAAGTCATAACCCACACTCATGTTGAAGATGAAGGACTTCTCTTCGCCTTCACCACGCGGAGCGAATACTTCTTCCAATAGGTGAAGGGCAATCCACGCTTTCAAGTATTCATCATAGGCTTTGATCAGGGTGAATTCCGTTGACCATTCGGTATTGAAGCATTCATCTTCGGCATCAATACATGGTTTGGCAATTTCCAGCTGATCCAATTTCTGAACTGTTTTCAGCTCCATGAAACGACCACCGGCAAGCCAGGAACAAATGATGTTCTGCGCCAACTGGGTATGCGGGCCTGCAGCCGGACCTACCGGAGTCTCGCAGTTCTCACCCCATACAGATAAGTCCTTTGCATTATCCTTACGGTAAAATTGCTTCGATGGAATCCCAAAAATTGACTGGCTCTCTTTATACTCGCTAAAAATGCGATTAAGTAGCTCGCCAAACGGAACGGGACGCATGATGTCTCCCATGATAAATCTCCTTGATGCTGTTTTTTTGTTCTATTTTCACAGCCAGCACATTTCGTCGTGCAATGCGTAGGGCTCAGAGTGATAGGCCGAATTAAATCAGCCAGCTATGGTTCCTATTGAGCAACTACTGCGCCAAACTTTAAAATCAAGATCACTAAGGTGAATTTTCATGGTTAATTTCGTGACCGATGTCGAAACTAAGGGCAATTGTGTGAACACACGCAATATAAGCATCGAGAGTAAATAATTGTAATATTATAACTGAAATGAGTATGATTCTTAATTAAAGTGAATTTTCTATCAAATTAATAAATTACTATCACTTTGATACCGATAAATATGATAGCAATACAAAATGGAAAGAAATTGAATTATGGCTCGGCATTCATTTTTTATTTTGGCAGGAGAAAAGATTTCTGACAATCACCCAATTATTATTCAGCTTGATATCAAATTGATAAAATAACGCTATCAATTCTCAATATGATAGGGTGACTGTGAGCGCAGACACAAATTACGGTAAGCCTCTGGTGTATCCACATCGAGGTGAATTTCAGGCCTGGTTAAGCCAACGTATTTAACATCATGACTGGAAATAATCCGTTTCATTTTGTTATCAATACCTGCCGCTTGTATTTTATCTATCAAAATAGAGGGTAACAAGACCGGGTGTCCCGGTTGTGCTTTTGTCCCTGGGAACACAGTATGATGGCCTCTGTGCTGCCAGACTTGCTGATATATTTCGGGAGACACACAAGGCATATCACCATGACAAATAAAGAAATGTTCAGTTTCTATCAAACCAACACCCTGCTGGATCGAACTAAACATCCCTCGCTCATAGTGAGTATTAACTATCACCTCAACACCTGATTTATTTTGATACCTTTGGAGCAGTTCATCCCCTCGATACCCCGCAACCAGTACCACCCTAGAGCAAAAGCGAAGTGCATTTTCGATACTTTCATCAAGGATCGTATGGTGTTGGTAAGGTAGCATCAACTTCCAGCGCCCCATACGAGATGACAAGCCGGCAGCAGGCATAAGACAGTCTACTTGTTTAGGACGATTCATTGTTACTTCTCACTATTTAATGCTTTCAACAACACTATAACTATTTTAGCCATGATAAAAGAGGCAACATGAAACCGGAAACGCATTATTACTCGTTACGTTCAGCCCAATTCGGGCACTTGGTAACTTCCCCTTTTGTTATTTCCCTGGTTGGTGGCGGTGGCAAAACAACGACTGCTTTTTGGCTGGCTAACCAGTTCAAAAAACAAGGGCATAATGTATTTGTCAGTACGACGACAAAGATGTTTTTACCCGAGCAAGAGCAGGCCGATAACTTTATTAATCTTGATAATTCATCTCTCTCATCATTAACACGAACAACAAATCACTCACCTGATCCCAGCATCACTTTTGGCTACAGAAACATAAAAAACGGCAACAATAAAAACACCAGAAATAAAGTGTCTGGCGTCACAAGTGAGCTCATTAACGAATTAAAAAATGACTCACCATTCACAGTTTTCATTATTGAAGCCGATGGTGCCAAATGTTTACCCATTAAAGCTCCTGACAGGCATGAGCCTTGCATTCCAATAACCTCGGATATGGTTATCGGTGTAACCGGTGCAGAAGCTATTCATACTCGGGCAACCCCCGAGAGAATTCATCGATGGAACACGTTTTCTGCCCTCACCCAATGTGCAAATGGTGACATTATAGACCACCGCGTACTGGGTAAACTGATTGAACATCAACAAGGAATGTTTAAGCACAGCCCTGAACAGGCCATCAAAGTCTGGTTAATAAATAAAATCGACCTGGCCGCTAACTACCAGCAACTGACCCAGTTAGCCCAGCAGGTGATGACTCAGACCACGCGACTTGATGCCATCTGGCTTGCTGCAATGAACAATCACACACCGATGAAAGACGTACTGACGAGGTGCTAGGCATTTCTAGCGCACCCCGTCGTGAGACATTGAGGTCATGATTGATGAACATTTTCGCAAAGGCAGCGCAACTCGAAGAACAAAACATCCCTTTTGCACTGGCAAATATTATTGAAACACGCGGCTCGGCACCACGCCACTCAGGACAAATGATCGTCAAGGCCGATGGCTCGATCATCGGAACGGTCGGCGGCGGTATGATTGAGCGCTATGTTATCGAGCAATCGCTGGAAGCCCTGCAGGAGAGAAAGGCCCGTGTCGTCAAAGGCCGTATGACACGCTCTGGCCCCGAAGCGATGGGCATGGACTGCGGCGGTGCCATGAGTGTCTTCATCGATGTTTACGGCCTACGTCCAAGCTTGGTATTGATTGGAGGCGGGCACGTCAACCGCGCTGTTGCCCATGCCGCCCATGTGCTTGGGTTTGATATTACGGTTGCCGATGCGTATGCCGACAGCCTGGCTGAGGAGTATTTTCCGGCCGGAACCAAACGCGTCCTTGGCCAGAGCATGGAAGATGCTATCGACAAGCTGGATATCAACAAAGACAGCTTTGTGGTTATCGCCACCAACCACCAAGATCAGGATGCCATCACCAAGGTCGTCGACTGCGACACCCAATACACAGGCCTGATGGCTAGCCGCCGCAAAGTGCAAACCTTGTTCAACCACCTGCGTAAATGCAATGTCAGCGAAGCGCACATCCAGGCTATCCATTCCCCTATTGGCTTCAACATCGGCGCAGAGACGCCCGATGAAATCGCCATCAGCATTATGGCTGAAATCCTAAAAGTGAAGCATCAGTCAGCTGGTGGCCTAATGAAAGATGATACGCGTTTGAAGCGCAACAAGCTGGTACTGATCCGGGGTGCGGGTGACATCGCGACTGGTGTCGCAGTCCGCTTGCACAACGCAGGCTTTAAAGTAGTCATGACCGATATTGCCCAGCCAACAGTCATTCGCTGCACCGTCTCTTTTGCCCAGTGCCTATACGGCGATCCGGCAGAAGTTGAAGGCGTTACAGCCCAGAAAGCAAAAAGCTGCGAAGAGGTATTTAAACTCCTTGATGACAAGAAAATTCCGGTGATGGTTGACGAAGATTGCTGCTCACTGGCCAACCTCAAGCCAACCTTTGTTGTCGACGCGATTTTGGCGAAGCGCAACCTGGGCACAACCCGTGACATGGCGCCAATCACCATTGCTCTCGGCCCGGGTTTTACCGCCGGAGAAGACTGTGATGCCGTTATCGAAACCAACCGGGGCCACCACCTAGGCCGTATTATCTACAATGGGGTGACACAGGCAAATACCGGGATCCCTGGCAATATAGCAGGCTACACCCACCAGCGTGTCCTGCGCGCTCCATGCGACGGGATTATGCATAACCACGTCAAACTTGGCGATATCGTCGAAGAAGGCGACGTAATCGCCCATGTTGGCGACAATCCGGTGATTGCTCCCCTCGGCGGCATGGTGCGGGGCTTGCTCAACGATGGGCTAACCGTGACAGAAGGTTTTAAAATTGGCGATATCGACCCACGGGGTATCGAGGCTGATTTCACCACGGTTTCCGACAAAGCCCGGGCAATCGGTGGCAGCGTGCTCGAAGCCATGCTTCACCTGGAGCATACCGCCTTGAATTAATCATTAACATCAGGCCATTTGGCAAACCTACTCGCCAGTGGCATTGCTACTGGCATAGCAGGGCATCGTTACCATGGCGGCAGGTCGATATATTTATCAACACGTCGCCATCAAAGGAAGTGAGTATCGCTATGAAAACACGTGGATATGTTCATCATTTCATTACTAGTTTCGTACTTATGTCGGCTGCGGCCATCGCTCTGGAAGGCTTCTTCCTGCCCGAACAGACAGCACTATTGCTGTTAGATACCGGGATGGTACCAGCTATGTATGCTGACGTACTGGCGTTTGCCCTTCCCTTTGCCCTGGCAGTGTGCGCCCTGCTGGCATTTACTGAACTGACCTCCATTGCACCGATTATTGCCTGCCTGGCCCTCTATGCCCTTCCTTCCGGTATAGCCCTGTATCAGGGGCTACACTTCGACTGCGGTTGCTATCTACCCGACTCGTTGGAATCACAAGTATATAGCGAGCTAGAGCCTCAGTTCTTGGTGCTGTTGCTCGTCACTGCCATCACTGGCGGACTGCACTATTTCAACACCCATCGTCCTGTTCGCACCAAAGCACACTTAGCCTAAGTTGTTTAATTTTCATTTCATATTCGCTGCTTTTCTGCAGCGAATAACACCTAAAAGGATCCTTTCATGCTACTCAGTAAATACCGCTTTCAACGTCCCCACCGTAGCTTCTGGCTCAATGTTTTCATTCTCGCTTCAGTCCTTCTGATCTTACCCCTGACGGCAAATGCTGGGCTGTTTGACAATAAATTTAAGACTGAAGTACAGATTGAGCAAGTCGCTATCAAACTTCATACTGACACACTAGCTGGCGGCTACCAGTTGATTGATACCCGTGGCCTGAAAACCCTGCTCGACAGCAAGAAAGAGATACTGATCGTCGATGCAATGCCATATCAAGATAGCTACAAGAAAGAACATATCCCAAGTGCACTGCAATTTGAGTTCCCAATCGCTTCAATGCCAGAATGGAACACTGCTGAAACGGATGGCAAGAACCAAGCGAGCTTTGCCAAATTGCTTGGCGCTAACAAAGACAAAACCCTGGTCTTCTACTGCGGCTTTGTAAAATGCGGTCGTAGCCACAATGCCGCGGCATGGGCCATCAAGCTAGGTTATGACAATGTCTATCGCTATCCGGGCGGTATTTATGCGTGGAAAGGCGCTGGGCTCGAAACCGAAGGCGAATAAGCTCTCAGATCTGCCCATTCGGCAATTGCTCGCCAATAGTAACCGGACAATGAAAAGGTGGGGAGGAGCTCACCTTTTCTCTTTTATACCAATGTGATTATTCTTTTCAAAGCATTACCTGGGATTATCTAAAACGTAATTTGCGAATCTAACGTCACAACGAGGTTATAGTTTTTCGTATCGATCATGCCAACGGGTGCTACCCCCAAATTAAAACTAAACCAATCTATGGGGAGTACTCTAAAATAAGGCTGGGCCAGTGGAACCACGTCCATCCCTGACTCCTCCTTGTATCCTGTCACCCCACCCAAACGAATACCCAGGCCCATGTAAGGGTTGACGCCATACTCAAAAGCCTTGTATGCCGCAACACTCTGCCGAGAATAGCTATTTTCGAAACTGATAATGCCGTAGCCAGCATACTCGACCCCTAGGCCAAGATTTGTTTCATTGAGTTCAATACACTGTTTACTTGCACAAAAGTAATGTTTGCTCGCCAGCGGTATTGTCATGCGAAACTCACTGGCACTAGTTGATAGAGCAGCAAAAGCGAAAAAAGTCGCGAATGCTATTTTCATTTTTAATCCTTGCTATGTAAAAAGGCAAATACAGCGCACCTCCACTCACTAGAGTGCTAATCCCCAGGTGCGTTAATACCGACATTTCAAAAAATTGATACTAGATAACAATTACTGAATTAGGTTATTATCTTTAGGTCATTGATATTTAACTTCTAGATCCTTTTTATTCATCCTTAGCAAATGTATATAACTTCTTTGGCTGTGTTATTTTAAATGCCATCATGCCTAACAATGCAGGCAGTACTAACCAGTACCTTTAATAGACAGTAAAAAACATACTAACAAGCGGGATACAATTTATTTCATATGGAATATTAACAAACCAAAATTTCAATAAGTTTAAAATTCATCACTCTTGAGACTCGTCTTTTTACTGAGAAAATACATAATGACGAATAATAATATTCAGTCAAATATCAATCATCACTTTTTTGCCTTTATAAGTCTTGATTATGAGAAATTTTAAACTTTTTTAAGCTAACGCTCTGAGTAAAAAACGTTTTATATGAAGAATTCATTTTGGGATATTCACCCCATTTTTGTCAATTTAATGTCAAAACAGGAGTTGATATAAAACACGTGGAGTATTGCTTTTATTTCGGTTGGAACAACTTCATCCTCTATGAATAATCGACTATACCTCCAGCGTTTTACCCACTAAAAATAGAGCTTATACTCTTATCTGGCTTAATCGCCACGAGCCTTCAACCAATACCACGGCGAGGCCCGTCGACTCAATTTTGATAATAAACCTGCTAAGCAGCTAATAACCTATTTCCAGACAGGTCCAGGCAGATGCTGACATCTTTCTATGCATGCAACAGGCTTAAGTCTTCAATCTAGCTTTATCAAAGCCTTCCTGTCGGAGTAAATCAGCCAGCGAGACAATAAGTTGCTCAATAATACGATCAACACAAGGACTCATTCGCCCTCCCAGACTTAATAGCTCACTGATATTGTCCTCAAATGCGGCAGGTAGTAATTCACATTGAGAAAGTGAATACTCCATTAGCCTTTTTTCACCGGGGTGAGGGATTTTATTCAAGGCAAATATAATATCAAAATAGCTTGCCAGAAACTCACTAATACGATGATTAACACTGATAGCATCATTGCGACTAATCGCTTTACTTATCTGCTTTCTATAAGCAGGCATGCTTTGACTTAATAATGGATAGTTTTTATCAATAATATTATTTCTTAATTTACTTGGATAACTAATTCGAAACTTATTAATCAGTTCTGCCGCTTTACCACTTCGATCAAATAGTACTTTTGAGTTTAACAAATTCGCCCAGAAGCAAGTACTGTAACCCGTACTTGCCTGACAATGAAAAAGCACACGCTCAAGCTCATTATTCAGCCAACTTAACTCTCTGTATATTAGTTCAATTTCAGTTCCATCCTTTAATATACCGTCATCTTCTGTTTCCCAAAATTGATTATTTATCTCCATGTAGGAGCAATATTTCCTCGCTATCTCTTCTCGTTTTGCTAACGGTACCTCTGCACTAACATAAACATAAACATCGTAATCAGATAAATCATCCGCGGAATCAGTTGCTCTTGAGCCTGCCAATAAAATCGCTTCAACTTCATCCAATTGAGCTAGACTATCCATCATCTGATCAAAATATGCCTTCCCCATTTTCGCAATTCCTTTTCTATATAAACCAACACAACAAGTATGAAGGGTAGCGACATCAGTATGCACAATGTGTGCGATCACTAACATTAATCGGTTAAGGGAATCCACGGAAGTTGTACAAGGGAGATGTTTGCCTCAAAGCTATCAAAACGAGCGACTCAATATCATTTTGATACTTGCTAATAAATAACAACTTTCACTTTCATTCATCACTTTCTTTCACTCTGTGGCGCTATCACACATTTGGATACTTTTCCTTAGCGTGAACGTTTTTAATGCTGCCATTGACCAATAACTGACACTCAATATCTCGTTAAGATCACGTTTAACAATGTAAGCCTCTGATTTGACTACAAGATGGTCTAAATCCTGCCTATTGCTCTGTGTCGAAGTCGCCACTGGCCTCAAGGTGTTAATCACGTAACTAAGGGAAAACCCTGCTGTCGTTTTGCTGACTACAAGACAGGCCAGTGTTTAATCCTCCTCGATGCAGCAATTCAAATTAACAAGTTGTTTGTCATTGGTGCTAACACCGTGCCAATGTAAGAGGGAGTAATACATGACGCGTTACAACCACGTAGGTAAAGACCTACCCCGTGTAGACGGCCAGGCCAAAGTAACAGGCCAGGCTATATATGGAGATGATATTAAACTGCCCGGCATGCTGTATGGTGTGTGTCGCTATACCGATATTCCCGCGGGCAAAATCTTAAGCATTGACACATCTGAAGCTGACGCCATTGAAGGCGTGGTACGGATTGCTACTTTCAACGATATTCCTGGCGACCCTACCGCTGGGGTTATCATTCGAGACTACCAGCCTATTTGTAGCGATCTGGTCCGCTACAGCGGTGATGTGATTGCAGTTGTTGCCGCCGAAACCTATGAAGCAGCCTGCCTGGCGGCCGATAAAATCAAGATAGACTATGAACCATTCGATCCGATCAGCACGGTTCATGAAGCGCTAGAGAGCGGTGCGAGACTTATTCATCCGGCATCAGGTTCCAATATTGTTGCCGAGCACCATACCCACAAGGGCGATGCTGATCTAGCTATTGAACATGCAGATGTCATGCTTGAGCGCACCTACCGGGTTGGCTTCCAGGAACATGGTTATATCGAACCGGAGTCTGTGACTGCTTATCAGGATCCGACCTCACGGGATCTCATCGTTACCGGATCGATTCAGAATCCTCACCGTGTGCGGGGGTTCGTGGCCAGCTTCATGGGGATCAACCAGGCCAAGGTTAATGTTTGTCGCGCAGTCATGGGTGGCTCGTTCGGAGGCAAAGATGACGGCATCGATCACCTTGCCTGTAGAACGGCCTTGATGGCCACGCTCACGGGTCGACCGGTGAAATTCAGCTATACCCGTGAACAGTCCATCATCGAGAGTACCAAGCGTCACCCCTATCACATGAACTACAAGGTGGGCTTTAACCGCGACGGCCGCATTCAGGGTATCAAAATCAATATCCTTGCCGACGCCGGTGCCTATGCCGCCTGTACGCCATTTGTGACTTGGCGATCTGTAGTTCAGGCAGCTGGCCCCTATGACATCGATCATGTCCGCGTTGATATCAAAGGGGTTTACACCAATAACAGTATGTCAGGGGCGATGCGGGGATTTGGTTCACCGCAGATCATCTTTGCCAACGAGTCACTGATGGACGAAATCGCCGAGGCCTGCCAGCTTGATCCAATCGAAATACGGGCAATCAATGCCTTGAAGCAAGGCAGCCACAGCATTACCAACCAGCCATTCGACAATCATACGGTCTCTGCGACAGAAGTGCTCCGCAAGGCCGCAGTCCAGTCTGAGTTCCTGGCCAAGCAGGAACACTACCGTAGCCTGAATGCTGGAATCGACCCCATTAAGTATGGTGTCGGCCTGGCATTAAGCTATCGGGGCTGCTCAATGGGTGCCGAGGGCGTCGATACCTCCAGTGCTCTAGTCACTGTCAACGCCGACGGTAGTGTCAACGTCTCTACCGGGGTATGTGAAAACGGGCAAGGGTTACAGACCACAATGTCTACTCTTGCCGCCGAGGTTCTGGGCCTTGAGCTGAATGCTGTCAACTTTGTCGAGCCTCCGACATCGCTGATTGCCGATGGCGGCCCCACCGTGGCATCACGGGCGACGATGACAGGTGGAAATGCCGTAAAAAATGGTGCCGAGACTCTCAAAAAACGGATTTTCGAGGTGATCAAAACCGATCTTGGGGTTACCAAGTTAGAACAGACTCTCTGGGCTGATGGGCTAATAAAAAACAAGCAGGATCCGGCTAGGCAAATAACCTTTGCCGATGCGGCCAATAGCACCAAATGGGCGAGGGTCAACCTTGCAGCCTACGGCTGGTTCGATCAACCTGCAATCCATTGGGACGAAGATAAAGGCTGCGGATCCCCCTACTTCACCTGGGTCTATGGCTGTCAGGTTGTCGATCTCAAGGTCGATACCAGTACCGGGAAAGTTGAACTGCTCGATATCACAGCCGTCCATGATGTCGGCCAGGTTATCAACCAAGTCGGCTTTGAAGGCCAGGTTGCAGGGGGCATAGCACAAGGTGTTGGTCTAGGGGTACTCGAAGACTTCAATATTGAGCACGGTAACGTCAAATCAGAAAACCTCGATAGCTACCTGCTACCGACAATCAAAGATATCCCGGCACTAACGATACAGGCAGTTGAGAATGCCGATAACGGCGGGCCATTCGGGGCCAAGAGTATCGGGGAGCCGGCTACAGAGCTTGCCGCCGTTGCCATTACCAATGCCGTTGCATTTGCCACCGGTACTCGCCATCGCCAGCTGCCGCTGACCCTTGAGCAGGTTTACCTTGGCTACAACCTTAGAAAACCAGCCAGGCAAAGTGAGTTAGTACATGCTTCGGAAGAGAAAAAGCAGACTCATCGCCTCAATGGCTTTAGCGTCGAGAACCCTCAGTCGCTCGATGATGCCCTTGCTCTGCTTGCTAACGGCCAAGCCACGGCCCTCGCTGGCGGGACTGACATTCTGGTACAAGGGCGTTTGCAAAGCACACCGCGCCAGCTGATCAACATTGCTAACCTGGACGAGCTTTGCAGTATTGAGGAGACCGACCATGAGGTTATTATTGGTGGTGGTATCAACTTCAACCGCCTGACTGAGCATCCAGCGGTGAAGGCGCATTTCCCACTACTCTCAGAGGCTTGCCACACTATTGGCTCAAACCAAATTCGCAACCGGGCAACCATTGGCGGCAATATCGTCAATGCTGCACCCTGTGCGGACTCTGTTCCCCCTCTCGTCATCTACGATGCCGATGTTGAACTGCGTACCGCCAATACCACCCGCCGATTGCCGCTGTCTCAGTTCATCACAGGAGGTTATCGTACCGAGTTGCAGCAAGGTGAATTGCTCACCCGGGTATTTATTCCAAAACTGCCACACCCGCATTATATCCAGCACTACCGCCAGCTCGGTCGACGAAATGCACTCAACATTACGCGACTAAGCCTGACGTGCCTGATAGACACCGATAACAGTGGTGTAGTTAGAGAGTGCCGTTTGGTTGACGGGGCATTGTTTAGCAAGCCACAGCGGCTCACCAACGCCGAACAGGCACTGGAAGGCAAGCCACTAACCGATCAAAGTATCCACCAGGCCAGCCAAGTGCTGATGGACATGATTGATTCTGCCATCGGCGGTCGCTGGTCTGCCGTCTACAAGCAGCCGGTCTACCTCAATATGTTCCGTGATTTGATGAATGATATCCGCATGCAACCAGAGAATACCGAGTCTTCGCATAACATCGCCCCTTCGCAAGGAGAAACACTATGAGTCTGTTGGCAACAAACCTAACCCCGCTGGCAGTCACTGTTAACGGCAAGAAATACCAACTTGAGGTTGATGGCAATACCCGCCTGCTCGATTTGCTGCGAAATGAACTCGGGCTTACCGGTACCAAAGAAGGTTGCGCCGTGGGTGAATGTGGGGCCTGTACCGTGGTAATGAACGGCAATGCCGTCTGTTCCTGCATGGTATTGGCCGCACAGTGCAACCAGGCTGAAGTAGTTACAATTGAAGGACTTAAAGACGACCCGCTTGCCCAGCACTTGCAACAGTCATTCATTGAAAAAGGCGGTGTCCAGTGCGGCTTTTGTACCCCTGGGGTACTGATGAGCACATGGGCACTGATGAAAAAGCATCCAAGGCCTGATAATGCCGCGATCCTCGATGCCCTTGAAGGCAATCTATGTCGCTGCACTGGCTATCAACCGATCCTGAATGCGATAAACGCCGTCATCGACGATATCGCTCTGTAATTGTAGCCCCCTGCCTATGTAGGGGGCTTGCTTTGTTCCAAATCATCAGCGCATTAGCGTAAGGAAACAACCATGCAATTACTCTACACCCTAAACCAAAAGCCCCCCAAAGGGGTGACCTTCTTTCTGGCCCTTCAGCATATGCTGGCCTCCATTGGTGGTATTGTGGCCGTCCCGTTGATAGTCGGCGGGGCAATTGGTCTGCCGGAAGGTGAAGTGGTTACTTTGATCAGCGCTTCCTTGTTTGTCTCAGGGCTTGCAACCATTGTCCAGTGTATCGGGGCCGGCCCTATCGGGATCCGCCTACCTGTGGTCATGGGATCAAGTTTTGCCTTTCTCGGCACCCTGATCGCGATCGGTAAAACATCCGGAATGTCGACGATCCTAGGCGCGGCATTTGTCGGATCCTTCATGGTGATCATTGCCAGCTTCTACATGGAACAGATCCGCAAGCTGTTTCCAAACCTAGTAAGTGGTGTAGTGGTAACCCTGATCGGTCTGACTATCCTACCTGTTGCGATGAACTGGATCGGTGATGCGCCTGCTGGCGATCCAGATTTTGCTTCGCTACCCAAGATCTTTCTGGCAGCAGCCTCATTGGCTGTGGTGATCGGTGTCTCTGTCTTTTGCAAAGGGGCCATTGCCGCCTCGGCCATTGTCATTGGCCTGGCCGCTGGCTATGTGTTGGCTATCCCGATGGGCATGGTCGATCTCACCCAGCTATACGAGGCACAATGGGTCGCTTCTCCTGAACCTTTCAAATACGGTATGACTTTCTCGATGCCAGCAATTATCAGTATGACCTTGGTCTACCTGGTTGTTGTCGCAGAAGCCACCGGGGACTTTATGGCCTTAGGTAGCAACTGCCATGTTGAGGTATCCGGCAAGGATCTCAAGCAAGGCTTGCTCGGAGATGGCTTGGGCAGTACCTTCGGGGCAATGCTATCGGCCATGCCTGTAGCCAGCTTCAGCCAGAATGTCGGGATCGTCGGGATCAGTGGTGTTGCCAGCCGCTTTGTGGTTGCCGTTACCGGTATCCTGTTAGTATTAGGCGGCCTGTTTCCGAAACTTGCAGCACTGGCAGTAACCGTTCCCAAACCCGTACTTGGCGGGGTTGGTTTTGTGATGTTCGGGATGATTGCCTATGCGGGGATCCGAATGCTGCTCAATGCTGCTGATTCCAGACGTAACGCATTGGTTGTCTGTGTCGGGCTTGCTTCCGGGCTGGCCGTCACCCTTGAGCCTAGACTACTACAGCACTTCCCCGAAGATCTGAAAATGGTGTTCCACTCGGGGATCACCACCGGTACGCTAGCCACCGTCGTTCTAAACCAACTATTGCCAAAATCGAAGAAAAAGGCGACATCTGACGAGAAAATGACAGCAAAAGGGATCTTAATCAAACCGGACAAGCACGCAGCGCGGCTACTCCAAGCCAAAGCGCGACGAGCTGAGCAGTTGGCGGCAGAAAAATAAGCCATCGATGAGCTAAAACCGAACCGGGCCTAGGCCCGGTTTTCCTTGATGACACGACGAAGAATTGCCGCAATCAACTCGCTAGATAAACGCCCTTACGATAAAATTGCTCATCATCCAGCTGATCTAACAAAAAACAAGCAAGATGATGTTTTGATATCTTACTGCCCTGAAATTGATTACTGCTATACCTTAATGGCTTGCTCGATGGCTCATCAATGATCCCGCCGCAGCGGGCGATGGTCCAGTCGATATCAGACTTGCTCAATAGCTGATATTCCTTTTCGCGATCAACACACAAATCACCTAAGATTTTTGGCGCAAACATGGTCAGCATAAAATGGGTAAACAACCCATTGTTATCTCCAGGCTGTTTCAAACTCGCCCCACCAGTTAATAAGAATCGGCGAATGCCATGCTCCTTTAGTAATGGCAGCAATGTCTGGGTACTGCTGGAACAGAGCATCTCTTTGGCCGCATTCTTAGCCTGCTTGATACTCTGGTTTATACCTGCCGGGCCCAATGTTGACACCACAGCATCAGCCCCTTGCAACAGTTGATTCAAACTCTCGCTGCTGCGAGCATCGCCCTCAATCACCGTTATGTTTGCATGCGCCTGCACTTTTTGAGGACTACGCGCCAATACCCGTAGGGAATAACTACGAGATAATGCTTCACTGATCACTTGTTGTCCCGCACGCCCGGTAGCCCCAATCAAGGCTAATGTTCTAACCGTCATAATAAACTCCTCAAATTACTTTGACGGTATTATTGCACTTGCTGATTGATTGGATTAGTCGCTAATATTGCGCACATCTGATCCTAAAAAGGTATCAATGGAATGTTACTTAACTACTTAAAGCCAATGGCAGTGTTTGCGACAGTGGTTGAAACAGGCAGCTTTACTGCGGCTGGAAAACGTTTAGACATGCCCCGAGGCAAAGTCAGCGAACAGGTCAGCCGACTAGAATCCTATTTGGGAGTTAAGTTATTTCAACGTAGCACGCGTAAAGTCGCTATTACTGTCGAAGGTGAAGCGCTGTATCAGCACGCACAAAAGCTGCTTCGCAGTGGCGTATCTGGTGTTGAAGAAGTTAAAAGTTTTGCCGAGGAGGTAAAAGGGACGATTCGCATCACCACCACCAACGACTTTTATGAATATCAATTATTGCCCATACTTAAAAAATTTCACCACAAATACCCTAAGATCCAATTTGATCTGCTAATTACCGAAGAAACACTTCCCGTGATTGATGACTCAATTGATCTGGCAATACGCTCCGGTGACTTGCCCGATTCCAACCTCATTTCGCTACCTCTGACGACGACTCAGCTTAAAGTGTATGCCAGCCCTCTGCTTCAACAGCCTCTACCCAGCCACCCAGAGCAGCTAAGTCAATTTGATTGGGTAGCTATCAGTGAAAATGAAAAAGTGGAGTCAGTCACACTAACCCACCGCCAAGGTATGCAAGCCAGCTTTGTGCCTAACTATCAGCACCAAGCCAACAGCATCTCCAGCTACCGCCAATTAATCGAGCAAGGGTTCGGAGTGGGTTTGATGGCAAAATTGACCGCTGATATACTGGTTGAGCAAGGACGGCTTACCCCGTTATTGGAAGATTGGTCTTATCAAACCATGCCAGTATCACTGCTCTACCCCGCACGGCTACATATGGCCAACCGCACTCGTTTATTGATAGAAGATATTCGCAAGGCAATGGCTGAGCAGCCACCAGTCCAGGAAGAGAAAGAATAAAATAAAGGGCTAGCGAACCTTTGAAGATTAACCAAAACATTTTTTTAATTTGATAGCCAACGGCTCAATATCTGTAAGTGCGACATTTCCAAAACCAAGCACAACCGATCGCCATTCACGTCTAGCCTCCTTTAGCGGTATATGTTCATAATACGAGAGTGGCCTGACAATAATGCCTTGTTGCTGCGCAGCAAGGCAAAACTGATGCTCAGACAGCCCACCGTACCACCTTACAGTCACATGAAGACCCGCCGCCTGGCTAACAACCTCCCACTGCTGGCCGAAATGCTTGCCTATCGCCTCTATCATCACGCTATGTTTTTGATGGTATAATCGGCGCATCTTCCGAATATGCCTCAGCAGATCACCTTCGATGATGAAATCAGCCAAGGCGGCCTGCATATGATTAGGTGTATCACCACTAATGGCATCTTTTATCTCCAGGCAGCGCTCAACCAACGACTCCGGCACTACCATGTACCCTATCCTCAGTGCGTTGAACATCGTCTTACTGAACGAGCCAATATAAATACAACGGCTGGCAGAACCTGATTGGCTGGCTAACCCCTGTAACGACGTATACGGACGGTGGGCAAATTGAAACTCGCTATCGTAGTCATCCTCGATGATCCAGCTATTACTCTGGTTCGCCCATTCTATGAGTGCTAGACGCTGCTCGGTGTTTAGGCTGGTGCCAAGCGGATATTGGTTGCTCGGGGTGATATAAAGAGCTGCCGCCTGCTGCTGCAAGACTTCATCCAACTTCAAACCCTGCCTTGGTGAAACGGTAACAGGACATAGTTCAACCCGGGATAAAGCCAATGCCTTTCTCATCTGGGTATAGCCCGGATTTTCAACCAACACTTTCTGCCCTGCCGCCAATGTCGCCATAATAGCGATAGAAAGGGCCTGCTGGGCGCCCGAGGTGATAATAACCCTGCCAGGTGCACAATCAACCGAGCGGCTCGATGACAGGTAATGGCTCAGGGCCTCCCTTAGTAACGGCAAGCCCTGAAGATCACTATGGCCCGATAACACCGGACGGGATAAGTGCCTTTGCACCACCCGTTGCCACTTACTGTAAGGAAAGGCTTTCAAGTCCGGAATACCGGGTGCAAATGGTTGGTTCAGCGAATCGAATGGGATCGAGTCATGATCGGCAGGACAGTTAGAAGCTACTTTTTCACTGGATGTTTGTTGTCTGTCCATCTGCAGCTTTCCCGTTTGCAAATAGCTCTCAGGAATAGCCACTGCGACAAAAAAACCGGATCCCTTGCGGCTTTCTATATAACCTTCGGCGGCAAGCTGCTCGTACGCGGCGATCACGGAATTCCGGCTGATCCCCAACGCATCGGCAAACTTACGCGTTGACGGTAATTTACCGCCATTGCTCCACAACCTGTTGATTATCTTGTTCCTCACAGCATCAAATAACGCTTGCTGAAGCGTCGAACAATGAGAAGGCAAGGCAAAGTCACCGATATCAATTGGCGGCATAACTGGATCCATACTCTTAATGAAACTGGCTCTCTTCAAAATACCAGTTGATAGATATATTACCAACATATGGATTACAGGAGGAAGCCACGATGCTATCTAAGACCGCAAGAACAACCATCAAAAAAGGCGCGCACAAGGCAAGTTTCGATGTTAACGAGATCTATAACATAATTGATGAAAGCCTTCTCGCGCATGTCTCCATCATCGATTCCGGGATGCCGGTTGTGATCCCGATGCTGGCATGGCGGGTTGATAACAACGTTTATGTTCACGGGGCACGTAACAGCCGATTGCTAAAAAACCTCAAAAGTGACGAGCAAACCTGCCTGACATTTACGTTATTTGATGGCTGGGTATTGGCACGATCTGCAATGCATCACAGTGCTCATTACCGTTCTGCGGTAGTATTCGGCCAGTTCGAAATTATCGAAGACAATCAGGAAAAAGACAGGTTGCTTAACCTTTTTGTTGAGCAAATTGCTCCCGGTCGAACCCAGCATATTCGCCTAGGCAGTGAAAAGGAGTTAAATGCTACCGAGTTGCTATCAATAACCCTTGATGAGGTATCGGTGAAAATTGCCAACGGGGGCGTAAATGATGATCGCGCTGACTTGGATATCCCGGTTTGGGCAGGCGTTCTCCCCTACCGAACGGTGGTTGGCCCAATGCTAGATACGCCAGATCTCGCCGAAGGGATTGTACAACCAGATTACTCTGAAGCTTATGGTGCTCGCTGGCATAACTTAGATTAGATTCAACGTTATCAATGATGAAGGACATTCAGATGGAACAAGCTCCAATTAAAGAACTAATCACATTCGATGATTTTGAAAAACTCGACATTCGAGTTGGTACCATTACAACCGTGTCAGAAGTTAAAAAATCCGAAAAATTGATGAAGTTAACAGTAGATTTTGGTGATCATGTTCGTTCCATTCTCGCCGGTATAAAGCAAGAACGTGACAATCCATACGAAATTGAAGGCAAACAAGCGCTGTTTGTTGTGAACTTGCCAGAGCGGAAAATGGCCGGAGAAATCTCTCAAGGGATGCTTTTCGATATTGGTTATGCTGACAAACTCACGCCTTGCTTAGCAGTGCCGGAAGTTAAGATACCAAACGGAAGCAGAGCGGGATAAGATTAACTTGCGTCCAGAGCCTAACAAGGCAAGCACAAGCGCTCCACTTCACTCAGAGGCTCAAATAAAGGATTAGGTGCGCTTTGTCGGTTCAGCAGAGCACACCATTTTCCAGCATCAAACCGCGCAACTTACAATGAATATTCCAAGGCTAAATTTTCTTGCGGCATGGGTTTGGCAATGTAATAGCCTTGGGAGAAGTCACAACCCTGCGCTATCAAATAATCGAGCTGTTCTTGGTTTTCAACCCCTTCAGCCACGGTTGTCAGCCCCAGCACATCTGCAATAGAAATAATGGCACTTACAAGCTTGGCCGCCTCTTCTTCATCGGCAATATCTCCGATAAAGGAACGGTCGATTTTCAGCGTATCAAACGGAAAACGCCGCAAATAGCTCAGCGATGAATAGCCAGTACCAAAATCATCAATGGCTAGACGCACCCCCATCTCAGCAAGCACTTCTAACGTTTTACGGTTCCCCTCGGGATCATCTAGCAGCACGCTTTCGGTAATTTCCAATTCAAGTGCTGTAGGCGGCAACCCGGTTTCAGCTAATACCTGCTCGATAGTCTGGACAAAATCAGGCGCCTTGAGCTGGTGGCCAGATACATTGACTGCAACGTATCTAGGCATCCCTTTGTCCCTATGCCATTGCTTGGCCTGCCAGCAGGCCGTTTTCAAGACCCAAAGACCAATATCGACAATCAGCCCTGTGGATTCTGCCACAGGAATAAACTCCGCCGGGCTAACTTGCCCTAACGCAGGGTTGTGCCAGCGCAATAGCGCCTCAGCACCAACCACCTCACAACTGGTTGTCGCAACCAAGGGCTGGTAATGCAGCGTGAATTCTTGGCGCTCCAGTGCCCGGCGCAATTCAGTTTCCAGCTTAATCTGTGCCTGGGTCTGCTCGTTCATCTGCTTGGTATAGAAATAGTATTGGTTACGGCCTGCCTCTTTGCTCTTATACATAGCGATGTCGGCATTATGTATCAACTGCTCATAATCCGAGCCATCTTCAGGAAACAGAGTAATACCGATACTGGCGCTGATTGAGACTTCATTTCCGCCCACAGACAAAGGCGACGAGCATGCCTCGGTAATTTTTCTCGCGACAATTTCCGCACCCGATGCATCCTTGAGTCCTGTCAATATGACAGTAAATTCATCCCCACCAAGACGAGCAACCGTATCACTTTGACGAACACACTCTGTTAAGCGCCTAGACACTTCAACCAGCAGCTGATCACCCGCACTGTGCCCTAGGCTATCATTGACATTTTTAAACAGATCCAGGTCGATGAACAACAAGGCAACAAGTTTCTGCTCGCTCACGGCCCTTTCCAAGGCATATTCTAACCGCTCAAAGGCCAGTACCCGATTAGGTAGCCCCGTCAAGTTGTCATAGTTTGCCTGATGGTAAAGCTGGTTTTCATATCGTTTACGCTCGGTGAGATCAGAAATACTGATCACCAACGCCATTTCTTCATCATGAACAACCTGGCGACATGAGATAGATGCCCAAAACAACTCACCGCTGGATTTCTTCATCTGCAGCTCAAACCCTTCAAGGCGGTTTTGTTGCTGCACAGCAGACAGGAACGACTGAACATCATCCGCCCCATAGAAAAAATCACTGATACTCCGCCCAACGAGGGAACCACCTAAGTGGCTAAACAGCTCATGAGCCTGCTGGTTGGCATATAAGAGACAGTGTGTGCTCTGGTTAACCATCATGACTGCGGTTGGCGAAGCTTGAGCAATCGCATGGAAATGCTGCTGACTCTCATGCAATGCCTTACTTATCTGCCATTGCTTGTAACTTTCTCGATACTGCAACCACATGCTAAGGCCCACACCAGCAGCCAGCACTATTGCCAGCAGCATGAAAATCCTTTCATTCTGGTTAGGTCCTTGCTCATAAGCGTTTAATCGTAGCCACAAGCTGCCAGGGGTTGGCTTAATCGGTACTGTTTTTGATAACCCTGCAAAAGTTTGGCCATCGCTATTGCGATAAAAAACGTCTCCAGCCGTATTGAGCACTTCAATTTCATAGCGAGCAGCGAGAACCTTGGAGATCTCGCTATCAAGCAACTCCTTGATCGAATAGACTCCCCCCAGCGTGCCAAGGAATTTCCCGCCTTTGAAAATAGGAACATACAACTCGAAGGCCGGTTTTCCCTGAATCACCATAAAGGGTTTGGTATAGGTAGGTTTATGGCTTTTATAGGCCAGTCTGGATGCTCGCTCAGGCTCAGGCAGAGACAGCTTAAGACCAAGCACCTGCTGGTTACCTTCAAGCGGAGCGGTATTGCGAATAACAAAATCGCGATCAGACCAGGTAACATTAATCAATCCTGAGTGATCATTAACATAACGCGAAAGCCTTGTCTGAAAAGACGAAATATCAAGCGTACCTTGGGCCAACTCCTGCGCAACCAGCAACAGATATTCACGATCGGCATCCAGCTTTCGCTCAAGATTGTTAGTTATTTGCCCTATAGAGCGTGTAAGTTGATATTTCTGTACCGAATCATCACTTCCCTTAATAAAGCTGTGAAAGCCAATCACCGCAGCGATAATCGCTGTTGAGGTCAGTAAGGGAGATAACCACCCTGGTGGGGTGAACGGGCTTTTAATAGATAAGCTTGGCAGTGGCTTCAGTTGAGTGAAACGTCTTGGCTGGCGGTCTGAGCTTACCCTCTGCTGTGTTTTTGCCGGAAACAGCACAAAACCAACCCCGCACAACAGGACTAAAAATGCAGCCGTGATCGCCTTAAAGATTATTAGGTTATTGTTTCTGCTAAGGCTGGTTATTGGCATTGCAGCCATTTCCCAATACCCATCAGGCATGTTCACCTGTTTGGTTATTTCTGATTGCTCAAAGACCTGTGGTGAGCCAAAGAAAACCCGACCCTGGCTATCCCGGAGCGCCATAATGATATTGGCCTCCTCGCTCATCAAACCCGCATCTTCTATAACGGGAGCGATATCAAGAACCATACTGACGAGCCCCCAGTAGCCTTTGGCATCATAGATTGCCTTTCTAGCGACGAGTCCCAAACCACCTTGCCGAAGTTCATAAGGGTCCGAATGTGCTATATCCCGGCTTCCAATCGCACGAAGAGAAACAGTTCGTACTCCTGGATGAGGATCATTAATAAGATCATGACCGATCGCTCTCTCATTGCCATCTAGCGGAGAAACGAAATCGATAACACCTCCAGGGGCGATGGCAAAATTGCGTATCCCCTCATCAGATGAGCGCAACCCTGCAAGAAAAGTCTCTGCTTGTTTTTTTTCAGATTCAGCAGTAATAGTCGAAAATTGAACAATATCCGTCTCGACAAATGACCCCAGCGCATGAAGTAGTGTCAATCGTTTGTTAATCACCGCAGATAAGCTCTGAGCGTATTGATTCAACTCATATTGCGTTTGGATCGAATACTCATCTTCCAGATAAGACTCATACCAATGAGCCAGCTGCCACCAAGTGCCGAGGCATAGTATGACAACAAGTAAAGATGCAGCACGCCGCCTGAAGAGAGCAAGGAAATCGGCTTTGGTTGGAGACGACACGGAATCCATCATATTCGGAATTCTTCTTATTTTTTATTAGGCCGTTAAGCGCACTAAGCAAGGGCTAAAGCATTTAGAAAAGGAGATTATAAACGGATAAAAGATAACCACAAATATGACACCGAACACACAGCATGCTTGATAGCAACTCAAAATTACTTTGCCACGGTTAAGCACCAACATAACAAACATCACAGTAAATCGTGTTCATACGGGTTAACAGATAGCATCGGGCAATCTTCAATAGAAAAAACATAAAAAATACATATAATTGTCGTCCTTTTATACCCAATTAGGCTGTCAGAAGTGTTATGGATGGAATCAGCGATGAAAGATTACTTCGCCTGATCAAAGTGACCCCGGTAATTATGGTGGGCATATTCACGCTCATCATAAACTTGTCTGTGATCTACAATAACCAGGCAAAAGCTAAACATAATATTGAGCTATTACGTACGGATATCATTGAACGCCAGCGCACACTGTCAAAAAATCAAGTTCAGCAAGCTGTCATGCAAGTTGAATATGAAAAGAACCGCGCCATTGAGACGCTAAAGGAAAATATCCGAGACCGCACTTACGAGGCCCACGCGATCGCAACATCGATCTACCAACAAAACAGCGATAAGTCGAAAGAGCAGGTTACTAAGTTAATCACAGATGCATTGCGTAATATCCGTTTCAATGACGGACGCGGCTACTTTTTCATCGATCAGATGGACGGTACCAACGTGATGCATCCGCTTCTCCCCCACCTTAAAGGTGTCTCTAGGTGGGAGTTCACGGACAGCCGTGGACAATATGCGATGAAGAAAATGATCCATCTTGTAGAAACTGAGAAAGAAGGTTACCTGCGTTGGTGGTTTATCAAGAACAAAAAAGATACCGAAGAGTTTGAAAAAATTGGTTTTGCCAAATACTTCGAGCCCCTTGATTGGTTAATTGCTACAGGTGATTACATTGTCGATGTAGAAAAAGATATTCAAAAAAAATTACTTAATCAGCTGACCAACATTCGCTACGGCGATAGCGGATTCTTCGTCGTACTTAACCAGGACGGAACGTTGCTTGCTCACGCGGCACCTGAGTATGTAGGGTTAAACCATATCAACAGACAAGACAGTCAAGGCAATTACTTTGTTAAAGCGATGCTCGAAGCGGGTAAAAATGGCGGTGGCTATGTTCAATTCCTCGGCCCGCCTACGCCACTGACAAACGGTGAAACGGAGAAAGTGAGTTATGTCATGAATGTTCAGGGTTGGAACTGGACAGTCGGAACAGGTTGGTATGTCAGCGAGCTGAACGAATTCATCGAACAACGCCAATCCCAGCTAACAGAACAAAACCAGCAAGAGTTAGTTAAGATTATCCTACTAAGCCTGCTACTCACCGCAGCCGCCCTTTTTCTTTCCATCCGTTTAAGTAAAGCTACTGCCCGTCGCTTCAGGTTATTCCAACAGAAAATCAACAGTGATTTTCGTAAGTTGCAAGCAACCAAAAACCAAATGCAGTATATGGCGCAGCATGATGCTCTCACCGATCTGCCTAACCGCGCCCTTCTCCATGACAATATCTACAAAGGAATAGAGCAAGCCACGATATCTAATAAGCTGCTTGCTGTGATGTTTGTTGATTTAGATGATTTCAAAAAGGTCAACGACCTACATGGCCATACCGTTGGCGATCAGCTCCTGAGTGCCATTAGTCATGAATTTAAGAAAATAATCGGGCCTGGCGATACTGTCTCACGTTTCGGTGGTGATGAATTTATTTTTTGTTTTCAAGGGCTAAATAACGAACACTGTGCACGAAAAAAGGTTGAACAGATCAAGCAGGTTTTTGCCAATCAGTTTTATATCGACGGTAAATGGATCTTCTCTAGCAGCAGTATTGGTGTAGCCATGTATCCTGCTGATGGCAAAGCTCCGGAGGAGCTGATCAGCAAAGCCGATATTGTGCTGTACAAGTCCAAAGCTCGTCATAAGGGAGAAGTGCTTTTCTACGACGACAGCATCAACAAACGGGTTCTCTATGATTTCACCCTAGAAGAGCAATTAAGGCAGGTACTAGACAATAATGAACTATCCGTCGTCTACCAACCGCAAATTGATGTCACTACCGGGCGTATTAATGGTGTTGAAGCACTTTGCCGCTGGCACAATAAAAAACTCGGCCATGTCTCTCCCGTCGACTTCATCGCCGTGGCTGAAAATATCGGTATGATCCATGACATTGGTTGGTTTGTGATCAAGCAAGCCTGTTCAGATTTTAAAGGGTTTATACAATCCCAGCCTGGGCCTGTCTCATTATCTATTAATATTTCACCAAAGCAGCTCATACAACCCGGCTTTGCAGAGAAGATCACTCGTGAAATACGCGTCAATGGTATTGAAACTGATTCGATCACGCTAGAAATTACCGAGAATATCCTGATCAGCGACATTGTCTCTGTCGCACCGATCCTTGAGCAGCTGAAAGCGCTCGGTTTTGGACTCTCCCTTGATGACTTTGGTACCGGATACTCTTCACTGAGTTACCTGAACAACTTGCCGATCAGTGAAATCAAAATCGACCGCTCGTTTATCGACAAGCTTCTTACCAGTAGTGAAAGCGAGTCTCTGGTCAAAGCCATCATCGCGATTGGCAAATCATGCAACATGCAGATAGTCGCTGAAGGTGTCGAAACCCAAGAGCAGTACCAGCATCTAAGTCAATATCACTGTAATGTCGTACAGGGGTACTTTTTTGATAAGCCGCTCTCTATTGCGGAATTAATGGATAAGTATGCGATCACTAACCAAGCGACAGGTATGCCACAATAATAGTGCGGTGTTTAACTGGAAAGAGTTGGAAGGGCAGCGGTTGTAACTGCCCCCTACTTGCTATAACGCTACCTTCAACCTATCCAATCCGGCTCATTTCGTTCAGGGTGAACTGAGCCACAGCACCTTCAGTGGCCTGCATATAAGCTTTTAGATGATCATTATTCATATGTTCTTGCCAAAGTTCACGGCTTTCCCAGTTTTCGTAAAAAACAAACACTTCAGGATTGTTGTTATCTTGGTGCAAATCGTACTGGATGCACCCTTTCTCTTTGCGTGTCGGCTCGATAAGCTTCAGTAACTCTGTTTTAACCAAGTCAATCTTGTCGTGCTTTGCTTCAATTTTGGCAACAATCGTAAGTGTACTCATTCTGCTGAATTTCCTATTGTTTAGTATCTACGTCAGATAGTGATATTGTGGTTCATCTAAGCCAAACGAAAAACAGGGCAATACGCCAAACACTTTCAATTTATTTTTGATAATAGTAATTATCGACGACTCTCTTTTTATACAACTAGTTAAGCCTATACAGTACTTAACCTGAATGGCTTACCCCAATCCACCAAACCAAGCGCTACAGCCTTCCACGGAATTCTCAAGCAATCTGTTCACCCTAAGCGTATTTATCGTATATACATTATAAGTACTTTGCGGATTCAATTGCGGGGGGATCAATTACGATGGCAGAGGCAACACAGCGGAAGAAAAGATGAAACAGGACAACCTCGCCTTCACACTCCAATCTCGAGGAGAATCACAATGGCCAAAGTTTCAAAAAAAGTGAAGTCACTCAAAGACGAAATCAAAACTCGTAAAGCTAAAGTTGCCAAGCAGCAAGGCAAGCTTAAGAAGCTGAAAAAAGCGCTGAAGAAAGCCTCTTAGATTCGTGCCTTTTCATCACCTCGGCATGCTTCGGCTATGCCGAGGTGAGGGCGTAAAAACTGATTGAACACAAGCCAACCTGTCATCCGGTTGCATAACATCAGAGTGCAAACTGACTGTCACAATTCGCGCATACAATGCATCTCGCCCGAAGCCAGAACAACAAAAAGCGAGAACACCAGTAATGACCAATACCAATACCAATACCAGCACCAATACAGAAACACTGAAAGATGCGATTGCCACTATCTACAATACATTCCCGAACCTTAGCTACAAACCTCGCCCTGATGACGTAAAACTGCTAGCGGCTTATATGAAAAGCAGGGATAGCGACTACCCTAAGAGCCTGGATTTGCTACTTAATGTCAATAATCGGGAAATTGAACTGGAGCTATTGAAGTACAAGCGCCATTAAGAGGCGTTGTTACTTCAAAATTAAAAAGTCCGGATACCTGATTTGCTTTGCCACTACATACAACCGCATCATTACAATAAATGCCATAGCTAAAATGGAAGCTATGTAATCAATCACACCTACATTGTGCATCAGAATATATAAGCCGCTCCCCAAAATCACAGGTGTGGCATACAACTCTGTATTGTTAAACATGTTTGAGCGGTGGGCGAGAATATCACGGAGCACTCCTCCGAATACCGCGGTAACCATCCCCATACTAATCGCAACGTAGGCAGCATAACCCGTTGAGTACAGCTTTGCTGTTACCAACACAGCGAAAAGAGAGACGCCAATCGTGTCGAAAAACGTCACCATCTTCTCTACTTTTGACTTTCTTATCTCGGTAATTAGAAAGAAACCAACGCTGGCGCTCAACAACGCTACCCAGAAATACGTTGAATCGCGGATCCAGAATACCTGTTCGGTGTTGATGATAATATCCCGAAGTGTCCCACCACCTAAGGCCGTTACCCACCCTAGCAGCAACACGCTGACTATATCTTTGCCTCGGTTTGACTCAACCAGCACGCCACTAAGGGCAAAAGCAACAATGCACACCATTTCAAGGATATAAGTAAACACGTTCATTCTCTCTACGATTTTACATACCGGTTTGCGTCTCGATATTTGGCCTATCAATCAATTGTCGTAACCGTTATCCCCGGCCCATCACCAATGTTCGACTTCAACAATTTCTGCTTCGATAAAATACCCTTTGGCTTGTGGCACCTTTATCTCCAACGGTTTGCCATCCTGCTGGGTTTTAGGACGGAAATAAGTCTCTGCTATACGTTTTACCGACGTCCAGATCTTATCTTGTTGACTGGCCAGCTCACGGCCTTGCTCATCACGAATTGTGACTTTCAGCTCGACCAAAATGACCGACTCTGTGCTTTGGTTCGTCAGTGAGGTTGGGATCACCAATTTGCCATTACTGTATGTGGCAGGACGCAGCAACACATCAACTCCCGAGCGATTCAATTGCTGGATATTTTTATTGGTGCCAGGAGCAAAATAAACACCTTTAGCGGCAGTCATTACCGGTACAGCGGTAATTACAGCCGGTGCGGCAATGACCGCCGAGCCCGCTTTTGCATCGGCTTTAGGTTGTGCTCCTTGCAGATGCTCTCTTTGTTCAACAGGAACAACATACTGCCAGGTAAAATCATCGTGCAATACAACCTGACGGCCATCTTCTAACGTTGCCACCTGCGGTGCTGCCAAGACACTACCAGCAGCAACGAACCCAGCCAATGCACCCAAACAAGACAACCATTTAATTTTTATCATTTTCTCACTCAATCATCAGTCAAGACGGTAATAATACCAAACACAATAATTATCAGGTTCAGCAACAACAATGAAAAGGTTCAGATTCAAATTTCTTGTCACTACCCTAGATCATTCTCTGCTAGCCTTGTCTTATTATGTATTAGTCCAGCAAATATCATTAAAATGATTGATTTGGTCTCGACCATTCTGCTTAGAATAATACAGCGCTTTATCAGCATCGAGCATGGCATTACCCAAAGGCGATGGGCTATTACTGAGGGGCTCACAACCACTAATCGTGGTGATCCCAAAACTTACAGTTACCTTTTGCTTATCCCACGGATAGGCATGAAATGCAGCACGAATTCTTTGGCAAGCGATAATACTTTTTGACTTATTACAGGCAGGCAAAATAACAGCAAACTCCTCCCCACCTATCCGCGCCAATACATCTGTTTCACGCGTAAATTCAGACAAAATAGCACTAACGATTTTCAATATGCCGTCACCATAAGAATGGCCAAACGTGTCGTTATATTGCTTGAAATTGTCCACATCTAGCATGATCAAAGAGAGTGGCTGATTGTCGCGCAATGACCGATTAACCAAAGACTCCAACTGTTCATCAAAAAAACGTCGGTTATGCAGTTGAGTCAGCTCATCGGTGATGACTAGTTTTTTAAGCTCATTATTCAAGCGTTCAAGTTCGGCTTGCTGTTCAGAAATCTTACGTTCAGCCAGGATAAGTTTCGTAAGATCAGTATGTGCTCCTAGCATCCTGACAGGTTTGCCGGACGAGTCTCTAATGGCAGTTCCGCGACAGCGGACCCATACGGATGAACCATCTTTGTGCTGGTATCGAACAACTTGATCATAGCGGTGATTTAGGTCTTCACAGTGCTTTTTGAAGTTCTCTATAGCAACCTGTAAATCATTAGGGTCAATAATGTCTTTCCACTCTGAAACCAAATGTTGCTTCTCTTCAGGCGAATATCCTAATAACTCCCAAAAGCGAGGACTCATCCACTCATTTTCGCAGTTTTCCAGATCCCAATACCATATTCCATCCAATGATCCCTCATGCAGATAATCAAAAATAGCCTTATCTTTCTTTACAAGGTCATACAGTTCACGCTCCAAATAATGGATTTTCCTGCTCATATACTGTCTGCTTTATCCTAGATGCGACAAAACGACGCCACTCAAGAAAGGCGCCTGCATTTATAATATTTCTTATTGCTTTACTGCATACTACCCGTATTTTTTACGAGGTTAAATATGCAACAAATAGGAGCAATAAATTGCAGGTAATATTAAGCTAAAATTTCAAACACAACAGGAAAAGGGCCTGACGGCCCTTTGATATTATTTAAGTCCAGCCGCAATTAGTGACTATCTAGCTCCACATGCGGTGCAACCGAACCTTGGTTACGGGTCGCTAGCTCTTCATAAAGCTGCCACTTACGCTTGGCAACCTGCTGAGCCTGAGCAGTAATGTCTGCAGCGGCTTCTGGATTGCTACGACGCAAGATCTGATAGCGTGCTTCGTTATAGCGGTATTCCTCAAGCGGGATCGTTGGACGCAGCGTATCGAGCGAGAACGGATTTTCGCCAACATCGCGCAGTGCCGGGTTGTAGCGGAATAACGGCCAGTGGCCGGATTTAACAGCCAGTTGCTGCTGATGCAAGCCGTCTTCCATATTGATACCGTGAGCAATACAGTGGCTGTAGGCAATGATAATTGACGGGCCTTTATAGGCTTCTGCTTCTCGCATCGCCAGCAGCACCTGCTGCGGATCGGCACCCAGCGCTACCCGGGCAACGTACACGTTGTTGTACGATATCGCCTGCATGGCCACATCTTTCTTGGTAGCCTGTTTACCGGCAGCAGCAAACTTCGCTACGGCACCGAGCGGCGTGGATTTCGACATCTGGCCACCGGTATTGGAATACACTTCGGTATCCATCACCAGCACATTGACATCAGCACCACTGGCAAGCACATGATCAAGGCCGCTTGAACCAATGTCATATGCCCAGCCATCACCACCTACAATCCAGATCGAGCGACGGATCAGCTGATCGGCTACTGACATCAGATTCAATGCTGATTCAGTGCCTATGGTCTCCAATTGGGTTTTCAGGGCATCCACCCGTTTGATCTGGGCCTGAATATCCGTTTCGGTAAGCTGCTCGGCATGCAATAGCTGGTCAACCAGCAATGGATCAAGCTGCTCGCGGTTTTCCACCACCAACTGCTCGGCCATCTCATGTTGTTTAACCGCCGCCAACCGGAAACCAAAACCAAACTCGGCATTATCTTCAAACAAGGAGTTAGCCCATGCCGGACCACGACCGTCGGCATTCTTCGACCATGGTGTAGTGGGTAGGTTACCGCCATAGATAGACGAACATCCCGTTGCATTGGCTATCATTAGGCGATCACCAAACAACTGGGACATCAGCTTAAGATATGGCGTTTCACCACAACCGGAACACGCTCCCGAGAACTCAAACAATGGCTGTAGGAACTGGGCCCCACGCACGTTAGAGAAATCGACACGGGCGCGCTCGTTATATGGAATAGTTTCAAAGAAGTCGAGGTTCTGCTTCTCCTGCTCCATATATGGCGCTTTAAGTTCCATGTTAATCGCCTTACGCTCCGGCTGATCATCCGTTGCTTCCTGCGTCACCATCGGACAGGCATCGACACACAAGCTACATCCGGTACAGTCTTCTGCGTAGACCTGTAACGTATAGCGGGTATCCGGGAAGCCACGTGCAGTGATCCCTGCAGACTTGAAGCCTTCCGGCGCCTCATCAAGTTTCGACTTATCATAGAACTTGGCGCGAATCGCGGCATGCGGACACACTATGCTGCAGTTACCACACTGAATACAGTCCTGCGGCTCCCAAACCGGGATCTTCTGGGCAATGTTACGTTTCTCCCACTGGGTCGTGCCTGACGGATAGGTGCCATCAATCGGCAACATGGAAACCGGGATCAAATCCCCCTTGCCTGCCATCATCTGCGCCGTTACTTTCTGCACAAACTCTGGAGCTTGCTCGGAAACCACTGGCTTATCCAGCTCGCTGGCAGTCACAGCATCCGATACTTCAACCTGGTAGAGGTGGGCAAGCGTATGGTCAACAGCGGCAAAGTTTTTCTGTACCACTTCCGGGCCTTTACGGGCATAGGTCTTCTCGATGGCCTTTTTGATCTTGGCTATCGCCAGATCTTTTTCCAGCACGCCAGATAATGCAAAGAAACAAGTCTGCATGATGGTATTGATACGGTTCCCCATACCGGTATCACGCGCAACTTTGTAGGCATCAATGATATGGAGTTGCATCTTGCGTTCGATCAGCTGTTGCTGCATGCGAGCTGGCAAGCTATCCCAAACCGTATCAGCCGACTCGGTAGTATTGAGCAAGAAGGTGGCATTATCAGCCGCTTTTGCCAACATATCGGTACTTTCGACAAACGTCGACTGATGGCAGGCCACAAAGTTAGCCGATTGGATCAGGTAAGGGCTATTTACCGGATGATGGCCAAACCTTAAGTGAGATTCGGTTTGCGAGCCGGATTTTTTCGAGTCATAGACAAAATAACCCTGGGCGAAATAATCCGGATCATCACCAATGATCTTGATGGTGTTTTTGTTCGCCCCGACCGTGCCGTCAGCGCCCAAACCATAGAACATTGCGCGTACTACATCGTTGGACTCAATATCAAATGTCGTATCCACATCAAGGTGGGAATGGCTGACATCATCGATGATACCAACAGTAAAGTGATGCTTGGGTTTGGCCAGTTCGAGATTATCAAACACAGCTTTAACCATTGCCGGTGTAAATTCCTTACTCGACAAGCCATAACGCCCGGCAATCAGGCGCGGCATCTGCGCAAAGTGATCCTGCCCGCCTTCATTGAAAGAATCCATCAGAGCGGTCAAGATATCCTGATACAGCGGATCGGCATTGGCGCCCGGCTCTTTGGTTCTGTCAAGGATTGTGATCTTCTGAGTCGTCAACGGCAGCGCTTCTAGCAAATGCTTAGCTGACAATGGACGATACAAGCGCACCTGCAACACACCCACTTTCTTGCCCTGTGCAACAAGGTACTCGACAGTCTCTTTCACTGTTTCGATACCTGAGCCCATAGCAATCACCACATGCTCAGCATCCGGGGCTCCGAAAAACTCCATCAGCTTATAGTGACGCCCAGTAAGCTCGCCCAACTTGTCCATGCACGCCTCAACAATCGCAGGTGTTTTGGCATAGTACGGGTTGACGGTTTCCCGCCCCTGGAAATAAACATCCGGATTTTGTGCCGTCCCGCGAATGAACGGTGAGTCCGGACTTAGGCCACGCTCACGGTGTGCCCGCACCAGCTCATCGGAAATCATAGTGCGAATATCAGCATCCTGGATCAGGCTGATTTTATTGACTTCATGTGAGGTTCGGAAACCATCAAAAAAGTGGATGAACGGGATCCGCGCATCCAGCGTGGCAGCATGGGCCACCAGCGCCATATCATGGGCTTCCTGAACTGACGATGATGCCAACAGCGCAAAGCCTGTACCACGCGCAGCCATAATATCCTGGTGATCACCAAAGATAGACAGCCCCTGCGCGGCCAGCGAACGTGCGGCAACATGGAAAACAGCCGAGGTAAGCTCACCAGCGATCTTGTACATGTTTGGCAGCATCAGCATCAGGCCCTGGGATGCAGTGAAAGTGGTAGTAAGCGCACCACTTTGCAAGGCACCGTGAACCGTACCGGCAGCACCACCTTCACTTTGCATTTCAGCGATCAGCGGGATATTACCCCAGATATTGCGTTGATCTTCTGCCGCCCACTGATCGGCAAACTCTGCCATGGTGGAAGACGGGGTAATTGGATATATTGCACACACTTCACTCACGCGATAGGCAATGTGCGCCGCGGCTTCGTTTCCGTCGCAAGTATGCATGACGGGCTCGGACGAAAGGATCGTTTTCTCAGTCATGATCAGCTCCTACTCCATTTCTGCCGCGACCATTTCGATCGCATGACAAGGACATTGCGAGTAACACGCTTCGCATCCGGTACACTTGTCGTAATCTATCTTGTAGCCTTTACCTTTTCCGAGGCGGGTAATTGCCCCTTGCGGACAGGCACCAAAACAACCATTACACTCAAAACAGTTACCACAGGAGTAACAACGCTGGGCCTCGAACAAGGCTTCCTGCTCGGTCAGGCCACCGACAACTTCATCGAATGACGTTGCACGCTTGATCACCGGGATCGCAGGCTGCTCACTCTGCTCGGCATCGGTTTTGTACCATAGGTGCAGCTTGTCGAATCGGATCAGTGGTTGCTTGGAGACTTTACTGAAAATACGTTTATTGAGGAATGCATCGATATTGGCGGCTGCTTTTTTGCCGTGGCCGACAGCAATGGTCACAGTACGATCACTTGGCACCATATCACCTCCGGCAAATAAGCCGTGGTAACCTGTCATCATCTGCTCGTTGACCATGACGGTGCCATCCCTCTTATGCTCAACACCCGGAATATCATTGGTTAGCTTGGTATCGATATTCTGGCCCAATGCCAGAATGAGCGAGTCTGCTTCAACGGTTTCAAACTCACCCGTTGGCTGAGGTCGACCGTTGTCGTCAATGGCCATTTTTTCCAGGTTGAACGTTGTACCGTCTATCTGGTTAATTGTCCGCTGCCAGTGGAAAGTGACTCCCTCCTCCATCGCTTCGACACATTCAAAGTCATGGGCAGGCATATGGGCACGGTCACGGCGATAGATCACCATAACATCCGCCCCCATCCGGCGTGCAGTACGTGCCGCATCCATTGCGGTGTTACCGCCACCGTACACGGCCACACGCTGGCCTAGCTTAGGAGCCGAGTTCATCTCAATCGCCCGGAGGTAGGACACCGCATCAATCACCTTGCCAGGATCGTCATTCGGGATCTCAACACCTCGGCCAACATGGGCACCGATCGCAAGAAAGACAGCGTCGAACTGTCCTTTCACTTTCTCGGCTAATAGATCCTCAACCGTATGGTTGAGCACTATCTTGATACCCATTGCTTCGATACGGGCAATTTCGTTTTCAAGAATATTGCGCGGTAAACGGTAGGCCGGAATACCAAAGTGCATCATGCCACCCGCCATCGGAGCCGCATCGCGAATCTCGACATCGTGACCTTTGCGCTTCAGGTGATACGCCGTCGCAAGACCGCTCGGCCCTGCCCCAACAATTAATACCCGCTTACCCGTCGGTTCGGCATTAAACCGAACCTGCCATTTTTTTTCTAACGCCTGATCACCCAAGAATCGTTCGACAGCATGAATACTTACCGCTTGGTCAACATTGGCGCGGTTACAGGCAGACTCACAAGGGTGATAACAAACTCGTCCATGGATAGCAGGCATTGGGTTGTTTTTGATAAGTGCCTGAAAAGCATCTTCATATTGCTCAGACTGAGCCAGGGACAGCCATTCTTGGATGTTGCTGCCTGTCGGACAAGCATGATTACAGGGAGGTAGGGAGTTGGAATAGATGGGGAACTTGGTGCGAACCGGCCCAGATCCTTTTTTCATACTGAGGTCTGGTGGCAGTGTCATATCCTTCGGACAATTGCTCATAATGTTCTACCTTTTTTGGGTAAAAGGATGAGACGTACCCTTATGTTGTTATGCTGCTTCAGATATTACTTATTATGTTGTCTAGGCCAGGCTATGCAGAAAACTATCTGATAAAACCTGTCGGTATGGCCTTTCGCGCAGCACTGTTTTTATACATTTTTACTTAGGTACGTCTCGTTTTGTTATCTGTAGGGAATTATTAGTGGTTAAACAGCAACGCAGGTACCTGCACGCTCAGCCAAGACTTCCAGGCCTTCCTCAAGGGCACCGATATAGGCACGGCCACCGAACTGAGCAAAGTCTGCTGCGGCTTCAACTTTCGGCCCCATTGAGCCTGCCGGGAACTGGTATTCACTTAGCTGAGCAGGAGTTGCTGCCCGCAACGCGCGCTGTTGCTCTGTGCCCCAATCCAGATAAACTGCATCGGCGTCAGTTAGGATCAGCAGTTTGTCGGCCTTGAGCTGTTTCGCCAGCAAGGTTGCCGCCAGATCTTTATCAATTACCCCTTCGACGCCCTGGTAGCCAAACTCACTGCGGCAGACTGGGATCCCGCCGCCGCCACAGCAAATCACAATCTGCCCGGCATCAAGCAAGGTATCGATAGACTTCTTATCAATGATGTTGATAGGTTTTGGTGATGGCACAACACGGCGAACATATTCACCATCGCGCTTCATGATCCAGTTATTGGCTTCGGCCAAAATGCCAGCTTCATCTTCGTTATAAACAGGGCCGACAAACTTGGAAGGATCGAGCATGCTAGGATCGTTAGCATCCACTTCAATTCGAGTCAGCAGGCTGGTCACTTCAGCATCAGGCATTAGGTTTTGCAGCTCTTGGGCTAGCATATAGCCGATCATCCCTTCACTTTCTGCACCCAGGACATCGAGCGGATAAGGCGAGACTTTATCGTAAGCCAGGTTTTGCAGGGCAAGCAGGCCGACCTGCGGTCCATTACCGTGGACAATCGCAACCTGATATTCCTTTGCAATTTCGGCAATTGCCTTGGCTGCAATCTTGATGTTAGCCAACTGGTTGTCAAAGCTTGGTGCGTCGCCACGACGCAATAATGCATTGCCGCCAAGGGCAACCACAGCAGTGGGTTTCATGTTAACTCCTTGAATTCTAATTGTGGTTTAACACCGTTTCTGACACATCTATTGATGCGGAAACGGTTTACGGCGAACAAAGCGGCCATTCCCGGCTTTCCCCATAAATTCGCCATTACATGCGACAACCTGTCCACGGCTAATAGTCATCATCGGCCAACCGTGACACTTCATATCTTCATACGGGGTGTAATCGATGTTGTCGTGTAATAAATCGTGAGTGATGGTGATCTGTTGTTTGGGATCAAACAGCACCAGATCGGCATCGGCACCTTTGGCCAAACTGCCTTTTTGCGGATATAAGCCAAACAGTTTGGCAGGCATATAACTGGTCAATTCAACAAAACGGCTCGGGCTGATCCGCCCGGCCATCACGCCTTCTGAAAACAGCAACGGCATCCGGTTCTCAACGCCCGGCATCCCATTCGGACAAGCGCTGAAATTATCTTTACCACGCTGTTTTTGCTCGTGATAGGTAAAGGAACAATGATCGGTTGCTACCGTATCAATACTGCCATCCATCAGCCCCTGCCAGAGTTTTTCGCGCTCTTCGACCGGGCGTAGCGGCGGGCTGAGAATAAACTTCAGCGCATCTTCACGCTCATAACAGCGCTCATCGAGCAATAGGTATTGCGGGCAAGTTTCGGCCCATACCGGCTGTTTGTTCTGCCGGGCAAGCCGGACATAATCCAAGCCAAGCCCGTTAGAGAGGTGAACGATATACAGCGGTGCATCACCAGCCAGCTTAGCCAGGTTAATCATTCTGGCAATGGCTTCAGCCTCGCATTCCAGCGGACGGCTCTGGGCGTGGTATTTGGGTGCAGTTTTCCCCTGCTCAAGCAACTGGCTACGACGCAACGCGATAGCGGCATCATTCTCAGGATGAACAGTGGTGAGGGCATTGACCTTATTGAGTTGGGTTAAGGCACGCAGTACCGATTCATCGTCAAGCTTATAGCCATAGGTCAGATACAGCTTGAAACTCGAAATCCCCTCAACCTCGACCATCGCGGCCATTTCAGACAAGATCTCTTCATTTATATGCTGGATCACCCCATGGAAGCTGTAATCGACAACGGCAGTATCTTTGGCATATTCCTTATAGACAGCCAACTGATGATGCAGATTGCAGCCTTTTGGGCCAAACCCCATGTGATCAACCACCATGGTAGTGCCGCCGCAGGCCGCGGCTCTGGTCCCGGTATAAAAATCATCGCTGCTACGAGCAATCCCGACATCAATATTAAAATGAGTGTGAACATCAATTCCCCCCGGCATGACATACAGGCCAGCGGCATCGATAATATGTATATTGTCGGGAATATCAGAGATTGCGGGGGCTATTTCGGCAATTTTGCCATCAACTATCAAGATATCGGCTTTTCGTTCGGCTTGATGGTCAACCACGATCCCCTGTCGGATCAAGGTGGCTTCTGGCTCAGCCGTTGCGACATTTTCTGACTTCAAGGAAAAAGAATGGGGAGAGATCATAACGCTATCCTTTGCCTTTTCTTTATACAAAAGGGGTGGCTTAATTCACTAATACCTGCTCGAAGTACCAGTCAACCAACTGATACTTCGAGCAGATAAAGCTTTAACAATAAATCCATCCCGAGGGGGATATGAGGTCAGCATTAAGGCAGAGCGTACTGACACCCTCGGGACGGAAAACGGTATTAATGTTGGTTATTCAACATTGATGATTATTTCTTTAGCTCTTCGAGGTACATCTGTGGGATCACCGCGTACATCGCAGCACAGGTAACAAGGTGATCTTTCCAGGTCTTCTCGTTTGGCGCGTGTGCTTCTGGCTCTTTACCTGGGCCAAAGCCAATCACAGGGATACCGTAGCGGCCCATGATAGAAACGCCGTTGGTTGAGAATGTCCACTTATCAACAGTTGGTTTCTTGTCGAACAATAGCTCGTAAGAGGCTTCCAATGTCTTAGTCGCTACATGCTCTTCATCGATTAGCCATGTTGGGAAGTAACACTCTGTTGGGTAAACCAAACCTGTGTAGGCAGGACGGTCATATTCATACATAGAAACCACGGCTTTCGCTTCTTGTACCGCAGGCAGTGCACGAATTTCGTCTAGTGCACCTTCCCATGTTTCACCCCAGGTCAAACGACGGTCAATAGAAACCGCGCAGCTATCAGCTACCGCACAACGGCTTGGCGAAGTGAAGAAGATTTCTGATACAGTCAGTGTGCCTTTGCCCAGGAATGGGTCGTCTTTTAGGTTGTGAGACAGGTCTTCTAGCTGGTTAAGGATTGGGCCCATTTTGAAGATAGCGTTATCACCACGCTCAGGTGCAGAACCGTGGCAGCTCACACCGGCAACATCGATGCGAATTTCCATACGGCCACGCTGGCCACGGTAGATCTGGCAATCTGTTGGCTCGGTAGATACCACGAACTCAGGGCGGATCTTGCTTTCTTCGATGATGTACTGCCAGCAAAGACCGTCACAGTCTTCTTCCTGAACCGTACCTGTTACCAACAAGGTGTATTCGTCTTCAAGGCCTAGGTCTTTGATGATCTTACCGGCATAAACCATAGAAGCCATACCGCCTTCCTGATCCGAGGCACCACGGCCACCGATCACTTCGTCATCTTCCATACCTTGGTAAGGGTCGAATTCCCAGTTATCCATGTTACCCACACCAACGGTATCGATATGGGCATCCATTGCAATCAAGTGCGGACCATGACCAATCCAACCCAGTACGTTACCCATTGGGTCAATTTCAACTTTGTCGAAACCGACTTTTTCCATTTCCTCTTTGATGCGCAATACCACTTTTTCTTCATCACAGCTTTCGCTCGGGATCGCAATCATGTCACGTAGGAAACGGCTCATATCCGCTTTGTAGTCTTGGGCTTTTTCCAACACTTTTTCGAATGGGATGTTCATTGTCATTGTAATTCTCCTTGGGCCGGACGGTGGTCATCGCATCCGGCATGATCTATTTTCGAGGCACCTTGTATTTTCGATGACACGTACAAGGCGCTAATTAATTCTTTTAATATTTCTTTGAGCTACCTTTGCTTTTTTATTGAAGCTAGTTAGTGCAAGAACAAAGAGAAAGCGCGGAGTTTATGGATATAAATGAGCACTTTCGATACCGTAATTGTGCTAACTAGCAAAAATAAAAATCAAAGAGTTGGGTGTTTGCCTTGCCATACAACTTCGCGATAGTGAACAGGATCGGTATCACCTTCGGTATTGATCAGCAGGATGACTGAGTCTTGGTTCAGCCCTAGTTTTTCCATCAGCTTTTCACGCTCAGGATGGTAGTAAACTGCCGCCAGCAAGCCCGCGCCAACAGCGCCAGATTCACCGGAAACCACCCTTGGGTCATTGCCTAGCGGATTACCCAGTACCCGCATGCCCAGCGCAGCAACACTGTCTTGGCATGAGACAAACTGAGTGGAGCAATCGCGCAGCACCGGCCAACCAAGTGGGTTTGGCTCACCGCAAGCCAGGCCAACCATGATGGTGGCAAGGTCGCCGTCAACGTTGATCATCTCACCCTGCTCGCTGATACCTGAGCGGTAGATACAGTCAGCCTGATCCGGCTCAACAACAACAGAGTGAAGCTTATCGGCACCGAACTGGTCGCATAGGTAACCCAGTACACCACCAGCCATGGCACCCACGCCAGCCTGTAGGAATACGTGTGTCGGGCGCTCAATCTGCTGATCTTTCATTTGATCAACCGCTTCAGCCGCCATAGTGGTATAGCCCTGCATGATCCAGGTCGGGATTTCGGTGTAGCCTTCCCAAGCTGTGTCCTGCACCACTTTCCAGTTATTCTCTTCAGCTGTTTTAATTGCCAGGCGAACGGTATCGTCATAGTTCATGTCGGTAACAATACACTCGGCACCCAAGGCACGAATGTTGTTAACGCGCTCGTCTGCCGCGCCTTTTGGCATGTACACCACGGCATTTTGTCCAAGTTTATTGGCTGCCCATGCCACACCACGTCCGTGGTTACCGTCGGTTGCGGTAGCAAAGGTCATTTTTTCCGGAATATCGTTTTTCAGTTTGTCGAAATCAAAAGCATTGATATCGAGTTTGAATTCATCGCAAAGCAAACGGGCGATGGCGTAGGCACCACCTAACATTTTGAATGCACATAAGTCGAAGCGATGTGCTTCATCTTTTACCAGGATTTTGCCAACGCCGATCTCTTTGGCTAAGCAGTCGAGAGAGTGCAAAGGCGTTGGCTGGTAGCCTTCAACTTTCTGATGGAAGGCGCGGGCTTTTTCCGCTTCATCAATGGTGAATAGAGGAGATTGCTGACCGTTATAATGGCGGTTATCGGCTATCTCCATTTTTAGAGAGAATGTAGACACGACCAGACCTCATTGAATGAATTGAGAGAAAATGCGGGGGGACCGGAATCAGTGCCCCCGCGAAAGGGCTAGAATTACCCAAGCTTTGTAGCTATTTTGCGTATAATCGGTGAATTACTTAACGCGCTTTTCAGCGTCATCCAGCAACTCTTGAAGAACTAAGCTAGGATCCTGGTACTTACGGTTCATAATCATTGCAGCAATGATATATGGCTTCCAGCTTGCTTCTTTGTAAGTGGCGATACGGTATTTCTCAAATACTGACTCTTCCACTTCACCTTCTTCACAAGACACGCCAGTGATATCGGCTGGTAGGCAGTGCATGTAAAGCGCTTCGCCTTCTTTGGTCAGCTTCATCATCTCTTCGGTGCAGTGCCAGTCTTTGTGGTTGGCATTCTGAGCCAGACATTCCTGCTCAAGCGCTTTCAGGCCATCGTGGTCGTTGGCACGAAGCAGCTCGGTACGGCGACCCATCACCTGGTAAGGAGCCCAAGATTTAGGGTAAACGATGTCAGCATCTTTGAATGCTTCGTCCATTGAGGCAACTTGAGTGAAGCTACCACCAGAGGCTTCTGCGTTCTTACGCGCTTCTTCAACCACTTCAGGGATCAGGTCGTAACCTTCTGGGTGAGCCAGAGTGACGTCCATACCAAAGCGTGTCATCAGGCCGATGATACCCTGAGGCACAGATAGCGGCTTACCGTAGCTTGGGGAGTATGCCCAAGTCATCGCAATCTTCTTGCCTTTTAGCTTGTCCAAGCCACCGAAGTGCTCTTCCAGCCAAGCCAGATCAGCCATTGACTGAGTTGGGTGGTCGACATCACACTGCAAGTTGACCAATGCTGGACGGTGCGGCAATACGCCTTCTTTCACGCCGTCATCCAAGGCTTCACCCACTTCACGCATATAAGCGTTACCGGCACCTAGGTACATGTCATCACGGATACCGATAGCATCAGCACAGAATGAAATCATGTTGGCGGTTTCACGCACGGTTTCACCGTGAGCAATTTGTGATTTGCCTTCATCTAGATCCTGCTGCGCAAGGCCAAGCATGTTAATGGCAGAAGCGTAAGAGAAACGGGTACGGGTTGAGTTATCACGGAACAGTGAAATACCCAGGCCATTCTTAAATACGTTTGTCGCAATATTTTCCTGTCGCATTGCTTTTAAAGCTTGTGCGGTTTTTAGAACACGCTCTAACTCTTCAGGGCTCTGTTCCCAGGTTAAAAGGAAATCTTTATTATGAAGTTCAGATTTTAGTTCATTGATTTCCTTGATCAGTTCATTAATGCTTTTCATTTTATTCTTCCCAGTAATTAAATTGTTTATCGTATGCGGCTGGAAAAAGTCTGTAGGGTCATAACAGACAACTGATACACATATTCCAATATCTATGCCAACAACGACTAAAACTGAAAAAATAATCAAAAAAACACCGCCAGGCCTTGAATTACAAGGGGTAAGATTTTTGGTTGCACTTTATTGCTTCCCCTATACCTTGTCGAACGCTATCAACTACTATCAGCGATAGCGACCAAAATGATAGCGCCCTAAAAGCCGTTTATCATATTGATATTCAGATGTGACCTTGCTTGCAATTCCTATTTCGCATCGCGAATCTGACGGAAAACACTGACTTATATCAAGCAGGTTTCATTCAATATTGTTTAACTTTGTTAAGTCTTTCCCAAAATAGCCCTGAATTATGTTGAAAAACGCCCAGCAATCCGAACTCATGCAACTGCAGCCAACCATACTGCGCTTTACTCAAATGCTTTCAGCCGTACTTCAGCTGGACGCAGAGGTCGTTGATGCCGATTTGGTCCGTATCGCCGGCACCGGGCCTTACAGCAAATTCTTTGGCAAAAAACTCAATACCAGCTCAAGAATATTTAGGTATATCCTTGAAACACACCAAGAAAAAGTGGTTGTTAAATCACGTACAGATCCACTTTGCAATGGCTGCAGCAACAAAGGAACCTGCCGTGAGACCGCTTTTCTCGGCGTGCCCATCATGGCGGATGACCGCTGTATCGGGGTGATAAGCCTCGTGGCATTTACCGAAGAGTCACGCGAGAGAATTAAAGAGAACGTCCAGTTATTCTCTGACTACATTCAGCACATTTCCCAAATTGTGGTCTCTAAGGTACTGGCCAGCAACAATGAACATGATGACGGACTTGATGAAGTATTTACCAGCCTGATCGAAAATATGGATCAGGGGGTATTAGTCCTCGATGGTAATAGCCGGGTAAAATATGGTAACCAGCCCGCACTGAATAACCTCAATATTGAACGTGAAGAGCTATCACGTGTCGAAGTCAATATTCAGCCGCTGTCTTTTCATAATAATGAATTAAAAGGCCACCAGCAGCACATCATTTCTCTCGGTGAGCGGCAAGAACTCGTCGTCGGTCAATTTCATGATGCCCGTGGCCACCAGCTTTTTTTAATGGCCTTCCACCAGCCAAATAAATCATTTGCGATCAATGAACCCCAACCGCAATTTACCAGTGTGATCGGTGAATGCAAAAAAATGCATCAGTTAAAAACCTTAATTTCACGTATTGCCAGCAGCCCTTCAAGCGTGCTTATTAATGGTGAAAGCGGCACCGGGAAAGAGGTAATTGCCCATGCGGTTCATGATTTGAGTACCCGCAGTGATAAACCTTTTATTGCCATTAACTGTGCCGCTATTCCTGATCAGCTGCTTGAAAGTGAGCTATTCGGCTACGTTAAAGGAGCCTTTACCGGCGCTTCTACTAAAGGCAAAACCGGCCTTATCCAGGCAGCAAACAAAGGGACACTGTTCCTCGATGAAATTGGTGATATGTCGATGACGCTCCAGGCCAAACTGCTACGGGTACTGGAAGAGCGCGAAGTGATGCCGATTGGTTCAAACACGGCGATTCCGATTGATATCCGAATTGTCTCGGCGACCAACCGCAACTTTGCTGAAATGATTGCCACCAACAAGTTCCGAGAAGATTTGTATTACCGCCTCAACGTGATCCCAATTCACCTACCACCGCTTAAAGAGCGCGAGGGCGATGTAGAGTTGCTGGTGCAGTTTTTCCTTGAGATACATACCCGCAAGATTGGCGTGGGCTATCCGGGTATTACTAACGAAGCAATGGCACGCCTCAATGCCTACCATTGGCCTGGCAACGTGCGTGAGCTGAGCAACTTAATAGAGTACCTGGTCAATGTCGTGCCGGAAGGCGACACCATTGATGTCGACTTGCTTCCTCCTTACTTTGAGCAGGTGAAAACGGAGCATCATGTTGAGAGTATCAACTCCGACGAATGCGCCATGAGCCTTGAGGAAATGGAAAAAATCAGAATTGAGGAGGCTATCAGCCGGCTTAGCAACCGTAAGCTGGTTGCCGACGAACTGGGTATTGGTATTGCGACCCTCTACCGCAAAATCAAGAAGTACGGACTGAGCGTTAATAACCACTAATACTTGCTGGTAATAATGAGAAACTGCCATTCACGGCAGTTTCTCTCTTCAACGCTAAGAGTCTTAACTCATCGATTCTACTTGCTATAGGCCTAAAAGCTTATTGGCTTACGACCAGTTGACTGATCGGCAGGGCCGGTAGTTTTCTCGGCTTTTTTAGCTTTGCTTCCCGCTTTTTTATTCGCAGTTTTTTTGTTGGAAGAAGGCTTTTTAGCAGCACTCTTTCCTGATGCTTTTTTACCAACTGGCTTATCCGCTTTTTTCGCAGGCTTTGGTTCAACCACCTGTGGCGTTTCATCGACAGGCTGGTCGCAGATCACGACATAAAATTCATTGTTGAATTCAATCACATCGCCATCATACATCTTGCGACGTTTGCGTTGTTCCAGCTCACCATTAACGGCCACATAACCTTCGGAAATCGCAAATTTTGCTTCACCGCCACCACTGACCGCATTGGCGATTTTCAATACCTTGTAGAGCTCGATTGGCTGATTTGAAACCTCAACCGCTAACGCTTCTACTTCATACTCTTCTTCAGACATTTTATTAACCAGAGATGGACTATTTCGACGTATATTACCCTATTCTACCACATGGCATAACTGGCAATCCCTTTACAGCTGCGATATCCTCGCGCCTTTCGAGCCAACAGTAGCCTAGCAGCATGTATTGTCCTTCTTGCGGTCAACCCGCGTTCACAGCACAGTCAGATAAATCCTTTCACTGTAGCCAGTGTGACTTTACCTACTTTCATAATAGCGCCTCGGCAGTACTTGCTATTATCCGCTGCCAGGATGAAGTGCTGGTTGCTATCCGGGGACGAGAGCCCGGCAAGGGGATGTGGGACTTTCCGGGCGGCTTTGTCGATCATGATGAATCACTAGAACAGGCATTGTTTCGTGAATTGCAGGAAGAGCTGATGTTTCAACCACACCACGCTCAGTATTTCGGCTCCTACCCAAACACATATCAGTATAAAACTATCGAATACAAAACCTGTGACACCTTTTTCGCTGTCGAGCTTGAACAGAAGCCTGCATTAAAGGCTGGAGATGACGTGGCTAGTGTTGAGTGGGTGAAAATCACTGACTTGCAACCAGAAAAATTTGCCTTTGCATCCGCCAGGGAAGCCATCGCACTTTACCTCAAGAAATAGCACTCTCTACGCCTACAACCTTGCGATTTATATGATCTACGCCTGTTTACTCATCCCTTACAAATAATAATAAGGATGATGCTTTTTTAACCATCAAACGACAGGATGTTGTTATTCAACCAATTGTATTAACTTCGAGGGTATAACTACATGCTTACATTTAACAAGGCTCACGTCTTTTCAAAGCGACCGGACAGTGAGATTGGTGACGATACGCCGTCTACTTCTAGTGCCACGCAGGAACTAGAAGCAAAACGTCAGGCAATGCTAGCAACGGTTCAGCAGACTGGCGGATTTGAACGCCCGGAGTGCCACCAGCATTAGCTCCCCTCGCTTTTGATTTTGAGAGTTGCCACAGCTTGAACTAGCAATAAGTGGCAACTCTTAACCAATATTCAAACAACTATCATCAAAACTCTCCATTACCACACTTTATCTGCCCGGCTTATTAGGTATATAGTCTGCTAATTATTGGCTAATTGAATGTTAAAGGACTCAGATATGTACCAATGGCTGTTATCTGTTCTCGTTGTGGCTTTATTGTCACTACCCGCCTGGGGACAGGAAAAATACTCACAAGAGAGTATTTATGACAAACCCCTGATGGAACGTTATGTCCTGGACGAACTCAAATCTCTGCGTAAAGACCAGCAAGATTTAGAACGCAAGCTCACTATCGAGATCACCGATCGTGAATTGAGTGTCGCCGATAAGTCGATGAACTATGCCAATGTCACCGTTACTTACTTTTTCTACCTGATCGCCGGTGCCGCCTCCCTATTTGCATTAGTTGGCTGGCAGTCTTTAAAAGAGATTAAAGAAAATACCAAGCAGATGGCTGATGAAAAGTTACGGGATATTGCTGATCAATATGAAAAGAAATTCCAGTTGCTTGAACGCGACCTGAAACGCAAAACCCGGATCATCGCCCAGAACAACAAAGAGATAGAGATCATCAATGAGGTCCATAATCTCTGGCTAAGAGCGCAAGGCTCACAGACCCCCGAACAGAAAATGGAAGTGTATGATGAAATCCTCAAAATCCGCCCCGGCGATCTCGAGGCCCTGACCCACAAAGCCGACGCCGCGATGGAGATCCGTGAGTTCCACTGGGCCCTGAGTCTGTGTAACCGGGTGCTGGAATTCGATACCACCAATGCCCATGCCTTGTATCAACGTGCTTGTGCCTATGCCTGCCTGGGAGCCGAAGAGCAGGCCATTTCCGATCTAGAACAGGCTATCCTTGGCAGTGCCTCGCTCAAAGAGCTGGCCAGGGAGGAGCAAGACTTCGATTCACTTGTGGGGAACGAGCGCTTTGAAAACTTGATTGCAGCGGTCGAATAACGAATCGCACCCAGAGAGGTGTAGCCGCCTAAATAAGTTCTTACCTAGCACTTTATCCTAAGCTGCTGTAAGCTAGCCGGCTTCCTGTCTCTGTGAGGCAGGTCAACTTTTGTTACTTTTGACTGAGACTATCTTATGAGTTTTGCCTCTCTGGGCTTATGTACCCCGATCCTTGAAGCTGTCGCTAATCAAGGCTATGAAACACCTTCGCCAATTCAAGCTCAAGCAATTCCTGCAGTGCTAGAAGGCAAGGATGTCATGGCGGCTGCGCAAACAGGAACAGGCAAAACTGCTGGTTTCACCCTGCCTATTCTAGAGCGCTTGTCGAAAGGCCCTAAAGTACGCCCAAACCAGGTGCGAGCGCTGATTCTTACCCCAACCCGTGAGCTTGCCGCCCAGGTTGGTGTCAACGTAGCAACTTATTCAAAGCGGCTACCGCTAAGCTCAGCCGTTGTGTTTGGTGGCGTAAAAATCAACCCGCAAATGATGCGCATGCGCCAAGGTGCCGATGTACTGGTAGCCACTCCAGGTCGCCTGCTGGATCTTTATAACCAAAAAGCCATTCGGTTCAACCAGCTTGAAGTACTGGTACTGGATGAAGCCGACCGTATGCTGGACATGGGCTTTATCCGCGATATTCGTAAGATTTTGGCTGTGTTGCCAAAAAATCGTCAGAACCTTCTGTTCTCTGCCACTTTCTCTGATGAAATTCGTCAACTGGCAAAAGGCCTAGTAAATGATCCGGTAGAGATTTCTGTTACCCCGCGAAACGCGACTGCACCCACGGTAAAACAGTGGATTCACCCGGTTGATAAAAAGAAAAAACCGGCGGTACTGGCCAAGCTGATCCAAGACAACAAATGGAAACAGGCGCTGGTATTTACCAAAACCAAGCACGGCGCTAACCGCCTGACAACTTTCCTTGATGAACGCAACATCAAGGCTGCAGCCATTCACGGAAACAAGAGCCAGGGCGCTCGTACCAAAGCCCTTGCCAATTTCAAAAGTGGTGAGGTTCGCATTCTGGTTGCTACAGACATCGCCGCTCGTGGTATCGATATCGACCAACTGCCACAGGTCGTTAACTTTGATCTGCCAAATATCGCAGAAGATTATGTTCACCGTATTGGCCGTACCGGCCGTGCAGGAGCAGAAGGCCAGGCTATCTCGCTGGTCTGTGGTGACGAATTCAAAGAATTAACGGCTATTGAGCGCTTAACACAGCAAATTTTGCCGCGTGAAGATGTGTTTGGCTTTATTCCGGTCAACAAACTGCCTGAATCTCTGCCGCTAAAACCACTAAAAGCGAAAAAACCAAAGAAGCCGAAAAAGCCAAAGGTTGAACACAAGGACGGTCAGCGTTCTGGCGAGAATGCAAGTGGTCACCGCACGACAACTAAAAAGCCCGGCGCAAATAAGCCTAGTGGCAACAAAAAGCCGCAGTCACGTCGTACCAATAGCGACAAGAATGACGGCAAACCCCAGGGCCGAAAGCCACAAAACAATAAATCAACAGGATCCGGCACTAGAAACAAAAAACCACGCACTTCTGCCTAAGTCTGTGATCTTATGTAAATAACCAGCCTGGCTAGCATTATATAATGCTAGCCTCCTTTCATTACTGGGCTACGAACATGTTTTCTGTCAGACGGCTACTGTTACCTCTATTTACCCTAATAAGTACCCCGCTTATGGCAACCACTTTTGATGAGCTAGCCAAGCTACCTGTTTCCGACATTCAAGTGATCGACTGTCGTTCCAGCAATCACTACAACGGATGGCCTGAAGCTTTACAAACCCGCGGTGGACACTTTCCCGGCGCGATCAACTTTGATTCCGACTGGCTAAGCACCTTGCGTCCGCCACATCTGCAGCAGCTGTTACAGAGCAAAGGCATTGAATTTACCAAGCCAACTTACCTTTACTGCGGCGCAGAGAAAGCGACTGTTCTTCGCAAGCAGCTGGACAGCATCGGCATCAATAATGTCTCGGTCATTTCTCAGGATATCGACACCTATTCCGGTGAGCTGAAGCGGCTACCAAGATTTCAACAGCTAGTTTCACCACAATGGCTAAAGCAGGTTATCAACGGTGATCACGCCCTGTATGCACCGGAAAAAGGGTTCAAAGTCGTTGAAGTTGCCTGGGGGCCACCAACCAAATACCTCGCATCTCATATCCCAGGTGCACTGTACCTCAATACCAACAAGATTGAGTCTGAACCTTGGTGGAACCGGGTTGATGATTCGAAGCTGGCCAAAACCATCAAGCAACTCGGCATCCGATTCGATACCACGGTCGTGTTATACGGCAGAGACAATACGGCGGCGGCCCGTGCCGCCAGTATCTTGATGTACGCGGGTGTCGATGACGTGCGTTTGCTTAATGGTGGTTGGAAGTCATGGGTCAACGCAGGCTATATCACAGAGCCACTTCTTAACAAAGCAAGCCAGCATGTTGATTTCGGCCGCCCTATCCCATCACGTCCTGAGCTGATCATTGATGTACCACAAGCCAAATCAATGCTAGACGATCCTGAGCATCAGTCACTAGTCAGCATTCGTAGCTGGGAAGAATATATCGGTAACACCAGCGGCTATAAATACATCAAGCCCAAAGGTCGTATTACCGGGTCAAAATGGGGGCATGCCGGTTCTGATGCCTACCACCTAGAAGACTTCCGCAATCCGGATGACACGATGATCAGTGCTGATATCATCGAAGCCTTCTGGAAGGATTGGGGAATTAACCAAGCGCAAAATGTTTCTTTCTATTGCGGCACCGGATGGCGTGCTTCCGAAACCTTCTTCTATGCCTACGTCATGGGCTGGGAAAATATCAGTGTCTTTGACGGCGGCTGGTTCGAGTGGAGTGGCGATGCTGCCAACCCGAGTTCAACGGGTGAGATCTCACCAAACGAAAGCTAATTAGGCACTTAGTCCCGCCAATACCAGAGCCATCTCTAGCCAAAAGAGGTGGCTCTTTTTTATGTTTTAGGGACCGAGCAGTTATCGTTATACCAATCGGGATAAGTAAGTGTTCAGATAGTTGCGCAGGAAAAATCACCTAAGACAAGGAAGAATTTGCAGTAACTAGTGGTTCTAATTACAAAAATTCTAACGCAGTAATAGGTAATTTTAACCAGCAAGAATGATCAAATACTTATGCTGATTGGTATTAATGGCTTAGATGTTTTGGCCTGCCCATATCACCAAGCGTATAATCACAAACCCCATCCGGAAAGGTTTGCTGTAATACGCTCACTTTGGCAGACAAATCCAAATCGCCATACAGGCCATTTTCAATGGCTATTTCGATAGGAATGGTATGACACTTAAAAATGCTTCCTTGCCAGGGAGCGCCTGCTTTTATTCGACTATTACTATAGATGGGAAAACGGTTAGTACAGGTACCATTTGCTTGGTGATTCCAATCACCATTAAAAACGCCTTTGCCTGAGGCAATGATGTTACCGTTTTCGGCAAAACAGGTGTCTTTAGCCATAATGGGCTTAGCCCTTTGTACTTTTTGTTGATAAGACAAATGATCGGGTAGCTGGTTTATGGTCATCAGCCATTTATCCATAACATCATAGGCTTTTTCAATTGGAGTATATTGCTTATCTGATATCCATATCACATGATTCTGAGCATGTTTTTGCGAGTCGAGGATCCGTAAGCGGCTGACAAAAGAGGCCGATGTATGGTGCATATTCAAATCGCCTTCAAGATAAGGGCGAATATCAATGATGGGTAAGGAAATACGGCCAATAAACACCTGACCATACTCATAGGCCTTGTTAATGGCTGCTAATGGAGCCGATTGTCGTTTCGCCGAGACAGTGTCGACTTTGGTAATATTATGATTTCCCCATAGCGATAACCAAATTGGCGGAATATTGGCACTAAGGCTGAGCATTCGTTCTGCCTTCATTTCTTTTAGAGGCTTCCATGAGCCTATTTTTCTATTTAAATCAATAAATTCATCAAACGTAATATGGTTGTTGAGCAACGCTTTCAGGCCATATTGAACCCCTACATTATCCCAGGTTGATAAGCCAAAACCGTGTTCATCCTGGCCAAATATATGCACCATATCCTGCCAATAATTCCAGTTGACTTGTTCAACAACAGAATCATGAAAGTAGGGTTTCAGAAAGCCTTGCTTAGGGTTGTTAAGGTAACTGCTTAAACCAAAATAGCCGTTGATACATTCATTATTACCTCGTGGAAATTCTGGTTTTTGCCAACGCAATAACTGATTTAACGGTTGCAGCCAACCGGCCTTTTGTTTCGCACCATTTATTGCCCGTAGACCTTCCACATATTGTCGATTTTGCCAATCTTGCCATCGGACTCTATCGCTAGCTAGAAAGCTGAAATAGTTGTTAAGTAAGTCACAATCTAAGGCATAAGTGGCGACGCTTACCATGTCTGGGTAAGAATACAAAGGCAGTAAACCGTCTAATATTCCCTGGCTATTTTGGCCGATAAGGTATTGCGATAGGCCACCGCCAGAGCCTCCGATCCCAACGGTATACAAAGGTTTACCGAATAAGCTTACAAATTGTACCTTTACCCGCCTGGCGGTATCTTCTGCCAGCAACATATTATATCCATAACTGGTTTTATTACCGCTGGAGGTAATTAAGGCGTAGCCTTTTTTCAATTGGGTAAGCTCTTTATTAATTAATCTGAACAGCTTAATTCGCCCTTGTCTGTAACCTATGCCTGAGCCTCCTTCAAAGCGATAAATCAAGCGTTTATTCCAGGCATTGGCACTGCTTTGATTGCCGATCTCAGTGGCATTAATAGGCATTAAAATGGTGTAGATATAACGGTTGATAGTGCCTTGTTCTACCCTAATTAATAAGTCATCTTTGTTTAGTGGCGATTGCTTGAGCTCAAGTTCAGTTTTGCTATGTAACTTGTTGTTTTTATCGACAACAACATAGGCGAGACGCGTTTTTAATAAACAATCCTTAGAATAACCAAGGTGTTTTTCGCCGTTAACCATGTCATAAACGGGAACCCCAAAACCTGCTTGATTATCTATTAAAGGCTGGCCTAAACCTGAGTCTAAAGTCATGCAATAAAAAGGGTATTGACTGGGGCCAGAATAAAGGGACTGCACAGGTCCAATGTTCCCCACCTTAATGGGAAATGGAAAAGTCTCTTCAGGCCGTTGGGTTTTGCTGATGTGCTGATTAATATTTAGCAGATAATTAGCTTCAGGTGTGGCAATGGCTTTTACTTGCCTTGCAATTAAGCTGTCCTGATTAATCATCTGACTGAAGATGATTAATAAGAGTAAGAAGCCAACCAACCCAACTATTTTTTTCATAGCCGCATTTGATCTTTATGACCCATATCTATGAGTTTAGCTTCACAACACCGGGATTGACTTAAATGTAGCGAAGTTTCTAGCCGGATTTTCATGGGTGGGCACCACTGGTAGCAATTGGCGCTATCAGTTAACTACTAATTTCAAGGTATTAGCGTGAATGTGTGATTATAAAGGGACATAACCACGTTAGATTTAATGCTCTAACTCGGGCATATTGGATGAATAAAAGTACCATAAATAGCACGACTTTTGTCTGAGCCATTGGCAGTTTGATATACGTTAAAGATACTCGTTGACAATAAATTTGATTCTGGGTCAATAAGTGTCATTGATGGTTCTAGACTGTCAACGACACTCAAGCTTTAGTTACATAGCAGAGCTCTGATAAATAGGAACCATCTCACCAAGATATATAAAGCTAGTAATGGCCTTCGGGTATTGGAAGCCCTTTAATTCAACGTAACAACTCAAGCAGTTGTTCCGGCCGACTAAACAGGTGTGTAGGAGAAGCCTGCTTCAGTTCCGCCTCTGAGCCATAACCCCACAGCACTCCGGCAGAGTCGAGCTTATTGCATTGCGCCGCTGTCAGATCAACGGCCCGATCACCAATCATGACTGCGCGCTGGCTAATCACCCCCTGTTGACGAAGCGCTTCAAGCTGTTGCCATTTTTCGATCCCGATATCCCCGCCGCTGACGAATTCAAATACGTCGAGCAATCCAAACATCGCCAGGATTTTTTCGGCAAAATCTGCCCGCTTCGAGGTACAAACACCAAGCTGGCAACGGCCTTTCGCCTTCAACTCCAACAATGTCTGCTTAATATCGGGGTAGAGGTGGTTTTCGGCATAACCAATTTCGGCATACCGCTCTCGATACTTGGCCACCAGCATTTCGACAAACAGCGGATCGCTGTTTCCAGTTAGCTGGATAAATGTTTGATCCAATGGCGGACCAATATAGGTTGCTATCTCAACATCACTCCGGGAAGTAAACCCATAGTGATGCAGCGCAAAGTTGAATGACTTTACAATACCTTCCTTGGGATCGCTGATCGTGCCGTCTAAATCAAAAATCAACCATTCATAGCTCACAAAAACCTCCTTGTCTTTTAACCTATCAAATCAGAGACCAAGTCTTACTTCTTAGGCTAACCGTTACTAAACGCGTTAGTCAGTGCTTGCTTTGAATCTTCAAATACCGCTGATAGAACGGCGCTATCAAGATGCTCGATTGCGCCCTCTTTGGCAGATTTTTCAAATTCTAGGCAGGATTTATGAAGCCTTGTGAGACCCATGGTCCCAGCAGCACCTTTCAGTGTATGGGCAAGGCTTGAGACTTGTTGCAAATTCCTATCATCAATAGCAACCAACAACTTATCAAGCGTCTCGGAGGAGGATTCAATAAACAGATTAATAAGCTTATTCACCTGCGCTTCACCCAGTACCTGCAGATCGCTGCCTAACACTTTGTCATCCAGTATTGGCCATACTTGTTCTTCCACCACTTCACTTTGCTCCTGCTCTGTATTCATTTCAGGGGGATCTTGATTCAGGCTCTCTTCTATTACGACGCGTTTATCACCCGATAGGATACTGCCTATCGTTTCTACCAACTGCTTCTCAACTAAAGGTTTTGGCAAGAACCCGGCAAAGCCTGACGCCAAATACACTTCAACCTCTTCACGGAAAACATGTGCCGAGAAAGCCACCATCGGTGTTGGCTCAAACCAGGCCTCCCTATGACGGGCTTCCTCAATCCGGCGCAGCCGATGGAGTAAAGTCACCCCATCAGTATCAGGCAAGTTAATATCTAATAAAGCAATATCAAACTCCTGCTCCGCATACGCCTGCTCAGCCTGCCTGCCATCTTCGGCAATCACAACACGGTGGCCGAGGCGATGCAGAAAGCCTTCGGCAACCAAACTGTTGACCGGATTATCCTCTACCAGCAAAATATGCGCAGATGACACGGCTTGTTGCTGACTATCAACAACATGGGATCGTTCTCCTGGTTGCAGCTGGAGGCTAAACCAGAAGCTGCTGCCAACATTCGGTATAGAATTCACGCCAATATTGCCGTCCATCGCCTCGATGATCCGCTTGCTGATTGCCAGACCTAGACCAGTTCCACCAACTGTCTGACGCCCTTCGAGCGACTGTTGAAAGGCATCAAACATGCTTTGCTGCTCATCTTCTGCAATACCAATCCCTGTATCTTCAACTTCGAACAATAGTTCATCGTTAAACATCGGGTCTAACCGTACATGAATACGAACCTGCCCCTCATCGGTAAACTTAATTGCATTGCTGACCAGGTTGACCAGCACCTGGCGGATCCGGGTCGCATCACCGATCCAGTAGTCATTCGTATCGGGTTCAATATAACTAGCTAGCTGAATACGCTTGGCCAGAGCACGGTTTTCAAGCATGCCATGCACATCTGAAACCAGCTCAGATAGCGAGAAGGCATTAAGGCGGATATCAAGATGCCCGGCTTCAATCTTCGAATAATCCAGCACGTCATTGAGGATATCCAGCAACGATTCACCACTGCGGTTGATCACTTCAAGGTATCTTGCCTGCTTATCGGTCAGGCCGGTATCAGCGAGCAAGGATGCGGTACCCAGCACCCCATTCATCGGGGTGCGAATTTCATGGCTCATCGTCGCCAGAAACGCGGACTTTGCCCGGTTGGCTTTTTCAGCTTCAGCACGGGCCTTGGCATGGTTGGTCACTTCCTCATTCAACTTGCTATTGGCTTTTTCCAGTTCGCAGGTTCGCTGGGCAACAAGGCGCTCAAGGCTGGTTTTATGCTCTTGTAGCTCCATACGAATCTTCGATTCCACCTGTGCAAGGCGATGACGTTCATAGGCCGTATCACGTGCAACCATGATCGCCCGCCCCATCTGTGCCAGTTCATCTTCTCCCTGGACAGATAACTGAACTTCCAAGTCACCGCGAGCCAGCGACATCAATGCGTGGCTATAGTCGTTGATCCGGCGGATCACCCGCGCGTAAACATAGCGCCACATGATCAGTACCAATGCAAACAACCCAAGGACAGAGATCCCAATTAGGCCGTTTCGTGCTACCGTCAGGGTTTCGTCGACTTTGGTAATTGCCTGCTGGGTTCCTTCATTTGCCGCCGTTATGATGTCACCTACGGTCTGATTCAGTTGCTGAAACAGTACCAAGTTCTGTTGCTCCATTCTTTCAACATCTTTTTTGGCATACAGCAGCTGCTCCTGAGTGCTAAACAACAGCCCACCACGATTCAAGATCCGAGTTTGTGCCAGCAACTGCACCGATCGGCTAGGATCTTCCACTGATTTAACCCGGTGATGCATCACTGAGACAGCGCTGGTAAAGCGATCCTTAATTTTTGATAATGACGCTATCGTGTCTACCCTATTGGAGTCATCGAGCATATTGATCACCTGCAAAGATAAGAAGCGCAGCTCAAACAAACGCTCGGTGAGATCCATATCTACCTCAACCAGGCTATCAAGTGCTTTAAAGATCGCAGCTCTATTACCGTCATCAACAAGATCATAAATACGGGAGACATTCGCCACCGCAATGGTATTGGCATTGGACACCTGAGACTGAGACAAGGAATCAATCTGTATCGTGGCGCTAGCCATTTCTTCAGTCAGTGTGTTCACTTTGGCCTGTAAGTCGATCTTACGTCCGACAAGCAACCCCAGCATGGCCAAGTTATCGACAATTCTCTTCACATCCCCGTCCAGCTGATCCACCAGCTTTGACTCGAAAGAATATTGTTCCAACTCGCGCAAGCTATGCTTCAATCCTTCAATATGAATTGTCAGTGCTTTTCCCTGACGTTCTCGCTCTTTCTCGTTGGTGGACTTGGCCAATACTTGTGCAGTAAAAATAATCCGGGTACTTAAGTCAGAAAGCTCACGGGCCTCAGCCAAAGCCGGAACTGCAGAGTTGATAACCGTTCGTTCGGTTTTAGCGACCAAAGAAAAACCAGCCACGCCGATAACCGCAGCAATTATCATCAGCCCGGCCATCATAGAGAAGGCAATCAGTAATTTCCGACCGATACCGCTAGGAGTGAATGTCATACAGAAGAACCACAATAGGAAAAATTAGGTTTAATCACACAAAATAAAGCATTACTATTTTGCCAGCGATGACGGTATAGATGCTATTAATCATGAATAAAATGCGGACTTTTTCTTTCTTATTACTCTTTTTTTCTTTTCATTCGGCAAACGGGGTGGAAATAATTGCCCATAAGCCACCTTTTGCCAACAATAAACAGTCACGCACTATCGATTACCAACCGCTACAGACGGCATCTAAGGCCTGGAAAATCTGTACTGTATACCCGCACCTGAAAGACTCCTATTGGCTTTCTGTCAATTACGGCATGGTCGAACATGCCAAACAATTAGGGGTTGAATTAAAGGTATTTGAGGCCGGCGGGTACCCAAACCTTGAAAAGCAGCAGTCCCAAATTATGGACTGCCAGCAATGGGGAGCCGATGCCATAATTCTCGGTACCGTCGATAGCACAGCCTATCAAGGGATGCTGTCTCGGCTGACGGGTGAGATCCCTGTTTTCGCCACGATCAACGATATCGACCTCTACGATCCCGATACCCGGAAAAATGTCACCGCCAAAGTCGGAGTAGATTGGTATGAGATGGGCCAGGCCGCAGGAGAATTTCTCGCCAAGCGCCACCCTCGAGGCAGTGGTATTGTCAATATTGCCTGGTTACCAGGGCCCGCCCAACGTGGCGGAACCAAACCTGTTTCCCAGGGATTCAGTGATGCTGTAAAAAACAGCGATATCAATATCGTTACCACCCTGTGGGCCGATAACAGCAAAGAATTGCAACGCAACCTGATCCAGCAATTGTTTGCCAGCGGGCAGCATTTCGATTACATCGTTGGCGGCGCTGTTGCCGCTGAAGTGGCGATCAGTGAATTGAGAGCCAATGGTAAATCGAACGATATCAGTATTGTCTCGACCTATCTCAGTCATGGCGTCTACCGTGGATTGCGCCGTGAGAAAATTTTGTTCGCCCCCACCGACAAAATGGCCCAACAGGCAATGCTGTCGATTGATCAAGCCGTCCGCCACCTTGAAAAAAAACCGATAGAACGCGACTTGTCGCCCAAGATTGAATGGCTGACCCCAACACACCTGCCAAGCAAGGTGATAAGCGACTCCCTATCGCCTGCTGAATTTCGGCCTGCCTTTAATGTCTTGAGCCACAAGGCGCAGCGCTAAACAAGATACATGGTCATGTGACATATTTTCTCAGCCATTTGGTGCCAAACCATGCCTGATAAGCGCATTATTGTTATCCACCTTGGATTTCAAGTATTTGCGTTGTACTTCTTTGGTAGGCTTTGATATTAATGTTAATAGTTTTTTTCAGTCGGTAATATTCTCACGATCTAAGTGGAGTCCTGAATGCACGTAACGACCCGCACAATGCAAGCCAACAAGCACATCGCACTTGTAGCACACGATAACTGTAAAACTCACCTTCTGCGTTGGGTAGCAGAGCATAAGGACAAGCTGCAAAACCATACCTTATACGCAACGGGTACAACCGGGCATATGCTCTCGCGCGAAACCGGCCTTCCGGTAAACTGTTTGCTCAGTGGCCCGATGGGTGGAGATCAGCAACTAGGCGCCCTAATCTCCGAAGGAAAGATCGATATGATGATTTTCTTCTGGGATCCACTCAATGCCGTGCCGCATGATCCGGATGTCAAAGCACTACTGCGAATTTCTGCGGTCTGGAACATCCCTGTTGCAACAAACCGTGCCAGTGCGAATTTCATGATTTCATCGCCAAAACTCACTGAAGAAGTTGAAATCGAGATCCCCGATTATAATGCCTACCTGTCTGAGCGTTTAGACTAACCCGGCGACGGTTTAACCCACCAAGATTCTAATCAAGCCTTCTCGGTCGAGAAGGCTTTTTGTTTTTCTTCTCATGAACCTTCTTTTGTACTGATAAAAGCACGGGTGAACAATCTCAGTTTCGGCCCCTACCGAGTTATAAACGAACTCTCGTACCACAAAGTTAATAAAAGGTTGGGAGTACTGTAGTAAATACCAAATATCTTTTATCTACTCTGTCCAATCATACTGTCACCTCCGAGCCAGTGCTAAAGTCAACCCCGTTAGTGATCCAACTCATTCACCCGACAAATAACGCTGCCCCCATTCCCAATCACCCCATACAATACCAAACAAGTTGAGTATTAAGTAAAGTGATAACATCTTAAAGGTATTAATATGCAACATAAAATTTTGGTTGCCCTTATGACTTCAGTTCTGCTGTCAGCTTGTGATGTTAATGATCGTAATGCGGTCTGTGACTGTGTCGTTCCAGTATTTGTTAACGGTAAGGCCATCGACGGTTACTTGACTGGGGCTAACGTGTTCCTAGACATGAACTACAATGGTAAAGCTGATGATGGCGAGCCTACAGCTGTTACAGATGAAACTGGTAACTACGAGCTGGCCCTAGGTTATACTCCCTTTGACTGTAGTGAATATGCTCCAATTATCATCGATGTACCCGTAGGTGCAGTGGATTCTGATACTGGTAAGGTAACTGAAGCATACCGCTTGAGCTACCCGCCTACATTCGCAATGGCGACCAACGAAAACATCCGTAACACCACCCCGTTGACTACGCTGGTTTGGAACAGCATTCAAGCTGAGTTTGCCACAGGCGATGGAGATTACACGTGTGACAATATCCAATCCAGCATTGAAATGCGTGAACAAATCATCACTCGTGTTGAAGAACAAGAGTACCGTGTGGCTAACCGCTATAACATCACAGTAGATGAAATGTACGGTGACTTTATCGCTGAAGGTGAAGATAACATCCACCAGTTTGCACGGGATATCATACCTTCGCTGCAGAAGTCTTACGATGAAACTAAGGCTTTACAGGAAGCAAATCCTAATGCCGTATACGCACTCGTGGAATACTTCAATGGTCTCTGGGAAGCTAAAAAGCAGATTGGTACTGGGTGGTATCGTAAAACTGCAGTCTACACTGACGCTGGCTACACTACAGAAACAGTCGCCTTCGACGACACGCTGGAAATCCTAGGAGACCTAGTTTCCAAAGAAACCTCTGAGCAGTCTGCTGATAACGGAATCAAGTACGAATTCACCCTTGGCATCTCTCCAGTCGAAGGTGTAGACGATCAGTACACTTGTGATATGCAAGAGTTCATCGCTCAAGATGCCGATCCTTCTTACGGTGTCCATAACGCACTGCACACTCAGGTCACTGACTGGGCTTCTTGTAACGCAGTTGTGTGGGCTGACCAAAACCTATCTCAGGTTGCACTTACTCATAAAGAAGGTGCTACATCTGAGCACATCTTCGATGATTCCGGTGTATCGGGTCTAGCTCACCTAGTGAACGTGAAGGATACTGTAGACAATATCAATGCAACTGACTTGAACGCAGTAAACTTCATCAGTATGGATTTCACAGATACTCAAGACCACGGTGCTGTTTACTGGCAACGTATCAACAGCGAGTTCTCCGATGGTGGTGTAGGAATCATGACTGGGCACAACTCTCGTAACGAATGGTTCCGTATAACTTTAGATATTTTCAATTCTCCCACTTACACAACTGAATGTTCTACTGACGGTTCTACTTGGAGTATTGGTACAAACATCTCTAGCTGTGGTTTCTAAGCTACATCATCTTATGAAAGGGGAGGATATAGTCTCCCTTTTTTGTACCAAATCATGAGCCTTTACACTTAATTCAACCACCATATTCTCACTCCTTGTCATGCAAGTCGCTGAATTTGGTTTATGTTTATAAGAAACACAAACTAATGGTGGTACATGAAAGCATGGAAACTCACTAAACCGGAAGGACTCGACTGCCTGAAACTCTCCCGCGCAGCGAAACCGACACCAGTAGCCGATGAAGTCTGCATCAAGGTGATGGCTGCCGGGCTAAATCCTATCGACTACAAACTCGCCAGCTGGGGCTATGCAACCTGGCAATACCCACAGATTATAGGGCTTGATATTGCCGGTACTGTGGCGACGGTGGGCAAAGATGTCACTCATTTTCGGTCTGGTGATCGGGTGGTTTGTTTTGCCGATCCCCGATATGCAGGCGGCTTTGCCTACTACGCGACGGTCAAGGCCCATGCCCTGAGCCGTATTCCTGAACAAGTCAGCTTTGAACAGGCTGCCGCCCTACCCTGTGCTGGCTATAGCGCCTGGCTGGCCGTGCACGATAAGTTAGATGTCCAGCCCGGACAAAGAATAGCTATCACAGGTGCTGGTGGCGGGGTTGGTGGCTTTGCGGCACAATTAGCAAAACTAGCAGGGGCAACCGTTTATGCGATTGCCGAGCAGCGACACCATCAACGGCTCCTTAGCTACGGAGTCGATGCGGTTCTTGACCCAAAGTCAGACAATGTGGCCATGAAGTTAATTGAGCTCACTGAAGATCAGCTTGTTCATTCTGTGATTGACTGTGTCTCAGCAAAATCGGGCAGCATCATGAGCGCCCTCATCCGCTACAACGGTGAAATAGTGATGGTTGCCGACCAATTTAATCAGGTACCGCTACTGGCCACCACCAAAGCCCTGAGCTTGCATGAGGTCGCCCTGCATGGTACCTATGCCCATGGCACTCTCGAGCATATCCATCACCTGGCAGATATTGGTAACACAATGAGCAACCTGGTGGCAGAAGGCAGACTCGATCCAATGATCGAACAGGTACTGCCATTTGAGAAACTCGCCGACGGGCTGGAAACACTGAAACAGCAAGAGCACAGCGGCAAGCTGGTGGTAACGACCGATCAGCCCTGAGCTTGGTTCAACTCACCTATTCGTGACAGAGCAACTGACTAAGTGCCAGAGTAATAGCCGTTAGCTTTTAGCGACCTTTACCCGCTTGATTTTATTCATCACCGGGTATTTTTCGTCAATCAGCTCATTAACAAACGAGGAAGTCTTTTCCGGATCAGCACAAACCCAAACATGCTTTTTCGCTCGGGTCAGTGCTACGTAAAACAAACGGCGCTCTTCGGCATCAGTAAAGTGTTCATTTCTGGCCTGCAGGCAGCCCGCCAAGCCTGTTTCTCGATCAGGAGCCGGGAAAATCCCCCTATTCACATCCAGTATAAACACATAATCGGCTTCTCGGCCTTTGCTGGCGTGACAGGTCATAAAGTTAAGCGCTAGTTGCGGCCACTGTTTCTGCCATGCCTTTAATTTTTCCGGACGCTGGTTGTTATTCCGCCCAAGTAGCAACACAGAGGTCGGGTTACTGTTTTGCGAGGCCAGCTGTACCAACTCCTGCTCCAGCAAATCTTGACACAAGAGCGTCACCGCTTTGCGTTTTTGCTTCTTATGGCTAGTCAGGTTCTTTTTCAGCTGCTGAGGGTTTTGCTGAATAAAGGTGTTGGCCACTTCACCAATCATACTGTTAAAACGGTATGTCGTTCCTAGCTCTGTGATATGGCATGAACCAAAGCGCTCTTCAAATCCGGTGGTTAAGTTGACATCAGCCCCGGCAAAACGGTAAATCGCCTGCCAGTCATCACCTACCGCGAACAAGGTCGGGCGAGCGTGTTCGGCTTGTGTCGACTGGCACAGTGCTTCAATCAACGCCAAACGATGCGGTGAGATATCTTGATATTCATCCACCATGACAAAACGCCACTCAGAAACAAATCTCCCTTCCGCCACATACTCGGTCGCTTTTTGGATCATGCTGTTAAAGTCGATCTGCTTAGTGGTTTTCAAGTGCTGCTGATAGGCCCGGTAGCACGGCCATAGTAATGCCAGCTCACTCTTCATCCTTGGCAGTGATGCTTTACCATCACTGGCTTCGATACTCTGGCTCAATTCTGACTTGTTGGCACCGCGTTGGCCGATAAGCTCGATATGACGCCAGATCCAGGCAGCCAGCTGCTCGCTTCTTGCCTGCTTTTCCATCGAATTATCTGATTTAAATCCAGGGATCCGCCATTGGGTAAGGTGCTTTTGCCAACGTTTGGCGGATGCAGCAGTCTGCCATTGTTCCGTCAGCATCTTGGCAATCCAATCTGCCCGAGCTTTTTCATCCAGAGCCAGTGGCGAGACATTTGGTTGTTCGCCTTCTACCACTTTTATAATCTGCGTACCCAGGCTGTGGAAAGTGGCAACCTTAATATTGTTGTTTACTTTCTGGCTGAGGCGCTCGCTCATCTCCTCCGCCGCTTTTCGGCCAAAGGCCAGCATCAGGATCTCTTCCGGCTGCGCGACCTGGTTGGCAACCAGATACCCCGCACGTGCGATCAGCACACTGGTTTTGCCGGTTCCGGCTCCCGCCAATACCAAGTTGTGGTCTTGGTTGATCAGCACAGCTTCTCGCTGTGATTCGTTCAATGGGGATGACTCAAACTTATCAAACCAAGAAGACCACTTGTCGGCTTCCTGACGTAACCATTGCTGGTTGGTATCTTCTATCCAACCAGTATTGTCTTCGAGCCAGGGGGCAACTTTCTCGAACGCCATCGGCCGGAACGAGGCCGCTAATTCTTGGGTCAACCCCGTCATCGCCAGTGACTGCTGCAGAAATTGGTTAAGACTACGGTGCTCGGACTGACGTAAATAAGTCGTTTGACCGACAAATGAATCAATGCGGTTAAGCATATCAGGCAGCTTTTCGTCCAACTTCTCAACCCGGCCCTGCGCCCAGCTGCGGTAAGCATCGAGAAGAATGCTGGCAAATTGCTTGCATTGACGCCATGGCAAACCGTGTACCACCCAGCAATATTCCTGATCGGCTGAGGTAATTTCCAATGATCCCCAGATCACACCGCGATGCACAGCGATCGCGCCATCCCAGTCATCAAAAGGGATTTCCTCTGATTCAGTCTGACTATCTAAAACGAGGCTGTTTTCACTCAACGCGATACTACAATAATCACCCTGAACCAACCACTGTGCGAGCCAACTGGCTGTTAAACGCATGCTGTCACCAAAAGCTTTCAAAAAAACCAGATAAAGAGTAGCAAGAACTCCTGTTTGGCCATAGCGCCTGAACAGTCATTTGCGTAAAATTTCTGCTAATAAATGCATTAGCCACTATTTTTCATAGGGGCTTATACCCTTACCGATATGAACTTTGCTATCTTTAGCGCTTCACCTAACTGACTGAGCCAACATGCAATCCAGCCGCTTAAAACTTGCTTTACGCCGCTACTGGGCGAACGACAGAATTAACTACAGTATTCGGGTACTTATTGCGCTGGTCGGTATTGCGCTCCCCTGCTGGTATTTGGATGCCACCACTGAAGTCACACCGCTAGTTTTAGGGATCATTGCAGCTGCACTGGCAGAAACCGACGATAACCTGACCGGACGGATCAAAGCCCTTTTGATGACGCTGGCCTGCTTCCTGATTGCCGCATTTTCAATTGAAATTCTGTTTGATTACCCGCTGCTATTTGCTATTGGCCTATTCTGTTCGACCTTTGGTTTTATTATGCTGGGGGCGATGGGCGCTCGCTATGCCAGCATAGCTTTTGCCTCGCTACTGTTGGCCGTCTATACCATGCTGGGTGCCGACAATAGCGCTAACCTATGGTACCAACCGATGTTGTTGCTAGCCGGTGCCTCCTGGTATGGCTTACTCTCCCTGACCTGGCAGATCCTGTGGCCCAATCAGCCAGTACAGCAGAGCCTGGCTGCTGTCTTTTCAGAGTTTGCCCATTATCTCGACAGCAAGAGTAAATTGTTCGAGCCGGTCTCCAACATGGTCCCACAGCCGCTACGACTGGAGGCGGCAGGGCAAAATGCCCGTGTCGTTGCAGCGCTCAACAGTGCTAAGGCTACCCTGCTTAACCGTGCCCGCCGCGGGCAACCAAACGAAACCGGTGACAAGTTCCTAAAAATTTACTTCCTGGCACAGGATATCCATGAGCGAGCCAGTTCTTCGCATCACCGTTATCAAGATTTGTCGGCGACTTTTCAGCGTAGTGACGTTCTGTTCCGTTTTCAACGTTTGCTGACCAACCAGGCCGATGCCTGCCGGGCAATTTCGCACGCCCTTGCAATGGGAAAACCGTACCGGCACGGCGCAGACAGCGTAAGAGCCCTCGATGAATTGCAAGAATCGCTGCTGTACCTGAAAAATCAACACAACCCGCAATGGCGGACATTTCTAATCCAGCTCGAATATCTGTTCAATAACCTCGCGACCGTTGAACGCCAGCTATCAAATGTCAGCAACCCAGATGTCGCTCAAACGGGCAATGATATCGAACTGGCCGATAACGAAGCGCGCAGTATGAAAGAGCGCTGGCAGCGGATCACCAGCCAGTTCAGCCCGGACTCAATGCTGTTTCGCCATGCACTGCGAATGGCTATCGCCCTGACAATCGGCTACGGCTGTATCCAGGCTCTGGAGTTGGAACGAGGTTACTGGATCCTGCTCACCACACTGTTTGTCTGCCAGCCTAACTACAGTGCCACCCGACAGAAGCTGGTCCAGCGAGTACTGGGCACTCTGGGCGGCTTGCTGGCCGGGATCCCTTTGCTATATCTATTTCCGGGCCAAGAAGGCCAGCTGGTACTGATGGTACTGGCCGGGGTATTGTTCTTTGCCTTCCGCACCGTTCGCTACGGCTTGGCAACAGCGTTTATTACCCTGCTGGTCCTGTTCTGCTTTAACCAGCTTGGTGAAGGTTATGCCGTCATTCTGCCTCGTCTCGGCGACACCTTACTAGGTTGTTTGCTTGCTGTACTGGCCGTCAGCTTTATTTTGCCGGACTGGCAAGCAAACCGACTGCACAAAGTGATGGCCTCAGCTATTACTACTAACCGAGACTACCTCGGCCAGATCATTGGCCAGTACCGGATCGGCAAGAAAGACAGCTTGAGCTACCGTATAGCCCGCCGAGATGCTCACAATACCGATGCCCAGCTCAGTACCGCTATCAGCAATATGCTGGCCGAGCCCGGACGGTACCGGATGGCGACTGACGAAAGCTTCCGCTTCCTCACGCTTAACCATGCAATGCTGAGCTATATCTCGGCGTTGGGTGCCCACCGTACTCGCCTTGAAGACGAGCGCACCCACCATCTGGTTGCCCAAGCCCATCGCCAAATCCACGCCCACCTGGAGTGTTTGGCCGAGCAGCTAGACGGCAACCATTGCGGTCAGGCTCCGGGGTCGGATACGGAGCTTGAGCAGCGACTTGCTCAGTGGCGCGATGAGGACTGTACCTCTGTCCGGATGGTATTGCAGCAGCTCCACCTGATCCAGCGGATGCTGCCGGAGCTGCATTCACTGGCCAATAAGCTGGCGGCAAGAACCCGCAAAGAAACGGCTTAATTCAATTATCAGAAGGCTTGCCGTCGCATTGTGTTATTGTGCCATTTCAAGCCAACTGATATTACATACATCACTGAAAGGAGTCAGTATGTCCGAAATAGCTAACACGCCGAAACCGCCCTATTATGCCGTTATCTTTACTTCACAAAGAACCGAGGTAGACAACGGCTATGGCGCGATGGCTGATAAAATGGTCGAGCTTGCCAGCCTCCAACCTGGGTTTCTAGGGGTAGAATCTGCGCGAGAGGAGGTCGGGATCACCGTCTCTTACTGGCGTGACTTAGAAGCCATCAAAGCGTGGAAAGAGAATTCAGCCCACCAAGTAGCCCGAAAAAAAGGACGCGAGGAATGGTACTCATCATTCAAGCTCAGAATAGCTAAGGTCGAGCGTGACTACGGGCTCTAAATTGGATATGACCAAACCAACAAGTATTTCTAAAGCGCTTATTACCAATCCACAAGGCAACACTATGATAATTGCTGAAACCGAACGACTCCGCATTCGCCGGCTGACAGAAGATGATGCGGCTTTCGCCCTTAGGTTATACACCACTGAGCCCTTTCTTCGTTTTGTCGGCGACAAGCAGCTTCAGTCGGTAGAAGATGCAAGAAAATACTTAATCGATGGCCCCATTAGCATGTATCAGAGCCATGGGGTTGGTTTGTATATGGTTGAGCTCAAAGGTTGCCACAGCCCAATAGGTATTTGCGGCCTGATCAAGCGTGATTCTCTCGATGAGATCGATATTGGCTATGGTTTCCTCCCTGAATACTTCAGCCAAGGATATGGCTATGAGTCAGCACAAGCGGTAATGAATTTCGGCAAAAACAAGCTTAAATTAAAGAAAGTTGTCGCGATCACTACAGAAGATAACACTAACTGCATCAAACTGCTTTCACGTCTGGGGCTGAGTTTTGTCCGCAACATTGAAGAGCCTGAAGATCAGCCTGCACTAAGGCTCTACGAGATATCATTTTTATCGTAAAAATAGCGACAGGAAAACGGAACGACCGACATAGCTTAACGATATCGCTTGACGTAATACGCTTTGCTCCGACAATGAAAATCGTGGTATGGCGTATAATCGGCAAAATGCCCCTTGCTGTCAGGAACATGCCCTTGCTGGATATAATCCTCAATCATGTTTTTTAGCACACGGTAATACTCTGTCTCGCTCTGACAGTGTTTCTTCATCTGCTCCAGGTATGACGTATAGCTTGTACTATCGAGTGACCGAAGTATGAAGGCAACCATTTTCAGGTCGGCACTCAATTCACCGCTTTCAGCCAGTTCGACAAAGGTCTCGGCTAACCCTTTGTGACGTGTATACAATAGACATTCTTTGGCCATCAGCTCTCTTGCTGCCGTATTGATATTATCAGAAGCACTGATCACAAACAGGTTTTTGGGGTGGTCACTGACGGCAAACGGAGACTTGATTTGATGCAGATATAACTTATCCATCCAAAATAATCCCTAGCAATAAACTGATTTTTGATTAGGTACTACAGGTTAGTTTGGCTCAAGATGAGTTGCTCTGCTCTCACTTCGAAAGTGAAGCTTTTAATTCCTCCATTCCACAGTCAATACTGACTAATGGCGTATAGCCCAGATCTCGTTTGGCGGCTGTAATATCAAAGTAATGGCTGGTCGAGAGTTGTCGCGCGACAAAGCGTGTCATGATCGGCTCTTCAGTTTTACCCAAGACACCATAAACCCACTCTAAAAATGCCCCAACCCGATAAGCCAAGCCTGCAGGCACTCGTTTACCGACTTCAGGTAACGCTGCACAGGCCAGTATTTTGTTCAGCATTGCCGCCATGGTAATGGGCTCATCGTTACTGAGAAAATACGCCTTACCAGCACATACTTTTTTATATTCTGTTAGCTTAACGGCTGCAAGAATATGGGCATAAGCGGCATTATCGACATAGATAGTATCGACAAGCTTATCCTCATTGCCAACAAGTTTTAGTCGACCAGCACGAGCACGTTCAATCACTCGTGGGACAAGATGTGGATCACCAGGGCCCCAGATCAGATGAGGGCGAAGCGCCACAGTACTCAGCGTTCGATTACCCTCTATCTCCCCCGAAAGCGGCAGGCCATTAGCCTTAAGTACCATCTTCTCGGCGACAGCTTTTGATTCAGCATAAAAGTTAAGATAGTTATCTGCATAGGGCGCTGACTCATCAATCCCCGCTTCATCGGTACCAGCAAACGTCACACTTGGCGTACTGGTATAAACCAACCTATCTATACCAAGTGCCTGACAAGCTTCAATGATATTACGAGCACCATCCACGTTCGGACCAAAATAATCACTTTTTGAACCCCAGACACCGGCCTTTGATGCGACATGAAAGACCACATCACAACCTTGCATTGCCTCCAGCAAAGTCGATTTGTCGCAGATATCCCCTTTAACCATCCGAACTCCCATCTGCTGCAGTTCCGGATAGTTACCACGAGCGAATCCTGTAACCTGAATACCCACGGCGCGTAAATAGCGGCAAATGGCTTTCCCTAAAAAACCTCCAGCACCCGTCACAAACGCATGGTTTGCCGTCGAAGCCAAGGCGTTTAGCGCCTTTGATTCTTCAGGTAGAAGTTGATGGTGCATCACGTTGGCAGAGGTATTTTGATCACTCACAATTTAGTGCCTTTTTAGAACTGTTTCAGGGTTTGCTTATTTTTCAGAAATGCTGGCCTGCGCCCATACTGCAAGTTTCTCTCTAAAAATTTTTGCATTATGGCGAATATCGACAGGGAAATCGGGATGAATTAAGAAGTCAGTGATCCCGGCAGTTTGGTGATGTTTCGCACCGATGGCTTTCAGTTCATCATAAAAAATATTTATGGCCTGATCTGATTGTTTAAACTCAACCCCTTGCTCTAGTTCCACACACAGCAAAGGAGCAGTTTCGCCATTGATCTCGACACCGACTAACGCAGTACGCTTCACCTTAGGGTGGGTATTGAAAATGCGCTCGCAAGGAATCGAAAAATAGGGGTTCTCATCGAAATTAGAATCAACGCGGTTTGCTTCAACACGGTGTGCCTTTCGACCACACATCCACAGCAGACCTTGCTGGTCGAGATAACCTAAATCACCCATTCTGTGACGAACACTTTGCCCACAACTGCCGATTTCGCCGTTACCGGGCTCGATATCAGCATGGCTATCAAGGATTTTTGCAGTTTCTGTCGCGCTGTCACGGCAGTAATAGCGACGGCTTACCATCGGCCCCTTCACTACAATTTCACCAATCGTATTGACTGGTAACCGAAGTGCCTCACTCCACGTCGCTATTGGCTCTTCAGTAATCGCAATAATCGCAACATCAACACCATCGACAGGTTTCCCCACACAAATGCCGCCACCACTGTCGGTGATCGTCGTGGTTTTCAGCAGCTGTTCACTGCCTATCATAGTCAATGGCAATGATTCAGTGGCACCATATGAGTTAAGCACTTCAACCCCATCATTGAGCATCTCGCTAAATCGCGCAATGGATGAAATGGTTGCCGGAGCCCCGGCAGAAATTACACGCCGAATACTCGGTAAGGTATGCGGTTTCGTTCGAGAGTTTCTCCCTTGTACCACCTGGCCTGTGCCTGCTTTCCCCAAACGCTCAATAAGAGCAGGGTTTACGAACATATTGCTACATTGGTATTGCTCAATAGCCGCAAAGAGATTGTCAGGATTGGCGGTGATTGGTTTGCTGGCATCCATGTCTGGGACAACGGATGCCATGCCAAGTGCAGGCCCGAATAGAGAGAACAGCGGGAACGTTGCAAGATCACGTTCACCGTGAACAATGCCATAATCGTTTTTCAGCACATTGATTTGTGCTTCAAACATGGCATGGGTATAGACCACGCCTTTCGGTGTTCCGGTACTGCCGCTGGTAAAGAGGATCGCCGCCATCTCATCGCTGCCAAGCTGTGCCATTTCAAAAGCAACATGCGGCGTTGCTTGATTTCGAGGTTTTGCAACAGCATTTCGATTTAGCAAAGCCCTTAAACTGGTACCACCAAAGACTTTGGCAAAAAGCTCACTGCCGCCAACTGTCAGCAAACGACGAACGCTTGGCTTGCCCCAGCCGAACAAACAACGTGCTATGTGAGCTTTCGGGATCCCAATGAAAGCATCGGGTTCTGCCTCAGAAAAACATTGCTTGAGATTTTTAATCCCCATGCCGGGGTCGACAAGGATCGGGATCACACCGGCTTTGAATAGTGCAAACGTCAAGGCAAAGAAATCGAGGCTTGGCGTCACCATCAGTACTGCTTTCATGCCGCGTGTAATACCATACTCGGCAAGAGCCCGGGCAATACGATCACTGTCAGCGTCAAGTTCACCAAAACTCAATTCGTCATAGCGAAATTTTCCCGCCAGCAACCTCTTTTGCACCGCAACCGCGAGTGATACAGGCGTTTCTTTTGCTGCTCGCTTCAGATGGCGACAGATATTGGCTGTATTTGAGTCATGTTCACAGCCAAAAGCGTCCGCCTTCACTGAGCTCGTGAAGGCTTTAGCTTGACCCTCACCGACCATTAAGGGTGTACCTCACTCGGCTGGTCGTCTTTCAGAAAGTCAGTAATTAGCGGTACAACCTCGTCACTCGCATCTTCGAGAATATAGTGGCCGCAGTCGGCAAACTCATGCACTGTTGCATGTGGCATGCACTCACGCCAAACCGCCAGGAAGTGCTTATCAAAAACGAAATCTTTCAGCCCCCAACAGACCAATGTCGGTACCTGTGAAAACTTCGGTAGACTAGCGGCAATCTCTGAAACTAAATCATAGTTTCTATCGCCTTTTCGTAGCGGAATATCCTGAACAAAGCGCAAGGTTGAAATACGATTCGCCCATGAATCAAACGGTGCGACATATGCCTTTCGTACTTCCGGGCTCATCGGTTTACGCTTTACACCGACATAAGAAGCGATAGATGAAAAGGCATTGAAGCCACGTACCAACCCCGTGCCTAATAAGGTATTACGACAAATCCATAATGCCCAAGGGAAAGGCTTAGCATCTGGCAGGTGGAAGGCTCCCGTATTTAGGATCACTAAACGCTTAATTCGATCAGGGTAACGAGCGGCGTAACCCATTCCGATCATCCCACCCCAATCATGCACAACGAGGGTAATATTTTCTCGAACATCCAAGTGTTCAAGCAAGGCTTCAAGATCGTCAATACGATTGTTCAGGGTATAATCATACCCATCGTCATCCGGCTTATCGGACAAACCGCAGCCAATGTGATCAGGCACAATGCACTGGTGCCTCTCACTTAATGCCGTTACCAGGTTTCGATAATAAAAAGACCAACTTGGATTACCGTGAACCATAACAACCGGCTCACCTTGTCCCTCATTCAGGTAATGGAGTTGGTGACCATTCCGATCGAGGAAGTTACGCTTAAAAGGAAACAACGTGTCTAACATGACCATCCTTATTTTGTACTATTCGGCACTATCGGTTGTTACCACTTCAGGCCCAACATCATGCAATTAAGCCCGCTTCCTATACCAAGGAAGCTCACATTATTGCCCGGCTTTAAAAAACCATGATCATGCGCCATTGCAGCAGTAACCGGCAATGAAACACTGCCCATGTTCCCCATCAGCTTATAGGTTGGAAACTCTTTGCCTACAGGGATGTTCAGCGCATTTAGCACCTGTTTACGGTTAGATGCCCCCACTTGGTGGCAAATGACCTTATCAACCTGATCAACAACCCAATTGCGTTGCTCGAGGAAATGCTCCCAGGTATCACGTGCTAGCTGGACCCCCTCCTTGAGTAAGCTAACCCCATCGGTACGCATGTACTCCCGGAACAGTTGCGGCCCAACCTCCTGCAAACCCCATTGACAAAGGTCATGGTGCTCAGGTGCCGATAAATGGCTCGCGCCCAGCAGTTGATGCTGACGCGTATTGCACAGAGGAAGGCTACCGTCAGTCAACAACACAGCAACAGCACCCGAGCCCCCGGTCAGGGTTGCCAATGATTGGGCAAAGTTCTGCATCGTCGGCTCGGCTAACATATGGTCAATGGTAATATCGACAATGTGTCGTGCTGATTCACAGGAAACAACCAAACCGGCTTTGATTTGGCCCAGCTCAATACGGTTGGCAATATCTAAAATGCCTGACAGCACACCGAGGCAGGCATTGCTGATATCGTAGATGGCAGTATCGTTCGAGACACCTAGCTCAGACGCAATTCTACAAGCGGTGGCAGGTTCGTGTTGATCGCGGCATACGCCGGTATACACAACAGCGCCTAAATCCTCGACTCGGACACCCGTTTCATCTATCGCTTTACGGGCTGCGGCAAGTGCGCCATCTGACAATACATGTCCTTTCGGCCACCAGCGGCGCTCCTCGATCCCCGTTAATGCAGCAAGTTGCCCCATCGGGATTCGAAACTTTTGATATAAGGGAGCTAAACGAGATTCTAACTCAGAGCTTGATACCACTTGTGGTGCTAGCTCGTAAGCCAGACTATTGATAAAAACGCGGGAATATTTCATTCAACTATGTAACTACTCACTATCACGGTCAAAACAGCACCGTTCGTCATTATTTGTGCACACTTGCGCGTCATTGGAGCAAGAAATGGACGTTGATTCAATAGAAACTGCCAGATAACGAGATGTGGACAGGCTCATATGACCAGTACAAAAGATATTAAGTTAGTGGCAAACGTGATGTAAAGTGCCACTCTTGGTATTGGTTCTTGTACAGGCAAGAACAGTATAGACAGATCTGATTGATTAAGAGACAGAGCCCGAAATGAGCAAGGTATATCACCACCCGGTACAAATTTACTACGAAGATACTGACCATTCAGGTGTGGTATATCACCCCAACTTTCTCAAATATTTCGAACGTGCGCGTGAACATGTCATTGATAGCGATAAGCTGGCCACACTGTGGAACGAACACGGATTAGGGTTTGCGGTCTATAAAGCGAATATGACTTTCCAAGATGGCGTTGAGTTTGCGGAAATCTGCGACATTCGTACCACTTTCACAGTAGATGGCAAGTATAAAACCCTGTGGCGTCAAGAGGTATGGCGGCCGGGAGCAACCCGAGCTGCCGTTATTGGTGATATTGAAATGGTCTGTTTGGATAAAGAAAAACGCCTACAGCCCGTTCCCAATGATATTCTGGCATCCATGATGCGGGACTAATCTTACCAGCCCCCGTTAGCCTGGGTATAACGCTCTTAGTTGGTCTGGGCTGATCCATCTCACATCGAGCTCCATTTCTATTGTGACACTTTACTTTTGAAACAACAGCACTAAGCCAATCCTATGTACTATAAATTCAACAATAATCAGGATTAAAACGGGCTTAACTTACCACCTTCATGTCTAGATGCTTTTTTTGTCCCTACTGGCACAAAGCCCCTTGTAACAACTGTTGCATCACACTTATTTATATAATTGGGGCACACGTCACACTTTCACTTAAAGCTGAGTATTTACACTAAAAACAGGTAATAATTAAAATATAATCAACAACTTAATCAACAACACATTGCAAAAAATTGAAAAATGACATTTTTAACTGGTCTGAAGAGATCCAACCTCCGTCTCAGGCGATTGTATCAAAAAGCGACCTCGGGTAGTCTGCTCAACCATCAACAGATTTAGCTGTCTTCATAACGGATATTTGGCGCATCCTTTTCGATAGTCACAGCAGTAATTTCAGCAGGATTATGATGGATATTGCCTCTAACGGATGAAAGCTCAATCGCATTCCAACTCGTATCAACTTTGTGCCATAACCAGCACACAAGCCAGCGACGAGACAATAATACGGCACATTAATGCCACCCGTCACGACATGACTTGTGAACTTCCACATGAGTCAGCACACTCACGACCTTTAAATTTACGACTGTTGCTTGCCCGCAACATCCGTACCTTTTTGCCGAGCTTTTTCGGAGCCAATTCCAATCAGCGCTCCGTACATGTAAAAGCCCAGCCCGTAAATATGACACCCGACTACGGGTGTTCAGTGGAGACTCATAAATGAGCCAAACCCCAAAAACCACGCCTGAATCGCAAGAAGATAAGCGACTCAACAAACGTCTTAAAGACATGCCCGTTGCTATCGTCGGCATGGCGAGCATCTTTGCGAATTCCCGCTACCTGAACAAATTTTGGGATTTAATCAGCGAGAAGATTGATGCGATCACCGAGGTGCCAGATACACACTGGCGCCCTGAAGATTACTACGATGCCGATAAGAGCACACCAGACAAGTCTTACTGTAAGCGTGGTGGTTTCATGCCTGAGGTTGACTTCAACCCAATGGAGTTTGGCCTTCCACCTAATATTCTTGAACTAACAGACACTTCACAACTGCTATCGTTGATTGTCGCTAAAGAAGTTCTGGCGGATGCCAAACTGCCAGCGGATTACGACAAAGATAAAATCGGTATTACTTTAGGCGTTGGCGGTGGTCAGAAGATCAGTCAGAGCCTAAATGCCCGTCTGCAATACCCTGTCCTAAAGAAAGTATTCAAAAACAGCGGCATTAGTGACGAAGACAGCGAGATGCTGATCAAGAAGTTCCAAGATCAGTACATTCACTGGGAAGAAAACTCTTTTCCTGGTTCGCTAGGCAACGTAATCGCCGGCCGTATCGCTAACCGTTTCGACCTAGGCGGCATTAACTGCGTCGTTGATGCGGCCTGTGCAGGCTCCCTTGCCGCACTTCGTATGGCACTAGGTGAATTGGTAGATGGCCGCAGTGAGATGATGATCACAGGTGGTGTATGTACCGATAACTCGCCAACCATGTACATGAGTTTCTCTAAAACACCTGCATTCACCACCAATGAGACCATCCAACCGTTTGATATTGATTCAAAGGGGATGATGATTGGTGAAGGCATCGGCATGATCGCGCTGAAACGTCTAGAAGACGCAGAACGTGATGGCGACCGTATCTACTCGGTGATTAAAGGTGTCGGTGCATCTTCAGATGGTAAGTTCAAGAGTATCTATGCACCCCGTCCTGAAGGTCAGGCGAAAGCCCTTAAGCGAGCTTACGATGATGCAGGTTTTGCTCCTCACACCCTAGGCTTATTAGAAGCCCACGGTACCGGTACTGCTGCGGGTGACGTTGCCGAGTTCAAAGGCCTAAGTTCAGTCTTTAGCGAAAACAATGACGAAAAACAGCACATTGCATTAGGCTCAGTAAAGTCGCAGATTGGCCATACTAAATCGACAGCCGGTACAGCAGGTTTAATCAAAGCAGCATTGGCGCTGCACCACAAAGTGCTGCCGCCAACAATCAATGTTACTAGCCCAAATCCAAAGCTAGACATTGAAGACTCGCCTTTTTACCTCAACACCCAAACCCGCCCATGGATGCAACGTGTTGATGGCACCCCTCGCCGTGCGGGTATCAGTTCATTTGGCTTCGGTGGTACCAACTTCCACGTCGTATTGGAAGAGTACAACCAAGAACATGCTCGCGGTGACAAATATCGCCAGCGAGAAGTCGCTCAAACACTGCTATTTAGTGCTCCGTCTCGTGAAGCGTTGCTTGCTAACCTGAAAGAAACGTCTGCGAATATCGCAAACAACAGTACAACTCTAGAAGCACTGGTTGAAGCCTACGGCTTGCGTAGTATCGAGACATCCCATGCTCGTTTAGGCTTAGTGGTTAAAACGGGTGAAGAGCTTCAAGTTCAGCTGGCCCAGGCAATCTCAACGCTTGAAAATCAGACAAAAGCGCACTGGCAGCTACCAAGCGGTACCAGCTACCGTGAATCAGCCCTTGTGAGTGAAAAGGGTTCTGCGAAAGTGGCCGCGCTGTTTGCCGGCCAAGGTTCTCAGTACCTGAATATGGGTCGTGAACTGGCTTGCCATTATCCTGAGATGCGTCAGCAACTCGCAAATGCAGATAAGGTATTCGGCCAGAATAAGAAGACACCATTATCACAGGTTCTTTTCCCAATACCAGTCTTCAACAAGCAAGATACTGCCGCTCAAGAAGCAACGTTAACCAATACCGCTAATGCCCAAAGTGCTATCGGTGTGGTTTCTATGGGTCAATACGAGCTAATGACTCAAGCGGGCTTTAAAGCCGACATGGTAGCAGGTCACAGCTTTGGGGAACTCAGTGCCCTATGCGCTTCTGGTGTTATCTCTCAAGATGATTATTACCAGCTTGCTTTTGCACGTGGCAACGCCATGGCAGCAACGCCAGCAGAAGGTGATAGCGGTACCATGTATGCCGTTATTCTGGATGCAGATAAGTTAGCAGCGGTTGAACAGTGCATCAGCGCATTTGATGGCGTGAGCATCGCCAACTATAACGCACCAACTCAGCTTGTTATTGCGGGTCCTACCGACAATGCACAGCTTGCAGCAAAAGCACTAGGTGAACAAGGCTTCAAAGCAATTCCACTGCCAGTATCTGGTGCCTTCCACACACCATTGGTTGCCCACGCGCAGAAACCATTTGCTGCAGCCATTGATAAGTCGACATTTAGCAAACCTGCATTGCCGCTTTATTCCAATGCGACAGGCGAGCTGTACAAGAATGACGGCAAAGTCATTAAGAAAGCATTTAAACAACACATGCTGCAGTCAGTACGTTTCAGCACTCAGCTTGAAGCCATGTACGATGCTGGTGCTCGTGTATTTATCGAGTTTGGACCGAAGAATATTCTGCAGAAGCTGGTTGAGAAAACACTAACAGGCAAAGCCGATGAGCTTTGTACGATTAGCATCAACCCGAACCCTAAAGGTGATAGTGATCAGCAGCTGCGTCTAGCCGCCGTTCAACTCGCCGTTGCTGGTATCACGCTAAACAATATCGACCCGTACCAGGCGGATATTGACCAGCCAGCAGCAACATCGCCAATGAACATCAAGCTAAATGCATCGAACTACATCAGTGCTTCGACCCGAGCAAAAATGACCAAGTCATTAGAAACGGGAACCGTCAGCAAGCAAACTGAAGTCGTTGAGAAGATTGTGGAAAAAGAAGTGATTAAAACCGAAATCCGCGAAGTACCTGTAGCCGTAGCTGCTACGCCAGAAGTAACAGTTCAGGAAGTAACACACGTTGTTGCTCAAACTGTTGCTCAAGAGCCGCGTCAAGCCGTTGCAACAGCACAGGCGACAACAGCACAACTTCCTGTGGGTGATGCGTCATTACATGCATTCTTTGCAGCTCAACAACAAGCTGCAGAGGTGCATCAACAGTTCCTCGCAATTCCACAGCAATACGGCGACACTTTCACAACGTTAATGACAGAGCAAGCCAAAATGGCGGCATCTGGTGTCGCTATTCCAGATAGCCTGCAACGTTCAATGGAAATGTTCCACCAGCATCAGGCAGAGACCCTGAAGGCTCACGCGCATTACCTTGAGCTTCAAGCGAACAGCAATAGCTCTGCGCTAGGGTTGTTGACGTCACAGGGTTCAGCGTCTTCTATTCAAACATCAACAGTTGCTCCAGAACCTGTTCAGCAAGCACCTGTTCAGCAAGCACCAGCTGCTACATCAGTTGTGGCTCCTGCACCTGTTGCGGCACCGGCTCCAGTCGTTACTCCAGCTCCGGTTAAAGCGGCGGTTCCGACTCAACAAGTTGCGCCAATGGCGGCACCGGTTGCACCGGCAGTTAAACCTGTAGCTGTTGTTGAAGCCGCTCCTGTACAACAAGCAGTTGTTCAACAAACAGTAAACCCAGAGCAAGTGATGCTGGAAGTGGTTGCTGAGAAAACGGGCTACCCTACCGAGATGCTAGATCTTGATATGGATATGGAAGCGGACCTGGGTATCGATTCCATCAAGCGTGTTGAAATTCTGGGTACGGTTCAAGACCAAATGCCGAACCTACCAGAACTGAATCCTGAAGATTTAGCTGAGTGTCGTACTCTGGGCGAAATCGTTACTTACATGAACAGCAAGCTAGGTGCCCAATCTGCACCAGCAGTCGCGCCGATTGTGGCTGAAGCCGCTCCTGCCGGTTTAGAGGCTGCTCAAGTTCAAAACACCATGCTTGAAGTTGTTGCTGACAAGACTGGCTACCCAACAGAAATGCTGGATCTAGAAATGGATATGGAAGCCGATTTAGGTATCGATTCCATCAAGCGTGTTGAGATCCTGGGTACGGTTCAAGACCAGCTTCCGACTCTTCCAGAACTAAACCCTGAAGATTTAGCTGAGTGTCGTACACTGGGCGAAATCGTTAGCTACATGAACAGCAAACTGCCTGCTGTGACAGTATCTGCAGTAGCTCCTGTTGTAGCTGCGGCACCAGCAGCAACAAGCGGCTTAGATGCTGCGCAAGTTCAAAGCACCATGTTGGAAGTTGTAGCAGACAAAACTGGCTACCCAACAGAAATGCTGGACCTTGCGATGGACATGGAAGCGGACTTAGGCATCGATTCCATCAAGCGTGTAGAGATCCTGGGTACAGTTCAAGACCAGCTTCCGACTCTTCCAGAGCTAAACCCTGAAGATCTTGCTGAGTGTCGTACGCTTGGCGAAATCGTTGACTACATGAACAGCAAGCTACCTGCATCGGCTGTATCAGTAGCGCCGGCGGCTGTTTCAACAATGGCACCGACATCAACGCCTGCATCAAACGGCCTGGATGCTGCACAAGTTCAGAGCACCATGCTTGACGTTGTAGCAGACAAAACCGGCTACCCAACAGAAATGCTAGATCTGGCGATGGATATGGAAGCCGATCTTGGTATCGATTCTATTAAACGTGTTGAGATCCTAGGTACAGTTCAAGATCAGCTCCCAGGTTTACCTGAACTGAATCCTGAAGATTTAGCTGAGTGTCGCACACTGGGTGAAATCGTTGACTACATGAACAGCAAACTGCCTGCTGCACCAGTTGCAACAGCCATTTCGATTGAAACTGCACCAGCGGCAAGCGGCCTGGATGCTGCGCACGTACAAAGCACCATGTTAGATGTCGTCGCTGACAAAACCGGCTACCCAGCAGAAATGCTTGATCTTGCCATGGATATGGAAGCGGACTTAGGTATCGATTCTATCAAGCGTGTTGAAATCCTGGGTACGGTTCAAGACCAACTACCTGGCTTACCAGAGCTAAACCCTGAAGATTTGGCTGAGTGTCGTACACTGGGCGAAATCGTTACTTACATGCAGAGCAAGCTATCAGGCGCTTCATCTGCAGCATCAACAACGGCTCCAGTCGTTAAAGCTGCTCCTGAAAACGTGGTTGAAACTGCAACGGTAGAGCTTCCTCCTCACAGCGAGGTGGCGCTAAAAAAGTTACCAGCGGTAGATAAATTAGCAGACTGTTTTTCCAAAGAAGCATGTATTGTGATCACAGATGATGGTCATAATGCTGGCGTCCTAGCAGAAAAGCTAAGTGCTCACGGCCTTCAAGTCGCCGTTGTGCGCAGTCCTCTATCTGCCGCTTCACCACTAAATAGCGAAATCAACAGCTATCCGTTAGCAAGTGTTGATGAAGCTGGCGTGAACGCTGTTATCACTGAGATTGAAAGCGCGCACAAAGAGATTGGTGGATTCATTCACCTGCAACCTCTTGCGGCTGACACGCAATCTGACAATGCCGCTATTGCATTGAATGCCGATGCAAAATCTAGCATTTCAATTGCGTTCTTGTTCGCTAAATTGCTTCACGCTCAGTTAAACACGGCATCAGCATCAGGCCGTCGTAACTTCTTCACGGTAAGCCGTATTGATGGTGGCTTTGGTTACCTTGATACCAAGCAGCTAGTTAACGCTGAACTAAACCAGGCGGCATTGTCCGGTTTGACTAAAACGTTAAGCCACGAATGGGCGAACGTATTCTGTCGTGCTTTAGATGTTGCGCCGACTCTTGATGCTCGCCATCTGGCAGAAGCCGTCACTGCAGAGTTGTTTGATATTGATACTCACACCGTTGAAATTGGTATCAGTGAATCATCTCGAGCTACCTTAAGTGCAGCAGAAGCAGGTACAGCTCAAACGAAAAATGTTGCTGCGAAGCTAACCACGTCCGATAAGGTTCTGGTAACGGGCGGCGCGAAAGGCGTCACGTTTGAATGTGCGCTAACACTGGCTAAGAAGTGTCAGTCACACTTCATTCTTGCAGGCCGCAGTAAGCACATTACAGCTGCTGAACTACCAGAATGGGCACAAGGCAAGCAAGAAAGCGAACTGAAAGTAGCGGCTATTGCTCACCTTCAGGCATCAGGTGATAAACCAACGCCGAAGAAAGTGGATGCCTTGCTTAAGCCTGTTTTAAGCAGCCTTGAAATCAATAGCGCACTACAAGCCTTTGCAAATGTTGGCGCAAGTGCTGAATACCTGAGCCTCGATGTCTCAAACAGTGAATCAGTTGCCAACACATTGTCTCAGTTCATTGACATCACCGGCCTGATCCATGGTGCGGGTGTACTGGCAGATAAGCATATTCAAGACAAAACATTGGATGAACTAAACCTTGTTTACGGAACCAAAGTTGGCGGTCTTGATGCTGTACTGAGTGCATTAGATTGCAGCAAGCTAAAACTATTAGCGATGTTCTCTTCTGCGGCAGGATTCTACGGCAACAAAGGACAGAGCGATTACGCGATGTCTAATGACATCCTGAACAAAGCAGCACTTCAGTTCTCGGCGCGTTACCCTGAAGCGAAAGTAATGAGCTTCAACTGGGGCCCATGGGATGGCGGCATGGTTAATCCGGCTCTGAAGAAAATGTTCACCGAACGTGGTGTCTATGTCATTCCTCTACAAGCTGGCGCTGAGCTATTTAGCTCACAGCTTCTGAGTGAAACAGGCATTCAACTGCTTGTAGGCACAAGCATGCAAGGTTCAGAAAACAAGGAAAACGCTGTAAAAAAGCTTGATGCGGAGTCTGTGCTGGTAGCAAAGAGTCCGCTGAAAACAAGCATCACTGTAACACGCGACCTTGACCCGAAAGCGATACCTTTCATCAAGGATCACTGCATTGCCGGTAACCCCGTGTTACCGACAGTGTGTGCCATCCAATGGATGCGTGAAGCAGCAGAGCAACTGTTAGGTGCGAACGTCACTGTTCGCAACTACAAACTGCTTAAAGGCGTGATTTTTGAAACCGATGATGTGCAAACACTGACGTTGAAACTGACACCCGACGCAAAAGCCGATGATCAAGTCAAAGCCTTGATCAGCTGCCAGGGTCGACCACAGTATCAAGCGATGTTGGTCTTAGAGCAGATCACAAAATCGGTTGAATCAGCGCAGGCTAAAACCTTTGCGGCGGATCCAAATCAATCCGTCACAACGGCTGATGCATTGTACAGTAATGGCACCCTGTTCCATGGTCCAAGGCTACAAGGCATCCAGACTGTTGAACGTTTTGATGACGCAGGCTTACTCGCACAGTGCCAGCTACCAACCATTGCTGATGCTGACTGTGGTGCATTTGTACCGAGCCAGCATACAGGTGGTTGTCAGCCGTTCGCTGAAGACTACTTGCTGCAAGCCATGCTGGTTTGGGCAAGATTGAAGTACGGCGCAGCTAGCCTACCGTCTGCAATTGGTGAATTTGTTTCTTATGAACCAATGCAAGCGGAAGACAAAGGTTGGTTAGAACTTGAAGTGATTAAAACCACCTCTCGTTCGCTACAAGCTAACATCTCGCTTTACCATCAAGATGGTCGCTTGAGCGCCGTAATGAAAGGCGCAAAAGTGACGATCAGCAAGAGCCTTAACGAGGCATTTTTGGTGAAGTCCGAGCCAGAAAAGGAGCTTCTGTCATAGTGGCTGACTCTTCTAATAAAGCGATGCCGTTGCGCATCGCTCTTTTAGCCCAGCCAGCGCATGCTGCTGGGCTTTCTGCCGATTGTTTTTCCTCATTACCGCCGATTGAGAACATCTCTATTGGTGATAGCTTTGATGGCGATAGTTTTGAAACCGCGCTGCAAGCAGCGATTGATGCGGTAAGCCAAGGCAAGTTGGTTCGACTCATCGCTGGTACTGAGCATGATGAATCACAGCCCGCACTCTTGATGCTTGCGGGTTTAATGGCTGCCCAAAACAAAATTCATCCTCATGCGTACCTGTCAGGTTTTGCTGATAGCATCACGCAAGCACTTTCTCAATCACGACGCCATGAAGCCGACCTAAGCAACCGGCAAACGTTTGATACGCTAACAGCGACTCAAAAATTCTCTGCTTTTTGCCAGATGGTTGAAGACCTTGCAAGCCGTACAATCACAGACCATTACTGGTTCACTGAACCGCATAAAGCACGAGTGGCTAGCTTAACGTTTAGTGAGCAAAGCAGCCTTGTATTAACTCAAGCTACGGGGCTACAAGCCGCTAGCTCTCTGCTTTCAGCCACTCGATTGTTATTGATTGTATCGGGGCATGATGAATCAGAGTTACAAGCAAAGCTTGGCCAACTTGCTCAGCGTTTACATAACCTGCCAGAGAGTGGCGATGCATCAAATACCCTGATTCACTTGATGAGCGAAAACCTCAAGCAATATCAGGCTGATGCTTCAGGCAAACTGTCACTACAGGTCGTTGTCCTGCAAGGGACTTCAGTCGCCGCTGTGCAGCAAGAGATCTCTGCCATCAGTAACGCCCTGCCGAAAGTAATGGCTGAAAACAGCCACTATAAAACGCCGGCAGGCAGCTGTTTTTCGCCGTCACCAAACAGCAAAGGCGGAGTAACCTTTGTCTACCCCGGCGTCGGCACCGTTTACCCAGGAATGTTCCGCGAACTACATCAATATTTCCCAGCGCTTTACGCCCGCCTTGAACGTGAAGGTAACCTCAAGGAAATGCTACAAGCCGATAAGACATATGGTGACAATGCAGCCGAAATGAGTTTGGGTGAACTGGCCATTGCCGGTGTAGGTAGCAGCTATCTGTTAACCCAGTTGTTATGCGAAGAATTCGCAGTTAAACCTGATTTCGCTTTGGGTTACTCCAAAGGCGAAGCATCGATGTGGGCAAGTTTAGGCGTATGGAAAAATCCACACGCACTGATCGAAATGACCCAAACCAGTCCGATCTTTACCACCGCTATTTCTGGCAAATTAACCGCTGTACGTGAGGCGTGGCAGTTAAGCGACAGCGACGACATCACCTGGAACAGCTTTGTTGTCCGTTGTGAACCAGAAGCGATTGAAGCATTGCTACCTGAGTTTCCACATGCTTACCTTGCGATTATTCAAGGTGATACCTGTGTATTGGCTGGCTGCGAAAATGACTGCCGTGCACTTCTCAAAAAGCTGGGTAAACGCGGTATTGCGGCCAATCGAGTCACAGCAATGCACACCACACCAGCGTTGAGCCAGCATCAGCAAGTCACTGAGTTCTACCGCCAGCCACTATGCGATGAGCTGCCTGAGCACATTCGCTTTATCAGTGCTGCCGGCCTATTGCCCAAGAACCAGAATCAGCCGATAAACATCGATAGCCAAAGTATCGCTAATTCAATTGCGGATACCTTTTGCTCGACACTCGACTTTACGGCGCTGATACGCAGTGCCCGTGAGCAAGGTGCACGTTTATTTGTTGAAGTTGGCGCAGATAGGCAAACCAGCACCCTCATCGATAAGATTAATCGTGCAGATAAGGTGACAACAGAGAGTTGCACCGTTGCGGCAAATGCTAAAGGTGGAGACGATATTCTCACCCTGCTCAAATGCCTTGGTCAGCTCATCACGCATCAAATCCCTCTGTCACTGGAGCCCCTATTGAAAGGGCTTGAACAGCAGCAAGTGAATACTTCGTCGGCAGAGAATGGGGTGCTACCTGCGAACAAAGCACTACCTGCGAACAAAATACAAGGAGAGCCAGTGTGAGTTCTCAACAGAAAACGACTTCCTCAAGCAATAAAATCGCGATTGTTGGTTTAGCTAACCAGTATCCCGATGCGGATACACCGAAAGCATTTTGGCAAAACCTGCTGGATAAGAGAGACTCTCGCAGCACGTTAAGCCCTGAGAAGCTCGGTGCAAACCCTGATGATTATCAAGGTCAGCAGGGAGAGTCAGACCGCTTTTACTGCGATAAAGGCGGCTACATCCAGAACTTCACTTTCGATGCTAGCGGATACCGCTTATCCACCGAGAAGTTCGAAGGCCTAGACGACAGCTTTCTTTGGGCTCTGGACACCAGCCGGAAAGCACTGGCTGATGCTGGTATTCCGTTAGATGCCACAGTACTTGAACGTACCGGCGTGATCATGGGTGCCTTGTCTTTTCCGACCACCCGCTCCAATGATCTATTCCTACCGCTTTATCACTCTGCGGTAGAGAAAGCGCTCCAAGCAAAACTGGCTAACGACCATTTTTCGTTGAGCCCGTCGAATAACCAAGCAAAAAGTATCAACCCAGCCAATGGTGCGGCTGCCCATAATGCGTCTAAGCTAGTCGCCGACGCACTTGGCCTTGGTAGCGCCCAGTTGAGCCTCGATGCGGCCTGTGCCAGCTCGGTCTATTCGCTTAAACTCGCCTGTGATTACCTTAGTACCGGCAAAGCTGACATGATGCTGGCGGGCGCGGTTTCAGGTGCCGACCCATTCTTCATCAACATGGGCTTCTCCATCTTCCACGCCTACCCAGACCACGGTGTCTCGGTGCCGTTCGATAGCAACAGCAAAGGCCTGTTTGCCGGTGAAGGCGCGGGCGTGTTAGTTCTTAAGCGCCTTGAAGATGCTGAGCGCGATGGCGACAAGATCTACGCAGTTGTTAGCGGTATTGGCTTATCCAATGATGGTCGTGGTCAGTTTGTCCTTAGCCCGAACAGCAAAGGACAGGTCAAAGCATTCGAGCGTGCGTATGAAGCCACCGACCTGTCTCCGGATAGTATCGAAGTGATTGAATGTCACGCAACAGGTACCCCTCTGGGTGATAAAGTCGAGCTGACATCGATGGAGCGCTTCTTTGCCGACAAACTTAACGGCACGCAGGCACCGCTTATCGGTTCAGCAAAATCCAACTTAGGCCACTTGCTAACCGCTGCGGGTATGCCGGGGATCATGAAAATGATCTTCGCCATGAAAGAAGGCGTACTACCGCCAAGCATTAATTTATCAACGCCGCTTTCTTCACCTGATGGTTTATTTGGTTCGCACACACTGCCAACCCAAGTTCAGCCATGGCCTGACAAAGCAGGCAACCCTGAACGTCGCGCTGGCGTTTCGGTATTTGGTTTCGGCGGCTGTAACGCTCACCTGTTACTCGAAGCATATTCATCTCAGTCAGAGCCAACTGTATCGACATACGCAGCGCCGATTCAAAAATCTAAGCCGACTGTATCGACTCCGTTGAAAATCACCGGTTTAGCCTCGCACTTTGGTTCATTAAAAACCATCAATGCCTTGGATCATGCAATTGAAACAGGCGCAGATGCATTTGCAGCCTTGCCGAAGAAGCGCTGGAAAGGCCTTGATCAACACCCTGAGCTATTAAGCCAATTTGGTTTACATACCGTGCCGCACGGTGCGTACATCGATCAGTTCGAGCTGGATTTCTTGCGCTTCAAAGTGCCACCGAACGAAGATGACCGTCTGATTTCTCAGCAACTTTTACTGATGAAAGTCGCTGATGAAGCCATTCGTGACGCCAAGCTTGAAGCCGGACAAAAAGTTGCCGTTCTGGTTGCGATGGAAACTGAACTGGAAATGCACCAGTTCCGTGGCCGTGTTAACTTGCATACGCAGCTTGCCGATAGCCTGAAGAACATGGGTGTCGAACTGAGTGATAGCGAATACCAAGCCCTTGAAGCTATCGCCATGGACAGTGTGCTGGATGCTGCCAAGCTAAATCAGTACACCAGTTTTATCGGCAACATCATGGCATCGCGGATTGCCTCGCTGTGGGACTTCAACGGCCCTGCATTTACCATTTCTGCAGCTGAGCAGTCTGTCGCTCGTTGTATCGATGTCGCTCAAAACTTGATGTCGCAAGAGTCCCTGGATGCAGTCGTGATCGCCGCGGTAGATCTCAGCGGTAGTGCCGAGCAAGTTATTCTCAAAAACAGCATTACGCCAGTGGCTTCGACGGCACAAGATAGTGGTTGGCATGTCGGCGAAGGTGCTGGTGCGATTGTTCTTGTCGATGCTGAAAGTCAACAAAAGCAGCAAAACGTCAACAGCAGCGTAAGCTATGGCGAAATCAGCGCACTGGGTTTTGGTTCAATCAATCAAAGTCACTCTGTCGCTGATCGTCTTCTGGCTGAAACAGGTATTGCCGCAAACAACATCAGTTTGCTGGAGCTCAACCAAGCGCCAGAAAGCGCCGATGTCATGCACCTACCGCTTTCTCATGCATCGCAAACTCAGGCCAGCCAGCGCATGGGCCACTGTTATGCCGCATCGGGTATGGCGAGCATGCTCCACGGACTGTTGAACCTAAACAAAACGGTATCCAACACTGGTACAAAAGCAGCTATCGTCGCTAACCTCAGTGAGGGTCAGTGCTCGCAGCTTCTTGTCACGCAATCAGGCAACGAGACACAATCACTGACTGTGCGCCTTGATAGCGAATTGCCTGCCAACGCTACACGTCAGCTAGTCAAGCAAGTTACCCTTGGTGGACGCGATATCTATCAGCATATCGTGACAACGGATCTTCCTGAGCTACAGCAGATCCAGCAGAAAGTCGCTAACGCGAAACCGCGAGTACAAGCCATTGTACAAAAAGCTGTACAGCCTGTCGCGCAGGCGCCAAGAATGACACCAATTACGCCTAGCAAAGCGCCGACGCCATCAGTATCCCCGAATCTGGCAGCAGCTAGCCAGACACCGAACACAGGTATTCAAAGCAGTATGACAAACGTCCTATCCGCTAAAGAGCAAAATGATTTAAGCTCACTCAAGAGCGCATCATTTGTAGAAAATCAACAGTTGGCACAGCAGATCCACCAAGCCTTCTTGCAAAACCGCGAGCAAGGTTTGAAGATGGCTGACGCTCTACTGAAGGCACAGCTTAACGAAGTTACCGCGCAAATGAATGCGGGTACAGGCCAGGTCTTTAATCATCAACCTGACGCTGTTTCGGAACCTAACGCAACTTCAGAACAAGCCACACCGGCACAGAATGTAATGGCTGCACCAGCTGAAACAACGGCTATCGCAAAACCTATTCGCAAACCATGTATTTGGGACTATGAAGACTTAGTCGAATACGCTGAAGGCGATATTGCCAATGTCTTTGGCCCTGACTACGCGATCATCGACAGCTATTCCCGCCGTGTAAGGCTGCCAACTACCGATTACCTGCTGGTATCGCGCGTCACCAAGCTTGATGCAACCATGCTTGAGTACAAACCAAGCACCATGACAACAGAATACGATATCCCTGTGGATGCACCGTACTTGGTTGATGGCCAAATTCCTTGGGCCGTTGCTGTAGAATCAGGTCAATGTGACTTGATGCTAATTAGCTACCTCGGCATCGATTTTGAAAACAAAGGCGAGCGTGTTTATCGTCTGCTTGATTGTACCCTCACCTTCCTGGGCGACTTGCCGCGTGGTGGCGATACATTGCGTTACGATATCTCGATCAACAACTTTGCCCGTAATGGCGATACCTTACTGTTCTTCTTCTCTTACGAATGTTTTGTCGGCGACAAGATGATCCTGAAGATGGATAACGGCTGTGCTGGTTTCTTTACTGATGAAGAGCTGGCAGATGGTAAAGGTGTTATTCGCACTGAAGATGAAATCAAATCAAGAAACCTAGCGGTTAAACAGCGTTTTAACCCGCTTCTTCATTGTCAAAAAACGCAATTCGATTATCAGACACTACATAACTTGCTAAGCGCGAATATCGCGGGTTGTTTCGGTGACAGTCATATTTCAGATCGTCACCAACCATCACTGTGCTTTAGCTCAGATAAGTTCATGATGATTGAACAAGTTAGCCATGTAGATCCACAAGGTGGTGCATGGGGACTTGGCCTGATCGAAGGTCACAAGCAACTTGAAGCTGATCACTGGTACTTCCCTTGTCACTTCAAAGATGACTCAGTCATGGCTGGATCATTGATGGCTGAAGGTTGTGGTCAGTTACTGCAGTTCTTCATGATGTATCTGGGTATGCACACGCAAGTTCAGAATGGTCGTTTCCAGCCACTTGAAAGTGCACCACAACAAGTACGTTGCCGTGGCCAGGTGCTACCTCAATCTGCAGTGTTAACTTACCGTATGGAAGTCACTGAGATTGGTTTAAGCCCTCGCCCGTATGCGAAAGCAAACATCGATATCTTGCTTGATGGCAAAGTGGTTGTTGATTTCCAAAACTTGGGTGTAATGATCAAAGAAGAAGCGGAATGTACTCGCTACACCGGCTCATCAGAATATGTTGCCCAAGACAGTGCAGCTACTCTGGCTAACAACCTTACAGAAGATGTTGTTGTAGAAACAGCTGCACCCACTGTGAGCAAGCAAGCTTCTGCCAATGCACCTCTAATGGCGCAGATCCCCGACTTGAACACGGCACCTAACAAGGGTGTTATCCCGCTTCAGCACGTTGAAGCTCCAACAACACCAGATTACCCGAACCGCACGCCAGACACGGTACCGTTCACGCCGTACCACATGTTTGAGTTTGCAACCGGTGACATCGAAAAATGTTTTGGTCCTGATTTCTCAATCTATCGCGGCATGATCCCACCACGTACGCCGTGTGGCGATCTACAGCTAACCACCCGTGTGATAGAAGTGAACGGTACCCGTGGTGACTTTAAAACACCGTCGTCATGTATTGCTGAATATGAAGTGCCGGAAAATGCTTGGTACTTTGAAGAAAACAGCCACAACACACTGATGCCTTACTCGGTGTTGATGGAAATTTCGCTACAGCCAAATGGCTTTATTTCAGGCTACATGGGCACCACCCTGGGCTTCCCTGGGCAAGAGCTGTTTTTCCGTAACCTTGATGGTAGCGGTAAGATGCTACGCAATGTTGACCTGCGCGGTAAGACCATCGTTAATGATTCCCGCCTGCTTTCAACAGTCATGATGGGTACCAACATCGTTCAAAGCTTTAGCTTCGAGCTAAGCACTGATGGTGTGCCTTTCTATGAAGGTACCGCAGTATTTGGTTACTTCAAAGGTGCAGCGCTAAAAGATCAGCTTGGTCTGGATAACGGTAAAGTGACGCAACCTTGGCACATCGAAAACAATCGTACGCCAGATGTCAGTATCAACCTGCTTGATAAAGAAAGCCGTTACTTTAATGCGCCAGTTTCCGCAACAGGTGAAGCTCAACCACACTACCAGCTAGCTGGCGGTCGCCTTAACTTCATCGACAAAGTTGATATCACCAGCGATGGTGGTAAAGCGGGCTTAGGTTACCTGTATGCAGAGCGTACCATCGACCCAAGCGATTGGTTCTTCCAGTTCCATTTCCACCAAGATCCTGTGATGCCGGGTTCCCTGGGTGTCGAAGCGATTATCGAACTGATGCAAACTTATGCCCTAAACAAAGATTTAGGCGCAGGTTTCCGTTCACCGAAGTTTGGTCAGATTCAATCTGAAGTGAAATGGAAATATCGCGGTCAGATCAACCCACTGAACAAGCAAATGTCTCTGGATGTCCATATCACCGCGATTAAAGATGAAGACGGTAAACGCATCATCATTGGTGATGCCAACCTAAGTAAAGACGGCCTGCGTATTTACGAAGTAAAAGACATTGCAATCTGTATTGAAGAAGCTTGAGTTAGGAATGAATAATATGACAACGCAAACAACCATGAATAACGAAAAGCTATCACCATGGCCGTGGCAGGTAGAAGAAAATGCGATCCACTTCGATAACGCAGCAATGGCCAAAGTCCTAAAAGACTTGAGCCTTGGTTGTTACGTGGTTAATCATCCAGAAAAAGGCTTAGGTATTAGTCAACAAGCCGAGCTTACTTCAGGTGAGAGTGCAAGTGCTGACAATACTCACCCAGTAAGTGCATTCGCCCCGGCTCTAGGTACACAAAGCCTCGGTGACAATGACTTCCGTCGGGTACACGGCGTGAAATATGCCTATTATGCCGGTGCCATGGCCAATGGTATCTCTTCGGAAGAGCTGGTTATCGCTCTTGGTCAAGCAGGCATTCTGTGCTCATTCGGTGCGGCAGGCCTGATCCCGGCACGCGTCGAACAGGCCATTAACCGTATTCAGGCTGCGCTACCAAGTGGCCCTTATGCGTTTAACCTGATCCACAGCCCAAGCGAGCCTGCGCTGGAACGCGGCAGTGTCGAACTGTTCCTCAAGCACAAAGTACGCACCGTTGAAGCGTCAGCATTCTTAGGTCTGACACCACAAATCGTTCAATACCGCGCTGCTGGTTTAAGCCGCGATGCACAAGGCGAAATCGTTATTGCTAACAAAGTGATTGCGAAAGTTAGCCGAACTGAAGTCGCGATTAAGTTCATGGAACCAGCACCGGCTAAAATGCTTCAAGGCTTAGTTGATGAAGGCCGTATTACTGCAGAACAAATGGAATTGGCCCAGCTAGTGCCAATGGCTGATGATATTACTGCCGAAGCCGATTCTGGTGGTCACACCGATAACCGCCCTCTTGTAACGCTACTGCCAACAATTTTGGCGTTAAAAGAGACGATTCAAGCTAAACACCAATTCAAAACACCACTACGTGTTGGCTCTGGTGGCGGCATCGGTACTCCTGATGCAGCACTGGCTGCATTCAACATGGGTGCCGCGTATATCGTAACAGGTTCTATTAACCAAGCTTGTATCGAAGCTGGCGCGAGTGAGCACACTCGTAAGCTGCTTGCTACGACAGAAATGGCCGATGTGACCATGGCTCCTGCTGCCGATATGTTCGAAATGGGTGTTAAGCTACAGGTAGTTAAACGCGGCACTTTGTTCCCAATGCGCGCGAACAAGCTGTATGACATCTATACCCGCTACGATTCGATTGAAGCAATTCCTGCCGACGAGCGTCATAAGCTCGAAACTCAGGTATTCCGCTCTACCCTTGATGAAATCTGGGCCGGAACAGTGGCTCACTTTAACGAGCGCGATCCAAAGCAAATCGAACGCGCACAAGATAATCCAAAACGTAAGATGGCACTGATCTTCCGTTGGTATCTTGGCCTTTCAAGCCGTTGGTCAAACACCGGCGAAACAGGCCGTGAAATGGATTATCAAATCTGGGCGGGCCCGGCACTCGGTGCATTCAACGCGTGGGCAAAAGGTAGTTACTTAGATAACTACCAAGATCGACGGGCCGTTGATCTAGCCAAACATCTGATGCACGGTGCCGCTTACCTGTCACGTATTAACTTGTTAGCCTCACAAGGTATCAGATTGCCTGCGGAGCTGGCTCGCTGGAAGCCTGAGCACAAGATGGCTTAACAAAGATCAGTTTTTAGAAACCTACTAGCAAGCGGCCTTCAATTGAAGGCCGCTTTTTCGGGCCACTTAGTCAGCAATCAAAGCAGCAACTCTCTCCTGCAGCCCCCTCGCCGAGACATATTCTGGTGCCACAGCCTTCCCGGCAGCAATTTCTATTTTTGACCAAAACCGTGATGGCAATGTGGTAAATGCTCGCCCTCTCTCATGACTGAAAAACGATCCCCACACACCTATCAGGCCCAGAGGCACGACGGGTACCGGGTTTCGGCTGATGATTTTCTCAATCCCTTTTTTAAACGTATTCATCTCGCCGGTTCTAGTCAGCTTGCCTTCTGGGAAGATACAGACAATTTCACCTGCTGCCAGCTCTTGGCTGATGCTATCAAAAGCCTGCTGGTAGATCTTCGGAGACTTACCGTGGGCACAAATTGGAATAGCCTTGATCCATTTGAAAAAATACTTGGCAACCGGCATGTTGGCTATATCTTTGTCCATCACAAACCTTACCGGGCGACGGCAGGCACCTGCTATCAACAATGCATCGACATAGCTGACATGGTTACAGACAAGCACCGCGGCTCCCTGCTCGGGAATATTGTCCAACCCTTTGTGGTTGATTCGATATAACGTATGGGTCAGCAACCAGACCACAAAACGCAGTAGGAACTCATGTACCTGAGAGAACACATAGGTAGCCACCAGCACATTGCCGACTGACAGAACAAGAAACAGCTCAAGAATTGAAAGCTCAAAGACATTTAGTAAGAGTACGGCAGCAACGGCACTTAATACCATGAACAACGCATTCATGACATTATTGGCGGCAATGGTCTGAGCACGGCTTTTAGCCTCGCTGCGCTGCTGGATCAAGGCGTTCAAAGGCACGACAAAAATCCCGCCGAATGCGCTTACCATAGCAAGGTCAAACAGCATTCGCAGATTTTCGCCATGAGTCAGGAACGCTCGAGCTGTAATACCCGATTCGACAACAAGCTGCTGGCTGGCGAAAAACAAATCAAAACCAAACAGACTAATGCCAATGGCACCAATTGGAATAATACCCAGCTCAACTTGACCTCCGGAGAGCTTCTCGCAAACCAGTGATCCCATTGCTATACCAACTGAAAACACCGTCAGAAGTACTGTCACCAACTGCGGATTACCGCCAAGGTAATCACGGGCAAAATTAGGAAGCTGTGTCAGGTAGGTGGCCCCAATAAACCAGAACCAGCTAATGGCCAAGATTGAGAGGAAAATAGTCCGATCTTGGCGAGCATGGTTAACAGTTCTTACCAATTGAGTGAAGGGATTCCAGTTCACCACCAGCGACGGGTCGTTGGCTTTGGCCCGGGGAATGAACCGGCTGCTCAAATACCCCAGCACGGATAACACCAATACCGAAGCAGCAATCAACAGCGTCGAATCGCTCGCTGAAAATAACAAGCCTGCTGCAACGGTACCACCAAGGATCGCTACAAACGTACCCATTTCTACCACAGCATTACCACCCACCAGCTCCCGGTCGGCAAGATGCTGCGGCATCAAGGCAAACTTAGCAGGGCCAAACAAGGCTGACTGAGCCCCCATCAGGAATAATATCGCTAATAGTCCCGGCACATAGTTAAACCAGAGTGCAACAGCGCCAGCCGACATGATGGTAATTTCAGCCAGTTTAATTTTCCGGATCAACGAAGATTTCTCATACTTGTCAGCCAGTTGTCCCCCAATTGGCGACAGTAGGAAAAAAGGCAGGATGAACAGCCCGGCAGCTAAGTTGATCAGAGCGGTACTGGCCTCTTGGCTATAGAGCCCGGAAAATGCAATAAACAACAGCAAGACATTCTTAAACAAGTTGTCATTGAATGCGCCAAGTGCCTGAGTACTGAAAAAGGGTAAAAAACGCCTTTTCCCCAATAACGTAAACTGATTCATATCCTGCCCTCGTTGTTTTCAATCTTTGAATTCCTTGATTCAGTTAATCTACAACACAATCGAACAGTGTTCAATTGAATTCTATGAGATTTCCTCACTTCCAAATAAAATCAATGATATATAGATAATAAAGTTTATCCGTAACACGTAAACTAATGATTCAGTGTTGGATTATTGGGGAAGGTTAAAAGCACAGGTGACTTGATAATACAGCTTAGATGGAAAGAGGAAAAAGTTCATACCGACTCAAGTTGGGACAAAACCTTGTTGCGAATTTCAAGAGACTGAGAAATTTCGGATAATCTCTGCTATTGCAAAGCAATCGGTTTACCGACAAAGTAGTGGCCAACTTAACTCATCCACTACAACTTGAACCTTCTCTCTTTTATTACATCAGGACCCTTAAATGTCTAAATCTGACTCTTCTACTAGTGAAATCATTGATAATTTTGTGGCACCTGAGTGTCAGGCTAGGGTAGAGATCCTTTATCAAGATGATGATATTTTATTGATTAATAAGCCGAGTGGTTTGTTAAGTTTATCGGGTAAAAACCCTCTTAATTGGGATTCAGTGCATTATCGTTTAGTTAACGGTCAAGGCGCTACCCAGACTAAAAAAGCGACGCCTGCTTTTATGGATGCTAAATTGCCACATCGGCTAGATTTAGGGACTTCTGGTGTTATGGTGGTGGGGCTTAACAGTGCTGCATCTAAGAGTCTGAATAAACAGTTTCAAGCACGGACAGTGCAAAAGCGTTACCTCGCTATGTTAACGGGATGGGTTAAAGCTGACAGTGGCCAAATATCTGCCCCTATTGCTAAAGATAAGACTTTGTTCCCCCGTGTAAAGATTTGCCACGGTACAGGGAAAAGTGCCACTAGTGACTATCAGGTAATTAGTCGTTTGGATAACCCCCCTAGAACTTTAGTGCAATACACACCCATTACAGGTCGCACCCATCAATTGCGGATCCATAGCCTTGAATTTGGCTACCCTATTTTAGGTTGTGATCTTTATAACAGCCCAGAGCTAAGCAACAACCTTGAAGCGAATGACATCTCACAGCGCTTAATGCTCCATGCCAGCGATATTTACTTCACTCACCCAGCCACAGGCGAGCCTATCCATGGTCATAGCCCAAATCCATTTTAAGTAATAAGTGTCACGTCTATACTTGGTTCGAGCTTGTGCGCTCAAATCTTCAGTATTCCGAACTTATGCTCAGATGAGATAACGTATCTTTTAACCTTATACGTTTGTTTGTCGTGGCGCTTATTTTAAGGAAAAGGGTCGAGTGCCTTGGTTTCAGTTCAGGGAGGCAAAATAAGAGTCTCTCTAAATTGTTTGTTTCCAGCTCTATGACTGCGTGACTTCTACGACTCCGTTACGTTTAATTGCGAGCCAAATGTAAACAGAGTTTTCGGATGACAGAGTTTTCAGAGTTCTCCTAACTCGCCTTTGGACAAAAACGAGTTTGGAACAACGGGAGAAATCTACCCTTAGGATAACTTCTGGTATCCCAAAACAGACCAACCACCGCTATTACGCGATGGTAGAGTTGCACAGTTCTGGACAAATTCTTTCAAAACACAAGCTGTCGACGCTGCTACAGAATTGCATATAAATCCAAGAAAAATGCATACCGCACTTAAAGATCACTCATCGAAGCTCTGAGTTTATCTCTTGTTTGTACGCCTAAATTGCTGCTAGTCCAACCAAACTGATCACTGTGAAATCTCGGAAAAATGTGGAGGTGGTAATGGCCTAGTTCGTTAAAATCCCCGTTATTCTGGATGAAGCTGATTCCATCAGGACAAAACTTAGCCTCAATCCTACGATATAGATCTTTAGCCACAGTATTTATCTCATCCAGAATACGTTGCGGAAGCTCAGGGAAAGAAGCGTATGGTTGCTTCGGGGCAATTAGTATGTGGCCGAAGTTAATTGGATCATGGTCGGCAAATGCAATCACATCCTGCGATTCATAAACTATCACAGCGTCAATTTCACGATTCGCAATCTGTTCAACAATAGTCATGAATCCCCCCACCATTGAGGCATAAGCTCGCTTAGTTTTATAGTTTCACCATTACCATTTATTAAAACATCTAAGTTTCGGTTTTGGGGATGAAGTTGCATTAATAATTCAATACAGGCACCGCAAGGAAGAATAAAGTCGCTCTCTTTGATACACACTAACCTAGTAATTCGGAATTCTCCCTCAGTTACCATAGAACCGATAGCATTCCTTTCTGCACAGATACCCAGTGAACACGCAGCGTCTATGCAAACACCGCTATAGAGATGACCACTGGATGTTTCAATAGCTGCTGATACCTGTCCGCATGTAATGCGTCCGCTGGACTCTTGAGCCCTAACTTTTGAGCGAGCAAGATTGATGAGATTCTCGTACATATACTATCTTTCCTCTTTGGCATAAGCAGCTAAAATGGAATTCCTACCAACTTTACTTCATCAGACGGCCACTCTTTGTTCAGTGGATAAGCCATTGTATGCCCAGTAACTGCCCACGCTTTACTATCATTCAATGCGTTTAAATTATTGACACACCTGTAACCGCTAGAGCCGTAGACTTCCTCATCGCCAAACAGAACAGAAAACGCGTCACCTTGGCTGAGTCGGTCTGAGTGAACCTTTTCCAACAGTTTTTTAACCAATCCTTGTTTTCTGTGTTCTGGGTGAACACAAACTTCCGCGACCCCACAAATGGGCGTAGCCTTTCCATTGATTAGCACTTTCTTCTCATGCACAGCAATATGAGCAACTAATTTATCGCTGACCCAAAGCATATACCTGTGCTGGGGAGTTTCGTTGTAATACCGCTGCTTACCGAATATTTCTGCATCATGACCCTTAATGAAACAAGAGCTAAGTAGGGTACGAAGCTTTAGATCTAACTCTTCTGACACATCGGAATCTTTAACATACTGAAAATTCATTCAACAATTTCCTGATTACTTGCCGAACCATATACCTTCTTTAGCCGCTCGTTAGGTTTGGGAACCTCAAACCAAGACCAAAATTGGGATAGCATTTCAGGTGTCATCTCAAAGGACTCTTTCCCACTCACTGAGTTTCTTGATAAAGCTCGCTGGCTACATGTATCGAAATCCACATCAAGATAAATCATTTCGTAGTCTGCATTTATGCTCTTAGCCCAATCTTCGATTTCCTTTCTATCTGCTTGTTTCCAGAATCCAAAATCGAAAATTACAGATACCTGTAGCTCAAGCATCCGTATCGTGGATTGCTTAAATAGGTCTGTTAAGGTAGCTATTCGGGCATCGAAAACATCTCTCTCCATATGTTCACCATATAGAGGGATCATCCACTCGTCTATTGAGAAACGGAATGCAGACTCATTTTCCGCCAGTTGTTTCGAGAATGTGGTTTTGCCTGAGCCAATGAAACCACAAATAAAGTAAATTTTAGCCATACCACCCACATTGAAAGCGCTTTCTTGTGGGTAAGATTACAGATAATGCACTGAATTAATTGTGATTACGCTCAGACTTATAAGATTATTATGTGAAATGTGTGAGTTTTTGCTTATGAGGAATAACTATGCAATTACTCGATACGTAACATTAGATGCGAAATGAAAGAAAATGGGAGAAACCTTGCACCGCGTCTTAGCTTCCGTTCGTGCAGATAGTGCCGATAAGTCAGGGACAGAATTTATCGACCTAAATCCTTACTGGCACACAATGGGGCATTATTGAGTGTTCGAGTTAAATCTGATCACATACTTATTGTTCGATTTCTGGTATTGAGAGTAATAGCAAATGTTTAAGCGCAGAGGCGTTGAGAAGCCAGTTTTGATGCCTAATCTATGAGTTTACCGTAATGGGCATAATGAGCACTTCAAATCTCCCTAATGTTTTGAAAAGATTCCATATATCAAGGGGAAATCTATGGGTACGATATTAGGATTCATTATTTTAGCTATCATCGCTTATTTTATAAAAAAGCGCTATGGCTTAACTATGACTAAATTCTTCGAGAAAAAAATAGCTGAGCATAACCAAAAGAAAAAAAAGAAAGAAGAAAAGAAAAATCGATATTAAACAATATTCCCATACAATGCTCCATGAATGAAAGCCTGTCACTAACGACCTTAGTGTTGTGTTCTAAACCGACAAGCACGATTAGAAATGTATCGTAAAATCACATGAACAGCATGTGAGTGAGCTTTGGCTCTAAATGGTTTTGGGGCAAAAATAACTTAAAGCAACCTGTCGAATCTGATTGAGCGGAGTCAAGCAAGATGACAGATTACGCCTAGCTTAAAGCACATAATTACCATTAGCCTATTTAAGCAATTGCGACAGAATAAAGCCGCGCTGAATTTCGCGGCTTTGTTGGTCAGGAGAGAGGGTTAACCTGGCATCTCATCAAAGGTATCTTGCAGGGCAAGCTTCAGATCCTGCTCAGCTTGTGCCAGCGCCTTACCAGCCTGCTGGCGTTTGATCCGCCCTTCCTTGACATGGCCGAGGGTATTTTTCAACGTGTCGATCGTGAGCTGGTTAACTGTTTGCAGCGACTCAATATCCAAAATACCACGCTGGTAGTTTTCTGAAATTTGCTCTTCCAGCGCCTTCAGCTTCTCGGCATTTCGGACATACTGCTTGTTGGTATAGTCTTTCACCGTACGAGTGACTTTCAATGCTTTCTCTTTCTCAAAGTTAGAGATAGCAATCAGGAACTGGCGCTTCCACAGCGGTAAGGTATTGTGAATGATGTCCTGGATATCTTCCATTAGCATCTTATTACCTTCCTGCGACAGGCGGATCTGCGGCGCTGTCTGAATCGCTGCCATTCTGGCAAGGCTGAGGTTGTGAACCCGCTTTTCAAGCCGTGACATTGCCTGCAGCGCATCCCGGTATGCTTGACCATCTAAGGGATCGTTACTCGCGTCCGCCTTAGCCCTCAAGTCGGCCAGCTCTTCGTTCTTCAGCCTATCCAGACGGATATTCCCGGCATGGATATAGATATCTAGCTGCTGCAGCAAGCCGAGGTTTTCATCGTACAGGCTATCGAGCTGTTGGATATCCTGGGCCAGTTTGACTTCCTGTGCTTCCAGGTGGTTTGCCAGCTCATCAAGCTGATCTTTCACGGTATCAAACCCTTTGACAAACTTGCCAAACGACTGAAACAGCTCACCAATCAAAGGCAGGCGGGACAGAAAACTCTCCTTGCCCAGCTCATCAAACTGAGAGCTGCTCATGTTGGTTACCATGGCATGGAGAATATCGCCGGCATCGCCGCTATCTTTGGCCCTGACATCTGCAAGCACCCGATCTGAAAAAGCGGTAATACTTTGCAGGGCCTCTTTCCCAAAGACCAATGTGGACACGGTATCGAACGGGTTTAGCTGCTCAGCCAGTGTTGTCGCCTTTTTCAGCTCTGCATCACTTAACCGCTGTTCGATAGTATTCGATGATTCTTGTGTCATAGCATTCCTTATACATTGTAATTGGGGAAAAAGCGCCATAATTGCTCGAACTGGCGGGCAAATGCCTCAACTTGGCGTTTATCGTCAGTGAGGGTAAGGTCTTCTGTATTGAACTGCGACGCGCTGCGGGTCCAATTAAAACTGCCGTTGATCAAACGTTCGTTATCAAACAAGGCGAACTTGTGGTGCATGTGGTAGCTAGTATTATCAACTTTAATCTCGACACCCTGACGAGCAAGGTAGTCAATATCGCTGCCAATATCGTTGACTTTGTCGTTATCGGTAATGATCCTCAACTTAACGCCACGTTGATGAGTAGCTAATACCGCCTTTGTCAAGGTGTCATCCGCAATGGTAAAGACGCAGATATCAACAGACTTCACCGCCCGCTCCAGCTGATGCTTAATACCGTTCAAACAGCGGTTACCCGGCGAGAACCAAGATTCTGCCAGCACCTCATTCCCTGCGCCGCGAACTTTATCCAGTTGCTTAATAACCTGCTCCAACCATTTCAATGCCTGCAAACCGTCACCAGATCCCCGCAGTGTCTGCTGAACCAGATGAAAACTCTGATTGCGAAGGTATGACAAATCGTCGACCTTGAGCTCCGCTGTCGCGAGCTTATCGGCCAAATCACGGCGCTCAGTGTTATCCAACTTGTAATCGTCAAAGCTTTGTTTTAACAACGTCTGTATATCAAACTTTGTCACCATCGGCCTCCTTATGCGAAGTCGTATCGGCACTCTGTGTCAATGTTCTCGCCACCTTAGTCACGTTCTGGTTTAACGCCACCATCTGCTGGACCATCTGTCCGGCCCGATCCTCTGAATCACCCATCTGCTGGCGACGGTGGTAACCATCCTTGATAAGCTGCCAGCGTTGCTGCTGTTCATCACTCATATCACTTCGTAGTTCAGCAAGTTTGAGCAGGTTTTCTTCTGTACCAACGGTTAGCGTCTGCGCCTCGCCTTGATAGTGATCCTGAAGCAAAGTCTGCAGCTCTTCATCTGTCATTACCGGGGATATCTTCTCACCCAGCTTGTTCATATTCCGGTATGAACCCTGAAGCTTGAACGGAGGCTCAACCCGGTATTCATCGGCCATCGCTGCAGAAGCAATGTATTGCTGGTTCACTTTCAATACTGTCTGCTGGACCTTCAATAACTTATCAAGAGTAGCAACGATCTCATTGGCCTCGGTGGCAGAATAAGGATGGCTGAGATCACTCAGTGCAATATTCTCTCCTCTGGCCATATCAATCATGCGGTAGAGATCATTGAGATCGCGCGTTGCCAATGGTGCCAATATAGGATTTGAAGTCAGTGAGTTCTCGATGAAGGAGAGCTCAAAAGCAGCTTTCTGATCAGAAAGCATATCCCCCAGGTTGTAGATATCCGCACGGTTAGCCAGCATATCGGGGATTTTAAACACATCGCCCGATTCGGTGTACGGGTTTCCTGCCATCACAACAGCAAACTTCTTACCGCGCATATCATAGGTTTTGGTTTCCCCTTTCCAGCTCCCCTCTACCCGCCGAGTTCCATCACACAGTGAGATAAACTTCTGCAGGAATTCAGGGTTGGTGTGCTGGATATCATCAAGGTACAGCAAGACATTGTTGCCCATCTCGAACGCTAGGTTGATCTTTTCGACCTCACGCGCAGCATTTTGATCCGGTGCATCCTGCGGATCGAGCGAAGTGACCTCATGGCCAATTGAAGGACCATTGATCTTCATAAAGACCAAGCCTAACTTGTGGGCAACATACTCGATCAATGTCGTTTTACCGTAACCCGGCGGCGAGATCAGCAGTAGCATGCCCATTAAATCAGTTCGTTTATTATCCCCCAGCGCGCCCATCTGTTTTGCCAGGTTATCGCCAATCAATGGCAGGTAACTGTCACTAATTAGCTTGTTACGGACAAATGAGGTTAGCGGACGCGGATTGAACTCACTCAGGCGAATAGTTTTCTTGGCTTGCTCCAATAGAGCAGCTCGCTGCTTAAGGTAGGCGTCATACTGCACAATAGTATGGCTATTATGGTGCTGACAACGCTGAAGAAACTCATCTAGAGTAATCGTTAGCGTGCCCTCTTTCACCCTAGGATGCTCACCCAGCAAGGACGGCACCTTGAGCTGCAAAGAAAAATCAACCGGACTCAGCATAACCCGGCTATTATCGCGGATCGTCGCCAGCGCGGCGGCCTCAGTCACGAAGGCCTGCCCTTGCTGCTGGTGCTCACTGTAGGCTTTAAGCCACTGGTAATGATCAGCAAGTAAGGCAATATCGCTTTCAGGTTCAGGCTGCCAGCCTAAGCTGCGACGGAAAGCCAGATAGACATCGCATAGCTCAATCGCATCTCGGCTGACGTCAGCCTGCAACCCAGGTTGTCCCAGTAGGCGAATCGCATAATCAGCACTGCGTTCACGATCGCAAGGTACATGCTGCGGCAACTGTTCAATCAATGCCGTTTTGAGTGCATCGAATGCTGCCGCTGATGATAGGTGCTGTTTCATCAACAATGCATTGCGAGCCTGTTTCCGCCACTGCTCAACAGCCTCACCTGTTGTTGCCACCAACCACAGCAACGCGTTGGCTCTAGAGGCCTGATCAAACCGAAGTAACCCGGCCTGCTCATAGCAAGGCAGCAGGGCCGATAATATCTTCTCGGCATCGTGATCATGCACACCTTTGACATAGCCTTCACGATAACGTGGCGCGGCGTACGTTTGGATCAGCTTAAGCAAGCCACTCTCTTTCACTGCCTGAAGCAATCCCTCGACGGACAAACCATCTTGCTGTTGCTGGGCAGATCTGAGTACGCTATAGGCAAGGTATTCCGCCCGGTAGACACTGTCTGTTTCCGAGGCCACATCCAATTTAGCCATCGACTGCAAATCCAGGAATGCCTGATCGGCCACTGGCTCGTAATAGTCAGTCCCCGAGATATGCAGGCTCAGTACATTGGCATGTTCTACCAGGCTGAGATCCAATGCCTGTTGATTAACACTAAAGCGATGCTTGCCGAGCCGCAGTACTTTGCCGCCCTGCTCGAAAATATCTTGGTTGTCCCGCAATGAGCGCAGAGCCTGATCCTGCGCGGCCTTGAGCCTGCTATCAATCGCATCGGCCTTAACACTATCGCCAAGATCGCGAATTGACAGAGAGAGCTGGTGCAGCTTCTGAACCATATTATCGGTGGCAAAAAAGCTATTGAGTGCCGCGACATCATCAAAACGGGCCACCCGCTTCTCAATGCTTTTGAAAGTCACATCAGCCGCTTGGTTTAAGTTCTGAACCCGCCGCTGCTGCGCGGTGATCAACTGTTGCTTGTGACCTTCTAAGGTAGACTGAATTTCATCACGCTTAGCGTAAATTTCTGCCAGAAACTCATCAAAATCGGCAAATCGTGATTCCAGCTTTTCCAGCTGGCCAATGAGTTTGGCCAATTGTTCATCACACTGATCAGGAGTTTGTGCCTGCTCCATCGCACTATTAACGGCTTGAGCCAACAACTTGAATTGTGAACTGAACTCCGCTTTTGCTTCGCCACCACGCAGGGCCTGATGCTTTTGCTTAAGCCGGGCTGATGTCGCGTTAAGCTTGGCAGTGACTTCAGTGGTCAGATCCAGGATCCGGGTAGCCTGGGTCGGATCATCGGTCTCAATGTCTGCGACTTCTTCCGTCACCAGTGCCAGATCGTGTCTAACTTTATCGACACGCTGCTGCAATGCGACCAATTCGGTCGTTTTCTCGGCCGTTTGCAGCTGATCATCAATAGAGGCGATATCTTGTTTGTAAGGGCGATATGCTTTTTCTTCTTGCAAAAGCCCCAGCAAGACTTTGTTGAGATCTTGCCGTTGGTGGTCAAGCTGCTCTTGAAGCGCGACAACCTGTTGTTCTGGCATGTAGCGATGTTCGCGCAACGCCATCACATTGCCCACTTCAGCTTTTAACTGAGACAACAAGCTCAGCAGCGTATTGGCTTCATCACGGGGTGCCAGCTTCAGGGTACCAATCAGTTCACTGACTTTCTCCTGCTGCTTCGCCATCGCAGCTTCAGCATGTTGCTGGAGCTGACGTACCTTGGCAAATTCATCAATGATGAGATCAGCCGTTGCCATCAGCTGGCTGACGGCCTCACCCAGTCCTATCGCTGTCGCATTGTTCAGCCAGTGGTAGTTGTCAAGTGTTGCCTGGCATGTTTTAAGCAGCGATTCATAGGCTGTCTGGCTAACTTCATCGCTCTGTGCTAGCTGACAAATTGACAATAATGAGGAAAGTGCACGAACCAGCTCAGCATTGCCGAGGTTGACCAGAAATGAGTCTGCACCTTCCTTGTTCTTCTGAGTATAACTCTCAATATCGGTGAAAGGAGTTTGCCAGATCCGCAACGGGTGAATAGTAGCCGCTTCGGCATTTTCGGAGACCCGAAACATCAGCATCCGGCCATCCGGGTACAGGCTATAGCCATGACTGTGCATCGGCGATGAAAACGCCTTTTCAATCAGATTGTAGGTATAGATAACATACGAGCCTTTCTCGACATCAAAGAAGAAGTAGAGAATATCTTCCCCGTTAGGCGAACTGACCTGTTTAAAAAAGCGCAATCCCTGCCAGGACTCGTCGTAATGCTTGCTTTCGCCATTTGCCAACACATAACCATGTGAAAACAAAATACCATGATCTTCCGGCAGGGCTTTGGCGCTCATACCAATGGCATCCGCCCTGACAACCTGATGGTTCAGTGAGTTAAAGATAAAATAGCGGTATGCTTTTTCGCGGTTCGGCAACACTTTCAACAGAATAAGATCGCCCACTTCGGCGTAGGCGATCTCGGCGTCGGCAATGGTTTGATAGGCATCATCAACCAGCTCGTCGTAAATCCCCTGTCCCTGGTCGGTATTGTTTTCAATCTTGATAGTCAGATCGCCGCCGACACATTCAACAAACAACCGATCTTTAACCGAGACATGCGGGTGTTCGCCGCTGATATGATCTTCACGGGTGGTCATCACCCACTCAAAGTCATGCTGCAGGGCCGCGGTCAGGGCATGCTGCCCTTGTGCATCCAAATAACGCACAGCATCTTTGCCGATCTCAAAACGAAACACCTTACGGTCTTCTGCCCGCATCCCGATCTGAAAGGCCAGATACAGCATGTTTTCCTGTCGTGAGATCTGTGACAGTCGGGCATCTTTGTAGTAGGTAAAAAGCTCTGTAAATTCTTGGGTAAACTGGGGATCGCTGAGAAATGAACCCTCAAGGCATATCGGCTCCATTCGGAACGTATCATCATGCTCAGCCAGGGTATACAGGCCGAAAACATCACTCAGTGCAGGTGTCGTTTTTAGCCCCATATAGACTTGGTAACCAAATAGCAGCTGACCATTTACCTGGGCCATATCCACCGGGATGCTGCGGGTATCGGTCTGGACATTGGCTTTGCCCGTTAGTGAAAACTCACTCCCGCCAAATGTCTCTTGGCGTTTCTGATTAAACGTCTGCGCCAGCGATTTTAACGTTTCGCCTTGCTGGGAAAGCCGGGACTTGAGAACCTCATAAGCCCCAGCTTCACCAACCGCTTTATCAATTGCATTATCAGTCGTTGTTTCTGTCACTTTACTCAATCCTTGAAAACCCCTTATGCCAGCAGCATAAGGGGTATACCTGTCAGTTAACTATCCAGTGAGCTATCCGCATCACCTGATAATTTCTCTTTCAGCGTTGAAATCAAATCAGATGGGCTCTTGGCCGAATTCAACAAATTAGCAATCGCTATATTGCTGATATCATTAGATTTGAGTTCCGTGTTTTCAAGGATGTCCTTCAAGTCCTGTGGCAGGCTGCGATTGCCATTCATGTACTCGCTCACCAACGGCGAGAGCACTTCAGATTCAGTGAAGCGATTATCCAGAGCCGCCGAATCAATCACGGTACGACGAATTTGTTCCATACCTTCGCCACCGAACAGCTTGATATCGGCTGCGGCCAGTGCCTGAGCCAAAGCTTTCGCACTCTCAGACGATACTTCCTGCTGCGCCGTAATACGGGCGATCTCCAGCTCTTTCTGCTGCTGCAGCTGCATCACCCACTTATCGTGTTCGCGAGTCTGATCGTCGTACTGGCGAGCAGCCTCAAAACGGGCTGTTTGGGCTTCGGCTTCTGCCAAGCCTTTAGCACGCAGTGCTCCTGCTTCCGCCTCACCGGCTGATTGCAGAGCAAAGGCTTCGGCTTCACCAGTTTCCTTGATAGCAACAGCACGTTCACGCTCAACTTCAACCTCAGCCAGGCCTGTCGCACTGATTTCCTCTTTCTCAGCTTGCGCCATACGTTCTTTTGCCGCAGCCTCGCGATCTTGCTTGACGAACTCAGCTTCCGCCTGTTTGGTCTGCACGGCATATTCAGCTTCTGCGATACGCGTCTTCACTGCCAGCTCATTCTCGGCATCTCGGGTACGGACCTTAATCTCCGCATCATTTTCAATCAGTAGCTTATCGGCTTTCTCTTTGGCGGCTTCTTTCTCTGCCTTCGCAGCCACCAACAGTTCAAGCTGCTTGGCTTCCGCTTCCGCTTCGGCCTCAACCATCCGGACTTTCTTCTGGCGGTTAACCTGCTCGGTAGCACGCAGGTTCTCGGTTTCTTCTTCCTCACGAGCGATCTTGCGCTCAATTTCAACACGCTGGGAACGGGTTTCCGCCACAGACTTCAACGCCTCTTCAACGGTCGTTTCTTTGTCCATTTCCTTTTGCGCGACTTCTGTCGCCGTCCGTACTTTTTCTGTTTCAACGGCCCGGCTTAGCTCTTCCTGCTGAATCGCAACCTGGCGCTGGTTGGCGATGCGGGTCATCTCTACTTCCATGTCGACCGTTTCTTTTTTCTTCGACACTTCTTCTTCAGTTTCTAGCTGAGCTAAGCGAGTAATACGTTCATACTCCTGGCGCTTCTCTTCGGCCAGCGCATGTTCCTGGGCCTTAATGATATCCACTTCGCGCTGGGTACGGGCGATACTCTCTTTTTCTTGCTTATCAAGCTGAAGGCGGTTCGCTTCCGCTTCGACATTTTTCTTTTTGATCGAGGTCTGCTCATCCTGGCGGATCGCATTGGTTTCGGTATTTTTTACCGACGTGATTGATGAGATCTTGCGGATCCCTTCAACATCCAGAATGTTATTAGGATCATGGGCTTCCAATGCGGTCTGATCCACCTTGTCGATCACCACATCATAAATTTTGAAGCCATCCATTTCACTGCCGATCACCGCGACAACCGCATCTCGAAAAGCACGACGGTTAGTCAGCAGCTCTTCAAACCCAAATTGCTTGACCGCTGTCTTCAATGCCTCGGAAAACTTAGGCTGGAAATGATCTTTCAACCGTTCAGGGTTAGATGCACCGAGGGTAGTGAATAGTTTAGCCACTCGAACAATGTCATCTTCTTCATGGTTAACTCCGATATAGAAATCTACTTTGAGATCGGCCCGAATATTGTCTTTGCAATGCAAGCCTTCATACTCTTCACCTTCCTGATCTTTTCGCCCGCTGCGGATCACCGAAATTTTCTTCCGGGTAATATCCATGTACTCCGCGCGATTGACAATCGGCCAGACAAACGTACCGGTAAGAGATGCGCGGGTACGATCAACTCCGTTAATAATTAAGGCTTCACCTTCATTGCGGACTTTGCGATAGCGTGCGGTTAGGAACAGTAAAATCACCAAAGCGATTCCAATACCAGCAAGAATAAATATCATGCTCGGAGACAAAACCATCGTACAACTCCTTTGTAAACTCAATAAAATAATAAGGTTCAGAGCTAACCTGCTAAATCAGGTTAACTCTATATTCGGTAGGCTAAAGACAAGAGAAATTAAATCTTGGCGACTAGGTATTTTTCTAGGTCCGGATGCTTCGAGACAATGACAACATCATCGCCATACTGAACCTCATCCTCCCCTTCAATATAGGCATCTAGCTGAATTTCATTGCCACCCTGATGGATAACAACTTCACCATGACTCGAGGAAACCTGGTTGCTCCTGACACTTGCTCTCATCCCTTCATAGCTCATTTTGGCGAACGCATTCTTGGCATTGAATACCGGAGCAAGCGGCTTCAAGGCAAAAGCCGAGATGTGTAGCGAGAGGTAATAAATCACAAATAACGCTGGCACCGTGACAGCGTAAAAGACCGTGCCAGTAAGCAGGCTGAACAAGTACTGCTGGAGGTAATAGCTGAGTACCGTCGCAACAAAACTGCTGACCGTTAGTGCAACAGGTAGCGGTACCTGGGAAACAATGGGTGGTAATAGTAACTTGGCCGACCAGCCCGAATCGAAATCCACACCTTCAGCATCACCAAGACTGCCGTCTGACAAATCAAAGATCAGATCGATAAGCATCAACCCAAAAAACAAACCAAACGGAATAGAAAAAATAGCAACTGGATAAGACAACAGGGCATCAATGAAAGTTAACATTAATAGACAAACCTCAGCAAATGGAGCCCAACTATCACGACATAATATGCAACTATCAAACCCCCAACAAGATGAATATTGCTGCAACAGATTTTTTGCGGTTTAGCTCACAGCAGATAAACTTAAACAAAAACAATAACTACCGAAACACCTTTCGTCTTGAGATTGGAACTTCAGTTAACTCAACCTCCAGCCCCTCAAACGGCAGCAGTACAAAAAACCACCATCGCTGGCCAATGCGGAAATATCAACCAATTTTCTGACGTTTAATGTTCAATTGAGCTGAATTTAGAGGTAGAATCCAGCCCTTCTTTCTGAACCGCACTTTGAACATGATAGATTTCACCATACTACCGGTATACCTAACAGCAGTAATCGCCCTATTACTGATCCCCGGGCCGGATATGTTATTGATCGCCAGCTCTAGCCTGAGCTATGGCAAAAAGGTAGGGGTATTCGCAAGCCTAGGTAATGCGACCTCTGGAGTGGTATTGACCGTTCTTGCCGCTATGGGGGTTTCAGCCTTGATAGCCATGAACCCTATCGCTCTGCAAGTTCTTCGCCTGCTGGGTGGGGCTTACTTGCTGAAGATGGGCTGGGATTGCATGCGCACCAACCCGGCAGATGCGCCGGATGTTGAGAAGGCTTCAGGCCTGGCGATGACACTCTATCGCCGTGCGGTGATCAGTAACCTGCTTAACCCTAAAGCTCTAATTTTCTTTGTTCTTTTCTTGCCACAATTTGTTTCGGTCCAGATTTCCGCCTCGTCCGGTGAACAAATGCTGGTACTGGGATTACTGCTAAACGTACTCGGGCTGCTGTTTAACCTGTTTCTGGTTACCATGGTTGGCAGCTTAGGCCAGCCTCTGCTGAAAAACGAAAAGTTCAGAACCAACCAGCATAAGTTCATGGGGCTGGTATTCTTTGTCCTTGCTATCTGGTTACTGGCATCTCAAGTCCCAACACCTTAACTGCCAGGTGATATTACAGACACAATCAAAAAGAGCGCCCAAGGCGCTCTTTTTATTTATCCATATTTATACATTCGCGGCAGCCCAACTGCATAGCCCCAGTTGGACTTCATCAAACCGAGCTTCAAAACTCGACTCCAAAGGGCTACACGCATAGTAACCAACACTAACCGGCAATGAGGCTGGTGGTGGGGGATTCACCCGCCCCATTTCCCGTGTTGTTTCACCCAACATATGCAAGTGGAACACCCGCATCTGCTGGTAGTGCTTACCATCTAATGATGATTCAACCATGAAATCCGGGCCACGGCGGCTGAGCCGAAACCAAACTTCATTGATCGAGGCTATATCTGTGGTCGCCCGATCGGAATAGCCAAAATTTGTCACGACACTACTTAGCCTCGACAAGTACGAATTTTCATATTCGAGCGATGCCTTGAACCAATTATCTTTATTGAGATAGATAACGATCCCAGCCTGATCAAAGCGTGCTTTATGATCGAAGCGCACCCTCACCGACAGCGTGAAATTCTCATCAATAGTAGCCAGCAGTGCCGGGGCATTTTCATTTTGGCGGCCACAATAGCTACGCTGCCAGAAGTCCGTTTCAGGCTCGGTGACTATTGTTAGCTCACCGTCCTCTACCGAAAAGTGTTTTGGCTTGTTAAGCCAAGTCATTGCTTCAGCATTCATCACCTAATCCCTGCCAACACTGCTCGCTGTTATTACCGGTTAATCAGTAATACACGGGTTTCATAAGGTTGCAGGGTAAAACAATGCGCCGGGCTCTGCTCGGTTACACCTGCATAGTTAGACAACACATATTTGCCCTTCTCGAGTGCAATCTCCTTAGGCAAAAAGCACTCAACCACTTCACCGTAGTAGTTATTAATACAAATCAATACCTGGGACTCAGACTCGCGCTTGTAGCAAAAGAGGCTATCGTGCTCCGGCATCATATCGGTGTAGTCACCGGTCGTGATCACATCAATTTCTTTACGCAAAGCAATCAGCTGGCGGTAGAAATGGAATACCGAACTATCGTCAGCAACCGCTTTTTCCGCATTGATCTCAGGATAATTTTCAGCCACATCCAGCCATGGTTTACCCGCCGAGAATCCCGCATATTGGCTGTCATTCCACTGCATTGGCGTTCGGGAGTTATCACGGGACTTCTGAGCCAAAATGGCCAGCATGTCCTGATCACTCACTTCGTGCTGGTTCACCATAATGTCGTACATATTGGTACTTTCGACATCACGGTATTGTTCAATTGATGTGTAACCCGGGTTGGTCATCCCAATCTCTTCCCCTTGGTACACATAAGGCGTGCCTTGCATCATATGAACAGATGCTGCCAGCATTTTTGCCGACTCGACACGGTATTGCTTGTCATCACCCAGGCGGCTAACAACCCGAGGCTGATCATGGTTACACCAGAACAATGCTCCCCAGCCTTTACCGTTAAGCCCTTGCTGCCAGTGATTGAATATCTCTTTCAGCTGATGGAAATCAAACGGTGCCTTGGTCCACTTCTCGCCATTTGAATAATCCACTTTCAGGTGGTGGAAGTTAAATACCATCGACAGCTCTTTCCCATCAAGTGATGAGTATTGCTGGCAATGTTCCAGAGTCGTTGATGACATCTCGCCGACTGTGACTGAACCATATTTCTGAAAAACGGCTTCGCTGATTTCCTGCAGGTAGTCATGAACCCGAGGGCCATCGGTATAAAAGCGGCGACCATCACCAAGGCAGTCATTCGGAAAATCCTGCAGCTTGGAAATCAAGTTGATAACATCTAGTCGGAAACCGTCGACACCTTTTTCTGCCCAGAAGCTGATCACATCTTTCACTTCCTGGCGGACCTTTGGGTTTTCCCAGTTCAAGTCCGCTTGCTCTTTGGCAAACAGGTGAAGGTAATATTGGCCTGTTGCTTCATCTAGCTCCCAGGCATTACCACCAAATTTCGACTGCCAGTTAGTCGGCTCGCCACCATCGACCGGATCTTTCCAGATATAGTAGTCACGGTAAGGGCTGTTCTTGTCACCCAAGGCAGACTGGAACCAAGCATGCTCGGTGGATGTGTGGTTAACCACGATATCCATGACAATCCGGATCCCCCGCTGGTGAGCTTGCGCCAGCAACAGTTCAAAATCTGCCATGGTGCCAAAATCAGGGTTGATATTGTAATAGTCGGAAATGTCGTAACCGTTATCGATCATTGGCGAACAGTAAACTGGCGTTAGCCAAATTGCATCAACACCCAATGTTTTCAGATAATCGAGCTTTGAGATAATTCCTTGAATATCACCCGTACCCTGACTTCCGCTGTCACAAAAGCTCTTAGGATAAATTTGGTAAATAGTCGCCGTACGCCACCATTCAAATTGCTCTTTCATCGTCTCTAGCCTGATATTTTATTGAAATTTGATGAGGTCGCCGGTATGTACCGGCGACCAAGGAAGTGCTTATTAAGCTGTTTGAGGAGCTTGTTCGATTTCGCCTTTAGCCTGGGCACGCTTGTACATAATCAGAGTCAGAGCCATTGGAACAGTAATTGCCACTAGCATTGCAACCAGATACACCGTCCAATACTGAGGCTGGATAGACAAGATGCCTGGCAGGCCACCTACACCGATACCATTTGCCATAACCCCTGCGCTACCACAAATCGCTGCCGCAATGGCCGAGCCAATCATGGCGCTAAGCATTGGGAACTTGTACTTAAGGTTAATACCGTACATCGCAGGCTCTGTTACGCCAAGGTAAGCTGAAATTGCTGCAGGTACCGATATTTCACGCTCGTTGTGTTTCTTGCTAATCCAGATAATACCCACAACTGCTGAAGCCTGAGCAATATTTGACAGTGCAATCAGTGGCCAGATTGGTGTACCACCCATGTCCTGCATCAGCTGAAGGTCAATGGCATTGGTTGTGTGGTGAACACCGGTGATAACCAGTGGTGCGTACAAGAAACCAAAGACCATCGCGCCAAGAATCGCAAAGTCACCCGTCATCGCAACTTTCGCTGCGTAACCGACGGCATCACCAAGCATACGACCGAATGGACCGATAAATGCGTGGGCAAGAATGACCGACAGGATAATTGACACAAACGGTACGATTACCAGGTATAGGTAGGCTGGAATAATACGCTTCAGGTTGGTCTCAATCAGTGCCAGCGCAATACCCGCCAGCATCGCCGGGATCACCTGGGCCTGATAACCCACTTTTTCTATGACGAACAAGCCGAAGTCCCAACTCTCCGGTGCCTGCTGCCCTATGAGGTAGGCATTCATTAACTGTGGTGATACCAAGGTCACACCCAGCGTAATACCCAGGATTGGCGTTCCGCCCAGTTTCTTCACCGTCGACCAACACACACCAACCGGCAGGAAGAAGAAGATTGCTTCACCAATTAACCACAGGAAGGAGTGCACGGTTGCCCAGAACTGGCTGATTTCAGTCAGCGTCTGGCCATCAAACATCCGAATGTCGCCGATAACATTACGGAAACCGAGGATCAAACCACCGGTAATAATGGCTGGTAGCAAAGGAACAAAAATTTCGGCAAGGTGTGAAATTCCGCGCTCCAGCAAGCTCATATTTTGGCGAGCTGCCACTTTTGCCTCTTCCTTACTGGCGCCAGCACTACCCGTCATCTCTTTTAATACTTTATATACCTCATCTACTTCCGTGCCGATCACTACCTGAAATTGACCCGCATTGGTAAAACACCCTTTCACCATTGGGATTTCTTCAATTTCTTTGACGTTAGCCTTGTCAGTATCGCTAAGAACAAAACGCAGTCGGGTCAAACAGTGGCTAACGCTGGCAATGTTTTCACTACCGCCGATTAGTTCCACCAGACGCTCGATTTGCTGTCGATTAATCTTACTCATGCCGATGTCCATGTTTATATTTGATAGGGAATATCGTTATTGTTATCCCGCAATGGGAATGTTCCCATCGCTCGAGATAATAATGGCAAAGCTATCGGAAAATTTAAATGGGAACATTCCCATTGCGTGAATCAGTTCACACATTCAGTTCAATTATTAAACTGAACCCTAGCTATACAAAGATTTTAGAACGCAAGCTATAAACTTGCCTGCTGGGTTAAATGGGTAATGGTGTGCTGGCCGGTAAGTTGCTTAATCAACAAGTTGGCAGAGGCATGCCCGGCCTTGAAATAACCAGGATCAATACTGAAGGTATTAGGGAAGATAAAAGAGAGAAGATCGGTTGCACCGACGCCGGAAACCTGGATATCCGTACGACCCAACTCCTGAAGCCGCTTGGCAACCCCCATTGCCAGGGTATCACTGGCGCAGACGATCGCTTGGGTATCAGAAAGGATCACCCTATCTGTCAGCTGATAGGCACTTTCATGGCTAAGCTGCCCAGTCTGGTAGCAAGGTTCAATACCTACCTGCTCACAGCATGCCTTATAGGCATCCAAACGCATCTGGCCGGTTGTTTTATCACTGGGATCAACGCCGATATAACTAATATGCCGCTTGCCCTGCAGCAAAAAGTGGTTCATCGCCAACTCGATAATGCCATGGTTATCGTAACCTACCGACGAGATCCTATCTGTATCAACGGCAATCACTACCGCTTTGTGCTTGAGGGACTCAACCACCGTTAAGTCACAATCAGAAAAACCAAATACAATCACCCCATCAACATTGCGCTTTTGCAACACTGCAAGGTGCTCATTGGTTTTCTCGGCGCTGAATTGGCTCTCCATGATCACGGCATCATAGCCAGCCTGGTAGATCACCTCCAAAATACCACTCACCGCCTTATTTTCTGAAGGTGAGTCCAATCGGGAAAGTATGATCCCAACCACTTTGGCACTGCCTCCCCGCATAGCCTGCGCTGACTTGGACGGCACATAGCCAGAATCCCGGATCACCTGCTCAACCTTTTCACGGGTTTCAGGTTTTACTTTGGGATCATTGGTGAGAACACGAGAAACCGTTGATTTTCCAACCCCGGCCAATTTCGCAATATCTAAAATAGTGAGCTTCTGAGTCATAAATCTATACAAGCTAATACAATCCACCCTATTGTCACTGTCAGGCTCAGGATTTCAATCATTTTCCTCATCTCCGGTTCAAAATCACAGCTATCAGCGACAAATAACATCCAGTACCTGTTCAAAAACGAAAAAATGACAAAGTAGTGATTAATGACAAATACTTACAGTAAGCAGACATTCTCTGAAGCAGAATTGGATAAATTGAGCCCAGTGACGGTATTTACTTGAATTAGTTATGTTCCGTCCCCATATCTGATATCAAACTGAACATTATTTGTTTGGTGTCATAAATAAATATTAAAGCTATAAATTGCTAAAAGTCGTGTTGGCCTGTTCTTTTGCTTCTCCCTTTTTAATATGCCCACACGAGTAAAAGCATAAGGATGATTATGATTACTCACGTTGGCATTATCGATCAGGATCCAGTAAGACTGATAACCCCTCTGCTCGACCATGGCATTCCCGCTGATAAAATGATTTTTATTGGCACCGAGTCGCAACAGGAGCAGTATGATCGCCTGGCGAGCATTCTTGTTCCACGCAACATTGAATCTGAATTCTTCATCATCTCAGACTCGATTAATATTAGCTGTATACGACGCAAGCTCAATGAGTTAGCCGAACAGCTAAAACAGCAGCAGTCAGAAGTCTGGTTTAACGCCAGCTGTGGCCTTCGTCACCGCCTGCTTTCCGCCTATGAGGTTTTTCGTACTTACCATTGGCCTATCTATGTAATTGAACCTTTCAGTGACGAGATGTGCTGGCTATACCCTTCTGACCGTGATCAACAGCAGGTAGAAGACCGGATTCAGCTGACTGACTATTTGACCATTTTCGGCGCCCGCAGTGAGCTACCCGAAACGACTGTTCCGGAAGCGCTCAATGATCAACTGTGGGAACTGGGCCAACGCTGGGCAAGTTCGGCGCTGGAACTGGGGCCGGGGCTTGCCACCCTCAATTACCTGGCGACAACCTGCCGTAAAGAACAAAAGCTAGATGTCGCGCTGAGTGAAAAACAACAAGGCTATAAAGAGCTCGGGATGCTGCTGGCCGATCTGGAAGATACCGGGCTTGCCACTTACCAAAATGGTATACTGACGTTTAAACACGAAGAAGCCCGCCGCTTTGCCAACGGTGAATGGCTAGAGAACTTAGTACACAGTACCGTACGTGCTATTCAGAATGAACTACCGACGATTCAGGATCACTCATTAGGCGTGCAGGTATACCGTAAAATTGGGGATCGCGAAGTTCGCAATGAGCTCGATGTGGCCACCGTGGTGAATAACAAGCTTCATATCATTGAATGCAAAACCAAAGGCATGCGTGATGACGGTGATGACACCCTGTACAAACTCGAATCACTGCGTGATCTGCTCGGCGGCCTGCAGGCACGTGCCATGCTGGTCAGCTTCCGCCCGCTGCGCCATCATGACTTAGTTCGAGCGCAAGATTTAGGGTTGGCAATTATCGGCCCGGATCAGCTAGGCGAATTGCAAACCCACCTACATAACTGGCTCAAGGATGCCGGTGGCCAAAGCCATAATATGGCTTAAAGAGCGGGTTGTGGGATCCTAGATCCTGGTTCCTGGACTAGGTTCTAGGTTCTAGGTTCTAGGTTCTAGGTTCTAGGTTCTAGGTTCTAGTAACCAGTATCTATGCTCTTCCCTAAAAACTCCACCTTATCTGCCAGTACAGCAACGTACTTGCCGTTTGGCCGAACAGGCTATCACTGCTACCGTCAAAGCGCTGAATGACGGTGAGCATCTGCCAGTCATCAGATAATGAATAGGTATTGTTCGCCCCAATAAAGAACGAGCCGTCATCGTAATAAGTAGCAGAAAAAATCAAACGGCTCAGTGGCGAAACATCAAAGCCGGCATCGGCATACCAACTCAGGTTAGTGAAGCTCAACGTACGGGCCGTCAGCGGAAGATTAAGAAACAACAAGGCATTTTGTGGGTCTTGGGGGTTGGAGATGTGTAGCACTGCAGTCCGGGCCATCCAGTTACGTTTGCCGCCAAAACTATAGTCAACTTCTAAGCTAGCAACAGAGGACGATTCCAGAGCCTCGCCTTTCCAGCCATCATATACCGGATCGAACCAGCTTAACTCGCCGCGAAAGCCCGCTCCTTTGATATCACCAGCAAAACCTGCACCTATCACATGGTCGAGGCCTGATTTACCCACCAGCAGTTGCCCATCCCAACCCTGACGATTGAAGAAGTAGCGGCCAGCATAGCTGTCCAACTCACTGTCTTGGCTCGGGCTATAGACAACATCAACCGAGCTGGCAAAACCCAGCTTGCGGCTAAGCATCACTGCATCACTGCCGGAGCGCTCTTCATAATCAAAATCATAGATAGAATACGAGTTGAAAATATCATTGGGATTCCAGAGCGTCGCCATCCCCCAGTTAATCCGAAAGCGCCCAGTCTGCAGCTGCCAGTCGTCATGTTGCCAGGTAAGATAAAGGCGATCGAACTGAGTCGTACCGACAACGCCCTTCTTATCCAACCAATTGGTCGACAAATCCATATAGCCAGGATCAAAACCCACCAGCTGGCCGAACCCCGGGGTCTCAGCCGTATCACCAAATAACAGGCGATTTCGCATACCAACATTAAAGCGAATATCACTGTTAAAGCGATATTCAAAATTAAACCGCTGATGAACAAGATGATCCAAGCCGCTGCTTTGGCTATCAGGCAAGGTCGCCGTGGCCATGTATTTCACATAACCATTTAAATCCCAGTCTTGCTCCGGCTCTAGGCCTGGCACCTGTGCCATTACCGAAGCACTGAGTACACCAGCGACCACTAGGTATTTCTTCACTGGCGGCGATCCTCTTTCAGCTCCCCGTCCTCAAATACAATCACCCGCCGCGCCCTCTTGATAACCCTAGGATCATGAGTTGAAAAGATAAACGTCGTGCCTTCTTTCTCATTCAGTTGCTGCATGATATCAAGCAGCTCTGCGGTGCTTTGCGCATCTAAATTGGCAGTCGGTTCATCAGCCATCACAAACCTTGGTCTTGGCGCTAATGCCCGAGCCACCGCTACCCGTTGCTGCTGGCCGCCTGAAAGCTTGGCTGGGATCTTATGCTGCTGATCGGATAGGCCAACCTGGGCCAGCAGCTCACTGGCTCGCTGCCGACACGCTTGCTCGCTATGACCTTGAAGCTGCATCACAAACTCGACATTTTCCAACGCGGTCAGTACCGGCAACAAGCTGTAATCTTGGAAAATGAAACCAATATGATCGCGGCGAAAGGCGATTAGCTCTTTTTCTTTCAACTCGCAGATATCACAGTCATCAATACGTACCTCGCCCGAAGTTGGCTGATCGATACCACCAAGCATATTGAGTAATGTCGTCTTACCAGAACCCGACGGCCCCATCACGGCCACAAACTCTCCTTGTTCAATCATCAGATCAAGACTTTTCACCGCATGAACCGGAAAATCTGAATCAGGATTATACGTTTTACATAGCTGGTTGGTTTGGATGGTCATGCTCAATGTTTCTCCGCCATTGCATCAACAGGGCGCTGCTTCAAAATCTGCCGCGCCGGATACAGTGCAGCCAAAATACTGGCAGCCACTACTGTGATAAAAATCATCTGGTAATCAGTCACAGAGACCTCCGGGTACAACGTTGTATCAACACCGAACGCCCCTAACCCTTCAGCCACCTTGCCTAGCGGGACCCCGGTATGCTGAAGCAGCTGCATTAACCCCAAGCTGCTTAATAGTCCTAGCAATGCACCGGTGATCCCAAGCCAAGCCGTCTCTAGCATGATCAGAAGAAAGATCCTGTGCTTTTGCATACCAACCGCCATCAATACCCCGAACTCCCGGGTACGCTCGAACACCGACATCAGCATGATATTGACGATCCCAAAGCCTAGTGCGAGGACAAAAATCCCTAGCATGATCGCATTGCTAGGACCCATTTGTTTGATGATAGAAGCGAGCATCGGTTGGACCTGCTGCCAGTCCCTTACTGTATTTTGCTCCGCTACCTGCGTTTGGAGAGCCTGGCGCAGTGAAAATGCCGCATCATCATCATCAAGCAGTATCGCTATTTCATGACTGCCCTTGATACCTGCTAATGTCATTAAGTCACCACGGCGAACAAAGACATTCGCCTCGTCAAAGCCAGACGAGGGCGTTTTGAAGATCCCGCGAACACGAAATGCCGCGCCAGTCACATCACCGCTGGCATTGGTAAAAGTCAGCACCACTTTGGAGCCAACTCGCAGCCGTAGCCGCTCAGCCGTTTTGCTTGAGAGCAAAACAGGATTGCGTCCCTCCAGTGATAACCATTCACCTTGCTTGATGCTGGTCGCTAACGGCGTCACTGAAGCTTCCGATTCCAAATCAATGCCATTGATCCTTACCCCGCGGGCACTACGCGCCGAAGCCACCATCCCGTCGGCAACAAACCGGGCAGACCAGGCTTTGACTTGTGGCAATTGCTCAAGCAGTGCGTTCAGTTTCTTTGAATCAACAATGGTGGAATTAATGTCGGGATTGGTAAGATAACGCGTGTTGTGAACCTGAATATGGCTGGTCTGCCAGGCAATGGCGTTATCAATCATGCTGCCATACATGCCAGTCATAAATCCCATCATGCTAACAACCCCCATCAGGCCGAAGACCATGGCACTGAGCATGATGCTGGTTCGTAATTTATTGCGCCATAAATTGCGCCAGGCCAATTTAACCAGCATGCCCACCTCCTTTCAGTGCCCTGACTAAATCCAGCCGATAGACACGCCACATCGGGTATATCATGCAAAGAAACAATAGGCCCAGCACGATCACAATCTGGTTGATAAACAACCAAGGCTCTAGCAAGACAGGCAGAACGGGATCCCATCCCATTTCCAGGATCATCTCCGCGGTTTCGCCTGTTAGCACTATTGGATTGAAGTAAAACCAGATCAAAATCGGCACGGCAATAATCAGCCCAATAACGACACCAAGCAGCGCGATGAAAAGAGATTCAATGCTGATCAATACAATCAGCCTCTTTCGCAATAACCCGGTTGCCAACATGACACCAAACTCACGTTGACGCTCAAGGGTCATCATCAATAAGGTGGCAAACAGGCCAAATCCCACCACTCCATAGAGCAGGTACATCATGATAATACCACCAGCTTTATCCATCAGGATTTGCTGCGCCATCTCTGGTGAGAGATCTTGCCAGTCACGAACATTGGTCTGCCCTGTATAGTCCGCGCTGAGCTCGGCAACGGTTTGCGGTAGTTCAGACAAGGTACGGGTATGCAGCACCCAGGCTGTCACTTGCTGCTCGGTACTGTATAAGATCTGTGCAAGTGCCAATGGCATATACACCAGCTGATTATCAAGCTGGGGCATCGGGAAATCCAATATCCCCTTGATTGGGTACAGACCTGCTGCAGTCTGGCCACGGTAACCCTGGCCATAGAGAATGATTTCATCCCCAACGTGCAGATCCAGATAACGCGCCAGGCCTTCACCGATCAACACCTGCCGATCACCAGCGTTCAAGAATTCTCCTGCGCTCAGCTTAGCGGCTATTCCCGAATAGTCGTTTTCTAGCTCGGGAAGTACCCCCATCACCATCACCCCTTTCGACTTATCGCCAGCGGCTGCCAACGCAAAAGATTCTACCCTCGGCAAGCTACGTTCGATATTCGGGTGATTTTGGGCCGCAGCAATAAATTGGCTGCTCGCTGGCAGCAAATCATCAATGCTCTGGCTATCAGAGAATTCAGGGTGCTGTATTTGTATCAGCCCGGTATAAAAACGGGCGGCATTCTCAATATTGTTGGCATAGCTCCCCTCTTGCAGGCAGCGCATAAACAGCGACAACGCCAGTGCTAATGCCAATGCAGAAGCTGTCAGGATTGTTCGACGCTTCTGTCGCCATAGATTCCGCCAAGCTAGTTTCACTAACATAAAGGCTCCTGTTCTACGTTAGTCACGCAGCGCTTTCATTTGGCTGAGCGAAAAGAAGCTGTCTTTAATAGCAAAATCAAATTGCGCTTGATGGGTTATGATCTGGGTTTTATTACCCGGTTTGTCAGCAGGCAGCATTTCCATCCGTGAGGCAAGCTGTCGCCCTCCGAGCAATTTTACATCGTAGGTTTTCATGGTGTTGACCAGTTCATCAAACTCGTCATAGAACTCGACCTTGCGCTGCAGGTAGGTCTTTTGAGAGATCCACAAGCGCACCTTATTCCACACCACCGGGGCATTGGACTTGGCAATTGAATCGATAACCCAGGTCGGATCGTTGTCAAATACCTCCTTGCCGACCATCTGATGACGGTAGTCAACTACAATAGAAGACTGGTTGATTAGATCATCATTGGTGAAGTCCGATCCCATCCAGGACTGGCTTAACATTGAAGGGGCTATCTTAATAACCCGTTCAATACTCGGGATCCAGTTCCACATTTCCCGCTGGCGTTTGAGCGAGGAGCTGCCTTTGTCTTTCGCTGGTGCCGTCACCAATACCAACGACAAATCCATCCCCTTGCTCCATGTTTTCATGCTCATGGTACGCGTCCAGCTAGGACGAATGATCTTCATCGTCGCTTCGGTATAGCTAGAATCGCCTCGCATTTGCAGATCAGATTTTCTGACGATTTCTGTCGCGGTCTCGGCTAGCAGTGGTGTCGAGCAAAGACCAACCACAATGAAAAGTAGAACGGATAAAACGCGCATAACCCTTCCTTAGCAAATTTTTTATTCAAACAGACACGCTTATTCAAACCAGGCAGCCAACGTTGCCTGATCTATTAAAGATAATGACCCTTTGGGAGCACCAAGGATACGCTCGACAGATGCCTGGGTAGCCGTGGTTTTATTGATCGCATATTGAAGCGATTGCCCTTTGGTATCTGGATGTAACAGCAACTCCGTCAACCCATCAGAAAAAGTACGTAGTACCGCAACAACCAGTTCAGCAACAACATTAGGATCCTGGGTCTCAAATACTCCTTCATCAACTCCTTGCTGGATAATCACCGCATAGTCTGAAGCCAATAACTTTGAGCTTTTCGTCATCAACTTATGCTTTAACGGCAGGTTCTCATCCATATTGATGATCTGGGCAAAACTGATAAGCGCTTCTTTCTGCTCAATCTTCCATTGGTTAGTCACCTCAAGCAGTAGATTCCACTTACTTATCGCATCCAAACCCGGTTCAATGATCAGCCCGCCAACCAAGGTTTGATATTGCGATAACATATCGTCGACCAACGCTTCTAAAATCGCCTGTTTCGAGTCGAAATAATGATAGAAAGCACCTTTTGAGACACCAACAGCTGCGATCAGATCATTCACTGATGTGCTTTCATACCCTTTGGTATAGAACAGGCCCTGTGCAGCCGTAATGAATTCACTACGCCTTTCATCAGGGGCTTTGATCACTCTGGCCATAAGAATTTTCTCTGAATATATTCAATACAGACGCAACAGACCGACCGTCGGTATGTGTTTAAAATATAATCAACACATTGTGTTTTTTCAATTCTAACGCTCATAAATTGAGTGATTAAATACTCAAACTGTTACATAACGAGTTGGCTATATTGCGATGGAAAAACGGTACACCTAATAAACCGTAGTAACATGGGGCTTAATAATTTTCTTATCAATTGCCTCGTACCTCTATGTTGGAGGGTCCAAATAAGCTGTATACCAATGTCAAGATGGCGCTTATTGGCGCTATTTACGCGTCAGATCGAATCATATAACTTCAGTTAGTCAAATTACATTGTTGGGTCATACATGCTGAAATAGCCTTGTTCAATAACACTTAGGGACACTAATTCGGCAATGAGGCCTGTAACCAACAAGCACCTAATTCCCTCCCCGCTGGCTCTCGTTGAATTACCTTCCCAGTTTACTTAAGGCTTGTTTTCAGCCCTCTATTTTGTGGAGTTAAACCTGATGAATGCGCGTATAGAACACGACATGCTGGGAGATATAGAGAGCCCTGCCACGGCCTGGAGCTGCGACCGTATGAAACGCCGTATCTTGATCATTTATACTGGCGGCACTATTGGCATGCAGCCGACTGAAAATGGTTATCTGCCGATGACCGGGTTTCACGACCTGGTGGCACAGCACCTTAAAACTGGTGCCGTAGATAAACTGCCGAACTTTGAAGTAATGGAATGCAGCCAGTTGATTGACAGCGCAAACTTGATACCGGCAGACTGGACCCGAATTGGAAAGCTCCTGGCTAACCACTGGCAAGATTACGATGGCTTTGTTGTATTGCATGGTACCGACACCATGGCCTATTCCGCATCGGCGCTTTCCTTCATCTTACAGAACATAGACAAGCCAGTGATTTTCACAGGATCTCAGATCCCTCTGCTTGAATTGCGCAACGATGCACTGGATAACCTGATCACCGCCCTGCTCTTAGCTGCTAACTACGATATTCCTGAAGTCTGTATTTATTTTAACGGGCGCTTATTGCGTGGTAACCGCAGCTCCAAGATACAGAGCACAGGCTTTGATGCCTTCGATTCCCCTAATTTCCCCTGGTTAGCCAAGGTGGGCATTCATATCGACTTGCAAGAGAGCTTGCTACTGGCAAAAAAAGCACCTTCACTGTGTATTCCGGAGTTTGATGCTGAAGCGGTAGCCATAGTGCAGACCTATCCGGGGATGACTGCCCGTTCGCTAGAATCGATGGTGGATAACGCTTCAGTCAGGGGGCTTATTCTGCAAACCTATGGCAGCGGAAATCCCCCCGATGCCAATAAGGCTCTGATCCAGACGTTACAGCAGGCCTCAAATAATGGCATTGCGGTATTAAACGTCACTCAATGTCCTCAAGGCAGAGTCAGCCAAGGCGCCTACGCTACTGGTGCTACGCTCAATCGAATTGGTGTGATACCGGGTTCCGATATGACCCTGGAAGCCGCCTTCACCAAAATGCATTATCTGTTAAGCCAATCCCTAGAGGTCGATGCTATATATGAAGCATTACGGCGGCCGCTCTGTGGTGAGCTGACCGAGACTTAATGCCATATTCACAGCTAATAGCAACTACTGTTGTCTATATAGATTGTTATCATGAAATACTATCTTGCAATGGATCTACGAGGTACGCATTACAATGAACGATGACTTTGCACGCAACCTGCGGCTGTTGTGCAGCTATTATAAGTCGATAGCCGAAGTCTGTCGTCGCCTGAAGATTAACCGTCCCCAATTTAATCGCTACCTGAGCGCTCGCTCTAAGCCCTCAGCCAGTAACATGCGCAGGTTTTGTGATTTTTTTGGTGTAGAAGAGTATGAGATTCTGCTGCCCCATAGCCAGTTTCAGCGCCTGATCCAGGTACGCCCCAGAGCAGCTATGCCTGAAACCGCCTCCCTGCCGGAAACCCCGCACCTGGAGCACCTCAGTCAAGTGGGCAGCGCCGGACTGGATAAGTATCTTGGTTACTATTTTGAATATTATCAATCATTTGCTTGTCCAGGAAGCTTACTGAGAACGCTGGTTTGCTTTGAACGGCGCAGCGATAAAGTTTACTACCAGCGAACCGAACGGTTGGTTGAAAGCCCCCACAACAAGCCTTGTCATGCTATCTATTTGGGTATTGCGCATTTTCTTACCGATCGCATATTCATGGTGGATTATGAATCGCTGACCGGCCATGAGATCTCCCAGACAATTCTGTTTCCAACCTTTAAGAATCGTGTTTCCTGGTTGACAGGCCTGAAACTAGGCGTGTCCGGCAGTGGCGAGCGGATGCCCTGTTGCGCCAGAGTACTCTACGAATATCTGGGTAGCGAAGTGGATAAACGAAGGGCATTGGCACTGTGCGGGCTCTATGATCTCGACTCTCCCGATATCGACGGATCAATCAAGAAAGCTGTCATCAATGATATCAGCGATGAGGAGTGGCACTTCCGGGCGCGGCATTAATACCTAACAGCATAAGTCATATCTAGAAAACTTAACTTTAAGTCATGCACACACAAAAAACCGATGCTTGTGCATCGGTTTCAACAGTTAGTGGTAAACAACTTCGCCGAAATTTAATTCGAGAGCAAGGCGGAAGCGCGCAGTTGATGATAATCAATGAGCACTTCCAACACAGCTATCGTATTAAATAACAAGAGGTTGTTATCACTCAGCTAGCATGCGGCGAGCTGCGTCCACTACCACTTTGATAGAACGCGCTTCAGTTTCTTTCAACGTCGCATGATCTGGGGTTTCTTTCTGGGTGCGGTTGATGATAACACCAGCTACACAACCTGCACGCAGGCCAGAGCTTGCACACATGGTTAGCAGAGTTGCAGATTCCATCTCGAAGTTAAGCACGCCCATTTGCTGCCACTCATCCATTGAACCTTGGAAGCGACGAACAACACGGCCTGTGAACGTATCGTAACGCTCCTGGCCCGGGTAGAAAGTATCGGATGATGCAGTTACACCGGTGTGTACTGTTGCGCCATCGGCGTCACAAGCTTCTTTCATTGCAGTTGCTACGCTGAAATCCGCAACAGCAGGGAATTCCATTGGAGCAAAATGTAGGCTGGCACCGTCTAGACGAACTGAACCTGTTGATACAATCATGTCACCAACATTGATATTTGGCTGGATTGCGCCTGTGGTACCTACACGTAGGAAAGTACGAACACCTAGCTGCGCAAGTTCTTCTACAGCGATAGATGTTGACGGACCACCGATACCTGTAGAACAAACAACAACAGACTTGCCGTCTAGCTTAGCGCGGTAAACCGTGTATTCACGAGCACTTGCCAAGAATTCAGGGTTATCCATCAGGTTAGCAATTTTTTCAACACGTGCTGGATCGCCAGGAATAATAGCTAGCTCTGCACCGTTAAGATCTGCTTTGTTAACACCTAAATGGAATACTGCGTTGTCAGACATAATCATATCCTTTTTATACTATACCGCTCGTTAGGGAAGTTTGAGGCCTGCGGCTGTTCATCAAAATAAATCGTGTTTTGGCAATGCTCTAAATAAAAGCACTCTCAAAACACATGTTAACGATAGCCGATAGAATTCCAGTTTTTAGTGACTGATGTCACAATGATCAAAATAGAGTCAATTTCATTTTTCATTAAACAGTGACGAAGATCACGCTAAATCGATTACTTATGCTCTTCCTCACAAATTTAGAAACAAAAAAAGAGCACCCGATTAGTGGTGCTCTTAATGCTTTCTATTAATTTATCGCTATTACTCTTCGCCTTTTACCTTAAAACGAAGCAGCCTTAAAGCGTTCAGCGTCACTAAAGCTGTTGCTCCACTATCCGCCAATACCGCAACCCATAATCCCGTCATGCCGAGTAAGGTGGTTACGAGGAAAACCCCTTTCAACCCCAATGACAAAAAGATGTTCTGGTGGATATTGGCAAGCGTGGCACGAGACAGCGCAATCATCACGGGTAGCTCCGATACCCGGTTATGGGTTAACGCCGCATCGGCAGTTTCAAGCGCAACATCAGTACCGCCTCCCATCGCAATACCAATAGAAGCTGTTTTCATCGCCGGCGCATCATTAATGCCATCACCGACCATGGCCACTTTCGCACTCTGGTTAGCAAGTTCAACTTCAGCGGCTTTGTCAGCCGGAAGCAACCCCGCCCGGAAATCAATATCAATCTCACCGGCGATTGCTGCCGCTGCACGAGGGTTATCCCCTGTCAGCATCACGGCGTGAATACCCATTGCCTTCAAGTTTTTGATTGCCTTATGACTATCATCACGCAAGTTATCACGCCAAGCGATCAGGCCAACAGGCAAACCGTTACGAACGGCTACCACGAGGGTTTTTCCTTCTCCTTCCAGGTGCTCGGCCTCAGCTTGCTGCAAGAGAGTTAATGTTACCGATTCAGGCAGGCGATCAGCAGCCGCCAGCAATAAAGTATCACCCTCTATTACGCCCTGGATCCCACGCCCTGGCAGTGCTTCTCGATCACCAGCCTCGACCACTGACAGCCCTCGCCCTTCCGCGGCACTGACAACCGCTTGGGCAAGTGGGTGTAATGACCCAGCTTCAACGGCTGCAGACTGACGCAACAACTTGTCTTCGTCGCCATCCCAGCTAACAATATCTGTCATCACTGGCTTACCCTGGGTTAGCGTACCGGTTTTGTCGAAGGCAACCGTTTCAATATGCCCCAGCTGTTCTAACGCTGCTCCCCCTTTGATCAAGGCGCCACGGCGAGCTGCAGCCGCTAACCCTGAGGTGATTGCCGCAGGTATTGAAATAACCAAAGCACACGGACAGGCAATCAACAGCAAGGTAAGCCCTTTATAAATCCATTCATCCCAAGACTGGGCAAACAACAGAGGCGGTATCACAATCACTAATGCAGCCAGTGCTATCATCGCAGGCGTATACCAGCGGCTAAAGCGGTCTATAAATCGCTCCAGTGGCGCCTTGCGAGATTCTGCATCTTCAATAAGGTGTAAAATCCGGTCGATTGCATTGTCACCCTGCTCGGAAACAATTGTCAGGCGCACCACCTTATCGGTGACCAGTGAGCCCGCCATCACTTGTTCGCCCGGCAGGCGTTCAACTGGCACAGACTCGCCAGTCAACGCACTTTCATCAAAGCTTGCTGTAATATCAATGATCTCGGCATCGGCTGGCAAACGGCCACCCGGTGCGACTTCAATAACATCACCTTTTTTCAGTTCATCTGCTGCAACTTTTTCCTTGCTACCATCAGGGCGGATCACCATGGCCTGCTCAGGCACAAGATCCATCAAGGCTTTAACCCCGCTTCGAGCTCGGGAAGACGCATAACCTTCAAGCCGCTCACCAACCAAAAATAGCAGCAATACCATCGCAGCCTCAGCGGTTTCCCCCAAGTAAAGCGCACCAATGGCAGCGACACTCATCAAGGTCTCGATTGAAAACGGAGAGCCGCCTTTAGCGAGGACAAAGGCTCTGTTAACAATCGGGATCAGGCCAAGTACGGTAGTTAATGTAAACGCAACTAAGCCATAGGTTTCCGAGCTTTGGTTTATGAGGAAGGAGACAAACATCATTACCGCAATCACGATAATGGGTAAATTCTGCTGTAGAAAGCTATCGCTCTCTGTTTCATTTTCTTTGCTGCGGGTTGAGACTAGCGGGAATCCTGTTTCTTTCGCTTTGGCTTCTATAACACCCGCCATCTCTTCGGTACGGCAATTGACGATCAATTTTTGTGTCGCAAACATCACTTTGGCCGTTTCGATGCCATCAACACCGGACAAGGCTTTTTCCAATTTGCTGGCGCAGCTAGGACAATCCATATTCTGGACTTTCCAGCTCAGTGTTTTGCTGTGTGTCGATTGGGCTAATGCGGCTTCAAGCTCGGGTTCATCTTCGGCAGTAACAGAGGCTGTACAGCAGCTGCTTGAACAGCCATCCAATGTATCAGAAGAAGCCTCTTCACTGTTCTGCTGAATATTATCTTCAATGTTGCGCTCAATCGAAGGCTCTAGCGCAATGGAAGGCCGTGCCTGAGAGGCTGATGAAATTGAAAACGCAGCAGGCTTGACTAGGCCGCTAGTCGGAGCATGAATAGCTTGTATGGAAGGTCGACCGGCAGCGGGTTCCTCATCAGCACCAGGGTCGCCACAACTACCCGGATCAGCGGAATCGCTGCCAGTCGCTGTCATTGAACTACAGCAATCCTGTACAGTTCCGCTCTCAACTCGCACGGAGCTCGCATTAGCTGTGGCTGATTTTACAGTGTGGATATGTGGTTTTTTGTTATTGCATTGAGCACACATGGTTACTCTCCTCGGCATGCTTTATATGACCAATACAGTAACTATAAACCTTGGAGCTGAGTCCAAGGTCAAGGGGAAAGTTAGGGCAATGCAATATTGGCTGTATTCTCCTTGAACTATGCGGAATTCAACTATACTCAAAATGCATATAAGTGCAGTGCAACAGAAGTAGTCATATTTAAACAATCAGGGAAGTTGAGTTGAAACGGAGAAGGAATATCCATGGACGTTACAAAAACTATGACCACGTCAATAATGCTATTACTTGCTTGTAGTAGCTCTAATTTAATTGCGCAAGAGACGTTGGTAAGAGTTGCCGGCGACCCTTACCCTCCTTGGACAGAGGGTGAGCAAGGGGCGAAAGCCACTGGCGGGATCGCCGTCGAAGTTGTGGAGGAACTATTCAAACGCTTGAATATGGAAACACGAGTTGTTGTTTACCCGTTCAAGAGAGGCCTGGAACAGATCAGGCATGGGGAGGAAGACGTCATCTTAATGGTCTCCAAGTCCAAGGAGCGTGAGCAATATATGGCGTTTACCCTTCCGATAAGGCATGTACAGCATGGTTTTTTCTATTCTGCCGAATTGAATAATTTTGATTGGAACGAATGGAAAGATCTACAGCAATACACGATAGGCAATATATCCGGATATAACCTTGGTGAGGGCTGGAAAGAAGCAGTTACTAAATATAATTTGAATGTTGAAGAAGTCAAAGCTGACATCTTTAATGCCAATAAACTATTACTTGGGCGGATTGATGCCTTTATTGCAGATAAAGAGGTCATGGAGCGTTTTATCGAAGATAACCCTAAGTACCAAGGAAAATTCAAATGGCATAAAAAGCCCGTCTTTGAGAGCATAAATAATTTTGGCATTTCCAAAAAGTCATTTCTGGCATCAAAACTTCCTGAGGTTAATGCAGTTATTACGGATATGAAGAGCGACGGAACATTCCAAAATATATTTTGTGGCTATGAGAAGGAATTTAATGGGCGTTGTAAGCAAAATTAATTACAAGCATAGCATAAGTAAGCGGCTGATTTTTTACATTGTCACATTTAGCTCGCTTATTACTTTGCTGATTACAGCTTACCAATTAATTCAGGAGTACTCATCTGGTGTCCACCAAGTTAAAGGAAAGATAGCACAAATAGAAACCCTCTCCATGCCTGGGCTAACAGATTCTGTATGGAACCTCTATGATCAACAAATCCAGGCACAACTGTACGCTCTTGTACAGCTTCCAGATATACGTTATTTGGAAATACGCTTCAAAGGAGAGGTAATCGCCTCGGAGGGAGTAATGGTATCTGAGAGTACCATCTCCCGCATCATTCCTATGCTTTATCATCGCAGAGATGAAGCGAACCTGATTGGTGAATTACTCGTGGTCGCCACTCTGGAGGAAGTATTTAATAACATCTACGATAAAGCAGTAACAATATTCATCTCCAATGCAATTAAAACCACATTGGTATCTGTTTTCATATTTATAATATTCCAACATATCGTCACAAGACATCTCGTAACAATTTCCAAACACCTTAAGAACCTATCTCCCGATCATCCAGATAGAAAGCTAAGTTTAGCTCGTCATAACAGTGAAGATGAGTTAAGCCAAGTTGTAACGACAATTAATGAATTAGGCAGAAACTTAAATGAAAAAACGGTTTCTAAAAATTATATAGAAACCATATTTTCGTCAATGACCAATTCTCTTATCGTCCTCAATCCTGATACCACGATTAAACAGGCCAACAAGGCAAGTTACAGCCTCTTAGGCTATGACGAACAAGAGCTCATCGGTCAGCCTATAACGGTTTTATTACATGATAAGAAAGATATATTCAGGGAAACAGGGATTGAGGATTTAATAAAGCATGGGGGCAAGCAAGATAAAGAAACAACCTATTTAGCAAAGGACGGTAAAAAAATCCCCGTACTGTTATCAGCTTCCATCATGCAAGTGGAGAATAATCAGACAAAAGAGATTGTTTGCATAGCCCGTGATATTACCGAGCTAAAAGAAGCAGAACGGCAGATCACCCGCCTGGCCTTTTTCGATCCACTCACCAATTTAGCGAACCGTTTCACATTCAACAACTACCTCGGCAAAGCTGTCGACCGTTTCAACAGAGAAAACCAATCATTTGCGGTACTCATGCTGGATCTCGATCGTTTCAAGGACGTCAACGATACCCTAGGTCACCCTATTGGCGATAAATTACTAAAGGCTGTTAGCAACCGGCTAGTTAAATCACTGCGCCAGACCGATAGGATGGTAAGGTTCATCACTGAATTCCCCGAACCATGGAGCAACGGGATAATGATGGCCCGCTTAGGCGGTGATGAATTCGCCATCATTCAAGCGGTTCATCCCGAAAAGCATGCCGCCATTCTGGCCCAGAGGATATTAGACAACTTATCGAAGCCGTTTTCTATTGAGGGCCATGAAATCCATGTCACCGCGAGTGTGGGTATCAGCATTTACAACTCCCCACAAAATAACGCCAACGAACTCATGAGGCAGGCCGACACGGCCTTATATAAAGCGAAAGAAAGTGGCCGCAGCATGTTTTTCTTCTTCGATGAAGAGATGAACCAGGAAGTTTATGCCAGGGCCCAAATCAACAAGGAACTTCGCCATGCGATTGAAAGGGACGAATTTGTCCTTTTCTATCAGCCTCAGGTGGATACCATTAACGGCCAAATCATTGGTCTCGAAGCATTAATTCGTTGGCAGCACCCCAAGCGAGGTTTGATCCCCCCGCTGGACTTTATCCCTGCTGCAGAGAGAACCGGGCAAATCATAGCCATCGGGGAATGGGTCCTGCGCCATGCCTGTAAACAGAGGCTAGCATGGACCCGGCAAGGGCTGCTACCGGACGCCCAAATTGCCATTAACCTATCTGCTCTGCAAATACGGCAACATGATTTTGAAAACAAAGTGTTAGAAATACTCGACGAAACAGGTGTCGATCCATCATTGATCGAGCTTGAGATCACCGAGACGCTCCTGCTAGAGCGCGCAGATGAGGTTATCTCTCTCATCGAAAGGGTAAGGAAACAAAATGTTAGTTTTTCGATTGATGATTTTGGTACTGGCTACTCCTCACTTCAATACCTAAAGCGGCTACCGGTACAACGGTTAAAAGTGGCGCAGGAGTTCGTTCACAACGCACCGCATGATTTGGGAGATGTTGCTATCATCACGGCAATAATTGAACTGGCTAGACAATTCGGCCTGCGTTCCATCGCCGAGGGAGTTGAGACCGAGGAACAACTAGCCTTACTACAAGAAAAGGGGTGCGATGAAATACAAGGGTACTACTTCTCTCGCCCACTTGCTGTGAAAGATCTCATGCCGCTCTTAGAGGCTGGAATGATCATGCGTAATGGAATCGAGCCTGTTGAACATACCCCAGTATTAGATGCTCAAAGTACAGGCTAGGCTCAGCATCTAGAGGTACAACACCCCTACCTTGGCTTATTTTGTTAGGGAAGGACTCTCTGTATGGCCTTTTTCATCACCAGGATCACCCGTTGATTTTAATTCCTTGGCTTGCTTTTCATGTAAGGCTTCAATCAGCTTACGATCCAGTTCAGCGAAATACATATCTTCTTCAGCCTTTCCCTTCCGGCGCATGTTTTCAGTAAAATCAACCATGTCCTATCCCTCAAGTCGTCCATTCACCTTAATAATAGTTGATGAACAAACGGAGGGATTGAAACCGAGGTGTAACTATATCTTATTTCATATATTCCTTCGCAATCTGTGCAGCTAGGCGGGCATTATTCAATACCAAGGCAATGTTCGATTTCAGGCTATCTCCTGCTGTTTTCTCTGCCACTTTGGCCAACAGAAACGGTGTCGCTTCTTTGCCATAAATCTCTTTTCGCTCCATTTCGGCCAACGAATCTACAATAACCTCATCAATCAAGGAACTATCCATCGAATAGGGCTCAGGCACTGGATTAGCTATGATCACACCTCCTTTCAAGCCCATCTCCCATTTGGTCTTCATCGCCATTGCAACTTGTGCAGGGCTATCCAACTGGTAATCAACACCAAAGCCACTCTCTCGGGTATAGAAAGCCGGTAGTTGCTCCGTCTGGTAGCCCACAACCGGAACCCCCTGCGTTTCCAAATATTCCAACGTCAAACCAATATCGAGAACGGATTTCACCCCGGCACAAACAACAGCGACATCTGTCTTTGCCAATTCTTGCAAATCAGCTGATATATCGAAAGATTGCTGCGCACCACGGTGAACACCGCCGATACCACCTGTGGCGAAAACCCTGATACCGGCCATATCAGCCAAAATCATTGTCGACGCTACGGTAGTTGCCCCATCAGCCCGCTTCGCCACGATAAATGGAATATCACGCCGACTGGTTTTCGCGACTTCTTGCCCCGCTTTGCCTAAAAACTCAAGCTCATCGGGAGACAAACCAACTTTCAGCCGACCTTTGAGAATGGCGATTGTTGCGGGTATTGCACCATTATCACGGACAACCTGCTCTACCCTGCGTGCAGTTTCAACATTTTGCGGATAAGGCATACCATGTGAAATGATTGTCGATTCAAGCGCAACAACAGGGTTCCCTGTTTCCAGTGCTGCTGCCACCTCAGGCTGAATATCCAAATAGCTATCTAACATATAATACCCCGGCAATGGTTTCCGAGTAGTTCCTAAAGAGTTTCTCAGAGATATCATTTGGATAGTAGTTAGAGTTTTCTAGCTCGGCAAACTCACAATTTTGCTTTAACAGAGCTATCGATGGGTTATTTGTAAGCGCAGTTACTAATTAAAGGAGTAAAAGGGAGAGTCAATGCAAGGAAAAGACTTCCCTTGCATTGAGATATGCAGATGTCGGTCGCGATAACACAGTTACTAGCGAAGGCGCCGGAATACCACACTGTTATCAAGAATATCGGTCCATGGCTGGTAATCTAAGCCCATATCAAACACATATTCAGTGATCAGGCTGCGTGCCGTGGTCAGTAATGCCTCGGCTTTCCATGGCTTCTCGAAGTAGCTTTCGATACGGGCACGGTTAATGGCTGCGATCGTATCTTGGTGGGTTGCCTGGCCTGTCAGCAACACTTTCTTGGTCTGCGTGAAGCGCGGATCCTGAGAAACCTCAGTCAGTAGCTCAACACCGGTTTTTCCGGGCATCACATGATCCGAGATCACCAAGGCGATAAACTCACCTTCTGCATCCAACTCGTCCATCAGCTCCAATGCCTCGTCCGCCGACTCACAGTCTTCAACGTGGAAAAAGTCGTTCAGTGGTGCCAAGTCCTTAAGTACTGCACTCAGCACTTCCCTCTGGTCATCTACACAAATGATATTTAGCTTTTCCATAACCATCCCTTACGCGATTGGCAGTTTTATTCGAAATTTTGTTTTCTCTGGATCACTCTTCAGCGCTATCGTGCCGCCATAGCTATGAACGATTCGCTGAACAATCGATAAACCCAGCCCTAACCCAAACGACAACCCGCCTTTCTTGGTGGTGAAGTTTGGTTGAAAAACTTTCCTTCGTGTTGCTTCATCGATCATCGGGCCATTGTTACTGATGGTGATAAGCAACCGGTTTTTTGAATGTCGGGTAATGATCTCAATCTGCGGATTTGGAGTATGCTCCATTGCATCGCAGGCATTTTTGATAATGTTCACCCATACCTGCACCAACTCGGTAGTACTGGCCGTAATGGTCGGCAGCACGGCCGGGCGCAACACCACATTGACTCGCCGAAGATTACTTTGCAGCAATGACAGTGATTTGTGGATCGTATCGTTGATATCAATATCAGGCTGACGGGCATGGTCGGTACCACCAAGCTGCTTAACCGACCGCACAATACTGGCCGCATGCATGGAAGCTAGCCGCATATCATGCAAATCACGCCCCATGTCCCAGTACTGCAATGCCTCATCAAGATTGCCAAACCAATACTCGGGGATCTCTCCCTTCGGTTGCGCCCGTGCGAGCTGCCTGGCCTGATCCCTCTCGAGGCCGTACCTTCCTTGCAACTCCTTGGCCCTTTTTCTCGCTTCGGCAGAGGTCGATGACTGCCCGTCACAAATACCGAGATCAAGAAACGAGCTAACCTCCGGCTTGTTTTCATCCAGAAACTGACAGATAGCATTCTGCAGCCCTTCTGTCTTGCTGCTCAGCACCCCCACTGCATTATTCAGCTCGTGGGCAATACCGGCAGCCAGCTGGCCTAGCGTTGTCATCTGCTCTGCTGCATACAACTTCTGCAGTGCTTTTTCCTTCTCCAGTGCCTGCATGCCAGTCATCATCTGACGCTGCGCCAGCTCATGGACCATCACTGGCATGAACTGCTCACTGAGGGAGCCATAGTTTTCCGGCTCCACTGCTTTTGTATCGAGGTCGATCCAGGCCAGCTCGCTGTCTTTTTCGGCGATCACCGTGGTCGAAGCCTGTAGTGTCTGGGCAAAAAAACTATGCACACCAAAAAACATCCCCTGCTCGACCCGAAATACTCTTGCCGTCAGTTCACTGTTTTCCTTGCTCAAATAGCCTGAAAGCTCACCTTTTTTCACCCAGTACAACCGGTCGTTGAAGCCGTCCTGCTTAAGCACTTCAGTACCCGCTTTAACAGCAATCGAACGCGTTGGCTCTCGAAAATAGACATCGACAATTCGCTGTAGGGCTTTGGGTTGATGCATTTTTTCTCCGTTGGTCAAAAGCAGGTCCTGCTGTTATCAGATATGATCAATTAAATGTAACACCCAAATCATCGCGAAACTTAGCAGCACGCCTACCGCACCAATAACTACCCCCACTCGGGCCATCTGGTTGCTCTGGACATGGCCTGTTGCATGAGCAAGCGCATTCGGTGGAGTACTGATCGGCAAAGACATACCCAGTGACGCTGCAAAAGTCACGACCAAAATCAAGGTGATCTCGCCGCCCAACGGCACCAATGATGTCATTGATGTACCGAGCGCAGCCATAATCGGCATCAGCAAGTTGGCTGTCGCCGTATGTGACATAAAGTTAGCCATCAACAAACACAGCAACGCCGAACCTGCCAGGACAACATAGGGTGAATAACTATCAAACGGGATACTGTGAACCATCAGACGCGCCAGGCCTGTTTGGTCTAGCGCCAAGCCAAGCGCAATACCACCAGAGACCAACCACAGGACATCCCAGGAAATTTTCTTTAAGTCTTCTTTATTGATGATACCGGTTAGCGAGAACACGGCGACAGGAATAAGTGCAACGGTATAGGAGTTCATACCGTGTGATGAACCCATCAGCCACAGAATAATGGTTAGGGCAAAGGTAAGATATACCGTTATCGCTTTGGGGGTTTTCAGGAATTTCCCTTTGATGGTGAGCTCAATTTTTTCTTGTTTGGCCGGATAGAGCATATTGATAAGCATCCAGGCAAACACCAGTAGTACGGCAACAAAAGGCACGCCAAAGAACATCCACTCACCGAATGTAATCATGTTTTCAGCTGTCAGGTACTTTAAGGCGATCGCATTGGGCGGGGTACCAATAGGGGTTCCGATACCACCGATATTGGCAGCGACCGGAATACATAGAGCAAAAGCAATTTTACCAGGGTCCTTAGCGCCGAACAGCGCAATTACCGGAGCCAGAATCGACAGCATCATTGCCGTTGTCGCTGTGTTCGACATAAACATCGAAAAGATAGCTGTGATCAGCATCAGGCCAAACATGACATACTTAGGCTGAGTACCAAACGGTTTTAGCAATACACGGGCTAAGTTAACATCCAGTCGATACTTAGTTGCTGCCATTGCGAGGAAAAAACCACCCAAAAACAGCATAATAATCGGGCTGGCAAAGGTGGCCATGATATCACTGTAAGTCAGTAGCTCACCAAAATGAGCTTGCCCCTCACCGCCACGAAACAGGTATAGTCCCTTGTTCGACAATAACAATAACTCCAGCACGATGATCACCACGGACGTGGCGTAAATCGGGATCGGCTCCAATACCCAACACAACGCCGCTAACAAGAAAATGGCAATGACTCGTTGCTGGATAACCGTTAGGCCTTCTACCGGAAATGCCGAAGCCGGCAAGATTAATATCAGAAGAGGGATCAGGATAGGTACAATGTACCTTATGTATTGACGCATGACGTGGTTATTCCCTTAAAACAAAAAAATCTGCTCATCATGCCTGTATTCATCCTTTGGGATGTTCCGAGTATTTCCATACCAATCTGATATTTATGCTGATTGGTATTTTTCAGAGGAAACGGCAACAGACATAAGCATCTACCCGCAAAAGTACCCTATTTGCGTATAGATATATAACTCTTTGGTAGTAAGCATTGTGCGTGCAATGCTGAGGGATTTCTTCGAATCAGATCAATAAACAAGTGAAATGTAACTAATTCTGAACCTTACAACGCTAAGGGACGGCGGCAGAAGCCGCAGACAAAAAGGAAGTAGACAACACTATTTTGTTTCAGGGATTAACTGCTCCTCCAGAGCATCTTCCTGTCCCATATAGGTACGGGAAGAACAAAATGGGGTTAGCGGAACGTGTGGCTCAAGCACTTCAAGCTCGTCCTGCCTTTGCTCGTGCTCCTGCGCCATAATTTTCACCTGCTTGGTGACCAATACCACGCCTAAAACGCCAAACACCACTGAGCCGATAGCTTGACCAATCAATACCCCGCCCGCACCTGCGATATAACCGCCAATCATAACGAAAGGAATCGTTCCTATGGTCGCTTTCCCCATATTAAGCGCCGTCGACCAGGTTGGACGGTTCAGGTTATTAAATGCAGCATTGGCAACAAACAAGGCACCATTGAAAATAAAGGTTATTGCAACGAACGAACAGAAAATAGAAAGTAACTCTGCTGCATCGCCTTGCAGGCTAAATATGGCGATCAAGCTATCCTGCGCTGACCATAAAACGCCAGCGACCACTATACAATAGAGGGAAACAAACAGCATGGCATCGCGCAATGACCGGGTGATCCGATCCCAGCGTTCCGCCCCAAAGTTCTGCCCAATAATCGGCCCAATCGCCCCTGACAAAGAAAAAATCAAGGCAAAACTCACCGGCATGATACGTCCTATCACCGCGTATCCGGCAACAAAGCTCTCGCCAAATTGCGCAATATTGCTGGTAACAATCGCATTGCCAATGGGTGTCGCTGTATTGGTTAGGATAGCCGGAAAAGCAATTGCCGATACGGGCAACAACGAAGCCGCAAACGATTTTACCTCGGGCCTGGCAACCAGATCATGACGCACAATCACAGCATGCAACGAAAACAACATCACGGCCAAACGGGCAAACACAGAAGCAATGGCTGCCCCCTCAACTCCCATTGATAACCCGAAGATAAACAAGGGATCGAGCACTGCGTTGGTCGCCCCGCCAATTAAGGTTGCGACCATCGATCGCCTTGCATCCCCGACACCACGTAGTGCAGCACCGGCTGACATTGAAATCACAATCATAGGGGCACTGGGCAGCAAGATCGTCAAGTAATCTGTAGCCGCCTCAGCAACCCGACCTTTTGCACCTATCATTGCCAACAGCTGGGGTAGCTGCCACATCATAAGCGAAACTAAAATACAGCTGATAATAAACGCCATAATCATGACATTAACCGTCATGCTACGGGCCTTCTCTTTTTCTCCCGCCCCCAGTGCACGGGAAACCAGTGCGCCCATAGCAATGGAGGTACCAATTGATGCTGAAGTAGAAAAGAAGACTAAGGTACCAGCAAAGCCAATGGCAGCGGCCAGTTCAATCTCGCCCAGTAAACTGATAAAAAACATATCCAGCAGATCAACCAAAAACAGCGCCATCAAGCCAACCGCCCCCGTCCCTGACATCACGATGATATGCTTCATCGTTGAGCCAGTGACAAACTTGGCATGGGCATTATCTCGTGGGCTTTTATCTTGACGTGATTCGGTCACTACGGCTCCTTTATACCCAAATTGCTTCGATGTAGAACTGCTATATCATCATCAATTTGGGTTGCTCTCAAACAGCTGAGAACGCTCTGATGGGATCAGATCATTGTTCAGTTTGGTATTATATCTGGATTTTGAGGTTTTCAGGCAATAAGAAAAGGCGCATTAAGCGCCTTTTCACAATCATTTTACAAAGTGTGTTTTATACTGGATGTTTGAAACAGTCAACAATCTGGTTACTGATTGCCGTTAGCACATCCCGGCGGGTGATCACTCCAATCAACCGACTGGTTTCACTGTCAACAACCGGATAAATCTTTGGTTTTTGACCTGTCATCACTTCTGCCAACTCAATAATGGAATCATCAGGTGACACAGTCAGTACATCCTGACGCATACACTCGCCAACAGTATGAGTATCTTGGCAGTAGTAGCCAACTTTCAGTAATTTGTGGATCATATCCTGTTCGGATAAAAAGCCGACAACTTTCATCGTTTCGTTAACAACCGGGCCACCTATCTGCTTGGCGGTCAATAATTTATCAAGAGCCTGAGACAGTGACATCTTTGAATCAAATGTTACCGGGCGCGCATTCATGTAATCTTTAACTTTTAACGACTCCATGCATCCCCCTAAACGAAATATTAATGCAAGAAAAACAGGCGGTTCGTTTTTTTTACCTGTCGCGTTAAATTAAGTGTCGCCCATTTATTTGAAATTACTAAATAGAAATAAGCAATTTCATCAATAGATTTGTTCTATTAAACACTGACCCAGGCATTCCATTATAAAAAACCCGCTTTGTTACAAGCGGGTTAGTCAGGCTAATTGGCCATTCACTTGGCTATCAACATTGATTACATAAACAACATCAACAGCATCGCCAATGGCAGCTGATCGCCAGAAGCAAGAATGATTTTGTCCCCTTCAATCTGCATCTGCAGCGAGTAATAGTCACTGCCTTTCTCAACGATACCGCCTTGTTCCATCATCGTTGCTTTTTCAAGTAGAGCCGGATCCTCTTCAACCAGTTTGATCGGTAAGATCACACTGATGTCACCTGTTAGTTTCTCAGCAATTTGAGCCATATTTTCTGATGCGCGGGCTATCCCCGGAGCAATCACCAGATTGACATGGCTTTTCACATCCCCTTTCGGCGTCATGAGGCTCAAGTCTTCAATGGTAAATTTCAGCCCTTTGGCCACCAGCAGATCAAGCGCTAGAGCCGCCTCTTTCGCTTGTTGTTCGGACATCTGCTCATCAATCTCATCGGCCATATTGCCCAGTCGGCTGATTGCCTGATAATTTAGATCTGAAAATGCCAGCTTGAAATTAAAGTTACGGTATTCCTGGCCATCCAAAGAGACAATTTTTTCAATCGTCATCATGTTGGTGTTGGTCAGCTGCTGCTCTGCTTGCCCTGATGACTGTTCAGGTTGAGAGAGCACATTGTTCATCCCCAATACGACGTTGTCGATTTCAACACTTTTGTTGTTAATCAGATCTTTGAAGCTGACATGTTCCAGCGAGAAATCCTGGCTGCCAATCCAGAACTGGCCATCAAGCAGACCTTTGCCGCCGCCTTTAAGCCCGGTCATCTCCATGGCTTCATTTGCCGTGGTCGTTATTGTCGCCTCAGGTAGTTGGTAATGAAATTCACCAGCACCTTTTGCATCGACCGTTCCTTCCAGCACAAACGCCTTGATATCAGCCTTTGCCCCTTGTCCATTATTGAAGTTCACCGGTTTCATCGTAATGTTAAAATCAGTTTTCCGAGTCAGAGCTGTGGTCGTTGTAAAACTGAGTGGTGAAACGCCTTCTCCCCAAAGCTCATCGGCAACAGGTTTTAGCTCTTCATCAAGCACCAACTCGCTGGTAGAGGTGACTCCCATAAAACCATGAGTAACCTTATGGTGAACATACCAAACGGTCGGCAGGCCTTCCTCGTCAAATACCGGCTTCCAATCCTCTTTGATTTCAATGCGGGACACTGCATCTGAGTTTAAATAACCACGATCGTAGCTTTCACTGCTGATGGTCAGGTAAGGATTCTCATATTTACCCACTGTATCTAGGTAAATTTGCTCACCTATCTGCCCAGTTGCAAATGGCCAGCACAGTGCGATTGCCACTGCACCGCCAACAGCACCAATTTTTTTCAACATTTTGTGTCCCAATCTCTGAAGATGAAACAATTAGTCTACCACACCAAACCGAACAATCGTTGCATATACTCTATTTATCAACCACTAATACCAAAGGTTTGTAATCCGCTTCTCAGTCTCTGCTGGTGATTTCTTATACACTTTAAGCAATAAAACAAAAAGTAGGAACTTGAGGGTGAACAATTTTGTCATTGTCTGTCTGGATGACGATCCGGAAATAGTCGAGCGCTTAAACCAAGATCTGGCAACGTTTGCTGCGCTGTTCGATATCTGCAATGCCTACAGCATCGAAGAAGCCCATGACACCCTGCATTTTATTGAAGAAAGTGGCCAACGCGTCGCGATGGTGATCTGTGACAATGAACTCGGCAGCGACAATGGCGTCGACTTTCTGGTTCAGTTGGATCAGTACCCGGTAGCAAACCAGGCTCGCTCAATATTACTCAATGACAAACCCCAGCTTGATACCATCATGCAAGCCGTTAATGAGGGGCGCCTGCATTACTGCCTAACCAAACCCTGGAACAAAAAAGAACTGCATCAGGTACTGCTCAAAGAGCTCACGACCTTTGTTCTCAAGCACACCGAAGAAGACTGGCTGCGCTATAGCCAGATATTGGATCACCGCCGGATCCTCAATGCCCACATAGAAAGGCAAATGTCGAGTTTCCGCTCTGGTTTTATTCAAAACACCAATGACCTCGATGATGCCAGCCTTGCCCAGCAAGTGGCCGATGCGCTACATGAATTTTTTAATGGCAATGATGAAGACCGGGCCTGCCGTACCTATAGTGAAGACCACCTGCTCACCAAGGAAGGTGAAGCGAACAACTTCCTTTGGTTTATCACCCAGGGCGAAATTGCCCTGTATAAGAAAGACGAGCATGGCTGCAAACATGAAGTGGTACGGGTCGGCCCCGGCCACCTTGTTGGCGGCATGTCTTTTGTCACCGGAGAGCCCTCTTTCTCCACGGGTATTACCTTAGGCACCACCAATGTTATCAAACTCGATCGGCAGCTATTTAATAAAGTGATGAATTCACGCAGTGAGCTACTCCCCCTGTTTACCAACCTCTTGCTACGTAACTTCAACCGCCGTCTTCAGGGTAGTATCCAGACCGAAATGCGCCTACAGCAAACCCTAAAGTCCCTTGACGAGGCCTACCACCAACTAGTCGAAAAAGAAAAAATGGCAATGCTTGGGCAGCTAGTGGCTGGGGTCGCCCATGAGCTGAACAACCCGGTATCGGCTATCTTGCGTGGCAGCGACACTCTCAAGCAAACAATTAGCAAGCTCACCGACTCACAGCTAAGCCGCGAAAACCAAGCTAGGGGCAACTACATTCTGCAACAGGCCATGCAGTCACGGCCGTTATCAACCTCGGAAACCCGTCAACGGGCCAAACGGCTCGAATCGACATTAGATGATCGCCAGCTAGCCCGTAAGGCAGTACAGATGGGAATTGATGACCTTGAGCACATAGATAGCTGGTTACTTCCGCAAAAATCGCAGCTCAAACCGGTAATGTCCGAATGGGACAACTATTATCAAATGGGGAATTTCCTCCGCTCAATCAATGTCTGTGCCCAGCGGATCGCGGATCTGGTCAAGAGCCTGAAGAGCTATGCCCGCCAGGATGACGAAACCATCCACACTGTCGATCTGCATGAAGGACTCGAAGATACCCTGGTTATTTTTGAAAACCGTCTCAAGCGCCATCATGTGACCAAAGAATACTCAGCCCTGCCGCAGATGAGCTGCCAACCCATCGCCCTGCAGCAAGTATGGACGAACCTGATTTCCAATGCGCTCGATGCCATAGAAGAGCCAGGAGAAATACACATTTCCACCCATTATACGCCCGGCTCTGCACAGCAAAAAATCGATGTCGTGGTTGAAGATAACGGCAAAGGGATCCCGCTAGAGCAGCAGCAGCAGATTTTTGAGCTTAACTACACCACCAAACGTGAAGGTAATTTTGGATTAGGTATCGGCTTGTCGGTTTGCCAGCAAATCATCCAGCAGCATGACGGAGCGATCCGGGTTGAATCGGAGCCTGGTGAATACACCCGGATGATTGTAACGCTGCCGCTTAATCATTAAAGCCAAATACTGCAGTGACAAACATAGGCGACACAAGCGGTTCAAGAACAGGCCAGCCAAGTGTTGACGTTTTATACCCAAACAATTTGGGGCAGTTATCAAGCTGCCCGCACGCTCATAAGAGCGAGTTGAAAAGGAGGCCACATGAACAAATACCTCATCTTATGCGTTGATGATGAAAGAGAAGTCCTCGACAGTGTGTTGCATGATCTGAGCAGTCTTGAAGAGTATTTTATTATTGAAGCTGCCGAGTCTGTCGACGAGGCCAAGGAGGTGCTCGCCGATACCATTGCCGATCATATCCCCTTAGCGTTGATCCTATGTGATCATATTATGCCTGGCGAAACTGGGATTGATTTTCTGATTGAGCTTAAGCACCAATCAGAAACAACCCGATCGCGCAGGGTGCTGCTGACCGGTCAGGCCGGGCTTGAAGAAACCGTTCAGGCCGTCAACAATGCCAGCCTAGACTACTACATTTCCAAACCGTGGGATGGTAACCAGCTCAAAGACATTGTTATCGATCAGCTAACGACATACATCATTGATAATGAAAAAGAATTAATGCCTTGGGCCAGAGTGCTTGATACCAGCAGGATCATGGTGGCTCTCAGTGATAAACGCTTATCGCTATCAGACATATAATTGTCATACAAACCTTTCCGGGTAAATATAAAAATGTTATGTTGATCACATAATCAGTTCTCCGGAAAGGTGACATATGAAAGTAGCAGTCTTCAGCACCAAGAAATATGACCAAAAGTCATTCGAGATCATCAACGACAATTACCAACACGAATTGGCCTTTTTTGAATTTCGTCTAACCGAACAAACAGCCAGAATGGCACAGGGATTTGATGCAGTATGCGCATTTGTAAATGATGACCTGAGCCAAGCTGTACTTGAAGAGCTCGCTCACAACAATATTCGCCTGATTGCCATGCGCTGTGCCGGCTTTGATAAAGTCGATCTCGATGCGGCCAAAACACTGGGTATCCAGGTTGTTCGCGTGCCGGCTTATTCACCAGAAGCCATTGCCGAGCATACCTTGGGGCTGATGCTGAGCTTAAACCGCAGGATCCACCGCGCCTATCAACGAACCCGAGATGCCAACTTCTCTCTCGAGGGACTCACCGGCTTTAACTTCCACGGCAAAACGGTCGGGGTCATAGGGACCGGCAAGATAGGTATTGCGACGATCCGCATTCTCAAAGGCCTAGGCATGAATATTTTGGCCTACGACCCGTATGAAAATCCCATTGCCATTGATTTAGGCGTCACTTATACCTCCCTGGATGATATTTACCAACAGGCCGATGTAATCACCCTGCATTGTCCGATGACCCAGGAAAACTACCATATGCTCAATGCCGATGCCTTTAAAAAAATGCGGGATGGGGTAATGCTCATTAATACCAGCCGTGGTGAACTGCTTAACTCCAAAGATGCAATTGAAGCCCTGAAAAACAGTAAAATTGGCTCACTGGGTATCGATGTGTACGAAAATGAAAAAGACCTGTTCTTCGAAGACAAATCCAATGATGTGATTAAGGACGATGTATTCCGTCGCCTGTCAGCCTGTCACAACGTGTTGTTTACTGGTCATCAAGCATTCCTTACCGAGGAAGCGCTGGGCAACATCGCTGATACCACACTGAACAACATTTCTCACTTCGAAGCAGGTAGCGCATCAAGCAACGAATTAATTCAATAATACGATCTGCGGGAGCCCGCTCCCGCTAACCTTCCAATAGCTTACGAAAATATACTCTGCTAACGACAAAACAAATAATCGCGCTTCAGATCACGTTTTTTTGTGATTTTTGCTGCATTTTTACTCTGCTCTCTGCCTAAATAGCAACTTACTGCAGTAAAAATCTATGATTGGTCTGCTTTGTCCATTAAAATGTCCTCATTATTTTAGGCTCCACGGACTAATTTTCATGCGTAAAACACTCCTTGCCACAGGCATTATCTTGGCATCTATTTCAGCGTCTCATGCTGAGTCACAGACGACCATGAGTAATTTCAGTTACGACTACGCTGAAGCGCGTATTGGTATTAGCCCTCTGACTTATGGTGCTGGCTTCAGTAAATCTATTCACCCTAATGCTCACCTTACCGGCTCTGTTGATACCGAGTTCGACAGCGACTGGGATGTAGCCCTAGGTGTCGGCTTCCACGCACCAGTGAATAACTGGGCAGACATTACCGGTGAGATTAAAGCTCGAAATGCCAAGAACAAAGGCGAGTTTGACAGCTCTGGCGGTAAGCTGGGCATGGAAGTCAATATCGGTGTTCGTCAATGGCTTGGCCCGCAACTTGAAGTTGGCGGCCAAATTGGTCACCTGAACATTGATGACCACGAGAAAACAATCGGTATGATTTATGGCCGATTCCACGCGACTGAACTGTTTTCTATCGGTGTTCAAGGCCGCTTCAACGAAATCTATAGTGATCAGATCATGCTGACCACACGCTTCAAGTACTAATCAGTGCCTGAGCCCTGTAACACATAATCTCTTAAGCAGCCCCTAACAGGGGCTGTTTTCTTTTTACCACTTTCACCCTGTGGTATTGCTATTCAATTTCGGCTTTTAACCAATCGATAAAAGCCTCAATCCTAGGTGATAGCGCCATCTCTCGCCGGCAAACAATGTAATAGCTCAGCGGTGATAACACCGACATGGCAAATGGAGCCACCAATCGCTCGTCGTCAAGCTGCTCGGCAATGAATGACTTCCGCCCCATCGCCACTCCAATCCCACGCTCGGCGGCTTGCAGCGCCAAATCTGCACGATCAAAGGTACAGCCAGCCTCTGGCAATGTCACACCATGGCGCTGCGCCCAGTATTGCCACTCATCATTGCGTCCCGCTCTTGCCCACGGGGCTGCATCATGCAGTAACAAACACGCACTCAACTTTTCAGGCTTACCATACAAGTCATGGGCCACCGCATATTCGTGGCTACATACCGGGAGCATACTCTCATCCATTAACTTTTCAGAGTGTAGGCCCGCATATTTGCCATGACCAAAATAGATTGCACAATCAAAGGTTTCGGTTTGGAAATCAATTAGCTCATTACGGGTACGAAGATGAAAGCGCAGAGCTGGATATTTATCGATAAACTGCTTCAGCCTTGGCAGTAGCCAAGTTTGGGCAAATGTTGGCGGTACCGCAACATTAAAATCCCCGCTCAGCTCGAGCGTTTTTAAATCTCTTATTTCGTGAGCAATATCGCCAAAATTATGGGCAACAACCGTTTTTAGCCGCTTCCCTTCTTCCGTCAGCATTAACTTCCTTGGCTGACGAATAAAAAGCTGTACCCCAAGACTCTCTTCGAGATTCTTGATTTTATGGCTAACGGCACTTTGGGTTAGGCACAGTATTTCGGCCGCCCGGGTAAAACTCATTTGATCGGCAGCAATCAGGAAACAATGCAGCCCGGAGAGAACCGGGCCAGTCAGTCTGGGTAGTCGCATATAGCTTTATTTTAAATCAAGAAATTGCTGCCATCTTACAATAAAAAAAGCCACCGAAATATGGTGGCCAATCACTACCCACTTAAATGACTAATGCCTGTTACTCAATGGCACGCAACAAACGCTCTTTGTGATCATCTTTAAGTAATGTCCAATGGCAGCCATCAATAGCCCCGGCGAACATCCACAGTAACTTTACATCAATATCTTTACCGTGCGAGCTGCGTACCTTCCGATAGACCTCCGCCGCCCCCAGCGAAATAAAGCTGCTTACATCCGGAATACCAGCCTTCTTAACCATACGCTCCAAGGTTAGGCGCATATTCGGCAGATCACGAAGACGCTTGCTCTGTTCTGATGATTTGAATGCTTTCTCTTTATTAGAGACCTGAATAGATTCTTTAACCAGCTCATCACATTGTTCTCTGTCATCTAAGAACAGGTGCGTCACATCATAATAATTTACAACAGCCGTGGTACTACGTTTTATGTGCTTAAACTTACTGCAGTCAAACGAAGCCAATTTTTCATCAAGAGCTTCGCCACCACGCAGAAACATCGATTGATCAGTTAAAATTGCATACATGGCACCATTGATGAAAACGCCAGTACCACCAAACATTGAACGTTTCTCATAGCAACCAAATTCGCGAAGATAATTAAATAAGTCATCCTTGATCGATCGCACAATATTTTCCCCCGTTAAACGTTATTGGTCGTTTAATTTCCAGTAACATCAGACAAAATGCGTCAACAAATTGACAATGACACATTGAAGCAATAATTTCCACATATGAAACAGGTAACACCTGGATTTGAGATTTGAGGCATATTACTCAATGCGAAATAAGTAAAAAGGGACAAATTTTGACCATATTTTTTGCGTACAACATCCCAAAAAACGACGGTACAATTCGGTTCCCCGTTATCGTTATTCTTGCCAGTCGAGACTATGGTTATAAATAATAAGTGGAGGGTATATCATGGTCGACATTGCACTCTTTCCGTCATCTAACCATCTTCTGCCTAATGGACGGCTAGAAATCACGATTGCTGAAGAACGATATATCCGAATGGTCAAACAGTCTTTGGCTGCCGAAAGAAGCTTTGCGCTTTGTATGCTTAACGAAGCTGAAGTGCATGACGAAATTAAAAAAATTCCAGCCATTGCCACCGAAGTTCATATCATTGACTTCAATGCGCTTGAGGGTGGGCTGTTGAGTATCCTGGTTGAAGGCCTGCAAACTGTTCGCTTGCTAGCCATTCGGATCGACAGTGACGGATTACTACTAGCAGATTATGAGCCCTATCCACACTGGTCAGCCGCCCCAATAGACCCCACCACCCGCTGTTTATCTGAAAAGCTGAGACTATTTTATGCCACGATGCCAGAAATTGGCTCTTTGTATCCGACTCCTGGATATGACGATATTACTTGGGTCTGCCAGCGCTGGCTCGAAATTCTCCCGTTAGAAGTTCATTATAAACAGCTATTAATCACCCAAGAAAACATAAGGCTCACAGTGCGCTTTTTGCTCAAATTATTAGACAACGACGACCTTCCTACGACAGAGCTTGTATAAGTTAAATCTTTAAGAACTATTTCGATTTTTTTTAGATTCAATCGCTGTCTATCAGTAACAGCTCAAGATAGAATGAAGGCCTCGATTTCAAGTTAGTAGTTGTAATGGCACACGTATCTTTTTTTTGGCTAAAACCAGAGAATGACAAAATCGTAAAAGGGTTGGAATCTGAATTCTGTTCTTTAGTCAAAGACGCTGTCAAACAGAACCGTCTTACCCTACCTCCTATTCCAGATGTCCTCGTTAAGCTCCACGCCCTATGTAATAGCGAAGATACAACCATCCGCGATGTTGCTGATTTATTGCTTGATGATCCTGGTATGGCGGCATCCATTGTCAAAATTTCCAATACCATGATGTTTAATCGACGTAATGTCGTTTGTCACGATATCCAAACCGCGGTTAGTCGACTCGGTATTTTAAGAGTCCGCGATATTATCACAGCACGGGCAATCGAAGAGCTCAAGAGCAAAGGCAACTTCAGCACTGCATGCAATTCACTGTTAATACAGAGTGCTATCCGCTCCAGACAACTCGCTGCAACCATGGCAATTGTTAGCCAAGGGCTAATCAACCACCCCGACACACCTGTTAAGGTTGAGCAGGAAAAGTCGCTACTCGCCGGGTTGTTTGCCGATATAGGCCTATTTAGTCTGATACATGAATACCAAGCCTACTTGGACAACGGCAATTATCTGGATATTGATGTTGCCAAATATGTATTTGAGCATTGCTGCCAGGAAGCCAGCTTAATTATTCTCAAACACTGGGGCTTTGATAATGATTACCTTGAAGTGGCCTGCAACACAGCATTGCCATATCGAGGCCAGCGCCAAGACACCAGCTATTTAGATATTGCACGTATGGCAAATCATCTATTGCTATTCAAAAACAATGATGATGCCATTGAAGACCACCATGTTGAGCTCGACCTGGCTGGTGCCGAAGTCATGTATGAGCTGACTAATATGCCTGAAGCCGAGTTTGACTCCCAAATTCGAAATGTGATTAAAAATAGCGGATTTTAATTGCTGCGCCTTCCCCCAGATACCCTCCGGCCAGTGCGTTACCACAGTTGCTATATTGACCCTGTCTAATTGATACTGATAAGCTGCTTGATTCATGGAGGAGTAGCAGCTTATTCATTTGAATTTATTCAGTTTTGGACAAATTTATCATAGCAAGCCCCTACATAGCATGACTACACAAGTATAGGCGCTACGCAACACACATCAAACTATCGTCGTAAGGATACACATGTTTTCGGGAATGCTTTATATCTTCTTGCCGTTGGTGATCGGTTACCTGATCCCGGTTGACAAGGAATCAGTACTGAATTTTATCAACACACAAACTAGCCGCCTGGTTTTGGTGATCCTTGCGCTTATGGGATTAAGCCTGGCAGGATTGGATAACCTGGGGCAAAACCTAAACCAAATTCTTACCTATACTGCTGTTTTCTTTATCTCTATCAGCGCTTGTAACCTACTCGCACTGCCACTGGTCGATAAACTCTGGCCGACAGCCACTAGCCAGGATCATCGCCAGCTGCCGTTTATGAAAATGATAATGGAATCAGTCAAGCTGGTGCTGGTCGTTGCCGGGGGGCTGGTTATCGGCCTGTTATCAGGTATCGGACTTGACTGGGTCGACCAGGCCAGCGAAGTCATTCTTCTGATCCTGCTGTTTCTGATCGGGATCCAGCTTCGCAATAGCGGAATGACCTTGCGTCAGATCTTACTCAACAAAAAAGGCATTACCATTGCGTTAGTCATTGTCTTGACCTCTTTGCCTGGCGGGATCATCGCAGCTACCATCCTGGATATTCCGATGACCCATGGCTTAGCGATGGCATCGGGCTTTGGCTGGTATTCGCTTGCCGGTATCTTGATGGGTGACGGCCTGGGGCCTATTTTTGGGGGAGCAGCCTTTCTCAACGAGCTACTGCGGGAACTCATCGCCCTGAGCCTGATACCAGTTATGATAAGCCGCTACCCAAGTACCGCGATTGGCTACGCCGGGGCCACAGCAATGGACTTCACCCTGCCGGTGATCCAGAACTGCGGCGGGATCAGGTGTGTGCCAATTGCGATAGTCAGCGGGTTTATCCTCAGCTTGCTGGTACCGTTTTTGATGTTGTTCTTTCTATCGCTATAGGTTTTAGGTAGCTAGTTCCTGGATCCTCGTTCCTAGGTAAAAGCAAAAGCGCGCAGCCGTTATTTATTAAGAGCTTACTTATTTAGTCAAGCTCTTAGCTTTTCCCAGGGCCTGCGCCTCCAAGGACCCGCTTTTTCTCTAGGAACCAGGATCTAGAATCTAGGATCTTCCCCCCTACAACGAAAAAGGGAAGCCGAAGCTTCCCTTTATAATCAGATGATTAAATAACCGTATTAATGATTACGGATCCACTCATCCATATCAGATTTCAGGTTGTCAGACTTAGTACCGAAGATCGCCTGAACACCACCGCCAGCAACAACAACACCTGCAGCACCTAGCTTCTTCAGCTTTTCTTGGTCTACTTTATCAATACTTGCTACCGCAACACGCAGGCGGGTAATACAAGCATCAAGGCCTGTGATGTTTTCTTTGCCGCCAAATGCCATCACTAGCTCTTTCGCTAGCTCAGAACCCGTCGATGCTTCAACGGCGCCTTCTTCCTCATCTTCACGACCTGGCGTTTTTAGATCAAGTTTGGCAATAACAGTGCGGAATATGGTGTAGTAAATCGCCGCGTAAATCAGCCCCATGAATGGGAATAGCCATAGCTTTTGCGAATTAGCAGAAAGTACTACGAAGTCAATAAAGCCGTGCGAGAACGTCGTACCATGAATCATACCCAGCATATTGGTCATCACGAACGCAGAGCCCGCTAGCAGTGCATGGATTCCGTACAGCACAGGTGCAACAAACAGGAAGGAGAACTCGATAGGTTCGGTAATACCTGTCAGGAATGAAGTCAGCGCAGCTGAAATCATAATACCACCGACTTTTGCGCGGTTCTCAGGCTTGGCCGAGTGCCAAATCGCAATTGCTGCAGCAGGCAGGCCGTACATCTTGAACATGTAACCACCCGCCAGCTGGCCAAAGCCGTTACCCGCGATACGTGAGGTTTCATCGGCAACCAAATAACAGGTCAACACGCCATTCTGGGTTTCACCCGTAGCATTTACACAGCTACCCGCTTCGAAGAAAAACGGAACGTTCCAAACATGATGAAGACCAAAAGGAATAAGAGAACGTTCAACGACACCGTATATACCAAAAGCCAGCGTTGGATTCTGATGGGCTGCCCAGTCAGAAAAAGCGGCAATACCGCCGCCAATCGGCTGCCAAATTACCGATAGCAACAGAGCAAGGCCAATTGCACAGAAGCCCGTCATAATCGGAACAAAACGCTTACCCGCAAAGAAACCCAAGTAATCAGGGAGTTGAATACGGAAGAAGCGGTTAAAAGCCCATGCCGCCAAGCCACCGACCAAGATACCGCCTAGAACACCGGTATCTATCTTGTCTACACCCATAACGGAAGCCATAACCGCAAGTGTTGCGGCCATGATGCCATAACCAACAATAGCGGCAAGACCCGCTACACCGTCATTGTTCGTAAAGCCTAATGCTACACCCACTGCGAACAGCAGCGGCATCTGGCCAAATACAGAACCGCCCGCCTGCTCCATAATTTGAGAGACAACGTCTGGTAGCCAGCTAAAATTAGCGGCACCAACCCCCAGCAGAATACCTGCTACCGGCAGAACCGATACAGGCAGCATAAGCGCCTTACCGACTTTCTGCAGGTTAGCAAAAAGGTTCTTAAACATAGTGTGCTCCTGAGTGAGATTGTTTTATTTAGATTTCAAGTCAGTGCAAGCGACCTACCCCCGTAGTCATAATGCTAGCACCACTTTCCTTTTTTATTGCGGCATTAGTATAAAATGCGGCGCTAAATATAACTTGATAACCATCAATAATGCCAACAAAGCATGAAATAAAGTTTCATTATTATCAATAAGAAACAATCAACTCACTACTAAAAACAATCGAAATACACACTTAACCAATTGATAAAACTAAAATAAATCAATAATCACCCACCACAAAGTAAATGTAATTATATTTCACCTTTGTAAGTTAAGTTACTTTACGTAACGAAGTTAAACAGATGAGAAGTTGCAGAATAAATAATCAGAACAGCAGGTTATTCTTTTACACCCAACAAAATAGGCTAAAGAAAAAACAACACTTATAAAAAAAGGAGCCAGAGCTCCTTTTTTTATTTAATAAGTGTTCAGTTAGCGTTCGGGGACCGGTCGGCTCGCGAAAAAAGGGTAAAGAAGTTATTAGTGGTTACTTCTTCAACTTCTTCTGCCGATACACCTTTTAATAAGGCAATATACTCAGCCACTTCACGCACATAGGCAGGCTGGTTCTGCTTACCACGGTATGGGATCGGAGCCAGGTAGGGTGAATCGGTTTCAACCAGTAAACGTTCCAATGGCAGGCTGCTAACGACGTGCTTTAACTCGCTGGCCTTATTGAAAGTCACAATGCCCGAAATAGAAATATAGAAGCCAAGCTCAATGGCTTCCTGGGCCATCTCCAGGCTCTCAGTGAAGCAGTGCAAAACACCACCACACTTTTCAGCCCCCTCTTCGCGTAGGATCCGCATCGTATCTTCACGGGCCATACGGGTATGGATGATCAGAGGCTTATTCAGCTCTACTGCCAGACGTACATGCTGGCGGAATATTTCTTGCTGCTGCTCGGCTAACTCAGGCTGGTAATGATAATCCAGGCCGGTTTCACCAATGGCAACGACACGGTCATGCTGGGCAAACTCCTTCAATTGGTCGAAGTCAAAGCCCGCCTCAATATCTAACGGATGCACACCGCAAGAGGCAAATACATTCTCATACGGCTCAATCATTTCCATCATGGCCGGGAAGCTTTTCAGGGTCACGCCAACAGACAGGAAGTAATCGACTCCCCGCGCCTTTGCCTTGGCTAACACATCATCAATCCCTGTATGCAGTTGCTCGTAATCCAGTTTGTCCAGGTGACAATGTGAATCAACTAACACGGTTCTTTCCTCAAATTTATCTATCTACGTTAATCGGCAATAAAGCCAGTTAGCCACTCAACAATTAGCAGCTCTTCATTCAAACCCGTATGCTTTTCCAGCTTCTGGTGCAGCTCATTGGCCTTACGCACCTGACTCAACAGCACGATCGAGTTTACCTGCGAGGCGACGGCCTGTACTTTATCCAGTGACTCATCATGAACTAAATGAGCTCCGACACCTTGCTGAAGTTTAATACAGTCAACCAGGAAGTAGCTGAGCCACTTGAGGCTAACCACTCCCTCGCTGGTGCAAAGCGCCGCGACATCATAAATGCCGGTAAAGGGGGGCTGCAGAAACCCGCTAAAAGCCTCAAGCAGGTTTCCATGGCGAATGTCCTGCCCCTGCTCAATAAACTGCTGGGTAGCCAGTGGTGCGCCACCGTTTAGGCGTACCGACTCCAGTTTGACTGTCTGCATCATCTGTCTCTCAACCCAGCGTCGGGTTTCTTGCTCATCCGGAACAGGAAGACGCCATTTATTACAGCGGCTGTTAACGGTCGGCAGTAAACTGTCCAGTGACTGGGCCGTCAAAATATACTGGCACCCCGACGGCGGCTCTTCCAGCGTCTTTAGCAAGGCATTGGCTGCCGCTTCACCCAGCGCGTCAGCATGCTCTATCATGATCACCCGCTGTCCGGCCAATTGCGAGGTTTCGACCGCCCACCGGTTACACTGGCGAACCGCATCGACACCAATCTGCTTGCCTTCTTGCAAAGGGGCGATGATATGGAAATCAGGGTGGGTCCCTGCAGCAAACAGCTGGCAACTATGGCACACACCACAAGGCTCGGTCTCACAGTTTTGACATAGGACTGTCTGTGCTAGCTGTTTTGCCAATACTTCACGACCGCTCCCTTTTGCCGCAAGCAGTAGTATTGCATGATGCAGGCGCTCCTGGCCGAGTAACTGCTGCCAGTTTTGCCACAAAGTCTGCTGCCATGGGTAAAGCATACTATTGCTGCTCCAGCCAGATCGTCAGCGCCTGAGCAATATCAGCCGTTACGGCTTCCAATGACTGGCTTGCATCAATGATGACCACCCGAGGGTCATTTTCTGACAGCTCGAGAAAGCGAGCACGGGCACGATGGAAGAAATCAATGTTCATCTGCTCAATACGATCTAGCTCTCCCCGGCCACGAGCACGCTCAAGGCCAAGTACCGGATCAATATCCATGTAGAGGGTAAAGTCAGGACGGAAGTCACCCAGCACGGTATTGCGTAAATTTTCCATCAACGCGGTGTCAAAACCACGGCCACCGCCCTGATAAGCCTGTGATGACATGTCATGGCGATCCCCAACCACCCAGCGACCTTCTGCCAGGGCCGGCTTAATCACGTTGTCGACCAGCTGAATACGCGCCGCATAGAGCAACAGCAGTTCAGCCATGTCCGTAAGAGGCTCATCGGGATGACCTTCCTTGACCAGTGCTCTCATTTGTTCGGCAAGCGGTGTACCACCTGGCTCACGCGTTAACGCCGGGGTTTCAATCCCATGCTTTGCCAATACGTCGGCGACTTGCTTGATTGCCGTACTCTTGCCAGCCCCTTCAAGGCCTTCAATTACGATGAATTTACCAGTCATTATTTTTTCTTTAGTGTTCTTAAATATGCACGTACAGCACGGTTGTGCTCAGTTAGCGTTTTTGAAAATTTATGGCCACCTTTGCCATCGGCGACAAAGTAGTAATAGCTACTGTCTTGCGGTTTCACCGCCGCAAGAACCGATGCCTTGCTTGGCATTGCTATCGGTGTTGGTGGTAAGCCGAAGATGGTATAGGTGTTGTACGGTGTCGGTGTTCGTAAGTCACGCTTGCGAATATTACCGTTATACTTATCACCCATGCCGTAAATTACGGTTGGATCCGTCTGGAGACGCATTTTCTTATTGAGACGGTTCATAAAGACAGACGACACCACTGTACGTTCGTCATCTACCGCCGTTTCCTTCTCAATGATCGATGCCATGATCAGGGCTTCATAGGGTGTTTCCAGCGGGATGGTCTCATCACGGGCATCCCACGCCTGATCCAGTAAACTGGTCATCTGGCGGTATGCGCGTTGCAAAAGCTCTAGATCCGTTGTACCTGCCGTATAGTGGTACGTTTCGGGCAATAAGTAGCCTTCCAGCTTATTGATATCCGCGCCTATTGCCTTGGCAATCTCGGCCTCGGACATGCCTTCAGTCTTGTGGATCACCTCAGGTGCCGTACTCAGCTGTGCCAACCAGTCAACAAAGCGATCGCCTTCAACCAGGGTAATCGCAAATTGGTATTCCTTACCGGACGCAATCAGCGCCAGGACATCACGTAACGTACCTTCGTTGGATATTTGATAAGTACCCGTTTTAATATGGGTAAGCTCTGGCTCTAGCCGGTAAATCCATCGCGTCCATGGCGAGGCTGGCACGATGTTCTTTTCCGCGAGCTGATTCAGCAGGCCACGGAAACTTGTACCCGGGTTTACCGTTACAAATAGTTCTGTGTCATGAGTAACCGGTTGTTGCAACGAAGCCTTCACCTGCTGATATGACCACCCTAGCCCTCCAGCAGCAATCAATCCCATCAAAACAACTGCTATTACCAACTTCTTTAGCACGTATACAACCTCTTGTTTAATGCATTCAGCGCTGTGCGCGCTGTAAATCGAATTCCGTTTATTTCCGTGACTGGCACTAACGCCATCAGGGCATTAGTAATAAAGACTTCGTCGGCGCAAAGCAATACATCGAGCGGCTTTTTGACAAACTCTAAACAATACCCGCTCTTGGCCGCGAGTTCGATCACATGAGCACGCATCACCCCATGGACGCCGGACATGTCCAGCTCTGGTGTATAAAGCGTATCGCCTTTACGCCAGAAAATATTAGACGCGGTCGCTTCTATCACATTGCCATTGATATCAAGCACGATGGCATCGAGCCAGCCTTCCTGATCAACTTCTAGCTTGAGTAGCACCTGCTCTAAACGATTGAGATGTTTATAACCCGCCAACATCGGCGCAAGTGCCAGCCGTTGCTGACAGACACCGAGAGCAATGCCTTGTTGCTGCCACTCGATATAGTGAGCCGGCCAGGCAAAGTCAGAAATGATCACCTGGGTCGCAACACACCCTGCCGAGCTATACCCCCGGCCACCCGTACCGCGGCTAATCAGTACCTTGACCCCACCTTTGTCCGGGTAAGTTGCCGCCAGTTGATGAGCCTTCTCGGTTAACTGTTCCCAATCAGGCTCTTCAATCTGAAATGCAGCCACATTCTTCTTGAGTCGCTGCAAATGCATCGGCCACAGCTGCGGCCTGCCCTGCTCAACAAGAATGGTTGTAAAGCAACCATCGCCATACTGCATGGCACGGTCGGTAATAGGAACTTCACATTGCTCGATGCCGTTTACCAGTATCATCCCAATATCTACCCAGCAAAAATCACAGATAAAAAAAAACGGCCCGGTGCAAAACACCGGGCCGTTCAATGATAACAGGTTATCGCTAGATTTTCTTAAATAGCAACGAGCCGTTAGTACCGCCGAAACCGAACGAGTTACACAGCGCATACTCTAGATTAGCCTGACGAGCTTCACCTGGAACATAATCCAAGTCACAACCTTCATCCGGGTTGTCAAGGTTGATTGTTGGTGGAACAACCTGATCAACCAGTGTCATTGCAGTAATGATAGATTCTACAGAACCCGCTGCACCCAACAGGTGGCCAGTCATCGATTTAGTCGAAGAAACCAATACTTTATCAGCTGCAGCACCCATAGCGCGTTTGATACCTAAGGTTTCAGCCACATCACCTGCAGGTGTTGAAGTACCGTGTGCATTCACATAGCCAATTTCTTCTGCGTTGATACCCGCATCGCGGATCGCCGCTTCCATTGCCAGTGCGCCGCCAGAACCGTCTGCGCTTGGTGATGTCATATGGAAAGCATCGCCACTCATACCAAAGCCAACTAGCTCAGCATAAATTTTCGCACCACGAGCTTTCGCGTGCTCGTATTCTTCAACAACCATCATGCCTGCACCGTCACCTAGTACGAAACCGTCACGGTCTTTATCCCACGGACGTGATGCTGCTTGAGGATCATCATTTCGGGTTGATAGTGCTTTCGCCGCAGCGAAACCACCCATGCCGAGCGGCGTTGATGCTTTTTCCGCACCGCCTGCTAGCATGGCATCTGCATCGCCGTAAGCAATCATACGCGCAGCATGGCCAATGTTGTGAAGGCCAGTTGTACATGCCGTAGAGATAGCGATGTTCGGACCACGAAGACCATGCATGATAGACATGTGGCCTGCGATCATGTTTACGATTGTCGAAGGAACAAAGAACGGGCTAATTTTGCGCGGGCCTTTTTCCAACAGAGCATGATGGTTAGCTTCAATAAGGCCTAGACCACCAATGCCAGAACCGATAGCCACACCAATACGTGGGGCATTTTCTTCAGTAACTTCAATACCAGAGTCTTTTAACGCTTGTACGCCTGCTGCAATGCCGTATTGAATGAACAAATCCATTTTGCGGGCATCTTTCTTGGTCATGTACTCTTCGCAATTGAAGTCTTTGACCAGACCAGCAAAACGAGTAGCAAATGCGCTAGCATCAAAATGCTCAATAGTGCTAATACCGCTAGTGCCGGCCAGAAGAGCTTTCCATGAAGATTCAACAGAATTGCCAACCGGTGATAGCATACCCATGCCAGTAACAACTACGCGACGTTTCGACACGATTAATTTCTCCGGGAATTGAGGATAAAACAGATTTTGAAATAAAATCAGGCGGTCATGGTGACCGCCTGGAGGGTGTTCTTAATTACTCAGATGCGCCAACAACGTAGTCGATAGCAGCTTGAACTGTAGTAATTTTTTCAGCTTCTTCGTCAGGAATCTCAGTATCGAATTCTTCTTCAAGAGCCATTACTAGTTCAACAGTATCTAGAGAATCAGCACCTAGATCGTCAACGAAAGAAGCTTCGTTCTTAACTTCTGCTTCGTCTACGCCAAGTTGCTCAATAATGATTTTTTTTACGCGTTCTTCGATGTTGCTCATTAATCTATTTCCTTAAAACAAGAATTCGCTAATGCGATTTGCTGTAGTTTATTCATTACTGCAAAAGTTGCAATACTCAACCCGCTGGTCAAACCACGATTTTCAGAGAAAACTAGATGAGTTTGACTTGCATCATCAAGTTATGCAACTTTTTTGTTTAAATCATGTACATGCCGCCGTTAACATGCAGTGTCTCGCCGGTTACATAACCAGCATCTTCCGAGGCCAAAAATGCGACGGCTGCTGCAATTTCACGCGGATCACCCAAACGACCAGCAGGAACACCTGCTAGTGTAGCAGCACGTTGCTCATCATTCAGGGCTTTAGTCATATCAGTTTCGATAAAACCAGGCGCAACGGCATTCACAGTGATGCCACGTGAAGCAACTTCTCGTGCCATTGATTTGGTAAAACCAAGCAACCCGGCTTTTGCCGCTGCATAGTTAGTCTGGCCAGCGTTACCCATTGTACCGACAACAGAGCCGATGCTGATGATGCGACCGTGACGTTTCTTCATCATTGCACGCAAAACGGCTTTAGACAGGCGGAAGATAGACGTCAGGTTGGTATCCATGATGTCCTGCCACTCGTCATCTTTCATACGCATTAGCAAGTTATCACGGGTAATACCTGCGTTGTTGACCAGGATGTCAACGTCACCGTACTGCGCTTTGATGTCTTTCAGTACTGCTTCGATTGACTCCGGTGACGTTACGTTCAGCGCCAGGCCTTTACCGTTGTCACCCAAATATGCACTGATGGCTTCTGCACCGCTTTCAGATGTCGCAGTACCGATAACGGTAGCGCCACGCTCAACCAAAATTTCAGCGATAGCACGGCCGATACCACGGCTTGCACCTGTTACCAGAGCAATTTTACCTTCCAGGCTCATTGTCATTCCTCTTTTATAAATAGCATGCAGCCTGCCCGTCTTCTGTCATGGCTGAAACAGCAAAAGGCTGATTCACCCTCCAGAGGCAGGCCACAACCTTACTTGGCAGCGTCCAGGCTAGCTGGATCGTTGACAGCAGCACTGCCAAGTGCGCGATTAATACGTTTAGTCAGGCCGGTCAACACTTTGCCCGGGCCCATTTCAAGTAGTTGCTCGATGCCTTCTTCAGCCATGCGCTCAACAGATTCTGTCCAGCGAACCGGGCCGTATAACTGCTTAACCAGCGCTTGCTTAATGGCAGCGGGATCAGTTTCTGTTGCTACATCAGCGTTGTTGATCACTGGCACTGCAGGGGCGCTAAACTCGATGCTCTCTAGGGCAACAGCAAGCTTGTCAGCGGCTGGCTTCATTAGCGCACAGTGAGATGGTACCGAAACCGGAAGTGGAAGTGCGCGCTTCGCGCCAGCTTCTTTACACAGAACGTTTGCACGCTCTACCGCTTCTTTATTACCGGCAATAACAACCTGGCCTGGTGAGTTGAAGTTTACAGGGGAAACAACTTGGCCCTGCGCCGCTTCTTCACACGCTTTTGCGATAGCATCATTATCTAGGCCGATAATTGCAGACATCGCACCAACACCCGCAGGTACCGCTTCTTGCATTAGCTGACCACGTAGCTCAACCAGTTTCACGGCTTCTTTAAAGTCAATCACTCCGGCACAAACCAGTGCTGAGTACTCACCCAAGCTATGACCCGCTAGCACAGTTGGCTGTTCACCACCCTGCTGCTGCCATACACGCCAGATAGCGACTGAAGCTGTCAGTAGTGCAGGCTGGGTACGGTGAGTCTGGTTAAGATCTTCTGCAGGGCCATTTTGAACAAGTGCCCATAGGTCATAACCCAGTGCATCAGATGCTTCAGCAAAAGTTTGCTTCACGACATCAAACTGCTCCGCTAGCTCTGCTAGCATGCCAACAGCTTGAGAACCCTGGCCAGGGAAAACAATCGCGAACTTAGACATTCGATAATCCTTATTCGTTATTACTGATTATTCAGTATATTGACGAGCTATCCGTTTTGGTAATCATGCTGCTATACAAAAAGCCAAAATGCGACGTTATAGCAAAAAACGAATAGCTACCTATTAATTTAAGCGCGTAAGCGACTTGTTCTAATTCAGAGAACTGAATTAGAACTTCACTAATGCAGAGCCCCAGGTGAAACCACCACCAAAGGCTTCTAACAACAAGGTTTGGCCTCGTTGGATACGGCCATCGCGTACGGCTTCATCGAGCGCCGTCGGTACTGTTGCTGCAGAAGTGTTTCCGTGACGATCAAGCGTTACAACCACTTGATCCATCGACATCGACAGTTTTTTCGCTGTCGCCGAGATAATACGCAGGTTTGCCTGGTGCGGCACCAGCCAGTCAAGCTCAGACTTATCCATATTGTTGGCAGCAAGCGTATTTTTAACGAGGTTCGACAGTTGCGTCACAGCAACTTTAAACACTTCGTTACCCGCCATGTACAGCCATTTGTCATCGCTAAACTCTTGACCGTGGTCTGGTACTGCAACGCTTAGCAGACCGCCAAAGTGGCCATCGGCATGAAGGTGAGTGGAGATGATCCCCTGCTCTTCGCTGGCACCAACAACAACAGCACCGGCGCCATCACCAAATAGGATAATCGTTGAACGATCTTCTGGATCACACTTGTGTGACAACGCATCAGAACCAATAACCAATACATTCTTGGCCATACCTGTCTTGATATGCTGGTCGGCAATACTCAGGGCATAAACAAAGCCTGAGCACGCTGCGGCGATATCAAACGCCGGGCAGCCTTTAATATCGAGCATGCCCTGGACCTGACATGCTGCAGACGGAAAAGAGTGACTCGCACTGGTCGTCGCTACGATGATAAGATCAATATCTTCTTTATCAATGCCCGCCATCTCGATAGCGTTTAAAGAAGCTTGATATCCCATCACAGCTACAGTTTCATCTGCAGATGCAATACGGCGCTCACGAATACCGGTACGAGCAACGATCCATTCGTCGGTGGTATCAACCATCTGCTCTAAATCGGCATTAGAACGTACTTGATCTGGCAGGTAGCTGCCGGTACCTAAAATTTTGCTATACATGAAGACTAATAATGCCTCTCGAGTAAGACTTCTTCCAAACGGTCACTGATTTTTGTCGGTATTTGCCGTTTGACCTCGTATACCGCTTCGCCAATTGCATTTGAGAAAGCGGCAACATCAGCACTTCCATGGCTTTTGACCACAATACCGCGCAATCCTAACAGACTTGCACCATTGTACTGGTCGGGGTTCAACTGTTTCAGACTGGTGAATAGGTCACTAAACAACCATTTAGCCACTAAACGTTTCAGCGGGTTAGTGGTTATTGCACTTTTAATGCTGTCTATGAATAAATTTGCGACCCCTTCGCTGGTCTTTAGACTCACGTTGCCAACAAAACCATCACACACAATGACATTGGCACGGCCACTATAAAGCTCGTTACCTTCAAGATAGCCGATATAGTCTATGTCTGGTGAGTTTGCCAACATTTCGGCGCAACGTTTGACTAGATCATTGCCTTTTATCTCTTCCTCACCAATGTTGAGCAGAGCCACTCTTGGGGAGGCAGACGTATCCTGCTCGGCCAAGACAGCGCCCATCACCGCGAATTGGAACAGAGTATCAGCATCGCATGACACGTTCGCCCCTAAATCCAGCAACCAGGTCTTATTCGCCGTTTTCGTCGGGATCGCACAGACAAGCGCAGGTCGGTCGACACCGGGTAGCAGTTTCAGGGTATAGCGAGACAGTGCCATCAGCGCACCGGTATTGCCGGCACTGACACAGGCATCAGCCTGGCTATCAGAAACCGCATCTAATGCCATGCGCATTGATGTTCCCTTGCTCCGGCGCAGGGCCTGAGAAGGACGGGTATCATTAGCGATAACATGTTCACAGTGAACAATACTGATTCGAGGGTGTTGAAGTTGGTTTAGAAGGGACAGTTGAGATGTGATCGCACTTTGATCACCATAAAGAATAACTTTGAGCTCTGGGTATTGTAACAATGCCTGCACGGAGGCAGGCACTGTTACTTGAGGACCGAAGTCCCCACCCATTGCATCAAGTGCAACGGTTAGACCACTCAAGGTTCAACCTTATTTGTTGATAACCTTGCGGCCACGGTAGAAACCGTCAGCAGTTACGTGGTGACGTAGGTGAGTTTCACCACTTGCAGAATCTACAGATACAGCTGCAGTTGTTAGTGCATCGTGAGAACGACGCATACCACGTGCTGCACGTGATTTTTTGCTCTTTTGTACGGCCATTAACCCTACTCCTGTTAAATTACTTACTTAGATTTTTCAATACTGCAAACGGATTCGGACGCTCATCAGCAACGGGGATCTCACCAAAAGACATGCTTATTCCACTGGCCTTACAGTCAGCGTCATCATGCATGGCAATTTGAGGCAATTCCAGAATCAACTCGTCTTCGACGATTTGAATCAGGTTGATCTCACCATTTTCATCGACCTCAGCCGGCTCATAAGCTTCCGGAAACTCATCAGCTTCCTCTGGTTTGAGGAGCGGACTATAACAGAACTCCACACTGTAAGAGTGTTTAAATCCTTCCTGACATCGCTGACAGGTCAACATCACTTCAACATCTGCACTACCGCGCATAAATGCCAAGTGACGTTGGTCAAAGTCAAATGATAAGGTGACGTTTGCATCACGTGTTACGCTCTGAGTTGACTCGGCTAGACGCTCAAGTAAATCGGCTTTGATGATGCCATCATAGTCGAGTTTTTTCTGAGCAGCGCGAACCGGATCAACCGTTAGCGGCAATTTTACCTTTTGCATAGGGCGCGAATATTAGCCTTCTAATCAGTTTGAGTCAAAGGAAATGTGCGCGAATTAACAGCATTTAGCCAATTCACTTGCTCTCGATAAAGCGTGCTTCGCCAAACGAGGACATTTCCACCTTTTTGTCTGTTATCTGCCTGACTCTCAACAAGTTGAGACCAGCCATTTGAGTGGGCAAATAACACACAAAATATGATTAAAACTCAATCAGGCTTCTTCATTATTAGGCACACCTTCAGTATGGTGCGCGCTCAGAATAAATACCGCTTTTCTTGCAATAGCCAGCGCGCCAATCAGTCATAGCCTCGCGACCATTTGGCCGCTAGACTAACACAACCTCAGACAACCCGGGTACCACTATGACTCAACCCTTGCTCTTAGCATCAACTTCACCATTTAGAAAAGCCTTACTGGATAAGCTGCAGTACCCCTTCGACACCGCTAGCCCAGAGACTGACGAGAGCACACTCCCCAATGAGACAGCCGAGCAGCTGGTTACCCGGTTAGCCGAAGCCAAAGCTAAAGCCTGTGCACCCAACCATCCTAAGCACCTTATTATAGGCTCGGACCAAGTGTGCGTGATCAACGGCTCTATCATCGGCAAGCCCCACACTGCCGAAAAAGCCGTCCTGCAACTACAGGCTGCCAGCGGCCAGGTGGTCACCTTTTATACCGGCCTTTGTCTGCACAATGCGAAAAACGGCCACAGTGATGTGATCTGCGAGCCTTTTCATGTTCATTTCAGGGAGCTGACTGATCAGGAGATCCGCAATTATATAGAGCGAGAAGCCCCCTTAAACTGCGCTGGAAGTTTTAAAAGCGAAGGGCTCGGCATTGCCTTATTCGACAAACTTGAAGGCCGGGATCCCAACACCCTGGTGGGCTTGCCTTTGATCGCCTTGCGCGAAATGCTCGCCAAGCAAGGTGTCCGTATTCTATAAAAGAAAAGGCAAAACCAAAATTGCTAAGTAAAAGGCGAGAAGCTAGTAGCAGCACCTCGCCTGGTGAATACAATAAACCCTAATCCTCAACACACCGCCTGCGATTAGTTTTTCCGCAGCTGCTCTATCGCTTTAGCCAGCATTGGCTCCATCGGTGCACTGATGTCCATCATCTCTTCTGTTTTAGGGTGCTTGAACTTGATGTTCGCAGCGTGAAGGAAAAGACGATTGAGGCCCGCTTTTTTTGTGTAAGCATCAAAGCGCGGATCACCATAGCGATCATCCCAGGCAATCGGGTGGCCGGTGTACTGGCAATGAACGCGGATCTGATGGGTACGTCCCGTCACGGGACTCGCCTGCACTAAGGTCGCCTGCTCCAGTCGCTCAAGGACTTTAAATCGCGTATCCGATGCCTTACCGTTCGGATTGACCCGCACAATACTGTTCACTTCGTTCTTAAGCAATGGTGCCGTGACTTTCTTGCAGCTAGCCTTCCACTCCCCCATCACCAAGGCAAAGTAATACTTCTGTACCGTTTTATTGCGGAACTGCTCCTGAAGCTGGCGCAATGCCGAGCGCTTTTTCGCCACCAAGAGAATACCTGACGTGTCACGGTCGATTCGGTGAACCAGCTCCAGAAAACGCGCATCCGGCCGCAGCGCACGTAATGCCTCAATGGCGCCAAACTTCAACCCGCTGCCGCCATGAACTGCCGTTCCCGATGGCTTGTTCAAGATAAGCATTTGATCATCTTCATAGATGATACAAGATTCTAGCTCAGCAACCTTGTTCAGTTTAGTACTGACTGGCGCCTGCTCTTCTTTCTCAGGCATTTTTACTGGCGGTACCCGGACAAGGTCACCATCCTGCAATTTATATTCAGGTTTTATACGTTTTTTGTTTACTCGGACCTCACCCTTGCGCAAAATACGGTAAATCATACTTTTTGGAACATTTTTAAGCCGAGCACGGAGAAAGTTATCGATCCGCTGGCCTGCAAAGTCATCAGTAATCTCGATGAATTGCACTTTTGGTTTATCATCTTTCATAGGGTGTGATTGTATACCCAAATTACTCCATGATGCTATGTTCAGCGAGATATCAATGGTATTTAAGCAAGGCAGGCCTTTGAATGCTTAGTGGTGCTAAGTAGAAAAGGCCCTAACGCAGCATAAATGACATTGAAGTTCGCCCTTCGGGAGCCTCTCTGAGTTAAGCAACTTGGAGTAGTTTGGGTATAAGACGCATACAAAGCAGATTGCCGCAAAAAAGTCACCCTGCTATCATTGCGTGCAGGAGTAGGAAAAAGTGCCTACTTTTGTAACACGGTGAACAGAATATCACCTAACTGACTATTATTCATACAGCTCTGGCGGAAAGCGCAGCAAATGGCGTAAGACGTTATAACCTCCGGAGTGTTTTTTAGTGTGCTCGATTATAGATTTATTATTGGTGTGACAGATACCGCCGCGTGAAACGGTGATGACAGCTGTATATTTTCTGATCTAATCATCTTGATACAGCTGGACAATACGTGTTGTCAGATAGCACTCCTGAATTCCAGCCGTGAGGCTGCATTTGTAAATCAGACTTGGAGTCAGGCACCACCAATGGTAACTCGCTAATCGAGTCACTAGCACAACGACAAAAACGAGTACAATATAATGAAAAGAATGTTGATTAACGCAACTCAAAAGGAAGAGTTGCGCGTCGCATTAGTTGATGGGCAGAAGCTCTTTGATCTTGATATCGAAAGCCCTGGTCACGAATCTAAAAAAGCAAATATCTATAAAGGTCGTATCACCCGCATCGAGCCAAGCCTGGAAGCAGCGTTCGTTGACTACGGTGCTGAACGCCATGGTTTCCTTCCATTAAAAGAAGTTGCCCGCGATTACTTCCCAGCTAACTATTCCTACCAAGGCCGCCCTAACATTAAGGAAGTGCTGAAGGAAGGTCAGGAAGTTATTGTTCAGGTTGACAAAGAAGAGCGTGGCAACAAAGGGGCCGCACTAACAACGTTCATTTCTCTTGCCGGTAGCTACCTAGTACTGATGCCGAATAACCCTCGCGCCGGTGGTATTTCACGCCGTATCGAAGGTGAAGAACGTACCCAACTAAAAGCAGCGCTAAGCACGCTGGAACTACCACAAGGTATGGGCCTGATTGTACGTACGGCCGGTGTTGGCAAATCAGCTGAAGATCTGGAATACGATTTAAACTACCTGCTAAGCCACTGGGATCGCGTACGAGATGCCGCAGATTCTGCACCTGCACCTTTCCTGATCCACCAAGAAAGCAACGTCATCGCACGTGCTATCCGTGATTATCTGCGCCGTGATATCGGCGAAATCGTCATCGATAGCCCGAAAATCTTTGACCGTGCCCGTGATCATATCCAACAGGTTCGCCCTGACTTCCTGTCTCGTGTGAAACTCTACGAGCACAGCGAAACACCGCTATTTAATCATTACCAGATTGAGAACCAGATCGAATCCGCGTTCCAGCGTGAAGTTCGCCTGCCTTCTGGTGGCTCAATTGTTATTGACCCGACAGAAGCACTGACCTCAATCGACATCAACTCCGCCCGCGCAACCAAAGGCGGCGATATCGAAGAAACTGCACTTCAGACTAACCTTGAAGCGGCAGATGAAATTGCTCGCCAGCTTCGTCTGCGTGACCTAGGTGGCCTAGTCGTTATCGACTTCATCGATATGACCCCTGTTCGCCATCAGCGTGAAGTTGAAAACCGCCTACGCGAAGCTGTTCGTATGGACCGCGCCCGTGTTCAGATTGGCCGTATCTCACGATTCGGTCTGCTTGAAATGTCGCGCCAGCGCCTGAGCCCGTCTCTGGCAGAAGCAAGCCATCATGTCTGCCCACGCTGTACGGGTACCGGTGTTATCCGTGACAGCGAATCACTGTCGCTATCTATTCTTCGCCTTATTGAAGAAGAGGCCCTGAAGGACAACACTTCCCAGGTACTGGCTATTGTACCTGTCGCGATTGCTTCCTATCTGCTGAACGAAAAACGCCGCTCAGTGCAGCACATCGAGAAATCTCATGATGTGCGCGTGATCATCGTACCAAACGCAGAGATGGATACTCCGCATTTTGAAGTACTGCGTGTTCGCTCTGGTGATGAGCAAGACACCCTGTCTTACCATCTTCCACGCACGCTTGAAGCGCTGAAAGAAGCAGAAGCTGCTGAAGCACCTCAGCAAGAACGTATCGTGAAGAAACGTGAAGAGCCTGTTTTACAGGGCTTTGCGGCACCAACCGAGCCTGCGAAAGCGAAGAAGCAAGCACCTGCGAAAAAAGACGTAGCAGTGAAGAAAGAAGAAGAGAAACCTAACTTCTTCGGTCGTATTTTCTCTGCCCTTGCAAACCTATTCTCAGGTTCAACTGAAGCGGAAGCTGAGCAACAGCCTAAAGAAACCCAGGGCAAGCGCGGCCGTCGTGACAGTCGCCGTGGTGAGCGTCAGGATAGCCGCCGTGGTGAGCGCCAGGACAAACGTCAGGATAGCCGCCGTGGTGAGCGCCAGGACAAGCGTCAGGGCCGTAAACGCCAGGAAACTGAGCGCGATGATAGCCGCACTGCTGCTACAGGCGAGCAGCGTCAGCAGCGACGCCGCAGCGAAAAACCAAAACAGGACCGCCAGCAGCAACAGCTAGATAAACAAGCTAAGCAGCAGCGTCCGCAGCGTGATGAGGAAGCTAAAGAGCAGAAACGTCAGTCTCGTCGTGAAGAGATTCAGGCGCAGAAACAACGTCGTCAGGAAGCACAACCAAGCAAAGCTGACAAACCTGTAGCGGAAGAGAAGCGTGAGCACGAGCAGGAAAAAGCGACAAAAGTAAAACAGCGTCGCCAACGCCGCCAGCTACGCAAGAAGATCCGTATTGGCGATGAGCTGGAAACGGCGCCAATTCAAAAGCAGCAAGCAGAGCCTGTTGTTGAAGAGAAGAAACAAGCTTCTCCTCTGCAAGAGCTAGGTACCGCTGTGGCGAAAGAAGCATTGGCCCAAGAACCTCAAACTGAGAAAGATCAGGCAGAGCAAAACAACGAGCAGGAAAACGGCCAGCGCCGCAACCGTCGTTCGCCACGTCACCTGCGTGCAAGCGGCCAGCGCCGCCGTCGTATTCGTGACACTCGCCCTGAGAAAGAGGAAAACGTCGATGCAGCCGTAACAGAAGCCGTCGGCCACGCCGTCGAAGAAGCGACTGATACGCTAAACGCATTGGAAAACGTGGTTTCTGTGGTTGAAAAGCCAAAGGCTAATCGTCCGGCATCTGGTGTAGCTTCACCTGAAATGGCGATGGGCAAAGTATGGGCTCCGGCTCAAAAGCCTGCTGTTGAAGCAGTAACGACACCGGTAGAAGCAGTTGAAGCGCCTTCAGCAACCCCTGCTGAGGAAGTGACGATTGAAACCGCTGTACTGGGTGGTGTTGCAATGCCTGAGCTAGCCATGGGTAAAGCATTCCCGCTACGTACCCCTGTCCAAGCTGACCCTGTTGTTGAAGAGGTGACTTCTGAACAAGATGTGGCTGAAGAAACTACCCCTGAAAGCCCTGTAGCAGTTGAAGTTCAGCCAGCTCCTGTTGCTGAAGCTCCAGTTGTGGAAGTTGTAGAAGAAGCAGCGACTGAAGAACCAGTTTCTACACCAGAAGTGACTGAGGTTGAAGAACCTGCACCTGTAGAAGTCGCTGTTGATGCAGAGCCAGTTGCAGAAGTAAAAGCTGAAGTTGCAGCTGAAGAGAGTGTCGCGGTAACAGCAACCTCTCCACGCGGTCGACATGCAATTTCACCGATGGCTAAAGCCCCAGCTCCAGTAGAAACCGCTGACCGTACTGTTGTGGCTATTGCGCCATTGCGTGAAGAGCACGTGGCTACCCGCCAGGCTGGCAGCCAGACAGCGACTAATGTTGCTGCAGCGCCAATGACGAAACCTTCTATGGACTAAGTCAGTAAAAACACAAAAAAGCCATGCTAAATGCATGGCTTTTTTTTTACTTTATTTCCTGCCAAGCCAAAAATGAAAATTTTGGTGAATTTTCACGATTAACCCAATTGACATCAAAGTTTCTTACAGTTAATGACAATTATGTGCTCAAATCACGCTTGAAAGTTGAACTAAATCACATATTTCTGTAGGATTCGCGTCTTTCCTACGCTCTTTACATAACCGAATCGGAACAAAACTAAAGAAAATGTTTGAATTCCCACAATTTTCGCGTCAATCCGTCAAAAATGACGTACTTTCAGGGCTTACCGTCGCCCTGGCCCTGATCCCTGAAGCGGTTGCCTTTGCCTTCGTGGCAGGCGTCGACCCTATGGTAGGCCTATACGCAGCCTTCATTGTTGGCCTAGTTACTGCTGTTTTAGGTGGCCGCCCGGGTATGATCTCTGGTGCGACAGGTGCGATGGCTGTTGTGATGGTAAGCCTTGTTGCTGAACACGGTATCCAATACTTGTTCGCAGCTATCATGCTGGCAGGTGTACTACAGATCCTTGCAGGTGCATTCAAACTAGGTAAATTCATCCGTATGGTACCCCATCCGGTGATGATCGGTTTTGTGAACGGTTTGGCAATTGTTATTTTCCTTGCTCAGCTTGGTCAGTTCAAGGTACCAGATGCAGCAGGCGTAATGCACTGGATGCAAGGATCACAGCTTTACATCATGCTTGGCCTAGTTGCCCTTACCATGTTTATTATCCACTTCCTGCCAAAAGTCACGACCGCTGTACCGTCTTCGCTGGTTGCTATTATCACTGTAACCGCATTGGTTCACGGCTTGGATCTCGATTCACGTACTGTTGTTGATTTTGTCCGCAGCATGAGCGGCGATGAAAATGCCACCCTAGCAGGTAGCCTACCAACTTTTGCTATACCTGAAGTTGGCTTCAATATGGAAACGCTGCAGATCATTCTGCCATACTCATTGGTTCTTGCAGCCGTTGGCCTGATTGAATCACTACTGACACTAACTGTTATTGACGAAATGACGGGAACTCGTGGCCAGGGCAACCGTGAATGTGTGGGCCAGGGCCTTGCTAACATCACCTGTTCTGTATTTGGTGCAATGGGTGGCTGTGCAATGATCGGCCAGTCAATGATCAACATTAACTCAGGCGGCCGTGGTCGACTATCCGGTATCACCGGTGCTGTTGGTCTATTGCTATTCATTCTGTTTGGTTCTGCACTGATCGAAATGATCCCGCTCGCGGCGCTGGTTGGTGTCATGTTCATGGTGGTGATTGGTACCTTCGAATGGGCTAGCTTCAAGATGGCACGCAAAGTACCGAAGCACGACTTCTTCGCAATTATCCTGGTTACCTGTGTCACCGTTGCTGCAGACCTTGCACTCGCCGTTATTGTTGGTGTGATTTACTCGGCACTTGTTTTTGCTTGGGATCACGCAAAACACATCTACGCCTCAAGCCAAATCAACGAATCCGGCTCTAAGGTATACGAAGTCAATGGTCCGCTTTTCTTTGGCTCTGCCTCACACTTCCTGGAGCTGTTTGATGCCAAAAATGACCCTCGTGATGTGATTATCGACTTTGCAAATTCACGTGTTTCCGATCACTCGGCAATCGAAGCTATTGATACCATCGCAGAGCGTTATGCAAGCCAGGGGAAAACCCTGCACATTCGCCACTTGAGCCCAGAGTGCCGCTCGCTTCTTAAGAAAGCCGGTAATCTGGTAGAAGTGAACATGATGGAAGATCCAACCTACAAGGTTGCGACCGATACCTTGGGTTAATCAACTTTTTCATAATAAAACGCCCGCAGATGTGGGCGTTTTTTATATCAGAGGCCTAATAATTCTTGTCATTAAGCGAGAGCTAAACCCTTTCCAGCAAGCACTCTGAAGCTTCTTCGATCAGATCTAAAACAGCCTCGAATCCATTCTGCCCACCATAATAAGGGTCAGGAATTTCATTAATCTCGTCCTGCGAATAACTGAGATACAAGGCCAGCTTGCTTTGGTATTGTGCTGGGCAGATAGCTTCTAAATCTCTCAAATTGGCTTTATCTGCAGCCAGAATCAGATCGAAATATTCAAAATCACCTGCCTTCACTTGTCGGGCGCGGATGCCAGCAAAGCTGTATCCCCTCGCCTCGCCTGCCGTCTTCGCCCGAGGATCCGGCTTCTCTCCCTGGTGATAACCAATGGTTCCTGCAGAGTCTACTTCTAAGCCTACGCCCTTCTCAGCAGCTTTCGCACGCAGAACAGCTTCTGCTGTCGGAGAACGACAAATGTTCCCCATACAAACCACCAGTACCCTGTAGGTATTATTAGACATATCCATTCCTAATGATAATATCCTCACCAGCAATAAAAAGTTATTGCTTAGCTACTCATTGCATTTAACTTGACACCTTTAACACTATACATTTCATCTTATCGAAGAGGGAACATCATCGTGGTAAATAAAGTCGCTGTTTTATATGGTGGTTCTTCAAGTGAGCGTGACGTCTCACTAATGTCTGGCAAGGCAGTCTCTCAGGCCTTAAAGCGAAAAGGCTATGATGTTGTAGATATCGACGTTGATCACAGCTTTGATATCACATCGCTGCCGAGCATGAGAATAGAAAAGGCCTTCCTCGCCTTACATGGCGGGGATGGTGAAGACGGTACCCTTCAAGCTGCACTCCAACTGCTCAAAATCCCCTACACAGGGAGTGATCACCGAGCATCAGCGATTGGCATTGACAAGGCCATGACCAAAAAAGTTTGGCAAGCTTCTGGTATTGCTACCCCCCGCTTTTTTGAGCTGCACAAATCACGTTACAACTCAGACTCCCTGCCAAGCTTCATCCAAGATTATTCCTTCCCTCTTGTTGTCAAACCTGCCACCCAAGGTTGTAGTATTGGCATCAATAAAGCCCATAATATTGACGAGCTCCATGATTTCATTGAGGAAGCTTTCAAGTACGAGGGCAAGGTACTGGTTGAACAGTATATTTCAGGGCGAGAGTTTACCGTGGGGATCCTTAACCAACAGGTACTTCCAACAGTAGAAATTGAACACTCGCACTCTTTTTTCAGCCATGAAGCCAAATTTAAAGCAGTGGATACCCAATATCACTGTCCCGCCAATCTATCTGCAGATCAAGAAAAGGCTATTCGTGCCCTGGCTCTATCTGCGTTTCAGGCTATCAATGCCTCAGGCTGGGGACGAGTGGATATCATTGCTGATGAAAATGGCAATTTTTACGCGATTGAGGTAAATACTGCGCCTGGTATGACGACACGCAGTGTCTTCCCCTTAGCAACTGAACAACTAGGAATCGACTTCGACGAAACCGTTGAAGCTATTCTTCGCTGTGCCTGACAAAGCATCCAGAGCAGGGCCCAACTCTGCTCATTCTTGCTCATAACGGCCTGCTTTTTATCTCTCACACCCACTTAATGACAAACCACACTGTTAGATGGAACAATTGTTATCTCCTACCAACCCTATGATGCTTCAACCTGAAACTTTTCTTACTTTGCCATTGCCTTAGCGTCTATCCTGACGCAAAATTTCTTCTTACTCATTGCAGTACTGCAAACAAACGCAAGAATCAGCGTAGTCGCCGATTGCCAGAAACAGGGAGAATGGCATCCATGTTCACCATCACCTCACCCAATACCGCGGTTTTACCTCAGATCCAGCATAAAATTAATGACAAAACCAAACCACAAGGCGCACTGGGCCAGCTTGAAGATATCGCAGCCCAGATCGCGCTCATACAGCAAGCCGATTCCATCACTGTCAGCCAGCCACATTTGCTGGTTTTTGCTGGCGATCACGGTATTGCAAAGCATGGACTGAGCATTGCGCCGAGTGAGGTCACAACACAGATGGTGATGAACTTTATTGCCGGGGGCGCGGCTATCAACTGTTTTTGCCGTACCAGTGATATGGCGCTGAAAGTGATTGATGCCGGAACAAAACTAGAGGCAGACGATCACCCTCAGTTGCTAAAGCAGCGACTTGGTAACGGTACTGCAGACTTCAGCCAACAGGCAGCAATGCCACTTGCTACCGCCGAGCAAGGACTAGAGCTCGGTGCCTGCCTTGTTGCCAAGTTACACCAGCAAGGCTGCAACTTAGTCGGCTTCGGTGAAATGGGGATAGGTAATACCAGTAGCGCTGCAGCCATTATGGCTGCCATATTAAATATCCCTGCTGATGAGTGCGTCGGTCGAGGTACGGGTATTTCTGATGAGCAGCTCGAACGCAAACAGGCATTGATCACCCAAGCCCTGGATTTGCACCAGGCACAACTCAATGATCCACTGAACATTCTAGCCTGCCTTGGCGGTTTTGAAATCGCCCAGATCACAGGTGGTATGCTGAAAGCTGCCGAGCTGAAAATGACGGTATTAGTTGACGGGTTTATCTCGACAGCGGCAGCCATGCTAGCCACTGCGATGCATCCCGAGGTAAACCACTACTTCATCTACTGCCACTGTTCTGAAGAATCGGGCCACCAGCGAATGCTGCAGCACCTCAATGCCAAACCACTGCTCGACCTTGGCCTGCGTTTAGGGGAAGGAACAGGAGCGGCACTAGCACTACCGATGATCCGTTCTGCCTGTGAGTTTTACAACGAGATGGCAAGCTTCAGCGAAGCAGGGGTAACCGTGTGAGTAATCCGAGCGACTCCCCATCCGGCATAGCGGTTGAACCCGCTGAAACGGAGACTGTAGGGCTGAAAAATCAATGGCAAATCTTCCTGATCGCCTTGGCTTTTTTTACCCGGATCCCGATCCCGGCCAATACCCCCTACTCCGCCAAGCGGCTCAATCAGGCTAACCGCTACTTTGGGGTTGTTGGCATTATCGTCGGTGTTATCAGTGCCATAACCTACCTGTTAGCAATCGCACTTTTTCCTCCTGCCATTGCGGTAGCCCTGGCAATGGTTAGCAGCCTGCTAATCACCGGGGCCTTTCATGAAGATGGGCTGGCGGATGTCTTCGATGGGTTTGGCGGTGGCTGGGAGCCCGAGCAAAAGCTAGATATTATGAAAGACTCGCGGCTCGGTACCTATGGTGCAGCCGCTCTCGTGATGGTACTGGGGATGAAATGGCTCACCCTCGCTGCCATCGCCGAGATAGATTTGTTACTACCAGCCTTGATGATGGTTGCCATGCACGGCCTTAGTCGGATCTGTGCCGCTAGCCTCATTTTTTCATACCCTTATGTTAGGGAGGATCAAAACAGCAAGGTAAAACCGCTAGCCAATCAGCAAAGCCAACAAGATTTGTGGGTTTTAATTGCTACCGGATTGATTATATTACTCCTTCTGCCGCTCACTTCGGCGCTGACAGTGCTGATAGCCTTGACGACGACCCGTTTTTTGTGTGGCCGATGGTTTATGCAGCAACTCGGCGGCTATACCGGAGATTGCCTGGGAGCAACGCAACAGCTCACCGAGCTGGCGGGATACATGACACTACTCGTACTACTCTAGAAAGAGGAGCAACGGGCTTGGCTTTCAAGACCTCCTTGCTCCTTATACCAATTTTGAGAAGTAGATTGCTATTAGATAACAATTAGATTCAGACAGATTAAGGGAACCCCATGGTTGATCAGACCCAAAAGGACGACCGCTATAAAGCACGTCAACAGAAAGTTAAAGAAGAAGTCGATGCGCGTGTTGAAGCCGCCCAGGAAGAAAAAGGGATCTTTTTGATCATCACCGGTAATGGCAAAGGCAAAACGACCTCAGGTTTTGGCACCGTTGCCCGAGCTGTCGGCCACGGACAGAAATGTGGCGTCGGCCAGTTTATCAAAGGTACCTGGGACTGTGGCGAAAGAAACTTGCTTGAGTCACATGGTGTTGATTTTGCAGTAATGGCAACTGGCTTTACCTGGGAAACCCAGAACAAAGACGCCGATACAGCAGCAGCCCAAAGCACATGGGCTGCGTGTAAAAAAATGCTTGCCGATGAGCGTTATGATGTCGTATTGCTGGATGAGCTGACCTACATGGTTACCTACGGCTATGTCGAGCTAGATGAAGTCGTTGAAGCGATTAGCAACCGACCAGCGATGCAGTCAGTGGTTGTTACTGGCCGTGGCGCACACCGTACCTTGATTGAAATGGCCGACACCGTCTCTGAAGTACGCAGCGTCAAGCATGCTTTTGAAAGCGGGATCAAAGCCCGTAAAGGTGTTGACTGGTAACACATAAAAAATCCCGTCAGGTGAGGCCTCCTGACGGGATCCGCTGCTGTTATCCTGCAGGTGACAAGTACGTTTTCACCACTTTCTGCAGTTCAATGACTTCCGGCTCCGGTATATTTTCATCTGGATAAGCCCGGCGAACTTTGTCACTCAGCCCTTTGGCAAAGACCTGATAAAGCACACGAGTCGATACCGTTAATGGATATTCAGCCCCCTTTGGTAACTCAAACAGCTCACTACGGGTTTCACCTGATTTAATCCGGGTATCTTTACCAATTTTCACATAGCGCCAGAAACGCAAACCAACTGGCTTGCCATCCTTATCGACTCCTACCTTGATAAACTTACGGGCATCTTTCGGGATAACGCCGTCTTTCATCACGCCACTGGTATAAATACGCTGGCCATTGGCATCAGTCGCGATCACTTCCAGCCACACCTGACGACGCGCGCCACCCGGCATATCATGGCCGGAGTTCACATTTGTAACCTTAGCGTTCAGCAGGTTCCCCTGTTTTTCCACTTCAAGACTCAATGCCGTTTTCAAAATATCGACACTCATCTTTTTGTGTTCAGGGTTGCGCATACCAGTAAAGAAATAGTTTCCCCCAACCAAATGGTGCGAACGCAGGTTCGATTTCATCGGGCCATCATTGGTTGATTGGCCGCTAACCTTATTATTAAAGTCGGTCACATCCTGGGTCATATGGCAGTCAATACAGGTTTTATGTTGCTTGGGATCATCCGGCGCATTAAACGGTGATGCCAGCCACTCACCAAAGTTATCGTTAACATTTGCACCCTGTCCGGTTGTGAACTCGTTATGACACGTCGCACAGTAGAGCGAGCTCTGGTAAAGCTCAGGATTGGAATATGACGCCTTGTGCTGCTCTGGCGAGGCATTGATTTGTTTTTCCGACATCCACTTCAGCATGCTGTTTTTAGCATCTTCGAACACATAGCTATCACGGTCTTTGATATTAACCGTCATGTCGGTGTTGCCTCCGGCATTTTCTGCCTTAGTGATCCGGTGGCAGAATACACACCCCGTACCCCGCTCGCTGACCGACTGGCCATGGGTATAGGCCTCTTTCAGCGATGACCCGCCTTTTTCCCACATATCACCAAAATCAGTCATCGGCCCGTTGTCACCATTAATCACCATTTGCGGTGCATGGCAGCCACGGCAAAGTACACGGAACTCCTCACCTTCAGTTTTCGCAGCGAAATCTTCATGGAAGCGATAATAAGGGTGATCCATATTCATGCCATGGTTGGAATCGGCCCACTGATCGTAAATTGTTGTATGGCAGTCAGAACACTCGGCAGAATTGAGCCACTCGTCCGGGTGGGTATAGCGCTTGTTATCATCCAGTCGCAGCCAAGTTGAGAGGTATGGTAGGTTCTCTGGAGCGCGTACGTACTCATTCAGGGCCGACATCATTTTAGCAGCTTCAAGGGGCGGATTTTCAATACTAACTGGCGGTAACGACTCTTCACGCGGATCGCCCCCCATCCCACCTTGGGTTTTCTGAATAATATCAATGTATGCCCCCACCGGATCACCAGCGATCATTTTACGGACATCGACATGGCCGGTTAGGGCGTTGCTGAAACGATCTTTTTTACCGTCTTCCATTAACTGGCGGTTGGTAAAGTTAAAGCCGTCAAGGTGGCATGAGTTACAGCTCATCCAAAAGTCCCCTGCCATCGGGAAGTTCGGGTTATCAGCCATATTGGCGCTGTTAAAGAGCGTCTTGCCCTGACGCAGCTGCTTTGGTAGCGGATCTGCAGACACTAAGGCTGCAAAGTTGGCCTGAGCCAACTTAACCTTGGCAAACGGGCCAGCAGCACCGGTATCGAACTTGGCAATATCAAGCGACATCGCATTTTGCACATAAAGCTCACGCCCGGTCACCAACAGGCCCCGAGGGTTATCACCCGGCACATTGCGATAAATCTGGGTTGCTTTCACCCCGCCCTGAAATTTCTTACGACGGTGACGTTTTTTGTTTTTCTTGCCCTGGCGTGACAAGTCAAACACCATGAGATCTTCGGAGCCTGCCAGGGAAATAATGATCTTTTTGCCATCATCGGTAAACACTGCATCATGCGGGTTGGACACAATACGGATCCGGTTACCGCTTTCGATGATATTGATCTGCTTGAACAGCTGCTTACGCTCATCAACAATTTCATGCTCGTTACCTGCTTCCAGATCCAGCAAAGAAACGGTTGGGAACACCGTCGACTGGAACTGAAAATCATGACCGAATGACCATAGTACATGGGGCAGCCAAGCCTGGCGGCCATCAGGAGAGATAGCAATGGTATCCAACAGTCGAGGCTTACCCTGTGGGTTCGTCTTAACCGGATCGGCTACAGTGTCTGCTAGCTGTACTACCTTGATCAGCTTGGGCTGCTCACCGAGCACATTGTAGATAGAGACCTGACCGACAAGTGAATGGGTCACCAGCAGCCGGCCATCATCGGTCAGCGCCAGGCCGCGTGGCGTTGATGCCGTATCAAGTGTCTGGGTGATCTCACCCTCTGTATTGATGACCAGCAGCTTATCACGTTCAAAACTGGTCACGAAAAACCGCTGATGTCGCGAGTCGAAAACAACCCCAAACGGGCGTGACGGCACGGCTGTCACCCGTTTGGTCTGCAAGGTCTTGGCATCAAGCAGCACGACCTGATCATTCAGATAATCCGTTGCCAAAAGCAGCTTGCCATCATCCGTCATGGCAATTCGGCGGATATCTCGACCTATTGTTGACTCCGCAACCAACTTGCCATCTTCCCGAGAAAGAATACTGACACTTCCCGTATCAAAGTTAGCACTGATAATCTGTGCCTTATCCTGAGCAAACAACATTGAGCTGCTTTTCTCGATAGCCAGTGCCGATTGACTGAGCAGCACTAGCATCAACACAATAAGTTGCTTTGCAGGCTTATATTTACTTCTTAACATCATTCGCCTATACACTCACACTACATAAAGCCAGAGACCGGGATCACTGGCTAATTTGATATAAAAAGAGACGCCTTTCACCGATAAATCGTGGTTTGAACTGGGCTATCAACTTATGCTGAGGTAACCGCGTGCCAGATAACCGCCATGCACTTCGGGGAGAACGCCTAGCGGCATTGACCAGTGCCAATTTGCTGCTGGGATAATACATGTCATAGATTGCATGACTGCCTAATTGATCGCGTAGCAAATTCACACTGTAATTGGTGCCGATAACCTTTACTTGCGGGTTGGCCTTAATCCAGGTAATGGCCTGCTGAACCGGCGCTTGTCGCGGCGCAGCATGAACATTTTGGTAACCAAGCAGCAGGCAATACAAGGCGGCACAAGTACTGAGCACAGTAGTGAGTTTTATTCTCAAACGGCTCACTTCTACCGTGTGCTGTAACCTAGCTAGCTGTACCGGAAATACCACCAAAACCAGAAAAAGCACAGGTGCCCAATGGCGCAAGTTATCTGGGTTTTGCCCGACGGTGATCCAAACCCAGTACAACCAAGCAACAGCGGCGATTAGGGCAAGCTCTTGCCTTCTCATTCCCGGGCTATTTGGGCTATCAAGCCTAGGCGTCTTCATCACTACCAACCCGATAGCAGCACTAAATAATGAAATCGCGACCGCGGTTAAGCCAAACCAACCGAAGCCTTCCCCCAAAGCCAATAACCACTGCCAAAAACTGGCGCTATCACCTTCGACAGTATTGCCCCAAATCGCAAAGTGACCCTGGGTAAAACGGAGCCCTTCCTCAAAATAGGCTGCGCCATCATGAAACCAGATAAAGCCCAGGCTCAGTAAACCAATCATGGCAATAGCAATACTTGCCTGCAGGTATGCTCGTATTTTCGAGCTCGTATAACTCCCCCACCACGGTACCATCACCATGCCCAACGCCAGGGAAAAATACGATGGCCGGGTGGCAAGCATTAGGCCAATCCAGAGTCCGACCATCTTATTTTTCTGCTGCATAGCAGCGTTCAACGCCAGCATGAACAACATGATTGCCGCAGAATCAGATAAACCGCTCAAGGCTATCGAAGCCAACAGCGGTTGCATTAGCGCCAGCAGACTGCCTAAGGTGGCTGCCAGCCATGAGCTGGAAAGCAGAAGGATCATCCTCGCCACAAGAAGCGGGATCATCGCCGCCGATAAAAGCGAAACCCAAATAGGTGCAATCCCCGGCTCTACCCAAATGGCCGCCAGCCGGGAAAAACCGATAAAAGCAGGATACCCCGGAAAGTGGGGACGAAACTCCAACACTGAAAACCGTTCAATACCCCGTGAAAAGTTAAGCGCGTCATCACTGGTTAGTTCGAGGGGAAAACTACGTATCCACTGCCACCAAACCACGTAGGCCAACGTGATAACAATCACGTATGGCAGCTTACTGGCCGTTAACTTAACCACGGAATTGCCGGAGAAATCGCGCCGCATCGGTTGTTATTTCAGCCCACTGATTGCATTGATGAGCAGCTCACGCTGCTGCTTAAAGGCTTCGGGATCCGCCGGTGCCTGGCCAACACCGAATACGCCAGGATTACCGATTGCACCTAGCACGCCCTGGATGGCCGCTGTCGCCTGCTGCCTATGCGCTTCATCTAGCTTGGGCATGATCAAATCAAGAAACAGCTTACTTTTTACCACCAGTACTTTTGCAACCTGATAGTCGCCAAGGTTGTTCTCAGCACCATCAAGACGGCGGACTATCTCCTCAATCACGGTACGATCCATCACCGCTTCCACCTTAGCCGCATCTTTATTTTCTAGCGCTTGTGCCATTGGTGTTAGCAAATCCACCTGATGCTCATTAAGCAAATAGGTAAATTCTTCATGCAAACCGTCAACAGCCAATTGAACAGCCGCGAAATCGTTATTGGCTAACGCCTGCATAATCGCCTCTCGCCCATCAATCACGGGCTCTTTTCCAGCGGCAGCATATGAATACGCATGACTTGCAGTGCTGACCATTAACCCCATAATAACGGCGAGGCATGTGCGCAATACACCAGCAAACATTGTCAGTTTCATTTATTTCTCCTTGTGCAGCAGATCGCGGTTATGCAACGCTCTGAACTTCAATCACGGTTTTCTCATTACGAAAATCAAAAATTTCACGACGGCGATCTTTACCGTCAATCACAGACTGCGCAGCCATCATGCCCATTTCCATCGCGGTATCGGTGAAAATGTAACGGAAAGTTCCCTGACGACCGGTCATGATCAGATTGCCAAACTGCGACAAATGGGTGATCGCCTTTTCTCGCTTGGCCTGATAAGTCATATCCATTAGCGGGTAGGCATGCTCGGTATAGGAGGTGAAATACTCCCCCGTTGCCAGCTTGGGATCGACGCCTAAGGATTCAAGGTCGCTAAAGACACGCTGTTGCAGGCAATCACCATCCATCGACCAAACGTCATCCCCTTTATTACATGGGATTTCAATCATTACCGATGAGCGACCTTCGGGAGCCATATAGGACGAGCGGCGCTTGGGCTCTTGCAATCTGGTTCCCAATATTTCGGGATCAGACAGGTACTGCCAGGTGTTATCAGAGATATTGTCGGTTTCCATTGGCATATTCATAAAGCGCAATGCCCTAAACTCTAGTCCGCTATCAAAGCCTGTCAGCTTACACATCAGCGGTAGTGGCAGTGTCGAGATCACCTCGTCACAGGCGAGTGTTTTGACTTCACCCTGGTGTCGGTACTCGACAGTTTCAATCTGGTTATTGGTGCTAACATTTAATCCGCAAACATCGCTGTTCAGAACAATCTCTACGCCTTTCTTTTCCAGCTCTTGTGCCAAACGGGTGTAAAGCTGACCAAATCCCCACTTCGGATAACGATATTGGCGGGCATAGGTACGAACCGACGAACGGCGTCCCGGCAATAAACGACGGGCAACATCTTTTAAGTCCATCAGGCTGATACGCTGAGAGGCCCAGTCCCCAGACAAATTCATCGGATCAATCCCCCATAGCTTGGCGGTATAGCCTTCAAAAAAATGTTTATACAAAGTGGTGCCGAAACGGCTTTCAATCCACTCGGCAAAGCTCACCGCCGACTGATCTTGCGGCTTGGCTTTAAATAGCTGCTTACCAAGGTCGACCGCGCCGCCAACCAGCAAAGGCAGCGGTGCATTTTTGATTAAATCAACCATTGCCAACGGGTATTGGTAGATCCGCCCGCGATAGCGAATAACGCTTTTACGCTGCGCGAAAAGCAGCTCCTCACCCATCAGCTCATCAACAAATGCCAGCAGTTTGGGATTTTTGGTAATAAAGCGGTGTCCACCAAAATCAAAGCGGTACTCGCCATGTTGGCCGCTGAACGTCTGGGTCGCACACATGCCGCCGACATGATCGTCACGATCAAGGATGGTGACCTGAAACCCGGCTTCAACCAATTCCCATGCCGCCATTAACCCCGCAGGACCAGCACCAAGTACGGCGATATGTTTACCTGAAGAGACACTCATGCTTGCTTATAACCTCGGTTCCAGAAAAAAGTAAATGTCAGCATATAGCCGACCCAGACCATCAGCTGTAGCAAGCCTGGCGACGAGTTATAGCCAAACAACGCCCGCAAGAAGGTGCCAAATACGCCACGATCATCAAGAATATGTGAAATATCAAATAGCTGGGCATGAACAATAGGCAGTACATGGGCCGCCTGCAACATGTTGATTGCCGATGACAGCAAACCTGCCGCAATGATAATAATGAATAGGCTAGTCCAGCGGAAAAATGATCGTAACGGAACATTTCGGGTGCTTTTCAACATCAGCCAGACCAGTACAATTGACAGGATCAATCCTGAAATAGCCCCGATCAGTGCATCCTGGGTGCTGAACTCGCCAAAGTTTGAATACATCAAGGCAGAGAAGAACAAAATAGTTTCAAAGCCTTCACGCAACACAGCCAGTGTTGAAAGCAAAACCAGGCCCAATAGGTTACCGGTGCTGACCATGTCCGTCAGCTCTCTTTGCACCTGGGCTACTTGGTTTTTGGCCTGCTTCTGCATCCAAATTGCCATGTACGTCAGTACCACGGTGGCAAATATCAAGATACCGGCCATCAAATAGTTGCGATAGAGCTCGTTGCTAAACTGATCCACAACAACCTGGAAGACAACGGCCACCGCCAAGGACAGCAACAAACCGACAAATACACCTAAATAGATATATTTGTTGTAATGACGGGCATTTAACTTGGCGAGATACGACAAGGCAATGCCTACTAACAAAAACGCCTCTAGCCCTTCACGGAGGGTAATTAAAAAACTGGCTAACATAGGCTCCCCAATGTAAATAAATTCAATGTATTACGGCCTTTTCTGGCTCTTATCGATGACGAAACTTGTTTAGGTTCAATACGCTCCATCGCATTGCATGACGGAACACTAAAGGTGCCAGCAACCACGATGAATAGAAATGTACGTCTTGAATGATGACCCCCAGAGTGTTTCCCTGTTTGCCATAGAAAAACAGGTAGAAACCGCTTAGGCTACAAACAATCAGCAGCCATTCAATCACAGTCCCCGTTTGGCGCAGAAAAGACTTATTGCTGGAAGTGATCAGACGTCGGTGAGCTCCCCAGAACGCCCCGACAATAACAGTAAAAAGTGTGGCACCCACCAGCATGTGCACCAGCAACGTCCAGCGCTCAATTTGCCAGCTCACAGCGACCGCCTCCCACAGCAACAAGCCGCTAAAAAACATCACATAAAGCAACGACTCAGCCCATTTGTGATGGTAAGCCAGACGTTGCCACCATTGGCTAAACCCACCAGCGACAGGCTTTTGATCAGAAACCAGGGATACTGACATAACAACAACCTCAACCCACTAACAGCAAGAATTCTTCATCATTCAAGGACAATTGATAAAAACGACAAAGGCAGCGACTCATCGTCACTGCCTAATTGGTAACAGGTTTACTTACCTTTTACTTAACACTGGCTTTGCTAGCCATTGTCATTGCGGTACCGAACTTGCCACCCGCAGCAATGATCTGGTGTACACCATCTTCATCGGTGTCAGTAGAGTTGCTACCTTTGATTTGGTTTTCACCAGAATCACCCATCCATTCGGCTAGCTGCATACCGCCGTTAATGACAGTACGGAACCAGCTTACATAACGGTCGGTTAGCGTAGTCAGCTCAAATGCTGGCTCATTTTCGCCTTCTTCATTTTTCAGGTGAAGAATCGCTTCACGTAAACCGCCTGAAATAGCCGCTTCTGTATATGGGGTATGGATCGTTGCTTTACCCGGTACCGTTGCCCATGTGTTGATGTTCTCATCAAACATGTTTTTCTCTACCGCAAGATAAATTGAACGAGCAGCTTGCTTATACTTCACATCATCTGTTGCAAGGTAAGCCGCAACCAGGCCGCGGATCGCTGCAAACTGTGCATCCAGTGACTTTTCTTTGCTTAGCTTGTTAACTGTATTCAGTGTCAAACCATCGAACACCAGGCCATCTTTGCCCGTTAGCTGGTTGATAATAAAGTCAGCCTGAGCTTTGATCATCGCCAGAGCCTCTTTACCAGCCGCAGATTTCAGATCAACATCACCCGATTCAGCCGATGCATAACCAACCGGTAGGGCATCTTTCGCACGCTGGTAAATAGACAATGCAACAAGAGAGTATGCTGCGTCGTAGGTATCTACTTTGTTGCCCTGCTGGCCATCTTTGTATTCAGTAACAAAAGTGCCATGGGCTTTGTTGTAGTGCAGAGCGGCAATGTTTTTGAACAATAGGTTAGAGATATTGTTAGCTAGCGAGAACGCATCATCAGCCGCAACATCATTGCTCTCGTTCGCATCAGTGTTGGCTTTTGGTGCAGCTGCAAATGGTGCGCCATCAAAGACAGCCAAGAATGCAGGATTTTGTGCACTATTTGCTGTGCGCTGATCACTGTATGCGAAAAATTCAGCAACAGGCCATAGCGTTGACCAGGTATCACGCAGTGTTGATGCACTGTCGGTCACTGTTAGACCAGCAATTGATTTCACACCGTTGTTGGTACCTTCAGTCACTGCCACTTTATGGGCAAACCAGATAGGGCCTTTGGCCGGATCATAGTCAGGGCCGAACTTAACGCCCAGATCCTTGCCATTGAAGCCCAGCTGCTGTTGCATGATTTGCAGCTTGTCGATAGACATTTCAGTCAGCATCATACCGTTAAAGCCATCGGCAGCTGAAACACCTAGGCTATGCTTGCCGTCGTGATCCATAGTGGCTGAATCAGCTTCAACTTCTTCGTCAGTCTCAGTAACGTGCATACCCCCCAGGAAGTCTTGCGACCACATCACTTCTTTTAGAAGAATGCCACCTGTTGCAGCCGGGTTGAATGACTTATCAAATGTCGCTTCATTCCAAGCCAGGCTCTTGTAGTCGCGGAAGTAGGCAGGAACAACTGTCTGAACCGTTTTGCTATTGCCTTTTGCAGTAACAATTTCTACTTCGTCACCATTTACGGTGGTGGTATCAGGCTTTTGCGCAAATTCTGGGCTGCCCGAAACATAAGGGATAGAAATCGGGTACATGTTCTGTGGGATTTCACTCACTGGGAAACCTACCGCGTCAGCCATCTCGATAACTCGCTTACCTAGATCAGCTAGCTGGCCGCCGCGTGCACGGTTAACCGGGCCATTGACAAGGTGTGGGCCCATCGTCGACTGGTAGTTAAGCGCGTACATTGCTTCTTCTGAGTATTCATAGCTTTCAATACCAGCAGCAAAGTCAAAAGGAGTGGGATCGTTGGCCATATTTGGATCTAGGACATCTAGATCCAAGCCGAGTGATTCAGCTAGCGGCTCACCCGACAGCTCAAATTCGGTATAGGCTAAAAAGCTACCTGCTGGTTGATGGGTTTTATCTAATACTTCTACTTGGGCTGTCGCACTTACCGCTGTTGTGAACACGGCGGCAGCGATTGCAACGCTAAGGACTGACTTCTTCACTACTTTTCCTTTTTATACTATCCATTTACAGAGTACGTAACTCTCAATTTATTGTTGGATAAAGCTTGAAACGAGAACGATTTGCATTCTATATGTTTCAAAATGTAAATCAAGGTATTGAGAGTAATTATCATTTTTATTGTTGATCAAAATCAATATTTGAAATGCAACTTATCAGTCGAAGTACGCAACCTGATGTATTTACTTTATTTTTATTGTGGTTTTTTTACTCTACTTAGAACTAAGCAGAGGTAGAGGAGCATTAGTCAAACAGGGAGCCTTGACTCCCAGCTATAGCAATCAGGGTATGTAGGAGTCCGACTTTTCATAAGAGAGGTAACTACCAAACACTGGTGGTAAGGGTATTTAATTCCTCACTCAGCTTACTCGAATATTAGTTTCTTCATTAGTTTTACTTTTCGACGCAATATACCCTTATATAATAAGGCGATCGATAATAAACATAATCGCCTTATGCGAAAGGAAAATTATATGCCTTCAAGTCTGCCCAAAGGGTTCAGTCGCCCATTTTTAAAGTTATTTCACATACTCGAGGCTATTCTCCTCGTGGCGATCACCCTGGCTACCATTACTGCGATGGTGACTGAATTTGTTCATGTCTATGTGAATAGGGAAATATTGTTGACAGATATTCTGTTGATGTTTATCTATCTGGAAGTGCTTGCCATGGTTCAGCAATTTGTCTCCCATGGCAAGATCCCGGTACGCTACCCGATTTATATCGCTATTATGGCTATCGCCCGTTACATCACGCTAGGTATGAAGGAGCTAGACGGACTATTTGTGGTCTGGTTGGCACTCGCTGCATTTATCTTGGCAGCCGCCACCTTGATGATCCGCATTGGCCATCATTATTGGCCATATGAGCTTGTTACTGATCCAACAAAGAATCAGCCTGAAGATTAACAAACTATACGGCATACCATAAAACAACCAACTAAAGGGAGCTCTTGCTCCCTTTGTTATTGTTAATCAACACAATTATTGCCTCACGGCTTTCTGGTTTTTCTTCTTATAAAAGTTCAATGCCTGCTCCAGTGCCCTTTCATGCATCTTTTCTCTTAGTTTTTCGAAGTCGACCTTTTTTTCCATTAGCTACCTCAGTGATGCAATAGGTAAACACATAACTTACATCACTAATCCTAGTATAAAACATTGAGTTATATGGCTTTTTATTATCTATCTAATCAGAAAACAAGATCGGTATTTCAAACTGGAGTACAAACACTTTCTCAAGCAACAAAAAAATGCCAACCAGATCAAACTGGCTGGCATCGTAAGTATTATGCAATAGAGAATTCTTCGTGTTTTATGCGGTTCATGTATGAATTCACCGCGAATGCAAGGGTACAAAGCCCCAGTCCCCATAGCCAAATTGGCAGCATACCTACTGATAATGCATATCCAACACAAGTGGCAGTAAACACGCCAATGAAGCCGGGGATCAAGAAGCTGTGGTTTAGAACATATTTACCTATTCTTGTTGTACCTGAGCGGTCGAAAGTAATCGCAGCAAGATCTGACGGGTAGAATGGGAAGAAATAATAGGCATAACAAGCAGGAAGCACACCGATTAGTACTTCAGCTGGAATACCCAACGCAAAACCAAGTGGTAACATGATAGTAAGAACTGCGGCTTGGCTCTTTAAAAAGATCGAAGATACATACATTGCAATAGCAAAGGTCCAAGGGTGTGTCTTAACCACATCTTCAACAAGGCTTATAATGTAAGGTTTATTGAAAGATATTATTGTGTCACTCATCCATGCGATACCAAAGATGATAATGACCGCGCTCATACCGGCTATAAAAACATTTGTCTGGACAATCTTTTTCGGATCAACGTTGGTCGTTAACAAAATAATTGCGCCGACTGACAACATCAGGAACTGAAGAGCTGTTGATGTTTTAACGCCGTCCGGAAGTAAACCAATATCTTTACCAAACATTGCCACGCAGATCACCACTAAAATACCGAGTAAGAAGACACTTAAGCCCATCTTCGCTTCTTTATTATTAGCCTGAGCATTCTGAGTGTTGGAAGTATCGGATTTATCAATTAGCTGTGCTTTAAACTGAGGGTCTTCACATCTTTGCAAAAACTCTTGGTCATCCTGCAATTCTTTACCGCGTTTAAGGCTCCAAGTCGCTGCAATCAATACACCCGTAAGTGTTGCTGGGATGGTTACCATGAGCACTTGGCCCAACGAAATATCCAGATTGTTTGTGGCTGCTGTTGCCATTACCACAGCCGCTGCTGCCGCAATTGGGCTTGCTGTAATACCCATTTGAGACGCAACAGTCGATATTGCCATAGGCCTTTCTGGACGTATCCCTCGCTTGATACTCACATCGTAAATTACTGGTAACAAAGGATAAACAGAGTGACCTGTACCGACCATAACGGTTAGACAGTAAGTACAAAGTGGCCCGAGAAAAACAATTTTCGAAGGATGTTTTCTTAAGAGTTTTTCTGCATAATTAACCAGTAGCTTCAATCCTCCGGTCGCTTCTAGCGTCGCCGAAGCAGCAACCACAGCAAGAATGATCAGCATAACACCGATTGGAGGTTTGCCCGGGGCAATACCAAATACAAACGATAGAATAGATACACCCAATCCACCGAGAAGGCCAAAAGCTATGCCTCCGTATCGGATACCTATAAAAATAACGGCGAGCAACAACATCATATGAACAAAGAACATATTTTTTCCTTAAATATAAAGTAATTTGTCTTTTAAATAAGTTAACTGGAATGTTTTTCAATGCTGCTTTCTTAAGCACATTGCTAAATGTATCCCATCTTTTTTTGTGGGGTTATTATGATTTTTGTAGTCTACCAACACTTGCCGACCGGAAGATTGAGTACCCTGCTAATGTAACTATTTTAGGCTTTTGTAACTTTTGTAAATGGGTGGTTTAGCGAGGAGATATTGAAGTGGTTTGGGTATATACTGCCCCCGTCACTAACATTGCTATTCTAAGAACTATCATGAAACTTAAGAGTTATCTGATCTTAACCATCGTTGCAGCTACCTCTTTTCTTGTTATCGTCGTAACCACCGCCATCTTTTTTTTACTGCAAAATTCGTATCAGGAAGGCATTGAAGCACGAGGGTTAGAACTTGCTCGCGTGGTTGCACATGATCCTATGGTCATTAACGCGGTTGATGCCAAAAATAAGCAGCAGAAATACGACCTACAAGACTATGTGGAAGATATTAGAGCACGTACTGATGCTTCCTATATCGTGGTCGTCGATAAAGAGACCATCCGTTTGAGCCACCCCAAACCAGATAAAGTCGGTAAGTATTTTATCGGTGGCGACATTAAACCTGCGATAGAACAAGGTGATGAATTCAGCAGTGTGGCATCTGGCTCACTCGGCAAAGCTATCCGTAATTTTTCTCCTATTATGTTAGATGGCAAAGTTATTGGTGCGGTCTGTATTGGGTATTTATCTGAAAAAACATCTGATATTTTTTTAAAACAATATGGTCATATTGGCATGCTTATCGGCGTGGTCTATTTGCTTGGTATTGGCATTACAGCCGCGTTCATGTTCAAGATGAAACGTACCTTCCTGGACTATGAGCCAGAGTTTATTGTGAACAAATTCCGCGAACATGAGATGGTACTCGATAGTATTCGTGACGCCATTATTGCGGTTGATAACAACATGAACATCACCACCATTAATAACAGCGCAATTAAGATGCTTTCTATGGGGGTACTGGATCGCTATGACTATGTGAATCACTCTTTATCGCACTATTCCACGCCGTTAAGTCACTTAGTTCTCGCCAATCAAGGAGTATTCCATCAAGAGGAATTCAAAATTGGCAAACTCAACTACACAGCCAACGTTTATCCAATCAACACCCCGAAAGGAGCGCTGGGTCACGTCGTCGTATTCTTCACGAACCTTGACCCAAATGAGCTTGAACGCGAAGTCACGTCCTTGAATAGTTATGCAGAATTACTCCGGAGTAAAACGCATGAGTATTCCAATAAGCTCAATGTACTTTCGGGCATGCTACAAATCGGTAAATATGATGAAGCCGTTGACTTTATTCAACAAGAAACTGATCGCTACCAATCAATAATTCACAATATTGTACTGTCGGTGACAGATAGTGCCGTTGCTGGTTTGTTGCTCGCGAAATTTAATAAAGCTTCAGAGATTGGTGTGAAATTCACTATCGATATGGATACAAATTTGTCGAGTTACGAGAAGAATATTTCGGAAAAACTCGTCACAATGGTCGGTAACTTGATCGATAATGCCCTACTCGCATCGTGGCAAAACAGAGAGAATGCAGAGCCTGAAGTACATGTGTATCTGAGCGATCGCAGCAATCACATCATTTTAGAAATTCAGGACAGCGGCGCTGGTGTGCCCGACGATATTTCCGATCACATTTTAGAGTTCGGTGTAAGCTCTAAGATCGACGATGAACAGAGCGGCATTGGCTTGTACCTGGTCAAGCAACTGGTCGATTACTTCCGTGGTAGTATTGATTGGGAGCGCACAGAGCAACACACTACGCTATTCAGTATTTACTTAGATAAAAGTGAAATCGCTAATCATGGATAAAACCACTGTAATGCTTATTGAAGATGATAGTCGAGCCAGCTACACCCTCGAATCAACCATCAATCAACACCCTGATTTCACGGTGGTTGCTGCTAGCGAAAGCTGTTCAGATGCCTTGTTGCAATACGGGGCGTTCAAACCAACATTAATCTTTGTCGATATCACGCTGCCCGATGGCAATGGTATTGATGTTATTCGTCAACTGCGTGAACAAAACGCGGATTGTGATTTCATTATGACGACCGCCGAACGAGAAACCGCAACGGTCGAAAAAGCCGTTCAGCTTGGTGTGACTGATTATTTAGTCAAGCCGATCCGCATGTCTCGCGTTAACCAAGCCCTTGACGACTATAAGCAGTACAAACAAAAACTAGCTCGTGCTGCAACCGTCGATCAAGGTGATATCGACCAGATATTCCGTAAAGCACCGGTAAAGCAATTACGCCAGACACCTAAAGGGATTGATGCAACAACTCTTGCTTCATTGCAGGCGATTCTGTATGCAGATAAACCACACGACTTTTCTGCAGATGATATTGGTGAGCGAATGAATGTCAGCCGTATTACAGCAAGGCGCTATCTGGAGTTTTTAGAATCGGAAGGTATGATCCGCTTAGTTCTAAACTACAAAACTGGCGGTCGCCCTCGTCGTTTGTATCAAATGGTCGAGTAACAGAGAAACCTTAGCGAGGGCGTCAGTGAGTTATCAGGTGAACGTGCAGAAATGCTGGTGAAAGAAGGGTATGCCGTTTTTGCCATTGTTCTGTTTGGTGCCGGTGTCAGGTCGACAAAAGTTGAAGATAAGCGCCAGCATACAGACGAACTTTTTATGCACGTGTATGGTTGTATGACGCTAACACAAACAAGCCCAGCTTATGCCGGGCTTATGGTTTGATTAGACATCAACTAACTATTTAGGTTAAGCATCTGTCTTACCGAGTTTCGGGCACTCTTTGGCATGACACAGGTTGGCATCAATATCCTGGTTTCCTAATAAGCGCAGCCACAACGCAGGCAAATGCTTAGGCCGTACATTTGGACTTTCCAGCTGAACAGGAAGCGCAGAAGACCAAGCGCCCTCTTCATCTAGGCTTGCAAACGCGAATTGGAACGGCAAATAGTTGACAATACCCAAGCGTAGGTCCGTCGCCGTCAGGCTATCGCCCACCTGCTCATATTTCACAAACTGCCGGGTAAAGTCTTCCAGCATCACTAAGTGTTGCGGCTTCTCTTCCAGAGTCCACTGTCCTCGCTCTTTAGCAATGAAATCAATCGTTTTATCTTCATCAAGCAGTGAGGTTAAGCCTTCCCTATAAGTATCGCCATCTAATATCACGACTCGCCAAAGCACAGTGTTTATCGGTGTCGGAGTAATAAAGACAGGCTGATCGGCAAGCGGAGTATTGGCCAGCTGGCTCTGTACCCGCTCTTCAACAATGTTGAGTGCGATAACCGACCAGAGCAAGTACAAACTCGATATCGTCAGCCCGATACCACATAACTTTGCCATTTTCTCTCGCCATAACAAACTAGCGGCAATCATTACCAGCAAGGGAACGGTATAGAGCGGATCAATAATAAAGATACTGGAGACCGCAATACTGACCGGGAAAGGCCACAACAACTGAGTTCCGTAAGCGGTAAAGGCATCAAGTAAAGGGTGAGTAATGAGACAAGCAGCCACTAATAGCCATAGATGTGCAAAGCTAAATTGCGTTGCCCGCCCTTTTTGCCAACACCAGGCCAGCAATAGCGAGAACGGTAACAAGACTAATAGCGAATGACTAAACCCCCGGTGCTTCACCATATCCGATACAGGATCACCATAGCTCAGAAAAACATCCAGATCCGGCAAGGTACCAAGGGCGGCCCCTGCCAATAGCACTTTTGGCGAACATTTCTTGCCTGCCACCAACCCCGCAACAGCGGCGCCTAACGCGGCCTGAGTAACTGAGTCCAACTTTTTCTCCTTTTTCGGCCAGGCTATATATTATTTTTTCTGGCCGTAATCCTCGGCTGATTCGGCACACCTTACCAAAATTACGTGCTTAAAGGGCAAAAAGCTCATCGCGGGTAAACTAGACAAAAGTAAAAGTATGGGCTTGGTCGCAGTTCACACTGGCTGAATTCGATAATTTAAATCAGGCAACATCAATTCACTCTGACAAAGGGAAGATGTATATGCCAACAAAAGTTTCTGAGTACATGACACGCAAAGTCATCACTATCCAGCCTGAAGCAGGCCTGCGTGAAGCCTTCTTTCTAATGCGCGATGAAGCCATCCGCCATTTACCTGTGACTAACGAAGAAGGCGAGCTGATAGGCATTGTCAGTGACCGCGAGTTGCGGCGCCCTGGCTGGGTTGATGAATCACCGGATATCGGGCACGAATACAATCTGACCGATGACCTGCATATCGGTGATGTCATGATCAGAGATGTCGTGCACGTTCGTACCTATGACACGCTAACCAAAGCCGTCGGAACCATTCTAGACTTCCATGTAGGCGCGGCGCCTGTACTGGATAAAACCGGGGATCTGGTCGGTATGCTGTCAGCTGTTGATTTACTCAAGGCGTTTCAGGATACGCTTGAATCACAAAAGTCGAACAAAAAGAATAAGGCATTCGCTTAAGCCGTTGTAAATAAAGTTCTTTATATACTACTGCATTCACAACGTAAGCGCTTCATATAGCAATAAGGCTTGCCATGCTGGCAAGCCTTATCTGTTTGGCAAAGTTCTAGTTAAACAGCCCTTTCAATAATTTGTCAGCCGCTTTTTTAACTTCGTCATCTTTGGCTTTATCGCCTAGTAACTTTTCAAGTCCGCGTTCAACTTCCTTCTGTGCTTTTTGCTCCAGCTCGTTGTTTTGTTTTAACAACCCAGCAAGATCCATCGAGAACTTAGGCTCTGTCCAGTCACCTTTCACATCAATCGGTACCGTCAGATCGGCCACTTCATCAACCTGTTTGCCGCCCTGGCCTTTGCTGGTCGCAACAACTGAGGTATTTACCTTGAAATCAATGGCCTCACTAACAAGGTTGGTCTGTCCTTTGCCCGCAATACGTAGCAGCGGAGAGTCAAGATCCAGGTTATTGGTCGATGCCTTACCTGAGCCGAGCTTAATGGTTGCTGTCATTGCTGAGAAGTCAGTCTTCTTCTCTTCTTTGACATACTCAGCTTTCTTACCTTTCAGCGTCGCCCTGGCTTCACGGATCATCTCAGGAATATTCACTCCGTTAACAGCACCATCTGCAAAATTGATATCAATTGTACCTGCAACATTTTCACGAATACGCTTTTCAGCCAACCCGGTTCCGGCCAGGCTAACGGTAATATCCCCTTTGCCTGCCAACACATCATTATCGGCAACATCAACTAGCATAGGCTGAACCTGGACGCCACGGATCTGCTTGGTCACTTTATAGGTTGGTAGCTTACCGTTGGCATTAATCGTTGCCTGGGTTTTAATACTGCCATCATAAAGATCAGCATCGAAATGATTCAGCTTTAGTACACCTTTGGCCACTTTCATGTCCACCAGCACATTGGCCAGTTTGGCGTTAGCTGCTTTGAACTTGCCCAGCTTTACGGTACCGGCAACATCAAGGGTTTTCAGTACTGACAGATCTGGTTCTTTGTCTTTTTCTGGTGTTGGACTTGCCTCCGAACCAGCACCTGTCGTTGTCGAGGTTGCTTCCGCTGGCCCAGTCTCCGCCGCAGTATCCGTCTTGTCCAGCCCCAAGAAAGCATCAAGGTCAATGTTATCGCTGTTTACCGCAAAGCGGATCACCGGGATATCCGCACTCTTAAAAGAGCCGTGTCCATTTAGGCTGATCTCATCAATGTCAGTCTGGAACTGGCTCAGGGTTGCCATCCCTTGCTTCACATCATATTCCGCATCGGCTTTGAGCTTCACTGACATCTCGGGGCGAGGTAATGTCGCGCCTTTAAGGCTGGATTGCAGAGCTAATTTTTGCAACTGGACATCATCAAATGCCTTATTGAGCTTCAGGCGGGTTTCACCCTTGGCATCGAAAGCAAGATCAGGCAGTTCGCCTTGCGCTGTGAATGTCACAGCAGACCAATCTCCGACCTTGAACTGATCCATGGCCAAGGTGAACGCCTGGATATCATTTATCGGATCTTTAGCGGTTGCTGATAGTTGCAAATTCTTCAGCTGCGCATCATCCATCGCAGGCACAATAAACAGCTCACTGCCTCCCTGTGCTGTAAATGCCAGCTCACCATTTTGGCCAACCACATCAAAGTCAACCTGAGCCCACTCTCCTGGCGCAAAACGGCTCAGGGTAAAATTCAATGCACTAACTGCCGTAAAGGTTCCGGCTTGATCATCACGAATTTCGGCACTGGCATTAACAAGCTCTACGCCTTCCAGGCTGATTGTCCATGGCTCTGCCGCGCCTTCTGGCTGCGGTGCCGGCTCTGAGGCTGAAGGCTCCTGGCTGGTTGCCGTGTCAGGTTGAGCAGGCTGTTCCTGCTTGGCGGCTTGACCTAGCCCATCAAGGTTATTGACACCGTCTTTGCGAGTCTGGATAAACACCCGGCCATCCTGCAGGCTGATATGGCCGATTTCAAGATGACGGGAGAAAAGAGGCATAACAGATACAGACAGTTCAGCGCTGCCTAACTGGATCAGGTTTGGCTCAGCAAAGCCTTCCGGGTTTCTAAATTCAGTTTGGCCCAGTGTAAAACCAATACTCGGAAAGAAGCGCCAGCCGATGTCTCCACTAATGACTAACTCTCGCCCGGTGGCTTTTTTCACTTGCTCGGCTATTAATGGCTTAAACTGGTTAGGATCGATCAGCGCCAGCAACGCGCCAATGCCTAGTACAATAACAATTACAATTGCCAATATGGCATACAAAAGCTTTTTCATCGTGTCCTCGTGTTATCCGTCCACATTGAATTTGGTTACGAGCCGATGTTGATATCATCATGACCCGGCTCCGTTATGACAGCGAATAGACTTATAAGTTTTTAATTATCTTTAGGAAATATAGTAATACTTAGAAGTGTATAGTTTGATTAAAGCAAAAAAATGGGCAGCCGTTAAGGCTGCCCATTAAATATCGCAATATATAATTAAGGCTGACAATGTCAGCCTTAATGGTGGTTATTATGATTTTAGCAACCTAGCGATATGTGCTTTCAGCACGTCAATCGCAATACGGTTCTTGCCGCCGCGAGGAACGATGATGTCAGCATATTGCTTTGATGGTTCAATGAACTGCATGAACATAGGGCGTACTGTTTTTTGGTACTGCTCAAGAACCGACTCCATTGTACGGTCACGTTCAGCAACGTCACGCTGCAAACGACGCAGCAGACAGATGTCCAGCGGTGTATCCATAAAGACACTGGCGTGCATGATCTCACGCAGGCGCGGATCAGTCAGCAGCAAAATACCTTCCAAAATGATCACCTTTTTCGGTGTCATTGGTGTGGTTTCTACCATGCGAGTGTGCTCGCTGTAGCTATACTGCGGTACTTCAACCGCATTACCTTCAACCAACATCTGCAGGTGATCACAAAGCAAATCGTGATCAAGGGCATTTGGATGGTCGTAGTTTGTTTTGACCCGCTCTTCCATGGTCAGGTGACTTTGATCGTTATAGTAACAATCTTCCGTAATAACACCGATCTGATGATCGCCGACTTTTTCTTTTAGCTCTTTATAAACTGTGCTGGCAATCAGACTTTTACCGGACGCAGAAGCGCCTGCGATACCGATAATGACGCATTGGTGTGAGTTTTCAGACATATCAGAAAGCACCTGTAAGACAACGTAGCGAGGTGAAAATACTCATTTAAACAACTATCTGTATTTGATGGTTAACCAGATAATTGTGCGAATAGGTATAAATAAACCGCCTGATTATAGGGATTCGTACCGCCAGATGCCAGCATAAATGCGACACCCGGCACAATTTGCGACGAACCATTAACAATTTTAACAAGTAAAGGTTTACATTGTACGAATTGTGATCTGCTCGGCGACTGGCTCACCTTGCCAGAACAAGCGACTGGCCACCTGACCCGCCAGATCAATATAGGCACAAGCCTGTTCCGAGTCCGGCGACGATGCAACTGTTGGCTTACCACTATCAATATCTTCACGGATCTTGATATGCAGTGGAAGCTGTGCAAGAAGTGGCACCGCATATTCCTCCGCCATGCGCTCTGCCCCACCGGTACCAAATATCGCCTCGTGGTGACCACAGTTGCTGCAAATGTGGTAGCTCATGTTTTCAACCACACCAACCACAGGCACATTAACCTTGCTAAACATATTGATCCCTTTGATGGCATCTGCCAGGGCCAAATCCTGAGGCGTGGTAATAACAACCGCACCTGTTACCGGAATTTGCTGAGCCAGCGTTAGCTGGATATCTCCAGTGCCCGGCGGCATATCAATCACCAGGTAATCGAGATCCGGCCACCAGGTTTCGTTGATAATTTGCGACAACGCTTTTGAGGCCATCGGTCCGCGCCAAATCGTGGCGCTTTCAGCCGGAACAAGATAACCGACAGAGTTGGTAAACAACCCATACGCTTCTATCGGCATCATCATTTTACCATCGGGCGATTGTGGCTTCTCATCCACCGTACCGAGCATCATAGGCACTGACGGACCGTAAATATCAGCATCCAGCAAACCGACTTTGGCACCTTGCTTTTGCAGTCCCAATGCCAGGTTAACCGCCGTAGTCGACTTACCGACTCCGCCTTTGGCAGAGCTAACCACAATAATGTTCTTCACCCCTTTTAGAGGCGTTTTATCCCCGGTTGCCAGGGGCGCAACCCGGGTAGTCACGGTAAAAACCATGCTCTGCGAGATATGATGGAGCTGCTGCTGAGTAAGGATCCAATGCTCTAGCAGCTCTGTTACTGAAGCCGCAGCAAACGGCAAGGTGATCGATACTACCCCTTGGGCTGATACCGATACCACGTTCGGTGTTTCGGCCCATTCATGATGCAGCCACGGATGCTCGAACTGATTTAGCCAACGGCAGATATCAGCCACACTCTCAAATCGGATCATTGAATCACTACCCATCGTTTTTAGCGCTCCATTCTTATTGTACTCATTCATCGTATCACCAAAGCCTATTTATCGCTGCTATTTAGCGTGATTATCCCCTGATGATGCTAGGCAACACGCTGTCCATCAGGTAATATTTAAGGCTACGTTTTTTTACCCATCACGAGCGAAATAAGTAATTATGGCTGCAAATCCAAGAAAAATTCTGGTGACCTGCGCCCTACCGTACGCTAACGGTTCTATCCACTTGGGTCACATGCTTGAGCATGTACAAGCGGATATCTGGGTGCGCTATCAGCGCCTTCGCGGCAACGAAGTTCATTTCATCTGTGCAGACGATGCACACGGTACTCCAATCATGCTTAAGGCCCAGCAGATGGGTATGGAACCTGAGCAGATGATTGCGGAAGTGAGCAAAGAGCACCAGGCTGACTTTGCTGGCTTCGATATTAGCTTTGATAACTACCACAGCACACATTCCGACGAGAACCGTGAGCTGGCATCGTTCGTCTACACTCAGCTTAAAGAGAAAGGCTTTATTACTAGCCGCACGATTTCTCAGCTATTCGATCCTGAGAAAGAGATGTTCCTGCCGGATCGTTTTGTAAAAGGTACTTGCCCGAAATGTAAGGCAGAGGACCAATACGGCGATAACTGTGATAACTGCGGTGAAACATACAGCCCGACGGATCTAATCGATCCGAAATCAGCCGTTTCTGGTGCGACACCAGTGATGAAAGATTCCGAGCACTTCTTCTTCGACCTGCCTCAGTTCGAAGGCATGCTGAAAGAGTGGACCACATCCGGTGCTCTTCAGGATGAAACCTCCAACAAGATGCAGGAATGGTTCGAATCTGGCCTGCAACAGTGGGATATCTCGCGTGATGCGCCATACTTTGGCTTCGAGATCCCAGGTGAGACAGGCAAATACTTCTATGTTTGGCTGGATGCACCAATCGGCTACATGGGCTCATTCAAGAACCTGTGTGACAAGCGCGATGACCTGAACTTCGACGAGTTCTGGAACAAAGACAGTTCAACCGAGCTTTACCACTTCATCGGTAAAGACATCGTTTACTTCCACAGCCTGTTCTGGCCTGCAATGCTGGACGGTGCTGGACTGCGTAAGCCAAATAACGTCTTTGTTCACGGTTACGTTACAGTAAACGGCGCGAAAATGTCTAAGTCGAAAGGTACCTTCATTAAAGCAGGGACTTACCTACAGCACCTAGACCCAGAATGCCTGCGTTACTACTACGCAGCGAAACTGAACAACCGTATTGATGACTTGGATCTTAACCTTGAAGACTTCACCCAGCGTGTAAACAGCGATGTGGTGAACAAGATTGTTAACCTTGCATCCCGTAATGCCGGCTTTATCGCCAAGCGTTTTGAAGGCAAGCTGGCAGACAACTTTGCCGAGCCTGAGCTGTATGCTGAGTTTACAGCAGCTGCCGATCGCATTGCTGAGCTTTTCGAAAACCGTGAATACAGCCGTGCTATCCGTGAGATCACTGCGCTGGCAGACAAAGCCAACCAGTATGTGGACGAAAAAGCACCTTGGGTTGTTGCTAAACAAGAAGGTAAAGATCAGGAACTACAGGAAATCTGCTCTGTCGGTATCAACCTGTTCCGCGTTCTGATGACTTATCTGAAGCCAGTAATGCCTCAGCTAGCTGAGCGTACCGAAGGCTTCCTGAACGAAACACTGACCTGGGAAGGTATCGCGCAACCGCTAACTGGCCATGAAGTGACTAAGTTCAAGGCGCTATTCAACCGTATCGATCCTAAGCACGTTGAAGCAATGGTAACATCATCTAAAGAAGAAGCTGCTGCAGCTAAAGCCGCTGTAGAAGCTGCCGAGAAGCCAACAGGCCCGCTAGTGGAAGAGCCTATCGAAGCAGAAATTGAGTTCGATGATTTTGCCAAAGTTGACATGCGTATCGCTAAGATCGTGTCTTGTGAAGAAGTACCAAAAGCAAACAAGCTACTGAAATTCCAACTGGATATCGGTGGTGAAATGCGACAGGTATTCTCAGGCATCAAATCTGCCTACACGCCTGAACAGCTGATTGGTAAGCATACTGTGATGGTTGCTAACCTGAAGCCGCGTAAAATGAAGTTCGGCATGTCTGAAGGCATGATCCTGGCTGCTGGACCGGGTGGTAAGGATCTGTGGATCCTAGAGCCGCACGAAGGCGCCCAGCCAGGTATGCGTGTGATGTAACTGACATCATCATTAAAAAGGAGCTTCGGCTCCTTTTTTATTGTGCTTTTATCTAATCAAAATGACTGTCTTTTTATTCATATACCTAATAGCTACCCTCTTTGCTTCAGCACTCCGCCCTGTGTACCTCGCTTCCTGCCAACCGGGTTCAATTAACCAAATCATTACTTATCAAAGCCCATGCCGTTGCATAGGGTATTTTCTCGACAAAAACAGATGTTAACGACTACTTTTATCATGGCGGTAAATTTCGCTTTTACTCAGTATAAACGCTGCCGATATTCGCTATTATCGATAGGACAACACAAAAACTGATTAATTATCAATCACCAGGTTAAAATTTGGTTAATATTCATGTTTTCAGAATACCATTCTGCACTTAAAAGTGTGATCTGAAACATAGCTTTTAATTTTGAACAGCATTTTACTTCGCTTTAACACCTAAACTGCTGTTAATCTGCTCCGCGCTCTGATGAATGATTTACAGAGTGAATAATTATAAGGAGTGTTCATTTCATGCCAACACAAAAGAAAAAAATGTCCCTGACAGGCCGAGTGATCCTCGGCATGCTGCTGGGCATCTTGACAGGATTCGCTATTCGCTCCCTTTTTGCAGAGACCTCATTTGTTCACGAATACATAGTAAATGGCCTGTTTGACGTTGGTGGTGCAATCTTCATTGCTAGTTTGAAGATGCTGGTTGTACCTTTGGTATTTGTTTCTCTGGTTTGTGGTACCAGCACACTGAATGACATCAGCACACTTGGCCGTCTTGGCGGTAAAACCTTGCTGTTCTACCTAACCACAACAGCAATTGCGATTACCCTTGCATTAACGATGGGTAACCTGTTCCAACCGGGTGCAGGTGCCGATCTGTCTGCCGCAACCACCTTTGCAGCCAAAGAAGCGCCATCTTTGGGTGATGTGATCATCGGGATGTTCCCGACTAACCCAATCAACTCAATGGCTCAGGGCAATACACTACAAATCATTGTGTTTGCTATCCTGTTCGGTATTGCCATCAGTGCTGCGGGCAAGCCTGGTGAGCGAATTGCTGCTGTCTTCGCCGATCTTAACGAAGTGATCATGAAACTGGTCGCGCTGTTGATGCACATTGCACCTTTTGGTGTGTTCTTCCTGATGGCGAAGCTGTTCACAGGAATCGGCCTGGATGCCATCTATAACCTGCTTGGCTACTTCTTAGTGCTAACTTGTACGTTGCTGATCCACGGCCTAGTGGTATACAGCACGATGCTGAAAGTATTTACCGGCCTAAGCCCGAAAACGTTCCTGAAGAAAATGGAAGATGCAGTCATGTTTGCCTTCTCGACAGCTTCTTCGAACGCGACAATTCCAGTGACCATGGAAACTGCGACCAAGCGTCTTGGTGCTTCTAACCGTATTGCTTCATTTACTGTACCACTCGGTGCAACCATCAATATGGATGGTACTGCTATCATGCAGGGTGTGGCGACAGCATTCATTGCTCAGGCATTCAACATTGACCTGACGATGGGTGACTACATGGCGGTTATCGTAACGGCTACCCTCGCTTCTATCGGTACTGCGGGTGTACCAGGTGTTGGCCTGATCATGCTGGCAATGGTACTGAGCCAAGTTGGCCTGCCAGTTGAAGGGATTGCCATCATCATGGGTGTTGACCGTCTGCTTGATATGATCCGTACTGCAGTCAACATCACAGGTGATAGCGCCGTGACATGTATTGTGGCTAAATCTGAAGGCGAACTGGATATTGATCGCTTCAATGACCCAGCTGCAGGTGAAAAAGATGAAGAGGTCCATCTTCACCCTGAAGTAAAAGTCACAAATATTGATTAAAATGGTGATGCTTCATAGTTAATTTCAAAGGCTCCTTCCGGAGCCTTTTTTATTGCCTTTCCCTCGCACCACAATGATGCAGCTTGTGCCCTGACAATGCTCAGTCAACGCTGACAGCAATATACGCAATTAATTACATGCTTGATTTTGCTTGATAAATTAACAACACAATGCAACTTGTTGTTAGGAACAGTTATTGCAGATCCAAGCATATTAAGCGCCGTCTATGCTGGAGGGAATATGCTAATCATCACGCTATTCATTGGGCTTCTTATTTGCCTTGGTTACTATGCTTATCATTCAAGACAGAGCAATTCACTGCTGCAAAGCCGTTTTAACCAAGTGATCGGGCTACGCCAGCTTATTCACCTGTTACGCTTTCACCGCCGCAAAACCCATCAGCTATTGAGCCATGGTGGCATCAATAACATTGAAGATCAGCCACTTAACGAATCATTGGCTGTTCAAAGCCTGCTCAGGACGTTGATAGGCCAGGCAGAACAACCACAAAAACCCATGTATCGAATTTTGATGAAGCGTATCACCACCCTATTGGATGAATGGCCACGCTATTCACTTCAGCGCAATCAGGCAGTACACGGGAAGGCAATCCGCCACGTACTGTATCTGATTGATGATACGGTTACCCAAAGCTTACTGGCCGCAGACAAAGAAGAGCTGTTCAAACAGTACCAATCGGTCTGGCCTGTGACCTTAAATGCCATCGATAGCTTGAGCCGTTTCCGGCATACCATTAACAGCTATACGCCTGGCAGTATGGCAATGAAGCGCGAACTCGGGCTGCATACCCAAATTCTACGCCGTCGGCTAGGCCAAATGAGCATTCTAAGCAGCGAACAGGTTTCAGCCCTGCTCATTGAATCATTATTTGAACAATTCGATAAAATAGATCTCGATAACCCAAACCACGCCCAGACAAAAGCGCAGCTATATTACTTCTCACTGCAAGTATCTGAAACGCTTTTCAACCTGTTTGACTTGGTGCTTGGCGATATCGGTAGGGAGATTTCTATCCGGCTTCCTGAGCTACCAATAAATAGTAATAACGTCGTTAGCATATCGAACCATGGCAAGGGTACCGATGAACAAGGCGAAACAAAAAACCCAGCCTAGGCTGGGTTTTTTCATTCTCGATATTGGCAATTAGCCGATGTGAGTTTCACCGTTCATGTACTTGCGTAGTACTTCAGGGATCATAATACGGCCATCTGCTTCCTGGTTATTTTCCAGAATCGCGACCATAGTACGACCAACAGCAAGGCCTGAACCGTTTAGCGTGTGAACAAGCTCTGGCTTCTTCTCACCCTTACGACGGAAACGAGCCTGCATACGGCGCGCTTGGAAATCCCACATGTTTGAACAAGAAGAAATTTCACGGTAAGTTTCCTGAGCAGGAACCCACACTTCAAGGTCATAGGTTTTTGCGGCGCCAAAGCCCATGTCACCGGTACAAAGAACAACTTTGCGGTAAGGAAGCTCTAGCAGCTGAAGAACTTTCTCAGCGTGACCTGTTAGCTCTTCTAGTGCTGCCATTGAATCTTCTGGCTTGGTGATCTGAACAAGTTCAACTTTATCGAACTGGTGCATACGGATAAGACCACGAGTATCACGGCCGTAAGACCCCGCTTCAGAACGGAAACACGGTGTATGGGCAGTCATCTTAAGAGGAAGTTCTGCTTCATCGGTGATGGTATCGCGAACCATGTTCGTCACTGGCACTTCCGCCGTTGGGATCAGTGACATCCCTACACCTTCTTCAGTTGCAGGTTGCGTATGGAATAGGTCTTCACCGAATTTCGGTAACTGACCGGTACCAAACAAGCTATCTTTGTTCACAAGATATGGGACATACATTTCTGTATAACCGTGCTCATCAGTGTGAAGATCTAGCATAAACTGAGCAATTGCACGGTGCAGACGGGCAAATTTACCCTTCATCACGATAAAGCGCGACCCAGAAATCTTAACCGCGCTAGCGAAATCAAGACCACCCGCAATTTCACCTAGATCAACGTGATCTTTAACTTCAAAGTCATAAGACTTCGGTTGACCCCAACGAGAAACTTCCACGTTCTCATTTTCATCTTTACCCGCTGGAACAGCGTCATCTGGCAGGTTAGGCACAGAAAGCGTAATATCTTGAAGCTCATTTTGCAGATCAGCTAACGCTTTTTTCGCTTCATCTAGCTCACCGCCAAGGTTGGCAACTTCAGCAAGGATCTTTTCAGCGCCTTCATGATCACCTTTAGCTTTAGCTTGACCAATCGACTTCGATCGCGAGTTACGCATAGCCTGTAGCTCTTCAGTCTTAACTTGAAGGGACTTACGTTGCTCTTCTAGGTTGCGTAATTTTTCTACGTCAAGGGTAAAACCACGACGCGCGAGTTTTGCAGCTGTTTCATCCAGCTCAGTTCGAAGTAATTTAGAATCTAGCATGCTAATCCTGTGCTCTTAATATTCTGAAATGCACGTTATTTAGACAATTCTTGTCAAAATAATCTTAGGTTTACGGAACGCCAGTAAGTCTGGCGCCAATTGTTCAACGATACCCAAAAAGCCTTATTATTGGTAGCGCTTTAGTGTGCTTTTTGCATCTAAAGAAGCAAGATAATCCAACTTTTCGGCAATTTTAGTTTCCAAACCACGATTTGTTGGATGATAGTAGCGAGTACCTTCCATTTCTGACGGGAAATAACACTCACCAGCCGCATACGCCCCCGGCTCATCATGGGCATAGCGGTACTCGGCGCCATAGCCCAAATCTTTCATCAACCGGGTTGGGGCATTGCGCAGATGATTGGGAACCTCATAGTCCGGGTGGTTCATCGCATCGGCTTTGGCTTGCTTAAAGGCCGTATAGACAGCATTACTTTTTGGTGCACTGGCAAGGTAAATAATCGCCTGGGCAATCGCTCGCTCCCCTTCATAGGCGCCGACCCGGGTATAACAATCCCATGCTGAAATCGCAACCTGCATCGCCCGGGGATCAGCATTGCCGATATCTTCTGACGCAATTGCCAACAAGCGACGGGCCACATAGAGAGGATCACACCCTGCCTGCAGCATACGGGCAAACCAATACAGGGCGCCATCAGGGCTCGAACCGCGGATCGACTTATGGACCGCAGAGATCATGTCATACCAAAGATCCCCTTTGTTATCGAAGCGGGCAATTTTTTCCCCTGCCACCTCAGCCAGCAGCGGCAAGGTGATCTGCTTGGTGCCTTGGCTATCCTCTTCCGCCATGTCAGTTAGCTGCTCAAGATAGTTCAGCGACATACGTGCATCGCCACAAACCAGATCAGCCAGTCGCTCTTTCACATCATCGACAAACTCGAGATTCGTTTCGCTGATACCCCGTTCCTGATCGGTCAGGGCCTGCTCAATCACCTCAAGAATTTCAGCCGCCTCTAACGATTTAAGCTTATAGACCCGGGCTCGGGATAACAATGCGTTGTTAAGCTCAAACGATGGGTTTTCTGTTGTCGCGCCGATAAAAGTGACAGTGCCATCTTCGATATGTGGCAAGAAGGCATCCTGCTGGCTCTTGTTGAAACGGTGCACCTCGTCGACAAACAAAATAGTTCGTCGCCCAGCCATCTTGTTCTCACGTGCTTTGTCGATAGCAGCCCGGATATCCTTGACACCGGAGGTCACCGCAGACACGCGCTCAACCTCAGCATTGGCATAGTTTGCAGCCACTTCTGCCAACGTCGTTTTGCCGGTACCCGGAGGCCCCCATAGGATCATCGAGTGAAGCTGGCCGGCTTCCAGAGCACGCCTGAGTGGCTTTCCCTCGCCCAGAATATGACGCTGGCCAATATACTCCCCGACGGTTCGAGGCCGCATACGTGCTGCCAGCGGACGAAAATCAGAAGAAAAATCGAGGCTGAAGTTATTCAAAATAACGACTCCTTATACCAATCGGGATAAGTAGGTGTTCAGATAATTGCGCAAGAAAAATCAAATACTTATACTGATTGGTATTAATACAGAAAAAGGTGGTACTGAGTACCACCTATCTTAAAATTAGGTTCTAGATTTTAGCAATATCTTAGTTACGCTGATCGTCCAGCTCGACACCCTTAGGCGGTGTAAACGTAAAGAGATCTCGCGTCAAGGTCTTGCCGCTGAACTTACTGAAAGTAAAGTTACTGCGCTGCCCGTCCTGCTCGACAACCGAGAAACCGCGCACTTCGCCGCTCTTCGCCACAGTGACCACAAACTTGCCCATTGATGAGGTACGGTCTTTGGGTGTCAGGGTAAAGGTATCAGCCGTCTGCGCAACATTGTACTTCGTCCAATCAGCAGTACTATTGCGTGTTAGCAGAACAAACGGTGTTTGCTCTGTCGCATCTTTTAGCCACATCGCCGTCACCTGCTCGATAAACGGGCTGTAGTACCACAGTGTCTTACCGTCAGAAATCAGTAGGTTCTCATCGGGCATAACGGTATTCCAGCGGAACAAGTTCGGGCGCTGGATCGCCACATCCCCTTCGCCTTCTACCAGCAAGTCCCCTTCTGGGCTAATAACTTTCTGCTTAAAGTCGGCACTGAATGAGTTCACCTTGCTTAGACGTGTGCTCAGCTCCAGCTGGGGGGTTGCCCATGCCGCAGAAGAGAGAAAAATAGGTGCTGCAACCAGCAGACTTACGAGTACTTTTTTAATCATTATTGTTTAACCTTCTCGGTTCCAAATCGGTTTTAAGTCGGCTCCAGAACAATCTGGAGCCGGTTCAAAGCTCCCATTGCTGTTTCACCTTACAGCAATAACGCTAAAAGCTGTTTAGTCCCGTGGCGGCGGTGGTGGTGCCAGCACCTCACGATTACCATTATGACCTGGCGCACTGACAATGCCATGTGCTTCCAACTGCTCGACAATACGGGCTGCACGGTTATAACCGATTTTAAATTTACGTTGAACGCCCGATACCGACCCGCGTCGCGACTCTGCAACAAATGCTGCGACCTGATCAAACAGCTGATCAAGCTCGTCTTCACCCCCTGCCGCCGCTTCACCTGGTAGTAAGCCTTCCGAACCCTGATCAGAATTTAGAATACCGTCAATGTACTGCGGCTTTCCGCGTGCTTTCCAGTCATTAACGACATTGTGGACGTCATCATCTGACGCAAATGCGCCATGGACACGGACAGGATGGTTTTTACCAGCCGGTAGGTACAGCATATCGCCCATACCAAGCAATGATTCAGCCCCGCCCTGATCCAAAATGGTTCTCGAATCCGTTTTGGTCGATACGGTAAAGGCCATCCGGCTTGGAATATTCGCCTTGATCAGGCCCGTTATCACATCAACCGACGGACGTTGCGTTGCCAGTACCAGGTGAATACCTGCCGCTCGCGCCTTCTGCGCCAGACGGGCAATTAACTCTTCGACTTTCTTGCCGACCACCATCATCAGATCGGCAAACTCATCGACAATTACCACAATGCTTGGCATTTTCTCCAATAATGGCGGATGTTCATCCATGCTGTCACCCGGTTTCCAAAGCGGGTCGTAAATCGGGTGGCCTGCTGCTGCAGCTTCTGCCAGCTTGGCGTTATAACCTGCCAGGTTACGCACCCCGACAGCGGCCATCAGCTTATAGCGGCGCTCCATTTCACCGACACACCAGCGAAGGGCATTGCCTGCATCCTTCATGTCAGTCACCACCTCGGTGAGTAGGTGCGGAATACCTTCATAAATAGAAAGTTCCAGCATCTTCGGGTCAATCATGATGAAGCGACAATCTTCCGGCTTACACTTATACAGCAAGCTGACAATCATGACGTTCACACCAACCGATTTACCCGAACCCGTTGTACCGGCTACCAGCAAGTGAGGCATCTTGCTCAAATCGGCCACAATGGCTTCACCAGCAATGTCATAGCCCAGCACAATCGGCAGTGCCGCTTTCATTTCCTGGAACCGCTCGCTACCCACCACTTCCGACATATAGACGGTTTCACGACTCACATTGGGCAGCTCAAGACCGATATAGGGCTTGCCTGGGATCACTTCGACCACACGTACTGCGGATGCTGACAGCGCCCTAGCCAGATCTTTTGCCAGACCGGAAATACGACTGACTTTCACCCCCGGCGCTAAATCCAGTTCATAGCGGGTGATCACAGGGCCAGGGTAAATACCGGCCACTTTGGCTTTGATCTTATAGTCCGCCAGTTTGGACTCCACCAGCATTGCCGTTTGTTTCAGCTCTTCTTCACTAGCAGGTTCTACGTTTTGCCTTGCTGGGGCTAAGAGTTCAAGTGTCGGCATCGGTGATGTCGGAGCAGGCAAATCCGCTTCTTTCTTCATCAAAAACGGATTGTCCAAACCTGCTGCATGCACCTGGGCTTTTTGAGCATCACGGATCTTCTGCAAGAATGCGTCTTCGTCACTGACATTGGCATCAGCAAGTTCACCACTTTCCTGTTCGGCACGCTCAAGTTCAGACATGCCATCGTGGACGCCAATCTCAATATCACCTAATACCTGTATCTCTGGTTGTTCTAATAAGTGTTCATGCTCCTGAACAGATCCCTGAACAGGTTCCTGAACAGCTTCGTATGACACCGCTTGGCTGTCTTCAGATACTACAGATCCCATCTGAACTGAATGTGAATCTGCTTCAGAAGGTATTGGCAACGCTTCCTCTGATTGCTGCTCATCCAACTCAGCAGGCTGTTCGGTCATCGTTGGCGTATTGGAATACTCGAGCTCAACTTCAGGTAAATCACCCAGCGCAGGCTCTGTGCTGTGCGAGATTGCATCCTCGCTCATTGCCTGCAGTTCAACGCTTTGTGGTTCCGAGTGCGCATGTGCCAACTCCGACTCGTCCGTATAAACAGTGAAGTTCTCATCCCTGTCTAGCTCTCGCTCCAGCTCTGCTATCGTCAGCCCCTTGGCCTGCGTGGTTGACTTAATTTCTATCGGTTCATGCGTTACCGACTCACTGCTCACAGCAAGCTCCGGTTCTCCTTGGGCCATCGTAGCAGCCCTTGGTTCATGCCGCTCTATCCGATGGCCAGGCTCTTCACTCGGTGAAACTTCTACTGAAGACGGTTCAGGTTGCACGGCCGGGCTTGCTTTCGTTCGCTCGGGGATCACAATGATTGGTGAAGACGGTGAATCGTCCCACTCAGATTCAGAAAACTGTGGCTCTTTACGGTCAATCACGCTGTCATCAGCTTTTTTCGGCTCACTGCGCGAAGCCAGTAATACATCGTCGGCATCGGGAGCTTCAGCCTGCAGATCCTGCGTGAGTTTCGACGCATAAGCAGTCTGCTGCTCGTCAGGAATATCAGCCGCAAATGGTGTCAGGGTCTCTGACTTGTCTGAGCGTACCTTATTTAACAGCCAGGCCAGGGTACCTAGAGTCTTTTCACCTAAGGTGTCGACAATCGTCAACCAGGAGATACCAGTAAACAGCGTGAATCCCACAGCCCAAATAAACATCAGAACCAAGGTTGCTCCAAGCAAATTGAGCAGTGGCAAGGCCATATTAGAGACCACATCACCGATCACCCCGCCAGACGAGAAGTACCAGATATCATCAAAATTCAAATCAGCCAGGCCGCAGCTGGTTAAGAACAGCAGCAACAACCCCAGCAACCGGGTGCCATAAATCATGAAATCAATCGATTCACGTTCATTGCGCCGTCGGAACATAACCCATGCCCCTAATACAATGGCTGCAGGTAATGGGTAGGCCAGCGAACCTAGGGTAAACAGGAAGGTATCGGCGACTAAAGCACCTAAGGCGCCGGCTTTATTCTGAACCGGCCCCTCCCAGGCTGTCTGTGACCACGATGGATCGGCCGGGTCAAAGCTTACCAGGGCAACCATGATGAATATCGCGGCCAATATACCTATGATCAGAAAGCTTTCTAGCAGGCGCTGTCCCCCAGAAAGGCGTAATTTTGGCTGCTGTTTGCCTTTAACTTTCCTCAAAAAACACTCCGGTGTAACAATGGTTGTTGCCTGAATCCATAACCACCACCAGCGGTTAGACTTACCTTCACACAATTGATTGACTTTGTTAAATGGTGCAAATGGCTGTCGTTCAGGTCATTTTAAATCTAATGCCCTATCTTATACTACTTGTCGCTTTTTTTTGACTAATACAAGAAAAGTGGGAGCAAAGCACTAAACTCACGAAATCTCTCTGTCATGCAGAAAAACCAGATGCCATTGTAGACGTTAATACAGGGGAAATATTCATCACAGTGTTAATTCACTACGGTAAGCGACTGATTTTTGAACATACAGTTCGAAGTTTCTAGGGCAGAAACAAATCAAGCGGCCTAAGCCGCTTGATAATTGACCGTTGATAACGGCGATGTTGCAGAGTTAGCGAGTCTTGATAACCAGGTTATTGGTCTGCTTCACTTCTTCCATAACAACATAAGTACGGGTGTCATTCACACCTGGCAAGCGAAGCAGGGTTTCACCCAGCAGCTTACGATACGCCGACATATCAGATACGCGGGTTTTCAACAGGTAATCGAAATCACCTGAAACGAGGTGGCATTCCTGGATATCTTCCAGCTCTTGAACAGACTTGTTAAACTGCTCAAACACATCTGGTGCACCACGGTTAAGTGTGATTTCAACAAAAACCAGCAGTGATGCATCAAGGAATTGAGGATTTAGCAGCGCAGTATAGCCGCTGATGTACCCTTGACGCTCCAGTCGACGAACACGTTCAAGACATGGCGTTGGAGATAAGCCTACACGTTTAGATAACTCTACATTTGAGATGCGACCATCTTTCTGTAGTTCATTCAATATGTTACGGTCAATTCTATCCAATTCCTTGGATGGTTTCTTTTTGGTATCTACCATTTTTTATTCCACCTTCTTACTTCCTTGCAAAAAAATATACTACAACTTTCTAATATTTAGAATCAAATACTCTGATAGTCAAACTATACTGCCAATAGATCCGCATTTACAACCTTGTCAATAGCAAATCATACTATGATGCCAAGGGAGAAGCAGGATGATCATTGGTGTACCCAAAGAAATCAAAAACCACGAATATCGCGTTGGGCTGGTTACCAGCAGCGTTCGTGAACTCGTCTCGTTAGGCCATCAGGTTCTCATCGAAACCAATGCCGGTAGCGGGATTGGTCTTTCAGACTCTGACTATCAAGTTGCTGGTGCTTCAATTATTTCAACTGCTAAAGAAGTTTTTACCAGATCAGAGATGATTGTCAAAGTAAAAGAGCCTCAAGCAGCAGAAAGAGCTATGCTGCATGAAGGACAAATTTTATTCACTTATCTCCATCTTGCACCAGATTTTCCACAAACAAAAGACCTAATTGACAGCAAAGCTATCTGTATAGCTTATGAAACAGTGACAGATCATCTAGGTAGACTGCCATTATTGGCACCCATGTCTGAAGTTGCTGGCAGAATGTCTATCCAGGCTGGAGCACAAACTCTAGAGAATTCTAAGGGTGGACGAGGGCTATTGCTCAGTGGCGTGCCTGGGGTCGAACCCGCCAAAGTCGTGATCCTTGGTGGGGGGGTGGTTGGCTCTAACGCCGCAAGGATGGCCGTTGGTATGCGGGCTGATGTCACGATCCTCGATCGTAACCTTGATACACTTCGCGCCCTCGATGTTGAGTTCCAAGGCAAGGCTAAAGTCATCTACTCGACGCATGAGGCGATTGACCAACTCGTTCCTGAGGCCGACGTCATTATCGGTGCCGTACTGATACCGGGAGCCGCCGCCCCGAAACTGATCACGGCCGAGCATGTGAAGCAGATGAAACAAGGATCTGCACTGGTTGATGTTGCCATTGACCAAGGGGGCTGCTTTGAGACCTCACACCCCACCACCCATACCGATCCAACTTATATTGTGGATGGCGTCGTTCATTATTGTGTGGCCAATATGCCAGGAGCCGTCGCCCGTACCTCCGCTTTTGCCTTAAATAATGCCACCTTGCCCTATGTAATGAAGCTAGCCAATCACGGTTATAAAAAAGCACTGTTAGCTGATCCCGGATTCCTCGCCGGTATGAATGTGATACATGGCAAAGTTACCTGCAAAGAAGTCGCTGAGGCATTCGACTTGCACTACACCGATCCTGAGGTTGCCATTAGCATGCACTAAAAGATGCAGCTTATTTATTAGAACCAGCGGAAATAAATGAGTCGAAAGTATCATAAGGCACTGCCATGCGGTGTTATTGGGAGGCCACCTCTTTGGTTTCTCAATACTGTACTTTTCAAGGCTGTACTGAATTACTGCCATTACCACCTCTATCAGGGGCGATCTGGGCGCTTAAACACTAGGGCTCTTTCCTTACGCCCCCAATTTACCTACAATCCCCCTTCTACATGATAATAATCTCATTTCAGCCTGGAGAAGTAATGAGTAACGTAAGACATTGTAAACTGCTCATCCTTGGTTCTGGTCCTGCTGGCTACACTGCCGCGGTCTATGCCGCCCGTGCAAACTTAAACCCTGTGATGGTGACAGGTATGCAGCAAGGCGGTCAGCTGACAACCACAACCGAGGTGGAAAACTGGCCAGGTGATGCAGAAGGCCTAACTGGCCCTGCGCTAATGGATCGAATGAAAGATCACGCTGAAAAATTCGATACCGAGATCATTTTTGACCATATCAACGAAACAGACTTCAGCCAACGTCCATTCCGCCTTAAAGGTGACAGTGGCGAATACACGTGTGATGCACTAATCATTGCAACGGGTGCCTCGGCAAAATACCTCGGCCTTGAGTCAGAAGAAAAATTCAAGGGCCGTGGCGTATCAGCCTGTGCAACTTGCGACGGTTTCTTCTACCGTAACCAGAAAGTTGCGGTGGTTGGCGGCGGCAATACTGCTGTTGAAGAAGCACTTTACCTGTCTAACATCGCATCGGAAGTTCACCTGATCCACCGTCGTGACGCATTCCGCTCCGAAAAAATTCTGATCAAACGCCTGATGGACAAGGTGGAGAATGGCAACATCATTCTTCATACCGACCGTACTCTGGACGAAGTTCTGGGTGACGATATGGGTGTGACGGCTGTTCGCATCAAAGACACCAAATCAGATGCAACAGAAACACTTGATGTAATGGGTGCTTTCATTGCCATTGGTCACCAACCAAATACCGGTATATTCGAAGGACAGCTTGATATGGCAAATGGCTATATCAAAGTACAGTCTGGCACCGAAGGTAATGCCACCCAAACCAGTGTCGAAGGTGTCTTCGCTGCCGGTGATGTCATGGATCACACCTATCGCCAGGCAATTACCTCGGCAGGTACGGGATGTATGGCTGCACTTGATGCAGAACGCTTCCTTGACGCATTAGAAGAACAAAAATAATCAAAAACGGTCGCTACCCATGTAGCGGCCGTTTTTAGCCTTCTACCTTTCTGCTCGTTGCAATTTGCAGCTCAAGATATCTTATGGACAAACAACTACAACGTGACTTGACCAAATGGTTAAAGTCACAAAGCAAGCTCGCCAAACGCTGGCTGATGCTAAGTGTCGGGCTTGGATTCCTTTCAGGGGTGCTATTAGTCGGACAGGCTGCACTGCTAGCGCATATTCTCCACCAGTTAATTATCGAACATACTGATAAATATGAACTGGTTGACAGCTTCATCGGCCTGATCCTTATTGTCGGCCTGCGTGCAGGTTGCAGCTGGGGGCGTGAAATCTTTGGCTATCGATGTGGTGAACAAATTCGCCTGCATATTCGCCAACTGATCCTCAACCGCCTGCACAGCCTTGGTCCTGCCTACATCAAGGGAAAACCTGCCGGTACCTGGGCCAGCCTGGTGCTGGAACAGGTCGAGGAAATGCAGGACTTCTTCTCGCGCTATATCCCTCAGATGTCTATCGCGGTTTTGGTGCCCCTTGTCATCCTGTTCGCCGTTTTCCCACTTAACTGGGCAGCCGGCCTGATCTTTCTGATCACCGCTCCGCTGGTTCCTATTTTTATGGCACTGGTCGGTTTAGGGGCAGCAGATGCTAACCGACGCAACTTTAAGGCTCTACAACGCCTGTCAGGCCATTTCTATGACCGCCTGCAGGGATTATCGACACTTCGCCTCTTTAACCGCGCAGAAGCCGAAGCAGAGAATCTACACGCAGCTTCCCATGTCTTGCGCAAGCGTACGATGGAAGTCTTGAGGCTCGCCTTCCTGTCTTCAGCTGTACTAGAGTTTTTCTCCGCGATTTCGGTGGCAATTGTTGCTGTTTATTTTGGTTTCGCCTTCATCGGCGAGCTGAACTTTGGCAACTACGGCGTACCACTATCATTATTTACCGGTTTGTTTGTCCTCGTACTGGCCCCTGAGTTCTATCAACCACTGCGTGATTTAGGCACTTTCTACCATGCCAAAGCGCAGGCAATTGGTGCAGCAGAATCGATTGTCGAGTTCCTCAATGCCGAAGCGGATGAAATGCCCCAGGGTGACGAAGAGCTACCTTCACCGGAAACTATCCAAATCAGCGTCGAAGACCTAGAAGTGCTAAGCCCGCAAGGCCAGGTACTGGCAGGCCCACTGAGCTTTGATATTCAGGCCCATGAGCAAGTTGCCCTTGTCGGCCCGAGCGGTGCCGGTAAGACTAGCCTGCTCAATGCGTTGCTGGGTTTCCTACCCTATCGAGGCAGCCTGAAAATCAATGGTATCGAGCTCAAGGAGCTTGACCATAGCGAGTGGCGCCAAACTATCAGCTGGGTGGGCCAAAACCCGCTGCTGGTCCACGGCACGATTCACGACAATATTACCCTTGGTAACCCGCTGGCTACCGACGAGCACGTCACCCAGGTGGCACAGCAGGCTTATGCCGATGAGTTTATTAGCCGCTTGGAAAAGGGCTACAACCATCAAGTGGGCGATCGTTCCGGTGGCCTGTCCGTCGGCCAGGCACAGCGTATAGCTGTCGCTCGTGCCATGCTGCAAAACGGCGCTTTCTGGTTGCTGGATGAACCGACAGCCAGCCTGGATGCCAACAGTGAACACCTGGTATTGGAAAGCCTGTCGATAGCCGTGAAAGGACAGACAACATTGATGGTCAGCCACCGCCTTGACCAATTAGCGGCAATGGACCGCGTACTGGTTATGGAGAACGGCAAACTGGTACAGAACGGTCATTTCGATCACATCCGTCAACAAGGCCTGCTTGCCGACATGCTCGCTCACACAGACAAGAGGGATCTCGATGCGTGATTTAATCCCTTACCTAAAACTCTATCGTAAACATTGGTTCGGCCTAACTTTAGGTATACTGCTTGGCTTGGCTACCTTGCTATCGGCGCTCAGCCTGTTGACACTCTCTGGTTGGTTTATCGCCGCCTCTGCCGTGGCCGGCCTCACCATTGCACGGGAAACCTTCAACTACATGCTTCCAGGCGCTGGGGTCAGGGGGTTCTCGATGGCTCGTACCGCAGGTCGCTGGGGCGAACGTGTGGTGAGCCATAATGCCACATTCAAGCTACTGGCAGATCTGCGCCTGTTCTTCTTCCGCAAGCTAACGCCGCTGATCCCTGGCCGCCAGGCAAACCTCCGTGATGCCGATTTGCTTAACCGCCTGGTAGCAGATGTTGATGCGATGGACCATGTCTACCTGCGTCTTGTCAGCCCACTGATGATCGGGGTAATTGGCCTGCTTGCCATCACAGGTTTCCTGGCATGGTTTGACCTTGCTATTGGCCTGACCCTCGGTTTCATCTTGCTGGCGCTAATGTTTACCCTGCCTGTCATTTTCTACCGTCTGGGTAAAACCAATGGCGAGGCGCTGACCTATGCCAAGGCAAACTACCGGGTGAAGCTACTTGACTGGATTCAAGGCCATGCCGAACTACTCTTGTTCAATGCCGAAGAGCGCTACCGCGAACAAGCCATTACCGAACAAGATGCCTTACTGACAGCGCAGCGCAAAATGGCAAGCCTAACGGGCCTAGCCAATGCCATCTTGATGGCGGCGACGGGCTGGACACTGGTTCTGATCACCTGGATTGCGGCAGACGGAATCGGCGGCTCAGCACCCGATCCATTCATCGCGATGGTCGCCTTTGCCACCATGGCCAGCTTTGAGATGATGATGCCTGTTGCCGGTGCCTTCCAGTACCTCGGCCAGACACTGACCTCCGCCCGTCGTTTGAATGAGATCATTGAGGCAACACCAGATACACCGTTTGATCCCAATGGCCATCAAGCCCAGGTCAGCGGTAACATCAGTATTGAAGATATTAGCTACACCTACTACGGTAGCGATCAGCCAGTGCTGAAAAACATTTCGCTTGAGTTAAAGCAAGGTGAAAAGCTCGCTCTGCTTGGTCGTACCGGCTGCGGTAAATCAACGCTGCTGCAACTGCTGACCCGTAACTGGGATCCGCAGCAAGGCAATATCAGTATCGATGGGGTTGCTCTGCCTGCGTGGCATGAAGACTCTCTGCGCAAGGCGATTACAGTGGTTAGCCAACGTGTTGATGTGTTCAATGGCTCACTGCGTGAAAACCTTGTCCTCGCCAAGCCAGAAGGCTCTGACGAAGAGTTCAGGGATGCACTGACAAAAGTTGGTCTTGAGGTCCTGCTTGAAGGCAAGGGCTTAGATACCTGGCTGGGAGAAGGTGGCCGCCAGATCTCAGGAGGCGAACGCCGTCGTATCGGTATTGCACGTGCCCTGCTTCATGACGCACCGATCCTACTAATGGACGAACCGACCGAAGGGCTGGATCGCCGTACTGAGCAGCAGATCATTTCTCTGCTATTTGAACACGCGAAAGACAAAACCGTGTTGTTCATCACCCACCGCCTGGTTGGCCTGGACCGAATGGATCAGATTTGCCTGATGGACGAAGGGGAAATTATCGAGCGCGGTAAGCATAGCGAGTTACTGGCTGAAGGCGGCCGCTATGCGGAGCTGTGTGATCGGATCTAGGAAACTAGAAACGAGTACCGAGATGAAAAAAGCGAGGGGTGAAAACCTCTCGCTTTTATTTTTTGGGTCCTGCAGACAGGTTTTACCAAAGACCTGTGATTCAAGCTCTCTTTCGAAACTGCTTATCATAGGATCACAAAGCCATAGTCCCGCTCTTCCCCGCCTCTCGGAGCGCAGCGTAACTCGTTTCCTATGCGAAGCATAGATACGCCTCCTACTTTCCCTAAGCCGAAGGTTTAGGGAAATGTTCTGTCCACCCTAACCCCATCATCAAAATACAGGATCCGGACACTATCGCCGCGCTGGAATATCATTTGCTGATCGACATCCTGGATCACATCAATCAACCTGCCGTCCTCTGCTTTGATTAATAACTCAACTAAGCGGTAGTTAACCACTTTCTGGCTTGGCTGACGGTTATAGGCAATACTGGCCCCGGCAACGGCACCGACGGCGGTAGCAACCTCACGCCCCGTGCCGCCACCGAATTGATTACCAATCAACCCTCCGACCACACCACCGAGTAAGGTTTCCCAGCCATTGTGCTGGGAGTTAATCACCTCCTGGTGGGTGATATAACGTACAGAATCCACGTCACCAAACACGATTTTATTGACAGTACGCGCCTCATTTCGGTTATACGGGGCAGCTATTACGGCCAGAGGGAGCAATAGCAGTAACATTAATAGCTTTCTCATCATATAATTTCCCCAATGATGGTAGTTGTATACCCAAGCTACCTATTTTATTCATTCTTATATAAAGAACCTACTACTACAGTAATTATGGCTATTTATCTGCCGGAGCTTGACCCGGTCAATACACACTTCCCGGTAGCAGAAACAGCACTGGATGACCCCAACGGCCTACTGGCATTTGGTGGCGACTTGCGGCCAGAGCGTTTGATCTCCGCCTATCGCCAAGGCATTTTCCCTTGGTACTCAGAAGGCGAGCCAATCCTCTGGTGGAGCCCGGCACCGCGCGCTGTCTTTTTGCCCGATCAGTTCAGGCCTAGCAAAAGCTTACGCAAGTTCTTCCGCAAATCAGGGTATCAGATCACACTGAATCAAGCCTGTCACGACGTTATTCGCCAATGTGCCAACAGCCGTGGCCCTAAAGAAACCTGGATCACCACCGATATGATGCAAGCATATCAGCTCATGCATAACCTAGGTTATTGTCACTCTGTCGAAGTCTGGCTGGACGGTAACTTGGTGGGCGGCCTCTACGGCGTTCAGGTAGGCACTGTTTTCTGCGGCGAATCGATGTTTTCATTAGCCGATAACGCATCTAAAATCGCCTTATGGTTCTTCTGCGAGCACTTCACTGCTCATGGTGGCACTTTGATTGACTGCCAAATCATGAATGACCACCTGGCCTCATTGGGTGCGGTTGAAATTGGACGATCCCCATTTATGCAATTCTTGCAGTTGCAAAGAGATGCCATACTAGAAGAAGGCTGTTACCAACCGCGGGAGCTACACCAGACAAACTCATGACCAGCTATAACAAACTTTCGCTTCGGATAGGGCTTACACCGACTTCTGAGTGTAACTATTTGCCTGATGAACAAGAGCAACTTGGCGTGGTTATGGATCATCAGTGGCTGACACCACTTGGTTATGGTGTGCTCATTGCCTCTGGCTATCGCCGCAGTGGTAACGCGGTATACCGGCCAATGTGCCAGCACTGCCAGTCCTGTACTCCACTTCGCATCGACTGTGAGATTTTTGCGCCATCAAAAAGCCAAAAACGCCAGCGAAATCAGATGAAAAAGCTGCGTTGGGAGTTTAAATCTACGCTCGACAGCAACTGGTTTACACTCTATGAAAAGTACATTCGTCTCAGGCACTCTGATGGCACAATGTATCCTGCAAACAAAGAACAGTTTTTTGATTTTTGTACTGCAGAATGGATGGATACGCTGTTCTTGCACGTCTATGAAGATGACGCTCTGATTGCGGTTGCCGTTACCGATGTATTCGATGATGCCCTCAGCGCGGTGTACAGCTTCTTCGAGCCCGACTCAGTCCTATCGCTCGGTACGCTATGCGTGCTGTACCAAATCCAGTACGGCAGGCAAACGGGCAGGAAATGGCTCTACCCCGGTTATCAGATAGATAATTGTAAGGCGATGAACTACAAGATTCGCTTCAAGCCCTACCAGAAGCTGTTAAATGGTTGCTGGAAATAGGCTATCGATTACCTATGCACATCTCTGCTTTGTCTCAGGATCTGATAAAAAATCGAGAAAATACGTTTTAATACGTCACAATAGCTGACAAAGGGTAGCGGCAAGGGTAAAATTGCGGCCTAAACTTTACACTTAAACAGTTTCAAGGCATTATCCAGCCCGATCAGAAGCATGGCTGGTAGCCTAAGAGGATTCAATGGCAAAAGAAGACGTAATTGAAATGCAAGGTACTGTACTTGATACACTACCTAACACAATGTTCCGCGTTGAGCTAGAAAACGGTCACGTAGTTACCGCTCACATCTCTGGTAAAATGCGCAAGAACTACATCCGTATTCTTACTGGTGATAAGGTAACTGTGGAACTGACTCCATACGACCTAACTAAAGGCCGCATCGTCTTCCGCGCGCGTTAATCTTGAATCAAGATTAAAGATTACAAATAAAACCCGGCCTATGCGCCGGGTTTTATTTTTGTAATGATAAAAAATAACCGCCAAACGGCGGTTATTTTACAATCAGAACGCTAGCGATTAATGGGCTGGTTCCATTTCACTGCTGAACTGGAAATCTAGCTTATCATTGACGATATCAACACGAACCGAACCACCGTTAACCAAGCAACCAAACAACAGTTCATTCGCCATCGGCTTCTTCAGGTTATCCTGGATAACACGTGCCATCGGACGTGCCCCCATCGATTTGTCATAACCTTTATTAGACAACCATTCACGCGCTTCAGACGACACTTCCATTGATACGCCACGGGCGTCAAGCTGTGCCTGCAGTTCAACAATAAACTTATCAACCACTAGTGAAATGACATCTTTTTCTAGATGGTTGAACCAGATAATGCCATCAAGACGGTTGCGGAACTCAGGGGTAAAGACGCGTTTGATTTCCGACATCGCATCAAGGCTGTGATCCTGCTGAATTAAGCCAATCGACTTACGTACTGTCTCTTTAACGCCGGCATTAGTTGTCATCACCAAAATCACATTACGGAAATCAGCTTTACGGCCATTGTTATCAGTCAAAGTACCGTTGTCCATTACCTGCAGCAACAGGTTGAACACATCCGGATGCGCTTTCTCGATTTCATCTAACAATACAACAGAATGCGGGTTTTTAATCACGGCATCAGTCAGCAAGCCACCTTGATCATAACCCACATAGCCTGGAGGGGCACCAATCAAACGGCTCACCGTGTGGCGTTCCATGTACTCTGACATATCAAAGCGCAGTAGCTCGATACCCAGTGTACGGGCAAGCTGGACAGTCACCTCTGTTTTACCCACCCCTGTCGGGCCAGCAAACAGGAAGGAACCGACGGGCTTGTTGTCTGCCCCCAGACCAGCACGACTCAACTTGATCGCTTCAGTCAGTACATCGATGGCAGGATCCTGGCCAAATACCAGCATTTTCAGCTTGCTATCTAGTTTTTGCAGCACATCTCGATCACTCGAAGACACTGATTTCTCAGGAATACGCGCCATCTTGGCAATCATCGCCTCGATATCGCTGACATTGACTGTTTTCTTGCGGCGACTCGCTGGGGCCAAACGACAACGTGCCCCCGCCTCATCAATCACATCAATGGCTTTATCTGGCAAATGACGTTCATTAATGTACTTCGCCGATAGCTCTACCGCAGCACGGATTGCTTTATTGGTAAAGCGTACTTCATGGTGGGCTTCATATTTAGGCTTGAGGCCCATTAAGATCTTGGTGGTATCATCAAGCGACGGTTCAACAATATCAATTTTCTGGAATCGACGAGATAATGCGCGCTCTTTCTCGAAGATATTGCTGTATTCCTGGTAGGTTGTTGACCCCATGCAGCGGATCTTACCGCTGCTCAACAAAGGCTTGATCAAGTTCGCGGCATCCACCTGGCCGCCAGAAGCCGCACCAGCACCAATAATGGTATGGATTTCATCGATAAATAGCACAGCATGATCTTCTTTTTCCAGCTGCTTCAAAATACCCTTGAAGCGCTTCTCGAAGTCACCGCGGTATTTGGTACCGGCAAGCAATGAGCCGATATCCAGCGAATAGATCACACAGTCTTTAATAATCTCTGGCACTTGGCCTTCGACGATACGCCATGCCAGCCCTTCAGCAATCGCCGTTTTACCGACACCAGCTTCCCCCACTAGCAGCGGGTTATTCTTTCTGCGGCGGCACAGAACCTGCACCGTACGCTCTAATTCATGATCGCGTCCAATTAACGGGTCGATACCACCTGCCCGTGCCAATTGGTTAAGGTTGGTGGCAAAATTCTCTAGCTTGTCTTCAGAATTCTGCTCGGCACGTGGTTCTTCTCCACCCACATCAGGGCCATTAAGATCATCATTGTCACTGTCTTTGACTGTACCGTGAGAAATAAAGTTAACCACGTCAAGGCGGCTAATATCACTTTTCTTCAATAGGTAAGCGGCGTGAGATTCCTGCTCGCTGAAAATGGCAACCAGTACGTTTGCACCAGTCACTTCGCTACGACCAGAAGACTGAACATGGAAAACAGCACGCTGCAGCACCCGCTGGAAGCTCAGCGTCGGCTGGGTTTCGCGGCTTTCATCATCCGCCGGGATCAGCGGTGTCGTTTGCTCGATAAAGGAATCGAGCTCTTTACGCAATGTATCAAGATCAGCTCGGCACGCTAACAACGCCTCCTGCGCTGCCGCGTTTTCTAACAATGCTAAGAGCAGATGCTCAACGGTCATAAACTCATGCCGCTTTTCCCTTGCTCTTGCAAATGCACCGTTCAAACTAGCTTCAAGTTCTTTGTTTAGCATAAGGCACCTCCCCTAAATACCACTCAAAATGGTGTGCCGGAAAAAGTTCAAGCTTTTTCCTTCGTACACAGTAGCGGATGTTCATGCTCCCTAGCATACATCATCACTTGTGCCACCTTCGTCTCGGCGACTTCAGCGGTAAAGGTTCCACATACTGCTTTCCCTTCGTAATGCACAGTAAGCATCAACTGTGTGGCTTTCTCCAGATCCATGGAGAAGAACTTCTGTAACACTTCTATCACAAAATCCATCGGTGTGTAATCATCATTGTTCAAAATTACTTTATACATCGATGGTGGCTTAACCTGAGTATCCTCCTCGTCTAATACGTCAGACTCAGGAATAATCCATTCATATAACTTGCTCATAATCTCATCTTAGTCATTTGTTCAAGCGCTTGCTACATCATCTGCATAGAAACAAGGATTTTATGAAAATGTTATAATATGCACTTGACTGTCTAGCTCTTTTTACTAAAGTGTAACCTGTAGTAGATATTAACTGCATCAAAATAGCATTAGTATGCAAGTCGTGGTAAAAAGGAACAGCACACTGATGCAAAATGGAACTTGAATGCAAAGAGGGATGTAAAGCATGGCAACAGGTACAGTTAAATGGTTCAATAACGCAAAAGGCTTCGGTTTTATCTGCCCAGAAAGTGGCGAAGGCGATATTTTTGCACACTATTCAACTATCCAGATGGATGGATACCGAACTCTCAAGGCTGGCCAGCAGGTCAACTATACCGTTGAGACGGGTCCTAAAGGTTTCCATGCCAGAGAGATAGTCCCAGTTGAAGGTGAAATTGCAAAATAAACCACTGATAACTTTGTACATCAATTTCTAAGGTGAGCACTTGCTCGCCTTTCTTTACCTTCTTAAACCGCTCTCGCCAACTGCTTTAAATTCACGCAAAGGCCAATTATCCTGCAGATTTAGCCCTTATACCCAAAGTGAATATTTACTGAATAAACCAACCACCAAGTTATTAACATTTCTATTAACAATCACATTCTCTTTGCACCCTTACCTTCTATCATAAGCTAAAATGGCGCCGACGAACATCTGCCCTAACTAGACAATAGTAGAAATGAGGATCTGAACATCTGTTTCAATCAATTACAGCTAAAGATGCCAAGGTGCTACAAACTTCGGCCAATAAAAAGGCCCAGCCAAAGCTGAGCCTTCCGTCTACCCAAAGGGATAGAGTTTATTACTTCATTTGCCCAATCATGTCATCAGCAAACTCAGAACACTTACGCAGTGTCGCACCTTCCATCTGGCGCTCAAAGTCATAAGTCACTGTCTTGTTGCTAATTGCAGCTTCCATTGAGCTGATAATCAGATCTGCCGCTTCTGTCCAGCCTAGGTGGCGAAGCATCATTTCAGCAGAAAGGATCAGTGAACCTGGGTTTACTTTATCCTGGCCAGCGTACTTAGGTGCAGTACCGTGTGTTGCTTCGAACAGCGCCACGCCATCACCGATGTTTGCACCCGGAGCAATCCCGATACCACCAACCTGTGCAGCCAATGCATCAGAAACGTAGTCACCGTTAAGGTTCATCGTTGCAATAACATCGTACTCTGCTGGGCGAAGTAGGATTTGCTGCAAGAAGGCATCAGCGATGCTGTCTTTGATGGTGATCTCTTTGCCAGTGTTCGGATTCTTCAGTGTCATCCATGGACCGCCGTCCAATAACTCCGCTCCAAACTCTTGCAATGCGACTTCGTAACCCCAGTCTTTGAAGGCACCTTCGGTGAACTTCATGATATTACCTTTGTGAACTAGCGTTAGCGAGTCACGGTCGTTATCAATGGTGTATTGAAGTGCAGCGCGGATAAGGCGCTTAGTACCTTCTTCAGAAACAGGCTTGATACCGATACCACACTGCTGTGGGAAACGGATTTTAGTTGCACCCATTTCGTCTTGCAGGAATTTGATAACTTTGTCTGCTTCTTCAGTACCCGCCTGGAACTCAACACCTGCATAGATATCTTCCGAGTTTTCACGGTAGATAACCATATCAGTCAGGTCTGGGCGCTTAAGTGGGCTTGGTACGCCATCAAAATAGCGAACAGGACGAGCACAGATGTACAGGTCTAGCTCTTGGCGTAGAGCAACGTTAAGTGAACGAATACCACCACCAACAGGCGTAGTAAGTGGGCCTTTAATTGCCACTTTGTATTCGCGAATGAAATCTAAAGTTTCTTGCGGTAACCATGCGTCTTCGCCGTAAACCTGAGTTGATTTCTCACCCGTGTAGATTTCCATCCACTCAATCTTACGGTCACCAGCGTAGGCTTTTTCAACTGCCGCATCGACAACTTTGATCATTGCAGGGCTTACATCAACACCGATACCATCGCCTTCGATGTATGGAATTACCGGGTTGTTAGGAACGACCAGTTTACCTTCTGCGTCAAGAGTAATCTTCTGACCTTCAACTGGTACAACTACTTTACTATCCATTTAAATCTCCTAGCGTCCATTTGTTATCTTTTTGTAAGATGCGCGCAAATCATACTTGAAATTTTATCGATACGCCACTCGGGTTATTTTTAGCGTATAATAGGCGGGTCAATTACGTCACCCCAGTACAGCACGCTATTTATGAAGCCAAACACCTCTTCGCGTCAACCTAAACGTTCTAATAATGAGCGCCGAGCATCAAGAAAATTTAATAAACCCAAACGCCCGCGCGGCCCGCAAAAGATCATTTTATTTAACAAACCTTATAACGTTCTCACCCAGTTTAGCGGTGAACCGGGGGATAAAACACTGTCTGATTTCATCCCGGTGAAGGATGTTTACCCAGCTGGAAGACTGGACAAGGACAGTGAAGGTTTGTTGGTTCTAACCAATGACGGTGTGCTGCAAGCCCGCCTCACACAACCAAAATCCAAGCAGCCTAAAATATACTGGGTGCAGGTTGAAGGTGCGCCTAGCGACGACCAGCTCGATCAACTCCGTAAAGGCGTTACCTTGAAAGATGGCCCGACCCTGCCAGCAGGCGTTGAGCGCATAGAGCAGCCTGTTGTCTGGGATCGCAACCCGCCGATCCGCGAGCGTAAGAACATTCCAACCACCTGGCTGGCGATTACCCTTAAAGAAGGTAGAAACCGCCAGGTGCGTCGTATGACAGCTCATATTGGTTTTCCAACCTTACGGCTTATTCGCCACAAAATGGCCGACTGGACAGTCAAAGGCCTGGCTCCGGGCGAATGGTGCGAAGTCACTCTTCCTGCTTCTGCACAATAAACCTTCTGCCGGCAGTCTCTTGCCGGCATACCCAAGACTTTTCTAATTTCGAGTCGAAAAAAACTACACATTATCCTCAGGTTCATCTATGATTGCCGCAACAAAGCAAACGTTTGCGTTGCAATTGAAAATCGACTAGCAAATCCAGGGGTGTAAGCGTAATCTTGCATCGACATTGTCGTTTATACCGCTCATTTTGATTACTTTTCAGCAAATCTGGCTGGTAATATGAAAAGGCGATAAAATTATTAAAGTGTGATTCTGCTCTCGCTCTGTTTCACGAAATAGCTTTCTGATAGAATTACGCTCTTAACACTATTAACGACTGAAGAGAAATATGTCAGATAACAGCCAGAAAAAAGTCATTGTCGGTATGTCCGGCGGCGTTGATTCCTCTGTATCAGCCTACTTGCTACTTCAACAAGGCTACCAAGTTGAAGGCCTGTTCATGAAGAACTGGGAAGAAGATGATAACGAGGAATACTGCTCTGCCGCAGAAGATCTCGCTGATGCACAAGCTGTATGTGACAAACTGGGTATCCACCTTCATACCATCAACTTTGCTGCTGAATACTGGGACAATGTGTTTGAGTACTTCCTCGCTGAGTATAAAGCTGGCCGTACCCCCAACCCTGACATTCTGTGTAACAAAGAAATCAAATTCAAAGCGTTTCTGGAATTTGCTGATGAAGTTCTAGAAGCCGATTACATTGCTATGGGTCACTACACCCGCCGCAGCTTCCCTACCGTGGAAGGCGAGAAGCCTAAAATGCTGCGCGGCGTAGATAACAATAAAGATCAAAGTTATTTCCTGTATACCCTTAGCCATGAGCAAATTGCTCGTAGCCTGTTCCCGGTCGGTGAGCTGGAAAAACCAGAAGTACGCCGCATTGCTGAAGAACAAGGCCTAGTAACAGCGAAGAAAAAAGATTCAACGGGTATCTGTTTTATCGGTGAGCGTAAGTTTACTGAATTCCTAGGCAAATACCTGCCAGCACAGCCTGGTAACATCGAAACGGCTGATGAAGGCAAAGTGATTGGTGAACACCAGGGGCTGATGTATCACACTCTTGGTCAACGTAAGGGCCTTCACATCGGTGGCCAGAAAGGCGGTGGCGGCAATGAAGACGCATGGTACGTGGTCGATAAAGATGTCGAGCGCAACGTACTTGTCGTTGGCCAGGGTAAAGATCACCCTCGCCTGAAATCAGATGGCCTGATTGCGGCACAGCTCCACTGGGTTGATCGCCAGCCAATTCGTGAGCCGCTGACATGTACGGTAAAAACTCGTTACCGTCAGCAAGATATTCCTTGTACCATCATCCCTATCGATGATGAGAGCATCAAAGTGATTTTTGATGAACCTCAAATTGCAGTTACTCCGGGCCAGTCAGCTGTGTTCTACAGCGACGAGGTTTGCTTGGGTGGCGGTATTATTGAGCAGCGAATCTAAGGGAGTTGTCGCACGTGGCACAAACTTTATATGACCGTACCATCGCGTTTGCCGGCATTTGCCAGGCTGTGAAACTAGTTCAAAAGATTGCCCGTGACGGCACTTGTGATCGCGATGCATTGGAAACCTGTTTAAACAGTATTGTGGTAACAGATCCATCCAACACAATCGAAATCTATGGCAGTGAAGCCAATCTACGCATTGGCCTTGAAACATTATCTGCCGAGATTGACAGCACACCATCAGGTAACGAGATTACACGCTACCTAGTTAGTGTTATGGCACTGGAACGCAAGCTCTCAACACGCCGTGACAGCATGGCGCAGCTAGGCGACCGGATAGACACAGCCAAACGCCAGATTGATCATTTCGAATTGCTTGATGATCAGATGGTGAGCAACTTAGCCAATCTTTACCTGGATATTATCAGCCCACTCGGGCCTCGCATCCAGGTAACGGGTACGCCTGCTCATCTGCAGCAGCAAAACGTACAACACAAGGTACGGGCCTTATTACTGGCAGCAGTACGCGGTGCTGTACTCTGGCGCCAGGTTGGCGGTAAGCGTCGCCACCTGATTTTTGGTCGCAAGCAGATGGTTGAGCAAGCAAAAATATTGCTTGCCCGGAGCTAAAAATATCATTCGGTGCTCACCGACCCGATCGCTGAGCACCTAGCAAGGTAACGGTTTAGTACACAGTGAGTGTTTTTACATATTCGCTGTGGGCTAGCGGTTACAGTGACAAATTGTTAAAACCCCTTATTAATCAGGAGAGAGCAACATGGAACTGTCAGCATTGACTGCTGTTTCCCCGGTAGACGGCCGCTACGGAAGTAAAACTAGTGCACTGCGCAGCATTTTCAGTGAATTTGGTCTGCTAAAATACCGCACAATCGTTGAAATCCGTTGGTTACAAAAACTGGCTGCTACTGACGCTATCGTGGAAGTTCCTGCATTCAGCGACGAAGCAAACGCATTCCTAGATCGCATTGCTGCTGAGTTTAGTGAAGAAGATGCGCAACGTATCAAGACTATCGAGCGCACAACTAACCACGATGTTAAAGCTGTTGAATACTTCCTGAAAGAAAAAGTAGCTGAAGTACCAGAGCTGCACGCAGTGAACGAATTCATTCACTTTGCATGTACGTCTGAAGATATCAACAATACTTCTCACGCCCTAATGCTACACGAAGCGCGTGAGACAGTGGTCCTGCCTGAAATTCGCAACGTCATCGATGCGATTAAGGGCTTAGCAAACGAATATCGCGAAGTCCCTCTACTGTCTCGTACCCACGGTCAGCCAGCTTCCCCATCAACCATGGGCAAAGAAATGGCAAACGTGGCGTACCGTATGGAACGTCAGTTCAAGCAAATCGAAAGCGTTGAAATTCTTGCGAAAATCAACGGTGCTGTGGGCAACTACAACGCACATCTTTCAGCTTACCCAGATGTTGACTGGCACCAATTCAGCGAAGAGTTCATCACTGAATCTCTTGGTGTGACTTGGAACCCGTACACAACGCAAATCGAACCACACGACTACATCGCTGAGTTGTTCGACGCTATTGCGCGCTTCAACACGATTCTTCTAGACTTCGACCGCGACGTTTGGGGCTACATCGCCCTGGGTCATTTCAAGCAGAAGACCATTGCCGGTGAGATCGGCTCGTCAACGATGCCGCATAAAGTTAACCCAATCGACTTCGAAAACTCTGAAGGTAACCTGGGTCTGGCAAATGCTATCTTCGCTCACCTGGCACAGAAACTACCGGTTTCTCGCTGGCAGCGTGACCTGACTGACTCAACGGTACTTCGTAACTTGGGTGTTGGCTGTGGCTATGCAATCATTGCTTATACTTCAACGCTGAAAGGTATTAGCAAACTGGAAGTCAACCAGGCTGCGCTAGAAGCTGAGCTAGACAAGAACTGGGAAGTACTTGCAGAGCCAGTACAAACCGTTATGCGTCGCTACGGCATCGAGAAGCCTTATGAGAAGCTGAAAGAGCTGACTCGTGGCAAGCGAGTAGACGGTGAAGGCATGCGCGCATTCATCGACGGCCTTGAGCTTCCTGAGCACGAGAAAGCGCGTCTTAAAGAGATGACCCCAGCTAACTACATCGGTGATGCAGTGAAGCTAACTGACAAGCTGTAATTGCTTTTCAACCATATTCTAAGGCCAGCTCTATGCTGGCCTTTTTTATTCCCGCCTTCTTCTCCCACGCACGTAAAATATTTATTCATAACAATATCAACACCATACGTTAAAGGTGCATTTTTAATACAACTTTATACTTGATCAAATCAGCCCTGGCCACTAACATGCATTCAAAATACATGTTAAGCAAAACTTAGGTAATCAATATGTCTATTCACGTTAAAAACAACATTCACTGGGTTGGCCAACGCGACTGGGAAGTTCGAGATTTCCACGGCACAGAATATAAAACACTAAAGGGAACGAGCTATAACAGTTACCTGATCCGTGAAGGTAAAAACGTGTTAATTGACACCGTCGACCATAAATTCAGCTATGACTTCGTACAGAAGCTTGAGCAGGAAATCGACCTAAATGATATCGACCTAATTGTTATTAACCATGCAGAAGAAGATCACGCTGGTGCATTATCACTGTTGATGTCAAAGATCCCTAATACGCCAATTTACTGTACAGAAAATGCCGTCGACTCTATTACCGGCCACCACCATCACCCCGAGTGGAATTTCAACACTGTAAAAACTGGTGACAGCATTGATATCGGCAATGGTAAGTCATTGGTATTCATCGAAACGCCTATGCTGCATTGGCCTGATAGCATGATGACTTATATGACTGAAGATGCAGTACTTTTCAGTAATGATGCTTTCGGACAGCACTACTGCGATGAGCGTCTGTTCAATGATGAAGTCGAGTACAACGAACTGATGGAGCAGTGTCTGCGCTATTACGCAAACATCCTGACCCCATTTAGCCCGTTGGTAACAGCAAAAATCCACGAAGTACTTGGCTTTAATCTACCTGTCGATATGGTTGCCACCTCTCACGGTGTGATCTGGCGTGATAACCCAACTCAGATTATTGAAAAATACCTTGAGTGGGCGGATGAATACAAAGAAGACAAAATAACAATCTTCTATGACTCAATGTCTAACAATACCCGCATGATGGCCGACGGTATTGCGCAAGGTATTACTGAAACCGATCCCAATGTCGCCGTGAAGATCTTTAATGTCTCTCGCCATGACAAGAATGAAATTCTCACCAATGTATTCGGTTCTAAAGGTGTGTTAGTGGGCTCATCAACCATGAATAACGTGATGATGCCTAAAGTAGCGGGCATGCTTGAGGAAATTACCGGCCTGCGCTTTAAAGGTAAAAAAGCGGGGGCATTCGGTAGTTATGGCTGGAATGGCGGTGCCGTTGACCGTATTCATGCCCGCCTGACGGATGCAGGATTCTTCACCACAGTCGGAATGAAAACCAAATGGCGCCCAGACGGCAAGGCAATGGAAGAATGCCGTGAGCACGGCCGTAAGATAGCTCGTGAATGGGCACTGCAGCCTATTGTTGAAACGAAGACAGCAACATCACAAGTTACTGAAAGCAAGGTACCAGAAGTCTCAATCGCTCAGCCAGCAGCACTTAACACCGCTAGTACCGCGCCTGCAGAAAAGAGCTGTGATTCAGCTGCCAGTGAGCAAAAACAGATTTGTACCGTCTGCCAATGGGTTTATGACCCAGAGCAGGGTGAGCCAAACCAGGATGTCGCGCCAGGAACCACTTGGGCTGACGTACCAGACTCTTTCCTTTGCCCTGACTGCGGTATCGGTAAAGAAGTCTTTGAACCTATTGCCTAAGGACTGAAGTGATGGATAAACACATTGTCATTATTGGGAGCGGCTTTGCCGCTTACCAATTAGTAAAGTCACTACGTAAGCTTGACGCCGAGACACCAGTGACCGTCATTACTGCCGACAGTGGTGATGACTACTCAAAACCGGATCTCAGCCATGTTTTCTCACGCAAACAGAGCGCTTTTGATTTAATCAAGCAATCGGCTGAAGAGTTCGCCAGCACGTACAACATTGAATTACTGAATAATACCAAAGTTCAGTCCATTGATACGCAAGCCAAAGCAGTTCAGCTTGCAGACACTGCTATCAGCTACTCAGAGCTGGTGTTAGCAACAGGCGCCTCATCATTTGTGCCTGCCTTTGATGGTAACGCAACAGGTGAAATCGTCACCCTCAATAGCTTGGGCGAATACGCCAACCACCAGGACAAAATTGCTACGGCCAAGTCGATCCTTGTTCTTGGGGCCGGGTTAATTGGTACTGAGATTGCCATGGATCTTGCCAATGCAGGCAAACAAGTGACAATCTGCGATCGAGCAGGCAGCATCATGCCAACACTGCTTCCCTCCTTCCTTGGAGCTGAACTGTACCAGACGATGGCTGAAAATGGGGTTAACATTAAACTGTCTTCTGCAGTCGAAGGAATTAACCGACACCACCAGCAGCTGATCGCACAATTCGACGATCAAAGTAATGTAGAGGCTGATGTGGTAATTGCGGCTATGGGCCTTAAACCAAACACTGACCTCGCTAAGCAAGCTAATATGATGGTCAAGCAAGGGATTGTTGTAGATGATCATCTAAGAACATCCGCAGAAGGCGTGTACGCGCTGGGTGATTGCGCTGAGCTTGGTGGCAAAGTCAGGGCATTCTTGCAACCAACCATGCTGTCAGCAATGGCACTGGCTAAAACCCTTGCAGGAACGCCAACACCTGTAAGACTGCCTGCAAGCCTTATTAAAGCAAAAACTCCGTGGTTCCCCTTAAACCTGTCGGGTCAAACGGCTCGTACCGATGCGAACTGGGAAATAATGCGCGAACCTAATGGCTATGTTGCCAAGGCATTCGAACCAGGCTCAGAGACATTGATCGGTTTTGTGGTCAGCCATGATCAACAAAAGGCTGCATTTCCGCTCCTTCGTTTGCTGCCAGCAGAATAAGCCTGCACATTCCACATCACCCTATGGTGTGGAATGCGCTATAATCGCGGCAAATGCATATCGACTCAGTGACACTATGTACCAGCTTACTTTCTCGTTTGAAGAGTTTCTGTCTGAATACTGGCAGAAAAAACCCACCGTAATAAAAGGTGGTTTCAAGGACTTTGTTGACCCGATCAGCCCGGATGAACTTGCCGGGCTGGCAATGGAGGAAGAGGTCGATTCACGTTATATCGCCAAGCATGGTGAAGAGTGGGATGTCCGCCATGGCCCGCTTAACTTTGACAATGTACCGGAAGATCACTGGTCGTTCATTGTTCAAGCTGCAAACCACTGGCATGAAGGTGCCGCACAACTTGTCACTCCTTTCCGTCAGCTGCCCAACTGGCTGTTCGATGATCTGATGATCAGCTACTCTACACCAGGGGGAGGCGTTGGCCCGCATATCGATCAATATGACGTTTTTATCACTCAGGGTTCCGGTAAACGACGCTGGCGTGTCGGTCCGAAAAAAGACGACTATGAAGAAGAGTTTGGTCACCCTGCCCTGCGCCAAATCAAGGCTTTTGAGCCCATCATTGATGAAATTCTAGAACCGGGTGATATTCTGTATATCCCACCAGGCTTTCCGCATGATGGCTACGCAATCGAAACCTCAATGAGCTTTTCTGTCGGGTTCCGCTCACCGAAAAAACAGGAGCTTCTAAGCAGTTTTGCCGATTTTACCATCGCCAATGAGATGGGTGATGTTCATTATCATAATCCTGACTTACCTGCGCGTAACAACAGTGGAGCTATTCTGGAGGCAGAATATCAGGACATGGAAGCCATGATGCGCAGCTTATTGGATCATCCCCACCTGATGAAGCAGTGGATGGGTGAGCACCTGAGCAATAGCCGTCACGAGCTAGATGTTATTACAGCCGAACCACCATGGCAAAACAGCGAAACCTACCAGTTCCTTGAAGATGGCGAGATCATGAGGCGCTTGGGTGGCCTGCGAGCATTTTACTACCCCGAGCAGCCACATATTCTGTACATCAACGGTGAACGTTTCGAGCTTCCTGAAGAGTGCAGTTTTGCTGCCACTTACCTGTGCGACGAAGAACAAATCACCAGTGCATCCCTAGGTAAACAGCTTGATCATCCGGCTTTTATTGCCTTGCTAACCCAGTTAGTTAACTTAGGTTATTGGTACCCTGTCGAGTAACGGCCAAATGAAACAGGCCCGATAGCCCATTGAAGAAAGCTATCAGGCCTGTATTTCGCTCTTGTGCTCTTGTTATTATCACAAACATCGAGCGGTTAAACTTTAAATTGCCCCGCCAGCTCTTGCTGATGTGTTGACAAACTTGTCAGCCGCTCGCCAATATCGGCTGAATTTTCAGCCTGGCTCAAAATACTTTCACTCAGGTTACGAATGTTGGCAACATTACGGTTTACTTCACCCGAAACTGCCTGCTGCTCCTGCGCGGCATGCATGATCTGCTCATTCATCGACTGGATTGATTTCACTGCATCCGTAATTTGATTCAGGCTCTCAACAGCTTGGCCAACCTGCTGCGCCGTATCACCGGCTAGCTGGTTACCCTCTTCAATTGCGCCAACTACATCTCGTGTTCCTTGCTGTAGCACTTCAATCACAGTACGGATCTGACCAACTGAGTCCTGCGTTCGGCTGGCAAGCTGACGCACTTCATCAGCCACAACAGCAAAACCACGTCCTTGCTCACCCGCCCGAGCGGCCTCTATCGCAGCATTTAACGCCAGTAGGTTTGTCTGCTCAGAGATCCCCTCTATCACCTGCAAGATTTGGTTGATATCTTCACTGTTACTTTCCAAATCCTTAGCCACCGGTACAGCTGTTTCCATTCGTGAAACTAGAGTGTTCATTGAATTCGCAGAAGCCTGAATAACTCCCTGGCCATCCTGAGCTGAAATATCAGCCTGGCTTGCTGCAACCACTGCCGTTTCAGTGTGATGAACAACTTGCTCGGCGGTTTGAGCCATTTCCTCAGAAGCCGTTGCCACCATGTCGACCTCTTTAAATTGCGACTGGCTGCCATCTCGGGTGCGGCTAGCCACATCGGCTGCTTCAGTGGCTGTTTTGCCCACTTCATCCACCGCAACAACAACCTGGCTAATGGTATTTTGCAGCTTATCCAAGAACCGATTAAACCAAAGGGCCAATTCACCCACTTCATCTTGTTGCTCGACATGCAGACGCTGGGTCAAATCACCTTCGCCTGAAGCAATGTCCTTCAGCCTTTCGGCAACCTGCTTGATTGGAGCCACTAAACGAGATGCAGCCAGTAACACGACCAACAAGCCCGCTAATGCTATTCCTCCACTGACGATGAGCTGTATCCATGACGATTCATCACGCTGCACCTGAATGGCGTTGTCTAAAGCAATCGCTTCGGCCAACACTTTCTGTGCAGGAAGCTGTATAACAACCCCCCAGGTCGCTTGACCCAGTCCAACCGGGGTATAAGCCAATAACCATTGCTGATCATTGCTCCAACCGACAAATTCTTCACCTTTCGACAACCAACGGTTTAATTCTGCTGGCAAGCCGTCACTATTACTGATTTTACTGCCAAGACGATCACTGGCTTGATCCCAAGCGACAATCGTCCCATCCTGGCTAAGCAAGGACACTTTTCCATAGCCACTGAATAAGTTCTGGTCAACACCATTGATCACAGACTGAAGCGCATCAAGACGGATATCAATTCCCATCACACCGACAGCTTGCCCTTCAACCTTTAGCGGAATAGTTATGGTGCTAATCAGCTGTCCACCTTCACCTCTGGCCGCGTATTGTGGGTCTAACACACAGGTCGCAAGCGAATTAAAACTACAGCTAAACCACTGGTTAGCGCTTGTATCCACAACCTCTTGTTCACTAATAATGAATTGTTCGGCCTCACCAGAGCCGGACTTTGACCAGTAAGGTGCAAATCGACCTGTCTCATTGGCCCCAACATAATCGGCATCATGATAGTTGTTATCTTCACCATCCAGTCCGTTCGGCGTAAAGACCGCAAACGCACCGTAGATATTAGAAAACTCATTCACCGAACGCCGTAATAACTCATTAATTGAGCCCCGTAGCTCCGAGCTATTGGTATAGTTTTCCTCAGCATTGAACTTCAGAAACAATACGCTCTGGGCCAGCATTTCAGCGCGATAAGTGGCTTCATCCAGATACTGCTGGACATAGATCGCCTGTCGCTCGGCCTGAGCCTGGACAACATCTTGGGATTTGTTGCGAAGGGAAGTGAATGACTGCTCACTCACCAACTGCTGGCTCTGGCCAGAAAAATAAAAAGACAAGCCAGTTAGCACCATAACAGTAACCAACAAGCTAAACCCTGACATTAGGGTAATTTTCCACTGCACCGATAGTGACCGCATATAAACAATCCTTGTTCGTATTATTCAGTCAAAATGTAATAATTAATTACAATTTTATCAATATTCTACAATAGCCTAAAAAGGCCAATATCATGACGCCACGCGACATTTTTATGACAAACCTTCAGGCGAAAAAAAGCGCGGCTTTGACACCGCGCTTAAAGCCTGTCACAGGCTTGAATTAATGCACATTCAGGCAAGCAACTGCATGAATGTCACCACCTTCCAACTGAGGCTTCATCTCAGCACAAGAGGCCGTTGCCTGAGGACAACGAGTGCGGAATACACAGCCAGACGGCGGGTTCATTGGTGAAGGTAGTTCGCCTTCCAACAATTCAATGTGTTTATTGCGCTCCAGATCCGGATCGGGGATCGGTACGGCTGACATCAATGCCTTGGTGTAAGGGTGCTTGGGCTCTGCAAACAATGCATCGCTTTCGCCCATTTCTACCGCATTACCCAAATACATCACTAGCACTCGGTCAGAAATGTGTTTCACTACCGAGAGATCGTGTGCAATAAAAATAAGGCTGAGCCCCATTTCTTTCTGTAGTGACATCAGTAGATTTACAACCTGTGCCTGAATTGATACATCCAATGCTGAAACAGGCTCATCACAAATAATCAGCTTCGGTTTCAATATCAAAGCACGAGCAATACCAATACGCTGACACTGACCACCCGAGAATTCGTGAGGATAGCGGTTGATAACGTTAGGCAACAAGCCAACCTTGGTCATCATCTCTTTAACTTGCTGCTTAACATCATCAACAGCAAGATCTGGATAGAAAGCCTTCAGTGGCTCAGCAATAATTTCACCAACGGTCATACGCGGGTTCAGTGAGGCTAGCGGATCCTGGAAAATCATCTGAATTTCTTTACGCTTTTCGCGCATAGCGGCGTGATCCAACTTAGTCAAATCTTGACCCAGCCAGACAACGTTACCATCAGTGGCTTCAACCAGGCCTATCACGGCACGGGCAAATGTTGATTTACCACAGCCCGATTCACCAACAACTCCTAGTGTTTCACCTTCATATAGACGAATACCGACACCGTCGACCGCCTTTAGCTTTGACGACTTGCTCCACGGCCATGCTGACTTGGCCGCGATATCAAAGTGAACTTTCAGATCTGTAATATCTAACAGTAGATTTTTTTGTGCTTCCATTACCACGTCCCCACATCAGAAAAACACGCACGTAAACGACCTTCGGTAAAGTCCTTCAAAGCAGGAGCTTCCTGCGAACAACGACTTGACACCCTGTGGCAACGCTCCTGGTAAGGGCAACCAACAGGTAGGCGTAGTAGGTTAGGCGGGTTACCTGGAATGGTTGGTAACTCCTCCCCCTCGGTATCAAGACGTGGGATCGCCTTGAGCAGGCCTTCAGTGTAAGGATGTGATGGCTTATAGAAAATTTCGTTGATCTTACCGTACTCCATTGTACGGCCAGCATACATTACCAGCACTTTGTCACAGCTACCGGCAACGACACCCAGATCGTGGGTGATCATAATGATCGCAGTATTGAAATCGCTTTTCAGCTCATTGAGCATTTCCATGATCTGCGCCTGAACGGTTACATCCAGCGCGGTTGTTGGCTCATCAGCAATCAACAACTTAGGACGGCATAACAGTGCCATCGCGATCATTACACGCTGACGCATACCGCCAGAGAACTCATGTGGGTACATGGTAATACGCTTACGCGCTTCTGGAATTTTAACCGCATCCAGCATGCGGACACTTTCTTCAAAGGCTTCTGCCTTGCCCATGCCTTTGTGCAGCATCAGCACTTCCATTAGCTGATCGCTCACTTTCATGTATGGGTTAAGTGAGGTCATCGGATCCTGGAAAATCATCGCGATCTGCTCGGCGCGAATTTTGTTCAGCTCTTTTTCCGGCAGATTTAAAATCTCACGGCCTTCAAACTTGGCACTACCACTGATAATACCGTTCTTGGCAAGCAGGCCCATAATGGCAAAAACCGTCTGGCTTTTACCTGAACCTGATTCACCAACGATGCCTAGGGTTTCACCCTGCTGCAGAGAAAAGTTAAGATCATTAACCGCGGTGACGATACCGTCTTGTGTTGTAAATTCTACGCGCAGATCTTTGACATTTAATAAGCTCATAATACTTCCTTATAACTTTTCGCCTCCAGCTCATGACCTCAACTTCGTCGGTCATGAGCTAAAGCACGACTCATTCTTATCTGTCTTTTGGATCCAGTGCGTCACGCAAACCGTCACCCACATAGTTAAAGCAGAACAAAGTTACCATCATAAATGCAGCCGGGAACATCAGCTGCCAGATGGCAACCTCCATAGTTTGAGAGCCCTCCTGCAACAAGGCTCCCCAGCTTGTCATTGGCTCCTGGACACCCAGGCCTAGGAAACTTAAGAATGATTCAATCAGGATCATTGTCGGTATCAGTAGGGTTGAGTACACGGCAACAATACCTAGAACGTTTGGTACGATGTGGCGAGTAATGATCCGCCAGCGGCTTACGCCGGATACATGCGCCGCTTCAATAAACTCCTTGCCGCGTAGAGACAGTGTCTGACCACGAACAATACGGGCCATATCGAGCCATGATATTGCCCCGATAGCCACAAAGATCAGCATGATGTTTCGGCCGAAGAAGGTTACCAAGACGATCACGAAGAACATGAATGGAATCGAATAAAGAATCTCGAGGATACGCATCATTACTCGGTCGGTACGGCCGCCGATAAAACCTGAAGCTGCACCGTATAAGGTACCAATCACTACTGCGACCAAGGCACCAAGAATACCCACCATCAGGGAGATCCGGCCACCAATCAAGGTACGGGTATACAAGTCACGACCTAGACTATCGGTACCAAAGAAGTGACCTTCCTCACCGAAGCTCGGTGCCGCATGCAACGCATACCAATCCGTATCATCAAAAGCATATGAACTGAACATTGGGCCAAAGATGACGGCAAGTGTGATGAGTGACAGAATAGCCAAGCTGAACATTGCAGCCTTATTTCGCTTAAAGCGGATCCCCGCATCCTGCCATAGGCTACGGCCTTCAATTTCCAGTTGCTCTGAAAACTTTTCAACGGCCTCTACATTGTCTTTTTTAGTAAGCATCATTTGTTCGGCCCCTTAGTAACGAATTTTCGGATCAATATACGCCAGTACAATATCGACAATGGCATTGAAGATAATAGTCAGCGTACCGATAAGAATAGTGATACCAAGAACCAGCGAGTAGTCACGGTTAAAGGCGGCGTTAACAAATAGCTTACCAATGCCTGGCAGGCCAAAAATAGTTTCAATAACCACCGAACCAGTAATGATACCGACGAAAGCAGGGCCCATATAAGACACAACGGGTAGTAGTGCGGGTCTCAGTGCATGCTTGATGATGATGTACGGGTAGCTCAAACCTTTCGCACGTGCGGTACGGATGAAGTTACTGTTTAACGTTTCAATCATGCTACCGCGGGTAATACGGGCAAACGTAGCAACATACAGCAGCGACATACCAAACATTGGCAGTAACATGTATTTCAACGAACCATCAAGCCAACCGCCCGCCGGCAGCCAGCCTAGGTTAATCGAAAAGATATAAATTAATACCGGGGCGAGGATAAAGGACGGCATGACCACCCCGGCCATGGCCGTGGACATTATCATATAGTCTATCCAGCTATTTTGTTTCAATGCGGCAATGGTTCCGACGGCTACCCCCATCACCAATGCAAAGATAAACGCAAAGAAACCGATTTTGGCTGACACTGGCAGTGCTTTTGTTACCAGTTCATTTACCGTGAAATCTTTATATTTGAATGATGGGCCAAAGTCACCCTGTACAATATTACCGAGGTAAGTTGTGTATTGCTCGAAGACAGGCTTATCCAAACCATACTTGGCTTCGATGTTGGCCATTACTTCAGGAGGAAGCGGGCGTTCGCTTGAAAATGGGTTGCCTGGTGCAAAGCGCATCAGGAAAAACGAGATTGTAATTAATACCAACAGGGTTGGTATCGCTTCAAAAATCCGTTTGGCGATGAATTTAATCATAAACTCCACCGTATATTTTAGTCTGTGACAGTTAGGAAGATTGCCAGAAATTAAAAATGACAATCGGCACTGCCCCCACCATGGGAGCAGCGCTTATTTATTATCTTGCTGTTTATTAGTCAGCAATGATGTACATATCTTTCGAGAACAGCTTGTCTTCAGCGTTGTTCGTAGGGAAGCCACCTACTTTGGTGCTAACCAAACGCGCTTTTACGTACTGATAGATAGGTGCAATTGGCATATCTGCAGCAAGTTGCTTTTCAGCCTGGATATAAAGCTGCTCACGCTCAGTTTCTGAGGTTGAGTTCAGTGCTTTTTCCATGATCGCATCATAAGCTTTGCTGTGATACTTAGGATCGTTTGAGCTATTGTTGCTCTGCATTAGGGATAGGAAACTAGATGCTTCGTTGTAGTCGCCACACCAGCCGGCACGGGTTACATCGAAGTTGCCTTGGCGGCGGTTATCTAGGTAAGTCTTCCACTCCTGGTTTTCCAGATTAGCTGTAACACCTAGGTTCTTCTTCCACATAGAGGCAATTGCTACTGCAATCTTCTTGTGGTTTTCAGACGTGTTATACAGCAGGGTAAACTCTAGAGGGTTACCTGTATCGAAACCAGCCTCTTCAAGAAGCTCTTTCGCTTTAGCATTACGCTCTTTCTGAGTCAGCTTACCGTACGCTGGAGTTACAGGGTTAAAGTTAGCTGTAATTTCCGGTGTTAGGAAGTAGCCAGACTTTTGACCTTGACCCAGCAACGCCTTGGTCACGATGTCACGATCGATAGCATAAGACAGTGCTTTACGAACACGTACATCATCAAACGGTGCTTTTGCGTTGTTGAAACCATAGTAGTACGAACACAGGTTACCAGAAATAGACACTACGTCTGAATGCTGCTTTTGCAGTCGACGGAAGTGCTCGTTCGGTAGTTCGTTAGTGATATCAATTTCGCCCGCCAGGAAGCGGTTCATTTCGGCAACTTGGTTTTCAATCGGCAGGAAAGTAACCTGATCGATAACCGTCTTGTCGTTATCCCAGTACTGAGGGTTACGCTTCAGAACAATACGTTCATTCACAACCCACTTGTCCAGAGCGAATGCACCATTACCAACAAAGTTGGCAGGTTTAGTCCAGTCGTCACCGTACTTCTCAACCACTTTTTTGTTAACAGGCTTCACTGTTGTGTGGCCCATCATTTTCACAAAGTATGGTACGGCAGCTTCAAGTTCAATCTTCAGCGTGTTGTCGTCGATGGCTGTTACACCAAGCGTTTCTTTGTCCGCTTTGCCTGCGATGATCTCATCAGCATTCTTCATGGTCGTCATTTCTAGGTACCATGAGTAAGGAGAAGCTGTTGCCGGATCAACTGCACGCTTAAAGCTGTAAACAAAGTCATGTGCGGTGACAGGATCGCCGTTCGACCATTTTGCATCTTTACGCAGGTGGAAAGTGAACGAACGGTTGTCAGTGGTTTCCCAGCTTTCTGCAACACCAGGGACAGTGTTACCGTTTTCGTCCTGATTAACTAGGCCTTCCAGCAGATCACGAATAACGTGTGACTCTGGTACACCTTCGGTTTTATGTGGATCCAGTGAAGCAACTTCAGTACCGTTACCGCGAACCAGTTCTTGTTTCGCAGCTAGCTTAACACCAGCTGGCACTTCAGCAGCAAGTGCAGAAAAAGAGGTTGCTGCTACGGTCATACCCGCGCCCAATAAAAGCGCCTGAGTAATTTTATTCTTATACATGCATTAGCTCCAATACATTCTATCAATACGTCCATGACGTTCTTCAGTTGGCGCATAAAATGTCAGCAGTGTCTGCATTATTAATCCTCAACAATGCAGAGCGAACCGAAGAATTGGTCAAAACTTTATCAGGCATTGAAGCAATTTGCCACAAATTCACAACAAAAAGTGATATTGTGCTTAATATTCACCATCAAACCAGTTCAAATAACTAGCCCAAACGTTTGGTTACAGTTCATTCTGTCATAAAAACCTAACAACAGAGAAATATCCGCCAAAAACGCTAAAAAAACTCTAAATTTGCATAATTAATTGTAGATTTGAATAAATAACCAGCATAAAAACCTCAGACCAGTAACAAAACACAAAAGAGTCAATAACATTCATGTAAAAACATGACACGCAGACATAAAAAAGCGCCCTGAATAGGACGCTTTAGAAACAACGGTCACTTACTTATTTTCACTGTCTATATTGAGATCAGGAGCATTATCTCTGGCTGACTGTTGTTTCTTTTCAACTAATGTTTGATCATCATCCCTATTTTGTGAACCACTGTGCATATTTTCGTAAATAATCTCACCCAGTATTTGTTTCATTCGTCGGTTTGATACACGTTTGTGCTTCATGGAACCCTCCGCTGTTAACCAAAATAACAGGAACTTCAATAAGATCTTTCATAAGAAACAGCTACAGCCAGCAACCGTATAGAAAGCCCTAACTGAATAATTATTCCCTATGCTAGAAAAAATCGTCAGGAAATTTTCAGGCCGGATTTTAAATATGGCACAAAAGACAAAATTACGCCTGTAGCACACCCTTAATAACGAAATTGAATAAAAAAAACACTGATAGATTAACTTTTCACAAAGGCTTTTTTTAACAATTTTCAAGTACCTATAACAGGTCAATAACGCTACTATCATCACTATTGAGACGGTTAATCATGTTCAGGTCATGAGTACTCGTTTCGATGTTCCGTTCCCGTTCCGTTCTATCTTGAGAGTTGATATATGAGACCAGCTGGTTGTTTCTCGCGTCCTAGTCCTTCCCGTGTTCGCCATGGTTATGTGCCGCCAGCACATAAAGCCAAAAGTGAATCTAACGGTGCTAAATAAGCTGGTTTAGACAGCTTGATTTCACCACCATAGCCCCTTTTAAAGGGGCTATTTTTATGCCCCTAACTTCACCAGCACTACCTGCCCCAAACCGCGCCCGATGATTCAGCCTACTTGTGAATTTTTGCCTGGTGTGGAATGATCCGCGATTAGAGCATGGACTCGCTCTGGAGTATCGACGGAATGACGACCAATGAACAAACCTAATCAAGACATTGCAGAGACCTTTACTATCTCACAGTTGGCCCACGAGTTTGCTGTAACCCTCAGAAGCATTCGTTTCTACGAAGATCAGGGGCTGCTAAAACCGAGCCGAAAAGGAAAGAATCGTGTCTTTTCACGCCAAGACCGGGCACGTTTAAAACTTATTTTACGAGGGAAACGGTTAGGGTTTAGTCTTACCGATATTCATGAACTCTTTCATCTCTATGATGCTGAGAAGCGAAATAAGAAGCAGCTGCAAGCAATGCTTAATGCCATACAACATCGACAGAAGCTATTGTTACAACAGCAGACGGATATTCAGTCTGTGATGATGGAACTCAACTCAGCCGAACGTAGTTGTTATCAACAGCTTGCAAAGTTTGATTAATCAACTCCCCCTCTCGTTTTGCACCTGTAACTAATTTCTTTATATGATAACAGCGATAAAATACAAAAAAGCCCGGCTATCAAGCCGGGCAAAAAATAAGGCAATGAATGTTGAGGTAATTACCAGTAAACGCGTGCACCTAGAGCAAAGCTACTTTCGCCATCAGCATCTGTTGCTTTTATTGAGTTATCACTACCCTTGTTCGAGTAACCTAGCGTTGTGCCATCACCGTAACCATACTCAACATAAATTCGTGACCAGCTATTGAAGTGGTAATCAGTACCAACGTAGATCAGTGTTCCGTCACCATCAGCACTTAGCGCTTTTGATTCTTGCTCAACATACTCATAACCAGCATATGCCGTCGCATTATCTGCCCAGCTGTAAGTTCCCGCTAAGCTGTATGCATTTTCATCAATTGAAACATTCGATCCCTGATCTTTCAGCTCGGCATTATAATAAGTAAAGCCAATCAGTGCAGAGCCAAACGTATACTCAACCGTACCTTCAAAGAAGGTATTCTCAATATCCGCATTAACATCAACATCTTTACCTGTTGAATCATCACTACCGACTTTGTAAGACTTATCGCGGTTTACACCACCACCTACGTGGAAGTTGAAATCACCAGCACTTGTCACCAAGTATAGTTCCGCTAGCTCTTGGTTAGAATCGTCCTCGTCAAGACCATAGTTGGCAGCCAGTTGGAAGCTCTCGCCTTCGAAATTGTATTTAATCAAAGAATCATGGCGAGCACCTGATAAGGTCGCATGACGAAGCCCTGTTCCACCAAAGAAGTAAGAATAATCTGCACCGTAGACGTCATCCGACACAACCCACTGGCGACCAAAAGTAAACTTACCAAAATCTGTATCTAGACCTGCATAGTGCAGGCGGTTTTTCATTGTGTAATCAGAACCATCGTGTGCATAGTTCAGACCAAATTCAACTTTACCGAACACATCCACTGTATCGGTAAGTACATACTGTGCCTTTACGCCAGTACGAGATGAGCCCGCATTCAGGGTAACATCTTTATCTTCTAGTTTTTTTACTTCGGTACGAAGCTGGCCATAGAAATCAACCATTGCTTCATCATTTTTTAGAAGTTCGACAGCGCTGACAGCGTTGCTGAAAATAACGGCGGGAATTGCTACTGCTAATAGTGTTTTTTTCATTTTACTTACCTGTAATAATTTTTTTGTACTTATTGACCCATCCCGAGTCGCAAAGAAACATAACAGCAACAAAAAAACACCGCAACACGATAAATCACCACAAAAAACATCAATCGCAGAGTCTTGTACCACGTAATACACAGCAGTGAGAGCATAAAAATTCATTGATTTTATAAAACAACCGTTTGGTTTGGAATATTATTCACTTTTTATGAATTTTACTGTTTGTTATATCAATAACCAAATGGAATACAAAATAACCAAAAAGACAAAAAAATTATAAAAAAAAGCTAAATATTTTTCTCGCCAGCGACTATTAAGGCAAAAAAAGGTCAAAATCAGGACAAAAATGTTAACTCGACATTGAGCATAAAAATACAATCTTGTGGATTCAAAAAAGGCAACCTCTCGAAGGCTGCCTTATTATTCTGGGGAGAAATTACTCACTATTAGTGAAGAGCAATACGAACTAACCATATATCATGCTGTTCCTGTACATATGCCTCTTGTTCGATAAGAGATTTCAAGTAACCAAGCCGATGATGGCCTTCTAGCAAGTTATAAGGCGCTTGTAATACCCTCCCGTTTGTCGCATACAAATCTCTTTCATAATGCAATACGATGGGCGCAATTGGCCAAGACCCATTTTCCTGCATGTTCTGCACCAACCAACTGCGCTGAAAAATAGGATTATTCATACGGTTCGAAAACTTGCTAACCACATCATCATGCGGTGTTTTAATTTGCGTAATGATATCTTCGGTACTCCAACTTTCTTTGGAAAAGGACATCGCCTGAAAGTCTAACCAGCCCCAATTACACAGCACTCCTTTCCAATGACGATATACCCACTGTTCCAATACCTCTTCAGGAAACTGGGGCAAGATGCTTTGGGCCCGTTCACGCCATTGTTCCCAAGGTTCACAATGACGCCCACCAAAACCATCTGGCGCAATTTCATAGAGTAATCGATCGCTCCTGATCATAACTACGCTCCTTTCTTCACCGAACAACACGAAACTTTATAACAATTCAAATAAAGTGGTTATTTATTCCTATATTTTGAAATTAGCACACCCATGACTGAAAAAATACCTGAATATTAGAGAAAGATTATTCACGAGCTTGTTAGATAAGTGTAAGTAGCCATTTATTAGCCTGCTAGTATGTGGCCTTGAGCTGTTAATGGTATGTATCAGATAGTGAAAGGGTGTTAATTATGCTACTCAGAAAAGGAAGGGAATTGACGGATTATGCAAAAAAGGGGGGAAGTCTGATTCTTAGCAAAACAGGCTGGGCAAGCAGCCAAGAGGCCGCTCTACCCTGCTAAAACGGCTAGATACACGCTCTAGGGGCCTAGAGCGCATTTCTTACAGCTCTTTTTTCCAGCGATCGGCTGCAGAAGTATCGGTTTCACGGGCATCGACCCAGCGGGATTCATCAGCCGTCTGTTCTTTTTTCCAGAATGGCGCACGGGTTTTCAAATAGTCCATGATGAATTCACATGCCTGAAAAGCAGCACCGCGATGGGCACTTGAAACACCAACAAAAACGATCTGATCACCAAGTTCCAAGTCGCCAACACGGTGAATCACCCGGGTTTGCAGCAATGGCCAACGCTCGCGGGCCTGTTCTACAATTTCCTCCAGTGATTTTTCAGTCATTCCCGGATAATGCTCTAGTGAAAGCCCTGTTACACTATCCCCTTGATTGAAATCACGCACTTTGCCAATGAAAGTAACGACTGCACCAGCATCAGTCCCTTCCGCCAACTTGGCGTATTCATCTGCAACAGAGAAATCTTCAAACTGTACTGATATCATCATTAACCTCCGGTGACAGGCGGGAAGAATGCAATTTCATCCCCATCCTTGATCGCGCTTTCTAACGGGCAGATAGTCTGGTTTACTGCAACCAGCAACTTGCCTGATTCCAGCGCCAACTGCCACTTGTCACCGCGCTCACTCAAGTGTTCACGTAGTGCTTCAGCAGTTTCAAACTCCGCGTTTACTTCAAGGCGATCAACGCCAACCAGCTCTTTTACCTGTGCAAAGAAAAGTACGTTAATCATGCTTCCACCTTAAAATGACCTGACTTGCCACCTGTTTTTTCTAACAAACGGACCTGACCAATAACCATATCTTTCTGTACAGCTTTACACATATCATAGATAGTCAGAGCGGCTACTGACGCCGCAGTCAATGCTTCCATCTCAACGCCAGTTTTGCCTGCCAACTTACAGCATGACTCAATGCGTACCATATTTTCAGCCTCAATAGCTTCTAGCTGTACTTCTACTTTCGACAGTAGCAATGGATGGCAAAGCGGGATCAGATCCCAGGTTTTTTTTGCAGCCTGAATACCGGCAATACGTGCAGTTGCAAAAACATCACCTTTATGGTGCTTGCCTGAAACAATTAAGGCTAATGTTTCAGGTGCCATATGAACAAAAGCTTCAGCACGTGCTTCACGAACCGTTTCTGTTTTGCCAGAAACATCAACCATATTGGCTTCACCGGAAGCATTGATATGTGTAAATTGAGTCATCTTCTTTATTTCCCTAGGTGAGGCATAAAATTGCACGGGCGATGGCTGGCATCCAGCTGCTGTTTAATAATTTTCGTCCATCCGGTACGACAAGCGCCTGTTGAACCCGGCATAGCAAAAATAACTGTTTTATTGGCCATGCCTGCAACCGCTCGAGATTGAATGGTTGAGGTACCGATCTCTTGGTAAGAGACCATTCGGAATATCTCGCCAAAGCCTTCAACCTGTTTGTCAAACAACGGGATCAACGCTTCGGGTGTATTATCTCGTGACGTGAACCCTGTTCCGCCAGTGATCATCACTGCCTGTACTTTCTCATCGGCAACCCACTGCGAAACAACCGCTCGAATTTGATAAACATCATCAATAACAATTTTTTTATCGGCGAGTATATGACCTGCATCTTGCAATGACTCTGCAAGGTAGTGTCCTGAGGTATCATTCTCTTCGGTGCGCGTATCTGACACCGTCAATACAGCAACATGTGCTGGCTCAAACGCAGTCTCTGCATGACCCATAACAGTAATTCCCAAACTGAAAAGATTAGTAGATTGAAATTAGGCGATCTGATCCGACACTAGTGCAGATCAGATCCGGCATTATCCGCCAATTGAGGCAAGGTGCGGCGTCATACCTGTATTGCCATCATCAAGGAAGTGACCAACGGCTTTTTGCTGTAACCCACCTTGAATGCGATCGATCAATGCCGCCCGCTGCTCATCAGCCTCCAGCAGATCACGCAATTCAACGCCATGATCGCCAAACAGGCAAAGATGCAGCTTACCGTTGGCCGAAATCCGCAAACGGTTACAGCTTTGGCAGAAGTCTTTCTCATAAGGCATGATCAGACCAATCTCACCTTGATAATCCGGGTGGCAGAACACTTGGGCCGGGCCATCATTGCTGCTTCTCACTTTTTGAAGCCAACCGTTGGCGATCAAGTAGTTACGAATGCTGACGCCGGAAACATGATGGCTTTTAAACAAGTCATCCATTTCGCCTGTTTGCATCAGTTCGATAAATCGCAACTGAATCGGACGGGTCTTAATCCAGTCAAGGAACTTAGGCAGCTCTTGCGAATTCAGATCTTTTAGAAGGACGGTATTGATTTTAACCTGCTCAAAACCCGCATCAAAAGCCGCATCGATACCCGCCATCACCTGGTGAAACATATTCTCACCGGTGATCTGATAAAACATTTTCGGGTCAAGACTATCGACACTCACATTGATATGAGTCAATCCAGCATCACGCCATTCTTTGACGTGTTTTGCCATGCGATAACCGTTGGTTGTCGTTGCCACTTTGCTGATACCTGGCTGGGAGGCCACAGTACGGATGATATCAGTGAAATCACGGCGCAAGCTCGGTTCACCGCCGGTAATACGGACTTTTGTCGTACCGCAGTCGGCAAATGCTCCTGTTACGCGCTGGATTTCATCAAGCGTCAGAAAGGAAGGCTTCTTCCTTTCAGCAGGCTGGTAGCCATCAGGCAAGCAGTATGTACATTTGAAATTACAAACGTCAGTTACTGAGAGTCGTAAGTAATAAAACTTACGATTAAATTTATCTTCGAATTGATTCGCCACGGAACACCTTTCCAAATACGGGAGGCCGATGCATTTCTTTATCGACCCTGGTGACAACCTGTCACTGTCTGTATTCACCTATTGTCATCCCGAAAAGGCTGCAACTTAGTGAATATAGCTCGGAGTTATGGCAGCCATAGACCAAAGGTATACAAACGCACTTGGTACATAGCGGCTTAATTATTATAACGTATCAGATAATTCGCCTTAGTGACAAATATCTTAAAAAATCGCTTTGCATTCTACCTTTCACAGGAATTCACGACAATACTACTAAAGGGAATATAGATAACAATTCTCACAAAAAGTGGGGGAATTATGTCCAACATTATCGAATCTGCGACTGTTGAGGATATTGCACTCTATTTACAGCGCGAAGAAGGGCTGGATGCAAAGCTCGCCTATGAACAAGCCATACGAGTTATTGATGGCTTCAACGACATGATGGAGAAGGGGATCATTAAAGGCTGGTACTTTAATGAACAGAGCCATTTAGAGCTACTGCCCAGCGACACGGCATTAAAGATCATTGCAAACCAAAAATGATTTGCAATTTGCACAGTGCAAAATGCAGTAGAATTTGCAATATGAAAAAAATTGCACTTGGCTGTGACCATCTGTCCAGCGATACAGCAAAATAGCGGTATGAAATTTCGGCACCACAATTGCAGTGTCTATATTACCAGACACCAATAACGACAGTTGGAGCCGATTATGAAACAGCCCATACCGCTACTTTTTCAACAGCGCCATGTGTTACCAGGCGGAAGAATGCCAATTCGTATCGCACCAGGCCCGCAAATGGAAGCCTTCAAGGTCGCTCTGACCTCCAGTGACGGCTTCGGTATCTGTATGTTTGATGAAGCCGAACATGGCCATCACTTTTTCCATATTGGTACTCGAGTCACTGTCGAAGATTTTGACACTTCAGCACTTGATGGTTCGCTTATTGTTACTGTCTACGGCCATGAAAACTTCCGTATCAATGCTCTTGAACAAAGTGACAGCGGTGTTTTTTCTGGTGAATACGACGTTATTCCACAGTGGCCTGAAGTCAAGATCCGTAACGACCAGCGCATCCTGGCCGAAAAGCTCAAGCAAATGTTTCATAAACATCCTGAGCTTAGCGAGCTAAACCAAAACAAAGAGTTCAACAATCTGAGTTGGCTCTGTCAGCGCTGGCTAGAAATTTTGCCTGTACCCGCCTGTGAGAAACAAGCGCTACTGAACACACCAAACTGCTTAGATACATACGATTATTTAATGAGTATTATGCAAAAGCCCCACTAGCAACATCCGCATCAGCAACATCCACACTCTGTCGTCTATAAAGTGTACTTTGCCCTTCATAAGAAAAATACGTGGGGCATTTTTATTCGTTTCCCTTCACGGTCCGTGATTTATATTGCAACCCACTGTTGGGTATTTGTAATTATTATTGCGATAGGTTTACACTGACTTCAATTTCGACCACAAACTTATGCAACGCGGCTATGACTATAACAACGACTATTGCTGATGCTAAAATTGTTGCCATCGGCGGCGGACATGGCCTCGGCCGGATCCTCTCTGCACTATCAGACTATGGCTCTCAGGTTACCGGAATCGTAACAACAACGGACAACGGTGGTTCTACTGGTCGCATTCGCGCGTGCCAGGGTGGGATAGCCTGGGGCGATACCCGCAATTGTATCAACCAGCTGATCACAGAACCCTCTGTCGGTTCAATGATTTTTGAGTATCGTTTCCGGGGCAATGGTGAGCTGAGTGGCCATAATCTAGGTAACCTGATGCTTAAGGCATTGGATAATCTTTCTATCCGCCCTTTAGAGGCAATTAACCTCATTCGCGACATGCTTAAAGTCGATACTCACATTGTACCGATGTCCGAACATCCTGCAGATCTGTCTGCTATGACCCCAACAGGGGAGATTATCTGCGGTGAAACCAGTGTCGATGAGCTAAATGAAGTGCCGCAGCGTCTGTATGTCGAACCTGCCGTTCCTGCAACAAAAGAAGCGGTAACGGCGATTGAGAGTGCAGATTTAATCTTGCTTGGCCCGGGCAGTTTCTTGACCAGCGTGATGCCACCGCTACTGCTAAAAGAAATTGAACTTGCACTCAAAAGCTGCAAGGCCAAAATTATCTTTGTCACTAACTTGGACAAAGAGAAAGGGCCTGCTGGAATGATGTCTTTAGAGTCTATGCTGCACTGGTGTGAGAGATCGATGGGAGGACGCCAGGTTGATGGCGTCCTATCTGATCAGCACCGTTCAGAACTATCCCCCCGATACCACCAGGTAATCGAAGATTTAGCGTCTAGCAATCATGAATGGCGCCATGACCGCGACAAACTAAAGCATGCGGTTAATAAGCTCATCGTTGCTGGCTAGCTGCTTATACTCGACAGCCATCCCCTGAACCATCTGTCTGAACTGAGGCAGATGGTCATTCATCCACTGATCCTGTCCCTGCTTCATCCGAGATTCGCATTCCTGTGCCATTTCAGCCAATTCATCAGCCCCAAAGCTAGCTGCACTGCTTTTTATTGCATGGCTAATTTCTCTAACCTGGCTCACCGAAGGTTGATCAGATAACTGACGTAAGTACTGCTCCAGCTCATCACTGAAGACATTCAGTAATAATGTTACCGTGTCCTCTCCGACTTCTTCAGCCAAGCGCTTGATTGTTGCTGTGTTAATACTCATTGCCATTTATTTAATCTCCCTGCTACTACCTGCCGCTTCCTGCCAGGCCTGCAATTTTCTGTATATCGTCGACGGGCTAACTTCCAATAGACCCGCCGCTCGCGGTATGTTGCCGTCACACGCATCAATAGCCGCCTGAATAGCTCTTTTTTCGACAATCCACAGCGGCTCAATTTGTGTTTTATCAACTGAATGATTGTGAGAAATTTCACCACTCACATCCGCATTTTTTTGCGGCTCTACTGATAATTGAATAGAGGATGCAATTTCAGCGCCAGCTCCACTGTTAATCTGTGGAGGCACCATTTGCAGCGTAACCTCTTCCCCGGTGTTGAGCACCACTATATTACGGATCACATTCTGCAGTTCGCGTACATTCCCTTGCCAGTTATGCCTTTGAAATAGATTAATAACTTCTGGAGAAAAACGGCTAAAGTTTTTGCCTTCTTCTACCGACATCAAGGCCAATAATGCATGGGCTATTTCAATAACATCCTCACCCCGATCCCGCAGAGGCGGTAGTGTGACAGGAATAACATGCAGGCGATAATAAAGGTCTTCACGAAAACGTCCTTCCTGGACTTCAATCCAAGGGTTACGGTTCGTCGCACACACAAAACGTACATCCACCGTATTCGTTTTTGACGAACCGACTTTCTGGTAAGTACCTGTCTGAATGAAACGAAGTAACTTGCTTTGCAAATCCAAATCCATTTCGCAAAGCTCATCCAGAAATAACGTCCCTTTATTGGCCATCTCAACAGCCCCTTGCCGCTCCGTTGAGGCGCCAGTAAACGCCCCTTTCACGTGACCAAACAGTTCGCTTTCTATCAGATCTTTAGGAATAGCTGCGCAATTTAGAGCGACAAATGGCTGATCATTTCGAGGGCTTGCCGCATGAACGGCTTCGGCGCACACTTCTTTACCGGTACCACTCTCACCGGTAATAAAAACTGTCGCTTTACTGGCAGCGGCAGATTCAATCACTCGATACACCGCTTGCATCGGCAAACTATTACCAATAAACCCCTGATATTGCGCCCCACCCTGCTTAGATTTCTGGCGTTCTTTAGGGGCTTTATTTTCTTCCTTCAAGGCATTGTTCACGGTGATCCGTAGTCGATCAGCCTCGCAGGGTTTAATCAGGAAGTCCTGCGCACCTTGGCGCATCGCCTCAACAGCCACATCAATTGAACCATGCGCCGTCATAATCACAACAGGAATATTACCGTGCTCACGACGCACAGACTCCAATACTTCCATCCCAGTCATGTCTGGCAAGCGAAGATCTAACAAAATCAAATCTGGAGTTATATCTTTGACGAAACTAAGCGCTTCCGCCCCCGTACCGACAATGTCCACCATTAACCCGAGAGGATTGAGATAAGATTTGTACAAGGCCGCAACCGAGGCGGTATCTTCTACCATTAATACTTGTCGCTGTTTTGACCTGCTTTCCATTGCCCCTCCAAAGCCCTTTTCCCTAAACTAATTGTAATCAATAGAAAAAAAACTGTTATGACAAAATTCATATTTTCTTTATTCCCATTATGAATCGCATAATGATTTGCAAAATGCAAATATACAGCGAGCGGATAGAGAAAATCGTGACAAATTACTCGTCAAAAGCCTCAAAAAAGTACAATTTCATATGACAAAAAAGTTGGCACGGTGTCTGCATATATAAATCTGACTCTTTCCTGAGAGTCAACCTAGCCAACTGACGTTGTTTGTGGAATTATTTCACTAAAACAATGACGCCAACCGAATCTGTTCTCGGTTGGCTTTTTTTTTATCTGAATATTGCTCACACCATAAAAGCGCGAAGCGCCCCACATCAATACCTAGCTATTCACAATAAACTGCTCACGCAGTGTATGGATCTTGTCACGGATCTCTGCGGCTTTTTCAAATTCCAAATTCTGCGCCGAATCATACATTTCATTTTCTAGCTGCTGGATTTCAGTTTCCAGTTGCTGTGGCGACATTGTGCTATAAGTCCCTTTTTGTTCCGCCACGTTATGGAGTTGGGCAGCCTTATTCGGCTTACTACGCTTACCTTGGCCGAGTTCCATAATATCGGAGACCGCTTTATTCAGCGCCTGCGGAACAATACCGTGCATTTCGTTATACGCGTGCTGCTTTTCACGACGACGGTTGGTTTCGTTCATCGCCCACTCCATCGATCCTGTTATTTTATCCGCATACAAAATGGCTTTGCCTTCAAGATTTCGCGCAGCACGGCCGATAGTCTGGATAAGTGAGCGCTCAGAGCGAAGGAAGCCCTCCTTGTCGGCATCCAAGATCGCGACTAAAGATACCTCTGGCATGTCCAAGCCTTCTCGCAGCAAGTTGATCCCGACCAACACATCAAACTCACCAAGACGTAAGTCACGGATGATTTCGACCCGCTCTACCGTGTCAATGTCCGAATGCAGATAGCGTACCCTCACACCGTGCTCATCAAGGTATTCAGTCAGATCTTCTGCCATTCGCTTGGTTAGCGTTGTTACCAGAACCCGCTCCCCCTTAGCTTCTCGGATCCGGATTTCTGACAATAGATCATCAACCTGAGTCGCAACCGGGCGGACTTCGAGCACCGGATCCAGCAAACCTGTCGGACGAACAACCTGCTCGGCAATATCGCCACCGGATTGCTCTATTTCATACTTCCCCGGTGTTGCAGAAACATACAGGGTCTGCGGGGCCAAAGATTCAAACTCTTCAAACTTAAGTGGGCGATTATCCAGTGCCGATGGCAGCCGGAAACCATATTCAACCAGGTTTTCCTTGCGTGAACGGTCACCACGGTACATGGCACCAATTTGCGACACGGTGACGTGTGATTCATCAATAATCAGCAGGCCGTCCGCAGGCAAATAATCAAACAGTGTCGGAGGCGGCTCGCCCTCAGTACGACCACTTAGGTAACGAGAGTAGTTTTCGATACCAGAGCAGAACCCAAGTTCATTCATCATTTCAATGTCAAATTGGGTTCGCTGAGCTATTCGCTGCTCTTCGACCAACTTATTGTTTTCCATGAGCTGTTTTTTGCGAACTTCAAGCTCAACCTTGATCTTCTCCACCGCATCTAAAACTCGTTCACGAGGTGTAACGTAGTGGGTTTTAGGGTAAATAGTACAGCGAGGCAAATCACGTTGATGGACAGCCCCCGTCAGTGGATCAAAGGCACTGATGCAGTCAACCTCATCATCAAACAGCTCGATGCGTACGGCGTCTTTCTCAGATTCGGCCGGGAAGATATCAATCACTTCCCCGCGAACCCGGAATGTTCCTCGTTCGAAAGCAACGTCATTGCGGGTATATTGCAGCTCCGCCAAACGGCGGAGAATGTCACGCTGATCCAACACATCTCCCCGTCGGACATGCAACATCATCTTGAGGTAAGAATCAGGATCGCCAAGGCCATAAATAGCTGAAACAGATGCGATAATAATAACATCACGTCGCTCCATCAGTGCCTTGGTGGCAGATAGCCGCATCTGCTCAATATGGGCATTGACCGAAGCATCTTTCTCAATAAATGTATCGGTAGTCGGTACGTATGCTTCTGGCTGATAATAATCATAATAAGAAACGAAGTATTCTACGGCATTGTCCGGAAAGAACTCCTTCATTTCACCGTACAGTTGTGCCGCCAGGGTTTTATTGGGTGCCATGATCAGGGTTGGGCGGTTGGCTTGTGCAATAACATTGGCAACAGTGAAGGTCTTACCTGAACCGGTCACCCCCAGCAGTGTTTGGTGAGCAAGACCGGCATCCAGCCCTTCCAGCAACTGATTGATAGCTGTCGGCTGATCGCCAGAGGGGGAAAAGCGAGAAGATAAATTAAACGTTTTACTCATACTGAGGTTCCGTAAAATGGGAGGTAAGACTTAATAAGACATTTTGCTACTGTGAATACGCTTGTCAATAAACGAGTGACGGTTTCCTTTCTGCTATTTGCCCCCATACAACACTAATACCAGAGTGTCATTGGAACAGAGCTCCGCCCCTCACTTTTTCACAAAAAACAACACACAATTTCACCACAACCGTGACAACCTCCTCAAAAATAAAGTTTGAGCTCTGATTTTTCTTGTGTATTTACTCTAGCTGTTGGTTTGTTGATAGCCCTAAAATTATTTAACAAAGTTATCAACTTCAGGGTGATCATACGCACAGCCAATCACTTAGCGTATTGGAGTAACTGCTCAGTTTGGCTATTTTTGCGTTCGAATAGAACAAATTACAACCTTCCTCCATTTTCAAAAATGGATTGAAAACTGATTACCTTAAATAGCTAAGTGAAAATAATGAAAAATACTCAAAAGAAAATAACAGCAAGTCTTCTTAGCATTGCTGTATTAGCAGCGCTTACAGGATGTAATGACAGCGATAGCAACCAAACTACCACTCCAACAACGAGCCCAACAACTGAAACCCCAGTATTCAAAATGAGTGTGGCTCATATTAACGACACCCACTCTAACTTCGATGCCCATAACCTGGACTTTGTAAACAGCGATCTCAGCACCGAAGATAAAGACTTTACAGTTCGCACTGATGCCGGTGGCTACCCTCGCCTGGCAGCCAAACTACACGCAGCCCGTGAAGCAGCATATGATAGCGACACACCTTTCTTGGCGCTTCACGGTGGTGACGCCTTCCAGGGCTCTCTTTACTTCAGCCTGCTAGAAGGTGCCGGTAACGCAACCCTATTGAGCGAAATGGGGCTGGACGCCATGGCGATCGGTAACCACGAATTCGATCTGGGCAACGCACCGCTGATTGATTTCATCGAAAACGTCAACTTCCCGCTGCTGGCTGCTAACCTTGATACCAGCGCTGATGCTGATATGAACAGCCTGGATAACCTGAAAGCTTACACCATCAAAGAGTTCAACGGCGAGAAAGTCGGTATCTTTGGCCTGGTTCTGGAAGATCTAGAGACAATCTCTTCTCCGGGTGAAGATCTGAGCTTCAACAAAGAAGTTGATACTGCCCAGCTAATTGTTGATGAGCTAAAAACCAAGGGCGTTAACAAGATCGTGATGGTTAGCCATATCGGTCTAGAACGCGACGTCAAAGTTGCCAAAGAAGTCAACGGTGTTGACCTGATCGTTGGTGGTCACTCCCATACCCGTCTTGGCGATTTCACCAACCTAGGTCTGGGCCATGGCGACGCTGAAGTCGGCTATGCTGAAATTTTCACCAACAAAGACGGCAAAGGCAAGACCTGTGTAGTACAAGCTGGCCAGTATGCCGAGGCTGTAGGTCAAATCGACGTCACCCTGTCTGAGCAAGGTGAACTGCTTAGTTGTGAAGGCAACAACACCCTGCTGATCGGCAACAACTTCGTGCACAAGTACGACGGTAAGAATCGCACAGACCTGACTGCTGAAGATCAGACTTCAACCGAAAGCTTTGTTGCTAATCAGAACAATATCGCCATCACCGAAGAAGATGAGTCGCTACGACGCATCATCGACCTGAACTATAAACCGCTAGTTGAAGAGTTTAACTCTGAGGTGATTGGCCAGGTTAATGACGAAGATGACCCGATTGACACCAATACCCTGGACCATACCCGTATTCCAGGTAAGAAGAAATTTGATGCCTCCCTGCCAACAACAGGGTCTGAAGCCGGCGCTCATGTCGCTGCCTCAATGGCCTGGAAGCTAGAGCAACAAGGCTATAAGGTCGATATGGCAATCACCAACACAGGTGGTGTTCGCCACAACATCCAAGCTGGCGCAGATGGCCTGACAGCAGGCTATATCATCGGTACCCTACTACCTTTCGGTAACGAAGTGACACTGGTTAACCTGACAGGTGCTGAAGTACGCGAATTGTTGGAAACCACCATCAGCTACGCTATCTCTACCTCCAGCGGTGCTTTCCCGACCACGGCCAATCTGAACTACTCCTATAACGGTACAGTGACAGATGGTAGCCCTATCGAAATCCTGCAAGTATGTCCGGGCGGTGTCGATGATACAGCCAGCACTTGTGTAGATATCATTGACGATACAGTGTATGGCGTTGCCACCTCCTCCTACTTGGCAAGCGGCAAAGACGGTTATGACTTGTTCTTAGGTAAAGAATCCACAAACTCAGGATTTAAGGACAATCAGGCTATGATCGACTATGTGAAAGCTGTGGGTACCCTAACAGAGATCCCAACCGGTCTGAACTATACCCCAGCCGATTCAAGCGAAGTCGACAACCCTCTAGCAAAAGCAGGAGATTAACGACAACTGATAACAAACCTATTGTTAACTAACAAGTGATGAGAACTTGGGTGGTTAGCGGCTGACGCAAAAAGCCCAGATAGTCCTATCTGGGTTTTTTATCCCCTTCTCAATCAGGCACCTGCCGCTAAACGGAAAAAATCATAAAAAAATAAATGTTAGGGATTGATCAATTCAACCCATGGGCGTATTATCACCGCCCACGAACAAGATTGCCTTTGTTCAGCTATACTTCAGATGTTTCATGTCAAGCGTAGAAAATTCCTTTTAATCATTATTGGCAACAATAATCATCCACAGCTTTTCCAACTGTTGATTCAAATCAATTCACAAGTCAATCTATGACTTACTATGCCTAAAGTAATTATTCTAATTGATTCATATTTATTCTGAGTCATATTCCTACCCCCCTATATAACAACTGCTTAATGCCACGAACAGAACTGGACAAATTTTGACCACCCCGCCATACCTATAGCCAAAATGTGCTTTTCTAAACATCCATCAACACACTTATCCACAGTTTCCGTGGATAACTAACCTCAAGCCCTATCACAACAGGGGAAAATAAAATCAAGTGATTTTTCTCTGCGATTTTGAAAATCAGTTTTGCTTAACGTGTCTTCGCGTTTTTACGATCAAGGGTCTATAGAGGTGGCTAAGTACTCTTGCTCCTCATTTTTGATCTCAAAACGTATTCTCATGGTTAAAATTATTTAGGTTAGGGTAAAAGTGCCTGCTGCAACTGACGAAAAGCACATCAAACTTCAAAAACCCTGCTTCTGAGGAGTTGTTATAGGGTGAACAAAGGAAGATAATATGCAGATCTCTAGCAATTATAATTAAGACGGTATGACTGAATACCTACTACTACTCGTAGGTACAGTGTTGGTTAACAACTTTGTACTGGTAAAATTTTTAGGCTTGTGCCCATTTATGGGGGTGTCTAAGAAACTGGAAACAGCAATTGGTATGGGTTTGGCTACAACCTTTGTGCTAACCCTGGCATCAGTGTGTGCGTATCTCGTCGAGGCATATATTCTTGTCCCTCTCGGCATCCAATACCTCCGAACACTCAGCTTCATTCTCGTGATTGCTGTAGTGGTTCAATTTACCGAGATGGTGGTCCACAAAACCAGCCCGACCCTTTATCGACTGCTTGGGATCTTCTTGCCACTGATCACCACTAACTGTGCGGTTTTGGGTGTTGCACTCCTGAATATCAATGAACGCCACAACTTCATTGAATCCGTGATCTACGGTTTTGGTGCGGCTATTGGCTTCTCATTGGTTCTGGTGCTGTTTGCCTCAATGCGCGAACGTATCGCTGCGGCTGATGTTCCTAGCCCTTTTAAAGGAGCCTCCATCGCCATGATCACTGCCGGCCTGATGTCTCTTGCCTTTATGGGCTTTACTGGATTGGTGAAACTATAAAATGAGCGGAATTTTAATTGCAGTTATTGCAATCGCTGTTCTTGCCGCGATTTTTGGTCTTATTCTTGGCTTTGCCTCCATTCGCTTCAAAGTCGAAGCCGATCCGATTGTCGAGCAAATCGATGCCATTCTGCCACAAACCCAATGTGGTCAGTGTGGCTACCCAGGATGCCGCCCCTACGCGGAAGCCATTGCCAACGGTGATGACATTAACAAGTGCCCTCCAGGTGGCCAACAAACTATTGAGAAACTGGCTGATCTGATGGGGGTAGACGTCCAGGACTCTGCACATGATGAAGACAAAGGCCTGAAAAAAGTCGCGTTTATCCATGAAGATATGTGTATCGGCTGTACAAAGTGTATTCAGGCATGCCCTGTGGACGCCATTGTGGGCGGCACAAAAGCATTGCATACCGTCATCAAAGATGAATGCACCGGCTGTGACCTCTGTGTGGCTCCTTGCCCAACCGACTGTATCGAAATGGTACCGGTAGAAATGACACCGGAAAGCTGGCGATGGAATTTGGATCATATCCCTGTCGTTAACCTTCCAACAGATGCAAGTGCCAACAAGGTAGAGTAACCATGCTGTCTATTATCGAACAAATAAAACAGGGCCAGCTGTGGGACTTCCCGGGTGGTATCCATCCACCAGAACAGAAAAATCTGTCCAATCACTCAGAGATTGCAGAAGCCAAGATCCCGAGTGAACTCATACTGCCGCTTAAACAACACATTGGCGCTGTCGGCGATGTGTTAGTTTCAGTTGGCGATAAAGTGAAAAAAGGCCAGGTGCTTACGCATGCCGATGTACCGATGTGCGTTCCTGTACATGCCCCGACATCCGGTACGATTAAAGCGATTGAACCACGTACTATTGCCCACCCTTCCGGCCTTGCTGATCTATGCATTATTCTAGAAGCAGATGGTGAAGATCTTTGGGGTGAGAAAAATCCCGTTGCAGACTATCTAAATTCCGATCCTACTGATCTCATTGATCATATCCGCCTAAACGGGATCTCGGGTATGGGAGGTGCCGGCTTCCCCACAGGGCGAAAGCTACAAAGCGGGCTAGGTAAAACTGAAATCCTTATCATCAATGCCGCAGAATGTGAGCCATATATTACGGCCGATGACCGTTTAATGCAGGATTATGCCACTGAAGTGGTTGACGGAATCCGTATCCTGAACCATATCCTCGCACCTGAACTTACCGTCATTGGTATTGAAGATAACAAACCAGAAGCCATTGAAGCCTTGCAGCGCTGTGTCGACGAGCAAGACAGAATTATTATTCGAGCCATTCCCACCAAGTACCCATCAGGTGGTGAAAAGCAGTTAATAAAGGTGTTGACGGGTAAAGAAGTTCCGGCGAAAGGCATACCTGCTGATATTGGCATTATGATGCACAATGTTGGTACCACCCACGCTATCAAACGTGCCGTGGTTAACGGCGAACCCCTGATCCAGCGAGTAGTTACCGTCACCGGCCAAACTTTCAAACAGCCTGGCAACGCCTGGGCATTACTGGGCACACCAGTAAACTTCCTGCTTGAACGTTTCGGCTATAAAGCCGATAAAAAAAGACCTCGTGTTATTATGGGTGGCCCGATGATGGGCTTTACCCTCCCCCACTGCGACGTTCCGATCACCAAGATCGCCAACTGTATTCTGGCACCAACACGTAAAGAAATTTCGTCAACCAACTATGAGATGTCTTGCATTCGTTGTACAGCATGCGCCGAAGCCTGTCCTGTTTCATTGTTGCCACAGCAGCTACAGTGGTATGCGAAAGATCAGGACTATGCCAAGTGTGATGAATACAACCTGTTTGACTGCATTGAATGCGGAGCCTGTGCCTATGTCTGCCCAAGTGAAATCCCGCTAGTTCAATATTACCGCCAGGCCAAAGCTGAAATTCGCACCCGCAGGCAAGACGAAATAAATGCAGAACGTGCCAAACAGCGTTTCGAAGCGAAAAAAGCACGTCTTGAGCGAGACAAGGCCGAGCGTGAGAATCGCTTCAAGAAAGCCGCCGATGATCGCCGCAAAGAAATGGCATCTTCGGGGGACGACGATGCTGTGGCGGCTGCTATTGCACGCGTTAAAGCCAAGCAAGCAGCGGCAAGCTCAGGTGCCGAAACAAGCAAAAAGCCAGCAGTCGCAGCGGCAATTGCCCGGGCAAAAGCCAAGCAAGCGGCAGCCCAATCCGGTACCAGCCAAGAGTCGGTACCTGATAACACTGAAATGGCAAGACTTCGCGAAGAGCGCAAACGTCAGGCTCGTGAGCGTAAAGCCGCCAAGCAAGCAGAAGATTCAACCGCTGCGACAAAGCAAAGCGATACCGGTGAAGCGAAAAAAGATGCAGTCGCCGCGGCCATAGCCCGTGCGAAAGCCCGCAAAGCAGCACAAGAAGCCGAACAGGCCCAGGGCGAGCCAACTAACGCCGATGTTGCAGAAGATATCGATCCGAAAAAATCCGCTGTAGCTGCTGCCGTTGCCCGTGCGAAAGCCCGCAAAGCAGCAAAAGAAGCCGAGCAGACCCAGGACGAGTCTACTAACGCCGATGCTGAAGAAGACATCGATCCGAAAAAAGCCGCCGTTGCTGCTGCCGTTGCCCGTGCGAAAGCCCGTAAAGCAGCAAAAGAAGCCGAGCAGGCCCAAGACGAGTCTACTAACGCCGATGCTGAAGAAGACATCGATCCGAAAAAAGCCGCCGTTGCTGCTGCCGTTGCCCGTGCGAAAGCCCGTAAAGCAGCAAAAGAAGCCGAGCAGGCCCAGGACGAGTCAACTAGCGCCGATGCTGAAGAGGACATCGATCCGAAAAAAGCCGCTGTCGCTGCTGCCGTTGCCCGTGCGAAAGCCCGTAAAGCAGCAAAAGAAGCCGAGCAGGCCCAGGACGAGTCAACTAGCGCCGATGCTGAAGAAGACATAGATCCGAAAAAAGCCGCAGTTGCTGCTGCCGTTGCCCGCGCGAAAGCCCGCAAAGCAGCACAAGAAGCCGAGCAGACCCAGGACGAGTCTACTAACGCCGATGCTGAAGAAGACATCGATCCGAAAAAAGCCGCAGTTGCTGCTGCCGTTGCCCGTGCGAAAGCCCGTAAAGCAGAAAAAGAAGCCGAGCAGGCCCAAGACGAGTCAACCAACGCAGATGCTGAAGAAGACATCGATCCGAAAAAAGCCGCAGTTGCTGCTGCCGTTGCCCGCGCCAAGGCTCGCAAGGCTGCTCAACAAGCAGCAAAAGATGCACAACAGAATAACGAGGAAAACTAACCGTGGCTTTTAATATTGCCAGTTCACCCCACACACATAGTCGACGCAGTACCAGCGATATTATGCGAACAGTGATTATCTGCTCGGCCTTAGGTGTCGCCGCCCAATGGTTCTTCTTTGGCTGGGGTGTTCTGATCCAGGTTCTGCTGGCATCGATTGTGGCTATCGCTTCTGAAGCGGTTATTTTGAAATTACGCCAACGACCAGCCCTCCCGTATCTTCGTGATAACAGTGCGCTTCTTACCGGTGTACTGCTGGGGATTTCGATTCCGCCACTAGCCCCTTGGTGGATCACCGTGATCGGGGTTGTCTTTGCGATTATCGTCGCCAAACACTTATATGGCGGCCTAGGACAGAATCTATTCAATCCGGCGATGGTTGCCTATGTGGTCTTACTGATCTCATTCCCGGTACAAATGACGACTTGGCTGCCGCCATCCTCACTCAGCGCCGAGCCAGTTTCACTGCTTGATAGCCTTTATGCGGTGTTCACTGGCTTTACCCAAGATGGCTTCAGTGTCCACCAACTACGCATGTCCGTAGATGGCATTACCATGGCGACCCCGCTAGATACATTGAAAACATCATTAACGACTGGCCACACCACTACCGAAACGTTGACAAGCCCAATCTTCGGTTCAATTGCTGGTGTCGGCTGGGAGTGGGTTAACATTGGCTTCCTACTCGGAGGCCTAGCACTGTTGAAAATGCGCATTATTCAGTGGCAAATTCCGGCAGGTATGCTGGGGACGCTATTTGTGATCAGTACCGTTGCCTTCCTGTTCAACCCGGATGGCACGGCTTCGCCGATCATTCACTTGTTCTCTGGTGCTACCATGCTAGGGGCATTCTTTATTGCAACCGATCCGGTATCAGCCTCAACAACAGTTAAAGGCCGACTTGTTTTTGGTGCATTGATTGGCTTGCTAGTCTACTTGATCCGAACATGGGGCGGCTTCCCTGACGGTGTCGCGTTCGGCGTATTGCTGGCAAACATGTGTGTACCCCTGATCGACTATTACACGCGCCCACGTACTTACGGCCACTTATAGGAACAAGCATGCTGATTGCAATGAAGAAAAACGGCGGTGTACTGGCAGTGTTTGCCCTGCTGGCGACACTGCTAGTCTCTGTTACCCATTTGCTGACTGCTGGAAAGATTCAAGAGCAGCAACAAAAAGAACTGCTTAAAGTGCTGAACCAAGTTATTCCGGCCGAGAGCCATGATAACGAGCTATACAAAAGCTGCACGCTTATTACTAATGAGCAATATCTTGGGACTCCAGCACCGATGCCTGCCTATCTGGCAGAGAAAGAAGGTGAAATCTCGGGAGTTGCAATTGAAGCTATTGCTCCTGATGGTTACAACGGAGCGATTAAACTTATTGTAGGCCTCGATACTTCAGGGGCTGTCACTGGTGTACGTGTGCTAAGCCACAATGAAACACCAGGGCTTGGTGATAAAATTGATACCCGGATCACCGACTGGATTTACAGTTTTACCGGCAAAAAGCTTCAAGGTGAAAAAGATGCCAACTGGGCGGTACGCAAAGACGGTGGCAACTTTGACCAATTTACAGGGGCAACCATTACCCCCCGTGCTGTTGTAGGTGCTGTCAAAAATGTCTCACTTTACTACCAGCGCCACCAACAGGAACTGTTTAATCAACCTCTGGATTGTCAGGGCAACTCATGAGCATGAATAAAGAATTGATGAAGAATGGCCTGTGGAACAACAACCCAGCCATCGTTCAACTACTGGGGCTGTGCCCCCTATTAGCGGTTTCAGCAACAATAACCAATGCCCTCGGCCTTGGGCTCGCAACCACTGCGGTATTGGTTGGCTCAAACCTGATCGTTTCACTGGTGCGCCAATGGGTGCCGTCTGAAGTCCGTATTCCGGTTTTCGTAATGATAATTGCGGCATTGGTAACCTGTGTCCAGTTATTGATGAATGCCTTCACTTATGGGCTGTATCAATCATTGGGGATCTTTATTCCACTGATCGTTACCAACTGTATTATCATTGGCCGTGCAGAATCGTTCGCCTCCAAGAACGAACCTATCCCTGCAGTGCTTGATGGTCTGTGGATGGGAATGGGAATGACCTCAGCGCTGGTCGTACTTGGCGCGATGCGTGAAATCCTTGGCAACGGCACCTTATTCGATGGCGCCGATCGCCTGCTAGGAGACTGGGCAGCATCACTGCGAATTGAAGTCTTCAGCTTCGACAGCAACTTCTTGCTCGCAATGTTACCGCCAGGTGCCTTTATCGGCGTGGGCTTCATCATTGCACTGAAGAATGTCATTGATAAAAAACGCGAGCAGAAAATTGCTGATGCAGAAGCCAAGCCGACGATTGAACGTGCCCGGGTAACCTCTGCCAATTAACAACAAGATAATAAACCGCAGCTTAGCCTTATCACCTAACAGGCCGCTCAACCTGTATCTGGCCCTACACCAGATTGATGACTAGCTGCGGGATCAGCCAGAAATTGTGTTAGGAAGCAAACATGAACAATGAAAAACGCGTTCAGATCCTTGAGCGCCTACGGGCAGAAACCCCCCACCCGGAAACCGAACTGAACTGGAGCTCACCTTTCGAGCTGCTTATCGCGGTGCTTCTTTCTGCCCAGGCAACCGATGTCAGTGTCAACAAAGCCACCGATAAGCTCTATCCGGCAGCCAATACACCACAGGCAATGTTCGACCTGGGTGTCGATGGGGTTAAGGGATATATCAAAACCATCGGCCTGTTTAATTCCAAGGCTGAGAACGTCATCAAAACCTGCAAAATCCTACTGGAACAGCACGGTGGTGAAGTACCTGAGAGCCGCGAAGCCCTAGAAGCACTTCCAGGCGTTGGCCGCAAAACGGCAAATGTGGTTCTCAACACGGCCTTCGGCTGGCCAACCATTGCTGTCGATACCCATATCTACCGCGTATCAAACCGAACCAAGTTCGCAATGGGCAAGAATGTTGATCAGGTCGAGCAGAAGCTACTGAAGGTCGTCCCTAAAGAATTCAAGGTCGATGTGCACCATTGGCTGATCTTGCACGGCCGCTATACCTGCGTCGCCCGCAAGCCCCGTTGTGGCAGCTGCATTATTGAAGATCTTTGTGAATTCAAAGACAAAGTTTACCCAGACGAGTAGCATCAATTAACCGGGGCCATCGATATCGGTGGCCTTTTTAATTACTGGTGAATAACAGATATTTATCAAAGTTATGATGAGTAATAATTTCCTATTTTAACTTTCGACACCTATCCTATCGTTTATTCAAAATGACACAACACCGGAGGCACTATGGCAAACGGACGCATTCTTCATACTATGTTACGCGTGGGCGATCTTGATCGCTCCATTCAGTTTTACACCGACATTATGGGCATGCAGCTACTGCGAAAGCATGATAATGAAGCCTATCAATATACTCTTGCTTTTGTCGGCTACGGCGATGAATCAGAAGGTGCCGTCATCGAGCTGACCTATAACTGGGGAACAACAAAGTATGAAATGGGAGATGCTTTTGGCCACATCGCCATTGGTGTTGCAGACATCTATACAACCTGCGATGCCATTAAAGCAGCCGGTGGCAATGTCACCCGTGAACCTGGGCCGGTAAAAGGCGGGAAAACACATATTGCATTTGTCACCGATCCGGATGGCTACAAAATCGAGCTAATCCAACGCAGTTAACTAGAGCCAATCAAACGGAAAGCAAAGCCTGTCCTAACAGGCTTTGCTTTAATCAAGTCAATAACATCTACTCCACTTTACCGAAGTACTCCGTTACAGTAGCGCGATATTCATTGTCTTTAATGGGATCATTAAATTCAATCGAATAGAAAGGCATTACGCTATCTTTCAACTTCTCAGCAATTTGCAGCTCAAGGTTTTCGACACTCACCGTACTGGTCACTTCATAGGTATCAGCTCGATTAAGCTCCATTTCATCAGCTTGCTCTAGCGAGATCTGCTTCGCCGCAACCTCACTGGCCAACTCTTCCTTTACTTTCGTGGCCTCACTATCTATCACCGAATCATCAGCAACAACCAAGCCCGCACTGAACATTAGTATCAACAGAAGCTTTTTCATAACCACCGCCCTTCTTATTAGTATGGCTTTTTCTATCTACCCATCTCAATTTAGTCTTTCCGGTAGTTGCTTCAGTAACAAAAGTAAGAATGCCGAGTAGCACCATAAAATTCAGGGTTGATGGCCTGGTGGCATGTTGTCGATTGGCGGCAAGTCGAGCATATCAACATCAGTAACCAGTGCGAACTAATCGCCAAGTTCCGCCTTCACTGATCTCGAAATTGACTCAGAACTGACTCAGAACTAAAACCAGGGGTGGCAATAGAAGCGAGATACAAACAGTATCTCGCCCTCTTCACTATTTCACCTTCGCGAAATATTCGGTCACAATCGCCTGGTAATTATTATCATCACTTCGAGGAACGATATACACCACCGAATAATAAGCAGGTGTACGATACTTTAGTCTTTTAGCTATTTGATCATCGAGCCGGGCCATATCTTCGGTACTGTAAACCACATAATAGTCAGCTTTATTGAGGCCCATATTCTCAGCCTGGGATCGTGTCACCTGTAAAGATCCACCTTCACTCGCATCAGGCATAGCATATTCATTAGACGCAAACGCCGAACCTGCGGCGAACAATAAAATGAGAAGAAGATTTTTCATAGTGAAATACTCTTTCTTAATCGCTCAATTTTACTGTAGCCGCTTTAAAAATCGCTCTAGCGTCAAAAATAAGACAAAAGGTCAAATATGAGAAGCGGGAAGCCTTCCTTAGGCTCTAAATAATCGTTCGACCCAACGAAATAACAACCCGTCGGTTCTGGTTACGTCCGATAGGGGTTGAGTTATCGGCAATTGGACGACGCTTACCGTAAGCCTCTACCTGAATGCGGTTTTTCGGCAGCCCCATTGCCATGAAGTACTCTTCCAGTTTCCTTGCCCGGCGCTCTGACAACGCCTGGTTAACGTTTTTTCCCCCTCGGGAGTCGGTATATGTCGCCACAAGCACTAGATCCACATCATCACTGTAGCGGACAAAATCGGAAATCTGGGCCAGGCGCTGGCGCGATGCTTTATTCAGTTCGTCACTATCTTGATCATAATGCAGTACCGTAAAGGCGATATCATCAAAACTGTATGGCAGTAAGTTGTCCAAACATTGGCTAAATTGCTGGTAAGGAGCCTGGAATGAAACGGCAGATAACCCGACTTCGATCAGCTTATTACGGTGCTGCCAGTCCTGGTAACTCAGCGTCGGATAGCGCCCACTTTCGAGCTCTGTCAGCATCGCCCAAGCCATTTGCCCACCAATATAACCATCAAACTGTTTGAAGAACGTAATTTTGGTGATCGGCTCAGCCGCATCACCCGGCATCCAGCGAGGAGGCATAGACACTAAACTAACATTGCGGGTTTCCCCCATGGGGCGGCGCATTTTAAGCTCGAAATCAAGGTTGATTTTCTTGCTTGCCCGGGAAATAAACTGCGCTTCACCATAATTAGGGATGGTATGAAGCATACGGCATTCCAGCGGCGTATCGACGGCGACTTTCCAGCTTGATTGCGCTGGCGTGGCCACATATTGCTTGCTTGCCATTACCGGGCTGCTTGCCGCCGCAGCCACCAGCAATGATGCCGTCAGGCATAATGATGTTGTTTTGTTGCCCATAATCTTGTTACCAGCTCAATCGTGATGCTGCCTATTGTATCGGATCTTACAGAAAAATCTTTAGCCTCCTGCGCCATTGGTATTTAAGGTTTAGCTCCAGTTATGAATCTGACATAATGCCCTCTTCATTTTTATCAGCCGCAGTGTTATGAGCCAAGATAACGAACTAAACACCTTAAAAAGTCGCTTTCGCGGCTACTTTCCCGTCGTCATTGATGTTGAAACAGCAGGCTTTAATGCTAAAACCGATGCTCTGCTCGAGATCTGTGCTGTCACCCTGCAGATGGATGAAGATGGCTGGCTAAAACCCGCTACTACGATCCATTATCATGTTACGCCATTTGAAGGCGCAGTGATTCATAAAGAAGCATTGGAGTTCAACGGGATCCGTGATCCGTTCAGCCAACTTCGTGGTGCCGTTTCTGAAGAAACAGCACTAAAAGAAATCTACAAACAAATCCGCAAAGAACAAAAAGCAGCAGGCTGTTCACGCGCCATCATGGTTGCCCACAACGCTAATTTTGACCACAGTTTCGTAATGGCCGCTTCTGAGCGAGCCAGGCTAAAGCGCAACCCATTCCATCCATTTGCGACATTCGATACTGCTGCACTAAGTGGCCTGGCGTTCGGCCAAACCGTTTTGGCAAAAGCCTGTAGCACCGCTGGTATCGCGTTTGATAACAAAGAAGCCCACTCTGCACTCTACGATACCGAAAGAACGGCTGAACTATTTTGTGAGATTGTTAACAAATGGAAGAAATTAGGTGGCTGGCCACTTTTAGCCCCTCAAACAGAAGAAAGTGAAGTGTCTTAAAAATTAAACACCCAAAACTCATCAGACCTCCTATGAGCCCAGTGTTTCTGGGCTTTTAGAATCATCTTTTCAAACGCCCAGTTAATTTTAAACGCACGTTTTAAACACGAATTAATTAAATACCGTTCAATTAGCCATATGCAACAAAAACAACGTGTTACACGTGGGTTAACATTTCATATTTTCATCCTTATACTGCCTAATACTGTTTCATATTGCTTCAGATTGATTCTATGGAAGACTGCCAAAGCATGCATAATCACTTCATGTCATATTGATATTTAGTCGCTATGCCAGAGCAACATGCCTTGTTCTGAATGCTTATGCATAGGCTCTGTTTTATCTGACGCTTAATGAAACCGTACTCATATATCTTTTTCCTTCACGGAATGAAGAACAAGAAGCAAAGAATCAGAGAGGCAAAAATAATAATGTCCAAAAAAATAACACTAACCGCCGTGGCCGTTGCGGCAGCATTAATGTCAATTAATGCCAATGCAGCTGGCTTTCAGGTAAACGAACATTCTGCGTCTGGCTTAGGTAGAGCGTTCTCCGGTGAAGCTGCGGTTGCAGATAATGCCGCCGTACTGTCACGTAATCCCGCAGCAATGACCCTTTTCAAAACAGCAGAGTTTTCTGGTGCAATAAGTCTTGTCGACCCAGATATAGATATTCACGATAGTACTTTCAAATCAGAAGAAAATGACATAGGTCAGACGGCACATGATGTCGCTCCATTAGCTATTGTTCCCGCGGCTTATTACATTCACCCTATCAACGATCGTGTTGCTGTTGGGCTGGCACTTTTTTCCAGTTATGGCGTTGCCACTGAGTACCCGGCAGATTTTAATGCAGGCTCCTCGGCTGGTGAAACCTCGCTGGTAACATTCAACTTTAATCCCAATATCGCCTATCGCATCAATGAACACTTCAGCATTGGTGGTGGTTTCAGCCTCGTCTACGGCGATGCTGAACTGACTCGCTTTCTAGGGAGTCTGGGTGAACCAGCGGGAAGCGAGGCAAGTGGTAGCACCATCAAGATGGAAGGGGATACCACAGGCTGGGGCTGGAACATTGGCGCACTCTATGAAATCAACGACAGCAACCGTTTTGGCCTGAGCTATCGTTCGCAAGTTGACCTGGACTTTGATGGCGACTTCACCGATTACACCGGCCAAATCACTGGAACACCGAATAATACCGTTCCCGGCTCTCTCTCTGTCGTGCTACCAGCCATTGCAGAATTCTCTGCCTATCACGAGCTAAATAGCCAGTGGGCAGTTCACTATGGTATTCAGTGGATTCAATACAGCAAGTTTGAAGAGCTTCGTGGTACCGGTGACCAATGTACCCCTGGCTATGACGGCCAAGCTGGCGTCTGCCTCCTGAAAGACGAGGATTATGACGATAACTCTCGTTACTCCCTTGGAGCAACCTATACCCTAAATCCAGAATGGACCTTCCGGGCTGGTTTTGCCTTTGATGAGCAGGCAGGCAAGGCCACCTTAAGTATCCCTGACACTGATCGCTACTGGTACTCAGCAGGCCTCACCTATACCTACAGCCCAGGCATGTCGTTTGACCTTGGTCTGACCTATATAGACAGTAAAACGAGCACCTTCGAAGAAGATGGCGGTACCTTTACGTCTACAGGTGGTGCCTACATCAGTGCCGCACAAATCAATTACAAATTTTTATAATTCAGCAGCACCTTCAGTCTGCAATATGATTTGAAAGGTAGGGATTTAGTATGAAAAAGAATATCTTAGCGGTGCTTATTGCATCAAGCATTGGCTTGTACGGTTGTGGTGACGAAAAAGGACTCTCCGGCAATCCTACGATTGATCCAACCATTGAAAAGAGTTTAAAAGCGGAAACAAAAATCAAGTTTGACATTATTTCGGATTCCGACAACCCAGTCATAGTTACCCCAACGTTCCTGGCAATGGATTCTACCGATGGTACTTTGAGTGTTGAGGGAAGTATTGGCAGTGATAAATACTCAACTAACCTCCAAGACCCTCTAACGGCTATGGGCAAAACCGATGGCTGGAGTACGACTCAACCAATTAGTATCGAGTTTATAGGTAACAATTTAGATTCAGATACTGCAGCAAAAGGCTTCTACCTGATTGAATCTAATGATCCAACAGCTGGTACATCTACAGTAACACCTAAGCAATTAACCGCGGCTAATGGCGACTTTACGGTTTCTGCATCAGGTACAACGCTTACTGTTGTTCTACAAAAACCATTGAAGCCCGCCAGCAACTATATGTTTGCTATCACTGATGATCTGAAAGATGTAAAAGGCAACAGTGTGGGAATGACAGGTTCTTATGCAGTGTTAAAGTCAACATCCACACCACCATCAGAAGCGCTTATTCCCGCCCAGACAATCGTTCATGCATCAGAAAAGCAACTTAGCACTACAGGTGTAAATGCTGACAGCATTATATTCTCAAGCTGGTTTACAACTGCTTCCGTGGGTAGTTCGCTCAGCATCACCAAGGCGGTGATTGCGAAAACTATCGAAGCAGTAAAAGCGGGCGGTACACCAGACCTCATCTGGAAAGGTGAATCAAATCCGAACGGTCTTGATTTAAGCAAACTGTATTCGATAGATCTTCCAGTGACTGGTGTTGATTTAGAAGGTGTTGATTTAGCAGATGCCATTGATGCTGATCTGATCTTAACCAATGTTGTGAAAAGCGTTGCTGACCCGGATGGCTCACTATCAAAAGCTGCACTAAAACAGGCTTATGCTAATTTACCATTCAAAATTACTGTTTATAAAGGCACCGTGAACCTGCCTTACTTCCTCAGCGACGATACGACCGATGAAGCATGGAAAAAAACACCGTGGGAGAGTGCTGTTCCTAGCCTAGCAAAAATCAGCAATGTGATGAAAAATGGCTCCGATGCTGACAAAGCAGCACTGGCACAGTCCCTACCGGGCGTTGATATTGCCAAGCTATTGACCGGCGATACCACAGAAATGTTTGACCTGATCGGACTTGAAGGCAAAATGGCCAATGGGAGCCAACTTGACTCAGAACGCCTAATCACCAAGTACAGCCCGTTACCAAAGATCAAATCAGTTGCCAAAGTACCAGTACTGATATTTATGCCTGAAAGCAATGTCGCCTCGACCCCAGGTGCGATGATCTACCAGCATGGTATTACATCAGTTAAGGAAACCTCTTATCTATTTGCTGCCAACCATATGGGCATGGCAGTACAAGCTGGTCAGACCCCTTCTGCTGTGATTGCCATCGACCATCCACTGCATGGTGAGCGAGCACTGACTGATGGTACAGTAACCACGATGACAACTCCTGATGTATATATGAACCTGGAGTATCTCAATGTGGGCCGAGATAACATTCGCCAAAGCATTATCGACGATCTGGGTGTACGTACCTCACTGACCATCATGAAAGGCTCTGCGCACCCTGTACTTAACAAGATTGACATTGCAAAAGTCAGTTTCTTCGGCCACTCAATGGGGGCAATCACAGGTATTGGCACCTATGGCTTGGCTAATAAGACCTTAGGCTCAGCCGAAGCAGATGCATTGTTTACGTTCAGCTCTGGTGCCTTCGCCAATCCGGGCGGTGGTATCCCATCTCTGCTATTAGAGTCAGCAGCATTTGGCCCAACTATCAAGCACTCACTAATGCTAGGTTCGGGTGATGCTACCTACGAATCAGTTTGTGGTTCTGCATTAATTGGCTCAACATGTTTCACCAATTTTTTCAATAGCTTGGATTCAGCAACACAAGCCGAAATTAATGGTGTATTCAGTACCTTTGCCTATGCGGCACAAACAGTAATGGACACTGTCGATCCGTATAACTTGGCATCTGGTGTTGAAGGACCGGTATATCTGATGCAAGCATTTGATGATCAGGTGGTACCGAATCAAACTACCACTTTCAGCGTTATGGGTGGTACTGAGCCTCTGATTAAACAGCTAGGTTTGAGCGATCTAACTGGCTACGATAGTAATGTTGATAATCAAATCAATCATGTGGCACGCTTCAACACATTATCAGAAGCGAGCCATAGTTCTGCTATCGCACCACAAAAAAGCGACAACTCGGACCTACCGACGACAGTTAGTATCCAAACGCAAATTGCTACTTTCACTGCAACTCAAGGTCAGAGTATCACTGTTTCGGATCCAACCTTGATTCAATAACTATCAGAGCATTTAATAAGAAAGGCTAGCCGGGAGGCTAGCCTTTCTTTTATCAAATTAACTGAAAACAAATTACAAATCATCGGTATGCGCAGACAGGTACTTAGCCACCCCTTCCGGAGAGGCATCCATCCCTTCTTTACCTTTTTCCCACTGTGCCGGGCACACTTCACCGTTCTTTTCGTGGAACTGCAATGCATCTACCATTCGCAGCATCTCATCGATATTACGGCCTAGAGGCAGATCATTAACCACCTGGTGGCGAACCACACCTTCTTTGTCAATCAAGAACGAGCCACGGAACGCCACGCCAGCTTCAGGGTGTTCGACATCATAAGCCTGGCAAATTTCATGTTTCGTATCGGCAATCAATGGATACTGGACCGGACCAATACCGCCATCATCAACCGCGGTATTACGCCATGCGTTATGAGAGAACTGTGAATCGATAGATACCCCGATCACTTCCACCCCTTTGGCTTGGAAATCGGCAAAACGCTTGTCAAAAGCGATCAGCTCTGAGGGGCATACAAAAGTAAAATCCAACGGATAAAAGAAGATAACGGCGGCTTTTCCCTGGATCTGCTGTTTCAAATTAAACTGATCAACAATCTCACCATTGCCAAGTACTGCCGCAGCAGTAAAGTCAGGGGCAGGACGACCAACTAGTACACTCATAACAAACTCCATTTAGTGAATACCCGGCCAAACAATAATTGGCCTTGTATTGCTTTCGATAATTAGCTCTAACATATTGTTATAGCTAACGGTTATACATAGCGTTCATTGCAGGAACAGTATAGGCACTGCGTAATGACAAGGCTGAGACATTGGGCAGAAAAAATAAAATACCCTACCAGCATCACTTTTTTCTCGACATGTCGTAAAATTTCAGCAAACTGAATGGTTTTGAGCAAAACAGCCAAAAATAATAATAAACTTTACAAATATGACATAACACAACGGATGGATCTTAGTTTTATGAACCCAGTAGTTATTTCGGTATGCGTCATGCTTGTCCTCGCATTAATGCGGGTCAATGTTGTTGTAGCGCTTACCTTCAGTGCCATTTTAGGTGGCCTTATCGGCGGGATGCCCCTGGCAGAAACCGTTTCCGCATTTGAAGGCGGTTTAGGTGGCGGGGCAACGACCGCACTGAGCTATGCCATGCTAGGTACGTTTGCCGTCGCGATTTCGCGCTCGGGCATCACAGATGTACTGGCACAAAAAGTCATCAAACGTATCAGCGGTCATGAAAATGCGGCGGCTGCAACGGGTGTGAAATATTCCGTTCTTATCATTTTAGTGCTTCTTGCCATCTCTTCTCAGAACGCCATTCCGGTTCATATCGCGTTTATTCCGATTGTGATCCCACCCCTGCTGCATGTGTTTGCAAAACTGAAACTGGATCGTCGCCTGATTGCCTGCGTGCTGACCTTTGGCCTGGTAACTCCTTACATGGTGCTACCAGTGGGCTTTGGCGGTATTTTCCTTAACAATATTTTGCTGAAAAACCTGCATGACAATGGCTTGGATGTGACTGCAGGCCAAGTACCATATGCGATGCTGCTTCCTGCCCTAGGCATGATTTTCGGCCTGCTTGTTGCCACCTTCTTTAGCTACCGCAAGCCTCGCGAGTACTCTGAAGAGAAAATACTAGCCAGCGAGCCAGAACATGCTGAAATCAACATGCAGCATGTCTATATTGCTGTCGGTGCGATTATTGCGGCGCTAGGTGCCCAGCTGTATAGCGGCTCTATGATTATCGGCGGCCTGATAGGTTTTATGGTGTTCACCTTCGGTGGTGTGATCAAGTGGAAAGAAACCCACGATGTGTTCACCAAAGGTGTTCACATGATGGCTATGATTGGTTTTATCATGATTGCCGCGGCGGGTTTTGCTTCTGTGATGAAAGCCACCGGCGGGGTTGAAACCCTGGTGAGCTCTCTGGCTGATGTTATTGGCGACAATAAACCGTTGGCAGCCCTTCTTATGCTGGTTGTCGGCCTATTAGTTACTATGGGGATTGGTTCTTCTTTCTCGACCATCCCAATTCTGGCAACTATCTATGTTCCGCTATGCCTAACTTTCGGCTTCTCACCACTGGCCACCGTTGCGCTAGTAGGTACCGCTGCTGCACTGGGTGATGCAGGCTCTCCAGCCTCTGACTCAACCTTGGGCCCAACAGCCGGCCTGAATGCCGACGGTCAGCATGAACACGTCTGGGAAACGGTAGTGCCGACTTTCATCCACTACAACCTGCCTCTGATTGCCTTTGGCTGGTTGGCCTCGATGATCCTGTAGTTTAACAACTGCAAATCTGTACTAAAAAAGACCGCTAAAGCGGTCTTTTTTATTGTTTCGCCGAAATTACATTCACAAATGCTAGTTAATGCAAAATATAATCAATAAATTTCATATCGTGCATTTTCTAAACTATAGTTGATTCATACGGATACGTGTTTTTCGTGATGGAGCTACTATATGGAAATACTTGCTCAATCCACTTACCTGATCATCGACGACAGTAATATTATTCAAAGTGCCACCCGGGCTCTATTAATGAAGCTCGGGGTACCGATGAATAACATTATAAGTACTGCCAGTGCCAAGGGCGCTATAGAAGCCTGCAACAAGCAAAAATTCGATATTCTGCTTATCGACCATAACCTTGGAACAGGCAGCACCGGGTTACAATTGCTTGAATTTTTGCGCCATAAAGATGTGCTCAAGCAACAAACACTGGTTTTTATTGTTACCGGCAATGACAGCCAAGATGTTTTCCTGGGCTATTCCCAGCTCGAACCCGATGGTTACCTGATCAAACCCATCCGCTCAGAAGACATCATCAAGCGGGTCTCTTCCGGTCTGTTACGGCGCGAGTTTTGCCAAAGCCTCGAGCAAGCTTTCAACAAGAACGGCCTGGCGGAAGTAAAACCACTCTTTGCCACAGCGCCAGATACCATGGCTCTCAAGAACGGTATTCTTCATATTGTCAGTCTACTTTGCGAACACCAGCAATATGATGAAGCCCAGGCTATGCTATCGGGTTTGCTTCAATTGCATAATCACTTGCCAGCAAAGATCAAGCAGGTTGAAATATTACTGAGCAAGCAACAACACCAAGCCGCACTCCAGCAGATCAATGCATTGATTGAAGAGAACAAGTTTAATGTCCGCCTTTTAAACCTCAAGACTGATGTCTGCATTGAAGCAGAACGGTGGCCCGACGCCGAGGAAACGATTCAACGCGCATTGCAATTACATAACAGTAGCATTGAGCAAACCCTCAACATGGCCTGGCTGCATATTGCCAGCCGTGACTTCGAGAAAGCTATCCCCTACCTATTGCAGGTTGCCAATTTACTCCCCTATTCCATGTGGGACAGCTCAGGCCGACGGGGATTGGCTATTTATGCCGACATGTACAATGCCGATAAAGACACCCTGAAAAGTTGGCGTGCAGATACAGCGTGGTACCGAATAAGCAAAGGTAACCAAAACAACGTCACCTCCAAAGCCTCCCAAAAAGTACTTCAAGCGCTGCGCTTTATACATGCCGATCATAAAGAGCAAGGCTCTGAACTATTAGATCAGATACTTGAAAAAGACGTTACAGACTTTGAAACTGGCTTCCTGATTTGCATGGGGTATCGAGATCTTGGACGAGGCGAAGCACTTGCCCAAATACAACAATGGCTAGGAAGTCTAATAACACCAGCAACAATATCCAGCTCCCTTTCTCGGCTACAGTCTATCGCCCTGAAGGAATGGGTAGATACCAACGAACCATCTCTAACGGTGACAGACTAAAGACCATTGCTTTACAAGGATGTGAGGAATGATAACTGATATGATTCATCGCGGGTGCCAATACCTGATCGTAGCCTGCTACCTGTTCTTGGCTTTGGCAATCCCTGCACAGGCAGATCCTGCTCTTTCTCGCTCCCCTGTTACCGACAAGCCTCACCTTCGGGTCGGTCTCCCTGGGTTCAGTTTTCCTCCCTATATCTACATTACCAAGAAAGCATCTCCCCAGGCAGCCACGGAAGTGGAGACAACAGATGGCAGGCAGATAGATGGATTGTTGATTGAGGTACTCAACCAGGTTTCTAAACATGCCAATTTTACCTATGAAATCAACCTCTTCCAGACCTATGACGATGTCATTACCGCTTTTAAAGCCAATAAGCTGGATCTTCTTCCTGGTGTAACCTCAACAATTAGCCGCCAGCAGTACATGGCATTCAGCGAGCCGATGTTTTCTATTCGACGTGCAGTGATCACCAAAGAAAAACCCATCAATCAATTTCAGGAATTATATGGCAAGCAAATTGCGATTGAGCAAGGATTTGCACTGCAAGAGTTGCTACCGATTCTAATGCCGAATATTTCCCAGCTACCAGTCACGGACAGTCGCCACGCGATTGAAGCTATCCAACTGGAAAAAGCCGATGGCTATATCGGGGATGCTGTCGTCTTGTCCGATTTGCTCCGTCAGCATAATGACCCATCACTCGAACTGTCGATTCTACCCGGCCTACCCACCAATCACTTACACTTTGCCACCCAGAAAGGTAAACACAAGCTACTCAGCCGGATCAATTTCGCCCTGGAAGACATTAAAACCCAAAGCCTGAAAGCCATCTACAACCAATGGCTGAATCCTGGGCAAATCAATATGTTCACCAATTACGGACAGCTACGGCTAAGCCCAGAGGAACGAAGCTGGCTGGATAAACACCCTTATATTACTATTGGCGTTCACCAGAAATGGGCTCCTTACGACTTCCTTAATGCCGATAAGAACCACTCCGGCCTAACGGCGGATTTACTCAATATCCTCAGTAACGAGCTTGGGGTAAAATTTCAGGTCAGCAGCAAGAAACAGTACTCAAAAACTAACCAGGCTTTCCTCGATGGTAAACTTATGATGCTTTCAGCCCTGCCGCAAACGCCAGCGCAGGACAAACTGATGTATTTCTCAGACCCATATATCCGAGAACCCTGGGTACTGTTCGCCCCCGCAGAAGAGGGGATAGATACTCTATTTTCCAACAACAAGCTAAAAGTCGGTATCATTGCTGACACGTCAGGATCGGAGCTATTGCCACATATCTGTACTAACTGTTCGTCCGTCTCCTACATCAATCAAGTTTCTGCCTTCCAGGCCTTACAAAAAGAAGAAGTAGACCGGGTTCTGACCTCGCTGCACCATGCCTCGCCATTGCTCCAATCTGACTATCTCGGCCAGTTTAAAATGGTCGGCCAGATCGAAGAAAAAAACCTCGTTCCCCTGCATTTTGCCATCAACTTCCGCCAACCGATCCTGCTCAATATCATCAATAAAGCCATTAGCTCTATCCCGCCAGAAGAGCTTATTCGGCTGGAAAACAAATGGCTGACCTTTGAATACCAGGAAGGGTTAGCACCGAAGGAAGTCGCCAAATGGGCAGGAGTGATCACATTAATCGCACTTGCCGTTATTATCACCATTATCTGTTGGAACAGGAAAATGGCCGCCGAAATGTTGCAGCGAAAAACGGCGGAGAAACGGGCAAAGCATGCCGAACGGCGCCTGCAGCACCTTGCTGACAACCTCGATGGCGTCGTTTTGCAACATATTCAGCCCGATCCGGAGAAACCACTAAAAATCCACTACACCTTCGTCAGCGCCGGGGTTAAAGAGCTATTGGGTATCTCAACCACTTCAATCAAGAAACGCCCTGAACTGCTGCTAGATTTACTCGATAATATTGATATTCCTGAACTCAAACAAAGTATGCGCCAGGCAACAGAGCTGGGGCACTGGGACAGGGAACAGAAACTCAAATACCACCTGGGCCAACTTAAGTGGGTACAATTTAAAAGCCGCATTACTCCCCACGAGGACGGGGGATTTTACTGGAATACGGTCGTCACCGATATTTCCCTCCTTAAACAACACCAGCTGGCACTTGAGTATGCCCGGCAAAAAGCAGAAACCGCCACAGCTGCAAAATCACAATTTCTCGCCACCATCAGCCATGAAGTCCGTACACCGATCAGTGGGATCCTCGGGCTACTAGAGCTGATGGCCGACCAGCCTCTCAACGAAGAGTTAATTAACCTTCATGGCGGCTTAACCCAATCGGCGAAGAATATGCTCCATATCGTCAATGATGTGCTCGACTATTCAAAAATAGAAGCCGGAAAACTGGAGCTTACCCCTACCAATATTGAACTTGGCAAAGTACTGACACGTATCATTCAACCCCAGTCAATCCATGCCCAGCAAAAGAACCTGGCCTTCCAGTATTGGCAGGATCCAGCCTTGGCTGACTGGTACTTTGCTGATGATATTCGACTTCATCAAATTTTGAACAACTTCTTGAACAATGCGATCAAGTTTACCGAGCAGGGTACTATCAGCCTGAATGTCGATGTGCTTAAAGAGCATGACTCAGATAGGCACCCCAGGCAGCAAACTATCCGCTTCACCATCAGCGATACCGGGATCGGCATATCACCCGAACAACAGGAAACCCTGTTTAAACCCTTTGAGCAGGCAGATAACAGTACCAGCCGGCGTTTTGGTGGCACAGGCCTCGGACTCGCCATTGCCCGTAAACTCATCGAACAGATGCATGGAACCATCAACCTCAACAGCCAGTTGGGGAAAGGCAGCGAGTTCAGTGTTACCGTTACACTGCCGCTTGGCGAGCCAGATCCTGAGCTCGCACTGTCACAGCAGCCTAGCATGACAGAAATCCCCCTAGCGCCCCTTAGCGGCAACAGCCTGATCATTGGTTATTTCATTCAGCGAGAAGCTCTGTGCCGCTATCTTCAGCACTTGGGTCTTGAGCCATCGATGCTGGCGATAGACCACCTTCAGCAACTGAAAAATGAAGCCAATAAGCGCCAGCCCAGCCATATTTTTATCGCAATGGCAATTTGGCAGCAGCTACAACTCGGTGATCAATGGCTTGAAGAGCACTTGCCGAACACCAAAGTCATTATCATCAACCAGAACCCGATGCTCTCCCCCGAGCCCATAGGGCAACAGTGGTGCCTCTCGGTTAATCCGCTATTACCCGATAACCTCAAGCATGTACTCACTAAGCCTGTCAGTGAAATACAACCTGATCTCATTGATCATGTGGTCGCTGATAGCATGACAGAGAGCCGGGGATCGGCCGAGGAGCACGGTCGATTGATCCTCGTTGCCGAAGATCACCCGATTAACCAACAAGTCATCTCTAAGCAACTGAAAAAAATAGGCATCCATGCTGATATCGTGGAAAATGGCGTATTAGCACTGGAAGCCATGCAACATCACAGCTATGGATTGCTACTCACTGACTGCCATATGCCGGAGATGGATGGATATACGCTATCGGCCACCATCCGCCAGCAAGAGCGCCGTGTCAGTGAAGCCGAGCATCGCGACAACCTGACAAGTAAAGAGCTAAACAGCCAATTCGGCCCTACCCTCACACATTCCTATCAGCAAAAACACACAGTAAAAACCGTCAAGGGGAGCCCAGCAACAGGTCTACCAATTATCGCGCTGACAGCCAATGCCATCCAAGGAGAAGACAATCACTGCTACGAAATGGGAATGAGTGACTTCCTCGTCAAACCTGTCTCTCTCACCAAGCTCCAACAAGTTCTCTGGAGTTGGCTAAATACCGACAAACCTGAACAGGCAGAAGCAGATCACAAAGACGAGCGACAGGGCGCGCAAGAAAACAACGCTAATGAGTTTCTTGATCTATTCAGCGCCATTGAGGAGCAGCTTAACAACAATACGGCTCAAGAAAGACCTGAACGATCATTTCCGCAGGAAGTGTCAGAGAAACACAATCCACCTTCCGTGCTGGACAAGCAAAAAATTCTGTTGCTGTTTGAAGACAAGGATGTAGTTAATAACCTAGTGGCGGAATTTAAGCAAAACCACCAGCAGGATTTCAAGCAGCTCAAACAGGCAATCAACGAGGACAATCAGGAGCAAATTTATACCATTGCCCATCGAATGAAAGGTGCATCACAGATGTTGGAGTGTGACGTGCTGGCAGAGCCTCTGGAGACCATAGAAAGAGAAGCAGGCCAAGGTCAGTTTAGCAGCGACTGCGTAGCCTACGCCTCCTTGCAATCACTCACCTCTCAGCTCTTGGAGGAAAGCACTGAATCCTCTGCATCATAGAGCCGCTCCGCTATACCGCGATGCGACCTCATTCATGCTAATGGGAGGCTAAACATCGCTACGTTCTATAATACGCTGCAACCGAGGGCGACTGATTTTAAGTATTTCACAGGCGCGCCCTTTATGCCCTTCAACGCTTTCCAATATCCGGATGACATGTTGATACTCGATATCCTGCAAGCTTTGAGCTGCCACTACAGTAGCTTCAGATGGCATGGCCCCCACGTCAGGATCAATATCATCAAATAAATCCAGCGTCAGAATATCCCCAGGACATAACGCCACGGCCTTGGTTAATACGTTTTCCAACTCTCGCACATTCCCCGGCCAATCATAAGCGCACAAGGTCGCCATCGCATCTTGTGCCACTTTGTTCACCTTGGTGCCCAATTCTCGGTTTGCTCGTGCCAGCAAGGCCGGGATCAAGTCGTTCAAATCTTCCCGCCGCTCCCTCAGGGGAGGCAGGTGAATACGGACAACCTGCAGCCGGTAAAACAAATCTTCACGAAACGTTTTGTCTTTAATCGCCTGTTCAAAATTAAGGTTGGTTGCTGTGATAATGCGTGCATTGGTCTTGCTAGCACGCTTGCTTCCTAACGGAGTAAACTCTTTTTCCTGTAAGACACGGAGCAATTTCGCCTGGATCGGCTGGGCTAGCTCTCCTACTTCATCCAAAAACAACGTACCGTCATTCGCCAACTCAAACTTACCCTGTTGATCAGCAACTGCACCGGTAAAAGCACCTTTCTTGTGGCCGAACATTTCTGACTCCAGCAAGGTTTCTACTAATGCTGCGCAGTTAATCGCCACGAAAGGTGAGCCATCAGGCCTACCCGCTTGATGGATCGCTCTGGCCACCATCTCTTTGCCCGTACCGGACTCGCCAGTGATCATCACTGAAGCATTGGTTAACGCAACCCGGCCTATTGTTTTATAGATTTCCTTCATTGCATGGGAAGAGCCAACCATTGAATGGCCCAGGCAATCAGGGATCGCAACGGCTGGTTGCTGGCTCGACACTTGATACTGCAAGGCTGCCGCCACCGCAGTATCCAGCTCATCAAGATCGATAGGTTTATGAATATATTCATCGGCACCGCGCTGCATGGCTTCGATAGTACTTTCCATATCGTGGAAAGCCGTGATCATAATGACCCGTGCATCCGGGCACAGCGCCTTAAACTCCGCAATCCCCTCCAACCCGGACTTTCCTTCCATACGGATATCCAGCACTATCACATTAGGCTGAAAATGCTGGGCCACCGCCACTCCGTCATCAACACAATGGGCGATTTCAACGTCATGTCCCTGAGACTGAAAATGCAGCTGAAGTGTACGGCTGATCCCTTGATCATCATCGACAATTAACAACTTACTCATAGCAGCTTAATGGATTCCTTTATTATTGGTATATCTTGCCGGCGTAACCGGAAGTTGAATACGGGATCGCGTCCCCTGCCCAAAGCTGCCTTGTTGAATCAATGGCTTGAGGCTAATTTTTCCTTCATGGCAATCTATAATCCTTTTCACAATTGCCAGCCCTAACCCGGTACCTTTCGCCTTGGTAGTAAAAAAAGGTTCAAAGACTTTCTCCGTCAGGCACGGGTCAATCGCCGGCCCGTTATTGTCGATATCAACTAATAGCTGCGTTCCTACTTCTGTCATCATGATATTGGTTGCAACCTTCACACAGGGCGGCTGTTCTTCCGTCGACTCTGCGGCCTGAATAGCATTAACAATAATATTCTGCAGTGCCTGGCGCAGCTTCACCGGGTCGGCATACACTGTCGGTAAATTAGGCTGGAAGGAGATATCCAGCGCTACCCCTTTCTCTTTTGCCAGCTTCTGCTGGGTCAAAGTCACAAGCTCTACCAGCTTGTTGAGATCCTGCCATTCCGGCTTGAACTGATCCGGGCGTGAATAGGCCATTAAATCTTCAAGGATCGCTTCCATATACCGAACCTGATCAAGAGAAATGGCCGACAGTTCATCTTTCTCTTTGCGGGCATAGATCTGCAGTGCCATCTTAATGGAACTAAGCGGATTACGCAGATCATGGGCAATCATGTTAACCACTTTTCCCACCGCAGCCAGCTTCTCATGCTGGATCCGTTCACGCATTTGACGCTCAACCTCATCCGCCAAGCGTTTCTCTTCGGTGATATCCTGCTTGACTGCAACGTAATACAGCGCACGCCCTTCTACATTTTTCACCGGCGAAATTCTTGCCCGCTCCCAGAACATCTCACCATTTTTCTTCTTGTTATGAAACTCACCGCGCCACTCGTGGCCATCCTTCAATGCCAGCCACAGCTGCTGGTAACCGTCTTGGGGCATTTCCCCTGATTGCAGGAACTTGGGAGTGCGTCCCAACACCTCTTCCCTGTCGTAACCAGATAATTCGCAGAATACTGGGTTCACGTAAACAATCCGCCCGGATACATCTGTGATCATCACCGAGTTTTGGCTTTGTTCGACGGCATGGCTCAGGCGCTGCAACTCATCTCTTTCCATCTGCTGTTCTGTCACATCCTCACCGACAAATGTCACCGCATCCGCCTGCCCCTGATGGACACGGGAAAACGTCGATGTCCAGGAAAGGATATGGATTTCGCCCGACAAGCTTTGCACGACACCTTCGGCACGTGGCTGATCCATGCCTTGTTCCAGAGCCTGCGATAATGCTTCCGCCGCCTGGGTCTGAAGCTCTTTAGGCGTAAAGGTCTGTATCCAGTTTTTGCCAATCACCTCCTCGCGCCGATAACCCACAATGCTAAGGAAGAAGTCATTACAAAAAACCACCACACCTTCGGCGTTAACCGACACGGCAGCTAACTGAATGTTTTCCAGAGTATGGCGAAATTGCTGTTCATACCGCTGCTGCTGGCGCAACATCCTGGCCTGTATCCGATAACGGCTGAATATCACAGCAAGCAATGTCAGCAGTACAAACGCCGCGCTATACAGCCACAAGTAACTATCACTGAATGCGATACGGGCCAGGTTCATACGCTGCTTGGGAAAAACCGAAATAATTGTCCAATTTCCGTTGCTGGGCGTATCGGTTTGGGTAAAAGTGAAAAAGCTCTCACCCTGCTCTAGTTGCCCCACATGCTCTTGGTTAATAAGCGCCAATACCTGAGGGTCTACGGCACTATCGGTATTAAAACTGAATGCAGAATCACTGCTGGCTGTCGGCTGGATCACCGCGACGCCTTCCGGATTAAGAATAAACAGGTGTTGAATAAAGTTTGGCGAGATTGTCAGCAGTTTATCGATAAGCTGGCGGGCTTTGTAATTCAATACCACAACACCAATCCGCAGCTGGTTATGGTCAAACACCGGTACGCCAACCCGAATGGTCGGATTCAATGGCTGCTGGATCTCGCCATCCTCCACATTGAGATCCATCGGCGAAATATAGACTTTATCTATCGGTAACCCCATGCTGCGCTGAAAGTAATAACGGTGGGATTTGTTTTGCAGGTGTTGTTCATCTACCACCTGAATATGATTGTTTTCGTTGTTAACCCGAACAATCTCTTTGCCTGACGTATCAATAAAGCGGATTTGATCATAGCTAGATTGGTTACTGGCTACTTGAGTAAAATATTCGGTGAGGTTGGTCCGAAACTGCGAGGGGGGCATATTAGCTTGCTTGCCTACTATATAGGAGAGCAGCTTAGCATCTGATGACATACTGCTCAGGCTCTCATCGAGCACTTCCTCAATCAGCTCGACAATCACCCGCTCATTGTGCAGAGCATACTGCTGCTCGTTGTGAACACTGAGAAAGTAATGAACCAGCATCAAGCCCAAAATGGCCGCCCAGCCAGGGATAAGCCAAAGCAGCAACTCGGCATAGAACTGACGCTGTTTCACAAAGTGTCTTGGCTTATCCAGTCCGTTCATAGCAATCCTTTTATGTGAACGGTTCACTCGGCATAACAAAGGATTAATCACCGCAACCCAACATTGCAGCGATATATCAATAGGCCAAGATAATTCATACCTTACTGTTATTAATCACAATCATATCAAAGCCAATATTCGATAAATGGTTGGCATCCAATTTTCGTGACCAACAGCCTTACTTTAGCCGATACCCCAAGCGAGCAAGGCTTATGTCAGTAACCCACCCACCAGCTTGATGGCCAACGGCTGGCGATGGTCATCCAGTGAAGGAAGCTGGTGAGCTAACGAGGCCAGACACGTATCTTTGCAAGCAACTAGATACGGCGCAGCAATCTCATTCACTTCGCCATTGTTAATGGCTGCCGTTAACAGCACCTCAAGGTTAGGCTCAAGATCCGTGGCCGCCAGCAACTTCAATGCTAACTTGCGGATACCACCAGCAGGATCCTGTAGTGCCTTGACTAGAGCATTATTCAGCTCAGCACGGTCTTTTTGCCTCACAGGGTGCTGGGCAAGCTGCAGCTCTATCGCCATCAAGCTGCAGATACGGACATGCTCATGCGGATCTCGAACGCCCACCAGTAACAGCGGCAGTGCCTTACCCAGCGGCATCTTGGCTAAATAGCGTGTGGCAGCCTGCTTAGTTAAGTTGTCACCATGGTAAAGGACATTTGCCGCCGCCCCGATGGCATTTTTGATCTCCGGCGTTTTGATGCTATCGGCCAATCGTGCCAAGGCTCCAAATATCTCAATCTGCTCTGCAGGCTCTGCGCCCAACAAGGCTTCAATCAACAAAAGGACAGCATCAGCCTGCTGACTATTGCCCAATGCACGTAACGCGAGCTGTTTATTGCTCAGCTGAGGCAGTCTGGCGATTTTCTTACGGTTCAGCTCAAGCTTGTCGGAAGTATCGAAATGATCCCGAACGATCTCTGAGTAGTCAGTATAGTCACTCGGTAACTCCTCAATCATATCAAGGACATGTTGTTCGGGCTGTTGCTCTGTCTTTGGGCCATTAAGCATAGCTTCAACGTTGGTTTGCTGAATAGCGGCCAACGTCGAGGTCGGTGCTGCTGCAGGAGAATCATTTTCTGCCGAAGCGGCAAACTTCTCTTCGTGGGCTTCAAGCAGCTGTTCCAGGCCAACCTCCTCAGGCTCGGCGGCTTCACTGATTTGAACGTTATCATCTCCATCGAGCTGATTAACCGGGATCACATCCTCTTTTGCCGCCAGTCCCAAAATGAGCTCACGAAGATATTGCTTCTCGAGTGTTGATGGCGAAAGGGCCAGCAACTCTAACGCGGCCTGGCGCAGCACGGTATCTGTTTGCTCATCATTCACAATAAAATGCATTAGCGGGCAAACTGCGTTCGCAACCTCCTTATCTTTTTGAACAATGCGGGCGAGAAGGCGCATGAAATCAGTTCGCAAGTGCACAGGCAGGGTATTCCGTGCCGCTTGGCTCAGGCTACGTTGTACCGCTTGCTCAACAAAATCCTCTTCATCATTGTCCAGTGAGGCAAAGAACATAGCAGCGGCATAAACCACTTTGGGCTCCTCGTGATGGAGCAGATCGGCAACCCACTGTAATTGTACAGCTTCAGGTTGTTCGTTATGGGCAGCAATCAGTTCAAGAAGAAGCGGCAAAGCCGAATCAGAGGCCCGCTCTGCCAGCGAGAAAAGCTTAGACAGGGCCAGCTTATCCAAAGCCCCCATCACACCCAGTCCTTCCTTGGCAGCCTGCTGAACCCTCTGCTCAGCATCACACAGGCGCAGTACGATATCCCACTGATAGTCCCGGGCCTGGCGTTGGCACAGTACCGTCACCGCCAACCTGCGAATTTCAGCATCGTCATCGGATAACACTTTGAACAGTTGAATCGAGGCAATTTTGCTATCACTTTGAGCCAAGGCACGGATCAACTTGCGGCGTGTCATCAATCTGGCGTCTTGATAGCGGTCAACCAGCCACTGCGGCGACACCTGAGCAATCCCAAGATATAACGCCGACTCAAGCTCAGGCTCTGGTTCATCTTCTAACAACTGGAAAAAGAGCGCCGTGATCTCCTCGTCAGGACGCTTTGCCAATAGCTGTACCGCTTTTAACTGGATATCCCACCAATCATCCCAATCAGAGCTCAACCCCCAGTCATCCCCCTCAGGCCTGCCGCTGGCAAAATTAAGCAGAATGGTTTTAATACGGGCACCATCGTGCCTCTCGATAAGCATCGACAACGCTTCCAGAGCCGCCAGGCGTGCATCACTTTCCGGATGGTGAAGCGCGACATCTTCTAAGGCGTCAATGTCACCACCAGCAAGCTTTGCCAAGGCCTCTGCGGCATCAACCACCACATCCGGATCGGTATGGTACAAGCAGGCATTGAGGCTCGGGACGGCATCGGCCACCCCGGCCTTTCCTACTGCTTGCGCACTGTAGCAACGCTGAGCTTCGTCGCCTTGCTCCAGCAGTTGCAGTAATTGGTTAATTGCGAGCTGGTATCCACTGTTTGTTGTTGATTGTGATTCGTGGTTTGACATCTTTCTTCTCCACTCAGGCTAGCTGGGTATGTATCCATACGTTTACAGCTATCTAAGCAGGTTTCATGCCATGCCCAAGAACAAACCAAAAAACAACATAACCATTAAATATCAGTACGTTAGAATCAAGCCCACTCGTATTGTTCAAACCTGTTGTTATGCAATTGAACGTTTCGTTCACTTCCTGCCCAGTCAATTAAACGAAACGTTCAGTTTTTACTGTTGTGACGGGCGTCAAATAACAACCTAACAAACTGTAATTAAACAAGTTTTCAGCGAGATAAAAAGTTGGCTCAGTTTATGTATAAGACCGATTGCTAACAGATATTTTTAAAGCACTTGGAACTGGAAGCTAAGGAGCACAACAATGAACAAAACGCTGATCCTTGCCGCTGCAGCCAGTCTCTCATTTTCAGCCTGGGCCCAGAATGACAACAATAATTTTGGCCCGCTACCACCGCTGAAGATAGATACAGCTAAAGCCGAGCTCGGTAAACGTCTGTTTTTCGATACCCGTTTATCTGGTGACAGTATGATGTCTTGTGCATCATGCCATCAGCCGGACAGCGGGTTCGCCCACCCGGACGCCCTAGGCCCTGCCTATATCGGAAGCAAAGGCTTCCGCAACGTCCCGACTTTGATTAACAGCGCCTATAAAAAAACGTGGTTTCACGATGGCCGCATCGGTACCAACCTAAACGATGTCACCCGTGAAATGATCACTGAAGACTGGTTGATGAATATGGACATGCGCCTGATGCAGGAGCGCATCAAGCAAGATCCTGTTTATGTGGACATGTTCAAAAAGGCTGGCTATGGCGAACCTTCAAATGGCTCGGTACGAAAAGCCATTCCGGAATACCTGAAGACACTGACATCAACCGCAACCCTTTATGACAGCGGCAAAATGTCTGCCGAGGCTAATAAAGGCTTTGAGCTGTTCAAGGGCAAGGCAGGCTGCTCCGAGTGCCACAACGGGCCGTTGTTCTCTGACGGAAAACCCTACAACACCGGTGTACCTGAAAACTTTGATATTTTCCGTGACCCAATGCGCCACCAAACTTTCATTGCCTTCAATATGTTCATGGGTAACGAGAACTACATGAACTTAAAACGGGATGTGGGTGCCCATGTTCAGACTCACAAGGCAGACGGTTCCGATCTCGGCAAGTTCATGACCCCAACCCTGCGCGAACTGAAGCAAACAGCGCCTTACATGCATAACGGCATGCTGGCAACACTGGATGATGTCGTTGCCTTCTACAGCGCAGGTGGTGGCGAAGACAGCAATAAAGATGCACGCCTGAAACCTCTGAACCTGAGCAAACAAGAACAGCAATCGCTGGTCGCCTTCCTCACTGCCCTGTCGAGCAAGCCGCTCACTAGCGAGCAGCATGTCTGGAAGACTCAAGACTATAACTACCAGCCTATCGCCGACTGGCGCAACGCGAAAAATTAAGGAGGACAAGATGAAAAAAATGATAACCTTGTCTGCATGTACGGCTGCCCTGCTTATGGCCACAACACTACCCGCTTGTGCCCAGCAGGAAACCAACACGCCGACCGCCGAAGAGATTGCCGCGTCCTTATTGCCTGTCACGCTTGATGGCATCAGCTATCCAGCTCTGGCACCACTGGGTAAGGTACCCACACCAGCGGATAACCCAACCACGCCGGAGAAGGTCGAATTAGGCAAACTGCTATTTTTTGATGGCCGCTTAGGCGGTGATACCTCAAGCCCTTGCTCGGCTTGCCACAACCCGAACCTCGGCTGGGATTTCCCGGCAGATCTGTCTTTGGGCTACCCGGGCACCGTTCACTGGCGCAATAGCCAAACGATTATCAACTCCGCCTACTACGACAAGCTGTTCTGGGCAGGGTCCAGTAAGTCACTGGAAGGCCAGGCCAAGAGCGCTGCCAAAGGTGGCGTAGCCGGTAATGGCGAAGATGATATGATGGAAGCCCGCCTGGCGCTGGTACCGGATTACGTCGAACGCTTCAATAATGTCTTCGGTGATAACTATCCGAAGCTCGGCAACGCCTGGAAAGCCATTGCTGCCTTTCAACGCACCCTGGTTCAAACCGATACCCCGCTCGACAACTACCTAAAAGGCGACCAATCCGCCCTTAGTAAGCAACAGCTGCGTGGTAAGGCATTGTTTGAAGGCAAGGCTAAATGTATCGCTTGCCACAACGGCGCGCTAGCGTCAGATCAGAAAAACTACAACGTCGGGGTACCAACTAACTTACGCTGGGAGTCCGATCCACTCGCACAGATCACCTTCCGCTACGAGCTCTATGCCAAAGGCTCAAACGAGAAGATGTACCGCACCACCAAAGCCGATCCCGGGGTCTATTTCCGCGGCAAGCGTAAAGAGATGAAAGGAACATTCCGTACCCCTAGTTTGCGCTACACCAAGTACAGCGCCCCGTACATGCACAACGGTACGATTGCGACTCTTGAAGAGGTTGTCGAGTTCTATAACCGTGGCGGTATTGCCGCAGACGGCCGCACCACCGGCTTCCCGAAAACCAAGAGCGCACAAATCAAGCCATTGGGCTTGAGCGACAAGGAAAAAACCGATTTGCTGGCATTCCTCGACGCCTTCTCGGGCGACAAGATCACCATGGAATACCCACAGATACCGCCATACCAGCGTCTATTTAGCGAAGAAGAACTTGCGGAGGCGAAAAAATGATTTTTGACCGAATGAAGCGCAAGCAGAAAAAAGAAAGCGCACAGGAACACCGTAAATGCATGCTGTCTCGCCGCGAATTCTTGATGTATTCCGGTGCCGTGGCCGGCAGTGCCAGCGTAGTTTCTGTCACCCTGTTCCCGGGTACCGCCCAAGCCAGGCAGTCCCAGGCCCGTGTAGTCGGTTACCCTCGTACGCTGGTTGCCAAGCTCAGCGAGATGGAAACCAACGAGCCACTGTATTTCAACTACCCGGATGATGGCCCTAACTCCCGTGCCATCTTGGTTAAGATGGGCGTTCAAGCTGGTGGCGGGATCGGTGACAAGCAGGATGTTGTCGCTTTCTCCCTGATGTGCACCCACCAGGGCGGCCCGCTAGACGGCCAGTACAAAGTGGTTGGCGAACACCGTGTCCTAGGCCAGTGTCCATTCCACCTATCGACCTTTGATATGCGTCGCCACGGCATCATTGTCTCTGGGCAGGCCTATGAGAGTTTACCGCAGGTACTACTGGAGCAAGATGGTGACAACGTTTATGCCGTCGGCATCATGGGGCTGCTGTTTGGCCGAACCGACAATATCATCGCGATTCAGGAGGCATAATCATGACTACTAATTTCTACATCCCTGAAGATCATGCGCCGTTGCCGCCGACCAATGCCGAGGTTATTACCACTGCCTGCGATTATTGTATCGTGGCCTGTGGCTACAAGGTCTACCGTTGGCCCCTAGAGCAGCAAAACGGCGGCCAGTCCGCAGATCAAAATGCCTTTGGGATTAACTTCCCTAGTGCCCCCTTGCAGGCCTGGGTTGCCCCGGCACAGCACAATGTGGTGATGCACAAAGGCAAGCCCCACAATATTATTATCGTACCGGACAAAGACGCGGGCGCGGTCAACAAAACCGGTGACTCCTCGATGCGAGGCGGCCTGCTGGCACAGAAAGTCTACAATCCGGCAACGGGCACCCGCGACCGCCTGACCCAGCCATTGGTTCGTATTGGTGGTAGCCTGCAGCCTGTTCCCTGGGAGTTCGCGCTTGATATTGCCTCAGAAGTCGGCCGCCATGTAATAGACAAACACGGCACCAACGCCTACGGGGTAAAAACCTTCTCGTACCAGTACATCGAGAATACTTACGCCATCACCAAGTACGCCCTGCGCCATGTGAACACCGCCAACTTCTCGTTCCATGATACACCATCGGATGTTACCTCGACACCGGGCTTCCGCGATGCCGGTTTTGATAACTTCGGACCAAGCTACGATGACTGGGGCGCAGCCGATACCCTAATGATCTGCGGTACCGACCCGTACGAAACCAAGACTATCCTGTTTACCCAATACATCATGCCTGCCGTGCAGCGCGGTATGAAGACCATTATGCTCAACCCGCGGGAAACCGCAGGGATCGCCTACCTGAAAAAACACGGTGGCCTGCATATCGATCTGAACCCGGGCTCCGACAACCTAGTCCTTGGCGCCATTATCCGGGTGATCATGGAGAACGGCTGGCAAGATAACGAATGGCTGAAAAACTGGGTTAACAACAAATGGGAATCTAACTCCGGCTTCGGCCAAGGTACCCGTAATACACCATGGCAGTGGCGCACAACCTGGGGCAAATTCCAGACCAACGGCTTTGAAGACTACAAAAAATGGAACCTGGCCCAGAAAGAGTTCGACCCTAAATATGCAGCCAAAGTGGCTGGCATTGATGTCGCAAAAATCTACCAGGCAGCTGAAATGCTGGCGAAGCCGGTCGACGGACAGCGTCCGAAAACCTCAATTGGTATCGAGAAAGGGTTCTACTGGTCAAATAACACCGGTAACACCAACGCCATCTCGGCGCTGGCGACCATCATTGGTACCGGCGGCCGCGAAGGCCGTGTCATCGGTCGCTTTGGCGGCCACCAGCGTGGCGGGCAGTCTGGCGGTAAGCTACCGCGTAATAAGTCGCCAGAGAAAGTACCGGGACGCCGTCGCCGTGCTCTCGATACCGACCGCTACCTGTATTCCGGCCATACCCGCTTTGCCCATGTGATCGGCACCACCTGGATCCAGGCAATGTGTGGCAGCCAGGGGCTGCAGAAAAAATTCTGGGAATTGACGACAGCTAACCCGCATCAGGTTTACAGCTACGACAAACAGGAAATTATCGACACCTTGAAAAAGCGTGCTGATTCCGGCGGCATGGTGGTCATCAACCAGGATATTTACCTACGTGACCCTATCGGTGCCAAGTTTGCCGATATCGTCTTCCCGGCAGCAACCTGGGGCGAGGCCGACTTTATGCGTGCCAACGGCGAACGCCGCCTGCGCCTGTACCAGAAATTCAATGACGCCCCAGGCCAGGCACAGCCTGACTGGTGGATCATCTCCCAGCTGGCACGTCGCATGGGGTACGATGGTTTTGACTGGGAAAACTCCAACGATGTTGCCGAAGAAGCCTCGCGCTTTAGCCGCGGCAGCCGCAAAGATTTCCACATGATCAAAGTTGCCGCCCACGCAGAAGGTAAAACCCTGCACCAAAAGCTCAAGGAGTTCGGTACCACAGGGATCCAGGGGCCGGTGTTCTATAACTACGACACCAAGGAACTAGTCGGCACCAAGCGCCTGCATGATACCGAAATGACCACTGAAACTTTGGTGCAAAAAGGCCTGGCCAATGGGCCGCAAGGGGCAAACGTCCTCAAGAAGCAGCTCACGGCCTTCAACAGCCAGACCGGTAAGGTCAACCTGCAGAAACACCCATGGGGACTGTTCAGTGACTTCTACGAGTGGCTGCAGCCGAAAGACGAAGAGCTGTGGTTCTCAAACGGGCGGATCAACGAGATCTGGCAGTCCGGCTTTGATGATGTAGAGCGACGTGCCTATGTTATCCAACGCTGGCCGGAGAACTGGGTCGAGATCCATCCTGACGATGCCAAAAAGCGGGGAATTGAATCTGGTGATCAGGTGATGATGTACTCCGATCGTGTAGCCAACTTCAAAGACACCATTCTTGGCGTCCACAGCGATGACTTCCAGTTCAGCAAATTGATGGAAAACGGCCATATCAAGCTAGACAAGGCTGCCGTCACCGCTGTCGCCATCGTTACGCCAACGACCAAGAAAGGAGCCCTGTACGCCAATATGATCGACATGCGACAGCCATCAAACTCCCTGACTACCCGGGTTGTTGACCAGATCAGCGGCAACTACAACTACAAAATGGGCGTCGCCAACATCAGGAAGATTGGTGAGTCCAAGTACAAACATGAGTTCCGGGCATTCTCATTTGCGCCAAGGAATATCGTGTAAACGCAACGAGTTTGATGTGTTGGAAAAATAAGAAAAGGGGCTTCGGCCCCTACATATTTAGATTGGTATAAGGAGATCATAAATGAAGAAACTGCTCATTTTAATGGGTGCAGCCCTTTTCACCATGCCCGCCCTTGCTGGTGATATTGCGGCAGGTAAGGCCAAATCAGGCCTCTGTGTTGCCTGCCACGGTGTTAATGGCATCTCATCGGTGCCTATGTACCCGAACCTGGCCGGCCAGAAAGAAGCTTACTTAGCCAAACAGCTCACCGCATTCAAAAAAGGAGAGAGGAAAGATCCGGTGATGGCACCAATGGCCATGCCGTTAAATAATGCAGATATCGCCAACATTTCAGCCTACTATGCCAGCTTAAAGTAAATGTATCTTATCAATCACAATGGGTAACAACGACTACCCATTGTGATTGCCCTATCACTGAATGCTGACTTCAGCCCGATCAAGTAACCGCTGCATCTTGTCCTGTCCTCTACGACTTACACGCTTGAGCGCCGCTTCTCTGGCCTGTTCTAGGTTGCCAGATGGATCGCCAACGACAATCAATGCCACCATGCCATAGCGATGGTGGACTTTGCACTTGATGCCGTACACGCCCGGCTTATCGAACTTGATATCTGACACATTCTGATAAGAGATGGTGATCGGCTCAACGCCTTCAGGCAGCATCCCCTGGATACTGTGCGCGGTATGGGAACCGACAGTCCCTTCAAAGCGGACAGATTCTCCGGTATCTATCTCAACGTAATCAGGGATGAACTGATACATAGTGTCAATATCAGATGTTTTAATATCAAACACTTGCTTGATAACTTTGGTTTCCGCCTGGGCAAGTGGTGAGCAGGCCAGCAGCAGGAAAAACAGTGACAATACTTTCTTCATCTTGTTAGGTTCTCTTGTTATTGTTGTTAATGAGAACAATACACAATATCAGGCAGCTTAACCTTTACATGGATCATTAATTCAGCAGGGCAATCTCACAACAAGAGAGATTGACCGAGAAAATGATAAGCCTGCCATCTCAATCATCATTGAAGACACCAATAAATTGAAACAGCAGATATAAAAAAGCCCCGATTCAAATCGAGGCCCTTGATAATGTCAGTGCTTCGCTAAATGGAGAAATTACTCCGCAGCCGCTTCACCATCACGACGCTCTGCCGCTTCTTTTACCATTGGCTGCAGTTCGCCTTTCTGGAACATCTCAAGAATGATGTCACAACCGCCAACCAGCTCACCATCAATCCATAGCTGAGGGAAAGTCGGCCACTGGGCATAGGCAGGAAGTTCTGCACGAATATCTGGGTTTTGCAGAATATCGACATAAGCAAACTTCTCACCACATGCCATTAGCGCTTGAGAGGCCTGAGATGAAAAACCACAGCTTGGCAGTTTTGGTGAACCCTTCATGTACAACAGAATTGGGTTTTCAGCGATCTGTTGTTTAATCTTGTCGATAGTTTCCATAGCTTCCTCTTACGACACTTGCTTATAAGTTGAGTTTCACAGACATCATTCTACTTTGTCATGCCGAGGAAAAAAACGCCTATTATCTATATGGGTATTATAAATACCAAACTGAACAATTATCAGAGCCAATCAGAGCGCTGCCAGCCGTTTGAGAGCAACCCAAATTGATGAAGATATAGTAGCTCTACATCAAGACAATTTGGAGCAGTTATCAAGCGGCTGAAACGCTCCCGAAGGGCGAGTTGTTAAGGCCCAGCTCCTGTGTTGCTTGATTTTGATGGATATGAATACATCCGCAATCAAGCGCCTTGTATCTGGGCCTTTCCAAATCTCGCTGATAGGCCTGCTAATTATTTAGTTTGGTATTAGCTGCAGATCCCTCGCCGAAGTGCTATTTTTTAGTATATAGGGGTTTTAATAAAGTAAAAACTTGCTAAAATAGCTCAGCAATCACATTATGCCGCTATATCAATGCGTATAGTGACCTAATGTGATTGATATCAGTCAGTTTCAAAAAAATAAGTAGGCCTGAAGTCTACTGGAAGTAATGTCGTGGGGCCTGTCCCCTACAATCAAAATGGAGAACCGAGCAATGGCATTTGAACTACCAGCTCTACCGTACGCAATCAACGCTCTTGAGCCACACATCTCTCAGGAAACACTTGAATACCACCACGGCAAGCACCACAACACGTATGTTGTTAAGCTAAACGGCCTGGTTGAAGGTACAGACCTAGCTGAGAAGTCTCTGGAAGAAATCATCAAGACTTCAACTGGCGGCGTATTTAACAATGCAGCTCAAATCTGGAACCACACTTTCTACTGGCACTGCCTAAGCCCTAACGCAGGTGGCGAACCAACAGGTGAAGTTGCAGACGCAATTGTTAAGGCATTCGGTTCTTTCGAAGCATTCAAAGCGAAATTCACTGATTCTGCAATCAACAACTTCGGTTCTTCTTGGACTTGGCTTGTTAAGAAAGCTGACGGCTCTCTAGACATCGTAAACACATCTAATGCAGGCACACCACTAACAGAAGAAGGTGTTACTCCACTTCTGACTGTTGACCTGTGGGAGCACGCTTACTACATCGATTACCGTAACCTACGTCCTGACTACATGAATGCATTCTGGGCGCTGGTTAACTGGGAATTCGTAGCGAAGAACCTAGCAGCTTAATTCCGAAAAACTCAGATACATATTCTAAGCGCCTGCCTCTGTGCAGGCGTTTTTTTATTCCAAACCAAGCTATTAGCCCCCAAATCATAAGTCAGGACTATCAATTAAACAGGCACCCAGAAATCCGGCAAATGAGTCTAAATTATTTGTGCATTTCTAACGAACCCCTGACATTTCGCTCAAAAAATAAACGTAAAAATGCCGGAGCACAGATTAAAAGTAAGAAGATGCTCCTATGAATAAACGACCTATAAATAAACTGTTAGCCTCACTGCTTCTATTCACTTCAGCATTCTCGTTTGCCGAGACAGCTGAGATCCCCGTAACAGTCGAAGCGGTCAAATCCCGCACGTTTGATCTCCAGGTAGAAGAAGCTGGAAAGATCACTGCTACCGATTCCGCCAACCTGACTTTCAGCACCGGCGAAAAGATCAAGGCCATCTACTTCAGCGACGGTGATGCCGTCAAGAAAGGCAACCTCATCGCCGAGCTTGACAGTACCAAAGCCAAGGCCGACTTCGACAAAGCCAAAAGCTCACTGAACCTGGCCAAAACAAAACTGCTACGTACCCAGAACCTATTGAAAAAACAGCCTGACGCCCTATCACCACAGGATGTTGATGAGTTAAAAGAGCAGGTCAATCTGGCTGCGGCTGATTTTCGCCAAAAACAGGCAGTACTGCTCGACTATCAAATCATCGCTCCGTTTGATGGCCGCCTGACAACATTCAGCCACTCGGTGGGCAGCCACATCGATGCATCAAGTACATTGGTTAGCCTCTACCGTCTCGACCCGGTGAAAGTGAGCTATACCATCAGCCAGGATGATCTCGGCAAAGCCACCAAAGATCAGCCTGTACAAATCACTGTTGATGCCTTCGCGGACCAGACATTTAAGGGAGCGGTCAATTATGTCGCCCCTGCCGTTGATGAAAGCTCAGGCCGGGTTGAAGTCCACGCCCGCATAGCCAACCCTGAGCATGTTCTGGCACCCGGTATGTTTGCCAATGTGAAACACCGCCTGGCAAAGGGTAAGAAGCAACTGCTTATTCCGCAAAATGCGGTTGTTGCCAACAATGACGAGCGTTATGTCTGGCTGATCAAGGCTGGCAAGCCCGCTAAGCAGGCCATCAAACTCGGCCCAAATACCAATGATGGTTATGTCGTGGTTGAGCACGGACTAAAACAAGGCCAACAAGTCGTCACTACGGGCCAGCAAAAACTGGTAACCGATAGCACAGTCAAGGTGCTCAATAACCACCAGCCAGAGAAACCATCAACATCGGAGGAGAGCTAATGCGGTTACCTGAGATCTGTATTCGCCACCCGGTTTTTGCCTCGGTGCTGAGCATCGCCGTCATCTTGCTGGGCTTGCTGTCGTTTCAAAAATTGTCAATCCAGTATTTTCCGGAGCACAACACACCGACCGCCACAGTCAGTGCCAGCATAACTGGTGCCAGTGCCGAATTCATGTCGCGTAACGTTGCCGATAAACTGATTGATGCCGCCACCGGCATCGATAGTGTCGATACCATGACCACAGACTGCCAGGAAGGCAGCTGTACCCTGAACATTGATTTTGCCGACGATGTCGGTGACATCGAATATACCAACCTGATGAACAAACTGCGCAGCAGTGTCGAAGGGATCAGTGACTTTCCGCCAAGCATGACAGACAAGCCAACGGTCACTGATAACGCCTCTGATACCAGCTCTGCCAGTAACGTCATTACATTCGTCAATACCGGCGGACTAAAGCAGCAGGAAATGTACGATTACATTAGCCAGCAACTTGTCCCGCAATTTCGTCATATTCAGGGCGTCGGTAGTGTCTGGGGACCGTACGGCGGCTCGTCAAAAGCGGTACGTGTCTGGCTCAAGCCCGAACGTATGATGGCGCTTAACATCAAGACAGCCGATGTCGTCGGTACGCTCAGCTCATACAATGCCAGCTTTACTGCCGGTACTATCATGGGCGAGGCCCGTGATTTCTCAATCAACCCAATTAACCAGGTGGAAAATATCGATGATGTCCGCGATCTGGTGATCCGGGTCGACAACGGGCAGGCTATTCGAGTCAAAGATATTGCCGATATTGTCATGGGCGAGGAAAGCCTCACGCCAAGTATCCTGACTATTGATGACAAGCAGGCAATGTCGATCCAAGTCTTGCCACTACGCAGCGAAAACCCGGTCACCGTCGCCGAGCGGGTAAAAGAAGCCATCGACCAGATGCAAAGCCAGTTGCCTGGCGGCATTGAAATGACAATGGTGTACAACCAGGCTGATTTCATCCAGGCAGCCATTGATCAGGGCTTCTCGACGCTGGTCGAAGCCGTCGTGCTGGTTTCTCTGGTTGTCGTTTTATTTCTGGGATCGTTCCGGGTTGCCTCTGTTCCGATCATCACCATCCCGGTCTGTGTCATTGGTGTCTTTGCCGTGATGGCCTGGCTCGGCTTTAGTATCAACGTACTGACTATCCTGGCAATTATTCTGGCTATCGGTCTGGTGGTTGATGATGCCATCGTGGTGGTGGAGAACTGCTACCGTCATATTGAAAATGGCGAAACGCCTCTGAATGCAGCGTTGAAAGGCAGTAAAGAGATCATATTCCCGGTGATCGCAATGACACTGACATTGGCTGTGGTGTATCTGCCTATCGGAATGATGTCTGGTCTTACCGCCGATCTTTTTCGTCAGTTTGCTTTTACCCTCGCAGCCGCAGTGATCATTTCTGGTATGGTCGCACTGACCTTGTCACCGATGATGAGCGCCTATTTAATCAAGCCTATCGACAGCCAGCCCAAGTGGTTTGCCAAGGTCGATAACATCCTAAACAAGCTGGCCGATAGCTACGCCCGCGAGCTCGGCAAATGGTTCAACCGCAAACGTGTTATGGTGGCTATCGCACTGGTATTGGTTGGTGCGTCCGGCGCCGCCTATATGACCCTACCCCAGGTATTGCTACCAACCGAAGACTCAGGGTTTGTTGATGTAACCTCAACGGCACCGACTGGTGTCGGTCGGCAATACCACCTGAAGCATAATGAAGAGCTCAACAGCGTGATGGCGGATAGCGAAGCTATCGAAGCTAACCTTTCTTATATAGAAGGCACCCCGACTAACCATGTCCTGCTTAAACCATGGGGAGAGCGTACCCAGACGGCCGACGAGCTGATTGCCGAACTTATCGATAAGGCCAGTAGCAGCGTATCTGCCTATAGTATGTCTTTCTCGGTCCGTGCTGCCGATAACCTCAATGTCGCCAACAACCTGATCCTCGAGCTGACAACGGTTGACCGCAATACCGATGCACTAGGCAATACAGCAGACACAGTCACGCAATTGCTGGAGGAGTACCCCGGGGTTACCAATGTCAAAAACTCGGTACTTAGGGATCAGCTTAACTACGATTTATCGATTGACCGTAATGCCATTATCCTGTCCGGGGTGAACTACAGCGATGTAACCGATGCCCTATCGACATTCCTGGGCTCAGTGAAGGCGGCCGATATGCAGTCGGAAGATGGCTTTACCTACCCTATTCAAGTGCAGGTCAACCGTGAGGCGCTGGGTAATTTCAACGTACTGGATAAACTGTACGTCAGCTCCGAGTCAGGGCAAACACTGCCCTTGTCTCAGTTTGTCACCATCAAGCAGACCACGGCAGAGTCGAGCTTCAAAACCTACATGGGCAAAGACAATGCCGAGATCACCGCCGATCTCATGCCGGGCTATACCGCCAGTGACATCAAAGCATATATTGACCTGGAGGTGCCTAAGCTGCTGAAAGAGGCGCAAGGTTATGCCTATAACGGTGTCGTCAAGGAACTAAATGATTCCCAGGCAGGCACCCAGCTCCTGTTTCTGCTGGCACTGGTCTTTATCTACCTGATCCTGGCCGCCCAGTTCGAGAGCTTTGTTGACCCGCTGGTGATCATGCTAACGGTTCCACTGTGTATCGTCGGGGCGCTGCTGACTCTGACGGCATTTGGCCAAAGCATGAATATCTACTCCAAAATAGGCTTGCTGACCTTAGTCGGGCTCGTCACCAAACACGGGATCCTACTGGTGGAGTTTGCCAATGAAAAACGCAAACAAGGTATGCCTGCTATCGAGGCTGCACTGGACAGTGCCCGCTCCCGCCTACGCCCAATCCTGATGACCTCGCTGACCATGATCCTTGGGGCATTACCACTGGCACTCGCATCGGGGCCTGGCTCGTTGGGGCGTATCAATATCGGCCTGGTGCTGGTCGGTGGGCTGGTTGCTGGTACCTTTTTCTCGCTGTTCGTCGTTCCAGTCGCGTATGTGGGGATGGCCAAGCTCAAGGAAAAAGACATTTTGGCCATTGTGAGGAAGTCGAACAGGCCTCAGCTGTCACAGTAGGTACTCCTAGGCTACTCCAATACAAAAAAACGCCTGTAGCAGAAGCTACAGGCGTTTTTATTGGAAGCGGTTAACTATTACTGCTTCTCGGCCAAAATAATACGCAACGTACGACGCAATGGCTCGGCAGCGCCCCACAATAGCTGATCACCAACCGTAAATGCATTGAGGAAGTCATCACCCATTGCCAACTTACGCAGACGGCCTACCGGAACAGACAGCGTGCCTGTAACCTTGGTCGGGCTTAGTTCCTGAACCGTCACATCACGGTCGTTAGGGATCACTTTCACCCAATCATTGTGAGCAGCAATGATCTCTTCGATTTCATCCAGCGGAACATTTTTCTTCAGTTTCAGAGTCAGTGCCTGGCTGTGGCAGCGCATCGCACCAATACGGACACAAGTACCATCAATTGGAATTGGGCTATTGTCCAAGCCAAGGATTTTGTTGGTTTCTACCGAGGCTTTCCACTCTTCCTTGCTTTGGCCATTTTCACGTTTGACGTCAATCCAAGGGAGCAGGGATCCCGCCAGCGGAGCACCAAACTCTTGCGCCGGGAAGTCAGCCGAACGCATCGCGTCAGCCACCTTGCGGTCAATATCTAGAATTGACGTTGCCGGGTTGGCCATTTCGCTAGAAACCGCATCGTTAATCACCCCCATCTGGCTGATCAGCTCACGCATGTTCTTCGCACCTGCACCCGATGCTGCCTGATAGGTTTGAGAAGTCATCCACTCAACCAAACCAGCCTGGTATAGGCCACCCACAGCCATCAGCATCAAGCTGACAGTACAGTTACCGCCAGTAAAGGTATTGGTACCAGAGTGAATACCCTGTTTGATCTGCTCGAAGTTCACCGGATCAAGGGCGATAATCGAGTCTTCTTTCATCCGCAATGTAGAAGCGGCATCAATCCAGTAACCTTTCCAGCCTGCCTGACGTAGTGCCGGGAAAACCTTCTCGGTATAGCTACCACCCTGGCAGGTAATAATCGCATCAAGTTTCTTCAGGCTCTCGATATCGAAAGCATCATGGAGCACACCAGCATCTTTACCAAAATTAGGTGCCGGAATACCGACTTGAGAAGTAGAAAAGAAAACTGGCTCAATAACGTTGAAGTCCCCTTCTTCAACCATTCGCTGCATCAGCACCGAACCAACCATACCACGCCAACCAACCAGACCAACTTTCATCATTGTTACTACACTCCCTGTTCAGAATTTTATCTTCGACATACCAATTGGCAGAACTATCTGGCCACGCTGCTCTCTACACAAGCAGCAGATAGTTATGCCCACTGGTATTACTCCCATCTATAGAGATTTAGGCGGTGAAAAACAAGCATAATCTGCATGAAATGAACAAAAAAATGCCGAATCGCGGAATAACGGTCATTTTAGTTGAGTAGAAATGCCTTCGCCGAACCCTCGCAGCTTCCTCACCATCAACGCTTTATATGGGCCAGAAAACAATCTAACAACGAATAAATAGCCAACTTAACAACCAAAAAAAGACTCTTTTATAAGCCACGAAGGGAAATGTGGCATTAACAATTTAAACAGTATCAACCCACTATTTTTGAAAAACATCTCACACCCTGATAACCTGTTAAACACTGATTATTTGGATTTTTCACCTACAAAAACACTAACCAAGCGGGCATAAAATCCAAAAACAAAGGAAAACTTAAAAAAGAAAACGAATTCTAAAAACAGTTAAAAAACAACCAACGCACAACAAAAACACCAAAAATTAACATCATTTAAAAGAGTTAATATGTTTTTTTTCTTAGTTTACAGCACTGGTTGGATGAGGTCACAGAAAGGCACAATATCTGTCGCGATACCTAGTACATTCGGATAGAGTAGCGCTGAAACAACATGAGCGCCCTAAATGAGTGGCTCAATAGTCATAAAAATTATTAATTATTAGCCTCTGATTGATGCTAATTCAGGGTCTTCCCATATTTTACAGGCTCGAACTAACAAGGTTAGAAGTATGAACAAACAGACTGTGAAACTGCCGTCGCTAATGCAGGTCATTGTGGCGTTGGGTATTTTTCTTGCGCTGGCATTCTCTTTCACCGCAAAACTAGATTTACCTATTCAGCTGGCACTGTATATCGGCTGGTTCATCATCATGGCGCTTGGTATCAAGCTAGGCCATGACTATAAGTCTCTGGAACAAGCTGCAACCAAAGGTATTTCCAATGGCCTGGGTGCCGTTCTGATCCTGCTTGCCGTCGGTGCGCTGGTCGGTACCTGGATCGCTGGTGGTATTGTTCCAACCATCATTTTCTATGGCCTGAAAGCCATTCACCCCTCTATTTTCCTTCTGGCGACTATGATCATCTGTTCTCTGACAGCGCTGGCAACAGGTACGTCATGGGGTGCCGCTGGTACTGCTGGTATTGCTATGATGGGGATTGGTCAGGGTCTAGGCGTTCCTGCACCGATGACAGCTGGTGCCGTGCTTTCCGGCTGTTACTTCGGCGACAAGATGTCTCCGCTATCAGACTCGGTGATCCTTGCCTCTTCTATGTCTAACGTAGAAGTAATGGAACACATTAAAGGCATGCTACCAATTGCGCTAATCAGCTACATCATCACGGGTATTCTGTTTACCGGTGCTGGCCTGCACTACGCAGGTAACGTTGATATGGGCCAGGTTGAGTCTGTGATCCTGGCAATGGAAGATCAGTTTGTTATCTCTCCGTTCTCATTTGTTCCGGTTATCATCGTACTGGCCCTGCTGGCTATGCGCCTGCCTTCTTTCCCAGTGATCTCTCTGGGTTCACTACTGGGTGTCGCTTGGGCTGTGATGGTTCAGGGCATGGATCCACTCGTAGCATTCAACACTGCCTGGGCACCGTTCTCTATCAGCTCTGGCGTTGACTTCATTGATGCAATTCTTAACCGTGGCGGCATGTCATCCATGCTGGGCTCTGTTGCTGTAATCATCTTCGGTCTGGGTTTTGGCGGCCTGTTGGACAAAGTGGGTGTACTGCAAACTGTCGCTAAACTGTTTGAGAAGCGCGTCAACTCTGCGGGCAGCCTGTCTGTGTCGACCATTGCAACGGCGTTCCTGGGTAACGTATTTGGCTCAGCGATGTACGTATCACTAATCCTGACACCTAAAATCTGTGCCAAGAACTACGACCGCCTTGGCTACCAGCGCAAGAACCTGTCTCGTAACGCAGAATTCGGTGGTACGCTGACTTCGGGTATGGTGCCTTGGAGTGATAACGGTATCTACATGGCAAGCATCCTAGGTGTAGCGACATTCTCGTATGCACCATTCATGTGGCTGAGCTTCGTCTGTATCATCGTGACGATTGTTTCTTCCTACATGGGCTGGTTCGTTGACCGCTGTCCACCGACGGTAACAGCTGATACTGAAGAAGAAATCGAAGGTGTTACTCAGCAGCAAACGGCTTAATAGCACATTCTGAAATGATAAAAAGCGCCTTCGGGCGCTTTTTTAATATCTATACTTTGAGTCCTTGGTCCTGCAAGGAACCTCCCCAAACTGCGAAATTACCTCAGCTTTGTTCTTTCCAATACAACCACCAACCCATCAGCCACAAATATAGTTACCTAGGCAATAAAAAGTATGGAAAATGAATTATTATCAAGGATAAAACACACCAAACAAATACCTTTTTACTTTATCTATATATCTAATTAATAAAACGAATACAGGTAAACACCTTTGAAATAACCAACCAATATAATTAAAACTTATGAATAGTTTATTAATGACGATCAAGATCACAAATACCAACCCGTACCCCCTTAGTATTAACTTTCAGTAGCACATATTGACCCCAATCAATTACTTACTGGTTCGATTAACGAAAATAGCCTCGTTTTCATTTTCTGCGCACAAACACTCATATCAAAATATGAAAATATTTGAACAGAGCTACGTTTGTCTTCAGTTCTATCGCTATGGCGATTTTCGATTCCTATGAGGTTACATAATATGAGCAATCCAGCGGAGCAAGGCCGCAAAGTCACGATCGGCAGTTATATTGCCCTCGCCTTTGCCGTCGTCTTTTTCTCGGGTCTACTGCAATCCAACGAATGGTACGGTGTTTTCGACTTCACAACCTTAAATGGCTCGTTTGGTAATGTTGTTTATTCCGTAAATGAAACAGCTGACGGCATCCAGACCGCTGCGACATCAATGCGCGGCAAAGGTGGTAGCGGTGCCCGTGATGGTTTCCTTTTTGCCCTGACCCTGATCCCGACAGTTATGTTCGCTCTTGGCATGATCAATGTCCTTGAGCACTACGGTGCGTTGGATGCAGCCCGTAAGCTGCTAACGCCTCTACTTCGCCCACTGATGGGTATTCCGGGTAACTCTGGCCTAGCGCTTATTGCTTCGCTACAAAGTACTGATGCAGGCGCCGCAATGACCCGCCAGCTAAGAGATGAAGGCCACCTGACTAAGCGTGAAACTGATGTATTCACCATGTTCCAGTTCTCGGCTGGTGCCGCGATTGTTAACTTTTTCTCTTCTGGCGCCGTGTTGTTCACGCTGACCAACATGGACGGCACACCTGCAGTAACATCTTCAATCGGCCTGGCAGTCGCTGTCATGTTCATCTTCAAGTTTGTCGGCGCCAACATGTTCCGCCTCTACCTGAACATCACCGAAGGCAAAGAAGATAAAACAGAGCAAAAAACAGAACTGAAAGAGGAAACAGCATAATGACGACGGCAAAGAAACCAATGGTGACTGACATCTTCGTAGAAGGTGCTAAGAAAGGCTGGACGATTGCTACAACCTCAACCGTACCTAACGTACTGATGGCTTTCGTGATCATCAAAGCCCTGCAGATCACCGGCGCACTGGATGCGATGGGAAGCCTTTTCTCCCCTATTATGGCCATCTTTGGCCTGCCTGGTGAGGCGGCGGCTGTGCTGATCGGTGCCTGGATGTCGATGGGCGGCGCTGTTGGTGTGGTGATCACTCTGTTTGACCAGGGTATCTTGCACGGCCAGCACATCGCTATCTTGGCGCCTGCCATCTATCTGATGGGCTCTCAGGTGCAGTACATGGGACGGATCATGGGCCCAATCGGCACCGAAGGCCGCTACATCCCAGTCATGATTGCACTGTCGGTACTGAATGCTTTTGCCGCCATGTTTGTCATGAATATCTTGGTATAACCACTCGAAGAGGGAGGATCTGATCACTCCCTCTTTCCTGTTGCCATTCAAACCCTGTTTCAGGGAGCTTTTCCCAGGAGTTACTATGAATATCTCGCTACAAGACTTTTCACTGCAAGGCTTTTCTCTACAAGAGTATCTAGAAGAATTACGCCCGCTTATTGACGTTGACTGCGGTACGCTCACCACCGAAGGCATCGAGGTGATTGCCAACCAGATGGAAAAAAAATACCTCGATATGGGCTGGTATGTTAAACGTGTTGACTGCGGTATTGCAGGCACTGGCCTGGAAGTACGCAACAAACCCGATTGCAAAGACATCGATGTAATGCTGATTGGCCACATGGATACCGTGTTTCCTGTCGGTACGGCTGCAGCCCGCCCAATGACACTCGATGACAAGCGTGCCTATGGCCCTGGTGTGTCTGATATGAAATCTGGCCTGCTGAATGTAGTGTATGCCCTGCGTGGAATGGATAAAGCAACACTGGACAAACTGTCTATCTGTATCTGTATGAACCCTGATGAAGAGATCGGCTCCCTGCACTCTGAGACATGGCTAAAGAGCGTTGCCGTTAATGCAAAAAATGTCCTGGTTGCCGAAGCCGCTCGTGCAGACGGTTCACTGGTCAAAGCCCGTAAAGGCATGGCTCGCTACCGCCTGACATTCTCTGGCAAGGCAGCCCACGCTGGGAACGAGCCACAAAATGGCCGCAGTGCAATCACCGAAATGGCAAACTGGATCCTTGGTATCAATGCCCTGACTAACTTTGAGTCAGGCACAACCCTGAATGTGGGCGTTGTCAAAGGCGGCGCCGGTGCCAATATTGTTCCTGATCATGCCGAAGCCGTTATCGATGTTCGTTTCTGGGATAATGACGAGTATGCCGATGCAGATACCAAAATCCGCATGATGGCAGAAACGCCATTTCTCGACGGCGTAACAGTCACTGTTGACCGGGAAGCCCACAAGCCGTCGATGGTACCATCGGAAAAAACCGAAGCCCTTATGGCGCTGGTAGAAGAGTCTGGCAAAGAACTGGGTATTGATATCAAGTGGCAGGAAGTGGGCGGTGGTTCAGATGCTAACCTGACAGCTGTACTGGGTATCCCGACACTTGACGGCCTGGGTCCAGCAGGTGCTGGCTTCCACAGTGCCGATGAGTACCTGGAGCTTGAATCGATAGAGCCCCGTATCAAGCTACTGATGACAGTACTGACTAAAATCGCCGGCGAATAATCACGACACCCTGGCGATACAATACCAAACGGACAGATAAGGGCGCATGATGCGCCCTTATCTATTTCAAAATCATTATGTTATACCGATTGGTATTATAAACAGCAGCTACCGCCACGAGTCTCTCTTTACCGGTAAACGGCATTTTTCATCCTGCTGTTTTAAAAACTTTGCTCTGATCTGACGAAGATGTTGTTGTGATACATTTTCAGCCTTGCGGCGTAACTGTTGACTCATCTTTTGGTAACTCATGAACGGTATTCCATTCCCTTTTATTTTTCTCAAGGTGAACTTGTTTCAAGGTAGCGGCTATTCCAAGGAAATGACCGTCGCTTCCTTACTCGTTACCTTCTTACAACACAATCCAAAAAGCATGCATAATAACGCATAAATATTCACACGTTACGCATAAAGCAAGTAAAACTGGATAATACGTCGCTCAATGATTAGATCAAATCCAACCAGTGCTAACCTATTGAATCTATCCCGAACTGGATGTCTGACTTAAATTACGTACTACTTTCGCTAATTGTATGACAGATTATTTTGGACATATTTGAGTGAGTAATACCAATCTGGATAAGTAGATGGTCGGTTTTTCATGAGGAAAAATTGCCAAATACAAGGCGGAAATTGCAGTAACTAGTGGTTCTAATTACAAAATTTCTAACGCAGTAGTTGGTGATTTTAACCATGAAAAATGACCAGATATTTATTTAGATTGGTATAACAGCGCTAACTTGATGAAATGAGGCAAAAGCGAGAATAGGGAAAGGCTGAACTTGGTGGTAAAATCACCATGCAGTAAAGCTAACAAGAAAAGGCGCTTTGTAGCCCTTTTTCTATTATACCAGTCGGGAAAAGTATATGGCCATTCAGCGAGAATTAAATGGCTCAGAGACAAGGCGCTTGATTGCAGGTGTATTCATATCCATCAAAATCAAGCAACGCAGTGGCTGAGTCATTTAAACTCGCCCTTTGGGAACGTGCCAGCAACCTGATTACGGCCCCAAATTGTCTTGATGTAGAGCAACTATATCTTCATCAATTTGTATTGTATTCAAGTCGCTGGCAACGTTCTGAATTGACCAGATACTTATCCCGATTGGTATTAGAAAATGATCGATGTTTTTTATCTTCTCACACGTGGAACAGATGAAGCGATTACTTAACTCAGCGCCACCGCAACATCGCCCTGCACAGTGCTTGAACAAGCAAGTACGAATCCTTGATCAATTTCAGCCGCAGTAAGCGTTTCCGTGCTCGTTGACGTTACCGTGCCGGACGTCACCTTACATTTGCACGAGCCACAAACACCCGATCGGCAGGCTCCTATCACGGGCACGTTATGTTTTTCCAGTGCGTCTAATAATGATGTCCCCTGCTTCACTTCAGCCGCCACCGAAAAATCAGGCACATGAAACATCACATTCGTTTCCTGATCAGTTTCAGCGGTATGATTCACAGTAGAAAGTGCATCCTGCTTGGCATTATCAGCCGCGGGAGTAAAGCTCTCCTGGAAGAAGTGCGCCATATCAAAACCGCTTTGTTCGGCGATTGTCTGCACCGCTTTCATAAAACCGACCGGGCCACAAAGGAAGATGGTGCGCTGGTCAAGATCTGGATATAACGTCTGTACGACTTCAGTACTGACCATGCCGGTTTGATGTGCCAATTCACTCTGCGCACTAAAACCTGTGCTATTTTCCAATAATAATTGCACGTTGAACTGGGTATGCTGGGCAGCCATCTCCGTCATTTCATCGTGGAAAATAACGTTGTCTTTATCTCTAGCGCAATGTAAAAACTCAATGTCAACATCGCAATTGTCTGCCGCTAGCATTGTTTTTGCCATCGACATCACGGGTGTAATACCGCAACCCGCGCTGATGAACAGCAGCTTGGATTTGTGCGTGCAATCTGTGCTGTTGAACTGACCCGCTATGTTCAGTGCTGACAAGGCATCACCGACGTTCAGGTTATCCACCAGCCAATTAGATACCAAGCCATCAGGCACGCGTTTAATGGTTAAACGCAATTGCTTTTGCTGTGGGATAGAACTAATAGAGTAAGCGCGGTAATGGGTTTTATCATTGATGTTAACGGCCAAGGTAACAAACTGGCCGGGTTTAAAGTCAAAGAGCTGATTGTCTGCACTCGCAAACGTAAAACTCATTGAATCATGGGTTTCATATTCACGCTGTACCAATACTAACGGTGTTTTTTCTGGCGACCATGCTGTCGGCTTTTCAGCAACCTTGGCTGCCGACTCACCGAGAGAGAAATTTAATTTAGGCGTTTGCAGTTTTGTATTTAGCTTTGAGCTTGGCGTTGAGGTGGGATTAGCCTTTACGCTGTTATTTGAGTCAGAACCGAGAGAAAAGCTTAACTTCGGTGTTTGCAATTTGCTACTTACAGGCGCAGTTTTTTTTGTGTTATTTGTTGACTGACCAAGGCCTGAACTATTGAGCTTAAGGGGCTTAAGTGTAGGTGGTAACAATGTTGAAGACGGTTTTGACGAGGAAGGCATAGTTGCACCTATAGATAAAAATAATTTACAGATAAAATTGATTACAAATAACTGATACAGCGGCCTAGGCTGCAAACAGATTTAGGCCGCTTCTCGTTATTCGCTAACTATTTCGGATTCCTTTAAAGAAGCGTAACACTTGCCTATGCAGGAATTTGACCACAATAGTATTGCTTACTTATTCGCTAGCATGGTCGCCAAATCAGTATCAACATTACCAATACTGCGCATATCAAAGTTATCTTGTAATGCTTTGATTAAGTTATCAGTTAAGAACGCTGGTGCTGTAGGACCGGTATGAATACCTTTGATGCCTAAAGCAAATAACGTCAATAGTACAACAATGGCCTTTTGCTCAAACCAAGATAAAACGATGGATAATGGCAACTCATTAACACCACAATCAAACTCTTCAGCCAGTGCCAATACCAACTGGATAGCAGAGTAAGTATCGTTACATTGACCCACATCCAGCAGACGTGGAATACCGTTGATGTCGCCAAATTCATTTTTGTTGAAACGGTATTTACCACAAGCCAGGGTCAACACAACCGAGTCTTTTGGCGTGTTCACAGCAAGGTCACTAAAGTAACTACGCTCTTCTTTATCACCGTCACAGCCGCCGATTAGGAAGAAGTGTTTGATGTTACCTGATTTCACTTCATTGATAACAGCGGGTGCCGCAGCCATTAATGCATTGCGACCAAAACCAACAGTGATCATGTGTTCTATTTCAGTGTGCGCAATACCAGGTTGCGCCAATGCACATTCGATTACTTGTGAGAAATCATCACCTTCAACATGCACAACACCCGGCCAGCCAACAATGCTACGCGTGAACAGACGATCTGCATACTGACCCACGTTTGGATTGATCAGACAGTTAGATGTCATCACGATCGCACCCGGGAAGTTAGCAAATTCTTTTTGCTGATTTTGCCAAGCGCTACCGAAGTTGCCGACTAAATGCGGGTATTTGCTTAATTCAGGGTAACCGTGGGCTGGTAGCATTTCACCATTGGTGTAAACATTAATACCCTTGCCTTCAGTTTGTTGCAGGATCTTTTCTAAATCATGTAGGTCATGACCAGAAACCAGAATACATTTACCTGCTACTGGTTTTACGTTTACCTGTGTTGGTTGCGGATGACCGAAGGTATCTGTCTCGCCTTTATCCAACATTTCCATAATACGGTAGTTTAACAGGCCAATTTGCATTGAGGTTTCTAACAACGCATTGGCATCAGTGGGGTCAGTGCCTAACCATGCCATGATTTGGTGGTATTCACCGCTCACAGACTCGTCATTTTGACCAAGTACGTTCGCGTGTTCCATGTAAGCCGCAGCACCTTTTAGGCCATATAGACATAATAGGCGCAGGCCAATGATGTCTTCATGCAGTTCGTCATGACCACGGTTAACCGCTGCATCCGGTGCGAATGACATCACTTCTTCAGCTGTCGCTGGCAATACAAATTTCGCTGCCGGAGAGAGCTCTGGTAATTCGTCACCCGCTGCCGCAGCTGCAGCCATTACCTGAGTACGTAGTTGAATCTTGTAACGTTCTGCAATTTCAGTGTATTCAGTAATACGCTCTGGCACAAAGTTAACGTTGGTTAACGTAGAGAAGAATGCGCGTGGCGCCCAAGCGTCAATGTCGGCATCAATAATGTTATATTTACGTGCGAGGTCAGCCCAAAAAGACACCCCCTGTAGGTTAAATACTAATACATCTTGTAGGTCTGAAACGTCCGCCGTTTTACCACACATACCTTGAGTATAAGAACAACCTTTAGACACAGGTGTTTGAACCGTTTGCTCACATTGAATACAGAACATTTAAAACTCCACTATAATTATGTTTTTGATTTCGAATTAACGAAGATCTCACCAATTATAATGCAGCAACCGTGCCAACATGTAACGCATTGATATTTAACTCTTTAATATCAGGCCACGTTAGAACCGGTGTGATAATTACATCAATACTTGATGTGTTTTCCACATCACCTGAGCTAATAGCCAAGCAGATCAAAACGTTCTAAATGCTGGGCTATATCATAAGAATCAGATTAACTCACCGCGTAACTTGCTGGGTTCGATCCCCAACTTCTTACCCATTTTGTAGAGGTTGCCGCGATCCATCTGCAAAAACTCCGCCGCTTGCGCCCAAACAAAGTTGGACTGTTGCAATGCATGGGAGATCAACTTGGTTTGATAACTCTCCACCGCGCCACGCAGCTCAAAAGGTGTGTTAGGTAATGCTGAAGTATCCCCATACTCTACTGCGTCTGTTTTATGGCTTACCTCATCTGACAGATGCTGTTTACCGATCAAATGTTGCTGATCTTGAATAGCACGTAAACCCGCCCGCATCAGCGTATGCTCTAATTCACGTACATTACCCGGCCAATGATAATGCTTTAAGGCCGTTAATGCCTGTGGGTGCAGTTGGAGTTTGGCAACATGAAACTGCAGTCGCACGCGATCTAAAATAGAGCCGGATAGTACCGCAATATCTTCTTGCCGCTGGCGCAGGGCCGGCACCTTAATTGGGAATACATTCAAGCGATGGTAAAGGTCACGACGAAACTGCCCCGCCTCGACTTCTTGCGGTAAGTCGCGGTTGGTCGCCGCGATGATGCGCACATTAATAAATATGTTTTTGTCTGCGCCAACCCGCTGAACTTCACCTTGCTGGATCACCCGCAGTAGTTTCGCCTGCATCAGTAATGGCAGTTCACCAATCTCATCCAAGAAAATAGTACCGCCATCAGCAAGCTCAAATTTACCTGCACGGTTGCTGCTGGCGCCGGTAAAGGCACCTTTCACGTGACCAAAAAGCTCACTTTCCGCCAGGCTTTCAGGCAGCGCTGCGCAGTTAACGTAGATCATCGGCTGCTTGGCCCGGGAAGAGTTCGCATGTAATGCATGTGCAACCAAGTCTTTACCCGTCCCCGTTTCACCACTAATTAACACCGCATAGTCAGAATGCGCGACCATATTGATATTATTACGCAAGCCTTGCATTTCCGGGCTAATGCCGATTAATTCACCACTTTTCTCTCGCGCCTCCTGGATCAGTACCTGGTTCATGCTCTGCTGCTGACGGTGACTTTTACGCAGCGCCTCCACCTGATTCACATTTCGTATCGTCGCGGCAGCGAGTGCCGCAAAGGTCGCGACGGTAATATCATCAACGCGTTTAAATGCACCAATCTGCATGGCATCAATCGTAATAAGGCCGACTAAGTGATCTTCGACATACAAGCTACAACCCATGCAGTCATGGACGTCGATAGCGCGGTTAGGATCATCTTTAAGCAAACCATCAAAGGGATCAGGCAAGGTTGAGCTTGCCGGAAAACGCACCGGTTGACGACTTTCCATAATAGCCTGCAAACGCGGGTGTTGTTTCGGGTCAAACTTTTTCCCTAACACTTCTTCTGACAGGCCGTTTACCGCGGCAGCAGAAAGCAAACCTGACTCATCAAGAATAAATAACGCACTGGCATCGCATGGTAATACCGATTGCAATGATTGCATTAAACGTTGGTAATGATGCCCAGAAGGAAGGTTTAAATTGAGGTCGAGCGCAATTTGCAACATGGCTTGCTCAAGAGAATTCTGCATATATGGACCTTTACACCTATAATGATGTACTTTTTACATCACCACATAATTCATGTAAATAGCTTTACGGTGAGATAGCAGGATAATTTTCTTTTTTTGAGCTTGAAGACGCCGATCTAAGCGGCAAAAAAGTAGCCCTGTTCAGCTTGGGCGATCAGGTGGATTACCCAGATAGCTTCCAGGATGCAATTACACCTACCTGTAGCAACGACCATCAACAACAAAGGCTGCACCATGCAGCCTTTGTTATATGTATAGCCCGCGTATAACTTACCTTATAGACATTGACTGCGCATCTACCGTACCTGCAGAGCGGAAGCTAGCGAATTTTAATTTCAGTGCCAGCAATGGGCGTCGCCAAGCAAATTTTGGCGTAGACCAGCGCAGCACATGAGAAAAATGCAACCGCTTGGCGGGATGGTAACACTGGCTCTTGCATTGCAGACAATTAGGCTTATCTTCGCCCAGGCGGCAACTGGCCACTCGCGCTTCAACATATTCAATAAGCCCTTCACATTCAGGGCAAATGATCGCCCCACGGTGCAGCGTTTTACAATAAAGGCGAATCATCGCTTTTGCGGTGTCCAGTTCACGCTGCTGACGAACTGAATGTTTAGTTTGAACTATCATAGGGGCGGTATTATCCACCGCGGCCCAAAACAACCTTTGATAAAGATCAATTTTGCCCTACGAATAAGCGATTCTGCTCAAAAGCAGCGATATCTATAGTATAAATACCTATCCCAATACCGATCCGCTAGCTGTTATAGTATTACAAGCTGGCTTCACTCTCGCTCTTCTGTGTCAAAACGACCCCATAATCTTTTCAGTGGCATTTCAAGCCACGACTGCAGATTGCTCTGCCAGGTAACGGGATGCCGCCCCTACGGTATCATCCAATACCATCGCGAGCTTTCTGTATTCAGCATCAGCAACGACTTGTTGCTGCTTATAACATGATTCTATAATCACAACTTGCCGCTTTAGGGCCTCTGCCCCTAAGCTACTTGCCACCCCCTTAAGGCTATGTACTAACCGAAGGGCTGTCTCGCTGATCGCATCAGGTGCACATTGATAAACATCTTGCTGTAGCTTTTTCGCATCAAGGGCATGCTCCTCAATAAAGATCTCCAGTAGCATTTTGACAGATTCATCATCATCATCCATGGAGTCAAGCACATAGGCAATATCCAACAATGCCAAGGGTTCATCCTCTCTTTTTGCCATCAGTGCACTTGATAAAGATACATCAGCAGGTTGAAGCTCTGCTTCCTGAATATCATCAGAGTCAAAGATTGCTGTTTCTACCTGCGTGTATTCTTCGATCTGTACCGCTTCTGCTGCATTTGAATCAACCTGTAGGTACTCAATAATTGCAGCTTTCAGCGCGACTATCGCCTCATCTAGCTGGACAATATCTTCAGGCCTAACAGCACTGCCTTGTTTGCAGCGATGTTCAATGCATTCAGCAATCTTTCGCAATGACTGTGCTCCAAAACTACTGGCAACACTTTTCAAGCTATGTGCAATCAAGCTAACTTCATCATACCGACCGTTATCTAAGCTCTCAGAAAGCCGTTTTGCATCATCGGCATGCTCTTTGAGGAAAATATCCAATAACATGGCGACCGATTCTCGGTCACCATCCATATTGTCTAGCATCTGCTCCGTATTTAACACAGGCACGGCTGGAGTACTCTGCTCTGCCTGAGAAGGTATCGACCGTTCTTCGGATTCAGCAAACTCCATAGCCGCGCTTCCTGAAGTCAAACCAGCAACCATTGTTTGGTTCCTTACAGGCTCCGACTGCTCAGGTTCTGGCGACAACCTTGCTGTCGTCAGAACCGGATGGTGAACTTTCCGCAATCTAATGACGCCATAGCTCACACCGCTGACACCGATAAGTGCCACCAGCATCGCAAGCAACAGGTTTAGCCAGGTCAGCTTATCTTCGAACTGAATTAAGGTAGATTGCAATTGGTGCAGTGAACTAGGAAAAGGATGATTATTGACACGTTCTATTGCTACCTGATTAGCCGATGTCAGCTCATCGGTTGCCTGGCTATCAGAATATAGAGAACGATTACTGGCAATCCAAGCATATTCTGCCTGGCCTGCAAACTGTCGACCTCGCCGAATTAACTCATCAACCTGACGTTGAGCAAGGCCCGGATGATCGCCAGCCTGCCACTCAAGTAAACGGCTGCGAAATGAGGCTGTTAGTTCTGTTTGTGTCGTGACAATAGGCCGGGAAGAGGCTGCAGACATATCGATAACCCGCCACTTGAGTTGCTCGGCTTCGTTCTGTAGCTCTGAAGTGGAACTGATAAAGTTCAAGGTGGCAGAAGAAAGAACTGATAAATAAGCAATAACACCGGTTCCAGCCAGGAGCAGCATCAGCGCTATAGATAAAATAACAGAAGATGAACTTCTCGCTCGGCCAGCACCAGAGAGTACTATACGATCCCTGTGGATTGAGCTTTCAGCAAGGTCCGGTATAGGCCTTTCATCTTTATCCATGTCTCCCCCTGTTAGCGCGTAACAAGATCCAGTTGGTAAACCTCTCTCCAACTCTGCCGAACTGAGTCAGTTCTGAATCAGTTCTGGGTCAGCGACTAAACAATGTGTCATGCCATAAAACAAGAAAACCAGTCATTATGGTCCAATATTGCTAACAATAACTTTAGTCAACTTCTTGCCCATATTCCAACAACCAATATGTCCATAGTGGCATAAATACAAAAAAACCACCTTCATCGAGGATAAAGGTGGCTGTTTAACTGGCTGGTAAATTAATTATCAGTGTTTAGACGACGTTGCAGCTGATCCTTTAGATTAGGCGGGATCCCTTTGATCGTCAGTGTATCGGTCTCAGCATCATAAAAAACACGCTCACCCAGTAACATGCTGTCAAAATTGATCGTAATACCACCGCCGGAACCGACAAACTTTGTCAGCTTGCGCATAGCTGTCCGATCGGCCGGAAAGCTCTCTTCCAGCTCGTAGCCCTGGTTAGCAGCAAACTGGTAAAAATCCGTCCCATCTTCCGTCGTAGGTAACTCTCCTGCCAGCTCTTTCACTGTCACTTCATCACCGGCCTGTAGCTGGCCATTGCAGTAATCATAGACTTGCTTGCGATACTGTTGCTTCTCTTCTTTTTCCAAACGCGAATCTGCACAGTAGTCTTCCACGGCCTGCATCAGCACCTGATTTTGCTCTTTGACATCCAGCCCTACTTCCGCCTGCATAAAGTCGAGGAAAAAGTCCGCGATCTTGCGCCCGACGCGCCCCTTGATGAAGGTCAGGTAACGGTTCGATTCGGAATCGGTTTCCCACGAAGAGAGGTCGATACGGGCGACAATGTCCATTTTGCCAACATCAAGATAATCGGTTGCACTGATATCGAGCTGCTCAGTGACCTTCATGCTATGGCAGGTCGGAAGCAAGCCAATAAACAGGTAGTCGGTAGCGAGTGACTGGTATTCAGCCAAAACCAACGTTCCCGCATCAGCAAAAGGATATTTCGCCAGCTCTGTCTGAAGTTTTTGAGCCGATTGATTAGAAAATGTAAGGAAGTCTAGCTCACCGGTACGAATTTGTTTCAACCAGTGGCTAAATTCACTGTCCTCGGCAAAGTGGGCAAAACCCTTCGCCCCTTTGCTGCTATAGACCCGGTGCAGTTCAGCAACTAGATCCTCAGTCGACTGATTGTTTTCAAGTGTTTGTTCTCTAAGATGAACTTCAAGATCATCTTGTTCATTTTTTGTCAGCTGATGAAGGATGACGTTAGAAAGCGTAAGACTCATAATGGAAAAATTTCAGTAAATCTAAAGTGTAGGTTATTATAAGTCGCTTTCTTTAACATTAAACAAGACTTCCTATGCCAATTACTTCAAAATACACCAATAAAAAAGTTGAACAAATCATTGATGATGTGTTCGATGTACTAGAGAAGCATGATGCTTCAGCGGAACTGGCACTCATGATCATGGGTAACATTACGACTAACGTTATCAATGCCGACGTTCCCGCATCGCAAAGGAAAGCAATCGCAGAGAAATTCTCTCAAGCTTTGCTCTCCTCAATAAAGGAAGATTAAGCTTGTTTGTAAGCGTCGCATTTAAGACTGGGAATTACTGACATCTATGGTCACCAGCGGTAACAATTATAAAGACAAAGTATCCCAGCTGATCAGCTGGGGGCACTGGTTCAGTTTCTTCAATATCATCGCGGCCATGCTACTTGGCACCCGGTATATTGCGCATTCTGAATGGCCCGAAACCATACTGGGACAACTTTACCTCGGATTAAGTTGGATCGGCCATTTCGGTTTTCTTGTCTTTGGTTTTTACATTCTCATTTTGTTCCCGGCCAGCTTTCTGATCCCCTCTCAGCGCCTGATGCGCTTGTTTGCGGTATTAGTGGGCACTATTGGCCTAACAGTGCTACTACTAGATACTCATGCTTATGAGTCACTAGATTTGCACCTGAGCCCACTGGTTTGGGACTTGCTGTTAAGCGGAGAGAAAACCGAGCTTAATGCCCGCTGGCAATACCTGTTTGTTGCGGTACCCGCCATATTCCTTATGCAGTTAATTCTGTCGGAATGGCTGTGGCGCAAACTCAGGAAGCTGACCCGTAAACACGTAGGCGTGCCAATTGCCGCCGTTTTCGGCTTGTGCTTCCTGGGTAGTCACCTTATTTATATCTGGGCGGATGCAAATCTATACCGTCCGGTTACAGTCCAGCGCTCTAACTTTCCGCTTTCCTATCCGATGACGGCCAAGACCTTCATGGAAAAACATGGATGGCTAGATCGCCAGGAATATACCAAACGCCTTGACGCGCAGGGTGTTGCCGAAAGCGAACGTATCCGCTACCCAATCGATAAACTGGCGTTCAATGATCCTGGCACAAGGCAGAATGTGTTGGTCATTATGGTCGACAGCTTGCGCAGTGACATGGTAGACAGTGAAACCATGCCGCACCTGGCGGCTTTCGCTCAGCAAAACCTGAATTTTGCCAACCATTACAGCGCCAGCAACGAAAATGCCGGTGGCATTTTTGGTCTGTTTTATGGCTTACCGGGTGGGTATATCAATAGTGTTCGCTCTGCAAACTACTCTCCCGTATTACTAGATACCCTTGAAAGGCGCGGTTATGAGTTTGGTTTATTCAGCGGAGATGGATTCAAAACCCCTATCTACTCTGAAGCTATTTTCAATAGTCGGCAGCTGTCAGAGCAACAAACCGAAACCACCAGCAGTAGCGATGTGAGAGCAATCGCCGACTGGAAAGCCTGGCTTGACGAGCAAAGTACTCGCACACCATGGTTTAGCTACATTGAACTGGCTTCGGTCGAGAACTTTGAGGAAGGGGGAGATTATGTCCCGCAATTTGAACCTTCTCTCGGCAGTGCCAACTTAAATCCGGCGAATGTCGATACCAACCTGCTGTTGAAAAACAGTTACCGGAATGCGGCCTACCATATTGATGAACTACTTATTGATATCTTTGGCCAGCTGGTTGCGACCAATTCCCTCGAGAACACTGTTGTTATCGTGACTGCCAACCATGGCACCGAGTTTAATGAAACCGGCACCAATAGCTGGGGGGCAAACAGCAACTACAGCCAGTATCAACTAAAAGTCCCGCTGATCATGCACTGGCCAGGAAGCATACCAACGCAAACTACCCGTGCGACCAGTCATTTAGACATTGTGCCGACACTCATGGAGTCCTTGCTGAGCACGACCACCCCAGTATCCTCTTATAGCAGCGGTATCAGCCTGTTTGAGGAAAACCCCAACCGCCGCTGGGTGCTAGCTGGTGATAGCCAAGATATTGTCGTCTTGCAGAAAAACATCACCACAGTGGTCGACAAGTATGGCAACTACCGGGTGTATGACCAGAACTATAAGCTGAAAGGCGAAGGAAAACCGAAGCTTTCAACATTAATGCAAGTCATGCATGAGCTGAAACGCTTCTATCAACCAGAGTAATACCTGAAGGCAGCCTCAAGGTTGCCTTTTCTTTTGCGACCAGCCGATCCAATTAATAATACTCTGAATTATCGGCATAGCACTGCTCAAAGCCGTCATTCCAGCCGTTGGCATATTTTCTATCGGTCAACAGCCGCTCCGGATCTCGACGAAAGCCATCATGGTATGTCTGTGCTTCCTCTTTCCGACTACTGCAACCATCTTGGTAACCATCAAGATAGTTTCGGGTAAACCCTAGATCAGCCAACCTCTCGTGACGGGTATCTGCACAACTTGCAATCAATACAACGATGCCGACAACCCAGCTCCCGCGCAAAATGAGAGACATATCCCCCCCTGAAAGCATCTACGAATATAGGCAATACATATCATAATAAGTTAGCTAAGCTATCTCGGTAGCGCTGTCTTAGTTTCGATACTGATTCCAATTAGTGTAGAACCGCTTAATTCGGATCACCCTCGAGATGACGTTCCTACATTATTACTGTGATTAACCATCAACGAACCGTTCGATTGGTATACACTTGGCGAAAAAACAACAGGAAGCACGTAATGAAGAAGACTGTACTCATTACCGGAGCAAACCGGGGAGTTGGCCTAGCGCTGGTAGAGGCCTACCTAGACGCTGGCTGGCAGGTATATGCCTGCTGCCGCCATACTGACCGCGCAACCGCTTTAAAACAAATGCAGGCAAGAACAAAAGCGCTAACACTGCATGAATTAGACGTAACAGATCATCCGGCAATCACAGCGTTGAGTCAGGCTATGACTGATATTCCTCTCGATTTGCTCATCAACAACGCCGGCTACTACGGCCCCAAAGGCTATGGTTTCGGTAATACCGATGTTGATGAATGGCGAAAAGTATTTGAAATCAACACGATTGCTCCGCTAAAGCTGGCTGAAGCGTTTTTCCCCCAACTTTTAGCTAATAGGCCCGGTATCATTGCCAATATGTCTTCTAAAGTCGGGAGCATGACAGAAAATACCAGTGGCGGTGGCTACATTTACCGCTCATCCAAAGCGGCACTCAATTCTGTCGTCAAAAGCCTGTCTAACGATTTACTACCCAAAGGGATCATCTCTGTCGCCCTTCACCCTGGCTGGGTACAAACTGAGATGGGCGGGCCGAATGCACTGATATCCCCCGAAGCGTCGGCAACCGGGTTAAAATCAGTTCTCGACCAATTAAGTGCGACGGACTCAGGCAGCTTTATTGATTATCAGGGGCAAACACTTCCTTGGTAACATTTTCTCTTTCCTAAGTGACTCCAAGCAGACAATACCAGGCACATAAGAAGTACTTGGTATTTTGCTAATAACACACTATTTTCAAAACGACAATCCGTCACGCTCATTTGCTACTGTGGCTTGATAGAATATTTTGTCTCCCCCCGTTAATCAAAACTCACTGCGCAATAACTAAAGGCATGTAACATGCGGGCGTGTTTTGAGTCGCAAATTTATAAATATGCCTTAATTTCTGACCATATTTCTAGCGCAGTGCCTAGCTTTATTTCTGTGATTGATAAAAATAGATGATAAGCAATGACTTGAATATTTTTGTGGACAGCCTGTATTGACCCAAACTGAACGGTTAAATCACTTCTATCAACGCATTTTTGAACAATGGAGCAAAGCTCATGGGCTTCGTACTGTCTGTGAACTGACCTGTCGAAACTTAAGCGAGAGCTTTTCAGCCTGCCAGGCCCAACTTGTTGTTGCTTATAAATCCCGGTGGAAGATCCTGCTCGAGATGGATCATTTGGGGATACGCTACCAGTTTCCACCTATCAACATCACCGACAGTAACCGTATACCTTTCTTTCAGGTCACCAGAGCCATTCGCCAGCGAAAACCCAAGGTAGACTCTCACAATGACGGTATGCGTTTGTGCCTCCCTCTCGAGCGCCGATCCCAAATCATCGGCTGCCTAATTGTCGATTTCCCTGACAAACAGAGCCCTGACGGTGATGAATTCGCGTTCCTAGCGACCCTAATGGCTTCCGAGCTAGATGCCTGCCTGCTCAGCGAAAGTATCCAGGATGAGCATGACGGCCGTCGTTCAGCGGAACGAGAACTACAAATCAGCCAACAAGAACAAGAAGTATTAAAAGAGCAGCTCCAGGCATTACATGATATTTCTTTCAAGCTTTGGCGTGCCCACTCTATGGACAACATGCTTTTTACTGCCGTTGATGAAGCCAAAAAATTGTTACACATCGATCGAATGGCAATATTCCTGTTCAAAGGAGACGATCGCATGCAGGGTACATACGGGACGGATATTCACGGCAATACCGTCAACGAGCACTATTTTGAATCAAAAATACCCGATCTTTGGTTTATCAACCATATCGAGGGGAAGAAGACAAAAGAATACCTTGCCATTGAGAACAACACCCCGCTCTATCATGATCTCAAGCAGGTTGGGTTTGGTTGGAGTGCCTATATTTCGCTATGGGACGAAGACACGCCGGTTGGTTGGATTGCCTGCGATAATCTGCTCACGGGAATGCCAACCCATCACTATCACCAGCAATTGCTAAAACAGTTTGGCTTCATTATTTCCCAGCACCTTGTCCGGCGCCAAGCTGAAGAAAACCTAATCAACTTAAACAGAGAGCTAGAACAACGGGTCACCGACCGGACGGCAGAACTGGAGCAGGTCAACCGCAAACTTGAAAAGATATCCCGGCTCGATCCCCTGACTTCGGTCTTCAACCGCCGGGTATTTGATGAAAGGATAAGCGAAGAGTGGCGCCGGGCGGAACGTCATCAATTGCCCCTTTCCTTGCTGATCATTGATGTCGATCACTTCAAGGCCTATAACGATAACTACGGCCATGCTGCTGGCGATCAATGCCTGAAAATCATTGCCAATACCCTGGCAATATTAGAAAAGCGAGCCGGGGCTCTGTTTGCCCGCTATGGCGGGGAGGAGTTTGTATTACTTCTTCCCGGTCAAAACAAATATGCGGCTCGCTATGCGGGCCAAAAAGCGATACGTGCAATCAGCGAGCTACAGCTTCCCCGAACACAAGGGGCGGACAGTGCCCCAGATATTGTCACCATCAGTATCGGGGGCAGCACTATCACACCATCTGAACAAAGTTCACCCAGTGAATTGTTCAAACAAGCCGATATGGCACTGTATGAAGCCAAATCCCTGGGTCGAAACCAATACTTCGCCCATACCTAGTCAGCTTTTTTCCTAGGCTTCCGTTTCGCACTGGTTCGGCTACCGGACTTTGTTCCACCCTTCGATCCCCCTTTGCTGTAACGTCGCTTCTTGCCCCCTTTAAAAGGCTCGGGGGATTTAAGTTCACGTAAGCTCGGGGGCACCTCGCTGTTTTTCACTTTATTCATGATTTGCTGTACCTGGGTCTGCAAGGCTTCCATAAACGGCTGATAAGCACACTTTTTTTCAGCCATATCTTGCAATTGATGCTCCCAGTGTGCCGTCATATCCGGATAAGTCGCCTCATCCGGCAACGCATAGATCAGCCCCCGGCCAGCCTCTGTCGCATGAATGCTTTTGCCTTGCCGGGTCAGCAGCTGGCGCTTGAATAAAATATCAAGGATCCCAGCTCGCGTGGCTTCAGTCCCCAGACCGTCGGTATCGCGCAGGATTTTTTTCAGCGAAGAGTCAGATACAAAACGGGCAATGCCTGTCATCGCCTGCAGCAACGTCGCTTCGGTAAACGCTTTAGGTGGCTCTGTCATCTTGTCTTTGATTTCGCCGTCCTGGCAGGTCAGTATCGTTCCTTTTTCCAGCGGCGGCACCTTATCAGCCAAATCCTGCTCATTGGCTGAGTCATCACGCCCCAACAGCTCCCGCCAGCCAGCACTCATCAACTGGCGTCCTTTGGCAACAAACATACCGCCGGCAATCGTAAAGACCAATTTTGCCTCGCTATAGACCGCAGCAGGATAGAACTGCATCAGGTACTGCCGGGCAATAAGCTGATAGATTTTACTTTCACTGCTGCTCAGCGCATTACTGTTGACTGATTTTGGGGTTGGAATGATGGCATGGTGGGCATCGACCTTCTTATCATTCCAGGCCTTGGACTTGAGTGAGGTATTGGCACCACTAACAGCCGAACCTAGCTCATCAGCCGTACTGGCTATCGCCTGACACACTTCGGCGGCTTGCCTGAAATGGTCCACCGGCAGATAACGGCAGTCCGAACGAGGATAAGTGATCACTTTGTGTTTTTCATAAAGGGATTGGCAGGTCGCCAGTACATCGGCGGCACTCATCCCGAACCGCTTCGCTGCATCGATCTGCAAAGCCGATAACGAATACGGTAATGGTGCAGCCTGGCGGGTTTCTTTACGCTCTGATTCAGTGACCTCCGCAGGCTGGTCCTTAATGCGGGTAACCACGTTCTCACACAACTTCCGGTTCAGAATACGACCATCTTCATCCTGCCACGGCTTACAGGCCTCACTGGGCTTCCAGCGGGCACGGATCACATTATCCTGATACGGGATCAGGGCAAATAACTCATAGAAGGGTTTTGGCACAAAATTAGCAATCTCGTCATCACGTCGCGTCACCAGCCCCAGTACCGGCGTTTGTACCCGTCCCACCGACAGCACACCCCGGTACCCCCCTTTCTGCCCCAGCAAGGTATAGGCCCGGGTCATGTTCATCCCGTACAACCAGTCAGCCCTAGAGCGCGCCAGTGCCGATACCGACAGCGGAATGAAATCACGGTTGCTCCGCATCTTACCCAAAGCCCGCTTAACCGCCGCCGGGTTGAGGTCGGAAATAAGCAAGCGCTGCATATTGGCTTTCTTGGTTGCAGCAAGCTTTACATAATCAATCACCTCATCTACCAGTAATTGCCCTTCCCTGTCCGGGTCACCGGCGTGCACAACGTCAGTCGCCTGCTTGGCCAGCTTGCGAACAACCCCTAGCTGCTGTTTGGCCGATTTTCTTGGAGCCAGCTGCCATTGCTGTGGAATAATCGGCAAATCTGCCATATTCCATTTTTTGTATTTTTCATCGTAGGCGTCGGGCTCAACCTGCTCGAGCAAATGGCCGATACACCAAGTCACAATGTCGCCATTCCCGACTTCAATATAACCATTGTTATTTTTATGGGGGCGCGGCAACACCGCAGCAATCGCACGGCCTAAACTTGGTTTTTCAGCAATATAAAGACGGGTCATGGAGATTATTAGCTAATTTTTTGTAATTAATACCCAGCGGCATAATTATTTTGTCATTCAGCAAGAATTAAAAGGTGCAGATATAAGGCGCTTGGTTACAGGTGTATTCATATCCATCAAAACCAAGCAACACAGTAGCTGTCCCTTTTAAACTCGCCCTTCGGGAGCGTATCAGCGGCTCGATCCCTACCCCAAATTATCTAGATGTAGAAAAACTATATCTTCACTAATTTGGATTGCTCTCAAACCGCAGGTAGCGCTCTGAATTGGCAAGATAATTGTGCCGCTGGGTATACAACTATAGAGAAAAGGGGGAGTAAGGACAAGATAATACTGGATATAAATACAGCTAGCGAGAAGCGATCATATCATCGCTCCTCGATACTAATACTAGCGGGCTTGTTCAGTCAGCCAGTTTTTTACTTCATCGTATTCGCCACGGAAGACAATACGGTCGGCTTTTTTGCTCAGTTGGTAGGTATACATTGGATCGTAGTACTGCTCCAACAGCGGCTTGAGCCAGCCTTCATGGCCATCGAGGGAACCAGTGTTTTGCATCGTCTGGACTGCACTTTGTTGAACCTGCAGCAGCTGCTCATAACGTTCAAGACCAAGGCGCTTGCGAATGCTGAACATACCTCGTTCCAGGTATTCGGCAAAGCGGACCCAGCCCTGCTCTTCACCATAATGGCTAACAAAATCACGTTGCATACGCACGACATAATCATCTAACAGGCGTGCCAGGCGAATATCCAGCGGGTCATCAACAATGGCTATCGGAGCGTGCTGCATCGCGCTATTGATAGCCAAAGGCACGCCGACCGAGCCAATGATCTTGCCTTCATCCTCAAGTACAAACTGGTTGATGCCACGGGCTTGTTTTTTCAGCATCGCGACGGCCAGTACATTCTCAAAATTAATCTGAGTACGTTGCTCGGTGACATAGCGACCAAAGGACGAACCTCGGTGGTTGGCAGCGCCTTCAAGATCAATACCGTTTTCCAGTTCGTTAACCATAATGGTTTTACCACAGCCAGTATTGCCGCCAATCAGAGTCATTGGCTGCTGGGCGGCGTGCTCGATGGTATCAATCAAAAAGCGGCGCAGCGCTTTGTAGCCACCGACAACCATCGGGTAGTCAATACCTGCTTCTTTCAGCCACTGCTGAGTAATACAAGAGCGTAAGCCACCACGGAAACAGTAAAGGTATCCCTGAGGGTTCGCCTCACAGAAGGCTTTCCACTGGGCAATACGCTCGGCTTTCACATCACCGTGAACCAACTCATGGCCAAGTGCAATTGCAGCTTCCTGGCCTTTTTCTTTATAACAGGTACCTACGGCTTCGCGTTCGCTATCATGCATCAGCGGGCGGTTTACCGAGGTTGGAAATGCGCCTTGGACAAATTCAACTGGCGCGCGCATATCCATTAGCGGTGTATCATTGACAAATAACTGCCGGTAGTCTTCACAATTCGGACGTGACATTAACAAATCTCAATCAGGGTGGTATCGCCATCAGCCGGGAACAGTTCACCAATCGCGTTTAGCTCAATACCATGACGTGCGGCAACAGCCTGCACTTCTTCTTCGGCTCCCGGAGCCACTGCCAGCAACAAACCGCCAGAGGTTTGCGGATCGCACAATAGGGCTTTTTGCTGCTCGCTCATCTTGCCCAGACGATGACCATAGCTATCAAAATTACGGCCAGTTCCGCCAGGTACACATCCCTGCGCAATGTAATCAAAGACCCCAGGCAGGTGCGGGATCTGATCAAACCAAACTTTTGCTTTCAGATCGCTGCCTTCACAAATTTCATTCAAGTGGCCCATCAGGCCAAAACCGGTCACGTCAGTCATTGCCTTGACACCAGCAACATTAGCGAAGTCTTCGCCCGGCTTGTTCAACTTGCACATCCAGTCACGCGCCAAACCTTGGTGTTGCTCAGCCAGCTTGGATTTTTTCTCGGCAGTCGTCAGTACACCAATACCTAACGGCTTAGTAAGAAACAGCTTACAGCCCTCTTCGGCCTGGTTATTGCGCTTCACACGGTCAGTATCGACAATGCCTGTTACTGCCAGGCCAAAAATAGGCTCTGGAGCATCAATCGAGTGTCCGCCTGCAAGTGAGATCCCAGCCTCACGACACACTGAGCGACCGCCTTCGATAACCTGCTGGGCAATTTCAGGGGCCAGGACATTCACAGGCCAGCCAAGAATCGCAATCGCCATGATCGGCTTACCACCCATCGCATAAATATCACTGATGGCATTTGTCGCAGCAATGCGCCCAAAATCAAAGGGATTATCGACGATGGGCATAAAGAAATCAGTCGTACTGATCACCGAGCTACCATTGCCCAGGTCATAGACAGCAGCATCGTCTTTGCTTTCATTACCGACCAACAAATTAGGATCGTGAAACGGGGCTAGTTGAGTTCGGAGAATAGTATCAAGAACTTGAGGAGAAATTTTACAACCGCATCCTGCACCGTGGCTGTATTGAGTAAGGCGAACATTTTCCATGACACGCTCCGGAATAATGACAAGAGCAGAGAATTCTACTCCGGCGGCTAAATCCTGTCACCATTCTGGATCAATAAAGGGAGAACTGACAGTAGTCAGTTTCCTCAATAAACTCATTCAAATCGGCTGTTTAGGTGATTACAGGTATTCAACAAACTGGCTTAGATTGCGCTCAGACACTTTTGCCTCACGGCAACCCGGTGTCCCGATATACAAAAAGCCTGCAATCAGGTCATCACCCTGAACGCCCAGCGCTTCACGCACTACCGGGTGATAGGCCCATTTACCGGTACGCCAAAAACCAGAAAAGCCCTGTGCTACGGCTGCCATCTGCATCGCCTGCGCGGCACAACCTGCCGACAAGTGCTGTTCAATCACCGGTACCTTGTCATGCTCAGTCACTTTAGCAACGACAGTGATCACCATAGGGGCCCGGAACGGCGCTTTCGCGGCCCTTTCAATCACCGCCTCTTCAGCACCATCTGCTTTTGCGGCTTCAACCAAAATATCAGCCAGCTTTTGCAACCCTTCCCCATGAGAGACGATAAAACGCCATGGTGTCAAAGCTGCATGATCCGGAGCTCGCAGACCTGCGCGGAAGATATTTTCCAATTCTTGCCCTTGTGGGGCCGGCTCCATCAACTTTGGCAACGAACGGCGATTTAACAATAACGATAGAGCATCCATAACAACCTCATGATGATAATAATTATTGTTTTACAATATCATAAGTATAGAAAAGGAAGCGAGGGCGCTTCGCTGCGGGAAGCGGGGAAAGAGCAAAAGAAAAACCAATAAAGTGCTTTAAAAAGGAATCACGCCTCACTGAACAAGGCATAATCCGTATTAATAGCTGGGTCCTACTCTTCCAAGGGCCTAAAGTTAACCGCTCTTTCCCGCTTCACGTAGCAAAGCGTAACTCGCTATCTCGCTTCCATGGCGAAGCCATCCTTACAGCTTCGCCGCCAGCTCAACACCCTGGCGGATCACCCGCTTGGCATCGACTTCTCCCGCCACATCGGCACCGCCAATCACATGCACATTAACATTCATGGCCCGCAGTTTGTCCGACAGCACTTCCACCGAAGTCTGGCCTGCACATAGCACAATATTATCGACCTCCAGCACGCGTGACTGGCCTTCAACGGTGATATGCAGTCCCAGATCGTCAATCTTGTCGTAGCTCACGCCACTGAGCAGCTCAACACCGCGTTTTTCCAAGACCTTGCGATGGATCCATCCGGTAGTACGGCCCGGCCCTTTACCCACCTTGCCCGGTTTACGCTGCATCAACCATACTTGGCGCTGGCTGACATACTCCTCATGCGGATACAGACCACCTGCATGCTCAATCGACTTATCAACTCCCCAGTCTTTGAGCCAGCTTTCCAGATCCTGATGTTCCGGTTCTGTCAGCATGGTCGACACATCGACACCGATACCACCAGCACCAATCACCGCCACTTTCTGGCCAAGCTGCACCTTATCTCTGATCAAAGTTTGGTAATCGATCACTTTTTCATGCTCGACGCCCGGGATCTTCGGATTCCGCGGCTGAACACCAGTCGCCACAATCACTTCGTCATACCCTTTAAGCTCATTAGCTTCAACAGAATGGCCAAGCTTCACATTGACACCCGTCTGCTCAAGCCGGCGGGTAAAGTAACGAATTGTCTCTTTGAACTCTTCCTTTCCGGGAATTTGCATTGCCAGATTAAACTGGCCACCGACATGATCATTCTTTTCAAACAAGTCGACAGCTAAGCCGCGCTCAGCTGCCGCAACGGCAGTTGCCATCCCGGCAGGCCCGGCTCCCACCACGGCGACGCGCCGCTTAGCTGCAGCCGGCGTCAATACCAACTCCGTCTCATAGCAGGCTTGCGGGTTTACCAGGCAGCTTGCTCGCTTGCCCACAAAAACATGATCCAAACATGCCTGGTTACAACCAATACAGGTATTGATATCGTCAGCACAATCTCGCTCTGCCTTTACTACAAAATCAGGGTCAGCCAGGAATGGACGCGCCATGGAAACCATATCAGCCTGCTCAGATGACAAGATATCTTCAGCCACCTGAGGCGTATTTATTCGGTTACAGGTCACCAGAGGAATATTCACTTCTTTTTTCAGCTTTTCGGTCACCCAGGTGAAAGCGGCGCGCGGTACTTGCGTCGCAATCGTCGGCACTCGTGCCTCATGCCAGCCGATACCGGTATTCAAAATCGTCACACCGGCAGCTTCAAGCTCTTTTGCCAGCTGAACGACTTCTTCATGGGTACTGCCCTGCTCAACCAAATCCAGCATTGACAGGCGGAAGATGATAATAAAATCCCGTCCAGTCCGTTTACGTACCGCTTTTACCAGCTCGATAGGAAAACGAATGCGATTTTCATAGCTACCGCCCCACTCATCATAGCGATGGTTAGAGCGCTTACAGATAAACTGATTGATCAGGTAACCTTCCGATCCCATCAGCTCGACGCCGTCATAACCTGCTTCACGCGCTAGCTCAGAACTACGCGCAAAGGCCTCAATCGTTTTATTGATCTGGCGCGTACTCATCTTGCTTGGAGTGAATTTAGAGATTGGGGCGCGAATTGCAGAGGCACTCACCGCAAAAGGATGCATCGCATAGCGGCCAGCATGCAGCAGCTGCAGCGCAATCTTGCCGCCTGCTTCATGTACTGCATCCGTGATCACCCGGTGGGCACGGGCAGCACGGGCAGAACTGAACTCGGCACTGAGTGGGTGCAGCCGTCCGCGGAAGTTAGGTGAAAAGCCACCAGTTACAATCAGGCCAACCCCACCTCGGGCTCGGGCTGCGTAAAAAGCAGACAGTTTCTTGAAGCCGTCTCGCGACTCTTCAAGGCCAGTGTGCATAGATCCCATTAACACACGGTTACGTAACTGAGTGAAACCAAGATCTAGGGGCGCTAACAAATGAGGGTAAGATTTATCGTCCATGGCTTCCATTCTTTTGTAGTTATGGTCTGACCAGTATATTAACGACTCAAACTTTTATCAAACACTTGTTTACATTATTACAACATTTAATTCATTGGTGAGACATCATAGAAAGAACAAACCTAGGTGATATTTACTTTCTTCAGCCAAGAAGTGCCGCAATACTTAAGGGAAGGAGATATTGTGAATACGTTGTAGAAACGCTGTAAAAACGGATTATTACTGTAATTCCTTGTTTACTAAGTTACGATAGAAGTAATACCGATCGCATCATCAGGAACGTTCATGAAAGTGGTACTCAAAGGAATTGGAAAACTATTCCGAGCTATCTGGAAACTGATCAGTTTCACCCGACAACTAATACTCAATTTATTTTTTCTATTCGTTATCGGCCTGCTTTTCTTCGCTTTTAACCAAGGCGGAGAGCAACCGGCACTACCTAAAGAAGCGGCACTGGTACTGGATTTGTCCGGCCCAATCGTTGAGCAACGCACCTACGTCAACCCTATCGACCAACTGGCGAGCAATGCACTGGGCCAACCGCCGGTGCAGGAAAATGTGTTATTCGATATCGTGGATACTATCCGGGCCGCTTCTACAGACAACCGAATCACCGGCCTGGTGCTAAACCTCAAAGGCATGGCGGAAACCAACTTAACCAAGTTGCGCTACATCGCTAAAGCCATCGACGAATTTAAGCAGGCAGGCAAACCTGTCTACGCTATCGGTGATAACTACAAGCAAAGCCAATACTACCTATCGAGCTATGCGGACAAAGTCTTCATGTCGCCCGATGGTGGGGTACTGCTGACAGGTTATGGCAGCTATTCCCTGTACTACAAGAGCCTGCTGGAAAAGCTTGACGTCAACACCCATGTATTCCGTGTCGGCACCTACAAATCTTTTGTTGAGCCTTACACCCGAGATGGGATGTCGACGGAAGCACGTGAAGCCAATACTATCTGGCTCAATCAACTATGGGGTGCCTACACCTCAGATGTTGCCAAAAATCGTCATATCGATGCCACAGCGCTCACTCCGGAACTTGATAGCTTTGTCGAGCAGCTCAAGGCCGTCAACGGTGACTTTGCCAAACTGAGCCTGGAGATGGGATTGGTTGACGAGCTAATCAACCGTCCGTTGCTAAGCCAGAAGCTGATTGAGCAATTCGGCAGTGACGGTGACAACAGTTTTAATCAAATCAGCTACTACGACTACCAGCCAACGCTGTTCAATCGTGATCTCCCAAGCCCGAACCAAATTGCCGTCGTGGTCGCCAGCGGCGCCATTGTTGACGGTAACCAGCGCCAGGGTACCGTTGGCGGCGATTCTACTGCAGCACTACTGCGCGAGGCCCGCCTCGATGATGAAGTCAAAGCTGTGATTCTGCGTGTCGACAGCCCTGGTGGCAGTGCCTTTGCCTCTGAGGTGATCCGCAGCGAAGTGGATGCATTAAAACTTGCAGGCAAACCTGTTGTCGTTTCCATGTCCAGCCTGGCAGCTTCAGGCGGATACTGGATCTCATCCAGTGCCGATAAGATCCTGGCCCAACCGACCACCATCACCGGATCTATCGGTATATTTGCCATCCTGACCACGTTTGAAAAAGGCCTGGAGAACATGGGGGTCTATAGCGATGGTGTCGGTACCACACCGTTTTCAGGCGTCGGTGTCACCCGCGAACTACCTGAGGGTGTTGCCGAAGTATTCCAGCTAGGTGTTGAGCATGGCTATCAGCGCTTTATTGGCTTGGTGAGCCAATACCGTGATATGTCACTCGCGCAAGCTGACAAGATTGCTCAGGGCCGCGTTTGGACGGGCCAGGATGCACTACAGCTAGGCTTGGTCGATCAGCTCGGTGATTTCGATGATGCCATTGCCGCCACCGTTGAGCTGGCAAAACTGGACAGTTACGAGCTTCGCTGGATGGAAGAGCCTCTGAGCCCGGCAGAGTTACTGTTGCAAGAGTTTGCCTCAGAAGCGAGCACAAAACTTGCCGCTATGGTATTTGGTCAAGTACCTGCTGCATTGAGGCCTGTTACGCAACAAGTTGTCACAGACTTTACGACGCTCAGTAACTTTAACGATCCAAAAGGCCAATATGCCTTCTGCTTAAATTGCAGCAATATTGAAAAGTGAGACCAGCCCGGCACATGCCGGGCTTTTTTTACTGTGCGTTAACCGTATAATGCGCCCACCAAACCGATAAGTCTGTACCCGATTATGGAAAGAAAACACATTTACATTGCTTACACCGGCGGCACCATTGGTATGCAGAAGTCAGACCATGGCTACGTCCCTGTTGCTGGCTTTATGCAAAAGCAGCTGGAAAGCATGCCGGAATTCCATCGTCCAGAAATGCCAAGATTTACTATCCACGAATACGAGCCTCTGATCGACTCGTCGGATATGACGCCAGCGGATTGGCAGCGCATTGCGGATGATATCAAAGCAAACTACGACAAGTATGACGGTTTTGTCATTCTGCATGGTACGGACACCATGGCTTATACCGCTTCTGCACTGTCGTTTATGTTTGATAACCTAGACAAGCCTGTGATTGTTACCGGCTCGCAGATCCCATTAGCCGAGCTGCGTTCTGATGGCCAAAGCAACCTGTTAAATTCACTTCACATTGCGGCTAACTACCCGATCAATGAAGTGACAGTTTTTTTCAACAACAAGTTGATCCGCGGCAACCGCAGTACCAAGGCACATGCTGACGGCTTTGGCGCATTCATTTCACCAAACCTACCGCCACTGCTGGAAGCCGGTATCAACATTCAGCTAAACAATGTTGAGCTGAGCAAACAACCTGAAGGTAAGTTTAAAGTTCATGCCATCACACCGCAGCCAATCGGCGTGATCACCATGTACCCAGGCATCTCACCTGAAGTCATCCGCAATACCTTGCGCCAGCCGGTCAATGCCATGATCCTGTTAACGTTCGGTGTCGGTAATGCACCGCAGAACCCTGATCTGCTTGCACAGCTGAAAGAAGCGACAGAGCGCGGTGTGATCGTGATGAACCTGACACAGTGCTTATCAGGAAAAGTAAACATGGGTGGCTATGCTACGGGCTGTGCCCTTGCAGATGCCGGCGTACTCAGTGGTTATGACATGACCCCTGAAGCAACCCTTGCGAAGCTACACTACCTGCTAAGCCAGGATCTGCCGATTGAAACAGTCCGCAGCATGATGCAACAGGACTTACGCGGTGAGCTAACGCACTAAGGCGGAGCCTTGGAAGCGGGTGACACTGCGTTCCGGGTGCGCTTCGTGAAGCGAGAACCGACAGATATCCGCGATATAATACAAAGCCCTAACCTATTGATTAGGGCTTTGATTTTTTGATGATGGCCTTTCCACTAAAGTACGTGTCATCATTAAACTTCAATAAATCCATGCGGATCGCCTTTGGTCGGGATTTCGCTCACTCCATGCTTTTTACGTACTACCGGATTTGCAGGAAGCTCACCGGCTAGCTCATAGACCAATAAACTTGCCTTGCCTAAATCATCACAGGGCGCAAGTTCCAGGTTACTGCAATCAACACCGGCCAGTTGCTCCTGCAATACTTCTAGGGCAGCATCGGCGGGAGAAGGGGTATCTGCCACTCCCTGAAACTCGCCAGTTCCACAAAATACAACATATCTCATGGCTTTCTCCTGAGTAAGAAATGCTATACGTTCAGTGTAACCCGCTATTTCGCTTCCAAGGTAAAACCTTCCTTCGCCTCCTATTCCCCTATCTCGGCTACACTTTATACCAATTAGCCCTATTCATCGGTTCGCGTCATCGACGCCGCCGATCCATTAGCACGAGACAATACTATGGTTTTACACGGTGCCTCTATTTCTCCGTTCGTCAGAAAAATCATGCTCGCGCTCTCTTACAAAGGGATTGCTTATGACCTACAGCCTCTTAACCCTTATTTAGAAAAAGAGCTGGCCCAAAAACGTCACCCGATGGGCAAAGTTCCAGTGCTGGAGCATGAAGGAAGCAACATCATAGATTCAACGGTCATCGCCCACTATCTCGATGATATCTTTCCGGTTCCCCCTTTATATCCAGGCTCAGCTGCCTCGCGAGCCCAGGTACGCTGGCTGGAAGAGTACGCCGATACCCGGTTAACCTCCCTCATTGGTGGTGTATTGTTCTATCAGAAGATCATGCGGGGAAAAATGCTCAATAAAGACGTTGACCAACAAGCTATAAAACAATGCCTTGAACACCATCTACCCCAGGCATTGAAATACATTGAAGAGCAGCTACCGGAGCAAGGTTATGTGGCCGATCACTTTTCAATGGCCGAGATAAGTTTATGGAGCGTGTTCCGTAGTGGTTGGATGGCCGGGCTCAGGCTAACCCACTACCCGAAATTGCAGGCCTACCTAACGAATATTGAGCAAGAACCCTGGATTGCCAATTTAGTCAGCGAAGAAGATCATGAACTCAGTAGCTTTTACTGTGAGCCCATGATCTTTGATAACCATGTCGGTTAGGTTAAATAGAATGGATCAGATTTGGTTGTGATCAAAGCGGGCAATATCATCTTGGGCTGGTTCATCAATGCCAAAATCGCGCTTAAATTCAGCTTTCGATTTGAACTTGATTTCTCCCCCCGCTTCAACCGACATATGTTCTGCATCGGTATTATGGCGAGATTGGTAGATCATTACGGCCTGCATGGCCGAATCTCGCTGTTCCTGGGTGAGCGGCGTACCATCCGGCCACTTACCAATTTCAACAGCCGTAGTGATGCGCTGGTATACTTCCGGGGTCATTGCATTTAATAGTTGTTGTAGATCCATTTGCAGGCTTCCTATCCGATGGTTAATGTGCCACCAGTTTGATTCTAACAAACTCTATGTACAGCATAGAGCTGGCAGTAATACCAATTTCACCCTTTGCCGCCAACTACCAATCGTTTTTTTGCTCCTCGGATCACAATGCTGAAAAAATCTGCCACGCAGACGTTTTTTATCGTGACTTAAGTTAAAATAGTATTCCATTAGTAATGCGTCTATTCGTGGATAGCCAGCCGCGAAGTTCTCTTTAATCAGCCCAGGTAGCCTATTGCACAGAATGATCACTATCCGACCATCATCGACACTCAAAGTTCTACCGCTAGCAGCAGTCTGTCTTACGCTGCTCAGTGGCTGTTTTGAACGTCACCGCTCAACAGACAGCCTGTGTCAGAACTACCCGAAGATCTGTGCTAATACCAATCTAAATGACGGCCAATGCCGCCTCCAACGCACTAACCTCATCTGGCAACGCTATGATGTGCTAAAGAATCCAGTCGCCGAAGAGAAATTCAAAGAGCTTAAATTTACCTACGCTTATCAAAAATGCCTTGAGTATGCCGCTCGAATTGAACCAACAGAGCTAAAAGAACGCAAAACGCAGCGCACAAGAGCATTGATCAAAAGCTATGAATCGATCCGGACTCTCTCTGAAGAGCTCGCGCGATCCAACGATCCTGAAATCATCTACTACCGCTGGAGCCAAGGGGATAAGAATGCCTTGCGTCAGTTTTTGTTACTCGAAGGAAGCCCGGCTCTGGAAACTCCCGACCTACAACTTGCATTGGCAACCTATTACACTGACAAAGATAAAGAGAAGACAATTCAACTGCTCAAGCATGCCTTGGAACTGTATGAGCGCGGACAGGATATAAAGCCAGAAATAATCCAATCACTAGCAACTTTATCTCATCAAACTGAGTCAATCACCAATGCCTATCTGTGGGCGAGAGTCGGCACCGAGCTCGGCGCTTCAGTCGTTAGCCAAGAGAAACTCATTAGTTATTACCCCATGCCAGATGAACAGCGACAACAGCTTGATGTAAAAGCCAAGAGAATCTCGATGGCACTCGAGCAAGGGAAATTCAACGCCCGGATGCTCAACTAGAACGAAGGGCTAACCAGCCCTTCTTCCATAGCACTATTCTTTCTCTACCGGCGCATCAGGCTGGAAAGCAAGCGAAACAGAATTCACGCAATAGCGCTCGCCTGTTGTTTTCGGCCCGTCAGGGAAGACATGGCCAAGGTGACTGTCACAATTTGCACAGCGGATCTCAATTCGCTGCATACCATGGCTATTGTCTTCTAGGTAGCGGATTGCATCTGCGCTTATCGGCGCATCAAAGCTCGGCCAGCCACAACCTGAGTCATATTTGTGCGCTGATTGAAACAATGGCTTGCTGCAGCAGGTACAATGATATGCCCCCGTTTCGCGGTTATGTAGCAAAGTACCGGAAAAGGGAGGCTCCGTCCCTCGTTCACGGCAAATATGATATTGCTCTTCCGTCAAACTATCTCGCCAATAAGTATCTGATTTATCTGACATTACCTATCCTACTAGTATAAACCCACCGCCTAACCAAACAAATTATGTTGCCAATCTACCAAACTGTGGCACATACTTTCTGCTCGAAAGGATTTTACATGTACTCGGCTCATTTAAGCATATTTTAGTTGAACTGAGTGTGGATATTAAAAGTTAACAACAACAATGATGGATATTCATACAGTTTCTGTATGAAATTGCATCGTTGTAGTGGGAATGTAAAAAAAATCCGAACTTTTTTTTGACCTCACGCAATTTAAGTTCGTTTTTGGCTTGCAGGGTCTCAAAAGATTCTGTAATTTTACTACCAGTTATCTTTCATTAGAAATTAAGTTGTGGAGCAACTGTAATGACTATCAAAGTAGGTATTAACGGTTTTGGCCGTATTGGACGTTTCGTTTTCCGTGCTTCTGTAGAGCGCAATGACATCGAAGTTGTTGGTATCAACGACCTTATCGACGTTGAATACATGGCATACATGCTGAAGTACGATTCAACTCACGGCCGTTTCAACGGTACTGTTGAAGTTGAAGGCGGTAACCTAATCGTTAACGGTAAAACAGTTCGCGTTACTGCAGAGCGTAACCCTGAAGACCTTAAGTGGGATGCAATCAACGTTGACGTTGTAGCTGAAGCAACTGGTATCTTCCTAACAGACGAGACTGCACGTAAGCACATCACTGCTGGTGCGAAGAAGGTTGTTCTAACTGGCCCTTCTAAAGATGCTACTCCAATGTTCGTAATGGGTGTTAACGACTCTACTTACGCTGGCCAAGACATCGTTTCTAACGCTTCTTGTACTACTAACTGCCTAGCACCTGTTGCTAAAGTTCTTAACGACAAGTTCGGTATCGAATCTGGTCTTATGACTACAGTTCACGCTACTACTGCTACTCAGAAGACTGTTGATGGTCCTTCTGCTAAAGACTGGCGTGGTGGTCGTGGTGCTTCTCAGAACATCATCCCATCTTCAACTGGTGCTGCTAAAGCTGTAGGCGTTGTTCTTCCTGAACTAAACGGCCTTCTAACTGGTATGGCTTTCCGTGTACCAACTGCAAACGTTTCTGTTGTTGACCTTACAGTTAACCTAAAAACTGCTGCAACTTACGAAGCTATCTGTGCTGCTATGAAAGAAGCATCTGAAGGCGAGCTTAAAGGTGTTCTTGGTTACACTGAAGACGCTGTTGTTTCTCAAGATTTCATCGGTGAAGTTCAGACTTCAGTATTCGATGCTAAAGCTGGTGTTGCTCTAACTGACAAATTCGTTAAAGTTGTATCTTGGTACGACAACGAAATCGGTTACTCAAACAAAGTTCTAGACCTAATCGCTCACATCTCTAAGTAATTACGACTTAGTAAGTGAATGACAAAAGGCGGCTTAATGGCCGCCTTTTTTGTATCTGAAAAAGCCAGATGCAAGGGAGGATACGCTGGTAAGAATGACATTTTGATGCCTATCGCCAATATCAAGTCCATTTATTCTTACGCGTAGTGGGTATCTGCTTCGCTTTTCTATAAAAAAATCAATCAACGGATAAGAAAATCCTACAAATTTAACAAATAAATTTTAATTTTTACTGATATTTTTTAAATAAAAATAAGTTCTTATTTGATTGGTGTTTCCTTTCACATTCGTCTAAAAACCAATCAAATAAGCATTGACCTGATTAAATACCGTAAGGAATGAGAATTTGATGGATTTACGTAACCTTTCAACAATTTCTGTTCTCTCTGATGCTGTCACTATCTGTGAATATCAGGGCATCAAGATTATCCGAGTTATTCACAAGTTGGCGGAAGCCGGCATTTCTCTGCATGGTGGCCACCTGATCTGGTACAAACCAGCGGGAGAAAAAGACATCATCTGGCTAAGTGAGAAGGCTGAGTTCGATACGGCAAAAGCGATCCGTGGCGGCATACCGGTTTGTTGGCCATGGTTTGGTAAAGCTGCAACACCATCGCACGGTTTTGCCCGTACCAGCCAATGGACATTGCAAGAGCATCGTGAAAATGAACACGGCGTGATCGTCGCGCTAGAGCTGGAAGACAGCGAAGCAACACGTGCAGTCTGGCCGCATAAGTTCCACAACCAAATCACTTTTGAAGTCGGTGAGGAATTAAAGGTCCACCTTACCTCCACCAATACTGACGATCATGCCTGGTCTTTCAGTGGTGCCCTTCATACCTATTTCGATATTGCCGATATTAACTCGGTCGAGATCACCGGTATGGGTGATACATTCCTAGATAGCACCCAGGGCGGCAAAGCATGTGAAGGTGGCGATATACTCACTTTCACCGCAGAAACCGATCGTGTATACACAACACCTGCTAACCCAATTGTTATTCACGACAAACCCAATGTGCGCCAAATCCTGGTAAACAACCAAGGTCATAATGCCGCTGTAATTTGGAACCCGTGGCAAGAGCTGTCTATCAATATGGGGGACATGGCAGATAATAGTTTTGAAACCATGGTGTGTGTCGAATCGACCATCCATGGTGAAGCTGTTGAACTTTCTCCTGGCGGTTCACATACTTTAAGCACGCTTATTGCAGTAAAGAAATAACACTCAATACCCGTGAAAATGCCGCCAAATTGGCGGCATTTTTCATACCAGAGTGTTCTAACCAGAAACAACGCATACGGCTACGCAGAAGAGACATGACACTAGGCCAACATGTGTGAGTTAGCTTCTATTAATACCCAACCATTGCCATCGGGATCGGCAAACGTTGCAAACCGCCCGCCAATAATGGTCACGATCTCTGATAGAGGAACTCCCCTATCACTCAACTCACTGTGTGTGGTGTGAATATCATCGGTTTGCACCACCAGCCCCTGCACAGATCCCGCTGCCATTCCGCCAAATGGTACCACTAAGCTGATTGTTGTCTCAGCCCCCTTCGGTGCCAGTTGAATCCAGCGCTTTTGGTTGTCGGCGTGATGATCGCGAATCAACTCAAACCCCAAAGCATCGCGATAAAACAGCAATGCCAGGCTCTGATCAGAAACCGGAATCGAAACCGTATCAACACGTGAAATACCCATCAATGAAGCTCCCCTTAGTGCTTTTACTTTTCTAGCTTAAGCCAGGGGTGTTGATTTCGCTCTCAAAAAAAGCACCTATCGCACTTATTTGACACTCAAGGGAGTTTATTTTGCCTCAATAGCTTCAAAATTTTCCCGCTAAACGAAAAAACGACCACATAAATAGGGAAACGAGAAAAAAAACATCTTGAGCCAGAAAAAATACTTCCTTACAGATTTTCATACACTGAAATCCTTTGCATTTAGCCAACAAAACCAGTTGTGAAACAAATACCCTGATTTACCGCTTAATATTTTTTACAAGCATAGCGATCACATTTCCATAACAAAACCAGCCACCTTTTTTAAACAAATCCCCTTGCGCATCCCAATTTATAGGAGGATAGTAAGAATATGTTCAAAAAACATTCAGCTCGTTAGGCCAGTACAATAGGGAAATTTAGTTTATAAACCAACAACTCAGTGAAGCAATTTGATCAGTTAGGTCTAGTCTTAAGATATGAGGGATGTGAAAGTTATTTGTTTTCGTCCTTTCTAATTGATTGAAGAACGATTCAGGGGGCATACCATGAGTATTTTTGACCACTATCGTCAACGCTATGAAGAAGCCAAGGATGAAGAGCTTTCATTGCAAGAATTCCTTGAAATCTGCCGTAATGACCGCAGTTCATACGTCAATGCTGCAGAGCGCTTGCTAATGGCAATCGGCGAACCCGAAATGATAGATACCGCTCAAGATCCACGCTTGAGCCGCCTTTTCTCCAACCGTGTCATTTCTCGCTACAAAACATTTGAAGACTTCTATGGCATGGAAGATGCCATTGAGCAAATCGTCTCTTACCTCAAGCATGCGGCGCAAGGCTTGGAAGAACGTAAGCAAATCCTCTACCTATTGGGTCCAGTCGGTGGTGGTAAGTCATCGCTAGCCGAAAAGTTAAAAAGCCTGATGCAAAAGGTACCTGTGTATGTGCTGACTGCCAACGGTGAGCGCAGCCCGGTTAACGACCACCCTTTCTGCCTATTCGATAAAAATGAAGACGGAGATATCCTCAATAAAGAATACGGCATTCCTGAGCGCTATCTGAACAACATTATGTCACCATGGGCAGCCAAACGCCTGCACGAGTTTGGTGGTGACATCACTAAATTCAAAGTGGTCAAAGTACGCCCATCGATCCTTGATCAGGTCGGTATTGCTAAGACCGAGCCTGGTGATGAAAACAACCAAGATATTTCGTCACTGGTTGGTAAAGTCGACATTCGTCAGCTTGAACATTTCGCTCAAGACGACCCGGACGCATACAGCTATTCAGGCGCATTATGTAAAGCCAACCAAGGTTTGATGGAATTCGTCGAGATGTTTAAAGCACCGTTAAAAGTGCTGCACCCATTACTGACGGCAACACAGGAAGGTAACTATAACGGTACTGAAGGTCTATCGGCCCTACCGTTTGACGGCATCATTCTGGCTCACTCCAACGAATCAGAGTGGCAGACCTTCCGTAACAACAAGAATAACGAAGCCTTCCTTGACCGTGTTTATATCGTCAAAGTGCCTTACTGTCTGCGAGTCTCGGAAGAAATCAAGATTTACGAAAAACTGCTACAAAACAGTGAGCTGTCTGCCGCGCCTTGCTCGCCAAGTACACTGGAGATCCTGGCTCGCTTTACCGTGCTGTCTCGCCTGAAAGAGCCGGAAAACTCCAGCCAGTACTCGAAAATGCGTGTCTATGACGGCGAAACGTTGAAAGACACGGATCCAAAAGCCAAGTCTTATCAGGAATACCGTGACTACGCCGGTGTCGACGAAGGTATGGCAGGTCTGTCGACCCGATTTGCCTTCAAGATCCTATCGCGAGTCTTTAACTTTGATCACTCTGAGGTGGCTGCTAACCCCGTTCATTTGTTCTATGTACTAGAGCAGCAAATCGAACGTGAGCAGTTCCCGCAGGAGCTGGCAGAAAAATACCTTGAGCATCTGAAGGGTTACCTGACACCGAAATATGTGGAGTTCATCGGCAAAGAAATTCAAACCGCTTACCTAGAGTCCTATTCCGAGTACGGCCAGAATATTTTTGATCGCTATGTCAGCTATGCTGACTTCTGGATTCAGGATCAGGAGTACCGCGATCCGGAAACAGGTCAGTTGTTCGACCGCTCAGCGCTGAACAATGAGCTTGAGAAAATCGAGAAGCCGGCCGGTATCAGTAATCCGAAAGACTTCCGTAATGAAATTGTGAATTTTGTACTGCGTGCCCGCGCAAGCAATGCAGGCAAGAATCCGAACTGGACCAGCTACGAAAAACTGCGCACCGTTATCGAGAAGAAAATGTTCTCGAATACGGAAGAGTTGCTTCCTGTCATCTCGTTTAATGCCAAAACATCCACCGATGAGCAGAAGAAGCATGATGACTTCGTAGCTCGTATGATGGAAAAAGGCTACACCCGCAAGCAAGTGCGTCTGCTATCTGAGTGGTATCTGCGCGTACGTAAGTCTTCGTAGCCGGCCATGGAATTATGGGATGAATAAGGGGAGAGCTTATGGGGCATTTTATAGACCGAAGGCTCAACGGTAAAAATAAAAGCACGGTAAACCGCCAGCGTTTTCTGCGTCGCCACAAACAGCAAATCAAAGAATCGATTGCTGATGCGGTGAACAAACGCTCGATTACCGATGTGGAAAGCGGGGAAGACATTACCATTCCTTCCCGTGATATCCGTGAGCCAAGCTTTCACCAAGGCCGTGGTGGACAACGTGAAGTTGTCCACCCGGGTAACGACCAGTTCAGCCCCGGAGATCGCATTGAACGCCCCCAAGGAGGGGCGGGTCAAGGCGGAGCCGGTGAAGGACAGGCCAGCCCTGATGGTGAAGGACAGGATGAATTTGTTTTTCAGATCTCCAAAGACGAATATCTTGATTTGTTATTTGAAGATCTAGAACTGCCAAACCTTGAAAAAAACCAGCTCAACAAAATTGTCGAATGGAAAACGTTCCGCTCAGGCTATAAATCGTCCGGTGTACCGGCCAATATTGCTATCGTGAAATCACTACAAAATTCACTAGCTCGCCGAACCGCAATGACCGCCGCCAAACGACGCCAGCTACGAGAGCTAGAACAAGCACTTGATTATTTGATGAACACCGAGCCTGCCCAGCCTCTTGAAGAAGAAAGAGTGAAACGGGAGATCCAGGGCCTGCGAGAAAAAATCAGCCGTGTGCCTTTCATCGATACATTTGATTTGCGCTATAAAAATTATGAGCGGCGACCGATGCCAACAAGCCAGGCCGTCATGTTTTGCTTAATGGATGTGTCCGGCTCAATGGATCAGGCTACCAAAGATATGGCAAAACGCTTTTATATTTTGCTGTACCTGTTCCTCAACCGAACCTACAAAAATGTTGATGTAGTCTTTATCCGCCACCACACCCAGGCCAAGGAAGTGGATGAGCATGAGTTCTTCTACTCACAGGAAACTGGGGGCACCATAGTATCCAGTGCGCTGCGGATGATGGATGAAATCGTCAAGAAACGTTACTCACCGGCCGAGTGGAATATTTACGCGGCACAAGCTTCAGACGGTGATAACTGGGCGGATGATTCACCCGGCTGCCGAGAACTGCTGGATAAACATATCCTGCCAGTCAGCCGTTATTATTCATATATCGAGATCACCCGCCGAGCACATCAGACACTGTGGCGGGAATATGAGGCACTGCAGGCAAGCCACAGCAACTTTGCGATGCAAAACATAAGGAGTGTGGAGGACATCTTCCCTGTATTCCGGGAGCTTTTCAAAAAGCAAGTTAGTTAGATGTCAGCAAGCGCTATAGGGGAGTGTGTTATGGTAACAACCACTAAGTCAAAAACACTCAGTGATGGTCCAGACTGGACGTTTGACCTGCTTGAGCAGTATCACAAGGAAATTAAGCGCGTTGCCGATCATTATCGGCTCGACGCCTATCCTAACCAGATCGAGATCATCACTGCCGAACAGATGATGGACGCCTACTCCAGTATCGGGATGCCCATCAACTACCATCATTGGTCTTTTGGTAAACGCTTTATCGAAACAGAGCGTGGCTATAAGCATGGCCAAATGGGGCTGGCCTACGAGATTGTGATTAACTCCGATCCCTGTATCGCTTACCTGATGGAAGAGAACACCATTACTATGCAGGCACTGGTAATGGCGCATGCCTGCTATGGCCACAATTCGTTTTTCAAGGGCAACTATCTGTTTAAAACCTGGACGGACGCTAGTTCAATCATCGATTACTTGCTCTTTGCCCGCAAGTACATCACCGAATGCGAAGAAAAGTACGGCGTTGATGACGTCGAGAGACTGCTCGATTCCTGCCATGCGCTGATGAATTACGGTGTGGATAGGTATAAACGTCCACAGAAAATTTCACTCATCGAGGAAAAAGCCCGGCAAAAAGCCCGTGAAGATTACCTGCAAACGCAAGTTAACGCGCTCTGGCGTACCATTCCTGTCATGGAAGAAAAAGAACTAAAAACAGAAGAAGCTCGTTTTCCGCATGAACCACAGGAAAATATCTTATATTTCATCGAGAAACACGCACCACTGTTAGAACCCTGGCAGCGTGAAATCGTTCGTATTGTGCGAAAAGTCAGCCAGTATTTCTATCCTCAGAAACAGACGCAGGTCATGAATGAAGGCTGGGCAACATTTTGGCACTACACGATCCTCAATCACCTATATGATGAAGGCTTAGTCACTGATCGTTTTATTATGGAGTTTCTCCATAGCCATACCAATGTGGTGGCTCAACCGGAATACAATAGCCCGTATTATAGCGGTATCAACCCGTATGCACTGGGCTTTGCCATGTTCCAGGACATCCGACGGATGTGTGAAAATCCAACCGAAGAAGATAAATACTGGTTCCCTGATATAGCAGGCAAAGACTGGTTAGATACCGTACACTTTGCCATGGAGAACTTCAAAGACGAGAGCTTCATCAGCCAGTACCTGTCCCCGAAATTGATGCGTGACTTTAAATTCTTCGCCGTTGATGACGATGACCGTTACAACTATGTCGAGGTCAGCGCGATTCACAATGAAGAAGGTTACCGGGCGATCCGTGAGAAGCTTTCCTCCCAGTACAACCTAAGCAACAATGAGCCAAATATCCAAGTCTGGAATGTGGCGTTGAAAGGCGATCGTTCACTAACCTTGAGGTATGTTCCACACAACCGGATCCCACTGGCTGACAGTCACTCGGAAGTACTGAAGCATATGTACCGATTGTGGGGCTTTGATGTCACGCTGGAGGAAGAGCTACCAGATGGCAGAAGCCAGATCCTAGGTACCTGCCCTGTCCGCAATCAGTATAATTCGGAGATCTGAGAGCGTGAAGCGTGAAGCGTGAAGCGTGAAGCGTGAAGCGTGAAGCGTGAAGCGTGAAGCGTGAAGCGTGAAGCGTGAAGCGTGAAGCGTGAAGCGTGAAGCGTGAAGCGTGAAGCGTGAAGCGTGAAGCGTGAAGCGTGAAGCGTGAAGCGTGAAGCGTGAAGCGTGAAGCGTGAAGCGTGAAGCGTGAAGCGTGAAGCGTCGCAAATTGTAGAATCAAAAAAGCGAGAGTCAACAAGACTCTCGCTTTTTGTTTTTTTGCCTTAGAACCGCTCTTCCCCGCATCTCGGAGCGCAGCGTAACTCGCTTCTATGCGAAGCATATACTCCGATTTCTAGGCGGAGCCTACCTTACTGCTCTTCCTCATACAGGTAGCGAGCGATTTCAATCCGGTTGCTATACCAAATCGCACCACTTTCGCGGCCATATTTCTTAATACGATCAGCAACCAGCTCGGGCTGGTTATTGTCGCAAAGAGACTTCATGTCGCGGTAGAAGTTGAGCGCAAGTTCACAGGCTTCCTTCGACATAAAGTAATAACCGCCGACACGGGTATAAATCTTACGCAAACCATTGATGGTCAGGACATACAGGGTATTACCTGATTTTGTCGCCATTCCCTGGAACATACGGTAATCGTAATAGTTAAACGCACGAGCACGGCAAATTGCTTCGCATAGCTCAGGCTGATCTTTACCGTATTTATCAGTGATCTTTTTCACTTCCTGCAACAGCACAGCTTTTTCTTCGCTTGCTTCAACGAAGTCGACAAAGTTGTCTGCCTTTAGAAGCGTCTCGCAAGAGGTGATCACGTTATCCAGCAATTGGCTGGCTTCTTCATGGTTCCCCTTAACGGCATATCGCATGTAAACACTGCTGATATCCGTACGGGCAGAAAGCAAGTCCTCAAGCACGCCCTGAACATCTTGTCCGTCTAACGTGATCAGAGTGTCTAGAATACTTAGGCCCGAAGTGTCCATATAGTTATTTACACGAGTTGGCTTACCATGCTGGATAGTCAGCCAGCCATCACGTGCAAGACGTTGCAACACCTCACGCAAAGTCGTACGGGTCACACCGATCAGCTCGGATAGCTCTCGCTCTGCCGGAAGAATCGATCCCTGCGGGAAATGATTATTCCAGATACTCTCTATGATATATTTCTCAGCAAATGTTGCTGGGCTATCAGCCTTTATAACCATCTGATTATTTTTCCAGTTGCTTCTTGCTTATATATTTATTAACTCATCATACCACTAGTTATGCATTGGGAGAAACTTTGCAGAGTATGTAAAAGGTATGAATTACTTTATGCTTCGAAATTTGATGATGCTCAACGTTTCCTGCGAATTGTAAGCAAATATTTCAGAGCATGGTAATCTAGCGCCCAAATCCCCGGTTTTGAGATGAGATTTCAATTAATTAAACATCTTCTCATTTCACTACTTGACTGATCTAGATCAAACGGTACAGTTAGCACGATCAAACACTGGGAGCTGAATGGATGCTGCTGCCTACTTTAAGTTAAAAACCATCAGGGATATGATTTTTAGCTTAGGGGGTCTTATAAGAACAATTAACCAAAACAAAGATGGTTATCCTGATCTCAGACTATAAAGGCAAGGTAGCGACCAGCTCATCGAATAATTAGAGTATTTTGAGAGACCCAAGAACATGGCTATTTCGCTAGGGAACGCCTTTATTAAGAACTTCTTAGGCAAGGCTCCTGACTGGTACAAATTGGCAATCATTGCCTTTCTTATCGTCAATCCAATCGTATTTTTCCTCATCGACCCTTTTGTTGCAGGCTGGCTACTGGTAGTTGAGTTTATCTTTACCCTTGCTATGGCCCTGAAATGCTACCCGCTACAACCCGGTGGTCTGTTGGCCATCGAAGCGGTTGCCATAGGAATGACCAGCCCCGAGCAGGTCAAGCATGAACTGGTTGCCAACATTGAAGTGCTGTTGCTGTTGATCTTCATGGTTGCTGGCATCTACTTCATGAAACAGTTGCTGCTGTTTATATTTACCAAAATACTGATCGGTATTCAGTCAAAAACGCTGCTCTCGTTGTCGTTTGTTGTGATGGCTGCCTTTTTGTCAGCATTCCTTGATGCACTGACCGTGATCGCGGTTGTGATCAGTGTGACCATTGGTTTCTACAGCATCTACCATAAAGTCGCGTCGGGCCAGGAGCCCCACGCCTCTCACGACCACACAACCGATTTACACATTCGTGAAGTAAGCCGTAATGACCTAGAGAACTACCGTGCATTCCTTCGCAGCCTGCTAATGCATGCTGGTATTGGTACTGCTCTAGGTGGGGTTATGACCATGGTGGGTGAACCTCAGAACCTTATTATTGCTGATCAGGCGGGCTGGATGTTTGGGGAATTCATCATCCGTATGGCACCTGTCACCGTACCTGTTTTCTTCTGCGGTCTACTCACTTGTGTACTTGTTGAGAAGTTCCAAATTTGCGGCTACGGCACTCGCCTACCGGAAAACGTTCGCAAAATCCTGGTCGACTTCGACGAAGATGAACGCAAACGCCGTACCAACATTGACTATGCAAAGCTGGGCATCCAGGTTGTCATTGCTATCTGGCTGATTGTTGGCCTAGCACTTCACCTTGCTGCCGTGGGCCTGATCGGCCTGAGTGTTATCATCCTGGCAACCTCTTTTACTGGTATTACCGAAGAACATGCTCTCGGTAAAGCGTTTGAAGAAGCGCTACCGTTCACCGCGCTACTTGCCGTCTTCTTCTCTATCGTTGCAGTGATTATCGACCAGCATCTGTTTGCGCCAGTTATCGACATGGTATTGAGCCTGGAAGGCAGCGCCCAGATGACGATGTTCTATATTGCCAACGGCCTTTTGTCGATGGTCTCTGATAACGTCTTTGTCGGTACGGTATATATCAACGAAGTGAAAACAGCGCTGGTTAACGGTGTGATCACTCGTGATCAGTTCGACATGCTAGCAGTCGCGATTAATACAGGCACCAACCTACCGTCAGTGGCAACGCCGAATGGTCAGGCGGCCTTCCTATTCGCATTGACATCGGCACTAGCTCCGTTAATTCGCCTGTCTTATGGCCGCATGGTGTATATGGCACTACCTTATACCATCGTTCTATCACTAATTGGTCTGGCCGGTATCGAGTTTATGCTGACACCAATGACCAGCTGGTTCTATGACATGGGCTGGCTTTCCCACCATGTTGCGGAAGCTGCCTCACATATTGCACCTGCCGCTGGACATTAATTGAATCTTTAGTAAAGATAAGTGTCAGAAATAACAACTTTAAAGCCCTGATTAGTCAGGGCTTTCTTTTACGTTTAGGCGAGATCATCCCATGCAATTTCTGAATACCTTTTCAAAAAGCCGGTTATCATGGCTGTTACTGCTCGTTTTCATTATTTTCTTTGAAGCCTGCGCCCTGTTCTTTCAGCATGCTATGAAGCTGGATCCTTGTGTCATGTGTATTTATGAACGCGTCGCGATGATGGGGATTGGCTTTGCCGCCCTGCTCGGACTGGTTGCTCCTCAAAATACGGTTATCCGCTGGGCAGGTCTAGCCGGGTGGGGTTACAGCGCATACTGGGGGTTGTCATTAGCCAATGAACACGTAGGGTATCAATTCAACCCGTCGCCATTTGCCACTTGCGACCTATTTGTCACCTTCCCTGACTGGGCACCGCTGAATCAGTGGGTACCTTGGATGTTTGAAGCTACAGGCGATTGCAGCAAGGTAGTATGGTCGTTCCTTGGTCAATCAATGCCGCAGTGGCTGGTTGTTATTTTTGTGGCGAATCTTGTTGCCTTGGCTTTGGTTGTTATTGCGCAGTTTTTTGGGAAGAAGAAAGAAAGATTCTAGATCCTAGAAAAAAGTGTTGAGAAAGAAAAAGCGAGAGGTGAAGGCCTTTCGCTTTTTTGTTGGGTCCTGGGTCCTGGGTCCTGGGTCCTGGGTCCTGGGTCCTGGGTCCTGCAGGTAAGATTCAGCAGCCTCAAGCAAGTGTAAAAATCTTGCTCTTCCCAGGGCCTGCTTTTCCTAGGGCCCGCTCTTCTCAGGACTAAGATCTAGGAACCCGCACCTGCTCCCCCAACGCTTCCACAATCGGAAAATCCGCAGGGCATAGCTGATAGGATTCAATCTCAGCATGTTCCACCCATACCGCATCCTGATGGCTATGCAGCTCCAGCTCCCCAGCTTGCCAGTGGCTTAGGTAGCCTTTTAGGTGAATAACTTTATCGCCATAATCGAACACACTGTCAGCCAGCCAACAGCCAGTTTGGGTAGTGATCGCTAACTCCTCTTGTAGCTCGCGCTCCAAGGCTTGCTCCGGTGTTTCCCCGGCTTCGACCTTGCCGCCTGGAAATTCCCACAAGCCACCCTGGCTGGCATATTCAAAACGTTGGGCCAATAGAAACCTGCCGTCTTTTTCTATTACACCAGCGACCACCAGGATCACTGGTTTGCTATCAGGCAATAGGTCAGTATCAACCATTACTTACCACAGCACTGCTTAAACTTCTTGCCGCTACCGCACGGGCACGCATCGTTACGCCCGGTCTCTTTATACGGGTTAACAGCCTGAGCCGCTGCACCTTGCTGCAATTCATCAGCCGCCATAACCACTTCGCTCAGCATTAGGGGCAGCTGGACATACAGCTCTGCAGGCTGAGGCATCCCCTCGACACCGGCTTCTTCCATCTGAGCCAGTGTTGTACTCTCGTCAACCAACAGCATACACGTTGTCAGCAAGGCCGATAGCATACGCATAGTGCCATCAGACATAGCCTGATCAGCCCAGCTCGGCTCAATGTAAGGCCACACGGCAAGAAAACCTTCGGCAAAGTTGCTCATATCTTCAGTAACACCGGACTCTTCCTGCCAACATACCGGCTCAGGCAGCACGTACTCACCCGCCTTTATATAGCGGTACTGCATTTCAAAGTGGTTCAAGATGGCCATTTTAGGCTCACCTGTCACTGCGACCTGCTCATCTTCTGTCACCCCGCCGTGCACCAGCACTGGCAACCATGTTTCTGGCTCCAGCGGTTTTGGATTGGCGTTCGCAGCCAGTAAGGCACCTTCAATGAAAGTGGCTGGCATCCCTTCCCAGTCTGCAGGTAGTGTCATTAGTTCTGTCATCGTGTGTTCCGGTTTTTCGAGCAATACTGATTAGGCGCAGATTATATACCCAAACCACTTCAAGATGCTCGTTTCAGCGAGAATGACTTGGCTGGTAGGTCGGGCCGCGTAGGCAAGGCACAGATTTGAAGACATAGTAGCTCTACGTCAAAAAGCTGTAACAAAGCATAACAGCCAAGTCCGCTCGCCCTTCGGGAGTGATTCAGCAAGCCCATTTCAGTGTCAAATAACGTTGAAAGGGGCTACCATTCCTACCGTTATCTTCCTTGAACTGAACTTGCTGATATCACTCTGAATCCGGCATGTTGAAGTGGTTTGGGTATACTCGCAAACCACCTCCACAACAGCCCCACAGTAGTTCCAGTTAGTGCTATAAGTCTCACAGAATGCATCGACTAAGCATAAGCTGACATTTTTTGTTGAATTTTACTGCAGATACTGGCAAAAATGGGGCAATTAACGACAAGTATCAGGACGATGTCGATGTCTCAAGGGAAAGCAAACGCCATTATTGCAGGTGCCAGTGGCCTAGTTGGGGATGAACTGCTCCACCAGCTGCTTGCACACCCTCATTTCCAGACTGTCTATTCACTCTCACGACGTGAACTCCCCTTTCACAGCAAAAAACTGGTTCAGATCATTCACCCTGAGCTCAGAGTAACCGCCTGGGATGAAACCGACCCCACCCCGACATTGGGCTTTATCTGCCTGGGCACCACCAAGAAACAGGCCGGCAGCAACCAAGCCCTAGAAGCTGTCGATTTTCAATTGGTCAAAGATGTTGCTACGACCATGCATTTACTGGGGGTCAGACACCTCGTCGTTATCTCCAGCCTATTTGCCTATCCGTACTCCCCTTCGCATTATTTGCGCTGCAAGGGAAAGATGGAGCGGGTCATCCGCAAAATGGGGTTTTCTCACTGCATCTTTGTCCGTCCCGGCCCGCTAAAAGGCGAGCGGTCAAAACCTCGTTCGGATGAACAGGTCGTTCAGGGTGTTTTCGATATTATCAAGCCATTGGCAATTGGTCCGCTGGCCCATCTGACCCCGATCCCAGCCGAAGAAGTTGCCCGCTCAATGCTTGATCTCTCATTGCTCGCAGAAGAAGAGCTTATTAACGCAGTAACAATTGTCTCCGGGAAAGCACTACTCCCTGAACCGCACCATGTACTACAGGATTAGGTGACAAGCCCGCTATTCCAGACTAGAATCTCGCCCCTTACACAAACAATGGTGCAGTGCGAGAAAGCTAATGCCAAAAGCGATGCGAGTAATTTTAGGCCCGATGGAAGGTGTCCTCGATCATCTGATGCGAGAGATGCTAACCGAAATTAATGATTATGATCTTTGCGTTACCGAATTCGTGCGCGTGATTGATCAGCTACTGCCTAATAGCGTCTTTTATCGCCTCTGCCCGGAATTACGCCAAGGCGGAAAAACCACGTCCGGCACCCCGGTGAGGGTTCAGCTATTAGGGCAAGAGCCAAACTGGCTGGCAGAAAATGCCTATCGCGCAGCCCAGCTAGGCTCGGCAGGGATCGATATCAACTTTGGTTGTCCGGCCAAAGCGGTCAACAAAAGCCGGGGCGGTGCTGTCCTGCTCCAGGATCCCGAACTCATGTACCGCATCGTTAAAGCCGTACGCGAAGCAACAGATCCAAGAAAGCCGGTAACAGCCAAAGTCCGCCTGGGTTGGGATGATCCAGCACAATGCTTTGAAATCGCCGATGCTGTCGCCCAGGCCGGCGGCGATGAAATCGCTATCCATGCCCGTACCAAGGTCGACGGCTACAAGGCAGAAACCATCAAGTGGGACTACATTCGCCAGATCAAGGAAAAAACATCGATTCCGATCATTGCCAATGGTGAAGTCTGGAACTATCAGAATGGCCAGGACTGCCTACAGGCGACGCAAGTTGACGCCCTGATGGTATGCCGCGGCGCCCTGAACCTGCCAAACCTGTGTAATGTGGTGAAACGTAACGATGCCCATATGAGCTGGGAGGAAGTCCTACAGCTGCTTCTCCGTTATTCCCAGTTCGAAATCAAAGGGGATAAAGGCCTGTATTACCCAAACCGGGTCAAACAATGGTTTGCCTACCTACGCCATGAATACCCGGAGGCGAAAGCACTATTTGCTGACATTCGCCGCCATAATAAAGCGGCCCCGATAGTAGAGGTCTTGCAGGCTGCACACCACCAGCTTGCCGCATAGCGAACCTATTTTTTCATTATCATCACTTTCATAAACAAAACCCCAGCTCGAAGGCTGGGGTTTTGTTATCAATTCAATTTAGCTTAAGTGCCGATTAACGGCTTGGATGGTTCAAAATGTGGTCTTCCCAATCAATCACATCAATCTCATAAACAATCTTATCGCGTACAGATTCATCCGCTTTATGCATCGCTTCTTTCGAGCCCGTCAGCAGCGGGTGCCATTCAGGCAAATCCTTGCCTTCAGCCAGTAGTCGGTAAGCACACGTTTCAGGAAGCCAGGCAAACTCGTCGATACGCTCACGGGTTAGCTTCAGGCACTCTTCACCTGACTCAAAGCGGTTCGGGTAGTCTTTGCATGAACACGTTTTTTCATCCAGCAGGCTACAGGCAACATTGGTGTAGTAGATCTCATCGGTATCATCATCGATCAGTTTGTGCAGGCAGCACTTACCACAGCCATCACAGAGTGATTCCCACTCTTGATCTGTCATTGCCTTTAAGTCTTTCTCTTGCCAAAAACGTACCATATACCCAGCCTTTTCTGTGACGCTACCTTAACCCTTATGGTTAAGAAGGCGGTTTTATAGCCGCCTGACAGGTAAAGTGCAAGTGTTTCATCGGGATCTGGGGGCATAAAATGTCGTAATAATAGTCATTATTATTTATCGCCTATTTGGCTAATTATTTTTGATCCGATGGCTTTTGAATGGTAACTTTCGCACCCGTTTTGAGTGACTAATTAATTATAGGTGGGTTATGGAGTGTCGATTAGGTTGTGGGGCGTGTTGTATTGCGCCGAGTATCTCATCTGCGATCCCGGGAATGCCTAAAGGAAAACCTGCCGGTGTCCGCTGCGTGCAGCTCAATGACGAGAACCTGTGTAAGCTGTTTGGTAAGCCCGAGCGTCCGGCTGTCTGCCATCACTTCAAAGCCTGTCCGGATCTTTGCGGTAAAACATCAAAGCAAGCACTAGACAATATTACTGAATTGGAAAGCATGACCTAAGGCCATGCTCTCCCCATTATAAACAGTTATACGGCCACTTTACCCGTCAGAATGCGTAGTACCGACTTGGCATGCTCTACCGCCTGATGGCCAGAGTAGGTCAGGTAACCACCGTCTTCACTTGTCACCAATCCCTTCGCGTACAGTCGCTTTGCTGCTTCCACCAGATCTGGCGCAGCATCACTACGTACCTTAATTCCTTCCATATCGCTGTGCATTGGAAATTTAACCAGCAAATTCATTTCATTAACCAGTTCAGCTGTATATGGCATAGTCACCTCTTTATTTCTTTGGCCTGCCTTAATACTAGCGGCTAGGCTGAAGAAAAGTAGGTGGCAAGATCATATCCGTTGCAATCACCGTGCATAAAAAGCGACATAGTTCAAAAAAATGGATATTAGCAGAGAATAAAAAACCGCTCAGGTGAGCGGTTTTTTCATACAGTTTTGCTTATTGTTCAAATATTAAGCTTGAATACCAACAATGAGCCATGGTGCATTAGGCTTGCGTAAGTCACGCTCAAGATGCCAGATATCAGTGATATCTTCTTCGACACCTTCGTTACGGTCCTTATAGCGGCCAGAGAACTTAATGCTCAGCTGCGCCGTGCTCGCATCGTAATCGGCACGTACCAGCTCGGCATCGACATACATCACTTCGGTATGCTGTTCACCGTCTAGCTTCGCACGCTCTGCTGCAAGATCATTCAATAGCGCCGGGCTAACATACTCGCGAATTTTATCCAGCTCGTTATGGTTCCAGGCACCTTGGATAATGCGGTAATGATCACGCGAGCCGTTTAGAAACGCATTCATATTGAAACCAGGAGGCAGGTTAAAAGGCACATCGCTATCTGTTGAAGCATAACCGCCGCCTTGCTGCGAAAAACCGGTATTCGTGTCAGAAGCAGCCTGACGGTGCTGTTTCTGCTGTGGCGAACTTCCAGCATAGGCTTCACGATGGCCCATCGGCGTACGCTTGGCACCACGCATTGTCTTGAACAGCTTAAAGATCACAAATGCGATCAGGCCAAAAATCAGAATATCCATAAACTGGATACCGTCAAATGCGCCACCAAAGAAAGCCGCTAGCAGGCCACCGGCCAATAAACCACCCAGTAAGCCGCCCATCAATCCTTTTTTGCTCGACTTGCCTGCTTGGTTGGCAGCAGGTTTCTGTTGCTTTAGCGTGTCAGTCTGTTGAGGCTGCTGTTTTTTAACAGGCGCCGTTTTAAAGCTTTTACCAAACGACTTACCACCACCAAATTTCTTTGCTTCTGCATGCGGGGTCATAAAAGACACCGTCAAGATCAAAGCAAATATTGTAAAGAAGCGTTTCATTGATATGAATACCTTTGCCAAATATATGCTTCTGCATCCTAACGTGCTACTTCTGAATGTCAACTAAACAAACAAAGCAAATTGTTACTAATATTTATCTGACATGGAAACGCTAGGCAATCGGGTTGTTAGCTTCTGATTTCATTTTCTCCACATAATAATTTATACCGAGCAGTAATATTATCTGCTTGGTATTACTGCACTTATTGCTAATATCAGTGTCATACGCATAAATCCCAACAACAGGAAACATAATGCAAGATACTCATAGCAAACTCATTGGCTACTTACTGTGGATTTTTGGTTTCACCGGCGCGCACCGTTTTTATTATGGCAAGCCTGTTACAGGCACTATTTGGTTTTTGACCCTGGGCTTGTGTGGGATTGGCTGGTTAATTGATTTGTTCCTGATCCCGTCGATGGATCGCGAAGCCGACATCCGCTTCCAAAGCGGTGACGTGGACTATACCGTAGCCTGGCTATTGCTGACCTTCCTGGGCGTATTCGGCGTACATCGCATGTATATGGGAAAATGGCTAACCGGTATTCTTTACCTGTGTACGTTCGGCTTTTTCCTCATTGGTATTTTGGTTGATTTCTGGACATTGAATGATCAGGTATCAATACGTAATGGCGAGAATAAAGCGTAATACCCGCACATTTATGCAGTGTTGTGGCTTAAAATGCGCTGATAATGCATTCAGAATGTATGATTTAAGTCACAACAAACTCAGTAACCGCTAGCCTGCCTTTGTTTCTACTTGACCATTTAGAGTGAGAACAACTAAAATATCGAACATCGTTCTATAATATCTGGCCAGATGAATAAAGTCAGATCACTTTGCTTGCTCTGCAACCCCCACTCGGTGGATATCCATATTACAATTAGCAGAGTAAGACTATCTTCGATTAAGAGTAAAATTCCATGGCAAGACGAAATGACCACACTCGTGAAGAGTTGGTAAGTATGACACTGGAGCAAGTCAAAAACTTTCTCGATGAACATCCGCACCATGAACTGAGCTTACGTAAAGTCGCCGCAATGATCGGCTATGTACCAAGTACACTGGTCAACGTTTTTGGTAACTATAACCTTCTTCTGCTACATGCTGTTGCCCAAACCCTGGATGAACTTTTTGCTGAAGCAGAAGAGCAGATGAAAGATGTTTCTTCACCCGAAGATGCCCTACGCAAACTGGCGTACTGCTATCTGAATTTTGCTTCCCAGCACCCATACCGCTGGCAGCTAATTTTCCAACACACCATGAACGGTGAAGAACTTCCTGAATGGCAATCTGAGCGTATCGACAGCATGACTGGCATGCTAGAGGGCCTGATCCGCCAGATCACACCGCAGAAAACAGATGAATCCATTCTCGAAGCAAGCCGAGTATTGTGGGCAGGCGTACACGGTATCACCCTGCTGACAGTGGATGACAAATTATTCACGTCTACCCCTGTTGATGGCAAAGCACTGATCGACAACCTTATTGACACTTATCTGAACGCTTGGCAAGCATAAGCGGAGACAGAAATGAGTGCAAAGCCCCAGTCTCGCCTGCTAACCCAACAGCGTTTTTTACCGTATTTTCTCACCCAGGCACTTGGGGCTTTCAATGACAATGTGTATAAGAATGTCCTGCTCATTCTTATCGCATTTGCCGCCCCCGGCACCCTGCCAGTTGATTCAGACCTGATTATCAACCTTGCTGCCGGCCTATTTATTTTGCCTTTCTTTCTGTTTTCGGCCTCAGCCGGCGTCCTTGCAGATAAATATGACAAAGCGCTTATCATGCGGTTAGTTAAACTGGCAGAGATCATTATCATGTCAATGGCGGCGGTGGCCTTTATCGCCGAAAGCTATACCGCCTTGCTGGTACTGTTATTTTTGATGGGTACCCAGTCTGCTTTCTTCGGCCCGGCCAAGTATGCCCTGCTGCCACAGCACCTGAAAAAAGAAGAACTGGTCTCGGGCAATGCCCTGGTTGAAACCGGTACTTTTCTCGCTATTTTAATTGGTACCTTACTGGCTGGCGTTATTGCTAACCAGACCAATGCAACTACCATTGCTGCGGTTAGTGTCGTCAGTTTTGCCGTGATTGGCTATCTAAGCTCGCAATGGATCCCCGAAGCAAAACCCAGTAATCCAGACATCCCGTTCAAATGGCACCCAGTAAGGCAAACTCGCCATACACTGTCGATTGCCCGCCGGGACAAGACAATCTTTCAATGCGTACTGGGGATCAGCTGGTTCTGGTTTTTAGGTGCCTGCTACCTCACTCAGTTCCCCAATTTTGCTAAGCTACACTTAGGTGGCGATGCCGCAGCCGTCTCGTTTCTACTGACCCTCTTCTCCATTGGTATCGCTATCGGCTCGCTGCTGTGTGATCGCTTATCTGGCCACCGTATTGAACCGGGGATCGTGCCGCTAGGCAGCTTGGGGATCACCCTCTTTGGCGCCAATCTGATGTTTGCGACCCCGGAGATCATCCCGGCGACTCAAACCATCATTGAATTTGTTACGCACCCAGAGCTATTTCAAGTGTTCGTTTCGCTCACGATGCTCGGTGTTTCCGGCGGGATTTTTATTGTTCCTCTCTACGCCATGATGCAAAGCCGAGCCAAAGAGGAAGAGCGCGCACAAATTATTGCAGCAAACAATATCTGGAATGCCATTTTTATGGTTGTTAGTGCCGTTACAGCCATAGTATTCTTGTCGGTATTAGAGCTATCTATTCCACAGTTCTTCCTGTTCCTATCGCTGTTAAACCTGTTTGTTGTCCTCTATATCTATATCCAAACACCTGACTTTTTCTGGCGCTTTGTTGTGTGGCTGGTCAGTCACACCATGTACCGGGTACGCCACCATGATTTAACCAATATTCCAGCGAAAGGCGGGGCGCTTATTGTCTGCAACCATGTCAGCTATATGGATGCTTTATTACTGGCAGGTGCTTGTCCGCGCCCTATCCGTTTTCTGATGGATAGGGATATCTATAATATTCCGTTCATCAAAGCCTTCTGCAAAGCCTGCAAAGTCATTCCGATTGACTCTACAGACCGCAGATCCATCCTTAAGGCTTTCGTGAAAGTCAATGGCTACCTGGAACAAGGGGATATTGTGTGTGTGTTCCCTGAAGGACAGTTAACCCATAACGGTGAAATCGGCCCATTCATGCGCGGTATCGACCTGATCATCAAACGTTCGAATGTACCGGTGATCCCTGTTGCCCTGCAGGGGCTCTGGGGCAGCTACTTCAGCCGTGAAGGCGGCCGTGCATTGTTGAAGATCCCCAAACGCTTTTGGTCAAAGGTGAATATTGTGGCAGGTTCCCCGATCCACGCCAAGCAGGCCAACAGTGCAATACTGCGGGAGCAGATACTGGCGTTGCGAGGGGAAAATCGATGATAAGCGTGAAGCGTGAAGCGTGAAGCGTGAAGCGTGAAGCGTGAAGCGTGAAGCGTGAAGCGTGAAGCGTGAAGCGTGAAGCGTGAAGCGTGAAGCGTGAAGCGTGAAGCGTGAAGCGTGAAGCGTGAAGCGTGAAGCGTGAAGCGTGAAGCGTGAAGCGTGAAGCGTGAAGCGTGAAGCGTGAAGCGTGAAGCGTGAAGCGTGAAGCGTGAAGCGTGAAGCGTGAAGCGTGAAGCGTGAAGCGTGAAGCGTGAAGCGTGAAGCGTGAAGCGTGAAGCGTGAAGCGTGAAGCGTGAAGCGTCGCAGATTGTAGAAACAAAAAAGCGAGAGTCAACAACAACTCTCGCTTTTTCTCGCCTCTCAGAGCGAAGCGCCCTCGCTTCTTACACAAAGTGTACTTTCAACCACTCCGCTAACCGCTTGCGCGATACTTTGATCCCACCCTCGCCAATCGCCTCCGGCAAAGCAAAATAGCCAACAGGGCGTCGGAATGCGGTGACACGCGCTTCCATGTAGCTGTACAGCCCTTTCTCCAGGATTTCATCAAGTGTTTGTTCGGTATCAACCACCGCGATAGGGCGCTGGCCGAATTCACTGTCATCGACAGGCAGCACGAAGGCCTGTTTCACATCAGGGTGTGCCAGCAGCACCTTCTCGATTTCTTCAGGCTGGATATTCTCGCCACCGGAGATGAACATATTGTCAGCCCGGCCGAGAATATGCAGCTCTTCGCCATGCCAGCTACCGATGTCCTTAGTTGCGAACCATTCATCTTCAGCTACCGGGAAAATAGTCTTGTTTCGGTAATAACCGATACACAGTGTTTTACCACGAACCAGGATTTCGCCCTCTTTCAGGGTCAGTTCACGGTTGGGTAGCACGCTACCAACACCAGCACTGGCATCAGCTCGTTTGGCCGTTACCGTCGAGCCCATCTCTGTCATGCCATAGCCACACCAGCAGTTGATCCCTGCTTCCTCGGCCTGTTCGGTCAGGCTGACCGGTATTGCCGCCCCTCCCAGCAAGACTTGTTTTAGCGCCAATAACGGCGCATCAGATTGTTCCTGTGCTGCAAGCAGCCGCTGGAGCTGGGTCGGAACTAACGAGGCATGGGTGACGGTTGCCAGTGCCTTTTCGAACTGCGCTGCCTCAGCAACAACCAGCTTGGCGCCGCGGTATAACCAGCGCCAGACAATCGCCAGCCCAGAGATATGAAACAGCGGCAATGATAGCAACCAGCTATCTTGCTCATCAAAGTCCATCCACTCTAACAGCCCTGCGGCACTTGCCAGCTGGCTCTGAGCAGAATGTACCACCGCCTTCGGCTGCCCTGTAGAGCCCGAGGTCAACGTCAATGTCGCTGGACGTGTCGGCTGCCAGGTTACCGGTACCAAACGGTACTGCTGAGGCGGTAGCAGCTGCACCCTGCCATATTGCTCGAACGAGTGCTCGGTTTTGGCGGGATACCAAATAAAATCACATTGCAACTGTTCAAGTTGCAGATCCAGCTCAGACTGGCTGCTTCTTGGGTTTAATCCTACATAACGGGCACCAACCCGGAGTGTTGCCAAAATCAGCCACAGTACCTGAATCGAGTTAGGTGCAACAACGGCAATCAGCTGATCTCGTTTCACTCCCTGCTCGATAAGACCCTGGGCATAATCATCTACCCGTGCTGCGACTTCAGCCCAACTAAATGTTTGCTCACCAAAACACAAAGCGGCCGCTAACGGCCGCTTTGTTGCCCAATGTTGCCAGGGCCATGTGGCAAAGTATGATGTTACTTCTGCCATACCACCTCAAGTTCTGACAACGATGTCACTGGCAGCCCGCAATTTGGCCACGGTGTTTCAAGCTGTGCTTTAAACAGCTGCATCGTATCAAGGCCTGGGATCACAGCAGGAGTTTGCCAAGCGGCAAGACGAGCGAGCTGATTCAGGCCCAAGCTAGATTCCATGCTGGAGCTGATCACAGCCGTCAGGCCTGCCTCATGGGTTTGTGTTACCAGCTCGATACAACGCTGGACAGAGCCAACCAACGTTGGCTTGATCACAATCGCCACCACACCTGGCTCGGCTTTGACTTCAAAACCTTCGTCACGGACGGTTTCGTCCCACGCGATGTTGATACCGGTTTCCTGGGCAAATGCCAGGCTATCTGCCGGTGCTTTGCAAGGCTCTTCAAGGAATGCAATACCCGCACGGTGCTCGGGTTTCACATACTTGGCAAACTGCTGGGCTTTGAGCGGTGTCCACTTACGGTTGGCATCGAGGCGAAGCCGAATTTCAGGGATCGCCTCGATAAACATATTGGCAACCATGCCATCACGCACCGCTTCGTACATGCCCACTTTGATTTTGGCAATTTTCTCGCCCGGCATCTTGCTGAGCTCTTCAACCAGATCATCCGGATCGCCAGAGCACAATGGTGCTACCTGATAGTTACCATCAAGCGGCAAGCCACCTGCCAGCTCAAGCTCAGCCATACTCAGGCCAAACGCAACAGAAGGAAGTGCTGCGCTTAGATCAAGGGCTTCGCCCTGAGTCCAGCCTTCAAGCAGCAGCTGAGCCTGTTCACCAGCTTGCTCCGCCGTTTCCAGGCTAAACTCCGGCAACGGGGCAATTTCACCATAACCTACGGCATCACCGTCACGTAATTCAGCAATCCAGCCTTCACGGGTCACCAGACGCTGATCACGCAAGATCACCCCTGAGTCCATCGGTAGCTGGTACTGATATAATTTTGCGCTACGCATCTTTTCAGTACTCGCTTATGGGTTACGCTTGAACTTGCTAAAGTCCGGACGACGCTTCTCGTTGAACGAGTTACGACCTTCCTGACCTTCCTCGGTCATATAGAACATCATCGTCGCGTTACCAGCCAGCTCTTGCAGGCCAGCCTGGCCATCACAATCCGCGTTCAGAGCCGCCTTCAGGCAACGTAGTGCCATTGGGCTGTGCTGCAGTGTTTCACGACACCAGCGCACTGTCTCACGTTCAAGCTCTGCATAAGGGACAACGTGGTTCACAAGGCCCATATCAAGCGCTTCCTGCGCATCGTAGAAACGACACAGGAACCAAATTTCACGCGCTTTCTTCTGACCAACGATACGGGCCATGTAGGAAGCACCCCAGCCACCATCAAATGAGCCGACTTTAGGGCCAGTCTGGCCAAACTGTGCGTTATCCGCAGCAATCGTCAGATCACACATCATATGCAGTACATGGCCGCCACCCACCGCATAACCCGCCACAGCGGCAATCACCGGCTTAGGACACGTGCGGATCTGGCGCTGGAAATCCAAAACATTCAGGTGATGGGTACCTTCATTATCACGGTAGCCGCCGTAATCACCACGGATCTTCTGATCGCCACCAGAGCAGAAAGCATCTTCGCCCTGGCCGGTAAGAACAATGACACCGACCTGTTCGTCATAACGGGCATTTGCCAGCGCATCAATCATCTCTTTGACCGTCTGAGGACGAAACGCGTTACGTACTTGCGGACGGTTAATGGTGATCTTCGCGATACCATCTGCTGATTTTTCAAAAAGAATGTCTTCGTAACCTTCTGAACAATCTGTCCATTCTGCCGGTGCGTACAGTTCTTCTTCAGTCAGACCTACGGTTCTAGCCATGATTTATTCCAATCTATCTAAAAAATGAGTGACAGCCATACTGAACTCATGAGGCAGTTCAACATGGACATTATGCCCCGCTGCCGGGATGACTTTGAGATCTAATCCCGTTTCTTCAGCCAGGCACTTGAATTTGTTATCGTTCTCTCCGCATATGTAGCGAACCGGAAACGATAGTTGCTCAACCTGCTGCTTCAGCTCCGGTTGTTTGGCTAACGATGTAGCCAGTAGCATACGTGCTATAGCAGACCCAAGATTATCACTGCGCTTCTGGATCAAACTTTGTCTTTGGTCATGATTTAGTGATGAAAAAACAGGTTGCTGATACCAATCTGCCAGAACTTGCGTCATTGGCTCAGAGGTAAATCGCTGTGCCCATTTCTCATCATTTACCAACCTTGGTGCGCATTCACTATGCGGCAGGCCAAAATGGCCGCCTTCCAGCACCAATCCAACCAGTTTTGCCTGGTTCTCAGTGGCGGGAAAACTGGCATGATACATCGCTAGCCGAGCCCCCAGAGAGTAGCCGATGAGTACATAGGAGCGAATCTTGCGATGCAGCAAGGTTTGCTGGAGCTGTTGGTTCACCTGCTCAAAGCCTGCTGGTGAGAGGAGCTGGCTATGGCCATGGCCGGGTAAATCAACCGTCAGGCAGTAGTAAGACGGTGATAAACAATTCACCACCTGGCGCCAGTCACGCCCAGAACCAAGCAGGCCATGCAGAAACACCAAAGTAGGACGTTCTGACTCAGTTGCTTCACAGTGACCATAGGTTTCAGAGTAAAGTGGCATTGCTCACCTCGGCAAACAGCTCCTTCAGCAGCTCTCCACTTTGACCTGAAGGCGTTTTAATTTCAATCAAGGTCGCCCCCGGTTGCATCAGCCCTTGGCGGCAGGCCTGCTCCGCTTCTGCCAAAGAGCTAGGACACTGGTAGTCGAGTCCGAACATAGCAGCAGCGTGGCTGAACTCTAACCCGTGCGGCATTCGATAGAGCGACTCTTTTTGTGACTCCGGTACCGGCAACAAATCAAAAATCGCCCCGCCATCATTGTTGGTCACTAGCACGACAATTGGGTGGGCGGCCTGTTTCAGCAATGCCAGCGAATTGAGATCGTACAACAGCGACGTATCCCCTAATAAACACAGCAAAGGCGCTTGCCGTGCCTGCTGTACCCCAGCCGCCGTCGCAACCAGGCCATCAATCCCCGATGCGCCGCGATTGGCATAGGTTGCTGTTTGGGGTAGCTTGCCGCACATATCCAGCAAGCGAACAATCAGGCTATTGCCAAGAAACAGCTCAGTCTGCTCAGGAAGCCATTTAGCCAGGTTTGCCGCCAGGCTCACTTCATTTAAGCTGTTATCACGCGTGGCCAGTAACTCAAAGTATGCTACCGATGCCTGCTTTAGAGGATCAGCCCAGCCTTGATGAGTAGAGCTCGCAATAGCATGGCACGCAGCATAAGCCCAATCATTCACATTGGATTGAATACGTTGGCTACGACGGTGAGAAGGATCGAGCCGAACAGATAACGGGTCAACCAACCAATACTCTTGCCACTGGTGCCCAGCGATTAGCTGCGATAACCGCTTGGAAACCAAGCGGGCACCAAACTGCAATAACACCTCGGCCTGTTCAATATGCTGGCGACATTGATGATTTTGCATCCAGACATCAAATCCTGCCCAAGCACTACTTCCACCCGCCTGGGGGTCAACCAGTAATGGCCAACCTAGCTTATCGGCCAAGGCCTGAACCGAAGGCAGCTCACCCGGCGCCATCCGGCCGGCAATAATGACACCTTTTTTTTCGGTCAATTGTTGCCAAGCCACAGTATCCAGCACTACCTGCCCAGAGGCGGCCTGTTGATAGCTCGTATATGGCTGGTTATCACCCAGCCACTCATTCAACGGTGCCAAGTAGTGGGAAAAGTCTGCCCCCTCACCATACAAAGGTTCTGGATAATGGCAATTAAAATGGAGTGTGCCACCACGCAATAACTGCTGGTGCATGGCTGCATCGATAGTCGTCAGTAACCAGCCAGGGGAAATATCAAGCGTGGGTGAAGGCAAATCATGAAACTCAGTGACATGGTCTGAAAAAATGCCATGCTGGCGGATCGCCTGATTGGCCCCGCACTGAATAAGCTCGGGTGGACGATCGGACGTCAACAGCACCAGCTTTTCACCCGTTAGGCCCGCCTCAGCGACGGCAGGTAATAAATTGGCAACAGCCGTACCTGAAGTGACAACCACGGCGACAGGCTCTTGCGACGCTTTCGCTATCCCCAAAGCCAGAAAGCCCAATCCACGCTCATCAAAATGAGTATGGAGAGTGAGTTTTTCATTGCCATCCGCAGCTAGTGTCAGTGGTGTGGAACGCGATCCTGGCGCAATACAGACATGTTTCACCCCAAGCCGCGCAAGCTCCTCGAGCATTAATTCAGCCCAAAGCTTATTCAAAGCGGCCCGATATGGCGATTGGGCATTAAGCCCTGGTAACGGCATCATTCCAGCCTGAGTCATGCTGTTTTACGCTCCAGATCCAATTCTTCGGAGCCGAGCAGGCTGCATAACGTCGCGGTTTTTCGGTCCAGCTCCTTCCACTCACTATCAGCCGTTGAGCCAGGTACAATCCCAGCCCCGGCAAACAGGTGAAGCTCTTCACCCATGATCAGGGCGCTGCGGATCGCCACACAGAACTCACTACGCTGACGGCTAAGAAACCCCACCGCCCCGCTATACCAGCCGCGGGCAAACGGTTCATGCTCGGTAATAAAATCCAGCGCCTTGTCACGGGGCAAACCGGCAATCGCCGCTGTCGGCTGCAGGCTGTCTAGCAGATCGGCACTGTACACCTGTTCATTGAGCTGAGCATCGATGCTGCGTTTTAAATGCTGCACTTTACGCAAGCGGACGAGCTCCGGTGTATGAGCAACATTCATCGATTCACAACGGGGAACCAGGCGACTGACAATATCATCGACCACCAAGCGGTTTTCATAGCGGTTTTTATTGTCATCCATTAGCCACTGGGCCAATTGATTATCTTCCGATTGATCCTGTCCGCGGCCAATCGTACCCGCAAGTGCTTCGGTTTGCAGATCCCGCTCCTGGCGCAAGAACAACCGCTCGGGCGTAGAGCCGACAAAACAGTGCTTGGCATCCAGCGCCATCATAAAGTGAAAGCTGTTCATATTGCTGTTGCGGCTGGCCTTGAGCAGCTGCGCCGGGGCAACGGGGACATCTAACGTCAACGTGGTTCGGCGAGCCAGAACCACTTTTTCGAACATGTTTTGCGAAATAGCATCTAGCGCATTGCCGATCATCGTTGACCAACCAGAAAAATCAGGCGCATATGAGCGCCCCAGGATTTTACTGGTTATTTCAGGGATTTCAGTGGATTCAGGTGTCACTTGCGACAACGCCTGTAAGACCTTTTCTTTATCATCCGCCGACAGGTTTACCGCCAGCTGCCAGCTGCCGTCAAAGCGGATTACTTCCAGCAAGGGAAGAAAAAAGAAAGAAGAAAGGCAGCGACGATTTCGGTTGGTACGCCCGTCGAAAGAACGTCCACCCCAGATGCGTTGTTCATCCGACAACACTTTTTCAGCAGCCATCGGATCGGTAAAGGTTTTGATCTGGCCTAATGCCGCCACTTCTTCACGGCTATCTCGAGACTGCCAGTAGAATTTCGGAAAAAGAGGTTGCGACTCCATCCAGTCAATAAGGTCGGTATTGGCTGGCAAGTCCAGCTTCACCGTCAATCGTTGGGTTGTTTGTGTTGCTTGTTGAATTTTTTCAATTAAAGACTCAACTGCAGTTTGTAACGCGGTCAAGGTAACCTCACTCAGCTCTAAGCACCTTAGCGGCTCATCCCTGGCTGATTGTTGATATGCCAATCACTTAGCACACAGTCCTACCTTTATGTAAGTTAAATGCTTAACCACATAGTGAATTCGCCATTCTACCTCACTAAATGCAATCTGACTAATAAAGTAATGACTCAACACTAATCTTCATATCTCCTCACAACTGTTCATCATTGTTGACAGCCTAATGCCCTCTCGAGCTATCCCGTACCATGTTTCGCGTAGGAAACGATACTGGCACGAACACCTCAGCGGTAAATATTAAAGCAGATGATCATACCTTGAAAAATAGAATTTAATTACACAAAACACTCTTCTTCATGATTTTTTTCTGCAAGCTATTTATTTTATACGGATTCATAGTGTAATTTGTTGTCATTAGATAATAATTTGCGCAGGAATCTAGCAATGCACAACATCGGGATGTCATCCAAGTTAAATAATGTTTGCTACGACATACGAGGTCCCGTTCTTAAACATGCCAAACGCATGGAAGAAGAAGGCCATAAGATTTTAAAACTGAATATCGGTAACCCCGCCCCATTTGGTTTTGACGCCCCAGATGAAATTCTGGTGGATGTGATCCGTAACTTACCGACGTCACAAGGTTACTGTGATTCCAAAGGTATTTACTCGGCCCGGAAAGCTGTTGTGCAGCACTACCAGAAACGTGGCATGCTCGATATTGATGTCGAGGATGTCTATATCGGTAACGGTGTCTCTGAGCTCATCATGATGTCGATGCAGGCACTGCTGAACAATAACGATGAGATATTGGTTCCTGCTCCAGACTACCCATTATGGACAGCTGCCGTATCACTATCTGGCGGTAACCCGGTTCACTATATCTGTGATGAAGAAGCTGACTGGTATCCAGATCTGGATGATATCCGTAGCAAAATCACCCCAAATACCCGCGGTATTGTCCTGATCAACCCAAATAACCCAACAGGTGCCGTCTATAGCCGTGATTTCCTTTTGGAAGTGGTGGAAATTGCCCGCCAACACAACCTGATCATTTTTGCCGACGAAATTTACGACAAGATCCTGTATGAAGGTGCCCAGCACACCTCGATTGCCCCGCTGGCCGAAGATGTCTTCTGTGTCACCTTTAACGGCCTGTCCAAATCGTACCGGGTATGTGGTTTCCGTGCCGGGTGGATGATCCTCTCCGGGCCAAGGCACTTGGCCAAAGCCTATATCGAAGGGCTGGAGATGCTATCCTCGATGCGTCTGTGTGCCAATGTACCGATGCAGCATGCCATCCAGACAGCACTTGGCGGCTACCAGAGCATCAACGAGCTCATCTTGCCTGGCGGACGGCTGCTCGAGCAGCGCGACAAAGCCTATGACATGCTCACCTCGATCCCGGGTATTTCATGCGTGAAACCCAAAGGGGCGCTTTACCTGTTCCCGAAACTGGATCAGAAGAAATTCAATATCGTCGATGACGAGCGGATGGCACTGGACTTCCTGCAGCAAGAGAAAGTGCTGCTGGTGCATGGCACAGGCTTTAACTGGAAAAAACCCGATCACTTCCGCATTGTTACCTTGCCAAGGGTTGATGATCTCGAAATGGCCATCGGCCGCCTTGAGCGCTTCCTGCACAGTTACCGTCAATAACGGCCCCATCAATTGATCTCAAGCCTCAGTTTTACTGGGGCTTTTGTTTACCTGACCAATATTTCTGTTACCTTTAAATACATAGACCAGACTGAATAATACCCAGTCCACCTAGCCCCTAGCCGCAAAGAAGTATCGATATGGAAAAAAGTCATTTTTTTGCCCACCTAGCACGTATGAAGCTCATCCAGCGCTGGCCACTGATGCGGAGTATCTCGACTGAGAACATCTCTGAACATAGCCTTCAGGTGGCTTTTGTTGCCCATGCACTGGCGCTGATCAAGAACCGTAAATTTGGTGGCACGACCAACCCTGAACGGATTGCCCTGCTTGGTATGTTCCACGATACCAGTGAGGTGCTAACCGGTGACATGCCAACTCCTATCAAATACTACAATCCGGCTATAGCCGAAGAATACAAGAAGATTGAGCTGGCCGCAGAGCAAAAGCTGCTATCGATGCTGCCTGAAGAGTTCCAGGACGACTATGCTCCCCTGCTCGACAGCCACAAGATAAACCAGGAAGACTACGCTATCGTCAAGCAGGCCGACAGCCTGTGTGCGTACCTAAAATGCCTGGAAGAGCTTAATGCAGGCAACCACGAATTTACCCAGGCTAAAAAGCGGCTCGAGAAAACCCTTTCGGAACGAGCTAGCCCCGAAATGGAATACTTCCTCGATACATTCGTGGACAGTTTTAACCTAACGCTGGACGATATCAGTTAATGACGCAATTTATTCTCAACCCCGACTGGGAAAGCCGTAAAAGCAATGAGCAGAAGATGCGCCGCAACGATCATCGCTCAGCCTACCAGCGTGACCGCGCCCGGATCCTGCACTCCGCCGCCTTCCGGCGACTACAAGCCAAAACCCAGGTCCACGGTGCCGGGCACCATGACTTCTACCGTACCCGCCTGACCCATTCGCTGGAAGCTTCCCAGATCGGCACAGGCATTGTGGCTCAGCTTAAATTAAAACAATCCACATTCCGTGATTTACTACCATCGACCAGCCTGATGGAAAGCCTGTGCCTGGCACATGATATCGGGCATCCACCTTTTGGCCACGGTGGCGAAGTGGCACTGAATTACATGATGCGGGAACACGGCGGCTTTGAAGGCAACGCCCAGACATTTCGCATTGTGACCTTGCTCGAACCCTATACCGAACACTTCGGGATGAACCTGTCACGCCGAACCCTGCTCGGGCTACTGAAGTACCCGGCGCTGATCAGCAATACCCGGGCAACCGAGCAACCCGCCGATGTCAGCAACTTTCGACACCTCCGGGCCAAAGACTGGCATCCTGCCAAAGGCGTTTATAACGATGACAGTGACACCTTTGACTGGGCCCTCGGACTATTATCTACACACGACAGATCCCTGTTCCGCCAGATGCGCCATGAACGCACTAACAAGACCGAACACCTGAAAACACGCTTCAAGTCTCTCGACTGTTCGATCATGGAGCTGGCCGATGATATAGCCTACGGTGTCCATGATCTGGAAGATGCCATTGTAATGGGTATTGTTACCCGCGAGCAGTGGCACGAAGCTGTCGCCAGCAAACTGGCCGACTGTGGCGAACCTTGGCTGGAAGAGCGCATTGGTAAGCTCAGCGAACAATTATTTGGTACCCACCACCAGCGCAAAGATGCCATCGGGGCAATGGTCAATGCCCTGCTGACTTCGATTCATATCGCACCAGCAATTCAAAACGGTATCGACAGCTTCGACGAGCCCTTGTTGCAGTGGAACGCCATCCTATCCGAACCCATGGAGCGGGTACTGGAAGTACTAAAACAGTTTGTCAGTGATTACGTGGTGAAAAAGCCGGAGATCCAGCTGCTCGAATACAAAGGGCAGCAACTGGTGATGGAACTGTTTGAAGCCTTTGCCTCCGATCCGGAGCGCCTGCTTCCGGCCAATACCCGCGAGCGCTGGGAGCTGGCAGTCAACAATGGCGAAAATGCCCACCGGATCATTGCTGACTACATCTCTGGGATGACCGATGGCTTTGCCCAGCGGCTGTATAGCTCCCTGTTCCAGCCGACAGCCGCGATTGGAGTTGGGAGCGAGGGGCATGGGTTTTAAGAGCGGAAACTAGAGCCTGGGGTCTGGTTCCTAGGGGAAGAGCCTAAGAGAAATACAAGCTTTTTGCTCCTCCTAGAAACTAGGGTCTAGGAACTCGTACTTTTTTTAACGATAGTTTTTCTCGAAAACCCCCTCCGGCATATGCTGGATTTGGTATTCAATCATCTGGTTGAAAGCATCTATCAAAGGCGTGAATTTATTCTCGCCTTCCAGTGCCGACAAAGCCAGAAAACCGGCCTCCACCGTCGAAACGCCCTGTGCTTTGGGTGATTTTCGTATCCGGTAGTTTCCCTGCTCTACATTATCCAGGTTTACTGTTGGCAGGGCATGCAGGTTGCTCGAAAGCTGCCACATCTTGTAGGCTTTTTTCCAGGTACCGTCGAGCAAGATCAGGGTACGTTGTTTGTCTTTGCCAGGCGTTTTTTCCACCAGCCGGGATACGGGCACTGAGCTCTCCCCCGGGTATACCAGATAGGCTTCGCGCTGGGGATCTTGAAGCAATGCATTGAGCTCATCGTGATGAGAGAAGTCCTCACCAACCCACAATCGGGCATTCGGCAATGACAGTGTCAGAATGCGCGCCGTACCAATTGCACGCTTTACCTCTGACGGGTGTTGTAAAATCCACAGTTCAGTTTTAGCATCAAGAACTTGGATCCAGCGGCAAATGCAGGCTTTTTTTGCCTTGCCGCACTGTTCACAATATCGACTCATCGAGGTGACCTTGTCTATTCGTACCTATATTATTATTGCCATCACGCTTTTATTCATCGCACAGTGGCCAGCCATCCAATACTGGCTAGCCTGGGACCGCAGTGCAATTCTCGATGGCGAAGTATGGCGGATCCTAACAGGAAACCTCACCCATACCAATTGGCCGCATATGATAATGAATACCTTGGCGCTGGCAATCATCTCGTTCATTTTCCGGGGGCACTTTTCAGCTCGCCCGTATACCTTGCTGTTGCTGGCATTGGCTGGCGTGGTTGGCCTTGGGATCATTGCTACCGACATTCAGTGGTATGCCGGACTATCTGGCGTTCTTCACGGTCTATTTGGCTGGGGGGCGGTAAAAGATATTCAAACCAAACAAAAAGGCGGATGGTTATTGTTACTTGGACTCATCGGCAAAATTACCTCAGAACAGTATTTCGGCGGTTCGGCAAGTTCAGAAGCACTCATTGGGGCCCGGGTAGCCATTGAGGCCCATTTGGCCGGCGCGCTTGCCGGGATAGTCTTTGCTACTACCCCGACAGTATTTAAAAAATATTACAATAAAACAGTCAGTTAATTTTGACGCAGTCATTCCTACCAATCTAAATGAGAATCATTGTTGACACCACCCCTCTTTAAGTTGCATCATGAATGCAACTTAAGACAGTGACAACATGTACTGCCCTATTAACACAGATACCCAATAGAGAGGTTGATGATGAGCCACCTTCGAATTCCTGCTAACTGGACAGTACAACGTTCAACCCCCTTCTTTACAAAGGAGAATGTCCCTGCCGCTTTGCTATCACACCACAACACCGCAGAGGGTGTATTTGGGCAGCTCTGCGTAATGGAAGGAACAGTCACCTATTACGGTTTCGCTAATGGTGATGCCACCGAGCCTGAAGTCAAAGTGATCATCAATGCCGGTCAGTTTGCGACTAGCCCACCGCAGTACTGGCACCGCATTGAGCTATCTGATGATGCGCAATTCAACATTAATTTTTGGTCAGAGAAAGATAAAAAAGACCACCCGCTATTCAACACAAAGAAATAGCATTGAACAGAAAACCTAAAGAAGGGAAAGGGACTATATTTAGCCAAGGACGGCATCAAACAACATTTAAACATGATGGCGCAGGCACTTTAAGCCGTTACCTCTCGCAATTAACCGCAGTAAATTATGAAGAAGAACTACACACCTCTCTTCTTCAATCAAATAGATATATCTTCAGAGCTTAATACGCTCGCGGTTCTTGGCAACTGTCGACGTTCCAATCCCTTTCACTTTTGCCAAATCATCAGCCGTCGCGAACAGTCCATTCGCATTTCGAAATTCAATGATATTGGCCGCTTTGTCCGGCCCTACACCTATCAATAGCTTATCCAGCTCTTCTGCATTTGCCGTATTGATGTTAACAGTGATCTCTATGCCTTCATGCTGATCGCCACTGGCATGCCCTATGGACGTAAAACACAGAGCAGCAATCAGTACGACCGTATGTAAAAGTATTTTCAAACCAAACCTCCTTCGATGAGGCACCCTAAAAGGAATATTGTGATGCCATTGGGTAAATAAGCATAACGGGGGAGTGGAGTCGGTAAACCAGAATTGAAAATAAATAGGCAAAAAAACAACGGGCCGCACAATGGCGGCCCGATAACTAATCGATCAATTACAATTAGTTTGCAGATGCATCCAAAGTTGGATAGCTAACGTCTGCCGTATTGCGCAGAACTTCTAGGGTAGCCATCACATCCTGTTGCGCATTCATCTGCTCAACCTGAGTGGCCAGTTGGCTATCTGAAGCAACCTGCTCAACATCCGCCTCAATCACTTCATCCAGGGCAATGATCAATACATTACCTGCCATGTCGCGGGTCATACCGTATACAACTTTACCTTCAACAGGCTTGGCCAGACCAAAAGCAACCTGGGCAATCATGCGATCTGAACCTGAGCGGCTAATAGTTTGCGCGTCAGAGAAGCTCAGGGCTTCTGTTTCCAGGATCTCTGTATTACCTTCACGAAGGGCGGTGATAACCTCGTCAGCTTTCGCCTGTGCCGCTTGCTCGCCCTGCTGGGCTGCTAGCTGCTGCTTAACTGATGCTGATACCTCATCAAACGGAAGCACCATCTCGTCACGAGAGTCTTCTACACGCACCACAACGACATGCTCAGGGGCAATCTCAATGACATCAGAGTTCAGGCCGTCTTCGCGAACTTCAGGACTAAATACCGCCTGCATAACGGCAGGGTTAGCCAGAATGCCTGGGGCATCGTTCTGAGAGAAGAAGTCTGTTGACTGAACGTCTGCATTCACAGCCGCTGCAGCATCATCTAACGAGTCAGGCATTTCAAACGCCGTTTCTGCCAGCTGAGTCTGCAGGTCATAGAACTCTTCTGCTGCACGCTGCTCACGTAGCTCAGCAATGATGTCATCACGCACTTCGGCAAATGGCTTCACCTGAGACTCTTTGACATCATCAAGCTTAATGATGTGGTAACCAAATGAAGACTGGACAACAGCAGAAGTTTCACCCTTGTTCAGCGCATAAGCGGCATCTTCAAAAGCAGGATCCATTACACCACGCTCAAACCAGTCCAGCTTACCGCCATCTTTGGCACTGAAGGTATCATCAGACGATGACTGGGCCAGCTGGGCAAAGTCAGCACCATCGTTAAGCTGAGCCAGCAATTCTTCAGCTTTCGCTTTGGCATCGCTGCTGTCGCCCTGGGTCAGGATATGACTCACCTGGCGCTGCTCCGCGGTACCATACTTAGTCAGGTTCTCTTCAAAATAAGCTTTCGCATCAGCGTCAGAGATTTCCAGCGTTGTTTTCAGGCCTTCACCTGATAGCTCAATGTAAGCCACTTTGACCTGATCAGGACGAGTAAACATCTGTGGGTTCTGCTCGTAAAAAGCCTGGATATCTTCAGCAGAAACGTCAGCTTTTTTCTGGAAATCAGCCACATCCAGCGTCAGGTTACGAATAACACGCTGCTGCTTTTCAAGCTTGGTCAGTGCCGCCAATTCATTGCTCAATGCAAAGTCACTGCCCTGGAGGGCCGCAAGGAACTGCTGGCGTAGCATGTCGGTACGCATAGATTCAGCAAACATCTCCGGCGAGAAGCCCGAGCGGCGTAACAAGGTATTGTAAACCTCGTTATCAAACTTGCCGTCACGCTGGAATTCAGGCATTGAAACAATCGCGTTGCGGATTTGCTCATCGCTAATGCGCAGGCCAAGCTCTCTGGCACGCTGTTCAATCAGTACATCATTGACCATGCGATCAAGCACACTACGACGGAACTGCTGCACATAAGCCGGATCTCCCATCAGCGTAGTGAAGTAGTCGCCTAGCTGCGACTGCATGCGGTTACGCTCATTCTGGTAAGCTTGCTCAAACTCACGCTGACTGATTTCTCGATCATCAATCTTTGCGGCAGCCTGCTGACTGCCACCGGCTAGGTAGCTGCCAACACCGGCAAAGACAAAAGAAAAAATAATTAAGCCAAGAATAATCTTAACCCAAATGCTGCTAGCGCCTTCGCGCATTCGCTCCATCATAATCTGCCGTATCTCCTACTTATTCGATCTGGCACGGTGTTGTGAAGAATGCCTTCGTCTGCCTAACAGTAGCTGCTAGGCACTGAAAAATTTCACACTGATACAAAGTAAAAAAAGCGCATCAACCCGATGCGCCCTCATTTCATGCCAAGTTGTCAGTAATTCTGACAACCCGCATCGATGTTTGTTCAAAACAAACAGCGGGCTTATGCCCACTATTAGTTTACAGAATCCTTAAGCGCTTTACCTGCTTTGAAGCCAGGTACTTTTGCTGCTGCAATCTGGATTTCTTCACCTGTCTGTGGGTTGCGGCCAGTACGAGCTGAACGTTCACGTACAGAGAATGTACCAAAGCCAACTAGTGCAACCTGATCACCTGTTTTCAAGGTGTCTGAAACAGCGTCAATGAATGCATCCAGGGCACGGCCTGCTGACGCTTTTGAAATATCTGCATTTTCAGCAATTTTATCAACTAACTGAGTTTTGTTCACGATTTCATCCCCTCTATGAACCTTGTCCGCAAGCAACCTTGTCAACAAGCATTAAACTTGTAACGGACAAAAAAATTGTATCAGGCCTAATTATATCAGCACAGAATACCTGAGATACGGGTAAGTATTGATATTATTGAGCTTACAGCAAATTAGACCTAACCTTATAGCGATACAAAAAAACGCTGACAAGGCTTTTCGCACCTGACAGCGTCTTTTCTTTACTTAACTTTGCTGCATGTCACTGTTTTGGGCGTTAACCAGCTCGATGCCCGTCGGATTATTCTGCAGTGCTACCGTCAGCACCTCATCAATCCAACGCACCGGACGCACTTCCAAATCAGCAATAACATTATCTGGGATCTCTTCCAGATCACGTTCATTCTCTTTCGGTATCAGTACTGTTTTGATGCCACCACGGTGTGCAGCCAGCAGTTTTTCTTTCAGGCCGCCGATTGGCAGCACTTCGCCACGTAGGGTGATCTCGCCTGTCATGGCCACATCGCCACGTACTGGGTTACCCGTCAGGCTAGAAACCAATGCCGTACACATCGCGATACCCGCACTTGGGCCATCTTTCGGTGTCGCGCCTTCTGGTACGTGAACATGAATGTCACGCTTTTCATAGAAGTCTGCTGTCACACCTAAGCGCTCGGCACGGGTGCGTACTACAGTCATTGCTGCCTGAATCGATTCCTGCATCACATCGCCCAGCGAGCCAGTATAGGTAAACTTACCTTTGCCCGGCATAGACTCAGTTTCAATGGTCAGCAAGTCACCACCTACCTCAGTCCAAGCAAGGCCGGTAACCTGACCGATGCGGTTATTCTCTTCGGCTTTACCGTAGTCAAAGCGCTGAACACCCAGGTAAGCTTTCAAGTTTTCCTGGTTGATCGTGACAGTCTTGGTGCCTGGATTGAGCAGGATCTCTTTCACTGCCTTACGGCATAATTTCGAGATCTCCCGCTCAAGACTACGTACGCCCGCTTCACGGGTGTAATAACGAATAATGCCAATCAGCGCCGAGTCATCAACCTCAACCTCGCCCAGCTTCAAACCGTTACGCTTGATCTGCTTCTCCAGCAGGTGACGCTTGGCAATATTCAGTTTTTCATCTTCGGTGTAACCCGACAGACGGATCACTTCCATACGATCAAGCAACGGCCCCGGAATATTCATCGAGTTCGAGGTTGCCACGAACATGACATCTGACAGATCGTAGTCAACTTCCAGGTAATGGTCGTTAAACGCATTGTTTTGCTCAGGATCAAGCACTTCAAGCAGAGCTGATGCCGGATCGCCTCGCATATCCGAAGACATCTTGTCGATCTCATCGAGCAGGAACAGTGGGTTTTTCACTTCCACTTTCGCCATCTTCTGGATCAGCTTGCCCGGCATAGAGCCGATATAGGTACGGCGGTGACCACGGATTTCCGCTTCATCACGCACGCCGCCCAGCGCCATACGCACATACTTACGGCCTGTTGCAGCAGCAATCGACTGACCTAGTGACGTTTTACCCACACCAGGAGGACCAACAAGGCAGAGGATTGGGCCTTTCAGCTTGTTGATACGGCTTTGTACCGCTAGGTACTCTAAAATACGTTCTTTGACGCGCTCAAGGCCATAATGATCGGCATTCAGCACTTCTTCGGCTTTGGCTAGGTTTTTCTTCACCTTCGAACGCTTGTGCCAAGGCACGCTTAGCATCCAATCGATATAGCCGCGCACAACCGTAGCTTCCGCTGACATCGGTGACATCATTTTCAGCTTCTGCAGTTCCTGCTCGGTTTTCTCGCGTGCCTCTGCCGGCATTTTCGACTCTTCAATTTTCTTCTTCAAAGATTCGAATTCATCCGGCGCGTCATCCAGCTCACCCAACTCTTTCTGGATGGCCTTCATTTGTTCGTTGAGATAGTACTCGCGCTGGCTCTTTTCCATCTGCTTCTTGACGCGGCCACGAATGCGCTTTTCAACCTGCAGCAGATCGATTTCAGATTCCATCATTGCCATCAGGAATTCTAGACGTTCCGTGATATCAACGATCTCAAGTACTTTTTGTTTATCTGCCAGCTTCAACGGCATATGGGCTGCAATGGTATCAGCAAGGCGTGCCGCCTCATCAATACCGTTGAGGGAGGTCAGTACTTCAGGTGGGATCTTTTTGTTCAGTTTGATAAAGCCTTCAAACTGGTTAATCGCCGTGCGGACCAGTACTTCCTGCTCACGCTCATCCATTTCCTGGGTAACAAGAAACTCAGCATCAGCAGTAAAGAAATCATCATCACGTAGATTTTCAACCTTGGCGCGCTGCTGGCCTTCAACCAGCACTTTCACCGTACCATCAGGTAGCTTCAGCAACTGAAGAATAGTAGCAACCGTACCGACATCATAAAGATCGTCGATCGAAGGCTCATCAGTGGCCGCTTCTTTCTGGGCCACTAACAATATTTGCTTATTGTCATCCATTGCCGACTCCAGGCAACGAATAGATTTATCCCGGCCTACAAACAATGGAATAACCATATGAGGGTAGACCACCACATCACGCAGTGGCAGAACGGGGATCTCAAGGCGTTCCGAACGCTCCAGGTTCATATTCTTCTCTCTTCCGTTCAATCTCTTTACTGAGTATATGGGGGTAAAGCAGAAAGATTCAACGGGATAAGTAACAGAAAATAAAAAAGGAGGCAAAAGCCTCCTTTTTTTTAACATTATGAGCAGTTATTAGACAATCACTCAGCGCCAGCTGCTTGATTTTCGGTGTTTTCATAAATCAGTAGCGGATCAGACTCGCCTTTAATCACTGATTCATCAATCACAACTTTGCTCACACCTTCTGCTGAAGGTAATTCGTACATGGTATCTAACAGAACCGCTTCTACAATAGAGCGTAGACCACGTGCACCTGTTTTACGCTGCATCGCCTTGCGGGCAATTGCTACCAACGCATCGTCACGGAACTCAAGCTCGACATTTTCTAGCTCAAGAAGTGCGGCATACTGCTTGGTCAGCGCATTCTTCGGCTCACGCAGGATCTGTACCAGTGCATCTTCGTCCAGCTCGTTCAGGATCGCTGTTACTGGCAGACGACCGATGAACTCAGGGATCAGACCGTATTTCACCAGATCTTCTGGTTCAACCTGCTCGAACAGATCGCTCAGGGTACGAGATTCGTCTTTAGAGCGAACATCTGCACCAAAGCCAATACCAGTACCAGTTGCAACACGCTGGTCGACAACTTTGTCCAGACCGGCAAATGCACCACCACAGATGAATAAGATCTTAGAGGTATCAACCTGTAAGAACTCCTGCTGTGGATGCTTACGGCCACCTTGTGGTGGAACCGACGCAACCGTACCTTCAATCAGTTTCAGCAAGGCCTGCTGAACACCCTCACCCGAGACATCACGGGTAATTGATGGGTTATCTGACTTACGTGAAATCTTGTCGATTTCATCGATGTACACAATACCACGTTCTGCTTTTGCTACATCATAATCACATTTCTGTAGCAGCTTCTGGATGATATTTTCCACATCTTCACCAACGTAACCCGCTTCAGTTAGCGTAGTTGCATCAGCCATTGTGAACGGAACATCCAGCATACGTGCAAGTGTTTCCGCCAGCAGAGTTTTACCACTACCGGTTGGACCGATCAGCAAAATATTACTCTTGCCTAGCTCAACACCTTCACTTGTGGTGTCGCCATTACGAAGACGCTTGTAATGGTTGTATACCGCTACCGCCAGTACCTTTTTCGCATGGTTCTGACCAATAACGTAATCGTCCAGGTTCGTACGAATTTCCTGTGGCGTCGGAAGCTCGCTGCCGTCGCGTTTAGGCATCACTTCTTTGATTTCTTCACGAATGATGTCGTTACATAGATCGACACACTCATCGCAAATATAAACAGAAGGGCCAGCAATCAGCTTGCGAACTTCATGTTGACTTTTACCGCAGAAAGAGCAGTACAGCAGTTTTCCACTACCACTCTCTTTTCGCTTATCTGTCATTCGCTAACCTCTTTTTGGGTCTCAACCCATCATTGCCTTGTTTTGAGTGTATAACAACTCTTGTCATTTTGCTCCGCGTCTCAGCCAACCTGTGCCACTGAGCCAAAAACAGAGTTAGTCACGTTGACCCAAAACTGCATCTACCAAGCCGTATTCGACTGCTTGCTCTGCTGACATGAAGTTATCACGGTCAGTATCACGCTCAACCACTTCGAGTGGCTGGCCGGTATGTTTGGCAAGCATACTGTTTAGTCGTTTCTTGATAGTTAAAATTTCTTGAGCATGGATCTGAATATCAGATGCCTGCCCCTGGAAACCACCTAGCGGCTGGTGAATCATCACACGTGCATTAGGCAGGCAAAAACGCTTACCTTGTGCACCACCAGCGAGCAGGAATGCTCCCATCGAACAAGCCTGCCCCATACAAAAAGTACTCACGTTCGGCTTAATATGCTGCATGGTGTCATAGATTGACATGCCTGCAGTTACCGAGCCACCCGGCGAGTTAATGTACAGAAAGATATCTTTGTCTGGGTTTTCAGACTCAAGGAATAAAAGCTGTGCAACCACTAGGTTGGCCATATGATCTTCAACCTGGCCGGTCAAAAAAATCACACGCTCTTTAAGTAGTCGGGAATAGATGTCGTAAGAACGCTCACCACGAGAAGTCTGCTCGACCACCATAGGTACCAGCGCATTCATAATTGGCGACATGGCGTTGTTGTCTTGGTAGCTCATAACGTTATTTCCCTAAAATAAATGGCCCGAATGAAATTACTCTCACACGGACCATTGTTAGCAGAAGATTTGAAACAAAGTCAAATCTCTACAGTAATTTCAGCAAATTAAGCTGCAGGCTGCTGCTGGTTCATTAGCTCGTTGAAGCTAACTTCTTTTTCAGACACCTGAGCTTTCGCTAGAAGTGCGTCAATCGCCTGCTCTTCTAGAGCAACGTTACGCATGTTGTTCATCATCTGCTCGTTCTGCTCGTAGTAAGCAACAACTTCTGTTGGATCTTCGTATGCAGAAGCCATTTCAGCGATTAGCGCTTTAACACGCTCATCATCAGCTTTCAGCTCTTCAGACTTGATCACTTCGCCAAGAAGTAGGCCAACAACTACGCGACGCTTAGCCTGCTCTTCGAACAGTTCGCGTGGTAGCTCTGGTGCGTTCTGAGCATCACCGCCGAAGCGCTGAGTCGCCTGCTGGCGAAGAACGTTGATTTCTTGGTCGATAAGTGCAGCAGGAACGTCAATGTCGTTCTGCTCGATTAGGCCGTTAAGAACCTGATCTTTGATGCGACCTTTAACTGCTTGCTTAAGCTCACGCTCCATGTTCTTACGAACTTCAGCTTTCAGACCGTCAACAGAACCGTCTTCAACACCGAACTTAGCAACGAACTCTTCAGTTAGCTCAGGTAGCTCTTGCGCTTCAACTTTGTGCAGTTTGATAGCGAAAGTTGCTGCTTTACCTTTAAGGTTTTCAGCGTGGTACTCTTCAGGGAAAGTCACTTCTACAGTGAACTCGTCGCCCGCTTTCTTACCAACAACACCGTCTTCGAAACCAGGGATCATGCGACCCTGGCCCATTTCTAGTGCAAAGCCTTCAGCTTTACCGCCTTCGAATTCTTCACCGTCGATAGAACCAGTGAAGTCCATTGTAACGCGGTGGTTAGCTTCAGCTGCTGCATCAACTTCAGACCAAGTTGCCTGCTGCTTACGTAGCGTATCAAGCATAGTTGTTACGTCTTCGTCTTTCACTTCTACCGCTGGTTTTTCAACAGCGATTTTGTCAAGGCCAGATAGTTCAATCTCTGGGAAAACTTCGAAAGACGCTTTGAATACTAGATCTTTACCTTCAGCCATCTCAACAGGAGCAAAAGTTGGCGAGCCCGCTGGGTTGATTTTTTCTTTAACAATTGCTTCGATGTAGTGACGCTGCATCACTTCACCTAGGATGTCCTGACGTACAGAAGCGCCAAACATACGAGCAACCATTTTAATTGGCGCTTTACCTGGACGGAAACCATCGAAACGACGATTCTTAGCAATTTTCTTCAGTTCAGCGGTTACTGCATCTTCAATGTTAGCAGCAGGAACTGTGATAGTTAGATGGCGTTCTAGGCCTTCAGTGGTTTCAACGGTAACTTGCATTTTATTTAACCTCAAAACTTACTCAGTATTCTCTGAGTGATGTTGCCGATCAGTCATACGCTGACGGTGGCATCCTTTCGTGTTATGGCTTACGACAATGCAAAACCATAACGCCTTAATTCTGATAATTTCTTTTTCTACTGGCCATGAAGCCACTGAGCCAGAAATTAAAACGCGGTATTATAGCGAGCCGATGAGCTGTCGTCGAGACAGAGTCAACCCAACCGCACTCAAACCTTTCACACAAGATAGGGGCAAAAATTCCATTTTCAAGGGCAAATCGTAAAAATTCCCCTACCTTTTCTGTTTTTTTGACAATGAATTGAATTATCAACACCAGACCACCTGGTGAGTGCTGTTTTTGTGTTCAGTGAACAGCGCGGTTATGCGCTCATTTTTCAGGCAACATCTATAGGTTCGCTGATTGTAAGTAGCCCAGAGCGAGCATGTCAGGTTTGATATTAAACAGTTGCTACACATAATCTGAATAGCGAAACGTCAGATGGGATGGGGTTTGTGCTGGCCGCAAATGAAAAAAACAAAAACATTCTAAATAAGCAACAATGCGCACATAAAGGGCAAATAGTAGCAAGTATCATACTAACCAGTAATCACCAATACGGAACCTACCGGAACCTACACCCTCTAGAGATAAAAAGGAGATCCATCATGAAAAGGAACAAGGCAAAAGTCATCGCCTGCTGGCAGCCATCAAACCCCAGGGAACTGGCCGCTTTAAAAGCACTTTTGGTTCAGGAAATCGGTGGGCAACCCAAACACCACCAAGGCGGTACAGGAAAAATCGGTAAGGATTCAGGGCGAGTCATTCGCTAATTGATACAAACAGATGTCGAACTTACACAATAAGAAAGTAAAGTCAGTCAGGGAAGAAAATACTAAAAGAAGAGGAGATGGCGCGCCCTGCAGGATTCGAACCTATATCGAGTATAAATTCTATATCCATCGGGTGGGTGGGTGGGTAACCTATCCCCCCAGCCTTAACATCGAACTAGCAAGTTAGAATCTAACTAAACTCTAAGGGGACAAGGCCTTAGCGTAGCTAAGCGCCTCCTCTTCGATATGCTTTAACCATAAGAAGTGGGGCTCACCGAGTCGAGTGCCGAACGTAATTTACTTGCACACTTCAGTGCAAATGTTCAAAGTGCAAACAGTGTACATGAGTGCACATGAATAATGAACATTTCTTAAACGCATGCATTCCCTCATTTACTACGTACAACATTTTCACAACACTTTTGTCTGCTGACACAATCACCCAAACACCCTCAGTTATCGTTCAACTAGTTTTTAATGAATCGCGTTACCACTCCTACGCATGTAAATTCTTCGTTGTTGACCTTACCAGCCAGCTCATCGGTCATCGCGTACCAAGAACCCTTCAAAAATACCATTAGCAAACAAACATTCCCCCTTGGTAGTCAACCAATGCCCCCCCTTCCATTACTCGTAGCCCTGTCCATTTCTACAACCAGCAGATCAATAGAGTGTGTAACACTATACTGAACGGAGATTTGCTCCCAAAATCTATCCTACAAATTCACTTTATTTTGTTGATAGCAGTAACCAAACAACAAGAAAAATTGTCAAGGCGGGAATACAATGCTGAGCTGAGCGCCGAGCCTTCTAACTCACAAGGTCTGCTTAAAATAGACTCCACTTTTGACAATAAATCATTCAAAATCTCATTTTCATCATATTTCTCAAACTTATACCTTATGTGTTCACAATACTGCCGATACATACTCACATCAATTTCGATATTTTGATCTTCAGACAAGCTGTTATCATAATCGATCATAGCGGCTCGAAGCTCTACGTTTCTATCTTCAAGACGTTTCAGCATGTACTTAATTCGTTGGTAATCCATCACAATTTCTCATCATTTAATTATTAGACATATAGCCTAGGCAAATAGAGCTAAAGCCTTTCAAATATGTTACCTGTATAAGCATACAGTTGCGATCGGTTAAATCCAAACAAATCAGATAGTAGAAATGGAATAGAGCTCGAAGCTACTCTGTGATGAATGTTGATAGGATACACAGTAAATAGAGCGTAACTCGGTGGTGGCCTATGCCAAGAACGCTCGGATAGGCCATCATACTCAAAACCTTTCCCCCGTATTAGTAGGTGGGGTGGTCTGCTTATCAAACGCATCTACTTATTATACGTTCATTCAAAAAGTGCCAAGCCCGGGTCAGCGGAAACATGCTGACTCGTTTAGGGATAGAAACGAGCTAGAAGAATTACTCTAGCTCAACTGGTTTGAATTAGGAAAAGTGTATGGAATCAGTGGGCAAATTATATTAATCCTCAGTGCTCACTAAGCATCATTCACCTTTATCTGCCCACAGATTCACCAAATTAACATCCTCACTATTAGGTTGTAACCCTATCTAAATTGATGCATGTTAGATTTTCAGACACTTAGGCTAACTTTTTGCGTGTTACATTAGATGCAGATATGGCAAACTAAGATCAATGTATATTATAGGCCTTTAGTTAAGTAGAAAAGTGGCAAACTCGAATACGCACAAATCGCTAGCTGAATCGCATTCAACTTTTTATGCCTTTGAGTTAGGCCGTATTATTTTAGGGTCTAATTTTGAGTAAAGTCTATTATGATTTTCATCTTTAAAGGTACTATAAGTAACGATCAATATTACGAGGTGTCATTATGGATAAAGACTTCGAACAGTACCGTGAAATGATAAATGGCTGGCTAAGAGAAGATAAGTACTTCAACGATAGAGCTCCTGTTGGATATGAGAGTACACTTGAACAATCCAGACAGAGAACCGTCGAAATCACAAGAGATCTTGTTGTTATCACAAAAAACCTTCGTAGTGAGATCAAATCACTAAAAATAGTTAATGGCATAACGATAGCGATTATTGTTTACCTTTTGCTCTTTTGACTGTCTAGAAGCAGCGATGTTAGTTCTGTTCTTTTCACTATCGATTATTAGATATGGCAAAAATCGCTAAGCGGAGTGTCCTTTTCTGTCATAGAAGAGCGAAAACAGTTTATCCAAGAGGTAACAACCTTTTACAACGACAGGAGTATATAAAAAAATACTCCTGTGCTTTCTTCTAAGGTAGTTTCAAGTCAATTAAAATATGATAAATAGCAATTTTTTCATTACCTCGAAAACGATACTCCAAAGCAGATACTAATTTTTCCTTGTCTGTGAAAATTTCGATATGATGATTTTCTTTGTCTATGCTTTTAAAGCCAGCATATTCCTTACCTTTTAGATTATTAATATATTGATATACTTTTGTTCTAAAATCATTAAAGTAGCAATAGGAAACCATAAATACAGGTGACAAGCCTATTAGGTCATAATCAGAAATTTTGTTTAGATGATAATCTATTGTCGTGTTATTAATTGACTTTAAGTTCATCGCTTCAAAAATTGATATTGGCACATTTCTGTTATCTAAGATCAAACCATCACTTTCGCCCACTCCTATTCCACTTGGAGCTTGGCCTGTTCTTTTTTGATCACATAGAGTAAACCCAAACCAAGATAGTCTATGATTCACCAAAGAAACACACCAATCATTAATCAAATCTTCATTTTTATTTTTATTCAATATTTCAAGATTTTTAGATCTAATAAGCATTTCCTTCACACACGATAGAATTTCGCCATATAGAAATTTATTTGTGTCGGTATTATTATCATTTGCTAGAATCATAGCTAAGTCAGATACCGACTTCGACTTAATCTCTCTATAAATAGTTCTTAGCTGATCATTAGTTTTGTGTGCGTTGATTAGTTCACTTTTCATCATTTCACGTTGAAGTGGTTCAAGCCTTTCTTTTATCGAGCTATCAATTTTTAGCATCTCATCATTAAGTTCAGCATCACTAACCGCTATCGTGTGGAATTTTTTGTAGTTATCTAGTATTTCCTTAGCGGAAATATAATTATTTTTTAAACGCAAGACCTTGCAGTATGTAAGCGTAATCGGTTTATAATTAATTTCTACTGTATTCAGCTGTGAACATAAATAATCAACATCATCATACTTCTTCGCTAAATACAACGCATACAAATAGTCTGATTTATAATTTAATGGCAAAAACTCGAATGAAAAATTTTCGCTAATTGTCCTATACTCATTTATTACATTTTCAAACTCTAGAGTTGTAGCACTTCCAGTAATTAATAATTTGAGTTTGGAGGTAAATATCAAATGAGAAAACAGGTTGGATTTATTTTCCTTAAATATACTTTTAAATATTAAACCTGCTTTCGTTGGGTTTTCGGGTAGGTTTATTAAACCTACCACATATCTTTTAAATAACTCAGCTTCATTAACCCAGTGTTTAGCAGTAACGTTATATTTTAATTCAACTTCAGTTTTTGGTGAAGATAATGCATTAACTGATTTCTCCTTGTAAAATACATCCTCTTCAGAATAATATATCTCTAACAAGTCATATTTATATTTTAGTGTCTTCCACTTGAAAACCATCTCTTTTACTCGCACATTCCCTCTATAGGGGTGTTTTTCAAAGAAAGTATTTGCTTTTTTTAAAGCGACTAAAGCTAAATCTAACTTTGAGGATTCTAGAGCTAAAGAAAATGCTTTTTCAATAAAATCTATACTAGATTCATTTTTCTCAGAGTAATTTATGTGTTCTATCGCTGTAGAAATGCTCTCGCGTCTGCTACTAACGTGTGTGTTAGCTAGTAAAGCTAACATCGCTGATAGTGGTGCTTTGGATACTAAACTCACTAATAACTCGTTAAACAAATCATCGTTAAAATCATTGAAGATATTAGTAGCTTTACTCCATAAATCGTAACTTTTTTCATCGAAGCTAGAGAAGCTATCGTTGAAAATTGGATAACTTACTTCTTCACTTTCAAAACCGAAATCAAGTATCAAATCTCTAAGTTTTCTTCCTATTTCAACTTTATTTGACTCAGATAAAGAAAATAGATTAATCAATACTTGTATGTAGTTTCTAATCGTTTGCATAAATTGGATCCGATTAGATTCATTATTGGAAGAAAAGCCAATCGCCAATGTCATTGATGATGGCAGTTTTTTTATTATTTCACCTATAACTTCAACTTTATTTAGGCCACCCCAATATAACTCATCATAAAAACTATCAGCATCCAAACAAGATGATTCACTTTCAATACTAAACTCAAATAATTTATTATAATGCTGTACAATTTCATTCTCTATATCGTGCACAACATCGCTAGACCCTATAGCAGCCACCTTATTATTGCAACATTCTAGCATTTTAAATAACAGATATAGCGTATACTTCTCTCTTATTCGATCTATTTTTTCTAATCTTATATTATTTAGCAAACACCGATAAATTTTTATCAAATCCTCACTAGCAGCGCTAGAAACAAGAATAGTCAAACATTGCACTTCTATTGTATTAGAGCTAACGTAGCTATTAATATTGTTTTTTGCCAAGAACAATATTAATTTTGACAGTTCTTCTTCCCTATTATTCCTCAGCGCTACATTAATAGTAGAAGTACAAATTAGATTTATAGTATTTTCAATAGCCTCTTTGTATTCATTGTTGTTACTTCTATATTTTTCTTTAACTTTATGAACAAGATTATGGAAACCAGCGAGAAAGTAGTCTGGGTTAGAAAGTAGAAAAAGATTGTAACTATTATCATCAGTGCTTGGTGAGTCATAAAGTAAAAAGCTTCTGAGTGCAAATTTATCCTTTGCTTGTTCAAATAAATCATCTATCTCCCCTCCACTAATTACATCAGAGTAATTAATAAAAATATCTTCTTTTAAAATATAGCGCAGTGATGAATACCCCAAATTACTATATAAGGTCATTAGTTCATTTCTACTACTCCAACTAATCAAATCTAGAACAGTTTCAAACTCCTCTGAACCACCCCCTTTATAGGCTTTCATAACTTCGTCTATATTTAATGGTGTCTCAATTACTTCATCAGGTGTTCTTTTATTTTCATTACCACCTACATTAATGTAGGTGGTACGTTTGATAGAAGTAAGACTAAGATCAAAACTCTGGTTACTCCATAGAAATCGCCTATATTGTCCAGATGACATTTTAAGCAATTTTGATTCTTCAATATTTTTCTTACAAAAACCAATAAAGATTGACTTCTCTTCATCGTTAAATATTTCTGTATTTGGCATATCCAGAACATCAATATATGATTGTCTTAGATCATAATATTTTTCTCTAGCTGACTCCTGATCTTCAAACTGAACAAATTTTTTCCAAAAATAATCATTGATCAGACGACCTTTATCCCAACCGTTTTCAGAAACCTTCACCACATATTGGTCTTTATCTTTATTAACTTCTATTTTGTAATACTCAAATATAAACGATGGAGGTACTATGTTATCAAAAGTTTCTTGATCAATAACAAGTGTCACTGGCATCAAGTTTGAACAGCCAGATTTGATATCACTGAGACGTTCTACAAACGTCAATAAGGGTTGCACTGAATCATCAATTACATCATATCGGCTAGTGCTTGGTAAGCGTGCATTAATGTGTACCCATTTGTGTTCAAAAAGTAAAATCCCTAGCTCTTCTAGCAAAGAAAAATCAAAGTCCTCTTTGAAGGATACTCTTTCACCGTCAATGGTCGTCCAATCCATCTTTCCAGAGTGAAGCTTAAGAACAAGCTCACGATCCAAACGTGGTGTTTTCAGCTTCAAGTTCCATAATATCTCGGCAATGTAATCAGCTTCGATATGCTTGCGTACATTTAATTCTTGCTGAGTATCCCGCCTGTAGACTTTGGATGGAGTTAACAGCTCATTAATCTCTGATATTTTAAGAGGATATTTTGTGTGATACAACGTGTCGGCCTTACCTGTTCAATCAATATACTAATCTTACATTGATTGCATAAGCCAAAACATTGATTTAATGTCAAAAACTAGAAATCGATGCTTTTACTCAAAGGGTTGCTTTAAGTTGAGATCATTGAAGCTCAAGGAGTCTATACAGACCCAAATGGCGAATATGTTAACGGAGGGAATGATATACCCTCAATTCAGTAGACACATTTATACACTAGATAATTTTGGTCAAATGTCGCTTGATGAAATAAGGCTTTGAACAGCTCAAACATGGGATGGTGCATTTCCGCGATAGAAAAGGCTACGACTATATCCTCAATTTCCTTGGATGTGCGACTCTTGTGATGTTGAATGGACGGGTTACTGCTGACCCGAAAAGGGACAAATGTGTTAATTTTTTCACTCGGAAGTGAATGATTCAGATGAGAAAAGTATCTTGAGACCTTAAACGTTGCCAGTTGCTTTGTTCGTAAAAGCGACACTATGTTATTTTTTCGAACAGTTTTCCTGAGTATTTGTGTGTTCGAAGAAATGACGAAATGTCATTTCTTCGAACAACAAAGCCATGAGCATCCAAGTTAACTCAGACATAGATCTAGCTATGTCCACAAGCTTGGCCGCCAACAAGCCCGTCGGCAGCAGCTGAACGACCTAACTCAGACATAGATCTAGCTATATCCACAAAGCTTGGCCGCCAACAAGCCCATTGGCAGTAGCCGAACACCCTAACTCAGACATAGATCTAGCTATATCCACAAAGCTTGGCCGCCAGCGAGCCCATTGGCAGCAGCTGAACACCCTAGCTCAGACATAGATCTAGCTATGTCCACAAGCTTGGCCGCCAACAAGCCCGTCGGCAGCAGCTGAACGACCTAACTCAGACATAGATCTAGCTATATCCACAAAGCTTGGCCGCCAACAAGCCCATTGGCAGCAGCTGAACACCCTAACTCAGACATAGATCTAGCTATATCCACAAAGCTTGGCCGCCAGCGAGCCCATTGGCAGCAGCTGAACACCCTAGCTCAGACATAGATCTAGCTATATCCACAAAGCTTGGCCGTCTGCAAGCCCATAGGCAGCAGCTGAACGCCCTAACTCAGACATAGATCTAGCTATATCCACAAAGCTTGGCCGCCAGCTAACCCATAAGCAGCAGCTGAACACCCTAACTCAGACATAGATCTGGCTATATCCACAAAGCTTGGCCGCCAGCAAGCCCATTGGCAGCAGCTGAACGCCCTAACTCAGACATAGATCTAGCTATATCCACAAAGCTTGGCCGCCAGCTAGCCCATTAGCAGCAGCTGAACGCCCTAACTCAGACATAGATCTAGCTATATCCACAAAGCTTGGCCGCCAGCAAGCCCATTGGCAGCAGCTGAACGCCCTAACTCAGACATAGATCTAGCTATATCCATAAAGCTTGGCCGCCAGCTAGCCCATTAGCAGCAGCTGTTCACCTTCTAGTAGTACGACTTTTTAATATTATTTTCTGGTGCTATAGTGGTTTTGTTGGGGTTAGGGTCACCGACACTAACCAAAGAGGGAGGAGCTGAACCTAAGCTAAGCTCCTCCTTTTTACCTCTAAAGCCGACGGAGGATGTGTGATGGATGATTTGTACAAGCCTACGGTTAAGTTGCTTAAACTGTGGGGTATCGAAGCTCCTGAACAACTACTGCAATCTTGTGACGACACCGAGTCCGTCACCAAGAATCTTCTCTCAATACACGCAGCTCTGAAAAGGCTATATCCTGTCAATCTTGTTAATGACAGTACTTCAATGTATCAGATAGACGTGATGCGAATCCGTAATAGGGAGCTGGATAGCTGCCGCCCGGTTGATTTAATCCAACAGGATATTCAGGAAAATGCCGCAATGCTACGGCGTTATTACGAAGGACATTTGCAGCGTTAATCGAGCCATCGCTGAATTAGAGTTAGGGGTATATTAAAAGTTACGAAAGAAGAGTAGCTGATGCCGACGACTCACAAAACCAGTTTAGAAAACGTGAATATAAAATATGCACTTGCTCGTATGAGCCGTCACGCCCCAAAACCAAACCTGCATTTGGCAAGTCCCTCAAAGTGAAATCGCCATCTCAACACGGGAGACTAGCGGGACAATCTAAGCCATAAACTTAGACGAAATTTCATTCAAAGAGCACCGCACATGCGCGAGCTATTCCGCTTTGTGTTGCTAGATAGCTAGGTATTCTTTTTCAAAGCCTGTAAATTACAAGCTCATACTCGATCTAATCGGATAGCTGGTAGATTCAGGGCAAGCTGTCGCTAAATCGAAAAAGAACGGAGCCAAATTAGAGCATCACGCCTAACTTGGCAGCCTCAAATGAGAAAAAGTATCTTGAAACCTTAAACACTTAAACGTTTGTTATTTGTTGGCTCAAACACGAACTCTAACACCCAAATGCGCTAACTCTACAAAAAAAATGAAACCAAATTTAGCTAATAGTACACATGCTTTTTCACTGTCATCATCGATCTTATTTATCACATCGTTTACAAACGCTTTGTCACGTTTACGGACAATAGACAGTGTTTGAGAAAGCTCATTTATCTTGATACTAGATTTAGTGAGATCGTGAGCTAACTTGTTACGAATATTCTTTATCTCATGCAGTGCAGGTAATAGCTCTCGAACTTCTTTTTTATCAGTCGGGTCATCAAAGTCAAAGATCTTAATAAAGGTCTTAAAAGTATCAATCTTCTTTCCGAGCGTAGCTTCCTTAATATCTGGTTCGATACATACCAACAGGTTAGCTAATTTATGTTCGATTAGGAGAACAATACTAAAGAACATTCCCGTTTTAGTATTTGAGTTCTGAGTTCTGGCTTTGAGCCATTTATTACCTTCAGCCGTAAATTCTACAAACTTTCGACTATTCTCTTCTGGAGTTAGAGGTTCCCGGTACTCAATCGTTGGCCTCACATCGCTTTTAGGCTTACTTTTGTAATAACCTAATTTATTAAGTAATTTTTCCACTACTTCCTCGTAAAGATACGCCTGTAATAAGGTGTGCCCCACTGAACTAACAAAGCACACCGAACTCCATACCAAAACCACCGAGTATAACGCATTGCCTTATTAGACGATTGTGTCAGCTGAAGGCAAATTTAGTTCTTGTTCTTCTGCTTCCACTTCAACCTCCGTCAACCCTAGCATCTGACGAATCATTTTAACTAGTGACGCTGATTTTTGACCATCATTCCATGCTAATTCTAAGGCATGTGATACAGCTAAAGGATTTTTAAGCAAACCTTTTGCTTGCCCATAGTTTGCAGTCGCAGCATCTCTATGCCCTTTCCATTTAGCACCTAACTCTTCGTTTAGCATGTCTGTGATATTAGTTTTCCAGACCACGATATTTGGCAGGAATACATGCTCTTCAGTTGGCCAGTTCAACGCTTCCGGTTGACCGCAAAGCTTTAATATAGATGCGTTATCTTTTTTATGCTTGCCGATTTCACTTTTTAGAAAGTTAACTTTTTTCTCTTTATCAGGATCGTCCTTAATTGCATCATGCTCGGTTTGTTTGTTTGTATCGCCATCTATCAGTACGAAAGTTGGAATTTTGAGTAACTGGGCAATACAAAGCGGACGCAATATTTCGCTTTTCCCATGTACGGGTACAATATGCCCACCTTGACGCCTAAACTCTCCATAAACGTTCATCAGGTGCATATAAGTCGTGAGTATCGATACATCTTCAACTCCTTCAACAAAAATTACTTTTTGCGAAAAAAACATTTCATTTAACTCTGGACTTAAAGCTGGTGAAACTTTTGCGACAAGAGCCGAGGGATTTGTTGGCTTAGATTCGACCTTATTCAATTCAGCAGCAATGTCAGCATAGGTGACTTGAGACACCACAGACTCACTAGGATTTCCACTTTCTCGAACCATTCTCAAGCTAGTAATATCATTCGAGGGAACAAAATATGGACTATGAGAACACAATAATATTTGTGCGGTATCTTCAGCTAACTTGAACATAGTTTCAGCAAGGTACTTAACTTGAGGTGGATGCTGATAGAGCTCAGGCTCCTCAATTGCCATTAAAAGCTTTGGGCTGTCTGAGCTGTCAATGTTCACTAATTCTTGAAGAAGCGCAAAGATATATGACCTCTGCATTCCATGCCCGAAACGAGCAAGCTCGCCCTCGTAACCATTATCTCCGATCACAACCTGTGCTACTGGGTCTTCAACTTTAATTGTTTTTTGCTCTTCATAGTTCCATTTAACTTGAGCTTGTATATCAGGTTTAGACCAAACTTTTAATCGCTTTTCTATTGACCCAGATACAGATGCTAATACACCTTGCTGTGTAGCTAACATCTTATTGTATGCATCCCTAGCATCATTGTAGATTGTTGCTAATTCTTCATCAAACTTTACTTTAGACCTTACCGTCCTATCTAGAAGTAACCCCAATGCCGAATTCTTGGATTCTTCTGCTTCTTTAGAGATGTCTTTAGTTGCGGGAATAAATACCCATTGAATATGTGCAGCAAGTCGGTTTGAACCCTTGGAAGCACCATAAAACTGGTCTTCACTCGAAACATATGAACAGAGTTTTGGGTTATTCTCTTCAAACTCTCGAAGAGCACTTTCCATGCCTCCTTTAGTTTTTATACTTTCTAAGCCACTAAACTGTGTTTTGGATTTAATATCAGCATAAATCCTTTGTAGTTCTGGAACTTTTTCACCTGACTTTTGAGCCTCAAACCAAGGTGCAAATTCAGAAATTACCTTTCTCTGACCATACTGTTTCACCGAAGCAAAGCCTGTTTCTTTATCATAAGTTGCCTCAGCAGTTATTGTTAGCTCATCTTGTCGCACATATGCAGCAAGGTCTTCCTTTGCTTTTTTAGATAAATCTTGAAATGTTACGGTGATCTTAATTGATTTTTTTGTGTTTTTGTGATGGAAGTCGTCTTCCGATAGTTTTACCAAATCTGTTTGCGAGTTTTTGTTCTCTCGAAAGAATAAGTTCAAAGCATTAATAACTGTCGATTTTCCTGAACTATTAGCTCCAATAAAACAATTGTAGTCCGAGATGTTTATTTCTTGTTTTTTATACGATCTGAAATTTTCAATCTTTAATTTTGTAATTTTCATTTTATTATTTCCTTGCTAACCTACATTCTGATAAATCGCCTAACACCTTATTAAGGGATGAGCAACGCAATACCAATGCCGCCGCATACCACCTTAAACAATAAAAACAACACATAGTAAAAATGCCACGCGTTGGGAGCCCCTCTTAAAAAATTTGTTAGGCGAATTTTAATAGATATCCTCGACCTCTAGTTTTTCTAAACTAACTTCGCACTCAATTTCACTGCGTTCTGCTCCAAGGTACGAAAGGTGAACTTCGAGTTGGCTCGAATCTACATTAGTATCGATACCACTTAGGACAACAACACCTCGAAACGCAACATTTACATTACCTTTAACGTGAACATCACTTTGACCGCTGCTCTCGGACTTAGAAAGCTCTTTTCTGTACTCGTATGATAGAGATTCGAAAACATCATCCTCACAATAAAATGACAATGAAGCCTCACATAGAACCACAAGCGAGTAGCTAAATTTGCCATTCCCTAAGTACGATGGTGAATCAACAAACAATTCTTTAAGATTATGAACATGAACCTCGTGACTATGTGTTTCAACAGAGCTGAGTTCATAAGGCAACTCAACAAACTCGCCATCATAAAAACCTTCCACCTCAACCATATGATTTGCAGTTAAATATTCTGCTACGTCATATGAGCAACCTGAAGTAGTTAAGGTTTCGATAATTGAATTAACTTTCATTTCACTTGCATTCAACTCTGCTAGTTGTTCTTTTAGCAAAGGAGTATCGAGAACTTCGGATAGATCTTTGTAAACTTGAACATTATCTATATTTTTGATTGATTCAATTAAAACGCCATCTTTTGCAACCACGAACAATTCACTGGTTTTTGCCAACTTTATAATGCAGTCATGTATCACAGCATCTGGGATATCTTCACGCTGTTTTTTGTTCCGAAACGCACCTGTTCCGGCGAAGTAAGATTTGAATAGCTCCTCAATTGAAGTATTTGAAATTGGCACTAATACTACTTGATTATCATCAAGCCAAGAACCAACCCGACGATTCGTTTCATTAATTGATGATTCGACAAAATTACTGAACTGCTTCACATTAAAACAATCTTTTTCAATTATTGTCTTTCGGTGCAAGCTATCAATAGCAGACTGAATTTTCTTTAAGTCTTCTTTAGCTTGATCAACTCTTTTACTTTTGTATTCTTCGATAACTATCTCAGGGATGATCAAGTTGACAAAACCCGACTTTATCAACCTTTGCAAGATTTGAAATCTCGTCGAAGTCAACCCCTCTTGGTGTAGGATATTAGTGTCTAACAAAATTCTTATCATTATTTCACCGAGATTATCAATATTCCGTATTCGCCTAACAGATTTATATATTGAAGCTTTCTTTTTATCACCTCATCATTACGTCACACACATTAACATAAAACATTGAATAATAGGGTTATTCCTGTTAATTATGTATGATAGATTGAATGATTCGATATATCACAACCTTCTATTTCAAAAGAGTATGTAATGCCCAACCTAAGGTTGCGTGGATATGTGATCAGTTTAACTATTTTCTAAATTAGGGAAAAATGAAGATTACCGATTTCTTGCTCATAACCTGCTAAGGAAAGGGGAAAAAGTTTGATAGGGGGCTATGATGACATCTCCCTGCTCAGGTCACATATCGATCTTGTAACTGACAGATTGAATCCTACCTAATCCACGTAATTGTGGCCGCCACCACAATTACAGTAACGCAATATAGCATTGCTTGGGTCGAACTAGGCACAAGGAGTTAAGCTTAGTTCAAAATCACCATAAGCCGTTAATTTAACTAGGTTTTATGCTAAGCGATTTAAGAGTTAATACTTGTGAGATAAGTTCCTCATTAACCCCCTCGCCAAATTTACTCAGTAGGTATCGTTTAGGAATCGACAAAAATCGCTCATCTGATGCCAATTCACCGCACACAAACCACTCGGCCTCTAGGGTATTTGCATGAGCAAACATGCGCCTCACAGGATCTCTGTCATCCAATCTGAGCTCCCACGTCAAATCGACATAGGGTGCTATAGATTTGAGACTCATGCAGAGACAGTTGTCTTGCAGCGGCAGCAACACCAACTTTCTCGGCCAACTTCAGGGCTTCCGCTTTAAATTCAGGGGAATGGATAATACGTTTTTTCTTGTTTGTCATGGTTCACCTCGCTAGTGATTTTACTCACTTAACTCGGTGTCCAAAACTGCTGGTGCGGATCACTATCGGATAATTTCTGTATCCAAAAACACAAGCTGCCCAGTGTAAATTAAATTAGTGTCTACAGGAGGCAGGCCGATTCAATGTGATAACAATTTGGAGAAAAATGAGACTTACCCTTTGTTTATATGAAGTCTTTCGACTTATTCATTTGACTCAATTTTTGTTACTTCATAGTATGCAATGCAGTACCTATCCAGTGGAGCGTAAAAAGTGAGTATTGCCAAAGAGTTAAAAGGATTAAGAAGAGAAGTAGAAGATATTCATCCTCTACTGGGCATGCTTTTCAAGAAATTACCTACTGTTACTGATGTAGAGTATAAGCAAGGTACTCTTGAAAATGGTGCTGATTTTGTTTTGATTAATAGTGATGATATTTTCGGTGAAGAATACATAGGAGTCATTGTTAAGCGCGATGCAATAACTAAAAGCAGCCATGATGTCACGACTCAGATCGATGAATGTATCCACACCCGTAGAACCGTTAAAGGAAAAAAAGAAATTGTTCTAGACGAAGTCTGGGTGGTAACACCCAAGAACATATCGATTAGTGCCCAAGAGTTCTTCAAGACAAAGTACAGCTCGACAAAAATAAAGTTTCTCGATGGTGTTCGATTGGAAAAACTTATTGAGACTTACCTCCCAGACTACTTCGATGCAACCCCAATTGTTATCAATGAGTATGTTTCGAACTTAAGAAATAAGCTCACAAATATTGAACAAAACTCAAGACTTACTTTCGGTGCCCTCGCTGAAGCTGATGTGGCACTTTGTAATGACCTTATCCCAATAGAAACTATTCAGTATAAGCAAAATCAAACAAATCGAAGGCCGCCGAGCAAGACATGCTTGAAAAAGGCTTTAGAAAAGAAAACTGCGATTATCATTGAAGGGGGAATTGGTACAGGTAAAAGTACTCTGCTTCGCAATACCGCTATGGATATGCTAGATCAAGACAAATTCCTTGAAAACGAGCAAGTTCCTGTCTATTTAACTTTCAAAGTCTTAGTTGAGAAATATAATTCTTCTATAAAACAGCTTTTAGACGAGAAGTTTAAAGAATGTAGTCAGAAATATGAGTATGTCATACTATTAGATGGAATTGATGAGGTCAAACTTAATATTGAGGACAGAACTCATACTATCAATGAAATAATCGGTGAAGTTGATGCGATTGGTAATGTTCGCTTAGTAGGCGCGATTAGAAGCTTGGATCAAGGAGCCGCTAGAGCAAAAATAGAATCAAAATATCGAGCGTTTCAGATTGCACCGCTTTCTCTAAACCAGATTATTACGGTGATCGTGAAGTCTTGCAAAAACTTGAATGTGAAGGATCGAATCCTAGAGGATCTGAAATCTTCAAACCTATATAAGACCCTTCCCAAGACCCCAATTGCTGCTTTTTTACTTGCCAAGTTACTTAACGAAAACGAGAACAATATTCCAGCTAATCTAACGGAACTCTATGCAAAGTATACAGAGCTTTCCACTGGTCGATGGGATATTACTAAAGGGCAGGAAAATGAGAAAGTTTACTCAGTTCGCGACGCAGTTCTTCAACAGATCGCTAGGTACATGATTGATAATGAACTAACCGTAATATCTGTCAACGAAGCCAAAGATTTTTTCATTAGCTACCTAACGGAAAGAAATCTCGGAATGAACTCAGAAGAAGTCTTCGACAACCTGTTAGAACATTGCGAACTACTATATTTAGATGAATGCAATCAAACGTTTGGGTTTAGACATAGAACTTTTGCAGAGTTTTTCTACGCTAAAAGCATCGGTATACAAAACGGCTTTAAGTTAACAGAGGATGCATTTGAGTTGTACTGGGCAACAATTGTATTTTTTATGGTTGGATTACGAAAAGATTGCCCAGAAGTTATCAACGAATTAATTGAGATGCCTACTGTTGAAGATAGAACCCGCCTTCTAAAGATCATTAATATGGGTAATATCATGCTAGCAGCTTATACATCTCCCTACGAATGCATTAAACATGGGGTTAAACAGATTTTTCTTGATACCTCAGATTACCTACTTGACACGATCAATGGAAATATTGATACAAGGCTTTCTGCATTTTCTCAAATGCAACTTATAGCTATCTTTAGGCACTTTCTTGCTGATGCATACGGATACACATTCTTTAACGAAGCTATTGACGAAGCTATGTATGATATTGATAAAGATAATAAACTTAATAGCGATGTTAAATGTACAAGCCTGTTTTTGCTTAACACAGCAAAAAGTGATCAGAGCTTAGATGACTTATTTAAAGAGTTTTCAAGTACTGAAATGATAAGCAAAACCCCATTTTCTATTCAACTAGCTATCAGCCAAGAGGCTAAAATGCATGGTTGTCACAACGCTCATATAAAGAGAATTAAAAGGCACTTGAAAAAAATTACTGGCGACAGGGCAGTACAGAACAAAGTTAATGAACTGTACGAAAGGCCATTGAATAGGCTTAATCTGAAGTAACGAAAATTATCCTAAAATGAGAGCTACACCATATTAGGTGCAATAATCACATATGTACCTTTCCCAGAAAGCATGGACAGGACGAGTTAGAGTTTTAATACTAACTAAGTCGTTTCTGTCCCTAGTCGTGCCAGCTTTCACTCTGGCACGTTTCTGCCGCTTTATAGGTTAGATTAAATACTCATTTATATTCTGTTAATGAGCATTTGCCCTACCAAAAATAATGCTTGTCAAAAGGCAAGACCTGACCCTGTTGTTTGCTTCTACCGTGGAACTTCTCACACTAAAGCACTTTGTGGGATCATGGGGCGCTTACGAAGGTAAGACCAAGAATGTAGTAACGAAAATCATCGGCATCCATATTGCTACGAAGTGTATTAGCGATGCTCCAAAGCTGCTTTTTCAGCTCTTGTTGATGTTGTTCGACTATTTGATGCTCTGATTTAATTATTGGAACTTCACGCGGAGGTGATCCCACATCTCCCGCCCAGAAAGTTGATCTGTTGCGCCAGTTGGAGTTCTAACATAGAACTTGTTTTCTTTACCTAGGAAACAAGGTTGATTAGCTCGACTGCATTTTACTACCAAAACGATCGAAGATTGGATAGTTTCAAGGTCTATTTGAATAAATGGATAGAAGCTTTCGCCAAGCATATCCTTAACTTTGTTTTTGAAGTGGAGAAGGAACTTATCGGCTGACTCTTGATGAAACGTAGCAAATTCTTTTTCTAGCCCTTTAATTTTTTGGTCGTCAGTGACACCAACAAAAAGTGTCCCACCAGAAGAGTTTAGGAAACCAGCTACTGTTTTAAGCGATGACTCCTCTATATGTGGTTCCTTTTTGAGCTTGTAACTGGAGTCGGTCTGACTTCTGCGGACATCGAGCGAAAAAGTTTCTTTGAACTCTGTTTCAGCGTTTTCACCCACTCGAATTTTCTGTAACAACTGCTCCTCATAATTGGCTTTTTCAACGTATTGAGATGTAGTGTCCAATCGAATAAGTAGTTCTTTAGAGAAACTTGGCCTGAAGATCATATCTTCTTGATAGTCATCGAGTTGTTTTCGGATGGTGTTTAAGGTGCGATTTGACTCTACGCATGCTTTTTGAATATCTAAACTAGGTACAGAGGCAATGAGGTTATTTTTCAATGACTCAAGGTTTAGGGTTTTCATCGTACCACCAGCTTTCGCGGCGCAGTCCTCCAAAATTTTTTGTCCAATCTTCGAGTTGAAGAATAGCTCTAAGTACTCGGAGTTAATTACTTGCTCATCGAAAATCAGAGCAAAGCCCCCGCTTTTAATGCACGAAAGAGAGCCTGAACTAACGTAAGGCTTTCGTCCTAGAATCCTTGGTAGAATAAGAGCATTCTCAAAGGTCTTTTCAGAATCATCTCTTCTAAGCTGCAGAATCTGCTGTGCATAAGGGTAAAGTAGACTTGGTTCGAATTCTTGTAGCTGTTCTTTTAAGCCCTGCAGATAAAGTGCTTGAGGTGAAGCATCAACATATCTCGATATATTTAGGTTATAGTCATTTTCTGCTAACTCCGAAACGGAAACAACAGCAGCAAAATTTTTAATATTCTCCCGTTGTACTGCTGAATGTATGATGCTTTGTATGTCTTCTTCGCTGATGTAATTTTGGTGAGAGCCGCTTTTGTAACTCTGGCTAGCATCAATGAAAAGAACATCCTTGCTGTTTTGCCTCTCCTTTTTGAAGACTAAAATGCAAGTTGGTATCCCAGTCCCATAAAAAATATTGGCAGGTAGCCCTATTACGGCATCTAAGCAGTTTTTTTCTTGTATCAAGAATTGACGTATGCGCCCTTCAGCTCCTTTTCTGAAAAGTACTCCATGTGGAACGACTACAGCCATTGTGCCGTGATCGCTTAGCTGATAGAGCATATGCTGGATGAAAGCGAAGTCAGCTTTTGTTTTTGGTGCTAGTGAGCCGTATTCTGCAAATCGCTCATCTTTGAGTAACTCTGGTTTCGCAGCCCATGACATAGAGAATGGCGGGTTTGCAACTACTGCATCAAATTGGAGCCCTAGATGTTGTGGGGACTCAAGTGTATCAGCCTGCCTAATATCGAAGTCTCTATAATTAACTTTATGCATGATCATATTCATGCGAGCGAGGTTATAAGTACTAGGGTTAAGTTCTTGAGCGTAGTACTTGATACGCGGGTTATTTGCTTCCTTCGCTACTTGAAGTAACAGTGAGCCAGAGCCGCAAGTTGGATCATAAACAGAATCAATAGAATTGTTGTTTAAGGTCGATAGTTTAGCTAGCAGTTTGGACACCATTTGCGGAGTGTAAAACTCTCCAGACTTTTTACCTGAACCACTTGCAAACATGCTAATGAGGTATTCGTACGCATCACCAAGAACATCACTTTCATTGCTATTAAAATCAAACTGGATGACATCAAGATCCGTCATTACTTGAACAATCAGCATATTGCGCTGAGATGGTGAGTGGCCAAGTGCGTTTGAGTTAAAATCTAATGCGTTAAATAACCCATAAAAGTCCTGCTCACTGCCTGCACCAAGTGAACTATTTTCAATCTCGAATAGTGTAGTTTGTAATTTTTCAATAATGCTACCGCTCGTTTGCCCATCTTTGGCCAATGCATGGAAAAGAGCCTTTGGTTGGATGAAGTAGCCTAAATTATCAATAGCCTCTTCCTGAAGCACTCGGATAACTTCTTTGCCTTCTTCAGTTTTTTCATCAACATCGACAAACTTTAAGCCATCCTCAGAAAGTAGTTCATCGGCGAAACTGATTAGATTGTCCGACAGATACTTGTAAAACAATAACCCTAGAGTGTATTCGCGAAACGTATCCGCATGCATGTAGCCACGTACATGATTAGTGATTTTCCAGAGTTGTTTACGTAGTTCAAATTTATGTTCTTCGATCATATTATTGATGTCACATACAAAGTTTTGGTAGGTAGTTTACCAAAGTAAGTGCATATAATGGCATAAATAAGCCGTCTCGATTGTAAATAGTGCGACACTTACACACCTTTAATCTTGTTTTAAAGTGCCAGCCATGCTTCGCGAGCAGTTTTTAGTGCGTTACCAAAAAGCAATGGGGGCAGGTCTTGCTATTTGCTTAGTGAAGCTTTCCATACTTGAACTAATTCGTTTTTTGCTAATTTAGCAAAGCATCTGGCACATTTATGTCCAGAACCGTGATAACAGCATGAAGATTCAGTATGGCGCTTTAATACTTACAGGCTCGAAAAAATGCTCTGAGTATGAAACTTAGTTTCCATTTGGTATGAACGCGCCACACCAGCACTAAGCTTCGACGAGTTTTCAGCATGATCCTTTTCTACTGTTACATACATAGCGGAGTTTATATGTTGTGTGTTCGATCTGAGAGCTGGTATGCTGAAACGACAAAGTCCCTCGGTAATCACACTAATACAAGTAAAAGTTTGCACACCAAAATGACCACTACATTGTGACACTACCTTATGGTTGTTTGAATAGTACTTCCATTTCACTGTACACAGGAAATGTTACTGGAATTTCAGCACCATCACCTCTATGTCGTTCAGACGCAGAACCATACATAATCATTGCTTCTATAGTTCTGTATCTACAGTCACGAGCAATATCAAAGTCACCTTTATCCTAGCATTCGTAATAAGCTTTTTTTCTCTCATGATGGCTTAACTCTTTAGGATCACCTTTAACACACTTATTCATATTCACTATACTCCTGCGATTGCCTATTAGTTGAAATCTCGCTTTTTTACGAGGCTTTCACTTATAAAGTGCTGTACTTAAGCTGCGGTTTTAAAATCAGGATTTTGAATGAGATGCCATAAGAATGTCCTTCGCCCCTCAAATACCGGAGGTGCCGCAACTATTTTCTCAAATATTTCAGTTGTACTGATGATATCAACTTTAATTTTAGCCCTAGTCAGAGCGGTGTATATCCATGATCTATCAATCACTCTTGAAGTATCGACAACTACGATAACCCTATCAAATTGCGAGCCTTGAGATTTGTGTACAGTGATGCAGTACGATGCTGTCAGATGCTTTAGAAGATTATCTGTTATCACTACTGTAGAGCCACCTGAGACGTTTACAGAACCATAAGCACCATTTCCCCTTCGTACTTCCTCTAAAAGTCCCATACTTCCATTCTGAACCCCTTCATCCCAGAAGTTCTTGGTGAATACAACCGGGTCACCCTCCCTGAGGATAACTTTGTAGATATCAACCACATCACCTTCTTCGTGGTTAAATATAGGCGTCCCTTTAGGGTTGATAGCAAACTGTGTCGCTCGATTGATTTCAGAAACCCTTGAGTTACTACCTGCAACCACCATAGCACTACCTTCGGCTTGCTTCATCAATTCTACAGCTTTCTTCGTGAACTCCCGCTTAGGTGTGTTATGAAAAGTAATATTCCCAGTCGTCAAGTTGTCAGGAGCAATTCCGTTTCTGACTAATCTAGTGTATTCGGGGATACCGCTTTCTTCCGAAGAACGCTTTACAACATCCAACTCAACAGTCGGTAAACAATCAGCTTTAATAAAATCATGAAGTACTAAGCCATATTCCACAGGCGGTAATTGATATGGGTCACCCACAAATATAAACCTTGTATCCTCCGGTACCTTTCTCAAAAGTCGAAACAATAGTGGAATGTCCACCATGCTTGCTTCGTCAATAACTACAACTGATTTATCCCCGGCTTTCATGTCTCCACTGAAGATTGCGCCATGTATTGTTCGAGATAAGTATCCCGTAGTTTCACGAATACACTCTGCTGCTCTCCCCGCAAGCGCCATTGGGTAAACAGTGTATCCTATTTGATTTAGAGCTTTGAAAAGAGTTTTTAGTACAGTGGTCTTTCCCGTACCTGCACCACCTGTCAAAACAAAGACACCGTTGGTCATTCCTGTTTTGACGGCTTCTTTCTGTTTCGATGTTAGTTCAAAAGGTAGTGCCCTTTGAGCATCTTTGAAAGCCCTGCCCATCTCAGAAGACCAAACTGTCTCTAGGGATTTAAGGTGTAACAACTCGACTGCTATGAAATGCTCCATTATCAGAGGGGCATAAGCATGAATACCATAATCAGACTGACGAACTTGAGGTGCTTTACTTGCTAAACTCAAAGCCTTGAAGGCTAATCCTTGGTTCCCGAGAAGACTTCTTAGTGGCTTGTAAAGAGTATTCTCGCTACTTACTGTATGACCTTTCTCAAGTTCCTTCTGAACTACGTATTCCAGTGCGGCAATCAAGCGCCTTTCGTCGTCAGGAGCAGATATATTGAACGTATCTTGGTTTTGAGCAAGATCATCAACCTCTTTGAATGACATTCCAAGTGAAACCGCTAGATAAGGGTTTGCCTTAATTGCTTCAATTGAGTCAGTTCCATGAAAGGTGATAATTTTGTTTATCACTGAGGTTTTGAAACCAAACTTTCTTAGCCATTCAGCGTGTTCCAGCGTTGAATACTTCTTGCAGGCTTTAATGAATACCTTGACTGTTTCTGGGGTTAGGAAGTCAAATTTCGACTCGTCATTTTCATAAGCGTACCTGAATACATCTTTACCAAGGTTGACCCATATATCTTCTGCTTTGAACTTCCCAATTCCCTTAAAATCAGGGCTATCAGAGACATAACGTATGAACTCTTCACCTGTATCAGGTTTCAAGCAACGTAAATTGGTAGCCAAAATTGTATAGCGCTTACGGTTTTTGCCTGAGTTAAATTTTAATTCTTCAGGTTTCCCCTCGTAGTCCCCAACAATCTTCCATTGCTGTCCTTTGGAGAGCGGGATGGCGTTTGAATCCTTTGGAGCCTTGATTAGGTATAACTTGTCTTTTTCACTAATCTCAGGGTCGATTTCATGGCCGTCAATCCGTTCAGCCGTGAAGATTAAATTGGTATTGGAAAGCCAGACGGCAATCACACGCATCGTCCAAAGGTTATTAATGCTCTTCAAAGAAAACCACTCCATGCTTGGCAATTACATCAGCAAATCTGCCAGCCTTACCTCGATTTTCCAACTCCGCCTCAAGTTGAGCGATTTTAGCTTTCAACACAGCATTTTCAGCAACAAGAGCCTGATCACTTGAATTGGTGCTGTTTGCAGAGGATACCTTCCCTCGTGATGCTGAGCCTTTCCTATCAGGTGGTGGTTGCAGGTGTTTTTTTGAGACTAGGTAACCTAACAGGGTCTTTAGATCAGCCTGTATTGACTTGCTTTTGCGAACACTATCACGATTTGGAAACCCAAGCGTATCAGCGAGAGTTTGTGGAGCAAACAAGCCTGTCTGATTACTAATGTGAGCAAGAAGATCTAAGACCCCCGCCTCAGAGATGATTATGTCGCTTAGGTCTAGCTCTTCCTTAATATCCTTGAGTTTATCAGCAGAAGCATTGCATGACATACTCATATCAATATGGTTGTACACCCACAATCGAAATGTCGAGTGCCTTACTTGGCCTGTCTCTAAACTCATTTCTGTTAACCCTTAAGCTGTTCCCTATACCATTTAAAAAATGCAGGGCACTTATCATTGTTGATAAGTGTTTTGATTTCACCTTGCATGTTCATTGCTGAAATATTAAAACCATCAGTTGAAACACCAAAGTCTTCATACGCCTTCGCCATCTCCAGAATTACTTTGTAGGCAGCAATTTCCTTATCTGAAAACTCCTGTGCTACACCTTCAGCCGTGCAAGACTCAATGTTCTCAAGCCGTAATTTATCCATCTCAGTATTATTGTTAGCAAGAGCTTTACGTGCATTAGCTAGCTCTTCTGTGGCCTTACTGAGATCGAGTTGGGTTACCAATAACTCCTGTTCCAGTTGAGATTCCCGATCTTGATATTGATTTCTAATCCGTTCTTCGGTCTTGTAATAACTTTGAACAAGAGCTTTGTATTTGCTGCCTTTCCTTCTAATAGTAGAGCCACTCATAGGCTCACCCATTCGCTTTGTGTATTTGTCAGCAACAGCATTGCTGAGTGCAGTGAAGCTCTCATAAAAGTCACAATCCATATCTCTTAGGATGCTTTCAATGACTTTTCTACGGTCGATTACGCCTTTCAGCTTGAGCCTTACCATTTCGTCATGGCTTTTAATTTCATTAGACAAGTTGAAGTTCCTCCATTAATGGCGTATCGCTTTCCAGTAATTTAGTCTCTGCTAGTAGTGCCTCAGGTGTACTACCTTTTAATTGAGCCAGCATATTTAAGTTGTGAACTACATATTTTACCGGGTCATACTTCAGCATCATTTGTGTTTCAGCAGAAAGCTCAGGCAGAGTCTCAAGCTGCACCTTGGTACTGATTTTGCGTGCAAGCATAGTTGCCATTGTTTTTAGGTTCTGGCTTTGCAATGAAGGTACACCGCTAACTTCCTGCAACTTTGCTAGTAGGCCATTGGCAAATTCACTTTCAGGCACGTAATTGTATTGCTTTAAGGCATCAAAGCCTGCAATGACAAACTTATCTTGGTTCTGTCTGATGTAGTTGTGTCGGGCAATCCAATGTGATGCAATTTGAATCTGTTCCGTAAACTTCGCCTGCAACTGCGCTTTCTCAGATTCATTGCTCGAAACTACTGTCATGACTTTATATTCCTTCGCCTCATCAAGTGCCTTGCGTGCTGCTGCCGCAATAGCAACTTTATTATGGCTAGTGATACATGCATGCGTGCATTCATGGCAGTTCATACGCCCATGTAAATTAATAACCTCAGTAGGACATTTGTTGTCATAGGGGCAAATGTGGGTGTAGTTAATCGCCAAGCCTCGACCGCCAGACTCCCTTAGTACCCTGAGTGCATCGCCAGAACCCGCAAAGAAAGGCAAGTCTTTGCTGTTATCATCAAGAGAGTCGAAAATTTGAATGAGGTTTTCCTCAGTTATAGAGGATTCACCCACCGATACAACATCGCTACTCTGGTTGATCTTCTTCTCCAATTTGGCAAGAGTCGCCGCATCCTGTGGAGTAGCCTTGGTGTAAAAACCAATCATGCCATCAGATTGCCCAGTGAACATTCTCACAGCTTCAACATCACCTGTTGTGATGTTAATTACTGTGACTAGCTGAACACGAAAACTGTGTGGCGTTAAAGTTGTCTTGGGTGTTAAAGGGGAGAAAGGAACTGGGTCTCCCCATTCCTCGTACTCAATCAACATCACTTTGGTTAAATCAGTCAGGTTGTGCGTTTTAACAACCTCGAATTGATCAACCGTTAGGTTATTAGGGGTAAGGGTAATCTTTGATTCGAACTCAACCCCTTGTTTTTCCAACCACTTCTCAAACATAAAAATATAAGGATTCATGCTTGGATGTATATCTTTATGAGATGCTGTACCTTGCAGTAGTGGTCTAAAACTCCCATGAACAGATAATTCATTATCTTGATACGCCCTAGGCTCAACGAAGCTCTTTAGGGAAAAGTGCTTTCGGACTTCCTTTGCGTGGCATAGCATCATCATCACATCTTCTTGGATGCAACTTTCTATCCCATTTACCTTTACTTTATCTGTTCTTACACGTAACGGGACATGTGAGGTTGCTGGGTCATCTGCAAGAGTAGGAACATAATCAGCATCAAATGTATCTGCGCACAAGTTAGCGGCGTTTGATGAACGCTGACCAGCATATGCTGATACGTTTAGAGCAAGTAAATGAAAGTAGTTACCAAGATCTACTCGCGTAGCACTATCGCCTACAGTCATTTTCTTAAGGCGACCACGCAGCCATGCGGGAAACTCTACCTCACCGATTTCACGCTTTTCTCCACCTATATCAATAGATGCAGGGATCGTTAATTTATCAAAAGATTTAGAGTGTTTGATGTCATTAATGTGCTCAAAACCTTTGATTTTAGATTGCTTAACTCTGAGGTCATTCAGATACTTAGCATCTTGTGTAGGTAGGGCTTTAGCTACTTCTTTACTCGAAGCAAATAATGAGGCTTTTGCAAGTTCCTTCATAAACATGCGAAACACCACCCAATACCCAAGGTGAAAGGTATCCTTTACTGATTTACCGGAGCGTGCATAGCCAACGTGCTTCAATGTTGGTATCGGATTGCTTCTTAGGTTGTACTCATCAAGATTACCGTATCGATCAATAACAGCTTCGAAGAATCTTCTTAGTGTCGCACAAATATCACGCAAGCTATTCTTTTTATTACTAGAAACAGTGTTTGAGCTGGAGTTGTTAATTAAGCCTTCAATGAACGACAAGAGCGGCACTGGGTAGATTAATTCTTTATCTTGCTTTTCAGCTTGCAGCTTGTAGTTCCTGTGAATAACAGGATCTCTTTTTACAAAGACGCTGCCTATGAACTTACTTGGTGTATCAGGGTACTCGAATAAGCAATTAGGGTGCTGTTTGAAGAACCAAGGAAGATATCCAAAGATGTAAGCGTTAATATACTGAAGAGAATTTGCCCTGTATTTTGCTGTGCCTCGCTCAATGCCTGTTAAATCTATCCATGCGAGCTGGGCGCGTGTCCAAGAGCTATCTTCGGAAAGATTTTCAACAGCATACATGTCTATCTTTCGGCTGAGAGTATAATCGCCAAAAGCAATAACATCGTCACCTCCTTCAGGAGTGTAGAGTAGCTTTACACCTTTACTGTAAGTTTCACCTAGTTCTATTCTCTGCTGTCCTTGATAAACAGAACGGAAATCCCCTAGGGTGTTCGATGTATATCCACTGCGCTTTGTTGGGGCCACACCTGTATTCTTTGCAACTTCTGCAATTGCTAAAGACTTACGTCGGGTGTGAACCTCAATGCATTCCTCAACCCATCCCTCAGGTAAAAAGCCATTTCTTTCATATGCTTCACAAAGGATGCGCCAAGGAATGTCTGTGGTAGGCCTATCGAGATAGTGTTCAATACGGAAGTCGGCAAAATCTTCAGCAGTCATTTCTTTAAACGACTCAATACCACGACATAACATATATCGAGCAATCAAATTCGAACTTGCACTTAGAGATTTCGGCTTAATCTTGATGCCGTTGAGCTTTGAGGAGAAGTGAGTCTTGAAGGCTTCACGTCGAGTATCAGAGGAATCTGCTAATACCTCCAAAGCAAGTCTCGGATAGCAGATGCTCAGTGGCGATTGACATAAAAGTTCATCTACAACTTCAGTATCCCATCGTAAGTGGGATGGTAACTTGACAACTTTCTTTCGGGCGGCATTAGTTAATAGTGACATTAGGACAGAACGAAAGAATCCCTTCTGATTCTCTGTGATGTCGTTATCAGGTATAAGGACGTCCATAGTCTCTTTCCATGTAGAAGAGACACATACGTTATCCAGTAAGATATCAACCATTTTACCAGTCCAAGAGGTAACATTGTTGTGTAGCCACCACACACACCACATTTTCTGGAATTTGTTTCGAGCAGGGGCTTCATTAGGACTGAAATATGCCAGATCATCAGTCAGCGACTTACCAATGGACTCTAGCTGTTCTTTCGTATACCGATATGAAGTCATTATTATAGTTTTGCTCCAAAATGACTATTAAGTAATAGTTTTTCTGTTGCGTTAATCCCACCGCCCTGAACGTACCCAAGAGCTTTTTCGACTTTTTCCAAGACACGCTCAATAACAGGCATTGCATAAACTTCTGTAGAAGTTATTGACTCATGAGCCATTAGGCGTTGGACAACGTGCTTATCAAGCCCTTGAATAGGGCAACCATCAGGCTCGTACCCAATGACTAAGTAATTAAAACAATGAACACCGTATAGGTGCCTTAAGGAGTGCAAAGCCCAACCTCTTGGTTTAGGTAAACCTCTCTTTTCATAAACTCGCTTCAAAGCTTCCCTCAATGGGTGTTGTCTAGTTTTGTCAGAGCTAAGTGATAACGGACGACCTTTGTAGTCACATTCTCTCAAGACAACAAAGAGAAATTTATGCCCAACACTTAACGGCTGTCTCTCAAGTACAAGGTAATCCCTAAGGTTTTCGAAGAATATCGTTCTGAATGGCTCAATAAAGAAGGTTTCTGAAGTGGTTCGCCCTTTGTAAGCCATACTACGCGCTGTCTCACCACTCACTGCTTCGAATGAGTTGCCGTAAGCAACGGGGCGCAACCTAGGGTTAACGCATCTAACCGTTCTGTTTTTTACATCAATATCATCCAGCAATACGTTGGCAGCTTCAATTTCCCGTAAACCTGTACCCATGATAAGTGACAAGAACAAACGGTCTCGCAAAGTTTTAGCTTCATTGAGGACTGGTAGGGCATCTTCGTGTGGGAGAGCTTTCTTTACAGACGAGCCAGCGTCCTGTGAAGGATAAGATCCCTTTCTAGCCTTAAGTATTGTGGTCTTAGATAGGTTTGGGCCGTTACGGCAGACACCTGCAATGACAGACTTCTTCATCAGAGCTTTTCGTTGCTGAACAGGCACCGCTTGTCGAAACAGTGACTCTCCAAACATAACATCAGGCGCAACAGAAAGGTCAATTAAACCAAGATCATATGCAGTGTGCATCTCAGCCTGAAGTTGAGCTGACTCCTTCAGAAACCCCCTGACTGTCGAGATTATTCTTTGGTTAGTACCATGTGCGGTTGGTTTTCGTTTGGTCTTTTTAGCAGCAAGGTATGCAAGTGATGTAGGTGGAGAGCTACACCCTGTTGATAAGTATTGTGGAAACTGTAAAACCATCTCAGTTAGGAGAGGTGTACCTGTCTTCTTTCCAATTTCAAGTTCAGCAATTTCATTTGGATCATCCAGAGCATTAAGATAAGCAAAAAAGATTCTGAGGTCTGAGGCTTTGCTCTTAACTGTGTTAACAGGGCCAGTTCTAGCTATATCATTTATGTAGCAATTGTATGCCTCAACTGGCTCACCATTAATGTATAAGGCGTATGATTGTTCACCTGTTGCCAGTTTGAAATTGATGGATTCCATTAGTTCCTACATATGCACTGCCGTTTTATGCTTTTTATACTATATACAAGTGCAAGCGCAGTGCGCAATAGCCAATAGACAAAAAAAAGAGCACAGCAAATTTAATTGCTGTGCTCTCGTATGTGGCACGCCCTACAGGATTCGAACCTGTGACCACATGCTTCATCACACTATAGCTTTCGCTACCACCTTGCGGCTTTGTGCGCTGGACTATCCCTTTACCATAGCTTTTCAGCTTTAGGTAGACGCCGTCTAGTCTCTACACCTTCCCATCTATGATGGGCTTGGCTCGGGATTGCCAACTCAACGAGTAAGGTTTCCCCGAATTTGACGTCTTACAATCTAACCGTTTCCAATTAGATGCCCAATTCGAATACCAGAATCATCTAGCGAATTAGAAGGCACGTGCTCTATCCAACTGAGCTAAGGGCGCTTTATTTGTTCCACGACTATAACAGTCAAAGAACGAAATTCAATTTTTTTCAACTTACGTATGCACTGCCATCTTATACTTTATAAGAACCTGCGACCACATGCTTAGAAGGCACGTGCTCTATCCAACTGAGCTAAGGGCGCATCATTAGGCGTAACGAGAAGTTACGGGACGGGATTATACGTCCCCTGACGGTCACGTCAACGCTTTTTGTCTGAATTTCTTACCCTTACGCACCAAGCGCTCAAAGTAACGACAATTTGTATTAAATTCAGTAAGTAACTGTGCTGTATACACCACCTCACCCGGTAACTGACAGCATTTCCGAAAGAATAGATCTCACTACACAATTATACCAAACTCATCTCATAACATTTTTTCAATATATTGCTATATTTTTATCAAATCGCAGAAAGGCAAACGTTTGCGCTATAGATCTCACTCACATTCTTTGCGACAATACGATCCGAAATAGAATAACTATCTGGCTTATTTCGGCGAGCTTGCCCTGAATAGCCCAGATAGTTACTCTGTTTGGCATCATGCTCAGTTAACTACAGCCCAAAGGATAATCATGGCCGCTCAAATTATTGATGGAAAACTAATCTCCCAAACCGTTCGTCAAGAAGTGGGAGCACGTGTTAAAGCGCGTGTTGAAGCGGGATTGCGTGCCCCTGGTTTAGCCGTCGTCCTTGTCGGGCAGGATCCTGCCTCACAAATCTATGTCGGCAGCAAGCGCAAGGCCTGTGACGAAGTCGGCTTTGTCTCCAAATCTTTCGACCTTCCGGCAACCACTTCAGAGACTGAAATACTGGCCCTGATCGATGAGCTAAACAATGATAATGAAATTGACGGCATCTTAGTTCAGCTGCCGCTACCTGCCGGTATCGATACGACCAAAGTACTTGAGCAGATTGATCCGGAAAAAGATGTTGATGGCTTCCACCCCTACAACGTCGGCCGCTTGTGCCAGCGAATTCCTAAGCTACGTTCTTGTACCCCAAAAGGCATCATGACGCTGCTTGAGCGCTACAATATTGCCGTTCGTGGCAAACACGCCGTTGTTGTTGGTGCGTCTAATATTGTCGGCCGCCCGATGACCCTTGAGTTACTGTTGGCTGGCGCGACAACCACAACCTGTCACCGCTTTACCAAAAACTTGGAACAGCATGTCCGCCAAGCAGATATTCTGGTTATCGCGGTAGGCAAGCCTAATTTCATCCCAGGAGAGTGGATTAAAGAAGGGGCTACCATTATGGATGTCGGTATCAACCGTTTAGACAGTGGTAAGTTGGTTGGTGATGTTGAATATGATATTGCCCGCGAGAAAGCCCGCCACATCACGCCGGTACCAGGTGGCGTTGGACCTATGACGGTTGCGACTTTGATAGAGAATACGCTACTGGCTTGTGAGCAGTATCATTCGGATTAAAAAGAGTCGAGTCGCTAGATCCTAGTTCATAGATAAAAGTGTAAGAACGAAAAGCGAGAGCAATTGGCTCTCGCTTTTGTATTTTGGGTCCTGGGTCCTGGGTCCTGGGTCCTGGGTCCTGGAGGGTAAATTATCCGAGACTTGAAACTATCCCAGCTTTCGCTCTTCCCTAGGACCTGTTCTTCCAAGGGCCTTTTTATCCTAGGTTCTAGTAATTTAAAGCGTCTTCGCGACTTCTTTCAAATAAGCCGTGAAATCTTCGCCCAGGCTTGGATGACGCATACCGTATTCAACGAAAGCCTGCATGTAGCCCAGCTTGCTGCCACAGTCATGGCTCTTGCCTGACATATGGAATGCATTCACTTGCTTTGACTCCATCAGCATATCAATCGCATCGGTCAACTGAATTTCATCACCCGCGCCAACAGGTGTTCGCTCTAGCAAGCCCCATATTTCAGCAGGAAGTACATAGCGGCCAACAATCGCCAGGTTGGAAGGCGCGTCTTCACGGTTTGGTTTTTCTACAACCTTTGTCATTGGCGCCGTCTCACCCGGCTTGAGCTTAGAACCATTAATATCTGCCACACCATAGCTTGATACATCAGACATCGGTACTGGCTCTACCATAACCTGGCTGATCTCAGTCTCGTTAAATGCCGTCACCATCGCGGCCATGTTCTCTTTGCGCAAATCGCTGGCGGCATCATCAAGAATGACATCAGGCAGAACAACAGCAAACGGCTCATCTCCTACCAACGGATGGGCGCAAAGCACAGCATGGCCCAGGCCTTTTGCCTGCCCCTGGCGAACATGCATAATCGTCACGTCTTTCGGACAAATGCTTTGCACTTCATCTAGCAGCTGGCGCTTAACACGTTTTTCAAGCGTTGCTTCCAGTTCGAAAGAAGTATCAAAATGATTTTCAATGGAATTTTTTGATGAGTGGGTTACCAGCACAATTTCTTTGATACCTGCTGCCACACACTCGCTCACCACATACTGGATAAGCGGCTTATCCACGATAGGCAGCATTTCTTTAGGGATCGCCTTGGTTGCAGGCAGCATACGCGTGCCAAGGCCGGCAACCGGGATCACCGCTTTACGGACAGGGGAAGTATTAGACATTCTTAATTCCATTAATTAATAATCGGGCAAACTATAACAAACAGGCTATAAAGTATCGACACGGCAGCCAACAGTAAATACTGAGGATTATTTCTTCACTATATCTTCATTCTGAATACTGACTTTAACCGGTTTTCCAAGCAAGTTAATCAACATAAACGAACGCTTCTCGCCATCAGGCTCTTGGTAAATGGCTTCAATGCCCTTGAATTGGCCTTGCATTAACTTCAGGCTTTCACCTGGCCGTGGTAGGCTTGATAGCTTCGCTTGATGCTCCTCGCTGTCCTCATTCATCATCAGCCCATAGATCAGATCCGGCTGTACCGTCTGCGGCTTAGCTCCTTGGCGAATAAAATCAGCGACACCACGCGTTGAACGGATCGTTGTATAGCTGATATCTTCAGGATCAAAGTAAACAAACATATAACCCGGGAACAAGGGTTCACAACATTCAGTTCGTTTCCCCCTGACAATTTTCTGCACTGTCACCTGAGGGTAATAACACTCAACACCTTGACGATCAAGATTGATCACTGCGCGCTCCTGCTCGCTGCGCTTACAATATAGAAGGTACCAATCTTTCATAATCTTCTCTGCTTAACTATCGCCAACTGTAATACTTCCTAAATTATAAGTACTAGTAAACAAAGAACAACTTATTCCAAATAATTGATCATATGTAAAAAACAGTGTTTTCAAGGCATCACAATTGTAACAACCATTAAAAACCCAAAAAACCAGCATATAAAACCACAATAAAACCAAAAAATAACCATGCGCACTTAAAATCAGGCAAAAACCAAAATATACATCCCTATCACACCGGTAAATCTGAGTTTTCACTTTTGGACAAATGATATGCAACCACTGACAAATCAATGGGTTGCGTTGTTTTTCATTTGTTCTGCAAATGTGAAAATTTGCAGTTTAAAAGTTTGTACATTATAAAAAGAGCCGAATTTGCAAACACACATACAACTCAATACAGAGAATAATTATGAGCAATCTGAAAAGTGGTACATTATTTGGCCACCCAAAAGGTTTGTTTTTACTGTTTGGAACAGAACTGTGGGAACGATTTTCTTACTATGCCATGCGCGCAATTTTGGTGCTTTATCTTACAGATAAAACCATCAATGGCGGCCTTGGCTGGTCGACTCAAGACGCACTTAACCTCTACGGCATCTACACCGGTCTCGTCTACATCACTCCTCTAATAGGTGGATGGATTGCCGATAACTTCCTTGGACAGCGCCGCTCTATCATCATCGGTGGTGTACTGATGGCCCTTGGCCAATTTACCTTGGCATTACCAAACAGCATGGTTGACCCACATTCCGTTACTGCCTTCTACCTGGGCCTAGGCCTGCTGATCATTGGTAACGGTATGTTCAAGCCGAACATTTCTACTATGGTTGGTGATTTATACCAGGAAGGCGATAACCGTCGTGACGGTGCTTTTACCATTTTCTATATGGGTATCAACCTTGGTGCTCTAATGGCAGGGATCATTGCTGGCTCAGCATCTACCGCATACGGCTGGAAAGCAGGCTTCCTGACTGCCGGTATCGGCATGCTATTCAGCCTGGTTATGCAATTTGTTTTTGCCGAGCGCCTACTGGGTGATATCGGTAAAGAGCCTGCAGCGAAACGTGCTGCGGCTATGAATAAATCAGGTCAAAAAGAACCGCTGACCAACCAAGAACGTGACCGCCTGAAAGTTATTATGATCATGGGTCTGTTCGTCGTTATCTTCTGGGCAGGCTTTGAGCAAGCCGGTGGCCTGATGAACATCTTCTCTCAGCAATACACTGACCGTATGATTGGCAGTTTTGAAGTGCCTGCGGCTTGGTTCCAGTCGCTTAACCCGTTCTTTGTCATCACGCTTGCTCCTGTGATTGCTGCATTGTGGGTAAAAATGGGTCCGAAAGAGCCAAGCTCTCCGGCTAAATTTGCCATGGGTCTATTTTTCCTTGCCATCGGCTTCGTGTGCATGATTGGTGCGGTGATGCAGCAAGGTGGCGATATCACTGTTAAAACTTCAATGTTCTGGCTGATTGGCGCGTACTTCTTCCATACTATGGGCGAGCTGTGCCTATCTCCTATCGGTCTGTCAATGGTCACTAAACTGGCACCACTTCGCCTGGCATCGCTGATGATGGGTGCATGGTTCGGTTTCAACGCCGTTGCTAACTATGTGGCTGGTATTATTGGTGCAAACGTAGGTGAAGCAGGTCCGATGGCTATTTTCAGTGGTATTGCTATCGCGGCAACTGTTGCTGGTGTGCTACTGCTACTTTGCTCAAATCAACTAATCCGCTGGATGCATGGTGCTGAAGGTAAAGTTGTTGAAGACGACATGGCCGACGCTAAGCCGGTTGAGGCGTGAAACGTGAAGCGTGAAGCGTGAAGCGTGAAGCGTGAAGCGTGAAGCGTGAAGCGTGAAGCGTGAAGCGTGAAGCGTGAAGCGTGAAGCGTGAAGCGTGAAGCGTGAAGCGTGAAGCGTGAAGCGTGAAGCGTGAAGCGTGAAGAATTTTAAAATCAAAAAAGCGAGAGTCAACAATAGCTCTCGCTTTTTAATTCCCGCTTCTCGAAGCGAAGCGCCCTCGCCTCACGGAACGAAGTGTAACCTGCTCTTAAAACCCACACCGCTTCAACGTTAGACTAAAACTGGCCGATCCAATTTCGCTCAGCGATAACCGGCCACCTGACTCTGACAGCTGCAGCTCTATCGTGTCGTTCTGGTAAGAATTCATACCCAGCCACGGTTGGGCAACAACTTCTTTATTTCCTTCACTAGTCTGAAGTACTGCCGCCAAACCGGTAGAAGTCACAGAGAGGCTCTTATCACAAGCATCAAATATCCCGAACAAGGCTTTAATGGGGGCCGCATAGCCTGAATGCTTCATCCCTTTCTCAATAAGTTGGATCAGGCTTCGAATATCACTTTCATCGGACATTCGAGTACGCAGGTAATCATTAAAAAAAGCACGAATAAGCAGTGTAGTTGCTGTACCGTTTTCATTATCCGCCGACGAATCCACCAAGTAAAAGGCCAACCGACCGTCCATCAACCAGGTGTAATCCAGCAGTACCGGCTGGACATCAGCAGACTGCAAAACACAATAGTTTAACTGCCAGTCTCCCTGCTTTGATTCAGTTTCCGGCATTAGCCCCAACAGCAACTCCCGTGCAGCTCGAGGGTTGGCTTTGAGCTCTTCGATATGCCATTCCAGCTCTTCGTCAATGCAGTTTTCATCTTCACCAATACCAAACCACTGGCTAGAAAAATCCCTGTTCTCTACGGCAGAGTCCTGAGATTTTAAGACAGAGAGTATTGCTGACTTCAGCACCATGATGTTATCAAGAGGCTTAATCAGAAAGTCTTTGACGCCATGGCGCAGCGCGGTTGCAACATCCGCCATGTCACCGGTACCGGAAATCACGATAACAGGTACCATTGGGTACTGCACAGAGATCTCTTCAACAAACTCCATACCGGTCAACACCGGCATCGCCAAGTCACAAAGCAATACATCTGGAATACTGTCTCTTAAAGCCTGTAATCCTGCTAGTCCATCTTCTGCTTCACGTACATGACATCCCTGGCTTTTTAAGAAGCCAGTGATCATTCCGCGAAACACAGGGTCGTCTTCAACAATGAGAACATCTTTATCCTCTAGCAAAGGCTGTGCCCTCCATGAATGATGGTTTGCTCCCCCCTGCTTTTGATCAGGGGAATCGATATTTTTATCAGAATAAGTGCGCATGAAACCCCGAATTGCTAACCAACCTATCAAAAGCATAGGTCGGAATTGATGTTCCGTCATAACAATCGCACTTTTCGAATCGGAAATTACTTGATTATGCAACCTACTTCAAAAATTAACCTTTTCAAGGCTTAAAAGCTGGCGGCTGGATGAGCGGGACGGTGAGGATCTTGATTTACAGCAAAACTTGTTAGGATAATGACACCTTTACACACATTTTGTTATACCATTCCCAATTATTAGTTTTCAGTGATTGTATATCTATGAAGCTTGACGATTTAAATTTGTTTCGAATGGTTGTTGAAAATGGCAGCTATACCGCTGCCTCGCGAAAAACCCAGGTCCCTGTCGCCACATTAACCCGACGGATCCAAGCACTAGAAGAGTGCCTTAGCATTCGTCTGTTAAACCGTCATGCCCGAAAGCTTTCATTAACTGAAGCCGGTCAGAAATTTTATGACGATTGCAGCCCTTTGCTCCAGCAGTTGGTCGATACAACTGAACATATCAGTGAGGAGTGCAAAGGTGCAGCCGGTAAACTAAGAATTGCAGCCCCTTCTAACCTCACAAAAGTGATGCTGCAGCCAATGCTCAATGCCTTCATGATGGATCACCCGGCCATCAATATTGAACTGCATATGAGCAGTGAGCCAGAGCAGCTTGATCCTACTGACTGGGATGTTATCTTCCGCGTCGGCCCACAGCGTGATTCGACCCTGATAGCCCGGCGCATCAGTGCGGTCAAAGATATTCTGGTTGCCAGCCCCGACTACTTGAAGAATAACGCAGAGCCCAAGCATGCTCAGGATCTTCACCAGCACTCCCTGCTAAAAGGCAAGCCATTACTCCGTTGGCGTTTATCTGACAGTAACGGGGAGACAATTGCCGTTAACGAACGGGGACGCTTTGAAGCCAACCAGCTCAATGTGGTTCGCAAGGCTTGTATGAGCGGCCTAGGCATTACCTTAATGCCAGATGTTATGTTAGAAAAATATATCGCATCGGGCGAACTGGTGCGCATTTTGGAAAACTGGTCAGCTAACCCGCGGGAAGTCTACTTGCTCTATAACCACCGGGATTATCAGCCAGAAAAACTACGTCTGTTTATTGAATTCGCCAGCGAATATTTCAAGTTATAGCGCCCTTCATCTACCTGTGTAACCAGCCGACGACTCCGGCTGGTTAGTACCAATTTCTTGCCAAGCCAGATAACCCAGACTAAACGTTAATATACTGAATAGAGTAATTTCCTGATCCCACCGAAGATCTTCGTGCCAATGGACCCAGGCTCTAAGGTCAGCTAATTTTTCTGTTCGGTAAAGCTAAGAGCACAATCGTGATTTGGGAAAAGTGTTCTTTGAACCAATAACCTTATCGTGCGAAATACCGCACATGATAACGAGGAAACGTTATGATTCTGGGACATTTATTCGGGCTATACACACACCCGAAACAAGAGTGGCGTGCCATTGACAAGGAACATGAAGGAGTCCAAAGCAGCCTTTCTCACATCTTGCTGATCGCCTTGCTACCACCGACATTTGCCTTTATATCTAGTGTATTTATTGGCTGGCGAATAGGTGTTGGCGAGCCTATCTTCCTTACCCAGTCCAGTGCTTTAGGTATGTCCATTGCAATGTATTTCGCGCTTGTCGCGGGTGTGTTTGCCCTCGCCTACCTCACATACTGGATGAGCCATACCTTTGGTTCAACACCCACCTATACCCAGGCGCTTGAGCTCGCAGCCTACACGGCAACCCCATTATTTATGATCAGTATTGCAGCCATCTACCCCCAGGTGTGGTTCTTGATGATTGCCGGGTTGATTGGTGTCGCCTACTCAGTATACCTGCTTTACACCGGTGTACCGATTTTGATGCATATTCCTGAAGAGCGGGGCTTTATCTACTCCAGCTCAATTGTCACCTGCGGTTTGGTTTTACTGGTATCGATTATTGCCGGGTCGGTAATTTTATGGAATATCGGATTGGGGCCGCAGTTTAGTCACTAAGTGAAGCGTGAAGCGTGAAGCGTGAAGCGTGAAGCGTGAAGCGTGAAGCGTGAAGCGTGAAGCGTGAAGCGTGAAGCGTCGCAGATTGTAGAAACAAAAAGCGAGAGTCAAGCAACTCTCGCTTTTTGTTTTTGGGTCCTAGGGCCTCAGGGCCATAGGCCGCTCTTCCCCGCTTCCCGAAGCGAAGCGCCCCCGGAGCGCAGCATAACTCGCTTCCTACACGAAGTGTACACGGCGAAGCCGTCCTTAACCGCCTTCGTTATGCAGTTCCAGGTTTGCCAAATCCTGTTGAATACCACGCTTGGTTTTAGAGTCTTCACTTCGTAGAGACTCCAAATATTCCAGGTACTCTTGATTTACATCTCCGGTGACATAAGTGCCACTAAATACCGAGGCTTCAAACTGAGGAATATCAGGGTTTCCTTCCCATACCGCAGCAACCAGATCATCTAGATCCTGGAAGATCAGCCCGTCGGCACCGATCATCTTGCAGATTTCATCCACTTCGCGGCCATGGGCAATGAGCTCATTAGCACTTGGCATATCGATACCATAGACATTCGGGAACCGAACTTCAGGTGCAGCAGAGGCCAGGTATACCTTGCGGGCACCCGCTTCACGGGCCATTTCAATGATCTGCTCGGAGGTTGTACCGCGAACAATCGAGTCATCCACTAGCAGAACACTTTTATCTTTAAACTCAGAACGGATCGCATTGAGCTTGCGGCGAACCGACTTGCGGCGCATTTGCTGTCCCGGCATGATGAACGTACGTCCAACATAGCGGTTTTTTACAAACCCTTGGCGATACGGTTTATCTAGAGTACGGGCAATTTCCAGGGCACTGTCGCATGAGGTTTCCGGAATTGGGATCACCACATCGATATCCAAATCATCCCATTCGCGCTTGATTTTCTCCCCCAACTTGGTACCCATACGAACACGTGCACCGTATACCGACACTTTGTCGATGAAAGAATCAGGACGGGCAAAATACACAAATTCAAACACACATGGGTTCAACGCAGGGTTGTCTGCGCATTGCTCAGTGTATAGCTCTCCGCCAAATGGGATGTACACAGCTTCGCCTGGTGCAACATCACGGACAAAGTCAAAACCAACCGCATCAAGTGCCACTGATTCTGAGGCAACCATGTATTCAGTGTTGCCATCGACATCACGCTTACCCAAGCAAAGCGGGCGGATCCCATGAGGGTCGCGAAATGCCATCAAGCCATGGCCAATAACCATAGCAACAACCGCATAGGCTCCTTTCACAATACGGTGAACTTCGCGTACAGCTTTGAAAATCTCGGCAGGGGTGATCGGGTAGGATTGGGAGTTTTCTAATTGATTGGCGAGAACATTAAGGAGTATTTCTGAGTCGGAGGTCGTGTTGACATGGCGTTTGGCCTGTTCAAACAACGTCTCCCTAATATCGGCGGCATTGGTAAGATTACCGTTGTGCGCCAAAGAGATCCCATAAGGCGAGTTCACATAAAATGGCTGCGCCTCCGATGCGCTAGAGCTGCCCGCAGTTGGATAGCGTACGTGACCGATACCCACATTCCCCTGAAGGCGCTGCATGTGCCTAGCTTCAAACACATCACGCACAAGACCATTCGCTTTACGCAGACGGAAACGATTGCTTTCCAGGGTAACAATACCGGCAGCATCCTGGCCGCGATGCTGTAGCACGGTCAGTGCATCATAGATAGACTGGTTTACCGGGGTTGAACCCACGATTCCGACAATACCACACATGTCCTAAATCCTCGTCACGCATTAAATGCAATTATAACAGTTTCACTCAATCACTATTTTTTAGCGGGCCCCGGCATGCCAAGTACCCGCCAAAAGGTATTGAATCAATAAACTGCCTAAATACCGGTACTACAATGCACCGGGCAAAAAGCTTGATGTGTCTTTGAGGTAAGTGAAGAACCATTCAATCACGACGCCAAACTGCGGGATCAACTGCGACTCTTTCCACCAGTCAGCACTTGAAAACCCTGTAAACGCATCGATGAAGAACAGCAAGGCCGATACAATAAGTACGCCCCTCACTCCACCAAAGACAACCCCCAGAACCCGATCTGTCCCTGACAGACCTGTTTTCTGAACTAACTGTCCTATCACATAGTTCACCACGGCACCGACTATCAGGGTGGCGATGAACAATGCGGCGATGGCGCTACCATTCCGTAGCATCTCATCCTGAATATTTGTAAAGTATGCTGCCAGCTCAGTGTAAAAATTACTGGCGATGAAAAAAGCAGCAAACCAAATTACCAGTGACAAAGCTTCCTTAACAAATCCACGGATCAAACTGACCAGTGCAGAGAAGCCTATTACGCCTAAAATTACGTAATCAATCCAGATCATCATTTGTTGTATTCGTCTTGTTGGTGCGTATTCTAACAGAAAAAATGAGAACGCAAACGTTTACCTAAGGGTTTAGTGGGTTAAATCTGAGCAATCGGCCTTTTAATCCCGTTAATTTTTCCAAATCTTTGACCTGTGCAGATAGCTTCGTCTTCGACACATCGGGGCCAACGACGACCCTTGCCAACTCCCCTTTTTGAGGTTGCTTGGGAAAAACATGTGCCTGATAGCCGGCATTTCGAAGTTTGGCCACCAGCTGGTTAGCATTATCAAAATTACGGAATACCCCAAGCTGAACCACCCAACCGCTATCTTTGTTGCCAACTTTTGGACGTTCAACTGGCTGAGACTCAACCTTGACCGGTTTATTGGTTGAGGTTGCAGCCGTCTCCTGCGGCTCGTCAATCACGACTGTGACAGGTTCCGGCGGCAAATCAATCTCGGCAAACTCAGGTTCAGGAATGGCCACGAACTCATCTTCATCTCCAATTTCAGGCTGAAGAGGAATACTGGCGAACTGCTCCTGGTAATGCTGCTTTTTACCATCAAATAAATCAGGCAGAAAAATAACGCCGATAGCCACCAGAATGATGGTTCCGACTAACCGGCTTTGGAATTTACTCGCCACGTCTACTCCTGTGTTGATGCTAGATGGCTGGAAATCTGACCGACAGTGTAAAACGAGCCAAACACGATTACCATATCCTCTTCTCCGGCCTGTGTCAGCGCTGCGTCATAAGCTTGCTCTGGCGTCTGGAAAGGATGAACATCACCAGATAAGTGCGCAATGATCTCGTCGGCAGTCGCCGCTCTCGGCCCTTCAAGCGAGGCCGGATACCACACATCCACAATCGAGAGCATCTCGGCAATGGTCGCGGCAATATCTTTATCGTGAAGCATCGCGACCACGGCATGGATACGGCTTTTATTTTCACGCAGCTTAATTTTTTCCAGCTGTTCAGAAAAATACTGGGCTGAATGGGGGTTATGCGCCACATCCATAATGGTCAGCGGTGAAGCCGACACCCGCTCCATACGCCCTGGTAGCGAGGCGTTTGCCAGGCCATTGGCAATATTCTCATCACTGATTTCCAGCTCGGCAACGCCCAGAGCCATCAGTGCCGTCGCGGCATTGGGAAGCGGCAGCGATGGCAACGGCAGGTTGTTGAGGTCAAACGCGCCACAATGCCAGCTCCAACTGTCATCAGACTGTTTATAGTCAAACTGGTAGCCTACCTGGTATAACTTCGCGCCGATATCATCGGCATGGGCCGGCACACTGGCTGGCGGGTTCGGCTGGCCGCATACTGCTGGCTTTTGCGCCCTGAAAATACCCGCTTTCTCATAGCCAATCACTTCAATGTCATCGCCAAGCCAATCGACATGATCGACAGCCAAGCTGGTGATCACCGAGACATCATGATCGACAATGTTGGTTGCATCAAGGCGACCGCCCAGGCCAACCTCCAAAATAGCCACCTCAACCTGATGCTGCTTAAATAGCTGCAATGCCGCCAGCGTACCGAACTCGAACAAGCTAAGGCTCACTTCGGCACGGTACTGTTCAATGGCCGCAAAGGCCTGGCTATGCTCACTGTCAGCAAGCTCTTTTCCATTAATGCGGACACGCTCGTTATACCGAACCAGGTGAGGTGAGCTATACACGCCAACCTTGTAGCCAGCATCTCGTAAAATAGCTTCCAGGATCGCACAGGTTGACCCCTTGCCGTTGGTTCCAGCAACGGTAATGACATGTTGTGCAGGCTTAGTTAATTGGCCGCGCTGGGCAACGCAAAGCGCACGATCCAATCCAAGATCGATGGCACTGGTGTGGAGTTTTTCTAAATAAGCTAGCCAGGAGGCTAATGGAGCTGTGGCTTGTGGGGCTGTCAATCCGGACATTCTTTATCGTTCTAAATTAATACCTATGATGGGTACTAATTTAACACTGAACCGAGTTTGAATTCATGCAAACGCACTAATAAATTCAATCAAAAAGCGACACTGTGAGCATGGTTGACAGTTTTGCTGCCTATCAAACCCGGTTCAACGGTAGAAAACGTTATTCCTTCTCGTTTTCTACTTTTGTTTCTGTATCTATATCTGCTTCTTCTTTCACTTCAGCAGGTGACTCCGACGGTACAGCCGCTTTCGGAACCGGCACCACCATTGGCGAAGTTGCATGAGTCAGCTTGGCAATAATGCCACCAATACGCTGGCGCATTTCACGGCGATCAACAATCATATCGATAGCACCATGGTCAAGCAGGAACTCGCTGCGCTGGAAGCCTTCAGGTAGCTTCTCGCGAACTGTCTGCTCAATGACACGCTGGCCAGCGAAGCCAATCAATGCCTTTGGCTCACCAATGTTAATGTCACCCAGCATTGCCAAGCTTGCTGACACGCCACCCATTGTAGGGTCTGTAAGAACTGAAATAAACGGCAGGCCTTTGTCAGACAGACGTTCTAGCGCAGCACTGGTTTTCGCCATCTGCATCAAGGACATCAATGCTTCCTGCATGCGAGCACCGCCACTGGCAGAGAAACACACCAATGCGCAGTTATTGGCAATTGCCTCATCAACTGCACGAACAAATTTCGCACCGACAACAGAACCCATTGAACCGCCCATGAATGAGAATTCAAAAGCACACGCAACCAGAGGCTGCTCCAGCAGGGTACCTTTCATCACTACCAGTGCGTCTTTCTCGCCACTGTTTTTCTGGGCTGCAGAGATACGGTCTTTATATTTCTTCGAATCGCGGAACTTCAGCTTATCTTGCGGCTCCATCTCTTCGGCGATTTCTACCTGACTTTCAGCGTCAAGGAAAGTTTCAAGGCGACGGCGCGCCTTCATACGCATATGGTGGTCACACTTAGGACAAACTTCTAAGCTACGTTCCAGGTCTGCGTGGTAAAGCACTTGTTCACATGAAGTACATTTGGTCCATACCCCTTCAGGAATGGATGCTTTTCGAGAGGAAACAATGTTGCTTTTGATCTTTTCAAGCCAGCTCATGAATGACCTTTCATCTTCTTATTTCCCGGCTAGATAGCAGAGAATTATAAATTCGTTAATTTACCGAGGTGGAATTAAAGCACAAAGTTGTCGATCTGTAGATAAAAAACTGGTTGTACTAGTTGGTTATCGGGGGCTAGATCCTAGTTCCTACCCCCAAGCCTTCTATCAATCCGGCAAAAACAGCGGGCCAATCGGCGCTCTAGGCAGCCCACACTCTTTTGGATAATCAACATCAACCAAATACAGACCTTCAGCTTTCGCCGTCGCCCCGGCGAGGGTGCGGTCTTTTTGCTCCATTAACCACTTCATCCATTCTGGTTTTTCTTCACCACGACCAACCTTGATTAGGCTTCCGGTAATATTACGTACCATATGGTGAACGAATGCATTCGCCTTGATATCAATAATGACAAAATTACCCTGACGAGATACATTCAGGTGCATTAGGTTACGCCAAGGACTGCGGGATTGACAATACACAGCCCGGAAGGATGTGAAGTCATTCTCACCTAACAAGTGCTGGCCAGCCTCATGCATTTTTTCCACGTCAAGTTCACCGTGGTAATGGCTGATCCCGGCTCCCAGAATAGCCGGACGCAATGCATGATTATAGATGATATAGCGATAACGGCGAGCAGTAGCCGTAAAGCGGGCATGAAAGTCATCACTCACCTCCACAGCCCAACGAACAGCAATATCTTTCGGTAGGTTAGCGTTTGCCCCCATCGTCCAGGCAACCATTTTACGCTCGACGTCAACGTCGAAATGCACAACCTGCCCGGTACCATGAACACCAGCATCTGTACGTCCGGCACACTGAACTTCAACGGGTTTATTAGCAACTTTACTCAGCGCTTTTTCCAAACGCTCCTGCACGCTATCAACGTCACGTTGACGTTGCCAGCCATAATATTTGGCACCATCGTACTCGATACCTAAAGCTATTCGCATAATTTACTTCGTTCTTACTGTCGGCACAGCAGGCCTGTTATCAAGGAGAGGTGGATTATAGGGAAAAAAGCTGACCGCAGGAAGCGGGAAAACGAGTTACGCTGCGCTTCGGGAAGCGGGAAGCGTAACCCGCTCCACGCTTCCAAGGCGAAGCCTTAGCCTCGCACCTTCCCTAACAGCTCTTTCGCTTCACGCTTGATCTGAGCATCACCGTTGTTGGCGATCTCTTCCAACAAACCTAGCGCGCCTTCACTATCGTTCATTTCAAGGTACGCTTTGGCCAAGTCCAGCTTACTGGCATATTCACCCTGGCTATCGACATCAAACGCGGCAACATCGGATAGGACATCAGGGAATTCATCAAGTCCAACATCCAGGTTTAATGGCGCATCGTCCAGCTCTACTGGGTTTTCCGGCTCCATCTCTTTCATCAGCTCGTCAATGCTAATGTACGACGGCGAGGTAACTGGCTCATCAACCAACTCACTTCCGGCTACAGCCTGCAGCAACGCTTGCGACTCGGCTTCAGCCAACAGCATTTCTGTGTCAAACGCCGCCACATCTTCAATCTGCATTTGTGGCTGATCGGCCCAATCCTCGGTCTCTAGTACCGGTTCAGGACTGGTTGCTGCCCATATTTCAGAATCTTCTTCTGGCATTTCAAGCTCAGAATCAGACAGTCCGGCGAGGTGATCATTAGCATCAAAGCGCTCATCAAATGAGCCTGCTAGCAGTTGTTCACGTTCAGCCTCCAGCTCGTCCTGAATGTCAAAGCTTGTACTCGCGGCCGTATTGGCGACTTCATCAAATCCCGCGTCTTCTGCAGCAGGCTGAATAGAAGCATGCGCTTGCTCAGCAATAACCTCTTGCTGGGCGTGAACGGCCTCATCGGCATAAAAAGCCTCAACATCCAATTCGGCTTCAGACTCGGCTTCAGACTCGGCTTCAGACTCGGCTTCAGACTCGGCTTCAGACTCAGCAACATCACCCGCGGCAATATGTTCGACTTCCGGCACCTCAGGTTCAACTGGCGGTTCTATCACACTGTCGGCCGTAGCCGTATCAAAGTGATCCAGAGTGTCCTCAGGATCGCTCAGTAAGGCGGCCATATCCAGACCAGCAGAATCGACCAACTCATCGTCAAACATATCGGCTGGCGGTTGGGCTTCAGCCTGTGGTATTTGAGGCGCTTGTTGCTCGTTCAGACCTTGTTCTAATTCATACTGCTCCAGTTCATGCTGCTCTTCAAAAGACGCTTGCAGTGCTTCACTTTCACTGAACTCTGGCAATGAATCGGGATCAATGGTCTCAAACTCAACCTGCTGCTGACCATGAATAGACGCCTGCGATGCAGCTAAATCAGTTTGGGCCGTAGCAGCAGGCTCTATCATTTCAGGGGCTAATGGCTCACCGGATAACAAGGTTGCTTCAGGCTCAACCTCTGGCTGCGCCGCTTCAGCAGCTTGCTGTAGCTGCTTAACAATATTATCCAGAGCAACCTGCTCTTCATCTTCAGAAACCGGACTGAACATTTCCTCAAGCATCTCAGCTTCAGGATCGTTAAATGCCGCCTCTTCATCGAATTCTGGTAAGTCATCCAAGCTCAAAGGCTCGGACTCATCAATCGCTAGCGGTTCTGGCTCTGGCTCTGATTGAAATTCAGGTAAAGAGTCAGGCTCTTCAAGTGTAACCTCTGGCTGCGCCGCTTCTGCGGCTTGCTGTAGCTGCTGGACAATACTGTCCAGTGCGACTTGTTCTTCATCCTCAGAAACCGGACTGAGCACTTCCTCAAGCATCTCTGCTTCAGGATCATTGAAAGCCGCCTCTTCATCGAATTCTGGCAGATCATCCAAGCTCAACGGCTCGGACTCTGCCATCGCTAGCGATTCAGGCCCTTCAAGCACAACCTCTGGCTGCGCCGCTTCGGCTGCTTGCTGTAGCTGCTGGACAATATTATCCAGAGCAACCTGCTCTTCATCCTCAGAAACCGGACTGAACACTTCCTCAAGCATCTCTGCTTCAGGATCATTGAATGCCGCCTCTTCATCGAATTCTGGCAGATCATCCAAGCTCAACGGCTCGGAATCTGCCATCGGTAGCGGTTCAGGCTCTGGCTCTGGCTCTGGCTCTTCAAGCGCAATATCTGACTGCGCGACTTCTGTAACAGTCGGCTCAGACTGTTGCTCATACAGAGGTTCAGGCTCGGTAATCGCGATTTCTTCGCCAAAGGTTGGGAAATCGTCATCACTGGTCCCAGAACTGGCCCCAGATAACACGGTTTCTTCCAGTGCTTCTTCAACCAACGTACCGGTATCATGGTCGTCTACTGCATCTATCGCGGGCTCATCTTGTACCGGTTGTTCCGGCTGCAAGGCCGTATCTTGAACAGCTAGATCTTCACCAACTGCGAATTCTTGGGCCAGTGATTCATCAGGTTGATGCTCAAAGGTTTCCAGTAACTCATCAACGCTGCGCTCAAGGCTCTCAACATCATCGGCTTCTGGCTCATCCAATAATCCATCAACATCAGCCAGCAACGCATCAATTTCTGCCATTCCTGTCAGCTCTTCAGATTGGCTCAGCTCATTTTCCAGAGGATCCGCATCAAACTCCGGATCCAATACCGGTTCTGCTGACAGAACAGGTTCAACATCCGCCTCTCTCGATTGCTCTTCTAAAGCTCCATTGAAAATATCTTCAAAGGCCGAGTTATCAGCCGAATTTTCAACTGTATTTTCAAGATCGGAGAAATCAGCATCAGGTTCTAGTTCACTTTGCACTTGAGCTGACGAAGCTGTCACGGCTTCCTCTGCGGTGGCTGGCTCAAACTCAGGGTCTGAAAAATCAGCGGCGAAAGCCTCTGGCTCTGTTGCCGTCGTACCGACATTACTGTCTTCTTCCTCAGGTAACTGTGCATCAGGGGCAGATACCTCTGAATGGCTACCATGCTGAGCAAGAATATCATCCAATAGCTCGGTGCTATTCTCATCAATGACTACATCATCAACGTTCAGAGTTTCTTCCGCTTCAATATCAACAGCGGCTGCCTCGGAACCATAATCTTCTATACCCGCCGTGTCGCTGCTGATCTCATCAACCAGTTCATCCAGTAACGCGGTACTGTTTTCATCTATCGATATGGCAGGATTAAGTAATGACTGTTCAGTGTCAGGATCATCGAGTAATTCATCAAGCAGTGCAGTACTGTTTTCTTCTACCTCAATATCGCTACTGAGCTCATCTTCTTCAATCAGCTCATCCAGTAACGCAACACTGTTTTCATCAAACAGCGCATCAATATCGTCCTCTGCCACCACTTCTGACTCAGCAGCAAACATTGCATCAGCTTCAGCAAGCGCCTGATCGATAGCAGCCTGTTGCGCCGTATCATCGGCCTCATCAACAGAGGCAGTGTCAACAGGTGGCTCTACGGTATCAGCCATACCTACTGAATCAAACAGCGAATCCAGCTCATCCTGGTCAACAACCTGTGGCGAAGTCTCTTCTTTCTCGGCCTGAGTTTGATTTTCCTGTTCCAGCTGCTCAGATTCAACTTCAGACAACAAGTCATCCAGAATAGACTGATCAAGCAGCCCGTCCTCGATTTCCTGGTCTGCCAGCAAATCATCCCCTAAGCTATCATCTGAGAGGTCAAAACTGTCTTCATCATCCGCCTCAGCTTGAAGCGACTGCTCCCACATGGCAGCCAGTGCCTCATCAGCGCTAGGCTCTGTGCCTTGATCCATCTCATCCAGTGCGCGCTCCATATCCTGAAGCCCGATAGCCTGCTCATCCCCTTTCACCGAAATGCTACTTGCTGCCAGGCCGCTATCAATTTCAAACTCATCGTTGCTTTCTGAGGACAGATCAAGCATATCGACAGAGTCAGCCTCTGCCGCGAACAAGCTCTTCTCCGGATCATCAAATAGTGATTCCTCATCACCATCGAAGAGATCGTCAATATCTTTATCATCACCCGTTAGTTCTGGAATGCCTCCGTCATCGCTATTCGCTGGCGGAGGAACCATTGCTGGCTCTTGTGCTTCAGGGCCTTGTAATGACTTAACCTCGTCTTCACCTTCTTTCTTGCGTCTTAGCATAAAGAAAGCAAGCGCGCCCGCAATCAACGAGCCCGGTATCAATGCTACTGCGGCTAATGCCCAAGGGTTAGAAACCAGGCTATCAAGCCATGACGCTTCTGACACAACAGGCTGCACCTGCTGGGCTTTTTGCTGCTGGATAAAGTCTTTGATTTGCGCTCGAAGGACTTCATCACTACTGATCTGATCTTTTAAGGCCGTGACCTCATGTCGCACTTCAGAGAGGCGAACACGGAGTAAATGGTTGCTTTCCAACAACTTCGTCATTTGTACATCAGAAGCATCCAACTGTGCCTGAAGGGCTACGGGCTTGACAGGAATACCGCCCTTGGTGCTTTCTGCGACTGCTGGCTGGGTAATATCACTACTTGGCTTGGGAACCGTTTGGGTCAAGACCTCTTCTTTGGCAACCTCAGGCTTTGGCAGAGGCTCAGCGACAACTGTCGGTGCTGGCTTGGCTTTTGGAGCTGGGGCGCTAGGCGGCGTAGGAGTCGATGCCTGACGGGACTGACGGCGCTGATCAGCGGCGAGGCGTCGCTTGACGCTATCAATATTTTCCTGGCGGATCTGTGCCAAACTTGGCATCACCAACGTACTACCAGGGATCAGGCCGTGAATGTTATTTTGCTCAAAAGCTTGCGTATTAGCTCGATGAATCGCCCCGATCACCTGATACACAGAAACCTGGCTGTTGGGGCGATAACGCGATGCAATCGACCACAGGGTTTCATTATTTTTTGTCGGGCCATAGCTTGCCACTGAGGAACGATTCGATGCGTCATTCAGGGAAGGCTCGACAAAAGTCGCAGGCTGCTCATCTGCAGCTGGGCCTAAAATACGTACCGTATTGGCTTGAACCGGTATCTGGAAGGCTACACTGGCAAAAATAACCGGTAATATAAAACGTTTTATCATAGTCGATAAGTCAGACACTGCCTGCTGTCCTCTCTGGCAGAGATAAGAAATAAATTTCGAGCATCGAGTAAGTTGAGTCGAGAATCGAAGTCATGGCGCTAAGCATCATAATGAATCTATCGGCCACTCATCAAGCCTCTTGAGCGGTAATTGAGGGTTGTTACTCACAGGATAGGGATTTCAAGAATTAGGAGCGGTCCCTATGGTCCTATAGTCCTATGGTCCTATGGTCCTATGGTCCTATGGTCCTATGGTCCTATGGTCCTATGGTCCTATGGTCCTTCAGGAAAGTTCTTGGTTCCTCCAGAATGAATCAAGTTTTTCTCGAAACTAGTAACTCAAATCGAAAGAACCGCTTTTCCAAAGGATCACAGGGCCATAGAGCCGTCTTCAATCGCTTTTTCTACGTATTACAGATACTCTGCAATCAGCTTTTCGGCGATCTGTACGCTGTTTGTTGCTGCGCCTTTACGGACGTTATCAGCCACAACCCACATGTTCAGGCCGCATGGGTGGCTGATATCTTCACGGATACGGGCAACCATAACGTGATCTTTACCTGTCGCATCGCTGACCTGTGTCGGGTAATCGTTGCCGTGGAACACTTCGATACCTTCGGCATTTTCTAGCAAGCTGATCGCTTCCTCAACATGTACCGGCTGGCAGGTTTCAACATGCACCGCTTCTGCATGGCCATAAAAGACAGGGACACGAACACACGTTGGGTTAACGCGGATATTATCATCACCAAAAATTTTCTGGGTTTCCCACACCATTTTCATTTCTTCTTTGGTGTAGCCGTTATCCATGAAGTCATCGATGTGCGGCAAACAGTTGAAAGCGATTTGCTTATCGTATGCCTTGTTCTCTGCTGGTAGTCCATTTAGCAGTTTTGCTGTTTGTCCCGCCAGCTCATCAATACCTTTTTTGCCAGAGCCTGAAACGGACTGGTAAGTCGCGACATTGATTCGCTCAATACCATAGGCTTCATGGATTGGCTTCAGTGCCACCAGCATCTGGATCGTTGAGCAGTTCGGGTTAGCAATGATGTTACGGTTACGGTAATCAGCCAGCGCGTGCGGGTTCACTTCTGGCACAACCAGCGGTACATCGTGTTCATAGCGGAAACGTGAGGTATTATCGATAACGACAACACCAAAATCTGCTGCAATCGGCGCCCAGCGATCAGACGTTTCGGCTCCGGCAGAGAAAAGTGCAAGCTGCACCTGGCTCCAGTCAAATTCTTCTACATCTGTTACGCGAACGCTTTTGCCTTTAAAGCGCAAGGTTTTCCCTGCACTACGTTCAGATGCAAGCAAATATAGATTGCGAACAGGAAAATTGCGTTCCTCTAGGACTTCTACGATGGCTTCGCCAACAGCGCCTGTTGCGCCGAGTACGGCAATATCAAATTCCTGGCTCATGGAGTTTCCTCTACTACTGTAAAACCTAATTTAGCCAGCGACTCTACCCCAAAACCCGCCTCCCCGGCTACCGTAATCGCGCTATATTCGCGTCGATCCCAGTAATTTTTTCGCATCTGGTCAAAAGCAGCGGCCATCTGGTGTTCATTCCCGGCACTGTCATTCATTTCCCGGCGGAAAAGAGCATCATCTTTACGTACATCATAGATCAGCTGGATCAGGGTGAATAAATCGTCTTCCTGCCAGCGCTTACTCAGCTTAACAAAAGGCACCGGCGCCACAGGCAGCAGGCTTGAGGCAGCAACAGGCTTGCCCAGGCCGAGGTACTCGCAAAAACGATTAAACACCATGGTTGTGCCGCGAGCCTTTCCTTCCAAGCCGTATCCGGCAATATGCGGGGTAGCAAACGCCAGCAGTGGCAATAACGCCAAATCAACCAACGGTTCATACTCGAATACATCCAGCACCGCCGTTAACGCTTCGGCCTTTCCTGCTTTTGCTCGTTGCAACACAGCTTTCAAGGCCTGGTTATCAACAACAGGGCCGCGAGCCGCATTTATCAGTATTGCTCCCGGAGCCAGCTGGCCCAAAAAGGCTTCATCAACCAAGTGATAAGTCGGAAACTCACCATCGCGAGTGATTGGTGTATGCAGGGTGATCACATCACAGTGTTCTTGCAATGTTTCCAGTGAATGAAACTGGCGGCTATCGCCCTGTTGTTCTTTTAAAGGATCATTCAACAAGTAACGGATACCCAGTGCATCTAGGCATTGCGCCAGATAACTGCCGACATTACCAGCGCCAATGATGCCGATGGTTTTGTCAAAGATTGAAAAACCTTGCTGCTGCCCGAGTACCATCAGGCTACTGAGTACGTATTCTGCCACCCCTACCTTGTTACATCCCGGTGCGGCCGTAAACATAATGCCCCGCTCTGCCAGCAATGCCTGATCGACATGATCTTGCCCCGCAGTCGCGGTTCCGACAAAACGCAGCTTATTGGCCTTTTCCAACAATTGCTCATTCACCTTGGTCACGGAGCGGATCATTAGCGCATCGACATCAACCAAGTCATCCGCAGTCAACGTCCGGCCGGGCTTGGCGACCACGTCACCTAGCTGGCTAAATAATTCCGCCGCATAGGGCATGTTTTCATCAATGAGGATTTTCATGGGGATTAGATCCTGATCCCTAGATCCTAGTTCCTAGATAACTGATCCGGTAACTGGTTTGGGAATAGAGTTGAGTTTAAGAAATTAATTGTACTGCTAAGTTCCTAGTTTTCCTAGGGTCCTGGGTCCTGGGTCCTGGGTCCTGGGTCCTGGGTCCTGCAGGGCAGGTTTGCTGAGCGAAAAAACCAGCCAAGCTCTTGCCCTTACCTAGAACCTGTTCTTCCTAGGGCCAGCTTTTCCTAGGAGCTAGGATCTCCCCCCTGCTTTGGACATAAAAAAACCCGGCATAAAGCCGGGTAAAAGAGTCCAGGATATAAAAACACTAGCTTCAGCAATAGACAGCTCCCGCAAAAGAAAATACTATTCTCACAAGCTAATGTCGCGTCTGTTTAATAGGCACTGGCTATAGATAAACCAATCTTTCGAAGTCTCTGCCAAAAGTCGTCTTAGATTAGTCTCTTAGCCAGTGCCACTCCCGGAAAATGACAAAAGACTGGATACCAACCTAAATAAATATCTGATCATTTTTCATCTACTTATCCAAATTGGTATTAAGCTCAAGATTCGAGTCCCTAGTGTCGAGGACTAGGAACCCCGTATTACCATCTCAAAACTCGTATCTCTGCACACGCTTCTAGGCTTAGCCTTCGTACTTCTTAATCACTAGCGTAGCGTTTGTACCACCGAAGCCAAAGCTGTTTGACATGACTGTCTTAAGCTCCTGCTCACGGGTTTCAGTAACAATGTCTAGGCCTTCAGCTGCAGGGTCTAGGTTGTCGATATTAATGCTCGGAGCAACAAAGCCATTCTCTAGCATCAATGTTGAATAGATAGCTTCATGAACACCGGCAGCACCCAGTGCATGGCCTGTCATCGCCTTGGTTGCAGAAATTGCAGGGCTGTTTTCACCAAACAGTTCCTGAATTGCACCTAGCTCTTTTACATCACCTACTGGCGTAGACGTACCGTGGGTATTGATATAGTCAACTGGCGCCTCAAGATCTTGCATCGCCATCTTCATGCAACGTACAGCACCTTCACCTGACGGTGCTACCATGTCGTAGCCATCAGAGGTTGCGCCATAACCCACGATTTCACCGTAGATTTTCGCGCCACGTGCCAGAGCGTGCTCAAGCTCTTCGACAACCAGCATACCGCCACCGCCAGAGATCACGAAGCCGTCACGGTCTACATCGTAAGTACGAGATGCTTTTGTTGGGTCTTCATTGTACTTAGTTGACAACGCACCCATGGCGTCAAACATCATGGTCAGCGACCAATCAAGCTCTTCACCGCCACCTGCAAATACGACGTCTTGCTTACCAAGCTGGATAAGTTCCAGTGCGTGGCCGATACAGTGCGCCGATGTTGCACATGCAGAGCTCATGGTGTAGTTCACACCACGGATTTTAAACGGGGTCGCCAGACATGCCGATACCGTCGATGACATCGTACGAGGCACCATGTATGGGCCAACACGCTTCACGCTTTTTTCGCGCAGAATGTCTACTGCCGCAACCTGGTTGTACGAGGATGCGCCACCCGAACCCGCCACTAGGCCAGTACGGTCATTGGAAACTTGTTCATCAGTAAGACCGGCGTCTTCAATTGCCTGCTCCATAGACAGATACGCAAATGCTGCGGCATCGCCCATGAAACGCATTTTTTTACGGTCGATATGCTCAGACGGGGTCATCTTTAAGTCGCCCCAAACATTGCTTCGCAGCTTCATTTCCGCGAACTGTTCAGAGAAGTTGATACCGGATTTACCCGCTTTCAAAGACTCCAGCACTTCTTTAACGTTGTTACCAATGCTGGATACGATACCCATGCCTGTAATTACGGCTCGTTTCATGATGAATTCCTACTGTCATTTAACGCTGATGATAATAACGGGTTTATTCACAGAAAGTGGTCAGCTTTCCCTACAATCGGGTACAATCCCCGTCAATTTCACTTAATTTGCTCGTTATTGCTTCTGTTTCTGTAGTTTAGCTGATTAGATTCAAGCCATAACGATAACACGTTATACCATTACATGAGGTTTCCCTTTGCCTGAGCTGTCTAACAAGCGCATTGAAAATGCCATTCTTGACTGGAATGAGTCCGGTACCCCGGTATCCAATGACTTTGACGATGTTTATTTCTCCAATACCAACGGATTAGAAGAAACACGCTATGTTTTTCTCAAGCAAAATGGCTTGCCTGAGCGTTGGGAAACCTCCGAACGCCGCCGCTTCGTCGTGGCTGAAACCGGATTCGGTACCGGGCTGAATTTCCTGGCCGTCTGGCAGTGGTTTAAAGCCTTCCGCCAGGCACACCCAGACGCGGCGACCAAAGAACTTCACTTCATCAGCTTCGAAAAGTTCCCAGTCACCAAAGCCGACCTGATCAAAGCCCACCAGTCCTGGCCAGAGCTTGCCGATCTCGCCGAGCAGCTTCATGCCCATTACCCACCCGCCGTTGCAGACTGCCACCGTATCGTGCTGGAAGACGGGATGATCACCCTCGATTTATGGTTTGGCGACATCAAAGAGTGTATGCCTCAAGTATGGACCAATGATGACGGTATCGTGGATGCCTGGTTCCTTGATGGTTTCGCGCCCAGCAAAAACCCCGAGATGTGGAACCAAGAGCTGTTCAACGGCATGGCAAAGCTAGCGCGGCAAGGCTGTAGCACGGCAACATTTACGGCGGCAGGTTTTGTTCGTCGTGGCCTGATTGAAGCAGGTTTCGAGATGGGTAAGGTAAAAGGATTTGGTACCAAGCGCGACATGCTGGCCGGTTCTATCACCCAGCGCCAGCACAAAGCCAACTTCAAGCCATGGTATAAACGCACTGCCGCTGCTAACCCGCAAGATGTTGCGATCATCGGGGGTGGTGTAGGCTCGGCGACAACAGCTCTGTCATTGGCACGCCGTGGTATTGACGTCACCTTATACTGTGCCGATCCCCTTCCGGCCGAAGGGGCTTCAGGCAACCGCCAGGGGGCAGTATACCCACTGCTGAACGGCTCAAACGATGCCCTCTCTCGCTTCTTTGCCCCTGCTTTTCTTTTTGCCCGTCAATTTGTCGAACAAACTGCCGAGAAAAAAGATTTCGCCCATGACTGGTGTGGTGTTACCCAGCTGGCCTGGGATGAAAGTGCCGAGAAAAAGCTTGGCAAGATGATGAGCGGAGGCTTCCCTGATGGCTTGATCAGGAGCTTGAATGTCGAACAGACCGAACAAGCCACCGGCGTACCATCAGGCCATAGCAGCGTAAACTACCCGCTTGGCGGCTGGCTATGCCCACAAGAGCTAACCCGTGCGCTGATCCAGCTGGCGCAGGAAAGCGGCCACCTGACGCTGAAAACCGACACCGATATCTGTAAACTTACTCAGCACGGTGATAATCCTGGCTGGATGCTCACCGATACCCAGCAAAACCAATACCAGCATTCGAGTATTATCGTCGCCAACGGGCACCGTTTTGCCGAATTCGAACAAACCAGAGCCATCCCCGCATCCTCGGTACGTGGGCAGGTCAGCCACATTCCGACTAATCCCTCTCTGTCAGCGCTGAAAACAGTACTTTGCTATGACGGTTACCTGACACCGGTTAACCAACAAACGCAGAGCCACTGTATCGGAGCCAGCTATGGCCGTAATAATGCTGATTTAACCTTCAGTAGCACCGAGCAAGCCGACAACAAGCAACGTTTGGTCAATTGTCTGCCTGATGTTGACTGGCCAACAGAGATTAATATGTCGGATAACCAAGCCCGCGTAGGCGTTCGCTGCGCCAGCCGAGATCACTTGCCATTCGTCGGCGATGTCTGCAACTACGACAGTTTAATTGAGCAGTATGCGGATTTAAGGGAAAAACAGGATAACGCAGAGGATGTGCCAACCTATCCAAATCTATATTCAATGGTAGGTTTAGGCTCGCGCGGGCTAAGCTCGGCACCGCTGCTAGGTGAATTGTTGGCATCACAGATCTGCGGCGATCCGCTACCGTTACCCAACGACGTGCTTGACGCCCTGCATCCAGGGCGGATGTGGGTACGTAGGTTGGTTAAGGGGAAGAAGTTGTAAGGCTTCGCCTTGGAGGCGGGTTACGCTTCGCTTCGGGGGCGCTCCGCTCCGAGAAACGGGAAAAAGCACTTTATCCTTTACGCTTCTCGAAGCGACGCGACCCTTTACGCCTCTTGTACGCAGTACAATACGCTTCTATTTTTTTGTGCTCTGCACAATAAAATCTTATTCCGCCTGAACTGTTACCGGTGGTGCCGGATCATCCCCGCCACCGGTATCTGAAACCGCCACACCAATCACAATCGCCGCAACACCGACAGCTAGCACCGTTGCGGTTAAACCACCAGCAGAAGCCGCCATGGCGGTATCGATACCCGCAGCACTCCCCTTCTCACTCGCTGTGGCAGCCGTGCTTGTAGCAGTATTAACCGAAGAGGAAGACTGTGCATTAGTCGACGCTGTTGCCTTTGACTGTACAGCAGAGCCATCAGCTGCACACGCTGACATACTCATCATCCCGGCACAAAAAAGTGCAATCATTGATTTGTTCATATCATTCCCCGAAAACCATAGCGAGTTTATTGATATGAATGTAAGTATAGGAGAGATTCGAGAGTCTAGAGACGAGTTGCGAGAGGGAATTGGGGAGTCTTAAAGGTGAGAAAAGTGATAGTCGTTGGAGATGCGGGTAACGGCGTTTTGGATCCTGTGGTCCTGTGGTCCTGTGGTCCTGTGGTCCTGTGGTCCTGTGGTCCTGTGGTCCTGTGGTCCTGTGGTCCTGTGGTCCTGTGGTCCTGTGGTCCTGTGGTCCTGTGGTCCTGTGGTCCTGCAAGCAGGCTCTCCTAGCGTAATTAGGAGTCAAGCTTTGCTCTCTTCGGAACTCAAAACTCGAAACTAAAAACAGCTTCTCCACAGGACCTCAGGGCCATAACCCCGCTCTTACCGCTCTATGCTCAATCCGCCCCGAACAAATCGCGGGTGTAAACCTTATCCGCGACATCTTCAAGCTCTACCGCCATGCGGTTTGAGACAATGACATCAGACATTTGTTTGAACTGCTCAAGATCGGCGATCACTTTCGAGTTAAAGAACTCTTCTTCCTGTAGAACAGGTTCATAAACAACCACTTCAATGCCTTTGGCTTTGATGCGTTTCATAATGCCTTGGATTGATGATGCGCGGAAGTTATCGGAGCCACTCTTCATGATCAGGCGATAAACGCCCACCACTTTAGGCTGCTTGCTAATAATAGAGTCGGCAACGAAGTCTTTACGGGTTCTGTTAGCATCGACAATCGCACTAATCAGGCAGTTGGGCACCTGCTCGTAGTTAGCTCGAAGCTGTTTGGTGTCTTTCGGCAGGCAATAACCGCCATAGCCAAATGATGGATTGTTATAGTGAGAGCCAATACGCGGATCCAAACCCACACCTTCAATGATCTGGCGGCTATCTAGGCCATGTGTTTCAGCGTAAGAATCTAGCTCGTTAAAGTAAGCAACACGCATTGCCAGATAAGTATTAGAGAACAGCTTCACCGCTTCGGCTTCAGTTGAGTCCGTATACAAAACAGCAATGTCTTCTTTAATTGCTCCCTGTACTAGCAGCTCTGCAAACACTTTTGCACGCTCAGAACGCTCACCCACAATAATACGGGAAGGATGCAGGTTATCAAAAAGCGCACGGCCTTCACGTAGGAACTCTGGCGAAAAGATAATATTCTCGCAACCTAGCTCTTCTTTAATACGCTGGGTGTAACCAACAGGCACCGTAGATTTGATGATCATCACCGCTTCCGGGTTAATCGTCATCACATCTTTAATTACTGCTTCGACTGAAGAGGTATTGAAGTAGTTAGATATCGGATCATAATCCGTTGGCGTTGCAATGATCACGAACTCAGCATCTTCGTAAGCACGCTGCTTATCAACCGTTGCAGCCAGGTTTAGCTCATGGCTTGTCAGATACTCGTTGATCTCTTTATCTTCAATAGGAGAAATACGCTGATTAATCAGGTTTACTTTTTCTTCAACAATATCGAGCGCAATCACTTCATTATACTGTGCCAGCAGCACAGCGTTAGACAGGCCGACATACCCTGTTCCTGCAACAGTAATTTTCATTACTTAACCTCAAATTATTCGACTTTCAGCACCTGGATGAGAAAAGAAAAACCAGCGCTGTAACAATGCTGGGAAAATACTACCTCAGATCACTATATTAGAGTAGTTTAACCACTCTTTGAGCTCCATTTATTATTGATTCGCATCAAGATCATCTTAACTTGACTCATTGGCTGCAATAATGATCTCGCAACCAGGCTTGGCTAACGCTAACTTCTTTGCCAACGCTTCTTGAGCGGTTACATCGCCATGTACAACCCGAATTTGCTTCGGCCCCTGCTCGATATTAGTGACGAACTTCACCAGATCATCCTGATCCGCATGGGCTGAATACCCAGACATTGAGTGGACCGTAGCCTTTACCTCAACCTCGCGATCATTAATATCAACCCTCTTTGGCTGGCCAAGCAACTTGCGGCCAAGTGTGCCCTTTGCCTGATAGCCCACCATAATCACATCCGTTCTCGGGTCTGGTAACAAGGCTTGTAGGTAATTCATGATCCGCCCGCCCGCACACATCCCGCTGGCTGCAACAATAATGGCAGGTTCACCTGTGGCCTTAATGCGATTGACCAGCGCTAGATGATCAGAATGCTGGTTAATGGTTATACACTGATCAAAAGACAGAGGATGCCGACCATTGATCACCCGTTGCTTCGCCTCTTTCGCCCAAAGCCGTTGGAACGTGATGTATTGCTGGGTGATCTCAATTGCCAACGGGGAGTCCAGTATTACTGGCAACTGCTGCCACCTAACAGCGGCTCTTCCTTGTTGAGAGCCTTTATGCTGAGATAACAAAGGTAAGGCTCGAGCAATGATATTTTCGATATCAAATAGCAACTCCTGGGTACGTCCAACACTAAATGCAGGGATCAATATAGCGCCACCATCTCTTAAGGAACGCTCAATAATCGTCGCCAGTTGCTGCTCACGAAACGCAACAGACTGGTGGTTTTTATCACCATAGGTACTTTCTAGCACTAAGGTATCAACCTGAGCGGGCGGCTTTGGATCAACATGCAAAGGGGTATCACAAGGCCCGAGATCGCCAGAGAAAATAACTTTTTGCTCACCAGGCTGATCTCTTGGTTGTTCACTAGACTGTTCTCCTGGCAACAAGAGTTCGATATAGGCAGAGCCGAGGATATGGCCTGCTGGGCGAAAGCAAAGACTGACTAACTCACCACCAGGCAAAACTATCTCTACCCGGCAATCGAAAGGGATGGGTTTCAGTAGCGTTTTGACTAACCGGGTAAACTTATCACACTGCGCTTTGTTCAAACCCAAATGAATTTTCAGGCCGTCTTCCAACATCAACGGCAACAGGGCAGCCGTTGCCTCAGTGGCATAAATAGGCCCCCGAAAGCCGGCAGCGAGTAACCAGGGCAACCGGCCGACATGGTCAATATGGCAATGCGTTAGCAACAAAGCCTGGATATGCCCGATAGGGAACTCGATGTCTAATGAACGGTTCCCTTCTTCACCCTGAAACAAGCCACAATCAACCAGTACCCCATGCGAACCAACTCGTATTTCATGACAAGATCCCGTCACGCCAGTACGAGCACCGTGATGAATGATTTGCACGTTAGCGCCCTATGTTTAATAAGCCTAGGGTGATGATGGCAAAGGCTTTGCGGAGGGTAAGAGGATAGCGTTGAATGCTAGAGTCATATCACGAAAAAATATCATTGATAACATCAATGTAAGATAATTTAGCGAGCAAAGAGCGAAAGGGCGATATTTGAGGAGTCTCAAAAAGTAGACCATTACTATTTTGACACCATTAATATTGACGCATAAGATTTTACTGAGCGTGGTACAACAAAATTGTGCATTAACAAAACAATTAACATTAGTAAGCAATACCAAAAAAGCATGATAAATATACCAAAAACGTTAGCCTGCTCGCTTTTATAGAATAAAAATGACAACACGTTGCATATGTAACTTTAATGTCATTGTCAATAGATATAACATTGGTCAGCTTTGTGCTTATATCAAAAAAGGTAAAACCAATGGACACTGGACTAGCGCTTATTTTTATCTTTTCTTTTGCCAGCCTCTTTGTGCTGCGAAAGGTCGCTAAAAAAATTCAGTTAGTCGACGTCCCATCAGGCAGAAAACAGCACCAAGGCGTTATCCCTCTGATTGGCGGCATTGCCATTTTTTCCACTGTCGCGCTGGCTCTATTCGTTACGCCAGAGCTTGCTCGCAATCCAATACTTTACCTTTTTTGTGCCTCTGTACTTGTTGTCACTGGTGCCGTTGATGATAAGTACGATATTAGTGTCAAAGCACGGCTGATCATCCAAGTTATCATGTCCGTCATTATGATTAAGTTTGGCAGCCTATACCTTGCTAGCCTGGGGAACTTAATCGGTTTCGGCGAGCTGACATTGAATATGCCGCTAAGCTATGTGATCACTACGCTGGCCATCCTCGGCGCAATCAATGCCTTTAATATGGTCGATGGTATCGACGGGCTACTGGGTGGCTTGGCAACAGTAACATTTGCCTCACTCGCCTATCTGTTTTGGCGTGACAGTCAACTAGACCTCTATCGATTCTGCTCCGTCATTGTTGTCGCCACCATTCCCTATGTCATGCTTAATCTTGGTTTTCCGCTAGGCCAGCGTTTTAAGGTGTTTATGGGCGATGCCGGCAGCGTTTTCATCGGTTTTACTGTAATCTGGTTGCTGGTCAACGGCACTCAGGGTGAAAGTACCCCGCTGCGGCCCGTTACTGCCCTGTGGTTAATTGCCCTCCCCCTTATGGATATGGTGACAATTATGATCCGCCGTATGCGCAAAGGGCAGTCGCCATTCAAACCAGATCGTGAGCATCTACACCACATCTGCCAGCGTATTGGCTTATCCCCTAGAATGACACTACTCGCTATCTGTGGCTTGGCATCGTTATTTGCTTATATCGGTGTTCTGGGCGAGCAAGCGCAGATGAACGAATCGATTATGTTCAGTGCCTTTCTTATGTTGTTTGTTACTTACTATCTGTCTATTACCCATATCTGGCGGATCACGGCATTCTTTCGCAAGATCAATATCAACTTAACGGTCCTGAATAAAAAAGAGAAGAGTGGAAATTCAGCGCCATGAAAAAACGCTAGAATAAAGTAATAGCTCCTTGCTTGGGACGACTATATACCGTCATTCCCGCTTATGCGGGAATCCACATCTGAGAAATAGATACTCATTAGTTACGAATTGAATTGATAACCGAAGCCTATGGCGCCTTTCAAGGCTGGCTTAACAAACTGATTAAAATCAAAAGTTTATAGCCATATGTATGCAACTTCTGACAATATTTTTAGCTACCAGCCCCTTCCATCACATTTTCATTACATGTCTCACTAATTATACTTACATATCCTCAAGTTACCGCTACACTGAAAACTATGCTCCGCATAGGCATATCATTGTTGTAGATTGACGACAACGTTGCTCAGCCTGCTTATCGATTGCAAGGAGGTACGTATGCAAGGTAAAACGATTATTGCGTGGAGAGAGACCCTGACTTTGGCCGCTATCATCGATATTGGGTTTGTTATGTTGTGGAAGTGCTCGTTGTTTTTTGATGAACTGGAGAAGTATGACAGGATGTCGAAAGCAATGAGGCGGGAAGATAGAAGGCAAGAGTATTAAAACGAAGAGATGGTAACCAGCATACAACTGCTGGTTACACTCAAAATTGATTAAAGCTATCTAGTGGATTTCTTGATAAACATTACAATAATAATCACGGCCGTTTATGTTATAAACTGTAACTTCATTAGAAAAATTTATTGCAGCTTTCGATACTGAAATAGTATCAACAATTACACCATCTGGCATTATTGCCTTCCACCGCCACTTTTCAAATTGAGTTATTGGCATAGAGCGTGCGGCAACCTCGATCAATTGATGATCTTTTTTCAAATCAAATACTGGCTGATCTTGAAAGCTATAGTAGGAATTATCACACAGTAAATGGCTAGAAGGTACGATCGATGCACTTACAGATTCGCTCGTTACCAGCATATTTAATACTTTGTCAAAGTCACGGACACCGCCCATTAAACAGAATAGTGAAGTACTAATCTGATTTGAATCTGCATCAAGGTCAAAGCTCGTACGGGTTAATATATCCCCCTCATCTATATTCTTTTCAATACGATGCCATGTATATGCCCACAACGACTCCTGGGAGTAAATACCCCAGTTAATTACATTAACACCCTTATAAGACGGAAGAGGTGATGGATGGAAATTAGCTGACCTACCTTTAAACAACTCACATAGCTCATCATTAAAAATGATAAAGTTATCAAAGCTTACCAAAACACTATTTTTTGTATATTCCCTTTTTATATATTCATTTATTTGCTTGGTACCAGAACAGCTAGTATAAAATGTATTTAGAGATTTACACAAAGTTTCTAATGTATTTATAGTTCTATTTAAAGAGATATCCTCAAGAATATGTATTTCATCAAAAGCATTGCTGTTAATCGCCACATTGATAAGATGACTACAAAATTGGCCTTTTCCAACCAAAAAGAGCTTACGCATTTAATAAAGCTCCCTTCGCAGCATTCCTGTCTAATTTCCCATTTGAATTAAGGGGGATTTTATCAAGCTTTCTGATTTGGTCAATTGTAATATAAGAAGGAAAATAACTCTTTGAAGTTTTTCTTACGAGATCTAAATCAACATCACCAGAGTATATGATCGACAATGCTTCATAATTACCTAATTGTATTTCCTTCACAGGAGTTACACAGAATGAACCAGGCAAGTACTGTGATAATATTGCTTCAAGTTCCTCTATCTCAATTCGGTACCCCCGAATCTTTACTTGAAAATCAATTCGTCCTTTAAATATAAAGCCTACATCCTTTTTGGTTACTAAATCACCTGTCTTATAGTAACACTCATCATTAACATTTATAAACTTTGTGCTATTCAACTTCTCTGAGTCACCAATATACCCAGGGAACAGTTGTGAACCACCAAGCAATAGTTCTGAAGTGTCACCATCAATAGTTAGTAGCTTTGAGTTTTTCAATGGTTTACCTAGCGGCACAATTTTCATATCGTGTTTTAATAGTTCAGAGCGATCTACAACAAAATATGAAGCAGCTACAGTGCACTCAGTAGGGCCATATAAATTAACTATTGTGCTGTTAGGTGTTATTTTTGACCATTTATTTACAGTATCAAAAGATAAAGCCTCTCCAAGGAAAAAAGTATATTCCAAAGACGGCAATTTTGGTACATCTTTCACAAGTTGAAATAGATATGAAGCTGCAGACGGCACTGACATCCAATATTTAATATTCAATTCATTAACAAAACGATATGCAAAAACTGTTTCATTAGATTTTATTGGGCATAAAAAACCATTATTGGAAAAACATAAATAAATATCATGTACCGATAAATCAAAAGTTAAATCAGCCAACTGAGAAAAACCACTATTAGGTTTAAAGCTGAATATGGACTCAATTGAATCTATATATGAAGATAGATTCTTACGAGTTACTGGAATAGCTTTTGGTTTACCCGTCGTACCAGAACTAAACATAATATATGCTACACATGACTCTGGTACACTCACCAATTCAAAGCTAGAAGCTTGATAGTCAATAGATTGCAGTGTTGATGTCAATATACCAATATCATCTAACTCAGATTCGGTTGATATATTATAGGTGAAAATATGCTGAACACCTATTGATGAAAATGAATCCTTCGTTCGATTTAAATTCTGGGCAGTTGAAAATGGAGCATAAGTAACACCAGAAAAGACACAAGCAAGAATAAAGCAATAGACTTCAAACTCTTTCTCGGCTTCAAGCGCAACTACATCTCCAGTTTGAAGATTTAATTCCTTTATATAGCTAATATATTGCTTTATTAATTCAAAAGCCTGTGCATATGTGTACTGCTTTCCTGCTCTAGATAGAAAGACTTTCTCATAAGATGAAGTCTCATCATTTAAATTTGAGAATATTCTTTGAAACAATGTCATTTTTGATCTACACCTATTTTATTTTGAAACTCTAAGCGCCCAGTTTTATTTAAATGACAACAATCAGCAAATCCGTTTGGTTTCACCAAAGAATGAAAGTCGACGAAGTTGTTGGTAAAAGACGAAAATGATTTTACTATTCCCGCATACTTTTCGTCACTCAATGCTAACTTAGTAAACTCATGGTTTCGAGGTAAAAGAACAAAATGATACTTCGCCCCCACTTTTTCGCTTATCTTTTCAATTTCATTAATCATTCTTTGTATATAAGATATATCAAGATCCTTTTTTAACATGGAAACATGCCTATCCGTTATACGGCTTGGATCAAAAGATGTACCCTTATACACATTCTCTCTATGTAAAACTTCCGGTACATTAATAACAGGTAAGCTATCTAAATTAAACTTTGAAAGAGGAAACAGCAAAGTAGCCGCAGCTCTCAGGAATGATGATACTTCTTGGTCATCTTGAACCATACCTTGGCGGAGGATATACAAAATTGAAGAAAAGCTAAATGTATCAACTCCAATCTTACTTATGTCCAAAGGTTTTTTAGCCAAAATATCTTGAAGGGTAATGCCTATATATATATTTTCAAAACTACTTTGTCTATCTGTAATAGCTTTGAGTAGAGCCAAGTGAAATTCAAAAGAAATAGTAGTCGCTGATACTCCACAGTTATATCCAAAACCACCAGGAACTAAGTCAATTGTAGATTCTGTCAGCTCTCTAAGCACTGAAGTACCTATAAAAATATTCTTCGGGTTATTCCTTTGAACATAGTCTAGGCAAACTGCCCAGTTAGAATTAGTGTTTAGGTGAGAGATACTTGTGTTTCTCACCAATACGCTATCAAGTTTAACAAGTGCAAATAATATAAAAAATAAAAGAAAAAAGCCTCCAATCAGCTTTTTTCTTAAACTAATTGAATCCAGCATAAGAAAAACTCACTGTTCCAGAGTAGCTATTTATCAACAAAAATATCAAATTTAAGTAAACGTATATTATCGCAAGATATTTAATCATACTTTAACCAACACATAATTGAAAATAATATCACTAACCATAGAAAAACCTAGTAAATGAGTTAACTGAGTATATGTTATCTTTGCAACTCTATCTCCCAAGTTATTACTTTTACGTAATAATCGTCCGGAAAATAAAAAACGTTCTAATACTTGCACACAACCAAAATATAGCCCAAAGAATAGATAATTGATATTAAATGCATGCCAAAGACCAATCAATATAAAAGTAATTACTATCAAAAGTGCATATGCTGTATTTGGCTTTAGTACCCTATTCCGCTGCAAGATAAAGAAAAGAGGATTAAAAATATTCTCTCGAAAAAAAGATCCAAGAGAAACATGCCACCGAGTCCAAAAGTCAGTTACGGATTCTGCAAATAAAGGCTTATCAAAGTTTATCGAGCAAGGTTGGCTAAGTGCATTAGAAACTGCACAAACCATTTGAGAAGCTAATGAGAATTGAATATATAGAAAAACAAAGACTATATAATCATATATAAAATAGTTTTCAGATCCTAAATCAGCCACATCAACAACTTTTGAAAGAAGTATCCCAGAAGCAAGGATACCTATAAACATCAGCAAGAATGATGATATATTTTTTAACAAATTGGATCGGTCCAAGGTAAAACCATTATTCCAATTTTGATATGGGGTATGTGGCCCTGTTAATAAGGCTGGAAGGAAAAAAACATACCCAAATAGCTTAGGTATGTTCCATTGTTTTGTCGAATGGCTAACATTCAGAGCAGAAATAAGCCTCATCGAAAAAAAAATAACAGTAAAACCTAGCGCATACTGTTCAAGTATCTTCGCACCTAAAACAGTGAAAGTAACAATTAAAACATAAAACATAAAACATAAAACATTATTAATTTAGTTTACTATCTAGAATACTATACAAGTCACCTACATTTTCTAAGGCTGTAATTTCATTAGGAGAAAACTGAATCGAATACTTCTGCTCAATATCAATTAATAAGCCTACATGCGTAAGAGAATCCCACCCCTGAATATCCGAAGCAGTAGTAGAAGCATGAACTATAGATTTCTCAACATTAAAGTAATCTGCAATATGCGTAAATAGAGATTCTTGTACGATTTTCATTATTACATCCAATTCCTATTAATTATTGGTACCACTGAAAGGAACCAATTCACTCACCAAATATGATAACTGGTTATTATACCTCAATTTAATGTTTCAACACAACACAAATAAGAGAGCTAATTAATCGCTAACTATATCATATACTTAGCTACAAATCATACCAGCGATTTCTTAAGGCATTTAGGTTGACAACAAAATAATCACTCATTATTGCTTAGCTAACCAAACTAAATCACAAATATCATCTGTCGGATTAAAGTTAACAGGAGCCTCTAATAGTATCTGACGAATCGCATCGTACTCAAAGACATGACAAGCATTATTCAACCGATCTAATAGCATATCTAACTCATCCCAATTCAAGCACTGTTCATCTGCTGTCATGATTCTTTCATGCTCTGTATCCGAAACATTATTTCCAATCAGAAGCTCTTCAAACAGCTTCTCACCAGGCCTCAAGCCCGTATAGCGAATTTCAATGTCACCATTATGATTATCTTCGCTCTTGACCTCAAGTCCCGATAAATGAACTAACTTACGAGCCAAATCAATAATTTTTACTGGTTCCCCCATATCAAGCACAAACACATCACCGCCTACCCCCATTGAGCCTGCTTGAATTACTAACTGAGCAGCTTCTGGAATTGTCATAAAATAACGAGTGATTTCAGGGTGAGTTACAGTAATGGGTCCTCCAAGTTGAATTTGCCTCTTAAATAAAGGAACAACAGAGCCTGATGAACCAAGTACATTACCAAATCGAACCATACAAAAGCGAGTTGTTGCTTGTTTTTCAGACAACGCCTGCAGCACCAATTCGGCCATTCGCTTGGAAGCCCCCATTACATTTGTTGGTCGAACAGCCTTATCTGTGGAAATAAGCACAAAAGTCGAGACCCCTGAGTCAATTGCCGCCTCAGCACAGGCTTTTGTTCCAAAAACATTATTACGGACACCTTCAACAACATTATATTCCACCAAAGGAACATGCTTATAAGCAGCTGCGTGGTATACCGTATCAACTTTGAAAGTCCTCATAACCGCCAAAAGACGGTTCTTTCTTTGCACAGAGCCAAGTAACGGCACAATTTTGACATCAACGCCGTGCTTTTGGGCTAATTTAACCAACTCTTTTTCTATGGCATATAAACCATACTCATAGAGCTCAAAAAGTAGTAAGACTTTTGGTTCGTGTTGAACAATCTGTCGGCAAAGCTCCGATCCTATTGAACCTCCCGCCCCAGTTACCATCACAACCTTACCTTTTATATTAGCCTGCATAAGATTTATTTGTGGTGAAACCTGGTCACGACCTAGCAGATCTTCAATAGGGACATTCTTTAACTCATCAATTTTTGCACTGCCGCTGATAATGTCTGACATACTAGGAACCGTCAGCACCTCAATAGGTAAGTCAGCTAGCCCATCAATAATTCGCTTTCGCTGAGCACGACTAGCTCTTGGCAACGCCAACAAAACTTTTTCTATTTGCTTAGTTTTGATTAGCTTCAGTAACGTACTAGGACGATAAACAGTCAACCCCTGAATAACATTACCTTGTAAGCTGGTATCTTCATCAATAAAAGCTTTTACACTATAGTTTTCACTCTGTCTTAGCGATATTGCTAATTGTCGTCCAGCACTGCCTGCCCCATAAATTGCCACCGGAGTTTGTCCTTTGTAAAAGGTATGAGTAGCGAGGAAACGCACAAGCAGTCGCGCACCAATACATAAAATACCGAGGAAAGAGCCATAAATAATAGGAACGGTTCTCGGCATTGGTGCATGAAAATAAAATGCTGCCACTGCGGCTATCATGGCCGAAATTACAGCACCTAGAGAAATTATAAATAATGCATGAAAACTCAGGTAGCGTAGTACTGCTCGATAAAGCCCAAGCCGAACAAAAACAAATAATGTAACAGCTAATGTACAAACAAAGGCAAACCAGTTTGCTTCTTCATTTAGAAACTTTAGGTGCCCCCAACGTACATAATAAGCACCAAAAAAGGCTGAAAAGATGAAAAAAACATCTACTACAGCGCATATTATGCGCTTTTTCGAACGAGGCAGCGACAGCATTTTTTCTATAAAATTCATATTAGCCTTGGAATAAATCGTACAACAACTTTTACGCTATGTAATACAAGCTCAATGGGCCTGCCAAAAACAATAGCTTATTTGTAATTATCGGCTCTATGCTAAGATATTGATGCTTTGATAAGCACTTCTTCTAGCACGCTACATGTTTTTAACATTTCATCTTGAGTTAAAGTAGGATGAACTAAAAACATCAAACTGCATTCACCAAGCAGCATTGCATTTGGCAAACGAGCACTAGGCCTGAATCCTGTGTTATCAAATGCTTTTTCCAGATAAACCTCAGAACAACTGCCTTGATAACATGGTACCCCCTGGGCACTCATCTCATCGACAATTCGGTCCCTGGTCCAACCTGGCTTCAGTTTGTCTGGCTCAACAAAAAGATAATGCTTGTATTCGGCATGTCCAATATACTCTGGAATATGAACAATCCGGACTGAATCAAATGCAGCAGCAACATTATTTATCAACGCCGCGTTTTCACGTCGTTGTTTAGTCCAACCTGGCATTCGAGCAAGCTGGATACGACCAACTGCAGCTTGCATCTCAGTCATTCTCCAATTCGTACCAAAACTATCATGCAGCCAACGAAAGCCTGGTGGGTGTGTTCTTTCATAAATAGCTTCATAGCTTTTTCCGTGGTCCTTGTAAGACCACATTTTTTTCCAAAGGGAATGATTATTAGTCGTCACCATTCCCCCTTCACCACCAGTAGTCATGATTTTATCTTGACAGAAAGACCATGCGCCAATGTCTCCTATGGTCCCTACCGAACGTCCTTTATAGGTTGCACCATGGGCCTGCGCACAGTCTTCTATCACAAAGAAGTTATGTTTTTTGGCCAGATCCATGATGGCGTCCATTTCTGCAGGCATACCAGCAAGATGGACAACAATGACAGCCTTTGTTGCCGGGGTTAAAACAGCAGATATTGTTTCTGCCGTAATATTTTGAGAATTCAGATCTACATCAGCAAAAATAGGCTTTGCACCTGCAGTTACAATAGATGAAACTGAAGCCAGAAACGTTCGCGGGGTAGTGATCACCTCATCACCAGCTCCAACATCGATAGCCTTCAATGCTAGATCCAGAGCTATGGTTCCATTTGCAACAGCAACAGCATGCGAGCAGTTTACCCAAGTCGCAAATTCTTGTTCGAAGTTTCTACATTCTTCACCCGTCCAGTAATTTACCCGGTTAGATAACAAAACGTTTCGAACAGTATCGGCTTCCTCTTCTGTGTAAGAAGGCCAGGGTGAGAAAGATGTATTTAACACAAAAAAGCTCCAGAATCGGAAAACTACAAAGGACGAGCAGGTACACCAACAACAGTCAAGCCAGAGTCAACATCACTCAAAACAACAGCCCCAGCACCAATGATACTATGGTTTCCAACTCGAAGTCCTTGCTTTATCGATGCACCAATACCAACCCAGACTTGGATGCCAAGGGCTACTCCCCCTGCAACTACAGCACCAGGACTAATATGCACCGCCTCATCTAGCACGCAATCATGATCAACTGACGCATTAGTGTTAATGATACTACCAATACCAATTTGAGCGAAAGGGTTAATCACAGCTCCGGCAAGCACCGCAGACCCGCTCCCAAGAAGAGCATGTGAACTAACAACAGCAGAAGGGTGAATAACATTCACCAACCTGGCGTTATGCTCTAACAGCTTTTGTATCAGGCTCAGGCGGAGTGCATTATCACCGACAGCAACAATACAGCCATCATAATCTCGGCAAGATACCAAAAGAGAATCAACATTGCCCATAACTGGCCAAACCCCATTTGCATCTAACTCAGGCCACTTAGCATCAAAAAAAATAATTTCAGTCCAGCCTGACAACTCAGCGGCATCAGCAACAACTTTGCCGTGACCGCCTGCGCCAAGAACAGCTAACCTACTCATTGATCATTGCCTTTGAACGGCTCAGCTGTAACATGATCGACAGCTGAAATATCTTCTCGATGAACCACTTTCTTCACCGTTAAGAACAATATCTTGATATCTAGCCAAAATGAACGGTTATCCACATACCAAACATCCAGCCGGAATTTATCCGCCCAACTAATTGCATTACGACCGTTCACCTGTGCCCAGCCAGTAATACCCGGGTGTACCTCATGGCGGCGCTTCTGTTCACTGTTATATAGGGGAAGGTACTCCATTAACAGTGGTCTGGGACCAACCAAGCTCATCTCACCACGCAACACATTCCAAAGCTCAGGGAGTTCATCCAAACTAGTTGCCCGTAGCATCTTACCAAATGAAGTCAGCCTCGCAGAGTCCGGTAAAGGCTGCCCCTCACTATCGACCGTATCTCGCATAGTTCTGAACTTTATCATTTCAAAAGGCACACCATTTATACCTGGTCTAATTTGGCGAAATAATATCGGTGAACCCAATTTTTTCCTTACTAGAAATGCCACTACGAGTAATAACGGAGAAAATACAATGACAGTGAAAAGTGCTACCACTAGATCAAACAATCGTTTCATTTCACAGCTCCTTCCAGCCACTCCACCCAGCAGTTTGCCAACTGCTCACGGTCAAACTCAGCCTCAGCAAGCTGCCTTGCCTTATTGCCCATCGGCTTTAATAGCTCACGATTATCTGCCGCATATTCCAACGTATCGGCAAACTGACAGGCATCTTCAGCTCCAATGCTATAACCACATTGATTCTGCTGGATCATATCGGCAATCCATCCCGGATAGTTGGTTAATACCGGAAGCCCTGCCGCAATGTAATCAAAAAACTTATTTGGCGATGTCCCATAATAGAACGCAGGTACGTTAGCTAAAATTTGCAAACCAATATCGGCTGTTTTCATTACATCCGCTAAGGCAGTTTTTGCAACCGGTGGCATGAAAACAATATTATCTAACTTTTCTTCTGCCGCACGTTGCTGATAGCTTGGTTTAAGTTTTCCCTCACCTACCAGCACAAATTTAATGTCTGAACGGCCTCGGCTCTTCAACTCAGCCGCGGCATCAAGCACGGCGTCCAAGCCATTTGCAAGGCCATGGGTTCCAGAAAACAACACCATTAAGTCATCACATTCAACACTCACTGGGCGGGGGCCACTCTTACCCTGATCAAATAGTTCGAGATCGCACCCGTTAGGCACCATCACAATGTTATCGCGGACAACCCCACGCTTTTCAATGCCATCAACAATACCAGGAGCCAAACCAATACAGCGTTGAGCAGAATGATAAGCACTCCATTCCAAGAATGACATAGCCGCTAATACCAAAGGATTGGTGATCACCCCCATCTCTTTAGGCAGCTCAGGCCACAAATCCCGAACTTCAAAAACAAACGGTTTACGTCGTAACCAACGTGCGGCGATACCGGGAAGACCAGCTGTCAGCGGCGTACTGGTTGTAATAATCAGATCATATTCAGCACGAAGTGCGACTCCAATACTGCGCATTGCATAGGAAAGAAAGACCATACTACGCCGAATAAAACCCTGACTATTACTATATTCCAGCTGTAGCTCGATGATATTAATACCATCGACACTCCCTTGTCGCTGCCCATTATTGAAAACACTTTTCAGGCCAGTGTTACCTGCACTGTAGCTTCCACATACAATGGTTACCTCATGACCGGCTCTCACAAGTCGACGTGCCATTTCATATGAACGGGTACCTGTTGACCCCTGAGGGGTCGAAAAGTGCTGATGGAAGTAGATGATCTTCATACTAAACTCTTAGACAACTCGTCAAATATCTCTTCCTGAGAGCGCCACATACAAGCATACCCAAACGAAAAGCCTTGCTCTTTAAGGTGGAAAAATCTCTTGATACCTTCAGTGATACTTTGTGGCTCAGTCCCGTCAGTATCAAGTACCACACCACAGCGACTACTTCTAACAATATTAGCCATGGTTGGATTACAGCCCACAATGACAGGTACCTGACGAGAAATCGCATAATATAATCGGTTCGGTTCACAAAACTCAGAGTTTGGTGACGATGCATCATACAAGATCACACTCGCCATCGCTGGATCGATATAGTCAACCAGACGCATCTGGGGTACCATGCCGATAAACAAAAAATACTGATCAAAGTTGTCAAAGCGTTGTCTCAACGCATCAATGTAGCTACGGTCATAACCACCAACAACCACACACTTTACCTGCAAATCCAGGCAAACAGCCTCGGCTACCTGTTCAAAACAGCGCACTTTATAGCCGCCACTTTGCAACAAAAGGTAAGGCTCATCAGCCAGCCAGGAAAGAGTCTCCTTTGACAACGGCTGAGCAGGTTCTTGACTAAACGTGTCATCGACAAAGTTTCGTAACACCCGATAATCAAACTCTTCGCCGATCTGTTTGTTAAGGAACTGTGCTCTTTCTTCATTGGCATGAATACGAATATCAGCCAATCTCAAAGCAATACAATAAACTTGGCGTAAAATTTTATGTTTAAGAAAGTACTCAGGAGGAAGTTCGTGTTGATCCCAAATCACCATATCGATACGCCCCAAGCGCTTCAAAAGATAGAAATATGGAACAAAAACAAACATGAGCGGATCGTGTAGCCAGACGGCATGTCGACGCTTTACCGTCTCAGGAAAAATATAGAAGAAAAACTCAAGCAGTTTAACAAACAACAGCTTGTTGCCTGAAAATAACGAGCGCGTTAGCAGCTTGAACGCACGAAAAGAAGCACTGCCATCATAGACGGTACCTTCCGACTTTTCATTACTATTGTCTAGGACAAGAATTCGAGGTTTTAGGTTTCGCTGAGCGAGTGATACACACTCTTTACGAACACGATCATCATATGCAAGGCCATTGCACTTCAGCAGCATCAATATATCAGACATTTTTTTCCTGCCGTGCCAATTTCTTTGGCATCTTTTAAATCAAACCCTCAGCATGGGAGAGTTATACCGTTGTGATTAGGCATTTCCTCTCGAGTCAGTATTCCAGCTGAACGAATAATAAGCTGCAAAATGTCTTGACTTTGCCAATACAGAAACGGAGGAAATTAACAATGAGCCTATCAGCTCATTTTATTCTTAAGCCGTAAGATCATACCACTGATAACAATCTCCCTGAACATAGATTCTTAGGAAGGTGCGCCTAGCACCTTAACATCGTGCTCAAGTGATTAACCTTTGAGCTATTACCGAATAATATCCGGCAAAATCACGTTAAAGGTAAGAGTATGAGGCTCACTCCAACAACAAGCGGGCCTCATACTGATTATGAACCACATCCATGTAATTCTATCTTTCTACAATCAATAACGATCTGCTATCAATAACGCTCATAAATAGCAGTTAGCTTAGTGATTATGTTTTCCCACTGACGGTTTTCTAAAACCCAATCATGAGCATTCTGCCCTAATCGTTTACAGAGAGACTCATCGACAAGCAAAGTTTCGAGTTTATCGGCCAATGATTGCACATCGCCTTTACGGTGAAGCAAACCATTATACTCTTCAACAATGAACTCTTTCTGTGCTGCGACATCTGAGGCCAATACCGCTTTCTTTAGGTACATAGCTTCAAATGGTTTCAATGGTGAGACAAGCTCGCACACCTCCATTGGCAGACGCGGAAAAACACAAATATCAATCTGATTGTAATAGTCCTGAACCGCATGAAAGTCGACACGCCCTGGAAGCTCAAAGTAGTCTGACAGGCCTTTCTTCTCGACCAGCAGTTTCAATGGGCTTAAATCCTCACCGTCACCAACTAGCAACAACTTGAACTTCTGTCCCCGATCACGCAATATTTCAGCCGCTTCAACCAAGTGCAACAAACCTTCATATTTTGCAAATGAGCCGACATAACCAATAACCGGAACTTGGTTGACAGGCTCAGCCTTATCAGTCACATTTTCAGCAAAACGTTGGAAACTGATACCATTAGGTAATACCGAAATTTTCTCAGCGCCAATCCCCTCGGCCACTAACCACTGCTTTAATCCTTCTGTTAATACAACAACATGGTCAGCATAACGACAAGTGTCCAATTCCATCTTTTGAGCAATTTGAAAATCGATACTGTTACGAACACTTTCATCTTTCGATGCACGAGTTATATGCCAAAGGCCACGTACCTCATAGATAAAAGGGATCCCCGTTCGTTTTGAAGCAATTCCCGCAGGTATACCATTGCGATAATCTGAGCTTGCATGAATCAACTTATATTGACCACTTTTAACTTGTTCCACTATTTTATCAGCGTAGCGTTCAATATATTGGATTCGGTCTAGTGTTCGCTGGTTATTATCTCCATCTAATAACTTACGGTACTGGACACCTTCATAATCAACAGTTTCAAATTGCTTATCTGTTTCTTCACCATGAATAGTCTGAAACTTATTCAAACTCTTAGTGATGTCAAATGGGTAACCAAGGCGCGTAAATGCATCAAATTTTTCTTCAGGAACATTAGACAACAGACTATGAGTCCGAGTAGCATAGCCCGCAGAATCATATGGCAAACTCATATGTGCCAAATACAATACCTTATCACCGGATACTGAAACAGGTGTCGTTGTCTCTTTTACTTGACCGATAAAGTCCGTCTTCAGCATACGATTATTGACTCGAGTGGTTACCCCGCGTCGGCGAATAATCTTAAAAAAACGCAAGACTAAACGTGCCAATACTTTTGTTTTTCCATATACAAACCGTGGTGGCAACAGCAGCGGATGAATAGCTTGTGGTTTGTTCTTATCAACGTCCGTCATGATATTCTCTTAATTTCGCATCTATTTTGTTCTGTAACCAGTTTAAACTTATCAGTATTTACTGTTGTTGGCATCGATTTTTCCGACACAAAGATAACCTTCCCCTGGGAAAGTAAATCATCAAACATAGCCTGTGCCGGCTTTCGATAGTCATCAACGCCATATACAGCTTTATCCTGAACAACCAGTACAGTATCTGGCAAGCAAAAATAGCATAACTGTTTAAACAATAGTTTCTCATCTTTTTTCTGTTGATTAAAACAGACTTGCCAGGAAAATTTGTAATAGTTATCTATTTTTTCAATTGCTTTTTTACACCATTGGTCCGTGTGCGATTTTGCCATTGCAAACAAGCGTAAGTTCTCCGTTAATGTCAGGTGCTCATTGAACGGGAAATGCAAGTCATAATAAATAAAGCGGCATGAAGCTGTCCGCTGACCTTCTAATGGCTCAACCTTATTTGACAACGCAAGTGCAACTGATCGAGACAAGTCATTCGAACATACATCTAGTTCGATTGAATGAGGGCTTTCCAGGCAAAAAGACAGGACACTATCTCTTTTTGCGAACTTATATTTCGCATCTTGAAACTTAATAGAAATCATCACCCAGCACCGCAATCTTTTTGGACATTCGACGATTAACAACAAACAGTAAAGCGATCAAAATAGCAAATGAAATAACATAGCTATAAATAATATCTATACGCATGCCTTCAACAACACCAAACCCAATACGATAGAAATTAATTGGCATCACCATTGGATTAAACAAAAAGAGTTTCTTGACCAACTCCGTTGGTGCAAGGGTCATGAAATGTTCAGTTGTATAAAGTACAGGGCTTAAAAACCACATACCACGTAATAACAAACCCGATATTGCTTTAATATCCCTAAAACCAACAAATATAATACTTACGAATGATGCACATATAATGCAAACTATAAGTTGGGAGATAAAGCCCAAGACAATATACGCAGGGTTAACCGACAAGCCATATAATAAAGCAATTGGAATAAGAAGAATGCTGCCGACTAGTAAATATGCATGGTTATAAATCACAATCGGAATAGAGAATAACCAAGTATGATTTTTGAAATCTGCAGATAAGGACTTATACTTAATCACAGAGTTGCAACTGCTAAAAATTGAACGAGAAAATGCCTGCCAGCCTAATAAGCCAGACAAAAGAACCACACCATAGGGCCCGTTCCATGATCCCTTTTTTAACACTTCTCCGACGATTAAAATAAAAATCGCTATCAAAATGACAGGCTCAATCAATAACCAAAAAAAGCCTGCTTTTCGCTCTAGCAGATGCTTCCTAATCTCGGCTTTTGACAATAAATAACCTGTTAATAATATTCGTTTCATCAAACTAGGCACATTTTTCTAATAACTTTGAAACAGGCCTCTTATGAGAGTAATTTATACATCTCACTCGAGGCCTGTTTGTATAATACAACTAAGCTCTTACTCAGTTGTTGGTCCGGATTCTATTTCCAGATCCCTTTGGTATCGACAATTTTGCCGTTCTCTGGTTTTACACCCTTAAATCCAGCATGATCAACTAGAAGTACATGAATATCAGCTTCTTTGCTAGCTGTTTCATAACTAACCAGTGAAGCTTTAACCTTATTAGTATCCAGCTGCTCGATATTCGGCTCCACTGCCACTACATGCACTTGATTGAGTTCAGCAATCTTGCGTGTAATATCCAATGCTGGGCTTTCACGTAAGTCATCAATATCTGGTTTGAATGCCAAGCCATAGCAAGCAATCGTTACATCAGAAGCTGATTTTTCAGGATTCTCCAATAAGTACTCAGCAATCGCTAGTTTAACTTTCTCAATAACCCACTCAGGTTTACCGTCATTCACTAGACGAGCCGTGTGGATAAGCTTCGCCAACTCTGGGGTTTTTGACACAATAAACCAAGGATCGACAGCGATGCAATGGCCGCCGACACCAGGGCCAGGCTGTAGAATATTTACGCGAGGGTGACGATTAGAAAGCTTCACCAGCTCCCAAACATCAATGTCTAGTTCATCACAGATCACAGACAGCTCATTGGCAAACGCGATATTCACATCACGGAAGCTGTTTTCAGTCAGTTTAGCCATTTCTGCTGTACGGGCATTGGTAACTACGCACTCACCGTTAACAAATGTTTTATACAGCTCAACAGAGCGCTGCGAACAGACTTCTGTCATACCACCAATTACGCGATCATTGTCAACCAGTTCACGAACAACATGACCAGGAAGAACGCGCTCAGGGCAGTGTGCCACATTCACATCAGCCTGCTCACCGACCTGTTGAGGGAAAGTCAGATCTGGACGAGCTTCAGCCAGCCATGCTGCCATCTGCTCTGTTGCGCCAACAGGAGAAGTTGACTCCAAAATTACCAAGTCACCTTTTTTCAACACTGGAGCTATCGCCTTGCTAGCCGCTTCGATGTAGGCTAAATCAGGCTCATGATCCCCTTTAAATGGTGTTGGTACAGCAATCAAAAAAGCATCAGCAGGCTCTGGACTCATAGTTGCGCGCAAATAGCCTTCGCTAACCGCAGCATGAACAATCATATCAAGTTCAGGCTCAACAATATGGATTTTACCTTGATTGATAGTGTTAACAGCCAGCTCATTGACATCAACACCAATCACTTTCTTTTTGCGTGACGCAAACATGGCAGCTGTCGGTAGACCAATATAGCCCAAGCCAATTACTGATACGGTTTCAAAAGACATCATGAATCCTCAATTAATTTTCTAATACGTTCAAAATACGTTCACAAGCCTTACCATCCCCATATGGATTATGGGCAAAGCTCATTTCCTGGTAGGCCTTCTCATTGGTCAGCAAGTCACGCAAGCTGCTAACAATCATCTCTACATCGGTACCTACCAGCTTTACTGTTCCAGCCGCTACTGCTTCAGGGCGCTCTGTCGTTTCACGCATCACTAACACCGGCTTTCCTAGTGATGGTGCCTCTTCTTGAATACCACCAGAATCAGTTAGAATGATATGTGCACGGTTCATCAAATAAACAAACGGCAGGTATTGCTGTGGCTCAATGAGGTGGATATTATCGACACCTTGCAATATACGATTAACCGGCTCTCTGACATTTGGGTTAAGGTGAACAGGGTAAACAACCTGAGTATCTGGGTGCTCTTTCGCTACATCTGACAGCGCTTGACAAATACGCTCAAAACCACCACCAAAGCTTTCTCGGCGATGACCTGTAACCAGAATTAGCTTTTTATTCTCATCTAGGAATGGAAACTGGGAAGCCAGTGTCGAAAGTAGATCCTTGTCATTGGCAATTTTATTCTTCACCATTAACAGGGCATCGATAACTGTATTACCCGTAACAAAAATATCTTTATCGCCATAGTTTTCATTTAGCAGATTCTGGCGAGATGTTTCCGTCGGTGCAAAATGATAACGTGTTAATGAACCCGTTAATCTGCGGTTCGCTTCTTCTGGCCACGGAGAATAAATATTGCCAGTACGTAAACCAGCTTCAACATGACCGACCGAAATTTGTTCATAGTATGCTGCAAGACTAGCAGCAAATGTTGTTGCTGTATCGCCATGTACTAACACAACATCTGGCTTAAACTGCTCGAGTACAGGCTTTAACTCTATCAGGATTCTTGAAGTCACTTCATTTAGTGTTTGCCCTGCCTTCATAAGATCCAGATCAAAATCCGGATTAATATCAAACAGATCCATAACCTGATCCAACATTTCGCGATGCTGAGCAGTAACACACACTTTTGCATCATAGCGCTCATCAGCGTCTAGAGCATGAACAAGCGGTGCCATTTTTATTGCTTCCGGTCGTGTACCGAATACCGTCAAAACACGTTTTTTTGACATGTTTGCTTTAACCTATACTAATCACTGATAACAGATATCACGCGGGACAGTTATCAAAAATAAAATCAAAAACCTACGTTCAACTCAGAAAACAAGTAGAAATGATCTGATACGTTACAGCTTTTAATAAAGCTCCATAGCTCATCACCTAATACCCAAACTGAATCAGAAACCGAAACTGTTTCCAGGTTCAAGTTCCATCAGGATATCGTCCATTTTGAATGGATCTCTACTCCACGCAAGCGTCACGAAAGGGCAAATCCTACCATAAATTTGAAGTGCTACATAGGACGCCTATCGAACAAATTAACAAGAAACAGAGAGTGCTTCATCTTCAGACCCATCAATTTATTGACTCTTAACAATAAACTGACAAAGCGGCAGAGCACTTCTTTCCAAACGTTTAATAGTGATATGGCATGCTGAACGCATGCCATATCATTTTCATCAAACGCTCTCAGCTAGAGACACTATTTAAACGTAAGTTTACCTTTTATATCATCAACTTGGATATTAACCGTCTCTCCATCTGCATATGTCCAGTTCGCCATTAAAGAACCATCAGAAGGATTGCCTTCATAAGAGCTGTCAATAATTTGGCGACCTGTTATATCGATCAATGTGACTATTTCAGCTTGCTCTCCCTCAACCTTTAAGCCAATAGCAAAATTAGGGACTAGCTTGCGAGAAGTATCTGAGTGCCAGCCTTGATAACGCGGCTCAGTTTGACCTTTCACAACAGAAAACGCACTATCTCTATCCGTTAAACTCATAAAAGTAATTGGTACCGACGCTACCCGAAACTGACTGCGTCCCTCCTGTTGTGATATTTGCTCGGCAGCTGGATTCAAATGAAACCATTGGGTAAAGCTATGGCTGTTAACTTCCACTCCACTCAACGGCTGTACTTTATCAACAACAAGTAGCCAGTTATGTGGGCTCATTAATAAAATGCGCCTATGATTTACTGATTTTTTACGAGGAGCAGACGCATCAATATAAAACCAACCTTTATCCGTTGTGCCTCCCGCTTTGATCCCTGAGCCATACGGTACAACATTACGTCGAGAGTCAGGGGCTCCATCGATTTCTAAGGTATTGTGTGCATGCGGACTTTCAACATAAACACGGGCAGGATGATCATAATAGAATCCAAGGCGACGTAATTCCGTACCTGGTTTTGTCTTACCTTCGTAGCCAAACATACCCGGCTCGACAATAATATCTTGCCCAAAGTCAGACCACTCAAATGATAGATCATCAATGTGTTTATGAACACGAGAATGGAATGCTGCGTTCATCGCTAAAAATGCAGCCGTCTCAGAACTGCCATCTAACCCAGCTTGTTGTCGGTAAACGGCATAGCCAGCATCATTAAACACTCTAAAATCTGCTGGATAAGGTCGCTCTGTGTTCTTATTGGCTAATGTCCAGGCCAACAACGGATTGATATTACCAGCCCCAACAAGATCCGTCAGATCTTTTTCTTTCAGGAATTTTTCGTCTGTATCACCGAATTGCACTAATTTTCCGTTTGGTTTTATAAACCAAGCAAGTGTTGCTTGTGCATTTTCATACGTGTCAGTGATCATCTGGACCGTTTTGTCTGAAAAGCCAGCAAGCTCTGCGATACGGTCAAGTACTTCCAGCACTTCCAGCATGTAGAAGTGGTAACGTGGAGAGTGCTCTTTATGAACACCTTCTTCCGAAAAGCTAGTTTCCAGCGCCGTTTGCATCCGTTGCTCTGAAATTTGCTTTACAGAACCGCAAAGCTGTAATTCAGGAACACGGTGGCACAGCATTACAGCACCAATCGATTGATATATACCATGATTATTATGTGCAATATGAAACCGATCTGCACCTAGGTACATTAAGTGGTCGGCAGCAACACGGAGTAAAGTAAGGTATTGTTCATCGGTAACTTTTTCGTTACAAGAGGCTATCCGAATTAGTTGCCCTAATACAGCAGCACGATGGCCTGCAGCCATGTCATACCAAATAAAAGAGCTTTGATCACCGGTACGGTAATCCTCTCCCGGGAAGAAATTATCACCAGACCAGCTTAGTGCAAAATTGAAAACGGTATCTTCAATTTTTGCCGCATACTCAACATCAGTATTCTGTACTTCATTCCACTTTGCTAAAGCACTATGAATAGGGCGCCACGCATTCAATTGATAACGCCATGTCCGACTATCAAATGGGTTCGCATCCCAGTCGATCGGATTCGGAAAAACATAGTTGTTTCCCTTAAAGTCCCATTCTCCTTTAAGGAACATTTCAGCTCTTAGATCGATAGTTTCTGGTGATGAACGGTCTTCATGCACACCGATATACTCAGGCACACTCTTTTGACACATTTGTTGCCTGAATGAAGAAATGTCATTTATGTCAGTACTCACTAAAGCCGAAAGAGGGGCAGTTTCAGGCTTAAGCTTCAAATGCTCCCCTCTTACAAGCTGCTCTTGGCTAAGCTGCTGCTCTTTTTTATCTGGTTGACTCTCGTTTATGTCCAAGTACGCAACACTTCCCCACCCAATAGCTATTACTCCTAAAGCTAGAAGCAAAAATCTAACTTTTACAACTCGGCTAATCTTTGGTTTCATCTAGAGCCTTTCTCCACATACTATACTGCTTACTGGCACACCTAACCCGGTATCAGGCTAGGTGATTTTTCCATAATCAGCACCAATTCGCTAGCTTAACGTAAAGCACTGTTACGATTTACCGTAAAATGAACACAGCAATTCGAATTTATAAATGAAAGGCTTACCATTGAAAAAATGGCCGCAGCGATATCCGTCAACAATATTGCGTCAGTGATCGTTATTTTGATGGATACCCGGTAGGATTCTGCGACTGCCAGCGCCATGTGTCTGTCGTCATGTCATCTAACGTATGAGTTGCTTGCCAATGTAACTCAGACTGCGCTTTTGCCGGATCTGCCCAACACTCTGCGATATCTCCAGCACGGCGTGGTGCAATTTTGTAATCAATATTGACACCGGAAGAGTTTGAAAACGCTTCAACCATTTGTAGTACGCTATATCCATTACCCGTACCCAGGTTATAGATGTGCAGGCCAGCCTCTTTGCCTCGATAATTAAGCGCTGCAAGGTGACCATCTGCAAGATCTACAACATGAATATAATCACGCACTCCGGTACCATCAACGGTCGAGTAATCATTACCAAACACAGACAGGTACTCACGACGGCCAACAGCTACCTGAGAAATAAATGGCATCAGGTTATTTGGAATACCTTGCGGATCTTCTCCCAGCTCTCCGGACTGATGCGAGCCAACCGGGTTGAAATAACGTAAAATCGTGACACTCATATCAGGGTGCGCTTTTTGAATGTCCGTCAGACACTCTTCAACCATCAGCTTACTGCGCCCGTAAGGGTTCGTGGCACTGGTTGGAAAATCTTCACGAATAGGTACAGAAGCCGGATCGCCATAAACCGTTGCCGATGAGCTGAAGATAAGACTTTTAACATCGGCTGCCAGCATTGCTTCAACCAATACTAACGTGCCATGAACGTTGTTATCATAATACTTCAACGGTTGCTCGACAGATTCGCCTACCGCTTTCAGCCCGGCGAAGTGAATAACCGAATCAATGCTATGTTCAATAAAGATCTGATCGAGGAATTGACGATCTCTAATATCACCTTTATAGAAGGTAGGCCTTTCATCGGTTAGCTTTTCAATGCGATCGAGCACCGTTTCTTTACTGTTATAAAGGTTATCAATAATAATAGGTGTCATACCAGCTTCGATCATTTGCACGCAGGTATGGCTACCGATATAACCCATTCCGCCTGTGACTAGTACCTTCATTTCATCTTCCCAATGATAATAAAATAAACAACGTACAATTAAGTCAATTGATGATCCTGGGCAATAATAAGTCTCTGTCTTGTATCAATGTCAGCAAGCATTGGCTAAGTCAGACCGAATAAGGCCGCATTGGTTAACTATACGTATACAAAAAAGCGACATCTCTTTCTCAAAGATATCGCTTTTCATTTAGTAACTCATTTTATGCTGCTTTTACCGCTTCAGCAATGTGGCTAGCCCACAGCTCAGCAAGCTCGGCAGATTCTGCTTCCGCCATGACACGGATAAGCGGCTCAGTGCCTGATTTACGTAGCAAAATACGTCCTTTCGGCGTTTCGCTGCCCACATCCATCGCCTCTTCTGCATTGGCAACAGCTGACTTAACCAATTCTGACTCAAGTGGTTTGGAGTCGCCACTGAAACGAACATTGACTAGAATTTGTGGCATCATGGGCATGTCACCAACCAGCTCATCCAGCGTCTTGCCACTACGCTGTACAACCGCTAAGACTTGCAGGGCTGCCACAATGGCATCACCAGTTGTAACCAGTTTACGACAAATCACGTGACCTGAGTTTTCACCACCTAACAACCAATCGCGTTCAAGCAATTGCTCCATCACATAGCGGTCACCGACATTGGCACGGACAAATGGGATACCCAGTTTAGCCAAAGCTACTTCTAGCCCCATATTGGACATCAGCGTACCGACAACGCCACCTTTTAGCTGGCCGTCAATTAACGCTTGCTTAGCTAAGACATAAAGAAGCTGATCACCATCGGCAACATTACCCTGACTGTCCACCATCATGATTCGGTCACTGTCACCATCTAGTGCAATACCCAAATCCGCTTTTTCTTCTACCACAGTCTTTTGCAGTAACGCCATAGAAGTCGCACCGCACTTATCATTAATGTTCAGACCGTTAGGCTGATTACCAATTGCAATAACCTCTGCACCTAATTCGCTAAATACCGCAGGCGCAATATGATAAGCCGCACCATTTGCACTATCGACCACTAGCTTCATGCCAGCTAGCGACAATGATGATGGGAATGTCCCTTTACAGAACTCGATATAGCGACCAGCAGCATCTTCCATGCGTGAGGCTTTACCCAGCAAATCTGATGAGACACATTCGATATCTTTATCCAGCTCCGCCTCAATCGCCAATTCAACTTCATCTGGTAGTTTTTCACCCGATGCTGAGAAGAACTTGATACCGTTATCGTAATACGGGTTATGAGAAGCACTGATCACAATCCCCGCTTCTGCACGGAACGTTTTAGTCAGATAAGCAACCGCAGGTGTCGGGATAGGCCCCGTTAGTACCGCATTAATTCCAGCAGCCGACAAACCGGCTTCTAGCGCAGATTCCAGCATATATCCTGAAATACGGGTATCTTTGCCAATGATTACTTTCTTAGTTCCAAGGCGAGATAACACACGTCCCGCCGCCCAGCCAAGCTTTAAGGCAAAATCAGGTGTAATTGGGTAGTCACCTACCTTTCCGCGTACACCGTCAGTGCCAAAATATTTTCTAGTCATAGTTATGTTTTCTAATGTAAGTGTGGAAATAGATTGAGGTACGAGTGTCGAGAAAAAACGGGTCCTGGGTCCTGGGTCCTGGGTCCTGGGTCCTGGGTCCTGGGTCCTGGGTCCTGGGTCCTGGGTCCTGGGTCCTGGGTCCTGGGTCCTGGGTCCTGGGTCCTGGGTCCTGGGTCCTGGGTCCTGGGTCCTGGGTCCTGCAGCCAAAGCTTCTTAGCTAACATTAGGTGTCAAGCTTTTGCTCTTCCCTGGCCCTAAGCTCAACTTTTCCTCACCACTCGAGCCTAGCAACTCGTTACTAGATTATTTTTAATCTTATAAAAAATGCCGTGTCTCTGTATAAGACACGGCATTAATAAACACAAAATACCTACAGCTACCGCTTTACTATTTACTTATCAACATTGGTTTCCGGCTGGACATCCGTATTAAATTCAATCGGCTTATTGGTGCCAAACACTTTGTGGATAAGCGTAATAATACGCCAGATATGGCTGATCACGAAGAAGTACATCGCAAACACACCAAGGAAGCTCAGGAACATCACAGACTCACTGATTTTCTCCATATCCGACCAAATGCCAACACCCGCCATTATGATAGCCATGGTGCAGATCACAAACAACGACATGCCAGAAGATAAGCCAATACGCTGACAGATGTGATGCAAGTGTTCGCGGTCTGGTTTGAATGGCGATTGGCCCTTACGGATACGACGCACCATGATAGTTGCCATATCCATCAGCGGAATTGCGATCACCCACAGTGCTGTTACAGGGCGGATATGTGTAGTATTCGTCCCCTGTGTAGCTTCAATCAACAGCCAAATGACAGTAAAACCAATAAAGATACTACCGGCATCGCCCATGAATACTTTAAAGCGACGACCTAAAGGAAAACCAAGGTTGAGCAGAATGTAAGGCACCATCGCAGTCACTAATAAGCCACAGCTCATAGCCAGAGACATATTGCCATCAACTAGGAACATAAAACCCAACGCTCCGAACGTGACCGAAGCCAGTCCACCTAGTAGGCCATCGATACCATCAACCATATTGAACGCATTGATAGCACCGATAACACCAATGATAGTAATGAAATAACTGGCAGCAACCGACAGCTCAATCGCGTCGCTCCCCATCAAGAAACCAAGGTTGTGTAAGCTCTTGCCACCAATCAACATCATGGCCAAAGAAACACCCGCTTGAATTACGAGGCGAATTTTAAAGCTGATATCGTAGCGATCATCTATGACTCCAGTGATCACCAGAATAGTAGCGCAGACCAAGAATAAAATCGCATCCGGCGTCAACTCCGCAAACACCAAATAAGTGATTGCAACAGTGAAAAAGATAGACACACCACCAACTAACGGAATCACTCCTTGATGGTGTTTCCGGGCGTTTGGCTTATCAACCAAACCAATATGTTTTGCAACTTTTCGAAAAATAAAAAGACTACAAAACGATGTAACAAAGACAAAAATAAAAGCGGTAGACATAGGTATTTTCTTATAAATTCAGAGTATCGAAAACAGAACCTAGGTTCTAGGTTCTAGGTTCTAGGTTCTAGCAACCGATTAAACTACCAACTTCAGCGCTGTTTCTTCGCAAGTCAGTGACTTCAAGTAATCATTGAAATCTTCACCAAGTGACTCATGACGCAGGCCATACTCGACAAAGGCTTTTAGATAACCCAGCTTATCGCCACAGTCATGAGATTTACCGGTCATGTGGAAGGCTTCAACAGTTTCTTCCGTCATCAGCATATCAATGGCATCTGTAAGCTGGATTTCATCACCCGCGCCCGGCGGAGTCATCGCGAGTTTGTCCCAGATCTTCGATGACAGGACATAACGTCCTACCACTGCCAAATTTGATGGCGCGTCTTCAACAGCCGGTTTTTCCACCATGGCTGTCATCGAATGAGACTCTCCACTTTCGAGTTCAGCACCGCCACAATCAACCACGCCGTATTTGGACACTTCTGACATCGGCACCGGTTCAACCATGATCTGGCTAAACCGCATTGCTTCATACCGCTCAACCATCGCCGCCAGATTCTCAGTCGACTGGTCGGCGGTATACTCATCGAGGATAACATCCGGCAGCACCACCGCAAACGGGGCATCGCCCACCAATGGTTTGGCACACAATACAGCGTGACCGAGTCCTTTTGCATGTCCCTGACGAACGTGCATAATTGTCACATCAGGTGGACAGATAGACTTAACTTCATCTAGCAACTGACGTTTAACTCGCTTTTCAAGCGTGGCTTCAAGTTCGTAAGACGTATCAAAGTGGTTTTCAATGGCATTTTTGGATGAGTGTGTTACCAATACAACTTCCTTAATACCAGCAGCAACACACTCATTTACAATATATTGAATAAGCGGTTTATCAACGATCGGCAGCATTTCTTTCGGAATAGCCTTGGTTGCCGGCAACATACGAGTACCTAGCCCTGCCACAGGAATGACAGCTTTTGTTATTTTTTTCATTATGTTTATCCATGAAAATGAGTTTTCTGTTCCTTAGTTATTTGAGGAGGAGGATTCTGCTTATATAGTCCTGTGGCCTGCAAGCAACCTTCGGCTAAGTCATTCGTTCTTCAAGCCTTTGCCTTTCGCTCTAACCAAAGGGCCCAGGGCAAGATTACGAAGCCCCTTGCCCCGTAAGGACTTGTGACAGGTAGGCATTATTTCTTCCTGCCCGTTTTTGTTTACGTTTTATACCCGCTTTAAATGTCTTATCTGCATTCAGCAAATTTAACGCTATATGGCGGATAGCAGCAAAGTTCTCACCGGCTTCATCTCGACGTATGCGACAATCATCCTCACTCATTCCTACATCGAGTTTCCAGTGAAGCTGCACTTCAATTGACCAATGTGCTCGTGTCGACTCAAGTAACTCTTTTGCCGTTAACTTTGCGGAACTAATGTAATAGCGAATCGACATTGATTCAGCGGCTTCATCGCCTTCTTGACGGATAGAAGCAACAATGCCCATTGTCGTTAGTTCTGGCCAATCGAACTCGACATCACCTAGGATGGATAAATCATAATTCACTAAAGATAAGCGCGTTTCTGTTCGTCCATGACCTTTCTCTTGAGTGCTGTATTTATCACCATCGTAGGTCTGAAGCATCTCTAAACGAAAGAAATCATTAAAGGCACTTTCTAGCTTCTTTTGGTTTCCTTTTACCGCTAGAAGGTAGTCCGCCTCTTTCTGTACGATTTTCTTCGCTAAATCCCTTTGGCACCCCATCGTGTCAATGGTGACAAGGCAACCACGTATGTTCAGTAACTCCAATAATTCTGGAATTGCCGTCATTTCGTTGGATTTCTCTGACGTTTTCACTTGCCCTAAAACAACCTGGTTAGCGGCACTAAAAGCGCTCACCATATGAATGGCACCTTGTCGACGACCTTTATCGTAAGTGCTTCGAAGTGTCTTACCATCAATGGCAATCACTTCACCATTTGTTGCTTCATGACAGGATTTCATCCAGGCAGCAAAACACTTTTGAAGCTGTTTCGCCGATATCATTCCCATTACACGAGCTATCGTATCGTGAACAGGAATACCATGTTCAAAGTCACCATATTGACGAAGCCAATCAAGGTGATCATGGCCGAAATCTTCTATTTCTTCCCACCCTTCAGCACCACCGATAACGGCAACGATAGCGAGGAAAAGGATATCAGAAAGCTTATACTCAACTTTCCACGACTGACGAGGGTCTCTGATGATAGATATGTGATCCAAAAGGCTTAGTCCGTTCATGGCTGAAATCTGTCCTAAAAAAACATTATATGATCACAGCCAGATTTGATCGTCAAAGCGATCATCAACTTTCAATAAAACTCTTTCAATATTGTAAGTTATGAGATAAAAATGAAGCCTATTCTAAAAAAGCGACCCCACTGGAAGCCTTGAAAAATAAGGACTCTTCATGATCTTACCCTGCCAAAGGGCCTCAGGATCATTGAGCCGCTTTTACCCGCTTTGAATCAATCCGCCCCAAACAAATCGCGCGTATAGACCTTACTCTCAACATCCGCTAACTCTTCAGCCATACGGTTAGAGACAATAACATCCGACATAGTCTTGAACTCAGTAAGATCGCTAATAACTGCAGAATTAAAAAATTCTTTGTCATTTAAAACAGGTTCATATATTACGACCTCAATACCTTTCGCTTTAATACGCTTCATGATGCCCTGAATAGAAGAAGCACGGAAATTATCAGAGCCAGATTTCATGATAAGCCTGTAAATACCCACACATTTTGGCTTGCGCTTCAAAATAGAATCAGCAATAAAGTCCTTTCGAGTAGTATTAGCATCGACAATAGCACTAATCAAACAATTCGGTACATCCTGATAGTTAGCTCGAAGTTGTTTAGTATCCTTGGGGAGGCAGTAACCACCGTAACCGAATGATGGGTTGTTATAGTGAGACCCGATACGTGGGTCTAAACCAACACCTTCAATAATTTGACGAGCATCTAAACCATGAGATTCAGCATAAGAATCAAGTTCATTAAAGTATGCAACACGCATTGCTAGATATGTATTAGAGAAAAGTTTAACAGCTTCGGCTTCAGTCGAATCAGTAAACAACACCTCAATATCTTCTTTAATTGCACCATCAACCAATAGGGCAGCAAAATCCTTGGCACGCTTGCTACGCTCGCCCACAATAATACGAGATGGATAAAGATTATCGTATAAAGCCTTACCTTCTCGAAGGAACTCAGGTGAAAAAATAAGGTTTTCACACCCCAGTTCTTCCTTAATACGCTGTGTATAACCAACAGGAACCGTTGATTTTATGACCATAACCGCATCAGGATTAATAGCCATCACATCTTTAATTACAGCCTCAACAGATGATGTATTAAAATAGTTATTCTTAACATCATAATCAGTTGGAGTAGCAATAATAACAAATTTAGCATTTTTATAAGCTAAATTTTTATCAAGCGTCGCAGTGAAACTTAATGCCTGATTATTAAGAAAGTCAGTAATTTCAGCATCAACAATCGGAGATACACGATCATTTAACATATTTACTTTTTCTTCAATAATATCGACTGCGATAACATCATTATGCTGTGCAAGCAGCATAGCATTTGACAAGCCAACATAGCCTGTACCTGCGATTGCAATATTCATGTTTAAACTCTTTATAAGACTTCTTCAATAGCTTTAAGATATTTGTTGATAACTATTTTTTCATCAAATTCTTTTTCGATTTTGTTCCGACTAGCAATACCCATACCTAGACGTTCTTGATGTGATAAATTTATCATTTTATCAAGAGCACTAGAAAGGCTTTCAGTTGAACGTGATTCACATAAAAAACCATTTATATTATGGTCAACTGTTTCACGACAACCGACATTATCAGTAGTAACAATAGGCTTCCCCATCGCACCAGCTTCAAGGAGTGACTTGGGGACTCCCTCTCGATAAAAAGAAGGTAACACCATACAATCAACTTTTGCTATCTCAGTTTCGACAGAATCAGAAACACCAAGGTAATTAATAATGCCTTCATCTACCCATGACTGCATATCAAATTTTGTTACAGCTGAAGGGTTATCAACATCAAGGAACCCCAACATTCTGAATTCAACTTTATCGCCATAACGTTGTTTCAGCTGTCGCGCAGCTTCAACATAATGACCGATACCTTTGTCGTACAGCATACGAGCAATCAGAAGAAAGCGAACAACACTATCATTATCAGCAGGTGATAACGAAAAACGTGACAAATCAGCCCCAGATCCAGGCAAACGATCAGTGATCGATGCATCAGCTAATTTATTTTTAAGGAATAGAGAGCGATCATCTTCATTTTGAAAGAAAATCTTATCTGCTTTTCTCTGACTAAATTTATACAATCCACGCGCTATTTTTGAAGTAACACTTTCATTAATAAAAAGAATACCAAGACCAGCGATATTATTAATAACTTTAGTACCACATCTTTTTGCAGCAATAGTACTATAGATATTGTTTTTTGGCGTAAAGTTTAAAACCAAATCAATATTAGCTTTACGATAAATAGCGATAAAAGAGATGAAAGTTTTAATATCCTTTAAAGGGTTAGTACCCCCCTGATCTATATCAATATGAGTAAACTTCGCACCTAAGGCTTCAAGTTTTTTTGAGTATTCATCTTCAGGTGCAATCGCAACGACATCATGACCAGCCCTTATCAGAGATGAAATGGTGTTCTTGCGAAAGTTGTAAATATACCAACTAGTATTTGACGAGATAGCGATATTAGCCATTACTTTCACTTCTTATAGAATTCTTTATACCAAGAAATAAACTTTTCGACACCTTCTTTAATGCCAACTTGTGGTTTATAACCAGTAGCCTCGAACAAGTCTTGCGTTTCCGCATAAGTTTGATATACATCACCAGCTTGCATCTCTCGAAAGTTTTTCTTGGCTTCAACACCTAATTCGTTTTCGATAGCTTTGATAAAATCCATCAAATTTATTGGACTTCCATAACCGATATTATAAACACTGTATGGCGCAGAACTAGTTGCGGGAGAACCTTTTTCTACTGTCCACGCATTATCTCGAGTTGGAATAACACCAGCAATACGTATAACTCCCTCTACAATGTCATCGATGTAGGTGAAATCACGCCACATATCACCGTTGTTGTTAATATCAATGGTTTCGCCATCCAATATTTTCTTAGTGAAGATGAAAGGCGCCATATCGGGACGGCCCCATGGGCCATATACAGTGAAGAAACGCAGCCCTGTTGTTGGAATATCATATAAATGTGAGTATGAATGTGCCATCAACTCATTTGATTTTTTAGTTGCCGCGTAAAGAGATACCGGATGATCAACAGAATCCTGAGTAGAAAAAGGGGTTTTACCATTCAAACCATACACCGAACTTGATGATGCGTACACTAAGTGTTGGATTTTGCTATGACGACATCCTTCAAGGATGTTTAAATGGCCAATAAGGTTACTATCAGCATAAGCCATTGGATTTTCGATAGAGTAACGAACACCTGCTTGAGCTGCTAAATGAATAACACGATCAAAATTATGTTCACTAAAAAGTGATTTGATACCATCTCTATCTGCTAAATCGAGTTTAATAAAATTAAAATCATTACTTTTTAAGCGTTCCAATCGATATAGTTTCAAATCTACATCATAATAATCATTTAAATTATCAATACCAACAACATTGTGGCCTTGGTCTAAAAGAGACCCTGCGACTTTCGAACCAATAAAACCAGCGACACCAGTAATTAAATAATTCATTTTCACTCCATTTTACGGTAAAAAAAAGGAAAGCAAACTAGAACAAAAATCAAATTTGAGTATATATAATGGCCTTTAACTTCGGAAATAAAAGCTAGAGGAATTATTACCGCAGTATATATAGAAGCCCAAGCACTCCCTGTAATCTTCAAAGATGAATACCATACATATAAAACAGGAAGGTAATACAAAAAGAAAGAAAAGATTCCATACATGAACAAAATCTGAATTAAGCCAGAGTCGGTCTGATGAACATGTGCCTGTCTAGATTGTAGACTCCAAGGTTCAAACCCATTACCGACAAATATTTCAATTGTTTCATCTGGTATTGAAATAGTTTTCGCTAGTTGAGTTGTACTTTCCGATGATAAGCCACCTTTCTCTTGATAGTTCAAGAACACTTCGAAAGTACGTATAAAAGTGATCTCAACATTTGACATGTCAACATCTTTCATTAAGAAAGGAAGAAATATGGTAGTCAATAAAAACATCAATAAAACATAAGACAATTTTTTAATTGTGAAAAATTCACGAAAGAAAAACAAAATAAAAAATATAATACCAAGGCTGGCAATTAGGATACCAGTTCTACCCGTAAAGAATGTCGCCAGATATGATAGCAAAAATAAAAGCGTACCAATTTGAGGTTTGATTTTTTTTATCGTTGTAAAATATAACGCATATAGTGAAATAAACCCACATGATACACCTGCCGCAGAGTACCCTGCAAATAAACCTTTAGCTCGATATGATACATCACGCCCATGGTACAATAAGTTGTGAATATCATTAACAAAAACTCTCAAACCAAGTATATTAAAATATTCAATATATAATATAGAAATAGTTACTAATAAAAATATAGTAAACCACTTAAAGAAAAAATCTTGTTTAATTGTTAAAATAGCATTAGGCACAAGAAGTAATAATAAGACTAATTTAATCAACCTAACAATGCCAAAAATGTCCTGATTGTTCACATACGCAATTAATGAAACCGGAAAAATGATAATTATACAAAAAGTAATTTTCAATAAATCATGGTCCATTACTAACTTTTTCGTTTTTATAAAATTAAAGAATAATATGATAAATGAAAATAGGATAACAAAATCAATTGCGCCATATCGAGGTAATATAGCTATGAAAAATAAAAGTAAAAAATGCAGCATCAACAGTCACCTAACAACCAAGCCAATCTTGAAATAGTCTTCTCCTTTGAATATTTTGCCTTAAGAGCATTAAATAACTCTTCATCATTACAGGTATTCGACATGGCAGTAACTATTTTATCAACCAAAGATTCTAAGTTGTTTTGCTTATAGTAGTAAGCTTGATCTAAAGTAACCTCTCTAAATATATTATCGTCAGGGCATATAACTTTACACCCATTAGATATAGCTTCAACAATTGTCAAACCAAAAGACTCAGTATATGACGTACATATATATATGTCGGTTTCACGATAAATATCAATGACACTTTCAACCTCCCCATAAAAATTAAATCGAGAACTAAAATCACCTTGTTTTAATCTATGTTCAGTGTTTTTACCAACAATATTAAACTTAACATCATCTTTCAAGCCTTCGATTTTTTTACATGCATTTAAAAAAAGATCTAAGTTTTTATTTGGATGATCTCGACCAACAAAAGTTATATCTTTTCTTGGTTTTATTCTTACGTTCCATAATGATAATTCAACATTATTATATATAACCAGCGAGTTAGTTTTACAGAAACCATTTTTCAAGTGATTATTTCGACACGCTGTACTTACAAAGACAACCTTTTCAGGTAACAACCAACTTAAAATTGCAGAGATATATGCAGAAATGAGCGTACTTTTGCTATCACTGTTTCGTTCTAAACTTCCATGATGAATAGACCAAAATATTTTTTTCCTTACGTTTAATCTAGCAATTAAAGAAAATATACACGAATGATACATCCATGCCTTAAAATATCCCTTTGATAAGACTGAATGATATAAAAATTTAGGCCAATTTCTCTTCTCAGTTAAATGATAGACTTGAACGCCCAACTCTTTAATTTTATCACTATAAAAATCAATGTCTTTTAAAGAGTAAACAACAGTAGAACTAAGTTTAACTTTATCTATTGATAACAAATAGTCAAATAGAACTTTTTGTGCTCCACCACTTTCTAAAGATGTAATCAAATGTACGTTAGCCAATGTCAAACTCCTTTAACTTGACTAATAAATCATCATAACCGACCAAAAGATTCTTATTCAGACACATTGCATTTTGCAAAGACTTATAAAAATCATCACCCTCATAAACCAAAGCTTGATCCATAGTCAAACTTCTAAAAAACCCTTCGACTTTGTCATCCCATCTATAGCATACAACTTTATTTTCATTTGCTAAACCAACAATAGCTGAATGAAGTCTTGTTGCAAACACGATATGATTATTTTTGTAAACTTCAATTAATTCATCCACATTCTCAGGCACTATCGAATTCAAATATATATCGTGTTTCTCTTGAAAATAATTTGTTATTTCTTTAAGAGCAATCGAATCTGACAATTCGCCTGTTGTGAAAAGTGTAACATTGAATTCAGTGGATTTTTCAATTAGAGAAATAACAGAACCAATATACTTCCTATGATTATCATTTATAGAAAAGTACCCATGTGTTTGACGTCCCATTAAATTTATTGCTAATTGTTTTTTATTGGGCGTTCTGTTTACACTTGGAAGACATAAAGCAAAATCAGGTAAGAAGTGAGCCTTTACATTGAACTGTTTTTCGCAGAGACTAATCGAGTTCTGGTCTCGCACATAAACAAAATCACAATTATTTAAAAACTTACATAGAAGATAAGTTGCGAATTTACTGTTTATTTTTCTAGTCGATACACCAGCAACACCATATTTCTTTTTCTTTAACTTGCAAATACTAGAAAGAAAAAAAAGATTAATTGGAAAAACACATTTATTATTGATTAATAAAGAACCACCGCCAAATAGAACAAAGTCAGAGTTTTCAATTTCCGCGACTACATTTTTAAAACGTTTAACGTTAAACACAATCAATCGAATATATAAAATAATCATATATATGACATTATTGGCCTTTAATATAGTGTAAAAGTTCTCTTTCTCCTTGCTTGGTTCCTTTTTCTCTTTCGAAAGCAAAGAAAGCTGCAACTGAGATACTTTAATTTTACTCTCATTTTTTAATAATGATTTCACTCCCTCATATATTGCTTGGTCACCAATATTATGGCCTTGCGCTTCATTAACGGATAGTATTTTCATTTTTTAAAACTCTACTGTGAGAACGACTCACTTTAAATATATTTTTATAAGTTAAAAGAGACCTGTTTTTAATTGTATTAAATAAGTAAAGTCCCCAATTGTAAATAGACTTAGAGCTTAGTTCGAAAGCAAACTCATTAACATACTTATAGTATTCGAATGTATTTTTGAAATCATCTTTAAACATTGAGTTTGTTATATTCGCATCATGTCTTCGATACTCGGAATAAATAGAACGATTTATATATACTTTCTTGTGATTGGCCAATTTTAACCATGTTAACCACTCACCATAATTCCTGAACGTTGTTTCAAAACCACCAACACTTAAGAGTGACTGTTTGTTAATACAAATACCCGTCGAAACTATATAATTCCATCTTATTAATGACGAAAAATCAATAGTATTTTGTTTAAATTTATTCAACTTTTCACCTCGAACCATAATTCCAGTTTTTGCATCCCCAGATAAATAATGGGCATCACAGAATATAATTGAAAATTTTGACTTGATTTTTTTGATAAAATCAATAGTTGAAGTAAGATGTGAAGAAGAAATCAAATCATCTTGTCCAAGGATTATAATATAATCACCTGATGACAATGATACTCCTCTATTCAAAGTCGACATTAAACCAAGATTAACTTCATTCTGAATCAATTTTATTTTGTTATCATGTTTAGTTTTCACAAGGTCAAATAATGCCTTCGTCTCTATATCAGAAGATGCATCGTTGATTAATATTACTTCGTAATCATCACCGTCTTGGCTAAGTATCGAATCTAAAGTCGCATTTATATATTTACTTCCATTATAGAACGGTACAACAAAGCTAAATCGAATCATTTTAACTTGACCTGTATTTGTAAAATATGAAACCCAAAACCAATAAAGAGCATGTTAGCAAGCTAGTCGACAGTGCTATAGATACCCCTTCTGCACCATGAGATGCAAGCATGATACTAAGACATAAATTCAGTATGGCACAAGGCGCAATGATCTTAGCAACTATTGACTGCTCATCTATAGCTTGAAGAATTGAAAACGATATAAAATTAATAATTGATCCCCAGACTCCTACTACTTGATATTTTAATACATCTACAGCAGACATATAGTTTCCACCTAGTGTAATTTTAATTATAAAATCCGCATAGTGGTTTAACATATACCAAGCAGGTATATAGAGCGTTGACAAAATAGAAATAATCTTTAGCCCGGAATTTATGGTTTGTTTCTTACCATATTCATTATAGATCCCTCTGAAATATGGAAGTAGTGATTGAGTCAATATTCCAAGCGATAATATTAAAATTGAAATTATTTTATATGAAGCACTGAATAACCCTATACCATCTATATCATTTCCGAAAAATTTGAGAGCAAATACTGGTGCATAATCGTAGCCCATTGTGAAAATTGTGGCTATAAAAAACGGAGTTCCATTTTTAAAGTACGAACGTAATCCTGCCTGTTCTTTATGACAAATAGTTTTGAAAAATCCAATCGTTCCCAAAATTGATGGGGTAGATATTAAGACTAACGATATGATTAATAAGTCAAAATTAATATAACCATAGTAATAGAAGCAAATTGAAATTAGTCTTAATATAACATATAACCCTTGAACGCGAAAATAGGATAAACTTGATTCATAAATCCTAGCATAAGAGCCATATAATCTTTCTCGATAAACCTTAAATATACCAACTTCAATAAACACCATTGCAAATATATATATATCATTATTATTTATTGCAAATAGGATGCATATGCTTGATAGCAGAAAAGAGAGAATAAAGAAATATTTTATATTTGATGACAAATATGATAAGTTCTCTTTTTCTGTATCTGCAATAGATTTATTAAAATACGTAGCATTACCGAATAATGCCATATTAGCGATAAAACCACTCAATGCAACATAAAAAAAGTATATTCCAGATACTTCTGGCGTTGATGCTCTTATAAAAATAAAGCTAGAAAGCATAATAAAGAAATTCGAAAATAATCCTATCGATGTAAATCCAATAACTTTTTTAAGATTAATCGACACTACCTACCTTCCGTGCTGGATTTCCTGCTACAATCACATTGTTACTAACACTCTTGGTTAAGACGCTTCCAGCTCCTATGACAGAGTTTTCACCAACGCAAACTCCTTTCAATATAATTACATCATCACCAATAAACACATTATTTCCGATATTGACGTTTCCGCTTATGCAATTATCTACTCTACGATCTTGTTTTAATGAATGAAAGTCACTATCATAAATTTTAACATCATTACCAATTAAACATTTGTTACCAATGCGAATTTCACTATTGGAAATAATACTGATTCTATTACCAATTACAGTTGAACACCCAATACTTATCCCATTGGATCCTTCTCTGATATCAAGATATGAGTATGAAAAAAATCCAGGTGAATTTGAATTACCTATGCTTGTATTATCTCCAATGAATAATTTACCGCTCCCTCTTGATTTGACAATGAAAGCTTGTCTCGCAGTTAATATGTATTTTTTAAACGTAATTTTTTTTGATATAAGATAAAAAGGGAAATATATTATCTTTCTTAAGATATTTTTAGACATCACTTATAGCCATTAACAATAGTTATAACTTTATTAATATCTTCATCGCTCATTGTAGGATCAAGAGGTAAAGATAAGACTTGTTCGTGAATAAGCTCTGTCACTGGCAAATCGAGTTTAGACCATTCGGAGTATGCTTTTTGTTTATGTGGCGGTAATGGGTAATGAATTAAGGTTTGCACATTGTTAGAAGTCAAATATGAATGCAACTCATTTCTATTTTCACACTGAACCACAAACAAATGCCATACATTTGATACCTTATCAGTAACTATTGGCTTTTTAATTAAAGAATTATTAATTTCATTTATATATCGTTGAGCAATATACTGCCGACGTTCAATCTCTACATCTAAATGACGTAATTTAACTCTCAACATCGCAGCTTGAATTTCATCTAGCCGGCTATTCACACCTTGATATGAATTTTCATATTTTTTATTAGAACCATAGTTGCGTAAAGCTCGTAAGACATCACCAAGATCGTCATCACTAGTTGTAATTGCACCAGCATCACCTAACGCACCTAAGTTTTTACCTGGATAAAAACTAAAACCAGCAGCATCACCCCATGCCCCTGCCTTGCAATCATTTAGTTTAGAGCCGTGTGCTTGTGCACAATCTTCAAGAACGAGGAGATTATATTTATTTGCTATAACCATCAATTCTGGCATCGGAGCTAATTGACCATATAAGTGCACAGGTAAAATAGCTTTTGTGTTTTCTGTTATGGCATTTCTCGTATTTATTGGACAAAGATTAAAAGTAGAAGAGTTTGGCTCTACCAAAACTGGTGTCAAATCATTTTCTGTAATCGCTAAAATTGATGCAATATAAGTATTTGCTGGAACAATGACTTCATCACCGGACTGAAGCTTACCCATTTCTTTCCATGCACGTAAGACTAACGTTAATGCATCTAAACCATTCGCAACACCTATCGCATGTTTTGTTCCACAATAGCTGGAAAATTCTTGCTCAAATAACTCTAACTCCTTTCCCATGATGTACCAACCAGAATCAATTACACGGTTACAAGCTTCTTTCAATTCCGTTTGGTATTGCTCATTGACTGCTTTTAAATCTAAAAATTTAATCATTGTCTTTCTCTAAATAGCGTATAACTTTAGCTGGATTTCCAACAACAACAGCATAAGGAGATACATCTTTGGTTACAACAGCACCTGCGCCAATCATACAATGCTCACCTAATATGATATTAGGGAGGATAGTTGCATTTGCACCTATCGAGGCCCCATTTTTGACTACGGTTTTAGGAAACTCATCAGGATACTGTTTCGAGCGAGGGAGTTTATCGTTAGAAAATGTCACACAAGGACCAATGAATACATTATCCTCAAGATGAATACCGTCCCAGAGATACACCCCTGATTTGACAGTTACATTATCACCAATAGTCACATCATTTTCGATCAATGTATGCGCGCAAATATTACAATTCCGACCAATTATTGCTTTTTCTAAAATAACAGAAAATTGCCAAACTCGTGTTTCTTCACCGATAAACTTAGATTGGACATCACTTAACTCATGAATAAACATTATTTGTTACCAGCTTTATAAATTCATCGTATCCACGAATATAATCTGTTTCATCATAATAATCGTTGGCTAAAATAAGCATGACGCAATCAGCACTAAAATCATACATTTCATGCCATTGCATAATATCAATGACCAATCCTTTAAGAGGTGAATCTAGATTAACTTCTTCTTTTTGACGCCCATTATCCATTTTGAATTTACAGGAACCTTTTATACATACTGCAACTTGTTTTAGTGTTTTATGGGCATGAAAGCCTCGTGCAACCCCTTTTTCCGTGCCAAAAATATAATATGTTCTTTTGATCTCAAATGGAATATTCTTATTTTCTTCAAGTGAAACTAAGTCGCCACGCTCATCACCGAGTGACTTAAAGTCAAGTAATTGGATTAAGCTCATTATAGTTCCTTAATTAATTCAATGAGATATTGACCATAGCCATTTTTTGATAATTGTTTCGCTAATGTTAAGACATCATCAGAGCTAATCCAGTCATTGCGCCAAGCAATTTCTTCTAGACAAGCAATCTTAAATCCTTGGCGTCGCTCGATAGTCTCAACAAATGTTGCCGCTTCAAGTAAGCTATCGTGCGTACCTGTATCTAACCAAGCGAAGCCTCGACCGAGTAGTTCAACATTTAAATCACCACGCTCTAGATAGGCTTGATTAACACTGGTGATCTCCAACTCACCACGCTCTGAGGGAGTAATATCTTTTGCGATTTTTATAACATCATTATCGTAAAAATATAAACCTGTGACAGCGAAGTTAGATTTTGGTTCTATTGGTTTTTCTTCAATCGATACCGCTTTCTGATTTTCATCAAACGCAACCACACCAAATCGTTCAGGATCATGAACCTTATATCCAAAAACAGAGGCTCCTGATGTACGACTAGCCGCTTTTAATAATTTTGGTGTAAAACCTTGCCCCCAAAATATATTATCACCTAGCACTAAACAAACACTATCATCACCAATAAACTCTTCACCAATAATAAAAGCCTGTGCTAGGCCATCCGGTGATGGTTGCTCTGCATATTCAAGGCGAAGACCTAATTGCTTTCCGTCACCTAGTAGTCGCTGAAAACCGCTTTTGTCTTCAGGTGTGGTAATGATGAGGATCTCACGTATTTCCGCCAACATTAAAACAGATAAGGGATAAAAAATCATCGGCTTATCATAAACGGGTAATAGCTGTTTCGATACACCTTGTGTTACTGGGTATAATCGAGTACCTGAGCCTCCGGCTAAAATAATCCCTTTCATTATGCTTCCCCCCCCAAACGTTCACGGCTGTATGAGCCATCTAACACACGGATCCACCAGTTTTTATTATTCAGATACCACTCAACGGTGTTGCGAATACCTGATTCAAATGTTTCTACTGGAGTCCAACCTAATTCACGTTCAATTTTTGAAGCATCGATGGCATAGCGCACATCATGTCCAGGACGATCAGTCACGTAAGTAATCAAATCTTGGTACTTAATCACCCCTTCAGGCTTATTCGGCACGAACTCTTCCATTAGTGAACAGATGGTTTTCACTACCTCAATGTTGGCTTTCTCATTGTGACCACCAATGTTGTAGGTTTCACCAATCTTACCTTTCGTTATGACGGTGTAAAGCGCACGAGCGTGATCTTCAACAAATAACCAATCACGGATTTGCATGCCATCGCCATACACTGGAAGTGGCTTTCCGTCTAAGGCATTGAGAATAATCAACGGGATCAGTTTTTCTGGGAAATGGTAAGGGCCGTAATTGTTAGAGCAGTTAGTTACAATGGTAGGTAAACCATATGTACGTAGCCAAGCACGCACTAAATGATCGCTTGATGCTTTTGAGGCTGAATATGGGCTCGATGGCTCATATGATGTTGTTTCAGTAAACAAGTCATCCGTACCATTTAAATCACCGTACACTTCATCAGTTGAGATATGGTGGAATCGAAATGCAGTTTTCTGCGTCTCGTTTAATTCATTCCAATAAGCGCGCGTTGCTTCAAGTAGCGTATATGTACCAACAATGTTGGTTTCAATGAACGCGGCAGGGCTATCAATAGAGCGATCAACGTGAGATTCAGCGGCTAAGTGCATCACTGCATCAGGTTGATACTGTGAAAATAGTCGGTCAAGTTCAATGCGGTTGCAAATATCGACTTGTTCAAAACGATAACGTTCATTTGAATCCACCTCTGAAAGCGACTCTAAATTACCTGCATAGGTTAGTTTATCGACATTAATCACCGTATCAGATGTGTTTTTAATAATATGACGAATTACGGCTGAGCCAATAAAACCAGCACCGCCAGTGACGAGGATTTTCATAATTTTCTCTTATATAATTCTTAAATACACTCACGAATGTGAGGATGGATTCTGAGGATTTGCAGACATTTCACACTACTGTGCCTCAGTAACCATGTATAGCTGAGACATCTTTTATTCTTTTTTTGACAGCCTATTACAGGTTACCTCTTGTAAACACTAGGTTTTGTAAACTTTCCGTAAGGTCCCAATAGGTTGCGCTATTAGTTAGCAATGTTGAGCTACAATTATGGCGCTGAAGTCAGCGCCTTTTATTAGCTATATATCACAAAGCATAACCTTATTTTTTCGACTCGTAGCTATAGTTGTAATAACCATAATTACCTCCGTAATAGCTACTGGCTTTCCGTACCACCGCATTTAAAATAAAGCCTTTCACTTCAATGCCGTTTTGCTCAAAACGCTGTTTGGTGACTTCAATTTCTTTCACCGCATTCTGGCCAAATCGACCAACCAGCAAAGTCGTTCCCGCATGGGCACCGACAATTGCTGGATCAGTCACCGCCAGAATCGGTGGTGTATCAACTAACACAATATCGTAATTTTCTGACGCCCAATCCATCAACTGTTTAAAACGAGGATGCATCAGCAGCTCTGACGGATTTGGCGGCACCTCACCACGGCCGATAAAGTCTAAACCATCAACACCGGGCTGTTTAATCAAGCTTTCAACAGTCGTTTGCCCACTCAGATAATCAGAAAGGCCTGGTTTGGGATTCACTGCCATCTGCTTTTCCATCCGACCTTTTCGCATATCAGCATCGATCACCAACACCTTCTGGCCTGATTTTGCAATGACCGCTGCCATATTGGCAGAGATAAACGATTTACCAATACTTGGGCTCGGGCCTGAAATCATCAGAATATTGTTTTTCGCTTCCATCATGGCAAAGTGCAAGCTGGTACGCAGACTACGCAATGCTTCGATTGAAAGATCTGCTGGATTTGAAACCGCCAATAAGGTCTCTTCAACCGTTAAGCTCTTCTTCCTTTTTTGCTTTTTCTCCAGTTCGATCTGCCAATCCGACATAGGTACACTGGCATAAACTGGAAGGCCTATAGCCTCAATTTCATCCGGATTTTCCACTCCACGGTGGAAGGCGGCACGAAGCAAGACAATAGCCACCGCCAATATGCCACCAAGTAGTGTAGCCAACACCACAATCAGTGATTTCTTCGGTTTCACCGCCTTGGTGTAGGATTGCGCTGCATCCAGAATACGCACATTACCCACGGTGCTGGCTTTCACAATGTTCAGCTCTTGCACTTTATTCAAAAGTTGCACATAAATCTGCTGATTAACTTCTACATCACGTGTCAAGCGCAACACTTCACGTTGGGTTTTTGGCAGCTTTTGGATCTGACTGTTCAGACGTTCACGTTCACCCAATAGGGTTTTGCGCTTATCTAACAATGATAAATACGCCGGGTGTTCTTTCGTAAAGCGCTGGGAAATTTCACTTTCCTTGAAGGTCAGTTCATTTAGCTGCGCTTCAAGCTTCACCATCACATCCAACGTCGATTTTGCTTCCAAACCTAAATCGATGGATTCATTGTCCTGACGGAACTGATTCAGCTGATCTTCAGATGCCGTTAACTGTGTTTTAATATCAGGTAAATGGGTACGTAGGAACTGTAGGCTATTTTCTGCTTCCGCCGAGTTGCGCTCCACATTTTGTAGGAAATAATTCTGACTAATGTCATTGAGGATTTTTTCGATGTGGCGACGGTTTTCACCAGTATACGACAGCTGCAAAATACCGGTTTGCTTACCGCGCTCACTTACCGACAAGTTCTGTTGTAGTGCTTGGATCGCATCTAAACGTGAACGTTTCGCCACCGTAAACGACGCGCCATCTTCAGCTGACATTTGCGTCACAAACAGACGAAAGTCCCCTTGCTGGGCTAACTCTCCTACGGTACCAGTTAAGACTGGACGTTCATTACTATCAACCAGCTCAAACACGCCAGTTTGACTATCCGTTACAGTCAGTGTAAAAATCGGTTCATCGATATAACCAGGCACTTCAAAGCGACTAATCTCAATGTGGCTTTGCTTACTCTGAATACGCGCAAGGCCCTTGCCGATAACCGGAAGGTAGTTCGGAAAAGCAACAGTGGTCAGATTTAACTTATCAACCGTATTACCTAGAATCATCCGTGACTTGATGATCACGATTTCGGTGGTAGCAGACGATTCACTGGTGAACAACTCCCCCATATCACCCAGCGCGGGCATACCGGTACTTTTGGTTTCAACCTGGATCAGCGCATCGGCTTTATAAACCGGTGTCGCCAACAAAGCATAGGCCACGCTGATAATGGCAAAGATGAAGGTGATCGCGATAATATTCCAGCGATTATCGACTAAGATGCCAAACAGCTTCCCCAAATCGATTTCATCGGAGTCCTGTTTAATTTGGGTGTTTTGAGTAATGCTCATTGTAAATTCCAGTAATGAGTATTGAGTTTCGAGTTTCGAGTTTCGAGTTTCGAGTTTCGAGAGAAAATAAACCTCTCGCCACGCATAACTTAAACCTCGTCTCTGGATTCTTTATAACTTCTTAGCCCAAGCTTTGGCAGCTTCGTCGATAAGGTTATACGCATAGTCGAACGCTTCGCGACTTTGTCGGTAAGGATCAGGAATGTCTTTTTTACCAATCCATTGACCAAATAGCATGGTTTTTCCGCGAGCTTCTTGAGCAATATTAGTAACCGCTTCTATATGGCCTTTTTCCATCACCAAAATCAGATCATAATCACGGCACAAATCGCTCGTTAGTTGCTGAGCAACATGGCCTTCCAGACAAATGCCATTTTCAGCAGCAACTTCCGTTGCCATTTTATCGGCAGGTTTACCAATCAGCGCCCCAACTCCTGCTGATGCGATATGTTTGTTTGGTAGTATTTTTTTAAGTAAATATTCGCCAGATGGTGAGCGGCAGATGTTGCCGACGCAGACGACAAGAATTTTGTTGAACATGATTTTTACCTAAGGGCAGTTCTATGGTCCTATGGTCCTATGGTCCTATGGTAAGCATATCCCGCTACCGAACCGTCCCTTTCCTTAATTTGATTAACTTGGCAAGCATTACAGAAATATGTTTTGCTTCATTCACAAACTTTAGGCCCTGTTCTTTAGAGATATACTTCAACTCTATAGCTATATAAAGTTGGGTTATCATCTCACCACACGACCCCTTTGCTATATATAGAAAGCGAGCTGACTCTTTCGCTGTTTCTCTCTCTTCACCCTCAGAAATATTTGAAGGTACTGATAAGGAGCTTCTTGTCAGCTGATCTACAATGCCATAATTTCTACAGCCTTTTAACGCTTTAACAATTTCAACCGAAAGTCTTGAGCTTTTCCTCCAAACTTCCAGCTTTTCAAACCCTAAAGCTCTCATCAACTAATCCTTTAGCTAACGTGTCCTCCATCCATAGGGCCATAGAACCTTTAGTCCACAGGGCCGCTTTTAAGCGCGAGCGCTTATGGCCAATTCCTAATTCGTAGTGCACCTTCAGTCAAGTTATTAAAGCCGTTAATAGTAGGTAGTAACTGTGTTACCACACGGTTCCAACGGGTAATCGGTGCTGCCGTGACATATACAATGTCATAAGGCTGTAACTCAAATTCAGTACCGATAACCAATGCTGCAGCATCTGTGATATTAAGTTGGTAGACATCTGCTAGAGCATCATCTTGGTTGTCAGAATTTACATAACTACGAATGACAAAAACGCCTGTAGCATCGGCTGACAGTTCATTGATACCACCTACATTACTTAATGCTTCGGTCAGGCTCATACCTGCGCGATCAATTTTAAGTAATTTAGGGTCATTAACTTCCCCCATAACAAATACTTTCTGGGCATCGTTACGTGGAACGTGGACAATATCACCGGGACGTAATAGACGATTCTGAGTTAAATCACCGCGTTGCATCAAGGCGTAAAGTGAAAGGTTCTCCTCTACACCATTACGGGTCAACGTAATATTACGCCAGTCGGCATCAGCGGCAAGGCCATCAGCACGATTAATTGCATCCAACAAAGTTAATGGCACATTGGTAATAGGTTGTTGACCAGGCTTATTAACTTCGCCTGTCACATAAGATTTCTGTGATCGAAAAGAAGCGACATTCACATCAACCTGTGGACTTTCAATGTAAGCGGCTAAGCGCTTAGACATCTCGTCACGAATTTCAGTAACGGTTTTACCTTCGACTTTGACCAAGCCTATATAAGGGTAAAACATAGTCCCATCGGCATGAACCCAGTTACCAGATTCACTTGAACTGCGGTAAGAACCTGCAGGGATTGTTAGTTCAGGGTGATCCCAAATTGTCACATTAAGGATGTCGCCAGGGCCAACTCGATACTGATAGCGAGCTACTTCCGCATCCAAACTTGGGTTGGTTTTAGAAAAAACCTTTGGCGTTTTGAACTGGTTTACCGCATTCGCGGTAAGTGGATATACGTTGACCAGTTCAGAAATATCGCTCTCTTCATCTTGAACACTAACAACATTCTTGTCATCAATAGTAAAGTGAGAGCCGGGCACTGTGCAGCCTACCAGCATGACAGAGGCCATTGCAGTGATTAAAAGCTTCTTTGAGAAATCCATATATAGTAAAGATTCAATGTAAAAGTTAGATGGACTGCAGTTGCAGTTGGGATGAATGAGAATACGGGATTCTGGATCCTAGTTCCTGGATGTTTAGAAGCGAGACTCTAGGTTCTCACCACACTGATTGTTAGTGTCCTAGGTAAAACTTCATTGATAGAAAAATCCATTGCAAGCACTTTGATTAACACAATTAGAAAGGGAAATATTGAGATTTTGATACGCTACCGCCCTTAGGTCATAGCTCCCAATGTGCTTCTATTCACCTCACCAGTTTCGATTAATAGGGCACGATAGCTCGAACTCGTTAATCGTGTAGGCTCAATGTCATACCTAAACTGCTCTTTAAAGTAGTTTTCTGAACGAGTCCTACTGTAAACGCTTAAATCAGAATGAAATGTCATTCGCCTACATAAAACGGTGGCTATTTTACACAAATTTCTTACTGATAGAAACTTCGTGTTCGACTATTTTTTCACTGTACTCAAAATGTTCAACTCATAAGCATCTGATCTTTATGGATTAGAGTCACAATTAGAATCTTGCTAACGTAATATCGTTAGTTTCTGCATTGTTAATTTTGTTCAATGATCAACGCTTTACTTGTATAAATTATTACAACTCATTGATTGTTGATTATTTGAACTAAGTTAAAATAGTTCTATGACTCTTTTGTGGATCCATTGCTATCAAGCTCGTATCGCAATATCATAAAAGTTAAGAGTGACCATCACTCTTAACTTTTATGTTTTTTATAACAATAAGGGAATAGGATGAAAAAGACTGCAATTGCTCTGCTAGCTGCTATGACTATGGCTAGCTCTGCGTTTGCTGCTACTGAGTCAACAGCAGGAACAGCAGGCGGCACATCGTCAACAGCGGGTACAGCTGGCACTACAGCGAGTACAACAGCAACGACAACTACAGCGACCACAGCAGGTGCTACTTCAACTACGGCAGCGACAACTACAGCAGCGACTGGCGCAACGGGTGCTGCCGCTGGTACGGCAGGCGCAACTGTTGCCGCTGCAGGTGGTATTACTGCCACAGCAGTAGCTGCAGCTGCGGCTATTACCGTAGCAGCAGTGGCTGTTGCTGACTCAGGCAGCAGCAACAACAACACAACTACTTCTGTTTCTACTCAAGGTTAATAACCTCAAGCGATAACAATTCAAGAAACAGCTGTGTATCTCAAAACCGCACTTCGGTGCGGTTATTTTTATATTTCAGTACCTAGAAACTAGAAACTAGAAACTAGAAACTAGAAACTAGAAACTAGAAACTAGAAACTAATACAATTTGACCATTTATACGGACGTTTGCAACTCGGATGCAGTCACTTCAACGTTTTTTTCTATTTTGCTTTTGCGTACTAATTTCGATTGGGTTAGTTGGTTGCAGCCAAAAGTTCAATGATGTCAACGACACCATGAAACTTGCTGTATTTGGTGATCCTGATACAACGCTCAGTGCCGATGATATCAACAACCTGCCTTACGCCAGCATCTACGCACGCATGGATGACGGGCCACAAGCCTTCATGGTACTTGCACTAGCAGAGCCTTCGCCCACTTTTGGAAAAAAAACGGCGCCCCCGGAGTCTGTTCTGCCCGCAGCTCTGCAACTTAAATGGCTCTCGTCAGACAGCGGCATGCTCATAACCGAATATGGGCGCTTAGTCAAAACCCTTAACTTGCCGCAAGGGAATTTGATAGGCACTCATAGCCAACAGCCCGATCCACTGCGATTAGGCCTTCACTTGGAAAATACACCTCTCAGCTGGCAACGCCAAGTCGACTGGCAGCCGGGCTATCACTTTGGCTATACGCTCACATCGACCTTTGCCAAACAAGATGATGTGGTAGTGATGATTAACCAACGCCCTGTCCAAGCGATATACGTAATTGAAGCTGTCTCTGTCGATGCTCTCGATATCACCTACCAAAATGAGTTCTGGCTTGAACCAGCGACCGGCAAGGTAATCAAATCACGCCAAAAAATTGCGCCAGGGTTGCCTTATATCAATATCACCCTGTTAAAGCCTTATTCATGAGCTTAGGGAACTATATGAAATCACACTATTTATCCGGCATTACCTTAGCTTCCATGATCTCAGCAACCAAGACCTTATCTGCCATAACCTTATCAGTAGCGTCTTTAGCTACTATTACCAGACGAATATCGATTGGGCTGAGTATCGCTTGTTGCCTTTTAAATGGCACCACAGTGGTAGCGAATACTGAAATAGCAGCGACTAACACTACAGCAAGCGCTATAACCATCATGCTGACCAGCTCACATTCTCAACCCCAACAATTGCAGCTGCAATATCCGGCATCAGTGCGGTTAGAACAAATTCTTACTGATAGCCTAGCAAATTTATCTCAACTCCCTGCTACTTCGGAGCTTGCGACAAAACAGGCGGGAAAATCTGTTTACTGGACGGGCGCTGGTGCCTTTACAGCTTTTCCTCACCCTGAAAAACCACTTATTCTTAATCAGTTAAACACGCTTGCCAACCAAACTGGTCCCACAGAACGTGAAGTACTGACAGGCCTAAAAACTACGCTAGCTACGCTAGCTATCGGTCAACGTGTTTTCACCCCTCTCGATTATGATCAGGTTCGTATCAATAAATCCGATAACCCACTCGTCAAGCAAAACCTGACATTGGTATTACCTTCTCGGCCTTCTAGCATTCTAGTGTTAGGGGCGGTTCACAAACCTCAGTATTTACCTTGGCAAGCACGTAAAAATGCCGATGCTTATCTTAAGCAAACACAACCTGCTGATACGGCCGATAACAGCTTTGCGACTGTGATCCAACCAGACGGCACTGTAGAGCAACACCCTATTGCTTACTGGAACACTAGCCATATGGACATAGTCCCTGGTGCCATTGTCTACCTTGGCTTTTCTTCTTTGCCATCAGGGTATAAAGACCTCAATGATGCCGTTATCAACTTATTAAGGAACCGGGCCCTGTGATGCACCCAGCTGTTAAAACGTCTTTATCGGCCATCACCCTGGCCATGCTGCCTGTACTTCATATCCAGGCGGACGAATTTAGTTACCCACAATTTACACCCTCTCAATCTGATTTTGGTGGAGTGGGTTTAATCCAAATGCCTTCTGGCCGAGTCGCAAGAGAAGGCGAATTTACGGCTGGGGCAACTTATAACGACGAATACCACCACTATACGGTCTCTCTTCAGTTACTGCCGTGGTTAGAGTCGACCATTCGCTATACGCTGGTGCAAGATTTACTTTACAGTGATGATCCAAGCTTCAGTGGTGACACCGAATATACTGATAAGGGCATTGATTTTAAAATCCGTCTACTCGAAGAAAGTTACTGGCTACCAGAAACCTCCATAGGGGTGCGCGATTTCGGTGGTACTGGCTTGTTTGATGGGGAGTTTATTGCGGCCAGTAAGCATGTTGGCCCATTTGATTTCACCGTCGGCATCGGTTGGGGCTATATGGGCAATAGCGCGAATTTAACCGGAGATAAATCTAACGGCACCGATTGTGGCCGAAATACCGCGACAAAAGATAGAGGGGGAAGTGTCGATTTTGACCGTTGGTTTAGCGGCTGTAGTGCCGTCTTTGGTGGCGTAGAATATCAAACCCCTTGGGCCCCATTGCGTTTAAAAGCCGAATACGATGCTAATGACTATACCAGCGACTTCCCGGTTACCCGCGGTGGCATCGATATGTCGCAAGACAGCAAGCTCAACTATGGTGCCCTCTACCGCTTAGGAAATTGGGGCGATCTACGGTTGAGTTATGAGCGTGGTAATACCTGGACCTTTGGTTTTAACCTCAATACTAATTTCAATGATCTGAAAGCTATTTGGCGTGACGAACCCGTGCCTGCGTATCAGGCTAAGCCGAGTGACAGTCGCTCTACGGTTGATGGATCCACTATTAATGAAGCTAACCTCAGCTATACAGACTGGCAACAACTTGCTCAAGATCTGCATCAAATTGCCGGTTATGAAGATCCGACTATTTACGCCGATAATGACACTATCACTGTCGTGGCACCACAAACCAAATATCGTGACCGCAACGAAGCGCACCAACGAGCAGCGACGGTTATTGCTAATCAAGCGCCAAACACCAATGAATATCGTCTGATTGAAACCTCAAACCATCAGGCTATCACCGAAACCCGCATCAACAGCAAACAATACGCCAAAGTTGCCCAGTATGAGTACTTTGGCGCCAAGGTTGAAGACAGCACAAGCGTTAGCACACCAGAACCGCCACAGGGCACCTTAATAGCCAAATCGGACAAAACATGGGATGTTAGTGTTGCCCCTACCTTGCAGCAATCAGTGGGTGGCTCTGAAAACTTCTATATGTTTAACATTGGTATCAACGCCGGGGCCAACTATTGGTTTGGGGATCATGTTGAGTTAGGCGGTTCAGTCTACTTCAATATTTACGACAACTATGACAAATTCCTGTACGAAGTCCCACCTGATGGTACCGACCTCAAGCGAGTACGAACCTTGGTACGCCAGTACATCAACGATAACCCAGTGCGGATGGACAACCTCCAGCTAACCTGGATGGATCGACTGGGTGACAACTGGTACAGCCAAGGCTATGGCGGATACCTAGAAATGATGTTCGGTGGTGTCGGTGGTGAAGTCCTTTACCGACCGCAAGGCAGCAACTGGGCTATCGGAATGGATGCCAACTACGTCATCCAACGTGATCCGGATTCACAGTTCGGCTTCTTTACCGAAGAGATGCAGTTTGATCCGATCACCAATCGTAACTATAGAGTTCAAACAGGGGCAATGACCGGCCATGTCACTGCCTACTACCAACCGCAGTGGGAATGGTTACCGAATACCTTGTTTAAAATCAGTGCAGGCCAGTACCTGACCGAAGATAAGGGCGTTACGGTTGATTTCTCTAAGCAGTTCGATAGCGGCGTGATTGCCGGCGCCTTTGTTGCCCAAACTAACCTATCTGCTGAGGAGTTCGGTGAAGGCAGCTACAACAAAGGTTTCTACGTGTCTATTCCGTTTGACATCATGACGGTGAAGCCGAGTACCAACCGTGCAACGATTTCTTGGTTGCCGCTGAGCCGCGATGGTGGCCAGATGCTAAACCGAAAATACAGCCTGTATAGTGTTACCGATGCTCGTTATCCTTGGTATGGGCGGAAGGCGATGAACTAGGTTCCTGGTTCCTGGTTCCTGGTTCCTGGTTCCTGGTTCCTGGTTCCTGGTTCCTGGTTCCTGGTTCCTGGTTCCTGGTTCCTGGTTCCTGGTTCCTGGTTCCTGGTTCCTGGTTCCTGGTTCCTGGTTCCTGGTTCCTGGTTCCTGGTTCCTGGTTCCTGGTTCCTGGTTCCTGGGTCCTGGGTCCTGGGTCCTGGGTCCTGGTTCCTGGTTCCTGGGTCCTGGTTCCTGGGTCCTGGGTCCTGGGTCCTGGGTCCTGGGTCCTGGTTCCTGGTTCCTGGGTCCTGGTTCCTGGGTCCTGGTTCCTGGTTCCTGGTTCCTGGTTCCTGGGTCCTGGGTCCTGGGTCCTGGGTCCTGGGTCCTGGGTCCTGGGTCCTGGGTCCTGGGTCCTGGGTCCTGGGTCCTGGGTCCTGCAGGGAGAATTCTAAAGCCTAAGAGAAGTGTCAAGATCTTGCTCTTCCCTAGGACCTGCTTTTCCCAGAACCTGTTTTACCCCACATTCCCTAGGGCCTGCTCTTCCTAGGATCTGCTTTTCCTATCCCCCCCCCTTCCTTAATGCACTAAAAGATAGTCGTCAACTTTCTGTCGCACATTAATTCCAAGTCACTGAAATATTTTCAATAACCGTAACTTAGTTCTTCATTATTATTTTCAACAATGTTCAATTTATATTAAGCGTACTTAGCGTGATATTAACCGTAAAAGCAAAAATAAACAGCAGACAAAAAGTACAATTGCTCTAGAATTAAGTAATACATTTGTCAGTATTTGGCAAAATAACAAATATAATATTATGCTGTATTAACAATAATTTTGTAGAAGAGGACATGGAGCATGTTCAGGTCGTATGCTCACTTTTCAGTGAACCATCCAAACTTTCATAGATTTAACCTGTTGATTATACTTGGTATTTTTGCCATCAGTTGTTATCAACTACTCGCCAATGAGAAGCTTGAATATGCAATAGGCTTTTTATTAGTGCTAATTCCTACGTTTATCTTCGCAAAATCTTCCGACTATAAAAGTAAATATTTAAGCATAGACAAATAAAGGCAAAATAATGCTATTAATGTTAAAAGAGTGCTAATTAATAGCACTCTTTTACTGTGTAATAGATAAAACCAACTCGGGTTTCTGTCAATAATCCGGCAGTAATAGGCAACTTATTAAATAGTACCTTGCTGAAGCTGCGCCCACATATCTTTTACAATGATCTGATCAGCTGGCGTTAATTCAGATTGCGCTTTAGCCAAACTCGCATCAACGGCTTTGTTCATTGCTTCTATAGAGCTAGTGCCTTCCATTTCGCAGTTTGCTGCAGAGAGTGAAATGTGACCGCGAAGGTAACCTCCAGCGAATAGTTCATCGTCTGATGCAGTTTCTACCGTTTGATCGATTAGGGTTAGTAGCTTGTCTTCGTATTGCTGGATCATGTTTTTTACTCTTCTATTTGCTTCTATGTCAAGCCCATACAGCTTCAGGGGCTGGGAAGTCTTCTGATTGCAAAGCGGCTATTTGGTAATGCTCGCGTAGTGCATCTGATAATATCTTCGCACGTTCTGGCATGTCCTGCTCCAAATACGCCAGTACTTGTTCTCGCACTTTTAGGGTGAAGCCTAAACGGTCTGGTTCGCTGTTGCCGCTCAGGTTATCACAGCTGACCTGAAATCGAAAACCACAGCTTGCTGCCAAGATCCATTCGACGGCTTGGGGCTTTATCTCCACTTTTTCAAACTCTGCCTGCACCTCGGCACTGCGGCCATCCGGCTGATACCAGTAGCCGTAATCTTCCAGCAATCGGCGCTGAGGCCCGGCAATGCACCAGTGAGCTATTTCATGTAAAGCTGAGGCGAAATAACCTCGAGCGAAGATGATTCGGTGGTGTTTGTGCTCATCGCCAGCGGGTAGATAGATTGGCTCGTCACCGCCGAGGAGAAGTTCGGTGTTATGGGTTTCTAGGAAGGTTTGGTTGAAAATTTTTATTAGATCGTTGTAGTTGTGGGGCATTGTTAGGTTTCTGGTTGCTGGGAATGAAGGGATTATATAGGAAAAATGGGTCCTGTGGTCCTGTGGTCCTGGGTCCTGGGTCCTGGGTCCTGTGGTCCTGTGGTCCTGTGGTCCTGTGGTCCTGTGGTCCTGTGGATTGAAAATGCTTATAAAACAAGTGTCAAGCTTTTGCTCTTTCTCAATACTTTATTCATGCAACTTTGGCCAAGTACACCATAGGGACTTTGAGCCACTCTTTCCGATTTTCATCCATAAAAATTGGGAGTCTATTATCGAACAATTCCTTTCCTAATCTTTATCAACTTTGCCAGCATAACTGAAATATGTTTGGCATCATTAACAAACTTAAGGCCTTGTTCTTTAGAAATGTAACCCAGCTCTATTGCAATATAGAGCTGGGTTATCATTTCGCCGCATGAACCTTTCGCAATATATAAAAAACGGGCAGACTCTTTTACAGTTTCTCTTTCTTCACCTTCCGATATGTTGGAAGGAACTGATAAAGAACTCCTTGTCAGTTGATCGACTAAGCTAAAGTTTCGGCAGGAGCTTAAAGACTTCACAATATCAACAGAAAGCCTTGAACTCTTCTTCCAAACTTCTAGCTTTTCAAACCCTAAGGTTCTCATCTAATAATCCTTTAAAAGTACTGCCATAGGGCCGCAGGTCCACAGGTCCATAGGTCCACTCTTCCAAGGACCTAATACTCGCTTTTAAAACTCATCCACCTCATCCAAGAACTCATCCAGATACTCTTCCCCCTCCGGCTCTTCAGCGACACTTTCGCCACCTGTTGCACGGAAGTTCTTGTTCTGAATGTAGGCATCTCGGGTGAAGATGTATGGATCTGGCGAGTCTCTGAGTACCCCTTCTTGCGAGACGAGAGCGGCGCGATCTTCCATGCCTTCAAAGGCCCACTTACCTAGACTCTGCCAGAATGTCAGCAGGTTCAACGGGAAGTAGAGGCCGTCAACATAATCACCAGCACCTTCACGTAAGGTGATTGGGCCGTAAAGCGGGATCATAAAGAAGGGACCATTAGCTACGCCGTAGTAGCCCATAGAGTCACCGAAAGCCCGATTACTGGGTTTGGTGATGTCTGCCGCTGAGGCTATATCAATCAAGCCTGCTAAGCCAAAAGTGGTGTTGATCCAAAATCGGTTGAAGTGGGTAACCGCTTGCTCACCGTCGAGCATAATGATGCTGTTGACCATATTCGCCGGCTCATCCAAGTTGGCCAGGAAGTTGCGAATACCGGTTCTGACTGGGGATGGCACATAGTCCACGTAGGCAAGAGATACCGGACGGGCCAAATAAGGGTCGAGGTAGTCGTAGTTTAGATCCCACATGGCTCGGTTGAAGCCTTCAAACGGATCATAGGTGCCTTCAACATTGTACTGGCCATCCTGCTCGACATATTCAGCATTGGTCTCAGCTGTCGTTTCTTGGCTAAGGGCTTCTTCATTTGGAGTCTCTGCACAGCCAGAGAGACCTAAAATCAAAAGCAAGGGTAAAATAATTATTCTTTTCAAGGCTTTATTCCGTAGAAACAAAAAAGCAAGCTGGATAATAACAAGCATGTTTCATGCTTGGGCATATACTATCCAGCTTGCTTCATTAGTTCCAGCTTTGTTATTAGTATTGCTTATCGATCACCACATTTGTGGAACCGCCTAACGCAATCACAGCGCTTTGACCATACCAGTCGCCCTGCTTGGTCATCACGTTGCCATCGGTATCAATACGCGCTTTCACAATCATGTTCGGCAGCGATGACATCTTACGCTCTGGGATCATGCTATCGCTATCACTCAGTGTTAGGGTGATAGGGAACTGTGACAGCGGCATTCGGCGAGCGGCAACTGGCATCGGCGCACCATCTGCTGAGTGAACAGAAACAATCACCAGCCCCTGCGAAGGCAGTGTCACTGATGGGTCAAGTTCCACCTTCACCGATACGGTCGTTGCCGTGTTAGCTGCCTGATTGGCTACCTTCGTGATCTGGGCCTGCGCTCGCTCGATACTGCGATCAAGCATTTTGGCTCGTGGATCATCTTCGCCAATCATCTTCTTCATCATGGTCCAGTATGATACTGCCTGCGGGTAGTCACCACGCTCAAATGAGTCGAAGGCCAACAGTGACATCGCACGGATATTAGTGTGGTCCAGTTTGATGACATTACGCAGTAGCTGGCGCGCATAATCACTCTTGGCAGGATCACCAATCATCATTAGGGTCTGGGCGTAGCTAAGCTGAACCTCTGGGTTTCCTGGCTCTAGGGTATAGGCCCGTTTCATTGCCCCCTGCGCAGTATCGGCATCACGGTTTGCCATACCAATACGGCCAAGCAGCAACCAACCCGTTGCATCATTTGGGTTGTCATGCAGGCGGGTACGCAGCGCTAGCGTCAGATCATTCATCTCGGCATCGCTCAGCGGATCGGCATTTTGCTCATCCATCAGGCGCTTCGACAGCTCAGGTAACTGCGCGACGGTCTGCTGCCAAGACTCAACCTTATCAAGATTGCCAACACTGAAGTACATGCCGTAACACACACCAACCAACACTATAAGGCCCGGGATCAGCATCGCGGTGCTTACCGTGGTCTTTTGTTGATCAGTTTGGACCGGTACGTCATCAAGCAATGACTGCTGCAGCTCAGAAACCAACTCTTCCTGGTTCGACACCAGGCCTTCATTGCTTTCCGTTTTCAGCTCATCAATACGATCTTTAAAGAAGGCCTTGTTCAGCTCATCACGGCTGGCTATGTCATCTTGTGCCTTGCCAAAATACATTGGCGCAACAAAAATGGCAGCGGCGATCAAAACCAAAACAACGGTTATTAGCCAAAACAACGTCATTACTTCACCTTCCCGTCGTTATTCGGTTTCTGTTGTTCTATTTCTTCCAGCAGCGATTTCAAACGTTGCTCTTCTTCTGCTTCTAGTGTTGCGGTTGCTTGTGTCTCTCCTTTTTTGCGAGAGCGCATTACCAACACCGTAAAACCAATCAAAACAAACAACAATGGCCCGGCCCACAGGATGATCGTTGATAGCATCAAGGGTGGATCGTAGGTTACAAAGTTACCATAGCGGGCAATCATATAGTCGATGACATCCTGCTCGCTTTTGCCTTCGCTCAACATATCGAACGCTTTCTGGCGCATATCTTTAGCCAGCTCGGCATTCGAATCAGCAATGGTGTTGTTCTGGCATTTCGGGCAACGCAACGTTGCCGTCAGATCCTGGAAAGCTTTTTCCTGCTCTACCGTTTCGAACTCATACACGTCAATAGCAGCCGACACCGGCAGTGCCGCGGCCAATACGAGTCCCAACCCCAAAAGCATGGCAGTGATTCGTTTCATCATCCCTTCGCTTCCTCCAACAGTGCCTTGTACATAGGCTCTAATGTGTCAGCCCAGTTACGATTATTCACATCACCGACATGGCGGTAGCGGACTATACCGTTGGCATCGATCAGGAAGGTTTCAGGTGCGCCGTAAACGCCCAGATCCATGCCTAGCATGCCATTGCCATCAAACAAACTGTGAATATACGGGTTGCCCAGTTCATTTAGCCAACGGACGGCTTTTAGACGCTCATCCTTATAGTTAAGGCCGATGATCTTGACGCCGTTGCTCGCCAGCTCATTGAGGTAGGTATGTTCGGCATAGCAAGTCGGACACCAGGTCGCCCACACATTCAGCAGCAGTGGCTCACCTTTGAAAATATCCTGTTCATACAATTTACCAGCTTCAACCAAGTCTTCGAGCTTGAAGTTAGGTACTGGCTTGCCTACCAGTACCGATTCAAGCTTGGTCGGATCATCGCCGCCCGCATTGCGGGTCAGCTGAACCATGAAGACCACCGCCAGTGCCAAAAACAGTACCAGAGGTACAAACAATAATTTCTTATTCATCAGTTAACCTCAGCTTGCTTGGCAGCTTTTGAATTACCAATCTTGGCTTTTTTACGGAAACGGTAGCGCTTATCGCTGATTGCAAAGGCACCGCCCAACGCCATTAGTACCGAACCAAACCAGATCCAGTTTACAAACGGTTTGAAGTAAATACGGACTGCCCAGGCACCATTATCCAGCTTCTCACCCATTGCGACATACAAGTCACGGGTAACACCGCTGTCGATAGCCGCTTCAGTCATCATAGAGCCTGCAACGGTGTAGAAACGCTTCTCTGCATGCAATTCAGTAACAAACTTACCGTTACGGGTGATATTGAAATCTGCGATATAACCATCATAGTTCGGGCCATCTGCATCACGCAGGCCTGCAAAATGGAAGTCATAACCTTCAACCTGAACGGTCTGTCCCGGAGCCAGACGTACATCACGTTCGAGATCGTAGTTAGAAACCAGTGTAATACCAATCACGCTGACAGCCAGACCAATATGGCCAAGCATCATCGCCCAGTGGCTACGGCCAAGCTTGCCAAGGCCCTTGATAAAGCTATGGCGGTGTGTAGCACGCTGATAGAGTTCAAAGCCGTGCATCACTACAATCCAAACCGCCATTACCAAGCCCAGAACCGCCATTGGTTCCATGCTGCTTGCAAACAGCATAATGGCCAAGAAAGAGAACGGCAGGGTGATCGCCGCTGAGATGATCATCGGCTTGCGAATGCTAGAAACATTATCGCGCTTCCAGCGTACCAGTGGACCGATACCCAGAATGAAGGCAAATGGGATCATCAGCCAGGTGAACAAGGTATTAAAGAACGGTACACCGATTGACACAGAGCCTAAGCCAATCTGCTTGTGGATCAGCGGCAGCAAGGTACCAATCAGTACCACAATCAGGCCCGCAACCAGCAAGAGGTTGTTGGCAAGCAGCAAGTTCTCGCGCGAGAACAGGCTGTAGTTACCACGGGAGCGGATTTGACCTCCGCGCAGAGCATAAAGCAGCAATGAACCGCCGATCACCACAATCAGGAAGCCAAGAATAAACATACCGCGCGCCGGATCCGAGGCGAAAGCGTGAACTGATACCAACACACCGGAACGCACCAGGAAGGTACCTAGCAAGCTCAGCGAGAAGGCAGAGATAGCCAGTAGTACTGTCCAAGCTTTAAACGTACCGCGTTTTTCTGTTACCGCCAGCGAGTGCATCAGTGCTGTACCGGCCAACCATGGCATAAAGGAGGCATTTTCTACCGGATCCCAGAACCACCAGCCGCCCCAGCCAAGCTCGTAGTAAGCCCACCAGGAACCTAGTGCAATACCCAGTGTCAGGAATGACCACGCTGCAATAGTCCAAGGACGAGACCAACGTGCCCACGCCGTATCCAAACGGCCTGTCATGAGTGAAGCAATGGCAAATGCAAATGCAACAGAGAAGCCTACATAGCCCATGTACAGCATCGGCGGGTGAATGATCAGTCCTGGATCCTGTAGCAACGGGTTCAAGTCTCGGCCATCAACCGGGAAAAAAGGCAAAGTACGCAGGAACGGGTTAGAGGTAACAATGATAAACAGCAGGAAACCTACCGAAATCATTCCCATTACCGCCAATACGCGTGAAACAGACTCCAGCGGCATACCACGGCTGAACATCGCAACGGCAGCCGCCCACGTCGCCTGGATCAGTACCCACAGCAGCAGCGAGCCTTCATGCGCGCCCCAAACTGCGGTGATACGGTAGTACCACGGCAACAGGCTGTTCGAGTTACTGGCAACATAGGTTACGGTAAAGTCATTGGTATAAAACGCCCAGCACAGTATGACGAACGACAAAAATAGCATGCCGAAAACGCCGTAAGTCAGTGGACGAGCCATCCGCATCATTGACTGGTTGCCGACAGAGGCACCATACAATGGATAGAAACTTGCGAGGAGCGATAACCCCAACGCAACTATCAGGCTAAAATGCCCTAATTCTGCAATCATTGAACACTACCCTGCATCTGATCTTCAGTGTATTGAAGAGGTTCGTGGGTTTTCTTCATCGCTTCCGCCACTTCCGGTGGCATATACTCTTCATCGTGTTTTGCCAGCACTTCGTGAGCTTCAATAGTGGTTGCATCAATCAACACACCCTGAGCCACAATACCCTGCCCCTCACGGAACAGATCCGGCAAGATACCATCGTATTTGATGGTAACGGCCGGGCCGACATCAGCCACATCAAAGCGAACGACCAGCGACTGAGGATCACGCTGAACCGAACCTTCCACAACCATGCCACCAATACGCAGGCGCTGGCCGACTTCAGGCTTGGTGCCATCAGGCTTGCCCTGTACCAATTCGGTCGGGGTATAGAACAGGTCCATATTCTGATTTAACGCATACAGCATCAAACCAACGGTTGCGCCGAGGCCCAGAACCAACGCCAAAATTAACGTCAGGCGTTTTTTACGTCTCGGGTTCATAGTGTGTTCTCCAGTTTTTTCGCTTCTTTAATGCGGTGCTCACGAGCGATTTTGTTCTTGATTTCTGCCGCCAGGCGGCGTTTTTTACTCAGGCTTGAAAATAAAATCCAAAGTAGTGCGGCAAAAGAAATGCCATATGCACCCCAGACATAGGAGGCATAGCCACCCATGGCTAAAAAGTCACTGAAAGATTCAAAATGCATGATGGCCTCACTTCATTAATTCGCGTACCCAAGGGCGATGACTTTCACGGGTAATGATTTCATTACGCAGACGTACCAACGTCACCGCACCAAAGAAACAGGCAAAACCGATAATGTTCAGTAGCAACGGCCACAGCATGGTGCTATCCATTGACGGTTTATCAAACTTGGTAATCGTAGCGCCCTGATGCAGCGTATTCCACCACTCAACCGAGAAATGGATAATCGGCAGGTTAATCACCCCGACCAGCGCCAAAATACCCGCTGCTTTCGCGGCAGTTTTCTGATCGTCGAATGCGCTATAAAGAGCAATCACACCAAGATAGAGGAACAACAGGATCAGTTCAGAGGTCAGACGGGCATCCCACACCCACCAGGCTCCCCACATTGGTTTACCCCAGATCGCACCAGTAAGCAGCGCTATCACGGTAAAGACTGCCCCAATCGGCGCCATAGCAGCGGCAGCCATATCGGATAGCCTGATCTGCCAGACCAAACCAATAAAGGCAGCAATCGCCATCGACATATAGGCACCCATCGACCAGATGGCCGCAGGAACATGAAGATAAATGATCCGGAAACTATCGCCTTGCTGGTAATCTGTCGGGGCGAACATCAGCCCCCAAATCGTGCCTCCGATAATCCCCAACAAAGCAATGATTGAGAACCAAGGCAACAAAGTACCGCACAGACGATAGCAATTTTCAGCTTTCGCGTAGGGATGTAACCACTTCCACATATTTCTGCTCTACTCGTGTAATAGTAATAAGTACGTTTTCAACCAGCGCATTGTTCATTCTCTTTTGAGGAACAACATACCAATGAAACGATTTCATCATTAAGTCAGGACCAGTAAAGTTAAATACCCCCTTTGAGGTACTTAGCTATCTAATCCCTGCTTCCTTGTTCTTGCTCAAATTGTCTCACGAGATCCATTCATATGAGACATATTACTCAACTGTAATTGTAATCTTTTATTGCACACTTATGCGTAATGAAGCTGCGACTGCAAATGGTGCCAACGTTGCTGAGCCCACCAACATCGCTCCCATCAAGGCCAACTGCCCGTTAAAGGCCATGCCAAGGCTTGCGGCATCAATGGCAGAGGTCGCGAAGATAAGCACAGGTATATAGAGCGGCAAAATCAGCAAGCTCAATAACACCCCACCTTTTCGCAGCCCCACGGTAAGCGCTACCCCAATAGCCCCCAGAAAACTTAATGTTGGCGTACCAATGAGCAAGGTCAGCACCACGGCTTTCCAGGTCTGCCAATCCAGTGACAGTAAAATGGCCAGCAGTGGACTAATCAATAGCAATGGCACCCCGGTCAATATCCAGTGCGCAACCATTTTTGCAAATGCCAACACCGGCAGCGGCGTCGGCATCATCAACATCTGCTCAAGCGAGCCATCGACAAAATCATCCCGGAACAAGCGCTCCAGTGACAACAGTGCCGCCAACAAGGCTGCGACCCAAACAATACCCGGTGCAATCCGAGCCAATAAATTCGGCTCCGGGCCCACTCCCAGCGGGAACAGGGTGATCACAATAATAAAAAACCACAACGGGTTAAAAACATCAGCCTGACGACGAAATGCAATCAGCAGCTCACGTCGAATGACTTGAAAAATAGCACTTAGCATTCTGAACTACTGCCCTAACTTAATCTTCCGTAATTGGTTACTATCTGTAAACATGTCCTGGTGGGTAGTTAGCAACACCATACCGCCACGCTCGACATGCGACAGGAATAACCGCTCCAGCACTTTCACGCCTTGCTTATCAATGGCTGTCAAAGGCTCGTCCAAAATCCACAGCTTGTGATTACTGATCCACAAACGAGCCAAGGCAACACGACGCTGCTGGCCGGCTGACAATTGACCAGCAGGTACATCTTCGCGTCCTGCCAGGCCTACGTGGGCCAGGGCCTGCCAAAGGCTATCATCACCATTGACCTGCGGCTGCCCCGTCAAGTCATTGTCTTCGGTGTTGGTATGCATTGCCTGAAAAAATGCCAGGTTCTCAAAAGCGGTCAGCTCTCGTTTTACCCCTGTCTGGTGGCCCAGGAACAATAAGTCCTGGTAATAGTCTTCCCGTGCTGATTCGATTTTTTCATTTTTCCAGCACACGTCACCGCTGTCTGCCCGCCCAAGACCAGCAATGATCCGAAGCAGGGTTGTTTTTCCGGCGCCGTTATGTCCTTCAATCTGAACCAGTTCACCCGACGAAACGGAAAAGTTCAGGTCGTCAAACAACACCCGCTCATCGCGGACACAGCTTAATTCTTGTACAGACAACATATTAAATGATGTATCCTAGGTGACACAATTTAGCGGGCATATTACCACACTGGTTCATAATTCTGTTAGACACCCAGTTGTATACTTCTATCACTTAGGTTAGTAAATGTGACATACATGCGTATAGACAGCCGCCAAGCCTCTGCTTTAATTAAGAGTGGACAACTTCAACCTAAAAAAGTGCCAGGAAATGAGACAAATCATAAATTTCCTCAATCAGTTAGTGCCAGTCAACCTCTTCAAGGCCAAATTTCCCAGCTATCTCAATTATTAATACAAATGAATGTGCTGCAACGTTTTTTTACACTTTTTACTGCGCACTCTTCTGCCTCTTCGACACCACCGCCATCCATCATCACTAATTTGCTATCCCAGCTCCTAGTGCCGGATAACCAGGCAACACTCGTCCAGTGGCTTAGACAAGGCGCCGGAAAACAGGTGTTGGTACAACTACTGGAACAATCTTCCCAGGCAGACAGCCCGTTAAAGCAATGGCTACAGCAGCTACCAACCGATAAACAGGATGAATTTAATGCGCTGCTCAAGCTAGCGGCCGAGCAACGGCTGGCTCCTGCAGCAAAAGACACCGAGACTACATTACTGCAATTGCATTTGCTGCAACCTGATGGCCGGGAGCTGCAATTGTCAGTGGAAAAAGAAGCTGGCCCAGCCCGTGAAAAAGCAGATAAGCCACCACGGTGGACAATCAAGTTGGCTTTGCCTGTCGGTCACCACGATGTAGTGCATGCCGTCGCAATATGGGAACAGCAAAGGCTGGCATTGCGCTTTGAAAGCGACAATATCCAGTTGCTGAAGCGAACCGAAGCACTCACCCCTTTTCTTACAGAACGCTTTGCTATGCTGGGGATCGGTTGTGAACCTACTACCTTTAAGGTTCGTCTACCTGAAGTGACAGAACCGAAGATTGAGGGATTTTCAATTCGAATTTAACCCCGGTGCAGTTTTATACCAATCGGGATAAGTAATACCAACCTAAATAAATATCTGACCATTTTTCATGGCTAAAATCACCAACTACAGTGTTGGAAGTTTTGTAATTAGATCCACTAGTTACTGCAACTTCCGCCTTGTATTTGGTAATTTTTCCTCATGAAAAAGTAGATCATCTACTTATCCAGATTGGTATAAGTGTTCAGAAAATTGCGCAGGAAAAATCACTTAAGACAAGGAAGAGTTAACAGATGAAAGACAAAAGTGCGATTGCACTTCACTATGACGGCCAACAAACACCAACCGTCGTGGCAAAAGGCCATAGTCAACTAGCCGAACACATTATTGAGCAGGTAAAGCAACAGGGTGGGCTTATACATCAAGACAAGGCATTAAGCGAATACCTCAATAAACTGGAAGTAGGCGATGAGATCCCGGAAAACCTTTACCGGATCATTGCCGAGCTCATTGCCTTTTCCTGGCTGCTAAACGGAAAAACCCCTCCCGGCTGGGAAGGGCTTTCTGGTATTCATGAGCAAGTCTAATAGCGTATTAACGACGTCTTGGTTGCGCCATTTTTTGCTGTAAACGCAACAAGAGTTCTGCTTCTGCTTTTGGCAAGTCGCATTCTTCCATTAACTCGTTAACATCGGCCCCCAGCTCGACCATTTTACTGGCCCGGCTGTAAAGCTTGCCGTCAGGATCCAGCATCGCCATTTCACCCTGCCGATCGGCAATCATCTCAAGATGATCGGCCATATCTGCGAGTTTCTGGCTCATACCTATGGTTCCGGCACGCAATTCATTAAACTGCTTGAGCAAACTTTCATGCTGGTGCCGGGAATTTTTTAGCACCAACTCCGTGGCGGTGAATTTTGCTTCCAGTGCCAGGCGGGCCTTACGCTCTCGACGGACCATCAGCCATGAAATAACCACAGCCAACATCGCGATAGCAATTGGCAACCATTGCAAAACCAGGTTAAGCATTACAAGTACGCCATATCATCCCATTCTTCGTCAGATAGCAGCTTGTTCAGATCAACCAAAATCAGCAGCTCTCCATCGCGGTTGCTCACGCCCTGGATAAACTTCGCGCTCTCCTCGGTGCCCACACTCGGTGTGCTATCGATTTCAGAGCTACGTAGATAAACCACTTCCGCTACGCTATCAACCAGAATACCGATCACCTGCTTTTCCGCTTCAATGATCACGATACGGGTATTGTCAGAAATTTCGCCTGGCATCAGGCCAAAGCGAGATCGGGTATCAATCACGGTAACCACATTACCACGCAGGTTGATAATACCCAGAACATAATCTGGCGCACCTGGTACCGGGGCAATTTCCGAGTAACGCAGTACTTCACGTACCTGCATTACATTAATGCCATAGGTTTCATCTTCCAGCTGGAAGGTTACCCACTGCAGTACTTGATCGCTACCGTCTTCTTTTTGTATTTCGGCTACACTAACCTGTGACATGCTGTTTCCTCTTTGGCCCTGCTCACATTACACTCTTAACATCTAAACCCGCATTCAGCATAGATATTAGTTCGTTAACATGAATTAGAGCACACATTTTTTCTTTAACCATTCCGGCAAGCCAAGGACGTTTACCCGCCTGTTCCCGCCAACGAACACTCTGCTCTGTCAGGGTTTCGGTTCCGTGGAGCGCATTACATGCCAATCCCCACTTACTTTCCCCTAACATTACGATATAACGATATTCTTCCTGATGTTCATTCGAACTCAGTTTTTCCGGCATCACCCAGCGTGCAGTATCAACTACATCCAGTTGATGCTCTCGATTTGTCATCAGCCCGAGGTACCAGGGCGGTCGCCCAAGCAGGTGGTTCACGTCTCCGAGCTGATGGATCCCACCCAGTTCAGTCAGCGGCACCGCAAAGGTGACACCATTGACTTCAAAGAAAAGGGCTTGGAAGTCTGCATCCCTCTCCAGCTGTTGCTGCCACACATCAGGTGGCTCATCATCGCCAGGCTGTGTCTGTGGTGCAACAAGCCCTTCAGGCTCTGCTGCTTCTAACTCTGGCTCAACAGCGACTATGCGCTCTGGCTCAGGTTCAACTTGCTCAGTGTCGGGATGAACCACAGGCGCTGCCACTGTGGCCTCTTCGGCCGCTTGCTCTAGCGCGTCGACAGCGGCTTCCACTTGCACGGCAATCAGGGCATCAGTTTCTTGCGCGATGTCAGACTGCATCTGGCTCATTTGACTGAGCAAGCGCTGAACACCGTCCAACTCAGCCTGAGGCTGCTCAGCAAAGGAAACCGTCGGCCTGGCTTCAACCTGTATGGCTTCAACCTGTATGGTTTCAACCTGCACTGTTTCAATTGGCATTGCTTCCGCTGGCATTGCTTCAGCGGATATAGCTTTAACCGGGCTCGCTTCGACCGAAATAGCATCAGTCGGCTCTTCCGGAGTCTGAGGCACCCAGCTAGAAGCCTTACTCAATGGTGATGAAAGATCCAGCTCAACCGATATGGCGGCTCCACTTTGCTCATCACACTCTGACAGCTGTTCAAAATCAAACGGTGCAGCGATTTCATCGGCCCCTGCCCCTTCAACAGCAGCAAACTCATCTTTTTGAGTATGCTCATCAGGAGCGGGCTCTTGATCTGATACCTGAGCAGACTGCACATCTACTGGATGCGAAGCGCTCTCATCATTGTCAACGGAAGACTCTTTTTCTTCAGCTGTATCTAACTCTTCCGGCTCAGCCAGCAGATCAAAAAAGTAATCATCCAGTGCTTGTTCACTGGAAAGACGATGCTTATCGTTCATCTTGATCCAGACGCTCCAGATAATTTAATAAAGTCTTATAAGCAAAGACACCACGGCAATTTCGGGCATATAGCGATGGTGGCATATGCTTGATACTGGCATCACGAAACTTAGTATCGATTGGAACTGCGGATGCCCAAACCTGCTCGGTAAATCTTACTTTCAACTCTTGCAGGGTCTGCAACGATGCCCGGGTACGCTTATCATACATCGTCGGTACAATCGTCACCCTGAAACCCGATGCCCGGGATTTCTGCATGATCTGAAGGGTGCGCATCATCCGCTCAAGCCCTTTCATTGCCAGAAATTCAGTTTGCACCGGGATCAAAATCCGGTCACTGGCCGCAAGGGCATTAACCATCATCACCCCAAGAATAGGCGGGCAATCGATCAAAACATAATCATAATCATCAGCTAGGCTGTTAAGTGCCTTTTTCAGTACCAGCCCCATCCCCCCGCGGTTGCCCATGACCCTGTCAAGCGTCGCTAGCGACATATGGGCAGGGATAATATCAATGTTCTTGAACTGCGTATTCAAGATGATCGGACGAACCGAGTCACGTGAAATCTCATTGAGCTGAAACAGATCAAATAAACTGGCCGGTACCTCATCAGCATCAAAATTGAGGTAAGTCGTCAGCGAAGAGTGAGGGTCGGTATCAACCAGCAGCACCCGTTTATTGCGCTCACTCAACAACCCGGCAAGCGTTACCGTGGTTGTGGTTTTTCCAACGCCACCTTTTTGGTTGGCGATACTCCAGACGATCAAAGCGAACTCCCTACGCCAGCCCGATCTCAACCAGGATGCGCTCGGCAATCCGATCTAACGGTAAGTCTTCACTGGAAATGCCCGCTTTTGCCACAGCTTGCGGCATACCATAGACGACACAGCTTTCTTCGTCCTGGGCCCAAATAGTTGAGCCATTGGACTTGAGCATACGTGCACCTTCGCGGCCATCAGCTCCCATCCCGGTCAGTACCATCGACAATACCTTATCGTGGTAAATTTTTGCCGCCGAGCCAAAGGTCACATCCACACAAGGTTTGTAATTCATCCGGTCGCCGCCGTCTATGATCCGTACCCGCGAAGCACCTGCACGGCCTTCCAGCATCATTTGCTGGCCACCTGGTGCCAGATACGCCATTCCCGGCTTGAGGGCGTCACCGTCTTGCGCTTCCTTTACCCCGATTTTACAGAGGTTATTCAGACGAGCAGCGAAAGCAGCCGTAAAGGTCGCAGGCATATGCTGAATTAAGACAATCGGATAAGGGAAATTAGCCGGAAGCTTGGTCAAAATTTTCTGCAAGGCGACAGGCCCGCCTGTCGAGGTACCAATCGCCATCAGCTGATACTTCTTGCCCGAGGCCCTAAAGCGAGCCATTGGCTTGGTAGGCGCAGCAGGGCGCGAAGCTGGGCGAGTCGGGGTTGCCGTGGCTGTTGCCGGAGCGGTACGACCAAGCGTTGTTTTTTTCACGTCACGGCTGGCTACCGATGGGGTTGCAGCTGGACGTACCGAACGGCGCATGAAAACACGCTTACGGGCAAGCTCACCCACCCGCTTTTGCAGCAAGCTTACCGCTTCATCACGGTTACGGGCGATGTCTTCAAATTTCTTCGGCAGGAAATCTAATGCACCGGCATCTAATGCATCCAGTGTCGCCTTCGCCCCTTCGTGTGTTAAGGATGAGAACATCAGGATCGGCGTCGGTGCACTTTTCATTATTTCGCGCACAGCAGTAATACCGTCCATCACCGGCATTTCAATATCCATTGTGATGACATCTGGCTGAAGCTTGTTAGTCAGTTCTACCGCTTCTTTACCATTGACGGCACTGCCAACGACCTCGAGACGAGGATCGGAGTTAATTATTTCACTGACACGGCGGCGGAAAAAGCTTGAATCATCCACCACCAATACTTTTACTGCCATGTAGTCGTTCCCGTATCTATAAGTTACCCAGCTTATATAACAAACTGAACAATTACCTGGCCTATTCCCCGATGAAACGCAGATAAAGGGAACGGCCAAGTAATGATTTAATTTGCTACTTAGGGGCTTAGCGCCCCTAACATATTTTCCATTTTTAGCGTTCAGCTCCGCTCTTAACAACCAGCCTGGTTATTAGCGGCCTGCCCAGATCTTAACGACCGGCATAGTGCTTAAGCAGGTTTGGCACATCGAGGATCAGGGCAATATGACCGTCACTGGTGATCGTTGCACCCGCCATACCCGGTGTACCCTGAAGCAATTCGTCAAGCGGCTTGATCACCACTTCTTCCTGACCAATCAAAGCATCGACGACAAAACCAATGCGCTGATGACCAATCTGAACAATAACAACATGGCCATGATCGCGTTCACGCTGAGGAAGACCAACCGCAGACAACCAATCCTGTAAATAGAACAACGGAATGGCTTTTTCACGCACAATGATAGTCAGCTGACCATCAACGTTATTGGTCTTGCGCAGATCAAGGTGGAAAATCTCGTTCACACTCGCCAATGGCAAGGCAAATGGCTGATCCGCCACGCCGACCATCAAGGTTGGCAAGATAGCAAGCGTCAACGGTACCTTGATATCAATTCGGGTGCCTTTGCCCAATGCAGAATCTATGCTAATTGAACCATTCAACTGGCTGATCCCTGTCTTCACCACATCCATGCCAACACCACGGCCGGAAATATCGGAAATCTCTTTTTTAGTCGAGAAGCCCGGAGCAAAAATCAGGTTATAACATTCCGAATCCGTTAGGCGTGATGCCGCATCGGCATCCATTACGCCGCGGTCAACAGCAATGTTACGCAGCTTATCCGGATCCATACCGCCGCCATCATCTTCGATGGTCAACAGGATATGGTCACCTTCTTGTGATGCAGACAACAGCACGGTACCGATGCGTGGTTTACCCGCCTTTTCACGGATGTCCGGCATTTCAATACCGTGGTCAACTGAGTTACGAACCAAGTGAACCAATGGATCGGCCAGAGCTTCAACCAGATTCTTATCGAGATCCGTTTCTTCACCGCGCATTTCCAGCACGATTTCTTTCTTCAGGCTACGTGCCAAATCACGGACAACGCGAGGGAAACGGCCAAATACTTTCTTGATTGGCTGCATACGGGTTTTCATCACCGCACCCTGCAGATCAGCTGTGACCACATCCAGGTTTGACACCGCTTTCGACATTTCTTCGTCGTTGGTATTGAGCCCTAGACTAACCAAACGGTTACGAACCAATACCAACTCACCGACCATATTCATGATGGTGTCTAGGGTGGAAGTATCTACCCGAACTGTCGCTTCTGCTGCTGTCTTACCTTTATCTTTAGCACCCGCAGCCTTTGGCTTTTTCTCTGCCACAGGCTTAGGTGCCGGAGCACTTACAACCGGAGCGGATGCTGGTGCTGGTGCAACTGGCGCTGTTGGTGTGACAGGCTGTGCAACTGGTGCTACTGGCGTCTCTGGCTTCACCTTAACAGGTTGTTCTGTCAACATATCGGCGACAGGCTTAGTGGCCATTTCCAGCTCTTCGTCTGTCGGGCCTTTGCCTGAGCCGTGTAACTCATCGAGCAAACGCTCAAACTCGTCATCGGTCATCAGATCATCATCACCAGAGCTGGCACCCGTATCACTAGGTACCGTCGAAGCCACTGGCGGTGTTACCGGAGCCGGAGCGGCAGGAGCAGCGACGACCAAATCGTCATTGCCACCAGGGCCTTTACCCGTTCCGTGTAACTCATCCAGCAGACGCTCGAACTCATCGTCAGTGATATCACCCGTTTCAGACTGGATCTGGTTCACAACGCCCGAGCTAGCCACCTGAGGGGCTGGCGCAGATACCGGGGTTGACGCGGGCTGTACTGCCTCACTCGCAGAGGGGCCGCTGCCTGCACCATGAAGCTCATCAAGTAGACGGTCAAATTCATCTTGAGTCATATCATCGACAGAGTTACCTGCAATTGCCGATGACGGAGACGCTGAGGAAGCTGGTGTAGGCTGTATAACTGGCGCGGCAACAACAGGCTCCGGAACCACGACAGGTTCAGGCTCTGGTGCAGTTACCACCGCAGGTTGCTGCGCAGCAGCTTGGGCTAGCTCCTCAGCTGTTGGCGGCTGGCTGAAACGATGAAGTGCATCAAGCAGGCTTTGCTCTGCGGCTTCAACTGGTTCATGCTCCTGTACCTGGCCAAACATCTCATTAATGGTATCCAGAGCCTCCAGGATCACATCCATTAATTCTGGTGTGACGCTTCGCTTGCCGGTGCGCAGCAAGTCAAAGATATTTTCTGCCCCGTGGCAGGCATCCACCAGCTCGGTCAGAGAAAGGAAACCAGCGCCACCCTTAACGGTGTGAAAGCCACGGAAAATGGCATTGAGCAGCTCTGAATCTTCAGGGCTACGCTCAAGCTCTACCAGCTGCTCAGACAGCAACTCAAGGATTTCTCCTGCTTCTATTAAAAAGTCCTGCAGGATGTCTTCGTCTAAATCAAAGCTCATATGTTTCCCCTAAAATCCAAGACTAGACAGCAAGTCATCAACATCATCCTGTGAAGACATGACATCCACACGCTCTTCACTGTTGACAATTGGCCCCTCAGGAGTAAGCACGCAGGCTTCTTTAAGGGCGTCTGATCTGTCTTCTTGTTCCATGCCAAAGGCTTTAAGGATTTCGACTAATTGATCTTCCACTTCGTGTACCAATTCGATGACACGACGTATTATCTGTCCGGTCAGATCCTGAAAGTCTTGAGCCATTAATATTTCAGTCAAGTGGCTACGAAGCGCATTGTTGTCACCTTCAACCTGTACCAGCAAGCTGTCAATTTCATGGCATAGCGACTTAAATTCATCAAGTGCAATTTGCCCACCCATCAAACGCTTCCACTGAGGATGAACCTGAAGCAAAGTATCATTCATCTTATCGGCAAGCGGTTCGATGCTATCAATGGCATCCATGGTTTTATTGGCAGCAGACTCCGTTTTATCAATAACATATGATAAACGGTCACGGGCATCAGGAATTTCGGTCTTCGCTAAATCATTGATACGGGGATCAAGACGAAAATTAGCCAGTGAATCATGCAGTTGGCGGGTCAACTTACCCACTTCAGCATAAACAGGATCACGGCTATCAGAGACTACTGTCTGTACCAGTAAGTTCGCCTCGTCCTGTTTCCCTTCTTCAAGCAGGCTTACAAGCTGCTTCGCCTGATCGAGTGAAATCATTATGGTTATTACCCTTTTAGCGCCTGACGATAGTGATTACTGCATACGCTCGAAGATTTTATCTAACTTCTCTTTTAGCGTCGCGGCAGTAAAAGGTTTAACGATATAACCGTTAACACCCGCTTGTGCAGCTTCAATAATTTGCTCACGCTTAGCTTCAGCGGTAATCATCAGTACTGGCAAGTGCTTGAGTTCGTCATCCGCACGGATGTGCTTGAGTAAATCAATCCCTTGCATACCTGGCATATTCCAGTCAGTCACGACGAAATCAAACCCACCTTTCTTCAGCATAGGTAGCGCAGTCAATCCATCATCCGCCTCCTGGGTATTGTTAAAACCCAGATCACGTAGCAAGTTTTTAACGATACGGCGCATTGTCGAGAAGTCATCAACAATGAGGATTTTCATGTTTTTATTCAAAGTTGCCTCCACTGAGGTCACAGTGTTTTTATCTAATGTGTAGTAATTAAGCAGTCCAAACTTTAAGTTTGGAACGCAAACGTTGCATTGCCTGGCTATGAATCTGGCAAATCCGGGATTCACTCACCCCGATGACAGCACCAATCTCTTTGAGATTGAGCTCCTCGTCATAGTAAAGAGACAGGACCAAAGCCTCTCTTTCAGGCAGTGTCTTAATTGCTTCAGCCAGTGAATGACGAAAATTATCATCCACAACACCCTGAAATGGAAGATTTTCTTCACGAGCTTCTTCACTTGCGATCGCATCTTCCGATACACCCAGATCGTCCATACCTATAAGACGCCCACAATTAACATCATTTAGCGCCTGATGGTACTGTTCGAGTGTCATTTCGAGATGTTCGGCAATTTCCTGATCCATTGGGTCCCGACCAAGCTCACCTTCCAAGAAAGAGATGGCTTCCGTAATCCGGCGGCTGTTCTTATATACCGAACGCGGAACCCAATCGCCGCGGCGGATATCATCAAGCATCGCCCCCCGGATCCGGATCCCGGCAAAGGTCTCGAAACTGGCACCTTTGGTGGGATCATAATTTTTCTGAGCTTCCAGGAGGCCAATCATGCCTGCCTGGATCAAATCTTCTAATAGAACGTTGGGCGGCAACCGCCCCATCAGGTGATGGGCAATGCGCTTTACTAATGACGAATAACGCTCAATAAAGGCATGCGGACTTTCCTGATAACGTCCGTATGTCAGTGCTTTATTCACCAATAGGAACCTCTCCCGGGGCTTGCTTGACCAATAACTTCTCGACAAAGAACTCAAGATGGCCGCCAGCACTGGTTGGTACCGGCCAGGTCATCGCTTTCGATGCCAGAGATGTTAAGGCTAATGCTGCAGGACTACGCGGGAAGGCGTCAACCACAATTTTCTGACGCTTAACTGACTGACGAACCCGATCATCAAGCGGAACACAAGCCACCAGCTCCAGATTGGCGTCCAAAAATCGTTCTGTCACCCGGGTTAGCTTGGCAAACAGGTCGCGTCCTTCACGGTAGCTGCGAACCATATTGGCGACAATCTTAAAGCGCTGTACGTCATACTGGCGACTTAATATTTTTATCAGGGCGTAAGCATCGGTAATCGATGTTGGCTCATCACACACCACCACAAGTACATCCTGTGCGGCACGAGCAAAGCTCAGCACCATATCAGAAATACCGGCAGCCGTATCAACCAGTAGGACATCAATATCATCTTCCAGGCTACTGAAAGCGCGGATCAGGCCCATATGTTGAGCAGCTGTCAATTCAGCCATATTCTGGGTGCCTGACGATGCGGGGATGATCTTTACCCCGTACGGACCTTCAATAATAATATCCTGAAGGTCGCATTGGCCAGCCAGGACATGGGACAAGTTACGGCCGGAACGTAGCCCCAACATCACATCAACGTTAGCAAGCCCTAGATCGGCATCAAGCACCATTACGCGCTTACCCTCACGAGCCATGGAGATAGCCATGCTCAAGGTCACGTTGGTTTTGCCCACACCGCCCTTACCGCCAGTGACAGTAATGACCTTCGTGGATGATAATTTTGTCATACGGCGCAAACCGCTAGCTTGATCGTACATTGCGTTCTCAATCATAAAAGTCTGCCGCCTGATTATCTGAACTATCGCTACTCCAGAAATGAGATTGCTGGCTTAATTCTTGTTCTAGTAATTCATTTGCACGTGCAACCAGGTAGTCACCTGTTGCTACCTTAATATCTTCCGGTACCCGCTGGCCATCGGCTAAGTAGGCAATTGGCAGTGCACTCTGGATAGACACACAAATTACCTCCCCTAGACTGAGCGATTCATCCAGCTTGGTCAGGACACAGCCTGACAATGGGATCCGGCGGAAATGCTCTATGGTTTCATGAAGTACACGGCGCTGTGCTGTTGATGGCAATACCAAAAAGCTGCGAATTTGTGCACCACTGCTCTGCATCAGGGTATCAAGCTGCTCAGACAACCGAATATCACGCTGCCCCATACCCGCCGTATCTAGCAGAACCAAACGTCTATGCCGTAACTGGTGAAGTATATCGGCAAGCTCTTCGGCATCTTTAGCCACTCTTACCGGACAACCCATAATTCGACCATAAGTCGCTAACTGTTCATGGGCACCAATACGATAAGTATCTGTTGTTACTAGCGCTATTTGGTCCGGGCCAAAATCCATCGCAGCCCGGGCTGCCAATTTGGCAATGGTTGTGGTTTTACCCACCCCCGTTGGCCCGAGCAATGCAACAACGCCACCGGTTTCAAGGATGCAATCATCGGTGGTAATAATTTGATCAGACAGCAAATCCAACAATGCAGGCCAGGCTTCATTGGCCGGCACATCTTCGGGAATATAACAGGCCAGCTGATCGGATAATTCGGGTGATAACCCCATTTTCTCTAGGCGCTTGATCATCATCGCCCGCATCGGTTCACGACGCTCGACTTCCTGCCACATAAGGCCTGAAAGCTGATGTTCCAGCAACTTACGGATCGAGGCCATTTCGCTCCGCATCGAATCCATCTCATCACTTGAATGACTGGCTTTCGGATCATAGCGGCTTGGATCAAGACGGTTGCCACCGCGCGGGGGCTCCTGCTTTAGCTCCTTGCTCTGCGATTGCGGCCGGCGGTAATCGCCAATATCCAGCGCATGCTTTGGCTGGCGCTGTGCCTGCGGCAAACGGGCGGAAGCATTTTGCCCCCCTTGCTGACGACGCTCGGGGCGATGTTCCTGGCCGAACCCTTGACGGCGGCTTGCTCCATAGCCCTCTTCGGATTGCGGAAAGCTACTATTTTGCGACTGACGACCTTGAGGTGCACGGCGATCTGGCTGTGCCGAACGGGAGCGCTGTGCTGGACGCTCAGGCTCTCCATATTCCCGGTCAGAGCCCGCACCATGATGTTTAGACTGGCGCTTCAGCAATGCTGACAACGAATCCACTTCACTCTCAGCAGGCTCATCTTGTTTGCTGTCACCTGTGTAGTTCTGCAACACGTTGGCGAAACGGCTAACGGCAGATTGCTTCAGCTGTACTTTGTCGTCTGCCAGCTTGCGTTTAGCCTGACCTAACCGGCCCGCCAAGGCTTCACGGGTTGCCTGTGATGCCTTTGGTGGTTCATTGGTTACATCGGTATCAACGGCAGCAACAATCTCGACTCCGCCAGTCACTTTTTTATTCGACATGATAACCGCGTCAGCACCGAGCTCTTCTTTCACTTCGCTCAGTGCGGTTCGCATGTCTTTGGCAAAAAATCGCTTAATTTTCAATCTTGTCTTCCCGTTAAATCACGCTATTGCTTACGGTATCTATTCTCGCCAAGCTAGCCATTCCGTCTTAGTTTCCCACCGCATTGACGATACGTATCTGTTTCTCATCCGGCACTTCCTGGTAGGAAAGAACCCGCAGCGATGGAATGGTGTTTTTGACAAACTTAGCGAGCGTTGACCGTAATACACCGGAAGTCAGTAATACGGCAGGCTCCCCTTTCAGCTCTTGTTGCTGAGTAGCCTCGGTCAGTGAGCGCTGTAAGCGCTCTGCCAGCCCTGGCTCTATGCCGGAAGATTCGCCTCCGGCTGACTGCATAGTTTTATGCAATATTTGTTCCAACTCTGGAACTAACGTAATCACTGGTAATTCAGGCTCTATACCATTGATTTCTTGGCAAATTAGTCGTTTCAGGCCGATTCGGACTGCGGCAGTCAAAATGTCAGGATCTTGACTCTTTGTGGAATATTCAGAAAGGGTCTGAACAATCGTCCGCACATCCCGGATCGGGATCCCTTCGTGCAGCAGGTTCTGTAGCACTTTCACTACCACACCCAGTGACAGCTGTTCCGGTACGAAACCTTCCACGAGCTTCGGTGTCGTCTGGCTCAGCATTTCAAGCAGGTTCTGGACTTCTTCGTGTCCAAGCAGCTGAGAGGCACTGTTGGTCAGGATTTGACTCAAGTGGGTTGCCAGCACGGTGGCTGAATCAACGACCGTATATCCCAGCGCCTGAGCATGCTCTCGCTGTGATTCCATAATCCAGACAGCTTCAAGGCCAAATGCCGGATCTGTGGTGGCCTCGCCATCAATTGAGCCAAACACCTGCCCAGGGTTAATCGCCAGCTCCATGTTCGGATGAATATTGGCTTCACCGCAAGCAACGCCCATCAGGCTAAGCCGGTAAGTATTTGGAGGCAGCTCCAGGTTATCGCGAATGTGGACAGGCGGGATCAAAAAGCCAAAATCCTGAGAGAGCTTTTTACGTACCCCTTTAACTCGCTCAAGCAATTCACCGCCTTGCTCTTTATCGACCATAGGTATAAGACGATAACCTACTTCTAGCCCAATAACGTCGACAGGCTGCACATCATCCCAAGATAATTCTTTTTGGCTTGGCTGCGCCGCCAGTTCTGTCGACGGTGCTTCCGCCTCGGCGACTGCCGCGGCTTTTTCTTTCTTGATCCGCCAGTAAGCAATTCCACCAATCAAAGCGGCCAGCAACAAAAATGGAATATGCGGCATGCCTGGTACAATCCCCATCACAAACAGGATCACACCAGTGACAATCAATGCCTGGGGATTATTGAACAACTGGAAAACGAGCTGTTGCCCCATGTCCTCGTCAGTATTTTGACGAGTCACCATCATTGCCGCACCGATAGACAGCAACAGTGACGGGATCTGGGCAACCAGTCCATCACCAATAGTCAACAGGCTATAGATTTCAATCGCATTGCCAAAATCCAAGCCATGCTGGCCCATGCCAATCACTAGGCCACCAATGATATTGATAAACAAGATCAAGATACCGGCGATGGCATCCCCTTTTACGAATTTTGATGCACCGTCCATAGAGCCGTAGAAATCGGCTTCTTTGGTTACCTCAAAGCGGCGGGTTCTTGCCTGCTCCTGGTCAATCAGTCCGGCATTCAAATCCGCATCAATGGCCATCTGCTTGCCTGGTAGGGCGTCCAAGGTAAAGCGGGCACTCACCTCTGAGATACGGCCTGCACCTTTGGTTACCACCATGAAGTTGATAATCATTAGGATCAGGAAAACAACCAGGCCAACGGCGTAGTTACCACCGATGACCACCGAGCCGAATGCATCAATCACCTGGCCGGCGGCATCAGGGCCTTCGTGTCCGTATAGCAGTACGACTCGGGTGGAAGCAACATTCAAGGCAAGGCGCAACAAAGTGGCAATCAGCAGCACGGTTGGAAAGGCTGCAAAATCGAGTGGGCGGCGGGTATAAACCGTTACCAGCAAGACCACCAGAGCCAGGGCGATATTGAAAGAAAAGGCCATATCCAGCAATAACGGAGGCATAGGCAGCACAACCATCGCCAAGGTTGCCAAAACCATGACCGGGGCGCCTATTGCTGGCATAGATTGCAGGCGTGATAAAGGTAATTTATCCGCAAAAGGTATCGAAAGCTTCATTCAATCTTATTGTTGTTAGAGTGGCACTGATCCACAGTGAGAGCGGGCTATTTTATCGCTTTAACCGCCAAACAGGAACCTTCATAGCAATAATCGTACCTTATGGGTCGACAATAATTTGACAGTCGTTTCTATCAATATGATCTTCCATATTAATATTGAAGGTCCGGCGGAATATTCATTGCTTCCTTCGACAGCTTCGGTTTCTCTCCCCTGCCTTTGCGGTATTGCTTTAGTTGGAAAATATACGCCAGTACCTGAGCCACGGCGGCAAACAGCCCGTCTGGAATTTGCTGTTCAAGCTCGGTAGTGTGATACAGCGCACGGGCTAGCGGCGGTGCCGGCACAATATTGACGTCATGCTTATTGGCAATTTCCCTGATCTTCAGTGCCAGGTGATCGGTTCCTTTGGCAATCACGACTGGCGCAGTATCAATTTTCGGATCATAGCGAAGCGCGACAGAGAAGTGCTCCGGGTTGGTGATCACTACGTCGGCCTGCGGGACATCTGCCATCATTCGGCGTTGTGCCATCTCACGCTGCAACATCCGGATCCGCCCTTTGACCTCCGGCTTACCTTCGCTGTCTTTGAACTCGTCTTTCACTTCCTGCTTGGTCATTTTCAGCTGCTCGTTGTGCTGCCAGATCTGATAAGGAATATCGATGGCAACCACAATGAGCAACGAGCAACAGATCAGCAGGACAAAGCCCGATAAAATATCGAGTGCATGAAACAAATTCTGCGGGTAGATTTCGACACTGAGCTGGAAAAAATCCTCCAAGTTGGACTGCATCAGATAGAAAGCGATACCAGCAACCAGGCCAACTTTTAAAATTGATTTGATCAGCTCGACAATACTCTGCTTGCCCAGCATCCGCTGCAAGCCACTGATGGGGTTCATTTTGGATAACTTCGGCCTAGCCGCTTCGGCAGAAAAGCTCACTCCCCCCAGCCCGGCAGCCCCTACCAGCGCCGCCACGAACAAGAAAGCCAGCACAAGTACCAATGGCAAGGCAACATGCCACACAGAGGAAGTGATCACAGCAAACAGTTTATTGAGGTCAAAAATCTCCTCCCGGCTCAGGGAAAACATTTTCATCATCACTTCAGCCAAACCCTTGCCTAGGATTTCACCAAACCACATCAGGCCGACGGCACCTGCCACCAACACAGCGACGGAAGCTAATTCTCTTGAGCGCGGTACTTGCCCCTTTTCCCGCGCCTGCTGAAGCCTTCGGGGCGTGGCGTCTTCGGTACGTTCCTGACCGTCGGAATCTGACATATCAGCAATCCACCCTGATTAAGCTACAAATCTGCCCAAATCCAATATCCCAATGATACTCATACTGCGGCAACATGGCTGCAACCAGGAACCAGCTGATCACCAGGCCAAGCAACAGGGCAAACGAAAAGCCCAACGAGAAAATGTTCAGCTGCGGCGCAGCACGAGTCATCACGCCGAATGACAGGTTGACGGTCAGCAGAGCGATGATCCCCGCCAGGGCCATATTTAACCCTGCCTTGAACATATGACCGAACCAACCTGCCAGCTGATAGTAATCAACCGGTCGCAACATCGCCTCGCCGATAGGCAAAGTCTTAAAGCTCAGCACCACCATATTGATCATGGTTAAGTGCCCATCAGTGGACAAAAACAGCATAACGGCCAGGAACATATAAAATTGGCCTAGAACCGGTGTATTTTGACCATTGGCAGGGTCAACCATCGAGGCAAAACCCAGGCTCGACTGCATACCCAGGATCTGGCCGAGCAGAACAAAGGTCTGGGTAACAAACTGGGTTACCAGCCCCATTGAAATACCAATCACGACCTGCTGCGCAGTCACCATGAAACCTGCCAGAGAAAGCAGCTCGATATCTCCCGGGACTTTAGGCAGTGCAGGCATTACCGCAAAGGTAATGGTAACCGCAAGATAAAGGCGAATTTTTGCCGACACAAAACGGGCACCAAAAAACGTCATCACCATCATCATTGATGAGATCCGTGTCAGTGGCCAAAAATAGTTGGCTATCCAATCCAGTAGCAGTGCTGATGGGTAGGCCATCGGGTTACTCACTCATCTTGGTCATTACAATAGGCGCTAATCTAATACAGCAGCTGCGGGATCTGATCGATGATGCGATAGAAATAATCCATCAGCATTTGGGTCATCATATGGCCAAAAAACATCAATGCCAGTAACGTGACAATCAGACGCGGCAGGAAACTCAAGGTCTGTTCATTGATCGAGGTCGCTGCCTGGAAGACAGCAACGACCAAACCAATCAGCAAGCCCGGTACAACAATCGCACAGACCATCACCAGGACCATGTATAAGGCTTCCTGGAAAATTTCGACAAACGCTTCAGGTGTCATAGGCTTTCTTCTCCCGCACTCAGGTGCCGAAACTGCCGGCCAGGGTTGACAGGATCAAGTTCCAGCCATCGACCAGCACGAACAGCATCAGCTTAAACGGCAGGGATACAATCATCGGTGATAGCATCATCATACCCATCGCCATCAACACCGAAGCCACCACCAGGTCGATAATCAAAAACGGCAGGAACAGCATAAAACCAATCTGGAAAGCTGTTTTAAGCTCAGAGGTAATAAAGGCCGGGATCAATACCGTGATCGGTACATCTTGTGGGTCGGTTGCCTGTGAGCCTGACATATTGACGAAGCTTTCCAGATCTTTGACCCGGGTTTGCTTGAGCATAAACTGGCGCAGCGGCACCTGGGCACTAGACAAAGCTTCAGAGGCGGTGATCTCTTCGTTGATATAAGGCTGCAACGCCGTAGTATTGATTTTATCGAGCACCGGCGACATGATGAAAAAGGTCAAAAACATGGCAATACCGATAATCACCTGATTTGACGGCGTCTGCTGTAAGCCCATGGCCTGTCTTAAAATCGACATCACTACCACAATACGGGTAAAGGATGTCATCAGGATCACAATCGCCGGCAAGAAGCCTAGCGCGGTCATCAAAGCAAGGATCTGCAAGGTCACCGAATAATCTTCGCTGCCATCGGGATTAACCGTGACGGACAAAGCCGGGATCCCTCCGCCAGCACCCGTTGCCATCAACCTTGTTGCGCCCGCTTCTTTTTGCATTTCGCTGACAGTCACACTGCCACCTGCCGCTGAAGAAAAACCGGGATCAGCGGTTTCCGCCAATACCGGCCATGCCAACAAAAAGCTAAAAGCCGCCAGGACGACGGCAATAAGATTATTTCTTATCATTCTTTTTCAGTAACTTCGTTAAGTGGCTGGCAAACTCACCGCCACTTTGAACCTCGTCCATCGCCAGGGGCTGCTCCAATTTGCTCAATAAAGAAATATTCTGCTGCGTCACACCGACCAGCATTTGCTCTTCACCCACCTGCAGCAAGACAATCCGCTCCCGCTGCCCGACGGGCAACTGACGCAAGATTTTAAGTGATGCATCGCCTCCCTGGATCCCAGGCAGCTTCATCCTTTTAAGCAACCAGGCGAGAAATAAAATCAGCACCACCACCAGCGTCAACGCAGCCAGTGTCGTTGCAATATTCATCTCAGCTGGCGGCGCGGCAAATGTCGGCATACTTACCGTTGCCAATAACGTACAGCCCACTAACCTATTAACCCGGGAAAACATCATGCTCAAACCTAACGCAGTTTCTTGATGCGTTCAGTTTGGCTGATCACATCGGTCAGGCGAATACCGAACTTGTCATTGACCACAACCACTTCCCCGTGGGCAATCAGGGTGCCGTTTACCATCACATCCAGTGACTCACCGGCAACACGATCCAACTCAACAACCGAACCCTGGTTCAGCTGAAGCAGGTTACGGATACTAATCTGGGTACGTCCGACTTCCATTGAAATGGTAACCGGAATATCCATGATGGTATCGAGCTTGCGACGCTCATCGTCGGTGATCGGCGCACTGTCATCTGTCAGCTCTTCCAGCGGTGCTGGCTGAGCACCATCATCCGTCGCTTGCTCTGCAAGTGCAGCAGCCCAATCATCGGCAATTTGTTGATCATTTTGAGACATAACTTACACCTGTTTCTAGTCGTCTGAGTCGTCGTTGTGGATATTAAGCAACGCCGAACCTAATTCATCGCGGTCAAGGAAAGCCAGATCGGTCTTTACCATATCTGGCCGCTTGAGTTTTTCAGTTACCTTAAGGGCAATATTATCGCCAGACTTACCCATTTTAGCGCGGTAGGTTGGCAGATCTTCGACAAATACTGTTGCCGCTTCCGGCATATCAATCGGGATCACATCACCAGGACGAAGCTCCATCAAATCACGCAGCGAAAGGTCGACATCCATTAGCTTGGCGCGGATATTGACCGGCACATCCATAATTTCGTCACGCAGCGCTTTGCTCCAGCGCACATCGGTATCCATCTTGTCACTCTGGACACCGGCGTCCAACAATTCGCGAATGGGCTCAACCATCGAATATGGCATAACGACATGAAAATCACCGCCGCCACCATCAACTTCGATATGGAATGAGCTAACGACGATCACCTCCGTCGGGCTCACAATGTTGGCCATCGTCGGGTTCACTTCCGAATCCAGGTATTCAAACTCGACGCCCATAACGGGTGACCAGGCCTCGCGATAATCTTCAAACACCAGCTTCAGCAGCATCTGAACGATCCGGCGCTCGGTAGGGGTAAATTCACGCCCTTCGATTTTGGCATGGAAGCGGCCGTCACCACCAAAGAAGTTCTCTACCAGGATGAACACCAACCGGGCTTCCATGGTGATCAAGGCCGTCCCTTTCAATGGACGAAACCGCACCATATTCAGGCTGGTTGGAACATAAAGCGTATTTTGATACTCCCCGAACTTGATCATCTGTACGCCGTTAATCGACACCTCTGCGGTTTTTCGCAGCATGTTGAACAGGCTGATCCGCATATGGCGCGCAAAGCGCTCATTGATCAATTCCAGCGTGGGCATTCGCCCACGCACAATCCGGTCTTGCGATGAGAAATCGAACGAAATGACACCGGTGTCACTTTGCCCGGAATCCTCATCATCTTCTACGTCATCGACACCATGTAACAGGGCATCAATTTCGTCCTGAGTTAGTAAGTCACTCACATTAAACCTATTGCATTACAAAACCAGTAAAGAGTACACGCTCGACGACCTGCTGGCCGGAGACTTTCACCATCGCATTTTGGACCGAAGACAGCGCCTGCTGACGCAAATCATCACGGCCATTTGGAGTACGCAATTGCTCAACCGTTGCAGCTCCAAATGCCTGTAACAGCGTGCTTTCAATCAGTGGAATATGTTGACTTGCCGACGATTCGTTACTGTCGCCTCGCACCATCAACTGTACTTTCACCTGCACCAGGCGATCTCGTTTATCACCCGTGACATTAAAAATAAACGGCTGAGGCAGGATCACATAGTATGCAGGCTCAAGTTTTACCGGCTGTGCAACAGTGGCTGCCACAGCGACCTCAGCTTCCGGTGAGTCATCACCCATCAAGAAAAACCATGCCCCGGCTCCGCCGCCAAGCAGCAGTACAACCAGTGCAATGATGATGATCAGTTTTTTCTTGCTACCAGTATTTTCCGCACCTTCTGCCATAGTACTTACAATCCTTTCTCTTTTTTGACTCTCACAGGGAGGCCATTGTTATTATGCATAATAATCAACGCGGTCAGACGGCTGACTCACGTACATGTCTACAGGTTCAGCGCCTACCCGTTCTTCTTGTTGATGCTGGGAGCCACTACTATTTTGCTGTCCACCGCCATTGCCCTGTTGACCAGCGCTGTTCTGGTTCTGGTTTTGCTGCTGATTCGGCTGGCCGGCAAACTGCTGCCTTGAGCTATCTTGCTGAACCGAGCTTTGCGCAAGCTGCAAGCCTTGTTGGTTCAGTAGCTCACGGAGCCGAGGCATCGCTTGTTCAACCAAATCACGCGTTTGCTGGTTACCCACAGTAAACTGCACTGACGCCTGGTCCTGGTTCAATGACAATTTAATCTGAAGCTTGCCCAGCTCAGGTGGATCAAGGCGAATATCAACATGCTTGAGGTTCTTCGACATCATCACCTGCACGCGTTCGGCCAGCTGATCACCAGCCTGCTCTTTACTCAACTGCAGCGGACTTTGGGCCTGCGCGGCTTCTGCACGCGCCTGAGCCGTCGCCTGTCCCTGCTGTGTCGTCAGGCCTGTCAGCGAGTGCGTCATTTCGGCGGACTTCACTTCACTGCCACCCTCCGTTACCCCATGCTCCAACCCCATCGCCAGGGCACCAGTTCCCGCAGCAATACCCGTGGCGCCACTAAGTTGGGCTTCTACCGTCCCGGCATCCGGTGATACCAGTTCTGGAACCAGGTTTGGTATCATACTGGATGTCGCAGACGCCGATGAACTAGCCAGATTAGCACTATTCAAAGCCGGCGACAGGCTCGCCTCTGAAAGCGGCGGCTGGCTGTTGCCATTGGCTGCACTAGCTAGTGCTGTTGCCGTGGCTGCAGCAGCGGCACTTGGCATAAACACACTGCTCGCTTTACTCTTACCATCTAGTAGATCGGGAGAGACTAGCTGTTCTTTCACCATCTCTGCCGTTCTTGGATTCGCTGATTGTAGCAAGTCCGCTGGCTGCTGGGCTACCTGCTGAGCATTTTTCACCTCACCGCCTACGGGTGGCACCGCGGCCCCTAAGGCAAACGCTGCAGCTACCATGCTGCTATCAGCCTCATCGCTTTCATTATTCTTGCTTTCGTTAGCACTTATTTCTTTAGCACTATTCTGCTTAGTGCTGGCTTTATTGCTATTGCTTTGATCTACATTGACACCTGGCAACTGCCCGGCCTGAAGCTCTGCGCTATTGCCTGCCACTTGCTCTTGAGAAAGCGGCTGTTGAGAAAGCTGTGCCTCTGAAACTTGCAACGGCTTTCCTGAAGCCTTCGCTCCGCCAGGTACGGCAAAAACCTTAGCCAGATCTTCTTGGCTGATCCCCGCCACGGGTGCTTCCGGTAACGCCGTATTCTCTACTACCCCAGCCTGTTTCTGGCTGGTTCCCTGTGATACCACGGCAGCTTGAAAGACCTTCTGTTGCAGCTCAGTTTCTGTCAGCCCTTTCTCTTTACCGTCATTGGCCTGGGGAGCCGCTTTATCCGCAGCCGCTTCCCCTTCAACAACACCTGGCTGTTGTGGCATTACCATCCCCTTTTTCGGGGCTTGTATTGAAGCCGCTTGCTGGGTCTGCACATGTGATGCCGTTACCTGCTCTGCTGGCAGTTGCTCTTGTTTCGCTTTCAGGGTTCCAACGGCTCCAACAGCAGCCGCGGCAGCAGTATGTTCCAGCGGCAACGTTTTGCCTTCCTGGCTATCAGGCGCTGAGGTTTGTGCCGAGGCCAGTTGTTTATTGGCTTGAGACAAACGGTTGAGCAGTGCTTCACCATCATCCATTATCTGCTGCTTTGTCGCTGGATCAAGCTCGGGCTGGACATCGGGCTTCTGGCTGGCAGCGGTCTGCCCATTTTGCTTGTCTATTGCCTGGCTAGTACTGACACCAATATCACTTTCAGGGTGACGGTTCAGCGGCTTGCCCGTTTCTTGACCGCTTGAGTCGGCAACATCGGCATCATTTCCGGCTGATTTTGATAATTCAGGATCAGAGGGAATTAACTCTGCGACGTTATCTTCCGTCGATGAAGCAAGAGGCTCTGATTCAACCTGTGATTCCGATACGAGCTTTTGATTTGCCTTTACTTTTTGTTCTTCACCAGCAGCAGCCTGAAACTCTTTGGCAAAGCTCCCCTCACCTTCAGGCGAAGCCGCACTTTCTTCTGCAAGCAAATCCGGGCTGGCTTTTACGCCTCCGCTTTTCACTTGGGAAGGCGGCGGGGTATCGGCTGTCAATAAGCTAGATGAAAACATAACGGCTCTTCGTATTAGAATAATAATTACATTATAACATGCAAAAATCGCACCAATGATAGATATATCAACAAGAAGTATCTGTATGCCTAGCGACGTACCTGGCGAGCAAACTGCAAAGTGGCGAACTCATCCATCATTTTTTGCTCTTGCTTGTCACGAAGCTGTTGCCGCTCAGTCTGCTTTTTCTCCAATAACCACTCAATAGACCGGCGCTTTTTACGCATTTCATTCCAGTACTCGCTGCACTGTTCAACTTGTTGTTCAAACTGTACGCCGGCTTCTTTCTGCTTCACCAGCGTTTCATCCAGCTGGCTAAGAAACTTCTGCAAATGGCCATACGAGCTGGCGCTTAATCCTTGCTGGCCGCGGGCAGAAAGCTGCTTACAGTAATCCAGTCGGTACTGTTCAATCTGCTTGAGCTGCTCGTAATAGTTTTCCTGTTCAATACGGGCATTATTGAGCGCAAGCGAGGCCTTGTGCTCATCATCTTTGGTTCTTTCCAGAATCAGCTCTAGTGCATTGTCTGCCATCGTTGCTCCAGTTTATCCTGATCTTGCCTAATCAATTACCCGCCAAGTGTGGAGCGCAGCATGTTCACACACATCTCATACGGCACAGACTCTTTCATGGTCTGCTGCAAGTAAATATCTAGTTTGGGTTTAAAGGTAAAGGCCTGGTCAATACTCGGATCGGTCCCCGGCTTATAGGCTCCAATCGAAACCAAATCTTGGTTTTTACGGCAAATCGATAGAATTTGACGGACAGCCTTGGACATCAGCATATGCTCTTCACTGACAATCGCTGGCATTACCCGGCTCACAGAGCGTTCAACATCAATGGCCGGATAATGGCCTGCATCAGCCATTTCTCGCGACAGCACGATATGGCCATCAAGGATTGCCCGCGAGGCATCCGCAATTGGGTCTTGCAGATCGTCCCCTTCCGTCAGTACAGTGAAAAAAGCAGTGATCGACCCCTGGTGTTCGCCACCGTTACCAGCACGTTCAACCAGCGCCGGCAGCTTGGCAAATACCGATGGCGGGTAGCCTTTGGTTGCCGGGGGCTCACCGACAGATAGGGCAATTTCACGTTGGGCCTGGGCAAAACGGGTGAGTGAATCCATCAACAGTAGAACATCTAGCCCCTGATCACGAAAATATTCGGCAATTGTGAGGGCCGTCTGGCAACCTTTCAGGCGCATCAGTGGCGAAGCATCGGCCGGTGCCGCGATAACAACAGCGCGCTGGCGCCCTTCCGCACCGAGGATCTCATCAATAAACTCTTTAACTTCCCTGCCTCGTTCGCCAATCAAACCGACGACGACAACCTGGGCGGTGGTACCGCGGGTCATCATACCCAGTGTCACCGACTTACCAACACCAGAACCAGCAAACAAACCAATACGCTGGCCTTTGCCCACTGTCAGTAGCCCGTTAATGGCTTTCAGGCCGACATCCAATGGCTCTTTGATTGGCTTACGCGCCAGGGGATTAATCGGCTCGGCATTGAAGGAAGCACGGTTAGCAGTATAAATCTCGCCAAGACCATCAAGTGGGTTGCCCACCCCATCAATGACCCGGCCCAGCAATTCCGGGCCTACTGGCAGGCCGCTGTTTTGCAGCACAGGGGTGACTTTAGCCCCGGGCATAATACCGGTGAGCTGTTCACTGGGCATCAGGAAAAGGGTATCGCCGGAAAAGCCAACCACTTCAGCTTCCATGTCGCCATTGAGGGTTTCAACCCGGCACAAACTACCTACCGGTGCCCGACAGCCAACCGCTTCAAGGGTCAAGCCAACGACACGGACAAGCCTGCCCGATGCCACCGGACGACATGCTGTTTTTTGAGTTTGGTAGCGGGAGAGGCGCTCAGCCAACGGTGCAGACATTACTGGCCTCCGTTGTTCTGCTGGCTATTGGCCCCGTTAAATTGTTGCAGTAAATGGCGGATGCGATCCTCGATATAATAATCAACACTGGAGTCGCCAGACTGTACCAGCAGATCGCCACGGCTGAGTGACGGCTCGGCCTGAAGGCTCCAATGGCGCTCAGCCAGGTTGTCTTCACCGTAGGCCTCTTTGACCAAGGCCAGATCATCGGGATGTAAGCTCAGCAAGGTCTGGCGGCCAGCAATGGGCAGCGCGCCAATCACTTCACGGATTGTATTTAAGATAACCTGCGGATTGGTCTGAACCTCAACCCGGATCAGCTCGCGGGTAAGGCTGGCTACCAGGTTGACGACCTGATTTTCAACTTCACTATCAATTTGTTGCAACGGCGCTGCCAACTTTTCAATGAGTTGGGTCAGGTGCCCGACGTGCTCACTGATCTGTGCCTGGCCTTGTTCCAGCCCTTGCTGCAAGCCCTGCTGCAAACCTTCTTGCATGCCTGCTTCCAGCCCTTCGGCCCTACCGGCTTCATGGCCTTCGGCGTGCCCAGCGGCCCGGCCTTCAGCCAAGCCCTCTTCGTAAGCAGAGTGGCGGATATCTTCAAGATCCGCCGCGGTTAACGGCGGTGGCCCTTGCTCTTCCTCTTCTTCTGGAAGCTCAGGTTGCCATTGCGGATCATAGTTAATCGCATTATCTAACGGTGCTTCCTGTTCATCGGCATAATCAGGATAGGCCCAACGCTCTAGCTCCTGTGCCTGATGTTCAGAAACACGCAGGAAGCCCCGGCGACGTTCAGTGCTCATAGCAGACCCTTATTGTAGGATCACGGCTGATAAGACAAAGGTTACAAGAATTCATCTGCACCGCCTCCCGTTAGCATCAGCTCTCCGGCATCAGACAGACGGCGGGCAATCGACAGGATCTCTTTCTGAGCCGCTTCTACATCAGCAACACGAATTGGTCCCATCGCTTCCAAGTCATCTTGTAGCATCTCGGCGGCACGCTTCGACATATTACGCAGAATTTTATCACGCAATAGGTCATCAGCCCCCTTGAGCGCCTGCTGCAGCAGATCCTGAGGCACATCACGCAACAAGGTCTGGATACCGCGGTCGTCCACCTCTGCCAGGTTGTCGAACACGAACATCAAGTCATCAATCTGGGTCGCCATGTCTTCATCAGTCTCTCGGATCTGATCCATCAGCAGGCCTTCAACATTGTTGTCGAGGTAGTTCATAATCTCTGCGGCGGCTTTCAGGCCACCAATTTTCGCTGCCTGTGCACCGGCCTGGCCTGCAAACTGTTTCTCCATGATGTCGTTTAGCTCATGCAGTGCGGCTGGCTGGACTTCTTCCAGGTTGGCGATACGCATCATCAAATCAAGGCGCACACGTTCTGGGAACTGCGCCAGGATTTCAGCAGATTGCTCCGGCTCTAGGTAAGAAAGTACGATGGTCTGGATCTGCGGGTGCTCGTTGAGAATAATGCTGGCCACCTGGCGTGGATCCATCCATTTCAACGAGTCCAGGCCACGGGAGCCACTGCCCATCAGAATTTGGTCAACCAGGTTATTGGCTTTGTCTTCGCCAAGGGCTGCTACCAGGGTATTACGGACAAAGTCTTCACTGCCCATACCAATACTGGTGTATTTCTGGATATCTTCCAGAAAATGGCGATGAACCGCAGAGACCTTATCCTGGCTCAATTCCGCCATCGAGGCCATTACTCCACCGACGCGCTGGACCTGTTTCGGCTCCAGATGGCGAATAATACTCGCCGCATCCTGCTCACTGAGGCTGAGCAATAGGATCGCGGCCTTGTCAGCCCCGGTTAAAGTCGTGACATCAAACTTTTTATCTTCTGTAGTTGCGACTTCATTAGCCATCTTCACTTACCCAACTTTTCACTACTTGCGCTGCCAGATCAGGTTCATTGGCGACCAATGCCCTTACGGCTTTAAGTAAATCTTCATCTTTATGCAGGTTTGGTAAATCTAAACTACTGCTGCTGAATTCAAGGCTTTCAGCACCATCTAGATCGGCACCAATCAAGTCGATGCCCTCTTCACTGCTGCTAGCAAGTATCGGCAGGCCATTTTGATCCAACGGCGTACCATCCGCGGCCTGGTGCGGGTACAGCAATTTTCGCATCGCAGGTCGGACTAACACTACCACCACGACAATAATAACCAATGCGGCTGCCAACCAACGTATCCAGGTATTGAAATTTGGATGCTCCCAAATTGGCAAATCAGGCACTAGCTGCTCTTCCGGCAATGCAAACGGCACAGAAATCACTTCCAGCATATCACCGCGGCGCTCAGAAAAGCCCACCCCGCCTTTTAGCAGACGGCTAATTTTGACCAGTTCGGCTTCGCTGACTGGCACCCGGGTGATCTCACCGGTTTCCGGGTTCGTCACCTGCTTATAGTCAATCGCTACCGAGACCGTCTGGCGGCTGACAATACCGGTTTGCGCACGCTTATGTCTGATGGTGGTATCAAGCTCGAAATTACGGGTCGATTCCCGATGAACCGAGCCATTATTAGACCCTTTTCCCGATTGCATATCGGCAATATCTTGCGGGATCGAGGCATCTGCCGGAGGCTGATTACTCAACGCCCCCGGAATACCGGCAACCACATTACCGTTATTGTAATCTTCAAGCGTGTACTCACTGCGGGTAGACGGCGTGGCAGGATCGTATTGCTTGCGGGTCTCCTCGATCGCACTGAAATCCATCGAGACATCAACCTGGGAGGTATAGTTGCCAAGCCCCAGAACCGGGATCAAGATAGCGTCAATTTTCTCGCGCAGCGCCTGCTCTTGTTTACGTTCCAACTCATATTCTTTGCGCTGTGCCGTCGCACTTGGATCTTCCGTCCCTGAACTCAACAAACGGCCATGCTGATCGGTCACCGTAACCCGAGTCGGCCTTAGGCTCGGCACTGCCGTGGCAACCATATCAACAATAGAGTCAACTTCCTGCTGCCCCAAGGAGCCATTGGTACCCAAAGTCAGAAATACGGTCGCTGATGCTTCCTGGTTATGACGGACAAACACACTCTGCTTTGGCATAGCCAGCAGAACCTGCGCTTTACGAACCTGGCGAATTTGCTCAATAGCACGGGCTAACTGGCGCTCCCGGCTCAGTTTCAACCGTTCACGCTCAAGTCGTTGAGAAACCCCAAAGCCCATATCTTGCAGCAGGATCTCGTCACCCTCATCAACTTTGTTGTTCAAACCCGCACGGGTCATCTCAAGCTTAATGGATGAGTATTTGTCTGCAGGAACACGAATCGTATTGCCTTCTAGGCTGTATTCGATTTTCTTCTGGTCGAAATGATCCAGGAGCGGGATCAGTTCTTCAGTTTGAAAGGTGCCAAGCGGGCGCATTTCCGGCTCTTTGATCCAGGCGACCACAAGCACGATTAACGCCACGCAGATCGCAACAGAAAGCACCAAAATCACCTGGCGCAGCAGATCAAGGTTACCCAGCATGCTATCGACACGCGTTGCACTTTTCTCTTCTGTATCAGGATTTTGCAGCTCCAGCTCACTATCTGTGACAACCGGGGCCGGGGCATTACCTGCAACGGCTAATTCGTTGTTTGAAGATGGTTCCGACACTAACTATTTCCTGAATTAAACTGGCATGTTCATTAATTGTTTATACGCGTCCACCAGCTTATTACGAACCTGGACAGTTGCCTCAAATGCAACACTGGATTTATTACGGGCAATCATCACATCGGATAGCGATACACTGCGATCGCCCTGATCAAAACGCGTGGCCAGCTCACTGGACTCTGACTGAAGGTTGTTTACGGTTTTGACAGCATCATTGAGTACTGCCCCGAAATCTGCACTAACCTGTTGGCCTGTCGCCGGGCGTGTCGTATTTTGAGCTTCCAGCCTCAATGCCTGCATTTCTGCTTGTAGTCCGTTGACTTTCATATTCTTCCCCGCACAGTCAAAAAATTGTCGTCATTATAACTAAGTGACGGTTTTTATTCATTTGAGATATTTTTCTGCTGCTTTTTTACTGCTTTCTCTCACAATAAATAGCAAGCTTAACGCCAGCATGACTCAAAAGACCAGTTAATTAAACATTTTGCTCTAAACTGGGATCTCAATTCCGGCATCGCGCATTTTAGCGAGTTTATAACGTAATGTCCGCGGGCTGATCCCTAGCTTCTCAGCGACATCTTTACGACGCCCCTCGCAGGCACGGATTGTGTCTAAAATAATGGAGAACTCCTGCTCGCGCAGCTCATTGCCCAGCCCCTCAGGTGACTGTGGAACCTGGAGAGGCTCAACGGTCGGCACCGGAATGGTTAACTCTACCGCGCTTTGCAAGCTTTGCATATCAAGCCAATCGAGCCCTTCCAGCAAAATATGATCACTTTCGATACTGTTGCCGTCACCCAATATCAACGCACGTTGAATCACATTATCCAACTCACGCACATTACCCGGCCAGGTATATTGCTGCAATTTCAATAGCGCTGACTGACTGATTATTGGCACTGGTAGCCCTTGCTTCATACAGTGGCGCTCAGTCAAATAGGTCGCCAGAGGCGCAATGTCCCCTTTTCGCTCTGTCAGAGCCGGCCATACTAACGGAAAAACATTCAGGCGGTAATACAAATCTTCTCGAAAATGCCCCTGGCCGACATACTGCTTCAGATCCCGATTGCTGGTAGCCAGTACCCGAACATTAAGCTTGATACTCTTACGGCTACCCAGGCGTTCAACTTCGCGTTCCTGCAATACCCGCAACAGTTTAGCCTGGAGGTTCAAATCCATTTCACTGATCTCATCCAGTAAAATAGTGCCGCCCTGTGCCTGCTCAAACTTACCTGGGCAGGCCTGTATCGCACCGGTAAACGCCCCTTTTTCATAGCCGAATAAGGTGGCTTCCAGCATATTATCAGGGATCGCCGCACAGTTAATCGCAATAAACGGGCCGTCGCAGCGGTTGGAGTGGTCGTGAATATACCGAGACATCACTTCTTTCCCCGAACCACTTGGCCCAAGAACCATTACGCTGGCATCGGTTTTCGCCACTTTTTCTGCCAACGCCAATAGCTTTCGGGATTTTTCATCTGCCGCAATCGCCCGGCTAGATTCATTATTAACTGGCGCATAGCGGCTGACCATATTGAGCAGCACTTCCGGGGCAAAGGGTTTGGCCATATAGTCAATAGCCCCTTCTTTCATTGCCGAAACCGCATCTTCAATATTGGCATAAGCGGTCATCAGCAACACCGGTAGTTTCGGCCAGTGCTGTTTAATACTGCGCAGCAACCCCAACCCATCCATGCCAGCCATTTGTACATCGGAAACAACAATATCTACCGGCTCAGATTTCAATAGTAACAGGGCCTGCTCGGCGCTCTCTGCCTCAAGCCACTGATAACCAGCCAATGCTAATGTATCAACCAGAGCTTCACGTAGCCCTTCATCATCCTCTACGACTAATACACGGCTTTGATTCATCGCAACTCTCCAATTGCTGGTTTATTCTTGGTTTGGGCGGATTCTGACGAAAGCGCCGGACTGCCGGCCGAGGGCAATGACACGGTAAAGCATGCCCCTTTTCCTGGCTCAGATTCTAAAGACAAGCGCCCTTTATGCGCGGTAGCAACCATTTGTACCACGGCAAGACCAAGCCCTGTCCCCTGCTGTCTGGTGGTAAAAAATGGTTCTAGTATTTTGGCCTGCATCTCTGGGGCAATGCCCGGGCCGTTATCAATGACTGATAGATGAATAACATCATCGTGTTGTACGCAATTCAGTGCCACCTTGCACTGCTTACCAGACATCTGAATGGCATTAGTGATCAAGTTACCCAACGCACTGGCCAAGGCATTGGCATTACCCAGAATCTTCAGGCTTTCATCATCGCAATCGATGCTAAAATCAACCTGGTTGGTAACCACCTGGGCTTCGACCATATTATCAAGCTCATTGAGCAGGCTCTCTAGGGTGAACGAGTCAACAACCTTGTTATCGCCACCTTTGGCAAACAGCAGCATATCATTAACCTGCTTCTCTAAATCATGCAGGCGATCAACTAATTTAGTCTGAAACCGCTGGCGGGTTTGGTTATTGAGGTTCGGTGCCGATAAATTGGAGGCATATAACATTGCACTCGATAGCGGAGTACGAACCTGGTGCGCGAGCGACGCCACCATTTTCCCTAGCGAAGAAAGCCGCTGCATCTCGCTAATGCGCGACTGCAGCAGGCGGGTTTCTGTCATATCGGTGATAAAGATCAGCTGGCCACTATCAGATGCTGAAATCGCCAGTTTAACTTTACGTCCGCTTCGCAGCGATACCTCATGGCCATCATCTTCCTGTGGTGCAAAGGCCCGCTGGATGACTGAAAACCAGCGCTCCCCTTCTAGCGGCTCACCCAGCAAACGGTGTGCTTCCGGGTTCGCTTCATAAACTAGCCCCATTGAATCGAGAAATATCACCCCTGACGGCATGACATCCAGTACCTGCTGATACCGGCCAACCTGCTGTGTTAATGTGCCAAGCGGAGATGCACTGTCGCCCATGAGATACCTGATCAATACGCATAAAAACCTTAAACAAGCATTTTTTATGCCAAAATAAATTGAATATTATCAATGGATTAGTGCAAAGGAAAGATAATTGACGGCGTCAAGAATGTGACACCGCCGTTTTTGACGTGATTAGCGCAGATCTTCTTTGTTCAGTCCGTACTTACGCATTTTTTCTACCAAGGTGGTACGGCGCATTCCCAGCATGTCAGCGGCACGTGCCACTACGCCGGTCTGAGCTTCAAGCGCCTGACAGATCATTTCCACTTCCAGCTCTGCCAGCATTTCTTTCAGGTTAACCCCTTCAGGCGGCAAGTCATTGAGGCTCGCTGCATCTTCCTGTTCAACATAGCTGGAAGCAAACATGTCAGCCAAAGCAGCACGTTCCTGATCTTCGGTTGACAGGAAATGATCCTCCGGCTGGAACTCAGGCAAATCATTGTAGCGGTACTTCATCGGCAGATGATTTACATCAACCATTTCCCCCGGATACAGAATGATCAAGCGCTCGACCAGGTTCGCCAGCTCACGCACGTTCCCCGGCCAGTCATGCTCCATTAATGAAGTAATCGCCCTTGGCGTGAAATGAATAAGCTTCGCGCCTTCCGCTTCCATTCTTGCCAGCAGTTCCTGCAGCAATAATGGAATATCGCCGATACGTTCACGTAGTGCCGGCATCTCGATAGGGAACACATTCAGGCGGTAATAAAGATCTTCACGGAAGGTATTATCCTGGATCATATCTTCCAGGTTACGGTGAGTCGCTGCAATAATACGCACATTCACCTTGATGGTGCCGTTGCCGCCAACCCGTTCAAAGCATCGCTCCTGCAGAACACGCAGCAACTTCACTTGCATGGACATTGGCATGTCACCAATCTCATCAAGGAACAAGGTGCCGCCTTCTGCTAGCTCAAAACGCCCTTTCCGGGTTGAAATCGCACCGGTGAACGCGCCTTTTTCGTGGCCGAACAGTTCACTTTCCAATAAGTCAGGCGGAATAGCGCCGCAGTTTACCGGTACAAACGGACCTTTACCACGGGAAGAGTGATAGTGAACATTGCGGGCAACTACTTCTTTACCCGTTCCTGATTCACCAAGGATCAAGACACTGGCGTCAGTTGATGATACCTGCTCAATTAAATGACGGACCTGGCTGATAGTTTCACTGCGGCCAACCATGCTACGAAACAGGGTGTTTTTTCGCCCAAGTTGCGGCACCTGAAAGGCACGCTTGCCCAGAAACTCCTGGCAATGACGCAGGGCATCCGAAAGTTGTCCATAATGCAAGGGCAACTCAAGCTCGCCGACGTAATTCGGCAAGCCTGCCAGCTCACTGGCATGGTTTGACAATGCAATAACTGGAATATGGTTATGGATTCGCAGGTAGTCAAGGATCTTATTCAGTGATTTACCAGTACTGATTTTACCCAGTAAACAGGCACCCCAATCCTTTTCCCAAAGCGAATTTTCTACCTCGCCTGTTGATACAGCTTCATGCTGCTCACCAACAAAATTAAGGATGACACTAAGGTCATGACGGTGCTGCTGATCGTCATCAATAACGAGGGTCTTAGCTAAACCTTGCATAGGAGAGATATTGCCTGCCTTTATAGGATTTTCTATTCTGTGGCTTTTATACCAAACTGAACAACTATCAAATCCGGTCAAAAATTGTTCAGTTTGCTATTACTGAGGAACAGCAACCAAAATTATTGCCGACCATTGTAATAAAAGCACAGGATAAGGCAACTAGGGACACCCAAAAGCTGTGACCCCAGTACAAGGGAAAGTGCAAATCAAACCATTGATGTCTATTTTTTGACTTAGCTTATAAGAAGCTACTAACCAATGAGTTGCATGCTCAACAAAGGGAATTAAACATCCAATTGAGTCATATTATGGTATTCAGTTGGAATTTGATCCCAGGCCGATTTAATTTCACGCAGCATGCCGATAACATCCTCAATCGGCTCGCCAAGGTTTTCCTGGTTCGCTTTGTAAATTTGCTGGATCATGTAGTCATACAGCGCATCTAAGTTTGATGCAATTTCAGCCCCATCTTCCATCGACAGGCAACTACGCAAGCTGATCACAATATCCAGCGCCTTACCCAGGCGTTCACCTTTCATTGCAATAGAGCCTTGCTCCATGGCAGCTTTGCCCTGGATCAAGCGTTCAATTGCACCAGCCATCAGCATCGAAATCACACGGTGCGGCGTTGCCGATGTTAACTGACTATCCACTGAGACTCGTTTATAAGCCTGTAGAGATCCTCTCATTGCCATTTTTCTAACCTTACCGAAATTTATTATAAACTTGCATCGAGCGCTGCCCGTGCTGTAGTCGCTTAAGCTGACTTGCTGACATTTCCCGATGATGACGGATCCGTGCAAGTAAACACGACGTACGTTCGACGGCGGCCTGCCACTCAGTTTTATCCAGGTGTTCAGGCTGGGCCATTAATTGCTGTAAAAGCTGTTCACGTTGCTTTAATAGCTGTTGCAACTGCTCAGAATCGACTTCTCCTTCAACGGCCAGCATAGCTTCCAGTTGACTGTCGAGTTGATTTAAACGCTGCATACGTGGCTCTCTTACATTAAAAACTATTAGGGCATCATGCTCATCATGGAGTTGAGCTGACCTTTCATTTGCCCCATGGCATTGTCCATCGCGGTAAACTGATCATGAGTACGCTTTTGGACACTCTCCATTCGGCGATCCAAATTACTTTGTTCCGAATTCAACCGCGTGACCTGATCACTCAGGCTGTTCTGCCGCCCCTTGATGCTGCCCGTGATCCCAGTATGGGCATGGATCAAATCTTCGACCTTACGGGCAAAGCCATCACGGCTGCTAAAAAACTCTCCCACATCGGCAAAATTCTGCTCAAGTTGCCTATCGAGCATATCGTAGTCAATTTCAAGCCGCCCTGCCATGGTGGTCGTTACCCCGAGCTCACTCAGGGTTTTAACCGTTTCCGGAGCCCCTTCAATGGGGGTGGAAAACGCGCCACGCAGCTGATTGTCAACAGTACGGACAATGCTGTCACCGACCAGCGGGCCTTTTTCCTCTGTTTCCGGATCAAATTTGGCAAGCTCTCTTGATGTCTCAAAAAACTGGTTATACGAATTGACGAACTGCTCAATCGCGCCGCCAACCGCCGTTCTATCATAGGCCACATCAACCACGACATCCTTGTTTTCCTTGCCTTCGCTCTGGTCGGTCAGGGCAACAAGGTTAAGATCGACCCCCTTGATGGCATCTTCAATCGTGTTGGTATCACTGGTGACCACCGCCAAGCCATCGATAACCACTTTCGCATCACCGGACGCCTGCATTTCACTCATTGAGTTAATGTCATTATTGGGGTTAAAGCCAAACTTCTGCAAAGTACTGGCAACCGGCGCATCAACCCGTACCTTAATGGTGTTTTGCTCGCCGCTCTTGTCAGCCGACAATACCAGGCGGGCACCGACATCATCTTTAATCACCGAGGCCATCACCCCGGTGTTGGACGGGTGACGGTTAATCTGGCGAACAACATCGATGATTTTGCTTTCGTCTTCCGGGATCTCGACATCAAACTGGCTGGCACCTAATGAGACGGCCAGCTTGCCAGCCCCCATTTTTTCATCTTCGTCAAAGGTGCCAGATACAATTTTATGGGATTGGGCAAGCTGCTCAACCTTGACGCTGTATTTCCCGGGGATCGCCTCGTGAGAGGCCGAGGCCGTCAAGACTTCACTATTATCCGAAGAGACAGTACGGGCAGATAAGGTATGGTTACGGCGAAAGTCTGCCATCATGAATTTCATGTCATTGAGCGAGCTTTTCAGCTTGCCATAGGCACTGATGCTGACATCAACATTGTCACGGCGCTCATTGATACGCGCTTCTTTCGGGGCCCGTTCAGCATCGACAATCTTGTTAACCATGCTGTTAATATCAAGACCGGAAGCCGTGCCCGCTGCACCTATATTCATTGACTACCTCAAATGATGTCAGTTTACACTTTCGTCGTTACCAGCCCTCCCGAATTGGCTGCCAACTGTCGGGATAGTGCTAACATATCTTGGTCAGGGATTTGACGGACAATATCACCGGTACGCTTATCGTAAATGGTGACAATGTTCTTACCCGATTCTTCATCAATTCGAAAAGCCAGCCCTTTATTTATCGTACTACCGACAAACTCTTCGATACGCTCTACCACCTTCTCCAGTTGCTCACGCTGCATTTGATGCTGCTGCTCAACCTTGCCGCTTTGCTCAACCCGGCGCACATCGGTTTTTCCGCTGTCGCTACTGGGCATCACATGCTGATTGGAGGTGTTTACGGCAGATGAAGCCCCCTGGGAATTACTATTAGATTTATTAGCAATATCTGTGCCAACAGAAGCATGGGTGCCATTCTCAGAAGAACGGAGAGGAAGTGAAGAAGTAGAAATAGGTTTGACATCCATATTCTTTCACCTTCTGATAGCAGAAAACGGCAAGAGGCTGCCCCCTTGCCGCTATTACGGGGTATTAACCTAGCAGGCTTAGTGCCGCTTGTGGTGCCTGTTTAGCCTGAGCAAGGATAGACGTAGAAGCCTGAGATAGGATCTGGTTCTTCGTCATGTTAGTGGTTTCTTTCGCGAAGTCTGTATCACGGATACGGCTGTTAGATGCAGACACGTTCTCGTTAACGTTGTTCAGGTTGTTGATTGTGTGGTTCAGACGGTTCTGAGATGCACCTAACTGCGCACGCTCTGAATCCACATATTTCATCGCACCATCAAGTACAGCAACCGCTTGTTGTGCACCGCCAACAGATGTTACATCGATTTCAGAAACTGTCTTGTTAGCCGCAGTACCGGCAATCGTTGCATCAACTGCAGCACCTTTACTATCAGTCATCGCCATACCACCGGTTTTCACACCGACTTCACCTTCGGCAGAGAATAGCTGTAGCTCGCCATCTTCTGAAACAGAGGCATTGATCTGGTCGTTCTGGCCGTTAATACGCGTCGCGATTTCTTCAATATTATCGCCTTTCACCAAGCCTACATTCACAGCAGTCTCATTGCCTGATGAGTCAGTAACGCTCAGCTCAATCGCAGTATCGGCATTCAGTGTTGCGTCTGCACCCACCTTTTTATCCGAAACCATCATACTGCCGCCCATATTCGTTTCATCAGAACGGACGTTATTGAAGTTCATCTGCACCGCTTCACCAGAATCCGCACCGACCTGGAAAGAACGTGAGCCAAATTGACCATTCAACAGTTTGGTACCACCGAATGAGGTAGTTTCTGCGATACGGTTAAGTTCATCATTTAGCGCAGTAACTTCTTCTTGGATTGAATTACGGTCTTCTTGTGAGTTAGAACCGTTAGAAGACTGTAGTGACAAGTCACGCATACGCTGCAAGATACTCGTTGTTTCCTGCATTGAACCTTCAGCGGTCTGTGCCATTGAGATACCGTCGTTGGCGTTACGTACCGCCACATCCAGACCACGACTCTGGGTCATCAAACGGTTCGAGATCTGCAGACCGGCCGCATCGTCTTTTGCACTGTTGATTTTGCTACCGGTAGCAAGACGCTCCATCGATTTACCAGAAGCTTCGGTCGCCTGACCCAGGTAGCGCTGAGCGGTCATTGCAGAAACGTTAGTATTTACTGAAACTGCCATAATGTCTCTCCTTAAGTATTCAAAATAGCTTGACCAGCCCAGCCGGAAAAACCTTGTTATTCTTCGTACATGACTTGTAACGGCATGCCCCAGAAAACCTTTAAGTTTTTTTTTAGAATTTTTACTAAAACAGCTAAAACGTGATCTAGTTAATAAAAATCAACTCGATAAAGCGGGAAGCGGGAAGCGTAGCAGATTGTAGAAACTAAAAAGCGAGAGTCAAACAACTATCGCTTTTTGGGTCCTGGGTCCTGGGTCCTGGGTCCTGGGTCCTGGGTCCTGCAGGCAGGTTCTCCGAACCTTAAAGCCAGATATAGCCATTGCTCTTCCTAAGGCCTGCATTTCCTAGGACCAAGAACCCGCTCTTCCTAGGAACTAGGAACCAGGATCTCACCCCCTTCCCAGACAAACAAAAACGGCAAGAGGTTGCCCCTTGCCGTTTCGATATGATCCGGATAGCGGAACGTTATTGCAGCAGGCTCATTGCCGCCTGAGGAACCTGTTTTGCCTGCGCAAGGATAGACGTACTCGCCTGCTGCAGGATCTGGTTCTTGGCCATTTCCGTGGTTTCCTTGGCAAAGTCCGTATCACGGATCCGGCTGTTTGACGCCGATACGTTTTCAGATACATTTGCCAGGTTATTGATAGTGTGGCCGAGACGGTTTTGCTTCGCACCCAAATCGGCACGCTGGCTATCAATATACTTCAAGGCCGCGTCAATGATTCCCACCGCTTGTTGGGCTCCACCAACAGATTCAACGTCAATATCGCCAACCGACACCTTCTGTGCAGCACCGGCAATATCACCGGCAACGACGGTACCATCAGAGTTTTTCATGCTCATCGCGCCTGCAGTAACGGCTACATCACCTTCACCGGCAAAAATTTGCAGTTCACCCTCTTCGCTTACCGAGGCATTAACTGCAGAGTTCTGACCATTAATACGGGTCGCGATTTCTTCAACGTCATCACCCTGAAGCAGATCAACGCTAACATCGGTTTGATTACCTAGCTTATCGGTAACCTGGAAGCTTACCGTTGCATTGGCATTAAGCTCGGCACCCGGGGCGATTTTGTTGGTGGAAACCAGCATGCTGCCACCCATTTCCTCATAGTCGGCACGGACACTGCTCATGCCCATGATGATCGCCTCACCGGAATCTGCACCGATCTGGAAAGCGGCTTCACCAAAGGTACCGTTAAGCAGTTTACGACCACCGAAAGAAGTCGTTTCCGCGATACGGTTCAGTTCATCCTGCAGTGCAGATACTTCTTCCTGAATCGCCATGCGATCATCACCCGAGTTGGAACCATTTGAAGACTGGAGTGACAGATCTCGCATACGCTGCAGAATACTGGTGGATTCCTGCATCGCACCTTCCGCGGTTTGTGCAATAGAAATACCATCATTGGCGTTACGCATCGCGACATCCAGACCACGTGTCTGTGCCACCAATCGGTTAGAAATCTGCAGACCCGCGGCATCGTCTTTAGCACTGTTAATCTTGTTACCTGTCGATAGACGTTCCATCGAGGTGCTAAGATCACTTGTTGCTTTGCCCAGGTAACGCTGCGCAGTCATGGCAGACACGTTGGTGTTTACTGATACACCCATTTTGCTCTCCTTTGACTTTCGCTCTTTTCAGCGAAACAGCCTACCCGCAACAGTCAATACTAAAGACAGTGAAGCGGGGCCAGCTATATGTGTTAATTGTATTGGCAACTACTTTGCCACCAACTCATTATAAGCAATCATCATGCCAGAAATTAAAAGTATTAAATTACAATGAGTTATACTCATATGCCATCTTATTGCCTATTAAGCGGCAACCCCATGCCTATGGGTATTACCTTTTTTGCCGTATCAATAAAAAACCTTTGCCGCAGCAAAGGCTTCAAAGCCCCTCAAGGCCACCTGCGCGCATGCGCTAGATATAGTTGAAGAGGTTCAAGTCTTTGGTTTTGGCAAATGCCTGCTGGGACGCTTGCAGTGCCATCATATTTTCATTCAAGTCAATTACCGCAGTGGCATAGTCAAGATCTTCCAGCGTTCCTCGAGCCTGGGTCATAACGATCTTAAAGTCTTCATGCATGTCCTCTTGACGATCCAGCGTTTGCAACCGGGTACCAATTTCAGAACGTGTCCGGTTGATATGCTTGAAGCCTTCCGACAGCTCAGCCACGGCCTGGTGCAACTCTGCTGTTGCCGATGCATCAGAGGTATCACTGTCTGACAGTTCAATACTGCGCCTGAAGGCATCAAACACATTGACCTTGTCCTGGCGTGACAAATCGATGACATCGCCGTTTTCGATTTCCCCTTCCAAGTCGACCTGCAAAGTCCCCCACTGGATCCCCTTTCCCGGATCAAACGGGGCACTGCTAACCATGGTACCGTTTTGAAATAGCTGGTAAGCCGGCCCGGCGGAGGACGTAGAAAACTCTATACGGTAAGCGGACTGGTCGGCATCATTGGTATTATTCGCCTGCGACAGCAGCAATAAAGATCCACTTTGCAGCTGATAGTCCGGTTGGTAATCACCGTATGGGTTGGATACCTCCATAAACAGCTTGTCACCGGCATCATTCATCGGTATGTCAACCGAGGGAGCCACCTTGGCCATCCGCTGATAACTATCGCCGACATACGTGACATGGCCGTTGTTATCCCGGAAAAAAGGTTGCTTGCTGTATTGGGTACCAGCAAAAATAAAGTTGCCGGATTCATCCTTGGTGTTCACCAGGTTCATAAATGAATCGTACAGCCCCTGCATGTCTTGCTTATGGGCGAGTCGATCATCTCCGGACAAGGAGCCATTGACCATCATCATCGATTTACGCTTTGCTTCATCAAGCAGATTCTCTACCTCGGTGATGGCCGTTTCTTCGTTATCCAAGCGGTTTCGCGCTAGGGTGATTGACTTTATCGACTGTTCTATCTGGGTATTTTGCTGATCAAAATTCTGGATATAAATCGAAGAGACCGGATCATCGCCGGCAGTCAACAGGCGCTTGCCGGTTGCCAGCTGCTGCTGGTTTTCCTGCACCCTCACCTGTTGGCGGTTCATATCGTTGGCAACATTTCGGTAGTTGTGGAAGCTGGCAATTCGGCTAATCATGGTTGTCAGTCTCCCTATCGTGACGCATTAAGTAGTGTATCGAAGGTTTCATTGGCAACAGTCATAATACGTGACGAGGCCATATAGGCTTGCTGGAACTTAATCATATTTGCCGCCTCCTCATCGAGGTTTACACCACCAATTTCCGCGACCCGGCTCTCCGCCGCATCTTTCTCAACCAGCCCAACCTCTTTCAGGCGAGCCGCCGAGGCTTTCTGTACACCCATCTCGGTATTTAGCCCCTGGTAGACATCAATTACGGTTGAGCGGCCGCCATCCATTATTTTCTCAGCCTGCAGGGTCTGCATCTTGATAAGGTTACCGTTGTCGCCATCAGCTGAATTTAAGTTAACGGCAAAGACATCGCCGCCGACAGCGCCCTGCCCCAAGGTAAATCCAGTCCCACCGACGACGACCTCTCCTGTTGGCGGATAAGGCAGTGGCGACTGCAAAATATTGCCCTTCATATCCAAAACGGCAAACTGGCTAGCATCTGGCGATACTGCCACCTGAAATTCTGATAAGTTGCCAGACTTGGTTACGTTAAATTCAGCCTTACCCTGCGTCGTGCTGGCGGAGCTTAAATAGCTCTGAGCGGCAATTTTTGCCGGATCGGTCATGCTGACACTGATTTCGCCAGCTGCCGAGCGGGTTGGGCGCAGCACAATACGCTCGCCCGCTTTCATCGTGGCATCCATTTCAACCCGAAAACCATCCATTGCAAACGATGGCGGGTTGCCGCTTGGGATCACGGTCTGCTTTGAGCCATCAGGTAAAGCCAATGAGTGCTGGCTACCATCAAAAGTCAGGCCATACTCGCCGATTTTCACCGCGCTCAAATCTTCAATATACACTTTCAAGTCTGCCGTAGAGCCTGCCGGCTGGCTCGCTCTCGCAGCGGCAATAGCCGGGTCATTGAGATCTCTAAACATGTCTTGGCCCACCTGGCCATTAAGATCCAGCCCCTGTTGCTGCAGCTCATTTACCGAATGGGAGAAGCCAATTGCGATACGGCCGATTTCATCCATGGCGTGGGATAGGGTTTCATCACGAAACTGGAACAGGGCTGCCATCTTGCCGCCAATATCATCATTGCGAATAGTCTTAAGCGAATTGCCTTCAACGATAGCCAGCTGGGTCTGTTGCGGATCGGGCTTACCGCTGACCATTTGCAGTTCACTGGACTCAGTACCAGAAACCAAGGTATGGCCACTACCAATCATGACATTGAAGCTTTCATCATTTTTACGGGTAACCGTTACCTTGGTGTACTCTGACAGCTCATTGATCAGGTTCTGGTGACGATCCAGTAAATCGTTGTCGTGACCGGAAGCTGGCGTTTTTACCAGTGCCCTGTGAACATCTACCAGCTCTTTGGCGATATCATTAACTCGATTGAGTGTTCGGGACAATACTTCATTGGTTTCAGATTTCTGGCGGGACAAAATACCATGGTTGTCATTGAGCCCGGCAGCGACCATTTTTGCTTTTTCAAGCACGACTTTACGTGAACCCATATCATTAGGGCTGTCGGCCAACGCTTTTACTGCGTCGTACCACTGGTTCATATCTTCTGGGATTTTTTTTGAGCTGTTAGCCAGCATATTATCTAAGCGACCAAGCTGGCCTTCCCGTTCGGTGGCATAGCTCAGGTTGGTTGTCGTTAAATTAAATTCATTGGTGGCAAACTGATCGAAGCCGCGGCGAACTTCTGCCACATGTACGCCAGTGCCATACTGGCTGCCCCCCCACCAAGTAGGATCATTGGCTTGCTGAACAACAGACTGGCGGCTGTAGCCTTCGGTATTAACATTGTTAATATTATGGCTGGTCGTATTTAACTGCCGCTGTGCAGTCATCAGACCTTGTGAGCCCAGATTTAGCAAGTCAAACCCCATGGGGCCTCCAGAAAATTGAGGGGGTTACAATCATTCAGGAGTTTACTTGCAAAAATCATTCCAGCTTTTTATTGTCGTTAACTGCTTGATTTTAAAAGAGACTAAATTGAAGGTAGTGGTGTTTTTTTGAGCTGTGGCAAGGGGTTGCCGAAGAAGGGCAGTAGCGAGTTTACTCCATCAGCCGATTAACCGTATCCATCACACTGATTATCTTGTTGGAATATTCGGGATCCGTAGCATAACCGGCCTTGTGTAAGTTTCGGATAAAACGTACCGGATCAGCTGGTTGCTCCAGAGCTTCAGAATAACGCGGGTTCTCGTTCAGGAAGCGGACGTAGTCATTAAAGCTGTCCTGGTAGTTGTCATAGGATCGGAAAGCGGCTCTTTCTTGTACCGGGATCCCATTGTGGAATTCAAGTGTATTAGTCGCCACTTTATTGCCAGACCAGCGCGGATCAGCTTTGATATTAAACAGGTTATTACTGTTACCAGCTGCATTCTTGATCACTTTCTTTCCCCATCCGGTTTCCAGTGCGGCCTGGGCGATCAGAACAGACGGCTCGGTGCCGAGGGCATGGGCAGCTTTTTCGGCATAAGGGCGCATCCGGCTAACAAAATCCTGCGGCGACTCAAAAGCACGTTCATTGGTCTGAGGCTTTAGAGGCGGCAAAGGGGCACTAAACGTCACAGGTTGCGTCTGCTGCATGACTTTCAGGGCATCATCGGCAGCTTTTTCTACCATTGCCTGATCTGGCTTTTTCCCTTTGGTCTCAAAGGGTAAGTTTAATGGTGTTTCTTTTGCAACCTCACTAAAACCTTGCTCTGGCGCCCGGAGATCTTCTTCGCCACCGAGCTGGGAGACAATAAGATCAGCCAATCCTAGCGATCCTGTTGAACTCAGTTCACTGGCCATCTGTTCGTCATGCATCTGCTCGAAGAATTTGCTATTGCTGCTGCTCATCAAATCAGATTCGAACGCTTCATTGGCCTGACGCATTGACTTGAATAACATCTGGGTAAAGATCGCTTCAAACTGCTGCGCCGCCGCTCGCAGAGACTGACCTTCATCGTCATTAATCCCAGCCCTTAATCGGTCAAGGTTGGAGATATCATGGATAAAACCCGGATTGGTTGTTTTCATGTCGATGTCCTGGCGGGGGAATTAAATAATAATCAGCTGGCCTTCAATCGCCCCAGCCTGCTTCAGCGCTTGCAAAATAGCCATGAGATCAGAAGGAGCAGCACCTACCTGGTTGACCGCACGTACAAGCTCATCGAGGGTGATCCCCGGTTCAAACTTGAACATCCGAGAATCTTCTTCGGTCACTTGAATATCAGAGTTCGGTACCACGACGGTATTACCGCCTGACATCGCATTTGGCTGGCTAACCGAGTAGTTTTCTTTAATCGATACAGTCATACCGCCATGGGTAATCGCTGCAGGCTTGAGTTTTACATTCTGACCTACCACTATGGTACCGGTACGGGAGTTAACAATGATCTTTGCAGCTCCTTGCGCCGGGTCAAACTCTAAGTTTTCGATAGTCGACAAGAAAGCAACCCGTTGGCTTACATCGCGCGGCGCCCGTACACGTATTGACGTCGCATCGACAGCAGCTGCCATTTGCGGGCCAAGAAACTGGTTAATGGCATCCGCCATACGCTGTGCGGTGGTAAAATCAGATTCAAATAAGTTAAATGTCAGAAAGTCACCGCGGCCAAATGGGTTCGGCACTTCCTGCTCGACCATGGCACCATTGGAAATACGGCCTACCGTTGGGGTATTACCAACCACTTTCGAGCCATCTGCCCCCGTCGCACTAAAACCGCCTACCACCAGGCTGCCCTGTGCTATCGCATAAACCTTGCCGTCCAAACCTTTCAGGAAGGTCTGTAGCAATGTACCGCCACGCAAGCTCTTTGCTGAACCAATTGACGAGACCGTCACATCAATGGTCTGGCCCTGCTTGGTGAACGGCGGCAACGTGGCATTCACCGCAACGGCTGCGACATTTTTGGTTTTTGGCTTGGTACCCGGTGGAAGCTGAATACCAAAGTTTTGCAGCATGGCATTGAAGCTCTGATCGGTAAACGGCGTAGTCTCACCCGATCCCGGCAAACCAACAACCAAACCATAACCGACCAATTGGTTACTCCGAACCCCGGCAACTTCTGATACGTCTTTAATTCGTGCCGCCTGCAACGGTAATGCCAATAGCAGCATCAGGCTCATGCAAAAAGTCGGGAATCTCACTTCAGCGCTCCGCAAAGTAACTTATCGTTCAGATAAAAATGGGTTAAAGACTAACGTTAAAGAAGCGAGCCAACCAGCCCTGCTCCTGAATGTCCTGCCGCTCACCCGTTCCGGAATATTGAATACGGGCATTAGCAATTCGGGTTGAAGCAATCGTATTTTCCTGGCTGATATCGTCAGGGCGAACGGTGCCGCTGACCCGGATATATTCATCACCCGTATTGAGTGTCAGCCACTTCTCGCCACGCACCAGCAGGTTTCCGTTGGCCAGTACATCAATCACTTCAACGGAGATTGAGCCCTTGATACTGTTGCTCTGATCGGCTGAAGTACTACCGGCAAACTTATTGGCATTGCTCACTTCATAGGAAAGATCACGATCGCCGATAGTAAGCGGCTGGCCTCCAAGAGCCAGCGGATCCATCGACATATCGGTCGACTTATCTAGATCAGAGCTGGCACTTTTCTTGGCCTGGGTTTTCTCTTCCAGCAAAACCGTGACAATATCGCCGATCCCCCGAGGCTTGGTATCATCATAGAGATCCTGAACCCCTGCCGCATTGAACAGCGAACCTGTTGCCGTTGCATAATGTTCAGGTTTTTCCTGCGGGCGAATACTGGCCCACGCCGGATCGCCGGCCTGTGGATCTTCACGGCGGCGCATCATGTCGATTAATCCGGAGCTTTGATCCGTTGAGCCTTCAACGGCATCGACCGAGGTCGTCGCCTGCTCCATATCTGACTCTTCCTGCGGGAGTTGCACACAACCAGAGAGTACCATCGCCAAACCTACAATGAGTTTTTTCATCGCCACTTTAACTCCCTGTTATAGTTGCTGGTTTACGTAGCTCAACATCTGGTCAACTGTTGAAATCACTTTCGAGTTCATCTCATAAACTCGCTGCGCTTCAATCATATTCACCAGCTCTTCCGTCACGTTGACATTGGATGTTTCCAGCATTGACTGACGAACTGAGCCCAAACCATCCAAGCCCGGTACACCTTCTTGAGCATCACCACTCGCTCCTGTTGGCAAAAACAAGTTCTGACCGATCGGTTCTAGGCCGCCTGGATTAATGAAGCCAACGGTGGTGATTTGGCCCAACACCTGATTTTCCTGCTGGCCACGAATACGCGCAGAGACTTCGCCATCCGTTCCTACGGTAACACCGACGGCATCTTCCGGTACCACAATCTCAGGCTGCAAGACATAGCCGGAACCCGTGGTCACTAGCTGGCCTTCACCATTAATCGTGAACTGACCATTACGGGTATAACCCATGTTGCCGTCTGGCATTAGGATTTGGAAGAAACCCTCACCCTCGATCATCATGTCCATCGCATTATTGGTGGTTTGGGTATTGCCCTGAGTAAAGACTTTCTGGGTTGCTACCACTTTTGAGCCGGCACCTAGCATCAAGCCAGATGGCAGCTCGGTATCTTGTGTCGACTGGCCGCCAGGCTGGTTAATGTTCTGGTAGAACAAGTCTTCAAAGACTGCCCGGCTTTTCTTAAAGCCCACGGTTGAGGCATTGGCCAGGTTGTTAGAAATGGTCGAGATATTCGTTTGCTGAGCGTCAAGACCGGTTTTACTTACCCATAAAGCTGGATGCATGTTCTATTCCTTTTATCGGTTTAGCCTAAACGCAGTAGTGAAGATGACGCAGCGTCCATTTCTTCTGCTGTTTTCATTAATTTGACCTGCATTTCAAAATGGCGCTGTAGATCGATCATGCTGGTCATTTCACCGACGGCATTCACGTTACTACCTTCCAGCGCACCACTTAGCAGGGTTACACCCGCATCGGCATCAAAAGCTTCGCCTGGGTTCTTGGATTTGAATAAGCCGTTTACGTCTTTATATAAATCACGGTTATCAGGCCGAACCAGCTTTAGGCGGTCAACGGTTTCCATCGCTTCAGGCGGTGCTCCCTGAGGGAGTACCGAAATCGTACCGTCGTTACCGACTTCAATTTTGCTGATTGGGAGAGGAATAAAGATCGGGCCGCCATTTTCGCCAAGCATCAGGTTGCCATTGCTATTTTGCAGCATCCCGGTCTGATCGATTTTCAGGTGGCCGGCACGGGTATAGGCTTCCTGGCCAGACGGGTCTAATACCGCTAACCAGCCGTCACCTTCAACGGTAACATCCAAGTCACGCCCCGTTGTCATCACTGAGCCTTGTGAGAAATCCTGCCCCGGGTTTTCAGTCATTGCAAAAACTCGTGACGGCAAACCTTCACCATATGCCTGCATGCTACGAGCCTGCTCAAGATCGGCGCGAAAACCGGTTGTTCTCACGTTGGCAAGGTTGTTGGCATGTAGCTGCATGCCATACATATCCTGCTTGGCACCACTCATGGCTAAATACAGTGAACGATCCATTATTGACTCTCCAATCACAATCTAATGATTTTTAAGCAATAACTATGCCACTATGTTTATAGCGTTATAAATCAAGATATTAAAGATATAACCTAGGAATATAGGCAAAGAAGGGACAATTTTCTGACGGATAGGGACAAAATTTGCCGCTTATTCAACACAAGGTCAATCAAGCGGCAAATTCATCAATGTAGATAACTAACCGAGAGTTATCGGATCTGCAAAATTGTTTGCTGCAGCTGGTTATCCACTTCCAGTGCACGGGAGTTAGCCTGGAAGTTACGCTGGGCGGTGATTAAATCCACCAACTCCTGAGTCATGTCGATGTTCGACTGCTCAAGCGTACCGCTCTTAACCGAGCCAAATGCACCTTGGCTCGCCTCACCCCATACCGGGGCACCAGAATCTTGGCTAGTCACCCACTGAGTACCGCCTTTAGAGACCAGGCCTTGCTCATTGGGTACGCGTACCATACCGACACGGCCTAGGCTCACGTTCTCGCCGTTGCTATATGTCGCTACAATCGACCCCTTCGAGTCAATGTCCACCTTTGCCAGATAACCGGTTGTCGCACCGTCTTCGTTAAAGCGACGGATCTCAAATGGTGCGGCATACTGGGTCGGTTCATCAAAATTAACATTCAAGACCTGGTTTTCATCTGCGCCGTTCAAATCCAGGCCAGCGCCCAGCGCACCTAGCGACTCTGTCACGATTGGGTTGCCACCGTTAACCGATGCAACAGAACCATCAGTATTAAAGTCGATAAAACTCCCCTGTACGCCCGTTGCCGTTGCAGAGCCACCGTTCGTTACATTCACCGGCTTCTCACCGGCAGCATCTGTTGCGGTGTAATATACCGCCCAACGGTTGGGAGCCGTGTTGTCCTTCACATAATAAGTCGACATCTTATATGGCTGACCGAGGGAGTCATAGATAGTCACAGATGTTGACTTGTTATAAGTATCGGGGTTGTTGAAATCAAACAGCTTCGCGTCTTTTGTCTCAGCATTAGACGGCAGATTCACGCCAACATCGATATTGCCTGAAGCTCGTGGCTGGCCGAACTGGTCCGGCACCTTCATCGCCTGTGATTCGTAAGACAGCACCTGGTCAGTTTCCTGATCAACCTGATAACCCAGTAAATACTGGCCCTCGGAGTTAACAATGTTATTGTCTTTATCGAGATGGAAGGCACCATTACGCGTCAGGTTGTTATTCTGCGGCTGCAGCTTGTCATCTGCCACGGCGAAAAATCCGCTACCTGAAATACGGAGATCCATCGGGTTGTTGGTATAAATACTCGACCCTTCATGGAATTGCTGCGCGACAACTGACGTCTGAACACCGCCACCCGTAGTAGTTTTACCATTCGAAAAAATAGAGCTCGAATACACGTCACCAAACTCAGCTCGTGATTCTTTAAAGCCGTAAGTATTAGAGTTAGCAATGTTGTTACTGGTGGTATTAAGGTCTTTCTGAGATGCCCCGATACCACTTAGTGAAATATTAAATCCCATGTTATGAATCTCCTAAGACCTGTTATACCTTGCCAACTTCAAGTACTTCGGCAAGTTTGAATGGCGAGTCAAAGCCCGCGAGGTTAAGCATGACATTGCCGCCACCATTACCAAGCAACACACTGTTGACATTCGCATAGGTAGACACATCAAATTCCCGGTTTTCGCCATCAGCCAGTCCGGACACTTTTAGCTGGTAACGACCTTCCGGCAATACATTGCCACTTTCATCGGTGCCATCCCATTCCACGCGGTGTTCGCCTGGCGGTTTGGCCCCCATATCGAAGGATTTAATTAACTGGCCTTGCTCGTTTTCGATCCTGACCATCACGTTGTTCAGGGCTTGGGGTAATTTAACCATACCCGCCATTCCACCTTCCGCCGACTTAACACCGGTTGAACTCGGGATTAACACATCACGTCCAACTAATGAAGAAGCCTGCAGGGCCTGGCTCGAGGTCATGGCGGAGTTCAGGCTGCCAAATTGCTCGTTCATCTGACTGATACCGTCAACCGTGGCAAATGATGCCATCTGGGCTATCATCTGATCGTTGCCTACAGGTTTAAACGGATCCTGCTGAGCCATCTGCTTGGTCAGCAGCGATAGAAAGTCTTCCTGCTTCAGTTCATTCTGACCTGTGACTTTCTGCTCTTCCTGCAGTTTTTTTTCTTGCATCCCCTTGAGCTGGTCAAGGTAGGACAAATTGCTTTGACCTGCGCCGTTAATACCGGTCATAACAGTCACTCCTTACCCTTATTTACCCATCTGCAATGTGCTCATCAGCATCTGCTTGCTAGCATCTGCAACCTGGACATTACTCTGATAGGAACGAGAAGCTGAAATCATGTTGGCCATTTCTTCCATTACGTTGACATTCGGCTTATAGATGTAGCCTTCCGCATTCGCCATCGGATGTTGCGGGTTATATTCAGCACGTAGCGGCTTCTGGCTCTCAACAATACCTTTTACCTCAACAGGCACACTGTCTTCACGCTGATAACTGGCATTTTCCAATGCTGCGGCAAATATCGGATGCCGCGCTTTATAGGTTTCTTCCGCCGAGCTGCTTACGCTATTGGCGTTAGCCAGGTTACTAGACGTCGTATTCAGACGAACAGACTCCGCACTCATTGCCGATCCGGTGACATTAAAAACGTTAAACAAACTCATTTATTATTCTCCTTTTAATGCCTTGCTCAGGTTTTTAAACTTGGAGCCCAGAAAGTCGAGCGATGCCTGGTATTCCAGTGAGTTCTGCATAAACAGGTTTTGCTCAAGCTGTGCATCAACGGTGTTGCCGTCGCCGGTATCCGGTTGATTAGGTACACGATACTTTTGCTCGCCCATTATTTTTGTGGAGGCAGAGATATGCCGACCATCAGTACGGCTCAGGCCAATCTTTGCCTCTGAGGTTGCCGCATTCAATGCTCGCTGAAAGTCGATATCTTTTGCTTTGTAGCCCGGTGTATTGGCATTAGCAATGTTGCTCGCCAGTGTTTCCGCGCGTTTGGCGCGAACACCAACGCTGTGCTGATGAATACCTAATGCTTTATCAAAAGAAATGGACATAGCTGCCTCCATAAATCGTTATTGATATATAAGCAAAGGGTATGCCAAGTTTGAAAAACACGTGAAGCGTGAAGCGTGAAGCGTGAAGCGTGAAGCGTGAAGCGTGAAGCGTGAAGCGTGAAGCGTGAAGCGTGAAGCGTGAAGCGTGAAGCGTGAAGCGTGAAGCGTGAAGCGTCGCAAATGATAAAAGCAAAAAGCGAGAGTCAATAAAAACTCTCGCTTTTTCTCGCTTCACGAAGCGAAGCGCCCTCGCCTCCAACCCCGTTAAGTGCAACGCACTTAACGGGTTACTTGAGCTTATAGATAATCCCCGGATTACAGCGGATCATCTCAAACTTGTCGGTCAGGCCGGTAAGTGACTCCGATGCGCCCAGCAATAGGTAACCACCAGGATTGAGGCTGGCTGCCATCTGGTTCAATACTTTCGCTTTCATTTCAGGCGAAAAGTAAATCAGCACGTTGCGGCAGAAAATCACATCGAACTTACCCAAAAGCGCATAGCTGTCTTTCAGGTTCTGCGGACGGAAGTTAACCATACGCTTCACCTTATCGTTCACTTTCATGCGGCCATCACCATTGTTTTCAAAGAAAACCCGGCGGCGATCCTGAGAAAGCCCGCGACTCAGTGCCAGGTTATCGTAAACACCGGCGCGGCAGGTATCCAGCATCGTCTGAGAAATATCCGTCGCGGTGATCTGAACACCACTGGCAAGCATTCCTGGACGGCGGTTCTGGGTCTCCAGCAACGTCATCGCTATCGAATAGGGTTCCTGGCCTGAGGAACTTGCCGATGACCAAATCTTAATCGGTCGCTTGTTGGCAGAAAGCTCCGGTAAGATTTTGTCCGCCAGCACCGTATACGGATAAGTATCACGGAACCACAAGGTTTCATTCGTCGTCATGGCGTCCACGGCGGCTACACGCAGCTCACGGTTACGCCCACTGATCACAACTTGCAGTAACTCAGAAAGAGATGATAGCGAAAATCGGCTGACCAATGGACTCAGGCGGCTACGTACCAAATATTGCTTACTGTCGCCAAGTACAATGCCGCATTGCGCTTCTAAAAAACGGCAAAAATCACGGTATTCCTGGTCTTTTATTGTTATGGCTGTCATCTACTACTCTTTATCAGATTATTCAGGCATTGCGGCCTTTACCGCAGCCCCCAACTCATCCGGGTTAAATTTGGGGATGAATGCGTTGGCGCCTACACGCTCAACCATCGCCTGGTTAAAGACACCACTTAGCGAGGTGTGTAGGATAACATGTAAATCTTTTAGGTTGGCATTATTACGGATCTCAGCCGTTAGGGTATAGCCATCCATTTCCGGCATTTCGATATCCGAAATCACCAAAGCCAGCTGATCGTAAATACTTCCCTCTTGAGCCATTTGCTGCAACAGTTCGATAGCTTCCTTACCGTCCTTGACCAAGACGCACTCACAACCGATAGCTTCAATCGCCCTCTGCACCTGCTTACGAGCTACACTGGAGTCATCAGCAACCAATACACGACGGATTACCGGGGTATCATTAACCAGCTCTTCCAGTACGGTTCCTGTAATATCGGTGCTCACCGGAGAAATCTCATCCAGAATTTTTTCCACATCCAGGATCTCAACAAGCTCGTTGTCTATTTCCGTTACTGCTGTCAGGTAATTTTCCTTACCGGCACCTTTAGGCGGAGGAAGGATAGATTCCCAGTTCATGTTGATAATGCGTTCAACAGATGACACCAAGAAGCCCTGGATCGAACGGTTGAATTCCGAAATGATCACAAAACAGTTATCCAAATCTTCGATTGGACGGCCACCTGTTGCCAGGCTCATATCGATGACTGAGATAGTCTGCCCGCGAATATGAGCAATACCTTTTACTAGCGGATGTAAGTTAGGCATTGTTGTCAGTTTCGGGCACTGAAGTACCTCTTTGACTTTAAATACATTTATTCCATAGCGCTGACGCCTGTTAAGCCGAAAGGTTAATAGCTCCAAGCGGTTTTGCCCGACAAGCTGGGTGCGCTGATTCACTGAATCAAGTATCCCCGACATAAGGTGACTCCATGTTATGCGTTTTTTATTTCGATACGTGTTTAATGAGAATTCTCATCGCAAATCACATATTATGAGCATGAGGCTAATTGTAGCCCCTTAGACCTTGCATTAAAGAGTAAAAACCGTGACCCAAAGAACACATTTAACACTCTTAACCATTTTTTTCGGCCTACTGGCATTTTTCTTTAGCACAATTGTGTCATCAGCACCTCAAAACACCTTGGATAAGGTGCGGCATACCGCTGAAGAATACGTCAAAACAATTGTCGAGATCCCACAAAAAGGCCAACTCACAGTCAAAGCCGCCAATCTAGACTCGCGGCTAAAGTTAACAACCTGTTCGGCTCCACTCAAGAGCTCGATTCCCGGCAAACAATCCCTGACAGGCAATGTTACGGTGCTGGTTAGTTGTGAGACAGAAGGCTGGCAGGTCTATGTGCCGGTACGTACCCAACTGCTGCTTCCCCGAGTCGTCGCAGCGAAGCCGCTTTCCCGGGGTGTCGTCCTATCAGCTTCTGATCTCACCATACAGATGATTGAAACCCGCTTCCAGCGCGGTGTGATCTTTGAGCGCCCACAACAAATCATTGGGTCTAAAGTAAAGCGAAATGTTAATATGGGCGAAGCCGTACAGGGCAACGATATCTGCTTAGTTTGCCGCAATGATTCCGTCCTGATCAAGGCTGGCGGCGGCGGGCTGAATATTGTGACCAAAGGGACGGCCCTTTCTGACGGCTCCCTCGGGGAGCAGATCCGGGTACAAAATACCAAGTCAAAACGGGTTGTCGATGGTATTATTACCGGCGTCGGAGAAGTCACTGTAAACTTTTAATTAAATGCTAAAGTTATTACAGACACTGCCGAAGTAATGGCTGTCTCTAGTTTATTGTTCAAAGGCTTTTTTTATGGCAAGTATTGATCAGCTACGCTCCGGTCACCCGATGACCACGACACGCAGCAATCATGGCAGTGCATCAAGTTCGACATCAGGCGCGGCGAAGAACCCGCAGTCTGCAGCTATTGGAAGCGGCCAGAAAGATGCTGTATCACTAAGCTCGCAAGGTAAAGCGGTGGGGCAAATCCACCAGCAGCTTGCTGCTGAACCGAGCTTTGACAGTGCCAAGGTTTCAGCTATTAAAGAGGCGATTTCAAATGGCTCTTATGTCGTCGATGCCGATAAGTTGGCATCTAACATGATGAAGTTTGAAGATGAGCTACGTGGCCTGTAATCACGGCCCTTGCTCGTTATAAGAAATGATCAGAGAGAAACCCATGTCCCAAACTATCGAACAGTTACTAGAGCTGCAACTGGCGACACTGGTCTCTCTCTCTCGCCTTCTGGAACAAGAAAAAGCGGCCATCGTCGAACGAAAAGCGACGGAAATCGCCAGGCTAGCCACCGATAAACTCGCCCTAATCAACCAGGTTCAGCAAAAAGACCACCTGATTGCCAGCCATGCCCACCGCCAACAGCTAACTGATAACCCAGAGCTGGCACAAAAAGTTGAATCCATTAAGGCAACGGTGAGCCGATGCAAGGAAATCAACGAAGTCAATGGCGAAGCGCTACAGCGGGCCCAGCTCAGCTTTCACAAACTCAATAACCTATTCCAGCAAAGCCGCGGCAAGCAGCAAATGACCTATAACAGTGAAGGGGTGGCACAAAACATCCGTTCACTAGGGACAAATATCAAAGCGTGACGCGTGACAAATGCAAAAAAACGAGAGTCAACCAACTCTCGCTTTTTCTCGCCTCCCGGAGCGAAGCGTAACTCGCTTCTCGATTCCTAGAGTTTAAAACATCGTCTCTTGGTTAGTCGGCACGTGGTAAACCTCGCCGTGCTCCTTCATCCGATCCATCTTGCGTAGGTCTAATTGCATCTCTGTCACGAAGCTGTCGCCTACCGGATAACTACGGATCACCTCAGCACCGCGAATAATACCATCAACGGCACCATCGGTATTTTCAATCCCCAACTGCTGGTCTTCCATACCGGCACGAGCACTAATTCGCATGCCGTATACTTGTTCAGTTAACTCACGGTACGCATCAATTTTAGATGCACGCATCGCGCGTACCCGCTTCTCTTCAACGGTACGGCCGCGCTGCTCGGTGATAGACGCATAACCTACCGCGGTGATCAGATCGTCATTACGGATCTCTGTTAAAGGCTGACAGCCCGCCAACACAAAAAAAACTAGCAGAAACCAGTAACGCATAACAACTCCTAAGGTTTTAAGATAACAGTATTACGATCGAAGCTTGTCGCTTCGCTGCGGATAATCACACCATTCTGGATCCGCATTTTATTCAATGTGTCCAGGTCCCGTCCAATCCGATCGGCCGGCAAAAAGCCTTGTGCCGACGCAATGACCACACGAGAGCGCATACCAATGATCCGAGCGTTGACAAGTACCCCCCCGCCCTGGCGCAGCATTGTTCCTGTCAACACATAATCAACAGGCTGCTCGCCCGCCAGCTCTCGCCAGTTCCGGCTAATCGCAAAATCACCGTCAGCAGTAACCTTAATCGCCCCCGTCGCTTTATAATCAACCACGGTATAGCCTCGCTGCTGCATTTGATACATAAACCCTTCTGTCACGGTATTACCCAGCCAGTTGGTTTCATTCATTTCCTGCAGATCGACAAATGATGTCACGGCAAGCGGCGTTTTCGCACTCAGGTACTGATTCGATGTCACCAACTGCTCCGTTAGCCCTTCAATAAAGAAGTCCATCGTGTGACGTGGCGTTTCCGCTAACAGGAAAGAGCTTCCCGTATAGGGTTCTTTACCGTTATAGATCGGAGAGTATGAGCAAGATACAGTCATCGCTGCCAGTATCAGGACTATCCATTTTTTCATTCTTGCCAGCTCCGGATGAAAAGAGAGTTGTAGCCTGTTATCGTTCATATACTGAAAAACTTTACCCGTTAATGCCCTGTCAGTGCAAAAGTGCTATCAGGAACACTCTTTGCATGGCTCTGTCATGCTGAATTAAAGAAACGGCAAATTTTTCTTTCGCTTATCACTGAGCAAGCAATTTTCATACCGAAGTTGAAAACAATGATTAGAAAATTATTTAACACCTTTAGCAGCCTGTGCTTACTTGTCTCCTTCCCGATCAATGCCGCCTGGCTAGAAGTGACTGGCTCTGCAGTACTGCTTGAAAGTGAGAGCACTGCCAGGGCCAATGCCCTGGAGGATGCCGTTTATCAAGCAATGGGGTATGCCGGTGCCGACATTGCCAGCTTTTCTCTTATAAAGCCTTACCTATCATCAGATCGTGAGGAATATCAGTTTAGTGGCAATGAGGTTCGCCATGTCATTGTATTAAAAACACGCAAGAAAAGCGGCAAATATTACCTGACGGCACGCGTCGATATTTACCCATCGGCAAATACTTGCCACAAAGTTCAATACAAGAAAGGTGTGCTGCTCGGTGGCTTTACCATTACCGCCCCGCAGCACGCTTCTATGGGGGGAATATACCAACTCGGCGACGATTTCACTTCCATGCTAAAACGCCAGATAGAACGAAAATCTCAAAGCTTTGTGGTCTCAGGCACGACACGGGTTCCGATCAATGCGGGTCAGCCAGCCTCGATGATGATGCTGGCTGAAGACAATGACGCTCAGTACATCATCAATGGTCAAATTACTGACCTCACTTCCACTATCGATAAAAATCTGCTTCAGAGTGACAAAATAAACCGTCAATTTGCTGCCACTCTAGAAATTATGGATGGCAAAACCGGTGAAGTGCTGGTACAGAATAATTATCGTGAAATCGCACAATGGCCATTCTCGCGGGTAAGCCAAGTCGATACCAAGAGCGCCCGATTCTGGCAATCCAGCTATGGACAGGCGGTACAAAGAGTCAGCCGAAATATGATGCTGGATCTGGAAACCTCGCTTTCCTGCCGAACCAGCCTACCTGAGGTCGTGAATGTATATGGCAATACCGTCCAAATCAATATCGGCCGTATTCATGGGGTAAAACGGGGTGATCAACTGAAACTTTGGCATAGCGCCGGCTTTATCGATCAACTGGGGATCCCGCGAAACCGGATGGTTCAAACAGACATCACCCTAAATGTTGAACGGGTGTATGAGAAGTCCACAGAGCTTACCGTTGAGCAGGCCGATCTGGCTGGCAGCATCCAACCTGGTGATTTACTGACCAAGCAGCTGCCCCGTTGAGACTAATTACTTAAAAACTGAAAGAATTCAGGTATAATGACAATTCAAGTGCTTACTTGAATGCTCCCTTAGCTCAGCTGGATAGAGCGTCCCCCTCCTAAGGGGAAGGCCGCAGGTTCGACTCCTGCAGGGAGTGCCATTTCCTCTTTCTTCTATACCAACATTCTCCTAACGCCAATACACGCAAGTTTTCACTACCAATTGAACTATCTGGTATGGCTAACCACAATTCATCGGATTCTTTTTTTAAACTCCAAATAGCAAAAAACCCCGCATAAATGCGAGGTTTCGTGTCTGCCTCGTTTTTCAATAGAAAAACCAGCAGAGAAATTTGGTGGAGCTATGCGGGATCGAACCGCAGACCTCTTCGCTGCCAGCGAAGCGCTCTCCCAGCTGAGCTATAGCCCCAAAAGACGAGGCTGATAATAAAAACTTAATGAATTCATGTCAATAGATTGGACCAGGCAGTGTAATTCCAGCCCTCATTTCTGCTAAGAAGATCACACTTATTCATTCATGGTTCCACTCTTCCGTGTGACAACAAGAAACATGGCAAACAAAAAAAGCGGAAGACAACCATCTTCCGCTTTCTTATTACCTGCAACAGGTTATCGGCTTATGCGTTTGCTTCACGCTCAGCGATAAATGCCAGTGCCATCTGAATGCGAACTGCAACACGCTCTTTGCCAACTAGCTGCATCACAGCATCGACTGACGGTGATTGACCTTGGCCGGTAACCGCAACACGTAGAGGCATACCCACTTTACCCATGCCAAGCTCAAGCTCTTCGCAAGTTTCTTTGATCACGCTGTGAAGGTTTTCCGTCGTCCACTCCGTCAGCGCTTCAACTTTTGACAGGGCTAGTGCCAGTGCACCTTTAGCGACAGGGCGCAGGTGCTTCTTCGCCGCGCCTGCTTCAAACTCGTTAAAATCTTGGTAGAAGTAACGAGATTGTTCAGCAAGCTCAATCAGTGTATTGCAGCGCTCGCCAACCAATGCAATAACATCGGTGATTGCCGGGCCATTCGCAGTGTCGATTTCTTTCTGATCCAGGTGCCATTGTAGGTACTTGGCAACGTACTCAGGCTCTGCTGTTTTGATGTAATGGTTGTTTAGCCACAATAGCTTGTCAGTATTGAATGCGGATGCTGACTTGCTGATTGAATCAAGGCTAAACAGCTTGATCATTTCTTCTTGCGAGAAGATTTCCTGATCACCATGAGACCATCCTAAACGAACCAGGTAGTTAAGCAGTGCCTGAGGCAGGTAACCTTCATCACGGTACTGCATAACGCTAACCGCACCATGGCGCTTAGACAATTTAGCGCCATCATCCCCTAAGATCATTGCACAGTGTGCAAACTCAGGCACTGGCGCACCAAGTGCTTTATAGATATTGATCTGGCGAGGGGTATTGTTGATGTGGTCTTCACCACGAACGACCTGGGTAATGCCCATATCCCAGTCATCAACCACCACGCAGAAGTTGTACGTTGGGCTGCCGTCTGTACGACGGATGATCAGGTCATCAAGCTCACTGTTGGCGATCTCAATACGGCCACGGATGTGATCATCAAATACCACCGTACCTTCTTTCGGGTTACGGAAGCGGATCACAAATGGAGACTCTTCAGTTGCCGCCCCATTCGCCGCCACAATTTTAGGGTGGTTAGCATCGTAGCGAGGTTTCACACCAGCAGCCATCTGCTCTTCACGAAGCTCGTCAAGCAGCTCTTTCGGGCAGTAGCACTTGTAGGCTTTGTCTTCAGCAAGCAGCTGGTCGATTAGCTGGTTATAACGATCAAAACGCTTGGTTTGATAGTATGGACCTTCATCCCAATTCAAACCCAACCATTCCATACCCTCTAGGATGGCGTCGATCGCTTCCTGTGTAGAGCGCTCAAGGTCGGTATCTTCGATACGAAGAACAAATTCGCCACCCATATGTTTAGCAAATAACCAAGAGTATAGAGCTGTACGAGCACCACCTACGTGCAAAAAGCCCGTTGGGCTCGGTGCGAAGCGAGTTTTAACCGTCATCTGAAATTACCTAATCAATGAAATAGCAGCCAGCCTAATGTATGTGCCGCTGCGCGGAATAATTGCGCTTATTCTAACACTGTTAAGTAAATCTACAATCACCGCCGGTCTTTCGCACATCACAGACCGATCTCTGTCTTTCTGTAACCAATCATGGCTATGCCATCGACAAGCCTACCGTTCACCCATATCCAAGAAATAAAACACTGAACATCGGAAAGTAACGATAATTAAACGCACTGAGTAAGAAGGTGCATCGAGGCTATCAGGCAACATGCAATTGATGATGAAATACGAACAGAACAAATTGAAAAGCCAGCAAATTCTCTTCGCAAAATTTGTTAACCTCGGTCATAGGATGAAATCACTCTGAACCTAAACTTTTTACATTGCTAAGCCCCAGTCAAAAATGAAAGAAACATTCGCTATCAACATCAATACTTTATTTGCCATCAAACAAACCTAGGCCAATAGAAATCGTAAGCCATTGATATTAAACAGCTTAACAAGCAATAAATTATAAAACTTAATTAACTATAGAAATTTAGATTAAGTTATGAAATTTCTTTGACCTTTTTTGAATCTTATACATAAACTGAATTGAAGCGATAAGAAACGGATAGAATTATCCTGATTTGGGCACGGATGGCTTATTACCTTTAATCCTTTATTTCCTATTCATCGAGGTCTGTATGAAAAGCGTAATTGTTGTAGCTTTGTCCACTCTTTTAATTCTTTCTGGTGGCGCGCTGGCGAGTTCAAGCTCTGGATCTCAGGGTGCTAAAGCCTCTTCCGCAGCTGGTCCTTGGGTTGACTGCATCTTGCCTGACGGTAAAGTGGAGTATATGCCGTTAATGATCTGCAAGATCCAAAAAAATGGAAAAGTAAAATAGTTTTCGAGGTTGTGGGGGTGGCCCTAACCACTCCCACTCAATTCCAATTATTGTTGCTGAGCCCAGCTTAAGAAGGCTTTTTTCTGCTCCGCCGAAAGGCGCAAGTAATCAGCTTGCAAAAGGATCAAAGCATTATTGCCTGACGTTTCCGCTTTCTCTGCCGCTAGTGCCGTTGAGGGTTCACTCGGATTAGTTGAAACAAGAAGCTGAGGTTTTGCTTTAGCAACAGTGAAACCCTGAGCAATGTTATACGCAGTCAGCTCCTTCTCATAATCTCGCATCATACCAGGGCCGCGAGGCAATATGCCCTGATGGAAGCTGTCAAACACCTTACCTTTCTCATCAATACGAACTGCCGGCTTTTTATCAAATCCATTCACTTGCTGTTCGCGGGTTATCAGCCGAGTAGGACTGATACTAAGTTCTGTGTCAGCCGCATTGAAAGTGATCGCTAAGGGTTCTGAATGAAATTTCTTATATTCACCATTATGAGAAATGAGCTTAGCAATCCGTACAACCAACTGGCAGGGGCCATCATCTAAAGTGACTGTGCTCAGGTTACCGACAGAGATCCCCATCGTTTTACCGTTCGCCACCAGTAGCTCCAGATCTTTATCTAAATTAACCTCCACCGCGGCATTGACTACACCCGCAGATAACAAAGCAGCAGATGCAAGCAAGGTTTTCAATTTATACTTCATATCTACCTCAAAAAATGAAAAAGCGAGCATCAATTAACGATGCTCGCATTTGAATATTTCGCAGTGGCGAACCCAACTTAGAAATAGTATTCCAGACCCACTAGGGCACGAGTACCATCATCTTTCTCGCTGCTGCCTAGCATATCGTAGTTACGAACGTCCAGGTACAGGTAAGAGCTTGGCAGTAGGTAACCTAGGCGGGCAGTGATGGCTTGTGAATCATCATCGTTGCCGTTGTCTGACTCGCTAGTCGCTGCATAGCCTAGCTTGTAAACCCAAGTCTGGTCCATCATGTACTGAACCGTTGCAGAGTAAGCGTTCTGCTGATCGTCCGTAAGGTCATTCCACATTGGCTTAAAGCCCGCAGTCAACTGGAAGTCGCCAAGCCATACCGTACCACCTAGGATAGCGTAAGATACGTCACCGGCTTTAGTTGTGACATCATCCTCAGTTTCATCAAATGACCCTTGAGTGTAATAACCTGCATGGATATTGAAAGTATCGGTAGTGTAGCCTGCTGCAATACTTGCAACCATTGCATCTGTCGTTTCAGTCATGCCGCTTAGAGACGCCTGCAGCTTGAATCCACCCCAGTTGGCCGAGTCGTAACGAATTGTATCGCTGGCACGGTCCAGGAAGCTTGCATCAATGGCGTTATGCCAGTCAAAAACGTTACCCAGGCCAGGGTTAGTGTGTGGCCAGTCTACATAGTCATAGGCAGCAACCAGCTGACGACCAATCTTAATTTGACCAAAGTTGTCAAACTCAAGACCAACGTAAGTGTCGCGGCCACCGAAAGAGCCAAAACCATCGTTGTTAGAACCTTTGGTATTGTCTGCGTTACCAGTTTCAGCCTGGTAGATGAAGTGTGGCGCAAAGTTGTCGAATTCAACTTTACCGCGAAGACCGAAACGAGATTCGATTTCAACATCAACACTTTGATCTTTGTTGCTTGCTTCCGGGTTCCATAACTGCAGGCTACCAGCAGCCTGTCCGTAAAGAACCACATTCTCGCCAGCCAGCTCGATGGCTGCATTCGCGCTACCCGCTGCAGCTGTTAGTGCAATGGTTGCACCTAGTAGAGAACGTTTAAACATTTTGTCCATGGAAATAACTCCTAAAAAATACTAGCTGTGTTTACTTGTGCCCTATAGGTTGGCCGCCGAGGACAACAAGTAACTCTCCCAATATGTCAGCCGAAAACTAAATTCCGCTAAACCATATTTTTTTAGTTCTTTGAGAACCGCTGTTTAACTTCAGCTACAAGACTACTTTTGCAGCGCAAAACATCAATGAGAACTTAATTAATTGTTTGAAAAATATGACTCAGTGCAAACTTTCCCCGCTACAGTGATCAAAATCATACCTTTTTCGATAAAATTACCAACAAAAGAAAATTCACTTAAAAAACATAAAGTTAAATATATATAACAATGATAAATGTGAGTCAGACCGAAAAAGTCATCTTGAGTACAATTTAGGTTTCAATGTAATGAGTGTCATGTTCAAAAAATAAACGGGCGCTATTTTGACTATGAAAAATAACCAATAGGCATAAAATCAGACGTAAAAAAAGAGGCGAGAGGCAAAAAAAGCGTGGCACATTGATTATCTAATGTGCCACGCTTAATTATATGGTCCGCCTCACTCTCAAGCCCCTACGCTTGAAGTAGGCACTTTGAAAGAGGTAAACCATATGTCTTCCTTACATATTCTTGGTATAGATCTCGGTAAACACTGCTTCCATCTTGTCGGTCATGATAGTACTGGCAGAGAATTCTTACGTAAAAAGTTCAACCGAAGCCAACTTATTTTATTCCTTTCTAAGCTATGCCCCACAACGATTGCCTTTGAGGCTTGCGGTGGCGCTCACTGGCTCGCGCGTAAGTGTTTAGAGTTTAATCACCAAGTAAAACTGCTCCCACCGCAATACGTAAAGCCTTATGTAAAAGGTAATAAGAATGACTTTATTGATGCTTCGGCCATTGCTGAAGCAGCCTGCCGCCCTTCAATGCGGTTTGTTGCAGTTAAATCTGAAGAGGCCCAAGTCATCGCCTCTATCCATCGGGTACGAGATGGGTATATCAAGGAGCGTACAGCTTGCATGTCTCGTATTGGCGCGATGTTGTTGGAATTTGGGCTGAGCCTGCCTACCGGTCATGCCAAAATGAAATCATTGTTCCAATGGCTGGCAGATCAAAAACAACCTCTTCCAAGCCTTTTCACTCGCGAACTCCAAGAGCTTCACGCGCATTATTCTTACCTGAGTGAACAAATTAAACAGCAGGACAAAAAGCTCAGCCAGTTCATTGAACACAACGAATTAGCACAACTACTTAAAACTGTCCCAGGGATAGGTGACATGACAGCAAGCCTATGTTTGGCTGACATCAGTTCACCGGCTAATTTCACTAATGGACGGGATATGGCTGCCTGGATTGGGCTTGTACCACGACAATACTCGACGGGTGGGAAATCCAAATTGCTAGGTATCAGCAAGCGAGGGAATAAGCGACTCAGGACTTTGTTTATACATGGGGCAAGAGCTGTTTTATCTAAACCGGATAAAACAGGAAAAGCCTTTGGGCAGTGGCTTATTGACTTAAGAGCCAGGAAACCTTTTAACATCGCCGTTGTTGCGTTGGCCAACAAGCTAGCTAGGATAGCCTGGGCGGTCATGTACAACCGCCAGGCTTTTCGTATGACGACGGGATAACCGAATTTGCAATGACGATTATGATGACAAAAACGATCAATCGGCCAGATTAAGAACCTGATACAGAGACAGCATATAAATGCTTTACGCTTTTTAAGGATAATCTGGCGCGGATATCATCGTGGAGCTGGGATGCGGGAGCACCCAAACGTGACTCCGAATACATTAGCGCAAACCAACCCCGTCATCAAAAATTGTAGTTGCAATAACGGGGCGGACCATACATTTTGTAATACAAATTAAATCAGAAATTGATAATAAAACGCTGTATCAAACTCCTGAAATAACCTAATTAGCGCTTCATGAAATCGACAAGTGCCTGTTCATCCCAGATATCAATTCCCAAATCCTGGGCCTTAGTCAACTTTGAGCCCGCCGCTTCACCGGCCACCAGCAGGTCAGTTTTCTTTGACACGCTGCCAGTGACTTTCGCCCCTAGGCTCTGCAGTGCAGCCTTAGCATCTGAGCGGGTTAACTGAGATAAAGAGCCAGTCAATACTACGATTTTGCCCTCCAAAGGAAGTTCTACCCCCTCTTGTGGCTTCTCGATTGCAGGCCAGTGAATACCCTCTTCCAGCAAATCGTTAATCACCGCCATATTGTGCTCTTCCTGGAAGAAGTTAGATAAGTGCTCAGCAACAATATCACCAACATCAGGAACTTCTATTAGCTGCTCTTTGGTTGCCTTTGAAATGGCCTCAAGGGTTTCAAAGTGATTAGCCAGGTTTGCCGCTGTCGCCTCACCGACTTCACGGATCCCCAGAGAATACAAGAACCTTGGCAATGTAGTCAGCTTTGATTTAGCCAGGGAATCAACCAACTTCTGGGCTGATTTCGGTCCCATTCGCTCAAGTACCGTAACCACACCGGCCGAGAGCTTGAACAGATCGGCTGGTGTCGCCACCATTTCCCGGTCAACAAGCTGTTCAATCACCTTCTCACCGCAGCCATCAACATCCAGAGCTTTGCGGGAAACAAAATGTTTCAGGGCTTCTTTGCGCTGGGCCTGGCAGAACAAGCCGCCAGAGCAGCGCGCAACCGCTTCTCCTTCGACACGCTCAACCTTTGATTCACAAACCGGGCACTCAGTCGGGAAGACAATAGCCTCGGCACCTTCAGGGCGGCGTGACTCAACCACCGAAACAATCTGCGGGATCACGTCACCCGCCCGGCGAATGATGACCGTATCGCCAACCATAACGCCCAGTCGCTCGACTTCATCGGCATTGTGAAGGGTGGCATTACTTACCGTGACCCCGCCGACAAATACCGGCTCCAGCTTTGCAACAGGGGTAATTGCTCCGGTACGGCCAACCTGAAACTCCACATTGTTCAGGCGGGTCATTTCTTCCTGTGCCGGGAACTTATAGGCTATCGCCCAGCGCGGGGCACGGGCGACGAAGCCCAGCTCCTCTTGCGTGGCGACATCATCAATTTTGATCACTACACCATCAATTTCGTAAGGCAGCGCCTGGCGCTTTTCGCCAATATCCTGGTAGTAGGCAATCACATCGTTCAGGTTTTCCAGCTGGCGAATTTCAGGGCACATCGGTACGCCCCACCCCTTCAGTTGCTCCAAACGATCATACTGACTTGATGCCAGCTCCAGCCCTTCGACAATCCCCACCGAATAAGCGTAAAAGCTTAACGGGCGGGTTGCGGTGATTTTCGAGTCTAGCTGGCGCAGGCTACCGGCTGCCGCATTACGTGGGTTGGCGAATGTCTTTTCCCCTTTTTTCAGGGCTCTTTCATTCAGCTCATCAAAACCCTTTTTCGGGATAAAGACCTCGCCACGGACTTCGAGGCGGGCGGGCCAGCCCTCTCCCTGAAGCTTTAACGGGATCGAGCGGATCGTACGGACATTGGTGGTAATATTTTCACCCGTCGTACCGTCACCACGCGTCGCAGCCTGAACCAGGACACCATTTTCATACATTAGGCTGACGGCCAAACCATCTAGCTTAGGTTCACAGCAATAGCTAAATGATGGAGAAGCCACCAGGCGATCCTGCATACGCTTCTCGAATGCCTGCAGCTCTTCATCGTTAAATGCATTATCCAGCGACAGCATCGGCAACTCGTGGGTAACCTGGGTAAAACCATCAAGCGGCTTTCCACCAACACGCTGGCTTGGTGAGTCAACTGTCATCAGCTCTGGGTGCTGTGCCTCCAGGGCCAGCAGCTGCTGCATCATCCGATCATATTCCGCATCAGGAATTTCAGGATTGTCATCGACATAATAGCGATGACCATGGTATGCAAGTTGTTCTCGCAACGTTGTAAGTTGCTGCTGAATGTCGTGACTCATTATTCTTCCTATCGTATAAAAATAAGGCCCCTTAAAAGGGGCCTGATTATATCTCATTCAATACCCGCGTTACGCCCGAGTATAGCGCTTCGCTTTTTCTCGATACTCATCAATGCGGTGTGGGGTGATCATCGCTCGCTCATGATCGAGAACATCTGCCCCCAGCTCGTCAGCGACACGCTGTACTGTCTGGAGCATCTGGTTAAAGTTGTGATCGGCACGACCAGGGCATGGCAGCATCAGATAAAACGCAATTCCCGGCGTTTCAAAACTATCGGCACCGCCTTCGGGGAAGTGTGCCGGGTGGACCATATTGGTTACCGAGAACACAATCGGTCCGGTGCCAGCCACATCGGCATGACGGTGATAAACCGAATTTTCACCATAAAACAGATCATTCTGTTCAAGGCTGTTAAACAGCTTGGTACCCCGTAAGTTGTCACCATTGCGAGCATGAATGTTCAGCACTAGATAACCAGGTTTCAGCTCTGGCTCTGGCTCTGGCTCTGGCTCTGGCTCTGGCTCGGCAATGCTTTGTTCCTTCGCAACAGGATCAACGTTTGGCTTGGGCTCCTCGGCCTGAAGAGACTGTTCACTTGGCTCTACCACTGTCATCTCTTCTGGTGCGATCAATGTCTGTTTCGGTAACTCAGCTTCAGCCTTCACCTGCACAGGCTCAACCGACTGCAATGGCAGAGGCTCTGGTTGCTGGCGTTTAGCATCAACAGGCTGAGCAATCACAGGCTCTACCGCCGAAGAGGCTGGTTGTGCTGGCGGCTCCGTAGGCGTTGCGTTTTCAACATCAGCTACCGGCACTTCTGGCTTCGCCGACATTTTAGGAAGATCTAATGCTGGCTCAGCGCTAAATGAGGTGTCCGTTGGCTCCATTAAAGGATCGGCCTCAATTTTTTCACCAAAATGAAGCTCTGGCTCTTTACGTGCCGGACGGGCAGTTTCAACGGCTTGCTCTTCACCATTCACCACTCGCACACTACCAACACCATCCTGATCAAAACCGTCCGAATCGACCTTGCTGGCTTCATCTAACTTACCCAGTGGCTTTTCACCAAACTTAGCGGGCTTTTCCTTTCGGCTGCTCCACAGGCCATGCAACAGTAACGCTGCAATAGCCAGCGCGCCGACAATAATAAGAACCAGACGCAATTCCTGCATATGAATACTCTGAATTTACTCGTTACCCATAACGGGACTAATGACAATCGATTTTCATCGGGCAGCCCAGGGCTCGAACCTGAACATAACCTAATAATTCTATACCAATTCCTTTAATTATCTCGCTTTAAGTAAGGCAGATAATTAAAGGAATTAGTCATAATGTACCAAATCTCAAATCAGAAAGAGAAGATGATTATCGCGATTCGTGCAAGATAGTGCTATTGAGCACAAAATCGAGCAAAATTCAGCCAGTTCAATAATGTTTTCTACTTTTATCTCCAATACCATTTAGATGATATTTGATTCTGTGTGCCGCACACCGTTAACATGCCTTCACTATCGTTATCGTTTCTCATGCTGAAAATCGTATCTTGAGAGAAGCGCACAAAGGAGAATCAGATGCAACAATCGCCAGCCATCCAAAATCCGGTCAGCGGCGCCGGGTATTTTTTTAAGGGAATGTCGTTAGCACTGCAGCCAGGTACCCGCCGCTTCGTCATTTTACCGCTGCTGGTGAATATCGTGCTATTCGGCAGTGCATTCACCTTAGTATTAAGTCAGCTGGGCGACTGGATCGATAGCTGGATGGCGTATTTACCCCAATGGCTAGACTGGCTTTCATACCTGCTGTGGCCACTGCTCGCCATTGCTACCCTAGTCACATTCTCCTATTTTTTCAGTACCATCGCCAACTGGATCGCAGCCCCGTTTAATGGGTTGCTTGCCGAGCACCTTGAGGCCAAGCTAACCGGTGAACCCGCCCCTGATTCCGGCCTGAAAGATATCCTCAAAGATCTGCCCCGGATCATGCACCGCGAGTGGGTGAAACTGAAATACTACCTGCCTAAAGCATTAGGGTTGCTTATTCTGCTTTGGATCCCGGCCGTGGGCCAGACCATCGGGCCAGTACTATGGTTCCTATTCAGCGCCTGGATGATGAGTATTCAATATGCCGATTACCCATTTGATAACCACAAGGTGCCTTTTACAACGATGCGCGATGCGCTCAAGGTAAAGCGCGGCAAGTCTCTGAGCTTTGGTAGCCTGGTGATGCTATTCACCATGACACCGCTGCTAAACCTGTTTGTTATGCCTGTCGCGGTCTGCGGCGCCACTGCGATGTGGGTGGATCACTACCGGGAGCAGTATAAACTCCGCTAAAGGAAGCGGGAAGCGGGAAGCGGGAAGCGGGAAGCGGGAAGCGGGAAATTATTCGCTATCAGATATGATATCCCCTCTCGCTTCTCGAAGCGCAGCGTAACTCACCTCTATTTTATGGGTTCAATGGCCCTGCAGGCTAGTTTCCGAGTCACCAAGGAGAAGCATGCTTTTTCTCGCTACTCGAACCTAGTAACTCGTACCTTCTATTCCATAGGGCATAGGACCGTTTTACCGCTCTTCCCCGCCTCTCGAAGCGCAGCGCCCCCGGAACAAAGCGTAACTCGCTTTCTTGGAAGGCGAAGCCTTCCTATATAACAATAAGATATAACAATAAATTACTTTCCAAATGCCAATCACGGTTTATGCTTTATCTGTCATTTGTTGAAAACGTGTCACGAAGGAACGACAAGCATGAGCAAAATTTACGAAGATAACTCCCTAACGATTGGTAACACCCCGCTAGTTCGTCTTAACCGTGTAAGTAAAGGTAATGTCCTAGCTAAGATTGAAGCGCGTAACCCTAGCTTCAGCGTTAAGTGTCGTATTGGCGCAAACATGATTTGGGACGCCGAAAAGAAAGGTATTTTAAAAGAAGGTGTCGAGCTAGTTGAACCAACCAGCGGAAATACCGGTATTGCCCTTGCTTTTGTTGCATCAGCTCGTGGCTACAAGCTAACCCTGACCATGCCTGAGAGCATGAGTCTGGAACGCCGTAAGCTGCTTAAGGCACTCGGAGCTAACCTAGTATTGACTGATGCACCGAAAGGCATGAAAGGTGCGATAGAAAAAGCTGAAGAAATTGTAGCATCCGATCCATCGAAGTACCTGTTACTTCAACAGTTCAATAATCCAGCCAACCCTGAAATTCACGAAAAGACCACAGGCCCTGAAGTCTGGGATGCCACAGATGGCGAAATTGATGTATTCGTTTCGGGTGTAGGCACCGGTGGTACGCTGACGGGTGTAAGCCGCTTTATTAAGCAGCAGAAGGGCAAAGCCATCACCACGGTTGCCGTAGAGCCGTCTGAGTCACCGGTGATCACCCAAACCCTGAATGGTGAAGAGGTGCAGCCTGCCCCGCATAAGATTCAGGGGATCGGTGCCGGCTTTATTCCTGGCAACCTTGACCTCGCTCTGATTGATGAAGTAGAACGCGTCAGCTCAGAAGACTCGATTGAAATGGCTCGCCGCCTAATGGAAGAAGAAGGCATTCTTGCTGGTATTTCTTCTGGCGCTGCTGTTGTTGCCGCTAACCGTATTGCCGAGCGCCCGGAGTTTGCCGACAAAAATATTGTTGTTGTGCTACCGAGTTCAGGTGAGCGTTACCTATCAACTGCGCTATTTGCCGGTATCTTTACCGAAAAAGAAACCCAACAGTGATCACACTTTATAATGATAGATTGCTGTTTATTGCTTAAAAGCCCCCCCAGAGGGGGCTTTTTTGTTGCTTTTTGACCTTAGCTTTAATATAAATCCGTTGTGCTTTATTTCTAGCGTCGAAATAAAAGGTCGATTATTGACCATTTTGACAGTTCCAAATCGATAAATGTCACATAAAATTGACTTGGATTAAACTAAAACACCGAACTGTTGGGTAGTTTATACTCCCAGTTAGCAAGCACACGTTATCCACGTTAAGCTTACTTTCAGTTACGTTAATATTAAATAAATACTATATCTACATCGGGGTGAAAAATGTATCAGAAGCAAGTTGAGATTACTGCAGAAAACGGTCTACACACTCGTCCAGCGGCTCAGTTCGTTAAAGAAGCAAAAGCTTTCGACGCGGACATCACTGTTACTTCTAACGGTAAAAGCGCAAGCGCTAAGAGCCTGTTCAAGCTGCAAACTCTAGGCCTAGTTAAGGGTACTCATGTGACTATTTCTGCTGAAGGTGCACAGGCACAGCAGGCTGTTGATCACCTAGTAGCCCTGATGGACCAACTGCACTAATTCGCAGTTGGTTTATTACGTTCCCTAGTTTTTTGTTAATTTAAGGTAAGGCTATGATTTCAGGTATCCTGGCATCTCCTGGTATTGCTTTCGGTAAAGCACTACTCCTGCAGGAAGAAGAGATTGTTCTGAACAAGACTCCTGTCGCTGCAGATCAAATCGAGAACGAAATTCAACGTTTCTTCGATGCTCGAAAAAAATCTTCTGAGCAACTAGAAGTAATCAAAGAAAAAGCACGTGCAACCTTCGGTGAAGAGAAGGAAGCAATCTTTGAAGGCCACATCATGTTGCTGGAAGATGAAGAGCTTGAAGAAGAAATCATAGCCTTCATTAAAGACAACAAAGCGACTGCAGCTCTTGCTATTCATTCAATTATTGAAGAACAAGCAATGACGCTTGAGTCACTCGATGATGAATACCTAAAAGAGCGTGCAACGGATATCCGTGATATCGGTAACCGTTTCGTTAAAAACGCGCTTGGCATCAGCATCGTAAACCTAAGTGCGATCAACGAAGAAGTTATCCTGGTTGCTAACGACCTGACGCCTTCTGAAACAGCGCAGATCAACCTAGATTACGTACTGGGCTTCATTACTGATATCGGTGGCCGTACTTCGCACACCTCTATCATGGCACGTTCTCTAGAGCTACCTGCAATCGTAGGTACGAACAACATTACAGCTCAGGCTAAGAACGGCGATATGCTAGTTCTTGATGCAATCAACAACACGATTGTTATCAACCCAACCGAAGAAGAGCTTACCAAATTCAAAGCGATCCGTGACGCGCACATTGCTGAAAAAGAAGAGCTAGCGAAGCTTAAAGATCTTCCGGCAATTACTCTGGACGGCAAGCAGGTAGAAGTTTGCGGTAACATCGGTACAGTAAAAGACTGTGACGGCATTAACCGTAACGGCGGTGAAGGCGTTGGTCTGTACCGTACTGAATTCCTGTTCATGGATCGTGATGCCCTTCCGACTGAAGAAGAGCAGTATCAAGCGTATAAAGACGTTGCAGAAGCAATGCACGGCGAACCAGTGATTATCCGTACCATGGATATCGGTGGTGACAAAGATCTACCATACCTGGATCTTCCAAAAGAAATGAACCCATTCCTGGGTTGGCGTGCAGTTCGCATCAGCCTTGACCGCCGTGAAATCCTACGTGACCAGCTTCGTGGCATCCTGCGTGCTTCTGCGCACGGCAAGATCCGCATCATGTTCCCGATGATTATCTCGGTTGAGGAAATCCGTGAACTGAAAGCCGCTATCGAAGAGTACAAAGCAGAGCTTCGCGCTGAAGATCTTGCTTTCGATGAAAACATCGAAATCGGTGTCATGGTAGAAACACCAGCTGCGGCAGCCATTGCTCACCACCTAGCCAAAGAAGTTGCCTTCTTTAGTATTGGTACAAATGACTTAACCCAGTATACTCTTGCAGTTGACCGTGGTAACGAGCTGATTTCTCACCTATATAACCCGCTATCGCCGGCAGTACTTACTGTGATCAAGCAAGTAATCGATGCTTCTCACAAAGAAGGTAAGTGGACTGGTATGTGTGGCGAGCTTGCTGGTGACGAACGTGCTACCCTATTGCTATTAGGTATGGGTCTGGACGAGTTCAGCATGAGCGGAATTTCAATTCCACGCATTAAGAAAGTTATCCGTAACGCTAACTTTGCTGATGTTAAAGCTATGGCAGAACAAGCACTTGCTATGCCAACAGCAGCTGAAATCGAAGCACACGTAGAAAAATTCATCGCAGAAAAGACCATCTGCTAATATAGCTGCAGATAGAATAACAACGCTTAGGAGCAACGATATGGGTCTGTTTGACAAATTGAAGAAGCTGGTTTCTGACGACAGCAACGAAGCTGGTGCAATCGAGATTATCGCACCACTTTCTGGTGAGATCGTAAACATCGAAGATGTGCCAGATGTTGTTTTCGCAGAAAAAATCGTTGGTGACGGTATCGCTATCAAACCTGCTGGCAGCAAGATGGTTGCACCAGTAAACGGTACTATCGGCAAAATCTTCGAAACTAACCACGCTTTCTCTATTGAGTCTGACGATGGTATCGAACTATTCGTTCACTTCGGTATCGACACCGTTGAACTGAAAGGTGAAGGCTTCACTCGCATCGCTGAGGAAGGCCAAACTGTTAAAGCTGGTGACACAGTCATCGAATTCGATCTAGCTCTTCTAGAAGAGAAAGCAAAATCAACTCTGACTCCTGTTGTTATCTCTAACATGGACGAAATCAAAGAGCTGAACAAACTTTCTGGCGCTACAACTGTGGGTGAAACTCCAGTTCTACGCATCAAGAAGTAAGGCTTTTCAGTCTTAGCAAAAACGCAGCCCTTGGGCTGCGTTTTTTTATATTACAAACTTTCCAGCATTTCCGCTGATGGCGCAAAGAAATACGCGCCTGTTACCGCTTTGGTAAAACGTAGCATCGTATCAGTCTGGCCATCAGTTTCGCCGTACATGCTCTCTAGCATCGCGTTGAAATTATGCTGGGTGTTGCAGTAGGCTATAAACAATAAGCCGTGGTCGCCCGTTACAGAGCCATATGGCAAGCTATGGCGGACAATCTTCAGACCTTTACCTTCTTCTTTGATGTCGACACGGCCAACATGGGAATTTGCCGGAACATCTTCCAGTTCAATCGAATCAGGCTTGGTACGGCCGATCACTTTCTCCTGCGCCTGAACACTGAGGCGATGCCATGCCGGCAGGTTATGGACAAAGCGCTGCACCATCACAAAACTACCGCCGGAAAAATCACCTTCTTTAATCAATGCCACGTCGCTACGTGATTCAAGTGTCTTCGGGTTCTCAGTACCGTCGATAAAATCTGTCATATCACGGGAATCTAAGTACTTGTAACCATAAGTTTCATCCAGTACCTCTACCGCTTCGGCTATTGGCTGCAAAAACTGGCGCAGTATATAGAAGTTCAAATCGTGGCGGCTCGAGTTCACATGCAGAAGAATATCACCGCCAGTTGCAGGTGCTGTGGCATCCCCTTTCCCCAAGGCACGAAAGTCTTCAAACCCAGCAGGGCAGCCCTTTTCCAAGGATTGCCAAAATGACTTGCCGAAAGCGACACTTGCACGCAAGTTCGCCTCTGGCTGCTGGCCATTCAAAGTTGCCAGTTTTTGGTGAAGGGTCTGACACTGCTCAATCACAGCACGCTTATCCCCTACAACCTTCATAACAACATACAAGGCAAACGGGCCGGCTTCCGGTAAGATTGCGAGTTGTGCGATAGCCATATTATTCTCCTAAATAGCCAATTAATGACAAAAAACATTTAATTATAGCGTGCTTCACTTACTTGAATTTGATCATGGTCATTGCTCTCAATAAACAACATATCCCCTTTACTTCATAGCCTTGGTTCACCAAAATTGGCTCCGGGTATAACTTGACACAAGTCGTTGCATATTGTGAGACACATACTAGCTCTGTTCCTTTCCCTAAACCTACTGATACTGGCCATGCCTGCAACTGCACTAGAAAGTGTATCGCTGCAGCTACGCTGGCTACACCAGGCTCAATTTGCCGGATTTTACATGGCAAAAGAGAAAGGCTTCTACCGCGATGCCGGGTTAGATGTAACGATCAGAGCTGGTGGAAATAACAAGGTTCCTATCACGGAGGTGCTCGATAAGAGAGCTGATTTTGGCGTGGGCAACACCGAAGTACTGGTCGCCTATGGGCATGGCTTTCCCCTCACCGCTCTAGCTGCTATTTTCCAGCACTCTCCTTCCGTGCTCGTGGCGAGAGCCAACAGTGGTATCAAGACAATTCACGATTTGGTAGGCAAGTGAGTGATGATGTTCTCGGGCACGGAAGATGCTGAGCTTATTGTGCTGCTGTCCCACAATAACATCGCCTTAGCCGATCTAGAGCAGGTAACCACCTCAGCAAATATTGATGACCTACTAAAGGGAAAAGTCGATGTGTTTAACGGTTATCTCACTAACGAGCCCTTCTATTTGCTAGAGCGCGGCGAGGAAGCGCTTATTTTCAATCCTGCCGACTATGGCATTAGCTTTTACAGTGATGTGCTCTTTACCCATCAAGACTTCGCTACCAGCAAGCCAGAAACAGTTGACCGCTTCCGCGCTGCAAGCCTACAGGGCTGGTACTATGCCCTTACCCATATTGATGAAACCCTTGATGTTATAGAGCAGCAATACCAACCGCACAAAACCCGTGCCCACCTGGCTTTTGAGTTAGAAACAGCAGCCCAGATGATCATGTCTGAGCTCATTGAAATTGGGCACATGAACCCCAACCGCTGGCAAAACATCGCCGATGAACTTGCCCGGCTCAATATTATTCCCCAAACAACAATTGATGGCGACTTCCTGTACCCACAACGCGCTGATCTTACATGGCAGGATATCAAAGCCTGGATCCAGTTCGGAGGGTTACTCTTAGCCGTTACCTCGTTAGCCGCCGGGTATTTCTCATACGTCAACCGACAACTCAAACTGGAAATCTCCCTTCGAATTGAAGCTGAGCAAAAGGCTGAAGAAATGGCACGAAAAGATACCCTCACCGGTATCGCCAATCGTTATGCACTGGTTGAAGAGCTACATCGAGTGATCAGCAGCATCAAGCCCCATCAAGCGAGTCCAGCCATACTGTTTATCGATCTCGACAACTTTAAAAACGTTAACGATACCTACGGGCACCATGCCGGAGATCGCATCTTACAGCAGTTCTGTTTCCGGGTCGAAGCGCTATTGAGCGGCAAGCACAGTTTCTTTGCCAGGCTGGCAGGCGACGAGTTTGTTGTCTTGCTGGATACAACCTCAAAAAGTGATGCCACAAAACTGGTAGAACAAATATCAACCCTTGCCCGCAAAACCTTTACTGTTGGCCCACACAAGATTCAAATTGGTGCCAGTGTTGGCATTACCTTCTACCGCCAGGGAGATACGCCCGACTATTTCCTATCCCGTGCTGACAACATCATGTATAAAAACAAAAAACGCTCCCAAAAGGAGCGTTTTGAATCAACAGCCTGGGCCAGATAACTATCAGACAGATGTGACTTCAACCTGAAGCTTTACCTGCTCGTTGGCTTCGCCGTCAATTGTTTCAAACAAGGCCGGAGAATTCAGCCCGGTCGATAATGTTGGCGAGATCAGCGTCCGCCAGGCCCCATCATCAAGCCGCTCCTGAACCTTGAAGGCTATTTTAACCTCTTCGGCCGATACTTCGAGCAACTCGGCGCTACCAACCAGCTCCCGCGGGCTGCTGCTTTCATCTGTGGTACCGAAAAATATCGTTTCTTCACCAGGCAGCAAAGACAAAGACGTATTCACAGTCTGCGTATTGCCTGCACTTGATAATTCAAAGTTCACATCCAGTAGCCAATCAGCCATGGCTAGCGGACTTAAAAAGGCACTAAAAAGGACTAACCCTTTACCCCATTCATTCATTTGCTTTACCTCTCCAAGGGCTTATCGGCAAATGTATTTCTGACCCGGGTGCTTCGAGCTATATAAGCGCTTAGCCACAGCGTCAGTAACAAAGTTACTGCCTGGGCCCAGCTGAAGGCACCGTGTATAAGAGACAGTTGATACACTTGCAAAGCACAATCAGTCACATAGGCAGCGAGTAAAATGGTTTTGCCGTGCTGCCATAATGTATTTATTAATTTATTATTTTTGTGTCGTTGTCCGGTTAACCACATTAACAGTAATGCAGGTAGACCAATCACCATTGCGAAATATAAGTTCTCTCGCAATGGGTATAAAACCTCTAGAATCTGCGCCCCTTGATCTCGGCTGGCGCCCGCCATCACAAAAACAACCCACGCCTTAGCGCTGAAAGCCAGTGTCAGCCAGAGCATAGCTGAAGGCTTTAATAAGCCATGCTTATCATAAGCATCAATCGGATAAAACAAACGGTTTCCCCATGCACCATATCATCTCTTTAATGCAATGGAGGCTCAGTTATTCAATTTCAACCGACAACAAAGTAGCACGTCATATTATTCTGCTAACACGATAATTCATCTTGCATGAATCACAACCCTGCAGTGGTAAATTCTGTGGCTTACCGCACTTTTCAATTGTTCATCTTGTAGCCAAGATCACGATTTTGGTACTAACAATCGTATTATTCATTATTTTATTACATAACCCGCACGCCAAACCAAACCTGGCACTAATAATTAAAACAGTATTCAAATATAGACATATCAACCCTTTAGGCAAGTAACAAACAACAAAAGGTGAATTTTTATACATCATTCACATGTTGAAATATTCCTACATTTTGGATGGTTTTTATTGCCGCCACGTCTCTTTCAACTCGCTTCAAGCAGGGTATAATCGCCAAGATAAGATTGACTACCAGATCCTCAATGGAACGAGTATGACGCAGAATAAACAGCAAACTAATCCGTCACCGGAAACCCAGGCTGAAGCCCTGAAAATCGCCCGTGCAACGCAGAAACCCAGCCAGACGAAAGAGCAAACCAAGCTTATTGCCCAAGGCATTCAAAAAGGCATTGAGCTGTACAAAAAGCAACAGAAAGCAAAGTCTCGAGAAAGGGATAAACAGCGCAAGAAGCAAGTCAAAGACAAGCAAGCTCCACAGCCGCAAGAGGCACCAGCGAGTATTGAAACCCAAATTGTCTATAAACAACACTGGTTACCTTGGCTGCTTTTAGCTCTGTCATGGGGCGGCTTTGCCGCATTTCTACTGCAATAAGCAAACAGTCTGTACCAATAAGTACAAGGTTGCCCTGCTTGGCTATCTCTCTTTAATAAAACAGGGACTGCGAAATGACAAAACCGTTACTGCTTTTGTTGCCAAGCCTGATACTGCTAGGCTGCTCCAACGCCGACACCAGGCCATCGATACAACCGGATCGTTCCCTTGAGGAATGTGGTGAAAAACCCAACTGTGTCTCAACCCTTGAATCCCGTGAAGATTTCAAGTTGGCAGCATTCAAACTCAGCCAACAAGGGCTTAATAACTGGCAGGCGATCAAAGAGATCGCTTTGTCTCTTCCCGGCGCAAGCCTAGGACAGCAAGGCGATCAGTACGTTCGTGTAGAGTGTCGCAGCAAGATCTTTGGGTTTGTTGACGACTTTGAAGTCAGGCTGCATGGCGATGAGCTTATAGTTCGTTCCGAATCCAGAACCGGATACTCCGACTTTGGGGTTAACCTTGAGCGGGCCGAGCAATTCCGTCTGAAACTCGTTGCTAAGGGTTACCTAAATAATTAGCTCCAGGTTACAAGCTATGCAAATAGGCACGTGCAATACTTGATAATGATTACCATTTAGATCTATCTTGTGTATATTGATCTGAAGGGGGAGCTTATGGATAGGCCATCATTTCTGGTATTCAGCTTTATCGGCTTGATGAGCATGGTGATCTTGCACCTAATCGAGGTTTGGCTGCTAGAGTATGGCTCTCCATTCAAGCAGTTTTTGATTGAGTGGCTGCCGCTATACCTGGTTTGGATGAGTATGATGCTTATCGGATTATTCAAGCGGGCATCGAAGCCATCCCCATCCCTTCCGCAATAAAAAACGCAATAAAAAAGCCATGTCTTGCGACATGGCTTTTTAACAATTAGCAATACTGTACTTAGACGCTCTTGTCTTTACCCAAAGCCAAAAGCCCTACAGATATTGCAGCAACTGCAGCAAACCCCGTCAGGATTATCACTGGCATTGCGGCATAACCCAGCGTGTGCCAGATAAGCGATTCTAATGAACTCATCGTGTACCTACCTTTATATTATTGCCGGATAATCAGGCCTTACTGCCAGCCTTCAACGTCTTTCATGTCAGGTAACTTGTGCGCAATACCTTTGTGGCAGTCTACACAGGTTTTCTCACCTGAAGCCAGTGCCGTAGAGTGCTGTTTCGCACTTCGTGGCCCCTGCTCAGAAAAGTCCATGTAGTCAAAGTTATGACAGTTTCGACATTCCTGTGAATCGTTTTCTTTCATCCGGTGCCATTCTCGGTTCGCCAGATACCCCCGGCGTTCTTTGAATTTTTCTTCTGTGCCAATTGTACCCATCGCAAAAGCCACCAGCTCTTTCGATGCCTGTACCTTACGAACAATTTTATCTGTCCAGTTATGCGGTACGTGACAGTCGGAACAAATGGCCCGCACGCCTGAGCGGTTGGCAAAGTGAACCGTTTCACGGATCTCTTTCACAATCGGCGCATGACAACCCGAACAAAACTCTTCGGTATTGGTCGCTTCCATACCGGTGTTAAATGCACCCCAGAACAAAAGACCGCCCATAAAGCCCATGAACAGAACCAGACCAACTGCAACCTTGCTCGGTGATGTTAACCTGCGCCAAAATGCTTTTAATATATTCATCTATAGCCTCTCTTTATTTAATGGCTATAACTAGCGCAGGGCATCAACACGTTGGAAGTCATTTTCAACTAATGGCTTCGCATCAGCCTGAGGCACATGGCACTGCAAACAGAAGTAACGACGAGGTGACACATCTGATAGCACCTGTCCTTCACGAGTTTGATAGTGAGTCACACTGATTTTGGTTGCGCCCATTTCATTGGCATTTTTCCAGCTGTGACAAGCTAGGCACTTGTTGGCATTCAGTGATACTTCATAGTTACGAATGGTGTGCGGCACCAAAGGTGGCTGGTAAACGTAATCACTATCAATAGTGCCCTGGTCACGAGGGTAACGCTTAAAACTGTCAGCAGCACGCGTTGTTTCCAGCTCGCTGGCACCACGCAGTGATTCTACCCCACCAATACCACCTGGATTATGAAGTTCTTCTGCACTCTGTGCGGCACCGGCTACCAACATTCCTACAGCCATGACCGCTAAAACTAGTCGTTTCATTGTATTCTCCGCCTAATGGCTAAATTCGAGTCAAGAGAGTGACTACCCAATCACATGGAATGGGCAATCACCGCTGATATCATTCGATTATTTACACTTTGGTGATCTTGATTGGGCACTTCTTAAAATCTGTCTGCTTCGACAGCGGATCCGTGGCATCCAAAATCAGCTTGTTAACCAAAATACGAGCATCAAAGAAAGGAACGAAAACCAAACCAACAGGTGGGCGGTTACGGCCTCGGGTCTCTACTCGACAACGAACTTCACCACGACGGGACTCCAGCAGGACCTCATCACCGCGGCGCAGGCCACGCGACTGAGCATCGTCAGGGTGGATATAACACACTGCATCAGGTGCAGCTTTGTACAGCTCTGGTACACGGCGAGTCATGGTACCTGTATGCCAGTGCTCAAGCACACGGCCAGTACACAGCCACATGTCATAATCTTTATCCGGCATCTCCGGGGCTGGCTCAAACGGTGCAAAGATAATGTTTGCCTTACCGTCTGGCTTACCGTAGAAGCGGTAGCCTTCACCCGCAGGTACATACGGATCAGAACCTTCAACGAAACGCCATTTGGTTTCTTTGCCATCAACAACCGGCCAGCGCAGACCACGTACCTGGTGGTAAACATCGTATGGTGCTAAGTCATGGCCATGGTCGCGACCGAACGCGGCATATTCTTCAAACAGGCCTTTCTGAACATAGTAACCCTGCGCCTTGGCATCATCATTCAGTTCTTGAGCTTCAGACAGCGGGAACTGGTCTACCTGGCCATTGCGGAACAGCACGTCATACATTGTTTTGCCGCGGTACTGTGGTACTTTAGCCAGCAGATCCTCACCCCACACTTCTTCAATCTTGAAGCGCTTGGTGAATTCCATCAGCTGCCAGAGATCAGATTTCGCATCACCCTGCGGCTCAACCTGCTGATACCATGCCTGGGTACGGCGCTCAGCGTTACCGTAAGCACCTTCTTTCTCTACCCACATTGCAGTCGGTAGGATTAGATCGGCAGCCTGAGCCGTTGCTGTTGGGTATGGGTCAGAACAAACAATGAAGTTGTCTGGGTTACGGTAACCTGGCAGACGCTCTTCATTGATATTCGGGCCAGCTTGCATGTTGTTGTTACACATTACCCAGTAGGCATTTAGCTTACCGTCTTTTAGCATGCGATCCTGGAGAACTGCGTGGTAACCCGGTTTTGGCGGAATAGTGCCTTCAGGCAGTTTCCAAATTTTCTCGGCGTAAGCACGGTGCTTAGGATTTTTAACCACCATATCTGCAGGCAGACGGTGAGAGAACGTACCCACTTCACGGGCAGTACCACATGCTGATGGCTGGCCTGTTAGCGAGAATGGGCCACAACCCGGCTTGGAGATCTTACCGGTCAACAGGTGAATGTTGTACACCAGGCTGTTCATCCATACACCACGGGTGTGCTGGTTCATGCCCATAGTCCACAGTGACATCACTTTTACATCTGGATCAGCGTACTGCTTCGCCATCTCCAGTAGTTTCTCTTCAGAAACCCCAGACATTTTAGAGGCTTTCTCGACTGTATACTCTGCAACCGACGCTTTATACTCATCAAAGCTCATTGGGTGCATTTTACCAACGTTCGGGTTTTCAGCCTTCTGCTGCAGCGGGTGCTCATCACGAAGACCGTAACCGATATCGGTTGTTGCGCGCTTGAAGTGGGTATGCTTATTAACAAAGTCCCAGTTCACTGCATCATTCTGGATAATGTAGTTAGCAATAAAGTTAGCAATCGCCAGGTCAGTCTGCGGTTCGAAGATCATGCCATTATCAGCCAGCTCGTAAGAGCGGTGGTAATAAGTTGACAACACGTTTACTTTAACATGAGGATTACTTAAACGACGGTCAGTAAGACGTGTCCACAATACTGGGTGCATCTCGGCCATGTTCGAGCCCCAAAGCACAAACGAATCGGCACTCTCGAAATCATCGTAGCAACCCATAGGCTCATCGATACCGAAAGTACGCATAAAGGCACCTACAGCAGAAGCCATACAGTGACGGGCATTTGGATCGATATTGTTAGAACGGAAACCGGCCTTCATCATTTTTGATGCGGCGTAACCTTCCATTACTGTCCACTGGCCTGAGCCGAACATACCTACGCCGGAAGGACCCTGCTTCTTCAGTGCTGCTTTCCACTTGTCGGCCATTACATCAAATGCCTGATCCCAGGAAACTGGCTGGAAGTCACCGTCTTTGTCGAACTTACCGTTCTTCATACGCAGCATTGGCGTTTGCAGGCGGTCTTTACCGTACATGATCTTCGACAGGAAGTAGCCCTTAATACAGTTAAGGCCTTTGTTAACTGGTGCTTCTGGATCACCCTGAGTCGCGACAACACGGCCATTCTGTGTACCAACAAGTACTGAACAACCTGTACCACAAAAACGACAAGGCGCTTTGTCCCATTTAATTTTGGTTTCATCAGAACTAACAATTAAGTTAGTTGCTGATGCCGGTAGTGTAATACCAGCTACAGCTGCTGCCGATGCAGCGGCGTTTGCTTTCACAAACGCACGTCTTGTCATTTTCATGAATCATCCTCAGATTGCGAATCAAAGTGTTCAATTTGGTGATACACTAAAAAAGTTATTAAAACATGTTCTAAGTTATTGATTTTATCGATGGTGTCCGTCACGTAGCCCTGATTGGCTGTTTCCAGGACAACAATGATTTTTCCTTCTTCACTCTCACCGTGGATCTCGGTATTTGGCAATTCAAGTATTTGAGCTTTTACTACTTCAAGGTGTTCTGGCTTAACATGAACAACCAGACTCGAAATATGTACTTCTTCTTGTGCCATAAGCTATTTCTCTTCTAATTCTTTTGTGAACATACTGATGGCTGATACAGGGCAGACTGATAAGCAAGCACCACAACCATTACATGCATCCGTATCCAGTTCCGGTAGTGCCACACCACCCGCTTGTAGCTTGAACCGAATCGCCTGTACCTCGCACATATCACCGCAGCTTCTGCACTCGATTTTATTCTGAGCCAAACAGCTTTGGTTGATTTGTGCTTTCATGTCCCAAGGTTGCTCCGTTGTAGGGCGGAACAACATTTCAGGGCAAGCTTCAGCGCAACGGGTACAGAAAGTACATTCACCACGAGTAAAGTCGACAGTGGGAAATCCCCCGTCGCCTTTGACAATAATCTGTGTTTCACACGCATTGAGACATTTGTTACAACGGGTACAGCTATCGACAAATGTGTCTTCATCAACAACCCAGGGCAGTCGCTGTAATGCTGGAGTGCGACGCCGAGAAAACAGACTCCGGCGAGAACGATCAAACATCCGCTTTACCTTTTGTGAAGTAATATAAATAAAATATATATTACGAGTTGCTATCAATGCGCAGAGACGGCCTAAAAGCCATTAAATGCTGTTCATAAACCGTCATCTTTTTACATGGCTAGTGTAAATCTCGTAATAAATGCTTAAATACCTAGTAAGGGCTAAATAGGGGGTAAAATTGTCCTGGATCAATAAACAGAAATGACAACCCTCACAATATTGACTACGCCCATAAAAACCATAATTCAATTAACACCCTAACTGATTGATTTACAATCAGCTGTGACCGTTATTCAAAGAAAGGATTTTCAGTGCAAAATAGGCCGCTCAAGCCCGTTACCACGACTATCGCCCGCGCTATGCTGGTGATCCTGTTGCTATCAGTCGCCACCACCAGCTTCGCACTACTGACGCTAGCATCAAGCCTCAACGATGCTGAAGCTGTCAATGTGTCTGGCTCCCTGCGGATGCAAAGCTACCGCCTGGCCTACGACATCCAGACCAACTCTCCTCAGATCACTGAGCACCTTGATCAATTCGAGCAGTCGCTTTTCTCGCCTTCAATGGCAGCCCTAGAGCACTGGACAGTGCCCACGGATATCAAAGTCCATTACTACAACCTGATCGGTCGCTGGGAGAACTTACACCCCGAGCTCTATTCAGGGGATCAGCGGATTTTTCTGAGCGAAGTTGCCAACTTTGTCGACAGGATTGATAGGTTTGTCTTCGAGCTCCAGGAGTTTTCTGTCATTAAGCTCCAGGTGCTTTCTATCGCAGGCGGGATAGGGCTTAGCTTGATCCTGATTGCTGCCCTGTTTACCATCCATTTTACCCAGCGAAAAATTGTCTCTCCGCTCAACCAACTCGTTGCTGCAAGCGAACGGGTCCAGAACGGACAGTTTGAGATAGCCCTGCAGGTTAAAAGTGACAACGAACTTGGGATCCTGGCTGGCACATTTTCTAAAATGGCTGCCGAGCTTGGTAAGCTCTATCGGGATTTGGAGAAATCCGTTGATGAAAAAACCCGGCGCCTGCGCCACGCTAACGAATCGTTGCAGGTACTCTACAACTGCTCCCAGGAACTCTCGGTAAGCCGCCTGTCATCACAGAACTTCTCCTCCATGCTCGATACCCTAATTGGGATAGAGGGCCTAACCGCAACCAAGCTGATCATTGACGAAAATAATGGCATCAACACCGAGATCACTGCCGGTACCCCGTCAGATCGACAATGGCACTATCAGGACCTGGAGCTTGACGGCCAGGTGCTCGGCCAGCTCTGGTGGCAATATACCCTGCCCTGCCCGGACAAAAATTTGATCGACAACATTGCCCGCACCCTGGCTCGGGCTATCTATTACAATCGGGCTCAAAAACAGGCAGAACAGTTATTATTGATGGAAGAGCGTGCTACGATTGCCCGTGAGCTGCATGATTCGCTGGCACAGTCTTTGTCATACCTAAAGATTCAGATGACATTGTTAAAAAGGCAGCTAGGCAAGAACGAAACCGAAAACGCGATGCAGATCATTACTGATATTGATAGTGGTCTGTCTGGCGCTTATACCCAGTTACGAGAACTGCTAAGCACGTTCCGCCTGACGATCAAAGAGGCGAATTTTGGTGAAGCATTGGTAGAGATGCTAAAACCTCTTGATGAGCAGACCGATGCTATGCTCATCATAGATAACCACTTATCATCGTTGAGCTTAGATGCGCACCACCAGGTGCATTTACTGCAGCTGATCAGAGAAGCCGTACTCAATGCGATCAAGCATGCAGGGGCGGACGAAATCATCGTGACCTGCAACCAGGATGGTGATCGGGTCAGCATCCGGATCAACGACGACGGCGAGGGCTTTGACCCTGCCAATGAAAAACTCAATCACTATGGCCTGGCAATCATGACAGAGCGGGCATCACGCCTAAATGGTGAGCTGACAATAAATACAACCCAGGGCTCTGGCTGTGAAGTCGCCTTAAATTTTACCCTTGAGCCTTAAGGATTATAACTATGACAAGTTGGAAGATAATGATTGTGGATGATCACCCGCTAATGCGCCGGGGGATCAGCCAGTTACTCAGTTTTGAGCCAGATTTTGAAATTGTGGGAGAAGCCAGCAACGGGGCCGATGCCGTGCTGTTAGCCAGTGAAAAAGAGCCTGATCTTATTCTGCTCGATCTGAATATGAAGGGGATGTCGGGGCTTGATACCCTCAATGCCATGCGCGCCGAAGAGATCCAAGCCAGTATTGTGGTCTTAACCGTTTCTGATAGCCGATCAGATGTCAAAGCGCTGATCAATGCCGGTGCAGACGGCTACTTACTTAAAGATACCGAACCCGAGCAATTGATTGAATTGCTAAAGCAGGCGCTGTGTGGCGGTAAGGCATACAGCGATCTGGTTCGGGAATACCTTGAAGATAACTCGGAACAAGACTCCTTGCTTAATTCGCTGACAGACAGGGAAATGCAGATCCTAAAAGAGGTGGCGAAAGGGTACCGCAACAAGCAGATTGCCGATTCGCTGTTTATCTCAGAGGCGACAGTCAAAGTTCACATGAAGAGCTTGTTGAAAAAGCTCCAGGTGAAATCGCGTACGGCTGCCACCGTGTTATATCTCGAGTCTCAAGGTCAGTAATGCAAAAAGCAGCCTTAATCGGATTCTGCTCATTGCAACTGCTAGGCTGTGAAACCACGGCACTGCACAGTCACAGTGAAAATGTACGTATACGCTGGGATTCATCAGTTAAGCTAGAGAAGTGCATTGAGAAGGGAACGGTTATTGGCTCAGAAGGAAGCTGGTATTCATTCTGGTTCATCAGCAACAAGGCATTGACGGGTGGTGCCTTGAATGACCTGAAAAACCAAGCGACAGGACGTGGTGCCAATACTGTGGATCTCTATAGCCCCCAGGATTTCGGCACCTCGGTCACACTGATGGGCAACGCCTATGATTGCCCAGAATCACAGTTCCAGCCTTTCTGATTCATCGCTATAAAACAATTAAGGTAAAAACCGCAGCTCTGCGGTTTTTTCTTAACTAGATACGGATGTGATGATGTCCTGCTCTCGCGATTCGACCCATTGTAGATCAAACGGTCCCCAGTCACTCAATTGATAATAACCATCATTATGGCGCTTGCCATCCTGTACAAATGCCAACTCAATACCAAAACCCGGTAGGGCTTTTAGTACATCCTGGATAGTACGACGTGGCCAGCCAGTAATTTCAATAAGTTTAGGGACATTAGGCCGTTCAAGTTGTTCAACAAGCAGCGCTAAATAAAGACGACGGGCAAAAACCGGATTCAATTCCATTGAGACCTCCATAATTTTAAGGCTTCATTATTCCGTCTCCAGCAGATTGCATGTTGAGTTTGATCAAGGTGGGGCAAGATTTATAGAACACGGCGATACAAATCAGTGATTCAGATCTCACTTTTGCCACAAAACAAATCATTCACAATTAACTAACAATCATTTTATTATCAACAACTTGAGTTGTTCAACCTTTTGTTTTGACAAAGTTATTAGTATCAATACTCCAAAAAAAACGGATATTTGGTTGCACTCAAATACCTGCCATTAGGCATCAACTATTATTGCTAGCAATTTTATTTGCCTATGGCATTTAGCACCTGAAATCATAGCGCTCCCTGAGCCTATCCTCATTAATCCGTTCTACACTAAATATCAGCTCTCAGCCCGCCCTAACTAATAGGCCATCACTATGACCCCTGCTTTCTGGTGCATCATCATCTCGATTCTGTTCAATTACCTGCTGGCTGGAATAGGCGGCTGGCTGACTTTTCGCCAAACAGGAAAATTTGATATCAACCAGCCCCGCATTCAGGAGAGAGAGCTCACTGGTGCGGCAGCCCGGGTAAAAGCAGCTCAGGCCAATGGTTGGGAGATTACCCCGGTTTTTGCCATCTGCGTCTTTATTGCGCACTTTGCCAGCGTACCGGAAGAGCAAGCCGCCCTGCCCGCCTACCTGTTTGTGCTATCACGGGCGCTGTATATGGTGTGTTATGCCTGTAAGCTAAGCCCGTGGCGAACCATTATTTTTGCTGTCGGCCTATCTGCCTGTGTCTGGCTGATCAAAATGGCAATCAGCTACAGCAGCTAATACCGTTGCGAAGCCCGAGTAATCTCGTTATAAAGGAAAACTCATTCGATAATAAAAGTAAGTCAGCAATATTATGAGTACAGTTGCCTACGGCATTAAGAACTGCGATACCATCAAAAAAATGAAAAAGTGGCTGGAAGCAGAAAGTATAGAGTACCGCTTCCACGATTACCGTGTAGACGGCTTGGATCAGACCATGCTGGAAGCATTTGAAGCCCAGCTTGGCTGGGAGGCCATGGTCAACAAACGCGGCACCACTTACCGCCAGCTCAACGATGAACAAAAGGCCGGACTAAACCGTGATACTGCTATTACGTTGATGCTGGAATACCCAGCCATGATCAAACGCCCGCTGCTGGTACACAACGAAACCTACCACCTCGGTTTCAAGCCCGCTCAGTATCAAGATATTTTCCAGTCTTCCCTCGCAGATAAATAGTTAAGGATACAAGGATGTCAGATAGCCCGGTTATCGCCCTGGCGAAAGACTTTATCAGCCGCATTTCGGTAACCCCGGAAGATGCAGGCTGTCAGGATGTGATGATTGCACGTCTTGAAAAGCTCGGTTTCAAGATTGAAACCATGGTATTTGAAGATACCACCAACCTGTGGGCCCGCCGTGGCACGGAAGCGCCACTGTTTGTCTTTGCCGGACATACGGATGTTGTTCCTGCCGGGCCATCGGATCTCTGGCATACCCCGCCCTTTGAGCCGACAATTATTGATGGCTACCTGCACGGGCGCGGCGCAGCCGATATGAAAGGCTCACTGGCATGCTTCATTGTGGCGATCGAACGTTTTCTGGCTGACAACCCGGATCACAAGGGCTCAATTGCCCTGCTGATCACCTCTGATGAGGAAGGGCCGTTTATCAACGGGACAACCAGGGTGATTGATACACTGGAAGCCCGTAACGAGAAGATTGACATGTGCATTGTCGGTGAGCCATCCAGCACCCATGCGGTGGGCGATGTGGTCAAAAATGGCCGTCGCGGTTCGATCACCGGCGATGTCACCCTCAAAGGCACCCAGGGCCATGTGGCCTATCCGCACCTTGCTGATAACCCGGTACACCGTGCTATGCCAGCATTAGCAGAATTGGCTGCAACAACCTGGGATAACGGTAATGCTTACTTCCCGCCCACCAGCTTCCAGATTGCCAACCTGCATGCAGGGACAGGGGCATCGAACGTCATTCCGGGCGAGTTCCATGTGCAGTTCAACCTACGTTTCAGTACCGAGCTCACCGCTGACTGCATCAAGCGAAAAATTCACTCGGTACTCGATGCCCATGGATTGGACTATGATCTGAAATGGACCCTCAACGGCCTCCCGTTCCTGACCGATCATGGCCCCTTACTGGATGCAGTTGTCGAAGCCATTGAAGAAGTTAACCACAAGAAGCCGGAGCTACTGACAACCGGTGGCACTTCAGATGGGCGCTTCATTGCCCGTACCGGTGCCCAGGTTGTTGAACTAGGGCCGTGTAACGCTACGATCCATAAAGTAAATGAGTGTGTGAAGGTCGCTGATCTCGAGAAGCTGACAGACATGTACCAGAAGGTGTTAGAAAAAGCGCTTTAATGACTAGCTCAACTTCAGCCCGGCCGCTCAGCGCCGGGCAACTTACCGGACAGACAGATACTCACCTGGTCAGCTACCAGCAGCACTTGTTGCACCGAGATGTACAACCAGCCTTTGCCAGCCTTCAACAAGCAGCCACACAGGCTGGTTTTGACCTACAGATCGCCAGTGCCTTTCGCCCTTTTGAGCGCCAGCTGCTAATCTGGAACAACAAGTTCAATGGCTCCCGCCCGCTATTGGATAGCAACGGCCAGCCAGTCGATGCCAGCCTGTTACCGGAATTAGAAAGGATCCATGCCATTTTGCGCTGGTCGGCCCTGCCCGGTGCCAGCCGCCACCACTGGGGAACCGATATCGATGTCTATGCGGCGAACTGCCTGCCAAAAGGTGTCAGCCTTCAGCTAGAACCCTGGGAGTACGAAACAGGCGGTCACCAAGCGGAATTCAGTGCCTGGCTCAATGAGCAGATGAGGCAGTTTGATTTCTATTTGCCGTATGCCGAAGACCGAAACGGGGTTGCCGTTGAGCCCTGGCATATAAGTTACTACCCCATCAGTCATCTCTTGCTCAAGCAACTGACACCAGAGCTGCTTTACCACACACTTAATGCAAGCCAAATCGCTGGAAAGTCGCAGATTTTGCGAAAGCTTGATAATCTTTATAGTAGGTATATAGAGAATATCTGCGAGGTCTAAATGGTGGAATGGCTACTCAACCCCTGGGTTATCAGCATCATCGTCGTCAGCGTTGTTGTCAGTAACATTGCGGCCTTGAAGTACACGGCCAATATGAAGTTTGGCTATCGCGACAAAATCAAATACCTGCAGGATAAGAAAAAGCGCGAAGAAGCGCAGAAGAAAGACGACGAGAGCGATAAGGAAGCGTGAAGCGTGAAGCGTGAAGCGTGAAGCGTGAAGCGTGAAGCGTGGCAGGTTGTAGAATCAAAAAAGCGAGAGTCAACAACAACTCTCGCTTTTTCACGCTTCACGGAGCAAAGCGTAACCCGTATCCAAGGCTACGCCTTCCGTTGCATTAAGAACGGCATAAGTAGTCGGCAACACCCACCCATTTATAACTCGTCAGCTCTTCCAGTCCCATCGGGCCACGGGCGTGCAGCTTCTGAGTTGAAACCGCCACTTCGGCACCAAGGCCAAACTGAGCGCCATCGGTAAAGCGAGTCGATGCATTGACATAAACCGCAGCCGATCCTGCCGCATTTACAAATCGCTCTGCAGAGCGAATATCGTTAGTCAGGATCGCATCGGAATGGCTGGCATTGTGCTTGCGCATATGGGCAATGGCTTCATCGACATCTTTAACCACTTTCACCCCGAGGGTGAAACTCAGCCATTCAGTGTCGAAGTCACCTTCGGCAACTTTACGAAGCTCCGCTGCTTTGCCTTCCAGCAACGCATAGCTGGTTCCGTCAGCCACCAAAGCTACCTGGCTCTGATTCATGCGTTCAGCCAAACGAGGTAGGAAAGCTTCGGCAACCTCTTCGCTGACTAATAGTGTGTCCAGCGCATTACAGGCTGACGGGCGCTGAACCTTTGAGTTTTCCACCACATCCAGCGCACGAGCCAGATCCGCCGTATTGTCGACATAGACATGGCTGATCCCGAAGCCGCCAATAATCACTGGTATCGTGCTATTTTCCTTACACATTTTGTGCAGGCCAGCCCCGCCACGCGGAATGATCATATCGACATACTGATCCAGCTTGAGCAGCTTTGAAACCAACTCACGGTCTGGCTTCTCAATATACTGTACCGAGGCCGCTGGCAGGCCGGCTTTTTCCAAAGCGACCTGGATCACTTTCACCAGCTCCATATTGGAATGGAACGTTTCGCGGCCACCACGCAAGATACTGGCATTACCGGTTTTCAGGCACAATGCCGCAATATCGATGGTTACATTCGGACGAGCTTCGTAAATCACCCCGACGACACCCAAAGGCACACGGCGGCGGCTAAGGCGCATACCGTTTTCCAGCACCTTGCTATCAAGCTCCGCTCCAACCGGATCATCAAGGCTGATAACATTACGCACATCGCTGGCAATACCCGCCAGGCGTCCTTCGTTGAGCAGCAGGCGGTCAACCAGGGCATCTGACATGCCTGACTCGCGTGCGGCAGCAATATCTTTGGCGTTTGCCGCCAGAATGGCATCACTATTGGCTTCCAGTTCATCGGCAATGATCGCCAAAGCCTGATTTTTCTGTGCTGTTGCAGCAGTCGCTAGCTCGAAGGCTGCCTGCTGCGCCGCTTTACCCAAAATTTCAAGATCCACACTCTTCCCCTATCATCAAAATATTTTCAGTACGTTGCCGAGTGCGTGATCAGATCACAACCAGATCATCACGGTGCACAGCAACCGGACCGTATTCATAGCCCAGGACCTGATAAATATCCTGACTGTGCTTTCCGGCAATCTTTGCCATATCTTTGCTTGAGTAACGACAGATACCACGGGCTAGCAAGACTCCCTTGGTATTGAAAATCCGGGTGACTTCGCCCCGCTCGAACTGCCCTTTCACTTCGGTGATCCCTTTTGACAGCAAGCTACTGCCACGCTGTTGTACCGCCATTGCAGCACCGTCGTCGATCACGATATCCCCTGCTGGCGGTGGTCCAGCTAGGATCCAGCGCTTGCGGCTTTCCAGTGGCGATTCCAGCGGCAGAAAACGGGTGCCGACCGACTCCCCTTCAACCAAGTCAGCAATCACATCAGGGCGGCTCCCCGCTGCAATAATCACTTCGATACCTGCCCGGCGGGCAACATCGGCAGCCTGTAGCTTGGTTGCCATACCGCCAGTGCCCAATCCTCCAACACTACCACCCGCCAACTTGTGCAGGGTTTCATCGATGGTATGGACTTCACGTATCAGCTCGGCATCTGGGTTGTTGCGAGGATCGGCAGTAAACAGGCCAGGCTGATCAGTCAACAACAACAGCTTATCGGCACTGGCCAGGATCCCGACCAGGGCTGATAGGTTGTCATTGTCACCGACTTTGATTTCAGTAGTAGCAACCGCATCATTTTCATTAACGACAGGAATAATACCGTTATCCAGCAGCGCCACGATCATATCGCGAGCATTGAGATAGCGCTCACGGTCATCTAGGTCGGCTCGGGTCAGCAGCATTTGGCCGACATGCAGGCCATAGATACCAAACAGACTTTCCCATTCCTGGATCAAGCGGCTCTGGCCAACCGCAGCCAATAGCTGCTTGCTAGCCATGGTTTTGGGGAGTTCGGGGTAATCCAGATGCTCGCGGCCTGCGGCAATCGCGCCGGATGTTACCATAATGACCTTATGGCCCTGGCGGCGCAGTGATGCGCACTGCCGAACCAGTTCAACCATATGGGCACGATCTAGCTGTAATGTTCCGCCCGTTAACACGCTTGTTCCCAGCTTGACGACAATTGTCTGCTGAGGTGGGTGGGATTGTCTAACCGCCTGGGTCTCTTTGGAAGAGTGTGCACCCACGAGGTCCTGCTCTGTAGCGTTCGAATGTTTAGTATCTGCCATTGGGATTAAACAATTGTGATGAATAAATTTATATTCAGATGTTTTATCAATCCCCTTGCTAGATCACAAGAAAAATGCGCTCTAAATGCGCATTAATCTTTCATCAAGCTGTAGATAATATGTTCTGAGCGAGATCAGGCAACCGTGCCCAGCTCTGCTTCCTCAAGCTCACTGGCTGCAGTTACTGTCAGTTTAAACTCATCTTGCAGCAAACCAGTCAATTTCGGATAAAAGTCATCGAGTGTCTGGAGCACCGCCTGCTCATGCTTGGCAGGAACACTTTCTTTAACCCAGTCTCCATGACTATCGTAACGGCCAAAGTGGTAACGGTATTCAAAACCGGTATCAGTGACAGTCAGGAGCAACCACCAGCCCCAAAACTCACGTTCTTCTGGCTCTTTCTTGGCACTAATACAGCTTGCCAGGCAATCAAAGAAGAAGCGGCCTTCTGAAGACTGCTGCTGGCGCAGATAGGGCCCCAGCGCCGTTAGCTTCGTCATCAGACGCCCATGAGGCGGAAATGTTGTTGTAGTCGTCATAGCGTATCTCCATCCATAGTCAATAGCACAATAACAGCAACCATCGGGTGCCAGGCAGAGAGCTAAGGTTCAATCACAGCTTAGCCTCTACCTCTAGTCACTCCATTTAAGCCATAAAGCCAAAAGATAGCAACATTTTATTTACATCCCTCAAGGCTTAAATAAATAACAGCCTTTAGGCTAATTTTTCTTTCAGCCAGTCTACTACCGCCACGAGTGAGCGATGATAGCCATCGTGAAGCGGCTTTTCCGGTAGCGTGATTGCCTTGCCACCCCGGCTGGACATTGCAATCAGCTGATTATCGATATCAGTACAGATCGGATCATTTTTCAGGCTGATCCCCAGCATCGGCACCTCCGTCTTACGGCGGCCAAGCAACCCCTGCTGCTTAAGCGACCAGGCCGGAAGGTGAGATGTCAGGCTCGACCTGGAGACACCCTTTTTGCCCATTCGCGAAGCGATCATATCGAGATACATCCGTGGCATGGCATCAAGTCGCTTGGGATCAGCCAATACACTGTGTATCGCCCCGCCAAGGCTAATACAGGTTTTCAGGCGGGTCGGCTCAATAAAGCCCAGGCGGATCGCCGCATTGCCCCCAAAGCGTAGTCCCAGCATGGCAACACGGTGGTGATCGACCCAAGGTACATCACGAATTTGCTGCAGCAATGCCTGATGCAGGCGACTGGTATCTTCCGTCAACGTCCAAGCCGAGCTGTGGCCGACAGAAGGCATATCTAGCGTGACCATGGCAAAACCTGCCGGGCCCAAATAATCATGGTAAAGCCGCCACAGATCTGACTGTAGGGTATCCAGACCGCCGCTAACGACGACTGTCGGCAGTAATTTATCGGTACGAGGCAGGTGGATAAATGCCTGGAAGGTTTTACCTTCATATTTGACATCAATGGTTTTCATTTGATGCGGCATATACTCCATGGCTTCACGGTAGGTCTGGTTCGCCTGCAGTTCCGCCTGCGCCGCCAGGGCATCCCCTTTCAGGTGGGGGTAGGCCGCAACACTGTAGTACATACTGGCTGTCAGCAATACCTGCGCCGCCTTGTCTTTCTTGTCAGCATTCACCAAATCGCGGGCCGTCTTCTGGTACATTGCCCCAGACTGGCTCCACTCATAAATCCAGTTGCCAGGTTTATAGCCGATAACGGTGTCGAGCAGTTCATCATTGGTACGTGGTGCTTCAGAGTTGGCCATACGAGAGAAAATCGATTCCATCTCGATTGGATCAACTCCCTGCCATGCCCATTGCGGACGTCTCAATACCCGGTACCACCCCGCTTCGCTATCACCATCCATCGCATTATGCATTGGCTTTGAAGCAACTTCGGCCAGCTTGACCAGGCCGGACGTTTCCTTCGAGGTTTGCCGCGGTGCAAACAGCTTTTCTGATAAATTAGTTTTAGAAGGTTCAGACACGGTAAGCTCCATTGTTCGATTTCTATCTACGCACAACAACTCATTTGGTGATCCTTTGCCTAAGGAGAAAAACGGCATCCACCAAGAAGGCATCAGTCAACGTGCGCAAAGACATTGATACCAAAAGTATACCATCCAACAGTGAGTTGCAGTGTGCGCAAAAAAACAAAAAAGCAACACTGGAACACCTATCTATGCCCCTTATCTTTCCACGCCTATTTTTTTGGTTCGGCGTTGTCATCATGGCAAGCTGCTGTACTTTAACCACAAATGCGACACTGCCACTGTTCTGACTCTAATGATGCAATGTTGAGAATAGAAAGAGCTGAAACTTCACCTCCCGTCCGATCCCTAACTGATTTTCCATCCTGGGCTATGCTGATACTACTGTTAGTATTTTATACGGTGGTTGTTGTATGAAGAAAATACTCGGTGTATGCAGTATGTTGCTATTTTCAAGCTCTGTGCTGGCATTTGGTAGCGGTGGTGTTCTTGGGGGTAATCCTGGTGAGGCATCCGGAGCCGTTAATGCCAAAATAGCGGTCTGCCTCGATGCATCTGGCGAGCAAATCCAAGGCTCTTACCAAACCAAGCTAGACAGAAAGTGTGAGTTGACCGGTCACGATGCGATAGACCTCATCAACTACAATAATTTTTACCGCAACAAGCCTAATGGCGAGTCACTGGCTGACATCAGAGCCATGCGTTAGCCCTCTTTTATTCCATTCCGGCTTGATGCAACATTTCACTGGCAGGCTAATTAGCTCAAAGTGAATGGATTAAAGTACGCCTTTAAACAAAAAAGGAGCCTCAAAGGCTCCTTTTTATTCATTCATCGACTGGCGATTATTTCTTGGCAATCGGATCGACAAAAGTCACGGCCATATCCCATGGCTGCTCAATCCAAGTGTCCTGAGTAATATCAACGACATAATCATCAACAAGGTGCTTACCGGCAGGCTTTGCACACACTGTTACAAACTTGGCTTTCGGGTACATTGCGCGGATCATCTCTGCTGTACCGCCAGTATCAACCAAATCATCAACAACCAAGAAGCCTTCACCATCACCTTCAGCCCGCTTCAGCACTTTCATTTCGCGCTGGTGGTCGTGGTCGTAGCTTGAAATACACACTGTATCTACATGACGGATGTTAAGCTCACGAGCCAGGATCGCAGAAGGAACCAAACCACCGCGGCTAACAGCAATAATACCTTTCCACTGATCAGCAGGAAGCAGTTTTTCTGCCAGCTGACGAGTGTACATTTGCATGTTGTCCCAAGTGATGACGAATTTAGTACTCATATCCGATGAACCTCTGAATCAGCGATATTGTCGCTGGATATATTTATAAACTGTTATAAGAAGGCAATTTTAGCAGCAAACAGCGCTGCAATAACCCATACGCTAATATTTACATCTCTTCCCTTGCCACTCATAACCTTCACAGCAGCATAAGTGATAAAGCCAAGGCCGATACCTTCAGCGATGGAGTATGTTAACGGCATTAACAGACAAACGACAACTACTGGGGCCGCTTCTGTTAAGTCGCGCCAGTCTACACTGACCAAACCTGACATCATCAAGATGGCGACATAGAACAGGGCACCTGCTGTCGCATAGGCAGGAACCATACCTGCCAACGGCGCAAAGAACAATGCCAAAAAGAACAATACGCCAACAGTGACTGCCGTCAGACCCGTACGGCCACCGACAGCAACACCCGATACACTCTCGACGAAAGAGGTCGTGTTTGACGTACCCAAGACAGCGCCCACAGAGGTCGCCGTACTATCAGCCAGCAACGCACGGTTCAGGCGAGGCAGCTTACCTTCTTTATCCATCAGATCGGCTTTTGTCGCAACACCCACCAGCGTCCCTGCCGTATCAAACAGGTCGACAAATAGGAAGGCAAATACAACAGAAATCAGGCCGACTTCAAGTGCGCCGCTAAAGTCCATCTGCATGAATGTTGGCGCAATGCTTGGTGGCATCGACATCACACCGCCGTAAGTGATATCACCAAAAAGGATGCCAAGTACTGTCACTGCAAGTATTGCAATTAACACCGCAGCTTTATAACCGCGATGGACTAGCGCAATCGTCAGGAAGAAGCCCAATGACGCCATCACCGCCGGGAAACTTGTCAGATCACCAACATGAACCAGTGTTGCTGGGTTATCAACCACAATGCCTGAGCTCTGCAATGCAATAAAAGCCAAGAACAAACCAATACCTGCCGAGATACCGGTACGCAGAGCCATCGGGATCGCATTGATGATCCACTCACGAACCCGCAAAACACTCAAGGCGATAAAGCACAACCCAGACAGGAATACCGCAGCCAATGCAACCTGCCACGTATGCCCCATCCCAAGAACAACCCCATAGGTGAAGAAAGCATTCAAGCCCATCCCAGGTGCTTGAGCAACAGGGTAATTTGCAACAAAGCCCATGATGAAACAGCCGACCATCGCGGCCAAGCAAGTGGCAACAAATACGGCACCTTGATCCATACCTGTAGCGGACAGCATAGTCGGATTAACGAAGATGATATAAGCCATCGTCAGGAAGGTCGTCAGACCTGCCAACATTTCGGTGCGAACATCCGTACCGTGCTCTTTCAGTTTGAACAGTTTCTCAAGCATTGCTCTCGGTTCCTTGGAGATAATACGCGCAAGTTAAATTCAAAATAGAAAACGTTTGCGTCATCTATTTTTGGGGGGCGATTATATGTTGCTTAGCCAGCAATTTCCAGAAAATAACGCAACTATCAGTAGCACACTGTGTTAACCGAATAAAAAACCGACCACGCACAACAATAAAAAATAAAAAACACATTAAATCAAAGAATTAACAACATCCCATTAAGCTGCTTTTTTGAGCGCTACAAATTTTTTATTCGCACGCAAACGATAATATGCATCAAGTTAATGATGAATTTATTGCCTCAGAGCCAATGTAATCGAATACATGCCAATAACAAGAGAAAAGATAATATTTCAGGAAGCAGATAGACGTTCTTTGAAGATAAAAAAACGCCACTCCAAGAAGGAGTGGCGGAAGAATGTCTTGAATAACCGAATCGCGGGTATTCTAAATTCTCAATAAAGGGGGGGGGTGAACAATACTGCTCGAGATACCATGCCAGTCACCGTTAAGGTTCTGGCACAGAATCAGAAATTAATAGCCGAAAGAGCTCGGGTAGTGGAAGTTACCAGTGTACACAGAACGGTTATTCCAAAAATTTGTCATTGAATCGAATACTTTCATCTTTATCACCTTAAATATTAAGTTATCAAAACACATAAAACGTTTAGTGCTCAGCCATCATGGCTTGACTTAATCTCAGTTCCTTGGAGGCGATACCTCGGGCTCATCCTAGAGCGGTTTACTGTGTCATTTCGTCTTCACCAGAAGATGGGTAAACTATACCCATGCCGTAACAAACTTACAAGTATTTTCTTTAACCTCGTCACACTTTTTGATTTTATGTGCTCCATACCTCTTTTTTTTGTAATTTTATTACAGATTGACACACCACAGTTTTAACTATTCGCGACTAAAGTGTTACAAGTAGGTTCTTGATTTGTTACGCGCAAGCGGAATACCCTATTAACTATGGGTCTTTATAATGACAATAAAAAGGTAATGGCTATGGGCACCGACAAATTAAGAGCAATTTCTATCAGCCGGCGACTTTATTTACTGGGGATCACCATCACGGTACTGTCTCTTATCCCCCTCTTTCTATTCGCCTCTAACTACCAGTCGAGCATACTGGAACAAAAACGCCTGAAAACCCGCCACTTAGTTGAGTCAGCCCACAGCCTGTTTAACTATTATTATCAGCAGGAACAACAAGGTTTACTGAGCCGCACAAAAGCTCAGTCGCAAGCCAAACAAGCCGTCGCCGCTCTTCGTTATGAAGAGAAAGATTACTTCTGGATTAACGACATGACTCCGCGTATGGTCATGCACCCTTTCAAACCATCACTGGACGGTAAAGATCTCAGTGGATTTAAAGATCCACACGGAAACCCGCTATTTACCAATATGGTCACGACTGTCAGACAGCAAGGGGCCGGGTTTGTTGATTACTACTGGGAAAAACCGGGTTCAGAGGTCCCTGTCGAAAAAATCTCTTTCGTCAAAGGCTTCCAACCTTGGGGGTGGGTTATCGGCTCGGGTATTTACGTCGACGATGTCAAAGCCCAGTTCTATGCCGAAATGAAGCAGCTCGGGCTGATCCTGTTGGGCTCATTATCGATTATGTTTGTAATGGCATGGTCTATTGGCCGTTCGATCACCGCCCCTTGCGAGGAAACCTTATCCGCCATGCAAGATATTGCCGAAGGAGATGGTGATCTAACACTTCGCCTCCCTTGCCACGGCAATGATGAACTTAGCCGCCTTGCCCAAGCCTATAATACCTTCGCCAACCGGATCAGCAACATGCTAAAAGACATCTCCCCGGTCAGCGAGCAAATAAGCTCAGCATCCACCCAGCTCAATGCCGTTGCTAATCACACCGTTAGCAGTGCAACAGAGTCCCATAAAGGCGTCGATAGTGTCACCGCTGCTATGCACCAGCTTCATACCAGCAACCAGGAAGTGTCCCTCTCGGCCCGCCAGGCTGCCGAAGCTGCCATGGATGCCCACCAGCAGAGTGAAAACAGTATCTCAGTTGTCTCTAACTCGTCGGCTGAAATGCATGCCCTGCTTAACCTGCTCGACAATACCGATACCAGTGCCCAGGCGCTGGCCAAAGACTCCCAGACTATCGGTTCTGTACTCGATGTGATCCGGGGGATCGCCGACCAGACCAACTTATTGGCGCTCAATGCGGCTATCGAGGCAGCCCGGGCCGGAGAGCAAGGCCGGGGGTTTGCTGTTGTGGCCGATGAGGTCCGTACCTTGGCCACCCGAACCCAAGCCAGCACCAATGAAATAGAAGAAATCATCGATAGCCTGCAGGCCGGCGCCATTGAGGTGAGTGAAGCCCTACTGCAAACCCGCCAGCAATCTGCTAGCACCGCCAAGCATGCTGACGAAGTGGCCCAGACGCTGACAACCATTGGTGAGCAAATCACGACGATCAGGGAGCTGAACCAGCATATCGCCGATGCCAGTACCCAGCAGACCCAGGCAGCCGAGGCCATCAATAGCAACCTGGCCCAACTGGCCGATCACAGCCAGAAAACCGTTCAGCAGGGCGAGCAAATATCTTCTGCCAGCGAACAACTTCTTGCGAGCGGTCACAATCTTAACGCCCATATTTCACATTTTAAGATTTAACTGTCCCCGTTTCAGGCACAGTGGTATCCTTGCGGCAATCGCGATAGTTTATTCTGCTAGTTTTACTAGCTCATTAGTTGATATTCAGCTGGTGAATCGCTTTAGCCCAATAGTTTATAAGGGAGACTGCTGTGTCTGAAATCAGTCAACTGTCACCGCAACCTGTGTGGCAATTCTTCGATCAAATCTGTTCTATTCCTCACCCATCTAAGCATGAAGAGCAACTCGCTCAGCACATCATCAAATTTGCAGAAGGTGAAGGCCTGGACGTACGCCGTGATGCGGTGGGTAACGTCTTTATCAAAAAGCCAGCTACACCGGGTATGGAAGACCGTAAAGGTGTCGTTCTGCAAGCACACATTGATATGGTGCCGCAGAAGAATGAAGACACTGAGCACGAATTCACCGAAGATCCTATCCTGCCTTATATCGACGGTGAGTGGGTAACGGCGAAGGGAACCACACTTGGTGCTGACAACGGTATGGGCATGGCCGCATGCCTGGCTGTTCTGGCTGCTAAAGATGTTGAACATGGCCCGCTGGAAGTACTACTGACTATCGATGAAGAAGCTGGTATGACCGGTGCTTTCGGCCTGGCAGAAGGTTGGCTGGAAGGCGATATCCTATTGAACACGGACTCAGAGCAAGAGGGCGAAGTGTACATGGGCTGTGCTGGCGGCGTTGATGGCTCAATCACCCTAGATATCGAGCGCGAAGCTGTACCAGCTGAACATGCTGCTGTTAAGCTAGTCATCAAAGGCCTTAAAGGCGGTCACTCCGGTTGTGATATCCACACTGGCCGTGGCAATGCCAACAAGCTACTAGGTCGCTTCCTGTTTGCCCACGCCCAAGAGCTAGGCCTACGCCTAAATAACCTTACTGGCGGTAGCCTGCGTAATGCGATTCCACGTGAGGCATTTGCTCTTGCAACACTACCGGCAGCAAATGTTGACAAACTCAACGAGCTGTTCACCCACTACCAGTCTATTCTGGTTACCGAGCTGGGTAAAATCGAAACAGACATCAACCTGTTTGTCGAGCCCGCTGAGCTGCCTGCTGATGTAATGACAGAAACGGCCCAAAAGCGTTTTTATGCCGTGCTGAATGCCTGCCCGAACGGTGTGATCCGTATGAGCGATGACATCGAAGGTGTGGTTGAGACATCACTGAATGTCGGTGTGATCACCACGGATGCAGACAAGATTACGATCCTGTGCCTGATCCGCTCCCTGATCGACTCTGGCCGCAGCAATGTTGAAGGTATGCTGGAAGCCGTTGCCGAACTAGCCGGTGCCCAGTGCGAATTCTCTGGTGCCTACCCGGGCTGGAAGCCAGATGCAGACTCTGAAGTGATGCAGCTGTTCCGTGAAACCTACAACGACATCTACGGTAGAACACCGAATATCATGGTGATCCACGCCGGTCTTGAATGTGGCCTGTTCAAAGAACCCTATCCGACCATGGATATGATCTCTTTCGGCCCGACAATCAAGTTCCCGCACTCGCCAGACGAGAAAGTGAACATTGAAACGGTTGGCCTGTTCTGGGAGCAGATGGTTGCTATCTTGAAGAACATTCCAGTGAAACAGTAATTCGTTACTGAGTTTCGAGAGGCGAGTTTCTAGGAACTCGCCTTTTTTAATCCTTAAAACCCTTCGAACGACAACTGCTGCGCCTTCAGCCCCTGCTCCAACCCAACACTGAGCCCGATCAAGCGGATTTCCCGTTCTTTCTGGCGGGTCAACGCCTCTTTGAGCAAGCCGACAAACTGCGCCTTGTCGAGCTTGGGCTGGCTATGCTCAACCGTGGTTTGCTGAAAATCGGCAAACTTGACCTTAATACCTTGCTTGGCAATATTTAACTCCGGCCTCACCTTCCTAAGCCGCTGCTCTAGCTCCAGATACAAAGCCTCGACAACCTGCCAGCACTGATCATAACTGGTGATATTTTTTGAAAATGTCCGCTCAACTCCCACCGACTTTCGCTCACGCTCAACCACAATCTCACGGTTATCGATGCCATGCGCACGCGACCATAAAGACTGGCCAAATTTACCGAATTGCTGCAGTAGCAAATTACGATCATAGCCCTGAACATCCTTGCCGACATACAATCCCTTTTCATGAAGCTTCTGGATAGTTACTTTGCCAACCCCGGGGATTTTCTCCAATTTCAAGTTCATTACAAAATCTGGGATGTCATCAGGCGTCACAACATACTGGCCATCGGGCTTATTCAAATCTGAAGCAATTTTGGCAATGAACTTAACCGGGGCTACACCAGCTGAGGCCGTTAGTTCCAGCTCTTCCCTTATCGCTCTGCGAATATCCTGGGCAATTAGGGTCGCCGAGCCATGAAACAGCTCACAGTCAGTCACATCGAGATAGGCCTCATCCAATGATAAGGGCTCTATTTTATCGGTATAGCGTTGGAAAATTGCCCGAATTTGCTGGGAGACCTCCCTATACACCGACATCCTCCCGGCAACCAACACCAAATGCGGGCACAGTTTCATCGCCTGCGCCGTCGGCATTGCCGAACGTATTCCATACTGGCGGGCTAGGTAATTACAGGTACTGAGTACACCCCGCTGCTCCGAACGTCCCCCGATTGCTATCGGTTTGTTCATCAATTCAGGATTATCACGCATTTCAACAGCCGCAAAAAAGCAATCCATATCGACATGGATAATTTTACGCTGCATAGGCATGGTTAATGAGGCATTAGGCTGCGACATAGCTCTCAGGATCGTTAATAACTTTAACAGTTAGTAAATTTCATACGGTTAGACACATTATACCACTGTTTTTTTGTACAGTTATTATTATATACCAAACTACAAAGAGACAGTTATCGCCACAGCAACATTGTGCATCTACAGGGGTTGCCGCCTAAGTAACAAAAATGTTATTAATTCATTAACCAAACCGCAAAGGTAGCTATATAACCAATAGAATCGGATAAGGGAATAAGATGTCGCTGTATAAAGTCCTTGTTGTAGAAGACAGCAGAGCCTTCCGGAACTACCTCAACGGTCAGCTAACCAAAGCCGGCTTTCTTCCCATTTTTGCAGAGAACATCGCTCAGGCGCAGAGTATTATTTCCGAGCAGAACGATTTTCTTTGTACCGTTTTGGACTATTGCCTCCCTGATGGCCAAGACGGTGAGATTATCGATTTGGTCCTAAGCCACAACCTCAAGGTCATTGTCCTTACAGCCCAGTTCAGTAACCGAGTTCGCGATACCGTGCTGTCCAAGGGGGTAATTGATTACCTGCTTAAAGACAGTCCTGCCTCAGTGGCTTACCTAATACCACTACTGCAACGACTAGAGGCAAACAACCATCACAAAGCGATGGTTGTAGAAGACTCCGCCACTGTTCGCCATTACTTGATCAGCCTGCTCAAAAGGCAAAACCTCCAGGTAATAGAAGCAAGCGATGGCCAAGAAGCCCTTGATCAGTTGGAGCAACACCCAGATATCAGCCTGGTCATCACGGACCATGATATGCCGGAAAAAGATGGCATTACCATGATCCACGAAATCCGCCAGCACTATAACCGCAACCAAATAGCCATACTCGGCTTGTCAGGCAGCAGCGACAATGCAATGACCGCGCTGTTTCTAAAAGCCGGAGCCAATGACTTCCTCAACAAGCCGTTCAACCAGGAAGAGTTCTATTGCCGTATTCACCATATGCTGAATATGAAAGATACTGCTGACAAGCTGTACCGGATGGCCAATCAGGATGCCCTGACTGGACTGTGGAACCGGCGCTACTTCTTCAATCAAAGTTGTGCTAAAAACCATTGCGAAATTCGAAATATCGCCATGATAGATATCGACTTCTTCAAGAAGGTCAATGATACCTATGGCCATGATGCCGGTGACGAAGTCTTAGTCCAGGTTAGCCAGCAACTACAGCAACATTTTCCCGATGCCATTGTTGCCCGCTTTGGTGGTGAAGAGTTCTGTATCCAGAGCTGTGAGGGCCCGCAACAGTTCTTCACTCAACTTGAGCGGCTACGGCGGTTTATTGAAGGGTTAGTCATTACTTACCAAAATACACCAATAAGGGTGACCATCAGCATTGGTGCAGCCTGTGGGGTACAGCCTCTAGGCGAACTGTTAAGGACAGCCGATGACTGCCTTTACCAAGCTAAGCGAAACGGCCGTAATCAGGTACAAACAGATTGAATCGTTTTAGATCATCCATCTAGCAAAAAGCCTGAGCATGCTCAGGCTTTTTAATCAGTCAAAACAGGTCAATCAGATGATCTGGTTTTTCTTCCACTCTGCTTGCTGCGCCTCGCGCGCTTCACGCTTCTTACGGGCATCACACGGCTCAGGGCAATCGCACTCTTTGGCAATACCAACACCGTCAAGACCACCGCAGCTGCCGCTCACCGTCTTGCGTTGGAAAATGTATCCCACGGCCATCGCGACGATAACCAGCAAAAAGACGGCAAAGGTAGTTAAATATACGATCATGATAATTCTCTACTTCTTCTGCATATAAGGAACAAAGGCATCAGACGTGTATTCTTTGTAGCCTTTTTCGGTTTTCACAACAAGCAGAACTGGCAAATTCTCTTTCTGTGCCAGCTCCAGTGATTTCTCTTCACCCATTACCGAGAACGCCGTTGCCAGTGCATCAGCCGTCATGCTGGATGGATGTAAAACGGTTACCGACACCACATGGTTTGAAATTGGCTTGCAGGTTGTCGGATCGATAAGATGCGAGTAACGTACGCCGTCTTCTTCAAAGTAATTGCGGTAATCACCCGATGTTGCCACAGCCATATCACCTGGTTCAATGATTTCCTGCACCGAGCGGGTGCCGTCATCAGCCGGTTTCTCGATGGCAATACGCCATGGCACGCCCTTGAGGTTGTTCCCCTGCAGGCTAAGTTCACCACCAATTTCAACCATGTAATCAGCGACATTCAGCTCATCGAAGTAGCCCGCCACCACATCAACACCAAAGCCTTTGGCAATTGACGACAAGTCGACGTACAGCTGTGGAATTTGTTTGACGAGGGTATTGCCTTTAACCGAGAGGTGGCGGATCCCCACTACCTTACGGCGCTCGGCTAGCTCCTCGGCAGTCGGTGTTTTTTCTGGACGGGCTTCAGGGCCAAAGCTCCATAGGTTAACCACTGGGCCAACAGTAACGTCTAGCGCGCCATCCGTCAGCTCCGCCAGGCGAATAGCCTCAGCAACGACTTTGGCAGTATCAGCAGAAACGTCAAACGGCTGATTGCTTTTGTGCTGGTTAAATTGGCTGAGCTCGGAATGCTTACGGTAGGTCGACATTTGATCGTTGACCAGCTCAAGGCGACGGTCAATCTCAGCCTGCAGCTCGGTCGGGGTCGGTAAGCCTTCCTGTTTAATCAACTTGATTGAATAATAGGTTCCCATCGTCGAGCCATTCAGGTGGATCATTTCACGCTGATCGCTACAAGCCGACAAGGTAACAGCAAGGACAAACAATAACATTGCTCTGCGCAGGAACGTCTTCATTCATCAACTCCAAAAATGAAGGGGCACTTTTTGTTATAGCTATCACTTCACCGAAAAGGCCAATGATTGGAATAACCACAATAAAAAGCGTTTTATTGGTTCTATTTTACGAAAAAAGGCTGACCCGAACCGGGTCAGCCAATTTGCTTCGTGGGTGTAGCTAGTTAGCCACCGAAGTCATCCAGTAGGATGTTTTCGTCTTCGACACCAAGATCTTTCAGCATACCGATAACGGCTGCGTTCATCATTGGTGGACCACACATGTAGTATTCACAATCTTCAGGAGCTTCGTGATCTTTAAGGTAGTTCTCATAAATCACGTTGTGGATGAAGCCTGTGTAACCATCCCAGTTATCTTCTGGTAATGGATCTGACAGGGCAACATGCCATTCGAAGTTGTCATTCTGCTCAGCAAGCATATCGAAATCTTCTATATAGAACATTTCACGCTTAGAACGTGCACCGTACCAGTAAGTCATCTTACGGGTAGAGTTAAGACGCTTAAGCTGATCGAAGATGTGAGAACGCATAGGTGCCATACCTGCACCACCACCGATGAATACCATTTCGTTGTCGGTGTCTTTCGCGAAGAACTCACCGAACGGACCTGAAATCGTACACTTGTCGCCAGCTTTCAGTGACCAGATGTATGAAGACATCACACCTGGTGGCACGTCTGGGTTGTTTGGCGGCGGTGTTGCGATACGTACATTAAGCTTAATCAGGCCTTTCTCTTCTGGGTATGACGCCATAGAGTAAGCACGGATTGACGGCTCTTTTACGATTGACTCATAACGGAACAGGTTAAACTTGTCCCAATCGCCACGATATTCTTCAGGAATATCGAAATCAGCATATTTAATGTGATGCGGTTCAGCTTCAATCTGAATATAGCCACCTGCGCGGAAAGGAACTTCCTCACCTTCAGGGATTTGCAGCACAAGCTCTTTGATGAAGGTCGCTTCGTTGTCGTTAGAAAGAACAGTACATTCCCACTTCTTAACACCGAAGATTTCTTCTGGCAGTTCGATTTCCATGTCAGATTTCACGTTAACCTGACACGCAAGACGCTCGCCTTCACGTGCTTCACCTTTAGTGATGTGGTCAAGCTCTGTTGGTAGAATGTCACCACCGCCAGATTTCACTTTCACACGGCACTGGCCACATGAACCACCGCCACCACACGCTGATGAAACGAAGATACCGCTAGCCGACAGCGCGCCTAGTAGCTTGTCACCGGCAGCGGTTGTAATCGCTTTTTCCGGATCATTGTTTACTGAGATAGTAATGTCACCTGATGGTACCAGCTTAGATTTAGCGAATAAGATCACTAACACTAGAGCCAGGATAATCAGGGTGAACATGACTACGCCAAGAATAATATCCATTGATTATTCCTTATTTTCCTGATTACAGCTGAACACCGGAGAAGGACATGAAGCCCAACGCCATTAGACCAACGGAGATGAATGTAATACCCAGGCCACGCAGACCAGGAGGTACGTCAGAGTACTTCATCTTCTCGCGGATACCCGCAAGAGCAACGATTGCTAGCATCCAGCCGACACCAGAACCGAAACCGTAAACCACAGATTCAGCAAAGTTGTAATCACGCTGTACCATGAAAGATACACCACCGAAGATCGCACAGTTAACGGTGATCAACGGTAGGAAAATACCCAGTGCGTTGTATAGTGGCGGAAAAAAGCGGTCCAAAACCATTTCCAGAATCTGTACCAGTGCCGCAATAACACCGATAAAGGTAATGAAGTTCAGGAAGCTCAAGTCAACACCTTGAACCAGCGCGCCGTCTTTCAGTAGCAGGTTGTAAACCAGGTTGTTCACCGGTACCGCAATCGTTAGTACAACGATTACCGCAACACCCAGACCGAAAGAGGTCTTAACTTTCTTAGATACCGCCAAGAAGGTACACATACCCAAGAAAAATGAAAGCGCCATGTTCTCGATAAAGATCGAACGAACTAAAAGGCTTAGATAATGTTCCATGTTCCCCTTACTCCTTCGCTTCTACTTGTTCTGGACGAATAATACGGATAGCCCAGATCATGAAACCGATCAGGAAGAAAGCAGATGGCGCTAATAGCATCAGACCATTCGGCTGGTACCAACCGCCGTCTGAAACTAGAGGTAGAACCTCAACACCGAATAGCTTTCCTGAACCCAGTAGTTCGCGGAAGAAACCAACAGTGATCAGAACGAAACCGTAGCCAAGACCGTTACCGATACCATCAATAAGTGACGGTAGCGGCTCAGACTTCATTGCATACGCTTCTGCACGACCCATTACGATACAGTTAGTAATGATCAGACCAACGAATACAGAAAGCTGTTTAGAAATGTCGTAAACATAGGCTTTCAGTACCTGGTCTACCACGATTACCAATGATGCGATGATTGCCATCTGGGCAATGATACGCACACTGCTTGGAATGTGGTTACGGATCAGCGATACGAATAAGTTTGAAAACGCAGTAACGAAGGTTACCGCCAGCGTCATTACAAACGCTGTTTCAAGTTTTGTTGTAACTGCTAGAGCTGAACATACACCAAGCACCTGTAGGGCAATTGGGTTGTTACTGATAAACGGCCCAAACAGAATCGCTTTCATTTCTTTAGTATCAGCCATTGTTCAGGCCTCCCTCACGAATCTTAGCCAGGAACGGACCAAAGCCCATCTCACCCAACCAGAAGTCGAAGGTGTTCTGTACACCATTACCTGTCAAGGTTGCACCTGACAGACCATCTACACCGTATAGATCGCCAGCAGGAGCACCGCCTTTAACAACACGAATTGCTGGCTTGTTGTTGTCGTCAAGCAATTTTTTGCCAACAAACTGAGCACGCCAGTTCGGGTTCTCTACTTCACCACCCAGTCCAGGAGTCTCACCCTGCTCGTAGTAAGTAATACCCGCAACCGTGTTGCCGTCTGTTTCAACAGCAATAAATGCGTACATCATTGACCACAGACCAGTACCGTGAACAGGCAGGATCATTTTTTCAGTATTGTCGCTTGCATCTTTAACCAGGTAAATCGTTGCCACATTCGCACGACGAATGATTTTTGCAGCGTCCTGATCAGCAGATAGCTTGATTGACTGGCTAGGATCTTTTGCCGCGTCACGCTGCTTATAGTCAGCAGGTGTTACGCCAGCTTCAGACTGCTCAACAAACTCACCAGTTTCAAGGTTAACCAGTTTAGGCTCGATGAACTGCTTATAAGTTTGTTTGATATCTGTGCTTTCATCCAACAAGCCAGCAACGGATAGAATGTTACGCTGAACATCCAGTACCGCATTTTCCTGCTGCAGTGGGCGAAGCACAACTGCCGCCGTTGATACCACGATAGAGCACACTAAGCTCAGTGCGATAACAACAATCAGCGTTTTCTTAATGCTATCGTTATTACTTGACATGACGAGCCAGTCTCCGTTTGATGTTGCCCTGAACCACTAGGTTGTCAAATAGAGGTGCGAATAGGTTAGCGAATAGAATCGCCAGCATCATACCTTCAGGGTACGCTGGGTTAACTACACGAACCATCACCGCCATTGCACCGATTAGTGCGCCGTACCACCACTTACCTTTGTTGGTAAATGCTGCAGACACAGGATCGGTAGCCATGAACATCATACCGAATGCAAAGCCACCCAGAACTAGGTGCCAGTGCCAAGGCATGCTGAACATTGCGTTAGTGTCAGAACCGATGATATTGAACAGAGTGGCTGTCGCAATCATACCAATCATGGTACCTGCGATGATACGCCATGAAGCAATGCCCATGAATACGATCATTGCACCACCAAGGATGATAGCAAGCGTCGACACTTCACCGATTGAACCAGGGATACGGCCGATGAACGCGTCCATCCAGCTGACTGCATCGCCAGATACCGTGTTGACCACAGCAGCCTGACCACCGTTCGCCCACTGGCTCAGTGCTGTTGCACCAGAGAAGCCATCTGCCGCAGTCCATACTAGATCACCAGAAATCTGAGCTGGGTATGCGAAGAATAGGAACGCACGGCCTGCAAGTGCAGGGTTCAGGAAGTTACGGCCAGTACCACCGAAGATTTCTTTTGCAACAACTACACCGAAGGTAATACCCAGTGCAGCCTGCCAAAGTGGGAGTGTTGGCGGTACGATCAATGCGAACAGGATCGAAGTTACAAAGAAGCCTTCGTTAACTTCGTGCTTGCGCACCATACAGAAAAGCACTTCCCAGAAACCACCGACAGCAAAGACGACAGCGTAGATAGGTAGGAAGAAGGTTGCACCCAGTAGCATTTTGCTACCCCAACCTGCATCTGCAGACAGGGTGCCGCCTAGCATATCTGTTAGCCAGTAGTGCCAGTCGCCAGCGATAATCGCGGCTAGCTGATCACCAGCATACATATGATTTAGTGCAACAACAGCCTGGTGGCCAGAGTTGTACATACCCCAGAACATTGCTGGGAATACCGCAAACCACACCATGATCATGATGCGCTTTAGATCGATGCTATCACGTACGTGTGAACCGGTACGAGTCACTTGACCCGGCGTATACATAAGAGTTGCAAACGCTTCATAAAGCGCAAACCACTTCTCGTGCTTACCACCCGGCTCAAAGTGGTGCTCAACCTGCTCGAGTAAATTCTTGAGGCTCATGAATTACCCTTCCTTCTCAATTGTGTCCAGGCACTCACGCAGTAGTGGGCCGTACTCATACTTACCTGGGCATACATACGTACATAGAGCTAGATCTTCTTCGTCAAGCTCTAGCGCACCTAGCTGCTGTGCACTATCTACATCACCTGCACATAGATCACGAAGCAGCAATGTAGGTTCGATATCAAGCGGCATTACTCGCTCGTAGTTGCCGATTGGCACCATTGAACGTTCACTACCGTTTGTCGTTGTCGTCATGTTGAACAACTGACCAGGGAAGAACTGGCTTAGGAAAGCACGCGTCACAGAGAACTTGTTCTTACCTGGAGCAATCCAGCCCAAGAACTCTTTCTCGCGACCTTCACGAAGCGCAGTTACCTGTAGGTGGTAACGACCAAGGTAAGCATGTGGACCAATAGCATGAATACCATTCAGTACAGAGCCTGAAAGTACACGTAGCTCGCCTGGCATTAGCTCAGAATCAGTGATCTGCTCTACAGCAGCACCAATTTGAGTACGTACCAAACGTGGGTTATTAACCACAGGGCCCGCCAGTGAAACAACGCGATCTGTGTATAGCTCACCGGTCAGGAACAGCTTACCGAATGCGATAACGTCCTGATAGTTGATGTGCCATGCCACATTCTCAAGGTTCGCACCAAACAGAGTATGAATATGCGTACCAACAAGACCTGCAGGGTGCGGGCCGTTGAATACGTGCTCTTCAACATTGGATTCAGTTGAGCGAGGCAGACTTGCACCAGATTTACAAACCAGTACTTTGCCGCTAGTCAGACGAGATAAAAGCGTCAGACCTGCAACAAAAGCATCGTTTTGCTCATTAATGATGATTTCTGGGTTTGCTGCCAGAGGATTGGTATCAGTGGCGGTAACAAAGATAGCCTGGGTTTCAGCATCAATTGCAGGAACTTTGCTGAAAGGACGCGTACGAAGCGCTGTCCACATACCAGACTCAACCAGCTGTTCTACAACTACACTGCGCTCTAGTTGAGCTAGCTGAGCAGCGTCGTAGCGGTTGAATGTTACTTGCTCGTCGCCTTCTACATCAATCACAACGGACTGTAGAACACGCTTAGCACCACGGTTAATTTCTGCAACCTTGCCGCTGGCTGGAGCAGTGAACTTAACGCCAGGGTTCTTTTTATCTTCAAAAAGAACCTGGCCTTTTTTCACTACATCCCCTACGCGGATATGCATTGTAGGACGCATACCAACATATTCTTCGCCAAGCAAGGCGACTCGTGTGATGGTTTTACCATCATTTATCGCCTGGGCAGGAGTCCCTGAAATTGGGATATCCAGACCCTTTTTTATTGTAATCATACGCACTTGCACTACATTAACGGGAAAAAGAATTTTTCTATTGCGCAATTAAGACACGACTTTCCTTCGTCTGGGGCCGATTTAAACACACACCAGCACCGCAACATCCTATTAACTTACCCATCACAAGTTTTATGATGAGTAATTTTGAGGCCGCGATTCTAGCATTAAACAACGGGTTTTTACTATGCCAAACCACGCTAAACGAGGTGAAAATCCATGTACAATTCAAACGCAATAGGGTTATAAGGTTATAAGTTTGAGCCACCGCACAAATGTGAGAAGCAAGTTGATTTATCAAAACATTCTCACTTGAGATACTTCATTAACAAAAAATCAATGGTAGCGAAACACCCACAATAATGGGGCAACAAGGCCCCATTTCATTTGTTTATATTTTGTCACACTTTGTTAATCAATGTTCACATCAGCATTTTCAGATACCCGCCCATATTGCCGGATATCAAACAAAAATTGCCCATAAGATGAATAAATGCGTTCCACCTTGGGATCGCTGCTGCTCTTTTCTTTCATCAGCTGCTGGGTCAGTTGCTTCAGCTCAACCAGCACATCTTCGGGAAACGGCTTAAGCTCCACGCCATGTTCGTTGATCAACACGTCCAACGCCTGAACGTTCTTTACCATATACTCATCCAGCATATCTTGGTTGATGGCACGAGCAGCAACTTCGACAATCTGCTTTAAATCATCGGGTAATGTTTGATATGCATTCTTATTGATCAAGAACTCCAGCGTCGTACCCGGCTCTTGCCACCCCGGATAATAGTAGTACCTGGCTGCATTATGTAAACCAAATGCCAAATCATTATAGGGACCAACCCACTCGGTAGCGTCAATCGCACCGGTTTCCAATGCCGTAAACAGCTCGCCACCGGGCAGGCTGACAGGGATCCCGCCTGCACGTTTCAGTACATCAGCCGCATAGCCGGGCAGTCGCATCTTTAATCCTTTCAGATCGGCAATGGTTTTGATTTCTTTATTAAACCAGCCCCCCATCTGGGCACCGGTGTTACCCCCAGCCATGGGGATCACGCCGTAGGGCTCATAGAGCTCCTGCCATAACTCCAGGCCGCCACCATAATGCAGCCAGGCATTCATTTCCTGGGCCGTCATACCAAAAGGGATCGCAGAAAAAAGTGGTGCTGCGGGGATTTTTTCCTGCCAGTAAAAGGCTGCCGAATGCCCCATTTGCGCCGTTCCTTTAGAAACCGCGTTAAAGACATCAAAGCTTGGTACCAGTTCACCGGCACCGTAAACTCGGATCATCAACCGGCCATCGCTCAGTTCATTGACCTTCTCGGCAAACCTCTCGGGAGCTAGCCCCAGGCCAGGAAATCCCTTGGGCCAGGATGTGACCAATTTCCACTCTACAGCCTTGGCCTGTTTTTGATAACTGTCATCCCCCTGTTCGCCACACGCAACCAAACTGATGGCAAGCAGTAACCCAACAACGACTTTACGACTACGTATTATCATTCAATATCCTTCTACCCTCTGAACTTCCCCCGCCATAAACAGCAGAGGCTCAAGTTCTTCAAAGTATAGCCAGTTCGCCAGCGCCTTATGCCAATCACACGCTGCCCCGACAGGCATAGCTCTTCACTCCATGAAGATGAATATTCAATAATACGCGAAGGAGGATGATAATGATGTTCGTCGATTCAAAGTTTATGACTAAAAAAACCGCAACAATGTGCGGTTTTTTAGTTAGTTCAGCGCGGGTTCAAAAATCAATCAACCAGCTTTGAAGCACCTCGGCAAGCCGGCGATGAAGGTGCCCCATCAAACAGGTTCTGCCATTCACTTTCAGTATAAGTGTGCATCGCCAAGGCATGAATGTTATTGGCCAGCTCTTCAGCAAGTACGTTATTCACTGCCCGGTGACGGCCAATCAAGCGCACACCTTCAAACTGCTCACTCACAATCACGACTTTAAAGTGGCTTGCGGAACCGGCTGGCACATTGTGCATATAGCTCTCATTCACCACTTCAAGGTGGATGGGCTCAAATGCTTGCTGCAGTTTCTCTTTGATACGTTCCTGAATCATTACTCTCACCCTCATCGCGACTAAACCAGAACAACCGCTTCATTTTCTCTTTAATATCCGACCCTAAGACCACAGGCAGTAATAAATAAGCCACAAAGGCTGTGTTTTAGTTTGCAGCGCAGGCATGTTCTGCGAAAATGGATATCTAAATTGTAAACATACCTTAAAGTAATCGGTAATGAAACCAGAGCTAACCCTGCACGAGCGTACGCTGACACTTAAGCGTTACCCTGTACGAAAAAATGAAACCCTACAAGCATGGGATGCGGCAGATGAGTACCTCATCAACCATGTCCAAGACATGGCGCTGGATCCACAGCGACCAATCCTCATCATGAATGACAGTTTCGGGGCGCTAAGTTGTTGGTTCACTCAAAAAGGCAGAGTCACCAGTGTGACCGACTCATTCATCGCCAAGCAAGGTTGCATCGCTAACCTCAAAGCCAATCAGCTACCACATATAAAAATCATTGATTGCCTGGCTGATCTGCCGGAAAATCCGCAGCTGGTCCTTATCAAACTGCCAAAAAACAACCGCCTGCTCACCTGGCAGTTGCAACAACTATGCAACCTGCTACCAGAAGACTGCATGGTGATTGGTGCAGCCAAAGCCAAAGAGATCCATACTTCAACATTGAAGCTGTTTGAGAAGTACCTTGGTGAAACAAAGACATCTCTGGCGGTAAAAAAAGCGCGTCTGATTTTCTGCCAGCCAAACCCGGCACTGGCAAAGCCACTGCCTGCCCCCCAGCAATGGGATGTGCCCGAGCATGGCCTTACAATCACCAACCATGCCAATGTCTTTTCCAGCGATAGCCTGGATATCGGTGGCCGCCTGCTGCTGGAACATATTCCTCAGAGCAGCAAATATACTGATATTATCGACCTAGGCTGCGGTAACGGTGTTATTGGCCTCAAAGCCGCCCAGTTGAACCCGCATGCTAACATCACCTGTGTCGACGAGAGTTTTATGGCCGTTGCCTCCTGCAAAGCCAACGCCGAGCTTAACTTGAAGGTACCGGAACAAATTCAGGCGCTGGTAACAAACTGCCTGGATACTATTCAAGCCAACAGTGCCGATCTGATTTTATGCAACCCTCCATTCCACCAGCAAACGGCAATTACCGATCATATTGCGTGGCAAATGTTTTGTGACTCAAAGCAAGTTCTCAAACCTAAAGGCCAGTTAATTGTGATTGGTAACCGTCACCTGGGCTACGATGAGAAGCTTAAACGCTTATTCGGTAATGTATCGGTCATCGCTCAGAATAATAAGTTCGTGGTTTATCAGTCTGGTAAATAACCCATTGTGTTTACTTTTGAGCTGCTGTTTGCCCACTGCAGCTTTTTGTTAAGGATAGAAATAAGTATGAAGAAGCTTTTTATTGCCGCCACTGTTTTGGCACTTACTGCCTGTTCAGCCCCATCTGAGCCTCAGTTAACAATTGCCCCAACACCAGTGATAGCCAAGCAACCCACGGCTAGCGGACAAGCCCTGAGCCTGGAAAGCCGTGACTTGCGTACTGCTCAATTTGTTGCCGTTGTCGATAGTGGCCGCCAAAATGTACAGCCCCTGCATGCAACGCAGAACCTGCGCGTTACGCTGGAAGAAGCCTTGTCGCGCCAGCTCAGATCTCAGGGCTATACGCTTACACAAGACAGCAAGGGCACACTGCGCCTTGATATCCTGGAAGCCATGGTCAACATCAAGCACAGCGTGATGAGCCATGAGCTAAACAGCAAGCTACAACTCCAACTGGTTGTTGAGTCACCAGCAGGCAAGTTCGTCAAGCGTTACTCAGGTAAGTCTGAGCGCTCGGGGACAATGAGTGCTTCAGTAGAAGATATGGAGCAAGCGATGAATAACCTGATCACAGCTGTATTGAAAGACATCTATGCAGATCCTGAACTGAACACCTATATGCAGGAGAACCTGTAATGCGTCGTTATTTGCTTTCTTTACTCTTTTGCATTGCCCTGCCGGTCAGTGCTGCAACCCAAGTTCTGGTCACCACCAATTTGGGAGAGTTTACTGTCCAGCTGGATGAAAAGAACGCGCCATTATCGAGCCAGAACTTCATTCGCTATGTAGAAGATGATAGCTATGTAGGCACGATTTTTCATCGAGTGATCCCGGGTTTCATGGCCCAGGGCGGTGGCTTTGACAAAGATTTGAAACGTCGAGCGAGCTATGAGCCGATAAAAAATGAGTCAACCAACGGCCTTAGTAATGCACGCGCAACCATTGCCATGGCTCGTACCCAAGCCCCTGACTCTGCAACCCGCCAGTTCTACATCAATTACCAGAACAATTCGTTCTTGGATGCCCAAGGCAGCCGCCCTGGCTACGCCGTGTTCGGCAAAGTTGTGAAGGGGTTCTCAGTTATTGAAAAAATGGCTGAAATTCCTACCACAACTATCCGCTCCATGGGTATGAAAGATGTTCCGCAGCAGCCTATAGTTATTAAAGCTATTACTATTATTAAAGAGTAGGCTAACGTCACCTGGCCGTTATCCTACGACCAGGTGACTGCTATGCTTACACTGATCTCATCTCGGCCAGATGTTTCTTCTGAATTGGTCAATCAGCATATTGCTGACTATGCCCCAGCCCTGGCATTGAGTGCGCTAGGGACACTTAGTGGCGATGTCAGCTACGACTCCATGACAAAAACCTGTACTGAGCACTTGCATGACTGGTGGAAACTCTCTGTACCGTCGGGCACCCCTACCGATGGTTATGAATCCGCTTACTGGTACCTGCTTCATTTACTCGAATCACTGGAAGAGCACGAATTGCTGGGCAACAACTTTATCCAGTTTAAAGTCACGGCCACCGCCCAGTTTCTACTTGGACTCGGTGAGCATCAGAAAAAAATGCAGGGGATTAGGCCGTAAAAAGCGGGAAGCGGGAAGCGGGAAGCGGGAAGCGGGAAGCGGGAAGCGGGAAGCGGGAAGCGGGAAATATTTAACCACCTTCAATTGAATATCCAGTATCCTCTCGCTTTTCGAAGCAAAGTCTCCCCGCAACTTTTTTATGGTTCTTTGTTCCAGCGAGCATAACTATCTTGTTCATATTATCCAAACAATCCCTCTTAATTCAAAACTATCTCCATAAGATCTCAGGGCCACTGTACCGCTTTTTCACGCCTCCCGAAGCGAAGCGCCCTCGCATCCATGAGCACAGCGAATCTTTTACTGTCTTTTTACTGAAGTTCACAGTAGCGTATACCAAGCTGAATAACTATCTGGCCTATCAGCGAGATTGAAATGGCTCAGAGACAAGGCGCTTGATCTCGGCCCCAAATTTTTTCGATGTAGAATCACTATATCTTCATCAATTTGTGTTGCTCTCAAACGGCTGGTAACGCTCTGATTGGATCAGATAGTTATTCAGCTTGGTATTTATTTTATAATCGTGGAAAAGCGGCAACGCTGTGATGATTTAGAGGGATCCATGGAGCAATCAATCGACGATAACAAACTGGGCTGGCGTGTCTATTTAGAAAAGAAAGTGCTAATTATGCTGGCGCTGGGATTTTCTTCCGGCCTTCCCCTATTGCTGGTATTCGGTACCTTGTCATTCTGGCTTCGCGAAGCCGAAGTCAGCCGGACTGACATCGGCTTTTTCAGCTGGGTCGCTTTGGCTTACGGTTTCAAGTGGATCTGGTCACCTTTGATTGATCGCTTTCCCGTTCCGGTTTTGTCGGCTCTATTAGGCCGCCGCCGGGGCTGGATGGTATTCTCACAGCTGATGATCATCGCTTCTCTCTATGGCATGGCAATTAGCAACCCCCAGGTCGATCTGGTGCAATTGGCTATCTTTGCCGTTATTGTCGCCTTTTCTTCTGCCTCGCAAGATATCGTCATCGATGCTTACCGGATTGAAATGGCCTCTGAGAGGCTTCAGGCCGCCCTGGCTGCATCCTATATGACGGGTTATCGGCTAGCTATGATCATGGCTGGTGCCGGAGCCTTGGCTTTTGCGGCCTGGTTTGGCTCCGACAGCGGTTATGATGTCAATGGATGGAAACACGCCTACTTCATCATGGCGGCCTTCATGCTCGTTGGCCTGATCACCGCCCTGTGTATTCACGAACCGAACATCGACAATTCTGAGATTGACAATGTCGAGCGCAACTACCGTCAGCAACTCGCTGATAATGGAATGGACCCGAAACTGGCAAGGGTCGTTGCCTGGTTCTATACCGCCGCTGTCATGCCATTCCGGGATTTCTTCACCCGCTATGGTCGCGATGCCCTGCTCATTCTCGTGCTGATCGGCTGTTACCGGATTTCAGATGTCGTCATGGGGGTCATGGCGAATGCCTTCTACGTCGATATGGGATTCACCAAAACCGAAGTTGCCTCGGTGTCGAAAATCTATGGTGTGATCATGACCTTGCTAGGTGCAGGGCTAGGCGGAATTTTGGTCAGTAAATTCAGCACGCTGCGTATTCTGGCATTAGGTGCCGTACTGGCAGCCGGCACCAATATCTTGTTTATGCTGTTTACCTACATGGGCAATAGCCTGCCAATGCTGACGCTGGTGATATCAATTGATAACCTGAGTGCCGGAATTGCCACTGCGGCATTCATCACCTACATGTCAAGTTTGACCAATGTCGCATTTTCAGCAACTCAATATGCCTTATTCAGCTCGATTATGCTGCTGTTTCCTAAGTTTATTGCCGGTTTCTCAGGCCTATATGTTGATACTTTTGGATATAACATTTTCTTCTTAACAACAGCATTAATTGGCTTGCCTGTTTTGCTACTGATCTATGCCGTAGACAAAAACTCGAAATCAAGCTCTGAAGCTAGCTCTGAAGCGGGCTGATCAACACATCCCACGACAAAATCCCCCCAAAGCCCTAACCGGAAGTATTCTGTTGATGAAGAATACTTCCGCCATCCATTTATCACACTTTTCTTTCTGAAAAAGACCCACAAAACCCCGGTTAGATGAGCCATTTATCACTTAGTTCAGAAAATATTCATAAAAAACATCAGAAATGACGATCAAGATCACCAATCACTTGAAATGAAATCGATTACAGGAGATCGCGATCACGTTTGGAAAAGGATTGCGCAATCGTTACATTCACAACAGTGACATAAAACAATAGAATTGCTGCCATAAATACGGGCAACCCCAAAATAAGCCCGATTCTTAAAAACAATTAGCGAGAGTTCACCATGCGTAAATCACTAGTAGCACTGAGCGTATTAGCAGCAACAGCTCTACCTGCAGCAGTAAATGCAGCTGACTATTCTGACGATATCCACAAGAATGACTACAGCTGGTCACAGTTCAACCTAATGTATGCTTTTGACGAGCTACCAGGTGAATCAAGCCACGACTACCTAGAAATGGAATTCGGCGGCCGCTCTGGTATCTTCGATCTATACGGTTACGTTGACGTATTCAACCTGACTAGCGATAAAGACAGCGACAAAGCTGGCGCTGAAAAAATCTTCATGAAGTTTGCACCACGTGTCTCTCTTGATGCAGTCACTGGCAAAGACCTGTCTTTCGGTCCAGTTCAAGAGCTTTACCTTGCAACGCTTATGGAGTGGGGCGGCAACTCTGGCGTTAACAACCAGAAAATCGGTCTGGGTTCTGATGTAATGGTTCCATGGTTAGGCAAAATTGGCCTGAACCTATATGCTACTTACGAAGGAAACGACCATGCCTGGAACGGCTACCAAGTCTCGACTAACTGGTTCAAGCCTTTCCACTTCTTCGACAACGGCAGCTTCATCTCTTACCAGGGTTACATCGATTATCAGTTTGGTGTAGATGAAGTAACTATTCCTGGCGTTGGTGAACTTAAGACGTCAAGCGGCGGCGCGATGTTCAACGGTATCTACTGGCACTCTGATCGTTACGCTGTTGGTTACGGCCTAAAACTATACAACGACGTATATGCTCTTAAAGACGACGGTGTAGCTGGCAAAACATCAGGTGTTGGCCACTACGTAGCTGTTACCTACAAGTTCTAAGTCATTTTGTACTTAGCATGACAGAAGGCACCTAAGGGTGCCTTTTTGTTATCTGGCATTTACCCTCTCAAAAATAAGATTGAAATTACTTCCGAGACACCCCCGCTTTCTCCCTCTTTTTATTCCATATTTTTTCTGTCTTTTTTACTAACAACTGAGAATAACGACTTAACGATAAGACAGAAAAACAGCACTGAGAATTTACGCTAGCCTTTGCTGTATGAGCGCAAAGTATATTGTTACCCCCATAACGCGTTCACGACACACTTCTTGCCACGTTAATCCAGACTTCTGCACTGCGCGAAAGACCGGAGATGACAAGAAGAATTACAGGCAATGGCAAATGGTTAGCGAGAAGTCATCATGTATAAAACTCTGGCAGCTCTCAGTATCTGTTCCGCACTCGCCCTGCCCGGTGCGAGTTTCGCCGTCGATTACTCGGACGACATTCGAAAAAATGACTATAAATGGTTCACTTTAAACCTGATGCAAAGTATCAACAATCGTATCCCGTTTGGCTTTCAGGATGATACCTATTTTGAAATGGAGTTTGGTGGTCGCTCTGGCTGGCTAGATCTATACGGCTATCTGGATGTCTTTGATGTCCTCAACTCCAGTAATTCAGACCGTAACAAACAGGAAGGTAGTGATGATTTTGCTGATAACTTCTTCTTCAAATTCGCTCCACGGTTCTCGATTGATGGTATGACCGGCAAAGACCTTTCTTTTGGCCCGGTACAAGAGCTCTATATTTCCACCGTGACCAACGTTGGTGACAATGCCTTATTCGAACACTATATCGGTATCGGTTCGGATGTTCAGGTTCCTTGGTTCGGAAAAGTGGGGCTCAATACCTATGCGCGCTATGTCCGGGAGAACTTTGGTGCGGATAATGAAGGTGAATGGGATGGCTACATGGTGTCAACCAACTGGTTCAAACCTTGGTATACGCTAAGTAGTGGCGACTTCATCACCTATCAAGGCTATCTCGATTATAAATTCGGAGCTTCTAAAATCTCAGATGGTGTTAACCGAACAACAACAGCGGTTGAATGGTTTAACGGCATTTACTACCACACTCCACAGTGGGCCTTTGGTTATGGTGCGAAGTACTATCACAATATGGCACTGTTCAAAGACGGTGGTTTTGCCGGCGACACCACAGGTTGGGGCCACTATCTATCGGCTAACTACAAGTTCTGAAGCCGAGTTTATCCCATAATAATGATCTCCGGAGGCACATCGACTGATGTGCCTTCTCTTGTCTGCTCATCTGTTCAAACCCAGCGGCAGAAAATGCTATCCTGCCCCCTATTCAATTTGATAACCAAGGGAAATATCAGGTGAAGTTTACCGTTGTCGGGGCCGGTGCCGTCGGCCGTTTATGGGGATGCAAGTTAGCCAAGCAGCATCAGGTGCATTTTTGGACCCGGGACAATAGTTCCGATATCGCAGTCCAGCTGAACCCAATCGAACAAGAAAGCGAACCTGAAACCTTCAGCTTCTCCGCCAATCAGCCAGAAGTACTAAAAAGCGCTGACTGCATTCTGATCACCGTCAAAGCCTTTCAAGTCGAGCAGGCAATTTCTGATATCAAGCCCTACCTGGCACAGGAAACAAGGGTTATCATCATGCACAACGGCATGGGCAGCCAGCAAACTGCCCTTCAGCTGTTACCTGATAATCCCATTCTTTATGCCACAACAGCCCAGGCCGCATTCCGTCCCAACCACCAGCAGATCAACCATACCGGATTAGGGCAAACCTGGATTGGAGCAATAAACACTGCTGGAAGAAAACATGAAGAACTCGCTTCCATCCTTGACCAGGCACTTTCTCCCTGCCAATGGCATGACGATATCAATCTCCCGCTTTGGCAAAAGCTGGCTATCAACTGTGCTATCAATCCACTGACTGCTATCCATCAGTGCCAAAATGGAGAGTTAGCCAACCAGGCGTTCGGCCAGCAACTCAGTGGTATCTGCAGTGAAGTCGCCCAGGTCATGACAGCTGAAGGCTACCCAATCGATAGCAGCGAACTCAGACAGTTGGCAGACAAGGTCATCAAGGCCACGGCACAGAACTTTTCTTCAATGAACCAAGACATTTGCCAGCATAGAACCACAGAAATCGACTATATTACTGGCTATCTCATTGCTCGGGCACAAGCACACCGGATCGCCGTTCCGGTGAACACCCGGCTATGGCAACAAATAAAACAACTGGAGCAACAATATAATGACCAATGACGCTCAGCAGCAACGTCCGATCAAAGTGGCAGTGTGTATCGCCCCCGGCACTGAAGAAATGGAAGCGATCAATACCATCGATATCCTGATCCGTGCCGGCTTTGAGGTCACCACAGCCAGTGCCGCGTCCGACGGGGCACTAATCGTGGAAGGATCCCGTGGCATCAAGTTGGTTGCTGACGTAGCCTTGGTTTCGATTGCCGATGACCCATTTGACTGCGTGGTGCTGCCAGGCGGCCTTGGCGGTGCAGAGTGCTTCCGTGACAGCCCGTTGCTGGTAGAATTTGTCAATCAGCATAAATATGACGGTAAGCTGGTTGCCGCTATCTGCGCAGCCCCTGCTGTTGTTCTTGAACACCACCAAATGTATCCCAAAGCAATCATGACAGCCCACCCGGCTTTCATGGAGCAGATCCCGGAAGATCGCCGCCGTACCAAACGTGTTGTGTTTGATGTCAACGGCAACCTGCTAACCAGCCAAGGGCCGGGAACCTCGCAGGAGTTCGCCCTGGAAATTATTGTTCGCCTGGCAGGCAAAGAAAAAGCCGCCGAAGTCGCCAAGCCGATGGTGGTGTGGCCGAACATGCATTATGACGTGTTGCCGAGGGTGTAAGCGTGAAGCGTGGCAGATTGTAGAATCAAAAAAGCGAGAGTTAACAACAACTCTCGCTTTTTAATATAAGTCAGAAGCTTATTTAATGCTTTTTCTCGCATCCCGAAGCGAAGCGCCCCCGGAGCGCAGCGTAACTCGCTTCCACGGCAAAGCTGTAATTACGGCCGATACACCTTCACGTTATCAAAACCGTTTTCTTTCAGGTATAGCGCCTGCAGACGGCTCATCACACCACGGTCGCAGTACAGCAGGTAGGTTTTCTCTTGTGGAAGATCACCGAACTGGGTCGCCAGCTTATAAAACGGCAGGTGCTTAACCTCAACGTTTTCCAGTTCCAGCGGGTTCTCGTCTTCTTCGTCCGGGCTGCGGATATCCAGGACAATCGAACCGGTATCGATCTGATCGACAAGCTCAATCTCCGGAGCCTGCTCCTGGCTTTCTTTTTCGATGTCGCGAATATCAATCACACGGGCCTCTTGTACCACACGATCAAGTACTGCAAAATCAAATTTCGCTTCTTCCGTTTCCAGCTTCTCTTTCACCGCTTTCACTGTCGGGCTTTTCGAGATCACACCACAGAATTCCGGCATCGTCTTGGCGAAGTCTTCGGTACCGATGTCACGAGTGACATTGATGATATCTTCTTTGTCCCAGTTGATCAGCGGGCGCAAGATCAAAGAGTCGGTCACATTATCAATATGACGCAGGTTGGTCAGTGTCTGGCTGGAAACCTGGCCAAGCGCCTCACCCGTTACCAGAGCCTGAATACCAAAGCGCTCAGCGACCTGACCTGCTGCACGCATAAACATACGCTTCAGCACGACACCCATCTGTCCGTCGGCAACATTTTCCAAAATTTCAGCGACTACCGGCTCAAAATCAATGGCAATGAATTTAACTTTGGCTGATGAACCGTATTTTTTCCATAGGAAATGTGAAACCTGCTTAACGCCGATTTCATGGGCCGGACCACCAAGGTTAAAGAAGCAGTAATGGACTTTACTACCACGCTTGATATGCAGGTAGCTCGATACACCCGAGTCAAAGCCGCCAGAAATCAAGCTCAGTACATCTTCCTGCGTACCTAACGGGAAGCCGCCCAGGCCTTTGTGGCGCGCCAACACCTGGTTCAGTTTATCCTGGGACACTTCGATTTTTACCGTTACATCCGGATTTTTAAGCTTAACCGACGCAGATTCCACCGCCTGATTCAGGCCGCCACCGACGTAACGCTCCAGCTCAATCGACGTAAAATCATGCTTTCCTGCACGCTTGGCACGAACACAGAATGTTTTGCCTTCAATCTGGTCACGGACGTGTTCTAGCGTCTGCTCATAGATATCATGCATATCTGTAAAGCCAGTTTGTTTTACTTCCAGCGAGTGGTGAATACCAGGCGTTTGCGTTAATACCGCCAGAACCTGATCTCGAATACTGTCATCTTTCGACGACACTTCGATATGGCTACGACGGTTATAGACCGTCACTGAATCAGACACACGCTGAAGAATAATGCGGATGTTACTTTCCAGAATTTTGATAAAGCGCTTTCGAACAGACTCACTCTTTACAAAAATCTCAGGATGGGGTTTAACGATAAATTTCATAACACGCTTCGCTACACTGGGCCAAACAATACCAAAGGATCAATACCCAAAGGGATCAAAGGCGCGGATTATACAGCAAGCAGGCTGTTGCTGAAACAAGGATATACAAGGTGGCATTACCCACCTTGTATATAAATCCACTATAAGTCTACTAATAGGTTTAGTGTAGGCTTAATTTCTGTCACTGGTCACTTCATCAGAATAATGAGGCTCGCCCTGCATGATGGAAATCTCTACCCGGCGGTTCTCCTTACGCTGCTCCTCGGTTTTGTTACCGTTAAGCGGCGCGGTATCAGCCAGGCCAACCACACGCAAGCGCTTATGGTCAAACCCTTCGACTTTTTCCATTTCCTGGGCAACCGACACCGCCCGCTGAGCCGACAAATCCCAGTTAGAACGGTACAGTTCCGAGTCCAGCTTCCGGTTATCGGTATGGCCGGAGACCCGGATCACCCCAGGTACATCTTTGACCAAGTCAGCGACCTGCCGTACCAACGGCCGGAACTTCGGCTGCAAAAATGCCGAGCCCGCGGGAAATGAGCCTTTTTCCTTAATCCGGATCACAACCTGCTGGCCAAAGTTCTCCACTTCGACAGCCCCATCTTCAATTTCACGGTTAAGCGCCTGTTGCATGATTTCCAGCAATTGCTGCTGTGATTCTTGCATCTCAGACTGGTTGTTCTGGTTTAGTTCGGTCGATACTTGTGCACTCTGGCCACCGTTCAGTTTCCCCGCATCTCGCTTGGTACCACCAGCGCGGTCTGACTCGCCCTCATGAAAATCCAATGAGCGCTGGGTCATGTCGATAGTCTGCTGCATGATCACCTCGATCGGTGTCGGCTCCGGGCGTCCCGGGCGGAACTCCTGGGCGATCACGCTAGTTCCCTTCGGAATGTCTTTGACTTCCAGCATATTCTGGACACCGAAAGCAAACTTCATCGAACCTGCAATTTGCTTAAACTTCAGTACATCCATCTCGGAAAACGATAGCAAGAGTACAAAAAAGCACATCAGCAGCGACATCAGATCGGCGAACGTACCCATCCAAGCAGGTAACCCCGGGGGGGGACATTTGCATTCTTCTTCCATTGTCCCTCCCGTTACTCGTCGCCGTCGATACTACGTTTCTTCTCATTAAGGTAGTTTTTCAGGTAGCCATCTATCACCCGCGGGTTCTGACCGTCCTGAATCGCCAGCACCCCGTCAAGTATCAAGCGGCGATTAAGCTTTTCTTCATCTTTGCGCAGCTCTAGCTTGGCAGCAATCGGTAGCATCACCATATTTGCCATCACAGCACCATACAAGGTCGTCAACAGGGCAACTGCCATCGCCGGGCCGATCGATTTTGGATCATCCATGTTCGACAGCATCGCAACCAGACCGATCAGCGTACCAATCATCCCCATTGCGGGTGCCACATCGCCCAGCGCTTTAAAAATGCCGGCCCCGAGCTCATGGCGCTCGTTGGTCAGGGCGATATCTTTTTGCAACGTGGCACGAACAACATCTGCATCATGGCCATCCACCAGCAAATCAATTCCCTTACGCAAGAAGGAGTTATCCACTTCCATCTCTTCCAGAGCAAGAAATCCGCCTTTACGTGCAGCATCGGCCATCTCGACAACCTTGGCAATTAAGTCCTCAGGATTATCGGTTTTGAACATAAACGCCTTCACAGCAATTTTTGCGGCACCGAAAAACTGACCGATGCTGTACTGCATTAACGCCACAAACATCGAGCCACATAAAACGATCAGGATCGACTGCGTATCAATGAACATACTGATACTACCGCCCAGCACCATCGCCATGATGACAAAGGCAAATGACCCGATTAAACCTATGAGGGTAGCCAAATCCACCGGTAATTCTCCAACTAATGACACGTAGCCAAAAATATTTCTATGGGTATTCTATCGAACTCAGACTATATCGGCACCATTGAATTTTGATTTAGCTTTGTTGCCAGCAAAAGTAGAAAATTACTGTTTGTGACACAGAATCCTGTGACATAATTTGACGCTGTAAACTCTCTACGTTATTTTTCTTGCACTTAAATCATAGTGAACCCTTTATGGCAGCTAAAAAACCTGAAAATATGGCGTTTGAAGCCGCACTGGATGAACTAGACAGCATCGTAAATGAGCTGGAGTCCGGTGACATTGCGCTTGAAGACGCGCTGAAAAAATTTGAGCGAGGCATTGCGCTTGCCCGTAGTAGCCAGCAAAAGCTGACTCAGGCCGAGCAGCGTGTGGAAATTCTGCTTCAGGCAGATGATGAAGCCCCCCTGACTGAATTTGATGCAAACAATGAATAACACCTCATCCCTGTCACAGTCTCTGCAGTATTACCTTCAGCGTAATAACCAGCAGCTGGCGCAGTGGCTGGCCGCTCAGCCTTTTGCTGAACAGCCTCTCATCGAAGCCATGAAGCACGGTACCTTGCTTGGTGGTAAACGCGCTCGCCCTTTTCTGACTTATGTAACAGGCCAGATGCTGGGTGCCAATTGTGATGATCTCGATACTCCGGCTGCGGCAGTGGAATGTATTCATGCGTATTCATTAATTCATGATGATCTGCCAGCCATGGATGACGATGACTTGCGCCGTGGTCAGCCAACCTGCCATATTGCCTTTGACGAGGCGACGGCTATTCTGGCTGGCGACTCCCTGCAGACACTGGCATTTGAAATTTTAGCCTCTGGCACCTTGAGTGAGCACGGCGAGAAATACCGCATCCAGATGGTTAAAGAGCTGGCACAAGCTTCCGGGGCTGCCGGCATGTGTATGGGCCAAGCTTTAGATTTAGCGGCAGAAGGCCAACAGGTCTCGCTGCAGCAGCTTGAAACAATACACAAGCATAAAACCGGGGCCTTGATCCGCTGTGCTATCCGCCTTGGGGCTCTAGCTGCTGGTGATAAAGGGGCCGATGTATTACCCCAGCTCAACCAATATGCTGACGCTATCGGGCTGGCCTTTCAGGTCCAGGACGATATTCTTGACGTTACCAGTGATACCGAAACCCTAGGGAAACCACAAGGTTCTGATCTGGAGCTGGAAAAAAGCACTTACCCGGCCCTACTGGGATTGGAGGGAGCGAAAGAAAAAGCTCAGCAACTTTATCAAGAAGCGCTACAAGCATTGGACGCAATACCCTACAATACAAACCAATTAGAAGTTTTTGCCCGATACGTCATCGAGCGCAATAACTAAAATCAGTAAAAGCGCCGAAATGTTATGACACTGGATATTTCAAAATACCCCCATCTGGCTCTGGCAAACACTCCAGATGAACTTCGCTTATTGCCAGCTGACAGCTTGCCGACAGTCTGCGATGAACTACGTACCTACTTACTGAAGTCAGTAAGCCAAAGCAGCGGCCACTTTGCCTCCGGCCTCGGTGCCGTCGAGCTGACGGTTGCCCTGCACTATGTCTACAATACCCCGTTCGATCACCTGATCTGGGATGTAGGCCACCAGGCATACCCACACAAAATCCTGACCGGCCGCCGAGAGGCGATGCCGACGATCCGCCAGAAAGACGGGGTTCACCCTTTCCCGTGGCGTGAAGAAAGTGAGTACGACGTATTATCCGTCGGCCACTCTTCCACCTCGATCAGTGCTGGTCTAGGTATGGCTATTGCCGCTGAGAAGGAAGGCCTGGGCCGTAAAGTGGTCAGCGTGATCGGCGACGGTGCGATCACGGCAGGTATGGCGTTTGAAGCGATGAACCATGCCGGTGGTGTACATTCGGACATGCTGGTGATCCTGAATGACAATGAGATGTCTATTTCAGAAAACGTCGGCGCGCTGAATAACCACCTGGCACGCTTGCTGTCTGGCAACCTGTATACCACCATCCGCGAAGGCGGCAAGAAGGTACTGGCAGGGGCGCCACCGATCAAAGAGCTGGTTAAGCGTGCGGAAGAACACCTTAAAGGCATGGTTGTCCCTGGCACTATGTTTGAAGAACTGGGCTTTAATTACATTGGCCCGGTAGACGGCCATGATGTTGAGGAACTGGTCAAGACTCTGAAGAATATGCGTAACCTGAAAGGGCCGCAATTCCTTCACATTATGACTAAAAAAGGCAGGGGTTATGCCCCAGCCGAAGCCGATCCGATCAACTACCACGCCGTACCCAAGTTTGATCTGACCCAGAACCCAATCCCGAAAGTGAAAAGCAAGCCGACGTTCTCCAATATCTTTGGTGACTGGCTGTGCGACATGGCAGAGCAAGACAATAAGCTAATGGCCATCACTCCAGCAATGCGTGAAGGCTCTGGCATGGTGCGCTTCTCGAAAGAGTTCCCGGAACAGTACTTTGACGTTGCCATTGCCGAACAACACGCTGTGACGCTGGCTACGGGCATGGCTATCGGAGGCTACCATCCGGTTGTGGCTATTTATTCTACGTTCTTGCAGCGTGGCTACGATCAGCTGATCCATGATATCGCGATCATGGATTTACCGGTGATGTTTGCCATCGACCGCGGCGGCCTGGTCGGCGCTGACGGCCAGACGCACCAGGGCGCATTCGATCTGAGCTTTATGCGCTGTATACCGAATATGGTCATCATGGCACCAAGTGATGAAAATGAATGTCGCCAGATGCTCTATACCGGCCATCAGCACCAGGGGCCAAGTGCCGTACGCTACCCTCGAGGCAGTGGGACTGGTATCGCTCCGGATCGCAAGATGACAGCACTCGAAATCGGTAAAGGCATTATTCGCCGAGACGGTGAGAAAGTCGCTATCCTGAACTTCGGTACGACCCTGAGCTATGCCCTGGAAGCAGCAGAAAACCTCAATGCCACCGTTGCTGATATGCGTTTCGTCAAGCCATTGGATGAGGCATTGATCCTGGAACTGGCCGCTAACCACGACGTACTGGTAACCGTTGAGGAAAATGCCATTGCAGGTGGTGCAGGTAGCGGTGTTAACGAATTTTTGATGAAACAAAAAGTACTCAAGCCTGTGCTCAACATCGGCCTGCCGGATCGCTTTATTGAACAAGGCACACAAGCCGAGCTCCATGCCCTGCTTGAAATCGATGGCCCAGGAATAGAGAAACAAATCCGCGAGTATCTGGATTAAATCCTGATAACTGGATCCTGGTTCCTTAGGCTTTTATCTAGGAACTAGGATCTAGGTTCTCGCTCTTCTTCACTCTTCCACCCTTTTCAATACTGCCCCTTCATACCCACCAAGCTCGATATAACGTATCGGCTCACTCAGCGAACCATCATAGCTGACCCTCTGGTATTCTCCCGGCAGGGATACACGAAGCGGCTTCGCTAACAAAAAGCCTTTATTGTTTCTTTCTTTGACCGCTCGGTATAGCACTAGCCCTTCACTGTAGCGACGGGCAATTACACCTTCTTTAGGCGCGTCACCAAACCAGCCGGAACGGTATAGCCAAAACCAGTTGGCAGGTTGAAGCGGAATATCCGATATCGCCGAGGCCGTTGTGCTGGCCTTGTCGCCTTTATTCTCCCATTTGACGACTTTGTATCCCTTAGGGACGCTGGCAGGCTGACCAATGTCAACCTCAAGCATGGCGGTTGGCTGGTAAACCCAATTTTTTGGTACACCCTGGCGATACCAATTGCGTAATGTGGTATTGCCGCTGCCATAGAAATAGGTTTGGTTCCAGCTATGGAAAAAGGTGTAACCGGGTAGGTTAAAAAAGTAATACTGTGCGAGCCCTGTTTCAATATCACGCTGCCATGCATAGGCAGACGATGGTTCTAACTCACTCCGCCCGCCTTTCACCGATGCCATGATCAGACTTTTATCTCCGGCTTTTGCCAGAGCAAAGGTCTCCCAGGCATGCTGCATTCTCTCCAGCCCCATGGTAGGAGTGAGGTAGTGCTCCCTCAGCCAGAGATCAATCACTTCTCGTAACTGCAGGGGCCACACGGAATAATGCCAGAGATTGAGTTCCGATATATTGGCTGCCAACCAACTTGTCTGGGTTTTCTGTTTCACCTGGCGCAAAAAGCCCGCCAGCTGAACGGCATACTCAGTGGCCGCTTCTGTGGTACCGACCTGAAGCGGCAGTTCGCTGAGCCGTCCTCCCGAAACGACTGTGAACTGGTTCTTGCCAAGCAGCTTGGCCATATCATCATTGTAAGCGCCGCTTAATCCCTGTCTTTGCCAATCGTAGTGATACCAGCTGGCATGCAGCTCATTGAATGCTTCATTGGCCAAATTGACCCGGTACCAACAAGTGCCCGGCCACATGTGCCCGGCCGGGATCAGGCGTGCCTGATGCTTGAAACGGGCACTAGCCTCTGTATTGCGGCGCTTGGCAAACTCGGGGGCACTGACATAACCATCACCATTACTATCATTGGCTGCATCCCAGCCGGGGATCAGCAACTGCTGTTTATCCAGGTTCAGCCATGGCCGGATATTCAACGCACTTAACCGGGCTCCTTCCGGCCATACCAGTTTTACCATCCAAGTTTTTAGCCCATTATCCAATCCGATATTGCCACTATTGAGCTTACGCCCCTGATAATAAGGCCATGCGCTCAGCCAGGGCTTGCCCAAAGGTATTTCGCCGACCAATTGTCGCTCAACGCCTTGCCGGTTATCTGCGGGCGGGGATAATTCACCTTGAGTCCAGTCAACCTTCGCTTTGCGCCAGCCTGCAACATTGCCTTTCTCATTAACTGTGTTTAACTTCAGCAATGGTGTTCCATCCGCTTTGAGCTGAAGGGCATCAAACGGATAGGAAGAAAAAAGAATAACCTCATCGCCTGGCTGCAACATTAGTGGCAAGCGCGCTGTCGAAAACTGATTATTGCGAACCAGCAATAAGTGATACGGCTTACCTTTGAGTAAATAATCCAACCCGGAACTCGCCCTATCAACCGCAAGCCGGGTATCTTGGGCAAAATGCAGGAACCCGTCTTCCATGTCTAGCCCTAAGATAGCAGCCTGTTTACTTAGCCATGCCGACTGTTTACCGGGGCGGCAATCCAGCTTCTGGCTATAAATGTATCCAACAGCAATCGTCTGCCGATTGATATCAGTATCCTGCATGCTGCCAAAGATAATATCTGCATGACGGGCCTCCCAGTCTTTGACATCCTGGGCCGTATCAAAGAACGACGTTGCCAGTGGCTCATCCCAACTTCCCGGCAATACCCAAGCCGCCCCTGTCGAGGGGTATACCTGTGCATTCACCTGGTACGCCAACAATAACCCTACGATCCCTTTCAACCAACGCCACGGCATAGCCCACCACTGAATCGTCCAGTAAACCTTAATAAAGCCTAGACGAACAATTTATAGCATGTTGATTTAAAGCCCGTTTATCAGGAATAAAAAAGCCGCGCAGCTGCGCGGCTTGATGAAAATCCTGCTCCGACGGGTGATTACCAGCCCATCCAGTAACCGACTCCCCACAATGCTATCATCGCCATGAAGCCAGCCAGAATATCGTCAACCATGATCCCCAGGCCGCCATGGACATGCTTATCCAGCCAGCTGATCGGCCACGGTTTGACCATATCAAAGAAACGAAACAGCACAAAACCTGTCAGCACCCACTCCCAGCTTGCCACAGGGGCTATTGCCATGGTGATCCAGAATCCGACAAATTCATCCCAGACAATGCTGCCATGGTCATGCACCCCCATATCGTCGGAGGTTTTCTGGCAAATAGTGATCCCGATCAGCGCCGCTATCAGGATGATAACCAAATAAGCGGAAAAAGGGAGCTGAACCATTAGCAGGTAAAAAGGGATTGCCGCCACGGTACCCATCGTACCCGGTATGATGGGTGACAGGCCACTACCGAACCCGGTTGCCAGCAAATGCCAAGGATTTTTCAGGTTAATGTTATCTTTAGGGTTTCCCACGTATTACTCCGCAAAATGGTCATAGCCGTGCAATTGCCAGTCAAGCTCCTGATCACCTCTGATCAACTTGATCCCCCGACCAGGACGTAGCTGGCCAATACAGGTCGCTTTAACGCCACAGTGTGCCAGAGTGGTATCAATGGCGCCACGATTCTGCTCGGGAACCGTAAAGCAGAGCTCATACTCTTCGCCACTGCCCAGTGCCAGCTGCAACGCTTTGTCATCATCGGTTTCGAACTGGCGTAACTCCGGCGAAAGCGGTAATTTATCAACGTCAATATTGGCTGCAAGCCCAGAGCGTTTCAAAATATGCCCGAGATCGGAAATCAGGCCATCTGAAATATCCAACGCTGCAGACGCAATCCCACGTAATGCCTGTCCGGCCAGGATCCGTGGCTGCGCCTTGTAATGACGTTCAAGCAGGGTTGCCTGTAACTGCTCATCACTAACCGTTTTTTCACCCAACAGTAAGGCTAATCCAGCAGCACTGTCCCCAAGGTTTCCGGTTACATAAACCCAGTCTCCCGATTCAGCGCCACTTCGGGTTAGCGCTTTACCTTGTGGAACAAAGCCATGCACGGTAATCGTGATACTTAACGGCCCTTTGGTCGTGTCTCCACCAACCAACTGAACATTATAATAATCTGCCAATGCAAAGAAGCCCTGACAAAACTGGCGCAGCCAATCTTCATCAGGTGATGGAAGGGTAAGAGCAAGAGATACCCAAGCGGGTGTCGCTCCCATTGCCGCCAAGTCACTGAGATTTGAAGCCAAGGCTTTATGAGCAACCAGTGCCGGATCAGCATTGGCCAAAAAATGGGTACCTGCGACAAGGGAGTCAGTACTGACAGCCAACTGACTGCCAGCCGGTACATTCAACAGTGCACAATCATCACCGATAGACAAAGCGACATCGCGGCGATTTACATTCTGATGCTCAAAATACCGAGCAATGAGGTCAAATTCGTTACTAGCCATACTTTATTCAAATTGAAGACAGAAAAAAGGCCAGCTAAGCTGGCCCTCTAGAATCGTATTCGATTACTTCTTATTGCGAAGTGTTGGTGCTGCTTTATCCAGCACACCGTTCACAAATTTGTGGCTGTCTTCGGCACCGAAGGCTTTCGCCAGTTCGATTGCTTCGTTGATAACCACTTTGTATGGTACGTCATCACGCTTAGTCATCTCGTATACCGCAAGACGAAGCAGCGCAAGTTCCATCTGATCCAAATCCTGTAGCGGACGAGACAGGTACGGACGCATTTTGCTGTCCAGCTCCTGATGGTTCAGTACCACGCCTGTAAACAGATCACGGAAGTAAGCAACGTCTGTATGTGGTGCTGCTAGCTCAGGCGCATCGGCCTGGTGCTCTTCTTCTTCAAATTTATCACCTGAAAGGAAGTGCTGCTCGATATCGGCAACATTACCTTTCGTGATTTGCCAAGAATAAATTGCTTGTACAGCAAAGTGACGTGCATTTCTACGTGCGGCTGGTTTCACAGTAACCCCCATTAGGATTCGATTTGGGACAGGACATTAACCATTTCAAGCGCGCTTAGTGCAGCCTCTGCCCCTTTATTACCAGCCTTGGTACCGGCACGCTCAATGGCTTGTTCGATAGAATCTACAGTCAGAACACCGAACGCAACTGGAGTATTGAACTCAAGAGCGATCTGCGCCAGACCTTTATTACACTCACCGGCAACATAATCAAAGTGTGGAGTACCACCACGGATCACAGAGCCTAGCGCAACGATAGCATCGTAACGATCGCTCTTGGCTACCTGCTGGGCTACCAGCGGAAGCTCGTATGCACCTGGGCAACGAACAACAGTGATATTGTCATCGCTTACCTGACCTTGACGTTTCAGTGCGTCCAACGCACCTGAAAGCAGGCTTTCGTTGATAAAGCTGTTGAAGCGTGCGATTACGATAGCAACTTTTGCATTTGGTGCCGCGATGGCGCCTTCAATTACCTTCATGGGCCTTCCTGTGACTATGTCTTTCCGGTTTGAGAAACCGCGGGAGTCTACCACACTTTAAAAGTTATACCAATTGCATCTCATCCGGATGGGTTAAAGAAGCAAACCGTCACTCTAGCGTGGTGAATACGTATTTCTCGCCGGTATTTTCAAAATTACCTCCCGTACAACAGTCAAGCTGACAACAGGAGAGAGAAAAAGGCAGGCCAGCCATCAACACTGGCCTGTAAGTTCATTTACTCGCAGATATACTCTACGACTTCCAGGCCGAAGCCTGACAGCGAGTGATAACGCTGGGTAGAAGAAGATAGCAGGCGCATTTTCGACACGCCTAAATCAGACAGAATTTGAGAGCCAACTCCAACCTGGCGAGACTGATCTTTCGGATTCAGTTTCACCATCGGTTTGCCTTCTTCCTGCGCCGCCAGCTGTTTCACCTTGGTGATGACAGCCTCTTGGTGTTCATGCTTGCTCAGTACCACCAGCACCCCGCCCTCGTCAGCAATTCGCTTCATGGCGGCGGACAGGGTCCACTGCGACGCACCGGAATGGAGAATATCTTTAAAGGTATCTTGCAGGTGAACACGTACCAGGGCTGGTTGATCGACAGCCACATCGCCTTTACGCAACGCATAATGGATTTCATTATCGATGGTGTCGCGGTAAGTGATCATGTCAAACTCACCAAACTCCGTTGGCAGGCGACATTCGGCAACACGCTCGATAGTGGTTTCGTTGTTATTACGGTATTCAATCAAATCGGCAATGGTACCCAGTTTCAGGCCATGCTTTTCGGCAAACACTTCCAGATCCGGGCGACGTGCCATGGTGCCGTCTTCATTTAGGATCTCAACGATAACACTCGATGGCTCAAGGCCTGCCAGGCGGGCTACATCACACCCGGCTTCAGTATGGCCTGCACGGGCAAGTACCCCGCCTTCCTGCGCCATCAGCGGGAAAATGTGTCCCGGCATAACGATATCAGCCGCAGTCGCATTTTCTGCCACGGCTGCTTGGACAGTACGGGCACGGTCTCCTGCAGAAATCCCGGTCGTAACACCCTGTGCCGCTTCAATCGAGATAGTAAAATTGGTACTGAACTGCTCGGTATTATCCTGAACCATCAGAGGCAGGTTAAGCTGCTTGCAACGAGCCTGAGTCAACGTCAGGCAAATCAAGCCTCGGCCATTGGTCGCCATAAAGTTAACAGCTTCAGGAGTGATCTTTTCTGATGCCATGATCAGATCGCCTTCATTTTCGCGATCTTCATCATCCATGAGGATAACCATCTTACCCAGGCGGATATCTTCGATTATTTCTTTTGCACTGCTTAACGCCATAACAATACCCTTATCCTAACGCTTTATCCTAAGAACCCAGTTTTTGCCAACAGGTCCATGGTGACTTCTGATTTTTTTTCTGCAGCTTTTTCACCTAGCATCAAACGCTCTAGGTAACGGGCAATCACATCAACTTCGAGATTGACTTTACGACCCGCTTTGAATGATTCCATGGTGGTTTCTGCTGCCGTATGCGGCACAATCGTCAGCTTAAACTCACTGCCACGAATCGCATTCACTGTCAGGCTGATGCCATCAACAGACACCGACCCTTTTTCTGAAATATATTTTGCCAGGTGATCCGGGGCCTTGACCCAAAATTCAATTGCCCGGCCAGTATGAGTGCGCTCGATAATTTCAGCCACTTCATCGACATGACCAGAAACCATATGGCCGCCAAAGCGTGTTGTTGGCAGCATCGCTTTTTCCAGGTTGGCTTTCTGCCCTGCCTTATAATCAGCAAAAGCAGTGCGCTTGAGGGTTTCCAGCGACAAATCGGCGACGTAACCGCTACCGGTCAGCTCAACCACGGTCAGGCACACCCCATTGGTTGCAATACTGTCACCCAATTTTACATCGGATAAATCGAGCTCGCCGGAATCTACCGTGACAGAAATATCAGCACCTTTTGGTGTCAGGGCTGTAATCGTACCTACAGCTTCAATAATGCCAGTAAACATGAACTTAAATTCCTTGATTTGCTCGTTAAACTTATTTGATTGTGGCGGTAATTCGGATATCCGGCCCAACCATTCGGACATCACTGATATCCAGCTCAGGAACCTGTGACATCGCCGCTAGCCCTTGCAGATCAACCAGCCCCCGGCTATCACTTCCCATCAGTTTAGGTGCCTGATAGATAATCAGCTCATCGACCAACCCGGCTGACAATAACGCCCCGGCCAGCCCGGCACCGGCTTCGACCCAGATATGATTAATGTCTTGCTGTGACAGTGCACGCATCAGGGCCGTCAAATCAAGCTGCCCCTCGGCTTCGCTTACCGCAGGTACCAGCAACTGTTCAACAGCCTGCGGCCAGTCTTCATTGCCCTGCTCACGACGTGCCAGAATGGTATTGCCTGGCAGGTGAACCAGTTTATGCCCAGGGGTAACCCGGTTCTGGCTGTCAATCACCACACGCAGTGGCTGGCGCACCGCCTGCTTCGGGTAATCACACTGTACCGCCTCGCCAAGCTCATCCCAGCGAATATTCAGTGATGGATCATCGGCCAACACAGTGGCACTGGTTGAAAGAATAGCCCCGGCCTTGGCACGGAAACGCTGCACATCGGCACGAGCGGCGGGCCCGGTGATCCATTTGCTTTTACCATTCGACAATGCTGTTCTGCCATCGAGGCTGGATGCCAGTTTGAGCTGAACATAAGGCATGCCGGTTTTCATTCGCTTGATAAAACCAGGATTCAAGGCCTGCGCATCAGCTTCAAGCAAACCCGTTTGCACTTCAACACCCGCAACCTGCAGCATTTTAAGACCACGCCCCGCCACTTGCGGATTGGGGTCAACCATCGCACATACGACCCGCGCGACATTTGCATTGATCAGGGCTTCGGCACACGGAGGAGTGCGTCCGTAATGAGAGCAGGGTTCAAGCGTCACATAGGCTGTCGCTCCCTGGGCTTTTTCCCCCGCAGCGCGCAAGGCGAAGACTTCGGCATGCGGCTGGCCGGCCTGATAATGATAGCCTTCTCCGACAATATCATCGCCATGGGCAATCACACAGCCAACATTCGGGTTCGGAGCAGTTGTAAAACGACCGCGTTTTGCCAATTCAATGGCACGCAGCATCATGGCATGATCAATGGGTGAGAACATCTGGCTTTGTATTCACTTCATGGAGTTAGTCTGCTGAAATTCGCCACTAACCCGCTTATTTTTCCAATTTGGCGATTTCTTCACCAAATTCACGAATATCTTCAAAACTACGATAAACAGAAGCAAACCGGATATAAGCAACTTTATCCAGCTCTTTCAGCGCTTCCATCACTAAGTTTCCGATCATTTCCGATGGCACTTCGCGCTCTCCCGTCGCACGGAGACGGGATTTAATCGTGTTGATAGCACGCTCAATATCATCGGCGCTCACCGGGCGTTTTTCTAGCGCCCGCTGGATCCCGCCGCGAAGCTTGTCTTCGTTGAATGGGTCACGGTTACCATTGGTTTTGATCACCCGTGGCATGACCAGCTCAGCAGTTTCAAACGTCGTGTAACGCTCATTACAAGCCAGACACTGACGGCGACGACGGACTTGATGGCCATCTGCAACCAGACGGGAATCGATTACTTTGGTGTCATTTGCACCACAAAAAGGACAATGCATCTTGCCTCCTAATTTTCGTCGACTCAGTGTAACCCATTTCAATCGGTTATTGAGAGTATAAGAATGGTTTTTCTTATTATTCTGGCTTACCAAAACAAAACGGCACCTTAAAAAGGTGCCGTTAATAAGGAACGAGAGTCGAGATCCTGGTTCCTGGTTCCTGGTTCCTGGTTCCTGGTTCCTGGTTCCTGGTTCCTGGTTCCTGGAAGATAGTTTCTAGTTTCTAGTTTCTAGTTTCTAGTTTCTAGTTTCTAGTTTCTAGTTTCTAGTTTCTAGTAGCGAAGCGTATCCAAACTCGATTATGCGTAAACCGGTAGACGCTTACAGATCTCTAGTACTTTAGCCTTAGTTTCTTCAATCACTTCCGGCTTGTCGGTGTTGTCCAGCACATCACAGATCCAGCCAGCAAGCTGCTTGGCATCTTCAACCGTGAAGCCACGGCGGGTGATCGCAGGCGTACCTAAACGGATACCAGAGGTAACAAATGGGCTGCGAGGATCATTTGGCACACTGTTCTTGTTCACAGTGATATTCGCCGCACCCAGTGCCGCATCAGCTTCTTTACCCGTGATGCCCTTGTCGATCAGGTCAACCAGGAACAGGTGGTTTTCAGTACCACCAGAAACGATCTTGTATCCGCGCTCCAGGAACTCTGCAACCATAGCTTTGGCATTTTCAACCACACGTGCCTGGTATGCTTTGAACTCAGGCTCCATCGCTTCCTTGAAGGCTACCGCTTTCGCTGCGATAACATGCATCAGAGGACCGCCCTGACCGCCAGGGAATACTGCTGAGTTCAGTTTCTTGTACAGCTCTTCGCCTTCGCTTGACAGGATTAGACCACCACGTGGGCCTGCCAGTGTTTTGTGCGTCGTTGTGGTCACAACATGGGCGTGAGGTACTGGGTTCGGGTAAACGCCAGCGGCAATCAGGCCAGCGACGTGTGCCATATCAACAAAGAAGTACGCGCCAACTTTATCGGCAATCTCACGCATGCGTTTCCAGTCAACAACCTGAGAATAAGCAGAAAAACCACCGATGATCATCTTCGGCTTGTGCTCTAGCGCCAGTGCTTCCATCTCTTCGTAGTCGATCTGGCCGCTTTCATCAATGCCATATGGAATGATGTTGTAAAGCTTACCAGAGAAGTTTACCGGGGAACCGTGAGTCAAGTGGCCGCCGTGTGCCAGGCTCATGCCCAGTACTGTATCACCGGCATTCAGTAGTGCCATGTAGACCGCGTTATTGGCTTGAGAGCCTGAGTGCGGCTGAACGTTCGCATATTCGGCACCAAAAAGTTGGCAAGCACGATCAATCGCCATCTGCTCAGCTTTATCGACATACTCACAACCGCCGTAGTAGCGCTTGCCTGGATAGCCTTCGGCATACTTGTTCGTCAGCTGAGAACCTTGTGCTTCCATTACACGCGGGCTGGTGTAGTTTTCAGAGGCAATTAACTCGATGTGCTCTTCCTGACGCGCAGTTTCTTCCTGAATGGCTGCAAAAAGTTCTGCGTCATAATCGGCAATATTCATGTCGCGTTTTAGCATCTGTATCTCCTGACTCAGATTGTTCTCATACTAATTCACAGAAGCACCTGAAATATTCAGATCCTTGTGTGAATTGGTGGTAAACACAAATTTTCGGTAAACAATAAAAAATCGTGAAGCTAGGCCCTGCCTAGACGCAAACGTTTTCGTTATACCAGCATCTAACGCGGTATTTTACAGAATTTGATCTAAATCAGATAGTCCCCAGAGAACTTTTTATTGTTATTTCTGCATGTTTATTTTCGATGGTAGCATGAATTGTTTTCATCTTGACAAACTAATCACCACTTAGCTTTAAGTCAGCCTATCCATATTACAAGGGAATTTGGAAATTATTATTTTACGAAACCGTAAAATAATGATTACAGCTGTGTTTTTACTCTTTATGGCGACAATTTTATTTTCAGGGAGGGGCCCATTATCATTGCGCGCTTCAGATATAAGGAGTGTACTTTTGAGCGGTTATCATCATTCATTGAAAGAAAATATCATTGCTATCCTTACCGGTACGTTTATCGTTTCCCAGGGTGTTTTCTTTCTCCAGCAAGCTGACTTACTGACGGGCGGTACAACCGGACTTGCCCTGCTGCTGAGCCAGTTTGTCGATCTTTCTTTTGGCCAGTTGTATTTTCTACTCAATACCCCATTCTACCTTATGGCCTGGTTTAGAATGGGCAAGACTTTTGCCATTACCAGTATTATTTCTGGCGGCTTAGTCTCAATGATCACCGATAACCTTCATCATGTACTTGAAATCAGCCGCCTTGAGCCACTTTACTGTGCCGTCATTGGTGGCCTCCTGATGGGGCTGGGCATGCTGATTTTATTCCGCCACCAGACTAGCCTCGGCGGCTTCAATGTATTGGTCTTGTATCTACAGGAAAAGTTTGGCCTGTCGGCGGGCAAGCTGCAAATGGGGATTGATATCTGTATCCTGACCGCGTCATTCTTCCTGGTAAGCCCAACCATATTGGTGCTATCAGTACTCGGTGCAATCGTGTTGAATTTGGTACTGGCAATGAACCACAAGCCGGGGCGTTACACCAGCCAGGCTGTTGCTAGCTAGAAGCGGGAAGCGTCACAGATTGTAGAAACTAAAAAGCGAGAGCCAAACAACTCTCGCTTTTTGTTTTTGGGTCCAAGGGCCATAGGGCCATAGGGCCGCTCTTCCCCGCCTCCCGAAGCGAAGCGCACTCTGAGCGCAGCGTAACTCGCTTCCCCTACACAAAGTGTAGGCTGTTAAATCGCGTCTTCGTCTTCCTCGCCGGTACGGATACGGACTACACGCTCAACATCGAACATGAAGATCTTACCGTCACCGATCTTGCCGGTCTGCGCTGTTTCAATAATGGTATCAATGCATTGCTCAGCAACTTCATCAGCCACGACAATTTCCAGCTTCACTTTCGGCAGGAAATCCACCATGTATTCTGCGCCACGATATAGTTCAGTGTGGCCTTTCTGACGGCCGAATCCTTTCACTTCCGATACCGTCATACCTGTGATGCCGACTTCCGCCAGAGCTTCACGAACATCATCAAGCTTGAATGGCTTAATAACGGCTTCAATTTTTTTCATCTTTCATCATCCTTTGCTGAGCAGAGGTCGCTGGTGCACAAACCGACACCAACTGCCTGATTAATATTGAGGGTATTATCACAGATCTGAGGTAGTAAGCTCAATGCGTAGTTATAGCATTCAGTACTTTTCAGTTTGCAATATGACATTGGAGTCCATCATCCTGAGCAGTAGAAATACCGCATAGATCAGTACACTGCTATTAATAGCAACAACCACCAAACTACGATACTCAGGCTCAATCAGCAAGGGGATATAGGGGATAAGACTAAACCCAAAGAACATGGTGGCAGCGGGGATAAAGAAGTACAACGGGATAAACCCCCACTTATCACCACGTACCAAGCCAGCAATGGCGGACAGGCCGGAGAGCAATACCAGCATAGCGATAATGCTTGGCACAATACCCACCTGCTTAAAGCTGAAGATAGCCGTGAAGGTTTCAAAGTAGCGGAGCAAACAAATAATAACGAGTGCTGCCAGCCCCTGGGCTGCACTTACCATTCCATTTCTTTTGGGGTATTCCATTCCCTTCTCTCTTCCATGAAAGTGATGATACCTGAGCCACTTGTACAAAAATAAGCCACACATTCTATGTGTGAATAACTGCTGGCTCAACCGAAATAGCAATAAATTTCCAATTCATGCAAGGCTATTTTGATTACTGTTTTTTTAGACATTCCCTGTCTGAAAAGTTCAGCGTACTATTATTTATATCAATGATGTATTTTCACCAGATCAACAAAACCACTCAATGAACGTACCACCCGTGTATTGACCTTTTCCCTCGACCCGCAACGGTTTAGCCAGACCGCCTTCATACCCGCCTCTTGCGCGGCATGCGCATCATTTTGTGGATGGTTGCCAATAAACCAACATTCATCCGCGCTGTTTTTGGCAAACTGAAGGGCAGCATGGAAAATACGCGGATCTGGCTTTGCAGCCCCGGCCTGCTCGGAGGTCATGATGAAACTAAAATACTCGCGAATACCAGTCTCGATAAGCTTGGCCTCCTGCTGGATATTTAAGCCATTAGTGATCACCGCCAAGCTGGATACCTTCCTGAGTTGCTTCAAGGCCGGTTCAACATCAGGAAATAACCGCCAGTGCTGGCGATAAATCGCATAAAATTCAGCAAATAACCGGTCAGCCTCAGCCACGGTTAGCGGCCGCTCAAACAATTCGCTGATCCTGGCCCGCCGCTGCTCTTCAAAATTCAATTCTCCAGCACGCCAACGGGCCCGGTGCCTATCCGTGATCTCACGCCAAATAACTTCTGGCTTGCCTTCGTAAGGGATGATGCTATCCCGATACCGTGCAACAAAACTCCGTATTGCATCCTGCTCGGCACCATCATGATCAAGCAAGGTATTATCAAGATCAAAGAAAATCATACACCCTCCCATAAACACCCTACCCTCAGCTTAATCACACTTTATCCACAAAGGCGAGAAGATTCCGTCAAAAAGGTTAGTCCTGAGGGATTTTGCAATCAGAGGTGCTTATTGTGTGAGCAATCCCGAGCGCTAGTACCACTCGAGATAAAAATAAAAAACCGCTCCGAAGAGCGGTTTTCATTTATTGGTTAATTCGACTTAGGTGAATTAGCCGATATTGACGCGGGCATTGCGGAACATACGCATCCACGGGCTGTTTTCGTTCCAGTCATCAGGGTGCCAGGAGTTAGCCACGGTGCGGAAGACACGCTCAGGGTGCGGCATCATAATAGTCACACGGCCATCTTGTGTGGTTAGGCCCGTAATACCATTTGGTGAACCATTCGGGTTTGCCGGGTAATTCTGGGTCACATTGCCATAGTTATCAAGATAACGCAGCGCTACCGTGCCTGACTGCTCAATGGCATTGAGGTGGTCGCCATTACGTACTTCCACACGGCCTTCACCGTGAGAAACCGCGATAGGCATGCGAGAACCCGCCATTTCATTAAAGAACAGCGAGTCGCTCTGCTGAACTTCCACTAGGCTGAAGCGCGCTTCAAAACGCTCTGATTCGTTACGCACGAAACGAGGCCATAGGTCGGCACCTGGGATTAGGTCGCGTAAATTCGACATCATCTGACAACCGTTGCACACACCCAATGCTAGCGTGTCGTTACGGTGGAAGAAGCTTTCAAACTGGTCGCGGGCAATGTTGTTGAATAGCACTGACTTCGCCCAACCTTCACCAGCCCCTAAAACATCACCGTAAGAGAAACCACCACAAGCGACTAAACCGTTAAAACCATCTAGCTTCACGTTACCAGAGAGAATGTCACTCATGTGAACATCTTTAGCGTCAAAACCGGCACGGTCAAAGGCTGCAGCCATTTCAACGTGTGAGTTAACGCCCTGCTCACGCAGAATCGCCATTTGCGGTTTCGCGCCCTTGTTTATAGCAGGGGCTGCGATGAATGGTGCTGCTACATCTTCGTTGATATCAAAAGACAGCTTGGTGTTTAAACCCGGATCGCTATTGTCTTTCTTAGCTTCAAATTCTTGTAGTGCACCGGCTGGGTTATCACGCATAGCTTGCATCTGGTACGTTGTTTCCGCCCAGATAGTACGAAGCTCTGTCCGGCTTTGCTCGAGTACGCGGTCGTTACCATTCCAAATACGAACGATATCTTCATCAACCACGGTACCAATCACATGGCTGCATACTTCAAGGCCGTTTGCGGCTAATACTGACTGAACGGTATCAAGATCTTCAGTGCGCACCTGAAGTACCGCACCTAGCTCTTCGTTGAACAACATCGCCAGTACGTCATCACACTCGTCATTTGCCGTGGTATTGATATCAACTTCAATACCGGTGTGACCAGCAAACGCCATCTCGGCAAGCGTTACATATAGACCACCATCACCACGGTCATGGTAAGCCAGTACTTGCTCATTACGCACCAGTTGCTGAATGGCAGTGAAGAAACCTTTTAGTAGCTCAGGGCTATCCACATCGGCTGGCTTATCGCCCAACTGCTTGTAAACCTGCGCCAGTGCTGTTGCACCCAGACGGTTCTTACCGCAACCCAGGTCAACCAATACCAACGTTGACTCACCTTTATCAGTACGCAGCTGAGGCGTCACTGTTTTACGGACATCTTCAACCCGGCCAAAGGCTGTGATGATCAGCGACAGTGGTGAGGTAACTTCTTTCTGCTCACCGCTCTCTTCCCATTTGGTCTTCATCGACATCGAGTCTTTACCGACCGGGATCGTCAGACCAAGTGCCGGACACAGCTCTTCACCTACCGCTTTAACGGCTTCGTAAAGACCGGCATCTTCACCCGGATGGCCAGCTGGCGACATCCAGTTGGCCGACAAGTTAATGCGTTTCATATCGCCAATATCAGCACTGGCAATGTTAGTGATCGCTTCACCAACGGCAAGGCGGGCCGAAGCACCGAAGTCCAGCAGCGCAACAGGCGTACGCTCACCCATCGACATCGCTTCACCATGGTAAGTGTCATAGCTAGCTGCGGTTACAGCACAGTTGGCTACTGGTACCTGCCAAGGGCCGACCATCTGGTCACGCGCCACCAAACCAGTTACAGTGCGATCACCAATAGTGATCAGGAAGGTTTTCTCAGCAACGGCTGGTAGGCGAAGGACACGGTGTGTCGCCTCTTCCAGCTCAATGCCAGCGCGGTCCATCGCTTCACCTTTCACCTTCAGCGTTTTCGCATCACGGTGCATTTTCGGTGCTTTGCCCAATAGAATATCCATTGGCATATCGATTGGCGTGTTGTCGAAGTGGCTATCTTCCAGTGTCAGGTGACGCTCTTCTGTTGCTTCGCCCACTACCGCGTACGGTGCGCGCTCACGTTGACAGATTGCATCAAATGCAGCCATGTTTTCTGGCGCAATCGCCATCACGTAGCGTTCTTGTGATTCGTTACACCAGATTTCCAGCGGGCTCATGCCCGGTTCATCATTAGGGACATCACGTAGCTGGAATTTACCGCCACGCTCGCCGTCATCCACCAACTCAGGCAGGGCATTAGAAATACCACCAGCACCCACATCGTGGATAAAGGCGATTGGGTTGTTTTCACCCATCTGCCAACAACGGTCTATCACTTCCTGGCAACGGCGTTCCATTTCTGGATTTTCACGCTGTACCGAAGCAAAATCTAAATCTTCTGCCGACTGGCCTGATGCCATTGATGACGCCGCACCACCACCCAGACCGATATTCATTGCCGGGCCACCCAGAACGATCAGTTTTGCACCGACAGGGATCTCTTTCTTCTGGACATGCTCTGCACGGATGTTACCCATACCGCCAGCAATCATGATTGGCTTGTGGTAACCACGGATCTCTTCGCCATTATGCGAATTGACTTTTTCTTCGTAAGTACGGAAGTAGCCCAGCAAATTCGGACGGCCAAATTCGTTATTGAACGCCGCGCCACCCAGTGGGCCTTCCAGCATGATATCCAGGGCGTTAACAATGCGTCCGGGCTTACCAAAATCAGTTTCCCATGGCTGCTCAAAACCTGGTACACGTAGGTTAGAGACAGTAAAACCGACCAAGCCTGCTTTCGGCTTGCCACCAATACCGGTTGCACCTTCATCTCGGATTTCACCACCAGAGCCCGTTGAAGCCCCCGGCCAAGGCGAAATCGCTGTTGGGTGGTTGTGGGTTTCCACTTTCATCAGGATGTGTGCCGCTTCCTGATGGTAGTTATATTGACGAGATTCCGGGTTCGGGAAGAAACGGCCGACGTGAGAACCTTCCATCACTGCAGCGTTATCTTTATAAGCCGACAGCACGTAGTCGTGGTTTTTCTCGTAAGTGTTCTTGATCATCTTAAACAGTGACTTGTCCTGATCAACGCCGTCGATCGTCCAGTCAGCATTAAAGATTTTATGGCGGCAGTGCTCTGAGTTAGCCTGGGCAAACATCATTAGCTCGATGTCATTCGGGTTACGTCCCAGCTTAGTGAAATTCTCCACCAGGTAGTCAATCTCATCTTCTGCCAGGGCAAGGCCGAGTGATACGTTCGCCTCTTCCAGCGCCTTGCGGCCACCCGCCAGGATATCCACACTCTGAACCGGAGCAGGCTCAGCTTGCTTAAACAGTGCGCTTGCCGCTTCCAGCTCGTTGAAAACCACTTCCATCATGCGATCGTGGATCAGGCCTTTCAGTTCAGTGAGCTGAGGCTCGGTCAATGCCGCGGTTGTTTCAACGTAATACGCAGTACCACGCTCTAGACGCTTAACATTTTCAAGGGCACAGTTATGGGCGATATCGGTCGATTTAGATGACCATGGAGAGATAGTACCAGGACGAGGGGCAACCAGTAGCAAGATGCCTGTCGGCTCATGCTCTGCAATCGTTGGACCGTAGGTTAGCAGGCTTGCCAGCTTGCTTTGCTCATCAGCATTCAGGGGAGCAGATACATCAGCAAAATGCATAAACTCAGCGTAAATGCCTGACACAGGCAGATCTAACTCGCGGCAACGCTCTAGTAGCTTGTTAACGCGAAACTCAGACAGTGCGGGTGAACCACGCAAAATTTCCATGTGCGTACGTCTCTCGATTAGCAGTTGAATGAAGGTGATATTGGCCTAACACCCAGTTCAATTACTGGGCTAATTACGTCAATGCCACCTTTTTCACCGAATTGACCCGAATGAATCGAGGCGAGTAACTCACGATGGTGCGTAGTATAAGGGAATTTTTTTTGTGACGTAACACCTGACGCAACCGTTTGCGTGTTTTTTTTTCATTCAGGTGTAAATCAAGGAGAAATATAGAGGCGATTTCCCCATAAAGGGTCATTTTGAACTATCTTTTCCAACCAAGTGCCACAAGACAAGTGCCATTATTATGCGTTTGGTGGCATCTTAAACAGAGAATTCCTCACAGTGAACTGCCGAGCGACTTTGCTGATCTGGCGAGCTTTGGTATAAAGAACACCTAATTATAACGATGAGCATATATTGTTGAACAATATTCGATTAACTCCTAGCCTTCGCTACGGTTTCGCTATCATGCTGAGCTTATTACTGCTTAGCGGGTGCAAATGGCTGGAAGACCCTACCCGCAGTGATCTGGAAAAGATCCGCGAAAGCGGCGTGTTGCGTATCGGTACGCTGAACAACCAGCTTTCTTATTTCATCGGCAGTGACGGTCCAACCGGCCTCGACTATGAGCTTGCCCAGCGGTTTGCTGCCAAGTTGGGCGTAAAGCTGGAAATGCAGCCGATGTTCACCCTGGCCGGGCTCTTTCCTACCCTGAAACGGGGTGATGTAGATATTGTTGCCGCAGGGCTGACCATGACCGATGATCGCCTGGCTGAGTTTCGGGCTGCTCCGGCCTATTACTACGCCAGCCAGATCGTGGTCTATAAAAAAGGGCAATGGCGCCCACGCGATAACGAAGATCTGGCTCAAAACAAAGGGTCACTGACGGTAGTAAAAGGGTCAAGCCACGAGAAAAGCCTCGGTACCCTAAAAGTACTCTATCCGCAATTACAGTGGCAGGCCATTGAAGAAACCGACAGTGAAGAACTGCTGCGGATGGTGGCCAAAGGCGAGCTGGACTACACCATTGCTGACTCTGTCGATGTAGCACTCAGCCAGCGCATCCACCCCGATATTGCTACCGCCCTTGAGCTGACCGAGGATGAGCCCATCGCCTGGTTTGTCAACCAGACACCGGATGACAGCCTTTACGCACTGCTTATCGAGTTTTTTGGCGAGATGCAGCAAAGTGGCGAACTGGCCAAGCTCGAAGAGAAATATTTTGGCCATGTCGATACGTTCGACTATGTCGACACCCGTGCTTTCTTGCGTGCGGTTGAGAAAAAACTACCGCGCTGGGAGTCACTATTCAAAAAGTACTCAGAAGAATTCGACTGGCGCTTGATTGCCGCCTTGTCCTATCAGGAATCACACTGGAACCCACGTGCGGTTTCTCCTACTGGTGTCCGCGGTATGATGATGCTGACACTGCCAACAGCGAAATCTGTCGGCGTGAATAACCGCCTCGATCCCGAACAGAGCATCCGTGGTGGCACCCAGTATCTAAGAAAAATGATCAATCGGGTCCCGGACAGTATCGAAGAGCATGAAAAGGTCTGGTTTGCCCTCGCCTCATACAATGTCGGCTTCGGCCACTTGATGGATGCCCGACGCCTGACCAAACAGCAGGGTGGCAATCCGGATGCCTGGAGTGATGTCAAGCAGCGCCTGCCGCTGCTACGTCAGCGTAAATATTACAAGCAGACCCGCTATGGCTATGCCCGTGGTGATGAAGCGCTGAATTATGTCGAAAATATCCGTCGCTACTACCAGAGCATTATCGGTTATGAGCAGGCACACAATCCCCCCCCCCAGCAGCAGGATATTGCGGTCATTGATGATCTACATACAATCACCCCGCCCGAGCCCCCTGAAGCTGGTCTAAAGGCAGCCGGCGACGAGGCAGCAAACACAGCAAAGCCGACAAAAACAGCTGGCAATTAGCACACCAAACCATAGTCAACAGCCCTACCTAGATAGGGCTGTTCTGTCTCTGAAATCAAATCACAGTTACCATTAGCTTATTTGCAATGCCAAGCCCTAATATGAGACTTGGATCATTCTCAATCACAACTAATTAGGTAACAATCGACGCATCGTCTTGGCTAAGCTAAAGACAATAATCATTAATAACAGGCATAACGATGCCATTGCTTTGTGGGGAGGAACTATGCGATTTTCAAGGCAGAAAAAGGCGGTAAAAAGCCTAAAACAGCGAATGACATCGATCGCGACCCGACGCAAGCGCTTAAATGCCAATATTCGGAAAAAAGTCCTTTGGCGCCAGCGCAGCTATATTGTTGCTGCCAGCATTGTCAGCTGATCAACGATCTGCTTCAAAAACAAAGCCCGGCATAAGCGTCGGGCTTTCTTTTATCCGCTAGCGACTACGCTTTAGCTTGGTGCTCGGCCAGCGCAACTTGCCGTGCTTTTTTCGCTGCTTTTTTCTCGGCACGACGGCGTTTGAAAAAAGCCTGCAGCTGGGCACGGCAGTCATCAGCCAGCAATCCCGATTCACAGGCAACATGGTGATTGACCTGATCATAGCTCAACAGATTCATGATACTGCCAGCAGCCCCCGTTTTTAAATCGCAGGCTCCGTATATCACTTTGCCAACCCGGCTATGCACCATCGCCCCGGCACACATTGGGCAAGGCTCCAGGGTCACATACAAGGTAGCATCCAACAGGCGGTAATTCTGGATCACTTTCCCGGCCTGGCGCAGAGCCATAATTTCGGCATGGGCGGTAGCATCATGCTGGCCAATCGAGCGGTTCCAACCTTCCCCGATCACCTGGCCGTTATACACGACTACCGCCCCAACAGGCACTTCACCTTCTTCTTCGGCTTTGGCTGCCAGCTCAATGGCACGGCGCATAAACAGTTCGTCTTGGCTCTGATCGGTCACGGGATCTCTCAAATCTTACATTCAGTCACGGCTGCGCATTATAAGGCCAAGTCAGCCCTGCTCCAACCGCTTCAGCCCTGTGATACCGAGCCACCAATAATATCAGTATCTTGCCTGATAGCCTCCAGCAATGATTATTACTACCTGGTAAAAGTTATTTGCAGAAGTCGGTAATTATCATTTCTTTTGAAAAAAATATAATACTCACCATCACAACGCACGACGTAATATTAAAAACTGTCGTCGAGGAAGAATTTCTTTTCTACAGTGTATTGATACCGCTCGCGATATTTTGATACTCGCAACCAGTCAAAACACGGGAAGACGGTACTCTGTAGACACCCAATAATGAGATAAGAGAGAACAGAATGTCTGATCAATTTATTAAGTCCAAAGCCGCTGTTGCCTGGGGTCCTAATCAGCCACTGTCGATTGAAGAGGTGGATGTCATGCTGCCAAGAGCAGGCGAAGTACTCGTACGCATCGTCGCAACGGGTGTCTGTCACACAGATGCTTTCACTCTTTCTGGTGAAGATCCTGAAGGCATTTTCCCATCAATCCTTGGCCACGAAGGCGGCGGTATTGTTGAGCAAGTCGGTGAAGGCGTAACAAGTGTCCAAGTAGGTGATCACGTTATCCCTCTTTATACCGCTGAATGTGGCGAGTGTAAGTTCTGTAAATCAGGCAAAACTAACCTATGCCAAGCCGTTCGTGAAACCCAGGGTAAAGGCCTGATGCCTGACGGTACAACCCGTTTCTATAAAGATGGCCAGCCAATTTTCCATTACATGGGCTGTTCAACCTTCTCTGAATACACAGTACTACCTGAAATATCGCTAGCGAAAGTCAACAAAGATGCACCGCTGGAAGAAGTTTGCCTATTAGGCTGTGGCGTAACAACCGGTATGGGTGCCGTACTTAATACAGCTAAAGTAGAGAAAGGCGACACAGTTGCTATCTTTGGTTTAGGTGGTATCGGCCTTTCTGCCATCATTGGTGCAACCATGGCAGGTGCCAGCCGTATCATTGGTGTGGATATCAATGAAAGCAAATACGAGCTAGCGAAAAAACTGGGTGCAACGGACTGTATCAACCCGAACGACTACGACAAGCCAATTCAAGAAGTAATTGTTGAAATGACTGACGGCGGTGTTGATTACTCGTTCGAGTGTATCGGTAACGTCAATGTTATGCGTTCTGCGCTTGAGTGCTGCCATAAAGGTTGGGGCGAATCCGTGATCATCGGTGTTGCCGGTGCTGGTCAGGAAATTTCGACCCGTCCATTCCAGCTGGTAACTGGTCGCGTATGGCGTGGCTCTGCTTTTGGTGGCGTTAAAGGCCGCTCTGAGCTGCCAGAAATCGTAGAACGTTACATGGCGGGTGAGTTCGCGCTGGATGACTTCATCACTCACACCATGGGCCTGGAAGATCTTAACCACGCATTTGATCTTATGCATGAAGGCAAGAGTATCCGTAGCGTTATCCACTTCGACAAATAATGATAACCAGCCATTGTTTAGCGCTGCTTCGGCAGCGCTTTTTGACCGTTGAGAGATTATCCAACCTATGACTTTAGAAAATATCAGCGCCAACAGAAGCTTTGGTGGCTGGCATAAACAATATACCCACCGCTCTACCGCCTTGAACTGCGAGATGCGCTTTGCGATTTACTTGCCACCCCAAGCCGCCACAGGTACCAAGGTACCGGTTCTGTACTGGCTGTCGGGCTTAACCTGTACCGACGAGAACTTCATGCAGAAAGCCGGCGCACAACGCATTGCGGCCGAACTAGGTATCGCCATTGTCGCACCGGACACCAGCCCTCGTGGTGAAGGTATCGCTGACGATCCCGAAGGCAGCTATGACTTCGGCCTTGGTGCAGGCTTCTACATCAATGCCACCCGCGAGCCGTGGAACCGCCACTATCAGATGTATGATTATGTGGTCAACGAACTGCCAGGGCTAATTGAGAACAATTTCCAGGTAAGCCAACAACGTGCAATCAGTGGCCACTCAATGGGGGGCCACGGTGCCCTGATGATTGCTTTGCGCAATCCGGAGCGCTTCACCTCCGTCTCGGCCTTCAGCCCAATCACCAATCCGGTTAACTGCCCTTGGGGCAAGAAGGCATTCGCTGGCTACCTGGGTAATGATCAGGAAAGCTGGAAACAGTATGACAGCTCTGAATTGATGAAGCAGTCAACCAACCCGCTTCCGGCCCTGGTCGACCAGGGGGCAAAGGATGATTTCCTGACCGAGCAGCTAAAACCTGAAATGCTGCAGGCTGCAGCGAAACAAAGCGGCTACCCGCTAGAGCTGCGGATGCAGGAAGGCTACGATCATAGCTATTACTTTATTGCGAGTTTTATCGAAGATCACCTGCGCTTCCACGCTAGCCACTTCGGGGCATAAAGTGAATACCTATAACAAGCCCGGCATATTGCCGGGCTTGTTATTATTACGTCGAGTCTACACCGACATTAGAATCCTAGCGGGATACTGAACGCAAAGAAGCCCACCAGCACCGTTGTCCATACGGTCAAGAATGCCAGCGAGTACGGTACCATCATCGCGATCACATCGCCGAATGTCAGCTCAGGCTTATATTTACGCATAAAGGCCAGTATAACGCCCGCATAACTCATCATTGGCGTGATGATGTTAGTCGATGAATCCGCCACACGGTATGCGGCCGTCACCAAGTCAGGGGTCATATTAGGGTTAACCTGGTATAGCATTGGCACGAAAATCGGACCAAGCAGCATCCACTTCGACGTCAGGCCGCCGACAAACAGGTTGATCACCGCCGTAGTCAGAATAAAGCCGATGATGAGTAGAATCGGAAAATCTTGTAAACCTAGTGAGCCAAGGAATGTGGCACCAAGGTAAGTCACATAGGTACCTAGCCCCGAAAAGCCTAGCAATGCCAAAAAGTTATAACAGAAGAAAGTCAGTACCAGGATATAGCCCATGGTGTTCATCTGCTTCACCATTGCCTTTACAACATCCTGCAGCGACTTGAATTTTCCCGTCGCAACACCGAAGAAAATACCGACAACGGCGAATACCATCGCGATCAACAAAATCACGTTATCCAGGTACGGCGTAACTTCACGGCCTGCATCATTGGTATACGTCGCCAGTGGTCCCATTGCTAAGCCAGCAACAGCCAACAATGCCAGCAACAGGCCGATACCTGCAGCACGAAGACCTTTATTATCAGCCTCAGAAACCTGGAAATCGTTCAGGTTCAGATCTTCCGGCAACTCATAGGACATTTTTTCCAGGCGCGGCGCCACAAAACGGGTGGTCACCCAGGCACCAAGGCCTGCAAGCAAGAAGGTAGAAGCAAAGATGAAGAAGTAGTGCATGGTCGCCGGATTAAGTGCTTCGCCGCTTGCAGTTTCAAACGGGATCCCCTGAGATTCGGCAAAAATACGGGCATTGGCACCGAGAATAACATCAACCGGTGTAGCCGGGATCAGGTTAGCAGAAAAACCAGCAGACACACCAGCAAAGGCTGCCGCCATACCAATCAACGGGTTCTTACCCAAGCCGGCATACAGCAGGCCAGCCAGCGGGATCAAGATCAGGTAGCCAGCATCCGTGGCGATTGAACTCATGATCCCCAGGAAAACCACCAATAGTGGCAACCAGCGATCATTGATACGCAACCCCACTTTCTTGATCACTGCCGTCAACAGCCCTGAGTTTTCAGCAATACCGACACCCAGCATTACAATCAGGATCACGCCCAGTACACCGCGTCCAAACGACAGCCAATTGGTCAGCAACGCATTGTCAAACATCCAGCGAACATTTTCAGTAGCCAGCATATTTTTAATGGTATGGGTAACAGCGCCACCATCAGCGCCTGTCGTTTCAAACTGCAGACCGCCAATCAGGCCAGTCAGTGCCAGCGAGAAGGTAAACAGGAACATGAAAATAATGACAGGATCGGGGATCTTCTTGCCAGCCCTTTCAATAAACGCTATCACGCCTTTCTGGGCAGGTGCTGGTGCAATGGTCTCACTCATAATCGTACTTCCTTACTACTTCGATTGAGTTTTTATGTTGCTTTATGAGGTGAAAGTAACAAATCGCCATCAACACGTAAAACTCACAGACTTGCAATTATTTAGACTTAAAAACCACCAAAACACCAAAAAGTAGAGAATAAAAATAGAAATAAAGCCGACCAACCACATCAATGACCACCCATTGGTGACAACTCAACATAATAATTTCCGATATAAAATTTCAAAATAAACCAATCAATCAGAATTTTATACCAAACAAGGATCTCTCATAACCACCACAAATAACAAAGCCCCGCATTGCGGGGCCTTGTTTGCTTCATTACAGTAATGTTGGTTACATGCTGTACGTATATGGAGCCTGGATACCCAGAGGAATTCCAACAGCCCAGTAGGCCAGCAGGAAGATTGTCCAGCCAATCAGCATCGCAATAGAGTAAGGCATCATCATGGAAGCTAACGAGCCAATACCCGAGCTCTTCACATAGCGCTGCATATAAACAACAACCAGCGGGAAGAACACCATCATTGGAGAGATAATATTAGAAACGGAGTCACCAACACGGTAAGCCGCTTGTGTCAGTTCAGGGGAAATACCCACCGCCATTAGCATAGGTACAAGGATTGGGCCAATCAGTGCCCACTTCGCCGATGCTGAACCGACTAATAGGTTTACAAACGCGGTAAGCAAAATCATACCAACAATCGTTACCTGACCAGGCAGGTTCATCGCATGAAGCATCTCAGCACCAGAAAGAGCCAATAGCGTACCTAGGTTTGATTGGGTAAATGCGACCAAGAATTGTGCAATGAAGAATGCCATCACCATGAAGCTGCCCATGCTGCTCATCGTTGCTGACATTGACTTAATCACATCATCGCTCGATTTGAACGTACCAGCCACTTTGCCGTACACCACACCAGGGATAACAAACAGAATGAAGATCAATGGCACGATAGACTGCATCAATGGTGCTGCGAAAGCCGTGATTTCCCCCTCAGGCGAGCGTAGTGGTGAGGTCTCAGGAAAAACAGAAGCAACCAGTACCACAATACCTGCAACCATTGCCCAACCCGCACGCGAGAACGCTTTGCTTTCGATTTCAGTGAAAGAGCCCATATCTGGTGCTTCTTCCGCATCTTCATCAACAGCGGTATTCGCCAGGCGTGGCTCAATGATCTTCTCTGTGACATACCAGCCAATACCAACAACTAAAATTGAAGATAAGCCAGTAAATAGCAGGTTAGATAGCGGGTTTACAATATACGCAGGATCGAGAATTTGTGCCGCAGACTGGGTAAAGCCGGCAAGAAGAGGATCGATACCTGAAGGAATAAAGTTCGCAGAGAAACCACCCGATACACCCGCAAACGCAGCCGCAATACCCGCCAGAGGGTGACGACCCGCAGCGTGGAAAATAATACCGCCAAGTGGAATAACCAATACGTAACCCGCATCCGCCGCGGTATGAGAAACAATCGCTACCAAAATTAGCATCGGTGTTAACAGTTTCGCTGGCGTGAAGTTAAGCATCTTCTTTAAGCCAGTATTGATGAAGCCTGATGCTTCAGCAACCCCCACACCCAGCATCGCCACTAACACGATACCCAGCGGAGCAAAGCCAGTGAAGTTCTTCACCATATTCGCTAAGAAACTTGCAAATGATTCACCTGTCAGCAAGTTCTTCACTTCAACAGTCTGCCCGGTTACAGGGTGAATAAAGCCAAAGTCAAACTGAGATAGCAGAGCGGATAAGCCCCATACAATCAATAACCCCCAGAAAAAAAGCAACGCAGGATCGGGGATTTTATTGCCTGCACGCTCGATGAAATTAAGAAATTTATTCATTGCACCAGAGGACGCTTCTGGTACTTGTTTTACGGCTTGGTTACTCATGGGAGCTCCATGGTCGTTAATGATGTTGTAAATTTACGGCGGTGTATTAATGGTCTTATCGCCAGTCAATCCAGAATTTTCCCTGAAGAAAAATCATGCAGATAATTGTAATAAGAATACAATAACAAAACGCATATCCAGCTAGCTAATAATAAAATACCATGAGAATATATTGTAAACAAATATTAACACAAAACATACCACTAACAACAAGCCCACAACCGATTCTCATCTCGACAACACTAGAGCCTTCAACAAATTACCTCGTCAATATCATCCCTACCTAGATTCATAAGTGGAATGAGTTTGTCCAGAAACAAAAAAAGACACCCGAAGGTGCCTTTTTCAATGATCTCCGCCTTACCAATCGCAAGGTCGAGATTTATTCCCACTCGATGGTTGCTGGTGGCTTGCCCGATACATCGTAAACCACACGAGAAATACCATCAACTTCGTTGATGATACGGTTCGAGACCTTACCAAGGAAGTCGTATGGTAAGTGTGCCCAATGCGCGGTCATGAAGTCGATTGTTTCTACTGCACGCAGAGACACAACCCAGTCATATTTACGGCCATCGCCCATCACGCCTACAGAGCGTACTGGCAGGAATACGGTGAATGCCTGAGACACTTTATTGTAAAGATCGGCATTGTGCAGCTCTTCAATGAAGATAGCATCAGCGCGACGTAGTAAGTCACAGTACTCTTTCTTCACTTCGCCTAGTACACGAACACCCAGACCTGGACCCGGGAACGGGTGGCGGTAAAGCATGTTGTATGGCAGACCAAGCTCTAGACCGATTTTACGGACTTCATCTTTGAACAGCTCTTTCAGCGGTTCAACCAGACCCATTTCCATATCATCAGGCAAACCGCCCACATTGTGGTGCGATTTGATAACGTGTGCTTTACCGGTTTTCGAAGCCGCTGATTCAATCACATCCGGGTAAATGGTTCCCTGAGCCAGCCACTTAGCATTCTTCAGTTTCTTTGATTCTTCATCGAATACATCGATAAATACATGCCCAATGATCTTACGTTTTGCTTCAGGATCGTTTTCGCCAGCAAGTGCATCTAAGAAACGGTCTTCTGCTTTAACATGTACAATATTCAGGCCGAAGTGGTCACCAAACATGTCCATCACTTGCTCACCTTCGTTTAAACGAAGTAAGCCGTTATCAACAAATACACAGGTCAGCTTGTTACCAATTGCACGGTGAACAAGCATCGCGACGACTGATGAATCAACACCACCAGACAGACCAAGAATAACTTCATCATCGCCGACTTGCTCTTTGATGTCCGCAATAGCATTTTCGATGATATTGGCTGATGTCCAAAGCTTCTCACAGCCACAGATATTAAGAACGAAGTTCTCGATAATACGCATGCCCTGACGGGTATGAGTAACTTCCGGGTGGAACTGCACACCGTAGAAATGCTTATCTTCGTTGGCAATTGCCGCATATGGGCAAGTATCAGTTTGCGCAACCTTAACAAAATCAGACGGGATTTCGACCACTTTATCACCGTGGCTCATCCATACATCCAGCAACCCATTACCATCTTCGGCTACTGCATCTTCAATATTCTTAAAGAATGATGTTGGTTCAACAATTTCAACTTGCGCGTAACCAAATTCACGCATTGAAGAGCCGGCAACTTTACCGCCAAGCTGTTCAGCCATGGTTTGCATGCCGTAACAAACACCAAATACTGGCACGCCCGCTTCAAATACGTATTGTGGTGCACGAGGTGATTCATCTCCGGTCACGCTCTCCGGGCCACCAGAAAGGATAATACCGTTCGGGTTGAAGTCACGAATATCGGCTTCATCAACGTCCCAGCTCCACAGCTCACAATAAACACCGATTTCACGGATACGACGAGCAATTAGCTGAGTATATTGAGAACCAAAATCCAGAATAAGGATACGTTGGTCATGAATATTTGTAGATGTAGTCATTATCGAGAAGTCTCAAAAATAATTGAAATTTGGGGGGCCTAAATACGCCCCCGATCTTATACAAGTTTCCCGTTTAGGCAAACGTTTTCGTCAAGCATCAGTTTGCTTGGTGAAAATTAACCCATACGGTAGTTTGGCGCTTCTTTGGTAATTGTCACATCATGAACGTGTGACTCTTTGATACCCGCACCAGAGATACGTACAAACTCAGCTTGTGTACGTAGCGCTTCAATCGTTGCTGAACCGGTTAGGCCCATGCTTGAACGCAGGCCGCCCATCTGCTGATGAACGATTTCTTTGATGTGGCCTTTATAAGCAACACGGCCTTCGATACCTTCTGGCACTAGCTTGTCTGCCGCGTTATCCGTCTGGAAGTAACGGTCAGAAGAACCTTGAGACATCGCACCTAGAGAGCCCATACCACGGTATGACTTGTAAGCACGGCCCTGGTACAGTTCAACTTCACCCGGAGCTTCTTCAGTACCCGCGAACATTGAACCGACCATGACACATGATGCACCAGCAACGATAGCCTTACACATATCGCCAGAATAGCGGATACCGCCATCAGCGATAACTGGAACACCAAACTCAGATGCAGCATCCACGGCATCAGAAATAGCCGTTAGCTGGGGAACACCAACACCGGTAACGATACGAGTCGTACAGATAGAGCCTGGGCCAATACCCACTTTAACGGCATCTACACCGGCTTCGATAAGTGCACGCGCACCTTCAGCCGTTGCTACGTTGCCACCGATGATTTGTAGTTCAGGGAAAGCTTCACGTGTCTCACGAATACGTTGCAGAACACCTTCAGAGTGACCGTGTGAAGAGTCAATCAGCAGTACGTCAACACCCGCTTCAACCAGGGCTTTAACGCGTTCTTCATTACCCGCGCCAGCACCAACTGCCGCACCGACACGTAGACGACCTAGCTCATCTTTACATGCATTCGGTTTGCGCTCTGCTTTCTGGAAATCTTTCGCTGTGATCATACCTTTCAGCTGGAAATCACCATTTACCAACAGCACTTTCTCTACGCGATGCTCTTGCATGATAACTTCAACTTCTTCACGCGAAGCCCCCTCTTTTGCCGCCGCCAATTTGTCTTTTGGCGTCATCACTTCTTCAACCTTCATTGAAAGATCTGTGACAAAACGTACATCACGGCCAGTAATGATACCAACAAGCTCGTTGTTATCAGACACAACCGGATAACCAGCAAAACCATTCTTAATGGTTAGTTCTTTTACATCTGCAATCGTTGCAGTTGGCTTCACTGTTACAGGTTCAGACACAACACCCGCTTCGAACTTTTTAACCATACGAACTTGGTTCGCTTGTTGTTCAATAGACATGTTTTTGTGAATGAAACCAATGCCACCTTCCTGAGCTAACGCAATGGCAAAACGCCCTTCAGTTACTGTGTCCATAGCAGCAGAAACCATAGGAATGTTTAGCGAAATCTTTTTCGTTAGCTGGGTGCGCAGATCGGCAGTGTTAGGGAGAACCGTAGAGTGTGCTGGAACCAGCAGAACATCATCAAAAGTTAGAGCTTCTTGTTTGATACGTAACATTGCAATATCTCACACCAAGTTAAGGTTTAAGGGAGGATAAAATATTGCGAACGAATTATACGGAGAGAGCAAACGTTTAGCCACAAAAAAATTAACTTTTTTTATTGACACTTTTTGCTTGATGCGTAATATATTTCGGTTAAGTTTCCGGTGCTGCGGTCATTCAATAACGGCCAAGATCTGTCCAGCGATCTGCCTACTCGTTTATCAACACATTTTCGCACACTACTTAACCACTTATCTTCCGATAACAGGTGTCTTCCCTCGTGACCATGTTCGCCCAACAGACCCAATCCAACGATCGTATCTATACCGTTTCCAGCCTCAATGCGCAGGTTCGTCTCATTCTTGAAAATGAAATGGGCGTGGTTTGGCTTATCGGTGAACTGTCAAACCTGTCCATGCCTGTTTCTGGCCACTGGTATTTCACCCTCAAGGACTCACGGGCCCAGGTGAAGTGTGCCATGTTCAAAGGCAGCAATCGCCGGGTGACCTTTAAACCTGCCAATGGCTCTCAAGTATTGGTGAAGGCGAGGCTCTCTCTGTATGAGCCGCGTGGTGATTACCAGCTGATCATCGAGAGCATGCAGCCGGAAGGGGACGGCCGCCTGCAGCAGCAGTTTGAACAGCTGAAAATGTCACTCGCCGCTGAGGGGCTGTTTGCCCAGTCGCTGAAAAAGCCCCTGCCCGAGCAACCGAAACGCGTCGGCATCGTAACCTCGAAAACTGGTGCGGCCCTGCATGATATTCTCAATGTCCTGCAACGCCGTGATCCCGGTTTGCCTGTGGTGATTTACCCGACGGTGGTGCAAGGCGAAGGGGCCGCGATTTCCATTGCCCAGGCCATTGGCCGTGCCAATGCACGCCAGGAATGTGATGTCCTGATCGTTGGCCGTGGGGGCGGTTCGCTGGAAGATCTGTGGTCGTTCAACGAAGAAATCGTCGCCCGCACCATTGCCGCCAGCCAGATCCCGATTGTCAGTGCCGTTGGCCATGAAGTAGATGTCACTATTGCAGACTTTGTTGCCGATATACGGGCACCGACACCATCTGCGGCCGCCGAGCTGATCAGCCGCGATATGACGCACCAGACACAGAAAATCAGCCAGAAATCCCAGCAGCTTCACCATGCGATCCGCCACTACCTTGCGGCCCGCCAGGCAAAAGTCGTCAACCTGCAGCACCGGCTGGATCGCCAGCACCCGCAGGTTCGGCTGAACCAGCAGCAACAGCACCTCGATGAGCTTTCGAGCCGGATGGAGCGGGCAATGCGCCACTTGCTCAGCAGCCACCAGCAGCATATTCATCGCGCCGATTATAAACTGGCCCTGTACTCCCCGGCCCAAACCATCAAACAGCAGAGCAACCGGCTGGAAAAAGCCCAGCATCGCTTGCTCGATGCCATGGACCGCCGCCTGCTCAATGCCAGCCACAAGCTCGCGATGGCCGCGGAAAAACTGGAAACCGTCAGCCCGCTGGCAACATTGGGACGCGGTTATTCCATTACCCGTAACGACAAGGGCAAGGTGATCCGCCGCGCCGATCAGGTACAGCCCGGAGATACCCTGCATACCAAAGTCGCCGAGGGTGAAATTCGCTCAGTGGTCAGTGACTAGATAGCATAACCCGAACACAAAAACGCCGCATGATGCGGCGTTTTTTTGCTATTGATAGTAATCATGCACCGATCTGGAACCGATCAAGCAGCATCAATTAGCATACAGGCATCAATTAAACGCTGGGTATAAATTTCCTGCGGGGCCTCAAACACTTGCTGTGCCGTACCTCGCTCAACTACCTCTCCGCGCTGCATCACAATCACTTCATCCGATATCGCCCGTATCACCGACAGATCATGACTGATAAATAGGTAACCGATATTATGACGCTGCTGTATATCTTTGAGTAATTCCAGTACGGTCAATTGCACCGAGCGATCCAATGCCGAGGTCGGCTCATCCAACAAGATAAACTGCGGCTCCATGATCAATGCCCGGGCGATGGCTATCCGCTGTCGTTGACCGCCCGAAAACTCATGCGGATAGCGGTTAATACAACTAGGCTCGAGACAAACCTCTTCCAGCGCCTGGCGAGCCCGCCACATGCGTTCTTGCTTGCTTATAGCACCAAACACGGTCATAGGCTCGGTAATGATCTCACCCACCGTCATCCTTGGTGACAGTGAACCATAAGGGTCCTGAAATACCATCTGCATGTTGCGCTTCAACTCATAACGTTGCCGGGCGGTCATCGTACTGATGTTTTGGCCTTCAAAACGAATTGTCCCGGTCGACGGAAGCAGCTGCATCAGGGCCCTGCCAAGGGTTGATTTTCCGGAACCGGACTCACCGACAATCCCGACCGTTTGCCCCGGGCGTACCGCCAGGCTGATCCCTTTTACAGCCTCAAGATGCTCTGTCTCCATACCTAGCCAGTTGGTTTTCAGCACATACTTCACATTGATGTTGTCAGCTTCCAACACATTCGATGAGTGAGTCACTTCAATAGGCCCGTGTGCTTTGGGCTCTGCATCCAATAACATTTTGGTGTAGCTATGGCGGGGCTGGGTAAAGATCTGGCTTACGCTCCCGGTTTCAACCAGCTCACCTTTGCACATGACAACCACATCATCGGCAAAATGCTTGACTACCCCCAGATCGTGGGTAATAAACAAAATCGCCATTCCCATTTCTACCTGGATATCTTTCAGTAACTTCAGTACTTCGGCCTGTACCGTGACATCCAAGGCGGTCGTAGGCTCATCAGCAATCAGGATATCGGGCTTGTTAGCCAGTGCCATGGCTATCATGATCCGCTGCAGCTGGCCGCCTGAAAATTCGTGAGGGTAATGCCGTAACCGCTTTTCAGGATCGGGCAGCTGCACCTTATCAAACAATGCCAGCGTCTCGGCCTGGGCTTCTTTGCGTGACACCTTGCGGTGGCAAACAATCGCTTCAGCCACTTGCTCCCCGACAGGCATATACGGATTAAGCGAAGTCATCGGCTCTTGAAAAATCATTGCAATTCTATCGCCGCGTACACGTCGCAGCGATTTCTCAGACATCGTCAGCAGCTCCTCACCGAGAAAGCAAACAGAGCTGTCAGGTTCAATCGTCGCGTTGGGAGGCAGCAGCCCCATAATACTGCTGGAAGAGACTGATTTTCCCGAGCCTGACTCACCAACCAATGCCAGTGTCTGCCCTTTCTCGAGCTGAAAGGAGATGCCTTTCACTGCCTCGACGGTTTCATCTTCCATTCGAAACGAAACAGACAGGTTGCTAACTTGTAGCAGTGGAGAAACTGAAGCCATACCAATAATCCCTATTAGTGAACACAATTATCGTAATGACAATCATTCCCACAGAAAATTGACGTGATTGAAGACGATTTACCACTGTTAAGTATTAGCCTGCTTGGTGTATATAGCCAGATAAGGCCCGAAAGGTAGGATAAACCCAACACTGGCAATACTATTGACCACCAGTGCCGGAAACCAGAAATTAAACTGCCTCGAACACCACCTTAACGCGGGATTTTGATTTCAGCTCGTTGCAGCGATTGCAGAAATAGCTGGCTGAACCACAGGCCTGCAGTTTTTCCAGCTCCTCTTCACAGTCGGGACAAAATGCCCGCTTCTTTACTGGCTGCTGACAGGCATCGCAATAATACTGGCTGTTTTTCCAGCTCAGCTCACTCTGGCAACTAGGACAAGCATTCTTACTCATCGTCTTCCTTCCCTATGACAAGTCTCGTTATCCCGCATAATCGGCGATTCACCAACATTGCGCAATGAAAAATACGGGACATGCAATGATCGTTTGATCCTCCTCAGTTTAACGATCCTTTTGATCATGATCACGGTTTCAATCAAAAATGAAACCGGTTTCTGTAACCGGTTTCATTTTTATTTTACAGTCTCCCTGTTCTGTTCATTGACCAAAAGGTAATCCAGCTATGACGAGCGAAAAAAGCGCATCAGCTTTTCCTGACGACTTCTTATGGGGAGCAGCATCAGCCGCCTACCAAGTTGAAGGTGGCCATGATGCTGACGGTAAGGGGCCATCAATATGGGATGTTTTTTCCCACCAGCCAGGTACGACTCACGAGGGTACTAACGGTGATATAGCCGCAGATCATTACCATCGCTTTAAAGAAGACGTGGTACTCATGGCCGAAGCCGGGCTGCAAAGCTATCGCTTTTCAATTAGCTGGCCGCGCTTGTTGCCACAAGGCCGTGGCAAGGTCAATGCTGCCGGCGTCCAGTTTTACAGCGATCTGATTGATGAGCTGCTAAAGTACGGCATCAAGCCCATGATCACCTTATATCATTGGGATTTGCCGCAAGCCCTGCAAGACATCGGTGGCTGGGAAGCTCGGGAAACTATCGAAGCCTTTGAACAGTATGCCCGACTATGCTACGACGCATTCGGCGATCGGGTCGAGCTTTGGTCGACCTTCAACGAAACCCTTATTTTCATTGGTATGGGCTACTTCACCGGGGCACATCCCCCAGGCCTGAGCGATCCAAAACGCGGTATCCAAGCCTGCCACCATGTCTTCGTTGCCCACGCCAAAGCGGTACAAGCATTCCGCCAGTACCAGGAGCAAGGCCGTATTCCGGCCAATGGCCAGATCGGTTTTGTCAATGTGATGCAGCCACACGATCCGATCACCAATAGTCCGGAAGATATTTCCGCCTGTAAAATGGCCGATGACCTCCTGACCCACTGGCTCTACGATCCGGTACTCAAGGGAGAATACCCGCCGCATATCCTGAATATGGCTCAGCTTAAATGGGGAGTGCCAGAGTTTGCTCCGGGAGATGAAGTCCTGCTCAAAGATAATATCTGTGACTTTATCGGGGTAAACTATTACAAGCGCGAGTGGATTGCAGCCAACCCTGATGTTGATAACACCAGCATTAACACCACGGGCGAAAAAGGCTCGGGGCAAGAGTTTGGCTTCAAAGGGCTATTCAAATTTGTCCGGAACCCGAAGTCCACCTATACCGACTGGGATTGGGAGATATACCCAGAAGGGCTTTGCGTCGGGATGATGCGCTTAAAAGAGCGCTACGGTGATATTCCGTTCTATATCACCGAAAACGGACTGGGTGCCAAAGATCCTATCGTTGACGGTGAAGTACTTGATGATCCGCGTATTGACTATCTATCGAGCCATATTAGCGCAGCCGAGTCTGCCATCAAGCAAGGTATCGATGTACGCGGCTACTATCCCTGGTCTTTCATCGATCTACTTAGCTGGCTGAATGGCTACCAAAAGCAGTATGGCTTTGTCTATATAGATCGGGAAAATGGGCTGGCACGGAAGCGCAAGAAATCGTTTTTCTGGTACCAAGAGGTGATCCGCTCAAACGGAGTAACACGCTAATCGCTTTCAACATGCGGTAACCCCAACGGGAATAAATCAAATACACGGTTGATCCAAGCAGTGATCATGCCCGACAATACGCCGTCTCGCGCATTGCCCGGGCATTTTCCCTCATTCTGTATAGCGCTATCTTCAGGAACCGATTTATCCATGGCGACGATTAACGATGTATGCAAACTTGCCGGTGTCTCTAAAGCCACGGTATCCCGTGTGCTCAACAATACCGGACAAGTAAAGAAATCGACTGCAGACGCTGTGTACCAAGCCATGGACACCTTGGGCTACAAACCCAATAGCCTGGCCCGGGCACTAGCCACCAACTGCACCAATACCTTGGGTTTAGTCGTTTCGGCCTTTGAGGGTGCCTATTTCAGCAGCCTGATGCGCCAGGCTTCGGAAACAGCCGCACTTGCAGGCAAGCAGCTACTGATCATGGATGGTGGCCACAGCCAACATTCTGAATACCAGGCTATCAATAGCCTGGTCGAGCGCAAAGTCGATGCGGTGATCCTATATACCCGAAAAATGCCGGCCGGGGAGTTGAAACAACTGATGGAAAACCTGCCGATACCTTTGGTGGTGATAAACCAAATGGTTGAAGGGTTTGAATCCCGTTGTGTCTGCTTTGATCAATATCAGGCAGCCTGCGATGCCACCGAGTTTCTACTTTCCCGCGGGCACCGTGAGATTGCCTGTATCAGCGGGCCGGAGAGCTCTGTCAATTCACGTTTACGACTCAAGGGATTCAACGATACGCTGGCCAAGCACCAGCTTAGCCATAGTGGTACGTACCACGGGGACTATTTCAGCCAAAGCGGTTATCACGCTTGCCAGGTCCTGCTTGGCAGCAAACGACCATTCAGCGCACTCTTTACCGCCAACGACAATATGGCAATGGGTGCTATCCGTGCTTTGCACGAAGCTGGGGTGAAAGTACCCGAAGAAGTTTCAGTGATCGGTTTTGATAATGATCCTGCAGGCCAGTTTTTGATACCCAGCCTATCCAGCGTCATGCTTCCGGTAGACGCTATGGCACAAGCCGCTGTCGAACAAGCCCTATTACTGGTTAAAGGTGAAAAGATCAGCCCTATTGGTTTATTTTCAGGCGACTTGATCGTTCGTGAATCTGTTGATCAACTTAAAAAGCCATCGTGATCAGCGATCTGGTAGCAAAAGAACATTTATCAATACACATCCCGAAAGCATAAGTTACATATCCTGTATTTGAATTTTACACAGGATATTGCACTTACACTTCCGTGATAACCTGGAAGATCAAGCAATATGTAAAATACGTTAACTCGTATCGACCACAAGATTCACTTTACCGTAATAGCCCACCTGTCGTCTAAGCGCTGGTTTTCGTCAGCATCACCAGTTCCTGCTCACTGACTAGCTGAAACTCAACTTCCAGCTTGCTGTAATCGGCCAAAGACTGGATGTGTGTCCCACCACAGGGGATTTCAATCAACTGGCCATCAGTGAACTTGCACTGCCAGTAACGTGAATCCGTTAACGCCTTCCCTTCGCAACGAATCATCACGTTCGCCCCCTCCTGGCACCACTGCTCAAGCTGCTGGTTTACTTTAATTGCCACCTCATCAAGGCGTTGCAGCAAGTCCGCACTATTTAGGCCGCGCTTGCGCAGCGTCTTGCCCAAGCGGTAAGTATCGGTACTGCAGTCTTCAGACACTCGGCTTTGCGTCTGGGCATAACTGTGAAAATCATAATGTCCCATCTCATCCTTGCGTGATGCATCTTTGCGCCAAAAATCATGATGCAGTACCTTGTTCAGTGCCAATGATGATAAATGCCCCCCGCTATGCCCACGGCTCAGCCCCTGCTGATAGGTTTTATCAACCATGAGTTCAACCCGGCTGCCCAGCTTCGCTTCCAGTGCTTGCCCCAGATGATGTACCACCACAAATACCCAGCCCGGCTCATCGCGTTTTACAGGAATATCGGCATCAACATAGAGGGTACCAGTTGCCAGCTCAACCGCTCCCGTATAACAGCCAACAACATCATAGCGGCAGCCTTCAATCTCAATGACGCCATGATCAGCCGGATGATCAGGCCAAATATGGCTGACAGGATGAAAAGGCGTCTGATCGGTTACCAGCCAGCTCCCTCCTTGCTTGGCCGGAACACATAACTGGATTTCAGCCACGGCCTGCCATTGTGGCTGTGCAAACAACACCTGAGTTGGGGTAACACCTGACATCATCTTTCCTTTTCAACTACCTTTAATGGCGATATTTTATACCAATTCACCATGCCCAAGGCATAAAAAAACCCAGCCTCTGGCTGGGTTTTTCGAAATAATAAGCGATGCTTTCGCCTAATGCTTACTTGTCGCGGTTTTTAATCGCGCTGGTAAGACGCTTGCGCTGACGTTCTTGGGAAACGGTTAGCTTTTGCTTCTTGCCTTCGAACGGATTCTCGCTGCTCTGGAAGTGAATACGAATTGGTGTACCCATCATTTCCAGTGACTTACGGTAATAGTTCATCAGGTAGCGCTTGTAAGAACCCGGTAGTTCATTGACCAAGTTACCGTGAACCACCACGATTGGCGGGTTATAACCACCGGCGTGAGCATATTTTAGCTTCACACGACGACCACGTACCATTGGCGGCTGGTGATCATCCTGGGCCATCTGCATAATACGGGTCAGCATCGATGTGCTGATACGCTTAGTCGCGGACTGGTATGCTTCCTGTACTGACTCATACAAGTGACCAACACCGGTACCGTGCAGTGCAGAAATAAAGTGGATGCGGGCAAAATCAACGAAACCAAGGCGACGGTCTAGCTCGGATTTAACGCGCTCTTTCACTTCGTTGTCCAGGCCATCCCACTTGTTGACCGCAATCACGAGCGAGCGGCCCGCATTCAGGGCATAACCTAACAAGCTTAGATCCTGATCCGAGATGTTCTCGCGGGCATCAATGATCAATAGCACCACGTTTGCATCTTCAACCGCTTTCAGCGTTTGAATCACAGAAAACTTCTCTACCGCTTGGTGCATATTCTTACGACGGCGAATACCTGCGGTATCAATCAGTACATATTCCTGGCCTTCACGTTCCATCGGAATGTAGATAGAGTCACGTGTTGTACCCGGCATATCATATACAACCACTCGCTCTTCACCGAGAATACGGTTAGTCAGGGTTGATTTACCGACATTTGGACGGCCAATAATGGCTAACTTAATCGGCTGCTCTTGCAGACGCTTATAAGCAGCTTCTGCGTCAGCTTCCGATAGGTTCGCTTTTTCGATCTCCTCAACCGAGTCAAGATCAACGATGTCACCGTCTTCTCCCTCTGACTCTTTCAGTGATTCAGCAAACGGTGCCAGTGCGCGCTCCATCAGTGCGGTTACACCACGGTTTTGAGTTGCGGCCATCTGGTACATTTCATCTACGCCCAGCTTCCAGAAGTCAGCACACGCGCTATCTGCATCAATACCATCAACCTTGTTAACCACAAGGAAAGTCGGCTTCTCACGGCTGCGGAGGTGCTTTGCAATGCCTTCATCGGCCGGAGTCAAACCTGCACGACCATCAACGAGGAACAGCACCACGTCTGCTTCTTCGATCGCAGCCAGTGACTGCTCGGCCATTTTGGTTTCAACACCTTCTTCGGTGCCATCAATACCACCGGTATCGATAACAATAAACTCGTGCTCTTCGAGCTCAGCTTTACCGTACTTACGATCCCTTGTTAGGCCAGGAAAATCTGCAACCAGCGCATCCCTTGTTCGGGTAAGACGGTTGAATAGCGTCGATTTACCCACGTTTGGGCGCCCGACAAGGGCAACAACAGGAATCATAACTACCTCTTACTTTTCATAGTCTTAATGACTTATTCTTCCATTCATTCTTGCCTCCAGCAGCCCTTTTGGCCACCTTCACCCGACAATAATATAGTGAATGGATATAACGATAACGGCCCCTGACTGTATACACAGCAGGAGCCGACAAAATTTAATACGCTAGGTATTATACCGACAATTTACGGCATTTGCATTTTGTTAATGCGGCCATCACGTGTCACGACCAGATAACCGTCATTCAGCGGCTGCGGTGGAATCGCAATTCCACTGCCATCCGTTTCCTGCTGAGCGACAAAGTCACCGGTATACGGGTCAAGCCAATGCAGGTAGCCTTCACTATCTCCAAGAACAACATAGCCATTGATCACTGATGGCGCACTAAGCAGACGATACTCAAGGTTTTGATTTTGCCATAGCTCGGTACCGCTTCGGACATCAACCGCAACCACATGATCTTTGTCTGTCACTAAATATAGCTGACTGCCATCGATCACAAAATCAGTTGCTGACGAGTAGTTACGTTTCCAGGCCGCCTGGCCGGTACGCAACTCAATCGAAACCAAACTGCCGTTATAGCCAATAGCATACAGACGCTCACCGGCAATCACCGGAGTCGCATCAACATCCACCAGGCGATCAATTTCAGTCCCGCCTTTTGGTGAACCAATCGGCTGTTGCCACAACATCTGACCATTGTTCACCAATGCACCAGCAAGTCGACCATTGGCCTGACCCCAGAAGATACCACCGGAAATTGCAACCGGTGAACTGTCACCGCGCAATGTCAGGTTCGGCACCTCGCTGCTGAGCTGCCACTTAGGCTCACCGCTATCAGCGTCCAACGCCTGCAAGATCCCACGGCTGGTATTTACCACTACCAGGCCTTCGTCTACAAGAGGTTTGGCAAGCACTTCACCTTCAACAGTGGTACGCCAAGCTTCCTCACCCGTCTCTTCATCAAGCGCAATGACTTCGGCATTCTCGGAACCAATAAACAACTTGCCGTAAGACAGGGCTATCCCACCTGCCAGCTTCGCCGTCACCTCGGTTTCTAAATCCTGCTCCCAGAGTGTGTTACCCGTTTCTGGATCGAGCGCTTTCACTACCCCATTACGGTCGGCAATAAAAATCTTGCCGTAGCCCACTGCCGGGGTCAGTTTGGAAAAATAATGCCCGACACCATCACCTACAGTCTGAGACCAGTTTTGTACCGGTGAAAAAGAACTCTCTACCTTTGGCAACGGTGCCATCTGAATAGTCTCTTCTTCTCCGGCACAGCCGGCAAGAATGCCGACTGCCAATGCGACGGATACGGCTTGCTTCAACACCTTTTGCATACGTATCAACCTTTACTGCGCCAGATCGTCAAGTTTGATCTGCAGCGCAGGCGATGTGCCCAACTGCTGTGCCTGCACGTAAGCGTCACGCGCAGCTACGACATCACCTTTTTGCAATAACACGTCACCACGTAGCTCGGCGACCTTGGCCTGCCAGCTTTCAGCGGATACCTTGTCCAGCTCAGCCATCGCCAGGTCAAATTTCTGCTGCCCAGCATAGATCCGAGCAAGGCGCGTCTGCGCAACCGGCAAGATCGCTTCGTCCTGGGTATTACCAATCGCCCAGCTTAGCTGTTCGACTGCCGCATCCAACTCACCCAGTTGTACCTGGGCCTTGGCTAGCTGAAGGGCCGCCAACACTGAATATTGGCTGCTTTCATGAGCAGTGATGAAAGCCTGAACATCCGCCACAGCGTCTGTGCTACCGCTTTCCAGACGGGTAATCACCTGAGTATAAGCATCAGATGCCTGCTCTTTGGCTGCCTGCACTTCACCCTGGTAATAACGCCAGCCGTACAGGCCACCCAGACCAATCACAGCGCCTAGAACAACGGCTTTACCGTTCTCTTTCCACCAAGCCTTAATCTGTTCAACCTGTTGCTCTTCTGTGATGTTGACGTCCACTTCCTGTCCTCTCTTAAATCAATTCTGCAAGCTTCGCTGCTACGTCATCCTGTGCCATGGTAGTTTGCTCACCACCACGAAGATCTTTTACAACCACCATATTCTCGGCAACTTCATTCTCACCAAGAACAAGTGCGATAGCAGCACCAACATTGTCGGCACGTTTAAACTGTTTCTTAAAGCTACCACCACCGAAATGGTTCATTACGCGTAGGCCCGGTACTTCTTCACGAAGTTTCTCAGCCAGCTTCATGCCCGCCATCATGGTGCCTTCACCAGCCGTCACCATGTAGACATCAACCGAGCGGCGTACGTCCGTTAGCTCCAAGGTTTCCATCAGCAAGACTAGACGCTCAAGGCCCATCGCGAAACCAACCGCCGGGGTTGCTTTACCACCAAGCTGTTCAACCAGGCCATCATAACGGCCACCAGCACATACCGTGCCCTGGGCACCCAGGCTTTCGGTGATCCACTCAAAAACAGTGCGGTTATAATAATCTAAACCACGTACAAGACGTTCATTTACTTGGTATTCGATGCCAGCAGCGTCTAATAGTTCACATAAACCCGCAAAATGTTGCTTAGATTCTTCATCCAGGTACTCCGACAGTTTAGGTGCATCAGCCAAAATCTCCTGTACCGCAGCATTTTTACTATCAAGAACACGCAGCGGGTTGGTGTGCATGCGACGCTTACAATCGTCATCCAACACATCCATATGCTGTTCAAGAAATGCCACTAACGCTGTGCGGTAATTGGCACGAGCGTCTAAAGAGCCGATTGAATTCAGCTCTAGACGAACATGCTCAAAAATACCCAGCTCACGCCAGAAACGCGCCATCATCATGATCAATTCAGCATCGACATCCGGGCCATTTAAGCCAAACACTTCGACACCAAACTGGTGGAACTGACGGTAGCGACCTTTCTGCGGGCGTTCGTGACGGAACATTGGACCTGTGTACCACAGACGCTGCTCTTGGTTGTACAACAGGCCATTCTGGATTCCCGCACGTACACAACCTGCCGTCCCTTCTGGACGCAGTGTCAGGCTGTCACCATTACGGTCATCGAATGTGTACATTTCCTTTTCGACGACATCCGTCACTTCACCGATTGCACGCTTAAACAAATGCGTTGATTCAACGATCGGCATACGGATTTCATTGTAGCCGTATGCGCTCACTACTTGCTTAATGGTACCTTCCACTTTGTGCCAAAGAGGAGATTGCGTTGGTAGGCAGTCGTTCATGCCTCGAATTGCTTGAATTTGTTTCGCCACGTTTGTTCTCGTTAACCGATGGGGAATTGAATCGAATATATAGGTTCTAGCAGAAATAGTGAACCACGCCCTGATATTCAAAGCGTGGTTCAGGGTTATTTCGCTATTCTTCCGTTACATCAATGCGATTATTGACATCTAACATTGAGGCTTTTGCTCTGATTTTGGTTTCTAGCTGGTCGATAACATTATTGTTATCAAAACGCTCTTTCTGACGGACACCGTCTTCATAGAAAGCACTTTTGCGATTACCGCCAGCAATACCAAGATGGGACACTTCCGCTTCGCCCGGGCCATTGACCACACAGCCAATAACAGAAACATCCATAGGAATAGTAATATCTTCCAGCCGTTGTTCCAGCTCGTTCACCGTCCCAATCACATCAAATTCCTGACGTGAACAGGTTGGGCAGGCAATAAAGTTAATACCGCGGGCGCGAATACGCAGTGATTTGAGGATATCAAAGCCGACTTTGATCTCTTCAACCGGATCCGCCGCCAATGATACTCGTAATGTATCACCGATACCCTCGGACAGCAGCATACCCAGGCCAACTGCTGATTTCACAGAGCCGGCACGCAAGCCCCCCGCTTCGGTGATACCCAGGTGCAATGGCTGCTTTATTTGTGCCGCCAGCTTGCGGTATGACTCGACGGCAAGGAATACGTCTGAGGCTTTGACGCTGACTTTGAACTGATCAAAGTTAAGGCGATCTAAGATATCAACATGGCGCATTGCCGATTCCACCAACGCATCTGGCGTTGGTTCACCGTATTTCTGCTGAATATCTTTTTCCAGCGAACCACCATTAATACCAATACGGATCGGGATGTTCTTATCACGAGCACAGTCAACAACAGAACGAATACGGTTTTCGTTACCAATGTTACCTGGATTAATACGCAAACAATCAACGCCGTATTCCGCCACTTTCAGGGCTATACGGTAATCAAAATGAATATCAGCAACCAACGGAATGTTAACCTGCTGCTTAATCACTTTAAACGCTTCTGCTGCGTCCATGGTGGGTACTGAAACGCGGACGATATCCGCACCGACATTTTCCAATGATTTGATCTGCGCGACAGTAGCTTCAACATCAGTCGTACGCGTGTTGGTCATCGACTGAACAGCAATTGGTGCGCCATCACCAATAGGGACATCCCCGACATAGATCCGGGTAGACTGGCGACGTTTAATTGGAGACTCGTTATGCATTACATTCACTCTGTTTACTGCGGCAGCTTCAATCGGGCTACTTTACCAACCGGGAACTTGCTGAGATCAACCGGTTCACCTTTATAGCTTATTTTAACAACACCTGGCGCACCTAGCACCAGTTTAAATGGCGCGGTGCCATCTAAATTCAGCACATCACCCGATTTCTTGATCCCGGTATCGAGTCGCTTGCCATTGGCGTCACGGATATCCACCCAGCAATCACCGCTGAACGTGATTTTTAAGTCAGATTCGATAACCGCTGTTTCAGCATCTTCTGCGCTTGCACTCGGGGTCTGGAGGGCTGCTAGGCTATCAGCACTGTCGGTTTCCTCAGCCACCAGCTCGGCATCCGGTTCACTGAAGCTATCATCGAAGCTTACACCAGGCTCTACGGGCTCAGAAACAGCGACAACATCCATCGAGCTTGGCTCAACCGCTTCCAATGCAGTTCCTTCTGCTGCCGCACTTATATCCGCAGCTGACAGGTCAGTGCTGATAGCAGTAGCCGTGTTCGCGCCAGCCAGAGATTCATCCAACGGCTGGCTCTGCTGCCCGGCAAGCTCCTGAACCTCAGCTTCAGGCTCCATTTGTAAGCTCTGCCACCACCAAACGCCCGTCAGGCCAATAAAAATAATCGCCAACGCCCAGGTCAGGCGCATAATACGGCTATCATGGGCCTCTCGCTTGGTGCGGCGCGAAAAGCTCTGCATTTCATGTTCCTGGGGCTGAGCATGGCCATGCAGATCCAGCTTAGCCAGCACATCGTCTTCATCCAGGCCGACAAACTTGGCATATGAACGCACATAGCCACGTGTAAACGTGGCCAGCTGTGACTTTTCAAAATGATTGTCTTCGATGTCATTGATCACTGAGAGGCGCAGCCTCAAACGGCTGGCAATATCCTTCTGTGAATAACCAAGCTTCTCACGAGCCTGACGTAGCATATCCCCCGGACGAATGACTTCTTCTGTTGATAGATCTTCGTTCTGTTCAGTATTCATTGGCTAGATATTTTTGATATTGCTGTGAGTTAGGGTACTGGTCTTTAAGCAAGCCTGCATATTTTTCAACCTGAGTCTGGCGTCCTGCACCATGTTCAAGCTGAATCAGAAGCCATAGGCTGTCCGCTTTATACCCGTACCTCTTATTAAATTTAAAAAGCATGACGCGCGCATCTTTCAAATTCTGAGAGTCTATTTCCAGCTGCGCCAGCTGCAACATTGATTTCGGCCGATAAGGATTATAGGCCAAGGTTTTTTCAAAATAATCCTTGGCTTGCTGCTTACCTCCGCTCTTCAGGCTACAAAAAGCGGCATTTTCATAACTGGCCGAAGTCAGGTAATAATAAGGTTGTTTAATGGCTTTCTCGAAAGCAGCGATAGCTTCATCATAACGCTGCTGACTACACAAGAATACACCATAGTTATTCTGAACATCGCCATTTTTTGGCGAGTCGCGCAATGCCTGCCTATACATAGCTTCAGCAGCATCAGGTTCATCGACTTGCTGGTAGTAGTATGCCATTGCGTTTTGGGCCCGATAATATCTCGGGGAATAATCGAGCGCCAGCTCTAGGTTATCACGGGCACGCTGCCATTGCCCGGTTTCCAGATAACTAAGGCCAAGAGATATCCTGGCCTCAGACGCTTCAATATTATCAATTTCGTTCTTATTGCCAGCTTCATCGACTGTGACACAGCCAACTAACAAGCTACACAATAAAGGGTACATCGTCCACCGTACCATATTTTCCCCAAGCCAACGTCCATGTTTTACCAATACCAGGTAAAGCCGTAAGCAACCTGGTATTGATATCTGTAATTAGACTGCTTTTACAGGGATTTGTTCACCCTTTTGTTGCTTGGCTTGTGTCCGTTTCGTGCGGTCAATCACATCGCCGACCAATTGTCCGCATGCAGCATCGATGTCATCACCGCGGGTCTTACGGACTGTCACGGTAAAGTCATACTCCATTAAGGTTTTCATGAAGCGATCGATACGCGAGTTGCTTGGTTTTTTGTATGGCGAACCCGGGTACGGGTTGAACGGGATCAGGTTAATCTTCGCCGGGGTATCTTTCAATACTTCAGCCAGCTGACGAGCATGATCCATATCGTCATTCACATGATCAAGCAGGATGTATTCAACCGTTACCCGGCCGCGGTTAGCATTGGACGAGGCAATATACCGGCGGACAGAGGCCAGGAAGTCATCAATATTCCAGCGGTCATTGACCGGCATGATCTCCGAACGCAGCTCATCGGTCGGTGCGTGCAACGAAATGGCCAGTGCCACATCAATGTTGTCCGTCATCTGATCAAGACCTGAAACAACACCTGACGTCGATACGGTTACGCGACGCTTTGACAGGCCAAAACCAAGGTCATCAAGCATGATCTCCAACGAAGGGATCAAGTTTTTCATATTCAGCAGCGGCTCACCCATCCCCATCATCACCACGTTGGTGATTGGACGACGGCCGGTCTCTTTCTCGATACCGATTTCTTTTGCTGCCCGCCATACCTGGCCGATAATTTCCGATACGCGCAGGTTACGGTTAAAGCCCTGCTGGGCCGTTGAGCAAAATTTACATTCCAGCGCACAACCTACCTGGGAAGAGACACATAGCGTTGCGCGGTCTTCATCCGGGATATACACCGTCTCAACATCCTGATCACCAACACGCATCGCCCACTTGATAGTACCGTCAGAAGAGTGCTGGGCTTCAGATACGTAAGGCGCACGAATTTCAGCAACGCGCTTTAGTTTTTCACGCAGCTTCTTGTTGATGTTTGTCATCTGATCGAAATCGTCACAACCGAAATGATAGATCCACTTCATGATCTGATCAGCACGGAAGGCTTTTTCACCAAGCTCGTCAGCGAAATACTTTCGCAGACCCTTGCGATCGAAATCCAGCAGATTAGTTTTGACTGTTGTCATCGGTTGTTGCCTCACTAAATAATGACTGATTCTGCGCCTTGGCAACCTCAAGTAGGGTGGTTGCATGTAACAGGACAATTCAAGGCGCGAAATTGTACAGTCTTTGCCTGTTGGTTTCCACTTGTTACCTATAGGGATATATTAGCAGGCAGGCTTTCTCGCGCCCGAAAAACAAAACGGGAAGCCAAGGCTTCCCGTTAATAAACTGTTTTGGCTAAATTTTAACCACCGCCTTTACCCACGTGGGCAAATTTCGTCATCGGCAAAGAAATACGCAATTTCACGTGCTGCTGATTCAGGGCTATCTGAGCCATGTACTGAGTTATGGCGCATGCTCAGTGCAAAGTCGGCACGGATGGTACCGCATGCTGCATCTTCCGGATTGGTTTTTCCCATCAGTTCACGGTAACGTGCAATCGCACCTTCACCTTCCAGTACCTGTACCAATACCGGGCCAGATGTCATAAAGGCCACTAGGTCATCAAAAAAGGGTTTGCCTTCATGCTCGGCATAGAAGCCCTGGGCTTTTTCTGCATTCAAGTGCACCATCTTGGCGGCAACAATTTTCAGGCCTGCATTTTCAAAGCGCTGGTAAATCGCACCAATCAGGTTACGCTTCACTGCATCAGGCTTAACGATGGAAAATGTTCTTTCAATTGTCATTATTATTCTTCCTTTTGAATCAGTTCATCAATGTGACGTGAGATCAAGGCAGGCTCGAGCAACTGGCCTGCCCTCACAAAACTCTACAGCAGCAAGGCTGCAATATTGGCAACACCCAGCCCTGTCGCACCGGCAGCCCAGCGGCTGTCTGCGCTATCCCGGAAACACGAGGCCAGATCGAAATGGATCCAGCGACTTGCATCGGTATCGACAAAGCGTGACAGGAAAGCAGCCGCATTGGATGCGCCGCCCATTCCACCGCCTTTCTGCGCCCGGCTGTTCGCCGTATCGGCATAATAAGACGGGCAGTTGGCCTGGTGCCATGTTTCCAACGGTAGCGGCCAGGCTGGCTCATTGACCAGCTCGGACAGCTGCTGCGCTTTTTGCAACAGCTCTTTATCCAAGCCGAACAACGCATTGTAGTCGGTGCCTACCGCCATCATCGCCGCACCGGTTAATGTGGCGGCATCAATGATCAGCGGCGCTTTGGTCTCACTGGCAGCGATCAGGCCATCTGCCAATACCAGACGACCCTCAGCGTCAGTATTGACCACTTCTACCGTCAGTCCATTCTTGTACGTTAACACATCGCCAAGCTTATAGGCGTTACCCGCGACCATGTTTTCTGCGCAACATAAGATCAACTTCACACGTTGGCGCAAACCTTGCTCTATCGCATAACCCAGCGCGGCGGTCACCGTCGCAGCACCGCCCATATCGCACTTCATAGTGACCATGCCGGCACTGGATTTCAGGCTGTAGCCACCTGAGTCAAAGGTAATACCCTTACCCACCAGGCAAGCGGCAACTGGCGCATCGGCCTCGCCCGTCGGGTTAAAGTCCAGAGTTAGCATGACAGGAGGTCGGCTACTAGCACGGCCTACACTGTGGGTTCCGATCCAGCCCTGCTCCAAGAGCTTGTCACCCACCAGTAGCTCATGGCTGATTTTATCGCCTGCAATGGATGACAAAAATTCAATCGCGTCGTTGGCGAGCTTTTCCGGGTACATATCTTCCGGTGTCGCATTGACAACCTGGCGTACCCAGTCGTTACTGTGGCGGCGGGCGTTAAGTAGTTCCAGCTCATCTTCATCAATCGACGCCCACTTCAGCTCAACCGGCTGCATGGTAGCCGCAAAACCGCAATAAAATGCCCACTGGCGCTCATAGCTCCAGCCGTCACCCTCAAGGCTAGCCTGAGCTGCCCCCTGGGATTGCAGCTGGCGAGCGGCCTGCTGAATACGGCGTAGCGGGTAATCACCGCTAAAATGGATCACCGCGCCATCTTCTTGATAAGACAATAGCGCTTTCTCACCCCACGCACCTGCGCTTGGCTCCGCCGAAAGTGTAATCCTTAACATAAACACCCTTTCCGTTTTTCAATGACACATCACCGCAGCGGCTACACGGCGGTGACTCGGTATCAATCAATATAGTGACGTTCTATTACTTATTCTTCATCACAAAGCTTATTCTTCATCACAGAGAATGTTTGCCAGGGTACGTACCCCCATTCCCGTCGCGCCCGCACACCATTTGTCGTTGGCCGATTTACGGTAGGTACCGCTGGCATCAATGTGCATCCAGCCATTCTTGTAGTCTTCAACAAAGTAGGACAGGAATGCGGCTGCGGTACTCGCTCCCGGCATGAAGTCCCCCATCGACACGTTCGACAGATCGGCAAAGTTGGATGGCATCATGCCACGGTGGTGCTCTGCCAGCGGCAATGGCCATAGGCCTTCCAGCTCATCACTGGCAGCCATCAGTGCCTGCTGCGCCAATGCATGGTCAAAGCTGAACAGTGCGTGGTAATCATTACCCAGTGCATTCTTTGCCGAACCGGTCAGTGTTGCACAATCGATGATCACCTCTGGGTTTTGCGAGCTGGCGTAAATCAGGCCGTCAGCCAATACCAAGCGACCTTCGGCATCAGTATTGAGGATCTCAACGGTTTTACCATTTTTATAGGTAATGATATCGCCCAGCTTAAATGCACGGCCAGAAACCATATTTTCGGCGCAGCACAGGATCAGCTTAATACGCTTATTGGTGCCACGGGCAATAGCCAGGGCCAAGCCGCCAGTGGCTAGCGCAGAACCGCCCATATCAGCCTTCATTGCCGTCATACCGGCAGACGGCTTCATGCTGTAGCCGCCTGAGTCAAACGTAATACCTTTGCCTACCAGGCAAGTATGCACAGGGGCATCGGCATCACCTGTCGGGTTATAATCCAGGCGTAACATCGCCGAAGAACGCTCTGAACCACGGCCCACGGTGTGGATACCGTTCCAGCCCTCATCAAGCAAGTCATTACCCTTGATGATTTTATAAGTGACATGCTCAGGTGCCAGCGATTTGATAAATTCACCCGCGCGGGAAGCCAGTTGTGACGGGCGAACAATTTCAGCCGACTGGTTGATAATTTCACGCACCCAGTTTGTCGCTTTCAGGCGAGCCTGAAGCTCGGTTTCTTCTTCCTCGCTCAGCCCGCTCCAGCTGACATCATTACCCGGCTTGGCATTGCGGTGGCCCTGGATAAATGCCCAGATCGCTTCCAGATCCCAGCCATCCCCTGCCAACATGACCTGCTTGATACCTTGTCCATCCAGTTTCCGGCCTGCTCGTTGGATAGCAGCAAGCGGATACTCATCGGTAAGGTGGACTACGGCACCTTCGGACTCGAAAGTCACCAGTGCATTTTTACCCCACTTCTCATCGGCTGCTTCCTGGGATAGAAAAACGAACATATTGGCAGACATGAATTACTCCTTGGGTTCTGCTATTCACATCAATGCATAGGCCATTGCGCTGTGAATACAACTATTAGGGCTCAGCCGTCTTTGAAAACCGACTCATCCCCGGTTTCTGTATCGTGATTGAGTAACAAAGCGATGACATCACTGTTACCATACCTATCAGAAGTTATGGGGGCATAGTCTGGCATTACAAGGGAGTGACTGACTGAATAATAACAATGTAGGCTATTGAGCCTGTGAATTCCCAAAGTTGTGGTTGATCGTATTACGAAAAACCTGATATTTAGAAATTTTTGTTACTGTGCCTTGGTGTCTCAAAATAAACAAGCTGTTTACATCAAGATTAAGAGCAAGATCGTGTTGCAGATGACACTAGTTGAATAGTGTTTGGAGAAGTTACATTAGGGGTGCCAATATCAAGAGATGGATCAATTCACCTCTTCAATCCAGCACATTTGTACCGCTTCTAAAATACGTTCGTTACAGTGTTCAGGATCGTCATCGAAGCCCTCTAGCTCCAAGATCCATTCCCGTAGATCGGTAAACCGAATGGTTGTAGGGTCAACATCTGGGAATTGTTCAGCCAGTTCAATCGCCAACTCTTGCGAGTCAATCCATTTAAAGCCCATAACATTCACCTTTTATCACCCAACGACGGATACTTAATTGTAGCCTGTCTGCCCACATCAGGAACAACGATGAACAGACAGGCCCAGTCCTAGAAACTTAGTGGTTTTCTGAAGCCAGGTTAAGGGTATATTTCGGAATTTCTACCACCAAGTCTTCATCTGCCACGACTGCCTGGCAACCCAGGCGCGACTCAGGCTCAAGCCCCCATGCCTTGTCCAGCATGTCGTCTTCCAGCTCCTCACTCTCTTCCAGTGAGTCAAAACCTTCACGAATGATCACATGACAAGTCGTGCAAGCACAGGATTTTTCGCACGCGTGCTCAATACCAATACCATTTTTCAGCGCAACATCCAGTACTGTTTGACCGCTCTCGGCTTCCAGTACAGCGCCCTCAGGGCAAAGATCTTCGTGGGGTAGTACAACAATTTTAGGCATGCCTAAACCTCATCAATCGATTGACCGGCCAATGCCTGACGAATGGACTGATCCATTCGGCGAGAGGCAAATTCCTGGCTAGCTTTATCTGTTTTTTTAATACCTTCTTCAATCGCACGCGGGTCACTACCCTGGCGCAATTGAACAAGTTCCATCATGACTGCTTCCAGCTCGTCACGCTCTTCTTTTGTCAGCAGCGTATCACCGTCTGCTGCCAGCGCTGTAATTAAGCCTTCCAAGACACGGTCCGCTTCAACCTGTTGCTCAGCCAGGGTACGGGCGTCTTTATCTTCCTGTGCATGAGTCATCGACTCACTGATCATAGTGGCAATCTCATCGTCGGTAAGGCCGTAAGACGGCTTCACCTGAATCGACGACTGAACTTCACTACTTTTCTCCATCGCTGTTACTGATAGCAAGCCATCAGCATCAACCTGGTAGGTGACACGAATATGTGCCGCACCAGCTGCCATTGCAGGAATACCGCGAAGTGTAAAGCGTGCTAGTGAACGGCAGTCGCTTACCATTTCACGCTCACCTTGAACAACATGCACAGACATTGCCGTCTGGCCATCTTTGAAGGTGGTAAATTCCTGGGCTCGGGCAACAGGGATAGTCGTATTGCGAGGAATGATTTTCTCGATCATGCCCCCCATGGTCTCGATACCCAGTGACAGCGGGATAACATCAAGCAACAACATATCCGCGTCCGGCTTGTTACCGGCCAGAATATCGGCCTGGATAGCTGCACCTATGGCAACGACCTGATCCGGATCGATCGATGTCAGCGGCGCCTTACCAAAGTAATTGCCCACCATCTCACGCACCATCGGAACACGAGTCGAGCCACCCACCATTACGGTTTCGATGACTTCGTCAATTTCAATCGCCGCATCTTTGATTGCACGGCGGCATGCCATCAGGGTTTTCTTGACGAGTGGCTGGATCAGCGAATTGAATTGCTCACGGCTAACCGTTCCCTGCCAACCCAGTACATCAATACTTGCTTCGTCAGCATCACTCAAGGCAATTTTGGCATCAGTTGCAGCATCATGCAGTGCACGTGACTGCTGCGGTGTTAACTTGCCGTCGAAGCCTGCTTGCTCGGCAATCCAGCCTGCCAGCAAGTGATCAAAGTCGTCACCGCCCAGCGCAGAATCACCGCCGGTTGCCATCACTTCGAAAACACCCTTCGACAAGCGCAGAATAGATATATCAAACGTACCGCCACCCAGGTCGTAAACCGCGATAACACCTTCCTGGCCAGAGTCCAGGCCATAAGCAATCGCCGCAGCCGTTGGCTCATTGAGCAGGCGCAGTACATTCAAGTTCGCCAGCTTCGCCGCATCTTTGGTACCGGCACGTTGGGCATCGTCAAAATAAGCAGGAACGGTAATGACCACTCCTTCCAGATCGCCACCGAGAGTCTCTTTGGCGCGTTCACTCAGCGATTTTAGGATTTCTGCCGACACCTGAACCGGATTCACTGTCCCGTTACGGGTCACAAGCTGAGGCAGGCCATTATCGGTTGCCTGGTACTGATACGGCAGCTGCGGATAGCGCTGCTGAATATCAGCCAGTGAACGGCCCATCATACGCTTCACGGAAAAAATCGTGTTCTCAGGATCCTGCTGGGCCAGATCTCTGGCGTCTTGGCCAATCAGCACAGCGTCCTCGCCGTAATGCACAATCGACGGCATAATCGACCGGCCCTGCGCATCCTGCAACGTTTCCGGAACGCCGCTGCGAACCGCAGCCACGAGAGAGTTTGTGGTACCCAGATCAATACCCACCGCCAGTTTATGTTGGTGCGGTGCTGCACTTTGACCTGGTTCAGCAATCTGTAACAGTGCCATTATCGTTCCTGTGGAGTTAGTGCTGGAGTCGGGAAAGCTCAGTCGAGCAAAGTCTCTTCAAGACGCTCAACCTCATAACGCAGCTTATCAATAAATTTTAGCTTGCGCACGGCATCGGCCGCTTGGTCCCAGCTTTCATTATTTAATAATTGCTCAAGATCCGTCAGCTGTGATTTATAGAGCGCCGAAGCCTGCTGTTCGAAGTCAAACAGCGCAGTTTCAGGATCACTGGCATCTGGGATTTCTTCAAGAGCTTCACGCAGCTCCATCTGCTGCATTAAAAACTCAGGGTCTTGCAATGTCTTGTGTTCGCCGCGAATGTCCACATGTTTCTCTGATAGCATGTACTCTGCACGAGAAATGGGATTTTTCAGCGTTTGAAAGGCATCGTTAATTTGCGCGGCTTTTTGAACGGACATTAAACGGTCACGTTCCGAAGCGGTCGCGAAATTATCGGGGTGGAAACAACGTTGCAGTTCCCGGAACTGAGTTGAAAGAAGGCCACCATCCAGTTCAAATTGGAAAGGTAGCCCAAATAATTCGAAATGATTCATAATGCGTCTGGTATCTATAAAAGACTAAACCTGATTCCTATGTGTAAGCACAGTAACCAGGTTCAGTTAGAACAGCGATTAGACGTTGAAGCTTTCACCGCAACCACATTCGCTTGAGACGTTCGGGTTGTTGAACTGAAAACCTTCATTTAGCCCTTCTTTGGCAAAATCCAGCTCGGTACCGTCGAGGTAAACAAGGCTCTTAGGATCAATAATGATCTTTACGCCCTTCTGTTCGAATACCTGATCCTCTTCATTCAGTTCATCAACGAACTCAAGGACATAAGCCATTCCTGAACATCCTGAAGTACGGACACCTAAACGCAGGCCGATGCCTTTGCCTCGGTTCTCTAGGAAAGTAGCTACGCGACTTGCTGCCGCTTCAGTAATAGTAATGGCCATACAACAACCCTCAGGAAATTAATTTTCTTCGTGCTTCTTTTTGTAATCGCTAACAGCGGCTTTAATTGCATCTTCTGCAAGAATCGAGCAGTGAACTTTTACCGGCGGCAGTTCAAGCTCTTCAGCAATCGCTGAGTTCTTGATTGAAGCCGCTTCGTCTAAGCTCTTGCCTTTCACCCACTCGGTGATCAGCGAGCTTGATGCGATAGCCGAACCACAACCATACGTTTTGAACTTCGCATCTTCGATGATGCCTTCTTCAGTCACTTTGATCTGAAGTTTCATTACATCGCCACAAGCCGGTGCACCCACCATGCCGCTGCCGATGTTTTTGTCGTTTTTGTCAAATGAGCCCACATTACGCGGGTTCTCATAATGATCGATGACTTTTTCGCTATATGCCATGATATATCTCCTCGAATACGTTATGACCGCAAGGTTAGTGGTGTGCCCACTCGACTGTGTTTAGGTCAACACCTTCTTTATACATATCCCACAACGGAGACATTTCACGTAGTTTTTCAACCGCACCGCGGATTTGCGAGACGGCATAGTCTACTTCTTCTTCCGTCGTGAAGCGACCGAAAGAGAAGCGAATTGAGCTATGTGCCAGTTCATCTTCCAGACCCAGCGCACGCAATACGTACGAAGGCTCCAGGCTTGCTGAAGTACAAGCAGAACCAGAAGAAACCGCAAGATCTTTCAGTGCCATCAGCAGAGATTCACCTTCAACGAAAGCAAAGCTGATGTTTAGGTTATTAGGTAAGCGCTGCTCCAGTGAACCATTGATGGTCATGGCTTCGATGTCTTTGACACCTTCTAGCAGACGGTTACGTAGCGCTAGGGCATGCTGGTAGTCTTTATCCATGTCTTCTTTAGCAACACGGAAAGCTTCACCCATACCTACAATTTGGTGAGTCGCCAGGGTACCGGAACGGAAACCACGTTCGTGGCCACCACCGTGCATCTGTGCTTCTAGGCGAATACGTGGCTTACGACGCACGTAAAGGGCACCGATACCTTTAGGACCATAAATTTTATGCGCAGACAGTGAGATCAGGTCAACTTTCATTTCCTGAACGTCGATTGGTAGCTTGCCGGCAGATTGTGCTGCATCCACGTGGAAAATCACTTTCTTCTCACGGCACATCTCGCCAATGGCCGCGATATCCTGAATCACACCAATTTCATTGTTCACATGCATGATAGAAACCAGTACCGTGTCTTCACGCATGGCATCACGCAGTTTAGCCATGTCAATCAGGCCGTTTGATTCTGGCTCAAGGTAGGTAACTTCATAGCCTTCACGCTCTAGCTGACGGCATGGATCCAGAACTGCTTTGTGCTCTGTTTTACAGGTAATAACATGCTTACCTTTTTTGCCGTAGAAGTGCGCAGCACCTTTGATCGCCAGATTGTCAGATTCCGTTGCGCCTGACGTAAATACGATTTCGCGCGGATCTGCATTTAGCAAATCAGCAACATTTTCACGTGCCGTATCGACTGCTTCCTCTGCCTGCCAACCATAACGGTGAGAACGAGAAGCCGGATTGCCGAAGTTACCATCCATAGTCAGGCATTGCATCATCTTCTCAGCAACACGGGGATCTACTGGGCAAGTAGCGGAATAATCAAAATATATTGGCAGTTTCATCTTCATCTCCGAAAACACGGACGTCTAGTCTCTAGGAGCGAACATCGACACCTATCGTGGCGCTGTCGTGTGTATTATTATTTCCAAATGATGTTTTCTGTCGTTTCTGATCCTGACGACCAGAGATTTCTTGTACATCATTGTCTTTCATCAGCTCGCCAAGAGTGATGTTGTTCAAAAAGCCGCTGATACGGGAGCTCAAGTCATACCACAGGGTATGCGTCAAGCAGCGTACACCACCCTGACAATCCCCTTTTCCATGGCACTTGGTGGCATCAACCGATTCATCAACAGCAGCAATAACCATCCCTACTGCAATGTTGTCCGCATCTTCTCCCAGGCGGTAACCACCACCGGGACCACGAACGCTAGCGACTAGGCCAGCCTTGCGCAGGCGAGAGAAAAGCTGTTCCAAATAAGACAGTGAAATCCCCTGACGCTCTGAAATATCAGCCAGAGGGACAGGACCATCTTGAGAATGCAGGGCCACGTCCAGCATGGCTGTCACTGCGTATCTTCCTTTTGATGTCAATCTCATAACACACCGCTACCCACTAATATGTATGGGAGGAGTGTCGCATACCCGACTAAAACGGTCAAGTATTTACCTGACTGTTTTAGTCAAGCTTTTAACCATACGGTTTATGCGTCTATTTATCTCGGCTTTCTAACGATTTTTCAACTGAGGATAAGATACCTCGCAGAATATTCAGCTCCTGCTGCTCTGGGCGAGCACGGGTAAACAGTCGACGAAGTTTCGCCATCACCATTCCCGGATGTTTCTTATTAATAAATTGGGTCTGCGTAGTCACTTTTTCAAGATGCTCGTAGAACATTTCCAGCTCTTTGGTACGAGGGTATTCTTCTACTTTGGTTTCGCCAGCGTACTTTTGCTGCTCAAGAAAAGCCATGCGGATCTCGTAGCTGACAGTCTGTACAGCCATCGCCAGATTCAGTGAGCTGTAATCAGGGTTAGCCGGAATATACACATGACAATGGCACTTTTGCAGCTCTTCATTGGTCAAGCCAGTACGTTCGCGGCCAAATAAGATGGCTACATTATGCTGGCTAGCTTCTGCAATAGACTTCACACCGCACTCTCGTGGGTCAAGCTGTGGCCACTCCAGCGTACGAGAGCGCGCACTTGAGCCAACCACCAGGCCACAATCGGCAATAGCCTCATCCAGTGTCGAAACAATGGTGGCATTTTCCACAATATCAGCAGCACCTGCCGCCAAGGCGTAAGATTTCTCATCAATTTCACAGGCAGGATCAACCAACACTAAGTTAGTCAGGCCCATGACTTTCATCGCACGGGCTGCCGAGCCGATATTGCCCGGATGAGAGGTACCAATTAAAACAACACTGATTTTATCTAACATGAAGAAGCTATTTTCCGACGAATTCTCAAAGCGAAAGGATTTTAACACACCCATCCTAAAAATGGAGAAAACATGTAAAAACATTATATCTATGACCAGATAATTATACCTTTCAGTACTACTATGTCGGTAATCATGTCGGTAATAGTTACCTCGAGCAAAAAATAACCACTTCCTTTTTGCACTGGCTCTGATATACTCGCCGCCGCTTTTTAGTTCTTTAACATCCGTTGGGAAGATCCTATGCATCCGATGCTTAATATCGCCATTCGCGCTGCGCGAAAGGCTGGTGACCATGTCATTAAATCACTAGAAAAACCTCAAGGCATTGAAGTTGCCAATAAAGGTAATGATGTTGTTACCAACATCGATCATGAAGCTGAAGCTATCATCATCGAAACAATTCTTAAGTCTTACCCTGATCACTGCATCATTGCAGCAGAGTCTGGTACTAAAGAAGGCCGTGACAAAGAGTGTCAGTGGATCATCGACCCAGTGGATGGCACCAAAAACTTCGTTCGTGGTTACCCTCATTACGCTATTTCAATTGCACTACGCATGCGTGGTCGCACTGAAGTTTCTGTAGTTTACGATCCATCTCGTAACGAACTATTCACTGCAACACGTGGTGCAGGCGCTCAGCTTAACAGCCAACGTCTTCGTACTTCTCAACCACGTGATCTAAGCGGCACTATCATTGCTACTAGCCAGCCTTTCTCTGCTAAACAGCACCTAGAAGGTTACATGAAAGTTCAATCAGCAGTCGCTGTTGAGTGTGACGACATGCGTCAATCTGGCTGTACTGCTCTTGACCTTTGCTACCTAGCAGCTGGCCGCGTTGACGGTCTGTTCAAACTAGACCAGAAGCCTTGGCAACTAGCCGCTGGTGAGCTAATTGCACGTGAAGCAGGTGCTATCTGTACTGACTTTACCGGTAACACTAACTACCTGACGTCTGGCAACATCGTTGCTGGTAACGCGCGCGTAGTGAAGCCAATGCTTGCTAAGATCCGTGAACACGGTAACGAAGCAATGGCTAAGTAATCGTTTTTAACGGTTCAAAAATTTGAAAGCCCCGGCAGCAATGCCGGGGCTTTTTTGTATCCGTTTCAGTTACGAGGGGCTAGAGGCGAGTATTGAGACAAGGGTCCTATGGTCCTATGGTCCTATGGTCCTATGGTCCTATGGTCCTATGGTCCTAAGGTCCTAAGGTCCTAGCTCCGAGTCTCGCAAGTAAGTCCAGCTCTGCCTTCCTAAAAACTCGAATCTGATTACTCGATACGTCTTATCCATAGGGCCACAGGACCGCTCTATTCCGCTTATAAAAAAACGGAGCCTTTCGGCTCCGTTTATCATTCAGCAAGAATCCACTCCGCCATTACGGCATCGCATCAAACTCTTCACCTTCTTTGTCTACTTGCGGTGGCATCAGGTGCTCACGGGTAATACCCAGTTTCAGCGCCAGTGCCGAAGCGACGTAGATAGATGAGTAGGTACCGACAGTGATACCGATCAGCAGCGCCGCTGCAAAACCGTGGATCATGCTACCGCCTTTCAGGAACAGGGCGATAACCACAAACAAGGTCGTAGCAGAGGTGATCAGGGTACGGCTCAGCGTCTGGGTAACCGAGTTGTTCATCACCTCGATAGGCCCGCCCTTGCGCATCTTACGGAAGTTTTCACGGATCCGGTCGAAGACAACAATGGTATCGTTGAGCGAGTAACCGACAACAGTCAGCAACGCCGCCACAATCGTCAGATCAATTTCAATCTGAGTAAACGAGAAGATACCAATGGTGATGATAACATCGTGGGTAAGTGCCAGTACGGCACCTGCTGCCAAACGCCATTCAAAGCGCATTGATACATAAAGCAGAATACAGATCAGCGATACCAGGATCGCCAAACCACCCGCTTCAGCCAGCTCGTCACCGACATTCGGACCAACGAACTCAATACGACGCATTTCAACACTCTGGCCGGTACCGACTCTCAGGGCATCGATGATCTGATTGCCCAGCTTCTCACCCTTTGCATCTTCACGAGGCTGCAGACGAACCATGACATCACGGGCCGTACCAAAGTTCTGAACAATGGCATCACCAAAACCTGCACTTTCCAGTGAGTCTCGGATTTTAACCAAATCGGCAGGCTGTTCGAAGCCGACTTCAATCAGCGTACCGCCAGTAAAGTCCAAACCCCAGTTCAGCTTTTGGGTCGTCACCGTACCAATTGCCGCGATAATCATAATCATCGAAAGGATGAATGCCCCTTTCGACCAACGCATAAAGTCGATCACTTTATCCGCTTTCATTATTTGAAACATGTCAGCGTCTCCTTAGATCGACAGCTTGTTAACGCGCTTACCGCCGTAGACAAGGTTAACCATCGCACGGGTACCGACAATCGCCGTAAACATCGACGTCAGGATACCGATAGACAGGGTAACAGCGAAGCCTTTGATAGCACCTGTACCCACAGCAAACAGGATGATTGCGGTGATCAAGGTGGTAATATTGGCATCGGCAATAGTACTGAATGCATTCGCATAACCCTGTTGAATCGCCTGCTGAGGGCTACGCCCTTCACGAAGCTCTTCACGGATACGCTCGAAGATCAGCACGTTGGCATCGACGGCCATACCGACAGTCAGGACAATACCGGCAATGCCTGGCAGGGTCATGGTTGCGCCCGGGATCATCGACATCACACCGATAATCATCACCAGGTTCATCAGCAACGCCATATTGGCGAATAGACCGAATCGGCGGTAGTAGACCAAGGTGAACAGCATGACGGCAATCATGCCCCAGATCATCGCCTGGATACCCATGTCGATGTTCTGCTGACCCATTGACGGACCAATCGTGCGCTCTTCAACAATCGAGATAGGCGCAATCAATGCACCGGCACGCAGCAGCAGTGCCAGGTTGTGTGCTTCAGCCTGCGAGTCGATACCGGTAATACGGAAGTTACGGCCCAGTGCTGTTTGAATAGTGGCCTGGTTAATCACTTCTTCGTGTTTTTCCAGGATCACCTTGCCGTTAGGATCGCGTTCGCCGCTGTCTTTATACTCGGTAAAGACCGTTGCCATCAGCTTGCCCACGTTATTGCGCGAGAAGGCTGTCATCTTGCTGCCACCTTCGCTATCTAGCGAGATGTTTACCTGAGGACGACCATACTCATCAGCACTAGAACTTGCATCAGTAATATGGGAGCCCGACAGAATGATGCGCTTCTTCAGCACAGCTGGACGTTGATCACGGGTGTATTTCACTTCGCTGCCTGGCGGTACACGGCCAGAAGCAGCGGCTGCCAAGTCGGCAGTACTGTCAACTTCACGGAATTCCAGTGTTGCTGTCGCACCCAAAATTTCTTTTGCACGCGCGGTGTCCTGGACGCCTGGCAGTTCAACCACAATACGGTTGGCACCCTGGCGCTGGACCAGTGGCTCTGCTACACCAAGCTCGTTAACACGGTTACGAAGAATCGTGATGTTCTGATCAACCGCATAATTGCGAATTTCCTTCAGACGCGCCTCGGTAAACTGAGCAGAAAGCACAAAACGGCCATTGCTGTCGTTGTCGCTAAACAGCATGTCCGGATGAAGCTTAGCCAGCTCGGTTTTAGCCTGAGCCAACTGCTCGCCATTACGCAGGCGAACCTCTACTGAGCTATCCGTTTTGCTGATCGCACGGTAGCGAATTTTTGCCTCACGCAACTCGGTACGGAAAGTCTCTTCCTGCTGACCCAGCAATTTTTCCATCGCTGCGTCCATGTCTACTTCCATCAAGAAATGCACACCGCCGCGCAGGTCAAGGCCCAGTTTCATTGGGGTTGCGCCGATGGATTCAAGCCAGTCAGGAGTAGAGGCTGCGAGGTTAAGTGCAACAACAAAGTCGTCGCCAAGCTGTTCGTTGAGAATATCGCGGGCACTGATTTGGGTATCAGTATCGTTAAAGCGGACCAGTACAGTACCGTTTTCGAAAGCGACAGATTTATAGGAGAGCTGATTTTGTTTTAAATCTTCGGTGACTGCATCCAGCGTCGACATATCTGCCGAGGCGCCACGCGCCCCGGAGATTTGAATTGCTGGATCTTCACCGTAAACATTGGGAAGTGCGTAAAGCAAACCGATGAGCAGTGTAAACACCACCATCAGGTTCTTCCACAAGGGATAACGGTTTAACACTGCTGTGATCCTTTAGAGCAAAAAATTACAGAGATTTCATTGTGCCTTTCGGCAGCACTGAAGAAACGAAATCTTTCTTGATTGTTACTTCAGTCGTATCATTCAGCGCAATTACGATGTAGTCGTTCTCTTCAGAAACTTTAGTGATTTTACCCACTAGGCCACCGTTGGTTAGCACTTCGTCACCTTTCCCCATGGAAGACATTAGGCTCTTATGATCCTTAACGCGCTTCGCCTGCGGACGGTAAATCATGAAGTAAAAGATAACTGCGAACAGACCCAGCATAATGAAAAGCTGCATACCGCCGCCTTGTGGTGCACCTTCAGCTGCGGCATGTGCCTGAGAAATGAAAAGACTCATTTATTAACGTCCTCGTTTATTGTTAAGCGTTTTTCAACGGTGGAACTTCACGGTCACGACGCGCGTAGAATTCTTCTACAAATGCATCGAAACGATCTTCTTCAATCGCCTTACGGATACTTGCCATCAAACGCTGGTAGTAACGTAAGTTGTGGATTGTGTTAAGGCGCGAACCTAGAATTTCATTACACTTATCCAGGTGATACAGATACGCCTTTGAATAGTTGCGACAAGTGTAACAGTCACAGTGCGGATCGAGAGGGGTTGTATCCGTTTTATGTTTCGCATTACGGATCTTGATCACACCACCGGTCACAAATAGGTGGCCATTACGGGCATTTCGGGTCGGCATCACGCAATCGAACATGTCGATACCGCGGCGAACACCTTCAACCAAGTCTTCTGGTTTACCCACGCCCATTAGGTAACGTGGCTTATCTTCAGGCAATTTAGGGCAGGTATGCTCCAAAATACGATGCATATCTTCTTTTGGTTCGCCAACCGCCAAACCGCCTACAGCATAACCGTCAAAACCAATGTTAGTCAGGCCTTCAACAGAAACATCACGCAAATCTTCATATACACTACCCTGAACAATACCGAATAGTGCATTTTTGTTTTCTTGTTTGTCAAAATGGTTACGGCTACGCTGGGCCCAGCGCAGTGACATTTCCATCGACGTCTTCGCTTCGTCATGTGTTGCCGGGTATGGCGTACACTCATCGAAGATCATTACGATATCAGAACCCAAATCGTACTGGATTTCCATCGACTTCTCAGCGTCCATGAAAATCTTGTCGCCGTTTACCGGGTTGCGGAAATGAACGCCTTCTTCGGTAATTTTACGAATATCACCCAGGCTGAATACCTGGAAGCCACCTGAATCGGTCAGGATAGGTCCTTTCCACTGCATGAAGTCGTGCAGATCACCGTGCATTTTCATCACTTCCTGGCCCGGGCGTAGCCACAGGTGGAAAGTGTTACCAAGGATGATCTGGGCACCGGTATCCTGGACTTCTTCCGGAGTCATCCCTTTAACGGTACCGTAGGTACCTACAGGCATGAATGCTGGTGTTTCAACCGTACCACGTTCAAACTGCAGGCGACCGCGACGAGCACGTCCCTGAGTTTTATCTAATTCAAATTTCACAAAGCCTCCAAAAGCCAGAGAAACAATCTGACGTCAATTCCCTGTTAGGGATTCAAGCACAAAAGGCCATTTGCCTGATGTACGTTTTGCATTTCTCGCCACGCCATAAAGCCTAGCGGAAGAAAATAAAGAGTCATGACAAATCACTATCCGATCTGTCTTCAATATATTGCCGATGCTATAGAGTCGACAAAGGCTGCAATTTTATCAAAAGCAGCCTTAAGAGACACTGACTTAACAACCTAAGTTCAGTTTATTTGTTCTTGCGGGTGATAAACATGGAGTCACCGTAGCTAAAGAAACGGTATTTGTTGTCAACCGCCTGCTGGTAGGCATTCATTGTATGCTCGTAACCAGCAAAGGCACTGACCAGCATGATCAGCGTCGATTCCGGCAGGTGGAAGTTGGTCACCAGTACATCCACCAGCTGGAACTCATAGCCAGGGAAGATGAAGATATCAGTATCGCCGAAGAACGGCTTCAGCTCAGTGCCTTTTTTCACGGCATCCTGAGCGGCACTTTCCAGTGAACGTACTGAGGTCGTACCTACAGCCACCACACGGCCGCCATTGGCTTTGGTTTCGTTGATCGCTGCAACCACCTCTTCCGGCACTTCGACGTGTTCGGCATGCATGTGGTGGTCATCGATGTTATCAACCCGTACAGGCTGGAAGGTTCCAGCGCCGACATGCAGGGTAACGAAGGCAAAATTAGCACCTTTGGCCTTAATCGCCTCGAGGATTTCATCATCAAAATGCAACCCCGCCGTCGGTGCCGCGACCGCCCCCGGCTTGGCGTTGTAGACCGTTTGGTAACGTTCTTTGTCTGCATCTTCATCCGGGCGGTCAATATAAGGCGGCAACGGCATATGGCCAACCTCTTCCAGGATTTCCAGCACCGTCTTGTCGCTGTTAAAACGAATTTCAAACAGTGCATCATGACGTGCTACCATTTCTGCCTGGTAATCATCGTTCTCACCCAGCAGTAACTCATTGCCCGGCTTAGGCGCCTTAGAGGCGCGAACATGCGCCAGGATGCTCTTGTCATCCAGCATACGCTCAACAAGGACTTCCAATTTACCGCCTGACGCCTTGCGGCCAAATATTCGGGCAGGGATCACACGGGTATTATTGAACACCAGCAGATCACCTGGCTGAACCAGATCAAGCACATCTTTAAACCCTTTATGCTGAACCTCACCGGTGTCACCGGTCAGCTGCAGCAAGCGGCTAGCAGTACGCTCGGGTTGTGGATAGCGAGCAATCAGCTCGTCAGGAAGGTCAAAGTGGAAATCAGAAACTTGCATCATTCGGGCCCTAAATTACAGCAGGCAGCTAGTATAGGCTGCCCTACTGCAATATCAAGCAAAGATGATAGCGGATCAAGAACGCGGCAATGCTCTATGAACGATAGAAGTGCCATGTCGTCGCATGTACCCGGCAACCAGCAACAGCCACAAGGCTCCCCAGCCAGTCATGCCGCCGCTATCGCTGCCGTTGGAAGAGCTAGGAACCGCAATACCAGAACCGGCGTCGCCAAAATCACTGTCAAAAGGGTTAACCTCAAACACAGGGACGGCCTGGGTCCGTACCGACATCCCGACCTCACCCTCAATCCAGCCCATGTAGGCAGCCACTTCGGTGTACACTCCCGGCACATCACCAGCACAACCATTACCAAAGCTCACCAACCCGACAAGGCGCAGGCCAAAGTCACTGTCACCTGCGGCCTGCGGGTCTTGCCAGACCAACGGGCCCCCTGAATCGCCGAAACAACTGTCCCGAGCCAGATCCGGTGACACCGAGCCTGCACAAAGAAAAATAGGATAGTCACCGGTGTTAATGTTTGAGCCCCAGTGGGAATCGCAGGTCGTGTCAGGTACGCCGGATAGCAATGTCTGTCTCAACCCTGTAGATCCAGAGTTTGAATCAAGTGGATCTGTGGTGCCCCAACCGGAAACAAGCAAATTCCCAGGCCGTTCGCCATTTGCAACCCATCCGTTTGCAAAGGCGTCATCTGCCTGGTCTTGCGCAGATCGATTGGCCATCTGAATCGGGATAGCAGAGTTTGGCAACGAGCTAGCCAGTTTTAGAAGGGCAATATCATTGGTAAAGCGAGAAGAGTTATAAGAGGGATGAATAACAATTTCACTGACAGAGACTGCATTCAAATTGTTGGCAGAGAAGATACTGGTAATCCCCCCCCAAACTTTAATATTCCCGGCGGTGACAGCCGTTGAGTTATGGCGGAGGCAATGTGCCGCCGTTAACACCAAATCCGCACTGATCACGACACCGCCACAGATGAAGGTGCTCTCCCTCCCCTCTCCGTCGGGAAAGGTCAGGTTCAAATAGGCCTGCCAAGGGATTTCATTGGCGGCGGATTCAATCCCACCGATGATTTTGGCAACCACCGCCTTTTCGCTATCTATTGCTTCTGCAGCAACAGTATGAAACGGTAGCCATACCACCCAATATAACAACAACCTTAACAATAACTTACACATCAAGTCATACCCACATGGAATGTTGTTTATTGATTATATGACACAATCTCACTATTAACCTCACAGATACACATATGAAACATTGTTATAACTTGTGAAATATTTGACTAGGGTCATAGGTAGCGAGGCCAGGATTAGCTACATTCAAAGAGCAAGCTAAGTAAAACCAGTGAGTTGACGATAAATGGATTAATTACTAGTCGCTACGGAGGCTTATATGTTTACTGTCTCAGATATGATGACACCGCACCCGCACACCCTAACCTCTACTCATACTTTGGCCGATGCGAAAAGACTCATGGACGATAAGGGGATCCACCATGTTCCCATTACCGACAAAGATAATCACCTAGTTGGCCTGGTTAGTCAGAGAGATATCCTTTCTGCTCAGGAGTCCAGCCTTGAGCAGATACGTAAATCTAGCTTCATTTCCGCCCTCGATATTCCGCTGGAAAAATGCATGCACCAAAACCTAAGCAGTGTGGAAAGGCATGCCGGACTAAAAGAAGCTGCAACCTACATGCAAAAGCATAAAATTGGCTGTTTGCCTGTTTTGCACCACAATAAACTGGTCGGGATCATTACCGACTCAGACTTTGTGTCTATTGCGATTAACTTACTTGAGATACAGGAGGAAGTGGAGCCGACTGACGAAGGTGACACCAGCCTCTACTAGGGCCATGGGATGGTATGAATTTTCTTGCCCACTTGCACCTTGCCGATCGCTGCCACAGCCATCTGGCGGGAAATTTATTGGCTGATTTTGTCCGCGGTGATCCTTATAACCAATTCACTAAAGTGGTGGCTGATGGGATCAAGCTACATCGATTTGTCGATAGCTATATAGATGCAATGCCAGAGGTGCTGCTCTGCAGGCAGCTATTCTCCACGAGCACGCGGCGGGTCAGTGGTATCGCCTTAGATATTGCCTGGGATCACTTTCTCGCCAAACACTGGCAGCAGTATCATACGCTTCCCCTTGCTGACTTTGTTGAACACGCCAAGCACCAGGTTGACCAATATCAAGAGAACCTGCCTGATAGCTACCGTTTGACAATGTCGCGTATGTGGCAGCAACAGTGGTTATTGCAATACCGCGAACAGCGCACAATTACCACCGCATTGGAAAGAATGGCACTGCGACGCCCCAAGCTATACCAACTGGCAAACTGCCCGGTACTGATTGACAGGCATTACGGAACACTCGAGCAGCAGTTTCAGGCGATTTACCCGCAAATTATCCAGGCCGCGCAAACCTATCGGTCTGGGCAATAATTTTATACCTGGCTTTGGATCCCTTCTAACCTGTTCCCAAACAGCCCTCAAAAAAAAGGAGCGCTAAGCGCTCCCAAGGTCATAACATAGGAAGAAGAGTTTCTCATGTTATGCATCGCATCAATGTTGTAGCAATAACTACGGATAACCCAAAGATAACAACAAATTGCTAGGATAAAGCTAATTATTATGAAAACTGGTCTTCTTCTGTCGAGCCGGTCAGCGCCGTCACAGAAGACTGGCCGCCCTGAATGGTATTGGTCATCTTATCGAAATAACCGGTACCCACTTCCTGCTGGTGAGCAACGAAGGTATAGCCTTTGTCTGCTGCTTCAAACTCAGGACGCTGCACTTTCTCAACATAATGGCGCATACCTTCACCCTGTGCATAAGCATGGGCTAATTCAAACATGTTAAACCACATGTTATGAATACCTGCCAAGGTGATGAACTGGTATTTGTAGCCCATATCTGCCAGCTCCTGCTGGAACTTAGCAATGGTTTCAGAATCCAGGTTCTTCTCCCAGTTAAATGATGGCGAACAGTTGTAAGCCAGCAGCTGATCCGGGTATTGCTCATGGATAGCTTCAGCGAACTTGCGCGCTTCTTCCAGGCACGGTGTCGCCGTTTCACACCAAATCAAATCGGCATATGGTGCATAGGCCAGGCCACGGGCAATCGCCTGGTCAATACCGGCACGCACTCGGTAGAAGCCTTCAGCGCTACGCTCACCGACAATAAAATCTTTGTCATACGGGTCGCAGTCTGAGGTTAGCAAGTCAGCGGCATTGGCATCGGTACGGGCAATAACCAATGTCGTTGTACCGGCCACATCAGCCGCCAAACGGGCTGCCACTAATTTCTGTACGGCTTCCTGGGTTGGTACCAGTACCTTACCGCCCATGTGGCCACATTTTTTCACCGAGGCCAGCTGATCTTCAAAGTGGACACCCGCCGCGCCGGCATCAATCATATTGCGCATTAGCTCATAGGCATTCAGTACCCCACCAAAGCCCGCTTCGGCATCAGCCACTATCGGCAAGAAGTAATCAATACCCTCTTCCGGGTTGCTACCGTTCGACCACTGGATCTGATCGGCGCGGCGGAATGCATTGTTAATACGGCTCACAACGGCTGGTACAGAGTCGACCGGATACAGCGACTGATCGGGGTACATAGTTGATGCTGTATTGTTATCTGCCGCGACCTGCCAACCTGACAGGTAAATCGCTTCAATACCGGCTTTGGCTTGCTGGACCGCCTGACCACCGGTCAACGCGCCCAGGCAATTTACATATCCCTTTTTCGACGAGCCATTGACCAGTTCCCAAAGCTTATCGGCACCACGCTGGGCAATGGTATTGGCCGGCGCAAATGAACCGCGCAGGTTAATGACCTCTTCCGCGGTATAGGTACGCTTTACGTTCTTCCAACGTGGATTCTCTGCCCAATCTTTTTCAATAGCTTCGATTTGTTGCTGGCGAGTCAATGTCATAATGATGTCCCTCGTTTCATTTGGCGATAATCCGTTTAACGTATTCGTTATCGGTAGACTTTCTTTTCTCAGGCTTCTTCAGGCACTGCCAACAACAAAACAAGCAGTTACCTGTTTCTTTTTCTAGTATTCTGTTACTTCAGATATTCATATCCGGACAAGGTCAGGAAGTTCATCAGCTCATCACTGGTCGTTAGCTGCGACATCAGCACCGCCGCTTCCTGGTATTGCCCCTGATTAAATATCTCAGTACCTAACTCCTGTTCCAGTACTGTCATTTCTTCATTCAACATCTGCTCAAATAAGGCTTTAGTCACCACCTCACCATTGCTCAGCGCCTTACCGTGCTTGATCCACTGCCAGATAGAGGCCCGGGAGATTTCTGCTGTCGCGGCATCTTCCATCAGGCCGTAAATTGGCACACAACCATTGCCCGAAATCCAGGCTTCAATGTACTGCACCGCAACACGGATGTTATGGCGCATCCCTTCTTCGGTACGATCCCCGTCGCAAGGAGCCAGCAGCTCTTCCGCCGTAATGGGTGCATCGTCTTCACGGCTGACATCCAACTGGTTCTGGCGATCACCTAAGGTCTCGTCAAAAATGCTCCGGGCCGTATCAGCCAAGCCAGGGTGTGCAACCCAGGTGCCATCATGGCCATTAGTGGCTTCCAGCGACTTATCGGTCTGAATTTTGTTGAGTACCCATGCATTGCGCTCCGGATCTTTCGATGGAATAAAGGCGGCCATTCCCCCCATTGCAAACGCGCCTCGACGGTGGCAAGTGCGAACCAGCAGTCGGGAATAGGCATTCAAAAACGGCTTTTCCATGGTCACAACCTGACGGTCAGGCAAAATCCGATCAGGATGGTTTTTCAGTGTTTTGATATAGCTGAAAATGTAATCCCAGCGCCCGCAGTTCAAGCCGACAATATGATCTTTGAGGCTATAGAGGATCTCATCCATCTCGAAGACTGCCGGCAACGTCTCAATCAGTACCGTGGCCTTAATCGTGCCTCTTGGCAGGCCGAACTCATCTTCGGTAAAGCTAAATACCTCACTCCACCATGCTGCTTCCTGGTAGGCCTGCAGTTTAGGAAGGTAGAAGTAGGGGCCACTGCCTTTTGCCAATAACTGCTTGTAGTTATGGTAAAAGTACAAGGCAAAATCAAATAAAGATCCGGGAATTGGCTCGCCCTGCCACAACAAGTGCTTTTCTGGCAGATGCAGCCCGCGAACCCGGCAAATCAGAACGGCCGGATCATCACTCAGCTGATACGCTTTACCTGTTTCAGGGTTGGTATAAGAAATCGTGCCATTCACTGCATCGCGCAGGTTTCGCTGACCTGCCAGTACTTCGTCCCAAGCCGGTGCAAAGGAATCTTCGAAATCGGCCATGAAGACTTTTACATTGGCATTCAGGGCATTAATCACCATCTTGCGATCAACCGGCCCGGTAATTTCCACCCGGCGATCCTGAAGATCATCAGGGATGTTGCGAATCGTCCAATTACCTTCACGAATATGGGCCGTATCCTCAAGAAAATCGGGTAACCCCCCAGCATCAATAGCCAATTGACGTCGCTCACGAGCAGCCAGCAGCTCTGGGATACGTGAAGCAAAGCGCTGCACTAACTGCTCCACAAACTGAAAGGCTTCTTCATTTAAAATTTCTTTTTGCTGTTCAGTTAATAGTGTTTGCAAAGATAGCTTTACTTCATGGTTAGGTGGAGTCTGTGTATCCGTCATCTTACGCTCCCTTACGGCCTGTAACTTAATCACTACTTTTATCAGCAGTCATTCCAGGGTCATTCAGTTGTTAGTTGTCTTAACGCCTTATTTACGTTGCCGCAACAAATTAACAATTGCAAATATAATCGTTCATAAAAGCAAAACCGCACCGCCACCAAAGCCATAAATAACAATAGCTTACGCAATATAGAGTAATAACTCAAAACACTGAATTAAAACAATTTTCAGGGAAAAGCTCGGTTTTTAGTGCTAAAGAAGAATCCAAGCAAAAATGTAACTAGTTACGTAATTAAATTACACAACTAGAGAATTCAAACCTGCGTGTAAAAAGGCGTTTCAAACACAAGTCGCTATTTATTTGTGATTTATATAGTTGAATAACATACAGTTATGAGTGGGGTTAGAGTGTTTTTTATACAGGGATAGACCAGTTGCTTACTCAATTGGTTTCATTTATTCGCAAAGCGAAACAAAATAAATCTACAAAATACCTATTTTTCAATAAGAAACAGCCCGATTGAAAATATCGAATTAATCTATTGGAGTGGTATAAAGTGCTGACAGAATAGAAAATCTGCCAGCACACTGTTGGAACGACTACAAAAGTCCTTCAACAATCTCGGCAAGGCGGTGGAAGGTACGGCTGCGGCTTGAGGTTGGGCGCCAGACTAGGCCAATTTCCCGGTATGCCTCTTGACCTGGGGGATCAATAACCACTAAATTCTGGTTATCCAGTATTCCATGATCAATCGCCATCTGTGGAATAAAGGTAGTACCCAATCCGTTCGCAACCATTTGAACTAAGGTATGTAGGCTGGTTGCAGTAAACGGGTTGATCTTCTCCTTACTGGTTAACTTGCAGGCAGAAACCGCGTGATCAGTCAGGCAGTGTTCTTTCTCTAGCAAAAATACCGATTCATCCGGTAAGTCAGCGTAACGTAATGGGACATTGACATGTTCAGCCTGGTTTTTACTAATCACCATCTTAAAGGCATCACGCCCAACTAGCTGACTATGCATACCATTAATCTCAACGGGCAAGGCCAGAATAAGTACGTCCATTTCGCCATTGCGCAATGCAGCCAACAAATTGGTGGTCGTATCTTCCCGTAGCAATAAATTCAGGCTCGGGTGCAGGCGGTTCACCTCCTGTACCAAGTCACACAGCAGGAAGGGGGCAATGGTTGGAATACAGCCAACCCTTAGCTGGCCGTCCATACCATCACCAGTACAGTTCGACAGCTCCATCAAGTCTTGGCTTCGGGCGAGCAGTTCTCGGCTTCGGATCACAACGTCTTCACCCATAGAGGTAAACACAAGTGATTTGTTGTCCCGCTCAATAAGCTGGCAGTCAATTAACTCTTCAAGGTTTTGAACCCCCGAGCTCAATGTCGACTGGCTGACGAAACACTTCTTGGCAGCTTCGCCAAAATGCCGGGTTTCAAATAAGGTAACTAAATAATGCAGTTGTTTGAGAGAAGGAAATTTGTTCATCGTATTTTTCGATTACATCAATCTATTTATTCCGCTTTTTTCAATCTAACAGTTTCGCTATAGTTTGTCTCGTCCAAACACGGAGCCAACCGAAAAGGTCGGCGACAACCGAATATTTTAGGAGCACCCAAATGGTACTAGTAGGTCGTCAAGCACCAGATTTTACTGCTGCAGCTGTTCTAGGTAACGGCGAAATCGTTGATAACTTCAACTTTGCAGAGTTTACTAAAGGTAAGAAAGCGGTAGTTTTCTTCTACCCACTAGACTTCACTTTCGTTTGCCCATCTGAGCTAATCGCTTTTGACAAGCGTTTCGAAGATTTCCAGGCAAAAGGTGTTGAAGTGATCGGTGTTTCTATCGATTCTCAGTTCTCTCACAATGCATGGCGTAACACTGCTGTTGAAGACGGCGGTATCGGTCAGGTTAAGTACCCTCTAATCGCTGACGTTAAGCACGAAATCTGCAAAGCGTACGACGTAGAGCACCCAGAAGCAGGCGTTGCTTTCCGTGGTTCTTTCCTAATCGACGAAGACGGCCTTGTACGTCACCAAGTAGTTAACGACCTACCACTAGGCCGTAACATCGATGAAATGCTACGTATGGTTGACGCGCTAAACTTCCACCAGAAGAACGGTGAAGTTTGCCCTGCACAGTGGGAAGAAGGCAAAGCTGGTATGGATGCATCGCCAAAAGGTGTTGCTGACTACCTATCTGAGCACACTGCAGACCTATAATTCTTCTTATTGAAGGATTAACAACACCATGCTCACGGTGTTGAGGCAACAAACGCAATAGCGTAAAGCCAAAGTCAGCCAATAGGCAAAAAAACGATGAGGCCCGGACACACCGGGCCCTTTTTTTATCGACAGTTCCCAAACTTATCGCTTCTCGCTTCTCGCTTCTCGCTTCTCGCTTCTCGCTTCTCGCTTCTCGCTTCTCGCTTCTTAATGATTGTTGATCTGATTAATCCCCCAGCAAGCAAAGATCCACTACACTGCTTTCACCTTCATTAGCCTTGATAACCACAATGAAAATTGATCATATCGAAGTCTGTATCGACAACATCGAGTCACTGCACTATGCGCAGCAAAGTGGCGCAACCCGTATCGAACTCTGCTCATCACTGGCACTTGGCGGTTTGACCCCGAGCATGGGCTTTATGAAACAAGCCGCTAGGCTTTCGGCAATTCCTGTTTATGCCATGATCCGCCCCCGCCAGGGAGATTTCTTATTCTCGGGTGATGAGGTAGAAATCATGCTGGCAGATATTCATGCCGCCAAACAAGCAGGCTTACAAGGTGTGGTCGTAGGTGTGCTCTCCGCCCAAGGCCAAATTGACAGCAATATCTTACGCAGCTTGATGAAGGAGGCTCAGGGATTGGGCGTTACGTTCCACCGAGCTATCGACCAATGTGTCGACCCAATGGCAGCCCTTGACTGCATCATCAACGCTGGCTGCGAGCGGGTACTCACTTCTGGCATGCAGGCCAATGCCCTAGCGGGTGTCGATATGCTGGCTAAAATGGTCAATTACTGTGGCGATAACCTCAGTATCATGGCTGGTGCCGGAGTAACGGCTGAGAATGTGGCTGACATTATCCAAAAGAGTAAAGTAAAAGAAGTTCACCTTTCAGGAAAAAGTACACGCCCAAGCCAAATGGTTCAGTACGCAAACCAGGCCCATATGGGCGATGCCGACATTGATGATTTCAGCATCCCAATCACTTCAGCTGAAAAAATTTCAGCCGTCATACGTACGCTAGCCTAGTGAGTCAACACAATGAAAAAGCCTGCATTTTTGCAGGCTCTACTTTACATTTTCACTTAGCTATCAGTGCAATTACCAACCAATGACATCTTTTGCCGGGTGCGGAGCATCCGCTTCAACCGAAAACAACTTGGTAGTGGCAGATGGCGGCGCATCACAGGTCTGATCGGCAATCTTGCTATCGGGCTCAAGCAGATAGGCCGTTGTATTCTGATCGATACAAGCGATGTTACTGTAACTAAATCCATGATCAGGGTAGTTATTAATGGTTACCACTGACGCTGAAGAACCAAAGCTTGTCGCCATTTCTTCGGCCCATTTATAGGGTGTTGCCGGATCATACTGACCACCGATAATCAGGATCTGCTGGCCGCCCAGCGCCACCTCCATATTCGTTACTGCAGCGATCGGGTCGCGTTGTGCCGACCAGCCTTTGCATAGCTCAGCTGTCTGAGCATAAGTAACAAAACCATACAGAGAAGAAGCACCCATATAGCGAGTTAGCGAGGCATCTATTTCACTCTCGCTGAGTGGGGTTCTCTCATCGGTACAGACCACAGCTTTAAATAGCGCATTTCCCCTGAGATCATCTGCCTGGCTCGAATTACGATAATCATAAGAACTGCTTGATGTGAGCAACAGCTGCCATTTCAGCGTAGCTGCCTTGTCATAATCTAATAAGTCCACCAGGCCACTTTGAATATTCTGCCAGTCGCCCGAGGTCTCTCTCGCAACCGTCAAGTCTAGCGTCGAGATCCCTTCCTCAAGGCTTAGGCTACGGCTATCATTACTGGCCTGATATGATTTGTGAGCAAGCAGAGTGTCGACTATTGTCTGGTAGCGTTGATTTCGGGTTATATTATGGCCTAGGCGGAAGTCTGCAATTTTCTCAAAACCCGCTGTGTTGCCAATCCGGATATCGACATTGTTTGCATCCGTTGGTGACATTGGCGAATCAAGGACAATTGCACGGACCTTGTCAGGGAAGGTGTGTGCATACAATGAACCCAGGCGGGTTCCATAAGAGTATCCCAGAAACGTCAGCTTATCGTCACCAAGATGACTACGCAGCCTATCGATATCTCTTACTATGGTATTACTGCCTAAGTAGGGAGCAACCTGCTGGTAGGTGGCTGTACAGTCACCTGCCACCGCACAATCCGTCAGCTCTTTGGCAAACGCACTCTGCCCGGCACCACGCGGATCAATACCGACAATATCAAAGCGATTCAAAATATCCTGCGGCAAATGAGAAGCAGCCATCGTCCCCGCCCCTTGCACCGCTTCTGCACTCGGGCCGCCAAAGTTAAGGATCAATGCACCAATTCGATTTGATGGATCATGAGCTTTATGCACCCCATAATAAATGTCAACCATCTCACCATTGGGGTCATCGTAATCTTTGGGTGCTTTCATAAAGCTGCACGTCATATTTGCTGGACACGTTTGCGTACCATCAGCCCGGCTATTTGCAAACTTATCATCACTCCCACTGTTACAGCCCACCAATGCAAGACATGTTAACAATCCTGACATTAACCTATACATCTTAATTCCTTTATTCTTGTATTTATTGACTACGTCATAAAGTTACGGGTAAGAATTCTCAACAACGAGCACATCAGACCACATAATAATACATCGTGCAATTACATTTATTTCAAATACCTTCATGGTTAAAAATTTTTACTAAATATTCTCACGAACCCTTTCATCGTTTCCCTTCTCTAGCTCCCATTCGGAAACAATCACGGCAGAGTTAACTCGTCATCACTTTAAATCGGCATTATTATTAAGAAGATGTAAGCAACTATGATACCCCTTAGGAATGGAGTGCGGTATGGCCAATAGTAACCCCGTTAAAAGACTCAAAAAGAAAGATTACGAAAAAGAGCTCGAACGATTACAGGTTGAGTTGGTAAAACTGCAAGAATGGATTAAGCACAGCGGATTAAAGGTTGTTGTCATTTTTGAAGGCCGCGATGCCGCAGGGAAAGGCGGGGTCATCAAACGGATCACCGAAAAGCTAAACCCTAGGGTCTGCCGTATTGTTGCCCTGCCAGCACCGACCGAAAAAGAAAAAACCCAATGGTACTTCCAGCGCTATGCCGCCCACCTCCCTTCTGCTGGCGAGATGGTGCTATTCGACCGCAGCTGGTACAACCGTGCCGGGGTTGAAAAGGTTATGGGGTTTTGCACTGACGAGGAATACGAAGAGTTTCTCCGCTCATGCCCCGAGTTTGAACGCATGCTGCAACGATCCGGGATCATCTTGTTGAAATACTGGTTCTCAGTATCCGACGAAGAGCAAGAAGCACGATTCCTTGAGCGTATTCATACGCCGATAAAACGTTGGAAGTTCAGCCCGATGGATCTTGAATCCCGTGATCGCTGGGCAGAATACTCAGCAGCCAAAGACAAGATGTTTGCCTATACCGATACCAAACAGTGCCCGTGGTGGGTGGTTAATGCCGATGAGAAAAAGAAAGCTCGAATTAACTGTATCTCACATTTGCTTTCTCATATTCCCTATGAGGAAATCCACTACCCACATATCGAGCTTCCTGATGTCAACAAAGAAGGCTATGTAAGGGCTCCGGCTGATAGCCAGACATTTGTACCCAACCTGTTTGCCAAAGAATAACGCAGCCATTAGCTAAAGGCTCACCATCATCAATCCCGGCTTAGCAACATAAGCCGGGATATCACTGAATAGCCCATTACTTCAGAATATTCTCAATTTCTTCCTGACTGGTATGGCGGATATCTTTACCTTTCACAAAGTAGATAATGTATTCGCAGATATTCTGGCACCGATCACCGACTCGTTCAATTGAACGGGCAGACCACATTACCTGGAGCACATTTGGAATAGAGCGTGGATCTTCCATCATATAAGTCATCAGCTGGCGAATAATTGCTTCATATTCGCGGTCAATCCGATCATCTTCCTGATATACCTCAATCGCGGCTTTGACATCCATCCGGGCAAAGGCATCGAGCACCTCATGCAACATCCTGACCGCATGCTGTCCCAAGGCTTCCAGTGAAACCAGCAAGTTGTATTGCTTGTTGGTAAAGTTCTCCAACGCTACCTTGGCAATACTTTCTGCCACATCACCAATACGCTCCAAATCAGTGATGGTCTTGATAATCGCAATGACCAAACGCAAGTCACTGGCCGTCGGCTGTCGCTTGGCAATAATGCGGGTACAGGCTTCATCAATCGCCACTTCCATCGCATTGACCTTGTGGTCATCTTTGATCACCCGCTTAGCCAGCTCGGCATCTTGCTTGTGCATTGCTTTAAGCGCATCGGCGAGCTGCTGCTCCACCAAGCCGCCCATCGCTAACACATGAGTACGGATACTTTCCAGCTCCGCATTAAACTGGCCGGAAATATGGCGACCTAGACTTAAGTTATCTAACATGATCTGATCCCTTAGCCGTATCGGCCAGTAATATAATCTTCAGTACGTTTTTCTTTTGGGGTGGTAAAAATATCATTGGTGTTGGCATATTCCACCAGCTCGCCCATATGCATGAAGGCGGTATTGTCCGACACCCGAGCGGCCTGCTGCATATTATGGGTAACGATAATCACGGTATATTTTGCCTTGAGCTCATTGATCAGCTCTTCAATGGTCAGGGTCGAAATAGGATCCAAGGCCGAGGTCGGCTCATCCAACAGCAGAACTTCAGGCTCAATCGCAATCGCACGAGCGATCACTAAACGTTGCTGCTGCCCCCCTGACAAGCCAAAGGCATTTTCATGTAGGCGATCTTTGACTTCGTCCCACAACGCTGCACCGCGCAGTGAGTTCTCGACCGCATCATCCAGTACCCGGCCATCTTTGATGCCCTGTAGGCGCAAGCCATAAATCACATTCTCATAAATGGACTTAGGAAACGGATTCGGACGCTGGAACACCATACCAACCCGGCGCCGCAAAGAGGCGACATCAACCCTGCTATCATAGATATTGTGTCCATGCAGCATGATCTTGCCTTCAACGGTGCACCCTTCCACCAGCTCATTCATCCGGTTGATACAGCGCAGCAAGGTTGACTTGCCGCAGCCAGACGGGCCGATAAAGGAAGTGACCTGGCCTTTGGCAACCCGCATATTGATATTGAACAGTGCCTGGTGATTACCGTAGTGCAGATCCAGCCCTTCAATCGACATCGCGGTTTGCTCTTCGGGTAACGAGGCTAAATCTATTGGCTGAAATAAGCCCATTGTCGAATTAATTGAAAACATATAAGTTCCTGAGTCCCGTTACTGTTCCAAAGAGCGGTATTTTTCACGTAAGTGGTTTCGAATGCCTATTGCCGTCAGGTTTAGCCCCACAATCACCGTCACCAACAAAAATGAGGTCGCATAGACCAAAGGCCGTGCAGCTTCGACATTCGGGCTTTGAAAACCGACATCATAAATATGATAGCCAAGGTGCATGAACTTGCGGTCCAGGTGCAAGTAGGGGAAATGGCTATCAACGGGCAAAGTCGGTGCCATTTTTACCACCCCAACCAGCATCAACGGCGCAACTTCGCCCGCCGCTCGGGCTACCGCTAGGATCAACCCTGTCATGATCGCCGGGCTGGCCATTGGCAACACGATACGCCACAGTGTTTCTGCCTGAGTGGCCCCGAGCGCCAGCGAGCCATGGCGTACCGAGTTCGGAATTCTCGCCAGGCCTTCCTCCGTAGAGACAATCACCACAGGCAGCGTCAAAATCGCCAATGTTAGGGCTGACCATAAAATACCCGGGGTACCGAAGGTCGGCGCGGGCAGCTGTTCTGAGAAAAAGACATCATCAATGGTGCCGCCAACCATATAGACAAAAAAGCCCAGGCCAAAGACCCCATAAACAATCGACGGCACACCCGCCAGGTTGATCACGGCAACCCGTATCAACTTGGTAAAACTATTCTTTCCTGCATATTCATGCAAATAGATCGCTGCCATCACCCCAAGCGGTGTCACAATCACACTCATCAGCAGTACCATGAATACAGTACCGAAAATTGCCGGGAAAACACCCCCTTCGGTATTCGCCTCTCGGGGATCATCACTGACAAACTTCCCGATCTGGCGCCCCCAATGTACGATCTTTTCAGCAACGGTTAAGTCATTTGGATACCAGATATCCAATATCTGCTCGAGCGGTAATTTGACCGTGGTTCCCAGCATATCACGAACCAGTAGGGCATCTTTTCCCAGTAGCTGACGCAAGCTAAGCAAGCGCTGCTCAATCTGAGCATATTGCTGCTCTAGCTGACGGCGTTGGAGGGCTAACCCCGGCGGCTGATCACCAAGCTGACGCTCTTGCTGACGTAACTGCTCCAGCTGGTGGTTAATCGCTGCAATTTCAGTCTGCTGCAAGGTCTTAATTTCATCTCGGACCTGCTCGGCCGCCAACAGCCCTTGCGGCAAAGCCGTAAGCAACTTGCTCTCACCATCATCAATAAAACTGATTGGATAGCCGTAAAACTTACCGTTTTTGATCCGGTCGATCACCGCAATATTATGCGCCAGCGAACGGCTTTCAATCTGTGTTTCAAGCAGGGTAATAAAATCAAGTTCCACCCGCTCGCGATTGCCCGTCTTGATCAGGTAACGAAGTACCCGCTCATCGTCCATGGCTGACACATCCACGCCAGCTTCAGCTAACTGTTTCACCGATACCGACTTTGTCTCATAGATCTCGCCGATAATGACCTGTTTGTTACCGTTGATATCAACATCAAACTGATACACAGGTGCCGGCCAGAAGTAGCTCAGCCCCTTCCAGCCTATCAATAACAGCAAGCCCAATACGGCAACCAGGCTCAAGCTCACCGCCCCAGCAGTCAGCCATATCCATGGAGAGCCCGATCTAAACCAATTTACCATCACTTAATACGTTTCATTTTATCTAATCTAATAGTGGGTATTCACATTACAGTGAGCTATATTTTTCTCGCAAACGTTGCCGGACAAGCTCTGCTATCGTATTGAAGATGAAAGTAAATACAAACAAAACAAACGCAGCCAGGAACAATACTCGGTAGTGCGAGCTACCGACCTCAGTCTCGGGCATCTCAATGGCTATGGTTGCCGACAAGGTTCGCAACCCCTCGAGTATATTCCAGTCCATAATCGGGGTATTACCGGTCGCCATCAAGACAATCATGGTTTCGCCCACCGCCCGGCCAAGGCCCATCATAATGGCAGAGAAAATTCCCGGGCTGGCTGTTAGCAAAACGACACGGGTCAGCGTCTGCCAGTGCGTCGCCCCCAGAGCCAGTGAACCACTGGTCAGGTGCCCTGGTACCGAGAACACCGCATCTTCCGCAATCGAGAAGATCGTAGGAATAACCGCAAAACCCATCGCAATGCCAACGACCAGTGTATTGCGTTGATCATAACCAATTCCCCATTCATTGGTGAGGTACATACGCATATCACCGGCAAATAGCCACTGCTCAATATACGGGCTTGCTTCAAGACAGCCGTAACCGAGCAGCACAATCATCGGCATCAATAACACAATATGCAACCCATTCGGCATGCGGTACCGCCATTGCCCAGGCAGCAGCGACCAACCAACCCCCATCAACAGCATCATCAGCGGAAACGCTATGATGATCAGTATAATGCCAGGTAGGTACTCCTCTACGATCGGTGCAAGCCAAATGCCCGCCAAAAAGCCTAAGATCACTGTTGGCAAAGCCTCCATGATCTCGACGGTTGGCTTTATCACCCGACGCATTTTTGAAGACATGAAATAGGCCGTATATACCGCCCCAGCCAACGCCATCGGGATCGCGAAAAACATCGCATAAACCGCGGCTTTGAGGGTTCCAAAGACCACAGGAACCAAGCTGAGCTTCGGCTCAAACTCATCGCTGGCGGAAGTCGACTGCCAAACATATTCCGGCTCAGGGTAGCCTTCATACCAAATTTTTTGCCACAGCGATGAAAAGCCGATCTCCGGGTGACGGTTATCAACCTTGTAGAGCTGCCAGCTATCACCATTGACCGCCAGCAAGCGATCAGCTCGGGGAGAAATCGAGAGCCAGTCAGGTACCTCTGAAAATAGCGGCTCGCTGAAGATATGGCCTTTAACCGTAGTGTAATACGCCGATAACGTGCCATCTTGCTGAACGGCAAAAAAACCTTTGCGGGCATACTCAGGTATAAGCTGCGCAACCGGACTCTCTGTTAAAGCAAATCGCCGCGCATTAACCAATGTCCGTTTACCATCACGAAGTACCTCGAACCACTGTGAAACCGAATTGTCACTGGCCGTGATCAGCAGGGAATTGGCCCCTGACATTAGTGTCAGCTGCTGCGGTACGCCTTGAGCCGTACTGACATCAACAACATCACGAATTTTCGAGTGCTCCCCATCAAGTGTGACCACGTAGAGGTTATCACCACTCAAAGCATACAACGTCCGGCCATCCGGTGTCACAGCCAGGGTACTAAGTACATCAGGTAGTCCTTCAATCAAAAACGACTGTGACAGCCACTCTGACACCTGGCCTGGCAAGCCATCCTGATGGCGGAATGTCATCGCCCTCACCCGGTGATCGGCGGTAGTACCCACCACCACGGCACGATCTTCGCGCAGTGACACCGCAAGCTGAGTAATAGGCTGGCCTAGGGGATCAAGCTGAAGCGGGTTCTTCCCAAGAGGGTACGTAATATCAGGGCTTGTATGCTTAGCATTGCCAGAAAACGTGACCCTGAAGGTCGGCTTAAAGACCACAACCTCACCCGACAGCCCACCATAGGCAAACACTTCTTCACGAGGTAATGTACGCGCAAAACTGGCAGGCTTTACCAAAACGCTATGCTGGCTGATCCGCTCTCCGGCATCCTGCTGGGCCAAACTAACGAAAGTTAGGTTGCCCTGCAAAGACAGCCGATAAGCAATATTATTCTGCTCGTTGAGATAAATGGCAGCAGGCTGGTCAGTAAAATTGATAGAAAATGCTTGCTTGGGGGTCACTTTCACCGATGCAAAAATCGGCATAATGACATAAAGCAAATAGAAGAAAATCAGCACTAAAGTAATAAGGACACTAATACCACCAGCGGTCACCCCATAGCGCGCGAGAGTATCTTTTACCCGACGGCCAGGACTGTCTCCCCTCAAAAATGCACTGGCGTCTGCCATTATTACCTCAAAAAATTTATAAGTTTATCAATAATATTTCTTTTAGATGACAATTATATGACAGCCTGTATGGATCAGGCCAATACTCCTTTTTCTTCCCCGGGGCAACCTACTAGAATGACATAAATCTGCAACAAAATATCACTAATCTTAATGATTTATGACCTTATACAGATTTCACTGGCCGTTCTTTCGTTGCACCTGGACAGATAGTGCACATGCTCACATAATGAACAAGCCTACTGCGAAAAAGGAAGTCGTTATGAAGCACCTCGTTATTACTGTTATTGGTAAAGATCGCCCTGGTTTAGTCGAAGCACTCTCCGACACGGTATACCAGAATCACGGCAATTGGCTGGCCAGCAGCCTGAGTAAACTTGCCGGGCAATTTGCCGGGATTTTACAGGTAGAAGTTGCAGATCAATATATCCCGGTATTAAGCCAGGCCCTATCAAAAATTGATGCGTTGCAGATCCATGTTGTCGAAGATGACAGCAAGACTATCCCTGTTACATCACTGCACCACCTCACCGTTACCGGCAATAACCGCCTTGGGATTGTCAAAGAGGTAACAACCAAACTCAACCAGTTAGGGGTCAATATCAACAAGCTCAAAACCGATACCCAAAGTGCACCCAACTGGGGTTACCCTCTTTTCACGGCAAACTTTCAGCTTGAGCTACCTTCGGAGCTTGAAGTGGAGGTTGTTCAAGAAGAGCTGGAGAAACTGGCTGATGATCTCAACATTGATATCGACGACAACTAACTAACCTGAGACACAATTTTAGCCAAGAGCTTATTAGCAGGAATACAATGAGCACGGAATCTCTCTATATTGAAAAAGAATTAAGCTGGCTATCATTTAATGAACGTGTTCTTCAAGAAGCGGCAGACAAATCGGTGCCGCTGATTGAGCGCGTCCGCTTCCTGGGAATTTTTTCCAGCAATACCGATGAATTTTACCAAGTTCGCTTTGCCGATGTGAAACGCCAAATACTGATCAGCCAGGAGCAAGGCGGTGATGACAGCGCCAAGCAACTGCTCAGTAAAATCCAGAGCCGAGTCCTGAAACTCAACCAGGACTTCGATAGCCTCTACAATGAGATTTTGCTGGAAATGGCGCGGCGGCATATCTTCCTGGTCAATGAGCAGCAACTTGATGACCATCAGAAGAGCTGGCTGCGCAAGTACTTCCGCAATGCTATTCTTCCTCACGTTACCCCTATCCTACTCACTGAAGATATCGACCTGCTGGAGTTTCTAAAAGATGAATACTCCTACCTGACGGTCGAGATCCAGCGTGGAGAGAAAAAGGGGTTCGCATTGATCGAGATCCCGACCGATCAGCTACCACGTTTTGTTCAGCTGCCAGAAGCTAAGGGAAAAAGGCGCAAGACACTAATTTTGCTGGATAATATTATCCGTTTTTGCCTCGATGATATCTTCAGCGGCTTTTTCGAATACGATAGCCTGGCTGCCTATTCCATGAAGATGACCCGGGATGCCGAGTATGATCTCAGCCTGGAGGTAGAACACAGCTTGCTAGAGCAAATGTCTGAAGGTTTGAACCAACGCCTTACGGCAATGCCTGTCCGCTTTGTTTATCAGCGGGACATGCCGGGTGACATGATTGACGTGCTTTGCGGGCTGCTGAAAGTCTCCAGCTATGACAGTATTATACCAGGTGGCCGTTACCATAATTTTAAGGATTTTATCGGCTTTCCGAATGTTGGCCGCAGCTATCTGGAAAACAAATCGTTACCACCGATTGATAGCTACCATTTTACTTCTGCCCGCAATGCTTTCGACGCCATTAAGGCGCAGGACATACTGCTGTACTACCCGTACCATACCTTCAATCATATGACCGAGCTGGTTCGCCAGGCCGCCTATGATCCTAAAGTCCGCGGTATCAAAATCAATATCTACCGGGTCGCGAAGAACTCCCGCATCATAGAGTCGATGATCGATGCTGCTAACAATGGTAAGCGGGTCACTGTTGTTGTTGAGCTACAGGCGCGGTTTGATGAAGAGGCGAATATCGTCTGGGCCCGTCGCCTGACCGAAGCCGGTGTGCACGTTGTCTTTGGTGTCCCGGGGTTAAAAATCCACTCCAAGCTATGCCTTATCACCCGCCGAGAAGGCGACAAACTGGTTCGCTACGCCCACCTTGGTACGGGTAACTTCCATGAAAATACCGCGCGAATCTATACCGACTTCTCGCTCATGACCTGTGATGATGAAATCACCAATGAAGTTCGCCAGGTGTTCGGTTACATCGAAAACCCGTATCGTCCGGTAAAATTCAAGCACTTAATTGTCTCGCCACGCAACTCCCGGTCACGCCTGTATGATCTGATAGACCGCGAAATTGCCCATGCCAAGCAAGGCCTGCCATCGGGTATTACACTTAAGGTGAATAATCTGGTCGATAAAGGTTTGATTAACATGCTTTATCAGGCCAGTAGTGCCGGGGTGGCCATCAAGCTGATTGTTCGCGGGATGTGTGCGCTGATCCCTGGCATCAAGGGGATCAGTGAGAATATTACGGCAATCAGTATCGTCGACCGCTTCCTGGAACACCCGCGGGTCGTGGTGTTCGAGAACAACGGGGATCCTGAGGTGATGATCTCGTCTGCCGACTGGATGACCCGTAATATCGACAACCGAATCGAAGTTGGCTGCCCTATCAGGGATCCGGCACTGAAAAAGAAAATTATCGATATCCTTAATATTCAACTGACCGATACGGTCAAAGCACGGGTCATCGATAGAGAGATGAGCAACCAATACGTGCCCCGGGGTAACCGACGTAAGATCCGTTCACAAATTGCGATCTATGATTATCTGAAGCACTCTGAAAAGCAGCTTAGAAAAAAAGCCGAAAAAGCGATGGTTCACCATGATTGAGAATGCACGCCCACGAGAGATTGCAGCGATAGATATAGGCTCGAACAGTTTCCATATGGTCGTTGCCCGAGTTGTCGGACAAAGCCTACAAATTATCAGCCGCCACAAGCAACGCGTTCATCTGGCTTCCGGGCTGGATGAACACCACAACCTCGATCAAGCCGCCATTCAGCGCGGCTTGAATTGTTTGGCGATGTTTGCAGAACGCCTGCAGGGTTTTGACCCAGAAAATGTCCGTATAGCCGCCACCTACACCCTGCGCCAGGCCTTGAATGCCCATGTTTTCCTCAAGCGCGCCGAAGGTATTCTTCCCTATCCTATTGAGATCATTCCGGGCACCGAAGAAGCCCGCCTGATCTACCTCGGCGTCGCCCATACCCAGCCGGAAAATGGCCGCAAGCTGGTCATCGACATCGGTGGTGGTAGTACCGAACTGGTTATTGGCGAAGACTTTGACACCCACTTGCTATACAGCAAACACATGGGGTGTGTCAGCTACAACCAACACTACTTTGCCAAGGGAAAAATCAGCGCAAAGAATATGGCCGCGGCCAAATTAGCCGCGCAGCAGAAGCTGGAAAGCATAGCCAACCAATACCGCAAGCAAGGCTGGCAATATGCGGTTGGCTCATCCGGTACCATCAAGGCTATCCGGGAGGTACTGGTTGGCCAGGGCTATAGTGACGGCAGAATCACGGGTAAGCGCCTGAACCTGCTGACGGATAAAATCCTCAGCTACAAGAGCGCTGAAGAGCTGGATTTACCCGGCTTGAGTGATGACCGTAAACCTGTCTTTGCCGCGGGAGTAGCAATACTCAATGCCGTCTTCAGTTCATTAAAAATTGAGGAGATGACCTTCTCGGATGGTGCACTGCGTGAAGGATTACTGTACGAAATGGAAGACAGGTTCCGCCACAGTGATATCCGTACCCGGACAGCCAGTGCAATGGCGATGCAATACAATGTCGATATGGCCCAGGCGAACCGGGTCAAAGACACCGCTGAATACCTATATAGCCAAATCGAACCTCAGCCAGGGCTGACAAAATCAGAGCTATCGACCCTGCTCAGCTGGGGGGCGTTGCTTCATGAAGCCGGGCTGAGTATCAGCTACCCGGGATTCCACCGTCATTCTGCCTACCTATTACGCTTTAGCACAATGCCGGGGTTCAACCTGGAACAGCAAACCGTGCTCGCCACCTTAGTCCGCTTCCAGCGCAAAGCACTGAAGCTAGATGAGATGCCAGAACTCAGTATCTACAAACGTAAGCACCTGTATCCGCTGATCCGAACCCTGCGTATAGCCGTTGCGCTTAATGGCCAGCGCAGTGAAGATCCCCTGCCGGCGATTACGGTTGAAGCCGATAAAGAAAGCTGGCAGCTCAGCTTGCCCGAGGGCTGGGAAGAGAGCAATAAGTTACTCGCCGCCGATTTACAACAAGAACAAGAGTACTGGGCCAAAGCCGGCTGGCAGCTGGCCATCACCTCTTAACCCTACACCGAAGCTAGCACCAAAAAAGCACAAAGCCGGGTCATCGCCCGGCTTTGTCGTATTATTGTATATACCCAAGCTACTTCAAGATGCAGGATTCAGAGTGATATCAGCATGTCCAGTTCAAGGAAAATGGCGGCAGGAATGGTGGCCCCTTTCGACGTTATTTGACATAGAAATGGGCTTGCTGAATCACTCCCAAAGGGCGAGTTGGCTGGGCTGGTATGCTTTGTTGCTGCTTTTTAACGTAGAGCCACTATGTTTTCAAATCAGCGCCTTGCCTACCAGTCCAGCCATTCTCGCTGAAACGAGCATCTTGAGGTAGTTTGGGTATACAAGTATTACTCACTCAACCCAAGCTTCGCCAAATCCACTGCGACCATCGAGGCAGAAAGCGGCACATAACCATCTTTTTCAACCATATCCTGGCCAAACCGCGACAAAATAAACTTGATGAACTCAGCTTCCAGCGGAGCCATAGGTTGGTTCGGGTGCTTATTAACATAAATATACAGGTAGCGGGCGAGCGGGTAGCTTCCATTTAGCGAGTTTTCAATTGAGGCCTCGACATAATCATCGCCTTCCCTTGCCACCGGTATGGCTCGGATCCCCGTAGTTTTATAGCCGATCCCCGAATAACCAATCGAGTTCAGCGAGCTCGACACTGATTGCACAACAGACGCCGATCCCGGCTGCTCGTTGACATTATTCCTAAAGTCTCCCTGGCATAGGGCACGCTGTTTAAAATAGCCATAAGTTCCCGATACCGAGTTTCGCCCAAACAGCTGGATATCTCGGCTAGCCCAAGTACCCGTCAGGCCAAGCTGCCCCCAGCGGGTAATAGACTCGGTGCCTCCGCAACGCAAAGTACGGGAGTAGATGGCATCCAGCTGGGCAAAGCTGATCCCCTGCAGCGGGTTATCTTCATGGACAAAAACGGCCAGCGCATCAATCGCGACCCTGATCGCTGTCGGCTTGTAACCATACTCATGCTCGAAAGCCTCAACTTCTTTGGCTTTCATCATCCGGCTCATCGGCCCCAGCTGGGCAGTGGCTTCGGTCAATGCCGTTGGAGCCGTCGAAGAGCCAGCCGCCTGTACCTGCACATTCACATTGGGATAGAGGCGATTGAACTCTTCTGACCAATAGGTCATCAGGTTCGCGAACGTATCCGATCCGACCGATGACAGGTTACCTGAAATACCACTGATCTTGTGGTATTGGGCAAGTTCAGTATCGGCAGCAACGGCTCCCCAGCTAGTGATAAGTGCCAGTAAGCATCCCAGTTTACAGAACATACTTGTCATAAGTTACGGTGATCCCTCTTAAGATAGTAAACGGCAAAAGCGGCCCGAGGGCCGCTATCTTCAATGCCAGTTGCTCACCGACTTAGGCAGCTTCAGCCACCAGCCGTTGGGGCAAGGTAAAGGAGAAGGTACTGCCTTCACCGACTACGCTTTCTATTTCCAGCTGTGAGTCATGGTGGCTCAGGGCATGTTTCACGATAGCTAAGCCTAAGCCGCTACCGCCGGTTTCTCGTGAGCGCGCTTTATCAACCCGGTAGAAACGCTCCGTCAGGCGGTGAATATGCTGCGGCTCAATGCCGTCACCACTATCGGTCACTTCCAGCCTTGGGCCTGCGGCCGACAAATACCAACGTACCGACACTTCGGCATTCTTCGGGGTATGCTTCACTGCATTGTAGACCAGGTTCGAAATCGCACTACGCAGCTGATCTTCATCACCCAGTATCTTCAATGAATTGTCGACCTCAAAGGTAAACAAGTGCTCATTCCCACCACTGAGGGAAATCGCTTCTTTTTCAAGGATATCAAGCATTGACGGTACATCAATCGTCTCTTCTAGCTCAATATTCGGGGCTGCCTCAATCTTGGACAGCGTCAACAGCTGCTCAACTAATGAGTTCATGCGCAGCAACTGCTCTGTCATCACACCATGGGCCTTGTCCCACATCGGGCCTGCCAGCATCTCAGGATCTTTCGACATTTCCAGGTAGCCTTGCAGTACCGTCATTGGCGTACGTAGCTCATGGGAGACATTGGCGAAGAAATTGCGGCGCATGCCTTCTAGCTGTTTGACCTGCGAAACATCTCGCACCACCATCAGGTACTCGCCTTCGGTGTAATGCATGATCCGCAGCTCTAGCGTTCGGTCATAATTGAGCGGAGAGGTAATTTCCAGCGGAGTCTCGAAAGATTGCTTGGCTAAATAGCGGACAAAATCCGGGCTGCGCAGCAGGTTGCTGATCGGCTGCCCGGCATCATCCGGCCAGCGGAAACCCAACAAATGCTGAGCCAGTTTGTTGCACCAGACAATATTCCCTTCGCTGCGAAAGACAACAACTGCATCAGGAAGGGATTCCGCACCATTGCGGAAACGGCGGATCAGTGTCGCCAGCTCTTTGCGGCGACGCCGGTTACGCTGCTGCAAACGGTAAATGCCATTGAACAGTGGCTCCCAGCTGCCTGAGCCGGATGGCGGCGTCAAGCTACGCTCTTTCCACAGCCAGTCGGACATTTTCAGCTGATTGTGAAAATGCCAGATCAACTGGATCCAGGTCGCGACCAGTAAAAACCAGGGCATATAACCAAAGACCAGACCCAATCCTATCCAGGGCAAGTAGAAAAAGGCCAGTTCCCAAACCAGCTTTTTCCACGACAGCCGTTCAACCATCTACAACTCCATTTCAACGGAAGCTTCGCTCGCTCCCGTTCTTATTTCAAGCTCAGTGTTATCGATTAAAAACCGGTTACAGCCGGGTTGAGAAACGGTATCCCGCCCCACGTACAGTTTGTACCATCTTGTCATGGCCACCCGTTTCCAATGCTTTTCGCAGACGACGAATATGAACATCGACAGTACGGTCTTCAACGTACACATTGGTCCCCCAGACATTGTTCAACAGCTGTTCGCGGCTATAGACACGCTCTTGGTGCGTCATAAAGAAGTGCAGCATCTTGAACTCAGTCGGCCCCATGTCCAGCGGCTCTTCGTTGGAGGTAACACGGTGAGATACCGGATCCAGCTTCAGGCCATGCGCATCAATGACATCATCTAACGACGTTGGTGATACGCGGCGCATCACCGCCTTCAAACGAGCCATCAGCTCTTTAGGAGAAAAAGGCTTGGTAATGTAATCATCAGCACCGACTTCAAGGCCGCGGACTTTGTCTTCTTCTTCACCACGGGCAGTGAGCATGACGACCGGGATCTGGCGGGTCAGCTCATCACGCTTGAGGTGCTTGATCAGGTTAATCCCAGATCCGCCTGGTAACATCCAGTCTAATAGTATTAGCTCCGGATAAGGTTCGCAGATCTTCTCCAGCGCAGTATCGTAATCTTCGGCCTCAATGGGCTCATAGCCCTTTTGTTCGAGAACAAAACACAACATCTCGCGAATTGGTGCTTCGTCTTCTACAACAAGAATCCGTCTTACCATAGTGATTTATACCTAGTAGTTGTTGTCTGTCGAGCGCCATTATGTGTTCTAATTATGACACTTTTGTGACCCGACGCGATAAAAGCGTAACCATTTGACTATCACTTTAAAATGCAACCAATCCCTTATTGCGCCGCCATGACTCTAATTGTATCAGCCAGTTAGCGCTAAGGGGTTTAACCTCTAATAGAGATCTGGCTTCTGCCTCCACCTTGCGCTTCAACTGCCACCTGTACACCGATCCGCTCGACCATGGTGCCGACATGCGAGATCACCCCGATTTGACGCCCATCAGCCTGCAGGGCATCAAGACAAGCTAAGGCCATCTCCAGGCTATCGGGGTCCAAGGTGCCAAAACCTTCATCAATAAACAGTGAGCCCAGCTGACGGGTATCAGCAGCCAATGACGCCAGTGCCAGGGCAAGTGCGAGCGAGACCAGGAAGCTCTCACCACCAGACAATGATTCCACACTACGTACTTCATCGCCCATATCGTGGTCGATAACCTGCAGGGCCAATGGGCTCCCCGGCACGGGTTGAAGCGCATAACGGGGGGCGAGATCCTGCAGGTGCTCATTGGCCAAGATCACTAGTTGCTGCAGCGTCAGGCCTTGTGCCAATGTACGGAACTTGTTACCGGTCGCCGAGCCGATGAGCTCGCTCATTTGCAGCCAAAGTTCAGTCTGCGCCTGCTGGGCAGCCAGTTGCTGGGTTAATTCACCCGACTGCAGCTCGGCGTTGAGGGCCTGATCTAAACGTTGGCGTTGTTGATAAAACTGCTCATCAAGTGCATCTTTTTGCTGGTTCCAATCCGTGGCCACCTTCGCTTGCTGTGCAATATCATCCGCTATCCCATGATCCTTGAACCAACTGCGTGAAAATGCCGCCAGTTCTTGATGCTCAATCACCGCCTGCTCACGCTCCACCAGCACAGTTTGTGCTGACGATACCCCCTGCTCGATAGCTTTTAACGTTTCACGCTCACGGACTAGCCAAGCGTCACCTTTGCTCAGGCAATCAGTCAGCTGCTGCTCACTCAGCCCCAGTTTGTTTTGCCAATCCAACCAACGCTGAGCCAATGTTTGCTGTTCGCCCAGGGCATCCACTTGTTGCTTTTTCGCACTGTTAAGTTCAGCCTCTGCCGCGGCTTGTGCCTCACCACATTTACGTTGAACGGCCTGTATTTCAGTTAACGTATCTTGCTGGGTATTCAGTACCTGCTTATGTTGGCGTTCTAACTGCTGCAGGTTTTGCTCACCAACGAGAGCTACCCGCTGCTGCCAGATTTTTTGGATCTCTTCCTTCAGCAACTCAGTTTTCTCGCTACCCTCAGAGATTTGTTTCTGGATGTTTTGCAGTGATGTTTCCACCTCGGCAATTTTAGGTGCGAGCTCCGCTAACAGCTTGTCGGTTTCCTGCAAATCCTGCTGATTGGCCGTGTACTGACGGACATCGACATCAAGCAGCTGGAAAAACTGTTCTGAGCCCAACTGTTTCAGTTGTTCAAGCCAGGTATCACTGCCATATTGCTCATTCAGGGCGCAGGCACGTGCCGATAGAATATCTTGCTGGATCGTACTTTGCGCTTCCAGTGATTGCAGCCTCTCTTGCCATTGGGTCGATGCCTGAGCCAAAGCATGCTGCTGCTCTTTAAGCCCGGCCTCTTCCTGCTGAATTTGCTGCAACTGTGTTTGTAGCTGGCGACCTCGCTGGATCTGTTGCTGGCGCTGCTCACCGTTTTGTTGCAGTGCTTTTAATTCACGCTCTGTTTGCTCTACCTCTTGCTGCCATTGCACTAACTGCTGCTCCAGGGTTTGGACATCAGTCTGCAAAGTCAGGGGTTCAGACAGATTTAATGAACCCAATACCGCTTCATATTGGGTATATAGATGTTCAATAGCAGTGTTAAGCTGCTGCCGCTGGTTATTAAAGCCAGCAATTCGTTGCTGATCGTTAGGAATAAGCTGCTGCAGATGACGACGCTCAGCCTCCCCTTCTTGAAGCTGCTTGGCTAGCTCTTCTAACCGCTGCTTTTGAGCCTGCAATAGCCCATCAACAACAGGGATTTCACTGGCATAAGGATGATCGAGAGAGCCACACAGAGGACAAGCATCATCAGGTTGTAGCTCATTTCGGTAATCCTCCAGATTCATCACCGCGCGGCTTTGCTGCAGCATACGCTCAACTTCGTTATGTTGAACCGCCAACGTCCCTAGCTCAGGGGTAAGCGTTGCCAGACGTTGCTCTGATAGCGCAATAGTGCTCTCTAGTTCAGACTGTTCAAGCCGATACTTTTCAGCCTGCCACAGCAACGATACCCACTCTTTGGCACCAGACATAACTTGTCGAAGCACATCTCGGTGTTGCTGCTTTTCCGCATATTGATTGCGCTCTTGAGTTTGCAACTGCTCTAATGCCACAAGATCGAGCTGTTTATTTTGTTCTTCACAGTCCGCTTTCTTTTTCAGTTGTGCTTGTAACTGCTCTTCAATCGTGGCTTGTTGCCGCCCGTGGTTTTGCTGTTCAATCTCTATCTGCTGTTTTTCTTTGCTTAGTTTCGATCGCGAACGATGCGCTGAAAGATATTGCTCAAGGTTATCTTTAACGGAGGCATACTGCTCAGCGACAGCTTTAACATCTTGGTTTTGCTCAAGGATGATCGACAACCGCTGCTGGCGCTGCTGCTGCATCAATTGTTGCTGTTGAACCTGCTGAAGTTGTTGCTGCTGCGTCGCTGCAAAGTCATTTTGTTGCTGCAGCTCTTTTTCCCGCTCACTTAACTGCCCGCGTAAACCATCAGCTTGCTGATCCCACTTCGCGGCATCTTTAAGTTTGGGCTCTAGCTGATCCCATTGCCGCTGGAGTTGGCTCAATGCTTCTTGGGCCGTTGCTGCTCGTAAATCTGCTTCGGCTAACTGCTGTTTCTCTGTTACCAGTGCAGCTTCTGCCTGGGTCAGCGCTTGTACCAATTTTGCCAGCTGTGATTGTGCCTGTTGCAGCAATGAGAAATCACTGTTTGCCGGCTGCGCTTTTTCAATCAGGGCCAACTGTTCATAGCGAGGTTGCGCAGCAACCATTTGCTGCTTGGCTTCCGAGCATTTTACCTGCGCTTCAGCCACACGCTCCGCGATGGCTTTTTCTGTTTTTAGTGTTTGCTGATGCTGCTTAAATTCATTCAGCTGCGCTTCTAGCCGCTGCACCTGCTTTTTAAGCTGCTCAATTTGCTCAATCAGCTGCTGCTTATCTTCATCAGACAGCACGGCAATCTCACCCAGCTTGTCTTGTAATTGAGTCAGCTTTTGTTTTTCTTCTCTTGCACGCTCATAGGCGGCAACAGAAAGACGGCCATAAACTTCACCACCCGTCATTCGCTCAAGCAGGGCGGCACGTTCATCTGCCCCGGCTTTTAAGAAAGCCGCAAACTCTCCCTGCGGCAACATAACCGCGCGGCGAAACTGCTCAAACGACAGTCCGATCAAGCGCTCCATTTCGACCTGTAGCTCTTGCTTTTTCCCAGCAAAGCGCTGGCCGGTTTCCAGGCTTTCCAGCCATTGCTCCGAGGCCTGGATCCGTCCTTCTGCACGGCCTCGGGCCCTGCGAACATGCCAGTGTGCACGCCAATGACTACCGTCATTGGCGATAAAATCCACCTCGGCAAAGCCCTCAGCCTTACCGCGGGACAAAATACTGCGGACATCATTGGCCTTGATCCGGCTAGCATCATCATCGCGGCCAATCTCCGCATCATTTTTCTTGTTCGACTGCAGACGGGGGATCCGATCGAACAATGCCAGGCAGATAGCATCGAGCAGGGTCGACTTACCCGCCCCGGTTTTGCCTGTAATGGCAAATAACCCGGCCTCGCCGAGTCGGCCATGGGCAAAATCAATCTCAAATTTGTGCTGTAAGCTGGCAAGGTTCTCGCCACGTAGCGCTTGGATTTTCATTATTGCTTTTTCTCACTACTAGGGCCTGTTTATCTTTCCTCGCCACACCTGTAGAGACTAAAAAGGTCTTCAAACAAGGCACGAAGAATGAGGTTTAGCCCGCTAAATATGTTCTGAGTAACGCCGTATGAAACCTTTTTAGCCTCTACCCAGAGGGCTGGGGCTATTTTTCCCGATCACTGCGTTGTCGAAATATCAATATAGATAGCTATGATTGAATTCCTCCGCCTTGTCATCGGAAAATATCGCCTCCAGCAGGAAAGGCGATGAAAGGTCAACAGGCCCTATGATTTAGCCACTTCACTGTCTTCAAGCTGGAACAACAAACTCTCAAATGCCGCCGCCATTTCCTCATTCGGCTCGCCGTCATACTTTTTGGCCCAGCTCAACGCAAACACCTGCTGGGGCGACACATCTGACAACCGACGATGGCCCCAATTATCCTGTTGCTCCTGTTGCTGGTAATGCGGGGTGATTTTGGCCAGCCTTACGGCTTTGCCTTCCAGTGCCTGCAGCACTTTTTCGCGCAATAGTGCCTGCGGCTTATCAAGCAGAACATGTACTTCAAGCAGCGGTTGCTGCTCACGGGGGACTTCCTCGGCATCCAGTGCAGCCAGTTCATCCAGCACCTGATCCAATGTCGCCGGCGAGGCAGGTATTTTCAACATGTCCACTACCCGAGGGATCGAAATCGGCTCAATATCAACTACTTGCTCGCCATCAAGTTCAACGACAACCACCTGGTGCTTGTAGCCCCGCTCTGACATCGACAAGGGTAAGGGTGATCCGCTGTAGCGAATATGCTCCTGCTTGGCGACCCGTTGCGCCAAATGCAGGTGACCCAGGGCAACATAGCTAATATCATCGGCAAAAATCGATGCCGGTAACGCATGCTGGTTCCCCCCCAGTACACGGCGTTCCGACATTTCAGACAGCTTTCCTGAAGCCATAAAGGCATGGCCCATCCCGATCAGTGCCTGTTCAGGGTTTCTTTGTTCACGGGCAACCTGGGTCATTTCGGCATACAAGGTTTCAACCCCCTTGATCAGGCGGTCATCACTTTCACTAAGATCTTCCGTACGCAAATCAGCACTGCGCAGGAAAGGCACAGCCAGTACCCAAGCACTCTGTTCACCAGATTTATTCGTCAGCGGCACCAACATCCGCTGATGGTCAAGCTGGCCATCCTGATCACGGTGAATACCACCAACCATATGTAAATCAAACGCTTTTAATAGCTCGTGCGGGGCATCGAGTTTGCTTGGCGAATCATGGTTACCACCAATCATTACCACATCCAACTGAGGCATCGTTTTAGCCAGGCGAGCCATAAAGCGATATAACATTCGCCAGGCACTCGCAGGCGGGTTGGCGGTATCAAAAATATCGCCCGCAACCAGCAGCGCATCGATCTGCTGTTGCTCTAGCGTATCAGCCAGCCAGTCCAGAAAAGCCTGATGTTCATAATCACGGTTATAGCCATGCAGCTGGTGGCCCAAATGCCAGTCGGAGGTATGGAGGATCTTCATTATTGGTGTATATGCCAGTCAGGAAAACTGGAACGATTGTACCCTACAAAATGGTTTTCCCAAGCTGTTCGGCCACAGAAAAATTGCGACAAAGCCAGAGCAATGCAATAAGATTGACAGCCAAATGCACAACCTAGGATTTGTAACTACCATGATGTGGTTTAAAAACATACTGACCTACCGCTTTACCCGAGAGATCGACCTCAACCCTGATCAGATTGAAAAGCAACTGGAAGAGTTCCGCTTTACCCCTTGTGGTAGCCAAGATATCCAAAAGTTTGGTTGGGTACACGCACTCGGTAAACATGGCGATATGTTCACACATGTAGTGGGCGACAATATCCTTGTCTGTGTACGTAAAGAAGAAAAAATGCTGCCAGCATCGGTAATTAAGGAATCCCTTAATGCCAAAGTAGAAATGCAGGAACAAGAGCAGGGTCGTAAGCTGAAAAAAAGCGAAAAAGACACCATCAAAGATGAAATCGTGATGGATTTGCTACCTCGCGCATTCAGCCGTCACTCGCAAACCTACGCGTTGATCATGCCGAAAGAAGGTTTCATCATCGTCGATGCCGGTAGCTACAAAAAAGCGGAAGACTTATTGGCACTATTGCGCAAATCAATTGGCTCTCTACCTGTTGTTCCTGTAACACCAGAAAAACCGGCTGAACTAACCATGACGGAATGGGTGCGTTCAAATACCTCACCAAACGGCTTTACCGTGGGTGAAGAGGCAGAGTTTAAAGCCATCTTAGAAGATGGTGGCGTGATCCGCTGCAAACAGCAAGACCTGAGCTGTGATGAAATTCTTGCGCACATCGAAGCCGATAAACTGGTGACTAAACTGGCAATGAACTGGCAAGACCGTATCGACTTCGTCCTTGAAGCGGATCTTGGCATCAAACGCTTGAAGTTCTCTGATGAAATAAAAGATCAAAATGAAGATATCGACCGCGAAGAGATCGCAGCTCGTATCGATGCCGATTTATCATTGATGTGTGGTGAATTCTCAGCCTTCCTGCCAAATGTATTTGATGTGCTGGGCGGCCTAGAAGCAAAAGAATAAAAATCTGAAGCTAGATTAATAGGGGCGAGTTCCGAGTAGCGAAATAACTCTCCGTCACTGACTTGCCCTTTCTTTGTGCATCCCAACTACCAGCTAGCTACCTTCTCGCCTCCCGATTCACGCTTCCCGCTTCTTTATCATTGCCTTTGCGGTACTGATCACAGTAAAATCCCGCCTCACATCCGTATCCCCTGCAGATACGGCCTGATTTGGAATCAGACACTGGAATATAAGAGCTATGTTTAAACCTGAATTGTTATCGCCTGCCGGCAGCCTGAAAAACATGCGTTATGCATTCGCATACGGCGCTGATGCTGTCTATGCTGGTCAGCCACGTTACAGCCTTCGTGTACGTAACAACGAGTTCAACCACGAAAACCTAAAAATCGGTATCGATGAAGCCCATGCCCAAGGCAAGAAGCTTTACGTGGTCTGTAACATTCAACCACATAACTCGAAGCTTAAAACCTTCATCCGCGATCTGAAGCCAATCGTCGAGATGGGCCCTGATGCCCTGATCATGTCTGATCCTGGCCTTATCATGATGGTACGCGAAAACTTCCCGGAAATGCCAATTCACCTTTCAGTTCAGGCCAATGCTGTTAACTGGGCAACCGTGAAGTTCTGGTCAACCCAGGGCGTTGAGCGTGTGATCCTGTCGCGTGAACTGTCGCTAGAAGAAATCGAAGAGATCCGCGAACACTGCCCAGAGACCGAACTGGAAATCTTCGTTCACGGCGCACTATGCATGGCTTACTCAGGCCGCTGCCTGCTGTCTGGCTACATCAACAAGCGTGATCCGAACCAGGGTACATGTACTAACGCCTGCCGTTGGGAATACAAAACTGAAAAAGCGACTGAAAACGACGCAGGTCAGATTGTTGAGGTACAGGAAGCTTCAACGGTACAAATGCAAGAAGCGGAAGAACGTCCTGACAATACGCTTGGTCTTGGCAAGCCAACTGACGAAGTTGTGCTATTGAGCGAAGCTCATCGCCCTGAAGAAAAAATGGCGGCATTTGAAGACGAGCACGGCACCTACATCATGAACTCCAAAGACCTTCGTGCTATTCAGCACGTTGACCGTCTAACCAAGATGGGCGTTCACTCGCTGAAGATCGAAGGCCGTACCAAATCATTCTACTACTGTGCACGTACTGCGCAGGTTTACCGTAAAGCGATTGATGATGCAGTAGCCGGTAAAGAATTTGACGAAAGCCTGATGGGTACGCTGGAAAGCCTGGCACACCGTGGCTACACCGAAGGCTTCCTTCGCCGTCATACCCATGATGCTTACCAGAACTATGACTATGGCTACTCTATCTCTGACTCCCAGCAGTTCGTTGGTGAATTCACAGGTAAACGCCGTGGCGACCTGGCTGAAATCGAAGTGAAAAACAAATTCATCGTCGGTGACAGCCTTGAAGTTATGACACCGAAAGGTAACGTGATCTTTAACCTTGAGATGATGGAAAACCGTAAATCAGAGTCGATTGATGATGCGAAAGGCAACGGCCACTTCGTCTTTATCCCTGTTCCGCAAGATATGGGTCTGGATTATGGCCTGCTGATGCGTAACCTTAATACTGGTGAAAATACCCGTAACCCACACGCACCAAAAGACGGTAAGTAATCGCTATGGCACTACTTATTACCAGTAAGTGCATCAACTGTGACATGTGTGATCCTGAGTGCCCTAACGAAGCGATCACCATGGGCGCAGAGATCTACGAGATCGATCCGGATCGATGCACCGAATGTAAAGGACATTACGACAAGCCAACTTGTCAGTCAGTTTGTCCTATTACCAACTGCATTATTACTGACCCGGACCATGTTGAGACTGACGACGAACTACTTGAAAAGTTCGTCACCCTACAAGGTCTCGCTTAATTGTCCGAGTGACCAATACAAAAAGCGCCGTAGGGCGCTTTTTTTTGCTTGTTTATACTGGAACCATTCTGGAACTGCCCCAGAACCTACCGGAACTGTCCCAGAACCTACCGGAACTATTTTCTCAAAAGGGCTAAACATTGCTCTGGCGGTTTGGGCGGTTTTTTCTTTGTTTTTACCACTTTCTTTTTGGCCTTTTCCGACTCTGGTTTAGGTTTCCACGAAACGAGTTCTGCTCCGCAGCCATCGCCAATCGGTGGTGCCTGCTGGGGTTTGCAATTATCATCACCTTGCGGGCAATGCAGTCTGACATGGAAATGGTAGTAATGCCCCCACCAAGGGCGCACTTTGCGAAGCCATGCTCTATCAGTCCACTCGCGCGCGCAGAGCTGCTCCTTAATCACCGGGTGGACAAAGATACGGGCAACCCGCTCATCGACTGCAGCCAGCTGTACCAACAGGGATTGTTCTTCGCCCCAGTTTTCCTGATTGATTTTATAATCCTTGATATGAACCATTGGCAATGGCTGCACATCAATCAGCTGCTCCTGGGACAAGGGTCCGTCGGTCAATTTAAGCCAGATATCGGCATCGAGGCCTGTCTGATGGCTGGCATGACCGGAAGAAAACCGGCCACCACGAGGCATAGCAATATCGCCAACCAGAAGCTGACCGAGGTTTAGCTGCCGAACCCCGTTAGAGAGATCATGAAGAAATTGAATCATACTCTGATGGCCATAATAGCGCTCACGGTGCGAGCGCATGACCTGGTAGCCATCACCTTGCAACGGCAAATCCTCACCGCCAGCCAGGCAACCGTTATTATAGGTACCGATGGATTCAGACTTCCCCGTACTTGGCGAGCTTATCTTCTCCCAAGGACTGGCTCCAACAAATTCGATAGGCACCAGCCATAGCAGTATCAACAATAAAAATCTCAATGCTACGCCCCTTATCAATCAACGTTCGAGAAAAATAGCTAGCCCCAAACCATTTAAAAAGCATAGCAACCAATTTTCTACGCGCACAAATAGAAAAGGCTACAAACTTGCAGCCTTTATCACCTATCCACCACAGCCAAACGGCTACTTCATCTGCTGATCCAGATTCAGTATCGTCAGGGCGTTGCTCACACTGGTTGCCAGCACATCCACAATTCCTGAACGCAGGGCACCAAGCAGAGCCAGCGCCTTGCTGTTCTCAGCTGCTGTCACAACCACGGTCGGAATATGGCGTAGCTCTTCCATACTCAGGCCAATCACCCGATCACTCATCATGGTATCGGCTTTCTGGCCCTGACTATCAAAAAAGTCATAACCCGCGATATCACCTACAACGCCTCGACGAATACGGGCTTCGACAATCTCTTGCGGAGTAAACCAGCCTAGCTTGACCATATGGCTGTTCTCGTTCATATCCCCGACACCGACCAGAGCAACATCAGCACGACGGGCACGGTCCAAGGTTTCCTTGACCGTACCGTTTTTCATGAAGGCTTCTTTAACCTTGATGTCTTCGACATAAGCCGGTGCATACAGGGTTTCACTGATCCCGTCATATTTCTTGGCAAGTTGACGACAGATATGGTCAGCATTAATTGCATTCCCCGAGCGATGGGTACCACCAATACCACATACAAAGCGGCACTTACGATGCGGTACTACCCCGACATGATTGGCTATCGTGGCGATATTTCGCCCCTGCCCGACAGTGACAACCATATCATCGGTTAAGGTTGATGCCAGATAGCTAGAGACCAAGCTTGCGACTTGCTGGCGCTGAGTTTCATCATCCGGTTGATCCAATGCAATCAGTGCGCGTTTTAAATTGAACCGCTCTATCAGTTGCTGCTCGAGTTTTTCACTGAACACCGGGTGATACTTGACGGTGATCTCAACCACCCCTTCATCACGTGCCCTGCGTAGTAAGCGGCCAACTTTGGCCCGCGACATCCCAAACTTTTTCGAGATTTCTTCCTGCGTGGCCCCATCCTGATAATAAGCAATGGCAATCTCCGTCAGCAGATCGCTATCAACATGGGTATTGTCATTGGTGGCTACTGTCATCACCTTTCCTTTCATGCTCTGCATGCTTTAACCATTGCGTCTATCTTACCTTGAAGCACTTTATGGTGCGAGCGACATCCCTCTATCGCGGGAGTACGCCATGCTGCAGCCTGAACAAAAGTCATTACCTCTTGGTTTGATATCTGGTAATAAACGGGAAATGTACAGTCATACCAATCTGGATAAGTAGATGGTCGATTTTTCATGTGGAAAAATTGCCAAATACAAGGCGGAAATTGCAGTAACTAGTGGTTCTAATTACAAAATTTTCAACGCAGTAGTTGGTGATTTTAACCATGAAAAATGACCAGATATTTATTTAGGTTGGTATCAGATAGCAATCTAGGGGTAAATCCTTCAGATGTAAAAAAGCCCAAGCCTTTCGTCGGGGACGCCTAGTCTTGGGCTTAGTATAAGTGGCGGAGCGGCTGGGGTCGCGATCGACCGGGACTCGAACCCGCGAATGCCTTCGGCAGCGTGACAGGCCACTGCTTTCAAGGTAAATAGGCTAACCAACTGAACTACCGCTCTTGTACTGACATACAAAAAATCCCCAGCATTTCTGCTAGGGACTTAATGATTGGCGGAGTGGACGGGACTCGAACCCGCGACCCCCGGCGTGACAGGCCGGTATTCTAACCAACTGAACTACCACTCCGCACTAAATTTAAAGCCTGGCGATGTCCTACTCTCACATGGGGAGACCCCACACTACCATCGGCGCTATTACGTTTCACTACTGAGTTCGGCATGGGATCAGGTGGGTCCATAATGCTATGGTCGCCAAGAAAATTCTTTTGAATATATTCCGCTGGCTATAAAGCCCGCTAGCTACGTTAAGTTGCTCTCTCGCTCAGTCATTTAGCAGGCTAAACTCCTTCGCTCGACTCACAACTTGTCTTGCTATCGAACTTTATTCCGGCGCTACCTTAGGTAGGCGGAATATCTTCATAATCTGGAAATATCTGACTTGTTCTCAGCACATCATTCAAGTGTTCGTGGAGTCCATACCTACATGGATGTAGGCAATACTGATAATCGTCTTGGTCCGGCATTCCGGGAACGATTTCAGTGAAAAACCCCTTGGGTGTTGTATGGTTAAGCCTCACGGGCAATTAGTACAGGTTAGCTCAATGCCTCGCAGCACTTACACACCCTGCCTATCTACGTCGTAGTCTCCAACAACCCTTTAGGATACTTAAAGTATCAGGGATGACTCATCTCAGGGCTCGCTTCGCGCTTAGATGCTTTCAGCGCTTATCGATTCCGAACTTAGCTACCGGGCAATGCCACTGGCGTGACAACCCGAACACCAGAGGTTCGTCCACTCCGGTCCTCTCGTACTAGGAGCAGCCCCCTTCAATCATCCAACGCCCACGGCAGATAGGGACCGAACTGTCTCACGACGTTCTAAACCCAGCTCGCGTACCACTTTAAATGGCGAACAGCCATACCCTTGGGACCGACTTCAGCCCCAGGATGTGATGAGCCGACATCGAGGTGCCAAACACCGCCGTCGATATGAACTCTTGGGCGGTATCAGCCTGTTATCCCCGGAGTACCTTTTATCCGTTGAGCGATGGCCCTTCCATTCAGAACCACCGGATCACTATGACCTGCTTTCGCACCTGCTCGAATTGTCATTCTCGCAGTCAAGCGGGCTTATGCCATTGCACTAACCTCACGATGTCCGACCGTGATTAGCCCACCTTCGTGCTCCTCCGTTACTCTTTGGGAGGAGACCGCCCCAGTCAAACTACCCACCAGGCACTGTCCGCACCCCCGATAAGGGGGCGACGTTAGAACATCAACACTACAAGGGTGGTATTTCAAGGACGGCTCCACCATATCTAGCGACATGGTTTCAAAGCCTCCCACCTATCCTACACATGTAGGGTCAATGTTCAGTGCCAAGCTGTAGTAAAGGTTCACGGGGTCTTTCCGTCTAGCCGCGGGTACACAGCATCTTCACTGCGATTTCAATTTCACTGAGTCTCGGGTGGAGACAGCGTGGCCATCATTACGCCATTCGTGCAGGTCGGAACTTACCCGACAAGGAATTTCGCTACCTTAGGACCGTTATAGTTACGGCCGCCGTTTACCGGGGCTTCGATCAAGAGCTTCGACCGAAGTCTAACCCCATCAATTAACCTTCCGGCACCGGGCAGGCGTCACACCGTATACGTCATCTTTCGATTTTGCACAGTGCTGTGTTTTTAATAAACAGTTGCAGCCACCTGGTATCTGCGACTCCCAGTAGCTCCATCCGCAAGGGACTTCACCGCCAGGAGCGTACCTTCTCCCGAAGTTACGGTACCATTTTGCCTAGTTCCTTCACCCGAGTTCTCTCAAGCGCCTTGGTATTCTCTACCTGATCACCTGTGTCGGTTTGGGGTACGATTGCTTACAACCTATCGCTTAGAGGCTTTTCCCGGAAGCATGGCATCAATGACTTCACCGCCGTAGCGGCTCGACATCGGGTCTCAGCCTTAAGTATTCCCGGATTTACCTAAGAATACAGCCTACACCCTTGAACCAGGACAACCGTCGCCTGGCCCACCTAGCCTTCTCCGTCCCCCCATCGCAGTTATAAGCAGTACAGGAATATTAACCTGTTTCCCATCGACTACGCCTTTCGGCCTCGCCTTAGGGGTCGACTTACCCTGCCCCGATTAACGTTGGACAGGAACCCTTGATCTTCCGGCGAGGGAGTTTTTCACTCCCTTTATCGTTACTCATGTCAGCATTCGCACTTCTGATACCTCCAGCAAACCTTACGATTCACCTTCAACGGCTTACAGAACGCTCCCCTACCCAATGCAGTAAACTGCATTGCCGCAGCTTCGGTGTATAGCTTAGCCCCGTTAAATCTTCCGCGCAGGCCGACTCGACCAGTGAGCTATTACGCTTTCTTTAAATGATGGCTGCTTCTAAGCCAACATCCTGGCTGTCTGAGCCTTCCCACATCGTTTCCCACTTAGCTATAACTTTGGGACCTTAGCTGGCGGTCTGGGTTGTTTCCCTCTCCACGACGGACGTTAGCACCCGCCGTGTGTCTCCCGGATAGTACTTACTGGTATTCGGAGTTTGCAAAGGGTTGGTAAGTCGGGATGACCCCCTAGCCTTAACAGTGCTCTACCCCCAGTAGTATTCGTCCGAGGCGCTACCTAAATAGCTTTCGGGGAGAACCAGCTATCTCCAGGTTTGATTGGCCTTTCACCCCTAGCCACAAGTCATCCGCTAATTTTTCAACATTAGTCGGTTCGGTCCTCCAGTAAGTGTTACCTCACCTTCAACCTGCCCATGGCTAGATCACCTGGTTTCGGGTCTAATCCTAGCAACTTATGCGCCCAGTTAAGACTCGGTTTCCCTACGGCTCCCCTATACGGTTAACCTTGCTACTAAAATTAAGTCGCTGACCCATTATACAAAAGGTACGCAGTCACACCACGAAGGTGCTCCTACTGCTTGTACGTACACGGTTTCAGGTTCTATTTCACTCCCCTCACAGGGGTTCTTTTCGCCTTTCCCTCACGGTACTGGTTCACTATCGGTCAGTCAGGAGTATTTAGCCTTGGAGGATGGTCCCCCCATGTTCAGACAGGATATCACGTGTCCCGTCCTACTCGATTTCACTAAAAGCGCGCTGTCGGCTACGGGGCTATCACCCTTTACTGCTGTGCTTTCCAGCACATTCGCCTAACGCTCAACTAGCTTAAGGGCTAATCCGGTTTCGCTCGCCGCTACTGCCGGAATCTCGGTTGATTTCTGTTCCTCGGGGTACTTAGATGTTTCAGTTCCCCCGGTTCGCCTCGCTACGCTATGTATTCACGTAGCGATACTGGCTTATGCCAGTGGGTTTCCCCATTCGGAAATCCCAGTCTCAGGTGGCTTTTACTGCCTAAACTGGGCTTATCGCAAGTTAATACGTCCTTCATCGCCTCTGACTGCCAAGGCATCCACCGTGTACGCTTAGTCACTTAACCATACAACCCCAAGAGGTTTCGTATGTTCAAACAACCAAGGTTTGTGTCTCTCCTTCTCTACATGAAAGAGCAGGGAGACATTGGTTTTTCGCCGGACTCTACACAAGACACTTGAATGTGTTTGCTTGAGAACTCGTTTCATCTCTCGATGAAACATTTAATTCAATCTTACAATACTTCGTAAAATGAATTTACTAGTCAGCTTTCCAGATTGTTAAAGAGCATGTGTTTCGTTATCTTCAAAAAGATAAAAGATCCACTTTCTAAAAACTTTCATCGACACAAAATCGACCCAACGGCAGTATTTCGCCATTGAATCTGCGTTTCGTGCAGAAAATATTTAGAGAGTGGTGGAGCTATGCGGGATCGAACCGCAGACCTCTTCGCTGCCAGCGAAGCGCTCTCCCAGCTGAGCTATAGCCCCATAATGGGTTCTTTTTTCTTTAGATAAAGGAAAAAGTGGTGGGCGATACCGGGCTCGAACCAGTGACCCCCTCCTTGTAAGGGAGGTGCTCTCCCAACTGAGCTAATCGCCCACGATAGTTTTAATTCCTTCGTGAGAAAGAATGGTGGGTCGTGCAGGATTCGAACCTGCGACCAATTGATTAAAAGTCAACTGCTCTACCAACTGAGCTAACGACCCTTGGCGTCCCGTAGGGGAGTCGAACCCCTGTTACCGCCGTGAAAGGGCGGTGTCCTAGGCCTCTAGACGAACGGGACTAAGTGTTTCTATTCAAGTTGTTGGGCAACTTGAATGCTCTCTACATTTCGACCAAGCAATCTGTGTGGACACTGCATAAAACAGCAAGTCTTTAGGTAAGGAGGTGATCCAGCCCCAGGTTCCCCTAGGGCTACCTTGTTACGACTTCACCCCAGTCATGAACCACACCGTGGTAAACGCCCTCCCGAAGGTTAAGCTATCTACTTCTGGTGCAGCCCACTCCCATGGTGTGACGGGCGGTGTGTACAAGGCCCGGGAACGTATTCACCGTAGCATTCTGATCTACGATTACTAGCGATTCCGACTTCATGGAGTCGAGTTGCAGACTCCAATCCGGACTACGACGTACTTTGTGGGATTCGCTCACCATCGCTGGTTGGCAGCCCTCTGTATACGCCATTGTAGCACGTGTGTAGCCCTACTCGTAAGGGCCATGATGACTTGACGTCGTCCCCACCTTCCTCCGGTTTATCACCGGCAGTCTCCCTGGAGTTCCCGCCATTACGCGCTGGCAAACAAGGATAGGGGTTGCGCTCGTTGCGGGACTTAACCCAACATTTCACAACACGAGCTGACGACAGCCATGCAGCACCTGTCTCAGAGTTCCCGAAGGCACGAAACCATCTCTGGTAACTTCTCTGGATGTCAAGAGTAGGTAAGGTTCTTCGCGTTGCATCGAATTAAACCACATGCTCCACCGCTTGTGCGGGCCCCCGTCAATTCATTTGAGTTTTAATCTTGCGACCGTACTCCCCAGGCGGTCTACTTAACGCGTTAGCTCCGAAAGCCACGGCTCAAGGCCACAACCTCCAAGTAGACATCGTTTACGGCGTGGACTACCAGGGTATCTAATCCTGTTTGCTCCCCACGCTTTCGCATCTGAGCGTCAGTCTTTGTCCAGGGGGCCGCCTTCGCCACCGGTATTCCTTCAGATCTCTACGCATTTCACCGCTACACCTGAAATTCTACCCCCCTCTACAAGACTCTAGTCTGCCAGTTCAAAATGCTGTTCCGAGGTTGAGCCCCGGGCTTTCACATCTTGCTTAACAGACCGCCTGCATGCGCTTTACGCCCAGTAATTCCGATTAACGCTCGCACCCTCCGTATTACCGCGGCTGCTGGCACGGAGTTAGCCGGTGCTTCTTCTGTCGCTAACGTCAAGGCATGCAGCTATTAACTACACACCCTTCCTCACGACTGAAAGTACTTTACAACCCGAAGGCCTTCTTCATACACGCGGCATGGCTGCATCAGGGTTTCCCCCATTGTGCAATATTCCCCACTGCTGCCTCCCGTAGGAGTCTGGACCGTGTCTCAGTTCCAGTGTGGCTGATCATCCTCTCAGACCAGCTAGGGATCGTCGCCTTGGTGAGCCGTTACCCCACCAACAAGCTAATCCCACCTGGGCTAATCTTAGCGCGAGAGGCCCGAAGGTCCCCCTCTTTGGCCCGTAGGCATTATGCGGTATTAGCTATCGTTTCCAATAGTTATCCCCCACACTAAGGCATATTCCCAGGCATTACTCACCCGTCCGCCGCTCGCCGCCCAACAAATCCCCCGAAGGTTCAATGTTGTCGCTGCCGCTCGACTTGCATGTGTTAGGCCTGCCGCCAGCGTTCAATCTGAGCCATGATCAAACTCTTCAATTAAAGTTTTGTTGTTTCTTTCGAAACGGCTCAATGAATACTGATTGAGTTTCCATTACTAGAAGCTAGTAACGAGAACTCGAATTGACTGTGCCGCTTTCTTATTTTCACTTTTTAATAAAAAGTGAAACAAAAAAGCAATCGAACTATTTCTAGCTCTTGGTCACTCAGTTCATTGATAAATCTTTTGACTAATCATTTCACGAGTGCCCACACAGATTGCATGGTCAAATTGTTAAAGAACGTTGTTGCCTCAGCTATCTAACGAGTAGTTTGTCGTGACAACGGAAGCGAATTATAGGGAGATATTTGGTAGTTACAACAGTTTTTTGAAGAAAAAACGCCAAGCGGGCAAACTTTAACCAAAATGCGCAAAACTGTATAGAGCGGCATCACAGATAAAGGGGCAACAGTTAATCAAACTCACTATATTTAGAGATAACTGTATCTAAAGCTACTGACTGGTTATTGTTCCATCGATCTGTCCAGCTAACAGTAACATTAACCTTTTTGGTTCCAGCAACTGGAGTATCATCATTTACAGTGACAACTCTAGTTACTGTCGAACCCGCCATTGATAGAGATTCAGTCGAATTAACAATCGCGCTATACAGTATTGTACCTATTGCAGCACTTTGTGAACGTGTTCGAAAATGCTCTAATTTCTCTTCTGCTAAATAGAGGGCATCGATACTACGCAGCGCACTTTCAGATTTCACTTCCATATAGGTTTGCAGTTTTACCAACCCCAAAACACCAATAGACAATACAAGTAACGAGATGAGTACCTCAATGAGGCTAAAGCCTTTAAAGTTAGATGTCATTCCATGATCCCTCAATCCATCGAACTTTCTTAAACTTATTTAAGGGTTTTTCTATCAGATTACGGTTGTACAAAAAATTCATTGCACTTCCAAAAACAGCGTATTGGCCAGGTGCATCCATAACATACCCACCTGATGGCATAAACGCTCCCGATTGATAGTACGATACTTTATCTAACGGCACTGAAGAGTTAATAGGTAAATTTTTATGGGATGCCATATCAGCCCAAATATCAGGATGAGGTGAAAATATAGTATTAAAATGATATATCATTCCTGGAAACTTATGAGCACCACGAACTGATAGTATTCCATCTTGAATCACCAAAATTATCCCATCAATAGATGGTGTATCAGCTATAGCTTGATCAATAACCTTAAATGCATCATCACTTTCATTTAATTCACAAGTTCCATCAACCCAAATAAGATCAAACTTATCTTTTATCGCTCCAGCAATTTTTTCCCCACAATTTACAAGTTTTTTATATTGAACACCTCCAGATAAGGTTGTAACCATAGTGCCATATAACAGCTTAAAGTCTTTACTATCCTTAATATCTTGCCAATTTGATCGAGGAGTAGAAAACACATCTTGAAATGGATCAAAATCAGGATCATATAAAACATCTCGCTTGTCATTACCCAATGTTCCAGACCAGCTTCCAGAGCCTATCGTCGATTGATACCCGGACGCACATGATTGTCCAGCTGGAAAGTCTGTATAAGGTGGCTCAGAACCGATAAAACCTTGGTTGATCAAATGACCAAAAACATCAACGGTTCCTTTAAAGCGTAATATCGTACATTGCCAAGTATTAGTATTCGATATTTTTGTACCTGGATCTGGAGATAATGTATATGATCCACTAAAAAAAATATCAGAACTACTTTTTAACACCCCTGAAGTCCCGCTGCCGCCAGTAACAAAGTTCTTTTTGATAATCTTGACTGCATCATTTACATTTGAATTTGAAGCTAGCAAGTAAGGTCCGACCCCACTAATATCTAAACCAGATAACTGTAAAGGAGTCTTACAATTATCGTCCAATTTTAATTTAGCTTCATTAACATCTTTTAATATCATTACTTGTGTAAAGCCACACTCCACCCCACCTTCAGCCAACCAATGAGCTTTTCTTGCTAAAACTTCATTCTGTGTCCTCTTTATTTGATAAAATAAATTTTTATACGACGCCAGTGAAAACAGTAGCGAAACAACTAACAGCATCACTGTAACTAATAAGGTCGCCATTCCATTTTGACTTTTCATTAATTCCAATTCCTTGCCTTAACGCTTGTCTCAACAGTTTTTGAATAACTGCTATTTTTTAATGATGCCGTTAGACTGATGTTCAATAATGTTGAACTAGCACTGGATGACGCCAATAATGTTGGTGTAACGCTAAAATTAGTTATTGTTATATGAGATAAATCAAGCAATGTCGATGTCTTATTACCACTCCCACAAGTGGCATCCGTTTGCATTACCGCACCTGCTTTAGGAACTGTATCGACACACATTTGAAGTGATTTAGGTGAACCAGTCTTTAAACGAAACTTGACGATACGCCACTTGGCATTCTCATCTTCATAAATATAACTAACAGCATCGTTTGTTGATGGAACAACAAAGGTTGAAGTCGAACCTGATAGCACCAGCGATCCTGTATTATTGGCGTTAAATCCCGCGCGTTGTACATCATTTTTTATCAAACGAATGGCGTCGTTCATACCTTGGGCTAACATCAACTGCTTGGTTCGCTCTGCAGCTAAGTTGTAGCCAGAGAGAAAAACAGCCCCAACAGAACCAAGCACAATCAATCCGAGACTGGATGCAACCAATAATTCAATTAGTGAGAAACCACGCTGCATTACCAAGCGTTTAGCTACATTTTTCATAGCCATAATAGCCTCCGGTTATTCCACAGGTTTTAATTCGGCCAGATACCTGATTAATCAATACCTTCAAATCTTTATTAGCCACGGTATAAAATTGATAAGCGACCTGATTACTCGAGGTAGCCCTCACCGGATCAATGGAATAACTTTTAGAACCTGAAGTGACTGATGTATATACCTTCGAAAAATCCTTTCCATCAAGTAGGAGAATCGCGGCATTCCTTGCCAAGTTACGGCTTGTTACTGTTGTGGTTGCATTGGTGACTGCAATCACCCACTCACCGTCATTTTTGTAAACAGTTTCGTTGCCATCATCCCGAACGAAATGAACTTTCAACTCTTCATTTCTCATCACCGCTTCAGATTTTGCCTGAACCAATAACCACTTTATTTCTGTCGCGAGTCGTTTAACCTTGTTGCTCTCAATTAACGAACTAAAGGAAGGGGCTGCCGCAGTGGCCAGTACCACCATTACAGCGATGACAATCAGCATCTCGAGCAAAGTAAATCCATCAACGCTTTGGCCGTTGTTGCGCATGAAAAGTAATCTGATGAATGTTTCGCGAGCCATTCCCCAATTCCCTTTGCAAACATCGTGACAGTTCAATATCACCTTGATTTATATGCTATCACCACAGCAAGATATGTTTGATTTAATTAGAAAAGTTATCGAGCTAACTCTAAAAAATACGAGATATAAAGAAATGGTGAAACAAAAAGGCGTGACACTAATCGAATTGCTAGTCGCTATCGCCGTGATCGGAATATTGACGACAATCGCCTACCCTTCCTACCAAAACCATCTTAAAAAAGGCCATCGAGCTCAGGCAATGACCGATATGATAAAGATTCAATTAACGCTGGAAGAAGGCTATACCCAAAGTAGCAACTACGACTACAGCATTATCAGTGGCGGGACATGTAGCTTTTGCGAGTCAGACATTAATAGATATAAGCTGGATATTGATTCATCGGGAACGGGAATGAACACCTATAAAATCAAAGCTGTTCCCAAATCAGGAACGGTACAAGCCGATGACAACTGCGGAACGCTTTCCTTAAACGCAGCAGGGATTGGAGAGGCTAAAAAAGACGGGAAATCAGTAAACGGGTGCTGGTAAAGACAATTAACCTACAAAAAAGCCGACTTTCGTCGGCTTTTAATAATCACATATGACAAGCTACTAACCCGTCAAATCATCAAAGAACTTCTTCACACCATCGAAGAAGCCTTCAGATTTTGGCTTGTGCTTCTTTGCAGCTGATCCACCCAGGGTATCTTCCAGCTCTTGCAGAAGTTCTTTCTGACGTGAGCTCAGGTTAACCGGCGTTTCAACCACCAGCTTACAAATCAGATCGCCCACCGTACCACCACGAACAGACTTCACACCTTTAGCACGCATACGGAACATGCGGCCGGTTTGGGTCTCTGACGGTACTTTCAGGTTTACACGGCCATCTAAAGTCGGCACTTCAACTTCGCCACCTAGGGCTGCCATTGTAAAGCTGACCGGTACTTCGCAATATAGGTTGCTACCATCACGCTCGAAGATATGGTGCTGGGCTACGTGAACCTGTACGTACAGATCGCCTGCTGGTGCACCAAATTCACCCGCTTCACCTTCACCAGATAGACGGATACGATCACCCGTATCAACGCCAGCCGGGATCTTCACAGATAGAGTCTTAGTTTCTTCCTTACGGCCTTGGCCGTGACAGGTACCACAAGGCTCTTTGATGATCTTGCCGCGACCATGACAGTGCGGACAAGTCTGCTGTACGGCAAAGAAGCCCTGGCGCATTTGCACTTGGCCTTGACCATGACAGGTGCCACAGGTTGTCGCTGACGTACCTTTCTTAGCACCAGAACCGTCACAGGTATCACAACCAACTAAGGTTGGGACACGGATTTCCTTAGAACAACCACGTACGGCTTCTTCTAAGGTCAGTTCCATGTTGTAGCGCAAATCAGCACCACGTTGCGCACGTTGCTGGCCACCGCGACGACCACCGCCACCACCGAAGATATCGCCGAACACATCGCCGAAAATATCGCCAAAGTCTGCGCCGCCACCGAAGCCGCCACCGCCGCCGCCCATTCCGCCTTGTTCAAAAGCAGCATGGCCATACTGATCGTATGCGGCTTTCTTTTGAGGATCAGTTAAGATCTCATAAGCGGTTTTAACTTCTTTGAATTTTTCTGCAGCCTGATCATCACCCTGATTACGGTCGGGGTGAAACTTCATCGCAAGGCGCTTATAGGCCTTTTTAATATCACGTTCTGACGCGTCACGGCCAACGCCAAGAACTTCGTAAAAGTCACGTTTTGACATACTTAACTGTCACCTGCCTGAATACAACTACGGGCGCAAGAGTACTCCTCTAACGCCCGTGCGAAAATAAGATTATGAATTAACTATCTTATTTTTTATCGTCTTTAACTTCTTCGAACTCAGCGTCAACAACATTTTCGTCTTGTTGAGCTTTCTGCTCGCCTTCACCGGCTTGTGCCTGCTGAGCTTGAGCTTGCTGCTGAGCGATTTCCATTAGCTTCTGAGAAGCTTCGATTAGCGCTTGAACTTTTGCGTCAATCGCTTCTTTATCTTCGCCTTTACGTGCTTCTTCTAGTTCAGAAATAGCGGCTTCGATTTTTTCTTTCTCATCAGCAGGAAGTGCTTCACCCGCTTCTTCGATTTGCTTGCGCGTACCGTGAACTAGCTGGTCAGCTTGGTTACGTGCAGTTACTAACTCTTCGAACTTCTTGTCAGCTTCTTTGTTAGCTTCTGCTTCTTGTACCATTTTCTCGATATCTTCATCGCTCAGGCCGCCAGAAGCTTGGATAGTGATCTTCTGCTCTTTGCCTGTGCTCTTATCTTTTGCAGATACGTGAAGGATACCATCTGCATCAAGATCGAAAGTCACTTCGATTTGAGGCATACCGCGAGGAGCAGCCTGGATACCTTCAAGGTTGAACTGGCCAAGTGACTTGTTGTAGGTCGCTTGCTTACGCTCACCCTGTAGAACGTGGATTGTAACCGCGTTCTGGTTGTCTTCTGCAGTTGAGAATACCTGATTTGCTTTTGTTGGGATCGTGGTGTTCTTCTCGATAAGTTTAGTCATTACGCCACCCATGGTTTCAATACCAAGAGATAGTGGAGTAACGTCTAGTAGAAGAACGTCTTTCACGTCGCCTGCAAGTACGCCGCCCTGAACTGCCGCACCAACAGCAACAGCTTCATCTGGGTTCACGTCTTTACGTGGTTCTTTGCCGAAGAATTCAGTTACTTTAGCCTGAACCATTGGCATACGAGTCTGACCACCAACTAGGATAACGTCAGTGATATCGCCAACAGATAGGTCTGCATCAGCAAGAGCAACTTTTAGCGGCTCAAGAGAACGCTGTACTAGATCTTCAACAAGAGACTCAAGCTTCGCACGAGTCACTTTGATGTTCATGTGCTTAGGACCTGTTGCATCAGCAGTTACGTAAGGTAGGTTTACGTCAGTTTGCTGTGCAGAAGACAGTTCAATTTTCGCTTTTTCAGCCGCTTCTTTAACGCGCTGCATTGCAAGAGGATCGTTCTTAAGGTTGATGCCTTGCTCTTTGTTGAACTCTTCTACCAGGTAGTTGATCATGCGGTTATCGAAATCTTCACCACCAAGGTGTGTATCACCGTTAGTTGCTAGAACTTCAAATGTTTTCTCGCCTTCAACTTCATCGATTTCGATGATTGAGATATCGAACGTACCACCACCAAGGTCGTAAACAGCGATAGTGCGGTCGCCGCCTTGCTTATCAAGACCGTAAGCTAGTGCAGCCGCTGTTGGTTCGTTGATGATACGCTTAACTTCAAGACCTGCGATACGGCCAGCATCTTTTGTTGCCTGACGCTGTGCATCGTTGAAGTAAGCAGGAACAGTGACAACTGCACCAGTTACTTCTTCGCCTAGGAAGTCTTCAGCCGTTTTCTTCATTTTCTTAAGAACTTCAGCAGATACCTGAGGAGCCGCCATTTTCTGGCCTTTTGCTTCTACCCATGCATCGCCGTTATCTGCCTTAACGATTTTGAAAGGCATGATTTCGATATCACGCTGAACTTCTTCGTCTTCAAAACGACGACCGATCAGACGTTTGATAGCGAAAAGCGTGTTTTCAGGGTTTGTTACCGCCTGACGCTTAGCTGGCTGACCAACTAATGTTTCACCATCTTGGGTGTAAGCAACAACAGATGCCGTTGTACGCTCACCCTCTGCATTTTCAACTACGCGTGGTTTTTCACCATCAAGTACTGCTACACAAGAGTTAGTTGTACCCAAGTCAATACCAATGATTTTACCCATCAGGCTTTCTCCGAAATTCGTTTAGTTCTACTTACCAGCTCTACATATGCGAGCAAGCGGTGCGGACTCTACCGCAGAAATTAATTTACGATGTCGTATGACTACTAGATAAGGGCAGTCATTTTGTTTTCAAGGGCAACATCGAAAAAAAATCAAAAAAATAAAAACCCGCGTTTACACCACGGGCTTCTGTTAGCAAAGGACCGACTTACGCCTGGGTATCCACGTTACCTGCAGCCGCCTTAGATACCATTACCATTGCCGGACGTACAACACGGCCGTTAAGCTCGTAACCTTTCTGCATTACCAGCATCACCGTATTTGGCTCATGCTCAGCACTTTCCTGGATCGACATCGCCTGGTGGAACTCAGGGTTGAAAGCTTCGCCAACCGGGTTGATTTGCTTCAGGCCAAACTTCTCGACAGTGTCAGTCATTGTTTTCAGCGTCAGCTCAACACCTTCTAGCATTGGCTTGATCGCTTCATCACTCTTGTCAGACATCTCGATAGCACGTTCCATGTTATCGATAACCGGCAATAGCTCTTCAGCAAACTTGTTCAGGGCGAATTTACGCGCCTTGTCGACTTCTTGCTCGGTACGGCGGCGCATATTTTCAATATCTGCGCGAGCACGCAATACACTGTCTTGCTGGTCTCGTACCTTCGCTTCGCTAGTTAGCAGAGCAGCTTCAAGTTCTGCGATACGCGCAGCCTGAAGCTCTTCTGCAGTCATTTCTACTACTTGTTCCTCAGCAGATTCAGTTTCAGCTGCATCCACAGTGTCTTGCTGCAGCTGTTCGTCCTGTACTTTTTTCTCTTCGTTGCTCATGCTTTCGCTTCTCCGCCAAGATAATATTGTTCGTCGATTGAATGGAAAAAACACACAGGTTCCACCCAGAAAAAACGTTCATGCGCATATTATGGGGATGAAGTTCAATGATTCAAGCCGAGATCGCTCACAAAGCGCGACAAGTATCCAATCCTAGCGCTATACTGGCTCCACTATCATCTGTCGGATCAAGGACATGAAGCGCATTTTTCAGACAATCGCGTTAATTGGTAAACCGAGAAACCCTGACGCCCTGCAAACTCACAAAAGTCTCTATGACTGGTTAGTCACCAAAGGCTATGAAGTCTTGGTGGATCACAGGTTAGCCAACGACCTGGACGTTCCACAATCGTCATTATGCGATCTGCTCACTATTGGTGATAAAGCCGGCCTGGCAATTGTTGTCGGCGGTGATGGGAATATGCTCGGTGCCGCCCGGGTACTTTCTCGCTTTGATGTGGCTGTGATCGGTGTGAACCGCGGCAATCTCGGTTTTCTAACCGACCTTGACCCCGACTCCTTTGACTCAGAGCTCGAGCGGGTATTGGAAGGTGAGTTCATCACCGAGAAACGCTTCCTGCTAGAAGCGGAAGTGCACCGTCACGGACAGATCAAAAGTCGAAACGCGGCATTGAACGAAGCAGTTTTGCACCCTGATAAAATTGCCCATATGATTGAGTTCGAGGTATACATCGACGACACCTTCGCCTTCTCTCAGCGCTCAGACGGCCTGATTATCTCGACCCCAACCGGTTCAACCGCGTACTCGCTTTCAGGCGGCGGCCCGATTCTGTCACCGAGCTTAAATGCGATTTCCTTAGTACCTATGTTCCCGCATACGCTGTCATGCCGGCCGCTAGTTGTTGACGGCAACAGCAGGATCAAGCTTCTGGTGTCACCAACCAATGGCAGCACCCTCGAAGTCAGCTGTGATGGGCAGGTCTCTCTGCCTGTCAGCCCCGGGGACGAAATCCATATTTACCAAAGCCCCGATCAGCTAAAACTGATCCATCCGAAGAACTACAGCTACTACAACGTGCTGCGAGGAAAACTAGGCTGGTCAAGCAAACTGTTCTAATTGCTCCCCTATCCCCTTATTACTAAGCCAGCTTCACGCTGGCTTTTTTATTCCCGCAATTCAAAACCTTAACCAATATCAAAGTTTCTCAAGAAAAACTTCATCCAGCACCTTTACTGTATGTAGATACAGTATATACTGTATGAAAAAACAGGTGTTGATTTAAACAGGTGAACGCATGCTTGCGCATATGACGATCTCTAATTTTGCTATTGTCAAAAACCTTGAATTTGAACTGAAATCGGGAATGACCACCATCACAGGTGAAACCGGTGCGGGTAAATCTATTGCGATCGACGCACTCGGTTTATGTTTAGGAGATCGGGCTGATGCCGGTATGGTTCGGCCGAGTGAAGACAAAGCTGAAATTTCAGCTGCCTTTTCGCTGCAGAACAACCAGGCGGCCCGCCGCTGGCTGGAAGACAATGAATTAGTCGACGGCGAAGAGTGTATCCTGCGCCGGGTGATCACCAAAGAAGGCCGCTCCCGCGGTTTCATCAACGGCAGCCCTGTACCCGCCTCACAGCAAAAGGCCCTCGGTCAGCTTTTGATCAACATTCACGGCCAGCATGCGCATCAACAGTTAATGCGTGCCGAGTACCAACAGCAAATGCTGGATCAATATGCCGGCCACCATCTATTGATGGAGAAAACCCGCAAGGCTTATCAAATCTGGCGTCAGGCCAACAATGAACTAAAGCGCCTGACACAGAACCGGGAAGAAAATGAAGCCCAGAAACAGCTAACCCAATACCAGGTCAAAGAGCTCAATGAACTGGCGTTGGCTGAAAGTGAGTTTGCCGAGATCGAAGAAGAGCATAAACGCCTGTCAAACAGCGGAGAGCTTGCCGTATCAAGTCAGACAGCCCTTTCTGTCCTGTATGACAGCGATGAAGGCAACGCCCTGCAGCTACTTCAGATGGCCAGCCAGCAAGTAATTAGCCTTGGCGAAATGGACAGCAACCTCAGTGCTATTCCACAAATGCTCGATGAAGCCATTATCCAGGTTCAGGAAGCGAGCCAGGAGCTTCGCTGCTATCTGGATAACCTTGACATGGATCCACAGCGCCTGATCTATCTTGAAGAGCGCCTGGCCAAGATCATGTCCCTGGCCCGCAAGCATTATGTAATGCCAGACGAGCTATACCAAAAGCACCAAGATCTACTAAAAGAGCTCGATGAGCTTGACTGCAGCGACGAGCGCCTGGAAGAGATGGCCGAGCAGGTAGAAGTCCAGCGCCAAAAGTTCCTGGCCAGTGCCGAAAAGCTCAGCAAGAGCCGCCAGCGTTATGCCAAAGAGCTGGATAAGAAAATTTCCGACAGTATGCACCAACTAAGCATGGAGCACGGTATTTTCAAAATTGATATCCAAAGCGATGCCGATGGTATGCTCAGCCCGCTAGGCTTTGACAACATAACTTTCTTGGTCTCCACCAACCCAGGCCAACCACTCCAGCCTTTGGGCAAAGTGGCATCAGGGGGTGAGCTATCTCGTATTTCTCTGGCAATTCAGGTTATCACGGCCCAAAAAGTGGAAACACCAAGCTTGATTTTCGATGAAGTCGATGTCGGGATCAGTGGGCCGACTGCAGCCATTGTCGGAAAGATGCTACGCACCTTAGGAGAATCAACCCAGGTAATGTGTGTCACCCACTTGCCTCAGGTTGCGGGTTGTGGTCACCAGCAAATGTTCGTAGCCAAGAAATCAACCAAAGGCCAGACAGAAACCAACATGTACCCGCTTAATGAAGAGGCCCGCGTTTCCGAGCTGGCACGCCTGCTAGGTGGTAGTGAAATTACTGAAAGAACCCTGGCCAATGCAAAAGAACTGCTGTTTGCGGCCTAATACCAAATAGAATAACAATCTGACCTATCAGCGAAAATGCAAAGATTCAGATACACGGCGCTTGATTGAAGGTGTATTAATATCCATCAAAATCAAGCAACACAGTAGCTGAGACTTTGCAACTCGCCCTTCGGGAGCGTCCCAGCCGCTCGATAGCTTCCCCAAATTGTTTTGATGTAGAACCACTATATCTTCATCAATTTAGGTTGCTCTCAAACGGCTGGATACGCTCTGATTGGCTCAGATTGCTGTTCTGTTTGGTATTTATGGAATAAACTTAATCCGTGATGCAACTATTTAGCTAGCTCACAGTCTCAATTACAGTTTTTTTCTTAACCGCTTTTTTACTTCTGCTCAGAGCTTGTTTATCATCGCAGCAGTAAAAGCGAATTTGCCGGGATGCTATGAGTTGGAAAAACATTGCTGCACTAACACTAGCGGTAAGCCTGTTAGGTGGCTGTTCAGTCGTTGAACGACTGGTCTATCGAATCGATATCAACCAGGGTAACTACCTTGATCAAAATGATATCAATACCCTTCGCTACGGTATGAACAAAGAGCAGGTGAGCTATGTTCTGGGATCACCGATGTTGGTTGAGCCCGAATATCCAAATACCTGGTACTATGTCTATTACCACAAGCCAGGGCACGATGAGCCGGTTCAGAAAAACTTAGTCTTAACCTTTGATGCTCAGAACCAGCTAACTGGCCTGTCAGGGGATTACCAGTCAGGTCCAAATTTTATGGACCCAATTAACTGATACCCATAAAAAAGCTCGCAGATGCGAGCTTTTTTATTTATTCCAATTCTATCCACACAGCTATGCCGCTAGGCTTTTTGCGCCACTTTTGCTTCCAAGGCTTCCTGCTTGGCTTGTTCAGCACGCTTACGGCGGATCTCTTTGGGATCAGCTAGCAACGGGCGGTAAATTTCAATCCTGTCACCATCTCGGACTGTGGCATTGAGCTTCACATTGCGACTGTAAACACCGACCTTATTTTTCTTCAGGTCAATTTCCGGGTACATCTCCAGCACACCAGACTGTTCAATAATTTCATGCACCTGGGTATCAGGCGTGATCGCCAGTTTAATCACTCGCTGGGCCTGAGGCAGCGCATACACCACCTCAACATGGATCAACTTGTCTTCAGAAGTCATAGATCTCTCTGGCTCTTTGGGTAAACGCACTCACCATATTGCTGGTTAGATCACGGAACACCTTACCAAAAGCCGCTTCCACCAGCCCATTGGTAAATTCAAAATCCAGCTTTAGCTCGACCTTACATGCTTCGGCATCCAGCTCGGTAAAGTGCCATCCGCCAACGAGTCGCTGGAAAGGTCCTTCTACCAACTGCATGTCGATTTTATTCACGCCGACCAATTGATTACGGGTGACGAAGGTTTTCTTTATACCAGCTTTGGAAACATCAACAGATGCCATCATATGCTCATCAGAACTTTCTAATATTTTGGTCCCTGAACAGCCCGGCAAAAAAGCAGGGTAAGACTCAACATCATTAACAAGTTCAAACATTTTCTGCGCACTAAACGGAACCAGTGCTGAGCGACTAATCTGAGGCATAGTTTCTCCTTTACCCATCATAAGTGCCTCTACTCGCAAGTATTTACCAACATAAATACCAAAACCTATGAGAAGAGGTTGGCCAATGATACCATTACTCGGCGATCAGCCAAAATTTGTGCAAATTTGTTCGCTTGAGGTTAACAAAATACTCAGCGACATTTGCACTTCGACCAAGTGATAATCTCATCAGCTTGGGACAGCAACAGATAGAAACGAGTAATTATGGCAAAGAAAAAACCAAGCAAGCCAGGTAGCAATACCATTGCGAAAAACAAAACAGCCCGACATGAATTTGCGATCCAAGATGAATACGAAGCAGGCCTTGAACTACAAGGCTGGGAAGTCAAAGCTATTCGTTCTGGCAAAGTGAATATCTCTGAAAGCTATGTCTTTCTACGAAATGGCGAAGCCTTCATTTCAGGCATGACCATTACACCGCTCAATGCTGCGTCTACCCATGTCGTGGCCGATCCGACCCGCACCCGTAAGCTACTGCTAAACCGTCGCGAAATCGACAAGCTAACGGGAGCCGTAAACCGTGAAGGCCAGACCATCGTTGCCTTATCTATGTATTGGAAGGCATCATGGGTTAAACTAAAAGTAGGTACAGCTCGCGGTAAGAAGCTTCATGATAAACGTGCAGATTCTAAGAGCCGTGACTGGGAACGTGACAAGCAGCGAATCATGAAGCACAGCGCGAGATAGATTCAATGCACGCTAAGTGATGGATTTTTATTCAGTTCTACGTCTAGAAAGGTTAATTCCGTTGACGGGACAGTTTAATATGCTACTATCCATCTCGTAACAAAACTCTGGGGCTGATTCAGGATTCGACAGGATTGTGAAGGCTTGTGGAGCATGCCGTGGGGCGGTTGGCCACGTAAAAAGCCGCAAAAAAATAGTCGCAAACGACGAAAACTACGCACTAGCAGCTTAATAACCTGCTAGAGCACTTCTACCCTAGCTTCCGCTTGTAAGACGGGGAATCATAGAAGTTCAAACCCAAACGAGATAGCGAGGGAAGCTTTGACTAGAGAGCTGAACCGCGAAATAGAATTCTGGTTAGCTATTAAGTGGCGTGTCTATTCGCAGCCTGGTAGTGAATTTAAAGATAGACTAAGCATGTAGCGCCTATGGTTGGATTGATTTTGGACGCGGGTTCAAATCCCGCCAGCTCCACCAAACGTTTGGAAAGGCCGCCGATTTATCGGCGGCCTTTTTGTTTATGCACTACCCAATATGCCGCTTCAGCATCACACATATAACTAATTGGAGATAAAAAATACCGCTATAATGGCTAATACATCAGGGCTAGCTGCACTCTGTTTGTACATCAACCAACCCTTCGCAACTCCAGTATACCCAGGCAGCATTTCACGCTGTATTCCTGGCCAAACAAAATATTACCGCTCACCTTATATAAAGCTAACAATACCAAACCGAGAAGATTTATACCCTCCACTTGTGAACCACGCATCTCAACAACAACCAAATAACCGTTAGCATGACTAATCCTTTGTTATGATGAGAACATATTTATCAATAAAAAATAAATACATTTCAAAACAGTTATTTAGTCTTTAATAGTGTATTAGCTCTACAGCACTCTTCTAGATAGAAAAAAAATGCCCTGACAATAGTTGATCTTGCTTCCAGTTTAATTCTTAATCAAAATCTTATTTCGCTTTCAGAATTTTGTTCCATTTTTTACCCATCACTACAAATAGGTATATTCCTTTAACGAAATCAATCGCACTTTTTATGCTTCATAGCTTCCTTAAAAACCGTTATCAGTAAAATAGTTTATGACTTTTAAGAATGCCTTTTGCATTTAACTACTGTGAGCAGGAAGCTAGAGATTATGGAATATTTAGAGAGAATTAAGCGCTTAGCCAAAATCCAGGGGATCAGCCAGAAACAACTTGGCGAAGCTCTAGACCTTCAACAAGGGACTATGAGCCGCAAGCTTTCCGGCAAATACGGTATCGAAGTACGTGAACTTGAAAAAATCGCGCAGACACTGAGTACTTCAATTAGCTACCTTCTTACCGGGCAAATTGATACGGGTACCCAAGCTACGACGGCCATTTCAAGCGAATCGGCTCAGGGCTCAACCAGTACCTACATCCCTATCATTCACCGTAAAGATTTCATCTCCTATAGCCAAGGTGGCTCGGTGGATGTTGTTAGCAAACGAGCGATCCCACAGCACCTTGATCGTGAAGAATGCCTGGGGCTGCTGGTCGACAACGAAAACATCGCACATTGCGCACCGGTGGGTAGCTATGCCCTGGCGACACGCCAGGCCTCATACCGTCCGAAGCAACCTGTTTTTGCCTCGGTACGTGGCAGCGAGCCTGACTTTTACCACATGACACAACTGGCTGACGGCGTTGTGTTCTCAACCTCCCAGCCTGATTTTCCTAACTTATTTGTGAACAACGACGAGTTCCAGATTCACGGGTATATCATTCAGTCTGACTGGGCATACGACCGCTAAACTTTTGTATCATGGTTTGCGTGACTTCATGCTGGCAAACCGTAAAATAGCTGGGGTGGAGGTAATCGTATGTCATCAGTTATCGTCGCCTCAGCGAACCCTGCCAAAATATCTGCAGTCGCTGAGGCTTTTTCAGCCGCATTTCCAGAACAAACATTCTCTTTCGAGGGGATCAGTGTCGCCAGTGAGGTTCGCGATCAGCCAATGTGCGCTGACGAAACCTTGACCGGTGCCCGCAACCGGATCACGAACGCCCGCCATCAATGGCCTGGTGCTGACTATTACGTCAGTATTGAAGCCGGTATCGACGGTCAATTCACTTTTGCCTGGATGGTAATAGAGAACGCGACTCAGCGAGGTGAAGCACGTTCTGCCTCATTGCCGTTGCCACCGACAGCTCTGGAAAAGGTTCATCAAGGCATCGAGCTGGGAGATGTCATGGACGAGATGTTCAACCAGCGCAACGTCAAACAACAAGGCGGGGCGATTGCCATGTTAACCAACCATAAGCTCAGCCGCAGCTCGGTTTACCAGCAGGCATTGATCTTGGCTTTGATCCCGTTTATGAATCAGGCGCTATTTCCGGCTTGATAGAAAATGGGGATTGGGCACAAATAAAAAACCCTGCCGATTATGGCAGGGTTGCTTTATTTCAACGAATCAGTACACATGTACCTAAAACCGTTCGCCTACTTGATACTTTGTTGCTGCAGCAATTCCGCCAACCAAGCTTTCGTTGCTTCATCATGATGCTTCAACTCATTTGACCCGCGGGTAATTGTCGCAACACCGACACCTAACAACTCACTGATCTTACGCTGGCTTCGCTCACCATTTAATAGCTCATAAAAAATATTAACCCTGGAGAGCAAGACAGTTCGCTCGTCCGGCGTCAGTAGCAACTTCAGCAAGGTATCATCTTTTTGCTCAGTCGCAGCCTGACGCAAAATATCAATCACCTGCTGCCAGTCAGTAAATTCTGGTGTTTCTGGAGTGGAAGACATTTAAACCTCATCAATGAGTACAGTTCTCTGCCCGGATTCTATCGTGTTCTTGGTGCACAACCAAGCAGCGGCGCTGCAACCTCAATACTTTGTCTCTAGTTCATTCGATTTCAGCAGCGGATTCTTTTTACCTGTCAGATCACCATAATAGACTTCAAACATCAAAATGTTCTGCACATATCCCCGGGTTTCGGTAAACGGAATCGCTTCTATAAACTCATAAACATCTAGTTGACCATCCGTTTCCTGTCGCCAGCGCTTTACCCGGCTCGGACCTGCGTTGTAAGCCGCAAACGCAAAGATACGGTTGTTATCGTAGCGCTCCAGCATCATCTTCAGGTACCCGCTTCCCAGGCGAATATTAACTCCGGGATCAAACAGGCTTTTCTTGCCTTTATAGTTACGTCCCAATTTTTTCGCGGTCTCTTTCGCTGTGGCAGGCATAAGCTGCATCAGGCCGCGGGCGCCAACAGGCGATACGGCCTCGGCATTGAGTGCACTTTCCTGGCGGGCCAGTGCCATCATGGTCGTTGCCGGTAAGCCACGTTTCTTGCTGAAAAAGTCAAACCACCATTTATGGGCGATGGGGAAACGCAATTCGACATAGTCCCACAGCTGTCCTGAAATCGTCGCCTGTACCGCGAGGTGGTGCCATTTGTTGGCCGCGGCATAAGTTGCCAGCATGACAACCTCATCATTATCCATACCATCAAGTAGGTAATGCCATTCACGGTTGGCCGCAAAAAGTTTCTCTAGGGCAATCAACTCCTTGATACGCTTTAGTGTCTTTCCATACTCTTTGGTCAGAGCCTTTGATGCACTGGGACTCTTGACAGGATAAACGACAGGCTTACCCAGTACCGTCGCCGCCGCCGCACTGTAGAAATCCCGCTGACCAAGGATCGAACGGTAAAGCTCCTTGGCAGCTTTGTCCTTGCCCTGCTTGGCCAACAAGTTGGCCTGCCAGAATGTCCAGCGAGTGGTCTCCCTTGCCTGCTGTGGCAGGCGTGCTATCCAGTGTGCTGTTGCTGTCCAGTCTGCCTCTCGGATTGTTACCCGGATCCGACGTTCCAGCAGCTTAACATTTCGGCTAGTTGCCAGTTTATTATCTCGCCAGCTGAGTAACTTCTTGTCATCGGTCGAAAACAGCCGGCTGGTGGTATAGTCAGCGAGCTTCTGCCGTTTATCCTTGGAAAAATGCTGGCCGTCCATGGTGCGCTGGTATTGCTTGACCGCCTCTTTGACATCATCCCTAACCAATCGCTTATAGGCTAATACCGTCAGGCTTTGGTTAAATGGAGTAACTTTGCTGCGCTTAGCAAAGCTTGCCACCAATTCAGGGCTGTCATACAGATCCAATACGGCTTTCCCCCCAGCCTTTCCACTGCCGGAAAGCTGCTTGTTCAGGTATTTGAGCCGATTTCGGTTTCCTTCTTCGAAGACCAGCAACATCCGATCAAGGATCAGGGTATTGCTTTTCTGGCCTGCCTTCTGCCATTTGGTTAACAAGGGATCACAGGCATCACTCAATGACTTGCCTGTCAGCCATAAAGACTCAGCCCCCTGCCAAGCCACCTCGGTATTGCCCAACTTGCTTTGAGCATAGTAATAATGGCACTTCAGTACCTCCCCGCGGGGTGGCATCGGCTGTACCTCAACAAAGTTTTGCCAACGCTCGGTATCGGCCAGGTATTCAAGATAGCGGGATTGGATGGTGGTACTAAATGGCAGGCTCTTGTATTCAGTAATAAAGGCTTCTACCTGTGCCGGTGTCTTCTTAAACAACAGGCGAGAAAAAGCACGATAGTCGAGATAAGGACTGAGGGGATAATCATCCAGCTTAGCACGCAGCTGGCGATACGCTTTATCATTGTCCTCTTCCAATGCAACACCAGCTTGCTCGTACCATTCACGTTGCTGCTCTAACGAGGCGGCCAGGCAAACCGGCCCGGCTAGTATACTTGCTGTTATTATGGCAACCGAGCATGCCTTACGGATAAAATAGCAAATCACAACACAATCCTATTCTGGCCCCTGCATGGTTCCAGTCGATACATTCAGCCAACAACTATGCCTTTAATTGCATTTCCTGCCTAGCGCTGTTTCATGACATCAGATCAGCGAGTGATAACAGCATCCAAGATCAGACTGGTATTTATTCATCTTAAACGCTAATTATGAACAATGCTGTTAAACTTATGTCCAGAACAGGTAAAATACCCCCCTCCCTTTAGATTAGAGATTGCAAACGGATATGGCTGAATACGTCTATACCATGTCGCGCGTGGGCAAAATTGTTCCGCCTAAGCGCCAAATTCTGAAAGATATTTCCCTTAGCTTTTTCCCTGGCGCCAAGATTGGTGTTTTAGGCTTGAATGGTTCCGGTAAATCAAGCCTGCTTCGCATCATGGCAGGGATCGATACCGATATCGAAGGTGAAGCCCGTCCACAGGCTGGCCTTAAAGTGGGCTACCTGCCCCAGGAACCAGTGCTGGATGAAGAGAAAACCGTCCGTGAGGTGGTTGAAGAAGCCGTCTCTGACGTGAAAGAGGCACTCACTCGCCTTGATGCAGTTTATGCCGCTTACGCCGAGCCTGATGCTGATTTCGATGTACTGGCAAAAGAGCAAGGCGAGCTAGAAGCCTTGATTGAAACTAAAGACGGTCATAACCTTGAGATGCAGCTGGAGCGTGCCGCTGATGCGCTGCGCCTGCCTGAATGGGATGCACCGGTCAAATTATTGTCTGGTGGTGAACGCCGCCGTGTGGCAATTTGCCGCCTGCTACTCGACAAGCCAGACATGCTGCTGCTTGACGAACCGACAAACCACCTGGATGCAGAGTCTGTGGCTTGGCTCGAGCACTTCCTGGTTGACTACAGCGGTACTGTTGTGGCGATTACCCACGACCGCTACTTCCTTGATAACGCAGCTGGCTGGATCCTGGAGCTTGACCGTGGTGAAGGTATTCCATGGGAAGGTAACTACACCTCTTGGCTTGAGCAGAAAGATGCCCGTCTGAAGCAAGAAGCGTCACAAGAAAAAGCTCGCCAGAAAACCATCGAGAAAGAGCTTGAGTGGGTTCGCCAGAATCCTAAAGGCCGTCAGGCGAAATCGAAAGCGCGTATGGCTCGCTTCGAGGAACTTAACACCAGCGATCACCAAAAACGTAATGAGACTAACGAACTGTTCATCCCGCCGGGTGAGCGTTTAGGTGACAAGGTTGTTGAAGTGAAGAACCTGACCAAATCATTTGGTGACCGTGTTCTGATTGATGACCTGTCCTTTAGCATGCCTAAAGGTGCGATTGTCGGTATTATCGGTCCAAACGGTGCGGGTAAATCTACCTTATTTAAGATGCTAAGTGGTACCGAGCAGCCAGACTCAGGAACTGTTGAACTGGGTGAAACAGTCAGCCTGGCGTCAGTTGATCAGTTCCGCGACAGCATGAACGACAACAATACGGTGTACCAGGAGATTTCTGAAGGGGCGGATATCATCCGCATCAACAACTTCGAAATCCAGGCCCGTGCTTACGTCTCTCGCTTTAACTTCAAGGGTAGCGATCAGCAGAAGCGCATCGGCGATCTGTCTGGTGGTGAGCGTAACCGTGTTCACCTGGCCAAGCTGCTTAAAGCTGGCGGTAACGTACTGCTACTCGATGAGCCTACCAATGACCTGGACGTGGAAACACTGCGAGCGCTTGAAGAAGCACTGCTAGAGTTCCCGGGCTGTGCAATGGTGATCTCGCACGACCGTTGGTTCCTTGACCGTGTGGCGACCCATATCCTGGACTACCGTGACGAAGGTCAGGTTAGCTTCTTCGAAGGTAACTATACCGAGTACACTGACTGGCTGAAAAAGACACTTGGTGCCCAGGCTGCAGAGCCTCACCGTATCAAGTACAAGCGTATTGCCAAGTAAGGTATCGCCCTTTTTCATCAAAGGGCTGCTCATGCAGCCCTTTTTATTGTCATTTCATCACGTTTGGGATCATTTCAACTAATATCACTGCTGGACTAGCACATTTTTGTGATCCGATTCCTGGAGAAATATCGCATTTCTCATTACACTTAAGTGACTAAAAAACCAAAAAGTATTGTTATGGCTGAACGACGTCACTTTATCCGTATCCTCTACCGGACTCCTGCAAAGCTACAACAGGCGCAGGAAGTATGGTCTGCGGAAGTCCGTGATCTTTCGTTACAGGGAATTTTACTGACCTGCCCACCTGACTGGACTCCCAGCCAGGACAAGCGCTATTCCGTCAGCTTCTGCCTGCATGACAGTGAGATCGAACTGAATATGGATACTCAGTTAGTGCATCACGACAGCGACTACCTACGAATGCAGATCCTCCATATCGATATCGAAAGCGCCAGCCACCTAAAACGCCTAGTCGAACTGAATATCGGCACGGATGAACTATTACATCGAGAACTAGAACAACTGGCTGATTTAAAAAAGCACCTTAACGAGTAGTAGTCATTTACCATGTCGGAAAATATCTGTCTCTCGGTCTCAGACCACCGAGGTACCTCTCATTATTTGATCAACCGCTTTAAGAAACGCTACCTGGCCTTGTCCATGAGCCTCTTGCTGGCCGTCATTACGGCGGGCAGCTACAGTGTCTATAACCTATACCAACAAAATCTTTTTTCTAGCCAAAAGCTTAACCTGCTAAACATTCAGACAAAGCAACTCACAGCTTCCCTGTCTGAAGAAAATGCAGCCAACCAGGCCCTTACCCTGGAGCTAGCGGCAAAAAAAGCAGCACTCAATATGCTGACTCGACGTATCGACGATGTCGAAACCATACTCGGCCTGCAAACCGGCGACGGCGACGACCTTCCGCTGGAGCAGCGGGTCGACAGTGCTGCAATCAGTTCTGCGGTCAGGGGAACCTTGTTCCGTTTGCTCCCCAATGGTAGCCCAACACCCGGTATTCGAATGTCATCCGGTTTTGGTACCCGGATCCACCCGGTTACCGGCAAGCGCAAACGTCACCGCGGGCTCGACTTTGCCGCCAATACCGGTACGCCCATCTATGCGCCAGCTGACGGGGTGATTGAAGTCATCCGGCCTAGCAGCAAAGGATCGGGCAACTTTTTAAAGCTGAACCACTCGCTGGGGTTTGCCACCACCTACTCTCATATGAAGAAGTTCAATGTCAAACGCGGTAAGTTTGTTCGCAAGGGGGATCTCATCGGTTGGTCAGGCAATACCGGTTTGTCCACAGGGCCGCATTTGCATTACGAAATTCGTTTCCTTGGACGCGCGCTCAACCCGCGCCCGTTTGTGGAATGGACACCTGATAACTTTGACTCGCTGTTTGAAAAAGAAAAAACGGTGCAGTGGGCTTCCCTGCTGGAGATGATCAATAACGTTGTCTCAATGCAGGTACAGCTAACCCATGTACCGCAGCCGTTACTGCCAATTGACACGGCAAGCAACCAACCGCTAGCCACTGTACAGCGCAAGCTTTGAGACTAACCAGAAGTTAGCCTAAAACAAAAAACGAGAGCCAAGCTCTCGTTTTTTATCACAACTCGCTACATGGCAACCCGCTCAAAAGCCGTTAATGCTTCTTGCAAGTCTTCCACCGCAATGATCTCAATTCCATTCACCTTACGGCTGGCATTGGCTTTTGGCACAATGGCGCGAGTAAAGCCCTGTTTGGCAGCCTCTCGGATCCGTTCAATCCCGTTGGCAGCCGGACGAATATCGGCATTTAGGCCTATCTCACCGAATACCAGTACATCCTGCGGGATCGGCGCATTCTTGAAGCTTGAAAAAATGGCCAGCAACACCGCAAGATCAGCGGAAGTTTCCTCAATCTTAATCCCACCGACACAGTTAACAAAGATATCCATGTCAGAAAGCATTACTCCGCCATGACGCGCCAATACTGCAATCGACATAGCCAAACGGTTTGAATCGTAACCGACGGTCAGACGGCGAGGGTTTTCCGTAACGGAGTTATTGCATAGTGCCTGCACTTCCACCAGCAAAGGTCGGGTCCCTTCCCATAATGTGGTGCACACCGATCCGGCATGGTTCTTGTCGGAGCGGCTTAAGAAGATTGCCGATGGGTTTTTGACCTGCTTCATACCCGTTTCCGTCATCGCAAAGAAACACGATTCGGAGTCGGCACCAAAGCGGTTTTTCGAGGTCCGTAGTACCCGGAACTTTTCATCCGACGTCGATGACAAGGCAAACAGGCCGTCAACGATATGGATCAGCTGCATCGGACCGGCCACATTGGAGTCTTTGTTAATATGGCCAACAATCACAAACGTCACCCCTTCGGTCTTGGCAAAGCGGGTCAGGGCTGCAGCCGACTCTTTCACCTGGCTTGGGCTGCCCGCTGCCGACTCATTGTGGGCAACGGTCATGGTCTGGATCGAGTCAATAATCACAAACTCAGCTTTTTGCTGGGTAATATGATTCAGCACCTGCTCTACCGATGTTTCTGCTACTACATGGATCTTATCGATATTCGGCGTACTGAGACGGATGGCTCGCTGGGAGATCTGATGGATAGATTCTTCACCCGAGACATACAAGGCCGACTTGCCTGCCGCCACTGCCCCAATACTCTGTAACAGCAGCGTCGACTTACCCGCGCCAGGATCACCACAGAGCAATAAGACAGAGCCTGGTACAATACCACTGCCCAGTACCCGGTCGAGCTCGGAAATCCCGGAGCTAAAGCGAGGCAGATCTTTGCTTTCAACTTCAGACAGCTTCTGGATTTTAGTTGCCGCCCCCGCATAGCTGCTCGTCGCGGCCTGTACACCGCTACCGATCGCAGAGCGGGTTTTCGGGATAGTAAACTCAGTAATTGTGTTCCAGGCAGCACAGGCGCTACACTGCCCCTGCCAACGAGGAAAATCCGCACCACATTCGCTGCACACATAGGCACGCTTTGTTTTGGCCATGTTTCACCTTAACTCTTGATCACCAGCACACTATTTGCCTATGGAATACCACAACTGGTACTTCCAGCAATAAAACCTGATGACAAACTAAACTTTTGCTGCAAAATGCAGATAATAAACTACGGACTAATGTATCAGAAAAAGCTATGTTGCTGGACGACTATAAAGGATTGATAGAACAACTCATCCCTGTCTATGACAGTGAAGACTTTGACGACGTCTTTCAAATGATGACCCTAGAAGCCAATGGCCCTACCCGGCTCCAAATAAAAATGGAGCTAAACCGGATCATGGCACCTTGTCATCAGCTCGTTGATCTTCGCGGCCGGGTAAAGGGAGAATGTCGCCCGTACGAATTGAACGGCCTGAAGCACTGGCTTGATGACGTAGCGATCAATACCTACCACAAGCGGATTAAAGTGTTTGGCGGGAAATACCGGGTTGGGCTCTACGAAGCCCTGATGAATACCCGTAACAACTTCCGGGTACTTCATCATCAGCAAAAACTGGAAACAAAAAAAGAAGAAGCCCCACAACGCGATACCCAGTTCGATGCCAACCTGATCCGTTTTGGCCACTACCTGACCCGTGGCGAGAACCGCCTTCAGCTCACGACTCAAGTTAACCTGGCATTGCCTTTCAACCAGTCCGTCCATGGCATTACTTCTGATCTCTCTTATTCCGGTGCCAAATTTAAAGTCCCTTCAGCCTTTAAATACAGCCTGGGCCAGACTATTGTTGCCAAATTTCCGAAAATGGCAGAAAACTTCAATGATCCCCGGTTAAACCAAGGTACCGAATACCGGATCCTGGGTATTGACGACAACAAGGAAAACGACAGCTTTAAATGGTTGCGGCTAAAAGCCATCGGCGATAACTGTGCAATAAGGGAAGCTATCGATCGTAGCCAGCAAATTACCCAGCACCGTACCCGACGAAACCATGAAGACAAAGTCATCCAGGTTCGAACTAAAGGTTACGAGCACTGCTTTCTCAAGCACACAACCAGCATGCCGCTGTTCTTTGCCGGAAACGAATTAAAATATTGCCTGCTAACAAACCATAACCGCCATATATGGGACGGCTGGCACGATGAAAGGAACCAACCCGTCATCAATCACCTGCTTTCCAAAGATCGAATGGCAACCCTTGGCAAAGCCGGTCTCAAGCAATGCAGCACACTGATCTATAGCTTCTCTCATGAGCACGATGGAAAAAGCTATTTCTACTCAGCAGCCCTGCCTGAAATGACGATGGAACAGCGCCACCTGTTTTGGCATGTTGGTGCCGTAAGGCACAGCTGGCGAGTCACCCGCCTGACGGTACATCCTATCGGCGAAGAAGATTTACAGCGATTGCAGGATATTGCCCCGGAGATGTTTGATCAGCTCAGCAAGCTTACCCATATCGGGGTCTTGCAGGATCTGAGTAATGAACACGCCCAGCAAGACTACCGCCTGCCGATGAAACCCAAATTGCCAGGCAAGACACTGCAGGTATTCCGTCATCAGCGAAACCCGGTTTCGACAGCCAAAGCGATCTACTTTGATCCTAAACCTCAGCGAAGTGAGTCGCGTTTTAAATTCAAGACCCCGATTGAGCTGCATCATCCTGACTTTCCGGCGATAGCCGGCATCACTCTGGATTTCTCTATCCGCGGGCTGAACCTTAACCTCAAGCGACCTTTGCCGATCAAGCGCGGTGATGAGGTCACGATTAAGTTTGTTGAGTTACAAAAGCTTGATAAGCGAGCCTCGCTTAGCCAGATGCCGTATAAAGTTGTGAGGGTAAGCCCGGACTTTACCAATATCCAGCTAACCACCAGCAGTGGTGACAGTGCTTTGAAGGGAGAGCAGTTTTTACGTCGCCTGATCCAGCACAACGAGAGCAAATTTAAAGTATTGGAAGAAATTCTGCCAACAGGCGAACTATTACTGGCGATGCATCAGATGTTGCTGACTCGCCTCAACACCATTCCTTACTTCACGGAAAAAGTCGACCATAAAATCAAGGTCAAAGCGATTGGCTGTAACTTCCCCATGCCGCCCTTGCCTAAACTATTCAACCAAGTCGCCGGGGGAAAAGATTTTTCACTCGAGCCCATCTTTAAAAACAGGCTCAAGCGGATGCTGGCTGAAACCATGCGCCCGGTTGAGATCCGCCAGCCTTATATCCATGAAATGTACCTGTGGATCGAGAAGAAAGGCGGCAGCATTACCCGGCTAGAGAGCAAGCTCTTAGATGAGTTTGACAGCATTGATGAACGGGTCAATTTCATCAAAGGTGCCAAGGAAAAAGGAGAGTTCATGGCGGTTCGAGTGACTGCTGTGCCTGTATTGAACCCAATGACGGCTTTAACTGGCATTGAACTCGGAGAACTGGCTCGCATGGCACTACACCGTGCACGGGCGCTGGAAGTGGAGTTTAACTCGCTGATCGGTTGTGGCGAAATGTACGATATTACCGATGAGGTATTGGTGCGGTTGGAGATTGGGTAGCCCCTAGAGCCTTGTTTTCCTAGTGCCTAGGAACCGCTCTTCCTAGGCACCAGGTTCCAGGAACCCGCCCCTGCTTCTTCCCCTACCAGCTAATCCCCTGCGGCATCAGTGACGCCGACAGAATACACATCACACCACCGAGGTCCGCATAGCGGATCACACTTGGCGCTTCCGCTTCTACCTTGGGTTTGGCATGGTAGGCGACACCCAGCCCAGCGGCTTTAAGCATCAGCAAATCATTAGCACCATCACCGACAGCAACGGTATTATGCATTGCAACCTCATACTGCTCAGCTAGTTCACCTAAAATATCCGCTTTCACCTGGGCATCAACCACATCACCCACTACCTTGCCAGTAAGCTTACCGTCCACAATCTCTAGGGTATTCGACTGGGCATGGTCTAGGTTGAGCGCTTCTTTCAGGTAATCGGAAAAGTAGGTAAACCCTCCTGAGGCTATCGCCACCTTCCAGCCATAGTGATGAAGTGTCTTCACCAACTCCCGCAGCTCCGGCATCATTGGTAATGTCGATCGTACGCTCTCCAGAATAGCCTCATCAGCACCTGACAGTGCCGCAACCCGCTGGCGTAAACTCTGTTCAAAGTCGAGCTCGCCCTGCATCGCCCGCTCAGTCACTTCGGCGACCTGATCGCCAACTCCAGCCAACACCGCAATCTCATCAATACATTCAATATCAATGGCCGTGGAGTCCATATCCATCACGACAAGCCCTGGTTCAGACAGATCTGGCAACTCATTGGTACAGACAAAATCAAGCTGATAGCGGATCAATACCCCTTCTAACAAACTTGAAAGTTTATTGCGGATCAGCAGCGCATCATACGATCCCACCTTCCATGCTGCGACTACCACCAGTTCATCACCGGCATAGTTACCTATATCAGTAATAAGCTCAGGTGTGATCTGCCGACCATAAACCAGTACGTTAGCTTGCTTTCGCGCCAAGTTAGAGGCTGAAATGATGTCAGGAAAACGCTGCTGGAGCGAAGTATGTTTTTTAACAGTTAGCACGTTTGCACATCCATGTTTAAGATTGATAATAATAATCCACTGCTAACAAAGTACCCTATTGCAATTTATTAGGGCAAGCCCCAATATGGCTTTCGTGCATTTCGGCTTTGATTCCAATATACGTTGATATGATGATACTCAAAAAAACGCGGTTACAACGAACATGGCAATTTCTCGTACTTATTATCTGCTTAGGCGGATTAATTGCCATGCTGGAATATGGTTCGGATTTAAATATTCGCAGCTATCGCGCACTCAGCGAACAAACCCAGTCACTATCACGCATTGTCGTTCGGCAAGCAGCATCTACTGCTGCCAAAGATGTCCTCGATAAAAACCAGGACAAACTTCAGGCATTGATCCAACAGCTCTCCGACGAGCCACTGATCCTTGATGCCAGCATTTATGATCTGGAAGGTATCTCGATTGCCAAAACAGAAGAAGCGATGCCATTAGAGCAGGTAACCGGTATTTCAACCCCCTTATCAGTCGCCAGCTTTGGTCGCCAGCAAATTGTTGAGCCGATTATGGCAGAGGGTCAGGTAGTTGGCTTTATCCGTATTACCTTAGAACACGGCAAGCTACTCGAGAATGCAGCCAGTCAGATTGAATACATGACCAATACTATCCGTGGGTTGATCCTGGCAGCATTGTTTATTGGCTTCCTGCTCGCCTATACCTTCGGTCGCCGTAAAGATATCTGGCACTTCCCGTTCTTGCTGACATCGAATGCGAAAGACTAGGTTCCTGGATGAAGACATAAAAAAAGACGGCCGAAGCCGTCTTTTTTCGCTTGTTATACTAGCGCGTGTGCTTATTCAGCATCACCTAGTAGAACAGATTCCAGTGCGATTTCCATCATGTCGTTGAACGTCAGCTGACGTTCTTCAGATGTAGTCGCTTCACCACGTAGGATGTGGTCAGAAACAGTACAGATAGTCAGTGCTTTAGCACCGAACTCTGCTGCCAGGCCGTAGATACCCGCAGCTTCCATCTCAACACCAACGATGCCGTATTTCTTCATTGTCTGGAAGAAATCGAAATCTGGGTTGTAGAATAGGTCTGCAGAGAAGATGTTACCGACTTTAACGTCGATACCTTTCGCTTTCGCTGCTTCTACTGCGTTTTGCACCATGCCGTAATCAGCCAGTGCTGCAAAATCGTGATCGCCGAAACGAATACGGTTAACTTTAGAGTCAGTCGACGCGCCCATACCGATCACAACATCACGTAGGTTTACATCGTCACGTACCGCACCACAGCTACCAACGCGGATGATTTTCTTCACGCCGAAGTCTTTAACCAGTTCAGTCGCGTAGATTGAGCATGAAGGAATACCCATACCGTGACCCATTACAGAGATCTTACGGCCTTTGTATGTACCTGTGTAACCGTACATGTTACGAACATTACAGACTTCTTTTGCATCATCTAAGAATGTTTCAGCAATATACTTGGCACGTAGCGGGTCACCCGGCATCAGAACTACGTCTGCGAAATCACCCATTTCTGCATTAATATGAGGAGTAGCCATCGTTATTTCCTTACATTTATCCGTTGGATTGATTCTATCCAACATCAATTATCAAATCGAAAGGTGCTGTTTCGAACTATAGAAACTATAGAACGAAACAGCGACAGGGATACATTTACGTGATTACAGGAATGACTTACCGTATTCCATATCCGTTGTTCCGAAGTACTCAGCCAGGCTCTGGCCGATATCGGCAAACGTCTCACGGCGGCCTAGCGAACCAGCTTTCACTTTAGGGCCGGTAACCAATACAGGGATGTGCTCGCGTGTATGGTCGGTACCTTCCCAAGTTGGATCGCAGCCGTGGTCGGCAGTCAGGATCAATACATCATCTTCCTGAAGCAGCTCTAGGATCTCTGGTAGTCGCTTATCAAAGTACTCCAGGGCCGCAGCGTAACCTGCAACATCACGGCGGTGGCCGTAGGCTGAGTCAAAATCAACGAAGTTAGTGAACACAAGTGTGTTGTCACCCGCTTCTTTGATCTGCTCAAGTGTTGCTTCGAACAGCGCAGGAATACCGGTAGCTTTCACTTTCTTAGTGATACCACAGCCTGCATAGATATCAGAGATCTTACCGATAGACACAACATCACCGCCTTTCTCGTCAACCAGCTTTTGCAACACTGTCGTTGCTGGTGGCTCAACAGAAAGGTCACGACGGTTACCGGTACGCTCGAACTGACCTTTGCCAGCGCCAGTGAACGGGCGAGCAATCACTCGGCCGATGTTGTACTCTTCTAGCTCTTCGCGAGCAATCTGGCAAAGCTCCATCAGGTTATCTAGACCGAATGTCTCTTCGTGACAGGCAATCTGGAATACAGAATCCGCTGAAGTGTAGAAGATTGGCTTGCCGGTTTTCATGTGTTCTTCACCCAGGTCATCTAGCACCTGAGTACCTGATGCGTGGCAGTTACCCAAGAAACCTGGCAGGCCGGCACGCTCAAGAATGCGATCGGTCAACTCTTTCGGGAAGCTGTTTGAGTGATCGGTAAAGTATCCCCAATCAAACAGTACGGGTACACCCGCCATCTCCCAGTGACCTGACGGAGTATCCTTGCCTGAAGACAGCTCTTTGGCATGGCCATACGCGCCAGTGATTTCAGCAGCCGCGTCCAGACCTTCAGGGAAAGTACCTGATGACTCTTCACACGCCTTACCCAGGCCTAGTTTGTTTAGGTTAGGTAGGCGAAGCGGGCCGCTACGATCGCCATTGTCAGCTTCGCCACGGGCACACTGCTCGGCAATATGGCCAAGGGTGTTTGAACCTACATCGCCGAAGTCAACGGCATCTTCTGTGGCACCGATACCGAAAGAATCAAGAACCAGGATAATTGAACGTTTCATTTTGACTCCATTAAACATCTTCAGGGCGAACGCGACGGTAAACCTCAGGGGTCGGCTCTGGCTTCTGCTCTGAAATCGTGATGTTCTCACGAACAGCCTTCGCAGCTTCTTCCCATTGCGCTTCGGTACGAGCATGAATAACAGCTAGAGGGGTATCAGCATTCACTTCAGTACCCAGTGCAACCATATCGCTCAGACCAACTGCATAGTCGATAGTGTCAGTTGCAACACGACGACCGCCGCCCATACCTACAACCGCCATACCCAGACCGCGAGTATCCATCGCATATGCATAACCTGTGGTCTCTGCATAAACAGGTTTCACGATTTCTGCTTTGTCTAGGTAGTTGTCGTAGTTTTCCATGAAATCTACCGGGCCACCAAGACCTGCAACCATCTTACCGAAACACGCTGCTGCTTTACCGTTATCCAGTACTTCCTGCAGTTTCGCGTTCGCTTGTTCCAAATCAGTAGCCAAGCCACTGTTTACAAGCATTTCGGCACACAATGCCATGGTCACGGCAAATAAGCGAGGGTTACGGTATTCACCGGTCAGGAACTGAACGGCTTCACGCACTTCCAGTGCATTACCCGCAGTAGAAGCCAGTACCTGGTTCATGTCTGTTAGCAGAGCTGTGGTCTTAGTGCCAGCGCCGTTGGCAACAGCAACAATCGATTTTGCCAGCTCTTCTGACGCTTCGTAAGTCGGCATGAATGCACCAGAACCTACTTTCACGTCCATCACTAGCGAACCTAGGCCTGCAGCCAGTTTCTTCGACAGGATGGAAGCGGTGATCAGCGAAATGTTATCAACCGTTGCGGTTACATCACGGGTTGCGTATACACGCTTATCCGCAGGAGCAAGATCACCAGTCTGGCCGATAATCGCCACGCCAGCGTCTTTAGTCACCTGACCAAATACTTCGTTGGTTGGCGTGATGTTATAGCCAGGAATAGACTCTAGCTTATCCAGCGTACCGCCAGTGTGGCCTAGGCCTCGGCCTGAGATCATTGGTACGTAGCCACCGCATGCTGCCACCATAGGGCCAAGCATTAGCGAGGTTACGTCACCGACACCACCGGTTGAGTGCTTATCTACAATCGGGCCATCAAAGTTCATGTGGCTCCAGTCGATAACCATGCCTGAATCACGCATTGCACAGGTCAGTGCGACACGCTCGTCCATGGTCATATCGTTGAAGTAGATAGCCATTGCAAATGCCGCGATCTGGCCTTCAGATACGGTATCTTTGGCGATGCCTTGGATAAAGAAATTAATTTCGTCTGCAGATAGCTCGATGTTGTCGCGTTTTTTTCTAATGATTTCTTGTGGTAAATACATGGTATTCCCCAATCAGATAAAGTGTAGGGCAGATGACAATTTACCTTGCGAAGTTATTCACTTAGCACCGCAGTATGATTCTCAGCCGCACAGGTGCCGCTCGCGCCGCAGCTGGGCAAGAACCAAACAGTAAATAGTCACGGGTAAAATAAATAAGGTGGCAATAAATGCCACCTTATAAGATGCGATTAGTAGCCGCCTTCAGCAGCTTTTTCGCCTTCACCTAGAGTGTGAAGTAGGTTAGCTAGTAGGCTCGATGCACCAAAACGGTAGTGCATGTTGTCAGCCCACTCGGCACCGTGGATGCTGTCAGCCATATCTAGGTATTGCTGTGCATCTTCTGCGGTACGAACGCCACCTGCAGGCTTGAAGCCAACAGTTTTCGCTACGCCCATCTCTTTGATCACGTTCAGCATGATCTCAGCGTATTCTGGCGTGGCGTTAACAGGTACTTTACCCGTAGATGTTTTGATGAAATCTGCACCCGCTTTGATTGAAATCTCAGATGCTTTTTTGATCAGCTCTTCTGTTTTCAGCTCACCAGTTTCGATGATCACTTTCAGCAAAATGTCACCACATGCTTCTTTACACTGCTTAACCAGCTCGAAGCCAACTTCTTCGTTACCAGCCATTAGGGCACGGTATGGGAATACTACGTCTACTTCATCAGCGCCGTAGGCTACAGCAGCTTTAGTTTCAGCTACCGCAATCTCGATGTCGTCGTTACCGTGTGGGAAGTTAGTAACAGTTGCAATACGGACTTCTGGTGTACCTTGCTCACGCAGCTGCTTTTTAGCAGCAGGAATGAAACGTGGGTAGATACATACTGCTGCTGTGTTACCTACAGCGGTTTTAGCGTTCTTACACAACTCGATCACTTTCGCGTCAGTGTCGTCGTCGTTCAGAGTGGTAAGATCCATTAGTTTAAGTGCACGTAGTGCAGCAGCTTTTAAATCGCTCATGACTATCTCCAGTCCAGTTATTTTCTACCAAGCTTATAGAAACTGTTCCATACGCTTGACGGCAATCTGTTGCTATACCGTCAAACGGCCCGCTTACAGCGAACAGTTAGATGAGCGGACTTGGTTCCTTGAAGACTCAGGGAAACAATGCGAGATTGCCCACCTGATTGATATCCTTTTCACCGCGCAAGATGCTCAGGTAACCTGAGCACTTGCAAGTCGTGCCGTCCAGCAAACCGTGACAGTACTTCCATCACGACGGGGAAACGCTGAAACAGCAATCGTCAGTTAATGATGGTGCTCACGTATAATACCAAGCTCCGATACAGCTCACCATCAAAGTCGTGTTTCCAGTGGTGGATAATGTGTTTACCGCAAGAAAAAACTGTAAACAATTGTTATTACTTAAATAATCATTACTCAAGTAAAGAAACGTTCCACGATCCACTGATAAGCAATCCCCCCTGCATACACTCCAAAAATTCCCATCACTCCGGACAGAACAGGTGGTGCAGGTATCGGCAGTTTTATTGCTGAAAATAAGACCCCAACAATGAATCCTGCCATCAGCGCCAGTATGACTTCACTCATAACGTTTCTCTCTGTCTTTACAGCACAAAGAAAAGTGTAGCCTGCTGGTTCTGAGGTGTCGCTTGTAACGTAGAATGATGGTAGCAAAGGAAGATCACAGAAACCGGAGCGCAATCGATTTTATGATACAAAATTTGAGCTTGTTGCAGAGTTTTTACTGGATCTGTTGATCGGGTGTGAGGGGCTGGATGCTAGCTCCTAAAACCAAGGGGAAGTGTCGAAGGGCTAGTGGCGAGAGCCGAGTTATTATTACTTAGACCTATGGTCCTATGGTCCTATGGTCCTATGCTCCTATGCTCCTATGCTCCTATGCTCCTATGCTCCTATGCTCCTATGCTCCTATGCTCCTATGCTCCTATGCTCCTATGCTCCTATGCTCCTATGCTCCTGCAAGTAGATTTTGCTCTAGTTAAGAACCAAGCTCTTCTGTTTTTTTCGTTACTCAAATCTAGTTACTCGAAAGAACTTATCCATAGGGCCCCACGGCCACAGCCACTCTTTCTCGGAACTAGAACTTAGGTTCGTGAACCTAAAAAACAAACAAAAACGCCACAGCTAGGCTGTGGCGTTTTTTTATATTGAACCTGTCTGTAATTATAGGGACAAGAACAGACCTGCAATTGTTGCAGACATTAGGTTAGATAGCGTACCAGCTGCTACAGCTTTCATACCGAAGCGAGCGATGTCGTGACGACGACTTGGTGCTAGACCACCCAGACCACCTAGTAGGATTGCTACAGAAGAAAGGTTAGCAAAACCACATAGTGCGAATGAAATGATAGCTTTAGTTTTCTCAGAAAGAACAACTTCAGCGGCTTCACCTAGGTATGGTGCAAAGTTCAGGTAAGCAACGAATTCGTTCACAATCAGTTTCTGACCGATGAAAGAACCAGCGACAGTTGCTTCTTCCCATGGCACACCGATTAGGAATGCAAGAGGAGAGAACACATAACCAAGGATAAGTTCTAGTGTCAGCTCAGGCATACCGAACCAACCACCAACACCACCTAGTAGGCCGTTGATTAGTGCAATAAGACCGATGAATGCTAGTAGCATTGCGCCAACGTTTAGCGCTAGCTGCATACCAGAAGATGCACCCGCAGCAGCTGCATCGATGACGTTAGCAGGTTTCTCATCTGCATCAGTATCACCAGCAAGTTGCTCGATTGGCTCTTCAGTTTCAGGCTTGATGATCTTAGCGAATAGTAGACCACCAGGGGCTGCCATGAATGATGCCGCGATTAGGTACTCTAGAGGAACACCCATTGATGCATAACCCGCTAGTACACCACCAGCAACAGATGCAAGGCCACCACACATTACTGCAAACAGCTCAGATTGAGTCATTTTTGGTACGAACGGACGGATAACCAGTGGAGCTTCCGTTTGACCAACGAAAATGTTAGCTGTCGCAGACATTGATTCCGCACGAGAAGTACCTAGTGCTTTTTGTAGACCACCACCCAGTGCGTTGATGACAACCTGCATCACGCCCAAGTAGTAAAGTACACTAATCAATGCAGAGAAGAATACGATAACAGGTAGTACACGCAGGGCGAATACGAAACCGCCACCACCGAATACTTCAAACATTTTATCTGACGTCAAACCACCAAACAGGAAGTTAATACCGTCATTACCGTAGCCAATTACATTAGCTACACCTTGAGACATGCCGTACAGCACGTCACGACCTACAGGTACATATAGTACAAATGCACCTAACAAAAATTGGATGGCAAATGCACCACCAACAGTACGTAAATTAATAGCTTTACGGTTATCAGATAATAGAACAGCTAGCGTTAGCAGTACTACGATCCCAACCAGGCTCATAAACACGCTCATAGTTTATGGCTTCCCTTTAGTTAAGTTTGGCGTCTCGACAATTCGGCTCATTAAGAGTCCGGCGGCATTATACTAACGCGGCGACCGATAAAGTAATGCCGTCATCACACTTTCCAAGGAAAGGGAGTGAAAGTTTAATCACAAACGTGACATAAATCACAAAGGAAAAAGCAGCTCACGCAACCGATTCGCGCAATCGTTTTTTTATCGATCTAGATCACATCGAAAGTTGAAAAAGTTCAGCTGTGGTTAAGCTCGTCGCTTTCTCAATTTCCGACTCGGATTCCTCTCTGAGATCAACTAATGATTGCATAATATTGCATAACCTATCAGGGCGATTAGGTTGCCCCTGATAACCAGCAACAGGCATATCTGGTGCATCGGTCTCCAGCATCAACGCTGCCAATGGCAGTGCTGCTATTGTATTGCGAGTTTTATTGGCGCGGCGATATGTAATCGTTCCACCTACACCAATTTTGATACCTTGATCGATGATCTGATTGGCTTGTGAGAGGCTGCCACTGAAACCATGGTAAACACCACCAGCAATCGGTGAATTTTGTCTCAAAGCTCTCAGTAGCTCCGGAAAGGCTTTTCGGCAATGAAGGATGACAGGTAAACCGTAGTGGTTTGCCAGCTTCAGCTGTGCCGTCAGCAATTCAAGCTGTTGATCCCTATTGGCACCCGCAATGGCAAAGTCTAACCCACATTCGCCAATCGCAACGCATTTAGGATCTTTTTTTTCACTTCCTCCGATGACCTCTTCCAGTTGCGCAGTCAACAAGGACAAGGCTTCCCGGCTATGTTCCTGGTTGAAGAACGGATGCAGGCCGAGGGCATAGTATAAATTACCGTACTGCTGGCAGAGAGCCCGGACCGCCAGCCAGTTACGTTCGCCAACAGAAGGAACAACAATCTTGCCGATCCCGGCGCTTCGGGCTAGCTCAAGGTAATAGGCAGGGTCTGAGGCAAAGGGTTCAAAATCAAAATGACAATGACTGTCAATCAGCATAATTACTCTCGCTATGCTTAGCGTTGTTCTGGCTTTTTACACACATTCTGTTGAAGATGTGCAGCCCGTAGAGACGGGTGACGAGCATCGTCTTCATCGTATCGTACAGGTGCACAGCAGCGGCGGTTTTCCGGGATAAACCCCATTTTCTCACACCACTGATCGTACTTGGCGATCCCTTTCTTTAGCCATCTCAGCATCGACGTCCCCTACCTAATGATTAACTAGTTGATTTCGCAATCATGACGATCATACTACGTCCTGTCGCCAAAATGGTATCGTGCACAAACTTTGGCGCCTGCTCGATAGTATAGATGTCACGGGGGCTTTGCTCTGCGGTATTGACCAGCATATGCCAATCTCTGCTCTCTCGGTTCGGCAAAGTGAACACCAGCGGATCCCAATAGGCATTGCAGATAATATAGAGCTCATCTTCGCTGATGGGGTGGATCACTGTCGATGCCAGAGAGTGGCCATGTTCTGACCAATCAGGCTGATTAGGCTGAAGGCCATGCCAGTTGATCCCGACGTTCTCAAGTACCGAGCTCAGTGACATATGCATATTCCAGTCGATCGTTGGCTCAGTCCGCCGAATTTGGTTCATCAGTGTCACAAACCGCAGCATGTCGGCATGTTTATCGACTAGACGCCAATCAAACCAACTGATCTCATTATCCTGGCAATAGGCATTGTTATTGCCCCGCTGGGTACGTCGAACCTCATCCCCCATAGATATCATCGGTGTTCCCAGTGACAACAGAAGCGTCGCCAGCATGTTTTTGCACTGGCGGTTTCGCAAGGCCTCAACCTCAGCAATATCAGTTGGCCCTTCCACGCCATAATTATTCGACAGATTATGATTATCACCGTCGCGGTTGGCTTCGCCGTTATCCCAGTTACGCTTTTCGCTATAACTCACCAAGTCATTGAGGGTAAAGCCATCGTGGGCACAAATGAAGTTCACCGAGCGGTGCGGCGAATGACGGTCGCTACAGTAAATGTCGGGCGATCCCAAGGTCCGGGACGCAAAGCGGCTAATACAACCACTATCTCCACGCCAAAAAGCCCGCACATCATCACGAAACTTCCCGTTCCATTCATTCCAGCGATCGCCAATAAATGACCCGACCTGGTAAAGGCCGGCAGCGTCCCAGGCCTCGGCAAAGATTTTGGTACTGCTCAGGATCGGATCCGAGTCAATAGACCATAACAAGGGCGGCTCTTTCATTGGGTTCCCAAGGCTGTCTCTTGCCAGCACGGAAGCAAGATCGAAACGAAAGCCATCTACCCGCATTTCAGTCACCCAGAAGTGCAGGGCGTCAATGATCATCCGCCGCAAGACACTGTGATTGGCATTACAGGTATTACCGCAACCGCTGTAATTCGCATACTGGCCATTTTTCTTATCCACAATGTAGTAGGCACCATTTTGCAATCCCTTGAAACAAAACGTCGGGCCGCCCTCGCCACCTTCTGCCGTATGGTTGAAAACCACATCCAGGATCACTTCAATGCCCGCTCTGTGCAGCTCTCTTACCAAGGTTTTGAATTCGGTAATCGCCGCTAGCGGATCTTTTCCGACGCTGTAACCGGCATGAACGGCAAAAAAATTAATCGGGCTATAACCCCAATAGTTTTGCCTGCCTTCTGGCGCATCATCAACATCAAACTGCTGGATTGGCATCAGTTCAACCGCCGTTACTCCCAGCGATTTAAGGTATGGGATCTTTTCGATAACACCGGCAAACGTCCCCCGTTTTGCCACTTCGACACCCGATGTCGGGTGTTTGGTAAATCCCCCGACATGCATTTCATAAATCACGGTATCGGTCATTGAATGGCGCGGAGCCTGCGTGCCCTGCCAGTCAAAGGCTCTCTGATCAACCACGACGCTTTTCATCCCGCTACTCATATTTGAGCCGGGACCAATCGCTTTCTCACGGCGGTAATGGCGACCAAAGCAGATCGCCTGACTGTAGGGGTCGATGAGAATTTTTTCTTTATCAAAGCGCAGCCCGGATCCGGGCTTCCAGGGACCATCAACCTGAAAAGCATAGACCTGGCCATGGCCGATATTCGCGACAAACAAGAACCAGTAATGCCCCCGCTTATGATGCAAAGGATCAAGCTCAAACGAGAGAAATGGACTTGTGGCATCTTGGCTGCCAAACAGGTGTAATACCACCCGGGTGGCATCTTTGGAGTAAAGGCTAAAATTCACCCCCTGCTCTTTGATCGTGGCACCCAGCGGGTAAGGTTCCCCTGGCCAGGAGTAAACATCTTTGCCAGCAGCTAATTCCATCATCCTTCCCCTTTCGATACGCAACATAGGGAATATTAGACCGGAGAAGATATATTGAAAGAGAGCCATGTCTGATCCGTAAAAAAGCATAAAAAAAGCCGCCACAATTGTGACGGCTTCTTACTTTTGGGCGGGCGTTCAGTCCATTAGACTCAATTAGTGCTCGCGGGTTGCTCGGAAATCGATATCCGGGAAACGCTCTTTAGCCAAATTCAGGTTAACCATTGTTGGCGCAACATAACTAAGGTTATCACCGCCATCCAACGCCAGGTTCTGCTGGTTTTTGCGCTTGAACTCTTCCAGTTTCTTTGTATCACCACACTCAACCCAGCGCGCTGTTGCAACATTAACGCCTTCGTAGATAGCTTCTACGTTGTACTCGGCTTTCAAACGCGCAACAACCACATCAAACTGAAGTACACCTACCGCACCAACGATCAAGTCGTTGTTTTGCAGCGGGCGGAATACCTGTACCGCACCTTCTTCAGATAGCTGAACCAGACCTTTAAGCAACTGTTTCTGCTTCAGTGGATCTTTCAGGCGAATACGACGGAACAGTTCTGGTGCAAAGTTTGGAATACCGGCGAACTTCAAGTTTTCACCCTGGGTAAAGGTGTCACCAATCTGAATCGTACCGTGGTTATGTAGGCCAATGATGTCACCTGCATAAGCCTTTTCCGCACGAGCACGGTCACCAGCCATGAAGGTTACCGCATCGGAAATACTCACGTTTTTACCCGTACGGACATGGTTCATTTTCATGCCTTGGTTGTAAGTACCCGATACAATGCGCATAAAGGCAATACGGTCACGGTGCTTCGGATCCATATTTGCCTGGATCTTGAACACGAAACCTGAGAATTTCTCTTCCGTCGCCTCGACATCACGCTCGTTAGCCTTACGCGGCAACGGTGCCGGAGCCCACTTGGTCAGGCCATCAAGCATATGGTCAACACCGAAGTTACCCAGTGCGGTACCAAAGAACACTGGCGTTAGCTCGCCACTTAAGAATAACTCCTGGTCGAACTCGTGCGATGCACCAATAACCAATTCCAGCTCTTCACGAAGCTGCTCGGCCAGTACATCACCAATCGCTTCATCAAGCTCTGGATTTTCCAGGCCTTTGATAATGCGCTGTTCTTGAATCGTGTGGCCCTGGCCAGTGCTGTACAGGATCGATTCGTCGCGGTGGATGTGATAAACACCCTTGAATTCTTTACCACAGCCGATCGGCCATGATACTGGCGCACACGCCATGTTCAGTTCAGTTTCGACTTCATCGAGCAATTCCATCGGATCGCGGATATCACGGTCCAATTTGTTCATGAAGGTCACGATCGGCGTATCACGCAGACGGGTTACTTCCATCAGCTTACGAGTACGATCCTCGACACCCTTCGCGGCATCGATCACCATCAGACATGAATCCACCGCTGTTAGCGTGCGGTAGGTATCTTCCGAGAAGTCTTCGTGTCCCGGGGTATCGAGCAGGTTTACCAGGCAGTCGTTGTACGGGAACTGCATTACCGAGGTGGTGACCGAGATCCCACGCTCTTTCTCCATTTCCATCCAGTCTGACTTGGCATGCTGGTTGGAGCCACGGCCTTTAACCGTACCGGCTTTCTGGATCGCGTTTCCGAATAACAGTACTTTTTCGGTGATGGTTGTTTTACCCGCATCCGGGTGAGAAATGATCGCAAACGTACGACGTTTGTTCACTTCAGGTAGAAAAGACATAAGCGTTGATAATCCTGTGAGAGATTTCAATAATCGAGCAACAGCCCATCAGATCATCTGCAATGGGCTGCCAGGCTCCTAAATGGGTACCTAACTAGGTTCCGTCACCAGCACAGCGTGATCGTGGGAGCCTTAAAGATGGCGGAATTATACGCAAACTCCGCAGAAAGAAACAGCAGTAAGCCGCAGGCAGAGCGGCTACATGATCAGATACGTCATGATCAGCGCATCCTCACGCCCGGTTTCAGCCGGGTAATAGCCAACCCGACGGTTTATCTCATTGAAGCCAAGTGCTTCATATAACTGATAGGCCCGGGTGTTACTGGCTCTAACTTCTAACCAGATCTCTTCGGCATTTATCGCCGATAGCTGGTCAATAAAGCCTTCTAGCAAAAGTTTGCCATACCCCCTGCCCTGACAGGCTGGATCGACAGCAATATTCAGCAATGTCGCCTCTCCGGCTACATTCTGGCCAAAGCAATAACCAACGAGCTTACCGTCAACCTCTAGGATAAAGTTTGCGGCAATCTTACTCGGTGCTTTACGGATCATCGACTCCGCCCAAGGAAACGCATGGGCGGCCTGCTCGATGCGCCAAACATCGTCGAGATGATGTGGCGCCAGGGAAACAATTTTATGAGTCATAGGAACAAATCTGTTGCCATAAGGCTTTTTTACTTGCTGGGTTAGTATGCATTTGTTTTAGTGATACTGATGTCAGCAGCTGGCATCCCGCAGGATGTGCTACTTGGCACCCGGCCAACCAGCACCAGGTCAAATGATGCTCCCTGATCTGATCCAGCGCCTGAGGCGGTAATAGCAAGGCCTGTTCGGGGCTGAGCTTCATACTCTTCAGGATCCGGCCAAATAACCAGCTGTCATGATCATCCAGCTCGTCTGGACAGACAAACAGCAGCTTACAGCTCTCTGGAAGGTCAATCACAGGTACCTGCATATCAGGGAAGAATGACGGCTTTCTTACCTGCCAGTAAGTTAGGCCCATCTCCTGCAATACCTGTATATCTCTCTGGTTCATCGTATTACCATTTTCAGTCTGGTGGCATCACTTCGGCAGGCGATCCTACCAGATCCTGGCGCTAAAATAGAGCCGTCTCAGCCTGAATAATTATCTGGCCCCATAAAAAATACCACCTTCAGGTGGTATTTTCGTCATTCAATCACAGCGTACAGTTACATGTCTGAGAATTCAGCACTGTACTCCACCAGCCCGTTTTTTCCATCCAGGCTGCCAGGGATCAGCTCCAGCACCATAAATGCCTCATCAGGCACCGGCCAGCTACATTTCAACCCATGCTCGGAAGCTTTTACAAAACCAACCTTCGGATAGTAATCGCTATGGCCCAACACAACAGTCACCGGGTAGCCGAACTCTGCCAGTATGCTTTTCGCCTCTTCCATCAGCGCTAGGCCTATGCCCTGGCGTTGGTATTCAGCCTTCACTGCCAAAGGCGCCAGCCCCTGCCAGTTATCATCTTGCCCATCGACCGTCACCGGGCTGAAGAACAGGTGTCCGATCAGCTCACCTTCATCGCTGCATGCCACCAAAGATAAAGTCCGGTTGCCATTTTCCCGCAGCTTCATCACCAGGTTTGCTTCCGCCTCGGTATCAAAGACGGCTTTCAGCAAGTGGTCGATAGGAAGGATATCCGCCGGCGCTTCGGTTCTAATGAGCATTCATAACCTCTTTATCAGCAATCATGTCCTGCATCCCTTTCTGGATGAAGTCTGCTGATTGCTGCAAAACAAATTTAACGGGTGCCGGAAGCGAGTCCAGATCGATACTGTCCATCAGGTTCTTCACTTCCAACCCTAACTCGGTATCGCCTTCGATACGAAGGCGACGCTGGAAGAAGAGTGTATCAGGATCTTCCTTGCGTGCGGCAATTAATACCAAATCATTACATTCCCCGCTGAAACTCACATCTTCCTGTTCAGCGTGTTCCGAGACGACCAGTTGCTCATCTTGGTAGCTGATATACCAGCACAAGCCAAGATCCCTCACTTCTACTTTCAGCCAGCGATCCTCCAAAAACTCGAAATCACCATCTTCCAGTGCTTCTTTGAACACCATGGCCAGGCCATCAAGCATGACTTTTTTCTGAATTGCAAAAGGGGTCAGTTTGGCTGGCACGCGGATCAGTGCCGGGCCATGCTGCACCATGTGCTTTCGTAGTTGAGCAATCACTGTTTGTTTTCCTGTCTCTGTCGCAATTATTGACTGATTGTATGGCAATTAAGGGGGGGCTTTTTATGCCTTGAGTCAAAAAAAACGTTTCTGTGGGCGCAAAGTTTGGAATTACAGCTTTATCACGGGTTATAGTACGAAGCACTTATTAAACGGCTCCACCCTGCCGGAGTCCAATGCATACGGATATACGCACCTTCAATGCCGACTGAGCAACTCAACTACTGGTTCCCGCTGCTGACCGATAACAGTCCTTTTCTGTTTGCAGTGATAGACCCGAATCATAACTACCTGGTCGTCAACAACCGCTATTGTGAAGTCAGCGGCCTTGAGCGCGAAGAATTGGTAGGTCGGAATGACAGAGATATTCTCGGCCAGGCATTCTACGACTCCCTGCGCCCCTATTACGAGCGGGCATTCAATGGCGAATCTGTCGAAGGCGAGGTCGTTCTCAATGACAACCGCCACGATACCAGCATGCATTTCAGCCTGGCCCCGCTTCGTGACAATATAGGTAATGTTTCCTATATTGTCTTGCATTCCGCCGACACGTCAGAACGCCAGGTGCTGGTAAACTCGCTACAGGAACTTGAACACCAACTCACCCAGCTCAATGAATTGATCACCGATGGCAGCTGTATCGTCGAAGGGGATATCATTATCTCTGCGAACCAAACCGCGGCTAACCTACTGGGCTTTGAATCCCCGCGAGATCTCATCGGCGAGGAGCTAGGACGCCTGCTAATCGACAACAGCAGTCAGCGTATTCTGGGGGAGCAAATCAACCAGCTGGGCAAAAGTGAACAGCGTCAATGCCAAACCAGCCCGCGATGCAGAACTGACAAGGCGTTACAGGTATCGGCCTCCGATATCACCTTGCTGGGATCGCCAGCCAAACTTATCCTGTTGCAAGATGCATCCGAGCGCATTGTACAGCAGGGTCAGGTTGAGCAGCTGGTTCACACCGACCCACTGACTGGGCTATACAACCGTCACGGTTTCAGCCGTCGCCTGGAACAACTGATCAACAATGAAAGCCCCTTGGTCATGATCTATTTGGATATTGATAACTTTAAAAATATCAATGATTCACTTGGCCATCACATCGGAGATCGGGTGCTGCAGGAAATTTCCCAGCGCCTACGCCGCCTGCTACCGGAGACCGCGATTATCGGCCACCTGAGCGGTGACGAATTTGCCATCATCCTACCGGAACCGGAGCATGACCGAACCGGCGAGCTGATCTCGCAACAGATCATTGCCCTTATCAACCAGCCGTTTGACCTACACCACTTCAGCAAGCACCTGGCCTGCTCGATAGGCATGGTTAGCTATCCTGGTGATGGCAATGATGCCCGAATCCTACTGCAAAATGCTGATACGGCCATGTATGAAGCGAAAAACCGCGGCCGTAACCGACTGGTTAAGTTCAGCGAAGAGATGAACAAAGAAGCGCGGATGCAGCTATGGCTGGAAATCGAATTACAGAAAGCCCTACAGCAGAACGGGCTTGAGGTCTGGTACCAACCCAAAGTCAATGCCCGCGATTTTGCCATCGAAGGTGCAGAAGCCCTGGTGCGCTGGAAGCACCCGGTAGAAGGGTACATCAGCCCTGCCCAGTTCATCCCGGTAGCAGAGCGTTCCGGTCTGATTGAGCAGCTTGGGCAAGTAGTGATGAAAGAAGTGTTCACCACGGTTCGAAAATGGAAGCAACAGGGCCTATTAACCGGCCGGGTTGCCATCAACCTCTCGCCACAACAGTTTGGCAATCCTAACCTGATCAATTTCGTCGACAAACTCAAGAAGGCAACTGGTGTTAACCCCAAAGACATCACATTTGAGCTGACCGAAAGTGCTGTGATGAGTGATGGGGAACATACAATCCAGATGCTCAATGCCATCAAGAGACAAGGGTTTGCCCTCTCGATTGATGACTTCGGTACCGGGTATTCATCACTGTCTTACCTGGCCCGCTTTCCGCTTGATGAACTTAAGATTGACCGGGCATTTATCAAAGATATCGAAACCATTCCCAAGCAGGTGACGCTGATCGAAAACATCATCAACCTGGGCAAGGCGCTGAGTATGAGTATCGTGGCCGAAGGGGTCGAGACCCGCCAGCAGGCAACCTTGCTGTCTAACTTGAACTGCGACTATATTCAGGGCTTCCATTTCTACAAGCCACTACCTAAAAATGAGCTTGATGCCATTTTACTCAAGCACAGCCGCCACAAGGATTAGCCTAAGGCAATAATCGCTATAAATGTGAACAAAAAGTTGCCTTAAATCAACAAAACCTGCCTGATATCAAAACAAGGGGGCATCAAGCCCCCTAGTATTTGCGCCATTACTTTCATTCCCACACTGGTAGATATAATAATATGGAGCTACTTTGCCCCGCCGGTAACCTTCCGGCGCTGAAAACTGCCATTGATAACGGCGCGGATGCGGTGTACATCGGCTTTAAGGACGACACCAATGCCCGCCATTTTGCAGGCTTAAACTTTACAGGTCGTAAACTAGAGAAAGCCGTGCAGTATGTGAAAGATCATAACCGAAAGCTGCATGTGGCACTGAATACCTTTGCTCATCCGGACGGTTTCGAGCGTTGGAAAAAAGCCGTCGACAATGCGGCTGCGATGGGGGTCGATGCCCTGATTGTGGCCGATATTGCCGTACTGGATTACGCGGCAACCACATACCCGGATCTTGAGCTGCACCTATCAGTACAGGCTTCGGCAACTAACACTGCCGCAATTGATTTCTACAAGCAGAACTTCAATGTCCAGCGCGTGGTCCTGCCTCGTGTCTTGTCGATCCACCAAGTCAAGCAGCTGGCCCGCAATACCGACATGCAACTGGAAGTCTTTGCATTCGGTAGCCTGTGTATCATGTCTGAAGGCCGTTGCTACCTGTCTTCCTACATGACAGGCGAATCACCGAATACCGTGGGCGCATGCTCACCCGCCAAGTATGTTCGCTGGCAGGAAACCCCACAAGGGCTGGAATCACGCCTCAATGACGTACTGATCGACCGCTACGAGGCGGGAGAAAATGCCGGTTACCCGACATTGTGCAAAGGACGCTTCGAGGTTGACGGCAAACGCTACCATGCCCTGGAAGAGCCAACCAGCCTTAACACCCTGGAGATCTTGCCAGAGCTGTTCAAGGCCAATATTGCCTCAGTAAAAATTGAAGGTCGCCAGCGCAGCCCTGCCTATGTGGAGCAGGTCACCCGTACCTGGCGGGCGGCTATCGACCGCTACCTGGCTGATCCGGAAGGCTACCATGTCGAACCGGCATGGAGTGCCTGCCTGGGTAACGTATCAGAAGGCAAGCAGACCACTCTCGGCGCTTACCACCGTAAATGGCAATAAAGGAGAACACTATGAAATACTCACTAGGCCCGCTCCTTTACTTCTGGTCAAAGCCTGATGTCGAAGCCTTCTACCAGCAGGCCAAAGACGCCAATACCGATATTATCTACCTGGGTGAGACGGTATGTTCAAAGCGCCGTGAAATGCGGCCTGCCCACTGGATTGATATCGCCAAAGAGATCTCGGCAACCGGCAAGCAGGTGGTCCTGTCGACCATGGCACTGCTAGAAGCACCAAGTGAAGTCAATGTAATGAAAAAGTACATTGATAACGGTGACTTCATCGTCGAAGCCAATGATGTCTCGGCCATTCAGATGGCGTACGAGAAAGGCATTCCATTTGTCGTTGGCCCGGCCGTCAACTGCTACAACGCCCAAACCCTGAACCTATTTTTGAAAAAAGGCATGGTCCGCTGGTGTATGCCTGTTGAACTGTCACGGGAATGGCTGCAAAACGTGGTAAACGAGTGCGAAAAAATGGGTATTCGAGATCAGTTTGAAACTGAAGTCTTCAGCTATGGCTACCTGCCACTGGCCTACTCGGCACGTTGCTTCACCGCCCGTGCCGAAGACCGAGCCAAGGACGACTGCGAAACCTGCTGCATCAAGTACCCGACCGGGATCACCGTCAACAGCCAGGAAGCGCAGAAAGTCTTTACCCTGAACGGTATCCAGACCCAGTCTGGCTACTGCTACAACTTGATCAATGATCTCAAGGGTATGGAGAACTTAGTCGATGTCGTGCGCCTAAGTCCGCTAGACACCGGTACCCTGTCGCTCGTGGATACATTCCGCAGCAATGAGCAAGGCGGTACTCAGCATAAGCTGGAAGGCGGTCACCAATGCAATGGTTATTGGCATAACCTGGCAGGCTTGGATATCGTATAACTATCAGTAATGAATAAAAAAAGCCGCGTACGCGGCTTTTTTTCTATTTCACTCAGCGTTATCCGGCTTCAGTCGGCTGCTCGATATTTGCTTCTGCCATCAAACGGCTCAGCTCCAACAGCGAAAAGCGGTGCTCGACAAACTCATACACATTGCCTGCCAACGCTAACTTATACAGCAATAATGCAGACTGGAAGTCCTTGTTATAGTGGTACACCTTGGCCATATAAAAGTACGCTTCGGTCAAGCGCTGGGCCAACATGTCATTATCTTCACTTTCAGTAGTGATCTGGCCTAGGAACTCACCTTCTGTGATCTCCCCCAAATACAACCGGGCAATCTGCCACCCCCAGTCCTGCTTGTCACTCACGTTATAACGTTGCTGCAGTTTATCTTTGGCTGTTTCTGGATCCCTTTCCAAATCAACCAAGTACAGCCAGATCACCCGGTAGGGATCATTGACGTTCTGCTGGTAGTGGGCAATCAGATCTTCATGGGCTAACTCATAACGCCCGCCGTAGTACAAGGCTATTCCGCGGTTACGCTGGGCAAACGGATGGCGAAGGTTTAGCTCGAGTGTCGAATCAAACGCTTCATAGGCAGCATCAAAATGGGCACTCTGGGTAAAATACACCCCGAGAATATTAAATACATCGGGCTGATCCGGCTTAAGCGATAATGACTGGTTGAAATCAAGACGGGCAAGATCACGCAGGCCAATGCTGTCATGCAGTAAGCCGCGTTCGTAATAGACTTGCGCCAGGGTGTTGTTATCAAGGTCATTACGCTTAAGTAGCTGATCAATACGTGCCAGCTGGATTTGCTGCTGGATAGTTGGCTGGAAAGGCACCGCCATCGGGGGGTGGGCCCAGTTCGACTGAGGGGCTGTGGTACAGCCGGCCAACATCATAATCATCGCAATGCATGCGATTTTTAACCTGTTTGCAATCAATGCAATTCTCCCTGAGGTGAATACAAACTGACGAGTCTTCTACTAGCTTATACCATCAATGCGAAGAAAGCGGCTATCGTTCAAGGTTCAATAGACACCTAAGTAACTCATGGGTATAAAAAAGGGGCTTAACAGCCCCTTTATAACATGCTTTTTAAAGAAAGACTTAAGCTTCTGGCTTTTCGTCTTTAGCCGCTGCTGGAGCTTGCTCAGCAACTGCTTCTTTCATGCTTAGGCGAATACGGCCCTGACGGTCAATTTCAAGTACTTTAACCTGAACTTCCTGACCCATCTGTAGGTGATCAGCCACTTTCTCGATACGCTCTTGAGCGATTTGAGAAATGTGTACTAGACCTTCCTTCGTACCGATAACAGATACAAACGCACCGAAATCAACGATACGCATTACTTTACCCGTATAGATACGGCCAACTTCAACATCAGCAGTGATTTCTTCGATACGACGGATTGCTTCTTTCGCAGCAGTACCTTCTGTCGCAGCAATCTTAACGGTACCATCGTCTTCGATTTCGATTGTTGTACCAGTTTCTTCCGTTAGAGCACGGATAACTGCACCACCTTTACCGATAACGTCTTTGATCTTCTCAGGGTTGATCTTCAGCGTATGAATACGAGGAGCAAACTCAGAGATATCATCACGGTGAGTACCGATTGCATCGTCCATCACGCTAAGGATGTGCTTACGCGCGCCTTTAGCTTGGTTTAGAGCGATCTGCATGATCTCTTTAGTAATACCTTCGATTTTGATATCCATCTGCAGTGCAGTGATACCGTCGTCAGTACCGGCAACTTTAAAGTCCATGTCACCAAGGTGGTCTTCGTCACCTAGGATGTCAGAAAGAACAACGAAGTCGTCGCCTTCTTTAACAAGACCCATCGCGATACCCGCAACAGATGCTTTGATTGGCACACCAGCATCCATAAGAGCCAGAGACGTACCACATACAGAAGCCATTGAAGATGAACCGTTAGATTCAGTGATTTCCGATACAACACGTACTGTGTATGGGAATTCATCAACAGATGGCATAACTGCAGCAATACCACGCTTAGCCAGTTTACCGTGGCCGATTTCACGACGCTTAGGCGAACCAACAAAACCAGTTTCACCTACACAGTATGGAGGGAAGTTGTAGTGCAGAAGGAAGTGATCTTTCTTCTCACCCATGATGCTATCGATGATTTGTGCATCGCGTTGTGTACCTAGTGTTGCAGTTACAAGCGCCTGAGTTTCACCACGAGTGAACAGAGAAGAACCGTGTGTACGAGGAAGCACACCGGTACGTACGTCTAGCGCACGAACCATGTCTTTTTCACGGCCGTCGATACGTGGGTTGCCAGCGATGATGCGGCTACGTACAACGTTTTTCTCTAGAGAACTAAGCATACCGCGGATTTCGCGCTCATCTAGTTCTTCGTTTTCGCCAAGAAGCGCTTCAACAACTTCATTCTTGATTGCGCCAACTTGATCGTAACGTGCCATCTTCTCAGTGATCTGGTACGCGTCAGATAGGCGTGCTTCAGCTTTCTCAGCAACAAGTGCCTTCAGCTCAGTGTTAACTGCTGGTGCAGTCCAGTCCCATGCAGGAGTGGCTACTTCAGCGGCAAACTCGTTGATAGCATTGATAACAACTTGCTGCTGATCGTGACCGTAAACGACCGCTTGTAGCATCTGCTCTTCAGATAGGCGGTCAGCTTCTGACTCAACCATAAGAACGGCGTCTTGAGTACCAGAAACAACTAGGTCTAGACGGCTTTCTTCTAGCTCAGTGTTGCTTGGGTTTAGAACGAATTGATCGTTAACGTAACCAACACGTGCAGCACCGATAGGACCGTTGAACGGTAGGCCTGAAATTGCAAGCGCCGCAGACGTTGCGATCATCGTGATCATGTCTGGGTTTACGTCTGGGTTAATAGAAACCACAGTTGCAATAACTTGCACTTCGTTTTTGAATGCATCTGGGAATAGCGGACGGATTGGACGGTCAATCAGGCGTGCAGTCAGTGTTTCGCCTTCAGAAGGACGACCTTCACGCTTGAAGAAACCACCAGGGATTTTACCTGCCGCGTACGTACGCTCTTGGTAGTTAACTGTTAGTGGGAAGAAGTCCTGGCCTTCAACAGCCGCTTTCTTACCAACAACAGATACGAATACAGATGTATCGTTCATGCTAGCCATAACAGCTGCAGTTGCCTGACGAGCCATAACACCAGTTTCAAGGGTAACCGTGTGGTTACCGTACTGGAAAGTCTTTACGATAGGATTCACGTGAATTTCCTTAAATTTAATCCGCTTTCTATTTGCGTCGTTAAGTATATCTGACACAAGGAAAAGCGTCATGTAATGAAAGACACTTTACGGTGATTTCACGTATCGCGACTAATGAAAATTCTCACGGAGAAGAAGAACTGTCATTAGCCGCGACCTGAAGGTCGACGAAAACGACTCGCGAACTCACGGTGTAATAATGTCAGTGATAGCTCATCAATAACTCGCTACAGGAACATTCAATCAGCAATGACTATGCCGCAATCGGATGAAGCGGTAGAAAGGGTTATCAATGAACAAAAAGAAAGGAGCCATAAGGCTCCTTTCTCAAAAGCAATCTTAGCGGCGTAGGCCTAGACGCTTGATTAGGTCTTGGTAGCGATCTAGGTTCTTACCTTTAAGGTAATCTAGAAGCTTACGACGACGAGAAACCATACGTAGCAGACCGCGACGGCTGTGGTGGTCGTGTTTGTGGTTAGCAAAGTGACCTTGAAGGTGGTTGATTTGTGCTGTTAGCAGGGCAACCTGAACTTCAGGAGAACCAGTATCGTTTTCGCACTGTGCGTATTCTGCAACGATTGTTGCTTTAGTTTCTGCATTCAGAGACATAACTCATTCCTAATACAAAATGTTTCTAATTTGTGCCAGCCAATCTCTGATTCAGCCGGCACCCGAGCCGCGAATTATACGTGGAGCCAACCGCGACTACAAGGGCAGAATCAAATTAAAGGAAGGCTTCGCCCTTAGTCTTGCTTGTTCGCCATCACGCGCTTCGGTGCCAGCATACCTTCTTGGTCAATAACACCAACGCCGATGAACTCACGTTGCTCGCCCACAGTAATACGAACCAGGGTCCCCGTTTCAGGAACACGACCGGCTTGAACCGGATTACCGTTTAGAATGTATACTGCCAACGCAGGCAATATGTTCACTTCCGGCAAGTCCTGTACCGCACTATCTGTCGGCAGCAGTAGCGGATCAAGTAATTCGCTTGGGGAGATTTCCTGCTCATTGGCTTGATCAAGCAATACCTGTAACTGCTCCAACGTCACAACACGTTCCATTGGATAGTTAGACACGCCTGTACGGCGCAGGTAAGTCACGTGCGCGCCACAACCTAGCATTTCACCCAGATCATCAACAATAGTACGGATGTAAGTACCTTTCGATACATGCAGCTCCATCTCTACTTCGTTGTTGTCAAAGCGAAGCAGATCGACAGAGAACACCGTGATCTTGCGTGACTCTCGAGGTACCTCGATCCCTTCACGGGCATACTCATAGAGTTTACGCCCTTGGTATTTCAGTGCTGAGTACATAGACGGAATTTGATCCGTTGTACCGCGAAACTTGGCGATGCAACGTTCCAGCTGACCACGATCAACTTTCACTTCACGAGTTTCGACCACTTCGCCGTCTGAATCCGAGGTATCGGTACGCTCACCCAACTTCGCAATGACACGATAGCGCTTGTCTGAATCGAGTAGAAACTGAGAAAACTTCGTCGCTTCACCAAAACAGATTGGCAGCATACCGGTAGCCAGAGGATCCAGCGCACCGGTATGACCCGCTTTTTGCGCAAAAAAGATACGCTTTACTTTCTGCAGCGCATCATTCGAGCTAAGCCCGGTTGGTTTGTCGAGTAGAATAACCCCGTCAACTGGACGACCCTTACGACGACGAGCCATTACTTATCCTCACCTTCTTCTGCGTCATCTTCATCAACGCGACGCTCGTTGTCATCACGTACTGCGTTAGAAACAAGGTTAGAAATACGCATACCTTCAGTCAGAGACTTATCAAAGATAAACGTTAGTTCTGGTGTCACACGCAGGCGGATTTGCTTCCCAAGTAGTGAGCGGATGTACGGTGCCATCTCACGTAATACTTCAAGGCTGCCTTCAGGCGTTTGCTCACCGATCGTTAGAAAGGTTACGTAAACTTTTGCGTACCCCATATCACGAGATACTTCAACACTTGAAATGGTTGTCATGCCCACGCGTGGGTCTTTTAGTTCGCGTTGCAAGATAACAGCAAGTTCTTTCTGTAACTGCTGAGCAACACGTTGAGTTCGACTGAATTCTTTAGCCATTTATTCTATCTCTCTAAAAAGAGGGCTCTCTTTAACAAGAATGCTCTGTTGAAAGAATGGGGAGCCGAAGCTCCCCATTGGATTGTATCTAAAAATCAACTACTTTGATGATTAGTCCAGAGTACGTTGAATTTCAACAATCTCATAAACTTCGATCTGGTCACCAACGCGAACATCATTGTAGTTCTTAACGCCGATACCACACTCGTAGCCATTCTTGACTTCAGCCACATCATCTTTGAAGCGACGTAGTGATTCTAGCTCACCTTCGTAGATAACAACATTATCACGTAGAACGCGGATAGGGTTGCTACGCTTGATGTTACCTTCGGTAACCATACAACCAGCGATTGCGCCAATTTTAGGTGACTTGAACACATCACGAACTTCAGCAAGACCAATGATTTCCTGACGGAATTCAGGAGCAAGCATACCGCCCATTGCTGACTTAACTTCATCAATCAATTGGTAGATGATTGAGTAGTAGCGTAGATCTAGGTTTTCATTCTCAATCATACGACGAGCTGGAACATCAGCACGAACGTTGAAACCAAGAATAATAGCGTTAGATGCTGCTGCAAGTACTGCATCAGTTTCTGTGATACCGCCAACACCAGAACCAACAACGTTCACTTTCACTTCATCTGTAGACAGTTTCAGTAGTGAATCAGCAATCGCTTCGATAGAACCCTGTACATCAGCTTTCAGTACTACGTTCAGTTCAGCAACGTCACCTGCAGTCATGTTAGAGAACATGTTTTCAAGTTTCGCTTTCTGCTGGCGTGCTAGTTTAACATCGCGGAATTTACCTTGACGGTAAAGCGCAACTTCACGTGCTTTACGCTCATCACGTACAACAGTTGCTTCGTCACCAGAGGCAGGTACACCTGAAAGGCCAAGGATCTCTACCGGAATAGAAGGACCCGCAGAGTCGATGTCTTGACCTAGCTCATCGCGCATTGCACGAACACGGCCGTGCTCTAGACCACAAAGAACAATATCGCCCTTACGTAGCGTACCAGACTGAACTAGAACAGTTGCAACTGGACCACGACCTTTATCAAGGCGAGATTCAACAACAACACCGCTCGCCATACCTTCTTTAACTGCTGTCAGCTCAAGAATTTCAGACTGAAGCAAGATAGCTTCTAGCAAGCCGTCAATGTTAGTACCTTGTTTCGCAGAGATGTGAACAAACATGTTCTCACCGCCCCACTCTTCAGGGATAACATCGTACTGAGCCAGCTCGTTCTTAACGTTGTCTGGGTTAGCGTCTTCTTTATCGATCTTGTTCACAGCAACAATCAGAGGTACACCGGCCGCTTTTGCGTGCTGGATTGCTTCAATTGTCTGTGGCATCACGCCATCATCTGCCGCTACAACTAGAACAACGATATCTGTCGCTTGAGCACCACGAGCACGCATAGCAGTAAACGCGGCGTGTCCCGGAGTATCAAGGAAAGTGATCATACCGTTGCCAGTTTCAACGTGGTATGCACCGATATGCTGCGTAATACCACCGGCTTCGCCTGAAGCAACGTGCGCTTTACGAATGTAATCAAGCGTTGATGTTTTACCATGGTCAACGTGACCCATGATTGTTACAACAGGTGCACGAGATTCAGTAGCTGCATTCTCGTCACGATCAGACATGATCGCTTCTTCCAGTTCATTCTCCTTACGAAGAATAACTTTGTGACCCATTTCTTCCGCAACCAGCTGCGCTGTTTCTTGGTCGATTACCTGGTTAATGGTAACCATAGCGCCCATTTTCATCATCGCTTTGATGATTTCGGTCGCTTTCACTGACATTTTGTTTGCCAGTTCAGAAACAACAATGGTTTCACCGATTACAACATCAGATTTAGCAACTGTTGCTGTCTTATCAAAGCCATGTTGCATTGATGACGGTGCGTTAACCTGTGGTTTCTTCTTGCCACGGCCACGCTGGTTACGTCCGCCACGACCTTTATTACGGTCATCAGCTTTAGCTGCTGGCTTTTTCTTCTTACGACGACCGCCTTCTTCTTTACGATCTTGCTCATCTTCCGCAGCGCGGGCATGAGTTGACGTCGTAACGTGGTAATCTGTTTTTTCCATACTTGTTGTAGCCTGATCAGGTTTTGACCAGTTTTTCTCGTTTTGTTCTGCCATTTTGCGTGCCTCTTCTAGCTGGCGCTGACTCTCTTCTTCGGCTTTACGCTTGGCTTCCTCTTCCCGGCGACGTTGTAGCGCCTCAGCATCATTTTTAGCCTGTTGGTCAGCGACGGCGCGTTTAGCTTTTTCTTCAGCTAAGCGCTTGTCCTCAGCGTCACGATCCGGCTTATCCTCAGCGTCACGTTTAGCCTTGTGTTCTGCATCTTGTTTAGCTTTTTCTTCAGCTAAACGCGTATCTTCAGCTAAACGCTTTGCTGCTTCATCAGCTTCACGTTTTGCCTGCTGTTCCGCTTCACTCTTGGCAGCCTCTTCAGCTGCATGTTTAACGGCTTCTTCAGTTTCACGCTGAGCAACATCTTCTGCTTGGCGCTTTGCTTCTTCTGCTAAGCGCTGCTCTTCTTCAAGCGCAGAACGTTTAACGTAGGTGCGCTTTTTACGCACCTCTACTTGAACACTTTTATTCTTGCCGCCAGAACCCGAGACACTCAGTGTGCTACGAGTCTTGCGCTGCAGAGTAAGGCGTGTAGGAGCCTCGCCAGTACTGCTGTCACCACCATGTTCTTTCTTAAGGTGAGATAGCAAAGACTGTTTTTCCTGTTGGCTTACGCTTTCTTCAGCTTTCTTGCTGATACCAGCATCGGCAAACTGTTGAAGCAAACGATCAATCGGAGTACCAATTTCCTCGGCTAATGCTTTAACTGTAACCTCTGACATGCTGCTCCTCCCTTGCTTTTAAAATTTACGCTTCGTCGCTGAACCAGCAAATATTACGCGCAGCCATAATCAGCTCACCCGCTTTAGCTTCGTCCATGCCTTCGATGTCGGTCAGGTCATCTGTGCCCTGATCCGCCAGATCTTCAAGCGTGCTTACACCCTTCGCAGCCAGTTTGAACGCCATTTCGCGCTCAAGGCCGTCAAGGCCAAGCAGGTCATCAGCAGGTTCTACACCTTCAAAAGACTCTTCTTGAGCAAGAGCAAGCGTTGTCAGCGCTTCTTTAGCACGGTTACGAAGTTCGTCGACCATATCTTCATCAAGACCGTCAACGCCCATTAGTTCATTAACTGGTACGTAAGCGATTTCTTCAAGTGTTGTGAAACCTTCTTCAACCAGTACAGTTGCGAAGTCTTCATCAATATCAAGATGCTTAGTAAACACCTCAATAGATTCCTGTGCTTCTTCCTGATGCTTTTTCTGCAGGTCTTCTACAGTCATTACATTCAGTTCCCAGCCTGTAAGCTGAGAGGCCAGACGCACGTTCTGGCCACTACGGCCGATTGCCTGAGCAAGGTTATCCTTCTCAACAGCAATGTCCATAGTGTGGTTATCTTCATCCACGATGATAGAGCTAACTTCTGCCGGCGCCATAGCGTTGATAACATATTGTGCTGGGTTCTCGTCCCAAAGCACGATATCGATACGCTCACCGCCGAGTTCACCAGAAACCGCCTGAACACGTGCGCCACGCATACCAACACAAGCACCCACAGGGTCAATACGCTTATCGTTGGTTTTAACTGCAATTTTCGCACGAGAGCCTGGATCGCGAGCCGCGCCCATCAGTTCAATCAGCTCTTCACCAATTTCCGGCACTTCGATGCGGAATAGCTCAGTTAGCATCTCTGCCTTAGAGCGTGTCATGAACAACTGGAAACCACGCGCTTCAGGGCGTACGGCGTAAAGCAGGCCGCGAACACGGTCACCCGGACGGAAGTTTTCACGCGGTAGCTGATCATCACGCTGGATAACCGCTTCAGCGTTGTTACCCAGGTCAATGATAACAGCATCACGGTTTACTTTTTTAACAACACCAGTGATTAACTCACCTTCGTTGTCAATAAACTGTTCTACAATTTGAGCACGCTCAGCTTCACGTACTTTCTGTACGATAACCTGCTTCGCTGTCTGGGTCGTGATACGGTCAAACGTTACAGACTCAATCTCATCTTCCACGTAACCGTCAAGCTCGATAGTTTCATCATCGAACTGAGCCGCTTCCAACGTGATTTCAAGGGTAGGCTGAGTGACTTCCTCAACAGCCTTCCAGCGACGGAAAGTTTCAAACTCACCGGTTTTGCGATCGATAGCTACACGAACTTCGATCTCTGCTTCGTGTTTTTTCTTCGTCGCTGTTGCTAGTGCGATCTCAAGAGCTTCGAAAATACGCTCACGAGGAACTGCTTTTTCGTTGGATACCGCTTCAACGACAGCCAAGATTTCTTTGTTCATTTCTAATGCCCCAATTTTAGCGGTTAGAATTTTGGAACCAGGTTGGCCTTGGAAATATTGCTCAGCGCAAACGTTTCTTCATTGCCATCAACTTTCACAGTGACCAGCTCGCCTTCAACAGCAATGATGTCACCTTTCCACTTACGGCGATTGTCCATCGCCATTTTTAATACCAGGCTGACCTCGTGGCCAATAAATTGCTGGTAATGTGCAGCTTTGAATAGCGGCCTTTCAAGACCAGGGGAAGATACCTCCAGGTTGTAAGCCACAGTAATAGGATCTTCTACATCCATTACCGCACTGATTTGGCGGCTAGCCTCGGCACAGTCATCAACAAAAATACCGTTCTCATGATCGATGAAAACACGCAGTGTTGAGTGCTCGCCTGCACGGATAAATTCCAAACCGACTAATTCATAGCCCAAAGCCGTTACCGGCGCTTCAAGCAGTTCGGTTAATTGCATCTCTAAAGCTGTCAAAACAACCCCCTGGAAACAAAAAAAGGGCACTAAAGCCCAGTAGATACCTGAATGGTCATTTTTCAGATAATAAAAAACCCCGAATTACGGGGTTTTTTATCACTGGACCCTGATTGCCACAGCGCTTGGCTATGACAGAAAAAACAAACTTCCTTAATAGAATAGTCGCTTTTTCGGAAAGTGGTTGCGGGGGCTGGATTTGAACCAACGACCTTCGGGTTATGAGCCCGACGAGCTACCAAGCTGCTCCACCCCGCGTCCGTAATCTGAGCCAATTATATCGCTCAGATGTTACTCTTTCAAGTAACGAATAATGGTGCCGAGAAGGGGACTTGAACCCCTACACCTTGCGGCACTAGCACCTCATGCTAGCGTGTCTACCAATTTCACCATCTCGGCTAAATCTTTAATTACTGAGGAATGTCACTGTTAACGGGTGCACTCTCAGTTTTTTCTACAACTTGCTCAGTCACTGGAGCGCTTAGCTCATCCCAGCCACTGGTTTCCTTCGCTTGCTTAGCACTAATGTTGCCAAGAACAAGACTGATTGCAAAGAAAACAGTTGCACAAACTGCAGTCATTCGGGTCAGGAAGTTTCCAGAGCCGCTTGCGCCGAACAGGGTTCCTGATGCGCCAGCTCCAAATGAAGCTCCCATATCTGCGCCTTTACCTTGTTGAACCAAAACCAGGCCAATAACACCAAGCGCAGCCAACAGATAAATCACAAGTAGAATTTCGTACATGGGTTCCACCTATGGTTAAATTGTTGTGCCGGCTTTGCTGAAGCAGTGCCAGCGCGCCCCCTTCAATTAAGGAGCGAGTGAATACTAGCGAAACCCTAAACCTGTGACAAGTAAAATTTCACCAAAAAGCTATAACAGTGAATTACTTGACCAAGTTTTAAACAAAGCCGACTATAAAAACACCTTTTCTGGCGTATCCAATCAGCAGTTATCTTTAACTGCCTGAGCAATAGCCAAAGCAGATTCTTTAACTAAATCAGCATCTTCACCTTCAACCATTACGCGGATCAAAGGTTCGGTACCCGATTTACGTAAAAGTACACGGCCACTATCACCCAGTTTAGCTTCAACGGCAGCCTGTGCAGACAATACCGCATCTGATTCCAGCGGATTAGAATCACCCGAGAAACGCACATTCTCCAGTACCTGTGGGAACATGATCATGCCATCAGAAAGTTCTTTCAGTGACATCTTGCTACCAACAATCGATGCCATCACCTGCAGGCCAGCCACAATACCGTCGCCTGTCGTGACTTTATCGAGCATAATTACATGGCCGGAGTTCTCGGCACCAATCAGCCAGTTGTGCTTTTTCAGCTCTTCCATCACGTAGCGGTCGCCAACTTTGGCACGGACAAATGGAATCCCCAGGTTCTTTAATGCCACTTCCATACCCAGGTTAGTCATCAGGGTACCGACAACTCCACCTTTCAGCTCGCCGCGGCGAAGGGCATCACGGGCTATGATATAAGCAATCTGGTCACCATCAATCTTATTACCTTCTTCATCTACCATGATCACACGGTCGCCGTCACCATCAAGAGCAATACCAAAATCTGCTTTTTCTTCTAGTACCTTGGCCTGCAGTGCTGCAACGTCTGTCGCCCCCACTTTGTCATTGATGTTGGTACCGTTTGGCTCGCACCCCATAGTGATCACGTTTGCGCCTAGCTCATTAAACACATTAGGGGCAATGTGGTAGGTTGCGCCGTGAGCACAGTCAACCACGATCTTATAGTCTGCCAGGCTCAATTCAGATGGGAATGTACCTTTGCAGAACTCAATATAACGACCTGCCGCATCACCGATACGGTGCGCCTTGCCCAACATAGCGGATTCGACGCAAGTCAGCGGCTTATTCATCTCTTCTTCAATGGCCAGTTCAATCTCATCCGGTAACTTGGTACCTTCTGAGGAGAAGAACTTAATTCCGTTATCGTAATACGGATTATGCGAAGCTGAAATTACAATACCGGCTTCAGCGCGGAAAGTCCGAGTCAGGTATGCAACAGCAGGCGTGGGCATTGGGCCTGTGAATGCAGCCTGCAGGCCAGCCGCCGCCAAGCCAGCTTCCAGAGCTGACTCCAGCATATAGCCAGAAATTCGGGTATCTTTACCAATGATCACTTTTTTTGTGCCCTGCTTAGACAGTACGCGACCAGCCGCCCAGCCCAGTTTCAGCACAAAATCAGGGGTGATTGGCGCTTGCCCAACCAAACCGCGAATACCATCGGTACCAAAGAACTTACGTTCAGCCATTTTCAGCTCCTAGCAATTAATAATTCTTTTTCTGCTGTATCCCAAGCAAAGCAATCACCGAAAACTTTTGGTTATTGCTTCGTTTGGGATAACGTCATTCGACACACTTTTAAGACATCTACGGTTTCTTGTGCATCATGAACACGAATAATCTGAGCGCCCTTCATAGCGGCAATCGCCGCACATGCCAGGCTTCCAGCCAAACATTCGGCAGGTTTTTTATCAAGTAACTTAAATATCATTGATTTACGTGACATGCCTACCAGCAGAGGTAAACCAAATTGATGAAATTTATCCAAATGTGCGAGCAGCTGGTAGTTATGTTCCAGGGATTTGCCGAAACCATAACCGGGATCCAGCAATAACTGCTCACGACGAATACCTGCCTGCTCGCAGGCCGTTATTCGCTCTGCCAAAAAGTCACTGATATCGGTGATCACATCTTCATATTTTGGCTGGGCCTGCATTGTACGCGGTTGACCTTGCATATGCATTAAACAAATCGGCACCCCGGCCTGCGCCGCGGCCTCTAATGCCCCGGGATCTTGCAGCGCCCGGACATCATTAATTAAATCTGCCCCGGCGCCAACGGCCTCGGTCATTACCTGGGCTTTGCTGGTATCGATGGAGATCCAGCAATCAAACCGCTGGCGAATCGCTTCAATCACCGGTACGACTCGCTCAAGCTCATCGGCGAGCAGGACATCGGCCGCACCCGGACGAGTCGACTCGCCACCAATATCAATAATACTTGTTCCAGCCGCCAGCATCGCCTCAACATGATAGAGCGCATTATCAAGGCGGTTGAATTTCCCCCCGTCAGAAAACGAGTCCGGGGTAACATTGAGGATCCCCATCACATGGGAGTAAGAAAGATCGAGCGTTTTATCTTTACTGGTCAGAATCATTGCGGTGTCCATTTATTACCAACCACTGCATAAAAAAAACCCCGAGACAGCTCGGGGTTTTATTTTCAAGAACAACGATTACGCTTGTGGCTTATCGTCTTCTTTATTTTCAGTCTTCGGTGCTTCTGCATTGTCAGACGCTGGCTTTTCTTCAGCCGGAGCTTCAGTCTCTTTCTCAGCATCAGAGGCCTTTAACGTATCGCCTTCGTCAGTCCAGCCTTTCGGTGCACGGATTTCAGCTTTACGGGCCATCAGATCGTCGATCTGGCCTGCATCGATTGTCTCATACTTCATCAATGCATCTTTCATCGCATGCATGATATCCATATTCTGACTCAGAATTTCACGCGCTCGCTCGTAGTTACGATCAACCAACGCTCGAACTTCAGTATCAATGGCACGGGCTGTTTCGTCAGACATATGTTTAGTCTGTGTTACAGATCGGCCAAGGAATACTTCACCTTCGTCTTCAGCGTACAGCAGCGGACCTAGCTTGTCAGAGAAGCCCCACTGGGTCACCATCTTGCGTGCAATATCAGTCGCACGTTCGATATCATTCGATGCCCCTGTTGATACTTTCTCTACGCCGTAGATAAGCTCTTCTGCCAAACGGCCACCGTAAAGGCTAGAAATCATTGATTCCAGGAATTCACGCGAATGGCTGACACGGTCTTGCTCAGGCAAGTACATTGTCACACCCAATGCGCGGCCACGAGGAATAATAGAGACCTTGTAGACCGGATCATGATCAGGAACCAGGCGACCAATAATGGCGTGGCCTGCTTCATGGTATGCCGTAGACTCTTTCTGCTCATCCGTCATCACCATGGACTTGCGCTCGGCACCCATCATGATTTTGTCTTTCGCCAGCTCGAATTCCACCATAGATACCACGCGCTTGTTACCACGCGCAGCAAACAAGGCAGCTTCGTTAACCAGGTTAGCCAGGTCAGCACCTGAGAAGCCTGGTGTACCACGGGCGATCAATGACGGTTTCACGTCACCATCTAGCGGCACTTTACGCATGTGGACTTTCAGGATCTGTTCACGGCCGCGAACATCCGGAAGGCCAACAACCACCTGACGGTCGAATCGACCAGGTCGAAGCAACGCTGGGTCCAGTACATCCGGGCGGTTCGTTGCAGCAATAACGATAATACCTTCATTGCCTTCGAAACCATCCATTTCAACCAGCATCTGGTTCAAGGTCTGTTCACGTTCATCGTGACCACCACCCACACCAGCACCACGCTGACGGCCGACGGCATCGATTTCATCAATGAAGATGATACAAGGCGCAGCTTTCTTCGCCTGCTCGAACATGTCACGGACACGGGATGCACCCACACCAACGAACATTTCTACGAAGTCAGAACCAGAAATCGTGAAGAACGGTACTTTCGCTTCACCGGCAATCGCTTTTGCCAGCAAGGTCTTACCGGTACCAGGAGGACCAACCATCAAGACACCCGTTGGGATCTTACCACCCAACTTCTGGAAGCGGCTCGGATCACGCAGGTAATCCACCAGCTCCTTCACGTCTTCTTTCGCTTCGTCACAACCTGCAACGTCGCTAAAAGTCGTTTTGATCTGATCTTCACTCATCATGCGGGCTTTAGATTTACCGAACGACATGGCACCTTTGCCACCGCCGCCCTGCATCTGGCGCATGAAGAAAATCCAAACACCAATAAGAAGCAGCATTGGGAACCATGAAATGAAGATTGAAGCCAGCAGGCTTGGCTCTTCAGGAGGTGTACCCATCACCTTCACATTAGCGTTAATGAGGTCGTCTAATAACTTTTGGTCGTTGTAGACAGGCAGATAAGTGACGTATCGCGTGTTATCACGTTTGTATACGGTGATTTCACGATCATTGAATCGCGCTTCCCTTATCTGATCCTGACCGATTTCACGGACAAAGGTTGTATAGTCGACTTGACGGCCAGCACTATCACCGGGCCCGAAACTCTGAAATACAGACATCAGAACCACAGCGATGACCAACCACAAAATCAAGTTTTTTGCCATGTCACTCAAGGTGTTAACCTCGCGATAACTTAAAGATGAATTTAGGGTACTACAGTTTGTAACCTGTAGCTACAATATAGACCTCACGAGAGCGATCTCGTGATGAATCCGGTTTACGAATTTTGACCACTTTGAACATGCTACGTACGTCAGCCAGGTACTGGTCAAAGCCTTCACCTTGGAAAACTTTTACCGCAAAGCTGCCATTCGGCGCAAGTACTTGCCTACACATATCTAATGCTAGTTCAACAAGATACATTGCTCTAGGTTGATCTGCCGCCTGGTTGCCACTCATGTTAGGTGCCATATCTGAAAGAACCACATCAACCATATCTGGCTGAATACGTTCAAGCAGTGCATCTAACACAGCCTCCTCACGGAAGTCACCCTGCAAGAAGCTCACTCCCGGCAAGGAATCCATAGACAAGATGTCACAGGCAATAACCTGTCCATCGTCACCTACCACTTCAGCGGCATACTGCGACCAGCCTCCCGGTGCCGCCCCCAGGTCAACAACAGTCATCCCGGGTTTTAGCAACTTATCCTTATTTTGAATCTCTTCTATTTTAAAGATAGCGCGAGAACGGTAGCCTTTCTTCTGGGCTTCCTGAACATATTTATCATCAAAATGTTCTTTCAGCCAACGTCCGGAGCTACCCGATTGTTTTTTTCGACTCATGATTTACCTAATGAGTTAGCGTACTTATAAAGTATACTCGACCACTTTGCAGTGACGTATACTAAACAAATTAGTCTTCTAGACTAGATGGCGTTAGAATACCCCGTTTTCAACCCTTGTTATCAAAAAATAGAGTCATCATGAATCTAAGCACCAAACAGAAGCAATACCTAAAAGGCCTTGCTCACAACCTAAAACCTGTTGTCCTTATGGGTGCAAACGGTCTGACTGAAGCGGTTCTGGCCGAAATCGAACTCGCGCTTGACCACCATGAACTTATCAAAGTTAAGGTCGCTGCCGAAGAGCGTGAAACTAAAGTTTTGATCGTGGATGCTATTATTCGCGAAACTAAAGCTGAAAAAGTACAGGTTATCGGTAAGACGCTAGTGCTTTACCGCCCAAGCGAAGAGCGCAAAATCGAGCTTCCTCGCAAATAAAAAAGGCCGCCGACGCGGCCTTTTTTACACCGGGATAATGGCATGGAACGCCACTATTTGCTGCCAGCCGTTACATTCACTAACAATAAAACCGCTTCTACTGCCAGTTAAAGGTATTCAACTTCCGCAATTTCGAATTCTTTTTGACCACCAGGAGTGGTAATGACCACTTCATCCTCCTGCATTTTGCCGATCAGGCCGCGTGCAATCGGTGAGTTGACAGAAATTCGGCCAGCCTTAATATCAGCCTCATCATCACCAACAATCTGGTACTGAACTTCATCTTCGGTATCAACGTCAATCAGCGTCACCGTCACACCAAAAATCACCTTACCGGTGTTTTCCATCTTGGTCACGTCGATCACCTGAGCCACAGAGAGCTTGTACTCAATATCACGGATCTGCGCTTCACAGATCCCCTGCTCTTCACGTGCGGCATGGTACTCTGCGTTTTCCTTCAGATCACCCAGCTCACGTGCTTCACCAATCGCCTGAGAGATAATAGGGCGACGCTTCATTAACGTTTCCAGTTCATCGCGCAGCAGTTTCTCGCCGCGCACTGTCATTGGAACCTTATCCATAACTTACTTACCTCAAAGCCCTTTCAGTGCCTAGCACTTTTTTGAGCAAAAAAAAGCTAGCCCAGCACTATCGCTGAACCAACATCGTTAATAGGGAACAGAATTCATTTTAAACAAAGATGAGCAAGAGATCACCCTGGATACTATCTCAAGCTATTTAAGACTTTTCTTACTACAGGAACATAATGAATATTAATGTGTAATTGGTCACAAATATAACCAATATTACAAAATAAGTACCACATAAAAATCTCAATCAACTTCTAAAGACAACTAAAAGTTCACTTCTGCCACGAACTTTCCATCCTGAACGTAACCACCTGAAAGGCATCAATATTAATAACCAAAAAACACCAAAAAGTATTCCCAGAAAGTATTTTTCAGTTTTTTTTACTAACGATTGACGTCCAAATACCAGTAAAAAGAACACCATGCATTTAGCACTCTCATGCATACAACAAAATAATTCCAAAAGGATTCGACAATGAACAAGAAACTGATTGCTTTGGCAGTAGCAGCAGCATCCATCTCTGGCGCAGCAACCGCTGCAGAAGTTTACTCTGACGAAGCTTCTAGCCTAGCAGTAGGTGGTCGTTTTGAAGCTCGTATGGTGATGGCAGATAACGACGCTGGCGACAGCAAAGTTAGTGATGCAACTCGTGTACGTGTAAACATCGCTGGTAAAACAGATATCACTGAAGACATCTACGGTATCGGTTTCTGGGAAGGCGAATATACAGACGGTAACGAAGTCAACAACCGTCACCTAAACGCTGGTATCGGCGGTGAGTTCGGCCAGGTTCGTTACGGTAAAACTGACGGCTCTCTGGGCATGCTAACAGATTTCACTGATATCATGTCTTTCCACGGTAACGAAGCAGGTAACAAGCTAGCTGCTGCAGACCGTACAAGCAACAACCTTGCTTACGTTGGCTCTTTCGACCTGGACGGCAATAACCTGACCGTTAAAGCTAACTACGTGTTCACTGGCGAAAACGAAAACGATGCTGGCAATACTTACGATGTTGACGGTTACTCTGTGGCAGCAATGTACGCAATGGACATGGGCCTAGCATTCGGCGCAGGTTACGGCGAGCAAGACGGTCAAGCTGCTCTAAACACTGAAACAGGTAAGCAGGCATTCGGTGCTATCTCTTACACCTTCGGTGACTTCTACCTTGCAGGTCTATACCAGGATGCAGAAAACACTGAAGTACACGGTGCAAATATCGAAGAATCTCAGGGCTACGAATTAGCAGCTGCTTACACCATGGGCAAAACTGTATTCATCGCGACATACAACTACCTAGAAGACTCAGACAACAACGTAGATCTGCGCGACTCTATCGCTGTTGACGCAACTCACTACTTCAACAAGAACTTCCGTACTTACGCATCTTACAAGTTCAACAACCTGGACAAGAAAGACGTAGGCTCAGCGGCTGCTTCTGACGAGTTCGTTCTAGGTGCACGTTACGACTTCTAATCCTGGTTGGATTACTAGCGTTACATGCTAATAAAGGCGCAGATCTTCGGGTCAGCGCCTTTTTGCTATAAGATACTTTCACTACTTTCTTATGGTCTTTTACTTGATGTTCCGTGCTCTTCCCATATTGCTTGGCCTACTGCTTAGCCAGCCAGCACTTGCCAGCTTTTCCCCCCAGCCAGCTATCGGCCAATTACCCAGCGGTCACGATGCTGCCCTGGTTGTTATCAATCCGGCAACGGGCAATGTGCTTTATTCCCAACGCGAAAACCAGCTCCAGGCCCCCGCCAGCACCCAGAAACTGATCACGGCGCTGGCTGCCAAGCTCTACCTCGGCGATGGCTTTCACTTTACTACCGACCTAGAAGTTGACCAGCAAGATATCATTATCCGTTTTAGCGGCGACCCGACCCTATCTCGCCAGCAGCTGGCTACCCTGCTTGCACAACTAAAAAAACATAAACGCGCCACCATTAAGGGCAATATTATCCTTAACGGTTCAGTATTTAGCGGCTACGAGCGCGCACCGGGCTGGCCTTGGGATATTCTCGGTGTCTGCTACAGTGCGCCATCAAGCAGCATTTCACTGGAGCACAACTGCGTACAGGGCGCGCTGTATAGCAATAAAGCCCTGGGCCAAACTACCCGAGCCAATGTGCCAGCCCACCAGCCGATTTCCGTCACTAGCGATGCCCTCATTGTCAGTAAGGAGCAACAAAAAGCCCGTTACTGCGATCTGACACTGAACGCGGCCCCAGGCAACAACTACCGGATAAGCGGGTGCTTACAGCAGCGAAAACAGCCCCTGCCTTTGAACTTCGCTGTGCAAGATACCGTTGACTATACAGCCGCGGTTATTCGCAATGAGCTAAGGCGAGCCGGGATCCGCTTTGACGGCGAGATCGTGCGAGACGACAAGGCCAGCGGCAAACGTATTGCCCGCCATACTTCCAAGCCACTGAACGAGCTGCTTGATACCATGGTCAAAGAGTCGGACAACCTGATTGCAGACAACCTGACAAAGACCATGGGCCAGCGCTATTTCAACCAGCCGGGCACCTTCAACAACGGGGTGGCGGCTATCAAAGCTATCTTAAGTGAGAAAGCGGGCATTGATTTAAGTAAAGCAGTATTAGTCGACGGTTCCGGGCTATCGCGCAACAACCGCCTGACAGCTAGTCAAATGATGGAAGTAGTTACTTACCTCTACCAGCATGACAAACAGCTAAACTTGCTGACCACACTACCTATTAGCGGGCAAAGCGGCACCCTGCGCTATCGCCAGAGCATCCGCCACCAGCCTCTGCAAGGCAACATTGTGGCCAAGAGCGGCTCGCTGTTTGGAACCTATAACCTTGCCGGTGTCATCAAGGCAAAATCAGGCCAAGAGCTGCTGTTTGTTCAGTTTGTAACCAACTACCACCCGCAAGAGCCTGCCGAGGATGCGCCGAAAGTCGACCCACCGATCATACGGTTTGAGCGGGCACTGTATCGGGCGTTGTACGAGGGTTTCTAGAGGCGAGAAACGAGTAGCAAGAGGATCCAATTCGGCACTTGTTACGGGTACTATGGCTCTATAGGCTGATGTAAAAAGCGGAATACTCAAGTACTCCGCTCTTCCATAGGACCACAGGGCCGCTCTTCTCGCTTTTTCTAGGAACAAGGAACCAGGATCTCGTCCCTTATTTTAAGCTAATCCCAACATCCAATTCACCGTGGTGAAGTAAATCATCATCCCGGTAATATCGACTACCGATGCCAGCACCGGACTCACCAATACGGCCGGATCAAGCCGGCAGGCGCGGGCAATCATCGGTAACACACCGCCAACCGTCGTAGAGAGTACCACCTGCAAGGAAATTGCCATCCCGATCGCCAGGGCGATATCATGCAAGTTCATGCCAATTGGCAAGGCTGTGCTGTCACTAAACATCATCACCCTGCCGACAATCACCGCGGCCAATACCACTGCAATCACAATCGCCACCCGAAACTCTTTCCACAATACGGCAGCCCAGTCACGGCACCGTATCTCTTCCATGGCCAGTGCCCGCACCACCAGGGTGGCCGCCTGGGAACCGGTATTGCCCCCTGCCGCGGCAATAACTGGCATATAGATCGCCAGCAATACCAGCTGGCTCAGGGTGTCTTCATAATGGGAAATGATCAGTCCCGAGACAATGCCTAGCAGTGCTAATCCGACGATCCAGCCAATACGTTCGCGGACATGGCTAAATACACTGTTTTTCAGGTAGTGTCCGGCAGGCTCTGCCTCTGAGCAAATCAACCCAAGTCCATTGGCCAAGTGACGCATACGGACTTGTTCATCCATCTCATCCAACAGATCTAGCAAGGTCTGGACATGACGAAGCGGACATTCATGTAATACCGCAATGGCTTCAGAAATAGGCATTTTTGCCAGCAGTTTAGCCTGCTCGTCAATACCGTATTTTAGAAATGCATTGCGTACAGCCAGAACATCGTTCTGAGCCAGATTTTCTGTTGCAGTTACAGCCTGAGCTGCAAAGTTCATTACCGCCATGGCGAATCTCCCGATTGGCTATGCCCGTCCGCAGGGACGAAGCATGGGTAACGACCACCTGAATGGGGCTATACACCAGAGAGAACGTGCTAGAAACTACCGACGCATGACTACAAAATAGTACGTATATGCCGACAGCTAAAAGCCTGTCATTCACTGCTAAATTAGCGACATTCTATATTGAGAATTAGGCAAGAAAACCGGGGAATGGTTTGTCAAAAAAGAGGTATCAAAGAAGAGAAGATACAATAGACATACTATTCCGAACCCTGGGCGGGATCGGAACTACAGGAGACCGACACCGCTAGCGGGTTTGATTTTCCACCTTAATACTCGGGGGATGGTCGGTATCGTTCATTTAAGTCTCCAAAAAAATTTATCGCTTATGCGACGCAGCCAATTGTACGCAATTCAGTTTCCAGTTCAAGCGGTAAACGCAGCTAATTTAACACAAAGTATTACTGATGGATTTTTCTTGATAAAAACAAAACAGCCCGCACTAAGCGGGCTGTTTGATGCTATCGAATACCGACAATTAAGCGTTGTTTAAACGCGCATGTAGCTCTTGAACTGACGTCACCTTGTTACGGTCATCTGCTGTCCATGCCATGCACGTTGCAAAGGCCGCATTCAGTGTTGTGGTGTAATTCACTTTCTCAGCCAGAGCGCCGCGACGAAGCACCTTCGAGTCTTCAATTGCCTGACGGCCTTCGGCGGTATTTACGATATAGGAGTACTCATTGTTCTTGATACGGTCAAGAATATGAGGACGGCCTTCGTGTACCTTGTTCACCAAGCGAGGGTTGATGCCTGCTTCACCCAGCACAACCGCTGTACCGTGGGTAGCATCCAGCTCGTAGCCTTGTTTTACCAGCTTAGAAGCCAGATCAACCACACGCTGCTTGTCGTTTCCGCGAACTGACAGCAGTGCACGGCCTTTCGCCTGCTTCTCTTTACCGCAACCAAGCTCCGCTTTAGCAAATGCTTCTGCGAAAGTATCACCGACACCCATTACCTCACCGGTAGAGCGCATTTCAGGCCCCAATAATGGGTCAACACCCGGGAACTTGTTAAATGGCAGAACCACTTCTTTGACGGAGTAATAAGGTGGAATGATCTCTTTGGTAAAGCCCTGAGACTCTAGAGATTGCCCCGCCATGACTCGAGCAGCAATTTTCGCCAGTGGTGCACCCGTTGCTTTCGATACGAACGGAACTGTACGCGCGGCACGTGGGTTCACCTCAATCAGGTAAACTTCGTTATCCTTAACTGCGAACTGGGTATTCATCAAGCCGCGAACACCTAGCTCAAACGCTAGTTTCTCAACTTGTTGACGCATCACATCTTGGATTTCTTTACTTAGCGTATAAGCAGGCAGTGAACATGCTGAGTCACCAGAGTGAACACCCGCTTGCTCGATGTGCTCCATAATACCGCCGATTACCACACGCTCACCATCACAAATCGCATCGACGTCAACTTCAACCGCGTCGTCAAGGAAACGGTCAAGCAACACTGGTGATTCGTTAGACACACTTACCGCTTCGTTAAAGTAACGACGCAGATCGCTTTCATCGTATACGATTTCCATCGCACGGCCACCCAATACATAAGACGGACGAACAACCAGTGGGAAACCAATTTCTTTCGACTTCTCAACGGCCTGTTCCATCGTCGTCACGGTGGCATTTTCAGGTTGCAATAGGTCTAGACGCTCAACGGCGGCTTGGAATCGCTCACGGTCTTCTGCGCGGTCAATGGCATCAGGGCTAGTACCAATAATTGGCACACCTGCCGCTTCTAGGGCACGTGCGAGTTTCAGTGGCGTTTGACCACCGTACTGTACGATGACACCTTTCGGCTTCTCAACACGGGCAATCGCCAGTACATCTTCCAATGTCACAGGTTCGAAGTACAAACGGTCTGATGTGTCATAATCGGTAGAAACCGTCTCAGGGTTACAGTTAACCATGATGGTCTCGTACCCGTCTTCACGTAACGCTAGCGAGGCGTGAACACAGCAGTAATCGAATTCGATACCCTGGCCGATACGGTTTGGACCGCCGCCCAAGATCATGATCTTGTCTTTTTCGGTAGGGTTAGCCTCACACTCTTCATCATACGATGAGTACATGTAAGCCGTATCTGAAGAAAACTCCGCCGCACAAGTATCCACACGCTTATATACCGGATGAATATCATGCTGGTCACGTAGTTTGCGGATTTCGCTCTGTGCTACACCCAGCAGTTTCGCCAGACGCTCATCAGAGAAGCCTTTGCGCTTCAGTTGACGCAGCTCTGCTGCGTGAAGGCCAGCAAAACCATTGTCTTTAACTTGCTGCTCAGTCTTAACGATATCTTCAATCTGAACCAGGAACCAACGGTCAACATTGGTTAGGTTGAATACGCCATCGACAGACATACCGGCACGGAATGCATCGGCGATATACCAGATACGCTCTGCACCCGGCTCCTTCAGCTCATGGCGAATTTGCGTCAAGGCATCTGGCGCATCCAAATCAACCATTTCATCAAAACCTGTTGCGCCGACTTCTAGGCCACGTAGTGCTTTGTGTAATGATTCCTGCTGGTTACGACCAATCGCCATTACTTCACCCACAGACTTCATCTGGGTAGTTAGACGGTCGTTGGCACCGGCAAATTTTTCGAAGTTAAAGCGAGGGATCTTAGTCACAACGTAGTCGATGGTTGGCTCGAACGATGCGGGTGTTGCGCCACCCGTGATGTCATTCATCAGCTCATCGAGAGTGAAACCAATCGCTAGTTTTGCTGCAATTTTAGCAATCGGGAAACCCGTTGCTTTTGATGCGAGCGCAGAAGAGCGTGAGACACGCGGGTTCATCTCGATGATAACCATACGGCCATCTTTCGGGTTGATACCAAACTGAACGTTTGAGCCACCGGTTTCTACGCCAATTTCACGCAGTACCGCTAGCGATGCATTACGCATCAACTGGTATTCTTTGTCTGTCAGTGTTTGAGCTGGTGCAACCGTGATTGAGTCACCGGTATGGACACCCATGGCATCGAAGTTTTCAATCGCACACACGATAATACAGTTGTCGTTCTTGTCACGAACCACCTCCATCTCATACTCTTTCCAACCGATTAGCGACTCATCGATAAGCAGCTCATTGGTTGGCGACAGATCAAGGCCGCGAGAGCAGATTTCTTCAAATTCTTCTTTGTTATAGGCGATACCGCCACCAGTCCCCCCCATCGTGAAAGATGGGCGAATGATACAAGGGAAGCCAACCATATCGAGAACCTTATGAGCCTCTTCCATGGTTTTCGCGGTATCGGCACGCGGACATTCAAGACCGATAGATTTCATTGCTTTATCAAAGCGTGAACGGTCTTCCGCTTTATCAATCGCATCCGCCGTTGCACCAATCATTTCGACATTGAACTCTTTCAGCACGCCGTGCTTTTCAAGATCCAATGCACAGTTTAGTGCTGTCTGACCGCCCATCGTCGGCAATACTGCATCTGGACGTTCTTTTTCAATGATCTTACGTACAACTTCCCAGTGGATTGGCTCGATGTAAGTCGCATCCGCCATATCAGGGTCAGTCATGATTGTTGCCGGGTTAGAGTTGACTAGAATAACTCGGTAACCTTCTTCGCGCAGGGCTTTACAGGCTTGCGCACCCGAATAGTCAAACTCACACGCCTGACCGATAACAATCGGGCCAGCACCTAGAATCAGAACACTTTTAATGTCAGTACGTTTTGGCATTTCTTACTACTCCCGGCTTAGGCGCTGTGCTTCTTGATTAATTCGATAAAGTGATCAAATAGTGGTGCTGCATCATGTGGACCCGGGCTCGCTTCTGGGTGGCCCTGGAAACTGAATGCAGGCTTGTCGGTACGATGGATACCTTGAAGTGAGCCATCAAACAGGGATTTGTGCGTTGCACGTAGATTGTCAGGCAGTGTGGCTTCATCAGCGGCAAAACCGTGGTTCTGGCTGGTGATCATCACTACATCGCGGTCAATATCTTTAACCGGGTGGTTAGCGCCGTGGTGACCAAACTTCATTTTTACTGTTTGAGCGCCACTTGCTAGTGCAAGGATCTGGTGACCAAGGCAGATACCAAAGATTGGTAGGCCTTTGTCTAGGAATGCTTTTGTCGCTTCAATGGCGTAAGTACATGGTTCTGGGTCACCAGGGCCATTCGACAGGAAAACACCATCCGGGTTCAGCGCCAATACGTCTTCAGCCGACGTCTGGGCAGGAACAACCGTCAAGCGACAGCCACGGTCAACCAGCATACGCAGGATATTGCGTTTAGCACCGAAGTCATAAGCGACGACATGGTATGGCAGCTCGCTATCATCTTTCGCTTCAGGCAAACCATTTTCCAGTGTCCATGAACCTTGCTTCCACTGGTAGGTTTCTGCCGTTGTCACTTCTTTCGCCAGATCCATGCCTTTCAGGCCCGGGAATTCTTTGGCTTTTGCCAACGCCAATGCTTCATCCAGGTTGTCACCCGCCATGATGCAGCCATTCTGCGCCCCTTTTTCACGCAAAATACGCGTTAGCTTACGCGTATCAATGTCGGCGATACCGACAATGTTTTGTGATTTAAGGTAGTCAGAAAGGGAAAGTTCATTACGGAAGTTTGAAGCTAGCAGGGGAAGATCACGAATTACCAGGCCTTGCGCGTGGATTGAGGAGGATTCTTCGTCTTCGGAATTCGTTCCGGTGTTGCCAATATGGGGATAGGTAAGAGTCACAATCTGTTGTGAATAAGAGGGGTCAGTGAGAATTTCCTGATACCCCGTCATCGAGGTGTTAAAAACAACTTCACCAACGGCCGAACCATCTGCCCCAATGGACACGCCGCGGAACACTGTCCCATCTTCAAGGACTAACAGCGCAGATTTGCTCAAGACAACCTCCAAAAAAAATAATAATGCAATTAAAACAGATAAACTTGCAATTACCCATTCCATACAAAGTCAAAAAGCGAGTCAAGCTGAATTTTGACAAATTCCGCGCAGTCTAGAGATCACAGCGTATACTGTCAAGAAATCAGCAAAAATAAATTCGCCTTTTATCCATCTTACACCACAAACACAGCAAAAGCGCAAAAAGAACAAGCTTTCCCTACTTTTCATAAACTACAAATGACACCCGATCTCATTTTATCGTTTGCCTAATCACACCCCCAAGCGATAGCAACAAACTGAAACAAAAAAACGAAAAACACCAAACAAAAGGTGTAATTTTAAAGGTGACAGCACCACAAAAGGCTCAAGCACACAAAATCAACAGTAAAGACAGGTATCAGGAAAGAAAATGTAAGTAATGAAAAAACAGAGATAAAATCGAAAGTAGAAGTCACTGTTTATGCACTTATGAAAACAAAGTGCATATAAAGCCGCCTTCTCAGGAGCTAGCACATGCTAAATCTGAGAAGGCAGCCAAACGGGCAGGCCGCAAGACTGGCTGGCTAGTTATAATTCATCCAGCCCAAGTACATCATGCATGGTATAAAAACCTGGCGTCTTATCATTCAGCCAGGCTGCCGCACGTACCGCACCATTGGCAAAAGTCATCCGGTCAGTTGCTTTATGAGTGATTTCCACCCGCTCGCCAATATCAGCAAACATTGCGGTATGCTCACCGACAATGTCACCAGCGCGGATCGTTGCAAAACCGATTTCATCACGGCTGCGCTCCCCGGTGATCCCTTCCCGGGCATAAACGGCAACATCACTGAGTTTGTTACCCATTGCCCCCGCAATTGCTTCACCCATCCCAATCGCCGTTCCCGACGGGGCATCAACCTTATGACGGTGGTGCGCTTCAATCACCTCGATGTCGCAGTAATCACCCATCACCTTGGCCGCTTTCTCCAGCAGTTTAAATACCAGATTGACCCCTACACTGTAGTTTGGTGCCATAACAACCGGAATTTGCTCTGCTGCTTTGTCAATTAACACGCGCTCTTCATCACTAAAGCCCGTTGTCCCGATGACAATTTTCTTACCGTGCTGCTGGCAGAATGCAATGTTCGCCAGGGTGGCAACCGGCGCGGTAAAATCAATCAGTACATCAAAATCATCTTTCGCTGCCACTAAATCATCAACTATTGTGACAGACAGGACGCCCACGCCAGCCAACTCACCGGCATCGGCACCGACTAATGTCGAACCGCTTCGTTCTGTGGCAGCGCCAAGTGATGCCTGCTCTGAAAGGTGTGTCGCTTTAAGCAGCTGACGGCCCATACGTCCTGCTGCGCCAGCAATCGCAATTCTTACCATTGCGCTATTTCTCCCTGGTTCTGTATCTTGTTGGATTGGTATTGCTTCAATGTAGCCTTTTGGTGAATATAAAAAAAGCCCCAGCATTCGCTGAGGCTTCAATTTCGGTGCAATTAAACGTCAGCTACTTACACATTTTTCACTTGTAGTTCGCGAGGCACTTCGAAGAACATATTTTCTTCACGGCCTGTCAGCTCTTCAACCTCTGCGCCGCTCAGTTGCTGAATACGGGCAATGATCTGATTAACCAACTCTTCCGGAGCTGATGCCCCCGCAGTAACCCCTACGTTGTTTTTTCCTTCAAGCCAGACTGGCTGTACGTCTTCCGGGCAATCGGTCAAAAATCCTGGGGTACCCAGCTTTTCTGCCAGCTCACGCAAACGGTTTGAGTTCGAGGAGTTCTTCGAGCCCACCACAATCATCACGTCAACCGCCTGCGCCATTTCACGTACGGCATCTTGACGGTTCTGCGTCGCGTAGCAAATATCATCTTTGCGTGGCCCCTGAATATCCGGGAATACCTCACGCAATTTATCGATCACATCGGCTGTCTCATCAACCGACAAGGTAGTCTGGCTGACATAGTGCAGGTTTGTCGGGTCTTTGACCTCTAGCTTGTCGACATCTTCCGGCTTCTCAACCAGATACATGCCGCCCGCTTCGCTGGCATACTGCCCCATGGTTCCTTCCACTTCAGGGTGGCCAGCATGGCCGATCAACACCACTTCCATATTGCGGCGGCTTGCGCGAGCCACTTCCATATGCACCTTGGTAACCAATGGGCAGGTCGCATCAAATACCGTCAGCTGGCGGGCTTTCGCTTCATTGCGCACCGCCTGCGACACACCGTGAGCAGAGAAAATCACAATATTGTCATCAGGCACTTCGTGCAGCTCTTCGACAAAAATAGCACCACGCTGCTTGAGTCCCTCGACGACAAAGCGGTTATGAACCACTTCATGGCGGACATAAATGGGCGGTTGATACATCTCCAGTGCACGCTCAACAATACTGATGGCACGGTCAACGCCGGCACAAAAGCCGCGAGGATTGGCTAGTAAGATTTTCATTGCTAACAGCTCTTAGTTTTCTATGGTCACAACGTCGACATCAAAAGTGACGCGTTGTCCCGCTAGAGGGTGATTGAAGTCAACAGTCACCGAGTCACCGACAACTTCAGTAATAATTCCTGGGATATCATTTCCATCAGGGCCAGCAAAGGCAATGATGGTTCCCACTTCAGCTGGTGCATCTGCGCCAAACTTGGTCAAATCAACATGGTGAATGTTATCAGGGTTAGAGTTGCCAAAGGCATCTTCAGGCTCCAGTACAAAACTGCTCTGCTCGCCTGCCGCTAATCCCAATAGGCATTTTTCAAAGTTATCCGTCAGGCTACCGTCGCCCATCCGAAATTTTGCCGGCTTTCCCATTGCCTGGGTTGAATCTGCTACCGAGCCATCTTCCAGCTTAATGGCAAAGTGCATCAGAACTTCACTGTTTTCCGTAATTACCGACATGTAGGGTCCTTTTGAATGTTGTATTTATTGCACCCATTTAACAACAAAGCGCCGCCCGTATCAACGGACAGCGCTCAGGGTTATAACATGTCACCGCTTTTAGCGGTTAACTGGTTGTTTCTTCTTGTCGGTAATAAAACCTTCCAAAATAATCAATCCAGCACCGATACAAATAGCGGTATCTGCGATATTAAATGCCGGCCAATGATAAGTACCGACATAAAAATCGAGAAAATCGACCACGAAGCCATGAAACAGACGGTCAAATAAATTGCCGAGTGCACCACCAATGATCAAGGCATAGGCGCTATTGGCCAGCTTGTGTGATGCTGGCGCTCGACGCATCCAGTACACCAGCAGGCCACAGACACCCAACGCAATCGCCGTAAATAACCAGCGCTGCCAACCTCCTGCATCACTCAAAAAGCTGAATGCCGCACCGTAGTTATGGACATAAAGCAAATTAAAAAATGGCAGCAGTTCAATACGGTTAGGCCAACCGTATTCCATGGTGTTCATCACCAATAACTTACTACCAATATCAATGATGAACACCAGAGCCGCCAGCCATAGCCAGCGTACTCCCGATTGTTTCAGCGATAGCCCTTGTTTAGGCGATAACTTGGTCATTAGGCAAACTTACGCTCTTCGCCTTCGCCGTCGATGTTGCTAACACAACGGCCACAGACTTCTTCATGGCCTTCGATTGTGCCGACATCAGCAACATGGTGCCAACAACGGTCACACTTCGCGGCTTCAGACGCATTAACGGTAACAAACAGGCCTTCAACATCAGTGTCCTGAGCGCCTTCCGGCTTGCTGTCGGCAACCACAACTTCTGCTTTAGAGGTTAACAGAACAAAACGCAGTTCGTCTTCCAGCTTGTTCAGCTTCGCAGCCAGTGCTTCATTGGCATGCAGAGTGATTTCAGCCTGCAGCGCACCGCCGATCACTTTATCTTTACGTGCACCTTCAAGCAATTTGTTCACGGCACCACGTACTTGCTGGATTTCAGCCCAGAACTCGTTGCTTAGCTCTTCACCTTCAGCAAGGCCAAACAGGCCATCGAACCAGTCGCCAGTGAATACAAACTTATCACGCTGGCCTGGCATTTCATTCCAGATTTCATCCGCAGTGAACGACATAATCGGAGCCATCCAGCGAACCAGTGCTTCAACGATGTAGTACAGCGCCGTCTGACAGCTACGCTGTGCATGGCCACCACTCTTCGCGGTGTACTGACGGTCTTTGATCACATCAAGATAGAATGAACCCATCTCAATAGAACAGAATTGCATCAGGCGCTGAGTAACAGTATGCAGGTTGTACTCGTCATACGCCTTGATGATTTCTTCCTGTGCCGCCATTGCACGACCCACTGCCCAGCGGTCAAGTGCAACCATCTCTTCCGGTGCAACAAGATCTGTTTCCGGGTTGAAGCCACTTAGGTTAGCCAAGAAGAAACGAGCTGTATTACGGATACGACGGTAAGCATCGGCAGAACGCTTCAGGATTTCATCAGAAACCGCAACTTCACCGGTGTAGTCCGTTGAGGCAACCCACAAACGCAGGATATCAGCACCCAGTTTATTGGTGACATCTTTCGGCGCAACAACGTTACCGACCGATTTAGACATCTTACGGCCCTGGCCATCAACCACGAAGCCGTGGGTCAGTACTTGGTTGTAAGGCGCTTTGCCTTTCATCGCTACCGATGAGATCAGTGAAGACTGGAACCAACCACGGTGCTGATCCGAACCTTCTAGGTAAAGATCAGCTGCATTACCGTTATATTCTTCGCGGCTGTCTACGACAGAGAAGTGAGTCACACCGGAGTCGAACCATACGTCCAGGGTATCGAGTACCTTCTCGTAGTTTGCCGCATCTTCTTCACCCATCAGTTCAGCAGGATCCAGATCCCACCAAGCCTGAATACCTTTTTCTTCAACCAGTTTCGCGACTTGTTCAATCAGCGCTGGTGAGTTCGGGTGAAGATCTTGAGTTTCTTTATGAACGAACAGTGCAATTGGCACACCCCAGGTACGCTGGCGCGAAATACACCACTCAGGGCGACCTTCAACCATACCTTCGATACGGCTCTGCCCCCACTCCGGCATCCACTGTACTTTTTTAATTTCTTCTAGTGCTTTTGCACGTAGCCCCGCCTGATCCATCGATACGAACCACTGCGGTGTCGCACGGAAGATGATCGGCGTTTTGTGACGCCAGCAATGCGGGTAGCTGTGCTCATAAGCATGGTGATGCAGAAGTGCACCGTGCTCTTTCAGCGTTTCAACTACAGCATCATTGGCTTTAAATACGTGCTGGCCTGCAAACAGCTCTGTATCCGGCAGGTAAACACCATTACTGCCGACAGGGTTAGCCACTTCAAGGCCGTACTTTTGACCAACAACGAAGTCTTCCTGACCATGGCCCGGTGCTGTGTGAACACAGCCAGTACCTGATTCAGTGGTTACGTGATCGCCCAGAATTGCGGGTACATCAAAGCTATAGAACGGGTGGTTAAAGCGCATCAGCTCCAACTCGGCACCTTTACAGAAACCAAGGTTGTGGAAATGCTCGATACCCGCACGATCCATCACCTCTTTGGCTAGCTCGGCAGCCACAATCAGGCGCTGAGGAGGCAGTTCGCTTTCAGAGCCGCCTTCAGTTTGGATCAGGACATATTCCAGATCGTCACGGATAGCTACTGCGCGGTTTGCTGGCAGTGTCCAAGGTGTTGTGGTCCAGATAACAATCGAAACATCACCCTGGCCTTCATGGCCTTCTGCACAACCAAACTTAGCAATCACAGCCGCTTCGTCGATGGCTTTGAATTTCACATCGATAGATGGCGATACTTTATCTTTGTATTCAACTTCTGCTTCTGCCAGTGCCGATCCACAGTCAGTACACCAGTGAACAGGCTTGAAACCTTTCAGTAGGTGGCCTTGATCCGCAATTTTACCCAGAGAGCGAATGATGTTCGCTTCTGTTGCAAAATCCATTGTGCGGTACGGCTTATCCCACTCACCTAGTACACCCAGGCGGATGAAGCTTTCTTTCTGACCTTCTACCTGGCCAGCCGCATAGGTGCGGCACTTCTCACGAAATTCAGCCGCCGTCACTTTGTGACCCGGTTTGCCGACTTTCTTCTCTACCATCAGTTCGATTGGCAGGCCGTGGCAGTCCCAGCCAGGAATATAAGGTGCATCAAAGCCAGAAAGAGTCTTTGACTTAATAATAATGTCTTTAAGAATCTTGTTTAGTGCGTGACCAATGTGAATATCACCGTTGGCATAGGGAGGGCCATCGTGTAATACAAAGGATTTTTTACCCTTCTTGGCTTTACGGATCTCACCGTAAAGATCTTCATCATACCAACGCTTAAGCATTGCAGGCTCACGGTTAGCTAGATTGCCTCGCATCGGAAACCCTGTTTCAGGCAGGTTCAGGGTATCTTTATAGTCGCTCATTGATTCTCGATTCCGTTACTTGGGCGAAGTGGGACATTATTACGCTCAGACAGCCACACCCGTGCTGTTTGAGCATCACGCTCTATTTGCGCTTTGAGCGCATCAAATGATTCAAATTTAATTTCGTCACGCAGCTTATGGTGCAGCACAACTTCAATCTGACGTCCGTAGAGATCAGACTTAAAATCAAACAGGTGTACTTCAAGTTGTTGCCGTACACCATTTACCGTTGGCCGATGACCAACATTGGCAACTCCCGGTATAGGAGTACCATCGACACCGAATACCTCTACCGCATAGACACCGGACACCGGTGATACACGGCGCTTCAGAGGTACATTCGCGGTCGGAAAACCGATTGTGCGGCCGAGTTTACGACCATGGGATACCCGCCCGCTAATACTATACGGGCGACCGAGCATGGACTCAGCCTGCTGCAAGTCATCGCTTGCCAAGGCCTGACGAATTGCCGTACTGCTGACTCGCTGCTCTAACACACAAAAGCTCTGAGTACTGACAACCGTAAAACCAAACTCTTTTCCGGCTGCTACCAGCATAGCAAAATCCCCGCTACGGCCTTTGCCGAAGCGAAAATCATCACCGACAACCAGAAACTTAACACCCAATTGCTCTACCAACAAGCGGCGAACAAAGTCTTGCGCCGACATATGGGCAAAATGGGTATTAAAATTGACACAAAGCAAACGTTCAACGCCTACTTGCTTCAGCTGCAAGTACTTATCGCGAAAGCGAGTCAGCCTTGCTGGCGCCTTGTCACCCGCGAATAATTCCATAGGCTGTGGCTCAAAGCTCATCACCGTTGCCGGCCACCCGAGTGCCCGCGCTTTCGCCAGCACCTGACGCAACACCGCCTGATGACCTAAGTGAACACCATCAAAATTACCAATCGTCAACACGCTACCGTGATGCTCTGGCTTGATATTATGTATACCCCGGATTAATTCCATGCGCCGCTTTAATTTTCGCAGAGTGAAAAACTGACGGATTATATACTACTCTGAGCCCATCATACCAATCTGAATCTGATTCTGACTATGCAATCTCATTTATCAGGACCCAGAACAACTTAACCCTCGACTTTAAGATGGTGCAGGCGAATACCCAGCACCAGCACAGTCATCAGATAAGCCACCGCCCCGACAGCAATCAACCCAGCCAGCCACAGTATCCGGTAGCTCAGTGACCAGGCCAGCCACTGACCCATGGCCGGGAGCAGCCATAGTAAGGCCGCAACCATCACCGCTCCAGCCAACGCCAGGCGCAGCACAAACAGCAGGGTTGTCTTTGATACCTTGTAAACCTCTGCGCGGTGCAGGCCACGGTAGAGCAAGGCGGCATTGACCAACGCAGACAGTGCTGTAGCCATTGCCAGGCCGATATAGCCATATAAGTAAGCAAATATGGCGTTAAACACCATATTGGTCAGCATAGCGATAATGCCATAACGCACTGGGGTTTTGGTATCCTGACGGGCGTAATAACCCGGTGCCAGTACCTTGATTAGCATAAAGTTAAGTAAGCCGGATGCATAGGCCAGCAATGACAGCGAAGCTTGCTCGACATCCGCTGGCGAGAATTCACCACGCATAAACAGTACCATTAGCATCGGCTTGGCCAGTACCATTAGCCCCAACATGGCCGGAATACCCAGCAGCAGCACCATCCGTACCCCCCAGTCCATGGTGTGGGCAAAATGCTCATTGCTTTGCTCAACATGCTTGCGCGACAAGGCCGGCAAAATGACCGTCGCAATCGCAATACCGAACAGGCCAAGCGGAAACTCCAGCAAGCGGTCCGAGTAGTACAGCCAGCTGATCGAGCCGGTCATCAAAAAGCTCGCGATAAAGGTATCAAACAACAAGTTGATCTGGCTGACTGACACCCCAAACAATGCAGGGATCATCAAGGTGCGGATTTTTGTCACTCCAGGATCGTTCCAACCCCATTGCGGTTTTACCAACATTCCCTCTTTATATAGGAACGGTATCTGGAACAAAAACTGGATCAAGCCGCCGATAAAGACCCCGATAGCCAGGCCGATTTCCGGTTGCTCTAAGTGTGGAGCGACAAACCAGGCACAGCCAATAATCGCCACATTGAGAAACACCGGGGTAAACGAAGACACCGCAAATTTACCCAGCGTATTGAGGATCGCCCCCGACAGCGCAACAAACGTGATGAACCATAAATAAGGAAAGGTAATTTTCAGCAGCAGGCTAGCCAGTTCAAATTTCGGAGCCGACGGCCCATCATTTAACCAGTCGATAAACCAGCCCGCACCGAACAGCGCGGTCACCACCCCGGAACCGAGTACACCAAACAGGGTGACAATAGACACGAGAACCCCCAGCGTACCGGACGCCCGTGCAATCAGCTGACGGGTCTTATCTATATCTTCTGAGGCATGGCATTCGGTCAGCACCGGTACAAACGCCTGGGAGAAAGCTCCCTCGGCAAAAAGCCGGCGTAAAAAATTAGGAATTTTGTTGGCAAAGAAGAAAACATCGGCCGCTGCCCCCGCTCCCATTAGGTTAGCCACCACCACATCTCGCACCAAACCCAGCACCCGAGAGACCAAAGTCATAGTGCTGACTATCAGTCCAGAGCGCAAAAGACGCTTACTCACAAAAAAAACCTCATAAAGATAGCCCAGAAAGGTGACTTACAGGGCGAAAAGCTGGTAAAATCTGCCGCCATATTAACCGTGTTAATCCGCAAGTGCCAACTCTGTTGGTTAGGCGGTTATTTGCACAAATCATTTGACAATCTTTGGTTTTGCAGGCATAGTCCTCGGCCTTAAATTGTCACCGTACCAAGAATTTGGGAGTTACACCCTTGGCAAATATCAAATCTGCTAAGAAACGTGCTATCACTTCTGAGAAACGTCGCCAGCACAATGCTAGCCGTCGTTCAATGATGCGCACTTTCTTCAAAAAAGTTATTACTGCTATCGAAGCTGGCAATAAAGAAGCTGCTTCTCAGGCGTTCGCTGAAATGCAACCTGTTATGGATCGTATGGCTACTAAAGGCCTGATCCACAAAAACAAGGCTGCACGTCATAAAGCACGTCTAGCTGCGAAAATCAAAGCTCTTTAATTGAGAGTTGCGATTTAGCATTAAAAAAACCGGCTTTCGCCGGTTTTTTTATGCCTGAAAAATGAAGGTTATGCTTCCTCTGCCCCACAGTACATTTTATGAAGCAGCTGAATCATGGCCCGGACTTCTTCGCTCTTTAAACGGTAGTAAACCGTTTGAGCGACTTTTCTGGTATCTACCAGCCCGTCACGCCTTAGCCATGCCAAATGCTGAGATAATGCAGACTGACTCAAACCCAGCTTTTCGCTCATCATCCCAACCGACATTTCCCCTTCGAGCAAATAGCACAGAATAAATAAACGTCGTTCATTCGCCATGGCTTTCAGTAATGCTACGGCCTTGGGGGCATTTTGCTCCATTTGCTGCAGTTCCATACTTCCACCATTTATAAATTTAAGTTAATGCTAATGTACTTAATTTAATCAGGGTTTTCTAGCCATCCGTGTTGAATTTTCGTGTTGAAAGCCAAAAAAGCGCAACACTATTTAAACAACTTCCCAAAATCCGCCTCGCAGATCTTCTTTACCGCCGGGTGCATAATCATCCGCTCGGCAAAAATCACGTAATACTCTTCCTTAATTTCCTTCACCCGCTTCACTTCACGGATCGTATTGGACTCTTCGATTTCAACTGCATAGATAGAAGGCGCAACAAACATTGACTCATGATAAGAACCAAACGCTTTCATCAAGGCCGCATCGTCAAACTCGCCAAGAATGTTCGGGGTGATCCCCTGCTGATCAAACCAATGGTGCAACTTGCGCCCCATTGCCGTACGACGGCCCGGTACCAGCAATTTGTAATCTTCAATACAAGCGGGGAAATTCACTACTTTGTCCGAGGCAGAACAAAAGAAGCTCATGGTCGATTCGCCTAGCTTTTTACTATACAGCCCCGGGCTTTGTGTTGAGTCAACCGGGCAGTCGGAGAGGATCATATCCAGTTTGTGCTGAGACAGCTGCTCGAGCAACATCTCATGGGTAGACTCATAGCAGCGCAAGTGGATCCGCTCATCTTCTGGTACCCCCTCCAGCAGCACCTTGCTGACCAGCCGCTTCGATAGCGCATCCGCAACCCCGACCTCAAGCAGCTGATTTTCCCGTTGGGTATAGTTAATGATATCTAGCATCTCATAACTCAGGTCAAACATCTTGTCAGCATATTTAAATACCAATTGCCCCAACTCGGTTGGCTCAATATTGCGCCCGACCCGTTTGGTCAACTTGCCTTTCAGCCGCTCTTCCAATGCCCGGATCTGGCCCGTTACCGTTTGGGGAGCAAGAAACAACGCATCTGCCGCTTTGGTAACAGAGCCTTGTTTGCAAACCATCCAGAAATAATAGAGGTGGTTGTAATTTAGATGAGACATCCTGTTTTGCTAACTTCCCAGATATAAAAAACCCCAGACGCGCAGCTTACGCTGTGCCTCCGGGGTCTTCAATAGTTATCATTAAGGGAATGATCTGTCAGAGAAGCATCTTTGTCAGTTTGTTGACTGAGTCGACTTTTTCTCTAGCTGAACCGTTTTACGGTAACGCTCTCCTACACGCTGCTCCAGGGCGCGGGAGCGGAAATCATCTTTCTGCTCGAGCATTGCCGTAGTATCAACGCTAGCCTTACCGTGGCTAAGGCCGGCCAGGTAGGCCTGACAAACTTCCGTATTCATATTATTGATGCAGCTGTCATACTCAGAATATTCAGACGCCGTGATGGCGGCTGAAGATACCAGTAATGCAACGCTTAGAAGATAACGCTTCATATTAAGCCTCCATTTTGGGCAGGGCACGGCTCAGTAAGAAATAACCCAACACCGCAGATACCGTTGACCCCAACAAAATCCCCAGACGCGAGTAAGTGCTGAAGTCTTCTGGTGCGCCGACAAAAGCCAGCGACGAAATAAAGATAGACATCGTAAAGCCAATACCACACAACACAGATACGGCAAAGATGTGCGTAAAACCAATACCATCCGGTAACTTCGCCATACCACTTCTCACTGCTAGGTAACTGGCCGTAAAGATCCCCAGCGGTTTACCGATAAGCAAGCCAAGAGCGATACCCAGTGGCAGCATGGATGTCAGGCTAGATACCGATACACCTTCCAGTGAGATACCGGCATTGGCAAAGGCAAACAACGGCAGAATCAAGAACGCGACATAGGGATGCAGAGCATGCTCGAGGTGCTTGAGTGGTGAGTGTTTTTCAGAGCAGCCATTTTCACCCGAGAGCGGTATAGCAAAGCCAAGTACAACCCCGGCTAGCGTGGCATGCACCCCAGACTTCAGCACGCTAAACCATAAGATAAGGCCAACGACTAAATACCAGGACAGCTTAGTCACATTTCTGGCATTCATTACAAACAGTGCCGTCGTTGCTGCAAATGCCACTGCCAATGCCAGCGTTGATAAGTCACTACTGTAAAACAGAGCAATGATCACAATAACGCCAAGGTCATCAATGATAGCCAAAGCAAGCAAAAAAGCTTTCAAGGCAACCGGAACACGGCTACCCAATAGCGCCATAACACCTAGCGCAAATGCAATATCTGTCGCGGCAGGGATCGCCCAGCCTTTAACCGCCATCGGATCGGCAAAGTTAAAAGCCACATACACCAATGCCGGTGCAAGCATGCCACCTACCGCGGCAATTGCCGGGAAGATAGCTTTCTCTTTGGTATTGAGCGCACCCTCAATCAGCTCTCGCTTCACTTCCAGGCCGATCAACAAAAAGAAGACCGCCATCAGGCCGTCGTTGATCCAGTGTGAAACTGACAGGCCGGCAACATAAGAATGCAGCGTACCGTTATAGAGCGGCTCCAATGGCGAGTTCGCGGTCATCATTGCGATCGCGGCTGCGATAATCAAAACAATACCGCCAGAGGACTCTAATTTGAGAAAATTACGAATTGCATCGGTCATCGACCGTAACTCCTTTGCATGAAACAAATATCACAACGAATGTGTAAATTTAGTTTAGTCGTCACACTCCTAATGTGAGAAATCGTTTGTTTAGAGATAAAACATCGGAAAAACCGAGCAATTTGACTGGTTACTGAGTAATATCCGCACAATAAATATTGGACAGTCATAAAGCGTCATATTAAGTACTGCCTAATCACTCAATAACTGGAAAAATCCGCTCTTTTTAGCCAATAAAATAGTAAAAGATCCCGACTCAAACCATCTTTGCAATCAATGCAAATACCCCACTAAAAACAACATCTTAAATATGATGGTAAAGTAATAATTACACTTTAAATTGGCCTAGCTGCTCGCAAATTGAGCACAAATTTACTTTATGACAGCCAGTGTCATATTTCTGAAATATTCGATCTCTACCATCGCCACCAGATTTCAAAAATATGAAACCCAAACGACATATTCCTGTCATGGAGAAATGATTATGACTACCCAAGCCACTACTGCTGAGCCAATGAACAGCTCTATGCGCTGGGTCCGCTGGGCAAACCTGGCGTTCATGCTTTACGTTCTACTTGTTGCTGTCTCTATGGTCAGCAGCGGCTTTAAATGGTCGGTAGGTGAACAAGCTAAAACGCTGTTTGAATTTGCTTCCCACCCGGTTGCCGGTCTGATGATTGGTCTGGTGGCGACATCGCTGATTCAATCGTCCAGTACGGTTACTTCCATTATTGTTGGCCTTGTGGCTGGTGGTCTGCCTGTTGAGACGGCGATCCCAATGGTTATGGGTGCTAACATCGGTACGACGGTAACCAACACCCTAGTAAGCCTGGGTCACGCTCGCTGCAAAGAAGAATTCCGCCGCGCATTTGCAAGTGCAACTGTCCACGACTTCTTCAACCTGCTGGCTGTTACTATCTTCCTTCCGCTGGAAATGATGTTTGGCCTGCTAGCAAAAGTGTCTTCATGGTTGGTTTCTCCTATGATGGGTGCTGGCGATATGAGCATGAAGGGACTGAACTTCATGAAGCCACTAACTAAGCCTGCTGTCGAAGTGGTTAAAGGCCCGCTGGAAGCAATGGGCAATATGGGCGGTGTGGTTCTAATCTTTATCGGTATTGCTCTTATCTTCGTTGCCATTACGGCAATGGGTAAGCTGATGCGTAGCCTAATGGTTGGCCGTGCCCGCGAAATCCTGAAAAGTGCCATTGGCCGCGGTCCGCTCCACGGCATTGCATCAGGTACAGTTGTTACGGTTCTGGTTCAGTCTTCTTCAACGACAACTAGCCTGATGGTTCCGCTAGTAGGTACTGGTGTTCTGAAAGTACGTGATGTCTACCCATTTACCCTGGGCGCAAACATCGGCACCTGTATCACAGCACTGCTGGCAGCAACGGCAATCTCTGGCGACAACGCTGTATTTGCTCTGCAAATTGCACTGGTACACCTAACGTTCAACGTAATGGCGACACTGTTTATCTTCGGTATCCCTTTCCTACGTGAACTACCTCTGAAGGCTGCATTCGCCCTGAGCGAGCTTGCAACCAAGAACAAAGCGGCAGTTGCTGGTTACCTGGGCCTTGTATTTATCGCTATCCCTGGCTCAATCCTGGCGTTTACAGCGTGATACAGCCAACTACCTAAAATGAAAAAGCCCCGCAGTGCGGGGCTTTTTTTCGTTCTGAGTAAGGGGTTGCGACAACAAATATTTCAGAGCTGGAATATTTCGTTACTCAGAGCAACAGTTTTATACAGAAAAAGGGTACTTGATCGGTTCGTGGTGCTGGTAACCCACCACGTCAAAATCATCCATTGTCACCCAGGTTTCCAAATCTTCCAGGCTCTTGATTGCCGGGTTAATAATCAACTGTGGTGAGTCAAACGGCTCGCGTTTAAGCTGAACATCACGCATCAGCGCCAGTTGATCTTCATAGATATGGGCATTGATAATTTTATGGTAAGCCTGGCCCGGTTTCTTACCTGTGATCTGCGCCATCAGTGCAAGCAGGGTATAAACCTGGATCTGGTTAAAGTTAAGGCCTAGCGGTACATCACAAGAGCGCTGGTAACTGGTGAGATATAAGGTATCTCCCAGTAACGAAAACGTATGGGTATGCATGCAAGGACGCAAACACCCCATATCAAACTCGCCCGGGTTATAAAACGTCAGAATTTCACCGCGATCATCAATTCCCCGGGTTAAATCATCAACAATTTTGCGCAGCTGATCGATGGTCGAACCATCCGGCTTCTGCCAGCTTCGCCCCTGCACGCCGTACACTCGGCCCATGTCATCATGGCCTTTACGGTGCGGATTATTAAGCCAGGCTTCATTATCATTGGCATTCATATCCCAGGTTTTGGTACCTAGGGTGCGAAAATCTGCAGCGTTGTCGTAGCCTCGAATATAGCCCAGCAATTCTGCAATCGCCGCTTTCCAGAAGCTCTTACGCGTCGTGATCAGTGGGAATTGGTTATTTGCCACATCATAAGTCAGATCAGCATTAACAACGGTAAGGCACCGCTTGCCGGTTCGCTCATTTTCAATCCAAACACCGTCATCAACAATCCGCTGACAGAGCTCCAAATATTGTTTCATCATCCCACCCGTTTATATCTGAGCTGTACCAGTAAGGTACACATTGCGCCTGATTTTATCAGAATACAAAAAAGGCAGCACCTTGAAGGTGCTGCCTTGATAATTCAACGCCTCTAGGGCTAGGCCGTCTTATTGCTTGGCTGAGTTTTATACGCCCAGAGCATCAGCAGCAGGCCACCGATAACCATCGGCAACGACAAGATCTGCCCCATACTGATCCAGCCACCAAACAGCCCCAAATGCGCGTCCGGTTCGCGGAAGTACTCGATGATAAAGCGGAAGCTGCCGTAGCCAAGCAGGAACAGACCCGATGCAGCACCCGCAGGACGCGGCTTGCGAATAAAGATATTGAGAATAATTAGCAAGACCAAGCCTTCGAGGAAAAACTCGTAGAGCTGCGACGGGTGCCGTGGTAGCGGCCCGCCGGTCGGGAAGACCATCGCCCACGGCACATCTGTGGTACGTCCCCACAGTTCGCCATTAATAAAGTTACCCAGACGTCCTACACCCAACCCAAACGGTACCAACGGGGCCACAAAATCAGCCACGTTGAAAAAAGTCCGCCCCTGTTTATGTGCGTACCAGAACATCGCGGTGATCACCCCCAGCAAACCGCCGTGGAACGACATGCCGCCAGTCCAGACTTTGAACAAATAGAGCGGATTGGCCAAAAACAAGTCGAAGTTATAAAAGAGCACATAACCAATACGCCCACCCAGAACAACCCCGAGGAAACCGGCAAACAGCAAGTCACTGACCTGCTCACGAGTCCAACCGCTGCCCGGCTTGTCTGCCCGGCGGTTTGCCAGCCACATGGCAAAAACAAAACCCATTAGGTACATCAGCCCATACCAGCGAATTGCCAGCGGACCAATCTCAATCAAAATTGGATCTATGTTTGGAAACGTCAAATAACCTTGGCTCATTCAATCAATCTCAGAAAATAGGGCAAGTTCTAGGTTCAAGTACTACTGACTCACCGCTTTAAGCAATTATCCCAAAAACATCTTCGCGCTGATAAACAGCAAGAAGACAGCAAATATCTTTTTCAATGTCATAGTCGGCAAACGGCTGACCAATGCGGCCCCATAGCGGGTTGTTACCATTGACGTCATCACAATACCAGCCAGCGCTGGCAGGTAAACATAACCAATGCTCATCGCTGGCAGGGTCTCGTCGCCTACACCTGCGGCAATGAAGCCAACCATACCGGCAACTGCAATTAAAGCCCCCGATAACGACGCACTACCAATGGCTCGGTGCATTTCAACACCATGCCTATTGAGGTACGGCACCGTCAAGGAGCCTCCACCAATGCCAGCCAAACTCGATACAACCCCAATCACCCCGCCACTACATACCGTCGCCATCGGACCCGGCAGTGATCGTTGGCTAGTGGTACGCATCGAAACCAGCATTTGTAGTGCCAGTAACAGTACTATTACGGCAAATATTCTCGGTAGCAATTCCGAGGGTACCAACTCGGCAATAACACTGCCACCTAAGCCACCGATGACCACGCCAGGAGCCAGTGACTTCACAATCGAGAAATCCACATTGCCCAGCTTGATATGGTTTCGGGCAGACGAGCCAGAGGTCAGTACAATACTGGCGAGAGATGTCGCCAGCGCAATATGCATCACTAATCCATTCTCAATGCCCGCCTGTGGTAACAGCCAGGCCAGAGCCGGAACCACCAGCAAACCACCGCCAATACCCAGCAACCCCGCCAGCAAGCCGACACAGCTTCCTAGCGCGAGACACATGGCAAATAGCCATAACACGTTATCTATCATTTTAACCTACTGCTTACCTGCACGGATAAATCCGCCTAATCCGCGCTCGTCAACGAACTCGGTTGTTTTACTGCGCACATCATCAGCGAATGTCGCCTGCAAAGCAAATCGACTCAGCTGCTCCATCTCACTGACCGAAATATGGCGCAAAATATACTTAATCCTGGCGACATTACGGGTATTCATACTCAATGAGCGGTATCCCATTCCAACAAGCAGTAGCGCGCCAACCGGATCACCGGCTAACTCACCACAGACACTGACCGGAATATTCAATACCCTGCCAGTATCGATAATATGCTTCAGCGCATGGAGTACCGCCGGGTGTAATGCATCATAGACACTCGCAACCCGGGAATTGTTCCGATCAACTGCCAGTAAATATTGGGTCAAGTCGTTACTGCCGACAGAAATAAAATCGACTTTTCCTTTCAGTGCCTGCAGCTGGTATAAAATTGATGGCACCTCAATCATGATCCCAAGCCTTGGCCGCTTCAGCACCTGTCCGTGTTCTTTGGCATATTTCGCCACTTCTCTATAGGCGCGGTCAATCAAGGCTTTCGATTCGTCAAGCTCGCCAATACCGGATATCATTGGCAATAAAATATCCATATTATCCAGCCCGATGCTAGCTTTGAGCATCGCCCGGACCTGGATCAGAAAAATTTCAGGGTGATCAAGGGTAAAACGTATCCCCCGCCAACCAAGGAAGGGGTTGTCTTCTTCAATGGTCAGATACGGCAAAGGCTTGTCACCACCGACATCCAAGGTCCGCATCACCACCTGTTTATCGCGGTAGGTCGATAGAATAGCCCGGTACTGCAACGTCTGCTCTTCTTCCGAAGGAAAGCTGCGTTGCAATAAAAATGGCACTTCTGTTCGATAGAGCCCGACCCCATCAACCCCCTGGTTCACAGCAATACTGGTGTCGGCACTTAGCCCGGCATTAAGGTGGATATGAACGCGCTGGTTATCCTGCGTGTAAGAGGCCTTTCCTAGCTCCCCTTCCACCGTTTGTGTCAGCTCATTCTCTTCCTTAAGCAGACGATTATACTCGGCGAGCACATGCCGGTTAGGGTTGATCAGGAAGTCCCCCCGGTATCCGTCGACGATCACCTGACAGTTGTGAACCTTCTCTGGAATAAAGTCGACGCCCATAATAGCAGGCAAACCCAGGGCCCTTGACAGGATAGCGGCATGAGAGTTCGCAGCCCCTTCCTGCGCGACAACCGCAGCCAGCTTATCCCTGGGAATGCTGGCCAGCATGGCAGCCGTCAATTCGCGGGTCAGCAAGACAACCGGCTCATCCCACTGATGCTCGACCACATCGTCGTTATGAAGAAAAAACAGCAGACGCTGGCCCAGCTCACGAATATCCTGTGCCCGCTCTTTGAGGTAATCATCTTTCATGTTGGCAAAGCGATCGGAGTAGGCTTCGACAACCTGGCGAATTGCCCATTCAGCCTGATCGCCACCCGCAATCTTGGCAAACAGATCCTTTCGCAGCATTGGATCATTGAGTAGGTGGCTGAACAGATCAAAAATCGCCAGCGTTTCTTTGTGCAGCTCGCTGTCGAAACGCTTTCGCAAACGACGGAATTCCGCGCTCGCCAATTCAATCGCAATGCTTAGTCTTTCCTGCTCCGCTTCAAGATCTAAGCAGGATGCCGGCAACACCTGCTCCAGCCGCGGTTGGTTATCATCCCACCAGGCACGGGCCACGGCCACCCCGGTAGAAGCGGCTGACCCAATCAGGTGCAGGCCATCACGTTGATCAGGCCACATCCCCTGCGCTTTCGCATGGGCTAAGATCACCGCTAGCTGGGCAGCCAGCGTCACCATGAAAGACTCTTCACTTTCATCAAATTCGCGCCGTTGGCGCTGCTGAATGACCAGCACACCCAAGACCTGACGCTGGTGAATAATAGGGGTACCAAAGAATGAGCCGAAAGACTCTTCACCAATACCGGGAAGGTGTTTGAAATGAGGGTGATGGCAAGCATCCGCGACATTGATTGGCTCAGCACGGCTACCCACCAAGCCCACCAGGCCTTCATCAAAGGCTAGCTCTATCTGGTAATGGGGCTTTGTCAGTCCCTGTGTTGCCATCAAGGTATATTGCCGGCGCTGATGATCGGCAATATAGACAGAGCAACATTCTGTTTTCATTGCCCGGCAGGTGCTGACAACAAGCTGATCGAGCGCCTCAATTAACGTTGGAGCGCTTGCGACTTTCTCAACAATCTCTCTAAGCTGCGTCAGCATAATAAACCCAAGGGTCTGTTGACCTTTCAGCGCCACACCTGTAGAGACTAAAAAGGCCTTCAGGCAAGACACGAAGAATGCGGTTTAGCCCGCTAAATAAGTTCTGAGTAACGCAGAATGAAGTCTTTTTAGCCTCTCCCCGAAGGGCTGGGGCTATTTTCCCCGCTAACTGCGTTGTCGGAATGTCAATATAGATAGCTATGATTGAACACCTCCGTCTTGTTATCGTAATAAATCGCCTCCAGCAGGAAAGGCGATGAAAGGTCAACAGACCCTTGTTGAATTATCCTCGCTTGCCTCTGCGCTTCACCTTGCGCTCTTTTCTTTCCTTGAATGGCATAGCCATCGCTGCAAACTCTTTTAGCGCCCGTCGATACACATCACGCTTAAAAGACACGACCTGGCGAACAGGGTACCAATAACTCACCCAGCGCCAACCATCAAACTCAGGCGTGCTGCCACGCTGCATATTCACCTTTGACTCATCACATTCCAGGCTGAGCAAAAACCACTTTTGCTTCTGCCCGATACAAACAGGTTTAGAGTCCCACCTTACAAGACGTTTAGGTAATTTATAACGAAGCCAGTGTCGGCTTGACGCTAAAATTCGGACATCTTTTTTAGTAAGCCCTACTTCCTCATACAGCTCCCGGTACATGGCCTGCTCTGGGGTTTCCCCTTCGTCAATGCCGCCTTGCGGAAACTGCCAGGAATGTTGTCCATATCGTCGAGCCCAGAATACTTGGCCATGGCTATTACAGATCACGATCCCTACATTAGGGCGGTATCCATCGCCATCAATCACTGGACGACCTCAAGTATAAATCTCTATTAACAGTGATTTTTTCACAGACGATGCAACGGGTAAACAAACATTCTAATTAATAACCGTTTTTTCCTACTTAGCACTCAGTTTCTGGATAACTTTAACCATTTGGCCAATTTATAAACAGGAAAATGAGACCCACGCCACATTTATACACGCTTTCTGTGGATAGATTTGTGAAGAAGCTCAATTACAGCACTACTTAAGCTTTTACGAGCTTAAAAGCAATCACTCACAAACACTCACAACATAGATTAAAACTAAATAAAAACAATAAATTGAATTATCACACAAAAAGGAAAATCGTATTTATGTAAAGATCATTACCTGATGAAAAACGGATCGGTTAAAGATCAACCAATAGTCGCTTTATCCACATCAAACCGCCTTGCCCGCTGCTTTCTTACCCACCAATATGTTCAAAATCCCCACAAACACCTGGATAAATAACCAGATAGTGATAAATTAAAATAATTACCCAAATATCCTGTGGATATCTTTGTGAAAGATCCTTACATTCTTCTTGTATAACCCAAACTTTCGCTCGCCAGGCCTGGTTCAGCCATTACCCAATAACAACAAAAATACATTAAAATCAAAACCTTACAACTAGCATCAATACAGTTTACCATTGATCTTTATACTACCCGCCCTGGGATCGTGTGATTTTCGACCATTTTAGCGATATACCATCATTGAATCATTTCATCTTGTCGGGCATTTCCGCTCTTCAGATCTTCTTCCATACTATTATCAGCATAGAAGTGCTGTGGTAGTATGCCCGGTTCCAGCGACTATTCGCATGATAATGGCTCTCTAATTGATATGCGTCCAACGCCCCAGACTGAACAAGAACTCCTAAGCCGAGCCCATGATCTGGCAGGCCTTACGCTAGGTGAACTAGCCCAACAAGCTGGCCTTATTACACCTCCGGATCTGAAACGAGACAAAGGCTGGGTGGGACAGTTACTGGAATGGCATCTCGGTGCAACCGCAGGGAGCAAACCTGTCCCTGATTTCACCGAGCTGGGCATCGAACTGAAAACGATCCCGATTGGCTACAACGGCAAGCCGCTAGAAACGACCTTTGTCTGTGTTGCACCGCTTATTGGCCTTCAGGGCCTTAGTTGGGAGAACAGCCATATCCGCCATAAACTGGCCAGGGTATTATGGATCCCCGTCGAAGGAGAGCGGGATATTCCCCTGGCAGATCGCCATGTCGGCTCCCCTTTGCTATGGAGCCCATCTGCCGATGAAGAACAACGGTTACGCAGGGACTGGGAAGAGTTGATGGATATGATCGTACTCGGGCAGGTCGAACAAATCACGGCACGCCATGGTGAAATCCTGCAGCTACGTCCAAAAGCAGCAAACAGCAAGGCACTGACCGAAGCTTATGGTGCCAATGGCCAGCCGATCAAAACTCTGCCTCGCGGCTTTTACTTGAAAACCCACTTTACCGCAGAGCTGCTAGAGCGCTATTTCATATTACAGTGAGATCGTCATATCTTCCTGGCAGTCTGACATCTTGCCATCCGGAGAAAACTCATCATAGGGATCCGTGACACGTAATATTACCGATGTGATCCCCAACGGACGAAGCAAATCTTTCACCTGCTCGATAGACTGAAAACGAACCATTTCGTCATTATCATCTTTTAGGGGCTCAAGCTGATGCTTAAACTCGACTTCCATTAAATAGTCTGAGCAACCAGCATAGCTGGTCACAATGCATTTAGGGACTTTGCCATCATCCACTTTAAGCCAATGCTTCAACTGCGATAGTTTCATTACATCTCCTTGTATCCTGACTGCAAGTTAATCATTTATTTTGCTCTGCCAGTGTATAACTATGTGTCACGTTATCTATATCAGCAAGATGTAATTGATAAATTAATAACTATTTCGGTTCTGATTGCCACCTTCTCAGCCTTCCAAAGACAGGTTATATTCAAAAGATAGCAACCAGTCCAAGGAGGGCTAATGGAATACCATAAACTCCCCCATTCCTCGCTAGAAGTCAGTAAAATTTGCCTCGGTACCATGACCTTCGGCGAGCAGAACAGCGAAACGGAAGCGCATAACCAACTAGATTTTGCTTTTGAACGCGGTGTAAACTTTATCGATACCGCAGAGATGTACCCAGTTCCGCCCAAACCCGGCACCCAAGGGCTTACCGAAAGCTATATTGGCAGCTGGCTAAAAAAATCCGGCAAGCGCGATAAAGTGATCCTGGCCACCAAGGTAGCAGGCCCGAGAGGCCTCCCCTATATCCGTGAAAATATCGCCTTGGATCGACGCAATATTCACGATGCCATAGAAACCAGCCTCAACCGTCTACAAACCGATTATATCGATCTCTACCAGCTCCACTGGCCTCAGCGGGAAACCAACTGCTTTGGCAGCCTTAACTACCAATACACAGAAGACCACTCCGGTGTGACGATCACCGATAGCCTGGAAGCACTGGCTGAATTAGTCCGGGCCGGTAAAATCCGCTATATCGGGCTGTCTAACGAAACGCCGTGGGGGGTGATGTCATTTCTTCGCCTGGCAGAGAAGCACGATCTTCCCCGTGTGGTCAGCATTCAAAACCCGTACAATCTGCTTAACCGTAGTTTTGAGGTTGGCTTGTCTGAAATCAGCCATCATGAAGGGGTGGAATTGCTCGCTTATTCCCCACTGGCTTTCGGTACCCTAAGCGGCAAGTACCTCAATGGAGCTCGGCCGGAAGGTGCCCGCTGCACCCTGTTTGAACGATTCTCGCGTTACTTCAATCCGCAAGGTGTTGCTGCTACTCAGGCCTATATCGATATTGCCAACAGGCACGGGCTGGATCCTGCCAAAATGGCACTCGCCTTCGTCAACCAGCGTCCCTTTGTCGCCTCCAATATCATTGGGGCGACAACCCTTGAGCAGCTAGACGCCAATATAGACAGTATCAATCTCACGCTTGGCAGCGAAGTGCTGGCCGATCTGGAAGAGGTGGGGATCACCTATTCCAATCCTTGCCCATAAGTGCGGAACCGGGCCTAGCCGCATAAAAAAGCCCCCGTCAAACGGGGGCCCAAAAAACATTAGCTCAACCAACGTAGGTAGACACCGATGTTGATATCTTTCAACGGTATCGGATCTCCCCTTCGCTCTCGAGACGAGTTCCGTGGCAAAGCGTTATAATTGGTTACAACGCCTGTCAACGCTCAGATTGAGCCTGCGGCCTGGTTTCAGGCCTGCTCCGGTCATCGCGCCTTACTCATCGCGTTTAAGAGTAAGGCGCTGTCATTATGTCACGAGTCGCGATTTATACCCTCGTCTCAGATGACGTACCATGCGGCCGGCCTTGTCTGATCCAAGGTAGTTTTCAACACGGTGATCTTTACCTACCCCGATATCCTGCAGCAGGTGCTCAGAGAGCTGAGGCAGGTGAATACGGATCCGGCGGTGTTCCCGACGCCAGGTGGCGTCTTCACGATGAACATCAAGACGAATTAACAAAACGGCGATACGTAAATAGACTGATTGGCGCATAATAGTGCTCTCCATTAGATAGATTATCGGAGGGACACAGATACTGCCGTTTCAAGCTGATAACTTAACTAGCCGCGGCAGGTATCCGCGGCCCATTTACACAGCGGATTGCTGTTATTGGTTGGTGTGCTTCAAGACATCACCAGCAGGACGCAGACATTTCAACATACTGATAGTCATCATGTTTTCCTCCTGGTAATAAATAAGAAAAGGGATAAAGTTGGGTTAATTTTAACCAGCCAAACGAATAAAACAAGCATATATTAGCACCTGAATGCATAAAACCACTTTATGCTAGCTTTGTTATTTTAGGTGCCCAGATCCCCCATAAACTGACCCGACGCGGTTAAAAATGCAGCATAAACCAACAATCATAAAATGGCATGCAAAATAAAATTATCTTTCTATCTCAGTCGATTACAATTTAATTGCTTTTAATAGCAGCAACAGTTCCTGTGCTGCCTGGCCCAGTGGTTGCTGGGTAGACCAGGCAATATCGACGCCCTGTTGCCAAGGCTGGGTTTCAAACTCAAGCGCCAAGCGCGTCAAGCTCCCTGACTCTATGACATCCCTGACCATTTCGGCAGGCAAGGCTGTCCAGCCAATACCGCTACTGACCAACTGCATGGCTGATATCGCATTTTCAGTTCGCCAAACGGCATCGGCAACCCGCCACCTTTGTTGATCCTGACCGTAGCGCCCCGTTAGCAAGATCTGTCTCTGTTGCTGCAGATCCTGCCAGGTCGGCTGCGCCACTTGTGCCAATGGGTGGCTTGCAGAAGCAATACACCACATTTCCAAGGTGCCCAGCCCATAAACTTCAAAACCGGGTTGCAGCAATTCAAGCTGGAGCATAACGGCAATTTGTGCCCGCCCTTCCGCCACTAGCTTCAGCACATCACCTTCCCCTGCACTGAGGATCTCAACCTCAACCTGAGGGAAACGCAATTCGAACAACTTCAGCTGATCTGCCATCGCCTGGGTCATTGCCATCGACTCCACCACTAAGGTAACTTTCTGCTCGATCCCCATCTGATAACTATCTGCAGCGGCCAGCAAAATACCGCACTCGTCCAAGATACGCTTCGCCTTGACCATCAACGCCGTACCATGAACAGTCAGAACGGGAGTTCGGCCGCATCGCTCAAAAAGGGCTAAATTTAAATCAGCCTCCAGGTTAGCCACCGCGGTACTCACCACCGATTGCGCCTTGCCCAACCGCCTGGCCCCGGCCGAAAATGATCCGGCCTCGGCGGCAGCTACAAAAGCCTCAAGCTGCTCAATCGAAAATCGCACTGATACTTCTCCTCGCTTCTTGCTTCTTGCTTCTTGCTTCTTGCTTCTTGCTTCTTGCTTCCCAAGATGGCCTATCTGTTTTAGCGATAGCACCTAACTTAATAGTATCAATAATTTCGTTAGAATAAGCCCCATCAACAAGCTTTACTTGATCACCATATCAACCATAGAGAAAACCATTATGCGTTCAACCTTAGATCGAATTCGTCATGCCATCGGTTTTGAACTGATCGCCCTTGTCTGTATCGTATTGCTCCTGAGCCAGCTCTTCGGTTTCGATGCGCATAAAATTGGCACGCTTGGAGTTGCCTTCTCCCTCTTTGCTACTGGCTGGAACTTTGCCTACAACTTGCTATTTGATAAGGCAATGATGAAATACACCGGCCAGCTCGAAAAACAAGTCAAGCACCGGGTCGTTCATGCTCTTGTGTTTGAGATCAGCCTATTATGGTTCACCCTGCCTGTTATTGCCTGGTGGCTGAACATCAGCTTGGTCGATGCCTTTATCATGGATATCGGACTGGTTGTTTTCTACCTGTTCTACACCTATGGGTACAATCTGGCCTATGACAAGATCTTTCCCTTGCCAGTCAGTGCCGCATCGGCCTAAAAAAAGCGCCTCAGGGCGCTTTTTTTTACTGACAATCAGCTTTGCCGGTATGGCCGGGGAGGCGGCACCAAGTCATGTTTGTTCAGCAGGCGATACATCGTCGCCCGCGACACGCCAAGCTCACGGGCGGCCGCTGAAATTTGTCCTTTGTTATTTTCCAGCACTGTCAGCAACGCACTGCGTTCCGACTCTTCTCGGATCTTCTTCAGGCTCTGCTTATCATCGTTCATACGGGGCAGGTCAAGATGATCGGCTTCAATAGTTTTACTTTCTGTCAGCAAAATAGCCCGCTTAAGCTGACTGATCAGCTCACGGACATTGCCCGGCCACGGGTAACTCAACAGCAGCTTTTTTGCCTCTTCCGACAAGGTCTTTGCCATACTGTTGTACTGACGGGAAAATTTCAGCAGCAAGTACTCAGCCAATAGCAATATGTCCTCTCCCCGCTCACGCAGCGCAGGTACTGCCAACCCGAGTACATTTAGCCGATAGTACAGATCTTCGCGAATTTTCCCCTCGGCCAACAGCTCTTCCAGCGGATAGCGGGTTGATACGACCAAACGAAGATCTGACTGAACCTGACGGCCACATACTGTAGTAAAACAGCCATCCTGTAAAAAACGCAGTAGCTCTTGCTGCCGCTCATCACTAAGCATTGATATTTCATCAAGAAACAACACCCCCTTATCGGCAGCCGCAAAACAGCAGCGGCAGGATTCGGCTTGGTTACCCTCATCGATTAGCCAGGAGGCATTGACCGCTTCGCAGCTTATACCGACAAAGGCTGCCTTGGCTCTGGTTGACGCCTGGTGGATTGCCTGAGCAACCAGCTCTTTCCCTGTACCAATCTCCCCCTGCACAAACACCGGCATATCTGCTGCAGCCATACGTTTTACCTGATGGCGCAGTTTCTTCATTGCCGCGGTATTGCCTTGCAAACCGTGTTGGCCAAACTGTCCAAGCTCGGGCCATACCTTTCGCTCCAATTGCAGCATACCTAGCTGATGGCCAATGGTTTTCAGTAGCTGGGACTCCGGCACAGGCGAGGTAAAATAGTCGATACAGAAGTTCACAATAAACTGACAGATCGCCTCGGTATTAAGCTGCTCCTCACGTACCAATGCCAGCCAGCGAGCTTGCTTATTACGGTTGACCACCCCAGCAATACCATTGAGGCTGAAATTGTCCTGGGTAAGGTCGACAACACCAATGCAGGGGCCAACTTCCAGTAACAGTGATTCAGCAGTACGAAGATCATAGCAGCGATAGCAGCGCCATCCCGCCTGTTCTAATGTCGTTATCCAGGGTATGTCATTGCCCCCTAGAACGATTAATGTTCCCAGGGCTGAAGCGCGCTTCAATTCTGTCTTCATCCTTCACCGCCTTTCCATCTGCCAGTACTCAAACATCTCACCCGGTTGCTAACGACCTCGGCGTATTGTTGCAAAAGCCATTCCTTATTTGATGATAAGTCGCTCGCTTAAAATGATGCAACTTGTTTACTATTATAATTAATATCTTGGTAAGGGTTTCACATTATTTATCGTGCCAAAACGCAAAAAGCGCCCGAAGGCGCTTTTAAATCATCATCTTAGTGTGAATTAACTCACTGTTACTGTCTCGGCTGGAGCGTCGCTCTCTTCTACACCAATCTCATTTTCGCTTTTCGCTACAATGGTATTGACTGCTGTATCACCGACTACGTTAGAGCTGGTACAGAACATATCATTGATACGGTCAACCGCGGCTACAATCGCCAGGCCTTCTGGTGGCAGGCCTAGTTGGTGAAGCAAGACACCGACCATCACAACACCGCCACCTGGAACACCACCGGCACCGATAGACAGTAGCAAGATAGTCAGGCCTAGGGTGAATAGGTCAGCGCTGTTGATTGGCTGGCCAAAAGCGTTAGCGACAAAGATAGTTGCCAGTGCGATGTAGATAGACACACCTGACATGTTCATGGTCGCACCTAACGGTACACCGAAACCTGCAACTGACTTCGACACACCAATCTTATCCGTCAGGGTACGCATTGTAACTGGAATAGTTGCGTTCGAGCTTGCTGTTGATAGCGAGAACAGGATCTGCTCACGGGTATGGCGTAGGAACTGAGAAGGTTTGATACCCGTTGTCAGGCCTACCATCATTGGATAGAAGAAGAAAATCCAGAATACCAGCATCGCAACAACCAGCGCGACATAACCTGCTACCGACATCAGCGTGTTAGCATCTAAGGTTGCACCTAGCTGAACCATCAGGGCAAATACACCGAATGGTGCCAGGCTCATCACCAGGCCAACCAGCTTCATCATGATTTCGTTTGCCATCTTGAATGTCTTGATGGCAGGGCCACCACGGCTATCAAGTGCCTGAATTGCAAGACCTGTCAGAATCGCCATGAAGATAATCTGCAGCATATCTCCACTTGCAAAAGCTTGTACTGGGTTGCTTGGTACGATGTTAACAATCAGTGAGAAAATATCAGGGGTTTCAGTCGTTGTCAGTGTAACAGTTTCTGATACCGTACCGGCGAGGTTCGCGTCAGCGCCTGGCTGGAAAATCATCCCAACCGTCAGTGCTGCGGTGATCGCAATGATGGTATTAATAATGTAAAGACCAAAGGTTTTACCACCCAATCGACCAAATGCCGTGATGTCTTTCAGATCAACGATACCGCAAACAATCGAGACATAAACTAATGGCACGACCAATAACTTGATCAGTGATACGAACATACCGCCAGCACCTTCTGCCAGGCCAAGTACATAGGTATCCATCAATGTAACGCCGTTAAACAGGTACTGAATCGCGGTACCTAATATCAGACCAGCAAATAGGCCTGCGAATATCTTTCCTGATAGCGATTTCTTCATCGTCCATCTCCAGTAGGTTGTGCTTGTTTAAGTTTCGCTTACTTCCTGTTCCCACTGTTCCTCGTGGGTTGGGCGACATTTTACACAGATGAATCCGACTGAAAAGAACAATTTTTACAATTTAACTACAAACAGCACACAAAATTAAACACTGTTAGATCAGACAAATCACAGAACAACAAACTAAAACATATATAAATCTGTAACTTATCGACAGGGGAAATAGAACAATATTCGCAGAATATCGTTCTGTTTATGAGGGCAAAAATTACTGGTAATGTGAATTTAATCACACACAATAATCCACTATAGGAATAAAAGAGGAATAATTTCCACTATTGGAAATTACGGTAGGGAGCAGGAATAGTCCATCAACTCTTGGCAACACCATCTCGTTGCCAAGAGCAAAGGTGAATAAATTTAGCTTTCGATTGAGTGGGTTAACTTCTGACAGGTATCTTGGGTTACAACATCGGTCACAAAACCACGACCACCTGAATACCAATAGCGTACTCCCAGCCCCTGATCAATCACAGGACCAAATTTCTCACATACATATGGAAACATCTCTTTCTGTGCTTCAAACTTATTGGAACCCCACTCCCAGCGGGGATTAGGCAAACGAAACACTATCGTCAGCAACGACTTCTCTTCATCAAACTGGAAAGTCTGGACGCCACCGCGAAAAGGCGTGGAAGGCAAATCATTAAGTTCATTTAGCTTCGCTTTATATTCAGCGGGCAAGCTTCCCAAATAATCAGAGGGTGGCGGCGTCAGCTTGGTTGACATACAACCTGACAGTAAAACAGTTGCAATGGCCAATGACGCAATACGGTACTTCATTGTAATCCCTTCTCTTGTTGTTATTCACGGGCGAATTGCCCCCCCCCCAGCAATAATACATCACTCAAATGCAACAAGAGACACCAATAGAAATTAAACCATTGATTAGAATCACAAAACAAAAAGCCACCCGATGGGTGGCTTTTAAAGATGGTGTGATACCTTAATAGGTATTAGCCATTTTGAGGACGCATTGCCGGGAACAGGATCACGTCACGAATCGTGTGCGTGTTGGTAAACAGCATCACCAGACGGTCGATACCGATACCCTGACCTGCCGTTGGCGGTAGGCCGTGCTCAAGCGCTGTGATGTAATCAGCATCGTAGTACATGGCTTCGTCATCACCGGCATCTTTCGCATTAACCTGTGCTTTGAATCGCTCGTCCTGATCCTGTGCATCGTTAAGCTCAGAGAAGCCATTGGCCACTTCACGGCCACCGATGAAGAACTCAAAGCGATCTGTAATGAACGGATTATCATCATTACGACGTGCCAGTGGAGAGATGTCCGCAGGGTATTCTGTGATGAAAGTCGGCTGGATTAGCTGCGGCTCAGCCGTTTCACCGAAGACTTCTTCCAGTAGCTGGCCACAAGTCCAGAAGCTTTCAATCGCGATGCTCAAAGACTCAGCCAGGTTACGCATGAAGTCGATGTTGCGAACATCGTCATAGGTCATTTGCTGAATAGTCGCATTGTCTGGGTTGTACTGCTTAATCGCATCCAGCATGCTAAGGCGCGGATAAGGACCAGCAAACTCTACAACTTCATCGCCGTATGGCATGCTTGAAGAGCCAAGTACGTCAGTCGCGATCTTGGTAAGCATTTCTTCCGTCAGATCCATCAGATCGTTGTAATCTGCATACGCCATGTAGAATTCCATCATGGTGAATTCAGGGTTATGACGAGGCGATAGACCTTCGTTACGGAAGTTACGGTTAATTTCAAATACACGCTCGAAGCCACCAACAACTAGGCGCTTCAGGTATAGCTCAGGCGCAACACGCAGGAACATTTCGATATCTAGCGCGTTGTGATGAGTGATGAACGGACGTGCTGTCGCACCACCCGGGATCACGTGCATCATCGGCGTTTCGACTTCCATGAAGTCTTTTTCTACCATGAAGTTGCGGATTGCAGAAACGACTTTAGAGCGGATCACAAACGCTTTACGAGAATCGTCATTCACAATCAGATCAACGTAACGCTGGCGGTAGCGCATTTCCTGATCAGTCAGGCCGTGGAATTTCTCTGGCAGAGGACGTAGTGCTTTGGTCAGCAACTCGTACTCGCTCATGTTCACGTAAAGATCACCTTTACCTGACTTATGAAGCTCACCCTTCACACCGATGATGTCACCGATATCCAGGCCAGAATATTTTTCTTTTAGGTCTTTTTGAACATCTTTGGCTGCATAAGCTTGAATACGGCCAGATACGTCTTGAATCGCCAGGAAAGGACCGCGCTTAGCCATTACACGGCCAGCGATAGCAACGACGTTGCCCGCTTCTTCCAGCTCTTCTTTTGACATTTCGCCGTATTTAGCCTGCAGGTCTGCCGCTAGGCTGTCGCGACGGAAATCATTCGGGTGGCCATTTGCTTTACAGTTCTCGCGGATCATATCCAGTTTCGCGCGACGCTCGGCAATCAGCTTATTCTCATCTTGTAATTGATCAGTCATGGGGTAACCTTTAAATTTTTAACCGAATTCGGTTACAGACCTGATTTCAGGCTAGCTTCAATAAAACGGTCTAAATCGCCGTCAAGTACCGCTTGGGTGTTACGATTTTCCACCCCGGTACGTAAATCTTTAATTCGGGAGTCATCCAGTACGTAGGAACGGATCTGGCTGCCCCAACCAATATCAGACTTCAAGTCTTCACTGGCTTGCTTCTCAGCATTTTGTTTTTGCATCTCAAGCTCAAACAGTTTCGCTTTCAACTGTTTCATCGCCTGATCTTTGTTCTTGTGCTGAGAACGGTCATTCTGACACTGCACCACGGTATTGGTAGGTAGGTGAGTAATACGTACCGCAGATTCGGTGGTGTTAACGTGCTGACCACCCGCGCCCGAAGCTCGGTATACGTCAATACGTAAATCAGAAGGATTAATATCGATATCAATGTTGTCATCAACTTCCGGATAAATAAACGCAGAAGCAAATGAGGTATGACGGCGACCACCGGAGTCAAACGGTGATTTACGCACTAAACGGTGAACACCCGTTTCGGTACGTAGCCAGCCATACGCGTACTCACCACTGATACGAACAGTTGCTGACTTCAAGCCAGCCACATCGCCTTCAGAGACTTCGATTACTTCAGTCTTAAAGCCTTTCGCATCAGCCCAACGTAAGTACATACGTAGCATCATTGATGTCCAGTCCTGGGCTTCTGTACCGCCCGAACCTGCTTGTAGATCGATATAACAATCAGATTCGTCATGATCACCCGCGAACATACGGCGGAATTCAAGCTTCGCAAGCTTGGCTTCCAGCTCTGCCAGTTCAGGCTCTATCTCATCAAACGTTTCTTGATCGTCTTCTTCAATCGCCAGCTCAAGTAAACCTTCAACGTCTTCTACGCCTTGGTCTAACTGATCGATTGTATCAACCACCGCTTCTAATGCTGCGCGTTCTTTACCCAGAGCTTGAGCACGTTCTGGCTCGTTCCATACATCTGGTTGCTCTAGCTCTGCATTTACCTCTTCTAGACGCTCTTTCTTAGCATCATAGTCAAAGGTACCCCCTAAGGATATCAGTACGTGCTGACACATCCTCAAGTCGGTTTTTAATAGGATTAATCTCGAACATTGCCACTCTTCATAGCTGAAATGGACGTAACCGGAGGATTCTATCGAATTGTTGATAGAATATACAGAGGGGAAGAAAGGTTATCGGTGAATTTATTTTTTAAACCCGATCACAGAAACAGTGTCGTCACCATCTTGAAATAATCTGTTTACTCTCTCTAGCATGAGAAAAAGCGTGATCTTGATCGCCGCGGCAGAGTCTCAACGACCCTGCCTTGAGCTTTCATGACTATTGGCTATAGCGCTTCGATATGCTCGACCATCAGCTGAGCACTGCTATTTCCCCTAAATTCATTGACATCCAAGCGGTACACTAACTGAACCTGTTGCACCGAGGCATCCGGCCAACGGCGAATATCAATGTTAAAGGCAATCCCGTCAATCACGCTGCCCCCGGCAATCGGCTCCAGCATCATTTTAAGGTGCTTGCCGCCCACCAGCTTCTGGTGCAACAGGCGGAATCTACCGTCAAACATAGGCTCGGGAAATTGCTGTCCCCAAGGCCCCCCCGAGCGCAGCAGTTCGGCCGTTTGCAAATTCAGCTCATAACTGTCCAGCTCACCATCGGTTAGCAAAACACCTTTGAGCGCATCTTCATCCAGCTCCTTGCGCACCGCCTGATCAAAGGCCTGGCTGAATGCCGCCAGTTTGTCTTCTGGGATAGTCAAACCCGCCGCCATGGCGTGGCCACCGAATTTTAAAATCATTCCTGGGTTTTGGGTATCGATGAGATCTAGCACATCGCGCATATGCAGGCCAGGAATGGAACGGCAAGAGCCTTTGATTTCTCCCTTGCCGGCATCGGCAAACGCAATCACCGGACGGTGGTATAGCTCTTTGATCCGAGAAGCCAAAATACCAATCACCCCCTGGTGCCAGTCACGCTGGAACAGTGCCAGGCCATAGGGCATGTCTTGCTGGTTAAACTTGAGGCGCTCGCAGATAGCCAGGGCCTCTTCTTTCATTCCATGCTCGATTTCTTTCCGGGTCTGGTTCAGTGCATCCAGCTCCGATGCCATCCGCCGGGCAGCCTGGATATTATCGCAAAGCAGCAGCTCGACGCCGAACGACATATCATCAAGGCGCCCTGCAGCATTGATCCGCGGCCCGAGAGCAAAACCTAAGTCGCTTGAAACCAGCCGCGCCGGATCGCGATTGGCGACTTCAACCAGTGCCTGGATCCCCGGCCGGCACTTACCCGCACGAATACGCTGCAGCCCCTGGTGAACCAGAATACGGTTATTGCCATCTAGCGCAACGACATCGGCAACGGTCCCCAGAGCCACTAAATCCAGCAACTCAGCCAGATTAGGCTCCGCAATTCCCTGCTGGTTAAACCAACCGTTTTGGCGCAGCTCCGCCCGCAATGCCAGCATCAGGTAAAACGCCACCCCGACCCCACAAAGAGACTTGGACGGGAAACCGCATTCATGAAGATTGGGATTCACGATGGCATCGGCTTGCGGCAGCTCATTCCCCGGCAAATGATGGTCGGTGACCAATACCTGCATCCCCTTGGCTTTCGCTGCGGCAACCCCGGAAATAGACGATACGCCATTATCCACCGTCATTATCAGTTCGGCACCACGCTCCTCAGCCTGATCGACCACTTCCGGGCTCAGGCCATAACCATCCTCAAAACGATTCGGAACCAGGTAATCGACATTGCGACAGCCCAGCATTTTAAGCGCCAGCACCGACAGCGCAGAGCTGGTCGCCCCGTCAGCATCAAAATCACCAACGATGATGATCCGCTGGTTATCCGCCAATGCCGACACCAGTAACTGCACGGCAGGCTCAATGCCATAGAGCTGGTTGAACCCCAGTAAACCGCGGGCACCACGCTCAAGATCAGCATCACCAGCCAAGCCCCGGCTGGCATAAATCCGCTTCAACAACGGATGGATAGCATCGGAAAAGCCAGTAATATCGGCAGATGGTCGGCGTTTTATTTCAATCATAACAAGGCTAAGTCCGGGCTGGATTCTGAAGGTCTAGGCATTATAGGCGTTCTGCCCAATAGAAAAAACCCGGATCCGATCACTCGAATTCGGGTTTCAATAACAATGAGACGATGTTGTTAGCTTCGGCTATCAAGCATTTTGCGTAGCATACCGGCAGGCTGGTAACCCGGCAGCATGGTACCATCTTCCAGTATCATGGCAGGCGTACCGCTGACACCCATCGCCACACCGAGCTGGTAGTGCTTGCGGACAAGATCTTCACGCTGGGTGATGCCGCTGACATTAAACTCGCCACTTTTCGCCTCATTCATGGCCTTCGCCGTATCTTTCGCTCCCCAGATAGCACTCATCTCGGCAAAGTTACGTGAGCGTTCACCACCACGAGGGAAAGCCAGGTAACGGATAGTAATACCGGCATCGTTGTAGGCCTGCATCTCGCTATGCAGCTTGCGGCAATAACCACAGCTGGTATCGGTGAATACGGTCACAACGTACTTCTCGTCTTTGGCCGGATAGACGATCATCTCGCCTTCCATCCCCGCCAGCTTAGCCTTGTTCAGCTTGGCCATTTTCTGCTCCGTCAGGTTGACGGGCTGGGCACCATCGTTCTGGTATAGCTGGCCAGCAAGGAAATAGTTACCGTCGTCAGAAACGTAAACAATACCACGGTCTGTTACCACTTCATTCAAACCAGAAAGCGGAGACGGTGTAATCGAGACCGGAGCTAACCCCAATCCACTGAGTTTCGTCTTGATTGCAGCATCATCAGGCTTAGCCGCTGCTGTAAAAGCAGTAAGTGCCACAGCAGTTGCAAGTATCGTACGGCCAAAAAAGTGCATTCGACTATTTCCTTTCAGCAATAATATGGATAACTAGTAAGACCCTTAAGAGTCCGAAAAACTTTCATAGTTCAATTAATAATAGGTTCTTTCAGTATAACCAAGCCTATCAATAAGCAACCAGTATATCGCATTGTAACGGTTTGGCCCTGAGACACCAAATCAAGCCCTTGGATGATGCGTTTCGTGCAGCTGCTTGAGCCGCTCTGTCGCCACATGGGTATAAATTTGCGTGGTAGACAAATCACTGTGGCCCAACAACATCTGGACCACCCGCAGATCAGCCCCATAGTTAAGCAAATGAGTCGCGAAAGCGTGCCGCATGACATGGGGAGAAAGCTTGTCTGAGTCAATACCGGCCAACACGGCATAGTGTTTGATCCGGTGCCAGAAAGTCTGCCGTGTCATTTGCTTGGCACGCTTGCTTGGAAACACGACATCTGAACTTTTCTCGCCCAGCAGCTGCGGGCGCCCGGTTTCAAGAAACTGTTCAATCCAGTCGACGGCATTTTCTCCCATCGGAACCAACCGCTCCTTGTCTCCTTTACCGGTAACCCGTACCACCCCCTGGCGCAGACTGACATTCTCCATGGTCAGGCTAACCAGCTCAGTGACCCGCAATCCCGTTGCATAGAGCAGCTCCAGCATCGCCTTGTCTCGCAGCTCAATAGGATCATTGGGATCCGGCGCATCCAGCAGGGCATCAACCTGCTCTTCACTGATATCTTTCGGCAGGCGTTTGGGCAGCTTCGGGCTGACTAACATTGCACTTGGATCATCCTCCCGAATTTTCTCCCGGTTCAGGTACTGGTATAGCCGCCGGATTGCCGAGACCATGCGAGCCCGGGAGGTCTGCATATAATCAGCATCAAACAGCCACTGCTGATAACGCTGCAAATCGTCCACGGAGGCGCTGTCCAGGCTGAGTTTCTCCTGTTCGAGCCAGCGACACAGTTTATTTAAATCATTGCGATACGAAGTTAAGGTATTTTCAGACAACCCTCGCTCCATCCACATAGCATCGAGAAACCGCTCAATGATCACTTCGTCGTTTTCCACCACAACCTCTAACCAATCGACTAATCCATCGCATTAACACATGGATAAATACACAGTAGTTTTGTCATGGTAGTCTATTTATCAGCAAAAGTAACTGGCCATTTCACTGTCAAATTCCCCCACCACTTTTATGACAACATTCACTTTACCCAGCTCCAGCGTCATCTTGCGGCACACAGAATTAGTCAACAGCCGCCAACCTAGGTAAAATCCCCAGCTATTGTTCTAATGCACAAACCTACTGGACTAGCAGCATGAAAATTGGCTTATTCTACGGCTCAACCACCTGTTACACCGAAATGGCAGCAGAGAAAATCCGTGACTGTATCGGCGCAGAGCTGGTCGAACTGCACAACATCAAAGAAGCAGATATCAGCACAATGAATAACTTCGATATGCTGATCCTCGGGATCTCGACATGGGATTTTGGTGAGCTGCAGGAGGACTGGGAAGCCGTATGGGAACAGCTGGACGGACTCTCGCTAAAAGGGAAAACTGTCGCCCTGTTTGGCCTTGGCGATCAGGAAGGCTATACCGAATGGTTCCTCGATGCGATGGGCATGCTGCATGACAAACTACTGCCGACAGGTGCACACTTTGTTGGTTACTGGCCTAACGAAGGCTATGAGTTCGAAGCTTCAAAGGCTTTGACCGAAGACCAGAACTTCTTTGTCGGCCTGGCACTGGATGAAGACAGCCAATATGAATTTAGCGATGATCGTATCACCCAATGGTGCGAACAAATCCTGACCGAGTACAGCGAAACGCTATAATATTTTGCTTCAGATATAAAAACGGGATGCCATGGCACCCCGTTTTTGTTGACTGTCGATCAGCGATTAAGCAGTCTGAATTTCCTGCTGCTCGGCTTTGCCACCGACAAAGCGGGAGACAACCAGTGCCGCGAAGGTCGGCAGTACCCATGCCATACCGAAGTCAAACAGTGGCAGTACATTCAGCGCTGACATGTCGATACCCATGAACTTGGCGGCATCAATCAGGCTAAAGATAAACGATACCAGCAGTACAATACGGTAAGCGGCACGCGGGTTTGGCATCCACTGGCGCACAAAGGTCAGAACAACCAAGGCAACAGCAACCGGGTATAGCGCAAACAGAACCGGAATCGACAGTGCGATCAGCTGGCTCAGGCCAACATTGGCAATTACGGCACACACCACAGCCAGGATAACCGCCCACTTTTCGTAAGACAGCTTAGTCAGAGAGCTGAAGTAATCAGAACACGCACTGATCAGGCCAATAGCTGTTGTCAGACACGCTAGCAATACGATAGTTGACAGGATCATCTGACCAACAGGGCCAAATAGCGCCTGAACATAAACAGCCAGGATAGCACCGCCGTTATCGGCACCAGCCGCGACAACCGAACTGGTTGCGCCAAGGTAAAAGAGTGAGATATACACAAATGCCAGACCGGCAGCGGCAATCACACCAGCATAAATCAGATAAGTACAAGTCGCTTTCTCGTCAGTCACGCCTTTCTTGCGGATAACATCAACAATCAGCATACCGAACATCAGCGCCGCAAACGTATCCATGGTGTTGTAACCTTCAAGGAAACCTTTGGTGAACGCCATGTCAACATAATCGCCCTGGGCTGCCAGGATCTCACCCTGCGGGTTAACAAACACCGCGATAGCCAGTACCGCCAGCACGACAAACAGAGCCGGAGTCAGGAATTTACCAATCATGTCGATCAGCTTGCCACGAGACCAGGCAAAGAACAGGGCAACGGCAAAGAAAGCAACGGAGAAAATGGTCAGGCTTGCCTGGCCAGCATCAGTAATGAAAGGCTTAACTGCCATTTCGTAAGCCACAAGACCTGTACGCGGTGCTGCAAAAGCGGGACCAATAATAATGAAGATCAGCACAGCCATCAGGGTCGCCACTTTCGGTGGCAAGTCGCGAGTCAGACCACTCCAGCCACCACCCGCAACAGCGACGGCAATAATACCGATCAGCGGTAGGCCCACTGCGGTAGAGAGGAAACCGAACATCGCCGGGAGTAGGTTTTCACCTGCGGATAAACCTGCCTGAGGTGGAAAAATGATATTTCCCGCCCCTAAGAAAAACGCGAAGGTCATAAAACCTAACGCCAGTATGTCTGTAATCTTGAGTGTTTTATTCAAACTGCACCTTCCACTCGTTATCTGTCTGTATGATGTGTTTACGATATTAGAATTATTTGTCACAAATACTTACTGCTAAATGTGACATATATCGCAGCATAATGAAGAAAAAGAGAACAATAAGCAACCACCCAGTGATAAACACCATAATCTTTGGCTTGGCAACCAAAAAACCAGCACAACACACCAAATTTAGAACCCCAACAAACACATAAAACCAATAAATCAGGCTTATTAAAAAGATAAAAAATAGCATCAATATCTATTCAACAACAAATTAACAAAATTAAAATATTCTGAAGTCTAAAACTAACTGGCTATAATGCTGTTCTAATGACGCTGGTAGCCGAATTGCACGGCCATAGGGCGTTGATGTTGAACCTGACGGAGATATGATGGCAAAAGGGTTTACTTTCAAAGAGTTCCATATTGATGATTTCGGCTGCGGTATGCCAGTCAGTACCGATGGGGTATTACTGGGAACTTGGGCGGAATTAGTTGAACATGGCCAGATCCTAGATATTGGTACCGGCAGCGGGCTATTGGCATTGATTGCCGCCCAGCGCACTGCTGAGGCCGCTCCCCCTGTTGTGGCGGTCGAGATTGATCATGCAGCGGCTAAGGCTGCCGGCCACAACTTCGCACAATCACCCTGGCCTGATCGCCTGCAATGCATTGAGCAAAATATTGAAAGCTGGGCAGCCCAGCAAGCCGCCGGGGCCTTTGGTACTATCGTCTGCAATCCGCCTTATTTTAATTCAGGCTTGCAGGCTGGCTGCCAGGCTCGGGCAACGGCTCGCCATACCGACAGCCTGACCCACCAAAAACTACTGGCTACGATCCGGCACTTGCTCTGTGAAACAGGCACCGCCAGCCTGATCCTGCCCGAGTACGAAGGTCGGCAGTTGATCAAGCTGGCTCCAGCTTTTCAACTTTTCTGCCGTAAACTGTGCGAAGTACGCAGTACAGAGAAAAAACCTGTCAGCCGTTTACTAATCGCACTTTCTCCGCTACCAGGTGGCATGCACACCGAACAGCTGTCCATCCATCACCAAGGACAATATTCTGAGTCATTCTCAGCACTGACCCGTGATTTTTACCTTAAGCTTTGAGCACATACCGGGGGCAGAGTGTCGCAAGATGACTTAATCACGAAGTTTTTATACTTTAATCGGTGATACTTGCGGCAATTGTCTCTATAATGCCGCCCCTTATATCAATGCCTCTCGTCATTATCTCATACTAAATTGAGAGTAATGACTGGCGTTAGTCTTATTCCCGAGGAGAGATGACTGGTGAGAGACTTTTCCGAATTAGAGTTAGATAGCGAGCTGTTACAAGCGATTGAAGAGGTCGGCTATGACCGCCCGACCGTTGTTCAGGCCCAGGCTATCCCTCATGCCCTGGACGGTAGAGATGTTCTGGCTTCCGCTCCAACTGGTACCGGAAAAACTGCCGCTTTTCTTCTGCCAATGCTTCAGCACCTGCAAGACTTTCCGCGTAAAAGGCCGGGGCCTGCGCGTGTTTTGGTGTTAACACCAACCCGCGAGCTAGCCATTCAGGTGGCAGATCAGGCCCGTGCACTGGCGAAGTTTACCAACCAGAAAATCTTCACGATTACTGGTGGTATCTCGTATGACGAGCATGCTGAGCTGCTAGGTAAAACACAGGATATCGTTGTGGCAACACCGGGCCGTCTGATGGAATACATCGAAGCGGAACGCTTTGACTGTCGTGCTATTGAATGCCTGATCCTGGATGAAGCAGACCGCATGCTGGATATGGGCTTTACCAAAGTTGTTGAGCGCATCAATAAAGAATGCCGTTGGCGCCGCCAGAGCCTGCTGTTCTCTGCAACGCTGGAAGGTAAGGGTGTACGTGAATTTTCAGAGACTATTCTAACTGAGCCTGTAGAAGTCAATTCAGAGCCTTCACGCCGTGAACGCAAGAAGATCCACCAACTGTACCTGCGTTGTGATGATATGAACCACAAGCTGGCCTTGTTGGAAAACATCCTGAATCATCAGGCTGAGCGCAGTATTGTGTTCATCAAAACACGTGAGCGCCTCGGTGCCCTACGTGATCAGCTTGCAGCGATGAATATCAAATGTAGCTGGATCCAAGGTGAAATGGCGCAGGTATCACGTAACAATGCGATCGCACGTTTCCGCGACGGTGAAGTCAACGTGTTACTTGCGACCGACGTTGCGGCTCGTGGTATCGATTTACCGGATGTTAGCCATGTGATTAACTTCGATATGCCACGTACTTCAGATGTCTACCTACACCGGATCGGCCGAACCGCTCGTGCAGGCAAAAAAGGGACTGCAATCTCGCTCATCGAAGCACACGATCAACCAATGATCGAGCGTGTGGGTAGATACATGAAAGAAGAAGTGCCTGAGCGCTTTATCAGCGGATTACGACCAGTTAGCAAAAAGTCGAAAACCGTTAAGAAGAAAAAAGTAAAAGTCGACAAGAAGCTCAAAGCGGCCAAAGTGAAGAAAGCGGCAAAGAAGAAAAACAAAGCGGCACCGCAAAAGCCAAGTAGCAAAAAAGACGCATAAGCCTTCTTAGACGTCACTCATCAACAACAAAGGCAGGGGATGACCCTGCCTTTTATTTACCTACAAACCTATTTCGTAACCACTGCCGTGCACTTTATCAAGGTTGAGTTACTTTTGTTCTTCGCGCTTGAAGACTAGTTCCTTGTCCGTCGATTCTGCCGGGACAAAATAGTATCCCGCCACATCAAACTGCTTCAGGACTTCTACTGAATCAACTTTATTATCAAGGATATAGCGAGCCATCAAGCCTCGGGCTTTCTTGGCATAGAAACTAATAACCTTGTAATTACCATTCTTGCAGTCTTTGAATACTGGCGTGATCAGCTGTGCATCAAGCTTCTTCGGTTTTACCGATTTGAAGTACTCGTTCGAAGCCAAGTTGACCAGGATCTTATCGCCCTGCTCTGCCAAGGCGGCATTCAGTTTGTCGGTGATAATATCGCCCCAGAACTGATACAGGTTGGTACCACGCGGATTGGCAAGCTTAGTACCCATTTCCAGGCGGTATGGTTGCATTAAATCCAGAGGTCTCAACAAGCCATAGAGGCCAGATAACATACGAAGATGCTTTTGCGCATAAGCAAAGCCCTCCTCAGCCAGGGTTTCCGCAGCCAGGCCGGTATAGACATCGCCCTTAAAGGCCAAAATAGCCTGGCGGGCATTCTCAATGGTAAATTCCGGTTGCCACTCAGCAAAACGTGCGGCATTCAATCCGGCGATTTTGTCACTGACCTTCATCAAACTGGCAATGTCCATCGGAGTCAGTTCACGGCACACCTCAATAAGCTCAGCCGAATGATCGGTCAGCTCAGGCTGGGTATAGGTCTGTGTTGCCAGAGGCGATTCATAATCAAGTGTTTTTGCTGGAGAAACCACAATTAACATAAGGCTTTATTCCCATTAAGGCTAACTGATCGAAAGATTAACACCGATGCAAAAAAAAACCACGCGATAGTCGCGTGGCTTTGGTTATTTTTCTGATAGGCTGAGTCAATCAACGCTTGTCAGACTGATCCCAGATCCCTTCTTCAAGCTGAGCATGCAGCTCTGGGTAATCGTTACTGTCGAAGGTTGGTACCTTCCCCCGCGACAGCTGCTTGTTATAATCCTGGGCCAGTTTCACCACTGTGCCCGATAACAATACAATGGCAATCAGGTTGATGATCGCCATCATCCCCATCGATACGTCCGCCATTGCCCACACCGTCGGGAGATCCGCTATTGCACCAAACATCACCATACCCAATACAACGATCCTGAATACCGTCAGGCCCGCTTTATGGTTATGCTCGAGGAAGATCAGGTTGGTCTCGGCGTAGGAGTAATTGGCTACTAGCGAGGTAAAGGCAAAAAAGAAAATGGCCACCGCAATAAATATTGCGCCCCAGCCCCCCACTTGCGAGCTCAACGCACGCTGGGTCAACTCGATACCGGTAATTTCGCCATGCGGCACATATTCACCAGACATCAAGATAATCGCAACCGTTGCTGAGCAGATCACTATGGTATCCATAAACACCCCCAGCATCTGCACATAACCCTGAGACGCAGGGTGTGGCGGGTAAGGCGTCGCTGATGCCGCCGCATTGGGCGCTGAGCCCATACCGGCCTCATTGGAGAACAGGCCACGCTTCAGGCCATTGATCATGCCTTGGGCAATTGAGTAACCTAGCGCCCCTGATGCAGCTTCTTCCAAACCAAACGCACTACGGAAGATCATCAGTAACACATCCGGCAGCTTGCCAATATTGGTAAACATAATGAACAGTGCCAGTACGAGATAACACAGTGCCATTGCCGGAACCAAGATCTCAGCAGTACGAGCTATCGCCCGCAGGCCACCAAAAATAATCACGCCGGTCATGAACACCAGTGCCACCCCGACATACGTCGGGTTCCAGCCAAAGGCTACGTTCATCGCCAGGGTGATGGAGTTGGCCTGTACCGAGTTGAAAACCAAACCAAATGCGATGATCAGGAAAATAGAGAACACGACACCCATCCAGCGCATTCCCAAACCTTTTTCCATATAATAAGCCGGCCCACCTCGGTAGTTACCGTCGTCATCTCGGGTCTTGTACAGCTGTGCCAATGCACTCTCGGCAAAGGCCGTTGCCATTCCCAACATGGCAATTAGCCACATCCAGAAAATGGCACCTGGCCCCCCTAGGGTTAGCGCCACCGCGACCCCGGCCATATTGCCGGTACCCACCCGGGCAGCCAGGCTGGTACACAGCGCCTGGAAAGACGAAATACCGGCCTTATCTGACTTTCGGCTGTTCCTCATCACGCTGAACATATGGCCAAAATGCCGGAACTGAATAAACCCCAGTCGGTAGGTAAAAAAAACACCTACCCCGATAAGCAGGTAAATGAGCACGGAGCCCCACAACAGATCGTTTAAAAAATTAATCTGACTTGACACGTCTACCCCTCGAAAATTTTCAAAAAATGACCGTACCCAGTACTTTTTCTATTAGCACTGAATAAAATCAAAATAATAGGGTTGCTTACTAACAACCTTAGTCGTTCTTTTTTATGTGGTAAATGACAGGTACAAAACCAGCCCAAATCAATGGGTATGCTGTACCTGAATGCAGCAGATTTGTGTTGTATCACTGCAGATGGCGCATGATCATGCAGGGATATCAGCTAAAAATCAATATGCCCAATCGGAATGCAAGGGTGAGAATGGCAGCGCCCGGCCTTAACCATGAGAATAGGTAACAGACATCATTAGCCTCTGCCTGCATAGTTATTTATATTCTTTAAAATTCAACCTTCTAACAGCAGCAAATCAGCTGTTACTGTTCGCTTTTTAACCACGCGTAAGCTAGTTGCGAGTGAACGCACATAAAAGATTCATAAATAGATAACAAATGCGAAACACATCAATTTTATTTTAATTCCCGATATGATATTTAACTAAAGACTAATCTGTAAGAAAGAGGTGCTCTATGGACAGCTATGCATTCGATGACATTCTTGCAACAGATACACCACGCCGTGGTGCCCGTAGCAAGCCAGTTAAGCGCAAGTGGCGGGAAATTGAAGCTCTAAAGGACAGGCAAAGACTTCGTAAAGAGTTGGAAGATATTGATATGTTCAGGGATTACCCTGATGACATAGATATCAGCTAGTTTTACACACGGCTAAGCAAAACGCCGGCTGATGCCGGCGTTTTTTTGTCTAGTGCGCTCTCGGTGCACATCGGTTATTTAAGCTAAGTCGTCAAACGGGCAGCCAAATGCCGGTATCGCTCGGACACCTTGTCACCGAATAGGGGATCGCACTCACACTCTTTATACTCCGCAGATATGGCTATCCAGTCCTCGGCCGTAAATGTACGGCGAATTAAAGGCAGAATGTGTTTTTCTTCAAATTCCAAATGTGCTTTTTGTCTTGCGACAAACGTATTAAGCTTTTCAGCGAAGACATCAAGAGGGATCACTGCATCCATCAGGATCATATCCACAGCATCGGAAAACTCATGGGTTAACTTGGCCAGTTCAATATGTTCAGCTTCCAGGCTTTGCATTTCGCCACAACTTGCATAATGCGACTGATAATAACGATACAGCAGGTCTTCTTTCGGATGGTGACAGCACTCAGCGTGCTTTTGCAAATATTCAACAATATCTTTGATCAAGCAATAATTCACAGGCTGACCATTCTGAATCGCAACCAGCTTCTGCTGCAATATGTTCAGCAGCCGGTTGATATAGCCATGTTCAGTGTGAATACTTTCCAACATCATAGCTCCCTCCCAGACAATTCTTCCTTAAACCTTGTTTTGAGTGTAAGCCGAGCTAGACAAAACTGCTTTGATCCTGATTATTTATCTTTCAAATAAGTTACAAAAAAATCACATTCGCACCAATTAGACACAATCTTCTAACTTCCAATCTATTGCTGGCTTATTCATCTGGTCCAATAACATATTAGCCTGCGAGAAATGTTTACAACCAAAGAATCCACGATAAGCGGATAATGGAGAAGGATGAGCTGACTTCAGGATGTAGTGCTTGTCACCATCGATCTTCTTCCCTTTTTTCTGGGCATGCGCGCCCCAGAGCAGAAAGATCACGCCCTCTAGATGTCGGTCCAATGCTTCAATCACCCGATCAGTGAAGGTTTCCCAGCCGATCTTGGCATGCGAATGTGCCCTGCCCTGCTCGACAGTCAACACTGTATTTAGCAGCAGAACGCCCTGCTCGGCCCAGTGCTGAAGGTAACCATGCTGGGGAATATCAAAACCTGGGATATCAGTGGCCAGCTCTTTGTACATATTAGCCAGGGAAGGTGGCGTCTTAACCCCAGGGCGCACAGAAAAGCTCAAGCCGTGTGCTTGATCCGGGCCGTGGTAGGGGTCTTGCCCCAGAATCACGACCTTAACATCTTTAAATGGTGTGGTATCAAAAGCGCTGAACACGTCTTGCTCTGGTGGGTAGATCACTTTTCCTGCCGCGCGCTCGGCAGCAACGAACTGCTCAATATGTTGAAAATAGGGCTGCTTTTGCTCCTGGTGAATGATCTCCTGCCAGGTCACTGCTTGGCTCATGATTTGCTCCTGATACTAAATTCAACCGCTCATTCTAGTCGCCTTACCTCAAGAAGAAAACACAACCAGCCTATCAGGAGCAATCATCTTCTCATCATGCTCTACTTTTGTTCAGGATGGTGATGCTGCTGAGTGGGCGTCCGCCAATGACCACGCCCCTGGATCGGACGGTTGGCCTGAGGAAAGCGCATTGCAAAGCCAATACATAAAATCATCATGTCAGTGTTCATAGAAGCCTCCGAAACCTGTCTTTACACAGAAAATAAATCTCACATAGAGCTATGAAAGATTAATGCCAGAAACTCAGACACCTCAAAACCATTAAAAATCAAAGAGATAAGATCACACCGTGCAATTTTAGCCAACAAAAAAGCACTCATTTCAAGCAGTTGCCCTAAATGAGTGCTATCAAAATACGCCGTATATGGCTTATTCAGGCACAAAGGAGCGCAGTGTATTGATCTCCTGCTGCCAAATGTCAGGGTTAATGGTTTCCAATACCAACGGGATGTCATCAAAACGTTTATCCTGCATCAGGAAACGGAAACAATCCCAGCCAATCTCTCCTTCACCCAGACTATGGTGGCGGTCAATCCGGCTACCCAGTGCGCCTTTAGAGTCATTCAGGTGCATCCCCCTCAAATACTCCATCCCCACCACCTGGTCAAACTCGGTAAATGTCGCTTCGGTCGCCATCTCACTACGCAAATCATAACCTGCAGCAAATGTATGGCAGGTATCGATACAGATCCCGACCCGAGTCTTGTCCTCAACCTGCTCAATAATTTCAGCCAGGTGTTCAAACCGCCAGCCTAGGTTGCTGCCCTGGCCGGCTGTATTCTCGATCACAGCAATAACACCAGGCACTTCCTGATGAGCCAGGTTGATGGACTCGGCTATCAATGCCAAACATTCTCGCTCTGAGATTTTCTTTAAGTGGCTACCCGGGTGGAAATTAAGCAAGGTCAACCCCAGCTGCCGACAGCGCTGCATTTCATCAATAAACGCATTACGTGATTTTTCAAGCTTCTCTGTTTCGGGTGCGCCCAGATTAATCAGGTACGAGTCATGGGGTAAAATGGCCTCCGGAGAGAAGCCATATTGCTGGCAGCGGGCTTTGAACGCCTTGATCACATCTTCCTCGAGCGGCTTGGCCATCCACTGACGTTGGTTTTTGGTAAACAGTGCAAATGCATTCGCACCGATCTTGGCTGCATTTTCCGGAGCTTTGAATACTCCGCCCGCGGCTGACACATGCGCCCCAATTAACTTCATTTTTCTACCTTCTGCTACAACGTTGCTCTCAGTGTTCACGCGTTATTTTCAAACGAATGACACAACAAAATGATCAGATACAGGCCACATTATCACGACGAATAATGGATATACATCACCAAAAATGTTGTAAATTTACTACAAATGATCAATTCAAATATTTTTTAAATTATAAAATACACATAAAAAGCCAGGTAATATAAGAGTTAATTGACCTAGCTCAAAAAAACAACCGCATTACATTTGAGGTTTTTTGTTGTTACTTGATCTAAATCAATACCAATTTATGACTGGCGGGGTATATAATACGCAGCTCGACACAAAAATCGAAAAAATTAACGACATCCTTCGGAGGAGTAAGTCATGATCACAGGTATTCAAATCACTAAAGCGGCAAACGACGATCTACTGAATTCTATCTGGCTACTAGACAGCGATAACAATGAAGCGCGTTGCGTAAGTGCAAAAGCAGGTTTCGACGCTGATCAAGTTGTTGCGACTTCTGATCTGGGCGACATCGAGTACCGCGAACTGCCAATCGAAGCACCAGCAAAAATCGAAGGCGGTCAGCACCTGAACGTTAATGTTCTTAAGCGTGAAACTCTGGAAGACGCAGCTAAGCACCCAGAAAAGTACCCACAGCTAACAATCCGTGTATCTGGTTATGCGGTACGTTTCAACTCTCTAACAATAGAGCAGCAGCGCGACGTTATCGCTCGTACTTTTACCAACAGCCTATAATCACCTGCTGTTAAGTAAACTGCATTCTAAAAACGGCATTTCTGATGCCGTTTTTTTATATCTGTCACTAACTAGTGACAGATACAAAAAAAACGCCAACCAGAAAGCAGCTAACTTGCTCTCTGACTGACGCCTTTTCTCTTGCTATGTCGGCAAATTTAAATCAAAGCAATTAGCCCTGAACGCTACGAAGTACCGCCTTTAGCTGTTCAAAGTCATTGTCACGCTCTAGCGACAGCAGCTCCATTGCATTGTGCTTAGCCAATGGTGCCGGCAGGTCGATATCCTTCTCCAGGATCTCATCTACCACTTCCTTAAACTTCGCAGGATGCGCTGTGCAAAGGAACATACCGGTTTCACCCTCTTCAAGTTGCTCGGTCAGGATACGGTAGGCAATCGCACCATGCGGCTCGCACAGGTAGCCTTCGCTATCCATCTGGCGCAGGGTTTCTGCCGTCTGATCATCAGTGACCGCACCATAGCCCAGCTCGCCAAGCCCCCAGCCTTTTAGCTTGCACAGTTCTTCGATTCGCGGCCAGTTGTTTGGCTGGCTCACATCCATCGCGTTGGAAATAGTCGCCACGGTTGGCTCTGGTGCCCATTGGCCGTTTTCCAGGTAGCGTGGCACAGTATCATTGACGTTGGTTGCGGCAATAAAGCGTTTCACTGGCAGCCCTAGTGATTTTGCCAGCAGCCCTGCGGTTAGGTTGCCAAAATTACCGCTTGGTACGGCAATCACTAAGTTTTCACGCTCAGCTTTTGACAGTTGGGCAACCGCTTCGAAGTAGTAGCAAATTTGGGCCATCAGGCGGCTGATGTTAATAGAGTTAGCCGAGTTCAGGCCAATCTCCTGGCGTAGTGCTTCATCATCAAATGCCTGCTTCACCAATGCCTGGCAGTCATCAAATGTCCCGTTGACAGCAACCGTGCTGATGTTGCCGCCCAAGGTACAAAACAGCTTTTCCTGTAACGGGCTGATCTTGCCTTTCGGATACAAAATCACCACTTTGATGTTATCCATACCGTAAAAAGCATGGGCGACGGCGGCACCGGTATCACCCGATGTCGCGGTAAGAATAGTGATTTTGCCATCGCTATCTGTGACCGCGGCCAGTGACTGGGCCATAAAGCGGCCGCCAAAATCCTTAAAGGCCAGTGTCGGGCCGTGGAAAAGCTCGAGGGCATATACCCCGTCTTTCACCTTGGCAACAGGGGCCGGGAACTGGAATGCATTGCTTACCATCTGGTCAACGGTTTCTGCCGCAAGCTCTTCACCGATGAATGCCGAGAGGATCTTACTGCTGCGGCTGACAAAATCCATCTCAAGCAGTGCATCAACATCACCCAGTTCCGGTAACTCTGACGGGAAGAATAATCCCTGGTTACGTCCAAGGCCCTGGCGAACGGCCTGGCCAAACGAAACCTGTTCCTGATGTTCTTTTAGGTTATACAACTTCATTGTTATAGCTCACTTCCTGTTACTTTTGATCCCTGCTCATCGAGGCGACAAACGTGGACGAATCCTTCATCATTCTGAACATAATGCTCTTCGAGCCAACGTGCAATACGTTTGGCCACTTCAATGTCATTGCAGACACTGAACATGGTCGGGCCCGAGCCAGATATACCACTCGCCAGTGCCCCGGCTTCCAGCGCATACTGCCGCGCCTCGGCAAACCCAGGCAATAATCTTTCACGGTACGGTTCTGCCACCACATCTTTAATCATTGTGGCTGCCAGCTCAGGTTGTTGCGAGTGGCACGCATGAATAAATCCGCCCAGATAACGGCCGTGGGCAATCACATCCTGGCGGCGGTACTGCGAAGGCAGGATCGCGCGCGCCTCAGCGGTCGGCACCTTGATTCCAGGATAGGCCATCACCCAGTACCACTCGTCAAAGCAAGGCACCGACTGGCTAATGATCCCCAGCTCTTCCACCATGAACTGCAAGCCACCCAAATAGCATGGCGCCACATTATCATAGTGCAGGCTGCCGGAAATCTCCGCTTCCATCTCGCCCATCAAAGCCAGCAGCTCTGTCTCGTTCAGCGCCATATCATGAAAACGATTGAGTGCATCCAATGCAGCAACAATCGAACAGGCGCTGGAGCCGAGCCCTGAACCAATCGGCATATTTTTCTCAAGCGTCATGGCAACAGGCTTAAGCACCAGCCCTTTCTTGTCCAGCTCGCGGGCATATACCTGCCAGCAGCGGTAGACAATATTCTCTTCAGCAACCTGCGGCAATTTCGCGACAAAACTCCCCACACAGCTTAATGAAAACGGCTGCTCGCCAGCCGCAACCCTTACCCGATCGCCGAGCAAGGTGCCATCGATCGGCGACACTGCTGCCCCCAGCACGTCAAAACCGACACTCACATTGCCAATCGATGCTGGCGCATAAACTACAACACTCATTTTAGACTCCTAGCTTCCAGCCTAATGTACGCATCAGATCGGCAAACACACCGGCGGCTGTAACTTCAGTACCGGCACCGTAGCCGCGCAGTACCAAAGGAATTGGTTGATAGTAACGGCTATAGAATGCCAGGGCATTTTCACCGTCTTTGATTTTAAACATCGGATCGTCTGGGTTAACGGCTGCAATCTTCACCGCACACTTGCCGTTATCAATCTCCCCGACATAACGCAGTACTTTATCTTCTTTTGCAGCTTGTGCCGAGAGCTGCTTGAAGTACTCATCCGCCTCAGGCAGACGAGCCATGAAATCATCCACCGAACCTTCTGCATCGAACCTTGGCGGTAGGGCTTGTTCAACCACTACATCATCCAGCTCTAATGCAAGTCCCGATTCTCTAGCCAAGATCAATAGTTTGCGCGCCACATCCATACCGGACAAATCATCACGCGGATCCGGCTCAGTAAAGCCGTTATTGCGCGCTACAGTGGTCGCTTCGCTAAAGCTCATTCCCTCATCAAGCTTACCGAAGATAAACGACATTGAACCAGACAAAATGCCAGAGAAGCGCTCCAATTCATCACCTGCCGCCATCAGATTCTGCAAGTTTTCGATAACAGGCAGGCCGGCACCCACTGTAGTGTCATACATGAACTTACGGCGAGTTGAACGTGCTGCCTGACGCAACTGATGGTAGTAGGCCATACTGGCAGTATTGGCTTTCTTGTTCGGGGTGATCACGTGGAAACCAGCCGCCAGGAAGTCAGCATACTGCTCGGCAATCCCTTGATCAGAAGTACAGTCAATAATCACCGGGTTGATGATGTGGTGACGCTGCACCAGCTGGATCATCCGGGCGAGGCTTAGTGGCTCGCTGACCTGTCCCATTAAATCGCGCCAGTTGTCTAGCGGCAGGCCATTGCTATCCAGCAACAAACCACGACTATTGGCCAGGCCGCACACCCGGATCACAATACCATTGTCAGCCAGTTTCTCCTGCTGGCGACATACCTGGTCAACAAGCTCGCCACCAACACCGCCCACACCAATAACAAACACATCAAGGAAGTGCTTACTGTTAAACAAGTTTTCATGGCAGGCTTTCACGGCCTCGGACACTTTTTCAACCGGGATAACCGCTGAAATTGCTCGCTCTGATGAGCCCTGGGCAATCGCAATAATGTTCACATCCACTTCCGCCAGCGAGGTAAAGAAGCGGGAGGCAATACCGCGAGATGTCCGCATACCATCACCGACTAAGGTAACAATGGCCGAGTTATCAAGGAACTCAACCGGCTCCAGCAGACCTTCTTTCAGCTCCAGCTCAAAGCTATTTTGCAGCGCTTGCTGAGCAACGGCTTTGTCTTCACTTTCAATGCAGAAGCTGATGCTGTACTCCGACGATGACTGGGTGATCAGTACAACCGATACCTTTGCTGCTGACATCGCGCCAAAAACACGTGCCGCCATCCCGACCATACCTTTCATTCCCGGGCCGGAAATGTTGACCATAGTGAGATCTTTGAGGGTCGTGATCCCTTTAATATCAAGTTTATCTTCGCCAGTATCTAGGCCAATCAGGGTTCCAGCCCCTTGTGGGTTAAAGCTGTTTTTAATCAGGCAGGGAATGTGGAACTGGGCAATCGGGGCAATGGTTTTCGGGTGCAGCACCGATGCGCCAAAATAAGACAGCTCCATGGCCTCTTGATAGCTAAGAGATTTGAGCAGTCGTGCATCTGGAACCAGGCGAGGATCGCAGTTATAGACACCATCAACATCAGTCCAAATTTCACAGCATTCAGCACGCAGGCACGCCGCCAATACTGCCGCTGAATAATCGGAACCATTTCGTCCCAGAGTAACCAACTCTCCTTTATCATTACCGGCGGTAAAGCCCGGCATGATATTCACATGGCCTTCAGGTAGTGGATCTTGTTTGAAATTATTGGTCGATACTTCGATATCAACATGCGCTTCCAGAAAGTCACCGTGTGCCAGCAGGCGCTCGACAGGGTTAATCAGGCTAGATGGCTGCCCCTTGGCTTCCAGCATCGCTTTCATCGCAACAATAGATAGGCGCTCACCTTTGCTGATCACTTTGGCATAGACGTTATCAGGGCACAGGCCCAGTAGCTTCATACCATGGACATATTGCCTAAGCTGACCGAGCGAACTGGCTAGTTTGGCATCAAGCAGTGCTTTATCAAACTTTGGCTCCAGCGCCAGCAGGCCTGCAAACAAATCATTAAATACGGCTTCCAAATCGGCAAGCTGCAGTTCTGCCTCCCCGGTCTTGACAGTGCTTTCAATCACCGACACCAATTTATTGGTCACTTTGCCCGGTGCTGAAAGTACTACAGACACCTCGCCCTGCTGGGCATTATTGGCAATAATATCTGCTGCCCGTGAAAAACGGTCCGCATCTGCCAGTGATGAGCCACCAAACTTTAATACTCGCATTCCCTACTCCCGACTTCCTTGATTCACTGACGACCTAACTGCATAACTAGCGCTGGTGTGAGTAAACATCTTCAAATAAAAAGGTTAAAAAAAAGCCCGCACTTTTTTGAGTGCGGGCTTTTTTCTCAATTCTTATGCGTATCAGCCCGCCCCAACACGCATGGTGCCGGTAATAATGGTGGTGGTAATATTGCTGATCGCTGTAAACATAATAGCCTTAGGTTTAGCCAATATTCTGTATTACTTAACGTTTACCTTAATACGCTGACTGAGTCAATAAAGTTTTTGCTTTTCTTGTATAAGCTGCTACCAATCTGGACATCAATCACCCACCCTTTCTATGCTTTAAAAGAATAAAAACAGGCAATAGATTGAAGTTAAGCGCGCAGCGTTGCATAGTAGAGTTAATGATGAATAATAATTAGCCAGTTTTAAGACAGTAGGCATAGAAAAGCTGGCTACATTTAATTCGGAGGGATCCCGAATGGCAGCAGTAATGGAACAGCTCGTAGCCCATACAATTTTGCAAGGTTTTGATGCCATGTACGGCCGATTCCTGGATGTCACCGCTGGCGCCCAGGAGCGTTTTGAAAGCCAAAATTGGCCCGCCGTGCACCAAGCTCTCAAGAAACGGATCAGCTTTTATGATCACCATGTCGGCCTGGTGACTAGCCAGATCCAGATCATGCTCGGCGAGCGGTATGCCAACCGTACCTTTCTTATGGCAGTAAAATCGGCCTATGAAGATTTGCTGCTCGACTATCCCCGCTATGAAATCGCGGAAAGTTTTTTCAACTCTGTCTATTGCCGAATTTTCGAGCACCGCAATATCAACCGGGATAAGCTGTTTGTTCACAGCTCACAAGAAGGGCGGATCCCAACTTACCCCACATCGCTAACCCGTATCTATAACACCGGTGGCGGACTCAAGAGCGTACTGAAAAGAATGCTGGATGACACGCCATTTACCGTGGGCTGGGAAGACAAAAACCGAGATATCGACCTCATCGTCCAGCGGCTGCAACATGATCTCGGCACCGAGCTTGGCAATACTCCGGTCATCGAAATCATCCGTGAGCCTTTTTTCCGTAACAAGGCCGCCTACCTGATTGGCCGGATCCATCTCAAGGATAACCGCGCTGTGCCACTGGTGCTGCCAGTGCTCAATAACAGCAGCAAGCAACTCTATATTGATGCCTGCCTGTGCCATGTCGACAACGTCAGTATCATCTTTGGCTTTGCCCGCTCTTACTTTATGGTATATGCCCCAGCACCCGCTGCACTGGTGCGTTTTCTGGCTGAGTTGATCCCTAATAAGACCAATGCTGAACTCTATACTGCTATTGGTTGCCAAAAGCATGGCAAAACCGAGCTATACCGCGAGTTCTTGCATCACCTGGAACACTCCGGCGATCAGTTTATTTCGGCGCCGGGGATCAAAGGAATGGTCATGTCGGTGTTCACCCTGCCTTCGTATGACTTCGTATTCAAGATCATCAAAGACAAATTTGCACCGCAAAAAGATATCAGCCATTCAACCGTAAAAGAGAAGTACAAGCTGGTTAAGGAGCATGACCGCGTGGGCCGGATGGCCGATACCCAGGAATACCGCAACTTTTCTTTCGAGCGCCACCGTTTCAGTGATGAATTGCTGGAAGAATTGCTGGAGGTCGCCCCTTCGATCATCAAGGTCACCGATGATCAGATCATTATCAAGCACCTTTATACCGAGCGGCGAATGATCCCGTTCAATATCTATATCGAGCAGGCTAATGAGCAGGATCTGCGCCATGCCGTCGATGAATATGGCAAAGCGATCAAACAGCTGGCGGCGGCTAATATCTTTCCTGGTGATATGCTATTTAAAAACTTCGGGGTTACCCGCCATAAGCGTGTGGTGTTCTATGACTACGATGAAATCAGCTATATGACCGAAATGAACTTTCGCAAAATCCCGCCCCCTCGTTATCCGGAGGATGAGATGGCGGCCGAGCCATGGTACAGCGTGGGGGTCAACGATGTTTTCCCTGAAGAATTTCGGACCTTCTTGTTGATCAATCCTACCGTCAGAGCATTGTTCAATGAACTACACAGTGACTTGTTTGATGCCAGTTACTGGCAGCAGCTACAACAGAATATTACCAATGGCCGGTATGAAGATGTATACCCTTATAACAACAAGCACCGACTGCGAAAATAGACTTAGCGCTGGATCTGAATGTTACGCCTTGGGTTAAGGTTAATGTTGCATATCTCATTCAGCCATTTCTAATGTATCAATAATAAGAATTCTATCCTATTATTGAAAATGCTGACTATGATCAGATAACAATTACAAATAATATATCAACAATAACAGTGCAACAGGGAAGGTGGCGCAATGAAGCAATTGCTGATCACGATTGCCCTGCTGGTAGTGGCTTTACCAACAACAGCAGCAGAAAAAGGGCTTTTTAACCTGATAGAGCAGGATGGATCATCATCCGGCTGGTTTATGTCGTCGCAATCAAAAAGTGCCGAACAGTTTGATGTCTGGCAAATTGACAGCGGCTACGCCTACGCATTAAGCGATAATACCGAGCTTTATCTCAGCACCCGCCTAAAAACAGGCAATCAATCCCAGGCAGCCACTCGGGGGCTGCTATCCGGCGTGAAATACAGTCTTTCATCTAAAATTAGCCTGAAAAGTGCGTTAACCTCGGAAACGGTAGAACGCGACACGGTGATGGGCGTTGAAGTGTCGAGCCAATATGAAGTCACCGATCGGGTTAACCTCCATGCCACAGTTGACTATGAGGCACTGGAGCAACTCTATCAACTGGGCATCGGGTTCCGTTTCTAAGCCCGATCATTGTTCTAAACTCAACGAATACAAACAACACCACATTGTTTATATTCGTTGGCACCTCCTAACACTTAACTCGTTTCTAGAACTGAAAGATCCAGCCGCTTCTGGCTCAGCAAAATGCCGTTGAGATCGGCATATAACATATCTCCTGGGTAGACCATCGTATGGGCCACGGTCAGGGTCACATTGCGATCACCCGTCTGCCTTTTGTCCGTTTTAAACGGGCAGGCCGCCAGGGCCTTTACCCCGATATCAATGGTTGCCAGGGTGCCGATATCACGTGCCGCCCCGTTGATCACGATCCCTTCCCAGTGATTCTTCTGTGCCAGTTTTGCCAGCTGATCGCCAAGCAGTGCAAGGCGACAGGAGCCATGGCCGTCAATAAACAATACCTTGCCAGTACCATCTTCAGACACAATATCTCGCACTAGGCTGTTATCCTCAAAGCAGCGCAGCGTAACGACTTCACCGTAAAATATGTTCCTGCCACCATAATCATGTACCGCCAGAGGCAGCCAGCGAACATCCTGTCCATAGTGATCACACAAATCGGGTAGTAAATCTATCATCACAAACTCCTTTGTCTTCATGGCAAGTGCGCACCTCTACTCAGTGTAGAAAAAGTCTTTGATTTCACCCAATTTTATTGTTGTGACATTATCCATTAGGGCAGGAACCAGATACAGTTGCCCCCACTCTATCCAGTAGAACGCATTCTGTTCCCAGCGGCGCGCCAGCTGGTCAGCTTGTTCCAAAGAGAGCGCTACCGCAAAGCCCGGCTCTTGCCAACTCCCGTCCGGGGCACTACTTGTCACCGTTTGTAGCCCATTTGTCACATTTTGGAGCTCACTTTTCAGTAATTCGTTCCGTTTTAAGTTGTCAGACTTATTAAGAACAATGCTTCTGGGATTAAATGCTGTTAGAATTGCAAAGCAGGGGTAAACGGGGTGTTGCTCGGCTTTGAATAAAATAGCCTGGTAGCTACACCATAACGAGATGTGTTCACACATTTTCAGTTTTACCTTAGGTGCGACGTATTATTTTGTAGCTAATGTTAAACAAACTGAAGATTAGCAAGACCATTCAGTCTGTTTGATATAAATCAAGAAAGCTCCAAAAAGCAGCCACGAAACAAAGCCGCAATATTGTTAGCGAGCTGTTAAGTGCATACAATCGTCGCCATCCCACGGAGATTGTAGCCAATGCCCCTTATTTTCGGGCTTCTTCAGCAATAGTCATGACATATCATCTTGCTGAATAACGGATGGCGTACCAGACAGGCTGCTATATCAGCTTAATAAAATGTATTTTGTCTAATACTTTGCCTGTATGTGAATTTTTTTTATAGAATTTAACTATTCTGTTTTTGACCAGATTCCGTTTTTAGAAATTTAGGTACTGCCAATGCAAACCCCTCACATTCTAATTGTAGAAGACGAGCACGTAACACGTAATACCCTGAAAAGCATCTTTGAAGCCGAGGGTTATACTGTATTTGAAGCCAACGACGGTGCTGAGATGCACCAAATGCTTTCCGAGCACCCGGTTCACTTAGTGATCATGGATATCAACCTGCCAGGCAAAAATGGCCTGCTGCTAGCACGTGAGCTTCGCGAGCAAGGCGATATGGCACTGATGTTCCTAACCGGCCGTGACAACGAAGTTGATAAGATCCTGGGCCTTGAAATTGGTGCTGATGATTACATCACCAAACCATTCAACCCACGTGAACTGACTATCCGTGCTCGCAACCTGCTGACCCGTGCGATGAACCAAGGCCTGCCAACCGAAGATAAAAGATTGGTTGAGCGTTACGAATTTAACGGCTGGTCGCTTGAAATCAACAGCCGCTCCCTGGTTAGCCCAAGCGGTGATCAGTTCAAGCTGCCGCGTTCTGAATTCCGTGCCCTGCTTCACTTCTGTGAAAACCCAGGCAAAATCCAGACCCGTGCCGAGCTACTGAAGAAGATGACAGGCCGTGAGCTGAAGCCACATGACCGTACTGTTGACGTTACGATCCGTCGTATCCGTAAGCACTTCGAGTCTGTCGCCGATACACCTGAGATCATTGCGACCATTCACGGTGAAGGCTACCGCTTCTGCGGAGACCTGGGCGAAGAGTAATTCTTTACCCATCCGATCAAAAAAGGCTCCTTCCGGAGCCTTTTTTATTTTCTGGCAACGAGCTTAGAACACCTCGGCAAGCACGACATCATGCTGTACGAGGGTGTGTTCTTGACCTCCATGCATAATGTTTACTGCTATATTGACCTTACTGCCAGGCTTCCATTCAGGACCGCCACGTAGCGCTACTTCAAGGCTCAACTCGCCTTCGGCACGTACTTCTAGATCGTCCGTCACCAGCCACTGCTTATCCTCGTGATCCAGCAATACCTGGGTGATTTCAATCCCTGTCGGCAGCGCTTGCATATCCGTCGACTGAAGCTTCACCGAGGCATGCAGCTTATAGGCAGGTTTGGTACCGTCGTCCCCTATCACCGGCATGCTATTTAGCCATAGCTCGCTGCTGAGGTTAACAACCACCCCTGCAACTGTCAGCTCTGTCGGTGACTGCCAGATGTCTGCCGCCAATGAAACTTGGGGCTCAGCTTCTGGCTCAAGCGTTTCCGGCACCACCTCCTCGGCTGGTATATCTGTCTCTTCAGCGACAGGTGATTGAACCTCTGCCTCTGCGGGTGGTTCAGCATCAGTCACAGATGGTTTTTCAGGCTCGGAACAAGCGACCAGCAGCAGACAGCTTGCAGCCAGCGAAATAGTTCTTAACGTCATGATGATTTCTCCTGCATGGCTAACCAGCCTTTAAGCACAGTCAGATCATTCTGGTAACCATCTTTAATTTCATCGACCCAGTCATTGATGTTTTCCCACCAGGCCGGCAACTCGGGCGACTGCGCTTTCTGGGCAACCTGCTGGATATGTTTCAGCCCGATAGACCCGGCAGCCCCTTTAATTTTATGTGCCTCAAATTTGATACCGTCTTTATCCTTGGCGGTCATATTGGAATCAAGGATCTCAATATACTCCGGCATTTTTTCCTCAAACATGGCAATGCTTTCATAGACGGGCTTGGTACCGACAATTTCAACATAGGAGCTCAGCATCTCGAGATCCAATAGCTGGTTAACCATATCCTCACTCAGGCCATTACTATCTTGTTCTTGCTCTTGCTCCGGGAACAGATCATCCATTTCCTCATCCTCATCAAGTGGGCAAGTCAGCACCAAGCGCTGGATCACATCGGTGATCGCCTTCACACTAAGCGGCTTGCTGAGCGCATCATCCATGCCCTTTTCTAGGTATTCCTCCTTGTCCTTGATCACGTTGGCCGTCAGCGCCACCAGGGCAGGTAGGTAGTCATACTTCTCTCGCAGTATTCTGGCAATATCAAAGCCGGACATGTCAGGTAGCTGAATATCAAGCAATACCAAATCATAGGCCTCAGGATCAAACTTCTCCAGCGCTTCATCACCCCGCATCGCAATCGTCACCTCGTGCCCGAGGGTTTCCAGCAGTGCCTTGGCTACAGTGATATTCAACTCAATATCTTCAACCATAAAAATATTCAGGCTGGCTTGTGGTACCGCAGGCATCACCTCTTCTTCTTCCACTTTTTCCACCAGCGGAACACAGATGGTGACGGTAAAGGTACTGCCCTCACCCACTTCAGAAGAAACGGTAATATCCCCCCCCATCATCTGGACCAGCTGCCGCGATACCGCCAAACCAATACCGGTTCCCACAGCATGCAGATTGTCACTGCCTTCCTTGACCTGATAATACATGGCGAAAATTTTATCTAGCTCGGATTCAGGAATACCGATCCCGCTGTCTTCAACCTCGAAGGTGATCTCTGCTTGCTGCTCATGGATATCACAACTGACAGACAGCACCACACCACCCTCTTTAGTAAATTTGGTCGCATTGCTCACAAGGTTCCATAACACCTGCCGCAGACGGGTACTGTCGACTTCAATACAGCCAGGTAAGTCTGTGAGGCGTTCTAGATCAAAGCGTAGCCCTTTCTGCTCCGCCATCAGACCTGAGATGTTTTCCATCTCTACTACAAACTCTTCAAAATCGAGCGGTTTTGGCAATAATTCCAGACGGCGGCGATCGGATTTATCCATATCGATAATGTCATTGAAAATATTACCCAGGGTGATCGCACTAACATGAATAGTGCGCATATAGCCGCGCTGCTCTTTGTTAAGGCGAGTTTCCAGCAACATCCGGCTCAGCCCGACAATACCGTTAAGCGGCGTTCTCAGCTCATGGCTGATAGTGGAAATAAAGGCTGTCTTATCTCGGCTGGCTTTCTCTTGCGCATCCTGGTACTGCTTGCGCTCGGTAATATCACGGCCAAAGCCCATCAGCCCCAGACGGCGGCCATCCCGGCTATAGAAAGGGACTTTACGCAGCTCAAAGATAGCCTTGCGACCATCCGGATACTCCAGCCACTGCTCGTAGGTAAGCGATACGCTCTGGTTAAAGACCTGCTGATCCGTCTCGGAAATTTTGCTCGCCACTTCCTCGCTGTAAACATCCCAGGGGGTCAACCCCACCAGCTGTTTCTCTGTTCTGTCGGTCAGCTCTTCCATCGCTCGGTTACAGCCGGAAAACTGACCTTTTTCATTACGGTAGTAGATCAAATCCGGCGACGCATCGAGAAATGATTTCAGTAGCGCACTCTGCTCTGCTAGCTCAAGCTGGGCATTTTCCCGCTGATAGACTTCATTTTCTAAATCCTGCATCGCAACCTGGCGGGCTTCCTCTGCTTTTTCCCGCTCTTCAATTTCCTGGTTGAGCTGGGAAATATTTTCCTGCAGCTGCTTATTAAGCAGCATATCGCGCGAACGCATTTCTTCCAGTTTGGTCACTAACTTAGACAAACGCTGACGTGAGTCCTCAAGCTGGTCGACCACCACCGACAGAAAATACACCGCCCACGGCGTGATCAGCAGGCCGAAAAATACCGAGCGTACAATATCGATATTATGCACTTCTCCCTGCAACACCAAGGTCACCCCAACCTGTACCACAACAGCCAGGGCCACCAAGGCCAGCGCTAACAGCAAACTGAACCTGACGATGCCAAGCTTGACCAGCAAGTCAACATAGAATTGAGCCAGCACTTTGATTTGTCTCATTATTTATTCCTACCAATGAAAGGCTATTACCATGATAATCGCCCCGGGCCCAGAACCAAAGGATAAGCCCCACAGATATATCATTTGTCCTGATATAACAAAGCCTGCTAACGCAGGCTTCGATACAGAAACAGAGTTGTTGTTCTCGTTAAAAGTCGTCGATGTCTGACATAGACATCGTACAGTTACGCCCCGCCGCCTTGGCTTTATACAACGCAATGTCTGCCATTTCGACCAATTCGCCATAATCCTGGGTCGGTAACGGAGTGACGGTTGCGATCCCAAGGCTAACAGTCAGCTTGGTATCGACATCAGAAAACATATGGGTGATCCCTTTTTCCGCCAGATGCCGGTGTACCTTCGCCGCAATCACTTCACCGCCTTTCATATCGGTGCTAGGCAGCAAAAATGCAAACTCTTCACCACCATAGCGTGCAACCTCATCGGTCTCGCGTTTCACAACGCTGCGGAACACTTTTGCGACTTCACGCAGGGCAAAGTCCCCTTGCTGATGGCCATAGTTATCATTAAAGGCTTTGAAGTTATCGATATCACACAGGATCAAGGTCAGTGGTTTTTGCTCCCGGATATGGCCATGCCAAAGCTTACGCAGTTGCTCATCGAAGCTACGCCGGTTGGCGACTTTGGTCAGGCTGTCGATAAAGCTCAGCTCCTGCAGCTCCATGATGGCATCGGCCAGTTGCTGCTCTGCCATCTTGCGCTCCGTTACATCACGGGCCATGACCAAGACCCCTGCCATACCATCGGTCGGATCACGGTAGGGAGACTTCACCACTTCATACCAGATCGGCGTACCATCTTCCAAAATGACATAATCATCGGTCTTGAGTGCTACCCCATCCCTTATCACCTGCTGATCGGTTTCTTGGAATATTTCCCATTTATCAGGCTCGAGCACCTCAGAGGCCGCTTTACCGAGCAGTTCTTCCTGCCGGAAACCCAGGGATCGGGCAAATGGTTCATTACAGCCGACATAAATACCGTGTTCATTGTAGAGGCCAATCGGGTCTGTACTGGCATTTAAGATAGTATCGAGCAACGTATTGCGCTGGGCCAACGCTTGCTCGGTGATCTCGCGTTTCTCAATTTCCTGCTTCAGGCTTTCCTGCATTTCGTGCCAGTCAGTCACATCATGGCTAATACTGAGTGTGCCTATCGCTTCACCGTTATCGTCAATCAGCAAGGTTTTATTGGTTTCCAATAATCGGCTGGAACCATCAGGTGCGGTCGTCCAGGTATGCATAGAGTTATTGCTTGAATGAACACTGTCATCATCCACCACCCCTTCGGCAACCCGTCCACGCCAGAAACGCTCGAACGCTTTGTTGGTACCAATGATTTGACCGGCTTTATCCTGAAAGTAAACCAGTTCGGATAATGAATTCAGTACTTGCTGGAACACCCGCTGCTCTTGCTCCAACTTTGCCGGAGAGGCGGGTTGTTGCGGAGGTTTGACAATAAACAATAGCCAGGCTGACTGCCATTTATAGCGTACCGGCTGGCCAGATACGGTGAGTTTTAGCATTCGCCCCCGGGCAAAATGCAACTCCTCACTCACATTGTGAAAACCACGCTGAAAAGAAAATGGGCGCAAAAAATCAAACATCATCTGCGGGCTGATTTCATCAGGATACAGGTAGCGGCTATCAAGCTTGCGGATCCCAAGCAACTCGCGACAGCTTTTATTGCCATAGAGCAAAGTACCGTCTTTTCTTTTGACGATAGCGACAGCCAATGGCATATGGGTCAGAGAGGCATGAAGTTTACGAAAAGAAGAGGAGTCGAGATGGTGCAGTGTCAAAACCATCAGCCCACCGCCGACAACGACCATCATGGCCACCAGGGTGAATACCAGGATTGGGTTATTCAGGCTCTCGACAGCTTCTGCTGCACGCCCCGGAAGCGGGCTGAACAGGCAAGCGATAGTGAATAAAAGGTGAGCGGACACTCGAGCACGGGTCCGAGTTGTTTCCCGGCAGGGCTTCCGTATGGTTTCCCAATTGGATTTCATAGAGATATCCCGAAGGCCAGCGGTCCAAAATCGGCGTTTATGGCCACTGGCTGAACTAAAGCAATGACTAACAGCATGCATTATTTTCGAATGATTACTTATTATACTCCCGCTAATCTATCATATTTCTGGTGAAATCCTATATAACGGGCCGATAAATAAATGACTGGTCCAAGGCACTTCCCTGGGCTCCGAATTGATCGAGGTTACGGCCAATTTCCGTCATCGCCAGCCAGCGGTTCTCGCACCAGGTAGGCGCCAGCAAGGTTGGACGCCGGGCGCTTGCTGATACCCGGTGGTAAACGACATCAGGAGGGGTTAAGCGAATCATCTCAGAGGCAATGTCTGCATAATCGTCCAGGCTTAGCGCCTCCAAACGTTCAGCCTTCCATGCTTGGCCCATTTTGCTGCCTTCCACAATATGTAACGGATGAAGTTTAATGCCATCAACACCCACTTCGACAATTCGCTTGATCGTATCTAAATTATCTTCTTTGGTATCACCCGGCAAGCCGACAATCAGGTGGGTACACACTTTAATACCTAACGCACGTGCACGCTTAGTGATCTGTTCATAGCATGCAAAGTCATGGCCACGGTTAATACGCTTTAACGTTTTTTCGTTGGCGGTTTGTAACCCAAGTTCAAGCCAAATTTCATAACCTTGTTCGCAGTAACTTGCAAGTAATTCTAAAACCGCATCAGGCACACAATCCGGACGGGTGCCCACACATAGCCCAACAATATCAGCCGACTGTAACGCTTCTTCGTACATGCTTTTTAGCAGCTGCACCTCAGCATATGTATTGGTATATGCCTGAAAGTATGCCAAGTAGCGCTTTGCTCTATCTGTCTGTGCAGCACGCTGTGCCAGCTGCTGGCTAATCGGTAAGTACTGTGCCTTTTCATCCGCAAAGGAAGCAACATTACAAAAAGTACAACCGCCACGACCAATCGTGCCATCACGGTTTGGGCAGCTGAACCCGCCATGCAAGGTGAGCTTATGCACCTTCTCTCCATAGCGGCGCTGTAAATCCTGTCCAAATGTATTGACTAGTTCGTGCAACTGCATCTTGTCACCTGAGTGGTAAAGTAAAAAAAGCAGCGCAGACTAACACCAAACAAGCTCCCAAAGTTTGTGCCAAAACAAGAAATATCGCTTAACTCTCCCCCCTTGTTGTAGCCCCTTATACCGTGTTGACAAAAAACAACAAAACCAAATCAAAGCCCGGCAATTAACCATAAAATAAAAGCGGTTAACTAAAAAATGCTCACTAGCTATATTCATAACGAGAACCATTACCGAATAAACAATCAATTAATGGGGCTATAAATTCATATAGCTAACAATTTTATACTCGGAGGGGGCTATTTTTGTTGGTAATTAACAAATCAAAATTGTAGGATAGTTACAGCTGTGTGCAATTTATGAACAATAAATGTGACGATTTCACCCCTAAAAATAGTGATTTATGTCACCACCTCTAAGTAGTCGTAGAACTTTTGCAAACCAGAACAAAGGTGCTACAGAATTTAGTTTGCTTATGATTTGAAACATCATCCCACAGCAAACACACATTTCGCCGGCTGGACAGGAGTCCATTTGATGTCGGTCGCAATGAAAAAAACAAATTAGGGATAACTCAGGCCTCTGGATTGAAGCCTGTTGAAACTGGAAGGAAGTATCTATGACAGATCAAGAGCTTAATGCTCAGGGACTCTACGTGCCTGAATTGGAGCACGATGCCTGTGGTATCGGCTTTGTGGCCCACCTGAAGAACCGTAAATCCCATGAAATTGTAACCCAAGCCCTTGATATGCTTGCGCGGATGGAACACCGTGGCGGCCAGGGTTGCGATCCATGTAGTGGTGACGGTGCCGGTATTCTGCTGCAGAAACCCCATGAGTTTCTACTGGAAGAGACCGTCAAACAGGGCATTAAACTACCGTCGTTTGATCAGTACGGTGTGGGTGTGGTGCTATTCCCTAAAGACGAGCACAAACGCCAGCAATGTCGCGATATTTTAGAACGAAATGCAAAACGCCTGGATCTTGAAGTCATTGGCTACCGTGTATTGCCTGTCGACAATTCAATGATCGGGGAAGATCCCCTCAGCACCGAACCACAGTTTGAACACGTCTTTATTACCGGCGGTGCAAACTTGGATCCTGCGGTTCTCGAGCGTAAGCTGTACGTACTGCGTAACTACACCGTTCGGGTCTGCCTAGAAAGTATCTCCAATATTGGCGATGACTTCTATATCAACTCATTGTCGTATAAGACCTTGGTTTATAAAGGTCAGCTAACTACTGAGCAGGTGCCTCAGTACTTCCTCGATCTGCAAAATCCGACCATGGTAACGGCACTGGCGCTGGTTCACTCTCGCTTCTCAACCAATACCTTCCCGAGATGGCGCCTGGCCCAGCCTTTCCGCTACATCGCCCACAACGGTGAAATCAACACCGTGCGCGGTAACCTGAACTGGATGAAGGCCCGCGAGGCGATCCTTGAGTCTGAGCTGTTCAGTCAGCAAGAAATCGACATGCTGCTTCCAATCTGCCAGGAAGGCAGTTCGGATTCATCGAACTTCGACATGGCGCTAGAGCTGCTGGTGTTGTCTGGCCGTAGCCTGCCACACGCCCTGATGATGCTGATCCCTGAAGCATGGCAAGAAAACAAGAACATGGATCCAAAACGCCGTGCGTTCTACCAGTACCACGCGAATGTCATGGAACCGTGGGATGGCCCGGCATCGGTATGTTTCACCGATGGTGTCCAGGTGGGTGCAACCCTTGACCGTAACGGCCTGCGCCCTTCGCGCTATACCGTGACCAAAGATGACTTCCTGGTGATGGCATCAGAATCTGGCGTAGTTGAAATTGAACCTGAGAACGTCCAGTTCCGTGGCCGCCTGCAACCAGGCCGTATCTTTGTCGCCGATCTAGAACAAGGCCGCATCATCTCTGACGAAGAAGTCAAAGACAGCATTGCAACAGCGCAGCCTTATGAGCAGTGGGTGAAAGACAACCTGCTAACGCTAAAGGCGCTGCCTGAAGCCGATAACATGCACCACCAGCCAACGCCTGAGCGCCTGCTTCATCACCAGCAAGCCTTTGGAATGAGCTCGGAAGAAGTGAACGAGATCATTGTCCCACTGGCGAAAACTGGTTACGAGCCACTTAGCGCCATGGGTGCCGACTGGCCGCTTGCGATTCTTTCGCACCAGTCACAGCACTTATCAAACTACTTCAAGCAGCTGTTTGCCCAGGTCACCAACCCACCGATCGATCCGATCCGTGAGCGTATGGTCATGTCTCTAAACACTTACCTAGGTAAAGATCAGAACCTGCTGACCGAAACGCCTGAGCACTGCCAGAAGGTAGAGTTGGAATCACCCGTTCTATCCAATGCCGAGCTTGAAAAACTCCGTGCTATCGATAAAGAGCACTTGCAAGCCAAAACGCTGGACATTGTATTCCGCGCCAACGGCGAGCAAGGCAAGCTTGAGCGTGCACTTAAACGTATCTGCCAATACTCGGAAGATGCCGTACTAGATGGCTACTCAATCATCATTCTGACTGACCGTGCGGTTAACTCCAACCATGCCGCTATTCCAGCGATGCTGGCAGTCGGTGCGGTTCACCACCATCTGATCCGCAAAGGCCTGCGTGCTAAGTGTGACATCATCGTCGAAACCGGTGATGCCCGTGAAACCCACCACTTTGCTACCCTGGTCGGTTATGGTGCCAACGCAGTTAACCCGTACCTGGTGACAGAAACCCTGGTTGACCTGCAGAAGAAGCGCAAGCTAGACCCTGAGCTGTCAACCGAGGAGCTGTTCAATAACTACCGTAAAGGTGTCAATGGCGGCCTGCTTAAGATCTTCTCGAAAATGGGGATCTCGACCCTGCAGTCCTACCATGGTGCCCAGATCTTCGAAGCACTGGGGATCAGTAAAGCCGTGGTAGATAAGTACTTCACCGGTACGGTTTCTCGTATCCAGGGTTTGACTATCGATGATATCGCCCAAGAAGTGCTCGTTCGTCACCGTGTCGGTTACCCGACCCGTGAAATACCAATTCAAATGCTGGATGTCGGTGGTGTCTACCAGTGGAAACAACGTGGTGAAAAACACCTGTTTAACCCTGAGACAATTTCACTGCTGCAACAGTCAACCCGCGGCAAAGATTACAACCAATTCAAAGAGTACTGCCACGCGGTAGACTCGCAGGGTGACAATGCAGCAACGCTGCGTAGCCAGCTTGAATTCATTAAGAATCCAGCGGGTGCAATTCCTCTTGCTGACGTTGAGCCAATTGAGAGCATCCTGAAGCGTTTTGCAACGGGTGCCATGAGCTTTGGTTCTATCTCTTACGAAGCACACTCAACCCTGGCTGTGGCGATGAACCGCATCGGCGCAAAATCTAACTCGGGTGAAGGTGGTGAAGATCCAACGCGTTTCGAGAAGAAAGACAACGGGGACTGGGAACGCTCTGCTATCAAGCAGGTGGCTTCAGGTCGCTTCGGTGTAACCTCTTACTACCTGACTAACTCTGAAGAAATTCAGATCAAGATGGCACAGGGTGCGAAGCCTGGTGAGGGTGGTCAGCTACCTGGCGATAAAGTCGATGACTGGATCGGTGCAACTCGTCACTCTACCCCTGGGGTCGGCCTGATTTCACCACCACCACACCACGACATTTACTCTATCGAAGATTTGGCCCAGCTGATCTACGATCTGAAAAATGCCAACCGTGCCGGCCGCGTTAACGTGAAGCTGGTATCGGAAGCCGGTGTCGGTACGATTGCCTCCGGTGTTGCCAAAGCAAAAGCAGACGTGGTTCTGATTGCCGGTTTTGACGGTGGTACTGGTGCCTCTCCGATGTCATCGATTCGCCACACCGGCCTGCCTTGGGAACTAGGCCTTGCCGAAACTCACCAGACCCTACTGAAGAACGGTTTGCGTAACCGTATCGTTGTACAATCTGATGGTCAGATGAAGACACCTCGCGACCTTGCCGTTGCAACCCTGCTGGGTGCCGAGGAATGGGGCGTAGCTACGGCGGCACTGGTAGTTGAAGGCTGTATCATGATGCGTAAGTGTCATAAAAACACCTGCCCTGTTGGTATCGCAACCCAGAACAAGACCCTGCGTGAACGCTTTGATGGCCGTGTAGACGACGTTGTTACCTTCTTCCAGTACATGGCTGAAGGCCTACGTGAAGTGATGGCCGAGCTGGGCTTCCGCACCATCGATGAGATGGTCGGTCAGTCTCACAAACTGAAAATCCGTGAAGATATCGGCCACTGGAAGTACAAGAACCTTGATTTGAGCCCAGTGCTATTTAACGAGCCTGCGCGCGAAGAAGACGGTATCTACAACCAGCGTGAACAAGATCATAACCTGGAAAATGTCCTTGACCGCAAGCTGATTGACATTGCAGCGCCTGCCCTTTACGAAGGCAAGCCAGTCGATGCCGAGTTTGACATCATCAACACTGACCGCAGTGCCGGTACTATGCTGTCGAACGAGATCTCAAAGATTTACAAAGACAAAGGCTTACCTCAGCCAATGAACGTGAAGTTCAAAGGTTCAGCAGGCCAGAGTTTCGGCGCATTCCTGACCAAGGGCGTGAAGTTCGAAGTTGAAGGCGATGCCAACGACTACTGGGGCAAGGGTCTTTCCGGCGGTACGCTGGTACTGTACCCGGATGCAAACTCGGACATTGTTCCTGAAGATAACATCGTGGTCGGTAACGTTTGTTTCTACGGCGCGACATCCGGAGAGTCTTACATTCGCGGCCTGGCTGGTGAACGTTTCTGTGTTCGTAACTCAGGCGCGAAAGTGGTTGTTGAAGGTGTTGGTGACCACGGCTGTGAATACATGACTGGTGGTGTTGCGGTTATCCTTGGCCAGACTGGACGTAACTTCGCTGCCGGTATGAGTGGCGGTGTCGCCTATGTCTGGGATCAGTTTGAAGATTTCGAAACCAAGCTAAACCCAGAACTTGTCGACCTGGATCCGATTGAGCAAGAAGACAAAGACTTGCTACAAGACATGCTAACCAAGCACGTAGAGCTAACGGGTAGTACAGTGGCGCAGACTTTCCTTTCCAACTTCGAGACGAACCTGCAGAAGATGGTGAAAGTGATGCCAAGGGATTACAAAGCTGTACTGCAAAAGCGTAAAGCGGAAGCAGCAAACAAGGAAGAGTTGGAGGCCGTAAATGGGTAAGCCTACTGGATTTTTAGAATTTGGCCGTGAACTGCCACAAAAGCTGGAACCAAGTGTTCGTATCCAGGACAACAAAGAGTTTGTCCTTAACGAAGAGTTTGGTGACAAGATCAATACACAGGCGTCACGCTGCATGGACTGCGGTGTGCCCTTCTGTCACAACTCATGCCCGATTGGCAACATCATTCCTGAATTCAATGATGCGGTTTTTCGTGATAGCTGGGAAGAGGCATGGAACATCCTAAGCTCGACCAATAACTTCCCGGAATTTACCGGTCGTGTCTGCCCGTCCCCTTGTGAAAGTGGCTGTGTATTGGGTATTAACCAAGACCCAATCACGATTTGTAATATCGAGAAAACCATTGTCGAAACCGCGTACCGTGAAGGTTATGCCAAGCCAAAAACACCACGTTCGCGTACCGGCAAAACCGTTGCGATCATCGGCTCGGGCCCTTCAGGGCTTGCGGCTGCCGAGCAGTTAAACAGTGCTGGCCATTGCGTGACAGTGTTTGAGCGCGATGAAAAAGTGGGTGGACTACTGCGCTTCGGTATCCCTGATTTTAAATTAGGCATGGATGTCATCGACCGTAAAATCAACTTAATGGCAGACGCTGGCGTTAAGTTTGAGGTCAACGCACATGTCGGCGTAAACATTAACGCCCAGCAATTGCGCCAGGACTTTGATGTTGTCTTGCTAACTGGTGGCTCGACCGTTCCGCGTAACCTGCCGATCCCGGGCCGTGAGCTAAAAGGCGTTCACTTTGCCATGGAATTCCTGGCGCAGAACAACCGCCGTGCCAACGATATGGATCTGAAGACCGAAGAAATTCATGCCAAAGATAAGCACGTTGTGGTTATCGGTGGCGGTGATACCGGATCTGACTGTGTCGGTACCTCGAACCGCCATGGCGCAGCAAGCATTACTCAGGTGGAAATCATGCCGATCCCACCGGAGAAACGCCCAGCCAACCAACCTTGGCCGTCTTATCCAATGATCATGAAAACATCGACTTCTCACGAAGAAGGGTGTGAGCGCCATTGGAATATTCTGACCAAAGAGTTCATCGGTGATGAAGCAGGTAACGTGAAAGCGTTGCGTATTGCCGATATTCAGTGGCAAGAAGCAAAACCAGGCGAACGCCCGGGCTTTGAAGAAGTGGCTGGCTCAGAGCGTATCATTCCATGTGATTTGGCCTTCTTGGCAATGGGTTTCTTGCATCCGGAGCCAACAGGTGTGATTGCCCAGCTTGATGTGAAGCTCGATGAACGCGGTAACGTGGCAACCGACGGTTTTGCCACTAGCCAGAAAGGTGTTTTCGCAGCAGGTGATATGCGTACCGGCCAGTCTCTGGTTGTCCGCTGTATCAATGAAGGCCGTGAATCAGCCCGTGAAATTGATGACTACCTGATGGGTAATTCCAACCTGGAAGCAAAAGCCAATTCACTTATGCTTTCTAAAGCCTGATTTCATTCACTTTATACTAATTTACAAGCCAGCTCCTAGGAGCTGGCTTTTTTTATGGTCTACCACCCCCAGTAACTCCTCAGGCCGCAATCAGCGAGCCGCTTCCCTGCTACACTTTATTCACCAGCAATTTCATTTTGCAACACCCCAGCAAAGCAGGCTTTTTACTACAGAAAGTTCCAGCTTTTCAGACAGTTCCGGAGCCTGTTCGGATACAGTTAAATGTAAAAACAATGTTTCAACAGCGCCAAAAAAGTCACAATACCAATGCTTTATGCAGAATATCGGTCGTAATTTCAGGTTTTAAACCGTCCTGTGATGGAAATTTGACCTTTTTGTAAATTATCGTTAACTTCAAATATTAATGGCGATCAGGGAGATTGCCATAAATATGCAGTAATACTGCTCAAACGAGCAGAAGCAAGGGAGAATTGCAATGACACTGTATGACCCAACGCTGGAAAAAGATAACTGTGGTTTTGGCCTTATCGCCCATATTGAAGGGGAAACCAGCCACAAACTTGTCCGTACAGCTATATCCGCATTGGATCGTATGACCCACCGTGGTGGTATTGCCGCGGACGGCAAGACCGGCGATGGTTGCGGTCTGCTAATGAAAAAACCGGAAGGTTACTACCGCATTGTGGCCGAGGAAGCGGGCTGGAAGCTCGCCCGTGAATTTGCCATGGGCATGATTTTCTTAAGCCAGGATCCGGTCAGGGCCGAACAGGCCCGTACCATCATCAATGAAGAGCTGGCAAAAGAAACGCTCTCCCTGGCTGGCTGGCGTGAAGTCCCGGTCAACCCCCAGGTACTCGGCCCGATTGCCACCGAATCGCTGCCCCAGATTGAGCAAGTTTTTGTCAATGCCCCGGCAGGCTGGAAGCCCCGTGATGTCGATCGCCGCCTGTATATTGCCCGCCGCCGCATTGAAAAACGCATTAGTGACGATCCTGATTTCTATATCTGCAGCCTATCTACCCAGGTGACTGTCTATAAAGGGCTGTGCATGCCGGCTGATTTGCCGAAGTTTTACCTGGATCTGGGCGATCTTCGCCTGGAATCATCAATTTGCCTGTTCCACCAGCGCTTTTCAACCAATACCCAGCCACGCTGGCCGCTGGCCCAGCCATTCCGCTACCTGGCCCACAATGGTGAGATCAACACCATTGCCGGAAACCGCCAGTGGGCAAGGGCGCGGGCCTATAAGTTTTCCTCACCGCTGCTACCGGATTTGCAAACGGTGGCCCCTTTTGTCAATGAAACCGGATCAGACTCATCCAGCCTGGATAATATGCTGGAGCTCTTCCTGTCCGGCGGTATGGATCTCTTTCGTGCCATGCGTATGCTGGTTCCGCCTGCATGGCAAAACCACCCGGACATGGATCCGGAACTACGCGCTTTCTACGATTTCAACACCATGCACATGGAGCCCTGGGACGGACCGGCCGGTATCGTAATGTCCGATGGCCGTTACGCAGCCTGTAACCTCGACCGAAATGGCCTGCGCCCAGCCCGCTACGTGATCACTAAAGACAAGCTGATCACCTTGGCTTCCGAAGTCGGGATCTGGGATTACGCGCCCGACGAAGTGGCAGAGAAAGGCCGGGTAGGCCCCGGCGAGCTGCTGGTGATCGATACCAAGTTCAACAAAATCTGGCACTCCGCTGATATCGACAGCGAGCTGATGAGCCGCCATCCGTATAAAGAATGGATGGACAGCCACGTAAAACGCCTAGTGCCGTTTGAGCAGCTGAGCGAGGATCAGGTCGGCACCCGCTCACTGGATGATGGCGAACTCCAAACCTACCAGAAACTGTTTGGCGTCAATAACGAAGAACTGGATCAGGTTCTGCGGGTTGTCGGTGAAAACGGCCAGGAAGCCACTGGCTCGATGGGTGATGATGCCCCGGTGGCCGTACTGTCATCGAAAGAGCGGGCGGTTACCGACTACTTCCGCCAGATGTTTGCCCAAGTCACCAACCCGCCCATTGATCCCTTGCGGGAAAAACATGTCATGTCACTGGCTACCTGCATCGGGCGTGAGATGAACGTATTCTGCGAGACTGACGGCCATGCCCACCGGGTCGCCTTTAGCTCGCCGGTATTGATGTACTCGGATCTGGTTCAGCTACTGGAGCTCGACAACCAGTACTACCGCAACAGCATCATTGATATTAACTACGATCCAAGTGAAAAGGATCTCAAGCAAGCCATTATCGACATCTGCGATCAAGCGGAGCGTTTAGTCCGTAACGGTACGGTTCTAGTGGTACTCTCAGATCGCGGGATCGATAAAGACAAGCTCCCGATCCCTGCCGCCATGGCCGTCGGCGCGGTACAGACTCGCCTGGTTGCCACCAACCTGCGCTGCGATGCGAATATCGTCGCTGAAACGGCCACCGCCCGCGACCCTCACCAGTTTGCCGTCCTACTTGGCTTCGGTGCAACCGCGGTGTACCCGTACCTGGCCTATGAGTCACTCGGAAAACTGATCGACAGCGGTGCGATCAGCAAGCCGTACTGTGACGTTATGATTAATTTCCGCAACGGCATGAACAAAGGCCTGTATAAAATCATGTCGAAGATGGGGATCTCGACCATTGCCTCTTATCGCTGCTCGAAACTGTTTGAAGCAGTCGGGCTGAGTGACGAAGTCGTCGAACTGTGTTTCCAGGGCGTTTCCAGCCGGATTGCCGGGGCGGACTTTGACGATTTCCAACAGGATCTATTTAACTTGTCCCGCCGCGCCTGGCTCAAGCGAAAACCTATCGAACATGGCGGGCTGCTGAAATATGTCCACGGCGGCGAATTCCACGCCTATAACCCAGATGTCGTTGATACGCTACAGAAAGCGGTAAAATCCGGTGATTACCAAGACTACTTAGCCTTTGCCAAGCAAGTCAATGAACGCCCGGTCGCAGCGCTCCGTGACTTGTTGAAATTAAAAGAATCCGAGAACCCAATTGATATCGACAATGTCGAGGCAGCAACAGAGCTGTACAAACGCTTTGATTCGGCAGCCATGTCTATTGGCGCCCTGAGTCCGGAAGCACACGAGGCGCTGGCGATTGCCATGAACCGCCTGGGTGGTTACTCCAACTCTGGTGAAGGAGGTGAAGATCCGCGCCGCTTTGGCAACGAGCGAAACTCTCGAATCAAGCAGGTGGCCTCCGGCCGCTTTGGTGTCACCCCCCACTACCTGGCCAATGCTGATGTCATCCAGATCAAGGTTGCCCAAGGTGCTAAACCGGGTGAAGGTGGCCAACTACCCGGCCATAAGGTGACCACTGAAATTGCCAAGCTACGTTTTGCCGTACCCGGTGTAACGCTGATTTCCCCGCCACCACACCACGACATCTATTCGATTGAAGATCTGGCGCAGCTGATCTTCGATTTAAAAGAAATCAATCCCAAAGCCATGGTATCAGTTAAGCTGGTATCGGAGCCCGGTGTCGGTACCATTGCCACCGGTGTCGCCAAGGCCTACGCTGATCTGATCACCATTTCCGGCTATGACGGCGGTACTGGTGCCAGCCCGCTCACCTCCGTGAAATACGCAGGAAGCCCTTGGGAGCTTGGCTTGGCCGAAACCCAGCAGGCACTGGTCGCGAATGGCCTGCGCCATAAAATCCGCCTGCAAGTCGATGGCGGTTTGAAAACCGGTCTCGATGTAATAAAAGCGGCAATCCTGGGGGCAGAGAGTTTCGGCTTCGGTACGGCGCCGATGGTCGCCCTGGGTTGTAAGTACCTCCGGATCTGCCACCTTAATAACTGTGCAACCGGCGTGGCCACCCAAGATGAAAAACTGCGCCGCGACTTCTTCAAAGGCCTGCCCGAGCAGGTAATGAGCTACTTTGTCGGCCTGGGGCAGGAAGTCCGAGAGCTGCTGGCACAGCTTGGGGTCGAGAAATTAACCGACTTAATCGGTCGTACCGATTTACTTGACGTGCTGAAAGGCTTTACCTCCAAGCAGAGCAAACTAGAACTCGATGGCCTGCTGCATGCACCGACACCGGTTGCAGGCAAGACGCTCTATTGCAGCGAGCCCAATACTCCGTTTGATACTGCCGAGCTGAGCAACACCTTGTTCGAAGAGGCATTGCCAGCAATCAAAAGCCGTAGCGGCGCAGACTTATACCATGACATCCGTAATACCGATCGTTCAATTGGTGCCCGTTTGTCCGGTGAGATAGCCTTGCGTTATGGCAACCAAGGGATGGCAGCCCAACCGATTAACCTCCACTTATCCGGAACGGCAGGTCAGTCATTCGGGGTATGGAACGCAGGCGGGCTCAACCTTCACCTCACCGGTGATGCCAACGACTACGTCGGCAAAGGCATGACCGGCGGTAAAATTTCCATCCGCCCACCCGTAGGCTCGGCCTTCAAGTCAAACGAGGCGACCATTGTCGGCAACACCTGCCTGTACGGCGCGACGGGCGGCAAGCTCTTTGCAGCCGGTACGGCAGGCGAGCGTTTCGCAGTGCGTAACTCGGGCACCATTGCCGTCGTTGAAGGTGCTGGTGACAACGCCTGTGAATACATGACAGGCGGTATTGTCGCGATCCTCGGCAAAACTGGCGTTAACTTTGGTGCCGGTATGACTGGCGGTTTTGCCTATATCCTCGATGAAAACGGTGACTTCGCTGGCCGGGTCAACCCTGAGCTGATCGAAGCCTTGCCTTTGGGTGGTTTGAAGATCCACCAGGAACACCTACGTGGCCTGATCAACCACCACCTTGAGGAAACTGGCTCAAGCCGCGCCCAGGAAATCCTGGCCGATTTTGATCAGTGGATCCCCAAATTCTACCTGGCAAAGCCAAAGTCTGCCGACGTGAATACCCTCTTGGGTCACCAAAGCCGTTCTGCCGCTGAACTACGTGTTCAAGCACAATAAGGGAGGGAAACCGTATGAGCCAGAACATATACCAATTTATCGATGTCGCACGCGTTGATCCGGCGAAAAAGCCGCTCAACATCCGTAAAATCGAATTCGTGGAAATCTACGAGCCCTTTACCCAGCAGCAGGCTGGCGCACAAGCCGATCGCTGCCTAGGTTGTGGTAACCCTTATTGCGAATGGAAATGCCCGGTCCATAACTACATTCCGCAGTGGCTCAAGCTGGCCAATGAAGGCCGGATCATCGAGGCTGCCGAACTGTCGCACCAAACCAACACCCTGCCAGAGGTCTGCGGCCGGGTGTGCCCCCAGGACAGGCTTTGCGAGGGATCCTGTACCCTCAACGAAGATTTCGGGGCCGTCACCATCGGTAATGTTGAAAAATACATTACCGACAAGGCCTTTAAAATGGGCTGGAAGCCAGACATGTCCGATGTCGAGTGGACGGATAAAAAAGTCGCCATCATAGGTGCTGGCCCTGCTGGTCTGTCATGTGCCGATATTTTGGTGCGTAACGGGGTCAAGCCCGTGGTGTTTGACCGTTACCCGGAAATTGGCGGCCTGCTGACCTTCGGCATTCCTTCTTTCAAGCTGGAAAAAGAGGTAATGGTCAACCGCCGTAAGATCTTTACTGAAATGGGCGTAGAATTCCGCCTCAATACCGAGGTCGGCAAAGACATCCAGATGGAGCAGCTACTCAGTGGGTTTGATGCCGTATTCCTCGGTGTCGGTACCTACAAAAACATGCGGGCGGGACTGGAAAACGAAGATGCCCAAGGCGTTTATGACGCGCTGCCATTCTTAGTATCCAATGCCTACCGGGTGATGGGGATCGACAGCGATGCTGACTTTCAGGATATGAAAGGGAAACGTGTTGTGGTGCTCGGAGGGGGAGATACTGCGATGGACTGTGTTCGTACCTCTATCCGCCACAGCGCCAAAGAAGTGATCTGTGCCTATCGCCGCGATGCCGCTAATATGCCTGGTTCCAAACGTGAATTTAAAAATGCCCGCGAAGAAGGGGTTAATTTCATGTTCAACTTGCAGCCTCTGAGTATCAACATTAATGATCAGGGCCAGGTGACGGGCATTAACGTTGTCAAAACAGAATTAGGGGCACCCGATGAAGCAGGGCGTCGCCACCCAGAGCTTGTCGAAGACAGTGAACATGTACTGGATGCCGATGCCGTGATCATGGCCTTTGGTTTCCAACCCCATGCCATGCCTTGGTTGGAAAACTATAATGTCGAACTGGATCAGCGGGGCCGAATTAAAGCGCCGTCAGAAGGGGCTTTCCAGTTCCAAACCAGCAATGCCAAAATCTTTGCTGGCGGTGACGCGGTACGAGGCTCTGATCTGGTAGTAACAGCCATTGATGAAGGCCGTAAGGCAGCAGAAGGGATCCTCGATTACCTCGACGTGTAACCCTGCATTCAACGGACAATACAAAAGCGGAAGTGGCTTTCACAGCCATTCCCGCTATTTATACCCAAACCACTTCAATATGCAGAATTCAGCGAGAATTCAGAGACTTTTAGGCAAGGCGGCCATATGAATGAATAGTTACTTTATTTCGAATAGGGCCAACACAGAATAAAAGCCTCTGAAACTCGCCCTCGGGAGCCCCTCTGGCAACTCACTTCATCGCAAAATGTACTGGAAAGGGAACACCATTCCTCAGTACATTTCACTTGAATTGAATTTCCAGAGGCCGCTCTGAATCTCGCATCTTGAAGTGGTTTGGGTATATTTGTTCATGTTACAATTCTCCCCACATTCACTCCCGCCCGGGAGTATCGATTTACCTACAAGAGAACACATTGATGAAAATCGGCATTATTGGTGCGATGGAACAAGAAGTTGCCATCCTTAAAGCGCAACTGGCTAACAGCGAAACTCACAACAAAGCGGGCTGTACGTTCTATACCGGTACACTAAATGGTGCTGATGTTGTCTTGCTGCAATCAGGTATCGGTAAAGTGGCAGCCGCTGTCGGTACTGCCGTCCTGCTTGAAGTGTTCCAGCCAGATGTCGTACTAAACACCGGATCTGCAGGCGGTTTCGATTCCAGCCTGAACCTGGGCGATGTGGTGATCTCTACCGAAGTGCGTTACCACGATGCCGACGTTACCGCTTTTGGCTACGAAATCGGCCAGATGGCCCAGCAGCCAGCGGCTTTCATTTCTGATGAAAAACTGATGGATACCGCTGAGCAAGCACTGGCGACGATGGGCGACATGCACGCTGTGCGCGGCCTAATTTGTACTGGCGATGCTTTCGTATGCTCTGCAGAAAAACAAACATTCATTCGTGACAACTTCCCTTCTGTTGTTGCCGTTGAAATGGAAGCAGCCGCTATCGCTCAGGCATGTCACCAGTTCGAAGTTCCATTTGTTGTGGTTCGTGCAATTTCTGACGTGGCCGACAAAGAGTCGCCAATGAGCTTCGAAGAATTCCTGCCACTGGCTGCGAAAAGCTCATCAGTCATGGTGGCGAAAATGGTTGAGCTGCTTAACCAATAATGACAGAGACTCTGGCGGTTTTGCTTGATAACAGCTCCCTGCTGGTCTTGTGGGGAGCGTTAGCCATACATTGGCTGCTCCCTATCCCTGCTCAGCTCCAGCCGTTACACATCTGGCAACAGCTGGCCGTGCTGATCGCCGATAAAGTCAACAAACCCGACGAGTCCCGTAAACAGCAACTGTTGTCAGGCAGCCTGGCCTGGTCACTGATGTGGCTGACAGTTCTGATCCTGCTCATAGCCCTCTACCAGCTGGTATGGATTGAGAGTATTTTCCAGCTTGTCCTACTGTGGCTGGCACTAGACTGGCGAAATACCGCCAAGTTCAGCAAGCGCTTTATTCGCGCCTACAGCCGGGAAGACAAAGCCTATTGTCGCCAGCTGCTGGAAGCGCCGCTGAACCGGGAGACCCGCAACCTTTCCCTGCTTGGCCTTGGCAAGGCAGGAGCAGAAACACAGCTGCTTGCTTATGGGCGCTTAGTCGCCGGTGTGTTGTTTTGGTATGCGCTAACGGGTGGTATTGGAGCCCTGATGTACCGGCTGGCTGTCAGCCTGGCCCGGGTCTGGTCCCCTAGCCGCCAGCACTACCAAACCTTTGGCTTGCCAGCTGTTCGTATCCTCGCCGTTCTTGATATTATCCCACTGCGCATTTTTGCCCTGCTGTTCTGTATCGGCCATAACGGGAAGATGGCCCTCCAGGGTATTATCCGCCAAGGTGAAAACTGGCTACTTCCTGGGCCGGGTTGGTTGCTGGCCGCGACAGGCCATAAGCTATCCCTGTCTCTCGGTGGCCCGGCTATCTATGGCAATTGTAAGATGGAACGTCCACGGTTGGGGGGAAAGATCGCACCCGCCGCTTTTCACCTGGCACAAATCAACAAAATCGCGAACAACCGCCTGCTGGTCTGGGTGGCTGTACAAAGCGTGCTTATCTTTATTTTTCAAGGAGCCTTCTAAGTGCGTCTGGCTTATCTCTGGCTATTGCTTATTTCTTCAGTGTCCTTCGCCGCCCCTGCTCAGCGCGTGATCAGCCTGTCACCACACACAACCGAACTGGCCTATGCCGCAGGGCTCGGCAAACAACTGATCGCCGCCAGTGATTACAGTGACTACCCAGAGGCGGCCAAGTCACTCGAGCGGGTGGCCAATTACCGCGGGATCAAACTGGAGCGTATTGTTGCCCTGAAACCCGATCTAATCCTGGGCTGGAAAGGCGGTAATCCACCCCGCGAAATGGCCAAACTGGAACAGCTTGGATTTACGATTTATTACTCGAACCCGCTTGAGCTGGAAGATATCCCCCAGTCAATCGAGGCATTAGGGCAATATTCCGCCCAGCCAGAACAGGCCCGGCAGGTCGCGCAGGAGTTTCGCCTCACCTTGAACACCCTGAAAGCCAAATACCACGACCAGCGCCCAGTACGTTATTTCTACCAGCTCAGCGCGTCTCCTATCATCACGGTTGCCAACAAGAGCTGGCCTAGCCAGGTCTTTGCCCTTTGTGGCGGGCAGAATATCTTTGCCGACAGCCCGGCCGCCTACCCGCAGGTCTCTGAGGAGCAGGTTGTGGTTCGCCAGCCAGAAGTTATTTTTGGTACGCCCCATGCGGGCACCGAAACCAGTGTCTGGCAGAAGTGGCAGGGTAAGCTGCCTGCAATCGATAACCATCATATCTTTACCCTGCAGGCAGACTGGCTAAACCGGCCAACACCCCGCACAATCAAAGCCGTGGAGCAGGTCTGTGACCGCCTCAATCAGGTCAGAAAAGACAGCCTGTAACAGGCTGTCAACAATCATTGTGAATAGGCTCACAAAGCCACTGCAGCAAGTTGTACCGCTTTCATTTCGTCGTACAATCTCAGCCGATGTCACTTCACTTCAGAGCTAACAGGTACAGACATGCTTATCTATATTCTCGATATGTTCGGCACCGCCGTCTTTGCCGCATCGGGTGTACTACTGGCGGGCCGTCTTCGCATGGATCCATTTGGCATTGTTGTGCTTGCCAGTGTAACGGCGATTGGTGGCGGGACGATCCGGGATATGGCCCTCGGGGCAACACCGGTTTTCTGGATCACCGATACCGCCTATCTATGGGTGATCTTTATTACCTGTCTTATCGCTATGCTGGCTATTCGCAAACCCAAGCAAATGCCGTGGTACTTCCTGCCTGTTGCCGATGCCATCGGCTTGGCAGTCTTCGTCGCCATCGGTGTCGAAAAAGCGCTCCGCTTTGGTGCCTCCCCGATGGTTGCCGTGATAATGGGTGTAATGACAGGCTGTGGAGGCGGGGTGATCCGCGATATATTAGCCCGTGAAATCCCAATGGTATTGCGGACGGAAGTCTACGCCACCGCCTGTATTCTAGGGGGGATCGTCCATACTACGGCGCTGATGATGCAGGTAGACTCCTCAGTGGCAACCCTCGGTGGTGTAGTAACGACCCTGACAATCCGCCTGGCAGCTATCCGCTGGCACCTTTCATTGCCGACCTTTGCCCCGCGACAATGACCCCAAACTAAACGAACCAGTTGGTTTCGTTTCAACTAATAGCAAGGAGCCGCCAATCTGGCGGCTTTTTTGATCGCCCCGCCCTCATGGCACAAGCGCATCTACTTCTGGGATGAAGACGGTATCGAGTGGGAGTAGCCCCAGTACCTGAGCCAAGAGCCTAGCCAGCGTAACGACTACACCCGATAACGAAACCAAGCATCAGGGAGCGGTTTGCCGCCATAAAAAAAGGCGCCCGAGGCGCCTTTTTTATCATGAATATCTTTGCAAGATCACTTCAGGGTAACACGGGCAAACTTACGCTTGCCAACCTGGTACACCGCCGTACCGGCTGCAGGTACTAGCTTGGTATCTTCGATCTTGTCGCCATCAATCTTTGCGGCGCCCTGGCGGACCATGCGCATAGCATCTGACGTCGAGTTAACCAGACCGGCATCTTTCAGCAGGTTACCAATGGCAATGCCTGCTTCGAATTCAAATTCAGGCATCTCATCAGGCATCGCACCTTTCTGGAAGCGGTTGATGAATTCTTGCTCGGCGGCTTCCGCGTCAGCTTCGGAGTGGAAACGAGCAATGATTTCTTTCGCCAGCAGGATTTTGATATCACGCGGGTTTTTGCCATTCGCCATATCTTGCTTGAACTGGTCGATTTCTTCGATCGGACGGAAAGACAGCAGCTCATAGTAATTCCACATCAAGTCGTCAGAGATCGACATGATTTTACCGAACATTTCATTGGGTACATCAGCCACACCGATGTAGTTGTGTGCTGACTTGGACATCTTCTTCACGCCGTCCAGGCCAACCAGCAACGGCATTGTCAGAACAATCTGAGGCTTCTGGCCGTTCGCTTTTTGCAGCTCACGTCCCATCAGCAGGTTGAACTTCTGGTCGGTACCGCCCAGCTCAACATCTGTTTCCATTGCGACTGAGTCATAGCCCTGTAGCAGCGGGTACATGAACTCATGAATTGCGATAGGACGACCTTCGTTATAACGCTTCTTGAAGTCATCACGTTCCAGCATACGTGCTACGGTCTGGTTTGCCGCCAGGCGGATCATGCCTTCTGCACCCAACTCAGACAACCACGACGAGTTAAACTCAATCTTGGTTTTCGCAGGATCGAGGATCTTAAATACCTGCTCTTTATAAGTTTCAGCGTTTGCCAGTACGTCTTCACGAGTCAGCGGCGGACGGGTGGTGTTCTTACCTGTCGGATCACCCACCATACCGGTAAAGTCACCAATCAAGAACGTCACTTCGTGTCCCAATTCCTGGAAAGTACGTAACTTGTTAAGAATGACGGTGTGGCCAAGGTGAATATCCGGCGCTGTTGGATCGGCACCCAGCTTAATTCGCAAAGGACGGTTTTCTTTTAACTTAGCAATCAGCTCTTCTTCAGGTATCAGCTCGTCGACACCACGCTTAATTTCAGCTAAAGCTTGTTCAATGCTGGCCATTCTTGTTCGCTCCCACAGAATTGGCAAAAAAGTTATAATCGACCATCTTACTTGAATAGCGATGTTTTTTGAAACCAGTTAGACTAAGCGTTGTCTTATTTTTCCCTTTTACGCAAAAAAAACCAATCAATGCTAGTATCGAAACTTCTCCGGCTGCCAAGGATGCACCAAATACTGATCACGCTACTCAGTGCTATTGTGGTACTGCTGATCCTGCTACCGGGCTCAGGAAACAGTAGCCACCCGGATCGCAAGTTTGAAATCGGTAAAGCATACCCGCTTGATATCGACTTCGAGGCCAATCAGCTCCGGCCGCTGGCAAAAGACGAAAAGCCAATCATCCCGGAACTGAAATGGAAAGAGCATACGGTAAAATCCGGTGAAAGCCTGGCAGTTGTGTTCGACAAGGTCGGCCTGTCTCCGGGCGCACTATACCGGCTGGTCAATGCCGACGAGGGCACCAAGAGCCTAACCCGGCTGCGTCCTGGCGATATTCTGAAGTTTGGCTTTGACGAGAACAACAAGCTAGTTCAGCTGATCCAGCCCAAAAGCGCTACCGACACCCTGGTGATCACCAGTGCCGGTGATACCTACCACTCCAGTCAAGAAACCAAACCCGTTGATACCCAGCTTAATTTTGCCCAGGCTATTATTACATCTAGTTTTTGGAATGCCGCAGACAAGGCCGGTTTGACCGCCAACCAGATTATGGAAATCGCCGGGATCTTCGGCTGGGATATCGACTTTGCCCTCGATATCCGCCAGGGCGACAGCTTCTCTGTACTGTTCGAAGAGCGTTTTGTCGAAGGGGAGCCTATCGGCCGCGGTAATATTCTGGCCGCCACCTTCACCAACATGGGGGAAACCTTCACGGCAGTACGCAGCGAAGAGGGCAAATATTTTGATCAGGAAGGCCGGGCAATGCGTAAAGCATTCCTGCGCTCGCCGATTAACTTCCGCTATGTCAGCTCCAACTTCAACCCTCGCCGCTTACATCCGGTAACCGGACGCGTCAAAGCACACCGCGGAACAGACTATGTTGCTCCCGTCGGTACTCCTATCTGGGCGGCTGGCGATGGTGTGGTGATGAAATCGGGCTATAACAAATATAACGGTAACTACGTATTCATTCGCCATAGCTCTACCTACATCACCAAGTACCTGCATATGACCAAGCGTAAGGTGAAAACCGGGCAACGGGTGAAGCAGGGGCAGACTGTCGGAACATTGGGCAGTACCGGCCGGGTCACCGGTGCCCACCTGCATTATGAGTTCCTAGTCAATGGTGTCCATAAAAATCCACGTACCGTGAAACTGCCTCAGGCACAATCCCTGAAAGGTGCCGAGAAAACCCAGTTTAAGAAACACGCCAGCAAACGCTTGAGCCAGCTGAACCAGTTCAGTCAGTTTATTGCCGATAACAGCCCATTAGTGAATAACCGAGGCTAACCGCAACTGTTTCTCCACCCACAAAAAAGCCGTCACTCAGTGACGGCTTTTTTATTATCTTTCTGCCTTGGGCGTTAAAACGCCGAAGTCAGTATTTATACGCTGAATGATGCCCCACAACCACAGGTTGTCGTAGCATTAGGGTTATTCACAAAGAAACGCGAACCTTCCAGGCCTTCGGTATAGTCGACCGTGCCGCCAATTAGGTACTGCAGGCTCATCGGATCAACCACCAGCGTCACACCGCTGTTTTCGATTGTGGTATCACCATCATTCACTTTTTCATCGAAGGTAAAACCATACTGGAAACCACTACATCCACCACCGGTGATGTAAACGCGCAGTTTCAGCTCTGGGTTTTCTTCCTCGGCGATTAGCGCTTTCACTTTATTCGCTGCAACATCAGAAAAATTCAGCGGTAAATTGGCATCGCTCATTAAAAACCTCTCAAACACATGCGGTAATTGATCCGATTATCTAATACCTGACTATCTCGTTCAAGTATTGACCACTTCAGACTGCTCTCTTTGGGCTATTTTTTCCTTTTCCATCTTACGACGCAAGAGCTGGGAGTAAATTGGCTGCCCCCCCAAAACCTGGGCCAGCATGGTTGCCCCCAGAGTAGTAATGATCAATGGCAGGATCAGGTGATAGTTATTGGTCATCTCTATCACCAGCAAGATCCCGGTGATCGGCGCCCTCACCGTCGCCGCAAACAGTGCCCCCATCCCGGCAATCGCGAACATTCCCGGCTCAATGCCGAGATCAGGAAAGGCCAACTGGGCAACCGAGCCGAAGAAGGTACCAAATAGCGTGCCGAGTGCCAGCATCGGGGCAAAGATCCCGCCAGGAGCCCCGGAGCCAAAGCATAACAAGGTGGTAGCGACCCGGGCCAGAAATAGGATCAGCAGCAGGCTGATGCTGTACTCACCATGGGTTGCACTCGGGATCAGCGTGATCCCCCCGCCGGTCAGTTCCGGCAAGTAAAGCAGCAGCAAGCCAAAGCAGCCACCTAGCAACGTACCCGTCAGTATGTAGCGCTTGCGTTCGTTGCGGTGGATGCGATCAAATACATCCTGCGCCATAGTCACCAGTCGATTGAAAATCACTCCAAAGACACCGAAAAACATCCCCAGCAACAAAAACAGCCATAGGGATTTCAATACCGGGGCATCATATTGCGGCATAGTGATCACCGCATGCTGCCCCTGGATACTGCGAAAAACAATATTGGCCACGATGGCTGAGATCAGCACACACTTAATGGAAATTAAACTGTAGCGAAACTGTGGGCGCATTTCCTCTACCACAAACATTATCCCGGCCAACGGCGCATTGAAGGCCGCCGCAAGACCACCAGCAGCGCCGGAAGCCAACAGGGCATGGCGCCCTTCTTTATCCTTGAGCCGGAAAATATCGGACACCATCCGGCCAATATTTCCGCCCATCTGTACCGATGGCCCTTCCCGGCCCAGTACCATCCCGGAGCCCAACGCCCCCAAACCACCAATAAATTTTACCGGTAGCACCCGCCACCAGCGTACCGGGCGAATATCATCCATCGCCCCTTCTATTTCAGGGATCCCAGAGCCCGCCGCTTCAGGTGCAAAGCGATGTACCAGGTAGTAACCGATAAATGCCAATAGTGCACTGATCAAAAAGGCGGCCAACCATAGCGGCAAGACACTGCTAATAACATCACGAAGCCACTCTGTTCGTTGCTCCGACACCCAATGAACCGTAATTTCAAACAAGGTAGCAATCAGGCCGGCTGCGAGGCCAACCAACGCCGAGAGAAACAACACCGATACCGGTGTTTTATCACGAGAGAGAAAACGCCGAACAAGTCCGCTAGGTTGCAGACGCTCAGGCGCAGGGGTGCCTTGGGTGTTATCAGTCATTAGTCAGCCGTATCTTTGAGTAGATTGCCCCGGAAAGGACAGACAGGAAGGACGAAACTCGTCAGCGGTAAGAGTAGCGGACTGCATCCTTTTTTTACACAGCCAATGTTGAAAACTAGCTTTCCATCAGTGCCAAAACCCCACCGGGATCTGGCCGGGCGCACATTCCTTCAATTCTCTCGCCAAGTTCCTGGAATTTTAGGTACAATGCCGACACTTTAAATCAGGTATTATTTGAAAAATAGGACATCACAATGAGCAAGTCAGCTGATTTATTTGCTAAAGCACAAGAGACGATCCCTGGCGGTGTTAACTCACCAGTTCGCGCATTTGCCGGTGTCGGCGGCAGCCCACTCTTTATCGAGCGAGCTGACGGCGCATACATCTTTGATGCTGATGGTAAAGCGTATATCGACTATGTCGGCTCTTGGGGTCCTATGATTCTGGGTCATAACCACGTAGCTATCCGTGATGCTGTGATCAACGCCGCGCAGCAAGGGCTAAGCTTCGGCGCGCCAACCGAAATGGAAGTGACCATGGCGGAGTTGGTTTCCAAGCTGGTACCGTCAATGGAAATGGTACGCATGGTAAGCTCTGGTACCGAAGCGACCATGAGTGCTATCCGCCTTGCCCGTGGTTTTACCAACCGTGACAAAATCATCAAGTTCGAAGGCTGCTACCATGGCCATGCTGACTGCCTATTGGTAAAAGCCGGCTCTGGCGCGCTGACACTGGGCCAGCCAAGCTCGCCGGGTGTACCGGCTGATTTTGCCAAGCATACCCTGACATGTACCTATAACGATCTTGATTCTGTCCGTGAAGCGTTTGCAGAACATCCGGAAGAAGTGGCGTGTATTATCGTTGAGCCTGTTGCCGGCAACATGAACTGCATTCCACCAGTTCCTGGCTTCCTGGAAGGCCTGCGTGAGATCTGTGACGAATTCGGTGCGCTATTGATCCTGGATGAAGTAATGACAGGCTTCCGCGTCTCTGAAGGCGGTGCTCAGGGCTATTACAATATCAAACCTGATCTAACCACACTGGGCAAGGTCATCGGTGGCGGTATGCCAGTCGGCGCATTCGGTGGCCGCCGCGATGTCATGCAATATATCGCACCAACTGGTCCTGTCTACCAGGCAGGAACACTATCTGGTAACCCGGTCGCCATGGCAGCCGGCCACGCCTGCCTGAGTGTCTTGACCAAAGAAGGCAACGAGAAGCGCCTGGCAAACTCCACCAAGCGTCTGGCTGAAGGCTTCAAGAGCTTAGCTGACAAGCACGGCATCGCCCTTCAGACCAACCAGGTTGGTGCGATGTTCGGTTTCTTCTTTACCGATCAGCAAAGCGTAACTTGCTTCGACGATGTCACAAAATGCGATATCGAGCGCTTTAAACGTTTCTTCAACCTGATGCTGAAAAAAGGCATTTACCTGGCTCCTTCTGCCTATGAAGCCTGCTTTACTTCCCTGGCACACGGCGATAAAGAAATCGAAGCGACCCTGGATGCTGCAGACTTTGCCTTTGCTACCCTAGCTGAAGAAGCAAAAGCATAAGCTTTAATAAGCCAATCCACTGATAGTAACGCCACTCATTGAGTGGCGTTTTTTTACTGCCAGAAAAAGACAGCAAGCACCGCTAGTGCCAGCAATATCCATGCTGCCAACGGAACTTTACGCTTTTTTTTCGTCTCGCAATCACAACACCCCATAGCAGTGAGTACCTCGATAGCTAATAAAATAATTGATTTATAATACCAAACTAAATAATTATCTGGCCTATCAGCGAGATTGAAATGGCTCAGAGACAAGGCGCTTGATTGTAGATGTATTCATATCCATCAAAATCAAGCAACGCAGTAGCTGAGCCATAGCAACTCGCCCTTAGGGAGCATTCCAGTCGCTCGATTTCAGCTCCAAATTGCTTCAATGTAGAACCACTATATCTTCACCAATTTGGTTTGATCTCAAACGATTGGCATTGCTCTGATTGGCTCAAATAATTGTTCAGTTTGGTATGAACGATTGCTACTTACGCAAGCGGATGCAATTATAAACGACGCTCGGTTCAGTGTTAACAAACAGGAAGGATAATCACAGTGCCCAAACCCTTTAAAGCCGAATCACGTCACTGGATGCTGATGGCTGCCCTGGCGCTTGCCGCCTATGCCAGCTACCGTCTGGTAGAGCCTTATCTAGGGCCGATCGTAATGGCCTTTATCATTTCCCTGCTCTATTACCCGCTGCATGCCAGGATTGAGGCTAAAATACCACGCCAGCCCAATTCGGCAGCAATGGTTTCCTGTACCTTGCTGACCTTTATCATTGTGATCCCGGTACTGATCGTATTTAGTTCCATCGTTCATCAGGGATCAACCTTTTCCAAGGAAAGCTACGCCTGGCTAACCGCCGGCGGTGCCAAGGAAGTCCTGTCACATCCCTTTACCGTCAAGGTTCTAGCGCTTATCGACGAGTACTCACCTTTCGAGCCGCTTGATGCCCAGGCAGTGGTACAGAAAGTTGCTGCCGCAGCATCCAAGTTTGGCGCCCAGCTACTCAATATCAGTGCCAAGCTGCTGGGGGATGTCACCAATTTTGTGATCAGCTTTATGCTGATGCTATTTGTCCTGTTCTTTTTGCTGCGGGACCATAAAAAAATGGTGTACGCCCTGCGCCATGTGATCCCGCTGTCTCGCAGCCAGGAAGATGCCGTACTGACAGAAGTGCAGCAGGTGGCAAAATCTGCGGTACTGGGGTCGTTCCTGACCGCTCTTGCCCAAGGGTTCGCCGGCGGATTTGCCATGTGGTTAGCCGGCTTTCCCGGGCTATTTTGGGGCTCGATGATGGCGTTTGCCTCATTTATTCCGGTATTCGGTACCGCGCTGATCTGGCTACCGGCCGCCATCTATCTGCTGCTGGTCAACCAATGGGAGTGGGCGCTGTTTCTGGTTGCCTGGGGCATTATCGTCGTTGGCTCCATCGACAATATTCTCAGGCCGCTGCTGATGCAGGGTAACTCGAGCATGAATACCCTGCTGATCTTCTTTTCTATCTTGGGCGGCTTGCACCTGTTCGGCCTGATTGGCCTGATTTACGGCCCGATTATTTTTGCCGTCACCCTGGTACTGTTCAAGCTCTACGAAGTCGAATTCAAGGACTTTTTGGATCACCAGGACCAGAACTAACCGTCACTCACCTTCTCGCAACTACAAAGCCGCCCCCAGGCGGCTTTGTTCATCTTTTCATACACAGTGATTTATGGAACAATTCGCGCCCTTACTCCATGTAATGCTAAACTGAGGCCATTATGTCTTATACTGCTGCAAGCCAGGTTGTTGCCCGCCAGCTTGAGTTTTTTGAAAATCGAAAAGTCCTAGTCGTCGGTGAACTCTCTGACTCATTTCCACTTGAGCTAACGCAGGTTGCCAAGTCAGTGGCAGTATTTACCACCAACTATAGCTATCACTGCAGCATGGACCGCCACAGCCAGATCCAGTCCTATTTTGGTGCCGAGCTAGCCGAGGACGCCGATATCGACATGATCCTGCTGTACTGGCCAAAAGCCAAGGCTGAAGCGGAATACCTGTTGGCAATGATGCTGGCGAAGTTTGGCCCGCAGACTGAAATTTGCATCGTGGGTGAAAACCGCAGCGGTGTACGCAGCGCCGAGAAACTCTTCAAGCCCTATGGCCCACTGACCAAATATGACTCGGCCCGCCGCTGCAGCTTCTACTGGGGGCGCTGTGATAACACAGCTCCCACCTTTGAGCTCAGCAGCTGGTTCCGTAGCTACCCGATCAAGGTGGCAGGCACGGAATTGACAATCCGCTCTCTGCCGGGGGTATTTAGCCATGGTGAATTCGACAAAGGATCAGAATTACTGCTAGACACCCTGCCTGCACTACGTGGGAAAGTGCTTGATTTCGGTTGTGGCGCTGGCGTGATTGGCGCGGTTATGAAAACCAACAATCCAGATATCGAGCTAGAGCTGGCTGATATCAGCGCCCTGGCCATCGAATCAGCCCGTGAGACATTTAAGGTCAATAATTTAGAAGCCAAGTTTACCGCAACAGATGTCTATGCTGCCTTAGAAGCGCCATACGACTACCTGATCAGTAACCCGCCATTCCATGCCGGCCTGAAAACCTTCTATACAGCAACAGAAGACTTTATTGCCCAGGCACCGGGCTACCTCGCCCCCGAAGGCCAGCTAATCATCGTTGCCAACAGCTTCCTGCGCTACCCTCCTTTGATTGAAGCTAGCCTAGGCAGTTGCGAGACGGTTGCCAAGACCAATAAATTCAATATTTACGCTGCAAAAAAATAACCCTTCAGGGCTGAGCAAACACTCAGCCCCATCACTCCCAGCTCCGTAAAAAACGCCAATCTCCCTCAATTAGTGCCAATTCTACCCTTTGCCCTCGTTAACATTGTCAATAATGTGTGTCGGCACACGCTTCCTGAACCACTTACTTGATCGCAAAAAAAAACTTAGTATAACTGGAAATCTTGGTGTTTTTTGCCTCTCTAGCAAGCCTCTATATTGTGGCCATCACGCTAAAAACGTCAAAAATCGCCCCATGATCAACCAGGCTGAATGGCAATCAATCGTACGTTGAATTTTACCCCTCGTTTCCAATAGGTTAATTTCAGGCACAGGAATGCAGAAGACTACCCGTTTCAAACGCCTCCAGCATACGCTTATGCTGGCTTTTCTCGTACTCAGCATTACCCCGCTGACACTATCGTCCCTTTTTTTTCTCAACTCCCATACCAATGATCTCACCTGGCAGAGTACCAACCACCTGGCCTCACTATTAGAAAATAAGCAAAAACAACTCAATAGCTACTTTTCAGCCAGAGAGTCAGAGGTACAAAGTTTTGCCCGCTCAGAGCTGGCTAATGCCAGTGGTGGGCGATTTTATGGTTTAGTGGGAGCCTACCATCAATTGGGAGATATCTCAGTACTCGCCAAAGGCGTAGATAATGGCCGCTTTTTTACCGAAACACTGATCACCAAACCCCATAACAGCACTGATAATGGCAGTTACCTGGGCCATGAGCGCTACCGCCTGATGCATAAACGCTATAACTGGGCGTATGACGAATACCTCAAGCGTTCTAACTTCAGTGACATTCTGCTCGTTGATATCAAAGGCAACGTGGTGTATTCCGCCACTAACCCCGATATGTTCAGTCTAAACCTGATTACTGACGACACCCCTTTTCCGGCCTTAAGACACACATTTTCCACTATCAAGAAAAAGACACAGCAGCATCAGAGCAAGCCGGATCAGGTACCCGTTGCCTTTACCGACTTCACCGCCGCTCCCTCGGAGGAAGAAAACGCCGCCTGGTTTGCAGCACCGATCATTCAGCAGGGCTACCTCCATAGCTATGTTTTCTTCAAGCTAGGAAACCAATCAATTAGCGAGTTTATCGCCGATAGTGGCAGTAACTCCACCCATGTACAGACCTTACTGGTGGGCAGTGATCACCTATCGCGCCTGCCTAGTGGCGAAATGCTTCCGCAGGATCTCTCGAGCCCGAGTATCGAAAGTGCGCTGGGCGGTCATAGCGGTGTGGGGAGCTTTCTTAATTTCAACCAGATCCCGGTACTGAGCGCTTTTACTCAGATTGATGTCCTGGGCAATCCATGGGCACTGGTCGTCGAGTTGCCCGAAGAGGAAGCCTTTGCCCGGATCCGCCAGCTTGAGAAAATCTTTGCGGTGGCAATGATCACTGCCATTATCCTGGTGATCATCGCGTCGCACTGGTTATCCAACTCCATAACGGCCCCCTTGCTGCGGTTAACCTGGGCGGCCGAGCGGGTTTCTGCCGGTGATATGGAGCAAAAAATCACCAGCACCGAGCGGAGTGACGAGATTGGCCGCCTTGCCGTGAGCTTTGCCAGAATGCAACGCTCGATCCGTGAAAAAATCGCCCTGATCCGTAAGCAAAACACCGAACTAGAACAAAACCTACAGGTGATACAGCAGCAAAATGATGATTTGCAAACCGCTGATAAGCTCAAGGATGACTTTCTTGCCACCACATCACATGAACTGCGTACCCCACTGCATGGCATGGTGGGCATTGCCGAGTCGTTGCTAGCCGGGGCGAGTGGCCCTGTTCAGCACACCCAGCGGCGACAGCTTGAAATGATGATTAACAGTGGCCAGCGCCTGACCAACCTGGTAGATGACCTGCTCGATTACCACAAAATGCGCTACGGGGATCTGGATATCAACAAACAAGCCGTCGACCTGGCTTGTGCCGTTCGGCTAGTACTGGAGTTATCCAGCCACCTGCTTGGCAGCAAGCCTGTTCGGATCATCAATCAAATCCCGGATGATCTGCCGCCGGTACTCGGTGATGAGCAGCGCCTTGAACAAGTTTTGTATAACCTCGTCGGCAATGCGATTAAATACACCTCGGAAGGTAAGATTATCCTCTCCGCCACCATCTTGGAGAGCCAGATCCGTATCCAGGTCGTTGATACCGGGCAAGGGATCCCGCCCGAGCAGCTCGAACATATTTTTGAGCCCCTGATCCAGGCCAATGTCAACTCCGCCCACTACCGCCAGGGATCAGGGCTGGGCCTGTCCATCAGCCGCCAGCTCATCGAGTTAATGGGAGGCAGGCTGTATGTCAGCAGCCAGCCCATGGTCGGCGCAACATTTAGCTTCACCCTTAACCTGGCATCACCAGAAGATATTGCTGACAGCCAGCTGGCCAGCCGAAGCAACCACTTCCAGGTCCCTTCTTCAGATACAACATTTTGCGAAACAGAAAGCATACCGGAAAACCCTGATGGCGAATTGCTTCTGGTTGTCGATGATGAGCCCGTCAACCTACAGGTACTGAATAACTTCCTTCGCCTCGAGGGCTACCGGGTCATCACCGCTGACAGTGGCCCGCAAGCATTAAAACTACTGGAAACCCAACAACCTGCACTTATACTGCTCGACATCATGATGCCAGAAATGTCTGGCTACGAGGTTTGCCAGCATCTGCGCAAGCAGTATTCATTGCTTGAGCTACCGATCATTATGCTATCCGCCCTCGGGCAGGTACAAGACCGAGTCAAAGGCTTTGAATCCGGTGCCAATGACTACCTGACAAAACCGTTTAACAAAGAGGAGCTGACAGCACGGATCGGCGCCCATATCAAAGCCGGGCAAACAGAAATCCAACGCCAGAGAAACCTGGCGCTGAAACAGGAAATTGAACGCAGGGAGCAGGTCGAAGCAGGCCTGCTAGAGGCACAGACCCGCCTGCTTGGGCTACTGGAGTCCACCAGCGAAGCGATTCTCTGTGTCCAGGGCGGAGGCCGTATCCGTTATGCCAACAGTGCCGCTGGCAAACTCTTTCATCGCGCCCCGGAGCAGCTGGAACGCCATAGCATCGATGACATTCTCGCCACTCACCTACCCAAGGACATAACTAGCAGCCATCACTTCAATGGCACTCTGCTCTATCGTATCGGTGATGAACTCACTGCCCTAGATACCGACGTGATCAACCTTCCGGAAGAATCCGGCCTGCAGCGAATGTTTGTTTTTGATAATAACGGCCCAGCAACCGAGCATCGAGTTAAGGTACTAGAAAGCGCCGTTGATGTTTTGTCCGGTTTTGCTTTTGACGGCGACAAGGGGTGCTTACAACAATTGCGTGAATTGGGTGGCGAGTTTACCCGACTGGCCGACAAGCTGGATAACAGCGGCCAGAATAAAGCCGATTCTGTACGAGAGCTGCTGGTTGAAGTCATGAAAGCAACACTGAAGCTTTGGGAACAGTCAACGCAGAAAACAAAGTTTGAACTGGCAGAAGAAAGTGGTTTATGGCGGGTCTACCTCGATCGCAGTACCCTGCAAACCCGTACGCTGGACAAATACCTGCACCTTGAAACGCTGCCCAAAACCCCGCGCTGGCGAACCGTACTCAATACCATCGATTTTGTACTTGAGCGCTGCCAGCCCTCCATCCCCGAGCGCAATGATATTGAGGCGATGAAGGACAAGCTCCAGCACTTAATCGGCCAGTAAAACTGCGATTAACCAACACCCAGCCAGCCCGCTCATGCGGGCTTTTTTTTCGCCTACCACCGCCCATTGGGCGCCATCACATGGCATTAGCCAGCATCATCCTAGTCCGTTTATTTCCGGACATAAAACAGTCTTTTTTACCGCGAAATAAAGCCTCTACACACACAATAACATCGCTCAAATTTACGACGTATTGAGTAATAGAAGCCGTTATATTGCCACTTCCGGAAATAGATTTTGGTTTATGAGAAGCCAATCACAACAAATCAGACCTTGAAATTTTCCGCAGGGAATTAACCTCAACCATCGGCACGCGTTACATCACAGAATAAATCAACAACACAAAACCCACCATAAACAAAGCCCAAAACAGAAAGTAAGCACTAACAATAATAATGAAACAAAGACTGAGAAACGTGAGGGTTAGCACAAGAAATGATAGCGACTCAGCAACACTAGAACAGGAAATTAACGTTTTTTACAGCAATAGCGGGGGTTTTGACGTTTTTAACGGGCTTTCAGATTGACGATCATGTCAATCAGGGTTTTCCTTAAGGCACTTAGAGCCTACACGGCCATTCGACCAGAGTTACATTACTGACTCTATCGGAGTGGGCTCGAAAGAGGCCCTTCGGGGCGTTCATTTTCCATAAGTGAAACAACTAAGCAATAGAGTAAGGAACAGCTATGCTTGCCAATATTAAGAAAACCAAGTTAGCGCTAGCAGTGATCGCTGCAGCTTCGACAATGCTGATGGCACCGGTCGCATCTGCTGCAGATCGCACAGAGCTAACCATGGTACCAAAGTTCTACCCTACCTTTGTTCGCAACTTTAACCCATTCCTTCAAACTCAGTTGGATACCGTTCAAGATTTTATTTATGAGCCACTAGTTGTATTCAATGAGCTGAAAGGCAACGAGCCTGTTATGCGTCTGGCGAAAGACTACTACATGTCCGATGACCTGATGAAGGTAACGTTCGAGATCCGGGACGGGGTAAAATGGTCTGACGGAAAGGCATTTACTGCCGAAGACGTCAAGTTCACTTTTGAACTACTCAAAAAACACCCAGAGCTAGATCGTACCGGTATCAACGCACGCCTTAAATCTATTAAGGCATCGGGTGATAAAGTGATCTTCTCACTAACCGAAGCGAACTCAAATGTTCCATATTTGATTTCCGAAGTGTCTGTCGTTGCAAAGCACGTCTGGAGCAAAGTTAAAGACCCAACACGTTACACCAATAAAAATCCGGTTGGTACCGGTCCGTTTACCGAAATCGATACCTTTACACCACAGCTATACACCCAGTGCCGTAATCCAAATTACTGGGATAACAGCAACCTGGATGTAGATTGCCTTCGCCTGCCTCAGATCGCAGGTAACGACCAGTTCCTCGGCCAGGTCTTGAGCGGTCAGTTCGACTGGACATACTCTTTCATTCCAGATGTTGACAGCACCTATGCGGCAGCCAGCCCGGATAATAAATACTGGTACCCAGCAGGTGGCAGCCAGGCATTCGTGTTGAACTACAATTCGCCAAAAGCCGGTAACAATGAAGCGATCAACAACATTGACTTCCGTCGTGCCTTCTCTATGGCGATTGACCGTCAAACAATCATCGATATTGCTTTCTACGGCGGCGGAGTGGTCAATGACTACGCTTCTGGCCTGGGTCAGGCATTTGCGTCTTGGTCAGATAATGCGGTCTATGAAAAATACAAGCCGTTCATGACCTACAACGTTGATAAAGCAAAAGCATTGCTGAAAAAAGCAGGTTTTAAAGACACCAACGGTGATGGTTTCGTAGAGACTCCAAGCGGCAAGGAAATTGCCTTTACCGTACAGTCACCAAACGGTTGGACCGACTTTAACAACACCGTTCAGCTAGGTGTTGAAATGCTTCAGGAAATCGGCATCCAGGCGAAAGCCAGCACGCCTGATTTCTCGGTCTACAACCAGGCAATGCTAGATGCAACCTATGATGTTGCCTATACCAACTACTTCCACGGCGCAGACCCATATACCTATTGGGATAGTGCTTACCACTCCCGCTTCCAGGCCAATGAAGGCATGCCACGCTTTGCGCTTCACTACTGGAAAAACGAGAAGCTAGATAACCTACTGGCAGGCTTCTACAAGACCGCGGATCGCGAAGAGCAGCTTAAGATGGCACACGCAATCCAGAAGATCATCGCAGAAAATCAGGTTACGATCCCTGTGATGTCTGGTGCGTATACGTCTCAGTACAACACTGCGCGCTTTACTGGCTGGTGGAACGAGAAGAATCCGAAGGGCCGTCCAATGCCTATCACCAATACTCAAGAGCGTCTGCTACAAGTACTTGACCTAAAACCTAAAGCATAATTAATGCGTTACTTGCGGTGCGCCCGTTGCGCATCGCCTCTTCTTCCTCCCCCTTTTTTGTCAATGATGGCCACAGGTCAGGGGAAGGTGTGTCTTAAATCTGGTCAACAATATGAACTGGATGATTAAGGTGTGAGTTATGGGATTTTTTCTACGACGTCTGAGTTTTTATTTTATTGCACTGCTGTTTGCAATAACAATCAACTTCATAATACCCCGGGCAATGCCAGGTGATCCCGTCACCATGATGTTCGCCAATGCTGCAATGCAGGTCACCCCTGAACGCATCGCAGCCATGAAGGAACTGCTGGGCTTTGTTGATGGCCCTATTTATCAACAATATTTTATCTACCTAAAAGGGATCCTGGCCTGGGATCTGGGAATTTCGATCCAAACCTTCCCCCAGACGGTAAATGAAATCATGGGCAATGCAGTCGGCTGGTCACTATTCCTTGCCGGTACAGCTGTTGTTCTGGCGTTCTGCATCGGCTCTCTGCTTGGTATCTTTGCCGCCTGGAAACGTGGCAGCCGATATGATGCCTTCATCTCGCCGGGCATGATGGTGGTGCAGGCCGTACCGCCAGTCGTGGTCGCGATGTTAGTCCTCTATACTTTCGCAATTGGTGCCAAGTGGTTCCCTTCAACCTATGCCTATACCGCAGGAACGACACCGGACTGGAGCAGCTGGGCATTCTACAAAGACATTGCCTATCACGCCGTGCTGCCACTGTTCTGTGCCACCATCATCCAGATAGGCGGCTTCCTGATCAACATGCGCAACAACATGATCAACCTGCTCAATGAAGACTATATCACGATGGCAAAAGGCAAGGGCCTGAGCGAAAACCGCGTCGTCTTCAAATATGCCGCCCGTAACGCCATGCTACCGAGTGTCACCGCACTATCGATGGCTATTGGTATGGCTATCGGTGGCCAGCTTATCATCGAAATGATCTTCAACTACCCGGGCCTAGGTACTGTACTTCTCAATGCCATCAATGCGCGTGACTACCAGGTTCTTCAGGGCCAGCTCCTGATTATGACTATCTTCATGCTGTTTTTTAACTTTTTGGCCGACATCCTTATCGTGGCACTGGATCCTCGCCTACGTAAGGGAGGGAAATAAGAATGAAAGGATTATTCAAACTACTACGCAATAACGGCAAGGCCCTGGCAGGACTAACGATTATCACCTCGTTCATCTTAGCAGCAATACTGGCACCTTTGCTGACCGAGTTTGCACCAAATAAAAGAACGGGCAATCCGCATGAATACCCGGCAATGATTGTTAAAGCTGCGCAGAACAATCCGGACGGCTGGATAGCGGAAAACCTGGCTGACAGCCGACGGACGCTGCTTATGTCCAAAAAAGCCGAGCATACCCTGGGCACAACCCGGATGGGACGGGACGTTTGGTCCCAGGTTGTCTATGGTGCCCGTACCTCTCTGGCTGTCGGTTTCGGTGCAGGCTTTATGGTGTGCTTCCTGGCAACAGTGATTGGGGTGTCTGCCGGTTACTTCGGCGGGCGTGTCGATGACATTTTATCAGCCGCTATGAACATCATGCTGGTGATCCCCCAGCTGCCACTGCTGTTTGTTATTGCGTTATTTATAGGTCAGACCGGCCCGCTAACTATTGCCATTGTCATTGGTATGACCTCCTGGGCCTGGGGGGCACGTGTTGTCAGGGCGCAGACCTTGTCGCTCAGGGAGAAGGAGTTTGTCAAAGCCGCCGAGGTGCTGGGCGAATCCTCATGGCGCATCATTATGGTCGAAATCCTGCCAAACCTGATCTCAATTGTGGGGGCCAGCTTCATCGGCTCGGTAATGCTTGCCATTGTGACAGAAGCCACCCTGTCCTTCCTGGGGCTAGGTGACCCCAATATCGTTAGCTGGGGGATCATGCTTTATAACGTCCAGACGTCATCGTCCATGCTGGTCGGCGCCTGGTGGGAACTGCTTACTCCTTGTCTCGCCCTGACATTCATCGCTATCGGCCTTTCACTGCTTAACTTTGCTGTCGACGAAATCGCTAACCCGCAGCTGCGCTCCCACAAAGGCATGCGCCGCTGGAAAAAGCTAGCCCAGCAAAACCAAAAACAAACCAAAGCGGTTGTGACACCACAGCCAGCCCTTGAAGGGGGAGAGAAATAATGACCCAGCCACAAATCTCCATTCGCAATCTGTGCGTCGACTATATTACCGATGCCGGTGATGTCCGGGCCGTTAACAACGTCAGCTTTGATATTGGCAAGGGCGAAATTTTCGGCCTGGCCGGTGAGTCGGGCTGCGGCAAGTCTACCGTTGCCTTCTCGCTCATGCGCCTGCACAAGCCGCCTGCATTTATTACCGGTGGTGAGGTTATCTTCGACGGTCACGGCGATATTCTCAAATTCAGCGAGTCACAGATGACAGCCTTTCGCTGGAGCGAGGTTTCCATGGTATTCCAGAGCGCCATGAACGCTCTGAACCCGGTACTGACCTTGGAAGAGCAATTTTGCGATGTCATTATGCGCCATACCAACCTGTCATACCAACAAGCCGTCAAACGCGCAAAAGGGTTGCTGGAAATCGTCGACATTCACCCAAGCCGCTTGCGTGATTACCCGCACCAATTTTCCGGCGGCATGCGCCAGCGCCTGGTTATCGCGATAGCCCTGGCCCTGAACCCGAAAATGATCATCATGGACGAGCCAACAACGGCACTGGACGTGGTGGTGCAGCGCGAAATTCTGCAGAAAATCTATGCCCTGAAGGAAGAGTTTGGCTTCTCGATCCTCTTCATCACTCATGACCTGTCGCTGATGGTCGAGTTCTCCGACCGCATCGGCATCATGTACTCCGGAGAGCTGGTCGAGGTCGCCCCATCAAAACAGATCCTCGAAACCCCGTACCACCCATACACCGATGGGCTCGGGAGCTCTTTTCCACCGTTAACGGGGCCAAAAACCCGGCTCACCGGTATTCCAGGCAATCCGTTGAATTTACTTGAAGTTCCACAGGGCTGTCGTTTCCAGGCCCGCTGCAGCAAAGCCCACGAGGCCTGCTTCAGCCAAGCAACCCAGCTACAACAGCTAGAACCCGGTCGTTTTTCCAACTGCCACCTTTTCACCCAAAGCAGTTAATAAATAAAAGAATATCGAGGAGGTAACTATGAGCATACCCGTTGGACAACCGATCATTGAAGGCAAGAACCTGATCAAGGACTTCCAGGTCAGCAGCAACTCGCTGAAGAAACCCATGATGCGCGCTATCAACGACGTATCATTCAAAATGTACAAAAGCCGCGGTTTGGCCGTGGTAGGCGAATCCGGTTCAGGGAAATCAACCACCGCAAAAATGATCGCCAAAATGTACCCCCCGACAGGCGGGAATATCGAATACTACGGCCGTGATATTGCTGATATCAGAAAGAAAAAAGACCTAATGACCTATCGTCAGGGGGTCCAGATGGTATGGCAGGATCCGTTTGGTTCACTGAACCCGACCCATACGATTTTCCACCACATTGCCCGTCCTTTGCTGATCCACAACAAAGTGGCCAAGGGCAACAAGAAAGAGCTTGAAGAAAAGGTATACAGCCTACTGGAACAGGTCGGCCTGATCCCCCCCAAGGAGACAGCAGCCAAGTTCCCCCACCAGCTATCCGGAGGCCAGCGCCAGCGTGTCAACCTGGCCCGCAACATTGCCGTCGGTGCCGAGGTTGTCCTGGCAGACGAGCCTACATCAATGCTTGATGTTTCTATTCGTGCCGGGGTGCTCAACCTAATGGAAGAGATGAAGTTCGAGCGCGAAATGGCCTTGCTGTATATCACCCACGACATCGCTACGGCCCGCTATATTGCCGAAGATCTGGCCGTGATGTATGTCGGCCACATGGTGGAATGGGGTGATACCGAGGAGATCATCCATGATCCCCAGCACCCTTATACCCAGCTACTGGTCTCAGCCGTGCCGGATCCTAGCAAGTCGATCCACGAGAAACTCAAGGGCAACAAAGGCGAGATCCCGCTCTGGACACCAGACAGCCTTGGCTGCCCATTTGCTGGCCGCTGCAGCCACGCGACAAACAAATGCCGTGAGCAGCTTCCGGCTGTAACCCAGCTGTCAGATAACCATTTCGTGCGCTGTTACCTGTACGAAAACTAATTGGAGGATAAATGCAGCTGTTAACGAACCACCTTGGGTATGAGCGTTTTGGTGCCAAGCAGGCCATCCTATTAGCAGAGCCAGAGCTGCCGGTTACCAGCGCAGAGGTTATTCGCTGCCATGATGCCCACCCCATGATGCAGCTGCCTCTCAAGGCCTGTGGTCCGGTTGCGCAATGGCATATTGGCAATACCTATTCGGTTGATTTCACTGCACTCACAGAGTGCGGTGAATTCCGTATCCGTATTGGTGATACCTTATCTTCGCCGTTTGCTGTGGCCGAGGGGCTATTAATGCAACGCACTTTCAGTGATGTTCTGCACTATTTCAAATCGCAACGGTGCGGCGGGATTTTTGAGCACGCCGATCAACACGTGCCGATCATTGGTAGCAGTGAAACTGTTGATGTACGGGGTGGCTGGTATGACGCCTCCGGTGATGTCAGTAAGTATCTCTCCCACCTGTCATACAGTAACTACCTCAACCCCCAGCAGACCCCTATGGTGGTCTGGAACATGCTCAAAGCCTTTGAAATCCTGGAAGATGAAGAGAGCATCACAGGCTTTACCCGTATCCGGCTGATGGAAGAAGCGGTGCACGGCGCAGACTTTTTGCTGCGGATGCAACATTCGCAGGGTTATTTTTATATAACGGTGTTCGACACCTGGAGCAAATCTACGGGGCAACGCGAGATTTGTTCGTATTCCACCCAGGGCGGTATCAAATCTGATGATTATCAGGCCGCGTTTCGTCAGGGCGGCGGCGTTTCGATTGCGGCCCTGGCAGCCGCGGCTCGCCAGCTAAAAGCAGAAACGGCAACCCTGCTGGGGCTAGATATTGACAGCAAAAGCGACGCCTACCTGCAAGCGGCAGAAAAAGGCTACTGGCACCTAGTCGATATGAACACCCAGTACCTCAATGACGGTACGGAAAATATTATTGACGAATACTGTGCGTTACTGGCGGCTGTAGAGCTTTTCCGGGCAACACACAGCAATCGCTATCTAGAAGAAGCCAGAAGCTGGGCAGGGCGCCTGGCTTCCCGGCAAATGTCTGATCATAGCCAACAGAATTTCTGGTCAGCCAACAAGAATGGTAGCCGACCTTACTATCATGCCTGTGAGGCTGGCCTACCGGCTATCAGCTTAATGCAATATGTTGCCATAGAAGCGGATCAAAAGCGGCAGCAAGAACTAACCCGAGTACTTACCAATGCCCTACAGTTCGAGCTCAGTATCACCCAAGAGGTCAACAACCCGTTTGGTTATCCGCGCCAGTATGTCAAACCCACAGATGACGAAAAGTTCAGCGCCTTCTTCGTCCCCCACAACAATGAGAGCGGCTATTGGTGGCAAGGTGAAAATGCCCGCTTGGCGTCTCTTGCAACCATGGCTTACCTGGCCCAAGAGCATGGCCTCGAGGCTTCACTCAAAGCCGAGCTGAAAAGCTATGCGCAGAAGCTAACCGATTGGCTACTGGGATTAAACCCCTTTGATATCTCGATGCTGGACGGGCATGGCCGAAATAACCCGGACTACCTCCCCGGTCTCGGCTTTGCCAATGCCAAAGGCGGGGTATGCAACGGTATTACTTCCGGCTTTGATAATGAGCAAGATATCGCCTTCAATCCCATTCCGTACAACGATGACATATTGCAAAACTGGCGCTGGGGCGAGCAGTGGATCCCTCATGGCGGTTGGTATTTGCTCGCGATAACGGCACAGTTTAAGGAGCGACACTTTGGCTAGAACAATCAAATATTTTGTCGGTGTTGATGGGGGCGGTACATCCTGCCGGGCCCGGATCTGCAATGTCGATGGCCATTGCCTGGGCGAGGCCAAAACAGGCAGCGCCAATATCTTGCTGGGTGGCAATGTTGCCATGGCATCCATTCAGGATGCCATTGCCACGGCGGCAGCCCAGGCACAGCTAACAGATACGGATTACGGCCACATGTCAGTCGGGTTGGCCTTGGCAGGTGCCGAGCAAAAGCAAGCCTGGTACGACTTCATGGCCCTCCCCCACCCCTATGCCGCCATCACCTTAAATACCGATGCCTATGGCGCATGCCTGGGCGCGTGGCAGGGTGAAGAAGGTGCCATTTTAATTGCCGGGACAGGATCATGCGGGATCTTGCTAAAAGACAATCACCAGCAGGTTATTGGCGGGCGAGAATTTCCAATCTCAGATCAGGGGGGCGGTGCCGTGATGGGACTTCGCCTGATCCAACAGGTACTGCTCAGTGTCGATGATATCGTGCCCCATACCCCATTGGCCCAGCATGTAATGAACCACTTCAACCACGATGTCGATGCCATCGTCAGCTGGTCTAAGACTGCCCGGCCTTGTGATTATGGCCAGTTCTCGCCGGCAATTTTTTCCCATGCCGCAGATGGAGACAGCCTAGCCGTTGACCTGCTAAAACAAACTGCAGACGACGTAGAAATGTTGCTCTCGGCCTTAATCAAACGGGGGGCAGAAAAGATTTGCCTGATGGGCAGTATCGGCGAACATATCCAGCCCTGGCTGGCACCTCCGCATAGAGCCCGGCTTGCCCTTCCTCAGGGGGATGCTATGGATGGCGCAATCACAATGGCGAAAGGTTGTCACAACCTTTACCCGCTTTAAGGGGTGATTATGAGCTACCGTCTCGATTTGACCGTAATCAGCAAAAGCGAACAACAATCACGCTTTGCCCTGACCTTGCACAACCTCAGTGATCAGGCGCTGGAAAAATGGTCGTTGCATTTCACGATTGGCCGCTGGATCCAGGCAGAGACGCTGTCTAATGGTCAGCTCAAACAACTGGGCAGCTACTGCACCCTTACACAAGGCAACTCAACGTCATTAAACCCAAACGCCCATTTCTACACCGAGTTCACCATTAACACCAAGCCTTTCACCCTATACGATGAAGGGATCCAGGAAGCCTTTTTGAACACATCACCAGACGGCTGCTTCATCAACCCCATACCGGTAAAAGTGACGACGATAAACCTCGATCAGCCTGCTACTGAGCAGCCGCTTGCGATGCTGTTGCCTGAAGCGAAATCAATAAACCTGATCCCGATGCCGGAATCACTCACCCGGCTACCAGGGGAATTTAAGTTAACCTCACATACGGCGATCACTCCCCCCACGGATAAAGCCTGCGGCAGTGCACGCTGGCTCCGGGCTGAGCTAAGCCGCCTGTTGCATGAAGATATTCCGCTCAACCAGGAGGGTAATATCAGCTATCAGCTCCATGAAGGCCTTGCTGATGGTGCCTATTGCATGTTGGTTGAACATAATCATATCTGGCTTCAGGCCAGCTCAGAATCAGGCTTTGTTCATGCAACCGCGACACTGCTGCAACTGATCCCGGCAAAACCAACCCACCAGGTACAGGCGGCATACACCATTCCGATGGTTGAGATCCAAGATCAGCCTAATTATCAATATCGGGGCATGATGCTCGACTGTGCCCGGCATTTTCATCCGGTGAAACGGCTAAAATACCTGCTCGATCACCTGGCCCGCTATAAATTCAACACCTTTCACTGGCACCTGACTGACGACGAAGGCTGGCGTATCGAGATCGACGCTTACCCAGAACTCACCCGGATAGGAGCCTGGCGCGGGCCGAACGAAGTTATACAGCCCCAATTTACAACCATCAGCCGACGTTATGGCGGCTACTACAGCAAACAAGAGGTGCGTGAGCTGATTGCCTACGCCAGCGACCGCGGCATTACAATCATTCCAGAGATTGATATCCCCGGCCACTGCCGAGCCGCAATAAAGTCACTGCCCGATTTGCTGGTTGACCCAGATGATCGTTCGCAATATCGCAGCATCCAGGGCTATCCGGACAACATCCTGTCCCCGGCACTAAAAGGCACCTATACCTTTATATCCAATGTATTAGATGAAATTTGCGAGCTGTTTCCTGCCCCCTACGTCCACATTGGAGGCGATGAGGTACCAAAAGGAGCATGGACTGACAGCCAAGCCTGCCAGACATTGATGGAACAACATGGCTATCAGGATCCTTCCGAACTACAAGGGCACTTATTGCATTTTGCCGAGGAGATATTGCAAGCCAAAGGCAAGCGGATGATGGGCTGGGAAGAGGCAACCGAAGGCAACAAAATCAGCAAAGATACCCTGATCTTTTCATGGCAAAACGAAGAGGCTGGCTTGGCCTGCGCCAGAGAAGGCTATGACGTCATCATGCAGCCAGCACAATATACCTACCTTGACATGGCACAGGGATACTCGGCCGATGAGCCCGGTACGGACTGGGCCTGCAAGCTTCCCCTTGATTCGGTCTATAGCTACAAGCCCTTGTCATCGCTGGAGGATGACGATCCGGCGCACCAGCATATTCTGGGTATCCAAGCCGCGCTGTGGTGTGAACAGGTCAACAGCCAGAGTCGTTTCGAATACATGATTTACCCGCGCTTACTGGCCGTCGCCGAATTGTGCTGGACCAAGCCAGAAAAAAGAAGCTGGAAAGACTTTAAGGCCCGCCTGAGCGGCCAACTTAAGTACCTAGATAAAGCCGGCATTAATTACCGTCGCTGTGAATAAGCACTCACAACAAGTAAAAAATATTTAAAAGGATTGAAGATAATGAAATACGGTTACTTTGATAACGACAACAGAGAGTATGTGATCACTCGCCCTGATGTCCCGGCGCCTTGGACCAACTATCTGGGTACAGAGAAATTCTGTACGGTTATTTCACATAATGCGGGTGGTTACTCATTTTACAACTCACCGGAGTATAATCGCGTAACGAAATTCCGGCCAAATTCATCCTTTGATCGCCCTGGCCACTATGCGTATCTTCGCGATGATGAAACGGGTGATTACTGGTCAATCTCATGGCAACCAGTAGCCAAAAGCCTTGATGAAGCCCGTTATGAAGTCCGTCACGGCCTTTCTTATTCTAAATTCAAATGTGAATACAACGGCATTAATGCATCAAAAACCTTATTCGTACCTAAAGGCGAAGATGCTGAGGTATGGGATGTTGTCATCAAAAATGATAGTGACAAGCCACGTACGATCAGTGCATTCTCCTTTGTTGAGTTCTCATTCAGCCACATTGAATCTGATAACCAAAACCATCAGATGAGTTTGTACTCCGCAGGTACATCTTATGAAAAAGGGGTGATTGAATACGACCTTTTCTACAATACCAATGAATTTGAAGGCTTCTACTACCTAGCCTCAACGTTTGAACCTGATAGCTATGATGGTCAGCGTGATTCATTCCTTGGTCTCTACCGAGATGAATCGAATCCTATTGCGGTTGAACAAGGTCAATGCTCAAATTCAGCGCAAACCTGTTATAACCATTGTGGCTCTCTGCACAAGCAATTTGTTATTCAGCCAGGGGAAGAAGTTCGCTTCGTTTACATTCTTGGCTTAGGTAAAGGTAATGGCGCGAGACTGCGTGAGAAATATCAAGATCACGCAAATGTCGATGCAGCTTTTACTGATATCAAAGCACACTGGGATGAGCGCTGTGCCAAATTCCAGGTGAAATCACCTAACGAAGGTTTAGATACCATGCTAAACACATGGACACTTTACCAAGCTGAAACGTGTGTTGTATGGTCTCGTTTTGCTTCCTTTATCGAAGTCGGCGGTCGTACCGGTCTTGGCTATCGCGATACCGCACAAGACGCAATGGCAGTCCCTCACAGTAATCCAGAAATGACCAGAAAACGTCTTGTTGATCTATTACGTGGCCAAGTAAAAGCAGGCTATGGTCTTCACCTCTTCGATCCGGACTGGTTTGATCCAGAAAAAGCCGACGTTGAACCCTCTAAATCACCCACGGTTGTGCCAACCCCGAGTGACGAAGATAAGATCCACGGTATCGAAGACACCTGCTCTGATGACCACTTATGGATCGTTCCAACGATTTGTCGCTATGTCATGGAAACGGGTGAGACCAGCTTCTTTGACGAAGTCATTCCTTTCGCTGATGGCGGTGAAGCAACTGTTTATGAGCATATGAAAGCTGCCCTTGATTTTACAGCGGAACATGTTGGTCGTACTGGTATCGCAAAAGGCTTACGTGCTGACTGGAATGACTGCTTAAACCTAGGTGGTGGCGAGTCTTCAATGGTTGCTTTCCTGCATTTCTGGGCTATCACTGAATTCATTGAGCTCGCTAAATTTCTAGGCAAAGAAGAAGATGTTGCACGCTACCAAGACATGGCAGGCGGAGTGAAGCATGCTTGTGAAACTCACCTATGGGACGAAGACGGCGGTTGGTACATTCGTGGTATTACTAAGAATGGCGACAAAGTAGGTACTAACGTACAAACCGAAGGTAAAGTTCACCTAGAATCTAACACTTGGGCTGTGGTTTCTGGAGCGGTAACTCAAGAGCGTGGTGAGAAAGCCATGAACGCTGTCGATGAGTACCTTTACTCTGATTTTGGCTTGCACCTAAACGCCCCATCGTTTGCGACACCGAATGATGATATTGGTTTTGTCACCCGTGTATACCAAGGCGTTAAAGAGAATGGCGCTATTTTCTCTCACCCGAATCCATGGGCATGGGTCGCTGAAGCGAAGCTAGGTCGTGGTGACCAGGCGATGAAATTCTACGATGCACTGAACCCATACAACCAAAACGACATGATTGAAACACGCGTCACAGAACCTTATTCGTACGTGCAGTTCATCATGGGCCGCGATCACCAAGATCACGGTCGTGCTAACCATCCATGGCTAACTGGCACATCTGGCTGGGCTTACATTGCGACCACTAACTACATTCTAGGCGTACGTTTAAGCTTTGATGGCTTGATTGTGGACCCATGTATTCCAAAAACATGGCCTGGCTTTGAGGTGACTCGTCAGTGGCGTGGAGCTACGTTCAATATCACAGTCGAAAACCCGGCCAACGTAAGCAAAGGAGTTGCTTCGATTACACTAAATGGTGAAATCATTACTGGCGCAATTCCAGCACAAGCGGAAGGCTCGGAGAATACAGTTACTGTGGTAATGGGTTAATACTTTTTTAGGGGAGACTTTCTCCCCTTATTTTGAGATTGAGAGAAATAGGAGTTCCACATGATCAAGTTTGGAACAGGCGGCTGGCGTGCCCTTATCGGTGAAGAATTCACCAAAGCCAACGTACAATTGGTAGCACAGGCTGTGGCCAATATCATGATTACAGAAAAGGTAACCGGTAACGGCTTTGTGATCGGTTACGACCGTCGCTTCTTATCCGACAAGGCCGCAGAATGGTTTTCAGAAGTACTGGCCGGCAATGGTATTCAGGTCAGCTTTATTGATAAGTACGTACCAACCCCAATCGTAATGTTTAAATCAAAACAAATCGGTGCCACTTATTCGGCGTGTATTACCGCATCCCACAACCCTGCAGACTACAACGGTATTAAGGTCTTTATTGAAGGCGGTCGTGATGCTGATGAAGTGATCACCCAAAAGATCGAGGCGCAAATAGCCAATCTTTCAGAGGCCGATATCCAGCAGGTTGAATTTGACAGTGCGCTGAATGACAAGCTAATACAGCTTATCAATCCGATGAACGAGTTTGTGGATTCAATCATCGACTTTATCGACGTAGAAGCCATCAAGCAAGCCAACTTACGCGTGCTGATCGACCCTATGTTCGGCGTCGCTAAAAATGCGTTGCAGACGGTATTGATCTCTGGCCGCTGTGATGTTGACGTGATCAACGATAGCCAAAACCCGGCCTTTGGTGGCCTAATGCCATCCCCAAATGCTGCCACCCTCTACCGCCTGAAGCACATGGTTGCTCATGAGGGCTATGATATTGGCATTGGTACCGATGGTGATGCTGACCGTCTAGGCATTATCGATGAGAAAGGTAACTTTATTCACCCAAATGAAGTACTGCTATTGCTCTACTACTACATGCTTGAGTACAAAGGTTGGAAAGGCTCCGTGGTTCGCAACATCGCCACCACCCACCTGCTTGATAAAGTGGCTGTAGCATACAAGGAGAAGTGCTTCGAGGTCCCCGTCGGCTTCAAGCATATCAGCTCGCAAATGGAAGCTGACGATTCCCTGATCGGCGGCGAAAGTTCTGGCGGCCTAACGATTCGTGGCCATATCAAAGGTAAGGATGGGGTCTTCGCATCCAGCCTGCTAGTTGAGATGATCAGTACCACAGGCAAAAAGCTGTCAGAAATGCTTGATGAGATCTACAGCAAGTATGGCTATGCCTACACCGCAGAAGGCGATTGCACTTTCAAGGCCTCCGAACGCCAACGCCTCTTTGATAAAATTTATGTTGAGAAAGAGTTACCTGCTTTCAACTATGAGATCGAGAAAGTTAGCTACGCCGACGGCGCCAAAGTTTATTTCAAAAATGGTGGCTGGGCACTGGCTCGGTTCTCGGGTACAGAACCTTTACTGCGCCTGTTTGCTGAAATGGAAAACCAAGAGCAGGCCGAGGCAATCATCCAGCAATTGAAGGATTTCTTGCAGCTATAGCAACCTTTCGGCCTTTCTTACCAGCCATACTCACTGCCGACATGCTGGTGTGAAATAGGAAATGTTGAGTTCATTGGTAACAAGCGGCATAGCTGTTATATTTCGCAAACCTATGGTTTCAGGTTTTCGCGGCAAGGGTAGCCAAGCTACCCTTTTTTCTTATTCTCTTGCAGCACACCCTTCTAGCCGGATACTGTCCCACTCCAACATAGCTTCATCACCCTTGGTATAAAGGTAGGTATTCCCCTCTAAATCTCGATACTGCGCCCCCGAAGCAGACCGCCGCCGATCTAACTCTCTTGTGTTATTCAAATAATGGACTATGGCTGACTCGGCTGTCGGATAGGTCAGGGTAAAATATTGCCCGGCCTGGCAATCATAAGTGATCTCAGCCGGAAAGTAGCTTTGGTCAGTCGTGCACGCAGTAAGTAAACCGATACTTACTGTCAAATATATCTTTCTCATCATGATATCCCTCGTCGGGTTTACTCATTGATAAGTCTAGCAATAAGAGCATAAATCAGAATGCAAAGGTGTACTAGAAGCGAGAAGTGTATGTCTATAACCTTTCAAAAAGTCAGGCTATCTCTAGTCTGAGATACCTTTAACGGAGTTCTGTTTTTTTTGAGCCATCGACAGCTAGCCATACTAAAAAGTATGAAAAACAGACTCAAACCTCTTACGGGGCACACATAGGGGACGACTAGTCGAGGCTTCTTAATAAGTGGCGGAACTGCGGGGACGCTCAGTCTGAGGTCGCAGACGACCGGGACTCATTTGCCCTTCGGGCAAACTTAAACCTACAGATGTAAAAAAGCCCAAGTCTTTCGTCGGGGACGCCTAGTCTTGGGCTTAATATAAGTGGCGGAGCGGCGGGGACGCCCAGTCCGGGCTTGCGTTCAAGCGGGACTCGAACCCGCGACCCCCGGCGTGACAGGCCGCTGCTTTCAAGGTAAATAGGCTAACCAACTGAACTACCACTCTTGTACTGACATACAAAAAATCCCCAGCATTTCTGCTAGGGACTTAATGATTGGCGGAGTGGACGGGACTCGAACCCGCGACCCCCGGCGTGACAGGCCGGTATTCTAACCAACTGAACTACCACTCCGCACTAAATTTAAAGCCTGGCGATGTCCTACTCTCACATGGGGAGACCCCACACTACCATCGGCGCTATTACGTTTCACTACTGAGTTCGGCATGGGATCAGGTGGGTCCATAATGCTATGGTCGCCAAGCAAATTCTGTTTTATCTACCGCCAAAAGGCGATAAATAGCAATCTGGGAAAGTTAACTAGCTGTTCTCAGCACCATTCAAGTGCTTCGTGGAGTCCATACCTACATGGATGTAGGCAATACTGATAATCGTCTTGGTCCGGCATTCCGGGAACGATTTCAGTGAAAAACCCCTTGGGTGTTGTATGGTTAAGCCTCACGGGCAATTAGTACAGGTTAGCTCAATGCCTCGCAGCACTTACACACCCTGCCTATCTACGTCGTAGTCTCCAACAACCCTTTAGGATACTTATAGTATCAGGGATGACTCATCTCAGGGCTCGCTTCGCGCTTAGATGCTTTCAGCGCTTATCGATTCCGAACTTAGCTACCGGGCAATGCCACTGGCGTGACAACCCGAACACCAGAGGTTCGTCCACTCCGGTCCTCTCGTACTAGGAGCAGCCCCCTTCAATCATCCAACGCCCACGGCAGATAGGGACCGAACTGTCTCACGACGTTCTAAACCCAGCTCGCGTACCACTTTAAATGGCGAACAGCCATACCCTTGGGACCGACTTCAGCCCCAGGATGTGATGAGCCGACATCGAGGTGCCAAACACCGCCGTCGATATGAACTCTTGGGCGGTATCAGCCTGTTATCCCCGGAGTACCTTTTATCCGTTGAGCGATGGCCCTTCCATTCAGAACCACCGGATCACTATGACCTGCTTTCGCACCTGCTCGAATTGTCATTCTCGCAGTCAAGCGGGCTTATGCCATTGCACTAACCTCACGATGTCCGACCGTGATTAGCCCACCTTCGTGCTCCTCCGTTACTCTTTGGGAGGAGACCGCCCCAGTCAAACTACCCACCAGGCACTGTCCGCACCCCCGATAAGGGGGCGACGTTAGAACATCAACACTACAAGGGTGGTATTTCAAGGACGGCTCCACCATATCTAGCGACATGGTTTCAAAGCCTCCCACCTATCCTACACATGTAGGGTCAATGTTCAGTGCCAAGCTGTAGTAAAGGTTCACGGGGTCTTTCCGTCTAGCCGCGGGTACACAGCATCTTCACTGCGATTTCAATTTCACTGAGTCTCGGGTGGAGACAGCGTGGCCATCATTACGCCATTCGTGCAGGTCGGAACTTACCCGACAAGGAATTTCGCTACCTTAGGACCGTTATAGTTACGGCCGCCGTTTACCGGGGCTTCGATCAAGAGCTTCGACCGAAGTCTAACCCCATCAATTAACCTTCCGGCACCGGGCAGGCGTCACACCGTATACGTCATCTTTCGATTTTGCACAGTGCTGTGTTTTTAATAAACAGTTGCAGCCACCTGGTATCTGCGACTCCCAGTAGCTCCATCCGCAAGGGACTTCACCGCCAGGAGCGTACCTTCTCCCGAAGTTACGGTACCATTTTGCCTAGTTCCTTCACCCGAGTTCTCTCAAGCGCCTTGGTATTCTCTACCTGATCACCTGTGTCGGTTTGGGGTACGATTGCTTACAACCTATCGCTTAGAGGCTTTTCCCGGAAGCATGGCATCAATGACTTCACCGCCGTAGCGGCTCGACATCGGGTCTCAGCCTTAAGTATTCCCGGATTTACCTAAGAATACAGCCTACACCCTTGAACCAGGACAACCGTCGCCTGGCCCACCTAGCCTTCTCCGTCCCCCCATCGCAGTTATAAGCAGTACAGGAATATTAACCTGTTTCCCATCGACTACGCCTTTCGGCCTCGCCTTAGGGGTCGACTTACCCTGCCCCGATTAACGTTGGACAGGAACCCTTGATCTTCCGGCGAGGGAGTTTTTCACTCCCTTTATCGTTACTCATGTCAGCATTCGCACTTCTGATACCTCCAGCAAACCTTACGATTCACCTTCAACGGCTTACAGAACGCTCCCCTACCCAATGCAGTAAACTGCATTGCCGCAGCTTCGGTGTATAGCTTAGCCCCGTTAAATCTTCCGCGCAGGCCGACTCGACCAGTGAGCTATTACGCTTTCTTTAAATGATGGCTGCTTCTAAGCCAACATCCTGGCTGTCTGAGCCTTCCCACATCGTTTCCCACTTAGCTATAACTTTGGGACCTTAGCTGGCGGTCTGGGTTGTTTCCCTCTCCACGACGGACGTTAGCACCCGCCGTGTGTCTCCCGGATAGTACTTACTGGTATTCGGAGTTTGCAAAGGGTTGGTAAGTCGGGATGACCCCCTAGCCTTAACAGTGCTCTACCCCCAGTAGTATTCGTCCGAGGCGCTACCTAAATAGCTTTCGGGGAGAACCAGCTATCTCCAGGTTTGATTGGCCTTTCACCCCTAGCCACAAGTCATCCGCTAATTTTTCAACATTAGTCGGTTCGGTCCTCCAGTAAGTGTTACCTCACCTTCAACCTGCCCATGGCTAGATCACCTGGTTTCGGGTCTAATCCTAGCAACTTATGCGCCCAGTTAAGACTCGGTTTCCCTACGGCTCCCCTATACGGTTAACCTTGCTACTAAAATTAAGTCGCTGACCCATTATACAAAAGGTACGCAGTCACACCACGAAGGTGCTCCTACTGCTTGTACGTACACGGTTTCAGGTTCTATTTCACTCCCCTCACAGGGGTTCTTTTCGCCTTTCCCTCACGGTACTGGTTCACTATCGGTCAGTCAGGAGTATTTAGCCTTGGAGGATGGTCCCCCCATGTTCAGACAGGATATCACGTGTCCCGTCCTACTCGATTTCACTAAAAGCGCGCTGTCGGCTACGGGGCTATCACCCTTTACTGCTGTGCTTTCCAGCACATTCGCCTAACATGCAACTAGCTTAAGGGCTAATCCGGTTTCGCTCGCCGCTACTGCCGGAATCTCGGTTGATTTCTATTCCTCGGGGTACTTAGATGTTTCAGTTCCCCCGGTTCGCCTCGCTACGCTATGTATTCACGTAGCGATACTGGCTTATGCCAGTGGGTTTCCCCATTCGGAAATCCCAGTCTCAAGTGGCTTTTACTGCCTAAACTGGGCTTATCGCAAGTTAATACGTCCTTCATCGCCTCTGACTGCCAAGGCATCCACCGTGTACGCTTAGTCACTTAACCATACAACCCCAAGAGGTTTCGTATGGTCAACAACCAAGGTTTGTGTGTCTGATAAGGACACAATTGGTTTTTCGCCGGACTCTACACAAGACACTTGAATGTGTTTGCTTGAGAACTCGTTCTTCATAAAGAAGAACATTTTTAATTCAACCTAATGGTTGAATTTACTAGTCAGCTTTCCAGATTGTTAAAGAGCATAACGCAAAAAGCGTTAATCAATAACCGGAGTCATTCATTAGCGCTTTCGCTGTTCTTTTACATATTAACCAAGCAATCTGTGTGGACACAGCATAAAACAGCAAGTCTTTAGGTAAGGAGGTGATCCAGCCCCAGGTTCCCCTAGGGCTACCTTGTTACGACTTCACCCCAGTCATGAACCACACCGTGGTAAACGCCCTCCCGAAGGTTAAGCTATCTACTTCTGGTGCAGCCCACTCCCATGGTGTGACGGGCGGTGTGTACAAGGCCCGGGAACGTATTCACCGTAGCATTCTGATCTACGATTACTAGCGATTCCGACTTCATGGAGTCGAGTTGCAGACTCCAATCCGGACTACGACGTACTTTGTGGGATTCGCTCACCATCGCTGGTTGGCAGCCCTCTGTATACGCCATTGTAGCACGTGTGTAGCCCTACTCGTAAGGGCCATGATGACTTGACGTCGTCCCCACCTTCCTCCGGTTTATCACCGGCAGTCTCCCTGGAGTTCCCGCCATTACGCGCTGGCAAACAAGGATAGGGGTTGCGCTCGTTGCGGGACTTAACCCAACATTTCACAACACGAGCTGACGACAGCCATGCAGCACCTGTCTCAGAGTTCCCGAAGGCACGAAACCATCTCTGGTAACTTCTCTGGATGTCAAGAGTAGGTAAGGTTCTTCGCGTTGCATCGAATTAAACCACATGCTCCACCGCTTGTGCGGGCCCCCGTCAATTCATTTGAGTTTTAATCTTGCGACCGTACTCCCCAGGCGGTCTACTTAACGCGTTAGCTCCGAAAGCCACGGCTCAAGGCCACAACCTCCAAGTAGACATCGTTTACGGCGTGGACTACCAGGGTATCTAATCCTGTTTGCTCCCCACGCTTTCGCATCTGAGCGTCAGTCTTTGTCCAGGGGGCCGCCTTCGCCACCGGTATTCCTTCAGATCTCTACGCATTTCACCGCTACACCTGAAATTCTACCCCCCTCTACAAGACTCTAGTCTGCCAGTTCAAAATGCTGTTCCGAGGTTGAGCCCCGGGCTTTCACATCTTGCTTAACAGACCGCCTGCATGCGCTTTACGCCCAGTAATTCCGATTAACGCTCGCACCCTCCGTATTACCGCGGCTGCTGGCACGGAGTTAGCCGGTGCTTCTTCTGTCGCTAACGTCAAGGCATGCAGCTATTAACTACACACCCTTCCTCACGACTGAAAGTACTTTACAACCCGAAGGCCTTCTTCATACACGCGGCATGGCTGCATCAGGGTTTCCCCCATTGTGCAATATTCCCCACTGCTGCCTCCCGTAGGAGTCTGGACCGTGTCTCAGTTCCAGTGTGGCTGATCATCCTCTCAGACCAGCTAGGGATCGTCGCCTTGGTGAGCCGTTACCCCACCAACAAGCTAATCCCACCTGGGCTAATCTTAGCGCGAGAGGCCCGAAGGTCCCCCTCTTTGGCCCGTAGGCATTATGCGGTATTAGCTATCGTTTCCAATAGTTATCCCCCACACTAAGGCATATTCCCAGGCATTACTCACCCGTCCGCCGCTCGCCGCCCAACAAATCCCCCGAAGGTTCAATGTTGTCGCTGCCGCTCGACTTGCATGTGTTAGGCCTGCCGCCAGCGTTCAATCTGAGCCATGATCAAACTCTTCAATTAAAGTTTTGTTGTTCCTTTCGGAACGGCTCAATGAATACTGATTGAGTTCCTAGTGACTAGAAGCTAGTTCCTAGAAGCTCGAATTGACTGTGCCGACTGCTCTTTATAAATAAAGAAACTATCGTTTTGGTCACTCAGTTCATTGATAAATCTTTCGACTTAACTTTTTCACGAGTGCCCACACAGATTGCATGGTCAAATTGTTAAAGAACAAACTGACTGGTTAGCGGCTTAAGTTGCCGTGCTCCGTGTCAGTGAGGTCGCATTATAGAGAGTTCGATCACATTGGCAAGGGGCATTTTGAAATAAAACCGTCACCTTCGCTCAAATGCTCAACTAACAAACAGAACCGAGTATTATGTCTAATTTTACCCCTTCAGCTGCACCTCTATTTCCTTTCACATTAACCTTTCCCAATAAAAAGTTAGTCTTGATGCTCTTTTACTATGGCAAAACGTATTGCCAACGCCCCAATTGCAAACAAAACAAAAGGAATGGCTGCTGCGGTATACTCAACCCAAACCTGCTCAGCTAGGCTTTTAGCTAGGATCAAGTGCCCTAGCACTAATAAAGCAGCACACAATACAGATACGACAAGCAACTTAACTTCTTGGCTAACGCTTCGATTTTGCATATTCCCGACTCCTTGTTCTACAGAGCCACCATAGGAACACAATGAAAGTAGACAGATGTAGAACAGTTAAGGCAATAAACAATTAGAACAGCCGTTTTTTCAACTACGATCACACCGCTCTGTTAAATACTGTGCCAGTTGATACAAAGCAGCTCTGTTTTGTTCGTTCCATGGATAGGCACAATTTATTCTCATACAGTGCTTATATCGATTGTCCCCTGAGAACAAAGTGCCCGGCGCAATGCTGATCCGATACTTATCCAGTAATTCGGTTAACAGCGCGGAGGTATCGATTTTCTTCGGTAATACAACCCACAAAAAATATCCGCCATCAGGCCTTGTTACTTTTGTGCCTGCAGGAAAGGACTGCTCGATAGCGTCCAGCATCTGCTGCTGACGCTGTTCAAGGGTACGCCGAAGACGGCGTAAATGATTGTCGTACCCTCCGTGCTGAATATACTGAGATAAAGCAAACTGATTGGGGGCACCGACAGATAAAGTCGACATAAACTGTAGCTCTTCAATCTGTCTGGCGTAGCGGCCTGCCGCTACCCACCCCACGCGGAAACCAGGTGCCAAGCACTTAGAAAAAGAAGAGCAGTGTAATACCAGCCCTTGGTCATCCATTGCCTTGATTGGCAATGGCTTGTTACTGCCAAAAAATAGCTCGGCATAAACATCATCTTCAATCAGGGGAATATTATGCTGTGCCAGTACGTTATAAACCGCTTGCTTTTGTTCAGCTGCCATTGTTGCACCGAGCGGATTCTGAAATTTGCTCATCAACCAACATGCCTTGACGTCATTTTCAGCAATAGCGGCCTCTAACGCAGCAGCTGATATACCATCCCGGGGATGGGTTGGGATCTCAACCGCTTTTAGTCTTAGCCTCTCTATGGCCTGAAGGGCACCGTAAAAAGCAGGAGATTCGATAGCTACCGTATCTCCCGGTTGAGTCACCGCCGCCAAACTCAGCCCTAGAGACTCCATCGCACCGGATGTAATAACGATGTCATCTAGGGAAACCTGAATGCCATCCCTTAAGTAGCGCTGGGCAATCACGCGCCGAAGTTCCAGGCTGCCTGGAGGCAAATCAACGATACCGCTATTCACCGGCATTGTCTTGATAGTCTGGCCAAGCGTCCGCCCCAACTGTTTTAACGGAAATAATTCAGGGTCAGGAAAAGCCGAACCGAAAGGGATCACATCCGGTTGCTTACAGGCCCTAAGCACTTCAAAGACATGTTTATTGATGTGTATTGAACGATTGGCCACCTGCGGGGTGATCTGCTCCGGCTCTGACAAGCGGTTAAAATGGGCAGCAACGTAATAACCAGCCTTCGCTTTTGCGTATATCCAGCCTTCTGCTTCCAGATACTCATACGCCTTCAATACCGTCATCACACTGACAGACTGCGCTTTGCTCATAACCCTGACCGAAGGTATACGCTCCCCGGGCAACCAGATCCTTTGCCGAATCTGTTTCTTCACATTTTCCACAATGCTGCCGTATCGGCTATTGGCTGATCGCGATGACAAAATCCCTATTCTCTTTTGTGCTACCAGGAAGCTGAAATACTAACGGCTTATAGGCAGGCTGTCAGAGTCTTATCCAATAGTTTATCTATTAAGTGTGATAGAGGGTTGAAAATCAAAGTCGAGGCTGGAGTGACAGGAGAAGTTCCAATACAACAAAGCCCCAGCTTTCGCTGAGGCTTTGTTATTGAATCTTGGTGCCCGAGGACGGACTTGAACCGTCACTCCCGAAGGAAACGGATTTTGAATCCGTCGTGTATACCAATTTCACCACTCGGGCAGATGCAGCTTATTATACGTATACACAATTGATACACAAACACTTTCCTTCAATTAGGCGGCACTATATTTTCAACTGGTCACTCTTTCGCCGGTTTGAGTCTCTCTATTTCCTGCTCTCGCATCCGAAATTTTTGTAGCTTTCCCGTCACAGTCATTGGAAAGGTCTCAACAAAGCGAAGGTATTTGGGCGTTTTGAAGTGTGCAAGTTGCCCTTGGCAGTATTGCCGAATGTCACTGTCAGTCATGCTCTCCCCGGCATGCAGTTGGATCCAGGCAACGATTTCCTCGCCATAAAATTCATTAGGAATACCAAACACCGCCACTTGCTCGATTTTTGGATGAGAAAACAAGCACTCTTCAATCTCTCTGGGGTAAATATTCTCCCCGCCACGTATGATCATCTCTTTAATACGCCCGGTAATTCTCACATACCCTTCACCATCCATTGTTCCCAAATCACCAGAGTGCAGCCAGCCATGTTGATCTATCGCCTCCCTGGTTCCTTGCTCATTACCATAATAGCCCTGCATCAAGTGATAACCACGAAAGCAGATTTCACCGATATCACCTAGCGGAACGGTTGCGCCAGTTTCAAGATCAACTACCTTCACTTCCTGATGGGCTAAGTTTTTGCCAACTGTTTGGGTTCTGCGTTCCAGGCTGTCATCGCGGTAGGTAAGGTGGGTCAACGGCGACGCTTCCGTTTCGCCATAGCCAATCAATATTTCGCGGCAGTGCATATCTTCCATTACCCGCATCATTAATGACGGCGGACACGGCGCACCTGCCATAATCCCCGTACGCAGGCTACGCATGTCATAACGGTGAAAGTCGGCATGCTCCAACTCAGCAATGAACATGGTTGGCACCCCATGTATTGCCGTACATTTCTCACTATCAATCGCTTGTAATACAGCCTCTGGATCAAAGTGCTCCGACGGGATCACAAGACAGCCCCCTACAGACAAGCACAGCAAATTTGCCAGTACCATGCCAAAACAATGATAAAAAGGAACAGGCACACATAATCGGTCCTGCTCACTAAAGTGCATTGCTTTGGCAGAAAAATAGGCATTATTCAAGATATTATGATGACTTAACACCACCGCCTTCGGAAAGCCCGTGGTACCCGAGGTATATTGAATATTGATGGCCTCATCGCAATCTAAGCTGGCGCTCACCTTGTCAATATCCTCCCCCCGCAAGGTACGTCCGCTTTTAATAACATCCGTCCAGACTTTAAAACCTGCCGCTGGGCGTACTGTTTGTTCCGGGCAATGAGGATCGTAGACAATCACCGAATGTAAATACGGGAAGGCTTCATTGTTTAATGGTACCTCGCTCTTCTCAAGCTCTGGAATAAGTTCTGTGAGCATCGATAGGTAATCGCTGCCCCGAAACGAAGGAATGACAAATAGCCCCTGAACTTCTGAACACTGCAGCGCATAAGCCAGCTCCCGTTGACGGTAGGCCGGATTAATATTCACCAACACAACCCCGAGCCTTGCTGTCGCCATTTGTAGCAGTAACCATTCCAGGTTATTGGTCGACCAAATACCGATCCGATCCCCTTTGTGAAAGCCAGAGCCGAGCAACCCTTTGGCCAGCGAATTGATCTCCCCGGATAATGCACGATAGGTTAACCGCTTGTGCTGAACCTGTGAGACAACGGCTTCTCGATCCGGATATTGACGCACAATATCCGCAAAATGCTCAGGAATGGTTTTACCCAAGAGTGGCTCGTCACCACCGCGATGAAAGTAACTCTTTGCCACCGGTGCCATAATACCTACCTCATACCAGCAACCTGCCACTCAAAGAAAATGAGGGGCAGTCGAAAACAGAGAATAACGTCGATATGACATGACTTTGGTTAAGCGCTCTTTGGCTAGTGCCACAGCAGCATCACGAGGCAGCATCGCTTGCTCGCCTACTCGCTTAAGCACCTGCTCGGTATTGCACCGAACTTTTTCCTCTATCGCCTGAAAGGCCGCAGCCTGTGTTGCGCCATGGTATTCCATCGCCGCGCAAATAACCCCTCCCGCATTGGCAATAAAATCAGGCACACATAACACGCCATGTTGATGCAGGTAGGTCTCAGCAGCCAATGTACAAGGAATATTCGCCCCCTGGATAACAGCCTTGGTATTCATACGATGCACATTGCCTTTATGGATCACATCAGGCCTGGCCGCCGGGATCCAAAAATCACACTCGATTTCAACCAGATCGTCGCTAGGTATTTGAACGGCATCACTATACTCGGCAACAGACTTACCTTCGCCCTTAAGGGTGATAAGCTGCTCTATATCCAGGCCATTTTCATTGCAAATCGCGCCCTGGGAATCGGATACTCCCACCAGCAACGCGCCTTTTTCGGCTAAAAAGCGGCTCACATGCTTACCAACGGCCCCAAATCCCTGAACAACAAACCGGGCACCTTCAACAGTAAAGCCACATTCATTAGCTGCAACACCAACAGCTTGAACCAAACCCCATCCGGTCGCCCCCAGCTCATCGAGAGGGATCCCGCCGAGCTCATGTGGCAGTCCTACTACCCGGCCGACTTCATCCCGGATCCAAGCCATACACTCTTCATCCACCCCCATATCAGGGGCAAAAATATAGCTTTCCTCATTACGAAGGCCTTGGGCAAAAGCCCGGATCAAGGCTTCCTTATCTTGTTTATTCATTTTGGGATCGGCACAGATCACTGCTTTTCCGCCACCGTGAGGCAAACCCGCCGCGGCATTCTTAAACGTCATCGCCCGGGCAAGACGCAAACACTCTTCTGTCGTCACATCAGCAGCCATCCGAATACCACCGATAGATGGCCCAAGAGCCACATTGTCAACAACCAAAACCGCCTTTAAATCAACGCTAGGCTCATATAAATGAATGATTTTAAATGGTCCAAATTGATCTGAGTATTGAAAGTTTGCGTCCACGATATATCCCGCCAAGGACAGTTTGCCATGTATAAAACATAGCTATAGTTGGCGTAATTGGGCGGTGTAATAATTAGAAAAGCCCCTGAGGTGGCTAGCCCCTGACAAGCTCAGCTTCTGTCACACTGTTGCGCACTCGTAACTCAGGTTCAAAATGACGCTTAACCTGACAAGCTTGATTGTTGATTTGGCAAATCAACAATTCAACAGCAGCCCGGGCCATATCGCTGATTGGGAAATGCACAGCAGACACTGTCGGATAAAAACTGGCACAACGATCGATACTATCAAAGCTAAACAGTGAAATTTGCTGCGGGACTTTCACATTATGTTCATAGAAAAACTGCAACGCCCCTACGGTCATCTCTTCACTACAGGAAAACAATGCCGTTATGTCGGGATCGGCTTGATACAGCTGCTTGGCTGCAATGTAACCACTTTCCCTTCCATAGTTACCTTCCGCGCTCAGTGTTGAGTCAATGGGTATACCGGCCTCTTGAAGTGCCTGTATATAGCCTTGATAACGCTGATGGCTGCTATTTCGGCTCATCGGGCCGGAAATACAAGCTATTTTCCGGTGTCCTCGCTCAATCAGGTGGCTAACTGCCATTTTTGCCGCCAGGCAATGATCGAAAGTAATACATCTGGACTCTAGCCCTTCAACGGTACGGTCAAGGAGGACAAACGGCGTAGGCTCCTGCGCCAGTTGCCGTAGCTCATCATCACTCAGGTAGCGGCTATTGAGGACATACCCTTCGCACCGGAGAGCATGAAAGCGCCGGATAGCTTCACGTTCACCATCCGCACAGTGGTGTCCCTGGGCAGTAATTAGAAATTTATTATGCAGATCAAGCTCAGCTTGTACCTGATCCATCATTTCACCAAAGAAACCACCGGTATAGAAAGTAACCAACAGACCCGTCATATTAGATGACGCTGTCGCGAGAGAACGCGCTATAGCACTAGGACGATAATTAAGATCCGCCATTGCCTGTTCGACTTTCCGCCTGGTATCTGACCGGAACGTACCTTCACCATTGATTATCCGTGATACGGTCGAACGGTGGACACCGGCCAAAGACGCAACATCTTTAATACTAGCCATGGCTTCTGTGCTACCTCCCTAACGATTTAATTAACATCACTTTTGTACACCAGCTGTTTTTCTACCCGACTATAGAGCGAAGCTTCGTAGACATAAAGCCGCCGACAGAAGATTTAGTAGTCAGGTCTCAGTTTATAGCAAGCTGCCAGTAGGCCGCATCGGTGATACAACAAGGGGGGAATGATGTGACACTGGCATCTGCTATTTTCATATTGGATAGAGGCCTATCTTCAGGGCGGCACTCAACCTAAGTGGTAATTTAATACTGGCTCATCCTACCTTTATTCAAGATAACAAGACTGAAAAATCACTGACAGCAACCCCCCATTTATCCAGAACTTCATAGAGCTTGTCATCGGTTAAGATATCAAGCTCTTTTGCTCTTGCCAGGTTATATGAACTTGCATCAATAAGGGGCTGATCAATATACGCCGGGTGAACCATGATCTCTAGCACATCACAATTGCCTTGATGTTTCTTGATGATCTGTAGCAACTTCTCCAAGCAAAGATCATTGCCGTAAAAACCGTCTTCGAAAACATACCGACAGTCATTGGCCGCCAGGCCGTGATAGCCATCCGCTCTCAATGGAACTTGGTAACCACGGGCTATTTCTTGTACGACAGGAAAAATCGCCGGGTGCGTATGGGCATGATGATGGCTATCAATGTGGCTAAGGTTAAGCCCCGTTGCAAGAAAACGATCAACTTGGGCAACAACTTCATCGGCAACCTGCTGCTGCGAGAACCCTTGCCTCTGCCAAAAACCTTCTTTGGGCAAAAACAGCCCATCGCCGCCCATCAGGCATGATGCTTCGGTCAACGGAGCACCTGCGGTCAACCGTAAATGCACTCCAACCTTCAGCAAGGGAGTCAAATTGGCCAAGTTAATGGCATGCTTTTCTGCCCCCATGCCCACCATTAATGTAGCTGAACGTACCACCCCAGACAGACAGGCCTCTACCGTTCCAAGGTTTACCCCAGGCGTCAAACCAAAATCATCGGCATTAAAAATCACATGCATAATATCACCTGAAAAAAGAGAACAATCATCCGGTTTTCCACTCGATGAACAGCTCTCTTGCTTGGTTGCTACTGGCTAAATTGAGGTAAATAGTCGTGGTTAGCTCGTAAGATATCGTCCAGGATGGCCTTGGCCCGTTTGATATCAGGTACCAGCGGGTTACTCGCCAACGCCATATAAGCCTTGTCATAGTCACCATGCACTGCAGCTTCAACCGCTAGCTGTTCATAGGCTTTGACCTGATGGATCAAACCGCTTACTGCTGGGCTTAAATACCCGACAACTAAAGGCCTAGCCCCCCAACTACCGACCACTGCACTACATTCGATCACAGCATCATCTGGCAGAGACGTAATGGTACCGTTGTTACGTACATTAACGACGTTAACCGTATTAAGGTTGTTGTAGATTGCGTCAACCAAGTTAAGTGAGGCATCGGAGTAATAAGCACCGCCGCGTTTTTCTAATTGCTCAGGTTTGCGATCAAGGTTGGTATCCTGATATAGATCAAACAGCTCTCGCTCGGTTTCCATAACTTGCTCTGCTCGCGTCCCGCCATGTTGTGCAGATTCCTTCTCTTCGGCAAGCATGGCATCTGCCTGATAAAAATATCGATGATACGGGCATGGAATCGCACCTAGCGCTTTAAGAAATGCAGGATCCCACGGCGCTTCAAAAATATTCTTCATACTGAAATTAGCCCCGTCACCGACTTTTTCCAGCACTTCCGCGGTAATATCCTTACCATCAAGCCAAGCTCGATGGGCCCATACCAAATGATTTAAGCCAGCACATTCCAACGATAGATCATCAGGCGAGCAATTCATCATCTCAGCAATCATCATCTTCATCGAGATAGGGACATTACACAGACCAATGGTTTTCACCTGGGTGTATTTCTGTACCGCTTCAGTCACCAGGCCTGCGGGGTTGGTAAAATTAAGCAGCCAAGCATTTGGAGCCAGCTCTTCTATATCTTTGCAGATATCAAGAATGACAGGAATAGTTCTGAGTGCCTTGGCAAAACCGCCAGGGCCTGTTGTCTCTTGCCCGATCACATCATGCTTGAGAGGGATACGCTCATCGTTAGCGCGAGCTTGCAGTCCACCAACCCGAAACTGAGTCATAACAAAGTCAGCATTTTTAATGGCCGCACGGCGATCCAATGAAGCTTTAATGGTGATTTCAGCTCCCACCTTCTCAACCATACGTCGCGCTAGAGCTTCGATGATATCTAGTTTTTTCTGGCCAGATTCGACATCGACAAAATGAATTTCATTTACCGGTAAGTGGTCTAGCCTTTTTAATACACCTTCAACCAGCTCGGGAGAATAGCTACTTCCCCCCCCGATAACAGCCAGTTTTAACGGAGATTTAGTCATAATCTAACCCTCCTTTTCTGACATTTTATCGTGAAGAGCAATCATCTCTGTCGCGAGTTCATGGGCCAAGATGGTCGTCATTAGGTGATCTTGTGCATGCACCATGACTAATGTCATTGGCACCTTACCTTCTCCTTGATCAGCTTCAATTAGTTGGGTTTGAGTTAGGTGAGCTCGATTAAGACACTCCTTAGCCTGTTTCAGCAGATCTTTAGCTTTTTCAGTGTCTTCTTTTCTGGCCTGAGCCAATGCTTCATAACATAAACTCCGCGCCTCACCAGCATTGACGATAATTTCCATAACAACCGCTTCTTGATCCACTTTTCTCTCCTTAGCTTAAAAAAACTGGGTTACGGATTAGCCCGCAACCCAGATAAAGAATTATGCAGTGACACCAGCGCCTTCAGGGGCTTTCGCTTTCTCTTCCGCCGCTGCGACTTCACCTTCTTGTTCAAGCAGTTGCTTTTCGAACATCCTGAAGAAAGGCAGATAAATAAACAGATCAATAATAAGAAGAGCAACAACCAAAATAACAGGACTTAAAGTCCAACCCGTGCCCCAAGAAGCACCGATAATGGCAGGTGTTGTCCATGGTGTAGTTGCAACCCCCATTCCTACGAAGCCCATATGTACCGCAGTGTAAGCAATAACAGCATTAACAACAGGCGCAAAGACGAAAGGAACAAATAGCATTGGGTTCATTACAATTGGGGCGCCAAAAATGATTGGCTCATTGATTTGGAAGAAGCCAGGTACCGCACTCATACGCCCTAGGCTGCGTAGGTGAACCGAGCGGCTGAATGCCATCAGAATAGCCAAAGCCAAAGTTGCACCCGAACCACCGATGAATATGTAGAAGTCCCAGAACGGCTGAGTGAAGATATTTGGAATTGGTTCACCTGCGACAAACGCATCAATGTTTGCGCCAATGTTAGTCAGGAAGATTGGCGACAACAAACCAACGACGATTGCGGCACCATGAATACCGGCAAACCATAGCAGCTGCGAAACTAGAAGCGCACCAATAATCGCAGGAAGACTGTTAGAGGCGCTTACTAGCGGCCTGAACAACTGCATAACCGCATCAGGGATCAGCATGTCGAACTGGCTCTGAATAAAAAGACTCAAAGGGTACAGAGTCATGAATACAATCAAAACAGGAATCAGCATTTCAAAACAACGGGCAATCGCCGGCGGTACCTGCTCAGGCATTCTGATGGTTATGTTGTGCTTTTTCAGGAAGCGGACAAGCTCCACGGAAAAAAATGCACTCAAGACTGCGGTAAAAATACCCGTTCCCCCCATATGCGCCGTCGATAGGCCGCCATCGCCAGCTGGAGCAGCAATCAAGAGGAAACTCATCAGCGACAAACAAGCACAGGTTATGCCATCCATCTTGTAAGCACGAGCCAAACTGTAGGCCACACCCAGAGAGACAAATATCGTCATTATCCCCATGGACATATTGAAAGGCATCATTATTGTGTCGAAATTATTACTCGCGAAGTCTAACCATGCCCGGGCAAATCCATTTTGCGTATCTTCGGCAAAGGGGGGAAAAGCAAATATTAAAATAAAACTACCCACGATAATAAATGGCATGGCAGTAATAAAACCATCTCGCATTGCACGAACATGCTTTTGGGAGCCTATTTTAGCTGCCATCGGTGCAATATGCTTTTCGACAACACTCATAACTCCATCGTAAAGCTTCATATAACTAATCCTTTTATGAAATATAAAATCTCTGTCCCCACATCAATAATGCAGAGAAATACGACACTCTTATTTAAAATAAAAACAAATCAACCTTATATATCAGTTGATCTCTATGAAATTTATTCTGATATTAATGATAGAGCCTGATCAAGGACTTCATCACCTTTCATCATCCCGTATGCCATAGGAGAGATAGCATCAATCTGCTTTCCGTACTGACTGGCTGTTTGCCGTAACTCTTCAAGCTGGAAACGCACTTGAGGCCCCAGTAAACAGACATCAAACTCTTGTATTGCATCTTCAAACACAGTGACAGCATGCGCTTCAATCTTGCAATCGATGCCGCGCGCTTCCGCCGCCTTAACCATTTTCTGTACCAACATGCTTGTTGACATACCTGCACTACAGCACAATAGAATTTTTTTCATCCCACTCTCCGCTTTTATTTATTACGTTTTATAACGATAAGAAAATATTAACTTAGCCCATGAAAAGTTAATAGCGCAACCGGTTGCATTGATCGTGAACAGGCTCTCACTTTATTGAGTAAATCATACTAGTCATTTTCATAAGAATAAAAACAACCTAATAAATTAACACCAAGTAATGATACCAACTTTTTCTAATTATACTTTTTGACTAATAAAAATAGATATGGCTCTAAATTTTAGTGAGAAGGAATATAAGCGACATTAATTAAAAGCCACACCAGGCACAGGTATTAATTACGCCGTTCCTTCATCGCATGTGTTGGATGATCTATCAAAATGTAACTAAAGAAGGGAGTAATAATCTGGGTTATGCTCCACCTGGTGCTTGTTGGTGGTACCTAAGGAAAACGATAAGGCGTAAGCTGGGTGTGGGTATGTGCTTGGACCGGCTCCAGATACAACAAAGCCCCAGCGTAAGCTGAGGCTTTGTTATTTTATCTGGTGCCCGAGGACGGACTTGAACCGTCACTCCCGAAGGAAACGGATTTTGAATCCGTCGTGTATACCAATTTCACCACTCGGGCAGATGCAGGTCATTATACGTATCGCGACTGGAGGCGCAAGCATTTATTCGAGACATATTACGTATTCTTGAGTGCCTGGTTTATATTTGACCAACAAGCACTTGTGGCGGTTAGTCATTGAGCAATAACAGGCTTATTTGAAGTAGAAACGGAGAAAGCGGACACTTTCACGAAGCCAGAGCTTTTTATTAGCAAATGCAAACTGATGATGCCATAGGGATGAAATGAACCCATCACGGCGCTTTATTTGCAAGACTGTATCCTGCCCAACATTAATGGTGATCTCAGGACAAATCGCTGTCAGCTGGGAAAGTGAGGCCTTTTGACCAATAGCCCGAGGCAAATGAGAGAGTACTCGCGCAGCAGCGGCAAGCGTTGTGAGCTGAGTCAGGGTCAATAGGATCTGATCTCCCTGAGCCACTAGGTGGATGAGCTCGCCATCCACCTCGATATTCATCTCACCCTGAATTGACAGATCCATCGGGCTAATCCAAGTTTCGTCCCCGGATACTGATACTGCCATTGAACTTCCAGATTGAGTGCTCCGACTTCTCACCCGCCCCGCTGGGTACACTGACCTCGACGTTATTAAAATCATAAGTCAGCTCGGCGTGGCGCTCAGTCAACTTATCATAGAGTGCACCCGCTAGATCCGGCCAGTTGGTCGTGTTTTTGCTTTCTTCAGCCATCATGTTCTCCTCATCAACTCACAGGGGCCTGAAAATTAAGAATAGCTGCAAAAACCTGATCCAGTAGCCTTTTCCCGTCGCATTTCCGGCAGAACGAAGATTCACGTTATCGGCGTTAGTTGTTACACTGCGCTCGGATGTCAGTTCTGCCGTCAACCGTGCCGGTATTTCAATCGAAGAGACATAGTTTCATGACAGCGCATTCAATAGAACAGACAAGCAACTTAGACGTGGTGAATTGATGAAACAGAAAAAACAGCAGGACGTTAAACTGACCAAACAATACCCGGGGCTTTTTCGCCGTCTAGGGGCGTGGCTTTACGACTCGTTGGCCGTTGCTGCCGTATTGATGCTTGCTGGCGGGGTAGCGATGGCATGCGCCGCTCTCTTGCTTCAAGTAGGATTGCTTAGACTCGGAGATTATCAAGATGTCAGCGCCTATCTGACCGAGCATCCGGTTGTGAGCCTGGTATACACCGCTTACCTGGCCTTGGTTATTGTGGGCTTCTTTGCCTACTTCTGGTGCAAAGGTGGACAAACAATAGGGATGCGGGCCTGGAAGTTACGCCTGCAAAACAAAGACGGCTCCAATATCCGCCTGACTCAGGCTCTGATCAGAATGGGCACCTCAGCCTTTGGCCTCGGCAACCTGCTCGCTCCCTTTAGCAAAGAGAAGCAGTCCTTTCAGGATATAATGGCAGAGTGCGAAATGGTCATGCTGCCAAAGCCAAACTAACCAGACAACAAAAAAGGAGCCAAGCGGCTCCTTTTTTATTTCCTATAACTTGCGTCTTAGCAGGTATATCGTGATAAACAGGAATACCAAGCTCGGCCCCAATGCCCCTATCACCGGGTGGAGGCGATAAACAATACTCATCGGCCCAAACACTTCATTAGAGATATAAAAGGCAAAACCAAAGATCACCCCGGACAGCACCCTGGCCCCCATGGTCACGGAACGTAACGGCCCAAACACAAATGACAATGCCAACAGCATCATAACCGCAATCGACACCGGCTGGAGCGCCTTGCGCCAGAATGCCAGCTCATAACGGGCAGCATCCTGTTTTGACTCCTTTAGGTACGACACATACTCATACACCCCGGTCAGAGCCAACTCTTCCGGCTTCACCGTCACAACCGCCAGCTTATCTGGTGTCAGTGTCGTTTGCCAGGGCAGTGTGGCATAGTCGGTATTGGTTTGCTGTACATCAGTAATGTTGGTGACGGTTACTCCCTCCAGCAACCACCCTTCTTGCTCGTCAAAGGAAGCGGTTCTCGCAAACACGGTTTGTGTCAGCTGATCTTGCTCATCAAACTGCCAGACATTGATCGCATCCAGGTTGCTCTTTTCGTGAACCCGGCCAATATAGATAAAGTCATTGCCGTCTTTGGTCCAGACCCCGCGCTGGACCGAGAGCATGCTCCCACCAGATGTCCACAGCGCGCGCAGTTCGCGGGCCGCCTTTTGTGCCTCCGGCGCCCCCCACTGACCCAGTAAAGTAACAATCAGCATCAGCGGCACCGCCGTTTTAAGCACCGACAAGCCGATATCCAGCTTAGAGAAACCAGCGGCCTGCATGACGACCAGCTCGGAGCTTGATGCCAGTGCACCCAGGCCAATCAAGGCCCCCAGCAACACTGCCATCGGGAAAAACATCTCGATATCACGAGGAACACTGAGCAGCACATAAACCAGCGCTTTCCAGAGATCATAAGTCCCATCCCCAACCTTACGCAGCTGCTCAACATATTTAATGATCGCCGACAGCCCCACCAACGTGGAGAGCGTCAGTGTCGTAGTCGCAATAATTGTTCGGCCAATGTACAAATCCAAAATCTTAAACATTAACCGCGTCTCCGTAGTTTCTCTCTCAGCTGCCTCACCGGCAGGGTATCCCAGGAATTTAACCCTACTGCGATTAAAAATATTGCAAAATTAATACTCCAGAGGCCAATCGTAGTAGGTAAAGCACCATCTTCAATCCCAGACTTTCCGGCACTGATCGCCAAAAAGTAGGTCAGGTAAATCAATACCGCCGGAAATAATTTAGCAAAGCGCCCCTGACGCGGGTTCACCGCAGACAACGGCACCACAACCATGGTCAGCAACGGTATACACAGAAATAGCGACACTCGCCACTGGAACTCAGCTTTCGCCGCCAATTCCGGCCGCTTCATCAGTTCCAGTGTTGGCAGTGCATCCCAATCGCGGCGTTTTTCACGCACAGCCCGCTGGCCAATCAGCGCCTGGTAGCTTTCAAATTCTGTAATGGAGTAGTCTAGCCGGGTCGGAAAACCTTCATAACGCATACCTGCTTGCAGATCCAGAATTTGGCGACCGTCTTCCAGTTCACTGACATAGCCACGCTCAGACACCATCACACTTGGACGCATGGTATCGCGAGCCACAACCTGGGCGACAAACACGTTATGCAGCCGGGTGCCACTGTCGGTGATGTCATTGACAAAGACGACTCCTTTGCCATCGGGGGCAGGATTAAACTGCCCCTTCACCAGCAACTCTAATCCAGAGCTGGCTTCAACCTGTTCTGTGAGCTGGGTTTGTTTTTCCACTGTCCAAGGCGCTAACCACAACGAGTTAAAAGCAGCAATGGTACCTGTAATAACGGCCAGCCACAGCGCCGCCTGGATCAAAAACTTGTTACCGATCCCCGTTGCATTCATCACGGTGATTTCGCTTTCGGCATACAAACGGCCAAAAGTCAGCAAAATCCCGATATAAAGGCTCAGCGGCAACATCAATAATGCCATTGATGGTATATACAACCCCAACATGGTCAAAATTAGATCACTGGGGATCGAACCATCAGTAGCTTGAGCCAGAATACGAATAAACCTCTGGCTGATAAAGACAAGAAAAAGGACAAAAAGTACCGCAAATTGGCTCTTTAATGTCTCACGTGTCAAATACCGAACAATAATCACGCTTTATATACCCATAGAAAACTTGTTTTTTTGCTGGAATCACTATAGTTTTTCGGTTAAGTAGTTATTTTTTAATCTTTCGGTTAATTGTTAACCTGCACTTTAATCCTATTCCGAAACTGCGGTCCAGCAAGTAAGTGCGGTATTATCTAACATTTAGCTTTAATTGTCTTTATAGGATGTAGGAGTACGCATGGAGTTCAGTGTAAAAAGTGGTAGCCCCGAGAAACAGCGAAGTGCCTGTATTGTCGTCGGCGTCTTCGAACCACGTCGCCTCTCTCCAATTGCCGAGCAACTCGATAAAATCAGCGACGGCTATATCAGCTCCTTGCTGCGCCGTGGTGATTTAGAAGGTAAGCCGGGCCAAATGCTGCTGCTTCACCATGTACCAAACGTATTATCAGAGCGTGTATTACTGGTTGGTTGTGGTAAAGAGCGTGAGCTTGATGAGCGCCAGTACAAGCAAATCATCAAGAAAACCATCAGCACCCTGAACGAAACGGGATCAATGGAAGCAGTGTGCTTCCTGACCGAGTTACACGTCAAAGGCCGTGATACCTACTGGAAGGTACGCCAGGCTGTCGAAACAACCAAAGACAGCCTCTATACTTTTAACCAGTTCAAGAGCAACAAGCCAGAAACCCGTCGCCCGCTGCGCAAGCTGGTATTCAATGTGCCGACCCGCCGTGAACTCTCTTTGGGCGAACGCGCCATCGCGCACGGCCTGGCAGTGGCCTCTGGTGTGAAAGCAGGTAAAGATCTGGGTAATATGCCGCCAAACGTAGCAAACCCGGCTTACCTGGCTTCCCAGGCCCGTCGCCTGGCTGATGATTTTGAAACCGTGAATACCAAGATCATTGGCGAGCAAGAAATGAAAGAGCTCGGCATGACATCTTACCTGGCCGTTGGCCAAGGTTCGAAAAACGAAGCCATGATGTCGGTGATCGAGTACAAGGGCAGCCAGGATCCAAATGCCAAGCCGATCGTACTGGTAGGTAAAGGCCTGACATTCGATTCAGGCGGTATTTCTATCAAACCATCTGCCCAGATGGATGAGATGAAGTATGACATGTGTGGTGCCGCGACCGTATTCGGCGCAATGAAGTCACTGGCCAAGCTAAACCTGCCTATCAATGTTGTTGGTATCTTGGCGGGTTGTGAAAACATGCCTGGCGGCAATGCATACCGTCCGGGGGATATCCTGACAACCATGTCTGGCCAGACCGTTGAAGTATTGAATACCGATGCCGAAGGCCGTCTAGTTCTTTGTGACGCACTCACCTATGTTGAACGCTTCGAACCAGATTGCGTGGTGGATGTTGCAACCCTGACCGGTGCCTGTGTTGTTGCCCTTGGTAACCACATCAGCGGCCTGATTGCCAACCACAACCCGCTTGCCCATGAGCTGATCAATGCCTCAGAGCAGGCTGGCGACCGTGCATGGCGCCTGCCGATGTCTGATGAGTACCAAGAGCAGCTGGCTAGTCCGTTTGCTGATATGGCAAACTTAGGCTCGCCGGGCGCAGGTACCATTACTGCAGGCTGTTTCCTGTCTCGCTTCACCAAGAAGTATAACTGGGCTCACCTGGATATCGCAGGTACCGCTTGGGTCGGCGGTAAGAACAAGGGTTCTACCGGACGACCTGTCCCATTGCTGGTCCAGTTCTTACTCAACCGTGCCGGCCAGGAAAACGTCGAATAAATCAGACAATAGAGGGGCCGCAAGGCCCCTTTCTTTTTGAGAACAATAACTATGACTCATGCTACTTTTTATATTATCGATGACAAACAGATCGAAGCCGATAGCGACTATCAGCTTCACTTTGCCTGCCATCAAGCAGCATTGAGTTATAAGCAAGGCCACAAAGTCTACCTGCTAGCTAGCAGTAAAGAGCAAGCAGAACAAATAGATGAGTACCTGTGGCAGCAAGAACCGGATAACTTCGTTCCGCATAACCTGATAGGTGAAGGCCCCCGCGGCGGTTCACCGGTTGAGGTTGGCTGGCCAGGTCTGCGTCATAGCGGACGCCGGGGGGTGCTGATTAATTTGAGTCAAGATGCACCAAATTTTGCTGTTACCTTCTCACAAGTGGTAGACTTCGTCCCTTGCGATGAAAAGCTCAAGCAGCTGGCCCGTGAGCGCTACAAGGTATACCGCCTTGCTGGCATTCAATTACAGACCGCCGCTGCCCCTGAGACGCCCTAATTCCCGTATAGATCCTTCTAAGAGCGCTATGGAAAAGACATACAACCCACAATCAATCGAACAGGCGCTATATCAGCGCTGGGAAGAGGCTGGTTACTTCAAGCCTCATGGTGACACATCTAAAGATGCCTACAGCATCATGATCCCGCCACCAAACGTCACAGGCAGCCTGCATATGGGCCACGCGTTCCAGGATACCATCATGGATACCCTGATCCGCTGTGAGCGTATGAAAGGCAAAAACACCCTTTGGCAAGTTGGTACCGACCACGCAGGTATCGCCACCCAAATGGTTGTGGAGCGTAAGATTGCAGCCGAAGAAGGCAAAACCAAGCACGACTACGGCCGTGATGCATTCATTGACAAAATCTGGGAATGGAAAGGCGAATCTGGTGGCACGATCACCAAGCAGCTTCGTCGCCTAGGTGCATCAGTAGACTGGGATCGCGAGCGCTTTACGATGGACGACGGTCTGTCTAACGCCGTTCAGGAAGTTTTCGTTCGTCTATATGAAGACGATCTGATCTACCGCGGCAAGCGCCTGGTTAACTGGGATCCAAAACTACACACGGCGATCTCAGATCTAGAAGTTGAAAACAAAGACAAGAAAGGCCACATGTGGCACTTCCGCTACCCGCTTGCGGATGGCGTGAAAACAGCCGAAGGCAAAGATTACATCGTTGTCGCAACTACCCGTCCAGAAACCATGCTGGGCGATACCGGTGTGGCAGTGAACCCTGAAGATCCTCGTTACAAAGATCTGATCGGCAAAGAAATCCTGCTTCCTGTCGTTGACCGTCGTATCCCTATCGTGGGCGATGAGCATGCGGATATGGAAAAAGGCACAGGTTGTGTGAAAATCACCCCTGCCCACGACTTCAATGACTACGAAGTGGGCAAGCGTCACAGCCTACCAATGATCAATATCCTGACCTTCAATGCTGACATCCGTGACAGCGCTGAAGTCTTCACCACCAACGGTGAACCAAGCGATGCCTACAGCACAGAGCTTCCAGCTAAATACCAGGGCATGGAACGTTTCGCTGCGCGTAAAGCTATCGTGGCAGAATTCGATGAGCTTGGCCTGCTAGAAGAAATTAAAGATCACGATCTGACCGTCCCTTACGGCGACCGTGGTGGCGTAGTTATCGAACCAATGCTGACTGACCAATGGTACGTACGTGCTGCACCTCTTGCAGAAACGGCAACCAAAGCAGTTGAAGATGGTGAAATCCAGTTCGTACCTAAGCAGTACGAAAACATGTACTTCTCTTGGATGCGTGACATCCAGGATTGGTGTATCTCTCGTCAGCTATGGTGGGGTCACCGTATCCCGGCTTGGTATGACAACGATGGCAACGTCTATGTTGGCCGTACTGAAGAAGAAGTACGTGCAAACCACAATCTTGCACCTGTTGTCGTTCTTAACCAAGACAATGACGTACTGGATACCTGGTTCTCTTCTGCACTATGGACATTCGGTACGCAAGGCTGGCCTGAACAAACAGACGATCTGAAAACCTTCCACCCTTCAGATGTACTGGTTACCGGCTTCGACATCATCTTCTTCTGGGTTGCCCGCATGATCATGATGACCATGCACTTCTGTAAAGATGAAAACGGCAAACCACAGGTTCCATTCAAGACGGTTTACGTAACGGGTCTGATCCGTGACGAGAACGGCGACAAGATGTCGAAATCTAAGGGTAACGTTATCGACCCTATCGACATGATCGATGGTATTGGTCTTGAAGAGCTGGTTGAAAAGCGTTGTGGCAACATGATGCAGCCTCAGCTGGCAGCGAAGATCGAGAAGAACACCCGCAAGACATTCGAAAACGGTATCGAAGCCTATGGTACGGATGCACTGCGCTTCACGCTTGCAGCAATGGCATCAACAGGCCGTGATATCAACTGGGACATGAAGCGCCTGGAAGGTTACCGTAACTTCTGTAACAAGCTATGGAACGCAAGCCGTTACGTACTGATGAACACAGAAGATCAAGATTGCGGCATGAAGGGCGGTGAGATGGAATTCTCATTGGCTGACAAGTGGATCGAATCTCAGTTCGAGCTGGCGGCGAAAGATTTCAATGCCCATATCGAAAACTTCCGTCTGGATATGGCGGCAGGTACGATTTATGAGTTCATCTGGAACCAGTTCTGTGACTGGTACCTAGAGCTAACCAAGCCTGTCCTTTGGAAAGGTACCGAAGCACAGCAGCGTGCAACTCGTCATACGCTAATCACCGTGCTTGAGAAGACACTGCGTCTTGCTCACCCAGTGCTACCTTACATCACTGAATCTATCTGGCAGAGCGTGAAGCCGCTGGTAGACGGTGTTGAGGGTCCTGATTCTGAAGAAAGAACTATCATGACTCAGGCGCTGCCTCAGTTTAACGAAGCTAACTTCGATGAAGCTGTTATTGCCGACATCGAGTGGGTGAAGGCATTTATCACCAGCATCCGTAACCTACGTGCCGAGTACGACATCGCGCCAAGCAAAGCACTAGATGTAATGCTGAAAGTTGCTGACGAGAAAGACGCTGCACGCATTGAAGCAAACCGTACCGTTCTGATGTCACTGGCCAAGCTGGAAGGCATCAAGGTGCTGGCTGACGGCGAACTTCTTGATGGTAAAGAATTGCCGGCATGTGCAACGGCACTGGTTGGTAAGTCTGAGCTAATGATCCCAATGGCTGGCCTGATCGACAAAGATGCTGAGCTTGCGCGACTAGCTGGTGAAGTGAAAAAGACTCAAGGCGAAATCAAGCGTATCGAAGGCAAACTAGGTAACGAAGGTTTTGTTGCGAAAGCACCAGAAGCGGTTGTTGCCAAAGAGCGTGAGAAGCTTGAAGGCTACAAAGAAACGCTCATTAAGCTAGAAGAGCAGAAAGCAACTATCGCAGCGCTGTAAGTGCCGATAGTAACGAGTCTCTAGTTTCGAGAGTCGAGTAAAATCAAAAGGCTGACGAGAAATCGTCAGCCTTTTTTGTTTTTGAGTCCTGGGTCCTGGGTCCTATGGTCCTATGGTCCTATGGTCCTATGGTCCTATGGTCCTATGGTCCTATGGTCCTATGGTCCTATGGTCCTATGGTCCTATGGTCCTATGGTCCTATGGTCCTATGGTCCTGCACAATCTCCGAGCCTCAGAGAAATACAAGCTTTTTGCTCTACCTAGGAACCTGGAACTCTTATCTTTATTGCCATAGGGGGCCTTAGGGCCATAGAACCACTCTTCCCCCCGCTTCCCGAAGCGCAGCGTCACTCGCTTCTTAGGTGCATCCTATCAATACAATAACAACAATCGACTTTAATTATTGATAACCATTCGCAATAATAAAGGCATTGATTGAGAGGAAACCCAAGATGAAAAAGACTATCAGCTTTGCCGCCATCCATTTTACTGTCGCTTTCAGTGTGGCTTACCTGTTAACTGGCGATATTCTGATAGGTAGCTTGATCGCGATGATCGAACCTATGGTCAATACCGTTGCGTTTTATTTCCATGAGAAAGCCTGGCAGACGAAACCGCTGGAGCAATCCCAATACAGCACTCCCGCTAGCAAAACCATCAGCTTCGCTGCCGTTCACTTTACGGTTGCCTTTACCGTCGTCTACCTACTAACTGGTGATGTGCTTATCGGCAGCGTAATGGCCATGATAGAGCCTGCCATCAATACCATGGCGTATTACTGCCATGAACGTGTTTGGCAGCGTAAAGAGCAGGAAAAAGGCCATACTCGCCACAACGTGCTCGATATGATGGTCTGCCACCACTAAGGAAACACTGAAACAGAACCTGATATGAAATTGACTCTTGACTTTGTTGCGGTGCGCAATTAAATATAGTTGTACATCGCAACCGAAAAGGGCCGAACAACATGGACGCCAAAGCACTACGACAATTATCCCGCCAACTGGTCCGCCAGCTCGGTATGCTAGACAACCAGTGTGGCAGCATGGCCCTCACTCCGGTACAGGCCCATTCCCTTATCGAGCTTGAGCAAAGCGCTGCTACCGTCAATGAGATGGCTCACCGCCTCAATGTCGATAAATCCAATGCCAGCCGCACCCTGGCAGTTCTGCTCAACCAGGGGCTGGTAAAGTCGGTCCCCAATCCACTTGATAAGCGCAGCCAGATCTTTCAGCTCACAACAATAGGAAGAGAAAAGCTGACAGCGCTCCACCAGCAACTGAATACACAAGTTGATAGCTGGCTGGCCCAGATGGATCACGATGAGATCGATCAGCTGGAGTGCAGCCTCGCGCGTTACACCAAATCAATGCAGGCTGCCTCGCGCCAGGAAGGCTATGTGATCCGCCCTCTGACACCGCTCGATAACGCCTCGGTTGCCGCAGTAGTCCGCCGTGTCTCGGCCGAATACGGCCTGACCGCCGACGGGGGGTATGGGGTTGCCGACCCAACACTGGACGTTATGAGTGAGGTTTATCAACATGACGGTAGCCGCTATTGGGTTATTGAACATAACAACCGAATTCTAGGCGGCGGTGGAATTGCCCCCTTGGCAGGCGAAGATAAGGTATGCGAACTGCAGAAAATGTATTTCCTGCCAGAGCTGCGGGGCCGGGGGCTGGCACGGAAACTGGCGGTAACCGCGCTCGATTTTGCCCGCGGCCAAGGTTACACAGGCTGCTACCTCGAAACGACAGCTAACCTCATCGAGGCAATTGCCCTCTACCAGTCACTCGGCTTTGTTAAAATCCCCCATACAATGGGCAGCACTGGCCATGATGCCTGCGAGGTGCGGATGCTAAAGACATTCTGAACACCATCCAGATAATATAAAAGCAGACAATAGCCAGCTTTTATATCGGATTGCCGCAAAGTACGAGGTTGATTAGAGCTTATTGCGAAATCGCTTCAATTCTCGACTCTAACTCCGGGTGAGTGCTGAGCCACTCTGGCAACTCACCATTTGCGCCCAAGTTATTCAATAATCGAAACATCTGTTGCATTGGGAGCACTGTGCCATATAGACGCTCTATCTGGTACGCTGCATACTCGTCGGCTTCCTGCTCTGCAGATCGTGAGTAGCCCTGGGTCACCAAGAACACCCCAGCCCCACTAAACGTATCAATCAAACCGGTGCTCTCGCCGGTCAATACCGCGACAGAGGCTGAAAGCAGCGTAGAACGCACCAAGGATTTCATCACGTGCTGATGCTGAATATGTCCCAGTTCATGCAGTAAAATGCTATCAAGCTGTTCCGGCGTTTCAGCCAGATCAACCAATGCATCAAATACAATAATAGAGCCATCACTGAGTGCCATTGCATTCGGTCCACTTCCCCAGCTACGAAAAATCAGCTTAGGTTGCACCGGTATCGGCGGCAGCTTGGCGGTCATTTCGACAAATCGTTGGTTAATCGACGTTTGCTGGCCCAAACTAAGTTCACTGGGCTCCAAAAGATGCTCATCCAGCGTGGCCAGAACATGATCCCCAACAACAAGCGGCACCTGCGTCGGTATCACCCGAACCAATGCCCCGGTCAACCAAGGTATCCCGTGGGTAAAAAACAACACGAACACCATGACCATCGCCGCCAGACTACCTGCAATCATCGGCAAGTTTCGCTCTGCTCGGTGCAATCGAGACAGTTTGTGAGAATGCAGGACACGCTCGAGCAAGCGCGAATCATGCGGAATGAATTGCATCCCATCCGGAAAAACCACCTTAATCGGCAAATCACCCAGCGGCTCACTGATCTCGAGTTCAGTCAAGGACAACTCTTGTTGCCCCTGTTCCGTTATCAGTCGCAACCGGCCCGCCTGCAGTAACTCCATGCTGGCATTGTGCTTTTCCGAACTTCGGGCTGGATGGCAAAAGCCACTGACAATCATCCGATCCCCATATTCAGATCAAAGGCATTCGCCACCTCGTCTGCCACCGCTGAGTCAGTTGTCATATCGGCACCTTCAACAGCCAACTTATCAAGTTCGCCATTCACGACCGTGACATCGGCAACATAGTTAGCACTTCTTACCATTACCCATGGACGGGCAAAACCTAATGTAACCACCATCAGCAGGAAGTTGGTAACCATCAGCGACACCAGCCCCCAAGCCGTCATCCGGGAACCAAAACCATATTCAGGCTCACCGTTAGTTTTGATCTGACCAAACAAATAGTTACGTAACCTTGCTTGCACGAAGCCCATAACGACAAGCATGGTGAAAATCATACCGGCATAGCCAACCAACATGGTGAGAACCATCCCCATTGACGTGCCCTGATCTGCAAACTGACCTGTTGAACCGAACTCTGCCAGCAAAGAAAATCCTCCCAATATCCCCCCGATAACAGCCATGGCCAGACTGAGTCCAGCCCCTAGCAGGCCGCCTAACAGATAGGTTTTGATATAGACTTTAAGTTCAACGTTTCCACTGAAGGCTCTGTCACCATAGCGGTAACCATTAATAAAATATGAAGCTACCTGTGCCGACACCCATGCGTAGATAACAAACCCTAGGGCAAAGGTCAGGAGCCCCAGCACCACTCCGACAACTGGGTAATTCATACCAACCGTCACAGTAAAAAAGAAACATAAAGCGATCAACAGATAGGAAATGGCGGGCCAACCAAGGAAAACACCATAGGCCCCTTTCAGCGTCCCAGAAAAATCAAAACGGACATTGCGAAAACTCGTCACCCTAGCATCGAAACGGGTATTGTTACGAACCAACCACGGCATCAGCAGGATAAAAGTACTGAACAAGATAACCGAGATCACCGGAAAGAAGTTGCTCGAGATAAACCAAGCACCAACACAAAGCATGGCTATGATGCGCCCTTTGAGGATCTGAATCGGTTTGGCATGATAATCAAACCTGTCACCAGCCAAATCCGTATTACCGTAAAAATACTTCTTAGTCCTGACCTTCGCCCATGCAGAATAGACTCCAAAGGTGACAATACTTAGTAAAAGATTAACAATCCAAATACCAAAGAACTCACGCCCTCGGCCATAAAACCTAACCTGATTTTCCATTTCTAAATTCCATTATTATTGTTAATTACATAACGATATAACATAACCCGCCCATAGACAGATACGTCAACAGCCATATATTCAGCAGAACCATAAACACGAACCCCAAACAATACATCAATAAGCAACAGCGGAATGATAGACCGATATCATAATGATGTTTATTTTTCATTAATAAACATATAGATAAGAACTTAAAACAGTGGGGGTAACAACTAGAGAATGCGCAATGGCAAGATAACGACACAGCCTGGAGGAGGGGAAAGAAAATAGAAGAGAGAGATACGGCAGGCAGCAAAAAGAGCGACAAAAAAAGCTGACCTCGGCCAGCTTTCTCTTTGTCAATAGCAAGGCTTATTCTTCGCCTTCACCCTCGACCTCTTCTTCGTCGTCTTCGCCCGACTCGAAGTAAGTCCCCCAGCCATCGTAATCAATGTTGTGCTTTTCAGCTAGCTTGATTAACTTTTCAGTTTGCTCGTCAATCAGCTCAGCTTTCAGGGCAGACTCCATAACCGCGTCAAAGCAGACGACCTTGCCGCCGCCGTCTTCCGGTGCCAGCTCCAGCTCTTCTGCCTCTAGTACTTCAAAACCCATTTTGAAGGCTTCTACCGCAGCACCTTCTAGCTCTTCAAACGTATCCGCCGAAAAGTGGTGCTCAATGGTATAAAGGGCTTCAGGCTCACTGCCATCTTCCAGCAATGCCGCAATAATATCGCGGGTTTCTTCCTTCTGCTCTTCAATCAGTTCTGCATAAGACATCGGGTAACTCCAGCTGTGGAATAAATTTTCCCGCAAATATCGCATGGATCGTGTGTAATTACCATGCTCTAGGGCCTGTTTATCTTTCACCGCCTTTCCTGCTGGAGGCGATTTTTTCTGATAACAAGGCGAAGGGATTCAATCATAGCCATCTATATTGACATTCCGACAACGCAGTTAGCGGAAAAAATAGCCCCAGCCCTTCGGGGAGAGGCTAAAAAGGCTTCATTCTGCGTTACTCAGAATTCAATTAGGAGACTAAACTTCATTCTTCGTGCCTTGCCTGAAGGCCTTTTTAGGCTCTACAGGTGTGGCGCTGAAAGTAAACAGGCCCTAGACAAAATTGATATTTATCAAACTAAGGTTCGATTTTGGCTAGCTGATAGCCGCAAGGCAAAGTGCATAATATTCCCCATTATGCGCTCCCGCTGAATGAAACCAGTGCGACTTTATATAATGAAAAGCGCATAACCAAACAATCCCCAGAAGTCACCAATCAGTTCAAGTACCATTATTTATAGGCTTACTAGCCTAAAGGGGTATATTCTCATGCATAAACCCCTTTAATGTCTTTAATATCTATAAGCATATCCATCCATTTATTGATGAAAAATACCCTCTGAGCCAGATTGGGTGATTCTTTCGCTGCATAATCACCCCCAAAAAATGTGAACGAAACCAAAGTTAAACCCCGCAGGTAAGCATAAAATCACCCCGCAAAACAAAAAAACAGACTCGCAGCATAGACTGCCGGGCTAATAAAATACGAGAGATACGATCATGAGTAAGTTCTACCCCGGCTCCGAGCCTGGGCGCCGACGGCGCACCTTGCAACGCCGCCTCAGAGGAGCGCTCACTTATCAGACCTTGGCAACCGGTGATACCAGCCAAAGCGAAACGCTAACGGCCCATCACCGCCACAGGCCAGGTAATGAGCGCGACAACCAGACGCCAGACCCACATCACTCTTTTGCGACGACGTCCAACCTGCATATTCTGCAGGAGCTGGATGATCAACTCGCACTCAGCAGCCGTTTTCGCTAATTAACCACGCGAACGCTGAAACAACTTTTCACTGAACATCTTGTTCAGGGAGCACCGTCATGCCAAACAAAACGTTTGGTACACAGAATGACCCTTTTATGCTGGCGACAGCAATAAAGGCAAGGAGACAACAATGACGACGCAAACCGTAAACAAAGAAGAAAAAGGTGGCTTCTTCGCCAACTTCAAATTCCCTTCAGCCTATACCATACTATTTGCTCTTATCGCCGTCGTGGCGTTACTCACCTGGATCGTTCCCGCTGGTCAATACGACCGAGTGATGAATGAAGAACTCGGTAAAGAAGTACCCGTTACAGGCACTTACCAATCAGTAGAAAACAACCCGCAAGGGGTGGTAGATGTCCTACTTGCACCTATCGATGGTTTCTATGACCATAACTCGTATGAAGCAGCGGCGATTGATGTTTCATTATTCATTCTGGTCATTGGTGGCTTCCTTGGCCTAGTCACCAAAACAGGGGCTATCGATGCGGGTATCGAACGTGTAACAGCGCGTTTGAAGGGCCGTGAAGAAATGATGATCCCTATATTGATGGCGCTTTTTGCTGCAGGCGGTACCATTTACGGTATGGCCGAAGAGTCACTCCCTTTTTACACGCTGTTAGTACCTGTAATGATGGCTGCTCGCTTTGACCCTCTGGTTGCGGCAGCAACGGTCTTGCTCGGTGCTGGTATCGGTACACTCGGCTCAACCATCAACCCATTCGCTACCGTTATTGCAGCTAACGCGGCAGGCATTCCTTTTACTGACGGTATCGTACTGCGTGTTGGCATGCTGGTTGTTGGCTGGCTGATCTGTGTTGCCTATGTCATGCGTTATGCAAAAATGGTTCGTGCAGACAAAACCAAATCTATCGTTTACGACAAGTACGAAGAGAACAAAGCACATTTCCTTGGCAACCAATCTGGTGAAATGCTGGAGTTCACCACGACCCGTAAAATCATCCTAGCTATCTTCGCTGCTTCTTTCGGCATCATGATCTACGGTGTAGCGGTTGCAGGTTGGTGGATGGCTGAAATCTCAGGTATGTTCCTGGCATCGACTATCATCATCGGCCTTATCGCCCGCATGAGTGAAGAAGAGCTAACCTCAAGCTTTATCGACGGTGCCCGTGACCTATTAGGGGTAGCACTGATCATCGGTATTGCCCGCGGTATCGTAGTTATCATGGACCGCGGTATGATCACCGACTCCATCCTCTTCTCTGCCGAACAAGCCGTAACAGGTCTGTCATCCGTTGTGTTCATCAACGTAATGTACTGGCTGGAAATTCTACTATCGTTCTTGGTTCCATCGTCTTCTGGCCTTGCCGTGCTGACGATGCCTATCATGGCACCACTGGCTGACTTTGCTGGCGTAGGCCGTGACCTGGTAGTAACAGCCTATCAGTCTGCATCAGGTATCGTGAACTTGATGACACCAACCTCAGCTGTAGTAATGGGTGGCTTGGCGATTGCCCGTGTACCATACGTTCGCTGGGTGAAGTGGGTAGCTCCACTGCTAGGTATCCTAACTGTTCTCATCATGGCAATGCTAAGTGTCGGTGCAATGATGTAATTCACCGTATAACACACTACGCACCCCCTAAAGCCGCCTTCGGGCGGTTTTTTTTCGTTACAATCTCGCCGACCCGGTTGCCCTGCCTGTACCTTCCAAACGAGCCATTGCCATATTCTCCATTGCTTTGGGGTCTACAGAGGCTCCTTATTCATCAATTAGCCATCTGCTTTTATATCCATTGTAATAGCGCCACATTCATATTGTAGGCATCTTCATCACCAATAAAGCAAATATACAAAACAGCTCTTTACAAAAAGATCCACCATATAAGATAAATTTTAAAAATCAGGAGCCAATTTTTATTAAATGCATGAGTGGTTATTAAAACTAAAATCAAAAACCGTATAAAGCCGAACTAAGCACAACTAATACAAGTGAAAAACGGCCATCATAAAAATGACTAATTGCATTAATTACCCACTGTATTAAAACTACAAAATGGGCCTTCATCAAAATAAAAGGAAAAATATTTGTTATCAGATAAGTAACAAACACCATTTATTTAGATAGACAACCGAATAAACTGCATAAGATTAGTATTTCCACAAGGCATCAATACGACAGCAATATGCATAAACTTCCCACCAGAAACAAAAAATACTTTAAAAACAACACAATGAGACAATAAAAGATGTGCATAACCCATAAATAGCACATAAATACCCATGGCTGAAAACAAGCTACAAATGCATGAATTATGTTAATGAAATCGATGAGTTAAGTTGCCTTATTAATAATTAAAGTGTGACAAATGTCTAAGACTGTAATTAACGAAAGAGTAGAATCAATTACAGAAACGACGCGAAGGATTAAATAATTCATTTAAGACCATCGCTAAAAAACAAATAAAGCCGGCGATGTTACGCTGGCATAAAAATAGAGAGATACGATCATGAGTAAGTTCTATGTAGGTTCTGAAGTAGGTCAATTACGTCGCGTACTTCTTCATCGTCCAGAGCGTGCGTTAACTCACCTAACTCCTTCAAACTGTCATGAGTTATTATTTGATGATGTATTAGCAGTTGAGCGCGCTGGTGAAGAGCATGATGTATTTGCTAATACTCTTCGCGAGCAAGGTGTTGAAGTATTCCTTCTTCGTGACATGCTAGCTGAAACTCTTGCAGTACCAGAAGCAAAAGATTGGCTACTAGGTACTCAAATCTCTGATTACCGCTTTGGCCCGACATTCGCTAACGATGTGCGCTGCTTCCTGGCTGACCTGCCTAACCAAGAGCTAGCATCTATTCTACTTGGTGGCCTAAGCTACTCAGAGCTGCCTGTTCAGTCATCTTCAATGATGCAGGGCATGCACGCACCAACAGATTTCATTATCGAACCACTGCCAAACCACCTATTCACCCGCGACACATCTTGCTGGGTATACGGCGGTGTTTCTATCAACCCAATGGCTAAAGAAGCTCGTCAACGTGAAACAAACCATGTTCGCGCTATTTACCGCTGGCACCCAACCTTCGCTGGCGAAGACTTCATCAAGTACTTCGGTGATGAAGAGAAGAGCTACGACAACTCGACTATCGAAGGCGGCGACGTATTAGTTATCGGTAAAGGTGCGGTACTAATCGGTATGTCCGAGCGCACAACCCCACAGGGTGTTGAGCAGCTAGCATCAAACCTATTCAAGCACGGCGAAGCGAAGCAAGTGATTGCAATGCAGCTACCTAAGCACCGCTCTTGCATGCACCTAGATACTGTTATGACGCACATGCGTGAAGATACCTTCTCTGTTTACCCTGAAGTTGTGCGTAAAGACGTACAGTGCTGGAGCCTAACAGGTGATGAATCTGGCGCAGTAAACGTGAAAGAAGAAGGCTACTTCGTAACGGCTATCGAAAAAGCACTGGGTGTTGGCCAGCTTAACCTTATCACAACGGGTGGCGACAGCTTCGAAGCAGAACGTGAGCAGTGGAACGATGCCAACAACGTACTGACAGTGAAACCAGGCGTGGTTGTCGGTTACGAGCGCAACGTTTACACCAACGAGAAATACGACAAAGCTGGCATCACTGTACTACCAATCCCAGGTGATGAGCTAGGCCGTGGCCGCGGTGGTGCACGCTGCATGAGCTGCCCAATCGAACGTGACGGCATCTAAACCTTAGGCAATAAAAGCTTAAGTGCGAAGCGAAAACGCTAAGCAAAAACAATATGGCCGGTACCTACGAATGCCGGCCAACAAAGAACAAAACCAAGAGAGACGATCCCATGACCAAGCAAACTGTTGTTGTTGCACTTGGTGGTAATGCCCTGCTACGCCGCGGCGAGCCACTAGAAGCAGATATCCAGCGCCAGAACATTGCTACGGCTGCAAAAACCATCGCGGAAATCGCTAAAGAATATAATGTCGTGCTGGTACACGGTAATGGCCCACAGGTTGGCCTGCTGGCACTACAAGGTTTGGAATACAAGAAAGTAAGTCCATACCCACTTGATGTACTGGGTTCAGAAACCCAAGGCATGATTGGCTACATCCTAATGCAAGAGCTGAAGAACCTGCTTCCTGAACAGCACGTCTCTTGCATGCTTACGCAAATGAGCGTGGATCCAAACGATCCGGCATTTGCTGACCCAACAAAACCTATTGGCCCGGTTTACGATGAAGCTGAAGCCCGTGAACTGGCAGAAAAATACCACTGGACAGTGAAACCGGATGGCCAGTACTTCCGCCGTGTCGTACCAAGCCCACAACCTACCGGTATTATTGAAGATGACGCAATTGCCGCACTGATCAACCAGCAGCACCTGGTGATCTGTACTGGTGGTGGCGGTATCCCAGTGAAGAAAGAAAACGGCAAGCTGGTTGGTGTCGAAGCAGTTATCGACAAAGACATGTCAGCGGCATTCCTGGCCAAACAGCTTGATGCAGACGCTCTGCTCATCCTAACCGATGCAGATGCAGTATTCCTAGATTGGGGCAAGCCAACGCAAAAAGCATTGCGTAGCACTACCCCTCGTGAACTAGCACAATACGCCTTTGACGCAGGCTCTATGGGACCAAAAATTGATGCCTCTTGCGAGTTCATCAAACAAGGCGGCAAATTGGTTGGCATCGGCTCACTGGAAGCGGGGCTGCGCATCCTTAAAGGTGAAGCCGGCACAAATATTGTTGCAGAATAACAGAATAGTTATTCACAAAAGCTCCATAATACGATAAACAATACATAATACAGGCCGACACACTGCCAAACATAACCCGAGGCAGCGTCAGTCGGCCAGAGAGATACAGATTCTTAAGAGGAAAACATCATGGCTTTTAATCTTCGCAACCGTAACTTCCTAAAACTTCTAGACTTCACTCCTCGTGAAATTCAGCACCTGCTAGAGCTATCTGCCGAGCTGAAAAAAGCGAAGTACAACGGTTACGAGCAGCCACGCCTAACTGGCAAGAACATCGCGCTGATCTTTGAGAAAAGCTCAACTCGTACTCGCTGTGCTTTCGAAGTTGCCGCTTACGACCAAGGCGCTAAAGTTTCTTACCTAGGCCCATCTGGCTCTCAAATTGGCCACAAAGAATCAATGAAAGATACTGCACGTGTTCTTGGCCGCATGTATGACGGCATCGAATACCGCGGTTTCGGTCAGGAAATCGTTGAAGAGCTAGGCGCACACGCTGGTGTCCCAGTATGGAACGGCCTAACAGACGAATTCCACCCAACTCAAATCCTTGCTGACTTCCTGACTATGCAAGAGCATGGCCGCGGCAAACAGCTACACGAAATGACATTTGCCTACCTAGGCGATGCGCGCAACAACATGGGTAACTCTCTAATGGTTGGTGCAGCGAAAATGGGCATGGACATCCGCCTAGTTGCTCCTAAAGCATTCTGGCCTGAAGAAGAGCTAGTTGCTCAGTGCCGCGAAATCGCAGAGACAACCGGTGCTAAAATCACCATGACTGAAGATGTACAGGAAGGCGTTCAGGGCTGTGATTTCCTATACACTGACGTTTGGGTATCTATGGGCGAGTCTAAAGATGCTTGGGACGAGCGTGTTAAGATGATGACGCCATACCAAATCAACATGGACATGATCAAAGCAACTGGCAACCCACATGTGAAATTCATGCACTGCCTACCAGCATTCCACAACGACGAAACGACTGTTGGTGCTGAAGTTGCTGAGAAGTACAACATGAAAGGCCTAGAAGTTACGGAAGACGTATTCGAATCAGACCACTCAATCGTGTTCGATGAAGCTGAAAACCGTATGCACACTATCAAAGCTATCATGGTAGCAACGCTAGGTCAGTAATCGGCTCTCTTGAGTTTTAACGTTCTGCCTAGAATGAATAAGCTCTTATAATTAATGCCGTCCTTCGGGGCGGCATTTGCATTTTCCTTCACCCGCCTTTTTACTACCACCCTCGCAAACCGCCTTTTTTTCAGCAAGTTATTCTCTGTTTAACGACATATTCCAACCCCCAAAAACATGCATAAATTCCCACAAAATGAATAGTTTACGCAAACGCTTGCGCTCACAAAAAATGGGCGTATAATCCTTCGCAATTTGTCAAAACAGAGTTGAAAAATGAACCAGTTAGTTAAGCACAACCTAACTTACTTCCGCCGAAAATCGGCGTTGGTTTTATTTTTCTGTTTTTTCAATTTTTTAAAAAGAGCCTCCTTTATTTAGGGGGCTTTTTTTTGTCTGTTTTTTGCCTAAGAGCAGACACTTCATCAGTTATCTATCATAGGGAAGAGAAGCCATGGCGAACTCGTTGTTTCAAAAGCACATCATCTCCATTCCGGAACTAAACCGAAGTGAACTTGAACTTATTGTTGAAACTGCTGGAAAACTAAAAGCAGAGCCAAATCCTGAACTCCTTAAAAATAAAGTTGTGGCGAGCTGCTTCTTTGAGCCATCAACGCGGACACGCCTGTCTTTCGAGACGGCAATACAGCGCCTTGGCGGCACGGTTATCGGCTTTGATAACGGCGGTAATACGTCGCTGGCGAAGAAAGGTGAAACGCTGGCTGACTCGGTGCAGGTTATCTCTTCTTACGTTGACGCCTTTGTCATGCGCCATCCACAGGAAGGGGCGGCACGCCTGGCCTCTGAATTCTCAAAAGGTGTACCTGTTGTGAACGGCGGTGACGGTGCAAACCAGCACCCAACTCAAACCCTGCTGGATCTCTTCAGCATCTTCGAAACACAAGGTCATTTAGATAACCTGAATGTCGCTTTTGTCGGTGACTTGAAATATGGCCGTACGGTTCACTCTCTAACGCAGGCTCTCTCGAAATTCAACAATGTGAACTTCTTCTTTGTTGCCCCGGAAGTACTGGCAATGCCGGACTACATCTGTGAGGAGCTGGACGAAGCCGGTATCAACTACAGCCTTCACACCAACATGGAAGAAGTCATTCCGCAACTGGACGTTCTGTATATGACACGAGTCCAGAAAGAGCGTTTTGATGAATCTGAATACGCCCACATGAAAGCCGCTTATATCCTAACCGCAGACATGCTGTCGGAAGCCCGTGACAACCTGAAGGTACTGCACCCTCTACCACGTGTCGATGAAATCACCGTCGACGTAGACAAAACCAAACACGCTTACTACTTCCAGCAAGCAGAAAACGGTGTATACGCACGCGAAGCCCTACTGGCCCTTGTACTGAACGAAGAACTTTAAGCAGGAGATGACAGCTATGACTAAGGAAACTCAACTACAGGTTGAAGCAATTAAGAACGGTTCTGTTATCGACCACATTCCAGCGAATGTGGGGATCAAAGTACTCAAACTGTTTAAAATGCACAAAACCAACCAGCGTGTCACCGTGGGCCTGAACTTACCTTCATCGGCGCTTGGCGCTAAAGATCTGATCAAGATTGAAAACATCTTCATCAGCGAAGATCAGGCTAACCAGCTGGCACTGTATGCACCGAAAGCGACCGTCAACCAGATTGAAAACTACGAAGTGGTGAAAAAGCTCACTCTGTCACTGCCCGAGCAAATCAACGCCATTTTCAAATGCCCAAACACCAACTGTATCACCCACGGTGAGCCAGTCGACAGCAGCTTTAACGTCCGTACCAAAAATGACGATGTGCAGCTGAAATGTAAATATTGCGAGAAAGTCTTCTCTCGTGAAATCGTGACCGAGCATAACTAAACGCCTTCCGATAGCGATTTTCCTGCTTCAAGACTAAGAATACCGGCTCAACCCTGAGCCGGTTTTTTTATTCTCACTTCTAGGGCGTCCCACGCCAGGCGATACCTCTACCTTTGAAAAATCACAACTAAAAACCGACAGGGCTCACGATGGCATGCTTGCCGCTGCCGGACTCGTCGACGTTCAAAGGACAGTGGCATGAAGTTTATTGCTCGTTGTTTTATCTTTCGCTCCTCCCGTCAGCTAAGCCGGATAAGCGGCTGGGCACTGATCCTGGCCCTGTTCTCCGGCTGTATCATGAGCAACGGTCCGGTCAGCCAGGCCCCCGGCAATCAAGCCAACCAAATGGTCGTTGTTGGCGTCCCCCTACTGTTTGGCGGGTTTGGCTCAGCCGTCCCTGTCAACGAGCAGTATATGATCACCGCCAAGCACGTTGCCCAACTGTCCTGGGACTTCGATGTCATACATCACCCTTACTGCGATCTCTCACTGATCCGCCGCACTTCGAACTACACCCCGACCTGGGGGCTGATTTACCCTGATCAGGCAGTTTCTCACCATGGCCATTCATTATTCGGTAACAACATCAAAGGCGACGGCAAGTACCTCCAAGATGTCATCGACACCAACACCGATTGTCTCTATTCGCTCAGCGATGCGCCTGTCATGTCAGGAATGAGCGGCGGCCCGGTCTTTAATCCCTATGGTGAAATTGCGGGGATCACGGTCGCAATCGTTCACAACCCGGAAGATCTTCGTAACCTGCGACCCGCCATGCGTTACAGTCAGTTCGTCCCTGCTACCTTGATTTTTGACTGGCTTGACGCGCTCGGTATCGAGACGTCATCGGCTAGCCCGGATCTCGCCTCGATCCAAGTTTCCGAGTATGTAACCAACCTAAACCGTCCAAACCGCCCCAACCAGCCAGTTACCCGCATCGCCAGTACACCGCCCGACTCTAGCGGGCTCCAGGAAACGGATATCAACCAGCTAACCCCTGTTAATAACGAGAGCAATACCGCGGCTGCCACCGATCGAACTCCAATTGCTTCTACTTTCTTGTCACCATCAATGCGAGTAACCCCGGAAAACAGTGCAGAAGAGCTGTCAGGGCTCAGAAGTGAACCCGAAACTGAGCCGCAGCTCACCTCGAAGCAACAGAAAACCCCACCTATCAAGCAGCAGAAGCTACTCAACCAGTCGGGATATAATTCCTCATATTAAGGATAGGATCGGCTTATTATTTTGGTGATTAGGGTCAATAAAACATTTTTGCATTATTGCTATGATGCTTATGCAAGATTATGCAAAGGCTTCTTTATATCTTGTGACCATTGCCAGCAGCAAAAGTAATCACATTTATGACTGCCGAAGTATCCGCTTCCCAATCAAAATAAAGCTGGTAACCAAAGAGATACGATCTTAATACCCTATAAAATAACAAAGGAGTTGCCCGTGAATGGATCCAATGTACACGGCGCGATTGATGCATTTTCAAATGATGAGAACATCACCACAGCCTGCAAACGTCTGCTTCAGCAGCAAAGCTTTTCGACCCAGGATGATATCCGCCAACGTTTAATCGACATGGGGTTTGATGATGTCAGTCAGTCGACTGTCTCACGCCTGCTATCCCGACTGGGAGTGGCCAAGGTTCCCAATGCCTATGGCAAGAAAGTCTATTGCCTAACGGTCGAAAATGAGCCAGTGCAAGTCGGCTCATCAATTTCTTCACAAATCGAGTTCATTACCCACAACCAATTAGTGGTGGTCGTCAAAACTCACCCCGGAGGTGCACAGCTCGTTGCCCGCCTGATTGATATCCAACCCCATGCCGAAATCCTGGGGACAGTTGGCGGTAATGATACGGTGATGGTCGCTCCTAAGGACATTAACCGCATTGATCACTGTGAGCGTGTCGTTAAAGCGCGATTAGGGATCCCTGTGTAACTCAATAACCGTGCTACAGGTAACAGGAAATGCTTTGACCTAAACAGTTTTGGGTTGCAAACTAGTGCACTCAATGTAGGTTGTGAATGACTTAATAAGGATAATCAATGACTCAAGTACTACACACAGATCAGGCTCCAGCAGCTATCGGCCCTTATGTGCAAGGTGTTGACCTAGGCAATATGATTCTGACATCAGGTCAGATCCCTGTGAACCCAGTAACAGGTGAAGTTTCAGAAGATATCGCTGAGCAGGCACGCCAGTCTCTGGAAAATGTAAAAGCCGTGGTTGAATCTTCCGGCCTGAAAGTGGCAGACATTGTAAAAATGACTGTTTTTGTAAAAGATCTGAACGACTTCGCAACCGTCAATGACGTTTACGGTAAATTCTTCGACGAGCACAACGCACCTTACCCAGCACGTTCTTGTGTTGAAGTGGCACGTTTGCCGAAAGATGTGAAGATTGAAATCGAAGCGATTGCAGTACGCAAATAATCGTTTTTGATGAAAAAAGCTGTCTGCTGACAGCTTTTTTAGCTCTGACCCCATGCCTCTGGCTAGTGTTAGCCTCCAGAAATCAATATTGGATAGTATGATCCAATACCTGCGGGAACCAAGCCGTAAACAGCTCGGGATCAGATACCACGGCCTGCTCTAGTTCAGCCTGTGGCCACCAGCGATAGCTCATCACCTCGCTGATATTCGGCTCAATACCCAGATCCGAAACACAAGCAACCAACACATGATCCAGCTCGTGCTCAACCAACTGGTTATCCAGTTCGGCACGATACAGAAAGGTCGCAATGTCTTCCAGCTGGCTAACCCCGGAGATCCCCATTTCCTCTCCAAGCCTGCGTATCCCAGCCTGTTCCATGGTTTCACCCTGTCGCGGGTGAGAGCAACAGGTATTGGTCCACAAACCACCACTGTGGTATTTTCCCATCGCGCGCTGCTGCATGAGGTATTCCCGGTCTTCACCGTTTTCACGGTACAACAGCACAGAAAAGGCCAGGTGCAGAGCTCCTTCTCGATGCGCCTGCATTTTTTCCTGCAATCCCAGCTCCCTGCCCTGCGGATCCACTAAAACAACCTGTTCTTCAATCATGATATCTACGTCTATAAAATACCAAACTGAATAATAATCTGGCCTATCAGCGAGAGTGAAAAGGCACAAATACAAGGCACTTGATTGTAGGTGTATTCATATCCATCAAAATCAAGTAACACTGTAGTTGTGCCTTTTAAACTCGCCCTTCAGGAGCGTTCCAGCCGCTCGATACCTTCCCCAAATTGCTTCGATGTAGAACTGCTATATCATCATCAATTTGGGTTGCTCTCAAACAGCTGAGGACGCTCTGATTGGATCAGATCATTGTTCAGTTTGGTATATGAAAAAGGACACGCTAAGCATGTCCTTAATTTAATCTTACTCCGCCTTACAGGGCGATATTATGCCATCACTTTGTTGCTGAACGCTGAACTGCCTCGGCATTAAGCTCAGCCAATTTGTTTTCCATTATTGTTCGGCACTGTTTCGATAACTGGCGGACATCTTCTTTAGTATAGCCTTCGGTCGATACCGGTGGCATCACCTCAACAATCACCACACCGTTATCCCAGCGGTTCATATTTACATGCTCGGTAGAGCTACAAACAATAGGTACAACAGGAACACCGGCACCAATGGCGGCATGAAAGGCTCCGGTTTTAAACGGCAGCAAACCCCGGCCACGAGAGCGAGTACCTTCAGGAAACATCCATACCGATACCTGAAGTTCTTTGATCTTCTCTACAATCTGGCCGATTGTTCCAGCGGCCCGGCTACGGTTCGCACGGTCAATCAAAATATTGCCTGTAATCCAGTAAAGCTGGCCAAACAGCGGCATCCAAACTAGGCTTTTTTTACCTACCGTTACGGTGCGGGGCATGATGGCGCCGGAGACCGTAAACAGGTCGAAGTTATTCTGGTGATTGGCAACATGGATGCTAGCCCCAACATTGTCAGCCCCGTCGGCATAGCGGAGTTCCAGTTTTATCCCAAAAATACGTGCCATCTTGCAGAAGTGACGGCCAACGATGTGAACATTTTTCGGGTTGCGCGGGCTTAACAAACAGTAGCCACAGCCAAATACGAACATGACAACGGCAAAAATTGCGATAGCGACAATGCGCAATAAAAATATCATGGAAATCTCCTCAGCGTACAAGCGTTCGCTAGTATACTCAGGCAACGGGAAATTACACCCTTTAAGTGCACACTTTATTCAGTAGGGCTTCAATATAATTAAAAAAGCCCTCATATTGAGGGCTTTTGCTTTCATGCTTTACAACAGCAGGGACTACTCGTCAGCAACAACACCGGATTGTCCGATCTCCATTCGGGTGACCCGTTGCAGACCTCGAGGCAAAAGCGTACCCCGTCGGCCACGCTCACCACGGAAGTTCTCAAGATCCGAAGGCTTGAGCCCCAGTTTACGCTTTCCGGCATAAATAGTGACATGGCCATTTGCTGGCAACACCACCAGCTGAGAAAGAAACTCTTCGCGCGCCTTGGAGCGGGCGGCAGGAATATTGATGATCTTATTCCCCTTGCCCTTGCTAAGCTGCGGCAAGTCCTTAATCGGGAACAACAGCATCCGGCCTTCATTGGTAATTGCCAGAATTTCATCCTGATCAATATTACGAATTGGCTGGGGCGGCATCACTTCTGCGCTTTCTGGCACCGTCAGCAACGCCTTACCGCTCTTGTTCTTCGATACCATATCAGAGCTCTTACAGATAAAGCCGTAACCGGCATCCGAGCCCATTAACCACTGCTGCTCGTCTTCCGCCATCAACACCTGACGCATATTACTGCCCGGTGTCAGGTTCAAACGGCCAGTGACTGGCTCACCCTGACTACGTGCCGATGGCAAAGAATGAGATTCGAGCGCATAGCTGCGACCATCAGAACCAATAAAAATCGCCGGTAGATTACTCTTGCCACGCGCATGAGCCAGATAGTTATCACCCGATTTATAACTTAAGGTTGATGGATCGACATCATGCCCTTTGGCATGGCGGATCCAGCCTTTTTCTGACAACACCACCGTAATGGCTTCACTCGGGATCAAGTCACGCTCTGTCAGGGCTTTCGCTTCTGCCCGCTCGACAATTGGAGAACGACGCTCATCACCGTACTTCTCAGCATCGGCCAAGATCTCCTTTTTGATCAGTGTATTCAAACGACGCTCAGAGCCTAGCAGCTTTTCAAGGTAATCACGCTCTTTGGCCAGCTCGTCTTGCTCACCACGGATCTTGATCTCTTCTAGCTTGGCTAACTGACGCAGCTTGATCTCAAGAATCGCATCGGCTTGAATCGCACTTAGCTCAAAACGAGCCATTAGCTCCGCTTTTGGATCTTCTTCAGTTCGAATGATTTCAATCACTTCATCGATATTCAGGTACGCCGCCAATAGACCTTCAAGAATATGTAGGCGGGCCGTAACTTTATCGAGACGGTATTGCAGACGACGACGTACCGTCGAACGACGGAACTCTAGCCACTCAGAAAGAATCGCGACTAAACCTTTAACCTGCGGGCGGCCATCAAGGCCTAGCATGTTGAGGTTTACCCGGAAGCTCTTTTCTAAATCCGTCGAGGCAAACAGGTGATTCATCAACGGCTCGCAATCAATACGATTCGAACGCGGAACAATCACAATACGGGTTGGGTTCTCGTGATCGGACTCATCGCGCAAATCATCGACCATAGGCAGCTTCTTCGCGCGCATCTGGCCGGCAATCTGCTCCAGCAATTTGGATCCTGAGACCTGGTGTGGCAACGCGGTGATCACAATATCACCGTTTTCTTTATGCCATACCGCGCGCATTTTGATGCTGCCTTTACCGGTACGGTATATCTTCTTCAAGTCAGCCGCAGGAGAAATAATTTCAGCTTCGGTTGGATAATCCGGGCCTTTGACAAACTCCATAATGCCATCGAGATCCGCTTTCGGATTCTCAATTAGATGTACTGCCGCATTGGCCACCTCTCGGGCGTTATGCGGCGGGATATCCGTCGCCATACCAACAGCGATGCCGGTGATCCCGTTCAGCAAAATATGCGGTAGGCGCGCAGGCAGCATCTTCGGCTCTTTCATCGTGCCGTCAAAGTTTGGTAGCCAGTCAGCCGTACCCTGGCCTAATTCGCTCAGCAAGACTTCGGAGAAGCGAGACAGGCGTGATTCGGTATAACGCATTGCCGCAAATGACTTCGGATCGTCCGGTGCACCCCAGTTACCCTGGCCATCGACCAATGGATAACGGTACGAGAATGGCTGCGCCATCAGCACCATGGCTTCATAACATGCCGAATCACCATGAGGGTGGTACTTACCCAGCACGTCACCGACAGTACGGGCCGACTTTTTATATTTCGCAGTCGCCGACAGGCCCAGCTCAGACATCGCATAAATAATACGACGCTGTACGGGTTTCAGGCCATCACCGATAAACGGCAAGGCTCGATCCATGATCACATACATGGAATAATTCAGATAAGCGTCTTCGGTAAACTTCCTTAGCGGAAGCTGTTCAACGCCGTCCATTGAGACATCAGTCATCGTGGGGTATTCCGTTCAATATTTCTTCGCGACTGACTGCCCGTAATGAGCAACCAGCGTGCATATTCTGTTGAAATGTAGGTACAGTGCAAGGTGTTTGCCAGGGGGCTGAGCCCATCGTTACACTTCGGCCATGTCACCTTTGTCTTGTAGCCAGTGGCGGCGATCTTCTGCGCGTTTTTTACCCAGCAGCATATCCATCATTTCATTGGTCTGCTGATCATCATCAATGGTAAGCTGAACCAGGCGGCGGGTATTCGGATCCATAGTGGTTTCACGAAGCTGCAATGGGTTCATCTCACCCAATCCTTTGAATCGCTGCACATTCACTTTACCGCGTTTACTGCTCAAGCGATCCAGGATGCCTTCTTTCTCGGCTTCATCCAGCGCGTAGTACACTTCTTTCGCCAGATCGATACGGTACAGTGGCGGCATCGCAATATAAACATGACCTGCACGCACCAACGCTTCGAAATGACGCATAAACAGCGCACATAACAAGGTAGCAATATGAAGACCATCGGAGTCCGCATCCGCCAGGACGCAGATTTTACCGTAGCGTAAGCCACTTAAATCATCACTGTCGGGATCTATCCCCAGCGCCACAGAAATATCATGTACCTCTTGTGAAGCCAGTACCTGATCAGCCGATACTTCCCAAGTATTTAGGATTTTACCACGCAGCGGCATGATGGCCTGGAACATCCGGTCACGGGCCTGCTTGGCAGAACCGCCTGCCGAGTCCCCTTCCACCAAGAATAACTCGGTCCGGTTAAGATCCTGCTGTGAACAATCGGCCAGTTTGCCCGGCAGGGCTGGGCCCGAGGCAATTTTCTTACGCACGACCTTTTTGCTTGCTCGCATACGGCGGTGCGCATTGGCAATACAAACTTCAGCGAGTTGCTCTGCCAGTTGCGGTCGTTCATTCAGCCACAGGCTAAAGGCATCTTTAACCACACCAGACACAAACGCAGCACACTGGCGAGAAGACAAACGCTCTTTAGTCTGGCCGGCAAATTGCGGATCCTGCATTTTCACCGATAACACATAGGCACAACGGTCCCAGATGTCATCTGCCGTCAGCTTCACGCCGCGCGGTAGCAGGTTACGGAATTCACAGAACTCACGCATTGCATCAAGCAAACCCTGACGCAAACCGTTGACATGGGTACCGCCCTGCGCTGTCGGGATCAGGTTAACGTAGCTTTCGGTAATTAACTCACCGCCTTCAGGCAACCACAACAGCGCCCAGTCAGCCGCTTCGGTCTGGCCACTGAATACACCGGTAAACGGCTCTTCAGGCAACAAGGTGTAACCTTTGACGCCTTCTGCAAGATAGTCTTTCAAGCCATCTTCATAGCACCAACGCAGTGTTTCGTCTGCGGCTTTATCGGTAAAGACGATTTCAAGCCCCGGGCAAAGCACCGCTTTGGCTTTTAAATTGCTTTTTAAGCGAGATACCGAGAATTTGGCACTATCGAAGTATTTAGCATCGGGCCAGAAGTGAACACGAGTACCTTTAGCCCGACGGCCACAGGTGCCGACAACGTCAAGCTCGGACACTTTATCGCCATTTTCAAAGGCAATTTGATAAATCTGACCGTCGCGTTTCACCGACACTTCGACACGGGTCGACAGGGCGTTAACGACAGAGATGCCGACCCCATGCAAGCCACCCGAAAACTGGTAGTTGTCATTCGAGAACTTACCACCGGCATGGAGCTTACAAAGGATAAGTTCTACCCCTGAAACCCCTTCGACGGGGTGAATATCAACGGGCATACCTCGGCCGTCATCAATCACCTCAAGTGACTGATCTGTGTGGAGGATGACTTCCACTTTACGTGCGTGGCCAGCCAGGGCTTCATCGACACTGTTATCAATGACTTCCTGGCCAAGGTGATTGGGCCGAGCCGTATCGGTGTACATGCCGGGACGGCGGCGTACTGGCTCAAGACCGTTAAGAACCTCAATGGCTCCGGCGTTATAGCTTTGATCTGTCATATTACGGAAGTTTACGAGAAAATTTTTGCCACAATAGTCAGTAACCCCAGCCCGGTTGTCAAGCTGAGGTCGAGGATAATACCCACAATTGTGAGTCGGACTCCATCAAGCCATCAATCGGCGGTGACCCGCCAGTTAACGGTTTATAGCCCTAAGAACTTAATGATTTCAGCAGGAAAACGCTCGAAGCCGATAAAGCTGTGATCGCCTTCTGGCTCCACGGTTTGTTTGCAGGCAGCATATTTTGTTACCGCCTGACGATAATCGAGGACTTCATCCCCTTCCTGCTGCATGAGCCAAAACAGCTCAGGAGTCTCAATATCAGGCACATCCATCCGCTTCAGCTCATCCATATGTTTGGCTTCCAGCAAATAGCGTTCGCCGGTATAGGGGTTTTCCTGCTCACCCAGATAATCGATCAGCAACTCGTACGGCTTAACCGCAGGATTTACCAATACAGCCGGGAGCTGATAGCGATGGTTCAACCAAGTTGAAATATAGCCCCCCAACGAACTGCCCACCAGTCCGATTTGGTGATCCTGCTGCAGTGAGCCAACCAAACTATCGATAAACTCTGCCGCTTCGGCCGGGTAACATGGCATTTGCGGGATCTCAACCCGGATATCTGGGCGGTGCTGACGGCAGTACTCTGCCATTTGAGTCGCTTTCAGTGACTTAGGTGAACTGTTAAAGCCATGAATATAAAGCAGTAAAGGCTTCATTTAATATCCACCCGCATCAAATTGGGGAGTAAAACAATTACCCTGCAACCGGGAAACCGATGTTAATACCCGGCCATCTGTCGTCAACTCCAGGTAGCGCCAGCCCGGGTTAAGTTTATCTAAGGCAAAATCATTTGAATCGGGCAGAAACTGAATACAGGTCGACGGCGTCGCCAACACCCGTACGTCATGATAGATACGATCCAGCTCCTGGTGAATATGGCCACAAAGTACCGCCTTGACCAGCGGATATTTATCAACGACCTGCCAAAAAGCATCAGCGTTATGCAACTTATGCTGATCGAGCCAGCTACTTCCGGCTTCCAGCGGGTGGTGGTGCAACAACACCAGAGCATGACGCTGCGGATGCGCCGCCAATGCCTGATCCAGCATCATAAGCTGTGCTTCGCTCAGCTCGCCATGCGGAACACCCTGTACCTGGCTGTCTAGCAGGATCACCTGCCAGTGTTCGCCGGCCAGCACCTGCTGGCAAGGCTTGATTTGTGGTGACGGCAGTACCGAGCTCATACTCGGCTGAAAGTCATGGTTGCCCGGCAACCAGAAACATGGCTGCGACCAACGCGCAATACCATCGCTAAAGCGCTGGTAAGAGTGTTCGCTATGGTCCTGTGAGATATCACCTGTCGCAACCACGGCATCAAACGGACGCGCAGCAGCATCTACAGCATCTAATACTGCATGAAAACTGTCTTTGGTCGCGACACCCAACAAGCTACCGGCCTCATTGGCAAATAGATGGGTATCGGTGATTTGAAGGAGAACCACACTGTCTGGGTTCGTCTGTGGCAGAGAATACATCTGCAAAACGTCAAAAACCTTGTTTATCTAATTCTATTAACAAACCGATTGTTTGCTGATCCCATTTTTTAGGCAATAGGCCAGCCAGTCACCTAAAAAGCGATTCACTTGATGTTTTTCATCTTTCTGGTGCATTCGCAAATTGGGGTAATCATACCGCGGCTTAAGCCGAGAAATCTGCTGAGCGGTACACACTTCTGCGACTCTGGCATCGTGGTATAACCGCACAGTTAATCGGGGGATCAGGTAATCTGGAAGCTCCCCGTCAACGCGTTGCCACAGTTCGATCACTGTGGTGTAGCGGGTCGACTCCGTGATTTTTAACTGGTACTCATGCTCAATAACCTTGTATACACACTCATCCCCCACCCTGTCAGTTTTTGGCAGTAATGGAAGCAGTCTCGCATAGTTAGTTTCATATAAACGCATGATTCCAGCAAAATCAACGGTATATCTTTTATTCAATCGGTGTCCTTAAACCAATGGACTGGTTATCGAGCCTGTGCCTGTAAACGTAAATAGTTTAGTTGCAACCATTGTAGCGCAATGATTGAGGCTGCATTCTCAATTTTACCAGATTCAACCCATTGGTATGCTTCCTGCCGAGGTAGCACATGTACACGGATATCTTCACCCTCGTGGGCCAAGCCATGGATACCTTGTGCCTTGCTGCTATCAACACGCCCGACAAACACATCAAGCATTTCAGAGCAGCCACCAGAGCTCGATAGGTAACGGGTGATTTTTTCCAGCTGAGTCACGGCCACACCGGCTTCTTCTTCCGCTTCACGGCTTACTACATCTTCAGCCGTCTCATTGGGCTCGATAATGCCAGCCACAACTTCAAGCTGCCAGGGTGAGCAATCTGCGGCCATGGCACCGACTCGGAATTGCTCAACCAATACAACGTTGTCCTCAACCGGATCATAAGGTAACAAGGCGGCAGCATGCCCACGTTCGAACATTTCCCGCTCTAGCGGTTCGCTCCAGCCTCCGGCAAAAAGTTTATGGCGAAAACGATATTTCACCATGCTGAAATATCCCTGATACAGCGTCTCCGTCGACAAAACTTCAACATCATCTTTGCTATAAACATCCAGCTCCGAGTCTGCAGGCAACTTGTTACTCATTATGTTATCTCCCTTTGTGCTATATCTTTTCATTCAACGAGGCTATCAGCAATGATTTAATTCAACATTTATGACAAATATTATGATTTTATTTAAGTCCATTTTTGTAGTTGGATAGATTACAATCACATATGATTAAGTAAACAGCGTAAAATTAAGTAAAAATGAACGATGATCAGTTTCAGGCAAGGTTACTTCAGATAAACTGACTTCTTTGCTCTCTTTTTTTGTCAGGACCAGGAAAGGCATCCATGAAAAAATTGCTTCCGCTTATTATTAGCGTTGCGCTTGGCAGTTTCAGCCAGGCAGCACTGGCTGATGATCTAGCCGATATCTACCAGCAAGCCAAACAAAACGACTCCCAGCTGCTTCGTGCTGCCGCCGATAAAGATGCAGCGTTTGAAGCGATTAATTCATCCCGTAGCCTGTTGCTGCCTCAGATCGATCTGGCAGCCGGCTATAACGTGTCACGCATGGACGGTGACGCAGATGGCTTCAATGGCGGCCTGACGCTAAGCCAGTCTCTCTACAACCGCTCAAGCTGGATAAACCTCGACATTAGCGAAAAACAGGCACGCCAGAGCGATGCTTCGTACGCAGCTTCCCAGCAAGGGCTGATTCTGCGTGTTGCCGATGCATACTTTGCCGTGTTGCGCGCGATGGATGACCTTGAATTTGTCCGTGCGGAAAAAGCCGCGGTTGGCCGCCAGCTAGAACAGACCAAACAACGCTTTGAAGTCGGTCTGTCAGCAATTACCGATGTTCATGATGCCCAGGCACAGTACGACACCGTGTTAGCTGATGAAATCCTGAACGAAAACGCCCTGACCAACAGCTATGAAGGTCTGCGCGAAATTACCGGACAGGAACATACCGAGCTGAATATCCTAGATACCAACCGTTTCTCGGCAAGCCGCCCGCAGGCAAATGTTTTAGATCTGCTCAAAGATGCCGAAACCGAAAACCTCAGCTTGTTGACTTCGCGAATTTCACAAGATATCGCCCGTGATCAGATCTCTCTTGCAGAGTCTGGCCACCTGCCAACCTTGTCGTTTGATGCCGGCTACAACTACGATGACAAACTGTCTACAACCGATGATGGTACGCTAACAGCTGGAGTTAACCTGAAGCTACCCGTTTACACCGGTGGCCGTACGACCTCTGAAGTGAAGCAGGCACAGTTTTCCTATGTGTCAGCCAGTGAAGAGCTAGAAGGCTCTTACCGTAGCGTGGTCAAAGATGTCCGTGCTTTCTACAACAATATCAATGCATCGATTGGCGCCCTGCGAGCTTATCAGCAGTCGGTAATTTCCGCGCAGTCAGCGCTTGAAGCGACCGAAGCCGGTTTTGATGTCGGTACCCGTACCATTGTTGACGTACTGGATGCAACCCGCCGCCTGTACGATGCCAACCGCCAGCTGGCCAACGCACGTTATGACTACATCATCAGCCAGCTACAGCTGAAACAGGCTGTCGGCTCATTGAATGAGCAAGATATCCTGGATGTAAATACAGGCCTAATCAACGCTAAGTAAAGCGATAAGACAGCAACAACCGCTTCAGTTGCTATTCCGGTAGAGACAAAAAAGCGCCATCTGAGATGGCGCTTTTTCTATATCAGGCTTTTATTCAAGGGATTAACCACGTCCGCCACGGATCGCTTCAATGATCTCAGTGGTTGAGCAGCCATCTTCAAAGTTCAACACCCGAACCTCTCCACCTGCAGCAACCACTTCCTGGCCACCCGCAATCTCTTCCGGCTTATAATCACCACCCTTGACCAACAAACTAGGTAAAATTTCGCTGATCAGACGTTGCGGAGTTTCTTCGCTAAACGGTACCACCCAGTCAACGGCCCCCAAGCCAGCCAGAACCGCCATCCGGCGATCTTCCGGGTTTACCGGACGGCCAGGGCCTTTCAGGGTTTGTACTGAGCTGTCTGAGTTAACGGCGACAATCAGGCGATCGCCCAGTTTGGCCGCTTCATTAAGGTATGCCACATGGCCAGCATGCAAAATATCAAAGCAACCATTGGTCATCACAACCTTCTCACCACGCGCCCTGGCCGCTTTTACAGCCTGCTTGAGCTGCGCTTCGGCAATCACGCCAAAACCGCTCTCCTGGCTGCCATGGATCGCATCAGTCAGCTCGATCGTCGACAGCGTTGAGGTCCCCAGCTTAGCAACAACCACACCAGCAGCGGCATTAGCCAGCTTACAGGCATCTGAGAGCGATTTACCCGCCGCCAGAGAAGCAGCCAGTACAGAGATCACAGTATCACCAGCACCAGTCACATCGTAGACTTCCTGTGCCAATGTCGGCATATGTAGCGGTTCCTGGCCTTTTTGCAGCAGCGTCATACCGTGCTCGCTGCGAGTGACCAGCAGGGCCTCAAAATCGAACTGCTCAATCAGGCCCAGGCCTTTTTCTACCAGCTCTTGGTCTGTCTTGACCTTACCGACCACAGCTTCAAATTCAGACAGGTTAGGCGTTAGCAGTGTGGCACCGCGGTAACGTTCAAAGTCAGCCCCTTTCGGGTCAACCATCACTGGCACACCCGCCTTGCGCGCCAGTAGGATCATCGCCTGGACATGTTCCAGTGCCCCCTTGGCATAATCAGACAGGATCACCGCCTTCACGCTTGATAGCGACTGTTCTAGGCGTGGCAGGATCACGTCAGCAGCGACATCATGGAAACCTTCTTCGAAATCCAGGCGGATCAGCTGCTGGCCACGGCTCATCACCCGTAGCTTGGTGATCGTAGGATAATCTGGGAGCGAGACAAAATCACAGCGCACATCCAGCGAGGATAATTTTTCAGTCAACGCTTTCGCTGGCTCATCAATTCCCGTCAGGCCAACCAACCGGGCATGGCCCCCCAGGGCTGCAATATTCATGGCCACGTTAGCCGCACCGCCCGGACGCTCTTCGATCTGATCGACCTTCACAATAGGCACAGGCGCTTCAGGTGAGATACGCCCGGTTGGTCCATACCAATAACGGTCAAGCATGACATCACCAACAACCAAAACACCTGCTTGATCATAATCAGGAAGAGTCAGTTTCATTATTATCTCCGGGGTATAAAAAACTGAAAAATACTAACACAAAGCCTTATTGATCTGCATCCAATGCAAAGCAATGTCGCCAAATCTGCTGCACAACCTCACGCTCAGCCACAAATTTATCCTCGGCCACATAGGCAGACAGCCCCAGCAGGTTAAGGCGATGGATTTCATCACGCATATGGCAATATGCCAGCTTCAATGCCTGCGCCTCTTTCATGTCGAGGATCTCGCACTCTGCCATCGTATCGAAAATACGGACATTATCAGACCAGCGAGTCAACACCCGTTCGCCGCTGGCATGCTGCAGTACCAGGTATTGGGCAATAAACTCAATATCTGTGATCCCGCCCTTGTCTTGCTTGAGGCCAAACATCCCGGCTTTTTGGCTGCCGAGGTGCTCACGCATTTTATGGCGCATCTCAACCACATCCTGCTGCAGTTTTTCCGGCTCGCGAGGCTGCATCAAAATAGCCTGCCGAACCTTGGCAAAACCCTGCTGCAATGGGGTATCGCCATACACCATACGCGCCCTGACCAGCGCCTGGTGTTCCCAGGTCCAGGCTTCCTGCTGCTGATAGTCGGCAAAGGCCTCCATGGTACTGACCAACAAGCCTGATGCTCCAGACGGGCGCAGGCGGACATCCACTTCATACAACACACCGGACGAGGTCCGGGTAGAGAACAGGTGCACTATCCGCTGCGCCAACCTGAGGTAAAACTGGCGGCCATCAATTTCTTTCTTGCCGTTGGTATACACATCGGCCGGGCAGTCATGAAGAAATACCAAATCCAGATCAGAGCCATAGCCCAACTCCCAACCTCCGACCTTGCCATAGCCCAGTACCCCGAACCCTTTGCCGTCACGGTCTTGCAGGTGGGCCGGCTCGCCATATTTTTCGACCATCTGGAGCCAGGCCTGGTTGACCACCGCACCAATGATCGCTTCGGCAAGGAAAGTTAAGTGATCGCTCACTTTCATCAACGGCAGTGCGCCGGCGATATCGGCCGCGGCAATCCGCAGCAACTGTGCCTGCTTGAACTGCCGGATCGCCTCCATCTGCTGTTCCATATCTTCTTCCGGGATCCGGGCAAGGTACTCGCGCAGTTCATCCTGGTACTGATCCAATGGCGTCGGATTATAGAGGTGCTGGGGATCTAAAAGCTCATCGAGCAAGATAGGGTATTGGGTTAGCTGCTCGGCCACCATCGGGCTGGCAGCACACAGGCGCACTAGCTGATCCAGTGCCGCCGGGTGCTCACTAAGCAACTCAAGATAGGTGGTCCGGGTTGCGACCCGAACAATCAGTTTCGTTACCCGAGCCAAGACCTGCGCAGCATCCGGGCGCGCTACAATCCGCGCCAACACTTCTGGCATCAGCTTCGCCAACACTTCCCTGCCACGAGGCCCTAACGTCCGCTTGGAGAGTTCTGCCTTCATCCCCAGCAAAATGCTCGCCTGGCTAGCACCTTCCGGGGCAGCCAGCTCATCAAGGATGCTCAGCAAGATCTCTTCATTTTTCACCATCGCCCACATTTCGTGATACTGGGCATCCGCGGCAGACTGCACCTCTTCGTCCTCGGCCCCTATGATATCTTCAAACACCTGGTGAATCGCGCTCATATGCCCGCTGACCGCAGCCAGTAACGCCGACCAATCAGGATAGCCCATTGCACAAGCCAGGCGGCTCTGATCCAAAGGTTTATCCGGCAGCGTCTGGGTCTGCTTGTCATCAATCGCCTGCAGTAAATTCTCCAGCTTGCGCAAGAAGCAATAACCCTGCTCGAGATCGGTGACCTGCCTGTCCGGCAGCAAAGCCAGCTGCTTCATTGCCGACAACGTTTCAAGTAGCCCACGGTGACGCAAACTTGGCTCCCGGCCACCACGGATCAACTGGAATGACTGGGCAATAAACTCCACCTCACGGATCCCGCCTGCACCAAGCTTGATGTTGTTATTCAGGCCCCGACGGCGAACCTCACTGCTGATCATCGATTTCATCCGCCGCAGCGACTGGATCGCACTGAAGTCGATGTAACGGCGGAACACGAATGGACGCAGCATCTGGCGCAGCTCTTGGTACTGGCTAAAGCTTTCACGCCCCATCACCCGCGATTTGATCATCGCGTAACGCTCCCAGTCCCGGCCTTGCTCCTGGTAATAGTCTTCCAGTGCCGCATAGCTCATGACCAAAGGGCCGCTGTCGCCAAACGGGCGCAAACGCATATCGACCCGGTAGCAAAAACCGTCGAAAGTCTGCTGATCCAGCGCCTTGATCAACCGCTGCCCAAGCCGGGTAAAGAATTGGGCATTGGCCAGGCTGCGCCGTCCGCCCTGGGTTTCGCCATTCTCCGGATAGGTAAAAATCAAGTCGATATCCGAAGAGAAATTCAATTCACCGCCACCGAGTTTGCCCATTCCTAAGATCAGCATCGGTTGTGCCTCTCCCTGCGCGTTCACCGGTGTGCCCCATTCCTTGCAGCATTGGGCATACAGCCAGTTGTAAGCTTCCATGATCAAAGCTTCGGCCAGCTGTGACAAATGATCCAAACTCTGGGTCAATGATGCTTTCCCGGTAAAGTCACGCCAGGCAATCCACACCATTTCCTGGCGGCGAAATGCCCGAAGCTGGCGCATCAGGCTGTTTTCATCCGTCGCAGCAGACAGCTTTTCGGCCAGCTGCAAGCGGTACTGGGCGGCATGCTCTTTGTCATCAACATGCTGAGCAAGCCAGGGCAGTAGCTGACCGTCCCGCATGATCGAGGCGGTGACAAAGTCACTGCAGCCGAGCACCTGGCGTAACTCCGGCAATCGCTCGGCTGGCCACTGGGCCAGCAGTTCAGGGTGGGCATGCTGAATTTTTTCGACGGCTTTGTCGGCAGCAGCAATCAGTACGTCAGGCTGGGTCATAGCGATTCCTTTATTCGTTTCCCTGGCAAAGCGGGCTGTCTCTATCGGAAGTAAAGCGGTATTAGCAGTAACATAACACAACGCCCGCTAGTTAGCGGGCGTTGTAGGGTACCAAAGTCACGTTCCGAGAACGTAGCAGTGATTAGATGCGGAAGGCCTGGATCTTGCCTTCCAGCTCTGTGGCATGATTTTGCATCGTGTCAGAGGTTTCGGACAGCTCCGTCACCACCACGACCGACGCTTCAACCAGCTCACGAACATTGGTCAGGTTCTGGTTCATTTCATCGGCCACGGCGCTCTGCTGTTCAGCCGCAGAGGCGATCTGGAAGTTCATATCATTGATCCGCTGGACCTGATCAACAATCTTATCGAGCTCTCCACCCGCATTGGTCACTAATTCAACCCCTTCGGCCGCTTCCACCACACTCTGCTCCATCAGGCCAACAGCCTGCTGGGCACTGTTTTGCAGCAGTGAAATCATCTCCTGGATCTCAACGGTCGCCTGCTGGGTACGTTGGGCCAGGTTACGGACTTCATCAGCCACAACGGCAAAGCCACGGCCAGCATCACCGGCACGGGCAGCCTCAATGGCGGCATTTAATGCCAGCAGGTTAGTCTGCTCGGAAATACTCTGAATGGTGACAATCACACTGCCGATTTGCTCAACACGCTCCTCAACCTGGTTGACCGCATTCGCAGACTGGCTGATGTCTTGTGACAGCTGGTTAATAGTACCGATAGTCTGCGAGACAAACTGCTGACCCTGGGTCGCCTGCTCCGAAGTACCCTCAGTCGCATTCGATGCTTCGCGCGCATGATCGGCAACGGTCTGGACCGTCGAGGTCATCTCGCTCATCGCCGAGGCCAGCTGGTCGATTTCATTGAACTCTTCCTGCGCAGATTCCTTGGTCTCCATCATGCTGATCGACATAACCTCGGCCAAGCCAGAGAGTTCAGAAGCCGCATCCCGCTGGTTGCGGATCACATCATGCAGCTGGATCCGGGTTTTCTCCAGCTCACGGGCCAAATCGCCGTATTCATCGCGGCACTCCATCTCAATCGGCTGAGACAGGTTACGTGCAGCAAGCAACTGGATGTTATCAGCAAGATAATTAGTCTGGCGCAACATCACGCTTGAGCCACTCAATAGGATCACCACAAAGGCAACAATCATCACACCGGTCTGCCAGGCAACCTGTACCAGATACTCGCTGTGGTATGCTTCAGCCTCAGAAGCTGGCTGAGAAGCGACAACCAACCAGTTCCACTGGGCTAGCTCAACGGCATATTCAAAGCGTTCATGGTTATTGAGTACCAAGCTGCCTGCGCCCGAAAACTGGTTCAAAAAGCCTGATAGGCTATTGCCGTTTTCCATCACGCTAGTCAGCTCATTAAGCGTTCGAGCTTGTGGGTGTCCCAACAACTTGCCGCTATCGCGTTCGACAAGATAGAGGTATGCCCCTTGCTTCCAACTGCTGGCCTGAGCATCAATCGCCTGCTCTGCCAACACCTTCCCTTTTTCACCCTGGGCCAGGAATGTCGTTAGCATTGCCGCATTGGCTTCAGCCAGTTCCTGCGAGCGATCTTGCTGAATTTCTACCACCGACTGGTAAAAAGCATTCGCATCCCATAACTGCTTTCCGATCAGCAAAACGGTACTGAACACCATCAACAGCACCAACTTCGGCACTAGCCGAATATTGGTCAGTCCCTTTTCCCATGGTTTGAAAACCATCTTTGCCATTTGGAATCTCCATATTAAAAAGTTCGCTAGCCCCAAAATACGGTGACTTGCCATAGGAAAGTCGCCTGTTGGAAGCCCTTGCTTTAGGAGTCATCACGTTGAGTAATGGCCCACGCCCCCAACTGCCCACCCCAGCAGCTGGCTACGATTTATTTTTAAGCTCAAAACAATAGCTGATATTCTATAGGTCGGCAGGTAATTGCGAAAATTTAATGATGAAAAAGATCGACGCCGTCAAACATGAACTGGATCCCATAAGCCTGATAGCGCTAGTTTCACCCTTTCAGCGCCTTACCCAGCGATAGCAACGGCTGAATAACAACGGGAACAGGCGAAAGGCAGAAATAGCCTAAACAAAAACGCCCCGCAACAAGCAGGGCGTTTATAGCAAGCTTCAACGAGGCAGGCCTACGGCCAATAGGGTGCCAACTCGATGCCAATCTGGCGGGTCTGATCCATCGCATGGAGCAGCGACTCTTCCTTGCGGTTGAGCCATTTCCCAATCTGGCGAAGATCGTCTTCTTCCTGCTGGTCCAGTAGCTGCCTGAGTGGCTCTAGCTGGCGCAAATCTTCCATACCACGCAACAGATCCAGCCATGGCATTCTAAAACTGGCACGCTTTTCTTCGTCGTACAACTCGGCAAAACAGAGACCGCTCATCAGATTACGGATAAGGCGCGGTTGCTGATCGAGATAATCAATCCGGCTCAGCTTGCGCTCTGATGGGAATACATCAGCCAGCTCTTCCCACGACCGGGCCAGTATATTATCGGCAAATGCCTTGATATCACCGGCCAGGCGCTCACGGGATTTGTCATCAAGAAATGGCTGCCAGCCCCGGCTCAGGATCCAGCGGCTAAGATCAAGCAGCAGGCCACAATAACGGGAAGACTCGATCAGCTGCATCATCTCTTCGGCTGTTGGCAATTCTTCTTGCCGCCCCTGCAGCTGTTTCATTAGCTCCTTGCGCGCATTGAGCTTTTTCAGTACATGGCCTTTATCAGCCAGTAGCTGTTCAATACTGGAAAATTCTTCCAGCCAATTCAGCTCGCCTTCCAACCATTGCAATTCCTGACGCACCAAAGCACTGGCACGGCGCGGGATCATCCCACCAAACATCACAAAAGCCTGGCGGATAAGGCCGAGTGCCTGATGGATCTGGTAGAGGGCTGCCTGCTCCTGGCGTTCAGCAAAAATTTGTTCATGGTAATGCCAATGCCCGAGCGCATGCTCCAGCGTTTTGACAAACACTGACTCAACGCTTTCACCGGACTGTACCGGTACAAACGCTAACGGCTTAACTTGGTCGCCCTGGTAGCCCGCAGCCAGACGATAACCCCGGGCCGCCTTGCTCAGGTTCCCCAGGCGCATGCCGCCATCAGCACACAATTCACGGGCAAGGGTGAACAGCGCATCAGTCTGGCCTGATTTTAGCTCCAGCTCCACTTCGCAAATCGGGCTGGTTTGCCCATTGGCACTGACTTCACCCTGGTCAAAGGCCAGTTCAACCTGGCTACCGTCAGGCATGGCAACAAGCCATTGCTGGCGTTCAAAATCAGTGGAGAATAACGGGGCAAGCTGCTGCTGTACGCCAGCAACATTGATACCCTTCGGCCAGGCATCAGCAGGATGCAGGGAGAGATCAGGATCGGTTCCATTGATTTCAGCATTGTATTCCGGACGTTGGTGCAATCCCGCGACCACTCGTCCTGCTGTTTTCAAGGTTTGAACAAACACGTCATCAAAACGACGGACCCGTAGGCCAATATCGTGCTGGCGAAGAATTTGGTCTGGGGTGTCGAAGTAGACATTGCCTAACAGTCGACTACTTTGCTGCAGTATTTTCGCATCAGATATTTTACGTAATAATTGACTCGAAAATTCTGGTGAGACGAAAAACTTCAGTTCTATCTCGGTTTCCATAGTTATACCTATAAACAGTGGCAAACCAAGGATATTTGCAATTGCGCTTCGGGGCAAGCATGAAATATCGACAAAACCTTGATCAAAAATAGTTCCCCTGTACTAACTTATACGTTAACATGCGCGCCTCTGTGACCATCGCTCAAGAATTAGCCTCTTTAGGCGCTCTTTAGGTTGATCAGCTATGCCAGTAAATACAATTATGGGGCTCTTTGCTAAATCCCCAATCAAACCGCTGCAACGTCATGTTACTCGCGTAAATGAATGTTGCGAACTGCTTGTTCCTTTTTTCGAGGCATGTCATGCCGGAGATTGGGATAAAGCATCGAACTTACGTGAACAGATCTCGCAGCTTGAAAAAGATGCGGATGTATTGAAGCGTGAGATCCGCCTTAAACTTCCTCGTGGTCTTTTCATGCCTGTCGATCGTACCGACATGCTAGGCCTTCTAACCCAACAGGATAAGCTTGCTAACCTGTCCAAAGATATCGCTGGTCGTGTCTTAGGCCGACAGCTGCAAATTCCTGCAACAATGTACCCGGATTTCGTTGCCTACGTTCAACGTTGCCTTGATGCAGCCAATCAAGCTAGCCGTGTTATTAACGAGCTAGACGAGTTGCTGGAAACAGGCTTCAAGGGCAGAGAAGTGACGCTAGTTGCTGAAATGATTAATCAGCTTGATGTCATCGAAGATGATACCGACACCTTGCAGATTCAACTGCGTCAACAGCTAATGTCCATCGAAGACCAATACAGTCCGGTGGATGTCATGTTCCTGTACAAAATTCTCGAGTGGATTGGCGGTATCGCTGATCAGGCACAACGTGTCGGCTCGCGGCTAGAAATCATGCTATCGCGTTCTTAATCGAAGAGAATGTAAGAAAATAACAAGGTTTTACAATGGAAATCCTGGCTAACTACGGCACCATTCTTATTATGGTGGCGGCTATCTTTGGTCTTTTGATGGCGATTGGTATTGGTGCAAATGATGTTGCCAATGCTATGGGTACTTCAGTAGGTTCGAAAGCGCTAACGGTAAAACAAGCAATCATCATTGCGATGATTTTTGAATTTGCCGGTGCATACCTTGCGGGTGGTGAAGTAACAGATACCATCCGTAAAGGTGTTATCGACATGTCGTTCTATACCGATCAACCAGAAGTCTTGGTTTACGGTATGATGTCTGCTCTTCTTGCTGCCGGTACATGGTTATTGCTCGCCTCTTATATGGGCTGGCCAGTATCAACAACACATTCAATTATCGGTGCAATCATCGGTTTTGCCTGTATTTCTGTTGGTACAGAAGCTGTGTCTTGGACTTCAGTGCAAGGTATTGTCGGTAGCTGGCTTATCACCCCTCTGATTTCAGGCTTCTTTGCTTACCTGATCTTTATCAGTGCCCAACGTTTAATCTTCGATACAGATAACCCCTTGATTAATGCTAAACGTTTTGTACCTGTTTATATGTTTATGACAGCGATGGTCATTGCATTGGTAACAATAAAGAAAGGTCTAAAACACGTAGGCTTACATCTATCAAGTGGTGAAGCATGGATGGCATCAATTGCTATTTCTACTGTTGTAATGGTTTATGGTTATATTTACATCAGCAAGAAATATACAGATGATGGCAGCTCTGTTGATAGCAACGGTTATGCTGGCGTAGAACGCGTATTCAGCCTATTAATGGTTGTTACTGCGTGTGCGATGGCATTTGCTCATGGTTCTAATGACGTTGCGAATGCGATTGGTCCACTATCAGCGGTTGTATCAACCGTTCAGAATATGGGGGCAATCACTGCGAAAAGTGCTATCGCATGGTGGATCCTACCACTAGGCGGTATCGGTATCGTTATTGGTCTGGCGACAATGGGCCATAAAGTCATGGCGACAGTAGGTACAGGTATTACTGAACTAACACCAAGTCGAGGCTTTGCTGCTCAGCTAGCAACTGCATCAACGGTAGTATTAGCTTCTGGTACTGGTTTACCTATTTCAACAACACAAACTTTAGTAGGTGGTGTAATCGGCGTTGCTTTTGCTCGCGGTATTGCGGCACTGAACCTGGGTGTTGTACGAAATATTGTTGCCTCATGGGTTATTACCCTGCCAGCCGGGGCACTACTTGCTGTCATTTTCTTCTACGTGATGCAAGCAGTCTTTGGTTAAAAGTGGTACAGGTTCAAAAGAGGGAGGCTTTGCCTCCCTCTTTTCTTGCACCCGAGGCACAAAGTTTTTAGTATTTGTGCTCTTAAAGAATACAGGCTCCTCAAGGATCTTATTGTGAAGCATCTAATCAGCATCTTATTACTCGCTTGCGCCGTGGTAACAATCCCTGCGAAAGCCGAGCAGGTTCGTTACATTTCTGACGATCTGTTCACCTATATGCACCGGGGCCCAAGCACCCAGTTCCGTATTATGGGCAGTGTCAATGCCGGCACCAAAGTCACCTTGCTCGAAACCAATAAAGAAACAGGTTACAGCAAAGTTACCGATAGCCGCGGCCGTACCGGCTGGGTCAACTCTGACTTTATCTCTGCCCAGGTAGGCCTGAAAGAGCGTGTGCCAGCTCTAGAAAAAGAGCTTACCGAAGTGAAGGCTGCTCTGGCTGACGCCCAGCTATCGGGTGATGAAAAAACCGCTAGCCTGCAGAACTCGCTGCAAACGCGTACGGAGCAAATCACGGAGCTGGAATCTCAGAACAGCCAGCTCAACGAACAGCTAATGACATCACAGGCTGAAATTCGTGAATTGCGCGCCAAGATTGATACCCAGAAAGACGATCTGCTGATGAAATGGTTCACCTACGGCGGCATGGTCGCTGGCGCGGGTTTGCTATTTGGCTTGATCCTGCCACACCTGATCCCTCGCCGCCGCAAACGCAATAACGGCTGGGCATAAATCCGGGCATAAGCCTAGGTATTCATGCGACATCATTCAAACGACAAAATGGCAGCCTATGGCTGCCATTTTTTCTAACTGCATACCCGCAAAACTGAATCGCTTACCATTCAGACAACGCTGGCATCTCAACCAAGTACGCCTCAAAGTCGAAGACAACCTGTCTCGGCTCAATGCGACGCAAAGTCACCCCCGGCGCAATTTCATCCCCTTCGAAGGCTTCCCGGCCATTCACTTTCACCCAGCGGCTATTGGCAACCGATGAGTAAATATGAGTTTGAAAGTTCAGCGGAGGGATCCGTTTTTGTACGGAAGCTGGCAGCTCACCGAGTGCTACCGCCTCGATAACAGCTTCAATAACGGCAGGAGGGTCAGACGGCTCATCAACGGGCAACGAGTCTGTGGCAGCAATCGCAGATTTCAACTGCTCCGCGAGCAGTGGCGATAGCTCCGAATAGTCTAATCCGTCCAGCCCCCACTCTGTTTCTGATGGCTGGGCAGAGATCACTCTTGGCTCACCGGCTGGCTCAGGTGTACGGCTAGGAGCAGACAAAGAAACAGCCGTTCGGGTAGTCTGACTGGCAAATTGACGGTTTAGCGATGGCAATGGCTCAGTCGGCAATTCAGGGTAAGGTAAAAAACGGATTTCCGAAGCTCCCTTTCCCAGTACCAGCGGGGCGCTTTTCGGCATAACAGGCTTGGCCTTTATGGTGCTTGCCTCTGACTGAATCGCAACAATATCTGCCCTCACAGGAGCGGAGGAAATCATGGTATTCGGCACACCTTCCGACTGGGCCTCGATAAACTGGCTATAGGCCAGAGTTCCAGCCACCGGCGCGATCACAAGCAAGGCAGGCAGCAACCAGGACGGCAAGCGCCGAGATGCAGCTACCTGGTGGGCAGATCGACTCGCCAATTGCGGTTGATACTGGTTTTGCTGCTCTGACTGTGCAATAGCATTGAGTAAATTGGACATTAACTTCTCTCCGGTTGCAGCGTCGGACCTGGTAGGTTCAGTGCCGAATCAATGACCATCAAGGTCCTCGGCCCGGCAATACCATCTGCACTCAAATCCTGTGCCCGCTGAAAACGACGGAGCTTATCTAGCAGTATCTGATCAAAACGGTCTTCCTGAGTGAGCTTTTCTCCCAGCAATAGGCTGAGCTGTTGATTCAACCACTTCACCCTAGGCCCCTGCTGACCATAACGAATCGTGGTTTTATCACCAAGAGGCGGCCGCCAGAGCAAGGTATAGGCCTGCTGCCAACGCAGCTCCAGCCAGTCGTAGCTCACTGCAATTCGCTTCTCGCCCAGCAACAGCTCGACACGGTCCTTATCCAAGGCATATACAACGGCATAGAAAGTCGGCTTTCCATTTTCCTGCAGCGGTACAATAACCGGGCGGTTGATAATGCTCAGCTGCTCCAAACTAACTTTGCCCTGGTGGCAGCTCAGCTCAACCCGCTGGCTAGTCTCGCAGTTAGCCTGGTTCAGGCGGGTTTCGTACCCCCACAACCGGTATAGGGTTTGCATTGCCTGGCGTTCAGAGCGGCTCTGCTCCATCAGTAACTGCCACTTTGCCGCCAAATCAACCACTTCAGGCTCGGGTTCGACAACCGGGGCTGGGGCGACGGCAACCATTGCGGCAGGTTCAGGCTTGGGGTTAGATTTAGGTACTGGCAGCTGGGCTTCCTGTACCGGGGTGGCAGCCACAGCTGGCGCATGGGGTAGCCCTTGCCAATACCAGAGGCCAGCAGAAAACAGCCCCCCAAGTATCAGGGCACCTCCCCACTGAACCACCCGGCTGCCATGACCACTGGCCGTTTTCGCATTCCCCCCCTCGCCTGTTGGCAGCTGCCAGCTAAGGACATCGTCACATGCCTGGCTGACAATAGCCTTGGTTACCTGATGGGTTGCCTGCTGGCAGGCCAGCAGCATTGCTTTATCGCACACCAGGTTGATCAGGCGCGGAATACCATTAGTTGCCTTGGCAATCTGGCGCGTCAATGGCAACTCAAAGACGTTATACAGGCAATTTACCGCCCTTAAGCGGTAGTGAATATATTCATCAACTTCTTCCGCGGTGAGCGGCAGCAGGTGGTAACGAGAGGTGATCCGCTGGGCCAACTGGCGTAACCGTTCTTGTTGCAACAACTGCTGCAGCTCAGGCTGGCCTACCAGCACCACCTTCAGTAGCTTGCGACTCTCTGTTTCCAGGTTGGTCAGCAACCGAAGCTGCTCCAGCACATCCGGCATCAGGTGCTGGGCCTCATCAACCAGCAATAGTGTCTGCTTACCATTGCTGTGATTGGCCAGTAAGTGCTGGTAGATCCGGTCGGTCAGGATCTTGTAGCTGGCATCCTGCGGATAATCGATACCCAGCTCGTCACAAATGGTAGCCAACAAATCATGAGCAGACAGCGCCGGGTTTAAGATAATGGCAACCTGGGTTTCCTGCGGCAGACGCGATACCAGAGCCCGCAGTACGGTGGTTTTTCCGGTCCCCACTTCGCCCGTCAGTAGCCCAAATCCCCCGCCCCCCGACAAACTCGCCAGCATATGGGTTAACGCTTCCCTGTGGCGCTCACTGAGATAGAGGAAGCGAGCGCTGGGTACAATTGAAAATGGGGATTCAGTGATCCCGAAGAAATCCTTGTACATGCCTTATACTCTTGTATCTGTTTATAAGGAGAGCGCTTCCATTGGCGTTCTTTCCTCACAGAGCAGTAAAATATTATGAAATTAGCATTAAATTACCTTTGCTCTGCAAGATTGTATACCCTGATACCGGATTGGGGTGAACTATGACGCAAAGGTAGTGCCAAAATCTGACGTTGTTATATATAAAGGAGTGAAACTTGCAGACCTATCTTGTGGGTGGCGCCGTTCGCGATGCGCTGCTGGGATTGACGGTAAAGGACAAAGACTGGGTCGTGGTGGGTGCCACCCCGCAGCAAATGCTCGATTTGGGCTATAGCCAGGTGGGCAGCGACTTTCCGGTTTTCCTCCATCCAAAGAGCAAACAAGAATTTGCCCTTGCCAGAACGGAGCGAAAATCAGGCAAGGGGTATACCGGGTTCATCTGCCACTCCGCACCGGACGTCAGCCTTGAACAGGATCTGATGCGACGGGATCTTACCATCAATGCGATTGCCCAGGCCGATGATGGCACATTGGTTGACCCATACAACGGCCAGCAAGACCTGCAAGACAAACAGCTACGGCATGTCTCATCCGCTTTTATCGAAGATCCGCTACGTGTGCTTCGGGTAGCCCGTTTTGCAGCCCGCTTTGCCCACCTGGGCTTTACCGTTGCGCCGGAAACACTCGCCCTGATGCAGGATATGGTCGTGGCCGGTGAGCTTGCAGCGCTCACCCCGGAGCGGGTATGGAAAGAGTGGGAAAAGTCCCTATCGTCAGAAAACCCCGAAGTCTTTCTCAAAGTGCTCCGCCAGTGCGGCGCCCTTGGCGTTATCATGCCTGAAATCGATGCACTCTTTGGTGTACCGCAACCGGAGAAGTGGCACCCGGAGATCGACAGCGGACTCCACACCATCCTGGTAGCCGAGCAAGCCGCCAAGCTCAGCACAGATATGGCAATTCGCTTTGCCGCCCAAGTGCATGACCTGGGTAAAGCACTGACGCCGCCAGAAGAATGGCCTAGCCATAAAATGCATTGCCAGACAGGCTTAGAGGCGATCAAAGGGCTCTGCCAGCGACTGCGAGTCCCCAATGAATACCGTGACGCCGCCCTGGTAGTCTGTGCCCAGCACACCAAAGTCCACCATGCCAAAGAGATGCGGCCAAGTACCTTCATCAAAATATTCGACCAGATCGATGCCTGGCGCAAACCTGAACGCATTGAGCAGCTGGCACTGTGCTGCCGGGCCGATGTCCGCGGGCGGACTGGCCATGAAGACGATCCCTACCACCAGGCCGATATTATGCAGGCCGCCTTTGCTGCCGCCCAAGCCGTCGCCGTCAAGCCGATAGTGGAAGCAGGCTTCACCGGCAAGGCAATCAAGGAGCAGCTGGCCCTGCACCGTGCCGAGGCCGTCAGAACGAGCCTAGAAGCAATGCACTAAGCCCGGATATCAAAAAGCCCGACATGATGTCGGGCTTTTTAATCTACAAGATGGTAATAACCATTTACTGGCTCAGCAGGAACGCAATCAGTCCCGCGCCCAGCAACAGGCGGTAGAGCACAAACGGCAACATACCTAGGCGGGTAACCAGTTTGAGGAAGACGTGAATACATGCATAGGCACTGACAAATGACACTGCAAGGCCAATACCCAGCGCACCAAACTCAATCGCTTCACCGCTGGTTACCAGCTTCGTTCCGAGATAGCCGCCAGCCAATACAATAATTGGAATTGACATCAGGAACGAAAAGCGCGCCGCAGCCTCACGGGTAAAACCAAGGTGAAGTGCAGCCGTCATGGTGGCACCAGAGCGAGAGGTCCCCGGGATCATCGCTGCCGCCTGGGCCAGGCCGATGAACAGCGAGCGCTTCCAGTCAGCCTGGTATTCGTTGTCCTGCTGGGTTGCCCGGATATCCACCCACCAGAGCAGCAGGCCAAAAAAGATAGTGGTTGCCGCAATCACCCACGCCGAACGCAGGTAAAGCTCAATAATATCTTTCATGAACAGACCAAAAATACAGGCCGGTATGGTCGCTAGCACAATCATCCAGGCCAGCTTGGCTTCGGCACAGCGCTGGCCTTTAAAAATAGATCCGATCCAGGCGCTGAGTAGCGCAACGACTTCTTTGCGGAAATACAGAATAACCGCCGCCAGCGTACCGACATGCACAGCCACATCAAATGCCAGCCCTTGGTCATCCCAGCCAAACACCTCAGAAGGCAAAATCAGGTGAGCAGAACTCGAAATCGGCAAAAACTCTGTCAGACCCTGGATAAGGGCCAACACAAAGGCTTCAAAATGACTCATCATTTATCCTTTAACATGCAATACGTTCTACAGGCCACAGCGCCTGCGAGTGTTCAAAAGAGTGCCATAACTGAGCAATGGTTCGCCCGTCTCCAGGAACAATCTGCTCCGGACACAGCTCCATCATTGGCAGTAATACAAAGGCAAACTTGTACAAATCAGGCCGGGGCAGTACCGGAGAGGCCGCTTGTACCACATCACCAAACAGTAGGATATCGAGATCGATGGTCCGGCTCTGGTTCTTCTGGGCATTGGGGGCCCGTCCATACTGCAGCTCAAGCTGCTTTAGGGTCTGCTGCAGCCGACCCAGTGGCAATGACGTTTTGATGGCAACGACACAATTGTAAAAATTGGGCCCGCAGAAACCCACAGGCTCTGCTTCAAATACCTGCGATACCCGGAAATCCGTTCCCAGCTTTTTCAACTCAGCGATCGCGGCCTGAATATGGTATTCACGCTCAATATTGGAACCTAGGCTGATATAAGCGGTGGTCACTTGCTGCCCCGTTCAATCTGCACCCCAACCCCGCGTGCATTTACCACTGCACCTGGCTTGGTAACCCGGACCCGGATCCACGGCACTGAAAATTGCGTCATGATCAAGCTTGCCACTTCCTCGGCAACGCGCTCAACCAGCAAAAAACGGCCATTCTGGATATGTCCGGTCACCGCATCACTCACCGAGGCATAGTCCAGGGCATAGGCCACATCATCACTGTCTGCCGCCGGACGGTTGTCATGCGCCATTTCCAAATCGAGCACGAGCTTCTGCTTAATGGTTTGTTCCCAGTCATACACCCCAATAGAGGCGATAACTTCAAGATGTTCGATAAATACTGAATCCATGTTCAATCGCTAATTTTGTTAGAGGTCGGATACCTAATTTGAGCAAAAACGCGTATTATCAGGTCGTAATCGTCAAAAATTATGACATTCATCCCTTGCTCGGCCTATTGCCTATGAGCAGGAAGCAAGCACTATATCACAGTCATAGTGCCAAAGCGGAATGAAAGTCAGGGCTCAAACATGGAGTAAGACGATACCCTTGTCACTAGCAGCTGGAATTTTGCATGACACCACTCGCACTTCTGATCATTATTGCCGCCTACCTGCTTGGCTCGATTTCAAGTGCCGTACTGATCTGCCGTCTGTACGGTCTACCCGATCCCCGCGATAGCGGCTCAGGCAACCCGGGAGCAACCAATGTCCTGCGTCTTGGCGGACGTGGTGCGGCGGCCATGGTACTGGTATGCGATATCCTCAAGGGTATGCTGCCGGTATGGCTAAGTTACTTTATTGGTATTAACCCCTTCCTGCTTGGCATTATTGGTATCGCTGCCTGCCTCGGCCATATCTATCCAATTTTTTTCCATTTCAGAGGTGGCAAAGGGGTGGCAACAGCACTAGGTGCTCTAGCCCCTATCGGCTGGGATCTCAGTGGGATGCTGATTGGAACCTGGCTACTAACCGTATTGATCTCGGGCTTTTCTTCCCTCGGCTCGCTGGTGACGGCACTGGCAGCCCCGATGTTTACCTGGTTGGTTAAACCTGAGTACACCATGCCGGTATCCATGCTTTCTTGTCTGATTGTCTTCCGCCACCACGACAATGTTCGTCGCCTGCTGGAAGGAAAGGAAGGTAAGATATGGAATAAATTCAGCCGCAGCACCAAGCAGTCAGGCAACAACTCGTAGAGCGATTCCCCCTGCCAGGTAGTGCGGCTGATGCACCGGACTGACTTATTCGCAGATCGGTTTTAGCTGGTCGATAGGCCAGCGAGGATGCGCCTTAACAGCGAGATCCATGGTTTCCTGGTTTTTCAGGCGCTGCATACCCGCATACGCAATCATCGCACCGTTATCAGTACAGAACTCTGTGCGCGGATAAAACACTTCACCCTTCATCCCGGTCATCAGTTTTTCCAGTTCCTGGCGCAGGTACTGGTTTGCACTAACACCGCCAGCAATGACCAGGCGCTTGAAGCCTGTCTGCTTCAGAGCACGCTTACATTTTATCGCCAGGGTGTCGACCACGGCTTCCTGGAACGCAAAGGCGATATCGGCCCGAGTCTGCTCATCATCGTCATTGGCCCGGATCGTATTGGCGGCGAAAGTTTTCAGACCTGAGAAGCTGAAATCCAGCCCCGGGCGATCGGTCATCGGACGCGGGAATTTGAAACGACCTTGGGTGCCTTTTTCTGCCAACTTTGACAGCAGCGGGCCACCTGGATAATCCAGCCCCATGAGCTTGGCGGTTTTATCAAATGCCTCGCCAGCAGCATCATCAATTGACTCGCCCAGGATCTGGTACTCGCCAATCCCTTTCACTTCAACCATCATGGTGTGACCACCGGATACCAGCAATGCCACAAACGGGAATTCAGGCGGGTTGTCTTCTAGCATCGGAGCCAGCAGGTGGCCTTCCATATGGTGCACGGCTACCGCGGGCAAATCCCATGCGTACGCTAAGCTACGGCCGATTGTTGCACCAACCAAAAGGGCGCCTACCAAACCCGGGCCTGCGGTATACGCAACCCCATCCAGATCGTCAGGTGTCAGCCCAGCATCGGCCAGTGCCTCCTTGATCAGTGGAATGGTCTTCTTTACATGGTCACGTGAAGCCAGCTCAGGCACCACGCCACCGTAGTCCGCGTGCAGCTTTACCTGGCTGTAAAGCTCATGAGCCAATAGGCCTTTTTCATCATCGAAAATGGCAACGCCTGTTTCGTCACAGGAGGTTTCGATGCCCAGTATACGCATAACAGCCTCTATACTTATGGTAATTGGAGGCAATGTTACCGCCCTTGACAGAAATTAACCAGTTCAGGGTTGCAGAATGCTTTACAAATGCCCCCAGATCAGATTAGAATTTCGCACCATTTTTAATCAGCTGACACTTTTGAACGTCAGCGTTAACCGAATCACTCTGAGGTGAGTATTACATGCCAGTAATCAAAGTACGTGAAAACGAACCGTTTGACGTAGCACTACGTCGTTTTAAGCGCTCTTGCGAAAAAGCAGGTATCCTTTCTGAAGTACGTCGTCGTGAGCACTTCGAAAAGCCTACTACTGTACGTAAGCGTGCGAAAGCAGCGGCAGTTAAGCGTCACCTGAAGAAATTGGCTCGCGAAAACGCGCGTCGCGTTCGTCTGTACTAATCTGACGATTAACAGAAGGAACGCGTTATGACCCTGACAGAACGTCTTAAAGACGAACAAAAAGCGGCGATGAAGGCAAAAAACAAGCCTCGTCTAGGTACTATCCGTTTAGTGATGGCTGCCATCAAGCAACGTGAAGTTGACGAAAAGATCACTCTTTCCGATGACGACGTGCTGGCAGTACTGACTAAAATGGTCAAGCAACGCCGTGATTCTGTCGCTCAATATGAAGCGGCAGATCGCCAGGATCTTGCCGATGTTGAACTCGCTGAAATTTCAGTTCTGGAAGAGTTTTTGCCTCAGCCACTGAGCGACGACGAAGTTGCCGCTCTGCTGGATAATGCAATTGCTACAACCGGTGCTACCAGCATGCAGGACATGGGCAAGCTGATGGGCGTACTGAAACCGCAAGTTCAGGGTCGTGCCGATATGGGTAAAGTTAGCCAGCTAGTGAAAGCGAAGCTTAGCTAAAACTAACCCAATTCTGCAACAAGCCGTGCTATCCATTTAGGAATGCGCGGCTTGTTTGTATTTTAGCGGCAATAAATTACAATCTTACTCCCGTTTTATTCAGGTAACGCTCACTTTATGGCAGGAAAAATCCCTCGTTCATTTATCGATGATCTCCTTGCACGACATGACATCGTGGATATTGTTGATGCCCGAGTGAAGCTTAAGAAGCAAGGCAAAAACTTTGGTGCCTGCTGCCCTTTCCATAATGAGAAAACCCCTTCTTTTTCCGTCAGCCAGGAAAAACAGTTCTACCACTGCTTTGGCTGCGGTGCCCACGGTAACGTCCTTGATTTTGTTATGGAGTTTGACCGTCTTGAGTTTGTCGAGGCGATTGAAGAGCTATCCTCCCAGCTAGGTTTGGAAGTCCCGCGCGAGCAAGGCAGCGGTGGTGGTTCGTCAGCACCTCGTAGCAAAGAAAAACTGGGCCTGTATGAGATGATGGGGCAGATTTCGCAGTTCTATAAATCCCAGCTCCGCACCCAGGAAGGCCAGGTGGCCGTTGACTACCTGAAAGGCCGGGGCCTATCGGGTGAAGTCGTACAAAAATTTGGTATCGGTTTTGTTCCCGATCAGTGGGATATGGTCCGTACCCGTTTTGGCCGAGATGCTGAATCGCAAAAATCACTTGTAACAGCAGGTATGCTGATCGAAAACGACAATGGTCGCCGCTATGACCGTTTCCGTGGCCGAGTGATGTTTCCGATTCATGATCGCCGCGGCCGGGTGATCGGCTTTGGTGGCCGAGTGCTAGGTGATGGCACCCCAAAATACCTCAACTCACCAGAGACCCCGATTTTCCACAAGGGCCGAGAGCTCTATGGCCTATACGAAGTCCTGCAGGCCTACCGCGAACCGGAAAGGCTGCTGGTAGTCGAAGGCTACATGGACGTGGTGGCCCTGGCCCAATTCGGTGTCGACTATGCCGTCGCCTCACTGGGTACCGCCACTACCGGTGACCATCTCCAAACCATGTTCCGCCAAACCGGTACTATCGTCTGCTGTTACGACGGTGACCGGGCAGGCCGTGATGCTGCATGGCGTGCGATGGAGCAGGCTCTGCCCTATCTGACCGATGGCCGCCAGCTCAAATTCATGTTCCTGCCGGATGGCGAGGATCCGGATACCTATATCCGCCAGTACGGCCAGGAAGGCTTCGAGCAACAAGTCCAAAGTGCGATGCCGCTGTCCGAGTTTATGTTTACGACACTGCTGCAGCAGGTCGATACCAGTAGCCGGGAAGGCAAGGCCAAGCTCAGCACCCTCGCCGTACCACTTATCGACAAGGTGCCAGGTGGTACACTACGGCTATACTTACGTGAGATGCTGGGCAAAAAATTGGGATTGCCTGACGAAGCTCAGCTTCAGCAGCTGATCGCCAAGCAAGGTGCCGTAACAAAGAAAGTTGGGCAACCAGAGATCAAACGTACACCGATGCGTGAAGTGATCGCCCTGCTGATCCAAAATCCCCATTTTGTCGGCAGCCTCGAATTTGATATGGCGGCATTTGAAGGGATTGAGGTCGCTGGACTAAATTTATTGATATCAGTAGTTGATAAATGCCGGTCTAACCCCAATATCACTACAGGCCAGTTACTAGAGTACTGGCGTGGTAGCAAAAGTGAAAACATGATGGCTCGTCTGGCTGCATGGGAGCTACCCCTCGCCAAAGACGAGGATAACACTCTAGATGTATTTTTAGACGCAATGGATAAAGTTATAGACCAATGCGTCAAACAGCAAATCGAAAAGTTGCAGGCTAAATCGAACACCGTCGGCTTATCAGTCGAAGAGAAGCGGGAATTGCAGTTATTGATACTCAATCGTCCCGGCTAGTAAGTAGTCAACAATTAAGAAATTTGTTATATTTATTGGTTTGCATTTCTGCATACTAAATTCTCACTCAGACCCGAAGTTGGATATCGTCTATGGAGCAAAATCCGCAGTCTCAGCTAAAGTTACTTGTCGCTAAAGGCAAAGAACAAGGCTATCTGACCTACGCCGAAGTAAATGACCACCTACCGGAAGACATTGTCGATTCCGATCAGGTGGAAGACATTATTCAGATGATCAATGACATGGGTATTAAGGTGGTTGAAACAGCCCCTGATGCCGACGAATTGATGATGACTGAAGATAATGCGGACGAAGACGCGATTGAAGCCGCCGCCCAAGCCCTGTCTAGCGTGGAAAGCGAGATCGGTCGTACAACCGATCCAGTACGCATGTACATGCGTGAAATGGGTACCGTAGAACTGCTTACCCGTGAGGGCGAAATTGATATCGCCAAGCGCATTGAAGATGGTATTAACCAGGTTCAGTGCTCAGTGGCCGAATATCCGACCGCCATCGCTCACCTGCTTGAGCAGTTCGATAAGGTTGAAGCCGATGAGCTTCGTCTAACCGACATTATTTCTGGTTTTGTTGATCCTAACGACGAGGAAACAACAGCACCAACAGCAACACATATCGGCTCCGAGCTAAGCGAATCCGATCTTGAAGACGAAGATAAAGATCTTGAAGACGGCGAAGACAGCGACGAAGACGAAGAAGAAGAAGATACAGGTATTGACCCTGAGCTTGCCCGTGAGAAGTTCCTGGAACTGCGTCACTCTTACGAGAGGATGGCAACGGCAATCAATACTCATGGCCGCCACAATGCGAAGACAGAAGTCGCCGTTGAAGAGCTGTCTGATATCTTCAAGCAGTTCCGCCTGATCCCGAAACAATTTGACCGCCTAGTCAGCTCACTACGTCAATCGATGGACCGCGTTCGTACTAACGAGCGTCTTATCATGCGTATGTGTGTCGACAACAGCAAGATGCCGAAGAAAACCTTCGTCAGCTTGTTTGCAGGCAATGAGTCTTCTAGCGAGTGGATCGACGAAGCACTGAACTCTGGCAAGCCATATGCCGAGCGCCTGAAGAACTACGAAGAAGATCTTCGCCGTTCTGCGCTAAAACTGCGTATTCTGGAAGAAGAAACCGGTCTTTCTATCGAGCGTATCAAAGACATCAGCCGCCGTATGTCTATCGGTGAAGCAAAAGCTCGCCGTGCCAAGAAAGAAATGGTTGAAGCAAACTTGCGTCTGGTTATTTCTATTGCCAAGAAATACACCAACCGTGGTCTGCAGTTCCTGGATCTGATCCAGGAAGGTAACATCGGCCTGATGAAAGCGGTTGATAAGTTTGAATACCGCCGTGGTTACAAGTTCTCGACTTATGCTACATGGTGGATCCGCCAGGCTATCACCCGCTCTATCGCTGACCAGGCGCGTACTATCCGTATCCCTGTTCACATGATCGAGACCATCAACAAACTGAACCGTATCTCTCGCCAGATGCTGCAGGAGATGGGTCGTGAGCCACTGCCAGAAGAACTGGCAGAGCGCATGATGATGCCGGAAGACAAAATCCGTAAAGTACTGAAGATTGCCAAAGAGCCAATCTCAATGGAAACCCCTATCGGTGATGATGAAGATTCGCACCTAGGTGATTTCATTGAAGATACCACGCTTCAGCTACCGATGGATGCGGCTACCGCAACCAACCTGCGCGGGGCAACCAACGATGTCCTTGCCGGCCTGACGCCGCGTGAAGCAAAAGTACTGCGTATGCGTTTTGGTATCGACATGAACACTGACCATACCTTGGAAGAGGTAGGTAAGCAGTTCGACGTTACCCGTGAGCGTATCCGTCAGATCGAAGCCAAGGCACTGCGTAAACTGCGTCACCCAAGCCGCTCAGACGTTCTGCGCAGCTTCCTTGACGAGTAATTACTACGTTTAGAACCTTTGATATACCAAAGAGCGAGCCCACCGGCTCGCTTTTTTTATCTCTACGATATGATTGAATATCAACACCTTAGCCTTACCTCCCAATTTTAGTACTTTTGCGTTAACCGCTTAAAAAGCAAACAAAACAATCACTTTATTCGCTAGACAAGCGCCAGGCCATCCCATATAATTTCCCGCACACTGGCCCCTTAGCTCAGTGGTTAGAGCAGGCGACTCATAATCGCTTGGTCCCCAGTTCAAGTCTGGGAGGGGCCACCACTTCTTTGTGGTAAAGAATTCCGAAAAGGCTGCCTATGGGCAGCCTTTTTTCGTATCGAGCCTGCCTGCATACTTCCCTCGCCAATATTTACCGCGAGTAAAAACGCAATGCTTTTTATGAGTTGTCCCCCCTCTGCATCCACCACAGGAAACAAACAGTTTACATTTGGGCACAATAAGCATATTTGATTTATTTCATAGCTAGAAATAAATCAACTATTGATACATAACAAAAAAAATCTGTGAAATAAGTAGATAATCTCACCCTCTGTAAGCACAGTAGGTAAAAAGTTTGCGCATCATCACAAGGTGATAAAAGAATCAAGCTGTGCTATAATACTGAGCTTGTTTGTTAGACAATTTTATGTCTGCACGACACATTCTCGTCATGATGACGTGAGAACATCTTTCAAGGAAGGGACGACACCAACAAAACATGCATGCAAGAGCCGCCTTATGAAAGCAACACGATGCTTTCATAAGGCTATATTTTTGTAAAAAATTTGTATTATCACCTAGATCTGATCACTGGAAGTTGCAAATGTTTGATCTGCCCCACAATTTGTAGGCGTATTTCAACATAAATGTACTCTGATTTTCAGGTATAACTCTGTGATTCAAATTTCCCTTGGGTAAAAGTTCGTCCGGAGACAATCCTCAATGAAAAAGACTAAGATCGTATGTACGATTGGACCTAAAACAGAATCTGTTGAAATGCTTACTAAGCTAGCTAACGCTGGTATGAACGTAATGCGTTTAAACTTCTCTCACGGTAACTTCGAAGAACACGGTCAACGTATCGAAAACCTACGTAACGTCATGGCAGAAACTGGCAAGCAACTTGCTATCCTGCTTGATACTAAAGGTCCTGAGATCCGTACAATCAAGCTAGAAAACGGTCAAGACTTTTCTCTGGTTGCTGGCCAGGAGTTCACTTTCACAACAGACACTTCTGTTATCGGTAACCAAGACCGCGTAGCGGTCACTTACCCTGGTTTCGCTAAAGACCTTACTAAAGGTAACATCATCCTTGTTGATGATGGTCTTATCGAAATGGAAGTACTTGAAACAACTGAAGCTGAAGTTAAGTGTAAAGTACTTAACAACGGTGACCTGGGTGAAAACAAAGGTGTAAACCTACCAGGTGTTTCTGTAAAACTTCCTGCACTGTCAGAAAAAGATAAAGCAGACCTAGTGTTTGGTTGTGAGCAAGGCGTTGATTTCGTTGCTGCATCTTTCATTCGTAAAGAAGAAGATGTTAAAGAAATCCGTGAGCTACTGAACGCAAACGGCGGCGAGAAGATCCAGATCATCTCTAAAATCGAGAACCAGGAAGGTGTTGATAACTTCGACGCAATCCTAGAAGCTTCTGACGGTATCATGGTTGCTCGTGGTGACCTAGGTGTTGAGATCCCGGTTGAAGAAGTTATCTTCGCGCAGAAGATGATGATCGAGAAGTGTAACCGTGCACGTAAAGTGGTTATCACTGCAACTCAGATGCTTGACTCTATGATCAAGAACCCACGTCCAACTCGTGCAGAAGCGGGCGACGTTGCGAACGCAATCATGGACGGTACAGATGCAGTAATGCTTTCTGGTGAGTCTGCGAAGGGTAAATACCCAATCGAAGCAGTAACTATCATGGCTCAAATCTGTGAGCGTACTGATGCTGCACTGAAAGCTGAACTAGGCTCTCGCCTAGATAGCCCTCGCCTGCGTATCACTGAAGCAGTATGTAAAGGCGCGGTAGATACTTCAGAGAAGCTAAGCGCTCCTCTAATCGTTGTTGCTACCGAAGCAGGTAAGTCTGCACGCTCTATTCGTAAGTACTTCCCTACTGCGAAGATCCTTGCAGTGACAACTAACACTAAGACAGCTGCTCAGCTAGCACTGACCAAAGGTGTTACACCAGTTGTTGTTGAGTCAATCGACAACACTGATGCTTTCTACAGCCGTGGTAAAGAGCTTGCTCTGGAAACTGGCCTAGGCGCTAAAGGCGATATCGTAGTAATGGTATCTGGCGCGCTAGTACCTTCTGGTACAACTAACACAGCTTCAGTACACGTACTATAAGACGTTAACTGAATCAAAGACGGGAGCCATTGGCTCCCGTTTTTTTATTTAAACCTACAAGCTTTGATCCCCATCTCTTAGCGGTAATTACTCACAGAACCAGCGTTTGTCTATCGCCCCACCCGTTTTTCCATCGTATACTCACCCTGTAGCATGATTCCCCCAGAGTATATCTTGCTTGCCAACCTACACTCTGGCTATGATTGGAATGGCTACTGCCTATATCCCCCTAAGCAATAATTGCTCAGGGTTAAAAACAATATTAAAAACAATAAAAAAGAAAGAGGAACGCAGTGTCTAGTCCTACTTTGACCAACAAAGTCATGGAAATGATCCGACAGGATATCTTGCTCGGTGAACTCGCTCCGGGACAAAAGCTTGTTGTTGCTGACTTAAAAGCCCGCTATGACGTCGGAGCCTCCCCTATCCGGGAAGCACTCGTGCAGCTGTCATGGAAAAAATACGTGAATTTCGCGCCTCAAAAAGGCTGCTGGGTCGCACCAGTATCGGTGACCGAGCTCGAAGATCTGTTTGAAACCAGCCAGCTCCTTTCCCAGGCCCTGCTTGAACGTGCCATGAAAAACGGCGATGAAGCCTGGGAACTCAATATTCTGACCAGCTTTCACAAACTCAGCCGAATAAACCCGGCGGCAGCCGATGTGGATTTCAACGAATGGGAAAAGCGCCACAGCGATTTCCACTTGGCGCTATTGGAGGGCAGTCAGTCAGTCGTTATGCTCGGGCTTTACCGTGAAGTCTACGAGCAAATTGAGCGCTACCGTCACATCTGGGTCAGCCACACTCGCCACTATGAAGAGCGATACCATGACAATGGTGAACATGAAGCGATGATGAAAGCGGTACTCAGCAGAAAACATGAAGAAGCGCTCACACTACTGAGCAATCACTCACAGCGCGCGATAGAAATGATCAAGGCCTATTTCTAAGAGCTGTAAATAACGCCTCCAGCGCACTATTTCAGCCCGCTCAGCCACCCACCATAACCCGGGATCACCAGAAGATCTCTTTATGGTGGGTATTGAGCAACAATACCGCCAGCAAGAAATACAGTGCACTGACATTGAACCCCAATAAAAACAGTCCCAGGGTGGTCAACCGAACCAAAAATTTATTTACCATCACCCATACTCCTTCAACCAAGAGTCCTTTCACACAGGGCAGCTAAGCCCATGACTACTGCGACTTTAGTCGAACACTAACTAGCAGGTAAGACAGTAATATAACCATCGAGGCTCCGTCATCCCTTATAGCCCCGTTCCCTGCCCGACCACCTATTAGACTTTAGTCTAAGACGCGTTACCTTTCCGGCCAAAATAACGAAGATTCAGAGTACAAAAGCAATGACTGTACCAGCCCAAAGACAACAAGCCCGGCTCAGGATCCCCTGAGCCGGGCTTGTTAATAATAATAGCAATATGGCGTATCTATTTACGCTTTCAGCGCTCGCTCACCACGGGCAATGCCAACGACGCCACTGCGCGCAACCTCAACGATTTCAGTCGCTTCAGCCACGGCAGAGATAAATGCATCCAGCTTATCACTGGTACCCGCCAACTGAATGGTGTAGATCTGAGTCGTTACATCAACAATCTGCCCCCGGAAGATATCTGCAGTCCGCTTGACCTCTGCACGGGCAAAACCACTGGCCTTTACCTTGACCAGCATCAGCTCTCGCTCGACATGCTCGGTTTCAGTCACATTGCTGACCTTGAGAATATCAATAAGCTTATGCAGTTGCTTCTCAATTTGCTCCAGAGCCGCATCGTCTTCCACATTAGTGGTGATGTTAAGACGCGACAGGGTCGGATCATCGGTCGGTGCGACCGTCAGCGACTCAATGTTGTAACCACGCTGGGAAAACAGGCCTACAACCCGTGATAATGCGCCCGATTCATTTTCAAGTAGTACTGATACAATCCTGCGCATTATGTTCTCTCCGTTTTGCTTAGCCACATTTCACTCATTGAACCACCACGAATCAGCATCGGGTAAACATGCTCGGTCTCATCCACACTGATATCGATAAAGACCAGCTTGTCTTTCATTGCCAGGGCTTTTTCAAGCTCGCTTTCTAGTTTGCTAGGATCCGAAATTCGCACCCCAACATGACCATAAGCCTCGGCAATAGCGGCAAAGTCAGGTACCGAATCCATGTAAGAATGAGAATGACGCCCTTGATAGATCATATCCTGCCACTGCTTCACCATACCAAGGAAACGGTTGTTAAGGTTGATGATCTTAACCGGAATATCGTACTGCAGTGCCGTCGATAGCTCTTGGATATTCATCTGGATACTACCGTCACCGGTCACACAGACCACTTCGGCATCTGGCAGCGCAAACTTCACGCCCATTGCTGCAGGTAAGCCAAAGCCCATGGTGCCCAAACCTCCGGAGTTGATCCAGCGGCGTGGCTTGTCAAACGGATAGTAGAGGGCCGCAAACATCTGGTGCTGGCCGACATCAGAAGCGACATAAGCATCACCATTGGTCAGCTTATAGAGAACTTCAATCACTTCTTGAGGCTTGATTCGCTCACTGTTTTTGTTGTAGCTCAAGCATTTACGTGCGCGCCACGACTCAATTTCGCTCCACCAGCTATCGATCGCCTGATCGTCATTGCCAGTGCTTTGCTCATCGAGCAGCTTAAGCATGCTGTTAAGCACCGTATCGGCCGAACCAACAATCGGGATATCAACCGCGATGGTTTTTGAAATCGAAGACGGGTCGATATCAATGTGCATGATGGTGGCATCAGGACAATACTTTTCAACATTATTGGTTGTGCGGTCATCAAAACGCACCCCGATCCCGAAGATCAGATCCGAATTATGCATCGCCATGTTGGCTTCATAGGTGCCGTGCATCCCCAACATACCCAGACAGTTCTTGTGCGAGCCTGGGAAAGCCCCTAGCCCCATCAGGGTATTAACAACAGGAATATCCAGCGACTCGGCCAACTTTAGGATCTGTTCGCCGCAATCGGACATGATGGCACCACCACCGACATACAGCACTGGTTTTTTGGCTGCCAGCAAGGCTTTAACACCGCGCTTGATCTGCCCCTTGTGTCCCTGCGTCGTCGGATTATAAGAGCGCATCGCAATCGACTCGGGATACTTATAGGGGTAAGTTTCAGCCGGGTTCAGCATATCTTTAGGGATATCAATAACGACTGGGCCAGGACGACCGCTGGATGCAATATAAAATGCTTTTTTGACAATATCAGGGATATCTTCTGGCTTCTTAACCAAAAAGCTGTGCTTCACGACAGGGCGGGAAATGCCCACCATGTCACACTCCTGGAAGGCATCATTACCAATCAGGTTACTCATAACCTGACCGGAAAACACAACCATTGGAATTGAGTCCATGTAGGCCGTCGCAATACCGGTAACCGCATTGGTTGCACCAGGACCGGATGTCACCAGTACCACCCCGACATCACCTGTCGCGCGGGCATAGCCATCAGCCATGTGTACTGCAGCCTGTTCGTGACGAACGAGAACATGCTCAATATCGCTTTTCTCGTGCAGCGCATCGTAAATATCAAGCACTGAGCCGCCAGGGTATCCGAAGATATGTTTTACGCCTTGATCGATCATCGAGCGAACGATCATGTCAGCGCCGGACAACATTTCCATATTTCTTGCCTCCAGGTCGTGTATATCACCCCATATAGCTAATTCATCCGGTTACATTGAAGCAGCGGTGCCTGTCCAACAACCGTAAATTGGAGATGTTTACGGGCATTGCACAGTATGGGTAGCACAACCGCTTTGCCGTGGCCGGATAAGGTGCTGCTCTATTGCCTTGTAACAGATAGAACTTTCATTAACACCACGTCAATTAGCTATACGGGCTGATATAACATAGTTAGGGCTTATTTTTAGCCTAAGTTGAAATCTAGTGTGTTTCTTTATCCTATGTGAGCCGCCGCCTGTCATAACAAACAACGGTAACCCGCAACAACTTTAACGCTTTTTTAGCAACCAAGTCTATTGGCTAAAAGCAGTTCACACTATTCCACTGCAACACAGTGAAATACCCCACCTTCATGCGGACTAGGGGTTATGCAATAGAGATCATGACCTAGATATAGCAAGACAATGAGATGATTCATCTGGAGCTGTGAGCAATATGTCATAAATGCAATAAGACGTAGCCCATTACAGCAGACGATGATGGAGGGAAGCGGCAGAAACCACAAAGGAGCCTAGCGGCTCCTTTGTATTGATACTGAATTAAAGTAGAGAGTTAGAAAAGAAAGCAGGTATACGGTTAATGGTGACCGACAGAGCTCTTATGGCTTTCTTCATACATCCGCTCAATCTCCTGATGGTAGCGATCGTGGATCACCTTGCGACGCAGTTTCTGGGTCGGTGTCAATTCACCTTTATCCATCGAGAACGCCATCGGCAACAAGGTAAACTTCTTCACCTGTTCGAACCGGGCAAGATCTTTTTGCAGCTCCACCACTCGCTTCTCAATCAACTCTCGGATCTGGCTATGCTTGACTAGCTCAAGGCGATCTTGGTATTTGATGTTCAGTTCGCGGGCATGCTCTTCCAGTGTTTCAAAACAAGGAACAATCAAGGCTGAAACAAACTTGCGGGTATCGGCAATAACTGCAATCTGCTCGATAAAATGATCCTTGCCGATAGCGCCTTCAATCACCTGTGGCGCAATATACTTGCCACCCGATGTCTTCATCAGCTCTTTGATCCGGTCGGTAATGAACAGGTTGCCCTGTTCATCGAATTTACCCGCATCACCGGTTTTCAGGAAGCCATCTTCAGTAAAGTTCTTGGCGGTTTCTTCTGGCATTTTGTAGTAGCCACGCATAACCATCGGGCCACGGACCAGAATTTCATTATTGTCGCCAATTTTAACTTCCGCCCCCGGCATCGGCATCCCGATAGAGTCCGGGTTAAAGCACTTATCATCCCAGCAGGAGACCGTTGCCGTGGTTTCGGTCATCCCGTAACCCAGCTTGACGTTGATGCCTAACGCGTGGAAAAAGCGGCCGATGCTCTCGTCAAGCTTGGCACCGCCACAAGGCATAAACTTAATCTGGCCGCCGAGAATTTCACGCAGTTTCGACAGGACCAGCTTATCTGCCAGCTTGTAGCTCTTTTTCAGCATCAGCGATGGCTTACGCTGCTGTTGATGGCACAGGGCCATCCGCGCGCCCATATTAACCGCCCAGGTGAATACAACCTTGCGATGGAAAGGTGCCCGGGACACTTTATCGTGGACAGCAGAGTAGATTTTTTCATACACACGCGGCACGGCAGCCATTACATTCGGCTTCACTTCCACCAAGGTTTCTTTCAGCTTGTTGGTATCTGCCAGATAGCAGTTCACACCGCCGCGGTGCAGCACATAGAAGGTCCAGGCACGCTCGAAGACATGCGACAGCGGCAGGAAGCAAAGGGATGTATCTCCCTCCTCCAATGCCAGGTTTGTATCATGACCTTCAAGTTGCGAGCCGATGTTAGTGTAGTCCAGCATCACCCCCTTCGGTGTGCCGGTAGTTCCCGAGGTATAAATCAGGGTCAGCAGATCATCCATGGCGGTCTGCTCAAGGCGTTGCTGCAGCTCGGCGTCAGTTTCGGCTGAACGTTGTTTGATAAAATCGCTGTAGTGGCAAACTAGCGGATGCTCAGCCAGCTCGACATCGTCGGACATCACAACAATACGTTCCAGCAGCGGGCACTCGGCTGCCACTTCAATCGCGGCATCATACTGGGCCTGCTCGCCAACAAACAGAATACGGATATCAGCATTGTTAATAATATAGGCTGCTTGCTGCGGGGTACTGGTCGGATAGATAGGGACTGTCACACAGCGGTTATACAGGGCGGCAAAATCAGCGATGGTCCAACGCGGCATGTTGTTGGAAAAAATACCGACCTTATCCTGGACATTCAGCCCCTGGCTCAGCATTGCCAAGGCCAGTTGTTGGATCTGATCACCAAACTCCGTCCAGCTAATATCCTGCCACTGGCCCTGGACCTGATGACGCAGTGCAACCCGGTCACCCAAACGGGCAATCTGGGTACGAATTCGATTTACGATATGAAAATCACGTTCAGCCATAACTACTCTGCCATTCTAGCTTACACCTGTAAGCTTATTCGAGGTGCGAAGTCTACCCTCGACACCGGAAAAGGCAACTGTAAAGCACCACATTTTATTTTTTATGTCGCCGCGATCCCAGTCCCCGCCCCTGCCTGAACAGGCTTTATACGACTTATTAATAGAATTAACACAAAGTGTAAGAAATTGCTGATGCCGGGCGAGAGACAATACCCGGCAATCAAAAAAGCCAGCAAGTGCTGGCTTTTACTTGGGTGCTTAGTAAGAACTGTCACCACACACATTCAGTAGCTGATCACGCATCCAGATGTGACCTTTGTCTTTTTGAGAAGACTCATGCCAGCTCAGGTAGCCACTGATTTTTGCTGATTCAAACGGTAACGGCAACACTTTTAGCTGCTGGTTCTGGGCAACTGATTCTGCCAACCAACGCGGCATAACAGCAATCAAGTCCGACTGGCCGGCAACATACATGATGTTGCTAAGGCTAGCCCCCTGATAAGCTTCCTGATATGACGTATGCTGGTTGTAGATATGGTCTGCGAACATTTTCACGCCAGGAACTGACTTCAGTACGGCATGTTTCTCAGCGGCAAACTCAGCCTCGGTGATCGTATCACCGATACGCGGGTGGTTACCGGCAACAATCACCACCAGCTCGTCACTGAACAGCTCAGTGCTACAGAAGCCCGGCTCGTCAAAGCGCACATAGTCAATAACGAAATCGACTTCCTGGTAGCGCATCTTTTGGGTTAGCTCAGCATCAAACTCAGCTTCCAGTTGCATACGAAGGTTCGGCGCCTGCTCGGCAACATTGCGTAGGATACGAGGGGCAAAACGCATATCAGACGGGCTACAAATTGCCAGCTTGAACGTACGGTTCGATGTCTCCGGTGAGAAGATTGAAGACGGCAGTTCGTTTTTCACCAACTGAAGCGCCTGGCGAACTGGGCCAAATAGCTGTTTCGCACGCTGGGTTGGCTGGATACCACGGCCATGACGGATAAACAGCTCATCGTTAAACATCACCTTCAGGCGTGCCACGGCATTACTTACTGCCGGCTGTGACATACCAAGATTATGCGCCGCACGGGTGATGTTCTGCTCTTGCATAACAGCATCGAAAACAGTCAACAGATTAAGATCAACACTTCTTAAGTTTGACTCCATTCGGTAGCTATCAGTTGGATGAATAGATGAAGTTCTTCGCGTCATGTTTTGCCTCTACTTGAATAATGTTTGGGGCAAAATCCGTTATGCCACCGCTGAATGAAAAGGGCATATCCACAGCCCTCAGCAACTGAGCCCCTGTTCGGGATGCGGCCAGTATTATTCAAATAGATTGACGAAACCAATAGGCGAAAGTCAGCAAATGTAAAGGGATATAACCAAATAGTAAAATTCAGAATACAAATCAATATAAAACAAAAGCTTAAGCCACATATAAAAAGATCTAAAATCTCTATAAATAAAATAAAGGCGCAATTATAAGCAGAATTCGGCGTTGTTTTAACCAGCCCTCACGCTACCAAATCGTTCACGCAAAACGTTTGCACCACCAATCAATAAGTCCCAGTGATTGAAAATAAGTGCTTCTCAGCCTGACCAGGCGGGTCAAATTCAGCCATCAAATCCCTAACCAAATCGGGAAATTCCACCTGCTTCCAAAGCTGCTGCCACAATTCATCACAGTGATACTAATCACCCGCTAACACCCACCAAGCGATAGCCAAGCCACATCATCACAAGCGGTATTACCAGGCAATAAAAACGGGGCCGATTGGCCCCGTTGCATTATGTGGTGGCAATACTCAGCTAGGCTGCCACTAACTCCTCATGCTTACGCACTAGGTTAAAGTCAGCGAGAATGGCGTAGGCCGCTGGGATCATAAACAGCACCAGCAAGGTCGAGGTGAAGATCCCGAAGACTATCGAAATCACCAGCGGCTGGATCACCTGTGCCTGCAGGCTGGTTTCCAGCAACAGCGGCAACAAGCCTGCTGCTGTGGTCAGTGATGTCAGGAAGACGGCCCGGAAGCGCTCCCTGCTGGCTTTCACCACCGCATCATGAACACTTTCACCGTCATCGACATGGTGGCGAATGTACTGCACCAGCAAAATAGAGTCGTTGACGACCACCCCGGCCAAGGAAACAAAGCCCATAATACTTGGCATACTCAGTGCGTATCCCAGCAGCCAATGCCCCCAGAAAACCCCAATCAATGCCAGCGGGATAGCCAGTAGCACCACAAACGGTTCCAGGTAGCTGCGGAACTGGTAGCTGAGGATCACAAACACTCCGAATATCCCCAGCATAAAGCCAACTCCCATCGACTGCCCGGTTTGCGCAGTATCTTTGGCCTCGCCCTCAAAATCGAAACGCAGGCCCGGGTAGGCCCGTTGCAGATCAGGCATCAGCTGGTTACGGAACTGACGGGTAATTTCCGTCGAGCTTACCTTGCTACTATCGAGATCGGCGAAGACGCTCAAGGTCCTGACCCCGTTGATCCGCTGGATACGGACAAAATTACGCTGGTATTCCAGTATCGCAATCGAGGCAAGCGGGATCTGGCTACCATCCCCGAGGATCACAGGGAAACTGGCCAGCGTTTGCAGGTTAGCTGCCTCCAGCTTGTCAAAGCGGACTTCAACTTCAATATTTTCCGGACCGATCTGAATTTCATCAGCCGTCTGGCCAAAATAGGCGGCACGTAATTGGGACGCAATCATCTGGCCATCTATCCCGAAGCTTTCAGCCCCCGGACGCAACTTGACCAAGACCTCCTGCTTGCCCATCCGCATGTCATCCAGCACACCGGAAACGCCATCGAACTCATTGAGGAACTGCTGCAGCTCAATCGATGCGGCTTTTAGCTGCTCGAGATCATCATGCTGCATCCGGATTTCAACGGCCCGGCCACCCGGCCCGACCATCGGCTGCTTGAATACCATCGACACTGGCGCGGCAATCACTCCGACTTCCTCACGCCAGGCAGCAATAAACTCATCAATCAGGCTGTTGCGTGATTCTGCCCCCAGTATATCCAGCCTTACCGTCGCCACATGCGGACCACTTTCGTCGGCATCGGCATTGAAGTTGTATTGCGCGGTAATGTGCTCGACCAGTGTCCGCCCGCCTTCTTGCTCATCACTCCATTTTCTGTTGAGTTTTTCCGCAGCATCAACAATTTTACCAACCACTTGTTCTGTCTGCGCCAGCGAGGCTCCCGGCGGCAAAATCACCCGGGCTTCGGCAATATCACCATCAAGCTCCGGGAAACCGACGAACTTCAGCGCGCCGCCAGCAAGCAAAGAAAATGAAATCAACAACATGGCTATCACGCTACCCAAAAACAGATAACGCCAGCGCACCACGGTATCCACAGCGGTAACCAGCTGATTATTGCGAAATGCCTCGAAACGTTTAAGGAAGCGAGCCTTGAAGGCCAGTGGCGGCCGCTCGCGTTTGCCACGCGCATGCTGTTTTTGCAACGAGTGGCTAAGGTGGTTTGGCAAGATCAGGAAGGCCTCAACCAAGCTGATCGTCAGCACCAGGATCAATACCATAGGTACAACCTTCAGGACTGCGCCCATTTCACCTTCGAGAAACAATAAGCTGCCAAAAATACATATCGTGGTGAGATAGGAGGAAAGCACCCCGGGAAACACCTTCTTCACCCCTTCGGTGACGGCATCCGGTATCGACAGTCCCCGCTCTAGGTGGGCGGCGATCGACTCGGCAATCACAATGGCATCATCCATCATGATACCGATCGCCATCAGCAGCGCGACCAGCGACATAATGTTGATCGACAAGCCCAATCCGGCCATCAAAAACAGGCTACCTAGGAAAGCGACCGGCAAGCCAGCTGCGACCCAGAACGAATAGCGGAAGGTGAAGAACAACCACATAGTGGCAAACACCAGCACCACACCCTGCCAGCCGTTTTTCACCATCATGGTCAAACGATCCCACAATACCGAAGAGATATCGTTGGTCAGGTTGAGCGTCACACCAGTCGGTGCCACCTTGTTTTCGTCCTCGACAAACTGCACTACCCGCTCTTTGATCCGCAGGGCATCATCGGCCTTGTTCTTACTGATCTTCAGCAGTGCTGACGGTTTGCCATCAAACAGTACTTTCTGTTCATCCAACTCAAATCTGTCAGTGATGGTCGCAATATCACCCAGGCGCAGCAGTGCGCCATCGCTGTCAGCGCCGATCACGGTTCTGGCCAGAGTATCCGGGGTGATCTTCTGTTCATCAAACCGGATCAGCAGGTTTTTCTCTGCCAGTTCGATATTACCGCTAGGCAACTTCAGGTTCTGACGAGCTAGGCGATCGGCAACATCACCGACACTGAGGCCAAGCTGGCGCAATGGTGCTTCTTTCAATTCAATCCGTAGCTGATGATCAGAGAAACCGGCAACGTCAACCAAGGACACACCATAATCGAGCTTCAGTTTACGTTTAAGCTGTTCGGCATAGGCTTTCAGGTGCGGCCAACTGGTATCGGCACTGATAGCAACATCTACCACGGGCTCGTTCCAGTCCAGCTCTCGGACAATCGGCGACTCGATTTGAGTCGGGAAGTCATTGATGGCATTAATTTGGGTTTGGACATCCACCAGCATCCGCGATACCACATTGCTGCCAGTCAACTTGAGGATCAACGAAGCCGAACCCTCAACCGCTTCACAACGGGTCTCCTCGATATTAGCCAACCCATCAACGGCATCTTCCATCCGCATACAAATACTTTCTTCGACTTCCTGTGGCGATGCGCCCGGATACACGACAGAGGCAATGATGTAAGGCGGTGAAAATTCAGGGAAGGTTTCTCGCTTGATCTGCGGCAACGATATCAATCCGAAGATCAGCAAAGCCAACATCAACAGGTTGGCAGCGGTTGGATGACGAGAAAAATAGCGGATCATAACGCTGGCTCCTCATCTATCTTGCTTTTATCGGCACTATCTTGCTGGCTATTCTCTTCCACTGCCTTGCCATTACGTGTCACAACCTGAAGCTCCATACCGGAAACGGCAGGTAATAGATCATTGACAATAAGTAGCTGCTGGGATGATAGCTCGCCATCAATCGCCACCTTGCCAGCACGGCGGAACAGTACCTTCACGGCCTGGATCATCAAGGTATTCTTATCATCAACCAGATAGATCTTATCGCCATGCAGCGCCCGCTCCGGGATCACCCAATGGGCATTGGCCTGTCCGGACAGGCGGGCTTCAACAAACATCCCATTGACCAATGGCGGCGCACTCTCCGGGGAAAGCTGGCTGTAATCCTGATCGACCTCGAGGATCACCCCGACCGTTGCCTGGTTGGCGCTGACCGTATCGCTGATCCGGGCGACCTTCGCAGGCCACTGCTGTTGAAAATTACCACTAGAAAGCTGGATACTGGCAGTCAGATCCAGCTGATCTGCCCGCGGGCGACCATCGGCATGGGCCGTATACTGGGTCAGGCTCGACGCCAGTACCTGCATATCATGCAGTGCCACCTGGGCATCAATTTCCATAGTATCGATCCCATGGGCAACCACCATACTCTGCTGGGTATTCACCACCTGGTTCTGCTCGATATCGACGCTGGAGATCCGGGCATCCATCGGCAAGGTGACCACGGTTTTTTCCAGTGAACGCTTGGCCTCGGCGACCTGCGACTGGTTAACCTCTAGCTGCGCAATCGTCACTTTACGCTCGTTCGGCAATACAATCAGCTGGTTTTCGATATCCTGAACCACTTTCTGACTGGCCAAGGTATTTTGCTGCTCGAGATCAACAGCAGACTGCGAAGTCAGCCCCTTGCGACGCAACTCTTTCTTGCGGGTTAGCTCTTTTTTGCTGATCGCCAAACGATTCTTTTCAATTTTCAGGGTTGTTTTCAGATTTTGCTCTTCCTGGGCCAGCTTGGCCAGCTGGGCCTGGCTAGAGCTGACATCGGCTTCGGCCTGAGCCAGACGCAGTTCATAATCCAGCGGATCGATTTTCAGCAACACGGTTTCGGCATCTAGTACCCGGCCTTTTTCCAATCCGGGATGGCGATACACCACCTTGCCGGACACCTCTGCAATGGCCTGCCACTCCACTTTGGGTTTGACCCGGCCAAACCCTGTTACCACCGGGGCCAGCGGTAATTGCTGCAAGCTAATCACATCGACAGGCCGCGCCTTGTTCAGCGCCGGTTTTATCCCAGGGGTCGAGCGTAGATTAATTGCCAGAGCCAGCACAGCTACGCCGACCAATATAGCCGGTAAAATAAGGATCTTTCTATTGAGTTTCATCGTTGGCCTTGCCTCCCTGCGCTAAAATACCGTTGAGCAGCACATTGACATTGTGTTCAGCGAGCTCCATCAACCACTCTTCATTCAATTCAATACCTTGGATCCCCAATAAGGCTGGAGGAGCCAAAAACGGGAAGACCATCATGCTAATAAATGTCATCCTGGCCTTTTGTGGCGAAACACCGTCGCGTAATACCCCGAGACCTCTCATTTTCTTAAACATCAGCTCCTCCGCCGGCAGGGATATTTCGCTGAATATTTTTTCCATGGCTCTCCGCTGCAAATCGCCGGGTTCCATCATCATCGTACGGGCTATCAGCTTCGGCAGATCAGGGGTTGGCGCCATAATGCGGTAATAAGTGCGCATCAGCTCCCCCACACTTTCAATATCACCGATACTGATCATTCGTTGAATTTGAGCCCGGATCGGAGCCAGTGTTTCGCGCAGCATGGCCTCAAAAAGGCCACCTTTGTTCGCGAAGTAATAACGGATCAGCGCCACATTGACATCCGCCCGGGATGCAATCATTCGGGTCGATACTTTGCTGTAAGGGAGCGCAACAAAGAGTTTTTTCGCCTCTGTTATCAATCGCTCCCTGGCATCGGAATCTCCACTGGGGCGCCCTGTTTTTCCTGTCATAGTCCCTATCTGCTAATCACTTAATTAATCACCTGATTAATAATTTACTTCAGATACCTTCTCTGGCTGTACTGAATTTATTCACTCCAAATTAATCATTTGATTAATTTTACATCAGAGTAAATATTCTGCCGTGTACAGCCTCTCACCGTTATCCTGTTAACAAGTTGCGAACGGACAAAATAAGCCATCGCAATACCTTCTAACCTGATATTCACTGCAGCCATATCCTCACAATTTATCAGGGTGATTAACACAAAGAATAAAGCCATTAAAAATCATATAAATAGACATATTGGAAAAATAAATACTCAATTAGTGGTTGACGTTTAACCTGTCTATTTGGTATTCATTTGTTAATCAACTTTGTGGATATCATTTAAAAAATGCAAATACGTTTCTCACTACTCCTCAGCCTCCTCCTTATCGTGAATAATTCGCGCGGGTAGCTGATGGGTGAGAAACACCACCAAGAATTCAAAAAGCCCGCGCAAACAGCGCGGGTTTTTTATATGAAAGAGCCGGCGCAAGCGGATGCAGACAACGCCTAACTAGGCAGGCCAACATAAGGAAGTAGCAATGAAAGATCAGGTCATTATTTTCGATACCACTTTGCGCGACGGCGAGCAGGCACTTTCCGCCAGCTTGACTGTAAAGGAAAAGCTGCAAATTGCTTATGCATTGGAGCGAATGGGCGTGGATGTGATTGAGGCGGGTTTCCCAATCTCCTCCCCGGGAGACTTTGAATCGGTACAGACTATTGCCAAGCACATCAAAAACAGCCGGGTCTGCGCCTTATCCCGCGCCGTGGCCAAAGACATTGATGTCGCCGCCGAATCCCTTAAAGTCGCCGAAGCCTTTCGTATCCATACCTTCATTTCTACTTCCACCATCCATGTTCAGGACAAGCTGCGCCGCAGCTATGACGATGTGATCGAAATGGGTGTCGCTGCTGTCAAACGTGCCCGCAACTATACCGACGATGTCGAGTTCTCCTGCGAAGATGCCGGCCGTACCCCAATTGACAACCTGTGCCGGATGGTAGAAGCGGCGATCAATGCCGGGGCCAATACAATTAATATCCCAGATACCGTAGGCTACACTCTACCCAATGAATTCGGTGGCATTGTTGCCCAGCTATTCGAACGTGTACCCAATATCGACAAGGCAATAATTTCTGTTCACTGCCACGACGATCTTGGAATGTCAGTCGCCAACTCAATGGCTGCGGTCCAGGCCGGTGCCCGCCAGGTAGAAGGCACCATCAACGGCATCGGTGAACGCGCCGGTAACTGCTCGCTGGAAGAGATCGCGATGATCATCAAGACCCGCGCCGACTTCCTGGGGGTCCATACCAATATCAAGCACGACGAAATCCACCGCACCAGCAAGATGGTCAGCCAGCTTTGCAATATGCCAATTCAAGCCAACAAGGCGATTGTCGGTGCCAATGCGTTCAGCCACTCCTCGGGGATCCACCAGGATGGCATGCTGAAGAACAAAAACACCTACGAGATCATGACCCCAGAGTCGATTGGCCTTAAGAACCAAGCACTTAACCTAACCAGCCGCTCAGGCCGAGCTGCCGTGAAGAGCCATATGGATACCCTGGGTTATACCGAAAACGAGTATAATCTGGATGAACTGTATACCGACTTCCTGAAGCTGGCCGACCGCAAGGGCCAGGTATTCGATTACGATCTTGAAGCACTGATGCACTTTGCCAACCTGCGCGAGGAGGATGACTTCTTCAAGCTGAACTACCTAAGTGTCCAGTCTGGCAGCGTGATGGCGACCACCAGCATTAAATTGCAGTGCGGCGAGGAAGAAAAATGCGAGGCTGCTGTCGGTAACGGCCCGGTAGACGCGCTATACCAGTGCATCTACCGCCTGACCGGCTACGAAATCGTACTGGATAAATTTGACCTGACCGCCAAGGGCGAAGGTGAAGACGGCTTAGGCCAGGCAGACATCATTGCCAACTACAAAGGCCGCAAGTACCACGGTACTGGCCTGGCGACCGATATTGTTGAGGCTTCCGGCCAGGCACTGCTTCACGTCATCAACAGTATTTATCGCGCTGATCAAATTGCAGAAATTAAACAAAAATCCCATATGGAGACAGTATAACCATGGCAGGTACATATAAAATTGCCGTTCTACCGGGTGACGGTATTGGCCCAGAAGTTATGCAGCAGGCACACAAGGTGTTGGCTGCTGCCCAGGAAAAATTTGGCTTTACCCTGGAGAGCAAGGAATTTGATGTCGGCGGTATTGCTATCGACAACCATGGTTGTCCGCTACCCGATTCAACCTTGAAGGGCTGTGAAGAAGCAGATGCCATCCTGTTCGGCTCAGTTGGCGGTCCTAAATGGGAACACCTGCCACCTAATGATCAGCCTGAGCGCGGTGCCCTATTGCCACTACGCAAGCATTTCCAGCTATTTTGTAACCTGCGCCCAGCGCAGATCCACAGCGGCCTTGAAAATTTCTCGCCACTGCGCGCTGATATCTCTGAGCGCGGCTTCGATATTGTGGTTGTCCGTGAGCTAACCGGCGGGATCTACTTCGGCCAGCCGAAAGGCCGTGAAGGCGAAGGTCCACAGGAAAAGGCCTTTGATACCGAGGTCTACCACCGCTATGAAATCGAGCGTATCGCGCGCATTGCGTTTGAGTCGGCTCAGCTACGTGACAAGAATGTCTATTCGATTGACAAAGCCAATGTCCTGCAGAGCTCGATCCTATGGCGTGAAGTGGTAGAGGAAGTCGCCAAGGACTACCCGGACGTTACCCTGAACCACATATATATCGACAACGCGACCATGCAACTGATCAAAGATCCGTCACAGTTCGACGTGATGCTGTGCTCGAACATCTTCGGTGACATTATCTCCGATGAGTGCGCGATGATCACAGGCTCGATGGGCATGCTGCCATCTGCCAGTCTGAACCAGGACAAGTTCGGCATGTATGAGCCAGCCGGAGGCTCAGCCCCTGATATTGCTGGCAAAAACATTGCCAACCCGGTAGCGCAAATCCTGTCTGCTGCCCTGATGCTGCGCTACAGCCTAGGCGAAGAGCAAGCGGCCCGCGCGATTGAACAGGCCGTATCACAGGCATTGGAAGCTGGCGAGCTAACGGCCGATCTGGCTGGCGATGCCCCGGCACTGAGCACCAGCGAAATGGGCGACAAGATTGCCGCCTACATCCGCCAAGCATAAAAGTACGAGGAGCAATCGAGCAATGTCAAATACCGAGACAAAAGCGCCAAAGACGCTTTATGAAAAAGTATACGATGCCCACGTTGCGGTAGCGGCGGAAGGCGAAAATCCTATTCTGTATATCGACCGCCACCTGGTTCACGAAGTGACCTCGCCGCAGGCTTTCGACGGTTTGCGCGAGAAAGGCCGCAAGGTACGCCAGGTCAGCAAAACCTTCGCGACGATGGATCACAACGTCTCGACCCAGACCAAGGACATCAAAGCCTCTGGCAAAATGGCGCAGATCCAAATGGAGACCCTGGCCAAGAACTGTGAAGAATTCGGTGTCACCCTGTATGATCTGAACCACAAATACCAAGGTATTGTGCATGTCATGGGGCCGGAGCTGGGCATTACACTACCGGGCATGACTATCGTGTGTGGTGACTCACACACCGCTACCCACGGTGCCTTCGGCTCACTGGCTTTCGGTATTGGTACTTCCGAAGTTGAGCATGTACTGGCCACCCAGACCTTGAAGCAGGCCCGTGCCAAAACGATGAAAATCGAAGTAAAAGGCAAGGTTGCCGAAGGTATTACCGCCAAAGATATCGTGCTGGCCATCATCGGCAAAACCACCGCCGCAGGGGGTACCGGCTATGTGGTCGAGTTCTGTGGCGAGGCTATCACGGATCTTTCAATGGAAGGACGGATGACCGTCTGTAATATGGCGATTGAGCTAGGTGCCAAAGCTGGCCTGATTGCGCCGGATCAGACTACCTTCGACTACATCAAAGATCGCAAGTTCTCCCCGGCAGATGAAAACTTCGATGCTGCCGTTGAGTACTGGAAAACATTGAAAACCGATGATGATGCCGTATTTGATGCCGTCGTAACCTTGGATGCCAAAGACATCAAACCTCAGGTTACCTGGGGCACCAACCCGGGCCAGGTGATCGCCGTTGATGCGCTGATCCCATCCCCGGATGACTTCAGCGATCCGGTAGAAAAGGCTTCGGCAGAAAAAGCGCTGGCCTATATGGGACTGGAAGCCGGCAAAACACTGGCAGATTTCAATATCGATAAAGTATTCATTGGCTCGTGCACCAACTCTCGCATCGAAGACATGCGTGCTGCTGCTGCCGTCGCCAAGGGGCGCCAGGTTGCCCCTAATATCCAAGCATTGGTCGTACCGGGGTCAGAGCAGGTCAAGGCGCAAGCCGAGCTGGAAGGGCTGGATAAAATCTTTATCGATGCTGGTTTCGAATGGCGTCTACCGGGCTGCTCTATGTGCCTGGCGATGAACAACGACCGCCTGGGTCCTGGGGAGCGCTGCGCCTCAACCAGTAACCGTAACTTCGAAGGCCGCCAGGGACGTGATGGACGTACCCACCTGGTTAGCCCGGCCATGGCTGCTGCCGCCGCCTGTGCTGGCCACTTCGTCGATATCCGTGAACTGGATTTAGAAACCGCAACCGCTTAACAGGAGGAACAGACAATGGCAGGTTTTAAACAACATACAGGTTTGGTGGTTCCTTTGGATGCGGCGAATGTCGACACCGACGCCATCATTCCAAAACAGTTTCTCCAGAAAGTCACCCGGACAGGGTTCGGCAAGCACTTGTTCCATGACTGGCGCTTTTTAGATGATGCCGGCAAGAAGCCAAACCCGGAATTTGTGATGAACGCAGCGCGCTATCAGGGTGCCAGTATTTTGCTGGCCCGTGAAAACTTCGGCTGTGGCTCCTCTCGTGAGCACGCTCCCTGGGCACTGGCCGACTATGGCATCAAAGTGATGATTGCGCCGAGTTTTGCCGATATTTTCTATGGCAACTCAATCAACAACCAGATGGTGCCTGTTCGCCTGAGCGAACAGGAAGTCGACGAACTGTTCCAGTTTGTTGAAAGCGGCGAAGGGGCTGAAATCACCGTGGATCTGGAAACGATGCAAGTCAGTGCCAACGGCAAGCAGTACAGCTTTGAGATTGATGAGTTTCGTCGCCACTGCCTGCTCAACGGCCTGGATAACATCGGGTTAACCCTGCAGCACGAAGACAAGATTGCCGAGTTTGAGAGTAAGATCCCGGCTTTCCTTGCCTAACGTTAGCAAAGACTAACTCGCGCCCCGGCCCTAACCCGCCGGGGCGTTTTGCTATGTGCTTGGTGAATAGTGCATTTTTCATGCAAGAAAACCACGCCATACAAGGTCATATCATCTAGTTACTACTAACCAAACGCCACTGGACTTATGATGCGTATTTTATTCCCTCTTTTATTGCTGCTGGTTTCAGCCTCAGGTTGTGCCGCTCCCAAAGCCGAACTGTGGCCTTATTGGCAGCAAAGCAATGAAGCCAATACCGCAGCCATCGACCATACTCTGTGGCAACGCACCTTGGATAACTACTTGGTCCAACAGCCCCAACAAACGCTGTTTCGCTACCGCGCAGTTTCCAGCAATGACAAATATGATCTTGACCGCTATATCCGTAAGCTGACGGCCACCGACCCTCGCCGCTACCGCCAGGACGAGCAGTTTGCCTACTGGGTGAACCTCTATAATGCTCTGACCGTCCAGCTGATCCTGGATAACTACCCCATTAAGTCCATAACCAAGCTAGGCGGATTTTTCAGTTTCGGCCCCTGGGATGAAAAGCTGATCACCATCAATGGCAACTCATTGTCACTCAATGATATCGAGCACCGGATCCTACGTCCTATCTGGAAAGATCCCCGCATTCACTATGTCGTCAACTGTGCCAGCCTGGGTTGCCCCGATCTCCAACCCCAGGTCTTTACCGCCAGTAACAGTGAAAAGCTGCTCGAACAAAGTGCCAGCCGGTTTATCAACAGTGCCAAAGGTGTCAATATGACCGGTGGCAAAGTCCGCCTGTCATCAATCTATGACTGGTATAGCGTCGATTTCGGTAGCAAGAGCAGCTTGCAGCGCCACCTCAATCAATACCGCACAGGTAAGCCAGTTCAGCTCAATAGCATCAGCTATGACTATAACTGGGCACTCAATGAAGCCCGGTAGGGCAAAAAGCAGCCATACCCGACACAAAGTTGTATTGCGCTGGCAACGGACTGCTTAGCACATTACAATAGCTATCGTTCTCATTGGGGAGTCTAATACCAAACTGAACAATAATCTGATCCAATCAGAGCGTTCCCAGTCGATTGAGAGCAAGCCAAATTGATGAAGATATAGTGGTTCTACATCAAAGCAATTTGGAGCTGATATCGAACGACTGGGAAGCTTCCGAAGGACGAGTTAAAAAGGTACAGCTACAGTGTTGCTTGATTTTGATGGATATATATACATCTACGATCAAGCGCCTTGTATCTGCACCTTTTTATTCTCGCTGATAGGCCAGATTATTATTCAGTTTGGTATATAAATCAGACTGAGATTGCAGCCGCAGAACCCACAGAACCTGAACCAGGTCATGCTGGCGTAGGAATTGAGATAATCTGACCACCATAACTGTCAACGTTACAGCACGACGCTGAACGCCTTTCTCAACCCTGTGCCGCTCATACGATTTATTTCCCTCTTGCAGGACGCAAGGGCATCAGGAGCGCATAGTGAAAAAACTACTTCCGATTCTAACTCTGTCGATGGCAGCAGGCTCAGCGTGGGCTGCCACGGATGCGTTAAACAAAGACACGCTAACCGTTTATACCTACAGCTCTTTTGCTTCTGACTGGGGACCGGGCCCGGCGATTGAAAAAGCCTTTGAAGCGCAGTGCAACTGCAACCTGGAATTTGTCGCACTGGATGACGGCGTATCAATCCTCAACCGTCTGCGCCTTGAAGGCAGCAGCACCAAAGCCGATATCCTGCTGGGCCTGGACAATAACCTGATCAGCGAAGCAAAGAAAACCAACCTGCTGGCCACACACAAGGTCGATACCAACAGTGTGACCCTGCCTAACGGCTGGAGTGATGACACTTTTGTGCCATATGACTATGGTTACTTCGCATTTGTCTACGATTCCAAGAAGTTGGCGACCCCGCCGAAAAGCCTGAAAGAGCTTATTGAGCGTGACGACCTGAGTGTGATCTACCAAGATCCACGCACATCAACACCGGGCCAGGGCCTGATGTTGTGGATGAAATCTGTTTATGGCGATAAGACTGCCGACGCATGGCAACAGCTGGCAAAGAAAACCGTTACGGTTACCAAAGGCTGGTCGGAAGCCTACAACATGTTCTTAAAAGGTGAGTCAGATTTAGTGCTGTCATACACCACCTCACCGGCCTATCACATCATTGCCGAGAGTGAAGGCAAGTACAAAGCTGCAGACTTCAGCGAAGGCCACTACATGCAGGTCGAAGTTGCCGCTAAGCTGAAAAACAGCCCGAACCAAAAACTGGCCGATCAGTTTATGTCCTTTATCCTGACACCGGAATTCCAGTCAGTGATCCCGACAGGTAACTGGATGTACCCGGTCACCAAGCAGGATCTCCCTGAAGGCTTTGAGCAACTAACCCTGCCAGCCAAATCATTGGAATTCAGTGCTGAGGAAGTGGCCGCCGAACGTCGTGGATGGATCCGTGAATGGCAACATGCCCTGACCCAATAAAGGCTACAGACCTTTGAATACCCGCGTTACCCAAATCTTGCCCGGCATCGTTTCTGCCGGGCTTATTGTCGCTCTGGTACTGAGTGCGATCAGTGCCCTGATCAGCCAGGCCAATGAGCTAAATCTGCTGCAAATCTGGCACGATCCCTACCTGCGCCATGTTACCGGCTTCAGTTTCTATCAGGCGCTGCTGTCGACGCTGCTAAGTATCATTCCGGCGATCCCGGCCGCCTATGCCCTGTCACGCCGCCAATTCCCCGGTCGCAATTTGCTGTTGCGCCTGTTTGCGATGACCTTGGTACTCCCGGTATTAGTCGCGGTGTTTGGCCTGCTGACTATCTATGGTAAAAGTGGCCTGCTGGCAGATCTGTTCAAAGCCAATGGGCTGTCCCTGCCCTTTTCTATCTATGGCCTGAACGGCATTTTGCTCGCCCATGTGTTTCTCAATTTTCCGCTTGCTACCCGTCTATTGCTACAAAGTCTGGAGGGGATCCCGTTCGAGCAGCATCAGCTGGCAACGCATCTGGGGATCAAGGGCTGGAGCAAGTTTCGTTTTATCGCCTGGCCGCGGCTGCGTCAGCAACTGCCTCACGTCATTGGCCTGATCTTCATGCTGTGCTTTACCAGCTTTGCGGTGATTATGTCACTGGGAGGCGGCCCGAGAGCGACCACGATTGAGTTGGCTATCTACCAGGCATTACGCTATGACTTCGACCTGGCAGGCGGCGCTATCCTGGCCCTGTGGCAAATGCTCATTTGCAGTAGCCTGGTGCTATTGACACAGCGTTTTGCCAAACCACTTTCGACACTCAGTGGTTCAGTCTCACGCCAGCCACAAAACCAGTTTGACAGCTGGCAGGCCAAAGCCTGGGATGGGCTGTGGATCGGTTTTGCCTTGCTATTGGTCCTACCGCCACTGTTGGCGGTGGTCGGTGCCGGGATTAATAGCCAGCTCCCCAGCCTGCTAGTCGAGCCAGCACTATGGCAAGCCGTCCTGAACTCCTTGAAGATAGCCTCGCTGTCTTGCCTGACTGCACTTGTTAGCGGCATGGCAATTCTCCTTACCAGCCGTCAGTGGCGCCTGCAGAAGAGAACATTGCCTGCCGATGGAATTGAACTGCTCGGCACGATTATCCTGGTGACCCCGGGGCTGGTATTGAGCACCGGGATCTTCCTGCTGCTTCGCCAATACACCGATGCCTTTGCTGCCGCCTTCTGGGTAATTGTCGGGGTCAATGCATTGATGGCCCTGCCCTATGTGATCAAAACGCTAAGCCAGCCTATGCTGCATGTCGCCCAGCAATACAACCCATTGTGCCAGAGCCTGGGGATGCACGGGCTGTCCCGTCTGTACCTGGTTGAGTGGCGGGCGCTGCGTAAACCCATAGCTCAGGCATTGGCGATTGGCTTTGTGCTATCACTGGGCGATCTCGGTGCTATCGCTCTGTTTGGCAGCCAGGGGTTCCAGACCCTCCCGCTTTACCTGTTCCAATTGCTCGGCAGCTACCAGATGGATGCCGCCGCAGTTGCCGCACTGCTCCTGTTACTGCTCAGCCTGGGATTATTTACCCTGGTTGAAAAAATATTGATCCGGACGCCATGATGCTGACCTTGAAACAATTAACTCACCGCTACGTTCAACCAGCCTATTCGCGGCAGGCTGAGAGTACCCAGCTGACCTTTGATCTCGAAGTCGAAACCGGTGAAATCGTTGCGCTGATCGGCCCGAGCGGTGCAGGCAAGAGCACCCTGCTTGCCATGGTGGCGGGGTTTCTCGCCCCCGACAGCGGTGAACTCACCATTGCCGGGCAGCCTATCGACCGCCAGCTTCCGTCCGAGAGACCACTCTCACTACTGTTTCAGGATCACAACCTGTTTCCCCACCTGACCGTATTTGAAAACATCGGTCTGGGCCTTCATCCCGGGCTCAAGCTCAGCCGGGAAGACAAGGAGAGTATCGTGGTAGCCGCATCACGGGTCGGGATCCAAAAATACCTCGATCGCCTGCCGGAACAGTTATCCGGTGGCCAGAAACAACGGGTTGCGCTGGCACGTTGCCTGATCAGGAAAAGGCCGCTGCTATTGCTCGACGAGCCGTTTTCAGCCTTGGATCCGGCCCTGCGCAAAGAAATGCTGGAGCTGGTGAAAAGTCTGGCCAAGGAACACCGGACCACCGTACTGATGGTCACCCACAGCCCGGAAGATGCCCTGAAAATAGCCGGTAGGTGTGCCTTCATCTGTGACGGTGAGGTAAAAGTATTTGGTGAAACCAGGCAAATGCTCACCCAGCCAGAAGACGATGCACTGAAGAGATATTTAGGCCGCTAGAAGCGGGAAGCGGAGCGCCCCTGAAGCGGAGCGCCCTCGCTGCTATTAATTAAAGATTCTCTTCCGCAAATTCGGCTAAACGGCTGCGGACCACGCCATTGAGATAAATATTGGCACTACCCTCGAAATTCTTAAAACGCTCAACGATATACGTCAAGCCCGAGGTCACTGGAGATAAATAGCTGGAGTCAATCTGGGCCAGGTTACCGGAACAGACAATCTTGGTGCCCTCCCCGCAACGGGTGATAATGGTCTTGATTTGGGAGGCGGTTAAGTTCTGGCACTCATCCAGTAAAACGAAGGCATTCTGGATTGAGCGGCCGCGCATAAAGTTAATCGATTTGAATTGAATATTGGCTTTGTCGTAGATGTACTTCATCGAGCCATCAGTACACACATCATGTTTATGTAGCGCTTCCATGGTATCGGTTACGGCCGCTAGCCATGGCATCATTTTTTCTTCTTCGGTACCCGGCAGATAACCAATCGACTCGGCAATTTCCGGGGTATTACGGGTAACCAGGATCTTGTCATACATCCCTTTTTCAATCACCTGCTCAAGTGCTGCAGCCATCGCCAGGATCGTTTTACCGCACCCGGCAGGGCCAGTCAGGATCACCAGATCAATGTTTGGATCCATCATTGCATCCAACGCCATGCCCTGATAAACATTTTTGGGGTGGATCCCCCAGGCCTGCCGGTGCATCAGGCGTTCCTGGCCGATATCCTTCAGGGTCACAGTCTCACCGTCAATAGCCTGCACCCGGGCAGCAAAGTCCGTCCCTTCATCAAGCAGGTATTGATTGATGAACGGTGTATCAAATAGTTCTGTCGGTAGTGTATGCAAGGTCGAACGACCATTGCTCTCTGATTGGCATTCGCCAACCCGTTCCCAAAAATCACCAGAGAACTTGTAAAAGCCCTTGGTCAGCAACTTCACATCATCAATTAATTGGTCGGAGCGGTAGTCATCAACAAAATAAACGCCGGCGCCTTTCGCCCGTAACCGCATGTTAATGTCTTTGGTGACCAACACCACTTCCCTTGGCGCGTACTCTGCCTGCAAAAAAAGCACACCGTTAAGGATCCGGTTGTCACCCGCCTTATCGGCGAATGCATGTACGGTCTCGGTGACTTCATAATCGGCAAAAATAGCAATGGTTCCTTGGTTTTCTCCTTGAGTGGAAAATGGGATCCCAGCAGAAATCTGCTCGGGTGTCGCATCATGGAAGATATCTTCCAGGGCGCGAATCGCAATCCGGGCATCCCGCGATACATCACGCTTGCTGTCCTTGATGCGATCCAGCTCTTCAAGCACAGTCATCGGGATAACAACATCGTGCTCTTTAAAGGAATAAATGGCGAGGGGTTCGTGAAGCAGAATATTTGTATCCAGTACAAAAATTTTCCGTTCAACTTCGTCCATAGGTACCTCCTTGGTAACAATCAGACAGCAATAACATTGCTGTCATTCTTTAAGCGTATGCCAAATTAGTGCAGTTACTATTAAAGACCGGAGATAATTAAAGAATTGTGACAATCATGCCTAAAAATACTTTGCCGGATTCAGGTCACTTTCGCCGTGACCTTACTCACAGCATGCAGTAACATTACTCCCTTTTTTTACCGATGCGGATTCTGGCTTACACTTAATCTCAGTGTAGTTCAAAAATGTTAGAGCATCGGATTAACATTCTCCTTAATATCAAATAATTAGAAGGTTTTAACCACTATGCCATTTGCTTTGGGTCAACGTTGGATCAGCGATACTGAAAGTGATCTGGGTTTGGGAACAGTCGTTGCGGCTGACGCCCGTACTGTCACCTTGATGTTCTCAGCCTGTGAAGAGAACCGCCTGTACGCACGAAGTGATGCCCCCGTTACCCGCGTAATGTTTAATGTCGGCGATGTGGTTGAAAGCCATGAAGGCTGGTCACTGAAGGTCGAGCAGGTCGAGGAAACCGGCGGCGTGTTCACTTATGTGGGAACACGTACAGATACCGAAGAAGAAGATGTTCAGCTACGTGAAATTTTCCTCTGCAACCAAATCCGATTCAATAAGCCACAGGATAAATTGTTTGCCGGCCAAATCGACCGGATGGATCGCTTCGCCCTGCGTTACCGTGCGCTTAAAAACCAATACGAGCAGCACAAGAGCCCATTGCGTGGTCTGTGTGGTATGCGTGCCGGACTGATCCCGCACCAGTTATACATCGCCCACGAAGTCGGTCGCCGTTATGCGCCGCGCGTATTGCTGGCCGATGAAGTTGGCCTGGGCAAGACTATCGAAGCCGGTATGATCATCCACCAACAGGTGCTTTCAGGCCGTGCAGAACGCATTCTGATCCTGGTGCCGGAAACACTCCAACACCAGTGGCTGGTAGAAATGATGCGCCGCTTCAACCTGCACTTCTCTATTTTTGACGAGGAGCGCTGTGTCGAAGCCTATGCCGATTCTGCCAACCCGTTTGATACTGCGCAATATGTCCTGTGTTCGTTGGACTTCCTGCGCAAGAGCCGCCGCCGTTTTGAACAGGCCCTCGATGCAGACTGGGATCTGCTGGTTGTCGATGAAGCGCACCACCTAGAGTGGAGCGAGGACAAACCAAGCCGCCAGTACCAGGTGGTTGAAGCCCTGGCAGAGAAAAGTCCTGGCGTGCTGCTGCTAACCGCAACCCCTGAGCAGCTGGGCCACGAGAGCCACTTTGCCCGCCTGCGCTTGCTTGACCCAGACCGTTTCTACGACTACGAAGCCTTTGTTGAAGAAGAACGCCAATATGCACCGGTCGCGGATGCTGTCTCTCGTCTGCTATCAGGCGAGAAACTCGATGAGAGCGCCCAAAACAGCCTGACAGAGCTGCTGCCAGAGCAAGATATCGAGCCAATGCTGCGGATCATTGAGTCTCAGGATATCGATGGCGAACAACAAGAAACGGTACGTCATGAGCTTATCGACAACCTGATGGATCGCCATGGTACCGGCCGAGTGCTGTTCCGTAATACCCGGACTGCAATCAAGGGCTTCCCGCAGCGCCACCTGAATATGTACCCACTACCACTGCCGACCCAGTATCAGACGGCAATGCGCGTAGCCGGGATGATGGGTGGCAAAATGTCAGAAGAGCAGAAAACCATCAAGCTGCTGTATCCGGAAGATATCTACCAAGAATTTGAAGGTGATTCAGCAACTTGGTGGAACTTTGACCCACGGGTAACCTGGTTGCTGGATATGCTAATGGCAAACCGCAATGAGAAGGTACTGGTCATTTGCTCCCGTGCGCAAACCGCACTGACACTGGAGCAGGCGCTGCGCGAGCGTGAAGGGATCCGTGCGACCGTCTTCCATGAAGGCATGTCGATCATTGAACGCGATAAAGCCGCCGCCTACTTTGCCCAGGAAGAAGGTGGCGCTCAAGTATTGTTATGTTCGGAAATTGGCTCTGAAGGCCGCAACTTCCAGTTTGCCAACCAGCTGGTGATGTTTGACCTGCCGAATAACCCGGATCTGCTGGAACAGCGTATCGGCCGCCTGGACCGAATTGGCCAGAAGCGTGATATTGAAATCCATGTACCGCACCTACAAGGTACTTCACAGGCACTGCTGGCCCACTGGTACAACGAAGGCCTGAACGCCTTTGAGGAAACCTGCCCGACAGGTCGCGCCATATACGATGCCTTCAGCAGCGAGCTCATTACCCTGCTGGCCAGTGATAAGCATGATGGTGAAGCACTAGAGCAGCTGATTGAACGCAGTGCCGCTATGCACCGTGAACTGAAAGGCAAGCTGGAACAAGGCCGTGACCGCCTGCTGGAAATCCACTCCAACGGGGGGGATAAGGCACGCGCGCTCGTTGAACAGATTTCCGCAAAAGACGGAGACACCAACCTTGTGACGTTTGCCCTCGGCCTATTCGATACCATCGGCTTGAACCAGGACGACAAGGGTGAAAATGCCATTGTGGTGACGCCATCGGAGCACATGATGGTTGCCAGCTATCCGGGTCTGCCTTATGACGGCTGCACCATCACGTTTGAGCGCGATACGGCACTGTCACGGGAAGATCTGCACTTTATCAGCTGGGAGCACCCAATGATCCAGGGCGGTATCGATCTGCTGCTGTCAGAAGGTGTGGGGACAACGGCGGTATCTCTGCTGAAAAACAAGGCCCTTCCTGCGGGTACCCTGCTGCTTGAGCTGGTGTATGTCGTTGATGCACAGGCACCGAAACAGTCCGGTATTGGCCGCTTCCTGCCACAGACGCCTATTCGTATCTTGCTTGATGCCAAAGGCAACAACCTGTCGGCCAATGTTGAGTTTGAAGGCTTCAACCGCCAGCTTAGCCCAGTAAACCGCCACCTTGCCAGCAAACTGGTCAACTCGGTGCAGAAAGATATCCATGTTCTGATTGAACATGCTGAACAGGCTGTCGGCAAAGAGCTGGAGACTGTTCGCGATGCCGCTCAGGCTGACATGGAAACGACCCTACGTGCTGAGCTGGATCGTCTCCAGGCACTCAAAGCGGTCAACCCGAATATCCGTGATGATGAACTGGAATTGATTGAAAACCAAATCCAAGACCTAACAGGTTATATCGCCAAAGCTCAGGTTCAGCTGGACTCGTTGCGTCTGATTGTTGTCAGCCACGGCTAACTCGCCGGTACCTAGCGACGACTCACGTACATTGTTCCTGCCAAAACACCTGACAGCCACTTGCTGTCAGGTGTTTTTTTATTCACCCAGCCATTCGATGAATGGCCCCTACAGCGAATGTGTTATTCTTGCCCGCTTCAAAATCCTGTCAGCCTGAGTAAATCATGAAACCACTGCCTTTGCTGGACTATAACCCGCCCACCGATCCGTGGTTGGATATTTTACATCTCGACAACGATATTATTGCGCTCAACAAACCATCAGGTTTGCTGTCCAACCCGGGCCGTGATCCAATCCACCATGACAGCGTATACAGCCGGGTACTTAAAGAGCATCCCGAAGCCCACCTTGTCCACCGTTTGGATATGGCCACATCAGGGTTGATCCTGCTTGCTACCAATAAAGACTCTGAGCGCCACCTGCAAAAACAATTTCGGGAGCGCCAGACGGAGAAGGTTTACTATGCCAGGGTATGGGGCCAACTGGAACAAGACAGCGGCACGGTTGATTTGCCGCTAATCTGTGACTGGCCGAACCGCCCGATGCAAAAAGTCTGCTTCGAAGACGGCAAACCCTCTGTCACCCACTATCAGGTGATTGCCCGCGAAGACAACAGTACCCTGGTACGCCTGCGCCCTGTCACTGGCCGGTCTCATCAGCTCAGGGTCCATATGCTGGCACTCGGCCACCCAATACTGGGCGACCGCTTTTATGCCCATGACGAGGCCCGGGAAATCGCACCAAGGCTGCAGCTCCATGCGGCCGAGCTGACCTTTACCCAGCCAACGACAGAGCAACCCATGCATCTGTTCGCCCCATGCGATTTCTACCCCGATGCGCCGAGCAAAACGCTCCCGGATCAAGAAAATTAACCCTCTTGGTTGAGGTCTGCCCCAAAGTTAGTGTTAACTGAATGAACACTAACTTTGGAGCCTCTCTCAAGCATATGGAAACCATCGTCTTTCTCGACCGGGATACCATTCCCGCCCATATCCAACTGCCCCAGCCAAGTTTTGCCCACCAGTGGGACGAATATCCGGCAACCGCTCCTGAGCAGATCATCACCCGCTTGCAACATGCCACCATCGCCATCAGTAACAAGGTTGTTCTCGATGCCAAGGTGCTAAGCCAGCTCCCCCAGCTAAAAATGATCGCGATTGCGGCGACGGGGACCAACAATGTCGATCTCGATTATTGCCACCAGCACGGGATAACCATCAGTAATATTCGCGGCTACGCAACAGATTCCGTTCCTGAGCATGCCGTGGCAATGATGTTTGCCCTGCGGCGCAACCTGATGGGATACCACCGGGATATTGAGGCCGGTGTCTGGCAGCAAAAAAAACAGTTTTGCTTTTTTACCCATCCGATTAGAGATATTAAAGGCTCGACGCTAGGGATCATCGGTAGCGGCAGCTTGGGCCAGGCAGTAGCGAAACTGGCACAAGCATTGGGGATGAGGGTGTTACTTGCCGAGCGCAAAAGCCAACAGCATTGCCGAGACGGCTACACCCCTTTTTCTGAAGTGCTGGCACAGGCGGATATCCTCACCCTGCACAGCCCTTTGACAGCGCAGACAACTAACCTGATAGGCCAGGAAGAGCTGGCAAGCATGAAGCCATCTAGCCTGTTGATCAATACCGGTAGGGGCGGCCTAGTTGACGAACAGGCGCTGGTTGATGCGCTAAAGCACGGTGAGATAGGGGGAGCAGGCGTTGATGTCTTTACCGATGAGCCAGCAGATAACAGCAACCCTCTGATTGCCAATGCCCATCTGCCAAACCTATTGCTAACCCCCCACGTAGCCTGGGGATCCGATTCAGCCATTCAGGCACTTGCCAACCAGCTAATCGACAATATCAATGCATTTGTGGCCGGGACGCCAAGGAATATAGTTTAAGAAGCGGGAAGCGGGAAATTTTCGACATCACCAATTGGTTATCAATGAAAACCCCCGCCTCACGAAGCGCAGCGCCCTCGCTTCTTACACGAAGTGTAAATGCGCTTCCTAGGCGTAGCCTACTTAACCCCCTGTTCCTTACGGATCAGATCATAAGCCGCCTGCAGCTCCTGGGTTTTCTGCTTGGCCAGCTCCATCATTTCGGGCGGCAAGCCCTTGGCAGCCAGCTTATCCGGATGATGCTCATTCATCTGCTTGCGGTATGCTCTTTTCAGCTCCTGTGCCGATGCCGACTCTTGCACCCCCAATAATTCGTAGGCATCTGCCAGCTGATCTTTGGTCGGCGTCTGTCGGAACGCCCCTTGCTGCTGGTATTCTCCCTGCTGGAAACGAAATGCCGCTTCCTGCATATGCAGGCGCTGCTCCAGCTGTCGCTCCGAGAAGCCAAGGCTACGGGCAATCACATACAGAAGCTGACGCTCGCTCGGGTGCAGGCTACCATCGGCAAATGCGGCCTGAATTTGCAGTTCAAGAAAAAACTGCAGCAAATCAGCACGACCGGCACTGCTCATCCGCACTTTCGTCAATGTTTCATCCAGCGGGAAATCTTCTTCTTTACCCTCCCGGAATGCATTTTGTGCCTGGCGGCGGGACTCGCCATGCAAGTTCATGCGATCCATAATTGCGCTGGCCACCCGAATTTCTTCTGCCGTTACCCGTCCTTTAGACTTGGCCATATGACCCATAACTGCAAAGCCAGCATAGAAAAATTCCGCCTGACGTTCGGCACTACTAGCTCGACCAGCACCAAAATTGCCAAACCCGCCACGGTAATAAATATTTGTTCTGGCCTTGTCGAACTTATGCCCCAAAAAGAGGCCTAATAACAAACCGAACGGACCTCCAAGAAGGAAACCAAAAAATGCGCCTAAAATCTTACCCCAAACCTGCATTCTCTACTCTCTGGTAATTTGCTAAATTTAGAAATATTTATACTGGAATTAACCCGACACAATAACGCGAAAAGATGCCGTCGGATAGAATTTGCATTATGATAGCTGTCATTTATCGGGAATGCTTGTAAAAAGCGCCACCAATCTGTTCCTAAAAAGCGCAAAATTGAAAACAGGAAAGTTTAACTAGATGTCATTAACCTCCCGCAGCTTACTGGCCACCATGATAAGCCTTGCGCTTTATGGTCCCGCGATGGCTTATGAGAACCCTACTCCGAGCGAAGATGTCAACGATGAGTCTGCGGCTGTCAATGACACTAATAGCGAGCTTGAGTTGGTTCGGGGTGTCTGTATCGCACCTCAGGATATGCCAGAAGATGCCAACCGCGAACCGATTAAGGTAACCGCCGATCAGGCAGAAGCAAAGACCAACCAAAAAGTGACTTACTCGGGCGATGTCATACTGCAGCAAGGAAACCGCACGGTTGCTGCCGACACTGCAACCTTGCATCAGCCCGAAAATATCGTTACGGCGGAAGGCAACGTCTACTTCCATGACGGGACTCTTGAGGTCTACTCCGATCGTATTCAAAGTAACTTGGACACCGAAGACTCCGAGATGGATAACGCGGTGTATAACATGACCTGCGAAGCCGGTCGTGGGGAAGCAGAGCGGATCACCAAAAATGGTCTCTCCTACTACCGCCTGAAAAATGGTACCTACACCACCTGCCCTCCTGGTGACAAGAGCTGGCTGTTTTCGGCCACCAGTATCGAGCGTGAAAACGACTCGCCTTTTGCTGATTTGTATAATGCCCGTTTTGAAGTGGCAGAAGTGCCGGTGTTTTATATGCCGTACCTGCGTGTTCCTGTCGGCAAAGAGCGCCTGACCGGTTTCTTATACCCATCCGTGAGCTATGGCTCCCGCGATGGTTTCGAACTGGAAACCCCGTTTTACTGGAACATCGCGCCAAATTACGACATGACCATTACCCCGAAATACATGAGTAACCGGGGCCTGCAGCTCAACACCGAGTTTCGCTACCTGACCGAAGCGGGCCGTGGTCACTTGCAGGGCGAGTACCTGGGCGATGATAAAAATGCCTCAGATCAGGGTGCGCGCTGGGGCTTTAACTGGTCTCATAGCGGTACTTATAACAGCCACTGGCTGTTTGATGTCGACTACAGCAAGGTCAGTGATGTGACCTACTTCGAGGATATCGACTCCAGCATCGGCGAACGTGAAGACAACAACCTGCTGCAAACCGGGGAGGTTTCCTACCGTGAACGCTTCTGGGACTCGACCCTGCGTGTACGTGACTTCCAGCCTCTGACCAGCGGGGTGTCTTCCAACTATCGCCTGATGCCACAGCTGGAATTTAACTATTATCGGCCAGACATGGCGTATGGCTTGGATTTCAACCTGAACAGCCATATCAGCCGCTTCGAAAACGATGCTGCAGACAAGCCTTCAGCGGATCGTATTCACCTAGAGCCAACACTAACTCTGCCATATTCAACACCTTGGTGGTCCATCACCTCCGAGGCCAAGCTGATGTATACCTATTACGACCAGGAGTTTGACTCCAGCACCGTCGGACTGGAAAGCTTGGAGGAAACTGCCTCTCGTACAGTCCCGAGCGTGCGTATACACAGTGGCTTATACCTGGAGCGTGATACTTTGCTATGGGGGGAAGACTACACCCAAAGCCTCGAGCCTCAGCTACAGTACCTGTATGTCAAAGATGTCGAACAACAGGATATCTTCAGCAGCTATGATACAACGCTGCTGCAGACGGACTACTACGGCCTGTTCCGCGACAAGCGCTATTCCAGCGTTGACCGGATTGCCGCCGCCAACCAGTTCACCGTCGGGGCAAGCACCCGTTTCTTCGACAGTGATTTTGTCGAGCGCTTCAACCTGTCGTTCGGCCAGATTTTCTATATTAATGACGCTGGCCGTAACCTGGATGAAGACGGCGAATCGAACCCGAACTATTCGGCATCGGCATTTGAATCCGATTTTAATTACGACAATTGGCTATTCTTCCATGGCGGGCTTCAGTATGACGCCAGTGAAAATGAGATGCAGTTTGCCAATGCTGCAATGGAATACCGAGAAGATAACCTGTTTAGCCAACTAAACTACCGTTATGTGTCGAAAAGTTATATCGAGCAGAGCCTGCCTGATAATGATCAGATTGATAACTACACGGAAGAAGGGATCTCACAGCTTGGTTTCTCAACTGGCTTCCCAGTCTACGGTGGCCTGAGCCTACGGGGTGACTACTACCACGATTTGACTGAAAACCAAATGCTGGAAGGCCAAATCACCCTGAACTACCGCTCGGCCTGCTGGATGATCAGCCTTGGCTACAACGAATACCTGAAATCCCGTGGCAACGTCAACACTGACCCGGCAGAGTATGAACAGAACTTCAGTATTTCGTTCAGCCTGCTAGGGCTGACTGGAGGGGCCTCCCCGATTGGTACCGTGTCCGATGGCGGCAATGCGATTGCTTATGGCCGCCCGTTCTACCTCAATAACTAACCCGATACCGTGGCAATTAGCCACGGCGTCATCCGATTTAACGCGCTACGGCGCATGATGGAAAGATGTATGAAAAAGTGGAAGTCTTCTCTTTTAGGCCTGACATTATGGAGCCTGGTTGCAGGCAGCATTGCTGCCCCGCAAGAACTCGATAAGGTCGTCACTATCGTCAATGACAGCGTGATCCTGCAAAGTGATGTCGATGCCATGCTGAAAACAGTACGGATGAATGCGGCCAGTCAAAACCAGCCGCTACCGTCAAACGATATCCTGTCAGAGCAGGTCATGGAAAAGCTGATCATCGAAACCCTTCAGCTCCAACAGGCTGAACAATTCGGGATCCGGATTGATGATACCCGCCTGGATCAGGCTATTAACCAGATCGCTGCCGAGCGCCAGATGTCCGTCGCCCAGCTACAACAGCTCCTGGCAGACAACGGCATCAGCTTTACCATGTTCCGTGAGCAGATGCGTCGCGATATTACCGCTAGTGAAGCGAGAACAATCCAGGTCCGTCGACGTATTAACATCCTGCCCCAGGAAGTCGACACCCTGGCCCAGCAGCTGAATAAGCAAAACCAGCAAGGTGTCAGTTTTAACATCAGCCACATCCAGTTACGGGTCAATGAAAATGCCAGCCCTGTACAGCGCGACGAGGCCATGGCACAAGCGCAACAATTGGTTAATGAGCTAAAAAAAGGGGCTGATTTTGCTAACTTAGCCTACAGCTATTCCAAGGGGCCGAAAGCCCTGCAGGGGGGAGAATGGGGCTGGATGCGCCAGGAAGAAATGCCAACCATCTTTGCCGACCAGATCAAATCCAGTGGCAAAGGCGCGATTATCGGCCCATTCCGTAGTGGAGTCGGTTACCACATCCTGAAAATTAATGATGTGCAGGGGCTGGAAACCATTTCTGTCACCGAAATCAATGCTCGCCATATCCTGGTGAAAACCTCTGTGATCATGAGCGATGACGGCGCCCAACGCCAATTGGATAAAGCACGTAGAGCAATCCTTGCCGGAGAGCAGAGTTTTGCTGATGCGGCGCAGGCTCTTAGTGCGGATCCGGGTTCGGCTGCAAATGGAGGCGAACTAGGCTGGCAGACACCTGATATTTATGTCCCAGAATTTAAGGACAAAGTGGAAACGCTGCCAACCGGAATGATCAGCGAACCGTTCAAAACCGTACACGGCTGGCACATCGTTGAAGTCATTGAACGCCGAGACGTAGATCGTACCGATGCTGCCGTCAAGAATCGCGCTTACCGCATTCTATTCAGCCGTAAGTTTAACGAAGAAGCCCAGGCATGGTTGCAGGAACTGCGTGCTGGTGCCTATATCGAACAGCCGGAAGACGCTAATGACCAAGGTTAAACGTATTGCAATTACTCCCGGTGAGCCAGCAGGGATAGGCCCTGATTTAGTGCTTGCCCTCGCCCAGCATGACTGGCCACACGAACTGGTTGTTTGTGCTAACACCCAGCTTATGGTAGAACGTGCAACCCAGCTAGGATTACCACTGGAAGTCACCGACTATGATCCGGCCCAGCCAGCCCAGCCTCACAAGGCCGGGACCCTGGTTATCGCCAATCATGAGTTAAAGGCACCAGCCAAAGCTGGCGAACTGAATGAGCTTAACGGCCATTATGTGCTCGAGACATTGGCCCGGGCAGCAGATGGCTGTCTAAGCGGCGAGTTTTCAGCGGTGGTAACAGGCCCTGTACATAAAGGGGTCATCAACCGTGCCGGGGTATCATTCAGTGGCCATACCGAATTTTTTGCCCAGAGATCCAATACTGCCCAGGTAGTGATGATGCTGGCAACAGAAGGGTTGCGAGTGGCGCTAGTGACCACTCACATCCCGCTGGCCTATGTTTCCAAGGCGGTCACAGAAGAGCGGCTGCAGCAGGTGATACGGATCCTGCACGCCGATCTGGTCAGTAAATTTGGTATTGAACAACCCAAAATTTATGTTTGCGGGCTCAACCCGCACGCTGGTGAAGATGGCTGTTTGGGTAAGGAGGAGATTGAAGTGATCTCTCCTGCTCTCGAGCAACTTCGCCAGCAGGAAGGTATGAATCTGATTGGCCCGTTGCCGGCAGATACGATTTTCCAGGAAAAATACCTGGCGGATGCAGATACTGTATTGGCCATGTATCACGATCAGGGGCTGCCAGTGCTTAAATTCAAAGGCTTTGGCAAATCAGTCAACATTACGTTAGGCCTGCCCTTTATCAGAACTTCAGTAGATCATGGTACCGCACTGGAACTTGCTGGTACCGGACAGGCGGATACCGGTAGCCTTTGGACAGCGCTATCACACGCCCTTGAATTGGTAGAAAAACAAACATGAGCAGCGATCAGGTCCACCTAGGCCACCGCGCACGTAAGCGCTTTGGTCAGAACTTTTTGAAAGACCCATACATCATTGACGGCATTGTATCGTCAATCAATCCGCTACCAGGTCAAAACTTGGTAGAGATTGGCCCTGGTCTTGGTGCGATCACCGAGCCTGTAGGTAAATTAGTGGATAAATTCTCAGTTATCGAACTCGATAGAGATCTTGCTGAGCGTTTACGCAACCACCCGGATCTAGGCAGTAAGCTGACCATTCATGAAGGCGATGCCATGCGTTTCGACTTCACTCAGCTGATTAAACCAAATAACAAGCTACGTATTTTTGGTAACTTGCCATATAACATTTCAACACCACTGATGTTCCACCTTTTCTCGTTCCATGAACATATTCAAGATATGCACTTCATGTTACAAAAAGAAGTGGTTAACCGCCTGGCTGCAGGTCCGGGTAGTAAAGCTTATGGTCGATTAACCGTAATGGCGCAGTACTACTCACGCGTTATGCCGGTATTAGAAGTGCCACCAGAGTCGTTCGTTCCTGCTCCTAAGGTCGATTCTGCCGTTGTTCGTATTACGCCATATGAAACACTGCCACATCCATGTACTAACCTTAAGTGGTTAGATCGTGTTTGCCGAGAAGGTTTCAACAAACGCCGTAAGACTATCCGCAACTGTTACAAGGCACTAATGACCACTGAGCAACTGGAAGCTCTGGGAATCCATCCTGGCCTGCGACCTGAAAATCTGACTTTAGAGCAGTTTGTTGCTATGGCTAACTGGCTGGATGCCAACCACGACGCAGCAAAATAAGTGGCAATAGCCACAACTCAGGCTATTAAATGTTTGTCAGGGTTCAGCCTGCTCTAGCCCTGACAAGCTGCTAACGAAAGGAAGCAATACATTGACGATGAACGCTATCCCCACAATTAAGTGCAGAGTGGTTACCCACTACATCGAAGACCAATCTGAACCTGAAAACCAGCGCTATGTGTTCTCGTATACTATTACAATCTGCAACTTGGGTAATGGTGAGGCACAGCTACTGAACCGTCACTGGTTGATCACTGACGCCAACGGTAAAAAGCTGGTTATCGACGGTGAAGGCGTCGTTGGTGAGCAGCCCAAAATTGCGGCTAATGATGAATACACGTACACCAGCGGTACCATTATCGAAACCCCGCTCGGGGTGATGCAGGGTCACTATGTCATGATCAATGAACAGGGAGACGAGTTCAAAGCCGAAATTTCCCCATTCCGGTTATCTATTCCCAATATTCTTCACTGAGGCTCCTTATGTCGACTTACCTTGTCGGTGATATTCAAGGCTGCTTTGACGATCTCTGTGATCTGCTTGAGCAAGCCCAATTTGATCCGCATCACGATGAGCTATGGTTAGCAGGCGATCTCGTTGCTCGTGGTCCAAAATCACTAGAAACACTGCGCTTTGTCAAAGAGTTAGGCAATAAGGCAACCACCGTGCTGGGCAACCACGACCTACACCTACTGGCTGTAGCCAGTGGCCTTGCCAAGGTAAAAAGCCGAGATAAAATTCAGCCAATCCTCGATGCTCCCGACCGGGAAGAGCTGCTTGAATGGCTACGTCAACAACCCTTGCTGGCAGAACACCCCCAGCTTCCGTTTGTCATGACACATGCAGGTATTTCCCCTCAATGGGATCTGTCTACAGCCCGCCAACAAGCTAAACACGTCGAAACCTGCCTTCGAAGTGATGACTATCAGTGGCTGCTAAAAAACATGTATGGCAACGGCCCTGATTATTGGAGTCCGGATCTGGTCGGGATAGACCAATACCGCTATACAATCAATGCCTTCACCCGAATGCGTTTTTGCTACCCGGATGGCAGGCTTGATATGGATTGCAAACTGTCGCCTGAACATGCAGAAGCCGGACAGCTCAAGCCGTGGTTTGATCTGCCAAGGCAGCCGCCGCTCGGCAAAAAAGTGATCTTTGGCCACTGGGCAGCTCTGATGGGTCATGAAGATCAGCATGTCATCGGCTTGGACACTGGATGCGTCTGGGGCAATAGCATGACACTGCTACGATGGGAAGATGGGGCTCGCTTCGAGAAGGCGTGCCCGGTTTATGCGTGAAGCGTCGTAAATAGTAAAAAATGAAAAGCGAGAGTCAACCAACTCTCGCTTTTTTCTCGGCGCGCAGCGTAACTCGCTTCAGAGGCGAAGTCTCATACGCCTCTTGCACAAAGTGTAAATACGCTTCCTATGCGAAGCATATCTTAAAGGCGGTCAAGAATAACAAAGCGCATGTTGTGGGCATTTTTGTCATCAGCCTGGTACGTTTCGCTATGAACCTCATTCCAATCAGAGCCCCAGTCAGGGAAGCAGGTATCCCCTTCGACATCGAGTTCAATAAATGTCAGGTACAAGCGATCGGCTTCTGGCAGGCAAGCGGCGTAGATACTGCCACCGCCGATGATCATCAGCTCTTCAACATCTCCAGCAGCTAATTTGGCAGCTTCAATATTGGCAACAACCGTCACGCCCTCAGCGTTAAACCCGGGATTTCTGCTGATCACGATATTCTGGCGACCTGGTAGCGGGCGACCGATAGACTCAAACGTCTTGCGTCCCATCACAATTGGCTTACCCAGCGTGGATTGCTTAAACCAGGCAAAATCTGCAGGCAAGTGCCAAGGCATCGCGTTGTCCTTACCAATCACTCGATCATTGGCCATCGCAGCGATCATACTGATCTTCATCATGTCCCCTTCAAAAACTAAACCACCGGACGGCGACGATAAAACAATAGCCCAGGCATTGCCAGCCCTATTGCCAGCGCAGCAACAATAAATACGGCCTTGATAACATTCTCCAGCAACAGTGCCCACAGCTCGGCACTAAAACCCAGGTGGTTGATTTCTACCAGTGCAATCATTGCCTTAAAGGCAAATACACCGGGAACCATTGGGATCATCGCGGCCACCGTAAACACTTTCGGATGGGCGAGGAAACGGTGTGACCAATGGACACCAATCATCCCCACCAAGGTTGCCGCCCCCAAAGTGGCCCACTCAATCGGTACACCCCAGTGCATCAGGACAAAACGGCTACCGTGGCCCAGCGCACCACCAATCGCACAGTACTTAAGGGCTTTTTGTGGCACATTAAACACCAAGGCAAAGCCAACCGCCGGGATCATGGCAAAAAACATGTCATTGAGCAGTGCCACTAAAAAATCAAGAGTCATCATGATAGCCACCCCCAGACACCAAGCACATTCATTGCCGCGACAATCCCCATACTCGTCGACAAGGTAAGTAAGGTCGCCATCGTCCAGCGGGCTATTCCCATGTTCACATACCCTTTCACCATATCGGATATGGCGTTGATCAGTGGAAAACCGGGTACCAGCATCAAGACAGAAGAGGCCATGGCCAAAAATGGCGCCTCACCAATCTGATATACCTGGCCAAAGCCAGAAATAAGTGTTGTCACAAACGCTGTTACGCCAAAATTAACCAGTGGGTTGAAATGGCAGTGTGCAATTTCCTGTCGTACAAACATCCCGACAGAAGAAGCAAAAAAAGTAAGGAAGAAAACTGGCCAATCGGCACCGGCCAAGCGGCTAAAGGAGGCACATGACAACCCGATCATCACAATAACCAAGAAACGGTTATAACGTAGCGGTTTGATCTTTTCCAAACGCTGATGGACCGCCTCTACCCCCAGCAGCCCTCGCTCGGCCATAATACACACCCGCTGGATCTCGGTGACCACCTGCATATTGATCCCGCGATCCTGACAGCGGCGCGTCGTCGTGATACACCGCCCATGACTCAATGTCGTGATCACCATTGAGCTGGCTGACAATGACACCTCGACACTTTCCACACCCAGCGCCAACCCCAGCCGGCAGGTAACATCCGTCACCAATGTACTTTCAGCTCCATGCTGAAGCAAACGCTGGCCAGCCAATACTGCCAGCCTCGATATTTCCCGTTGCTGTGGCTCTGTTAACGTTCCCTGTAACGGCTCCGCCTCACTTACCATTTCCTTCCCTCTGAATAAGTTCTCAAATACCCAACAGCGCAATTATCAGACAATTAATAATCCACTGCGTTGACTAGACACAAAAAAGCCGCTCTGAAAAGCGGCTTTCTGCTAGGCTGACACAATGACGGTACTTACGGCGTCGATTATGGCTTGTAGATGATCTCTACATCATAATCGTCTTCGTTCCAGTCATCCCAATCATCGTCGTCGTCATCACTGTTTTCGGCTTTCTTCAGCTGCTCTTCGTGATAATCATCCCACTTAAACTCAACTTTTTCAGTCTTCTCTTCTTCCTCAACAATTTGCTCTCTAGGAAGTTGCTCGATGAATTCCATTAAGTCATAAGTCAGCTCTTTGGTACCCATACGGGTTAGGCCAGAGATACAGTAGTAATCCCCCTCCCACGCCAACGCTTCCAAAATCTCTTCGATCTTCGCTTGTGCGTCTTCTTCTGAAAGAAGATCGACTTTGTTGAAGATGATCCAGCGTGGCTTGTTCGCTAACTTGTCGCTGTATTTATCCAGCTCATTTAAGATAGTGAAAGCATTCTCAATCGGATCTGAACCATCGATTGGTAGCAGATCAATCATGTGTAATAGTACGCGACAGCGCTCTAGGTGTTTCAGGAAGCGAATACCCAAGCCAGCGCCATCAGCAGCACCTTCAATCAAGCCTGGGATATCAGCAACAACAAAGCTACGGTCAGAATCGACGCGTACAACACCTAGGCTTGGAACCAAGGTTGTGAACGGGTAATCCGCTACTTTTGGCTTCGCCGCGGATACAGAGCGAATGAACGTTGATTTACCCGCATTCGGTAGGCCCAACATCCCCACATCAGCAAGAAGCAACAGCTCAAGGCGAAGGTGACGGATCTCACCTTTACTACCCATTGTTTTCTGACGAGGAGCTCGGTTTACTGACGATTTAAAGCGCGTGTTACCCAAGCCATGGAAACCGCCCTTGGCTACCATGATCTTCATGCCATGCTGGGTCAGATCGGCAATCACTTCGCCAGTTTCTTCATCAATAGCGCGAGTACCGACAGGAACCGTGAGAACCTTATCTTCGCCTCGTTTACCGGTACAGTTACCACCACGGCCATTTTCGCCACGCACTGCAGCATGGAATCGTTCAAAGCGATAATCGATCAGAGTATTGACGTTTTCATCGGCTAGTAGATAAACATCACCACCATCACCACCGTCACCACCGTCAGGACCACCTTTAGGTATATACTTTTCAGTACGGAAACTAACGGTACCGTTACCACCGTCACCAGCATCAGCTCGAATTACCGCTTCATCTACAAACTTCATTTCTTTCTCCGCGCTATGGCGTTAAAACGTCTCGACCAGGTCACGTCAGCAATTTCCCGGAAGCTATTAACTAATTGTAATTGACCTTGACTATTTATGCTGCCTGATAAACTTATGGCCAATGGCACAAAACATCGCGCCACTTACCACAACCATAGCGCCGACATAGCCCAGAACATTCAGGGCAGCGGCAGCAAAAAACTGTGGCCAGATCAAGCTGGCAAGGTCGACAAATATAATTGTAAACAAGGGAGCCAGGGTGATCACCGCACTCACTTGCGAGGCCTGCCAGCGTGCCATTGCTTCAGCAAAGGCGCCATAGCCGACCAAGGTATTAATACAGCAGAACATCAACATGCCCAGCTGTCTCGAATCCATCAACAGGATCTGCTCTGGAGATGCCAATGGCGTCAGCATCACGGCACAGATCATATAGATCATCAGTAAGATCTGGGGTGAGCTAAAATGCCTTAGCATCACTTTCTGGGCCAGGCCATAGATCACCCATACCAGCGCAGCCAATACTGCGAGCATCACGCCCTGAGTATAACCTGTAAAACTGGTAAACAGTTCAACCAGCCGTTCATTGAAAAACAGCAACAAGCCTAGCATCAGGCACGCTACACCAACAATCTGGTGTACTCCCAGCTTCTCTTTAAACAGCCAAACGCTGGACAGTAATAATATGACCGGTGCCAGCTGGATGATCACCTGTACAACAGGCGGGTTAAGGTATTCCAATGCGCTGTTAAACAGTACAAAGTTACCCGCCAAGCCAAGGCTCGCCAACAACAGGATGCCACATTCGGCCACCCTTAAAGTTCGAGCTCGAGGTAGTTGCTTACGCCAATACAGCCATAACCCTAAACCAATCGAAGCCGTTACAAAGCGATACCAAACAATGGTGAATGGTTCCATCACTTCGACAGCTTGTTTCATTGCTATGGGCAATGCGCCCCAAAATAATGCCGTCATTAACGCCAGCAATATTCCTGCAGTCGGGTTCTGATTCGGCATAAACCCTTCCATAACAAAAAGCCCCGCCAGTAGGCAGGGCTTTAAAATTCATTTCGAGGCTAAATTATTCAGCTTCGATAGAAATGAATTTACGGTTCTTAGGACCTTTAACTTCGAACTTCACTTTACCGTCAGATAGAGCGAATAGAGTGTGGTCTTTACCGCAACCTACGTTGTTACCAGCGTGGAATTTAGTACCACGTTGACGAACGATGATGTTACCTGCAAGTACAGATTCGCCACCGAAACGTTTAACACCTAGGCGTTTGCTTTCTGAATCGCGGCCGTTACGAGTAGAACCGCCAGCTTTTTTGTGTGCCATCTTTAAATTCTCCTGTTATTAAGCGCTGATGCCAGTGATTTTGACTTCAGTGAACCACTGACGGTGGCCCGCTTGCTTACGAGAGTGCTTACGACGACGGAACTTAACGATTTTAACTTTATCGCCACGACCGTGAGTAACAACTTCAGCAGTTACTTTACCGCCAGCTACGAAAGGTGCGCCTACAGTTACTTCTTCGCCGTTAGCTACAAGAAGAACTGAATCAAATTCAACGCTAGCACCAGTTTCTGCGTCTAGTTTTTCTAAGCGTAGGGTCTGGCCTTCGCTTACACGGTGTTGTTTACCACCACTTTGGAAAACAGCGTACATGTCTTACTCCGCTTGTCCGCATAGGCCATTAGCCACTTAATTTTTGGGCTATGGGTATGCGCTTAATCTTGTCATCAATAGGGCGCGAATGTTACGCGAAAACGGGACTTCTGGCAACCCATTAAGCGAAGAAAATTGGTGAAAAGCTAGCCACTAATGAAAGTCCCTGATTTAAACGTAAACGAGGTTATGAAGATAGCGGGGTTTTAGTGTAATATTCGATAATTATTTTTGATACCGATTCACAAAAGTAGCTAAATAATTCAAAGCCTGACAGGCTGTTCAATGTGCAAGGTACGCTACAGCTCATCGTAGCAGTTTTCGGATAAGCATCACGTATAATAAAGCCGATGACCTTTGCATATGCCCTACAGCCAGTGCTTGATGTCAGTTATTTATTGTAAATTGGTACACTTAACATTTCCGCCTGGTGCGGCAAACAATTTTGCTGGATGTACAATGGATTTCAAAGCTATCCAAGCGCTTTCTGCCAATGACATGGCGGAGGTTGACGCGAAGATACTGGCGCAGCTGGATTCAGATGTGGCCTTAATCAATCAACTCGGTTTTTACATTGTCAGTGGTGGCGGGAAACGCCTGCGTCCTATGCTGGCCGTCTTGGCTGCCCGCGCCCTTGGCTATGAAGGTAACAAGCACACGACTGCCGCGGCATTTATCGAGTTTACTCATACCGCAACACTGCTTCACGATGATGTTGTCGATGAATCGGATATGCGCCGTGGCAAGGCAACGGCCAATGCTATGTTTGGTAATGCAGCCAGTGTATTGGTCGGTGATTACATCTACACCCGCTCTTTCCAGATGATGACCAGCCTACGATCCCTGCGGATCCTGGACATCATGAGTGAAGCCGTTAATGTGATCGCCGAAGGTGAAGTGCAGCAGCTGATGAACTGCAATGATCCGGAAACCACCGAAGATAACTATATGCAGGTTATCTACTCAAAAACAGCCCGCTTGTTCGAGGCTGCAACACAGGTAGCAGCTATTCTTGCTGAGGCGCCAGAGCGTGTCGAAGTGGCCCTACAAGACTACGGCCGCTATCTGGGTACGGCTTTCCAGCTAATCGACGATGTATTGGATTACAATGCCGACGGTGAGGAAATGGGTAAAAATGTCGGTGATGATCTTGCCGAAGGCAAGCCCACCCTACCCCTGCTCCATGCCATGCACCATGGTAACGACGAGCAAGCTGCAATGATCCGTGAAGCGATTGAAAAAGGCAACGGCCTTGACAAGCTTGAACCGATCCTGGCCTGTATGCGCGAAGTCGGCTCACTGGAATATACCCAGCTGCGTGCCGAAGAAGAAGCAGAAAAAGCCATTGCCTGTTTATCTGTAGTTCCTGATTCTGATTATAAAGAGGCGCTGGTTGCTCTGGCTCACCTGGCGGTCAAGCGCACCAAGTAACATCTAGTCCTATTGGCTTACCGAACAAGCCTGCCTCGCGCAGGCTTTTTTGATCTTCGCGCAACCAAAGAAGGATCTTCACCTTGTTCTATAGTTAAGGAAGATCCTTGTGATCCTAATGGAGGTCGGTTATGCAAGCCAAAGATCTAAAACCGGGAATGTGGGTGGAATGCCAGCAAGGTGTTGCGGAAGTGATTGTTGTTGATCAGGAACATAATACCGCCATCATCGAGAATATGAGTGATCACAAACGTATCAATATAAACTGCTCTGATATAAAAGAGCAGCCCCAGCTACATACCGGGTGTGACAGCTACTATTAACCTTGTTTTCACCGAAAGAGGTTCTTCCAGACATAAAAAAAGCGGCCAATGGCCGCTTTTTCAATATCAGCAGTACAGCTTACTGTGCTGCAAATTCTTCACCTTTGGTGATATCGCCATGCAGGGTATCCAGCATGCTTTCCAGCGCATCTTGTTCAAACGCACTTAGCTTGCCGTAATCAAGCACTTCTTCTACACCATCTTTGCCTAGAAGAACTGGCTGGGCGAAGAAGCGGGCATGTTTGCCTTCGCCTTCAACGTAAGCACATTCAACAACACTTTCTTCACCCTGAAGCGCACGTACCAGAGCAAGACCAAAACGGCATGCCGCCTGGCCCATAGACAACGTCGCTGAGCCGCCACCGGCTTTCGCTTCTACTACTTCAGTACCGGCATTCTGAATACGCGGCGTCAATGCTTTGATTTCTTCTTCGGTGAACTCAACACCTTCAACCTGTGAAAGCAGAGGAAGAATGGTTACACCAGAGTGGCCACCAATAACCGGTACACGTACCTGGCCTGGATCGATATCTTTTAGCTCTGCCACAAAGGTTTCAGAACGGATCACATCCAGTGTCGTCACACCGAACAGTCTACGCTTGTCATAAACACCAGCTTTTTTCAGTACGTCCGCTGCGATTGCCACTGTCGTGTTTACTGGGTTCGTAATGATACCCACGCAAGCTTTCGGGCATACCACGGCGATTTTTTCTGCCAGTGACTTAACGATGCCCGCATTGACATTGAACAGATCCGCACGGTCCATACCCGGCTTACGTGCAACACCTGCAGAAATCAAAACAACATCAGCACCTTCCAGTGCAGGAGTCGGATCTTCACCACCATAACCTTTAATCGAAACTGGCGTAGGGATATGGCTAAGATCGGCTGCAACACCCGGAGTGACCGGAGCGATGTCGTACAGCGCCAAATCAGAGCCTGCAGGCAGGCGGTTTTTCAGAAGCAGAGCCAGAGCCTGGCCGATACCGCCAGCAGCGCCAATTACAGCAACTTTCATGTTCGTTCTCCTTTACGATAGAAGTATATTTTTTTCAGACCTAATACCAATCAAATGAAATCACAGTTTAGTTATAAGTTAGCTATGATAATGATTTCATTTGATTGGCTTTGATGACGTTATAGCAACAAATAATGAAATACAATCAAACCCAACCAGCTTTGCGACGTCACGCATAGCCAAGAATAAAATGTGCTACATACGTATAACATTTCTCAATGACTGTTGCAGCCACCTACATAATAACAGGGCATATTTGAATAAATAATTATTCATCCAAAGCCACTATAATGGTGACTGATACACCAGTTTCCGTGAACACGGTTTGCTACCTGCCTGAGGGTTATGCAAGAATACGACACCTCGTCCCTGTATATGAAATTTACTTATGCGAAATTCAGATAAACAAGAGCGCTTAGTCAAAGCATTCAAAGCCATTCTAAAAGAAGAAAAATTCAGCTCCCAAGGTGAAATTGTTGACGCCTTGAAAGCTCAGGGGTTCGACAATATCAACCAATCAAAAGTCTCTCGCATGCTAACGAAGTTTGGTGCGGTTCGCACCCGCAATGCGAAGATGGAAATGGTCTACTGCCTGCCCGTAGAGCTTGGTGTACCAACCACCAGCAGCCCACTAAAAGAACTCGTTATGGAGATCGATTTTAACAGTGCGCTGGTAGTTATTCATACTGGTCCTGGCGCTGCTCAAGTTATTGCCCGTCTATTAGATTCGCTAGGTAAAGCTGAAGGGATTTTGGGCGTAGTCGCCGGTGACGATACGATTTTCATTACCCCAACTAACACCATCTCTACCGAAGAATTATACGATTCTGTCTGCGAACTTTTCGACTACAGCAGCTAAAAATATCCCGATCCTCTCTCTCTGTAAATGAGAGAGAGCTCACATTAAGACAAACTTTCGTAAATTGTACATTTTCAATACAAGTGTATGATTGATATAAATAATTATTCCTCTTTATTTATTTCCTCACCATTTTTACCGCGATAAAATCGCAAACAACCATTAACATAATTTCAAATTCCATAGTCTCTTTTGTTATCATCGCTTTGATTTGCTTAAGCAAATATGCCTTTTCCACCGATGGAAAACATTTCCATACTGGAGATAACAACAATTAGGAAGGGACAAACATGGCATTAAGACAACTTGTTAAAATCAGTGCTTTAGCCGCTGTAGTTATGACTAGCGGCATGGCCAGTGCCCAGAACTTCATCACGATTGGTACCGGCTCAGTCACCGGGGTTTACTACCCAACGGGTGGCGCAATCTGTAAGCTCGTTAACAAAGATCGCAAGCAGCATAATGTTCGCTGCTCGGTAGAGTCCACTGGTGGTTCTATCTATAACGTCAATACCATGCGTGCCGGTGAGCTGGACTTTGGTGTTGTTCAGTCAGACTGGCAGTACCACGGCTATAACGGTACCAGCAAGTTCAAAGAGCAAGGTGCCTATAAGAAACTGCGTGCCGTGTTCTCACTTCACACTGAACCGTTCACAATCATTGCCCGTGCCGACTCTGGTATCAACGGCGTTGCCGATCTGAAGGGCAAGCGTGTCAACATTGGTAACCCAGGCTCTGGCGACCGCGCGACCATGGGTGTCGTAATGGATGCAATGGGCTGGACCAATGCCGACTTCAAACTGGCCTCCGAGCTAAAAGGCTCTGAACGCTCCCAGGCACTATGCGATAACAAAATTGATGCATTCGTCTATGTCGTTGGCCATCCAAGCGGTTCAATCAAAGAAGCAACCACATCGTGTGATGCCAAGCTAGTTCCAGCAACTGGTGCTGCTATCGATAAAATCGTTGCTGATAACCCTTACTATGCCAAGAGCACAGTACCGGGTGGTATGTACAAAGGCACCAATGACGATGTAAACAGCTTTGGTGTTGCGGCGACTCTGGTCTCTTCCACCGATGTCTCTGATGACGTTGTTTATGCTCTAGTGAAGGCAGTGTTTGAAAACTTCAACACCTTCAAACGCCTACACCCTGCTTTTGCAAACCTGAACCCAGAAGACATGGTGAAAGACGGCCTGTCAATTCCTCTGCACCCAGGTGCGGTACGCTACTACAAGGAAGTGGGTTACCTGAAGTAACCTTTATTGACTACCTTTATAAGGCACTGGTTGCCACTCATGCGCCGCACAAGCGGCGCATGCTATTTCACCTACCTATAAAAATAATAACATTCTCATTTTTTACCTAGTCCATCGAAGAAGGATTATGCATGACTAAGACAACCGAAGCGTCGACAGATGTGCAGGATATGGTGGCTCAGGCAGACACAGGGGCAAGAAATCCGGTTGGAATGGCCGGACGCATCTTATGGTTCGTTCCGCTCTGTTGGTCACTGTTCCAGCTGTGGTATGCCTCACCATTACCGTTTATTTTTAACTTTGGCGTTTTAAACGATACCGAAGCCCGCTCGATCCATCTGGCGTTTGCTATTTTCCTGGCTTTCACGGCCTATCCGGCATTGAAGCACTCACCAAGAGACCATATCCCAGTTGTTGACTGGCTTCTCGCGCTGGCAGGCAGTTTTTCAGCCGCCTATATCTATCTATTTTATACCGATCTTGCCGGCCGATCAGGTGCACCGACCCAATTTGATATTGTGATTGCCGTTACCGGTATGGTGCTACTACTGGAAGCGACCCGCCGAGCGCTCGGTCCACCACTGATGGTTGTGGCAGCCGTATTTTTGCTGTACACCTTTGGTGGCCCTCACATGCCCGATGTTATCGCCCACAAAGGCGCAAGCCTGAACAAGGCAATGTCGCACATGTGGCTGACAACCGAAGGGGTCTTTGGTATCGCCCTTGGGGTCTCGACCTCTTTCGTCTTCCTGTTTGTGCTATTCGGCGCAATGCTGGAGCGAGCGGGAGCCGGTGCCTACTTCATTAAGGTTGCCTTTTCTTTACTTGGCCACATGCGTGGCGGCCCGGCCAAAGCCGCGGTTGTGGCTTCAGGGTTGTCCGGCTTAGTTTCCGGCTCTTCGATTGCCAACGTGGTAACAACAGGTACCTTCACCATTCCGCTGATGAAAAAAGTCGGCTTTCCCGGCACCAAGGCCGGTGCCGTCGAAGTGGCGGCCTCGACTAACGGCCAGCTGACACCACCAATCATGGGTGCTGCAGCTTTCTTGATGGTGGAGTATGTCGGTATTTCCTATGTTGAAGTAATTAAAGCGGCACTTCTCCCTGCGCTGATCTCTTATATTGCCCTGCTATATATTGTTCACCTTGAGGCCTGCAAAGCAGGCATGACAGGGTTGAAACGCCACTACAAACCGACGTTGGCACAAAGCCTATTGTCATTTAGCGGAACTATCTTAGGCTTAGTGGTACTTAGTGCGGTTGTATATTACGGCATTGGCTGGACCAAGGATGTCTTTGGGGCTGCTGCTACGCCGATGATTGCTGTGATAATCTTGATCTCCTACGTTGCTCTTATAAAGGTTTCAGCCAACTATCAAGACCACTTACTAGAAGATCCGGATGCAGAGCTCACCGAAGTGCCGGATCCGGGTCCTACCATCAAGTCTGGCCTCTACTTCTTGCTACCCATTGTCGTATTGGTTTGGTGTCTAACCGTTGAGCGCTTCTCTCCGGGATTATCCGCCTTCTGGGCCACCGTCTTTATGATCTTTATCTTGCTCACGCAGCGTCCGCTGCTTGCAATGTTCAATAAAGAAAAAACAGTCAGTGAAGCCTCTGCTGAAGGAGTGGTCGATCTACTGGAAAGCCTGGTATCCGGTGCCCGAAATATGATTGGGATCGGTGTTGCTACTGCTGCAGCCGGTATTGTGGTCGGGGTGGTTACCCTTACCGGGATCGGACTGGTCATGACCGACTTTGTCGAGTTTATCTCCGGCGGTAACATTATGCTAATGCTGCTGTTTACCGCAGTGATCAGCTTGGTTCTTGGCATGGGCCTACCAACCACCGCCAACTATATTGTCGTCTCGACTCTGATGGCTCCGGTTATTGTGACCCTAGGTGCGCAGAGTGGCCTGATCATTCCATTGATCGCCGTTCACCTGTTTGTGTTCTACTTTGGTATTCTGGCCGACGATACCCCGCCAGTAGGCCTTGCTGCCTTTGCTGCAGCGGCGATTGCCAAAAGCGATCCTATCCGAACCGGCATCCAAGGGTTTACCTACGATATCCGTACCGCTATTTTGCCGTTTATGTTCATCTTTAATACCCAGCTGCTGATGATGAATATCGATTCCTGGTGGCACCTGTTCTTGACGGTCAGTTCAGCCATCATTGCTATGCTTACCTTCTCGGCAGCTACTCAGGGATGGTGGTTTACCAAAACCAAATGGTGGGAAGTTATTGCCCTGCTACTTATTACCTTCACGTTGTTCCGCCCGGGTTTCTGGTGGGATATGGTCTACCCGGCGAAGCATGAAATGCCAGGTGTCCTGATCGTTGATGCTGCCGACAAGCTGGCTATCGGGCAGCCGCTTGAGCTTCAGGTCAGCGGTGAAAACCTCGAAGGTAAGCAGATCAGCAAACATGTATTGTTGCCATTTGATGAAGATGCTGTCAGTGCCGATGACCGTATTGCATCAACAGGTCTGATGCTGCGCCAGGAAGGCGAAAAAATGCTGGTCGACTTGATTGAATTTGGTAGTCCGGCAGAAGCGGCTGGCATTGACTTTGACTGGGAGATCACCAAAGTCAGCCTACCTGCAGTAAGGCCAATGAAAGAATGGGTATTTGTACCGACCTTGATTTTGCTGGGAGTTTTGGGCTGGAACCAACGCCGACGAGCAAAGCAGCTGTCACGGTCATAAACTCGTATAGGCTTAAACAATACAGGTCTAAACTATAGGGAGAGTTCACTCTCCCTTATAAAATTAATGAGAATAATATGTATAAGCAGATTTTAGTGCCCGTAGATCTCAATGAACATGGTTTTGCAGACAAAGCAGTCGAGCAGGCTGTCTGGCTTGCCAAACAGTCTAATGCCGCCATTCACTTACTGAATGTACTGCCAGGCATTCATATGTCGATGGTGTCGAGCTACTTTCCAAAAGACGCAGCCCGGAAAATGATGCAGGACACCCAGCACCAACTGAAAGAGTTTGCCAATCAACACATTCCGGATGAAGTGGTTCACCACCAACATATTTCAGAAGGAAAGACTTGGACAACCATTCTTGAGCATGCTGAACGCATTGGTGTCGACCTGATCATTTTGCCTAGCCATAAACGCTCTAGGCTCGATAAGGTAATGCTAGGCTCTGTCGCTTCCAAAGTGGTAGAGAACTCGCCAATTAATGTACTGGTGATCAAGCCTCAAGGGCACCTGCAAGACGAGTGATTAGCAACAGCACTCTCTAAATAAAAAAGCCCGCATTGCGGGCTTTTTTATAACATGAAGCGATTTATTATTTACGTTGGTCGTAACCCCAGCGCGGGACAAGCCCCTGCTCGACGCCAAGGTGATCCAGGATCCGCGCCACCATAAAATCAACCAGATCTTCGATGCTCTCAGGCTGATGATAGAAGCCGGGAGCGGCAGGCATAATAGTCACGCCCATCTTTGACAGCTTCAGCATATTTTCCAGGTGCAACGTTGAAAACGGCGTTTCGCGTACTACTAGCAATAGCTGGCCCCGCTCTTTCAGCACCACATCCGCCGCCCGCTCTAGCAGGTTATCAGACATTCCGTGTGCGACAGAGGCCAGCGTGCCTGCCGAACAAGGACAAACCACCATTTGCTTCGGTGCCGCAGAGCCAGAAGCGACGGGCGAGAACCAATCCTCTTTACCACAGACTTCCAGCTTGCTGGCATCGCAATGTAGGTGCTCAACTAATGCTTTTTTCGCGGCTTCCGGGCCCGATGGCAACTTCAGGCCATGTTCAGTGGCCAAAACCACGCGAGCCGCCGATGAGATCAATAAATACACTTGATAGTCTGCAGCCAGTAGGCATTCCAGCAAGCGCAGTCCATAAGGGGCCCCGGAAGCACCAGTCCAAGCAAGGGTTATGCGCTTATCGTGCATCTTGTTCTTCATGATTGCAGCTCTGTCAGCGCAGCTAGTAATTTGTCATGAATACCGCCAAAGCCACCGTTGCTCATCACCAGAATATTATCGCCAGGACGGGCTGAAGCGACAATTTTCGCCACCAGCGCCTCCAAATCGGTATCCGTTGTAGCGGGCTGCGAGCATGCCACGGCAATTTCATCCACTGACCAGGGAATCGTATCAGGCTGGAAAATAAACACCTCATCCGCCGCTTGCAGTGCCGGAGCCAGATCCTGCTTGTGTACACCCAGCTTCATGGTATTGGAGCACGGCTCTAATACTGCCAGAATACGTTCGCGACCAACCTTGGCCCGCAAGCCACCCAACGTCAGCTCAACGGCTGTCGGGTGATGGGCAAAATCATCATATACCTTGATACCATGATGCTCGCCTTTAAGTTCCAGACGACGTTTGGTATTGATAAATGTCGCCAACGATTCACAGGCTAAATCCGCAGTGACGCCGACATGGCGGGCAGCCGCAATCGCCATCATGGCATTGCTGACATTGTGATCGCCGACCAGATCCCAGTTCACGACGCCAGCCAGTTCACCTTCAAGGTACACCTCAAACTGGCTGCCATCCGCAACCAACTTACGAGCCTGCCAGTGTCCACCCTCGCCGGTATACTCCAGCTCACTCCAGCAGCCCATTTCCAAGGTCTGCTGGATATTTTCGACACCTATAGGTGCCAAGATCCGGCCATTACCTGGCACAGTTCTCACTAAATGATGAAACTGGCGTTGTATTGCTTTCAAGTCATCAAAAATATCTGCGTGATCGAACTCTAGGTTGTTCATAACCAGCGTTCGTGGTCGATAATGAACAAACTTAGAACGTTTATCGAAAAAAGCACTATCGTATTCGTCCGCCTCGACGACAAAGAACATACTTTCCCCTAACCGTGCGGAAACACCGAAGTTTCCGAGCACACCACCGACCAGGAAACCGGGCTGGTAGCCGCAATCTTCCAGGATCCATGCCAACATACTGGCTGTCGTGGTCTTGCCATGGGTGCCGGCCACCGCCAGCACCCAGCGATCATGCAACAGGATTTCCTGTAACCACTGCGGACCAGAGGTGTAACGTAGGTTGTTATTCAGGACATATTCCACACAAGGATTTCCGCGGCTCATGGCGTTGCCTACGACCACCAGGTCAGGAGCGGGCTTAAGTTGTGATGGGTCATAACCCTGAATAATTTCAATACCTTGAGATTCAAGCAAGGTACTCATTGGCGGATAAACATTGGCATCACAGCCGGTCACTGTATGGCCCAACTGGCGGGCCAGAATCGCGGCACCGCCCATAAATGTGCCGCAAATTCCTAAAATATGGATATGCATAACTGTCGGCTCACTGGATAAATTCTGTTAATTTCACGCTTATGCGTTACTTCGATACCATAAAAAAGATCTTTATATACAATTCTTTATACGCAATTAAAGCACACGATAACAGGCGATACGCCTCATATAGAGGTACTCAAATTGTCCGTAAGAGACATTGTACCTGACTTAACTGCCCCAATGACAACATGATGCAAGGATTGTATATGTCCGATATTAGAACCCTTGGTGAGTTCATTGTCGAGAAACAGACCGACTTCCCCCATGCCAGTGGTGAGCTTTCCTCACTGTTGGGATCGATAAAGCTTGCGGCTAAAATCGTGAACCGTGAAATCAACAAGGCTGGCCTGGTTGATATCACAGGATCGGTTGGCGGCGAGAATATTCAAGGTGAAGATCAGCAAAAGCTCGACGTCTATGCCAATGATAAATTCAAAGCGGCGCTTGAAGCCCGAGATCAGGTGTGCGGCGTAGCCAGTGAAGAAGAAGACGAAGCCGTTGCCTTCAACAAAGAGCTAAACCTAAACGCGAAGTACGTTGTGTTAATGGATCCACTAGATGGTTCTTCGAACATTGACGTAAACGTTTCCGTCGGTACTATCTTCTCCATTTACCAGCGAGTTTCCCCTGTTGGCACCCCTCCAACCGAGGAAGATTTCCTTCAGCCAGGCCACCGCCAGGTTGCTGCGGGTTATATCATCTATGGTTCTTCAACCATGCTGGTTTACACCACAGGGAACGGTGTCCATGGCTTCACCTATGACCCATCACTAGGTGTTTTCTGCCTATCACACGAAAACATGCGGATCCCGGAAGATGGCCGAATTTATTCGATCAACGAAGGTAACTATATCCGTTTCCCAATGGGGGTGAAGAAGTACATCAAGCACTGTCAGGAAGACGTGCCTGAAGATAACCGTCCTTATACCTCTCGGTATATTGGCTCCTTGGTTGCTGACTTCCACCGCAACCTGCTCAAAGGCGGCATTTACATGTATCCAAGCACAGCCACCCATCCAAGTGGTAAGCTACGCCTACTTTATGAATGCAACCCGATGGCATTTTTGATTGAGCAGGCTGGCGGTCTGGCATCTGATGGCAAGAATCGGATCATGGATCTCAAACCAACAGAACTCCACCAGCGGGTACCATTTTTTGTCGGTTCTACCACCATGGTACGCAATGTAGAAGCTTTCCTCGAAGAGTTTCCTGAACAAAACTAATAACCATTAAAACAGGCTGCCACGGCAGCCTGTTTTATTTTCAGCTGCCTTTGCCCACCAGTCACCCCCCTGATTAAAACGGTCACTAAATAGACAACTTATTAACCAAGTTGGTATTATAATTCTTACATCGTCAACAATTGGTTAACTCACTAAAAGGAAGACATCATGAGCCTTAATCAGGTACCAGCAGGAAAGGACATCCCTGAAGATATCTATGTTGTTATTGAGATCCCGGCCAATGCCGATCCCATAAAATATGAAGTCGACAAAGACACCGGCGCAGTCTTTGTCGACCGTTTTATGTCTACGCCGATGTTCTATCCTTGTAACTATGGCTATGTAAATCATACTTTGTCACTTGATGGCGACCCGGTTGATGTGTTGGTTCCAACCCCACACCCTCTCGTACCTGGTTCAGTGATCCGCTGCCGTCCGGTTGGCGTGCTTAAGATGACGGATGAGTCCGGTGAAGATGCGAAAGTGGTAGCTGTCCCGCATAGCAAACTCACCAAAGAATATGACCATATCCAGGATGTCAACGATTTGCCACAGCTGCTAAAAGCGCAAATCACCCACTTCTTTGAGCGCTATAAAGAACTAGAAGCCGGCAAATGGGTAAAAGTTGATGGCTGGGAAGATGCCGCTGCAGCAAAAGAAGAAATTATGGCGTCTTTTAAGCGAGCACAAGAAAAGTAGCTGTTAGCTATCATCCATAAACTAAACGCTCCTTTGTCGCCACCTGACCAGGAGCGTTTAAAATATTCGATTTTTTATTACAGAGGACAGCGACGCAAAATGCGAAGCAAAATACTTCAACTATTACTGTTTACTCTTCTATTCGCTTCCCCTGTTCAGGCTGAAGTGGTTACGCCTGAACAATTCTGGCAGCGACATCAGCAAGGAAATCCGCTGATCATTGATGTCCGCACCAATGAAGAGTTCATGGCCGGCCACCTGCCAAAGTCGATAAATATCCCCTTTAACGAAATCGACAGGTTGCCTTCAATTGCAAAAGATAAAACCCAGCCTATCTTTCTTTACTGCCGTTCAGGTCGACGTTCGGGGATAGCAGAAGAAGCTATCAAGCAACAAGGGTACCTACATATCTACAATGGCGAAAACTATGAGGCCTTACTAAAAGCAATGCCAAGCCCATAAAATCAGCCGCTTACCATACCTAAAGGCCTCTCCATTGGCACCAGTCACCATTGCTGATCAAAGGAAAACCAGCAATAGAGAGGCAATAAAGATAGATCCAGGCAGCCCCATATTCAGTATCAACCAATTCGCGGGTATACACCTCCGGATATTCTTCCAACAGGTCTAATGCCGCAAATGTCGTGCTATCAACCTCATAGACTTCACCAATCAGTGGGATATGGCTCGAGGGGCTCTGTCTTGCCCCCGGATAATGGCCTAAATCATAGAGCAAGTAGCCCGATGTGAGCTGACAGGCACCAAGTTTGGTTGCCTGCCTTAACAAATAGTGATTTGACTGACCCGCCCTTAGCGTGCCGTAAACAAACAGCCTAATCACCAGCACATACCCTTAGTTAAACTCAAATTGATACAGTAAATCGACAGCACTATCGAGGCCGGATACCGCTTCAACATACAGATCCGTCATCAATCGGTAGCGCACCGTAAACTCTGGTATAGAATTGAAAATCCCGACGCCGTACTTCACCTGCAGGCCAGGCGCAATATAACCACTTATCGTCACCTGGGAATCATCACCGGAGCCGGCAGTATCCAGTGTCAAATCCTGAACCCCAAAGGCTTCCCCCACATTACCGACTAACTGGCCACTCTTGGCCAGTCCCATGCTGATCAATGCCGTCGTCATTGCATCACCGCTACCGCTCGACTCGGTATCAAGATCTTTGCCGCGCAGCAAGTAAGACAACGCATTTTGCTGTGGCATCGCCGGATCAGAGAAGATTTCCACGGTTGGTTCATCTGCCGGACCACTGACTCGGATCCCGGCAATAACGCTATCTTCAATATTATTAGGATCCCGGATGGCTTCAATGGCCAGATAAGGCTGATCAGCTGGACCGTTAAATAATATCTGCCCTTTGCGGATCACCAAATCTTGAGCAAACGAGCGATAGGTACCATCGCGAAGGTTAATTTCACCATACACCAATGGTCCCTTATCCTTCTGCCGTACACTCAGCTCACCAACCAGCTTGGCTTCCAGTCCAAATGCCGACAGCTTAACGTTATTGCCGATATTGACCAAAATATTGGTTTTCACTTCAAACGGTATCACTGGTTCAGCCTCTACAGGCTGTAAATCATCAGTTAACAGTACTTCATCATCAGAGACTGACACAGCAGACTCCGGCAACTGATCGACGGTGATCCGCCCCCACGGAATGGCTACATTTCCAGTAACTTCGGCATATTTTGGCGACGCTTTAATGGTCAAGTCCGGCGAAACCTTCAAAGCAAGTATTGGTGGCATACTGACTTCCAGCTCGCGGCCATTGATCTGAAGCTCTGTTTTCCAATTCGCCAAATCTTGCCAGTCGCCATTGCCTTTCAACAGCAACTTGCCATCAGGAGTAAGGATATCTCCATGCAGTGTCGCGTTGTAGCCATTAAAGGTGGCGGCAATCTCAGCCTTCTCTACATCAAGGGGCACTTTACGTCCAACCGCTTTCACTTTGGTCACCTTCAGCAAACCATTCACAGCAGGGTGCATAACCGGCCCGGCCAGCGCCAGATTAGCATCAACCTGACCATCAAACTGTTCATACCCTTTAACTAACGGCTCCAGGAAACCCAGCTTAAAACGATCTATTTTAAGGTTAGCCTCTAACTGCTGCTCTCCTGTCAGCTGAGTCACCAGCGCACGGCCGGAGATATCTCCATTGTCTTTTACCGCAATCAACCAGTCAGCATTTAAGGCATCTTGCTTCATCTCAGCGTTAACATTCACTTTATCCCACCCAACCGTGAGGGGGGGGCTCTCCGGATCATCCTGCTGGGTTACCGAGCCGGCAGGCAGCCGGATTTGCGCCTTCACATAGGGAGAAGCCTTAGGAGCCCAAGTTGCTTCCATATTGGCACCGACTGCACCTTGCAGGGTAATAGCCTCTGGTATATACGGAGCAACCAGATCAAAACCAAAGTTATTGATAGCGATCTTAGCGTGCCCCGAGGCCCCCGCTTCCAGCGCTTCAGTCAGGCATAGCGAAGCCTTACCCTGTTGCCAGCAGTGGGCAGCAACACTGGCTAGCTGGGTCTTGAAGTTATAACCCAGCTTCGTTGGGCGATTGAGTTGCCATGGGCCTATTTCCGTCTCAAATTGCCCCTGCTGCAACACGCCCTGCCAACCTACTTTTCGGTCTAGCTTACCCGATAGACTGATATCTGCGCTTACCGGCTCTGCATCGACATTGAGTGCTAAGCTGTGTTGGGCCTCAGTCCCCTTGAACACCAGCGCCAGCTCGTCAAGCTTAAACGTCTCAAACGTGCCATCAGCCGCCGCCAGGCGAACATCGGCTTTCAGCGCTGGCATTGGCGTCACCCTTCCTTGCAGCGAAAAACGCTGAAGGCTTGCCTGCTCCTGCCAACCTAGCGCTTCACCCTCCAGTTGAAGATCGATATCTGGCTCAGCCATCTTACCTGTTAGTTTAACGGCACCTTTAATTTGGCCTTGTAAACCCGGTAGTGACTGAGCTAAATCCGGCGCATCGACCTGTGCAGACATCGCCCATTCCTTGCTTAGTGTACCTTTGGCCGTCAGCCCGTTCGGTCCGTGCTTTAGCCTCAGGCGCTCCGTCACTAACTGAATATTCCCCTTACCTGCCTTATCCTTGGCGTCTAGCTGGCCGTCAAGGGTGAATGGCTGTTCCAACACCACACCATCTACTGATAGCTCAGGCAGCTTTACAAACCAACCGCCTTGCTGAGTCAGGCCTCCAGAAGTTCGCAACTTACCGCTGAGATCGCCCTTTGCTTCCGGCCATTCAAGACCGGGTTGAATATGGCTGAAATCCAACTCCCCCTGCCAGTTAACCAATTCTTTCCAGCTGGCCTTGGCATTCCCGGAAATGGTTCCGCCAAGGGTATCAACCACCAGCTTGTCCAGTGTCACCTGGGTAAGATCGCCTTGTCCCGTAAGATTCGCTGCCACAGCAGGCATCGGGGCACCATCAACCTTGGTCTTAGCCTTGAACGTAAAGCCACTCAGGTTGCCTTCCGCTTTCACTGATGTATCGGTGACTTCAAACTCGGCATCTTTATCAATCGGCCACTGTATATGCTGGCTGGATAAATCGAGATCAAAAGGCAGTTTCGGATCCAAAGGAGATAGCTGGCCGGTAAGCAGCGCATCTAACGTGCCCTTGAGGCTGGCATCCAGCGATAGCTGTGCCAGTGTGCCGGTTGCTTGCAACTTAAGCTTGTGGTCTTGGATCGGGGCTATGGCGATATCAAGGTCAGCATCCAACCGTAGCGGGTAATCGCCGGATAATGAAACATCCGCAGTGGCACCCAATTTTGCTTGCGGGACATCCAGAACGACTTTACTCAGCGTAATATCACTGCCCTGTGCCGTTGCCGCAATATCCAGCACATTGACTTGTTGGGGTGTATCACCGTTCAGCGTAAAGTTTTTCACCGTAAAGCGCTGAATGTCAAAGGACAAAGGCAACACAACCTCAGGTAGCACAATCGGCTCAGAACTAGACTCTGCCTCTGTGTTCGCTGGCGCGCTGTCACTTTCAGCAGCAGGGGCTAGTGTTAGCTCGATATCCTGCCAGTCAGTCGGCTTAAGTATCAGATGACTGCCCGCTATTTCAGCCGCCGTTGAAAAGTGCTGCCAGGCGATCTTGTTACCCAAAATATCGAGGTCGATGTTATCAAGCACAACACGATCAACCCGGATCGGTAACGGCATAGCAATTTCTTTCGCAGGTTGAGTATCTATATCTTCCTGTTCAGGTGGCGAAGGCGGTAATTCAGGCATTGCAAAGCGCACGCCAGACAGGCCTAACTCAGTCACGCACACAGCCGGGACCAGCAGGCAACTATCATCGATAACCAACGATAGGTTTTCTGCAGCCAAATCAAGGTGAGGATCGTTGTAACTCACCTGCTCAAGAGAAAAGCCCTTTAGCAAGCTACCAGAACTGTTTTCCACCGATAACGCCGGCAAGGCCTTTTGTGCCCCCCATACCGCAACCTTAACACCAGCCGGGGTATACAATAGCGCCGCGACAGCAATCACCAATATAAATAGCAGGGCCAGCAGCCCCAGCGTAATGCGCTTCAACCAAATCATATTTCAGGCCCCAGTACAAAGTGGATCTGGAACTTGTCTCGGTTCTTATCCAGTCCCCATGCAAAATCAAGACGAATTGGCCCGACAGGCGATGCCCAGCGCACCCCGACACCGACACCACGATGCCAGTCCGGATGATCAATCCAGGCTGAACCGTAGTCATAGAAAGCCGCGCCCCACCAGTCACCGTAAACCCGGTACTGGTATTCCAGCGAGGTGGTCAGCATATACTGACCACCGCGTAGCTTATTACCACTGTCTCTCGGTGCTATCGATTCATAGCTGTATCCTCGCAAGCTATTATCCCCACCGACAAAAAAGCGCATTGAAGGCGGCACATCTTCGATACGATCAGCAATAACGGCACCACCATCGACACGGAATAGACCGCGATGGTCTTTCCCGGCACTACGGATCCAAGCACTCCGCCCCCGAAAGTGGGCAAGCTTGCTATCCGAGCCCAGAGCCGGATCTGATAACTCAATAGAAATTAGCTGCTTGTCACCCCAGGTTGGCATCGCCCCTCCCCGTGACCGGGTTTTGTCATATCTAATCCCCGGGATCACCATGGCTAAGACACCACTTTCATCCGTGCCCTGTTTGTAGTTTTCGTAGAGCCAGCGCAACGAAGCCACCCGCTTCCAGCCGGATTCCAGCCGCCAGTGGCGCTCGACACCTAAGCTATTTTCAATACTGATGGTGTCGTGGTTATCGACATAGCGAATACCACCAACAATCTGGTAGTAGTCATTCAATACATCATCAAGGGGAATTTTATAGACTGCCTCGACTTTAGGCTGCACCTTCGAGAGCTCGGTTTTTACATCAAGGCTATGGCCGGCACTATTGATCCAAGGCTTCCGCCAGTTGAATTTCAGCCGCGTACCGACGTCGGTTGAATAACCAATACCGGTTTCAAGCTGATTTCTAACCTGTGGCTCTAGCGCTACATTAACAGGCACGCTATCGCCTTTTAAGTTAGCCACATCACCGCCAACAAAGATCGATGAAAACCAACCGACATTCGATAGTCGCTGATTGAACTCTCCCAAAGTAGATGCAAGGTAGGGCTCCCCTTCTTCATAAGGGATCAACGACTGCAATCTGTCTTCATCTATCTGGCTGCCCGTAAATAGCGTTTCGCCAAAGTTATAGCGCTTTCCAGCAGCAAACTCGATCGTGATAAACGCTTCATTACGTGTCGGAGCCACCTCTAAAACGCTTTTCTTTAGCTCGGCATCAAAATAGCCTTTTCGCAACGCCAGGCTGCTCAAAGAAGACTTAAACGACTCATATTTTCCGTGATTCAGTGTTTTACCAAATCCAAGTCCGCTTTTTCTAACCAAGGCAAGAAAGTCGGGATCACTCTCGGCCATCCCGGTAATTCGGATATCACTTCTCGCTATTTTGGTCTTTGGCCCGGCATTAACGGTAACGGTCAGCTCGGTGTCTTTACCCTCTTCCTCAACCTGATAAGAGAAAGTGGGTTGATAGCGACCCAGCGCCTTCAAGGCATCTTTGATCTCGCCTTCCAGCTGTTCGCGAAAGCGTAGAGAAATACTGTAATCATCTTCAGGAATTGCAGAGACATAGGCCTCAACATTGTTTTTCAGGCTTCCTTTTAACCCCTTAATGGCCAATGAGGTATCTGCCAGAACAGGTGCAGATACAACAACAGCAATTGCGGTAAGGCTAAACCGCTTAACTTTTTTCTTCATTCTTATTTGGCTTCACTAATGAGCTTTATTATTGTTTATCGATGCGCATCAATAATTTTGACAAAGGGCAGGCCTAACTGCCAACATTTAATCTTCATAAATCAATCTATATTGATTGTCTGGCAGGATTCCTCTACTTTCTTTGTTAAGACTGCGTAAAAGGAAATGACAATGTCAGTAAATAAACAAAATATGATCGCGCCAGAAGCTGCGCTCATTGGCCGGGCAACGCCAATCCTTCCCTCTCTGCCACATGCAGTGAATGGTACACCCATTGATGATAATAAGCCGCAAGGGCTAGAAGAGGTTATCGTTGGTATGGGCTGTTTCTGGGGCGCTGAAAGACTATTCTGGCAACAACCAGGCGTATATAGCACCTCCGTCGGCTATAGTGGCGGATTCACGCCTAACCCGACCTATGAAGAAGTCTGCACAGGTAAAACCGGCCATACCGAAGTAGTACGTATTCTTTTTGACCCAACCCAAATATCGTTACAACAGCTACTTGCCCTGTTTTGGGAAAATCATGACCCAACCCAAGGCATGCAGCAAGGTAATGACATTGGCACTCAATACCGATCCGTCATCTATACGACCTCTCTGGCACAGCTTGAACAGGCACAGCAAAGTAAAGCTCGCTATCAAGATGCCTTGAAAAAGCAGCAAGTATCACACGCAATTACCACCGAGATTGGACCTGCCGGCAACTATTATTTTGCCGAAGAGTACCACCAGCAGTATCTGGCCAAAAACCTTGATGGATATTGCGGGCTAGGCGGAACTGGTGTTTGCCTTACTCCCCAATAACGCTATAGCCAGAGTTCAACTCTGGCTATACAGCCTCTGCCGCCAGTAGCTGGATCTCTTTATTTACCTCAGAAAGTACACTCAGCGCTTTTAAGCTTTGGCTTTTCGGAGGCAACAAACGGCCGCAGTCAAACTCAAAACCACCGATCCCCATGATGAATAAGCGGCCACGAAAATAGCTCTTGACGTAACGCGCAACCTGATTTGGACGATAATGTTTGAAAACTCTAAGCATATATCCCTCGCAGAATTGATATAGCAATAGACCTTGCCATATCGAATATGTTTCAATTTTTCATCTGTGTTTAAAGCAAGTTGCTTGCCAAACTAAACAGAACATCCCTGAAACTTTCATCAAATCAAGTAATCACTGTAGAACAGAATCATCACAGATGCATAAAAAACCGGTCTCACATTTTGTGAAGCTTCCCTTCTTGCCCCAATGAAATGCCCATTATTTAGTGATTGAGATCGACTATTTCCAACTGGTTTTACCAGTTATTTCTGACTGTTCTAAGATAATGAAGCGTCTAACAATAAATGGAATAAATACAATGAATAAGAAGCCAATGATTGCTTTACTTGCTGCATTATTACCAGGCCTTGCAACAGCCCATACCATCCAGGTTGGTGAAACAATTCCAACCGCGACGGTCGCTGACAAAGGTGAGATCACACTCAATGGTGAAGATATCGCCTATCAAAATTGGAGCAGCTCACAGCTGCCAGGTAAAGTGAGGGTAATTCAGGCAATCGCTGGCCGTAGCTCGGCAAAAGAAATGAATGCTGAGCTGATGCAGGCAATCACTGCCGCTGAATTCCCGGCAGATAAATACCAGACAACCACAATCATCAACCAAGACGATGCTATTTGGGGAACGGGCAGTTTTGTGAAGTCATCGGCAGAAGACAGCAAGCGGGAGTTTTCCTGGTCTTCCATGGTTCTTGATGCTGAAGGCAAGATACGTGCAACCTGGGAGCTCCAAGAAGAGAGTTCAGCCATTATTGTCTTGGACAAGGAAAGCCGAGTCTTGTTCGTCAAAGAAGGTAAGCTCAATTCAACAGAAGTCAAACAAGCACTTAGTTTAGTTAATAGTAATTTGTAATTCATTCCTAGTTAATGGGCTAAGTGAACAACAAAGCCATGACCAGCAGCGAAAAGTAATGTTATATTATTACAATACTGATTGGTAATGGCTTCTTTTTCCTATAGTGCTACGTTTCAACTCCCGGTGGATACACCTTTATACAATACTTTGTATTGGCTTAATTTTTGTGATTGGGCCTTTATCGGTATTGCATGAATTTGAAATAGACAGCAGCCATCACCATATTCAGGAATGCTGCATCTGCCACCTGGTACATGATGCGGCAGCCACACCAAAGCTGGACTCCTTACCTGCTCAAGCTCCTGAACAACACGGCCCTGTTGCAATCGTCCTAGCAGGCCATTGCTACCCCTCTTCGCCCCTAGCCAGAGCCCCTCCGATAACCGTCTAAATCGAACACATTGACCTATTAAAACTATTTAGATTGGAGTTACCATGCTTTTTCCTCATCGTCTTTCTGCGTGTGCCCTGCTATTAGGGACACTGACAACGGCCTATTCAGTATCTGCCGAAGATACTTTTCGACAACACGATGCCCATGTACACGGGGTGGTTGAGTTCAACATAGCCCAGGATGGCAAAGAACTGCTTATGGAGATCACCGCGCCTGGGGCTGATATCGTCGGCTTTGAACACGCACCGTCCAACAAACAACAACAGCAAGCTCTAGAACACGCAGTTCAACAACTTAATAATACCAACCAACTATTTGCTTTCTCACCATCAGCAAAATGCCAGCTAAGTGAAGCGTATGTTACAGAAACACTAACAGAGCAAAATACTCATACCGGGCATGATCATGAAGAACAGGACCATGACAGCCACGCAGGCCATGAGCATGAAGAGCATGACCATGACAGCCACGTAGGCCATGAGCATGAAGAGCATGACCATGACAGCCACGCAGGCCATGAGCATGATAGCCATGCAGATCGTGCACATGGTGAATTTTCAGCTCAATATGTCTTCCACTGTAGCGGTATTTCGCAGCTACAATCTCTTGACGTTTACTGGTTCAAAGCGTTTCCGACCACTGAAAAAATTACCATTCAGGCTATTACAGAAGCGAGTCAAAAGGCAGTTCACCTGACTCCGACCAATACACGGTTTAGATTCTAAACATAGCCTTATAGTAAATATTAAGTCGTGATGGGGGGAGCTCTCCCCCTATTTTAGGAAATAAAATGAACGTTATAGAACTGAGCAACCTGACATTCCGCTGGCCAAAGCAAACGCAGAATCTACTCGAGATCCCATCTTTGGCGATCAGAAAAGGTGAAAAAGTCTTTCTAAAAGGGCCTAGCGGAAGTGGCAAATCCAGCTTGTTAAGCTTACTGGCAGGGATCTCACAGCCGACATCAGGCGAGATCAAGCTCCTGCAGCAACCATTCAGCCAACAAAAGCCAACTCAAAGAGACCAATTCAGAGCAAACCACATCGGTTATATTTTCCAGATGTTTAACCTGCTGCCTTACCTCTCTGTGATCGATAATGTCCTGCTGCCTTGCCGTTTTTCCCACCGACGCAAACGTCGATTTTCAGGAGAGATGACACAAGAGGCTAAACGGCTGCTAACCCAGCTCCACTTACCTCAAGAGTGTCTGGAGCGTCCCATCAGTGAACTGAGTATCGGCCAGCAACAGCGGGTTGCTGCAGCAAGAGCGCTAATAGGGCAACCGGAGTTGCTGATTGCAGACGAACCGACCTCGGCATTGGATCATGACAACCGGGAAGCCTTTATCCAACTACTCATGGCCGAATGCGATAAGGCAGAAACAACCTTACTCTTTGTCAGCCATGATGGAACTCTCGAATCGTTATTTGACCGTAGTATTGAACTAAACAATATAAACCAAGCAGCAAAAGGGATCCGTTAATGGGCGCGATAATTCGACTGGCATGGCAGAGCCTGGCCAACCGTAAAACGACGGCATTGCTCACCCTGCTGACGGTGGCCATTTCCGTCACTCTTTTACTTGGTGTAGAAAGAGTCCGCACTCAGGCAAAATCCAGCTTTGCCAATACGATTTCAGGTACCGATTTAATTGTTGGCTCGCGTTCTGGTCAGGTAAACCTATTGCTTTATTCTGTCTTTCGTATTGGTAATGCCACCAATAATATTGACTGGAGAAGTTATCAGGAAATCAGCCAACATCGCTCGGTCAAATGGGCGATTCCGATCTCCCTCGGCGACTCTCATCAAGGTTACCGAGTGATCGGTACCAATGAATCCTATTTCGCCCATTACCAATATGGTAAAAAACAATCCCTCAACTTTGCAACTGGCCGGGAGTTCACGGGGTTATTCGAAACCGTCCTCGGAGCCGAGGTAGCAAAAAAGTTAAACTATAAGCTCGGTGATGAGATCATCATTGCTCACGGTATCAGTGATAAGTCCTTTAACCGCCATGATAACCTGCCTTTCAAAGTTGTCGGTATTCTTGAACCAACAGGTACTCCGGTAGATCGCAGCGTACATGTCTCTTTGGGCGCAATCGAAGCAATCCACATTGGATGGGAGTCAGGAGCAAAGCTCGGTAACACACCGGATGCACATGCACTAGAAAACTATCAGTTTGAGCCCAAGCAGATAACGGCCTTTATGCTTGGCCTAAACTCTAAGATACAAACATTCGCCTTACAACGTTATATCAACACCTATTCAAAAGAGCCTCTCAGTGCCATCATGCCGGGGATCGCTCTCCATGAACTGTGGGGAATGATGTCAATTGCCGAACAGGCTCTGTTGGTTGTATCAGGGTTCGTTGTTATCGCAGGGCTACTAGGTATGCTGACCAGCTTACTGACCAGCTTAAATGAAAGACGCCGCGAAATGGCAATTCTCAGGGCGATGGGAGCAAGGCCAAGCCATATTTTCTTTTTATTAATCAGTGAAGCGACTGTACTAACAGCTATTGGGATCACCCTCGGCATCACGTTACTTTATAGTCTCATGGCTATTGCGCAGCCATTTATCCAACAGCAATTTGGGCTCTATATCGAAATTAGTACACTCACACCTTATGAGCTGCTCTTACTCGGTGTCGTTCAGCTGGCGGGGATCACTGTAGGGATTATTCCTGCGCTACGTGCCTATCAACATTCTCTAGCTGATGGCATGACAATTAAAGTTTAAAGGAGACAAGATGAAAAAGTGGTTAATCGTACTATGTTGCTGGCTACCTTTAATGAGCAATGCCAGTGATGTCTTAACTCTCGACTGGATTGACCTAGTACCAGAGCAGGAAAGACAGCAGTTCAACAAGAACAGTATGCCTATACTCAATCACGATGGTGATGTGGCCAAACAATCTATGATTGGAAAAGTACGTGATGAATTAAATGGGAGTAAAGTTAAAATCCCTGGCTTTGTTATTCCTTTGGAAGGCGATGACAAAGTTGTCACAGAGTTTTTGCTAGTTCCATACTTTGGTGCTTGTATTCACGTGCCTCCTCCACCTCCAAATCAAATCATTTATGTGAAATTTGAAAAAGGAGCCCCAATCCAGCAGTTATGGGATGTCATCTATGTGGTCGGAACCTTGCGAACGCAGTATATCAGCCATGACATGGCCGAAGTCGGTTACTTGTTGGAAGGCATAGCCTTAGAAGAGTACGATGATATGTAACATCGGTACCTCATCTTACCGTTAAAGTTGCTGGCTTATCTTGTTTCCAGATCTAAACATGCATCGCAAGGTAGGCCAGTATCGTCGCGTAACCGAGTACCAGCAGCACATCAGTCAGTCGCTTACCAGACTTATTCATCAGTAGCTCCTTCATTTCCTGTTCCATCAAAATCCAAACACGCAACAAATTTAACCACTCATTAACACAAAAGTCACGCATATTGCCAAATAATACGATCAACTGGTAAAACTATAGCCAGACTTATCAACTCTGAGCCCGCTATGAACAATGCAGATAAGGACACAAAAACAAGCACTAAGGCATCGACCATGCCAACAGTGAAAAAAGAAGAAAATAATAGCTATATAAGAAGTAGCCAAGCTCAAACCAAAGAGCTAGCCAGCCATTATGCTATTAGCCACCTCATCTCAAACGATGCAGATAGAAACCTAGAGGAAAGAACCAAGCATAGGCAATTGCTAGAGGCCCAATACCAGCAAGAAAATCTAGAACGTATATTCAAATTGGCTTATGACAGCTGCAGTGATGAAACTGCTGGAGATCCCGATCCCGATTGGCTCTATCACTTCATCTCTATCGCAAAGCATATCCACAGCGCATCAATGCAAAAACTTTGGAGTCGAGTGCTCAAGCAAGAAATCATCTCCCCAGGATCCACGTCCTTAAAAGCACTAGACGCACTCAAGAAAATGACCCAACGTGAAGCACAAACCTTCCACCGGGCTTGTATGCTAACCTGCCACTTTGGTAACGATCACAGCAAAAAGCTCCTGACGAGCATTAAAGTGCGGCATGGTGTTCTATCACTACTTCGCTCGCCATCAACAGATAAACTTGCTCTGGGTAATTATCAGCTGCCATATTCCCACTTACTGGTTCTGATGGAGCTTGGATTGCTGCTCCGCAGCGAACTTGAGTCGGGAGAGATAAATATGGAGTCTCCCCTCGCATTTGGCTACCAAGGTTCACATTACTTGTTAAGACCAATAAAAAAGGGAGTCGCTTTGACCTACTACCGTTTATCTCCAGTAGGGCAAGAAATAGCTAACCTACTCGGGAAGAAAAACCATGAACCCTATAAAGAAAGCCTACTTGAATTACTCGGAAAGCATTTTATCGTAGAGAAGAATGAAGCTTCTCAAGTTAACTTAGCAACCTAGTTGTAGTCATACTTTCATGTGGCAGTTCATCCACTCCCCAAATCAGCGGATCATTCAACCACAGGGCGAACAAAACCTTCAGATGTAAAAAAGCCCAAGTCTTTCGTCGGGGACGCCTAGTCTTGGGCTTAATATAAGTGGCGGAGCGGCTGGGGTCGCACACGACCGGGACTCGAACGGGGGCGCCCAGCCCCGAGACCAAGCGGCCGAAGGACGCTAGGGAGCGTTAAATGCAAAAAAGCCTCGTCTTTCGACGAGGCTTCTTAATAAGTGGCGGAGCGGACGGGACTCGAACCCGCGACCCCCGGCGTGACAGGCCGGTATTCTAACCAACTGAACTACCGCTCCACTCAATTCTGAGCAACAAATAAAGTCTGATGGTCGCTGCTTTATTTGTTTTTGCTTTCATCTTTTTTTAAAAAGATGAAAACCTATGTTTAAGCCTGGCGATGTCCTACTCTCACATGGGGAGACCCCACACTACCATCGGCGCTATTACGTTTCACTACTGAGTTCGGCATGGGATCAGGTGGGTCCATAATGCTATGGTCGCCAAGCAAATTCTGTTTTATCTACCGCCCAAAGGCGATAAATAGCAATCTGGGAAAGTTAACTAGTTGTTCTCAGCACCATTCAAGTGCTTCGTGGAGTCCATACCTACATGGATGTAGGCAATACTGATAATCGTCTTGGTCCGGCATTCCGGGAACGATTTCAGTGAAAAACCCCTTGGGTGTTGTATGGTTAAGCCTCACGGGCAATTAGTACAGGTTAGCTCAATGCCTCGCAGCACTTACACACCCTGCCTATCTACGTCGTAGTCTCCAACAACCCTTTAGGATACTTATAGTATCAGGGATGACTCATCTCAGGGCTCGCTTCGCGCTTAGATGCTTTCAGCGCTTATCGATTCCGAACTTAGCTACCGGGCAATGCCACTGGCGTGACAACCCGAACACCAGAGGTTCGTCCACTCCGGTCCTCTCGTACTAGGAGCAGCCCCCTTCAATCATCCAACGCCCACGGCAGATAGGGACCGAACTGTCTCACGACGTTCTAAACCCAGCTCGCGTACCACTTTAAATGGCGAACAGCCATACCCTTGGGACCGACTTCAGCCCCAGGATGTGATGAGCCGACATCGAGGTGCCAAACACCGCCGTCGATATGAACTCTTGGGCGGTATCAGCCTGTTATCCCCGGAGTACCTTTTATCCGTTGAGCGATGGCCCTTCCATTCAGAACCACCGGATCACTATGACCTGCTTTCGCACCTGCTCGAATTGTCATTCTCGCAGTCAAGCGGGCTTATGCCATTGCACTAACCTCACGATGTCCGACCGTGATTAGCCCACCTTCGTGCTCCTCCGTTACTCTTTGGGAGGAGACCGCCCCAGTCAAACTACCCACCAGGCACTGTCCGCACCCCCGATAAGGGGGCGACGTTAGAACATCAACACTACAAGGGTGGTATTTCAAGGACGGCTCCACCATATCTAGCGACATGGTTTCAAAGCCTCCCACCTATCCTACACATGTAGGGTCAATGTTCAGTGCCAAGCTGTAGTAAAGGTTCACGGGGTCTTTCCGTCTAGCCGCGGGTACACAGCATCTTCACTGCGATTTCAATTTCACTGAGTCTCGGGTGGAGACAGCGTGGCCATCATTACGCCATTCGTGCAGGTCGGAACTTACCCGACAAGGAATTTCGCTACCTTAGGACCGTTATAGTTACGGCCGCCGTTTACCGGGGCTTCGATCAAGAGCTTCGACCGAAGTCTAACCCCATCAATTAACCTTCCGGCACCGGGCAGGCGTCACACCGTATACGTCATCTTTCGATTTTGCACAGTGCTGTGTTTTTAATAAACAGTTGCAGCCACCTGGTATCTGCGACTCCCAGTAGCTCCATCCGCAAGGGACTTCACCGCCAGGAGCGTACCTTCTCCCGAAGTTACGGTACCATTTTGCCTAGTTCCTTCACCCGAGTTCTCTCAAGCGCCTTGGTATTCTCTACCTGATCACCTGTGTCGGTTTGGGGTACGATTGCTTACAACCTATCGCTTAGAGGCTTTTCCCGGAAGCATGGCATCAATGACTTCACCGCCGTAGCGGCTCGACATCGGGTCTCAGCCTTAAGTATTCCCGGATTTACCTAAGAATACAGCCTACACCCTTGAACCAGGACAACCGTCGCCTGGCCCACCTAGCCTTCTCCGTCCCCCCATCGCAGTTATAAGCAGTACAGGAATATTAACCTGTTTCCCATCGACTACGCCTTTCGGCCTCGCCTTAGGGGTCGACTTACCCTGCCCCGATTAACGTTGGACAGGAACCCTTGATCTTCCGGCGAGGGAGTTTTTCACTCCCTTTATCGTTACTCATGTCAGCATTCGCACTTCTGATACCTCCAGCAAACCTTACGATTCACCTTCAACGGCTTACAGAACGCTCCCCTACCCAATGCAGTAAACTGCATTGCCGCAGCTTCGGTGTATAGCTTAGCCCCGTTAAATCTTCCGCGCAGGCCGACTCGACCAGTGAGCTATTACGCTTTCTTTAAATGATGGCTGCTTCTAAGCCAACATCCTGGCTGTCTGAGCCTTCCCACATCGTTTCCCACTTAGCTATAACTTTGGGACCTTAGCTGGCGGTCTGGGTTGTTTCCCTCTCCACGACGGACGTTAGCACCCGCCGTGTGTCTCCCGGATAGTACTTACTGGTATTCGGAGTTTGCAAAGGGTTGGTAAGTCGGGATGACCCCCTAGCCTTAACAGTGCTCTACCCCCAGTAGTATTCGTCCGAGGCGCTACCTAAATAGCTTTCGGGGAGAACCAGCTATCTCCAGGTTTGATTGGCCTTTCACCCCTAGCCACAAGTCATCCGCTAATTTTTCAACATTAGTCGGTTCGGTCCTCCAGTAAGTGTTACCTCACCTTCAACCTGCCCATGGCTAGATCACCTGGTTTCGGGTCTAATCCTAGCAACTGTACGCCCAGTTAAGACTCGGTTTCCCTACGGCTCCCCTATACGGTTAACCTTGCTACTAAAATTAAGTCGCTGACCCATTATACAAAAGGTACGCAGTCACACCACGAAGGTGCTCCTACTGCTTGTACGTACACGGTTTCAGGTTCTATTTCACTCCCCTCACAGGGGTTCTTTTCGCCTTTCCCTCACGGTACTGGTTCACTATCGGTCAGTCAGGAGTATTTAGCCTTGGAGGATGGTCCCCCCATGTTCAGACAGGATATCACGTGTCCCGTCCTACTCGATTTCACTAAGAGCGCGCTGTCGGCTACGGGGCTATCACCCTTTACTGCTGTGCTTTCCAGCACATTCGCCTAACGCTCAACTAGCTTAAGGGCTAATCCGGTTTCGCTCGCCGCTACTGCCGGAATCTCGGTTGATTTCTATTCCTCGGGGTACTTAGATGTTTCAGTTCCCCCGGTTCGCCTCGCTACGCTATGTATTCACGTAGCGATACTGGCTTATGCCAGTGGGTTTCCCCATTCGGAAATCCCAGTCTCAAGTGGCTTTTACTGCCTAAACTGGGCTTATCGCAAGTTAATACGTCCTTCATCGCCTCTGACTGCCAAGGCATCCACCGTGTACGCTTAGTCACTTAACCATACAACCCCAAGAGGTTTCGTATGGTCAACAACCAAGGTTTGTGTGTCTGATAAGGACACAATTGGTTTTTCGCCGGACTCTACACAAGACACTTGAATGTGTTTGCTTGAGAACTCGTTTCATCTCTCGATGAAACATTTTAATTCAATTGTAAAAATTGAATTTACTAGTCAGCTTTCCAGATTGTTAAAGAACATTGTGTTGACCTTCGAAAAGGTGTCCACTTTTTAAAAGCACTATATACCTCTGTTTTTCAAGAGAAGTACGTTTAAAGAGTGGTGGAGCTATGCGGGATCGAACCGCAGACCTCCTGCGTGCAAGGCAGGCGCTCTCCCAGCTGAGCTATAGCCCCAACGTATTAAAAAGACTGTCACACACTTTCTTTGGGAAGAAAGTGGTGGGTCTGAGTGGACTTGAACCACCGACCTCACCCTTATCAGGGGTGCGCTCTAACCACCTGAGCTACAGACCCAAGTCTTTTCACGTTCTTTTACATTTTAACCAAGCAATCTGTGTGGACACTGCATAAAACAGCAAGTCTTTAGGTAAGGAGGTGATCCAGCCCCAGGTTCCCCTAGGGCTACCTTGTTACGACTTCACCCCAGTCATGAACCACACCGTGGTAAACGCCCTCCCGAAGGTTAAGCTATCTACTTCTGGTGCAGCCCACTCCCATGGTGTGACGGGCGGTGTGTACAAGGCCCGGGAACGTATTCACCGTAGCATTCTGATCTACGATTACTAGCGATTCCGACTTCATGGAGTCGAGTTGCAGACTCCAATCCGGACTACGACGTACTTTGTGGGATTCGCTCACCATCGCTGGTTGGCAGCCCTCTGTATACGCCATTGTAGCACGTGTGTAGCCCTACTCGTAAGGGCCATGATGACTTGACGTCGTCCCCACCTTCCTCCGGTTTATCACCGGCAGTCTCCCTGGAGTTCCCGCCATTACGCGCTGGCAAACAAGGATAGGGGTTGCGCTCGTTGCGGGACTTAACCCAACATTTCACAACACGAGCTGACGACAGCCATGCAGCACCTGTCTCAGAGTTCCCGAAGGCACGAAACCATCTCTGGTAACTTCTCTGGATGTCAAGAGTAGGTAAGGTTCTTCGCGTTGCATCGAATTAAACCACATGCTCCACCGCTTGTGCGGGCCCCCGTCAATTCATTTGAGTTTTAATCTTGCGACCGTACTCCCCAGGCGGTCTACTTAACGCGTTAGCTCCGAAAGCCACGGCTCAAGGCCACAACCTCCAAGTAGACATCGTTTACGGCGTGGACTACCAGGGTATCTAATCCTGTTTGCTCCCCACGCTTTCGCATCTGAGCGTCAGTCTTTGTCCAGGGGGCCGCCTTCGCCACCGGTATTCCTTCAGATCTCTACGCATTTCACCGCTACACCTGAAATTCTACCCCCCTCTACAAGACTCTAGTCTGCCAGTTCAAAATGCTGTTCCGAGGTTGAGCCCCGGGCTTTCACATCTTGCTTAACAGACCGCCTGCATGCGCTTTACGCCCAGTAATTCCGATTAACGCTCGCACCCTCCGTATTACCGCGGCTGCTGGCACGGAGTTAGCCGGTGCTTCTTCTGTCGCTAACGTCAAGGCATGCAGCTATTAACTACACACCCTTCCTCACGACTGAAAGTACTTTACAACCCGAAGGCCTTCTTCATACACGCGGCATGGCTGCATCAGGGTTTCCCCCATTGTGCAATATTCCCCACTGCTGCCTCCCGTAGGAGTCTGGACCGTGTCTCAGTTCCAGTGTGGCTGATCATCCTCTCAGACCAGCTAGGGATCGTCGCCTTGGTGAGCCGTTACCCCACCAACAAGCTAATCCCACCTGGGCTAATCTTAGCGCGAGAGGCCCGAAGGTCCCCCTCTTTGGCCCGTAGGCATTATGCGGTATTAGCTATCGTTTCCAATAGTTATCCCCCACACTAAGGCATATTCCCAGGCATTACTCACCCGTCCGCCGCTCGCCGCCCAACAAATCCCCCGAAGGTTCAATGTTGTCGCTGCCGCTCGACTTGCATGTGTTAGGCCTGCCGCCAGCGTTCAATCTGAGCCATGATCAAACTCTTCAATTAAAGTTTTGTTGTTCCTTTCGGAACGGCTCAATGAATACTGATTGAGTTGCCATTACTAGAAGCTAGTAACGAGAACTCGAATTGACTGTGCCAAATAACCCCTCTCTTATAAAGAGAAAAAGTATTTGTATTGGTCACTCAGTTCATTGATAAATCTTTCGACTTAACTTTTTCACGAGTGCCCACACAGATTGCATGGTCAAATTGTTAAAGAACGTTGACTTTCAATGCCTTGGCGCGTTGCGCTTCAGCAAGTCAGGACGCGTATAATACGCTTCTCTGTTTTTAAGTCAAGATAAAATTTTCATCTTTTTAATCATTCGATTAAAGAGCAAAAACCTTATATTGACTCCGCTCACACCGTGTTCGGTAAGAGCGAAATAAAAGCCCGTTGTTGCCAACGGGCTCTCGTTTTCTGTCATCCACTTTTAAAAAAGTGAAATCAAAATTAGGAGCCTGGCGATGTCCTACTCTCACATGGGGAGACCCCACACTACCATCGGCGCTATTACGTTTCACTACTGAGTTCGGCATGGGATCAGGTGGGTCCATAATGCTATGGTCGCCAAGCAAATTCTGTTTTATTCACCGCCCAAAGGCGATAAATAGCAATCTGGGAAAGTTAACTAGTTGTTCTCAGCACCATTCAAGTGCTTCGTGGAGTCCATACCTACATGGATGTAGGCAATACTGATAATCGTCTTGGTCCGGCATTCCGGGAACGATTTCAGTGAAAAACCCCTTGGGTGTTGTATGGTTAAGCCTCACGGGCAATTAGTACAGGTTAGCTCAATGCCTCGCAGCACTTACACACCCTGCCTATCTACGTCGTAGTCTCCAACAACCCTTTAGGATACTTATAGTATCAGGGATGACTCATCTCAGGGCTCGCTTCGCGCTTAGATGCTTTCAGCGCTTATCGATTCCGAACTTAGCTACCGGGCAATGCCACTGGCGTGACAACCCGAACACCAGAGGTTCGTCCACTCCGGTCCTCTCGTACTAGGAGCAGCCCCCTTCAATCATCCAACGCCCACGGCAGATAGGGACCGAACTGTCTCACGACGTTCTAAACCCAGCTCGCGTACCACTTTAAATGGCGAACAGCCATACCCTTGGGACCGACTTCAGCCCCAGGATGTGATGAGCCGACATCGAGGTGCCAAACACCGCCGTCGATATGAACTCTTGGGCGGTATCAGCCTGTTATCCCCGGAGTACCTTTTATCCGTTGAGCGATGGCCCTTCCATTCAGAACCACCGGATCACTATGACCTGCTTTCGCACCTGCTCGAATTGTCATTCTCGCAGTCAAGCGGGCTTATGCCATTGCACTAACCTCACGATGTCCGACCGTGATTAGCCCACCTTCGTGCTCCTCCGTTACTCTTTGGGAGGAGACCGCCCCAGTCAAACTACCCACCAGGCACTGTCCGCACCCCCGATAAGGGGGCGACGTTAGAACATCAACACTACAAGGGTGGTATTTCAAGGACGGCTCCACCATATCTAGCGACATGGTTTCAAAGCCTCCCACCTATCCTACACATGTAGGGTCAATGTTCAGTGCCAAGCTGTAGTAAAGGTTCACGGGGTCTTTCCGTCTAGCCGCGGGTACACAGCATCTTCACTGCGATTTCAATTTCACTGAGTCTCGGGTGGAGACAGCGTGGCCATCATTACGCCATTCGTGCAGGTCGGAACTTACCCGACAAGGAATTTCGCTACCTTAGGACCGTTATAGTTACGGCCGCCGTTTACCGGGGCTTCGATCAAGAGCTTCGACCGAAGTCTAACCCCATCAATTAACCTTCCGGCACCGGGCAGGCGTCACACCGTATACGTCATCTTTCGATTTTGCACAGTGCTGTGTTTTTAATAAACAGTTGCAGCCACCTGGTATCTGCGACTCCCAGTAGCTCCATCCGCAAGGGACTTCACCGCCAGGAGCGTACCTTCTCCCGAAGTTACGGTACCATTTTGCCTAGTTCCTTCACCCGAGTTCTCTCAAGCGCCTTGGTATTCTCTACCTGATCACCTGTGTCGGTTTGGGGTACGATTGCTTACAACCTATCGCTTAGAGGCTTTTCCCGGAAGCATGGCATCAATGACTTCACCGCCGTAGCGGCTCGACATCGGGTCTCAGCCTTAAGTATTCCCGGATTTACCTAAGAATACAGCCTACACCCTTGAACCAGGACAACCGTCGCCTGGCCCACCTAGCCTTCTCCGTCCCCCCATCGCAGTTATAAGCAGTACAGGAATATTAACCTGTTTCCCATCGACTACGCCTTTCGGCCTCGCCTTAGGGGTCGACTTACCCTGCCCCGATTAACGTTGGACAGGAACCCTTGATCTTCCGGCGAGGGAGTTTTTCACTCCCTTTATCGTTACTCATGTCAGCATTCGCACTTCTGATACCTCCAGCAAACCTTACGATTCACCTTCAACGGCTTACAGAACGCTCCCCTACCCAATGCAGTAAACTGCATTGCCGCAGCTTCGGTGTATAGCTTAGCCCCGTTAAATCTTCCGCGCAGGCCGACTCGACCAGTGAGCTATTACGCTTTCTTTAAATGATGGCTGCTTCTAAGCCAACATCCTGGCTGTCTGAGCCTTCCCACATCGTTTCCCACTTAGCTATAACTTTGGGACCTTAGCTGGCGGTCTGGGTTGTTTCCCTCTCCACGACGGACGTTAGCACCCGCCGTGTGTCTCCCGGATAGTACTTACTGGTATTCGGAGTTTGCAAAGGGTTGGTAAGTCGGGATGACCCCCTAGCCTTAACAGTGCTCTACCCCCAGTAGTATTCGTCCGAGGCGCTACCTAAATAGCTTTCGGGGAGAACCAGCTATCTCCAGGTTTGATTGGCCTTTCACCCCTAGCCACAAGTCATCCGCTAATTTTTCAACATTAGTCGGTTCGGTCCTCCAGTAAGTGTTACCTCACCTTCAACCTGCCCATGGCTAGATCACCTGGTTTCGGGTCTAATCCTAGCAACTGTACGCCCAGTTAAGACTCGGTTTCCCTACGGCTCCCCTATACGGTTAACCTTGCTACTAAAATTAAGTCGCTGACCCATTATACAAAAGGTACGCAGTCACACCACGAAGGTGCTCCTACTGCTTGTACGTACACGGTTTCAGGTTCTATTTCACTCCCCTCACAGGGGTTCTTTTCGCCTTTCCCTCACGGTACTGGTTCACTATCGGTCAGTCAGGAGTATTTAGCCTTGGAGGATGGTCCCCCCATGTTCAGACAGGATATCACGTGTCCCGTCCTACTCGATTTCACTAAGAGCGCGCTGTCGGCTACGGGGCTATCACCCTTTACTGCTGTGCTTTCCAGCACATTCGCCTAACATGCAACTAGCTTAAGGGCTAATCCGGTTTCGCTCGCCGCTACTGCCGGAATCTCGGTTGATTTCTATTCCTCGGGGTACTTAGATGTTTCAGTTCCCCCGGTTCGCCTCGCTACGCTATGTATTCACGTAGCGATACTGGCTTATGCCAGTGGGTTTCCCCATTCGGAAATCCCAGTCTCAAGTGGCTTTTACTGCCTAAACTGGGCTTATCGCAAGTTAATACGTCCTTCATCGCCTCTGACTGCCAAGGCATCCACCGTGTACGCTTAGTCACTTAACCATACAACCCCAAGAGGTTTCGTATGGTCAACAACCAAGGTTTGTGTCTCTCCTTCTCTACATGAAAGAGCAGGGAGACATTGGTTTTTCGCCGGACTCTACACAAGACACTTGAATGTGTTTGCTTGAGAACTCGTTTCATCTCTCGATGAAACATTTTAATTCAACTCATTGAGTTGAATTTACTAGTCAGCTTTCCAGATTGTTAAAGAGCATGTGTTTCGTTATCTACTAAAGACTATCGAACCACTTTCTAATCATTTTCGACCGGGCCGCGTAGGCGACAAAAAGCGGACTCAACAAAGTAATCTTTATTGAATCTGCAAATCCGTGCAGAAAATGCTTAGAGAGTGGTGGGCGATACCGGGCTCGAACCAGTGACCCCCTCCTTGTAAGGGAGGTGCTCTCCCAACTGAGCTAATCGCCCTCCGTAGTTTTACATTTCCGAAGGAGGAAATGGTGGGTCGTGCAGGATTCGAACCTGCGACCAATTGATTAAAAGTCAACTGCTCTACCAACTGAGCTAACGACCCTTGGCGTCCCGTAGGGGAGTCGAACCCCTGTTACCGCCGTGAAAGGGCGGTGTCCTAGGCCTCTAGACGAACGGGACTAAGTGTTTCTATCCAAGTTGTTGGGCAACTTGAATGCTCTCTACATTTCGACCAAGCAATCTGTGTGGACACTGCATAAAACAGTAAGTCTTTAGGTAAGGAGGTGATCCAGCCCCAGGTTCCCCTAGGGCTACCTTGTTACGACTTCACCCCAGTCATGAACCACACCGTGGTAAACGCCCTCCCGAAGGTTAAGCTATCTACTTCTGGTGCAGCCCACTCCCATGGTGTGACGGGCGGTGTGTACAAGGCCCGGGAACGTATTCACCGTAGCATTCTGATCTACGATTACTAGCGATTCCGACTTCATGGAGTCGAGTTGCAGACTCCAATCCGGACTACGACGTACTTTGTGGGATTCGCTCACCATCGCTGGTTGGCAGCCCTCTGTATACGCCATTGTAGCACGTGTGTAGCCCTACTCGTAAGGGCCATGATGACTTGACGTCGTCCCCACCTTCCTCCGGTTTATCACCGGCAGTCTCCCTGGAGTTCCCGCCATTACGCGCTGGCAAACAAGGATAGGGGTTGCGCTCGTTGCGGGACTTAACCCAACATTTCACAACACGAGCTGACGACAGCCATGCAGCACCTGTCTCAGAGTTCCCGAAGGCACGAAACCATCTCTGGTAACTTCTCTGGATGTCAAGAGTAGGTAAGGTTCTTCGCGTTGCATCGAATTAAACCACATGCTCCACCGCTTGTGCGGGCCCCCGTCAATTCATTTGAGTTTTAATCTTGCGACCGTACTCCCCAGGCGGTCTACTTAACGCGTTAGCTCCGAAAGCCACGGCTCAAGGCCACAACCTCCAAGTAGACATCGTTTACGGCGTGGACTACCAGGGTATCTAATCCTGTTTGCTCCCCACGCTTTCGCATCTGAGCGTCAGTCTTTGTCCAGGGGGCCGCCTTCGCCACCGGTATTCCTTCAGATCTCTACGCATTTCACCGCTACACCTGAAATTCTACCCCCCTCTACAAGACTCTAGTCTGCCAGTTCAAAATGCTGTTCCGAGGTTGAGCCCCGGGCTTTCACATCTTGCTTAACAGACCGCCTGCATGCGCTTTACGCCCAGTAATTCCGATTAACGCTCGCACCCTCCGTATTACCGCGGCTGCTGGCACGGAGTTAGCCGGTGCTTCTTCTGTCGCTAACGTCAAGGCATGCAGCTATTAACTACACACCCTTCCTCACGACTGAAAGTACTTTACAACCCGAAGGCCTTCTTCATACACGCGGCATGGCTGCATCAGGGTTTCCCCCATTGTGCAATATTCCCCACTGCTGCCTCCCGTAGGAGTCTGGACCGTGTCTCAGTTCCAGTGTGGCTGATCATCCTCTCAGACCAGCTAGGGATCGTTGCCTTGGTGAGCCGTTACCCCACCAACAAGCTAATCCCACCTGGGCTAATCTTAGCGCGAGAGGCCCGAAGGTCCCCCTCTTTGGCCCGTAGGCATTATGCGGTATTAGCTATCGTTTCCAATAGTTATCCCCCACACTAAGGCATATTCCCAGGCATTACTCACCCGTCCGCCGCTCGCCGCCCAACAGATCCCCCGAAGGGTCAATGTTGTCGCTGCCGCTCGACTTGCATGTGTTAGGCCTGCCGCCAGCGTTCAATCTGAGCCATGATCAAACTCTTCAATTAAAGTTTTTTTGGTCTTTCGACCGGCTCAATGAATACTGATTGAGTTTCCATTACTAGAAGCTAGTAACGAGAACTCGAATTGACTGTGCCGCTTTCTTACTTTCACTTTTTAATAAAAAGTGAAACAAAAAAGCAATCGAACTATTTCTAGCTCTTGGTCACTCAGTTCATTGATAAATCTTTCGACTTAACTTTTTCACGAGTGCCCACACAGATTGCATGGTCAAATTGTTAAAGAACGTTGACTCTCAATGCCTTGGCGCGTTGCGCTTCAGCAAGTCAGGAAGCGTATGATACGCTTCTCTGTTTTTAAGTCAAGATAAAATTTTCATCTTTTTAATCATTCGATTAAAGAGCAAAAACCTTATATTGACTCCGCTCACACCGGGTTCGGTAAGAGCGAAATAAAAGCCCGTTGTTGCCAACGGGCTCTCGTTTTCTGTCATCCACTTTTAAAAAAGTGAAATCAAAATTAGGAGCCTGGCGATGTCCTACTCTCACATGGGGAGACCCCACACTACCATCGGCGCTATTACGTTTCACTACTGAGTTCGGCATGGGATCAGGTGGGTCCATAATGCTATGGTCGCCAAGCAAATTCTGTTTTATCTACCGCCCAAAGGCGATAAATAGCAATCTGGGAAAGTTAACTAGTTGTTCTCAGCACCATTCAAGTGCTTCGTGGAGTCCATACCTACATGGATGTAGGCAATACTGATAATCGTCTTGGTCCGGCATTCCGGGAACGATTTCAGTGAAAAACCCCTTGGGTGTTGTATGGTTAAGCCTCACGGGCAATTAGTACAGGTTAGCTCAATGCCTCGCAGCACTTACACACCCTGCCTATCTACGTCGTAGTCTCCAACAACCCTTTAGGATACTTATAGTATCAGGGATGACTCATCTCAGGGCTCGCTTCGCGCTTAGATGCTTTCAGCGCTTATCGATTCCGAACTTAGCTACCGGGCAATGCTACTGGCGTAACAACCCGAACACCAGAGGTTCGTCCACTCCGGTCCTCTCGTACTAGGAGCAGCCCCCTTCAATCATCCAACGCCCACGGCAGATAGGGACCGAACTGTCTCACGACGTTCTAAACCCAGCTCGCGTACCACTTTAAATGGCGAACAGCCATACCCTTGGGACCGACTTCAGCCCCAGGATGTGATGAGCCGACATCGAGGTGCCAAACACCGCCGTCGATATGAACTCTTGGGCGGTATCAGCCTGTTATCCCCGGAGTACCTTTTATCCGTTGAGCGATGGCCCTTCCATTCAGAACCACCGGATCACTATGACCTGCTTTCGCACCTGCTCGAATTGTCATTCTCGCAGTCAAGCGGGCTTATGCCATTGCACTAACCTCACGATGTCCGACCGTGATTAGCCCACCTTCGTGCTCCTCCGTTACTCTTTGGGAGGAGACCGCCCCAGTCAAACTACCCACCAGGCACTGTCCGCACCCCCGATAAGGGGGCGACGTTAGAACATCAACACTACAAGGGTGGTATTTCAAGGACGGCTCCACCATATCTAGCGACATGGTTTCAAAGCCTCCCACCTATCCTACACATGTAGGGTCAATGTTCAGTGCCAAGCTGTAGTAAAGGTTCACGGGGTCTTTCCGTCTAGCCGCGGGTACACAGCATCTTCACTGCGATTTCAATTTCACTGAGTCTCGGGTGGAGACAGCGTGGCCATCATTACGCCATTCGTGCAGGTCGGAACTTACCCGACAAGGAATTTCGCTACCTTAGGACCGTTATAGTTACGGCCGCCGTTTACCGGGGCTTCGATCAAGAGCTTCGACCGAAGTCTAACCCCATCAATTAACCTTCCGGCACCGGGCAGGCGTCACACCGTATACGTCATCTTTCGATTTTGCACAGTGCTGTGTTTTTAATAAACAGTTGCAGCCACCTGGTATCTGCGACTCCCAGTAGCTCCATCCGCAAGGGACTTCACCGCCAGGAGCGTACCTTCTCCCGAAGTTACGGTACCATTTTGCCTAGTTCCTTCACCCGAGTTCTCTCAAGCGCCTTGGTATTCTCTACCTGATCACCTGTGTCGGTTTGGGGTACGATTGCTTACAACCTATCGCTTAGAGGCTTTTCCCGGAAGCATGGCATCAATGACTTCACCGCCGTAGCGGCTCGACATCGGGTCTCAGCCTTAAGATGGTCCGGATTTACCTAAACCATCAGCCTACACCCTTGAACCAGGACAACCGTCGCCTGGCCCACCTAGCCTTCTCCGTCCCCCCATCGCAGTTATAAGCAGTACAGGAATATTAACCTGTTTCCCATCGACTACGCCTTTCGGCCTCGCCTTAGGGGTCGACTTACCCTGCCCCGATTAACGTTGGACAGGAACCCTTGATCTTCCGGCGAGGGAGTTTTTCACTCCCTTTATCGTTACTCATGTCAGCATTCGCACTTCTGATACCTCCAGCAAACCTTACGATTCACCTTCAACGGCTTACAGAACGCTCCCCTACCCAATGCAGTAAACTGCATTGCCGCAGCTTCGGTGTATAGCTTAGCCCCGTTAAATCTTCCGCGCAGGCCGACTCGACCAGTGAGCTATTACGCTTTCTTTAAATGATGGCTGCTTCTAAGCCAACATCCTGGCTGTCTGAGCCTTCCCACATCGTTTCCCACTTAGCTATAACTTTGGGACCTTAGCTGGCGGTCTGGGTTGTTTCCCTCTCCACGACGGACGTTAGCACCCGCCGTGTGTCTCCCGGATAGTACTTACTGGTATTCGGAGTTTGCAAAGGGTTGGTAAGTCGGGATGACCCCCTAGCCTTAACAGTGCTCTACCCCCAGTAGTATTCGTCCGAGG